>NZ_JAYRZM010000003.1:0-614541 GCF_041916435.1 Phenylobacterium sp. | reverse complement strand
CGGCCGCGTCGGCCGCCGGAGCCGCCGCCGCATCGCCCGCGGGCGCCGCAGCGCCATCGGCCGGCGCCGCGGCCGCGTCGGCGGCGGGCGCGGGATTCGGCGCCGGGAAGGGCAGGGTGCCGCCCTGCTGGTGCAGGTAGGCCAGAAGGTTGATCCGGTCTTCCTTCTTCTTCAGGCCGATGAAGGTCATCTTCGTGCCGGAGATGTACTTCTGCGGGCCTTCCAGGAAGTTGTTCATGTGCTCGAAGTCCCACACGGGCTGCTTCGCGCCGAAATCCTTCATGCCTTGCGAATAGTCGAAGCCGGGGTGGCTGCCGGGCTGGCGGCCTTCCACGCCCCACAGGTTCGGGCCCGTGGAGTTCGGACCGCCCTGGTCGGCGTTGTGGCAGGACTTGCACTTGTTGAACACCGCCGCGCCCGCGTTCACGTCGGCCGCCGGCAGGACCGTGCCCCAGTCGATCGGCGCTTCGACCTTGGGTCCGCTCTCGCCGCCTTCCTGCACCGCGATGGCGTAACCCGGCTTGGCCGGCGCTTCGGTGGCGAAAATCCCGGAGGAAAGTTGACGAAGGCCGACGATGGCCAGGCCCGTCGCCAGCAGCGCGCCGGCGACCTTGTTGAACGTGAGGTCGCTCATAGTCCTAAATTCGGCCCTCTCCACGGCCGGCCGCACAGACCGGCGAGCGCGGGAATCCCCGCCCCTTATTGCGCCCGGCTCTCTTACACGCTACCGGCGCTCGCGCAACCGGCCAGTTGGCCTCTGCGAAGCTTCGTCTCACCCCGAACCGCCCCGTTCCGCAAGTCAAAAAAGCCCTCGACCGACCCATGACGCCGATCATCCTCATCCCTGCGCGCATGGCCGCCACGCGCCTGCCGGGAAAGCCGCTGGCCGATATCGAGGGCGTGCCCATGATCGTCCGTGTCCTGCGCCAGGCCGAGGCGGCCGGCGTCGGGCCCGTCGCCGTGGCCGCCGGCGATTCGCAGATCGTCGAGGCGGTTCAGGCCTTCGGCGGCCGCGCCGTGCTCACCGATCCGGACCTGCCCTCGGGCTCGGACCGCATCCTGGCGGCCCTGGAGGTGCTGGACCCCGAGGGTCGCCACGACGTGGTGGTCAACTTGCAGGGCGACATGCCCTTCGTCGCCCCCTCGATCCTGCGCGCCGCCGTGGATCTGCTGGCCGCCCACCCCGATTGCGACATCGCCACCGTGGTCGAGGCCGAGGCGTCGCCCGCCGTCCGCACCAACCCCGACATGGTCAAGGCCGTGCTGGCCATGCAGCCGGACGGCAGGAGCGGGCGGGCGCTCTACTTCACCCGTTCGGTGCTCTATGGCGATGCGCCGGTCTGGCACCACCACGGCGTCTACGCCTATCGCCGCGACGCCCTGGTGCGCTTCACCGCCGCTCCGCCGTCTTCCCTGGAGATGCGCGAGAAACTGGAGCAGCTCCGCGCCTTGGAGATGGGCATGACCATCTGGGCTGCGGTCATCGACGAGCCGCCGATCTCGGTGGACAACCCCGCCGACCTCGAGCGCGCGCGGGCCTATGCGAGGGGATTGAAATGAGCAAAGGGCGGATCGCCTTCCAGGGCGAACTCGGCGCCAACAGCCACGAGGCGTGCCTGGCCGCCTTCCCCGATATGGAGCCCGTGCCCAACGCCACCTTCGAGGAGGCGTTCGAGGCCATCAAGTCCGGCGACTGCCGGCTCGGCATGATCCCGGTGGAGAACTCCATCGCCGGGCGGGTGGCCGACGTGCACCACCTCTTGCCCAACTCCGGCCTGAAGATCATCGGCGAGCGCTTCAAGCCGATCCACTTCCAGCTCATGGCCAATCCCGGGGTGAAGTTGGAGGACCTTCAGGTCGTCCAGTCGATGCCGATCGCGCTGGCCCAGTGCCGCAGGACGGTGCGCCGGCTGAAGCTGAAGACCGAGGCGGTGGGCGACACCGCGCTCGCCGCCAAGCTCCTCGCCGAAAAGCCGGACCCGCGCCGCGCGGCCATCTCGCCGGCCCTCGCCGCCGAGCTCTACGGCCTGGAGATCCTGGCGCGCGACATCGAGGACGAGCACCACAACACCACCCGCTTCCTGATCATGACGGCGGACCCCAATCCGCCGGCGCCGCCGTTCACCGCCCCCTGCATCACCAGCTTCGTCTTCCGCGTGCGCAACATCCCGGCCGCGCTCTACAAGGCGCTCGGCGGCTTCGCCACCAACGGCGTCAACATGACCAAGCTGGAGAGCTACATGGAGAACGGCGCCTTCACGGCGACCTTCTTCTACGCCGAGGTCGACGGCCGCCCGGAAGACCGGGGCCTGGCCCGCGCCTTCGAGGAGCTGCAGTTCTTCTCCGAGCGCTTCGAGATCCTCGGCGTCTATCCGGCCGACCCGTTCCGCGAGCGGGGCTGACGGGCGCCCGCGGGCGGGCGTAGGCTCGGACGCCAGCCGTCCGGAAGAGCGCCATGCCCAGGATCGACCTCTCCGCCGTCCCGGCCCGGAAGGGCTCGGGCTATCCGCCGCCCTACGACGCCCCCTGCGCCGATCGCGTGCGCCAGCGCGTCGGAAACGCCGGCGGCCTGACCGACTTCGGCGTCAATCTCATGCGCCTGCCCCCCGGCGCCTGGTCCAGCCAGCGCCACTGGCACAGCCACGAGGACGAATTCGTCTATGTGCTCGAAGGCGAGCTGGTCCTGATCGAGGACGCCGGCGAAACGCTCCTGCGCGCCGGCGACTGCGCGGCCTTCCCCAAGAACACCGGCGACGGCCACCACCTGATCAACCGCTCCGGCCGCCTTGCGGTCTACCTGGAGGTCGGCGCCCGCCACCCGGACGACCTGACCACCTGCTCCGACATCGACCTGAAAAGCGCCAACGCCGACGGCCGCTTCGTCCGCAAGGACGGGACGGCGGTTTGAAGGGGAGGGGAGCGGAGGTTCTGAAGGTCTGAGTTGGCTGGATCGCGGATACAGCGGTGAGTTCCGGTTCCAGGCTTGGCGCCCGCGCCATCCCCTCCACCGTCATCCTAGGCCTTGTGCCTAGGATCCCTCCCTCGGCCTCTCAGACCTCTCCGGTCCGCGCACAGCCCGGCCGCCCCAGGGATCCCCGCCACAAGGGCGGGGAAGGCGCAGGAGGTGAGGCGTGGCCGAGCCCAGATGCTCCCCCTCTGGGGGAGCTGGCCCGGAGGGCCTGAGGGGGACTTCGACTCCCTCGCAGACCCCAAAATCCTTGACTCCAGCCTCGACTTATGTTCTCTTTTTGTTCATGTCGAGCGCCGCCGAGGACAGGAAACAGGCCCGAGGCCGGATGCTCGAGGAACTCGCCGATCTCGGCATGGACCTGACCCGCCGCCTGCACGGCCTGGCGGTGGAGGCCGAGACCCCGGAAGCGGCCGAGCGCCTGGCGCTCTCGTTCCATCGCCTCTCCCGATCCGTGCGCCAGACCCTGGCCCTGGAGGCCCGCTTCGAGCGCGACGCCCTGCGCGCCGAGCGCTGGGAAGCCGACGTGCGCCGGGAACAGGTGCGGGCCCGCAAGGCCTATGTCGGCGATGTCGCCTCACGCCTGATCTGGACCGAGGCCGAGCGCGACGACGTCGGAACCCTCCTGGTCACCCTTAAGCGCTGGATCGACGAAGAAGCCTTCTTCGAGGACGCCTTCCTCGATCCCCCCGTCGAAGACATCCTCCGCCAGCTCCTCCAGGACCTCGGCCTCGCCGCCAACGATCTCGAGGACGAGCCCTGCGAGGCGCAAGCCCCAGCGCCGGCCCCCTCCACCGCTTCGCGGTCCCCCTCCCCCGATGGGGGAGGAGAATTCACGCCGCAGGCCGCCTCGATCTCCTCCCCCGCGTCAGTGGGGGAGGGGGACCGCGAAGCGGTGGAGGGGGCGCAGCCGCCCTATCGCAACTCGGCCTGACCTCCCCGCTCATCCCACCCCCCGGGTCCGACCAGGGGGCGGCCCGAGGATAAACTAAAGCTGGGAGCCAAGCCGACTCGCAGCTCGCTGAGCCGATAGACCCGCGCGACCCCTCACCCGACCCCGCTCCGCGGGGCCACCCTCTCCCGCAAGGGGAGAGGGATGATGTGCCGCGCCCGGATGCTCCCCCTCTGGGGGAGCTGGCCCCGGAGGGCCTGAGGGGGACTTTGACTCACCCCGGCAGACTCCCAGTCCCCCTCCACCCCTTCGGGGTCCCCCTCCCCCAAAAGGGGAGGAGAAGAAGGCTGAGCCCCGCCTTCAACGCTCCCGCCGTCCGCGGGGCGAAGACGCGCGGGGAAACGCCCTCAGTCCGCCTCTTCCGCCCACGCCTTGATCAGCTGGTGGGCGATGGCCATCGCGCCCGGGGCGCCGGCGCCCTCGGTCTTGCCGGCCAGCAGCTCGCGGGCCTCGGCGCGCGTGAACCAGCGCACCTCGGCCAGCTCGGTCTGGTCGGGGGCGGCCTCGTCGCCGTCCACCTCGGCCATCAGGCCGATCATCAGCGAGGAAGGGTAGGGCCAGGGCTGGGTGGAATGGTAGCGCACCGAGGTCGCCCTCAGCCCGGCCTCCTCGAAGAGCTCGCGCGCGCAGGCCTCCTCGATGGTCTCGCCCGGCTCCAGGAAGCCGGCCAGGGCCGAGAACATTCCCTTGGGCCAGACGGCGCCGCGGCCCAGCATGCAGCGTTCGCCGTGGATCGCCAGCATGATCACCACCGGGTCGGTGCGCGGGAAGTGCTCGGCGTTGCAGGCCGGGCAGACGCGCTTCCAGCCGCCCTCGGCCACCTCGCTGGGCTCGCCGCAGGCCGCGCAGTGGCGGTGGCGGCGGCGCCACTCGAACATCTGCTTGGCCGTGGCCATGATCGCCGCGTCGGCCGGCGGCAGGCGCAGGGCCGAGGCTCTCAGGTCCTCGAAGCGGCCCAGGCCCGACAACGGCCCGTCGGCCGGATCGACGCCGCCCTCCAGGTCCACCGCGAACACCGCGGTCTCCTTCCACAGGCCCAGGAACAGCAGCCGCTCCCAGGCGTTGTCGGCCAGCTCCTGGGCCATGTCGGCGCGCAGATAGGCGATCTGCAGCCCGCCGTCCTTGCCGTTCTCCAGGAACGGCTTGCCGTTCCAGAGAGCAACGGCCAGCGAATCGGGCGCGTCGAGCTTTTCGGCCAGCCAGGCCGGGTCGGATCGGCGGTCGCTGGCGCGGTCCAGCGGGTTGCCGGCGAAGGTGTTCTGAAAGGCGGCGAGAGGCATGAGCGTCTTCTAAACTCGCTTAAGCTTGCGCGCGAGCCTCATGGCCGCGATATAGGGGGCGGAGATCGGCGGCGGGCGGACGCCTCGCCAACCCGGTCAGGTCCGGAAGGAAGCAGCCGTAACGAGTTTTGCTCCGGGTCGTCGTCCGGTCTCCACCCTTAGCCCACCGCACAGCCGTTTCGGGGCGCATGGCCGACGAAGACCTCACGCTCGAACCCGAGACGCCCGAGCGTGATCCCAACACCGAGGACATGTTCGGCGCTCCGCCGGCGCCCGCCGCGCCTCCGGCGCAGGAGGGCGCGGCCTACACCGTCATCGCCCGCAAGTACCGGCCCCGCTCGTTCGAGGACCTGTACGGCCAGGAGGCGATGGTGCGCACCCTGCGCAACGCCTTCGCCTCGGGCCGGATCGCCCACGCCTTCATGCTCACCGGCGTCCGCGGGGTGGGCAAGACGACGACCGCGCGCCTGCTGGCGCGGGCGCTGAACTACGAGACCGACACCGTCCACGAGCCCAGCCTGGACCTGCGCGAGGAGGGGCGGCACTGCCGCGCCATCATCGAGGGCCGGCACATGGACGTGCTGGAGCTGGACGCCGCCAGCCGCACCGGCGTGGCCGACATGCGCGAGCTGCTGGACGGGGTGCGCTACGCGCCGGTGGAGGCGCGCTACAAGGTCTACATCATCGACGAGGTGCACATGCTCTCGACGGGGGCGTTCAACGCGCTCCTGAAGACGCTGGAAGAGCCGCCGCCCCACGCCAAGTTCATCTTCGCCACCACCGAGATCCGCAAGGTGCCGGTGACCATCCTGTCCCGCTGCCAGCGCTTCGACCTGCGCCGGGTGGAGCCGGAGGTGATCGTCAAGAACCTGGAGATGATCGCCGAGCGCGAGGGCGCGCGGGTGGAGGCCGAGGGGCTGATGCTGATCGCCCGCGCCGCCGAGGGCTCGGTGCGCGACGCCCAGTCCATGCTCGACCAGGCCATCGTCCAGGCCGAGGCGGGCCAGACGGTCACCGCCGCCTCGATCCGCGACATGCTGGGCCTGGCCGACCGGGCCCAGACCATCGCCCTGTTCGAGCAGCTCATGCGCGGCGAGGCCGGGTCGGCCATCGAGACCTTCCGCACCCTCTACGGCTTCGGCGCCGATCCGGGCCAGGTGATGCTGGACCTCCTGGACCATTGCCACAGCGCCTCGGTGGCCCGCGCCGTCGGCGCCCAGGCGCTGACCATGCCCAAGGACCAGGCCGGCCGCCTCGCCGCCGTCGGGGCCTCGGTCTCGCCGGGCTCGCTGTCGCGCATCTGGCAGCTTCTGCTCAAGGCCTACGACGAGGTGCGCCGCGCGCCCGACGCGGCCGCCGCCGTGGACATGGTGCTGATCCGCCTGGCCTACGCCGCCGACCTGCCCGGGCCGGAAGAGGCCTTGAAGCGCCTGCAGTCCGGCGAGCCCATGGGCGGCGGCTCCGGCCCCGCTGCGGGCGGATCGGCCGGCGGCGCGCCGGCGGGCGGCGGGGCGGCGGCCATGGCCCGCGCCGTGGCGCCCCAGCCCCAGGCGGCCGCCCAGCCGCAGATCACGCTCTCCAAGTTCGAGGACGTGCTGGCCCTCATCGAGCAGAAGCGCGACATCGCCCTGCGCCTGGACGTGGAGCGCTACGTGCGCCCGATCAGCTTCCGGGTGGGCGCCATCGAGTTCGAGCCGGCGCCCGGCGCGCCGCACAACCTGATCCAGCGGCTGGCCTCGCGCCTGCGCGAATGGACCGGCCAGGCCTGGCTGATCGCCGCCCAGGGCGGCGGCGGCGCCGAGAGCCTGTGGGAGCGCCAGAAGCGCGAGGAGCGCGAGGCCCTGGCCCAGATCCAGGCCGATCCCTTCGTGACCGCGGTGATGCAGGCCTTTCCCGGCGCCGAGATCGTCGGCGTGCGCACCCTGCCGCAGCCCGACGCCCCGGCCCTGGACGAGGTCGAAACTGACAATGACGAGGACTGACCGCCGATGAAGGATCTCGGCTCCATCATGAAACAGGCCCAGGCCATGCAGCAGAAGCTGGCCGACGCCCAGGCGAAGATCGCCGAGCTCACCGTGGAGGGCACCTCCGGCGGCGGGATGGTCAAGGTCGTCCTGCAGGGGACCGGCGCGCTCGCCTCCGTGGAGCTCGACGAGAGCCTGCTCGCGCCCGGCGAGGGCGAGGTGATCTCCGACCTCGTGGTCGCCGCCCACGCCGACGCCAAGCGCAAGCTGGACGAGAAGCAGGCCGAGCTGATGCGCGAGGCCGCCGGCCCGCTCGCCGGCATGAAGCTGCCGGGGATGCCGTTCTAACTTGGCCTCTTCCGCCGGACCCGAGATCGAGCGCCTGATCGGCCTCCTGGCCAAGCTGCCCGGGCTCGGCCCGCGCTCGGCCCGCCGCGCCGCCCTGGCCCTGCTGAAGAAGCGCGAGCAGCTTCTGAACCCGCTCGCCGAGGCGCTCGCCGACGCGGCGGCCAAGGTGAAGACCTGTTCGGTGTGCGGCGCGCTCGACACCCAGGACCCATGCGCGGTCTGCGCCGATCCGACCCGCGACTCCACGCTGATCTGCGTGGTCGAGGAGGTGGGCGCGCTCTGGGCCATGGAGCGGGCCGGCGCCTTCCGCGGGCGCTACCACGTGCTCGGCGGCCTGCTCTCGGCGCTGGACGGGGTGGGGCCGGAGGCGCTGCGCATCGGCTCCCTGGTCCAGCGGGCCTCCGACGGGGTGGTGCGCGAGGCGATCCTGGCCCTGCCGGCCACCGTCGACGGCCAGACCACGGCCCACTACCTGGCCGACCGGCTGGCGCCCACCGGCGTGGCGGTCACCATGCTGGCCCGCGGCGTGCCGGTGGGCGGGGAGCTCGACTGGCTCGACGACGGCACCATCGCCCAGGCCATGCGGGCGCGGCGGCCGGCCTAGGCCGCGGCGGCGACTCCCGCTAAGAACGCACCATGAACGCCTATCTGATCGCCGTGATCGCCGCCGCGCTGGCCGCCTTGGCGGCCGTCGCCTGGGCGCTGATGGAGCGCCGCCGCGCGGCCGACGCGGACGCCAGGGCCTGGGAGGTCGCCGAGCGCGCCTCCGGCGCCGAGGCCCGCGTGCGCCTGCTGGAGGAACAGGCGCTCGCCAACGCCGAGCTTGTGAAGGCCCAGGTGGCTCAGTCGGCGACCAGCGTCGCCGAGGCGATCCTGAAGCAGAACGAGGAGGCCGCCCGCAACCGCGACCAGCTCGCCCAGGCGCGCCTGGAGGCGCAGCTCAAGCCGGTGGCCGAGACGCTGCTGAAGTTCCAGGAACAGGTCGCCGCCGTCGAGAAGACCCGCGCCGAGGACACCGGCAACCTGAAGGCCCAGATCGCCCAGCTCCTGACCGCCTCCACCGCCACCCAGGACGAGGCGCGCAAGCTGTCGGCCGCCCTGCGCCGCGGGGCCGGCGTGCAGGGCCGCTGGGGCGAGCAGACCCTGCGCAACGTGCTGGAGGCCGCGGGCCTGGCCAAGCACTACGACTTCGTCGAGCAGGCCTCCACCGACACCGACGAGGGCCGCCGCCGGCCCGACGTGGTCGTGCGCCTGCCGGGCGGGGCGGTGTTCGTCATCGACGCCAAGTGCTCGCTGAACGCCTTCCTGGAGGCGCAGGACGCGGCCGACGAGCCCGCGCGCGAAGCCGCCTACGCGCGCCACGCCCAGTCGGTGCGCGCCCACATCCAGGGCCTGTCAGCCAAGGCCTACTGGGACCAGTTCGACGCCTCGCCCGACTTCGTGGCCATGTTCATTCCCGGCGACAGCTTCCTGGCCGCCGCGCTGGATCGCGCGCCCGACCTGATGACCGAGGCCATGGACCGGCGGGTGCTGGTGGTCACGCCCACCACGCTCTTCGCCCTGTGCAAGGCGGTGGTCTACGGCTGGCGGGTGGAGGAGCAGTCGAAGAACGCCCAGGAGATCACCCGTCTGGGCCGCGAGCTCTACAAGCGCCTGTCGACCATGGGCGCCCACGCCGCCTCGGTGGGCAAGGCGCTGGAGGCGGCGGTCGGCCGCTACAACGCCTTCGTCGGCTCGCTGGAGAGCCAGGTGATGACCCAGGCCCGCCGGTTCCAGGACCTGAAGGTCGACCACGAGGCCCGCGAACTGCCGGAGCTGGGCGCCGTGGAAACGGGCGTTCGGCCGCTCAGCAAGCTCGCCGCGCCGCCGGAAGGCGCCGATGGGCCCAAGATCCGCGTCGTGGGCGACGACTAGCGCCCAAGACCCACCTTGACGCTCAGGATTGACGCCCTTACGTCCCGCTCATGGCCATTCGTGAAATCCTCACCGTTCCGGACCCGGTGCTGAAGCAGAAGTCCCTGCCCGTCGAGCAGGTGGACGACGAGCTGCGCGCCCTGATGGACGACATGCTGGAGACCATGTACGAGGCGCCCGGCATCGGCCTGGCGGCGATCCAGATCGGCGTCGCCAAGCGCGTGATCGTCATGGACCTGGCGCGCCAGGACGAGGAGCCGCAGCCCCGCTACTTCGTCAATCCGGAGATCCTCTGGAGGTCGGACGAGACCGCCCCCTACGAGGAGGGCTGCCTGTCGGTGCCGGAGATCTACGACGAGGTCGAGCGTCCGGCGCGCGTGCGCCTGCGCTACCTGAACTACGAAGGCGAGCTGGTCGAAGAGGACGCCGACGGCCTCTACGCCGTGTGCATCCAGCACGAGATGGACCACCTCGAGGGCGTCCTGTTCATCGACCACCTGTCGCGGCTGAAGCGCGAGCAGGCGGTCCGGAAGGTCAAGAAGCAAGCCAAGGCGGCCTGAGGCGTCCGCAGACGCCCCGGCCGCCCGGCTGCTCTCCCAGACGATCCGGCCTACTTCTTCTCGTCGCCGCTCATGGCGTTGGAGACGGCGTCCTTCGCCGCCGTGGCGCCTTCCTTCATCTCGGTCCCGGCCTTGGCCGCGGCGTCCCCGGCCTTGTCGGCGGCGCTGGTCATCGCCTCGCCGGCCTTGTCCGCCGCGTTCGTCATCGCCTCGCCCGCGTTGGAGGCGGCTTCGGACGCGGTGTCGGCGGCGTTGTTCATGGCCGCTCCGGCGTCTTCGGCCATGGCGTTCGCATCCGTCGCGGCCTTCTCCTGGGCCGGCTTCGAGCAAGCCGCCAAGCTCAGGCCAAGCACGGCGGCCGACACGATCAGAATGGTGCGCATGTTGAAAGGCTCCCTTGTTCCCTGGGGTTGGCAACGGCTCAGCTCACGACCGGTTCCCGACGAACCTGTGAACGGATAAACCCCCGCCATGCGCCTCGCCTTCCTGGGAACTCCCGACTTCGCCGTGGCCGCCCTCGCCAAGCTGGTGGAGGCCGGCCACGAGATCGCCTGCGTCTACTCGCAGCCGCCCGCGCCGCGCGGACGCGGCCAGGCGCTGCGCCCCTCGCCGGTGCACGCGTTCGCGCAGGACCACGGCCTCATGGTACGCACGCCGGCCTCGATGCGCGATCCGGCCGAGATCGCCGCCTTCAAGGCCCTGGACCTGGACGCCGCCTGCGTCGTCGCCTTCGGCCAGATCCTGCCGGCCGAGGTGCTCGAGGCGCCGCGGTTCGGCTCGTTCAACCTGCACGGCTCGCTGCTGCCGCGCTGGCGGGGCGCCGCGCCGATCCAGCGGGCGGTGATGGCCGGCGATCCGGTCACCGGCGTGCAGGTGATGCGCATGACCGAGGGCCTGGACGAGGGGCCGGTGCTGGCCACCGAGACCCTGCGGATCGGCCCGCTCGACACCGCCGGCACGGTGCACGACCGCATGGCGGCGGCCGGCGCGGACCTGCTCGTGCGCGCCCTGGCGGCCGTGGAGCGCGGCGAGGCGACCGAGACGCCCCAGGCCGAGGAGGGGACGACCTACGCCAAGAAGATCCGGCCCAAGGAGGCCCGTATCGACTGGACCAAGCCGGCCGCCGAGGTGGACCGCAAGATCCGCGGCCTGTCGCCCTTTCCGGGCGCCTGGTTCGAGGCGCCGGGCGAGAAGGGCCCGGTGCGGGTCAAGGCCCTGCTCAGCCGTTACGAGGACGTGGACGGCGAGCCGGGCGTGCTGCTGGACGACGAGCTGCTGGTGGCCTGCGGCGAGGGCGCCGTGCGGCTGCTGCGCGTGCAGCGAGAAGGCAAGGGCGCCCAGGACGCCGAGGTCTTCCTGCGCGGCTTTCCCCTGGCGCGCGGCGTGAGGCTCGGCTGATGCCGCGCTATCGCCTGACGGTCGAGTACGATGGCGGGCCCTACAAGGGGTTCCAGGCCCAGGGGGAGCTGCCCACCGTGCAGGCCTCCATCGAGCGCGCGGTGAAGGCCTTCTGCGGCCAGGCGCTGCGGCTGCAGGCGGCGGGCCGCACCGACACCGGCGTGCACGCCACCGGCCAGGTGGTGCACGTGGACCTGGAGAAGGACTGGCCCTGCGAGGTGGTGCGCGACGCCCTGAACGCCCACCTCGTGCCCGAGCCGATCAGCATCCTTTCCGCCGACATCCCCGGCGGAGACTGGCACGCCCGCTTCTCGGCCAAGGCGCGGCGCTACCTCTACCGCATCCTCAACCGCAAGAGCCCGCCGGCGCTGGACCAGGGCCGGGTGTGGCACGTCAAGAAGCCGCTGGACGCGGACGCGATGCACGCCGCCGCCCAGGTTCTCGTCGGCCATCACGACTTCACCACCTTCCGCGACCTGCAATGCCAGGCCAAGTCGCCGATGAAGACGCTGGACCTGGCCGCCGTGCGCCGCGAGGGCGACTATGTGCTGCTTGAGTTCGCCTCGCGCTCGTTCCTGCACCGCCAGGTCCGCTCCATGGCCGGCAGCCTGGCCGAAGTGGGCGTCGGCCGCTGGAGCGCCGAGGACCTGAAGGCGGCCCTGGAGGCGCGCGACCGCAGGGCCTGCGGCCCCGTCGCGCCCGCCGACGGGCTGTTCTTCACCGGCGTCAGCTACTGAGCACGGCCCGCGATGCGCCCCCTCTGGGGGAGCTGGCGCGGAGCGCCTGAGGGGGACTTTGACTCCTCCAGGCAAGCGGCGGCGATGAGCGAGGGGTTGCAGTCCCCCTCAGTCCCTTCGGGACAGCTCCCCCAGAGGGGGAGCATCTTGGGCGTCGCGCTGGCCTCGGCCGGTGACGAGAGGCGCGGTCCTACGCAGTCGCGAACGTGGCGAAGTAGCGCTCGATCAGGCGCGCGTAGACGGCCTGGAGCTGGCGGATCTCGGCCAGGGGCGCGCGCTCGTCGACCGAGTGCATGGTCTTGCCCACCAGGCCCAGCTCCACCACCGGGCACATGGCGCGGATGAAGCGGGCGTCGGAGGTGCCGCCGCTGGTGGAGAGCTCCGGCTCGCGGCCGGCCACGTCGCGCACCGCGGCGCTGACCAGCTCGGTGAAGGGGCCCTGCCGGGTGAGGAACGCCTCGCCGCTGATCGCCGGGGTCACGACCACCTTGCCGGGGAAGCCCTGGGCGACCGCCTCGGCCTCGCCCTCGATCCAGGCGGCGAGCTCGGCGCCGGTGTGGGCCGGGTTGAAGCGGATGTTCAGCCGCGCCGAGGCGGCGGCGGGGATCAGGTTGGTCGTGGGATTGCCCACGTCGATGGTGGTGACCTCCAGGTTGGAGGGCTGGAAGTCGGTGTAGCCCTCGTCCAGCACCCGGCCCTGCAGCCGGTGCAGGAGCTCGATCAGCACCGGCACGGGATTGGCCGCCCGGTGCGGATAGGCCACGTGGCCCTGCACCCCCTCGACGCGGATCTGCACGTTGATCGAGCCGCGCCGGCCGATCTTGACCATGTCGCCGAAGGCCTCGGCGCTGGTGGGCTCGCCGACGATGCAGTGGTCGATGACCTCGCCCTCGGCCATCAGCGCCTCGACGACCATCTTGGTGCCGTGGGTGGCCACGCCCTCCTCGTCGCCGGTGATCAGGAACGAGAGCGATCCCTTCACCGCCCCGGTGTTCACCGCATCGGCCGCGGCGGCGGCGAAGGCGGCCACGGCGCTCTTCATGTCCACGGCCCCGCGGCCGATCAGGACGCCGTCCACGATCTCGGCGGCGAAGGCGTCGCGGCTCCAGGCGGCCGCGTCGCCCACCGGCACCACGTCGGTGTGGCCGGCGAAGCAGAGGTTGGGCCGCGCGGTCCCGTAGCGGGCGTAGAGGTTCTCGATCTCGCCGAACCTCATGCGCCGGCAGGAAAAGCCCAGGCTCCGGAGGGTCGCCTCCAGGACGTCCATGGCGCCGGCGTCGGCGGGTGTCACCGAGGGGCGGCGGATGAGGTCCTGGGTCAGGACGATGGGATCGAGCGCGGACATGGTCTGCTGGTAGCGCCCCGGCCCTTTTCCGGCAATGGGCCGGCCGCCGCGGCCCCCCGGCGCTTGGTCCCAGATTGAGCCGTCACTTCGTCGACAAGCCGAGGCCGCGCGCCGATCACTGGAGGGCGTTCGGGAGAATCCTCATGGTCGCCTCGCTGCTCAATCCGCATGTCTCCAAGCCGCCCGCCGGCCGCATCGCCTTCGCCCTGCGACGCCCGGGCGGCCGCATCTGCGCCCAGCCGGGGCCGCGGTTGTTCTTCGCCGTCCGCTCGGTCGGCGTGACGCCGCACGCCCACGTGCTGGAGTACGCCTTCGTCGACGATGACGGCGCCCTGGTGGCCAGGACGCTCGCCCGCTCGCCGAGTCCGGTGACCCTGGCGCTGGGCGCGGCGCCCGGCGAGGCGCCCGCCGAGGCCCTGGACCCGGAGGGCCTGGACGCCTTCGCCTGGCCGATCTGCCGGGGCGCGCGGCTGGTGGCCTATCACCGGGTGCTGCAGGCGGGCCTGCTGCCGCCCTCGGCCCTGTCGGCGGCCAGCCAGGTGGACTGCGCCTGGCGCCGGTTCGAGCGGGTGGCGCCGGCGCGGGGCGTGCGCCTGCAGCGCCGCGACCCGCCCGACCTCGCCGACGCCCTCGGTCTCGTCGGCCTGCCGGCGCCGGACCCGAAGGACGCGGTCGCCCGCGCGCGGGCCGTGCGCCTGCTCTGGCGGTGGATGGAGGAGCGGCCTTCAGCCCCGGCCTGACGCCGGCGCCAAGCGCGACAGCCGGCGCCGCAGGGGCTCCTCCCACAGCTTCAGGGCCAGGACGCTGAAGGCCAGGCGCGCGGCCGTGCATACCGGAATGCTCGCCCAGGCGGGCGTGCGGTGGGCGCGCAGCCCGTCCAGCGTCGGATATCGCGTCCTGGTCATGCCTCCCCGGTTCCCCCGCCGCCCGGCTTGGGCTAGCTGCTGGTCATGACCTACCCGTTCACCTCCGTCCTGCGCCGGACGCTGGCGCAGCGTTGCGCCGAGTTTCCGCGGATCGCCCACGACGGCGAGGACCTGAAGCGCGCGGCGGTGGCCATCACCCTGACGGCGGCCGACGACGGATCGGGCCAGGCCGCGTTCCTGCTCACCCGGCGGGCCTCGCGCCTGCGCGCCCACGCCGGCCAATGGGCGCTGCCCGGCGGCCGCTGCGACCCGGGCGAGAGCATGGAGGAGGCCGCGCTGCGCGAGCTGCATGAGGAACTGGGGCTCGCCCTGCCGGCCTCGGCGGTGCTGGGCGTGCTGGACGACTATCCCACCCGCTCGGGCTACGCCATCGCCCCGGTGGTCGCCTGGCTGGACGATCCGGCGGCGCTGAAGCCCAACCCGGCGGAGGTGGCCGCCGCCTATCGCTTCCGGCTGGACGAGATCGCGCCGGACGCGGCGGTGGAGTTCGAAACCATCCCGGAAAGCCCGCGCCCGCTGATCCGCCTGAACATCGGCGAGCACCACATCCACGCCCCGACGGCGGCGGTGATCTATCAGTTCCGCGAACTGGCCGCCGGCCGCGTCACCCGCGTGGCCGAGCTGGAGCAGCCGGTGTTCGCCTGGCGCTAGCCGAGCGCGAGGACGACCACGCCGGCCAGGATCAGGCCCGCCCCGGCGAAGCGGCCGGGCGAGGCGCGCTCCTTCAGCATCAACCGGCCGAACAGCACGCCCACCATCATCGACAGCTCCCGCGCCGGGGCGATCAGGCTGAGCGGCGCGAGCGTCATGGCGTAGAGGCTGAGGATGTAGGGGATCGGCGCGATCACCCCGACGCCCAGAGCCGCGCGTCCGGAGACCTTGAACTCGGCGGCGAGCTCGCGGCGGCGGCGCAGGGCGAGCGGGGTCAGGGCGGTCAGCCGCACCAGGTTGCCGAAGTAGTCGACCAGCAGCGGCGGCACGGCGAGCGCCTTCACCGCATGGCCGTCGTTGAGCGTGTAGGCGGCGATGAACAGGCCCGTGAGCCCGCCCCACATGACGCCCGGCCAGAAGGGCTTGCCGGGGGTGCGGCCGCTGAAGCCCACCAGGAAGACCCCGCCCACCACCAGGGCCGCGCCGACGGCGATCGGCGGGGTGAACGGCTCGCCGAGCAGCAGGACCGCGCCCGCCACCGAGAGCGAAGGCCCCGCTCCCCGCGCGACCGGATAGACCACCGACAGGTCCGCGCGCCGGTAGCCGCCCTGCAGCGCCAGCGAATAGCCCAGGTGCAGGAAGCCGCTCAGGACCACCGCGCCGACGGCGGCGAGGGTCCAGGCCACCGGCGTCGTCGAAACCGCCCAGACGACCAGCGGCGTGTAGAGGGCGCAGGAGACGGCCGAATAGGTCCAGACGAACAGGGGCCCGCTCGCCCCGCGCTTGGCCAGGATGTTCCAAAGGGCGTGCAGGACCGATCCGCAGACGACGAGTCCCAGGGCGAGCAGAGTCAAGGCGGCCTCCATCGAGGACAGTTTGTCCTTCGACGTCTCCGCCTCTGGGCTTTTATCCCTCGGGTGCTGGCCGCATCCGCCGCCGTCTGCGCCGCTCGGACCAGCAGCGCTCGCGCGCTCGGAACCCTAGACGCCAATCAGTCGTGTACGGAACTTGTCCGCGCCCGCCGGCGGGGTCAAGGCGGCTCAGGCGTCCAGCAGCGGCGAGCGGCGTTTCAGGCGCGGCTGGGCGGCGGCCTCATAGGCGAGCGCCAGTTGCAGGCAGTCGGCTTCGTGATGCACGGGCGCGATGATCTGGATCCCCATGGGCGCTCCCGTGGGGCTGAAGCCCGCCGGCGCGGCGAGGGAGGGGCAGCCGGCCATGGTGATCAGGCACACGCTCTCCATCCACTCGTGGTAGGTGCGCATCGTCCGCCCGGCGACCTCGCGCGGCCAGGTCTCCTCCACCGGGAACGGGAAGACCTGGGCGGTGGGCATGATCAGGTAGTCGTAGCGGTCGAACATGTGGCGGACCGCCTCGCTCCAGGCGGTGCGGACCGCGGAATAGTCGCTGATCTCCAGCGCCGACAGTTGCAGGCCGCCCTCGATCTCGTAGACGGCCTCGGGCTTGATCAGCGCCCGCTTGGCGGGATCGCGATAGAAGTCGATCAGGCCGCTGGCGGTCTGCCAGTTGCGCAGCTTCACGAACGCCTGCCAGACCTTCTCCACCGGATAGTCCGGCGCGGCTTCCTCGACGGGGCAACCCAGGTCGCCGAACGTCTTCAGCGCGTCGCGGCACACGTCGAGGACGCCGGGATCGTAGGGCAGGGCGCCGTTCAGGTCGCCAAGCCAGGCGATGCGCCGGCCCTTCACGGCCTCCGGCCGCAGCACGGCGAACGGCTCGCCGGCGCCGGGCATCGACAGGGGCGCGCCGGGGTCGTAGCCCGCCTGCACCGACAGGAGCAGCGCCAGGTCGGCCACGTTGCGGGCCATCGGCCCCTTCACGGCCATGGACGGCAGCCAGACATCGCGCCCGGGCAGCGGCACGCGGCCGATGCTGGTGCGAAAGCCGTAGACGTTGTTCCAGCCGGCGGGGTTGCGCAGGCTGCCGCCGTAGTCGCTGCCGTCGGCGAGGGGCGTCATGCCCAGCGCCAGGGACACCGCCGCGCCGCCGCTGGAGCCGCCGGCCGACACGCGCGGGTCGAAGGCGTTGCCGGTGGCGCCGTAGACCGGGTTGTAGGTGTGCGAGCCGAGGCCGAACTCGGGCGTGTTGGTCTTGCCGACGATGACGACGCCGGCCTTGCGCAGCCGCGCGACGTCGAGGGAGTCGCTGGGCGCGATGTAGCCCTTGAAGATCGGCGAGCCGTTGGATTGCGGCAGGCCCTTCACGGGCGTCAGGTCCTTGACCGCGTGGGGCAGGCCGTGAAGCGTCCCGACGGGACGTCCGGCCGCCAGGTCCGCGTCTCGCTCGGCGGCCTGCTTCAGCAGGCCGCCGCGGTCCTGCAGGGCGACGATGGCGTTGACCTTGCCGTTGACGGCCTCGATCCGGTCGAGGTGGGCGGCCATCACCTCCGCGCAGGACACCTGCCGGGCGCGGATCGCCCGGACGAGATCGACGGCCCGCCAGGAGACCAGGTCGCTGGGCGCGGCCGAGGCGTCGACGGCCGACGCGGCCAGCTCCCCGCCGGCCAGGGCGGCCAGGGCCAGGACCGCGCGCCGGCTGAGCGCGGGCGCATTGTCGTGATCGCTCGCGGGGAGGCTCGTCGGCGTTTCGATCTCGGCCTCCTGCCATCGTCCGGGCGGGAACCATCGAAGCCTTGGGAAGACTGCACGCGCCGGCGGCCGTCAGACTGCGGCGAAGCCGGCGTTCACGCCTGCGGAAAGGCCGCGGGGTCCGCACATCCGTCGGCGGCGCCGGTTTGTTCGGCGCCTGGCCGGGGCGTCGGGGCCGGGCGACGCCTCATGCGCGGGCGATGGTGATGATCTCCGGGCTGGCGGAGGTGACCGGCGAGCCGTCCCAGTCGCCATGCCGGGCCTCGACGGAAAAGCCTGCCGCCGCCAGGGCCGCGTCGAGTTCGCTAAGGCCGAGGAAGCGCAGGGTGCTGCGGCTGATGCGCGGCGCGTCCCAGGCCGGGCTTGAGAAGGTATGGGTGAAGGAGACGCACCGTCCGTCGAACGGCCGGGTCACCTTGCGCGACATGGTCACCGGCGAGCCTTCCGGGCCGCTTACGGCCGGCCGTTCCTCCTGGTCCCAGGTCTCCCAGGCGCGGGCCTCGGGATTGCGGGTCTCGAAGGCGAAGCGGCCGCCGGGCCTCAGCGCCGCGCGCGCCGCCGCCAGCGCCCGGGCGATCTCGTCGTCGGTGACGAACACCTGGAAGGCGTGGCCGGTCATGACCACGAGGTCGAACTCGCGGGCGAACGCGGCGGTGGAGAGATCGCCCAGGACCCATTCGATGTCGCCGCGCCGTCGCGCCTGGGCCAGCATGCCGGGGGCCGGGTCGAGGCCGCACAGGCGTCCGGCGTGTCCGGCCTCGCGCGCCTCGTGCAGCATGGCGCCCGTGCCGCAGCCCACGTCCAGCACCGAGGCGGCGGTCATCACCATCGGCCGGTAGAAGGCGAAGTCGTCGCGGCCGGGGTTCATCCGGTCGTAAAGGGCGGCCAGCTCGGCGTCGGCGAAGAGCAGGTCGGCCATGGCCGCTCAGATCAGCCGGCTGCGGATCGTCTGGCTGAGCATGTCGATGCAGGTCACCGCCACGACGATGACGATGCCGATGGCCGAGACCCGCGCGTAGGCGAAGCTGTTCAGGCTGTCGAACAGGATCTGGCCGATGCCGCCGGCGCCGATCAGGCCGAGTATGGTGGCCGCGCGGCTGTTGGATTCGAAGCGGTAGAGCGCATAGGAGGTCCACAGCGGGGCGACCTGCGGGATCACGCCCCAGACGATCTCCTGCAGCGGCGCGGCGCCCGTGGCGCGCACGCCCTCCACCGGGCCCTTGTCGATGGCCTCGACCGCCTCGGAAAAGAGCTTGCCCAGCACCCCGCCGGTGTTCAGCGCCAGGGCCATCACCCCGGCGAACGGTCCAAGGCCCACGGCGACCACGAACATGGTGCCGATCACCAGGTCCGGCACCGCGCGCAACAGGTCCATCAGCCGGCGCACCGGCTGGCGGATGAACGGCGGAGAGAGGTTGCGCGAGCCGGCCAGCCCGAGGGGAATGGCGATGATGACGGCCAGGAACGTGCCCCACAGCGCGATCTGGATCGTCAGCCACATCTGGGCGACCAGCAGCTTCCAGTCCGAGAAGTCCGGGCGCAGGAACTCCGCGCCGAACTGGCGCATGTTGTCGGAGTTGGAGAACACCAGCGGCAGCTTGACCATCTCGGCCGGGCCGAAGCTGACCGCGAGCACGGCGGCGATGCCGCCCCACAGGGCGATGTCGAAGGCGATCTCGCCCAGGCTGCGCTTGGGCGGCTTCAAGGTGTCGGCGGGAACTTGCGGTTCGGTCACGATCGCTCGGCGGCTGGGCTTTACGGGGCCGTCGCGGGCGCCTGGCCGGCCTTGGCGGCCAGGGCCTCACGCTGGGCGCGGATGGCGTTCAGGGCCGCCTCGGTCTCGGCGATCTTGGCCTTGTCGCCGCTGTTCTTGGCCTCGATGTAGTTGTCCGTGGCTTCCATCTCGCGCACGGGCAACAGGTGGTTGTCGTCGCTGGGGCGGAAGCCGCCGATGGAGAGCTTGGCCAGCAGGTCGCGCTGGCGCTGGGCCTCGGCGCCCTCGCCTTCGGCGTAGGTGAGGAAGAACTGGCGCAGCTTCTCCTTCATCGCCGGGTCCAGGTCCTTGCGCCAGATGATCGGATCCTCGGGCAGGAGCGGCGATTCCCAGATCACGCGGACCTTGTCGGTCACCGACGGATCGCGCTCGCGCTGCAGGCGGATGGCGGTGGAGTTGTTGGTGGCCACGTCCAGCACGCCGTTGGACACGGCGAACAGGTTGGCCTGGTGGTTGCCGTTGCGCACGGTCTTGAAGCAGTTCTCCGGCCGGATGTCGTGCGGGGCGAACAGATAGGTCATCGGCGCCAGGGTGCCCGAGGTGGACTTGGCGTCGCCCATGCCCATGGTCAGGGTCTTGTCGCACTTGAGCACGTCGTCGAGCGTGGTCTTGCTCTTGGCCGGCACGATCAGGATCGAGCGGTAGCCGTCCTCGCCGGAAGGATCGAAGGTGCGGGCGAACACCTCGCCGCCGGCCCGGCGCACGGCCTCCAGCCCCGACAGGTTGGAGAACCAGCCCGCGTCGGTCTGCTTGAAGCGCATGGCCTCGATCAGGGCGGTGTAGTTTGAGCCGTAGAACGGCTTCACCGGCACGCCGATCGACTTCTGCATGTCGTCCAGGATCGGCCGCCAGAAGCTCTCCAGGCTGGTGGAGTTCTCGGTGGCCAGGATCGAGAAGTTGAGCACCTTCGGCGGCGCGCTGGGATTGGTCGCCGGCTTCTGCGAGCAGGCGGCCAGCGTCAGGGCGGCCGCGCCGCTCGAAAGGAGCTGTCTGCGTGCGATCATGAGGGAGCTCCTTCCCAGAACACGTCCTCGAATTCCGGACCGTAGATGTCGATGAGGCGCTTGCGGGTCAGTCCGCCGGGCGGGCCGTCGTAGACGATCTGTCCGGCCTTCAGCGCCACTACGCGCCGGCAGTAGCGCAGGGCGTAGTCCACCTGGTGCAGGGTGACGATCACGGTCAGGCCGTCGGCGCTGTTCAGGTCCGACAGGATCTCCATCACCTTGCGGGCGGAGACCGGGTCCAGCGAGGCCACCGGCTCGTCGGCGAGGATGATCTTGGCCTTCTGCACCAGGGCGCGGGCGATGGCGGCGCGCTGCTGCTGGCCGCCGGACAGGGTGTTGGCGCGCTGCGGGGCGTATTCGGCCACGCCCACCCGGGCCAGGGCGGCCATGGCCGCGGTCTTGGTCTCGGCCGGCCACAGGCCGATGAGGCCGCGCCAGAAGTTGATCCGTCCCAGCGAGCCCAGGGCGACGTTGGAGAACAGCGACAGCCGGCCGACCAGGTTGAACTGCTGGAAGACGAAGCCGATGCGGATGCGCGCGTCGCGCACCTTGTCGCTGACCTTGCCCTTGGCCTGCACGGCCGCGCCGAACGCCTCGATGCGCCCCGTGTCGGCGTCGATCGGCGCAAGGCCGGTGATCGAGCGCAGCAGGGTCGACTTGCCCGAGCCCGACGGGCCGATCAGGGCGATCATCTCGCCCCTGTGGACGTCCAGCGACACGCGATCCAGCGCCCGGCGCTGGCCGAAGGTTTTGGACACGTCCTTGATCGACAGGACTGCGGCGTCGCTCATCGATGTACTGGCTTCTCCGGCGGTTTCCGGCTCGCGGCGGAAACCCTCTGATCGCCGACCGTTGCAACGGCTTCATGACACGAGCGAGATGGAAGGGTCCAGCCTGGATGGCCTGGAGCCGATTGCGCGCCCGCGAGTTGATGGTCTGTAAGTCTTGGGCCTTTACATTGGAGGCATAGGCTCTTATGTCGCTCGGCTCCGGCGGACCCGATGTCCTGAAAAGCGCTGCTAACGCCGGTCTAGGTTCAACAATCCGTTGGGGGTTGCGTGAGGTGCATAGCTACCATACGCCCCTGGACCTGGTCCGCGAGCGGTCGCCCGAACGTCCTGTCGCCTTTGCGCGACCGGCGGCGGTGGCCGTAGCGGCGCGCTGGTTCCAGGATCATTTCAAAGGCGACGTTTTCTACGCCGTGAAGGCCAACCCTTCGCCGTGGGTGATCGAAACCCTGGCGGCGAACGGCGTCGCAAGCTTTGACGTGGCCTCGATCGCCGAGATCGAGCTGGTGGCGCAGCATGCGCCGGGCTCGCGCATGGCGTTCATGCATCCGGTGAAGAGCCGGCGGGCGATTTCGGCCGCCTACTTCGACCACGGGGTGCGGACCTTCTCCTTCGACACCCACGAGGAACTGGCCAAGATCCTCGACGCCACGGGCCAGGCCAAGGACCTGAACCTGATCGTGCGCCTGGGCGTCCAGGCCGAGGGCGCGGCCTATTCGCTCTCCGGCAAGTTCGGCGTGGACGTGCACCAGGCGCCGAGCCTGCTGCTGGCCGCCCGCCGGGCCACCCAGGAGCTGATGGGCGTGTCCTTCCACGTGGGCAGCCAGTGCATGCGGCCCACCTCCTATCAGGCGGCCATGCAGCAGGCCTCCCGCGCGCTGGTCCGCGCCGGCGTCTTCGCCGACGTGGTCGACGTGGGCGGCGGCTTCCCGTCGATCTATCCGGGCATGACCCCGCCGGCGCTGGCCGACTACATGGACTCCATCGAGCGCGGCTTCGCCGAGATGATGGTCCACGAGACCACCGAGCTGTGGTGCGAGCCGGGCCGGGCCCTGGTGGCCGAGGGCTCCTCGATCCTGACCAAGGTGGAGCTGAAGAAGGGCGACGCGCTCTATCTGAACGACGGCTCCTACGGCAGCCTGTTCGACGCGGCGCACACCAAGTGGCCCTTCCCGGTGAAGCTGATGCGCGCCGAGGACGGCGAAGCCCACGAGGTGGAGGGTCCGCTGCGGCCGTTCCGCTTCTACGGCCCCACCTGCGATTCCATCGACCACATGCCGGGCCCGTTCTGGCTGCCCGCCGACGTGCGCGAGGGCGACTACATCGAGATCGGCATGATGGGCGCCTACGGCGTGGCCATGAACACCCGCTTCAACGGCTTCGGCGACGCCGAGACCGTGGTGGTGGACGATGCGCCGATGGCCTCGATGTTCGGGCTGGCGGCCCGCTCCATCAAGACGCCGCGGACCGAGACGCCGAATGTCGTGAAGCTGTCGCGCGCCCGCGGCAAGAAGCGCCGCAAGAAGTAGGACGCGCCCCATGCAGTTCAGGCGCGGCCGGTCGCTCCGTCCCGGTCGCGCCTAATCCTATCGGACGGGCGCTCAAACCAAGGGAAACCTTAGAATGAACGCTGACGTTCAGAAGTCGAACCGCAAGGCCGAGCTGCTTTCGCGCACCGTCGAACACGTGGCGATCGACCAGTACGACGCCCGGCCCGTCATCGACGCCATGCGCGCGATGAGCTTCACCAGCCGCGACACCGCCCGCGCCGCCGACATCTTCTCGATGGCGCTGGAGGACGAGGGCTGCTCGACCTGGCTGACCCTGGCCGGCTCGACCAGCGCCGGCGGGTGCATGCACATCTACCGCGACATGGTGAAGTACGGGCTGATCGACGCCATCGTCTCCACCGGCGCCTCGATCATCGACATGGATTTCTTCGAGGCCCTGGGCTTCAAGCACTACCAGTCCGAGGCGCAGAACCCCGTCGACGACCGCGACCTGCGGGCCATGTACATCGACCGCATCTACGACACCTACATCGACGAGGAAGAGCTGCAGGCCTGCGACGAGACGATCTTCGATCTCGCCAATTCCCTGGAGCCGCGCCCCTATTCCAGCCGCGAGTTCATCTGGGAGATGGGCAAGTGGCTGGCCGAGGGCGGCGCCAAGAAGCCCGACAGCCTGATCGAGACCGCCTACCGTGAGGGCGTGCCGATCTTCTGCCCGGCGTTCACCGACTCCTCGGCCGGCTTCGGCCTGGTCAAGCACCAGGTTGAGCGGATGAAGGCGGGCAAGCCCTACCTGACGATCGACTCCATCGCCGACTTCCGCGAGCTGACCGACATCAAGATCGCGGCCGGCACCACGGGCCTGTTCATGGTCGGCGGCGGCGTGCCGAAGAACTTCGCCCAGGACACGGTGGTCTGCGCCGAGATCCTCGGCCACGAGGTCGACATGCACAAATACGCCGTGCAGATCACCGTGGCCGACGTGCGCGACGGCGCCTGCTCGTCGTCCACGCTCAAGGAGGCCTGCTCCTGGGGCAAGGTGGACGTGACCTGGGAGCAGATGGTGTTCGCCGAGGCCACCACCGTCGTCCCGCTGATCGCCTCCGACGCCTGGCACCGCGGCTCGTGGAAGACCCGCGAACGCCGCCGCTGGGCCAAGCTGTTCCAGAAGGCGGCCTGAGGCCCGAAAGCAGCCTGAGGAACGCCGGCGGCGCAGGCCGTCCGCAACCATCGCTGACCCCCGGACGGCGCAGGCCGGCCGGGGGTTTTGCGTTCTGGAGGCGCGCCTAGGCCTTCAGCCGCTCGATCAGGGCGGCGGTGGAGGGGTCGTGCAGGCGCGCTTCGCCGCCCTGCAGGTCGGCGAGGATGCGGCCGGCCAGGGTCTTGCCGAGCTCGACGCCCCACTGGTCGAAGCTGTTGATCCCCCAGATGACGCCCTCGACGAAGGTCTTGTGCTCATAGAGGGCGATCAGCGCGCCGAGGGTCTGGGGCGTCAGGGCGTCCATCAGGATGAAGCTGGAGGGGCGGTTCCCCGGGAAGGTGCGCTGCGGGGCGAGTTCGGCGATCTCGCCAGCGGCCAGGCCCTTGGCGGTCAGCTCCTCGCGCACCTCGGCTTCCGGCCGGCCGATCATCAGCGCCTCGGCCTGGGCGACGGCGTTGGCCAGCAGCTTGGCCTGGGCGGCCGGATCGCCCTCGGACGCATGGCGCACGGCGATGATGTCCACCGGGATGATGTCCGTGCCCTGGTGCAGGAGCTGGAAGAAGGCGTGCTGGCCGTTGGTGCCGGCGTCGCCGAACACGCTGGCGGCGGTGGGGCGCGCCACCGGCGCGCCGCGGGCGTCCACCCGCTTGCCGTTGGACTCCATCTCCAGCTGCTGCAGGAAGGCGGCGAACAGGCGCAGGCGCTGGGCGTAGGGCACGACCGCGCGGATCGGCCGGCCAAGGCCGTTGCGGTTGAAGACGTGCGCCAGGGCGAGCAGCACCGGCGCGTTGGCGTCCAGCGGCGCGGAGACGAAGTGGGCGTCCATGGCGAAGGCGCCGTCCAGCATGGCGGCGAAGACGTCGGGTCCGAGCGCGATGGCGCAGGACAGGCCGACGGCCGACCAGAGGGAATAACGGCCCCCCACCCAGTCCCAGAAGGCGAAGACCTGGTCCTCCCGCACGCCGAACGCGGCCGCCACGTCCGGCGCGGCGGAAACGGCGACGAGGTGGCTGTCGGCGCCCGCGCCCAGGGCTGCTCGCAGCCAGTCGCGGGCGGCGGTGGCGTTGGTGATGGTTTCAAGCGTGGTGAAGGTCTTGGAGACGACGACGACCAGGGTCTCAGCGGGATCCAGGCCCTCCAGGGCGAGGGCGAGCTCGGCCGGATCGACGTTGGCGGCGAAGCGCAGGTCCAGGGCGGGCTTCAAGGGGCGCAGGGCCTCCCACACCAGGCGCGGGCCGAGGTCGGAGCCGCCGATGCCGATGTGGACGACGGCCTTGAACGGCTTGCCCGTCGCGCCCTTGCGCGCGCCGGAGCGGACGGCGTCGGCGAAGGCGCGAATCTGGGCGCGGGTGGCCTCCACCTCCGCCGAGACCGGCGCGCCGAGGGCGGTGAAGCTGGAGCCGGCCGGGGCGCGCAGCGCCGGGTGCAGCACCGCCCGGTGCTCGGAGGCGTTCACCGCCTCGCCGGCCCACAGGCGCGCGCGGGCGGCCTCGACGCCGGCGGCGCGGGCGAGGTCCACGGCCAGGGCGCGGTCGCCCGCGCTCCAGGGCTGCTTGGACAGGTCGATGTAGAGGCCGGCGGCCTGCAGCGACATGGCGCCGGCGCGGCCGGGCTCGGTTTCGAACAGGCCGGCGATCGAGCGGCCCTCGGCGGAACGGGCGGCGGCTTCGAGGCTGCGCCAGGCGGCGTCGAGGTCGGACATGCGATTATCGGTTCCCGTTTGGGGCGAAGCGGATCATCTAGGTCCCATGCCGGGTAGCAGATGCGCGGCGACGCGTCTCGTCCCCGGCCCGATGTCGCTTCGAAACGTGAAGGTCCGAAGGAGAGACGCCATGTCCCTTGACGCCGTCGCTTCCGCCGCCGTCGTCTGGCTCGCCGCCATGGGAACGGGCGACGCGATGAAGCCCGAGCACGCCGCGCCGCCGCCGTCCGTCGCGCTGGAGCCGCTGTTCGCCGACATCGTCAAGCGGGCCGGCGCCCTGAAGGCCGAGGTGGACGCCCTGCAGCAGAACGGCCAGGCGCTGCCGGCCGATTTCGCCAAGAAGATCGCCGAGCTCTCCGAGCTGGACATGAAGGGCCACGTGACCCTGGCTCAGCGGGGCACCGACGGCGACCTGAAGTGCATCCTGAAGGGCATTTCCGAGGACCTGCCGGTCAAGCTGGAGGCCATGCAGGCGGCCGAGGGCGATCGGGCCAAGTCCGACGCCGTGACCGACATGTCCTACCTGTTGCGCGACAACGTCGAGGTGATCACCACCCCGCCCAAGGCCGACTCCCTGTCGGGAACCTGATCAGCCCTTCTTGGCCGCCGCCTTGTCGAGGGCGCGGGCCACCAGGCCCGGCGTGAGGAGCTGGGGCAGCACCTTGGGCTCGCCGCCGCCGGCGGCGTAGAGGAGGTAGAGCGGCACGCCGGCGCGGCCGTGCTGGGCGAGCTCGGCGGCGATGTCGGCGTCCTTCCGCGTCCAATCGGCCTTCAGATAGACCGCGCCGGTGCGCTTGAACGCCTCGGCCACGCCCTCGGTGGACAGGGCCACCTTCTCGTTCACCTGGCAGGTGACGCACCAGGCGGCGGTGTAGTCGACGAACACCGGCTTGCCCTCGGCGCGCAGCTCGGCCAGCCGCTGGGGCGTGTAGGGCTCGTAGGGCACCTCGGCCGAGGCCGGCGAGGCGCCCGGCTCGGCGGCGGAGGCGGCGTCATAGGCTGGCCAGACGACCGAGCCGAGGCCCAGGGCGGCGAAGACCAGGGCGGCGACGCCGGCGGGCAGGGCGCGGGCGCCGGACGCCTGGCGGCGCTGGGCGATCCCGGCCAGCCACGCGGCGAAGGCGACCACCACCGAGGCGGCGAGGATGCGGGCCAGGCCCGCGGGATCGGTCTGCTGGGAGAGCACCCAGACCAGCCAGGCGGCCGCGCCGTACATCGGGAAGGCCAGCAGCTTCCTGAAGCCGTCCATCCAGGGGCCCGGGCGCGGCATGCGGCTGATCAGGGCCGGGATGAAGGCGAGCGCGGTGAACGGCGCGCCGAAGCCGAGGCCGAGGGCGGCGAAGACGGTGAGGGCCGCGAGCGGGGTCTGGGTGAAGGCCCAGCCGAGCGCCGGGGCCATGAAGGGGGCGGTGCAGGGGGCGGCGACGACCACGGCCAGCGCCCCGGTGAAGAAGGCGCCGATCAGGCCGCGGCGGGAGGCCAGGCCCGCGCCCAGGCTCTGGGCCGAGGTTCCCACCTCGAACACGCCGGAGAGGTCCAGCGCCACGACGAGCATCAAGAGCGCCAGGACCGCGACCACCGGCGGCGACTGGAGCTGGAAGCCCCAGCCCACGGCCGCGCCGGCGGCCTTCAGGGCGATCAGCCCTCCCGCGAGGGCGAGGAAGGTGGCCAGGCACCCGGCCAGGAACACCAGGCCCTGGCGGCGCGCCGCGGAGTGTTCGTCGCCGTGGCCGGCGAGGGAGGCGGCCTTCATCGCCAGCACCGGGAAGACGCAGGGCATCAGGTTCAGGATCAGCCCGCCCAGGAAGGCGAAGAGGGCGGCGAGCGGCAGGCCGAGGCTGGCGGCCTTGGGCGCGGGCGCCGGCGGCGGGCCCAGGCCGGCCGCCCCGGCGGGTGCGGGGCCGGGCTGGGCCTCGATCTCATAGGCCTTGCCGCCGGCTTCCAGCACGCCGGCCAGGGTCGGCGGCGCCTGGTCGTGCTCGAAGGCGTAGCCGGGGACGATGGTCAGCGTCAGGCCCTGCGGCCCGCGCTCGATCGCCTGGGGCTTGGCGTGGTCGATGACCGTGCCGGAGTAGGGGTAGAAATAGGCGTCGGCCGCGTCGATCCCGGAGAGCGGCGCGCCGGTCGCCGCGAGCTTCAGGGCGCCATCCTGGACGGCGAAGGCGGCGGTGATGGCGGCCGGCCTGGGCGCGGCGGCCAGCGCCGCGTCGACGGGCGCGCCCCACTTGGGATCCTTCGGCGGCGGGCCGGCGGTCACGGGCAGGGCGAGGGTCAGGGTGGCGTCTTCCGGCACGCAGATGTCGGCGCAGACCAGGAAGGCCACGTCGGCCTTCAGGTCGATCGTCTGGCCGGGCTTGGCGCCGGCCGGCGCGGTGATCGCCACCGGCAGCAGCACCTCGCCGGTGTAGCCGTAGTTCATCAGAGGGCCGGTGGGCTGGCGGTGCGGCGGGGCCCAGACGATGTCGCCGGCGCTCGCGCCCGCCGGCAGGGTCCAGGCGATCTGAGTGGCTTCGCCGGAATCGCCGGAATTGCGCCAGTAGGTGTGCCAGCCCTTGTCGATCTTCTGGCGCAGGGCGACGTAGACCGTGCCGCCGGGGGCGACGCCCTGGGTCTGCGGGACGAGCTCGGCCGACAGGTGGCCGGTGTTCACCGGCGCGGCGTGGCCGGGTGCGGCGGTCAGGACCGTCAGGAGCGCGAGCACGAGGCCCGGGAGGAAACGCGGCATACCGATGATCCGACCTAAGCTGTCCTTGAGGCTATATGGCGCGCGGGGCCGTTCGCGCAAACCGCTCGACTTCGCGGACCGCGCCGCCATCATCGACGAATCACGTTCACGGACAGGGAGATGCGCGTGCCCGCGGCCTTCGACGATATTGAGATCGGCCAGGTGGTGTCCCTCGGGACCGCGGTCGTGGACGCCAAGGCGCTGGACGCCTTCATCGCCGCCTTCGCCCCCGGCTGGACGGCGGAGCGCGGCGCGCCGGACGCGATGGTCTATGCGATCTGGACCCGGCTGGACGCCTCGGCCGTGGTCGGCTGGCCGCAGACCAAGCGGCTGGGGGTGGACGCCCTGCGCTGGGTGCGCAACCCGCCGGTCGGCGAACTGCTGCGCGGGCGCATGACCGTGATGGGCAAGGACCCGGTGGGCGAGGGCAAGGGCATCGTCATCGCCCAGCACGACCTGCTGGACGAGGCGGGCCGGCTGGTCTTCTCCTGCCTGACCCGCAGCGTCTTCGCCCGGTGACGTCGCCCCGCCTCTAGGCGTTGGCCGCCTGCGGCTGGCGCGAGGCGTGGAACATGGCCAGCGCCACCATGCGGTCCCAGCCGGCCAGCGAGGTCAGGTGGGCGTAGATCTGCTGCAGGGCGCCGTTGTCGCGCAGCTCGGCGAGCTGCTCGGGCTTGAGCGCGTTGAGCTTTTCCTCGGACACGCCGAAGTACTCGGCGATCTTCTGGGGCTCGCCCGCCGAGCCGTCGGGATTGGTGGGCGTGAAGCTGGCGGTCTTCAGCTCGAACAGGTCGAGCGCGCGCAGGAGCTGGACGAAGCTCATGGTGCGCTGGCGCTCGGCTTCGTAGTTGTTGCAGAACTCGATGCAGTTCTTCGTGTACTCGGTGAGCTCGCCCTTCGCGTCGAAGAAGCCCATGTCGCCGCCTTCGACGATGAACTCGGCGGCGCGGTCGATGCACAGGATCATCTGGCCGGACGCTTCGTCGTTGGCGAAGACGAAGGGATAGCGGCGGATGTAGGCGGGAATGTAGACGCCGGCCTCGAACAGGCCGCCGGGCGTGACGAACATGTTCTCGCCCGCGTTCAGGCCCATCACGGCCAGCGGGGTCTTCTCGTCGCCCACGAAGATGATCGGGCCGGTCAGGGCCGCGACCTGGAATTCACCGACGGTGAGCGGCACGGCGTGGCCGGTGCGGGCGAAGCCGAAAGGGCCGTCCATGCGCTTGACGCCCAGCTTGCCATGGAGCTGCTGGTTCAGGGGCTCGGGCTGGGAATAGAACAGCACGTTGCCGGTGATCGCACTTTCGACGGGCGGGGTGTCGGTCGCCATGGAAAACCTTCGAAATCGTTGGCCGCCGCAGCGGCGTTGAGCCCCCGCGCGACAGGGTTCGCGCTTCTACCCGATCCCGCCGGGCGCGGCAAATCAAGGTCCGCCCGCCTTGCCTCGGCCCGATCGAACGGCTTCAATTCCGCCATTGAGAAGCGGCCGGAAAGCCGCTCCCTGGAGGAAGCCATTTCATGCCTATCTATTATCCCGACATTCTCGATCAGAAGACCGAGCCGCGAACCTTTTCCTACGGCGACAAGGACGTGATGCTCTACGCCCTGGGCATCGGCATGGGCGCCGACCCGATGAACGAGACCGAGCTGGCGTTCGTCTACGAAAAGGGGCTGAAGGTCGTGCCCAGCGCCGCCACCGTGCTCGCCGCCGGCGCGCCGCGTTCGGCCGCTACCTCGGACAAGCCCGGCCACCGCCAGAGCCAGATCAACTTCCTGATGGTGGTGCATGGCGAGCAGAAGGTGGAGCTGCACAAGCCCCTGCCGACGTCGGCGACCTTCACCACCCAGAGCCGCACCATCGGCGCCTACGACAAGGGCGAGGGCAAGGGCGCGGTGATCATCAACGAGACCGTGTGGACCGACGCGTCCGGCGAGAAGGTGGCCACGCTCACCGGCTCCACGTTCGCGCGGGGCGACGGCGGCTTCGGCGGGCCTTCGGACGGCGCGCCCGAGCCGCATCCCACGCCCAGCCGCAAGCCCGACCTGTCGGTGGATTTCACCACCCGGCCGGACCAGGCGCTGCTCTATCGGCTGAACGGCGACCGCAACCCGCTGCACTCCGATCCGGACGTGGCCCGCCGCGCCGGCTTCCAGCGGCCGATCCTGCACGGGCTGTGCACCTACGGGATCACCTGCCGGGCGGTGCTGCAGGCGATCACCGACTTCGATCCCGAGCAGATCCTGTCGCATCAGGCGCGTTTTTCGGCGCCGGTGATCCCGGGCGACACCATCACCGTCGACCTGTGGCGCGACGGCAAGGACATCTCCTTCGAAGCGCGTGTAAAGGAACGCGGAGCGACCGTGATCAAGAACGGTCTGACCGTGCTGCGCTGAGGAGGCCTTTCAATTCGTATAGTGAGCATTTTCGCCGGGGCGGCCTTGTGCGCCCTGGCGGCTTGCGCCGGCGTCGAGACGAACGGCGCGGCGCAGGCGACGGCGCAGGACTGGAACGCCAAGCCGCAAGGCTATCTGTCCGCGGACGCCCTGCACGGGGCCGATATCCTGCCGCCGCCGCCGGCGCCCGATTCGCCGCGGGGCCTGGCCGACCGGGCGGCCTATGACGAGACGCGGGCGTTGAAGGACACGCCCCGCTGGGCCACCGCCATTCAGGACTCTGACCTTTGGAAGGGCGGCGCGGTCCATCGCTATTCCTGCGCCGTCGGCGTGGAGCTGGGCGAGAAGACGACGCCGGCCGTCATGCGCATCTTCCGCAAGATCGAGTTCGACGGCCGCACGGTCGGCACGCCGCCCAAGGATCATTACGACCGCCCACGGCCGCTGATCGGCAACGACAAGCCCCTGTGCGTGCCGCGCGCCGACTGGATGAAGACCAACGCCTCCTATCCCTCCGGCCACTCGCTGGTGGAATGGTCCTGGGCGCTGGTGCTGGCCGAACTGGTCCCGGCCAAGGCCGACGCGGCGCTGAAGCTGGGCCAGGACATGGGCTGGAGCCGGGTGGTCTGCGGCGTGCACTATCCCAGCGACGTGGAGGCCGGGCGCACCCTGGGCGCGGGCATGGTGGCGCGGCTGCACGCCGATCCGGCCTTCGCGAAGGACATGGCCGAGGCCAGGGCCGAACTGGCCAGGCCGCAGCCCGCGCCGACGGGCTGCAGCTAGACACCGGGGAGGACCCAACGATGACCGCGCCGCCGCTTCAGACCTTCGGACCCGAGATCTGGACGGCGGACGGTCCGCAGACCGAGGTGGTCGGCTTTCGCTACCCGACCCGCATGGCGGTGATCCGGCTCGGCGACGGGGGGCTGTTCGTCTGGTCGCCGGTGGCGCTGTCGGATGGACTGAAGGCGCAGGTGGACGCCCTGGGCGAGGTGCGCCACGTCATAGCGCCGAACGCGCTGCATCACCTGTTCCTCGAAGACTGGCGGCGGGCCTATCCGGCGGCTAGGCTCCATGCCGCGCTTGGCCTTGCGGCCAAGCGGGGGGACCTGGCCTTCGACGGCGAGCTGACGGATGCGCCGCCGGCGGCCTGGGCGGCGGACCTGGACCAGACGCCGGTGCGCGGCTGCGCGATCACGACCGAGGTCGTCTTCTTCCATCGGGCGAGCCGGACGGTCCTGTTCACAGACCTGATCCAGCAGTTTCCGCCAGGCTGGTTTTCCGGCTGGCGCGCCCTCGTCGCGCGGCTGGACCTGATGACGCAGCCGGAGCCGGCCGTGCCGAGGAAGTTCCGCGTGAGCTTCACCGACCGGCGTGCGGCGCGGGCCGACCTGGACCGCATCCTCTCCTGGCCGGCCGAGCAGGTGCTGATGGCCCATGGCGCGCCTGTCCTGGCGGATGGCCGGGCCTTCATCGAGCGCGCCTTTCGCTGGCTGAAGGGCTGAGCCTCACCAGAACGACCAGGCGCACGTCGATCACAGGGAGCCGCGCCGCCCGCACCCCGGGGATGCAGGCGGTCAGGGCGTCTTGTCGAAAGAAAGGAGCCCGCGGCGGGGCGCCGCGCCTAGAGGCCCGGCAGCTTGATCTTCGCCGACTTCTCGCGGTGGATGATCACCGGCTCGCCGCCGGTGAGCTCCTTGAGCTTGGCTTCCTCGGCGCCGGCGTCGACGGGCGCCACGGTGTTGTCGGCGGCCGCCGAGGCGTTCGGGGCGGCGCTGTCGTCGCCGCGCCAGAACATCACCTTGTCGGCGAAGCTCTTGTCCTTGTGGGCCACGTCGCCGAACTCGTCGTCGACCACGTAGCGGATCAAGGGATCGGCCTTTTCGGCGCCGGCCTTGGCCACCAGGAGCTGTTCGCCCTCGGAGCGGGTCTGCGCTTCGCGCTGGCCGAGCAGGGCCACGCGGGCGGCGCTTTCCGGCTGCAGTTCCTGCGGGCGCGGCTCGCCGGGCGCCGGCGGGCGCAGGGCGTAGTCCGGCGGCACCACCAGGGGCGCCTTGGTCACCACGCGGAATTCGTCAGGCGTCACCTTGGTCATGCCCAGCGCCTGGCGGGTGGACTGGCAGCCGCCGAGACCGGCCGCCGCGATCAGGGCGGTTGCGACGATCAGACGGTTCAAACTCATGAACTTCAGGCTCCGTAGGCCGCCCCCGGCCGCATATGAAGGTTCCAGATACCCTAAACGCCATGGTGACGCCAAGGCGATTAGCTCGTGGGCTTGCGCTCGGACATCAGGCTGTCGACCAGAAGCAGCGCCACGCCGACGCTGATGGCGCTGTCGGCCACGTTGAACACCCAGGGAAACATCAGCCGCGAGAAGTCCAGGAAGTCGACCACCGCGCCGAAACGGATGCGGTCGATGGCGTTGCCGACCGCCCCGCCGATGATCAGGCCGAGGGCCAGGCTCATCAGGCCCCGCTCGGTCCGGCGCGCCCACCAGGCGAGGGCGGCGGCCACCACCAGGGAGAACAGGCTGAGCAGCCAGCGGCCCAGATCCTGGTCGGCGCGGAACAGGCCGAAGCTGACGCCCTTGTTCCAGACCATGGTCAGGGAGAACGGCCCGATCACCGGCGTGGTCAGCCGCGCCGGCAGGTTGAAGCCGTAGAGGATCCAGAACTTGACCGCCTGATCCAGGGCGATGACCCCGACCGCGATCGCGTAGGCCGTCCAGCCCAGCCGGCTGATGCGCCGCATGCTCAGGCGCCCCGGCCGTGGGCGGCGTCCCAGGCCGCCACCGCCTCGGCGTCGCGGGGCGACAGGTCCGGATAGCGCGGGTCCGAGCCGACCTCGGGCAGCACTTTCCAGGACCGGGCGCACTTGCCGCCCTCGGCGCGGGAGACGGCCACGGCGAAGCCCGGCTGGTCGGCCAGGCGGAAGGCGCCCTCGGGGGCGCCCGCGCCCACGTGCAGGGCGGCCTGGCTGGTGATCACCACGTCCTCGAGCGGCATGTCCGCGCCGAACGGCCAGGCGAAGGCCTCGGCCTCGGCGTAGACGTCGACCCTGGCGTCCAGGCCCGAGCCGATGATCTTTTCGCGGCGGGCCACCTCCAGGGCGCCCATCACCACGCTGCGCAGGGCCAGCGCCGCGCCCCAGCGGCCGACCACCTCCTCGTCGCGCCATTCGGCCGGCGTTTCCGGCAGGGTGCGCAGGGCGTTGGAGCCGGCCTCGGGGAAGCGGGTGGTCCAGGCCTCTTCGGTGGTGAAGGGGATCAGCGGGCCGAGCCAGGCGGTGATCCGCTCGAACGCCAGGTCCATCACCGTGCGCATGGCCCGGCGGCGCAGGCTGTCGGGCTTGTCGCAGTAGAGGGCGTCGCGGCGGATGTCGAACAGCAGCGTCGACAGGTCGTTCTGGCAGAAGTCGAGGATCGGCCGCACCACCTCGTGGAACAGATAGCCCTGGTAGGCGGCGCGCACCTCGCGGTCGAGCTCCCACAGCCGGTGCAGGACGTAGCGTTCCAGCGGCGGCAGGTCGGCGTGGGCCACGCGCTCGGCCTCGGTGAAGCCGGCCAGGCCGCCCAGCATGTAGCGCAGGGTGTTGCGCAGCTTGCGATAGGCGTCGGAGGTGGTGGCCAGGATCGTCTTGCCGATGCGCTGGTCGTCGGCGTAGTCGACCATCGCCACCCACAGGCGCAGGATCTCGGCGCCGGAGTCCTTGATCACCTTCTCCGGGTCCAGGGTGTTGCCCTTGGACTTGGACATCTTCTCGCCGTTCTCGTCGACGGTGAAGCCGTGGGTGAGGATGGCGTCATACGGCGCGCGGCCGCGGGTTCCCGAGCTTTCCAGCAGCGAGGACTGGAACCAGCCGCGGTGCTGGTCGGAGCCTTCCAGGTAGAGGTCGGCGGGCCAGCGGGTGTGCTCGCGCTTCTCCAGGGTGAAGGCGTGGGTGGAGCCGGAATCGAACCAGACGTCGAGGATGTCCTCGACCTTCTCGAAGCGCTCCGGATCGTGCTCGCCCAGGAAGTCGGAGACCGGCCGGGTGAACCAGGCGTCAGCGCCCTCCTTGGCGATCAGCTCGATGATGCGGGCGTTGACGCGCTCGTCGTGCAGCGGCTGGTTCGTCTCCTTGTCGACGAACATGGCCAGCGGCGCGCCCCAGGCCCGCTGGCGGCTGATCAGCCAGTCGGGCCGGCTTTCCACCATGGTGCGGATGCGGTTCTTGCCGGCGGGCGGATAGAAGGCGGTGGCCTCGATCGCCTCCAGGGCGGTCTCGCGCAGGGTGCGTCCGGCGTGCACCGGATCGTCCAGCCGCTGGTCCATGCGGATGAACCACTGCGGCGTGTTGCGGAAGATCACCGGCGCCTTGGAGCGCCAGGAGTGCGGATAGGAGTGCTCCAGCCGGCCGCGGGCCAGCAGATGGCCGGCCTCGATCAGCTTTGCGATGACCGCGTCGTTGGCCGGGCCGAACTTGCCGGCCTTCTTGCCCTCGGTCTCCAGCACCTTCAGCCCGGCGAACAGGGCCACGTGCGGGTAGTAGGCCCCGTCCGGGTCGACCGTCTCGGGGATTTCCCGATGACCATGGGCGAGCCAGACCATGTAGTCGTCGGCGCCGTGGCCGGGGGCGGTGTGGACGAAGCCGGTGCCGGCCTCGTCGGTCACGTGGTCGCCCGCCAGCATCGGCACCTGGAAGCCGTAGTGGCCGTCGAGGGCGGCGAGCGGGTGCTCCAGCACCACGCCCAGGGGATCGAAGCGCTCGACCTTGCGCCACCTGGCGATCTTGGCGGCCTTGAAGACGTCCTCGGCCAGCTTCTCGGCGAGGATCAGCTTGTCGCCCGGCTTGGCCCAGGGCTCGAAGGCCAGGCCCTCTTCCAGCGCCTCGACCTGGTAGACGGCGTAGGCGATGGCCTCGTTGTAGGAGACCGCGCGGTTGGCCGGGATGGTCCAGGGGGTGGTGGTCCAGATCACTACGCTGGCCCCGCGGGCCGCGTCCGAGCCCTCGACCACCGGGAACTTCACCCAGACCGTGGGGCTGACGTGGTCGTGGTACTCGACCTCGGCGTCGGCCAGGGCGGTGCGCTCGACCGGGCTCCACATCACCGGCTTGGACCCGCGATAGAGCTGGCCGGAGACCACGAACTTGTGGAACTCGGCGACGATGGCCGCCTCGCTCGAATAGTCCATGGTGGCGTAGCGGTTGTCCCAGTCGCCCAGCACGCCGAGGCGCTTGAAGCCCTCGCGCTGCACGTCGATCCAGTGGGCGGCGTACTTGCGGCAGCGTTCGCGGAACTCGGCCTTGGACACGTCGGCCTTCTGGCGGCCCTGGGCGCGGAGCTCCTCCTCGATCTTCCACTCGATCGGCAGGCCGTGGCAGTCCCAGCCGGGCACGTAGTCGACGTCGTAGCCCATCAGAAAGCGCGAGCGGACGACGAAGTCCTTCAGCGTCTTCTGCAGCACGTGGCCCACGTGGATCGCCCCGTTGGCGTAGGGCGGGCCGTCATGCAGCACGTAGAGCGGCGCGCCGGCGGCCTGGCGAGCCTTGCGGATGGCGCCGTAGAGGCCGGCGCTTTCCCAGCGCTCGAGAATCTGCGGCTCCTTCTGCGGCAGGCCGGCGCGCATGGGGAACGGCGTGTCGGGAAGGAAGACGGTTTCGCGATAGTCGCGACCAGGCGGTTGGGCGTCGTCGGCCATGGATCAATCCAAGAGGATTCGGAAAGGAAGAGCGGCAGGACCCGGCGCGCGCTGGAGGTCGTCCGGCGGCGTCACGCCGGGCGGATAATTCGCAGTCCCGTCCGAACCGAAGTCATGGCGGGGGCTGTAGCAGAGGGCGCGGCCCGGTTCAAACGAAGCCGGACGAGCCGGCGAAGGACGGGTCAGAAGTCGGGGGTGAGGATGGCGCGAGCCTGGCGCACGTCCTCGTGGATCTGCTCGACCATGGCCTCCAGCCCGTCGAACTTCAGTTCCGGCCGCAGGAAGGCGATCAGGTCGGTCTCCAGCGTCTGGTCGTAGAGGTCCTCGTCGAAGTCGAACAGCCAGACCTCCAGGCGCGGGTCGACCTCGCCCACCGTGGGATTGACCCCGATATTGGCCACGCCCGGAACCTCCCGCCCGTCCGGCAGGCGGGTGCGGGTGGCGTAGACGCCGAACTTGGGCGTGACGTAGTCCTCAAGGGCGATGTTGGCGGTGGGAAAGCCGAGCTGGCGGCCGAGCTTGCGCCCGTGCAGCACCACGCCCTCGATGGCGAACGGCCGGCCCAGCACGGCCGCGGCGTCCTGCGGGCGGCCGTCGCGCAGGGCCTGGCGCACGGCGGAGGAGGAGAACTTGTCCTCGCCCTCGCCGAGGGCCGGGGCGACCGACACGCCGAAGCCGAACTCGGCGCCGTAGGCGGCCATACTCTCGGGGCTGCCGCTGCGGCCCTTGCCGAAGGAGATGTCGAAGCCGACGGCGACGTTGCGCACGCCCATCCCCTCGTACAGCACCTGCTCGGCGAATTCGCGGTCGGTCAGGTGCATCAGCTCGCCGTCGAAGGGCAGGACGTAGAGCACGTCCACGCCGAGGGCGGCCAGCGCCCTGGCCTGCTGGTCGGGCTTCATCAGCCGGAAGGCGGGCGCGTCCGGCTGGAAGATGCGGCGCGGATGCGGCTCGAAACTGATCACGCCCAGCGGCGCCTTGAACTCGCCGGCCGCCCTGGCGGCGAGGGCGATGACGTGCTGGTGGCCGCGATGGACGCCGTCGAAGTTGCCGAGCGCCACCGAGGCGCCCTTGTCGGCGTCGCTGAGACCCTTCCAGTGGCGGACGATACGCATTCAGTCGCCCCGGCGCGGAACCATCACGACCGCCTCTCCCTCGACCACGGTCTTGCCGTCCACCAGGCACAGGGTGGCGAGCGTGACGTGGCCGCGGCGCTCGTCCAGCGCCTGCACGGTCACCCGGGCGGTCACAGCGTCGCCGATGCGCACGGGCCGGCGGAAGCGCAGCGACTGGTTCAGGTAGATGGCGCCCGGGCCCGGCAGGCGCGTGCCCAGCACCGCGGAGATGTAGGCGCCCGAGAGCATGCCGTGGGCGATGCGCTCCTGGAACGCGGTGGTCTTGGCGTAGGCCTCGTCCAGGTGCACGGGGTTTGTGTCGCCGGACACCTCGGCGAACGCTTCGATGGCCGCGGCGGTCACCACGTGGGTCATGTCGGCGCTCTGGCCCACGCTCAAGTCCTCGAAGTTCAGCCCCGTCACCCCGGCCCTCCTGTCACTGCGGTTTCCTTAGCGGGCTTGTTCGCCGATGCGAAGCGTCCGCGACCGACCTCGCCAAACCAGACGGCCTCACCAGACCAGATGAGCCGCGGCCCAGGCGGCGGATGCGCCGTTCTCGGCCAGCAGCGTCTCCACGGCCGCCGCGTCCAGCCCGCCCTCGCCCACGGCGTCGGCGCCGTGGATGCCGCTGGCGATGAACAGGACGTCCAGGGCCTGGGCGTTGGCGCCCATCACGTCGGTGGCCATGCCGTCGCCGACACAGAGGATGCGCTCACGCGCGACCGGGCCGCCGGCCAGGCGCGCGGCCTCGGCGACGGACAGGTCGTAGATCGGCGGATGCGGCTTGCCGGCCATGAACACGGTTCCCCCGAGCGCTTCGTAGAGCTGCGCCAGCGCCCCGCCGCAATAGACCAGCTTGTCGCCGCGCTGCACGACGATGTCGGGATTGGCGCAGACCATCTCAAGGCCCCGCGCGGCGGCCGCGGCCAGACGGTCGCGATAGTCCTCCGGCGTCTCCACCTCGTCGTCGTAGGGGCCGGTGCAGGCGATGAAGGCGGCCGCCTCGGGCCCCGCGAACTCCAGGCCCAGGCCCTCGTAGAGGACGCCGTCCCGCTCCGGCCCGATGGCCCAGGCCGGGCCCGGCGCGCGGGCGCCGAGCAGGGCGCGGGTGGCGTCGCCGGACGTCACCAGGGCCGACCAGGCGGCGCGTGGCACGCCGAGGGAATCCATCTGCTCGACCACCGCCGGACGCGGCTTGGGCGAATTGGAGATCAGCACCACGGGGCCGCGCTCGTCGCGGAAGCGGGCCAGCGCCGCGCAGGCGTCGGGGAAGTGCTCGCGCCCGTTGTGGATCACGCCCCAGACGTCGCAGAGCAGCACGTCGTAGCGGTCGGAGATTTCGGACAGGCCGTGGATCGGTCGGGGCGCGGTCATGGAGCCGGGCGGTAGCCGGGACCGCCGTCCGGGTCAATGCACGGCGAAGGTCCGCGGCGGCTCAGCCGCGTCCAGCGGTCCGGCGCAGCAGGTTGTTGCGCATGAAGTCGGCCGGCGGATCGGCCTCGGCGAGCACCTGGTCGCGGATCGGGCGCGGCTCGCCGAACAGGTGGCCCTGGCCCAGGGAGATGTCGAGCTCGAGGATGTCGACGATCTGGCGCTCGCTCTCGACCTTCTCGGCGACGATCTCCACGCCGTAGCGGCGGGTGAGGGCGGCGAAGTCCTCGGCGGCGAGGTCAGGCAGGGACTTCAGCACCAGCCGGCCGTCGCGCTCGACCATCTCCTCCAGCAGCACCTTGGCGGCGATCTTGACGAACTTCACGTCCGAACGGGCCAGGTCGTGGAAGTCGAAGTCCAGGTCGACCACCTTGTCGAGGCTGAAGCGGAAGCCGAGGTCGGCGAGCTTGGCCATGTTGCGCGCCTCGACCGCGCCGCGGGCGTCGAAGGCCGCCTGGCCGAGCTCGAAGATCAGCGCGCCGGCCAGGTCGCGGTTGGCCGACAAGAGCTCCAGGAACTGGGGGAAGAAGGTTTCGTCCGCCAGGCTGGCCGTGGAGATGTTGCAGAAGATGCCGACCTTGCGGTCCTGCTTGGCCAGCCGCCGCACGATCTGCACGCAGCGGAACAGGAGCAGGTTGTCGATGGAGGTGATCAGCCCCTCCGGCTCGGCCACCGACAGATACTCGGCCGGCATCATCACCCGGCCGGTCTGGTCGCGCAGGCGCGAGAAGCTCTCATAGTACACGGTCCGGCGCTGCGGCAGGCCGACGATCGGCTGCAGGTAGAGGTCCACGCGGTTGTCGGCGAGGGCCTCGCGCACGGTTTCCAGCAGGGCCGCCGACTGGCCGCCGTGCTGGCCGAGGCGCGGCGGCAAGGGGGCGGTGGCCACCCGCTCCTCCAGGCGCTGGCTCATGCGCTGGACCAGGTCCTCCAGCATGTGGACCTCGTCGGACAGGGCCTCGGAGCGGCGCAGGGCGTCGTCGGCGATCGTCTCGACCACCTGGGAGACGCGGCCGTCGATCTTCTCGATCTGGTCCAGCAGGATGCGGTGAGCCTCGCGCAGGGCGCCGAGCTCGTTGCGGATGGAGGCGGCGTTGAGCGCCTGCTCGATGAGGCCGTGGAAGGCGAAGGCCAGGCCCAGGCCGCCCACCAGCGCCGCGACGCCCGCACCCCAGCCGCCGCCGTTGCGCCAGAGCAGCAAGGCGATGATCAGCGCCAGACATAGGTAGGCGCCGCACAAGAGCGCCAAGGTGAGCCGTCGCATGGGTCCGCCGGTCCGAATCGAAAAGGATTATCGAACGCAGCCGGCGGAGAAGTCGAATGGATAAACGAGCGGGTCGTGATCCCGCGCCGATCGGCCGCAAGACTTGAGGCGGATTGCTTTGATCGAGGGCGCGGGCGGCTCGACTGGCTGCTCTACCGGGTGGGGACGGGCGCCTCGCCACGATAGTCGTAGAAGCCGCGGCCGGACTTGCGGCCCACCCATCCGGCCTCGACGTACTTCACCAGGAGCGGGCAGGGCCGGTACTTGGAGTCGGCCAGGCCCTCGTGCAGCACGTTCATGATCGACAGGACCGTGTCCAGGCCGATGAAGTCGCCCAGCTCCAGCGGGCCCATCGGATGGTTGGCGCCCAGCTTCAGCGCCGTGTCGATGGCCTCGACCGTGCCCACGCCCTCGTAGAGGGTGTAGATCGCCTCGTTGATCATCGGCACCAGGATGCGGTTGACGATGAAGGCGGGGAAGTCCTCGGCGTTGGCGGTGGTCTTGCCCAGCGAGCGGGCGAAGTTGACCGCGGTCTCGTAGGTCTGCGCGTCCGTGGCGATGCCGCGGATGATCTCCACCAGGTTCATCAGCGGCACGGGGTTCATGAAGTGCAGGCCGATGAACCGCTCGGGCCGGTCGGTGGTCGAGGCCAGGCGGGTGATCGAGATCGACGAGGTGTTCGAGGCGAGCATCGTCGTCGGCGCCAAGTGGGGCGTCAGCGCCTTGAAGATCGCCTTCTTGACGTCCTCGTCCTCGGTGGCCGCCTCGATGGCCAGGTCGGTCTTGCCGACGTCCTGCAGTTCCTTGGCCGGATGGATGTGGGCCATGGCCGCTTCCATCTGCGCCGGCTCGATGATCCCGCGCGAGACCTGGCGGGTCATGTTCTTCTCGATGGCCTTGACGCCTGCGCTGATCCTCTCCGGCGCCACGTCGTGCAGAAGGACGTCGTAGCCGGCCAAGGCGCACACGTGAGCGATGCCGGATCCCATCTGGCCTGCGCCGATGACGCCGACCGACTTGATATCAACCATGCAGTCAAAGCCCCAATAATGCGGGCGCGTTCATGCGCGCCGTCGCTTGTGACGATCTTCTAACATGGCCGGAGCCGCCGCCGCCAAGGCTTTTGCTGCGGCGCAGCGTGGCGGGCGCCTCTCACTGTGGCGCCGGGGACGCTAAATGCGGTGTTTCGCCCACCTATGAGGGAGATGTTTCCGCGGAACCACCAGGAGTTCGCCGCAGCGCAGCAGAAACGAAAAAGGGGCGGCCCGCCGGGCCGCCCCTCTCGAAAGTCGCGTCGTGCGACGGCCGGCTTACTTGCCGGCCGCGGTCAGCGCGTCCATCAGCTCCGGCACGGCGGTCTTGTAGTCCGCCACCAGGCCGTAGTCGGCCACCTGGAAGATCGGCGCGTCGCCGTCCTTGTTGATCGCCACGATCACCTTGGAGTCCTTCATGCCGGCCAAGTGCTGGATGGCGCCGGAGATGCCGATCGCCACGTACAGCTCGGGGGCCACGACCTTGCCGGTCTGGCCGACCTGGTAGTCGTTCGGCGCGTAGCCGGCGTCCACCGCGGCGCGGCTGGCGCCCACGGCCGCGCCGAGCTTGTCGGCGAGCGGCTCGATGACCCGCTGGAACTCCTCGGCCGAGCCCATGGCGCGGCCGCCGGACACGACGATCTTCGCCGCGCCCAGTTCCGGACGGTCGGACTTGACCAGTTGCTGGCCGATGAAGTGGGTCTTGGGCGCGCCGGCGCCGGCGTCGATGGTCTCGACGCTGGCCGAGCCGCCTTCGCCCGCCGCCTTGAAGGCCGTGGCGCGCACGGTGATCACCTTCTTGGCGTCGGAGGACTGCACCGTCTCCAGCGCGTTGCCGGCGTAGATCGGGCGCACGAAGGTGTTGGCGTCGACCACCTCGATGATCTCGGAGATCTGCGAGGAATCGAGCTTGGCGGCGATGCGCGGGGCGATGTTCTTGCCCTGCGAGGTGGCCGGGATCAGCACGGCGTCGTAGCCGGCCATCAGCGGAACCACCAGCGCCTGGATCGCTTCGGCCAGGCCTTCGCCCAGGGCGTCGCTCTCGGCCAGCAGCACCTTGCGCACGCCGGCGATCTTGGCCGCGGCGTCGGCGGCGGCCTTGGCGTCCTTGCCCGCCACCAGGACGTCCACGTCGCCCGACACGGCGAGGGCCGCGGTGACGGTCTTGTTGGTGGTGTCCTTCAGCGAGGCGTTGTCGTGATCGGCGATGACGAGAACGGCCATTAGAGCACCCCCGCTTCGTTCTTCAGCTTGGCGACCAGGTCGGCCGCGGTCTCAACCTTGATCCCGCCGCCGCGCTTCGGCGGCTCGGTGACCTTCAGCACCTTCAGGCGCGGGGCCGCGTCGACGCCCAGGGAGCCGAGCTCCTTGACGTCCAGCGGCTTCTTCTTGGCCTTCATGATGTTGGGCAGGCTGGCGTAGCGCGGCTCGTTGAGGCGCAGGTCGGCGGTGACCACCGCCGGCAGGTCGACCTCGATGGTCTGCAGGCCGCCGTCCACTTCGCGGGTGACCTTGGCCTTGCCGGCCGACAGCTCCAGCGCCGAGGCGAAGGTCGCCTGCGGCCAGTCGAGCAGGGCCGCCAGCATCTGGCCGGTGGCGTTGTTGTCGCCGTCGATGGCCTGCTTGCCCATGATGACCACGTCGGGGTTTTCCTCGGCGATCACGGCCTTGAGCGTCTTGGCCACGGCCAGCGGCTCCAGGTCCTGGTCGGTCTGGACCAGGATCGCGCGGTCGGCGCCCATGGCCAGGGCCGTGCGCAGGGTCTCCTGCGCCTGGGCCGGGCCGATGGACACGGCCACGACCTCGGTCGCCACGCCCTTTTCCTTCTGGCGCACCGCCTCTTCGACGGCGATTTCGCAGAAGGGATTCATGGACATCTTCACGTTGGCCAGATCCACGCCCGACTGGTCGGGCTTCACCCTGGCTTTGACGTTGTAATCGATCACCCGTTTGATCGGGACCAACACCTTCATGGGTCGTTACCGCCTCAAATTAGATTGGCTAGAGAAATTGTCGGATGGGGGCATAACGGTTCCCACGCGCTTTGCAAGTCGTGCGCGCGCCTCAATTGAAGCGCAAATGGCCTCTAGGCGCCGGGGCGCCTCCTCGACTAGAGCACGGACATGAACCGCACGATCAACCAGTTGAAGCTCATATTCCTGGGCGTCTTCGCCCTCGGCTGCGTCGGCGTGCTCGTCTACACGTTCGGCTGGCAACTGCCGGCTCAGCGTTGCGAGGCCAAGAAGGATTGGTGGGATTGGCGCACGCGCACCTGCGCCCACCCGGTGCTCCTGTCCGACATCACCGGCCGCACGACCGAGGAAGTCCTGGCCGAAAAGGCGGCCAAGGCGAAGGCCGCCGCCGACCAGGCGGCGAAGGAAAAGGCCGCGCCCGCCGGGGCCGCGCCGGCCAAGCCCTAGCGGCCGTTCCGCCTAGAAGGGAACGCTTTCCGGCTCCTGGACCGGAGTCGGCGTGGTGGCGGTCGGCTGCGGCTGTTCGCCGCCGCCGGCCAGGATGTCGCCGATGGGGTCGTTGACCGGCGGCGGCTCGATCACGCCGCCGGGGATCGGCTGGACCTTCAGCCGGGGCAGGGCCTGGCTCATGAAATCCTTCCACACGCCCGCCGGGGCGGCGCCGCCGGTGACGCGCTTCATCGGCGTGTTGTCGTCGCGGCCGAGCCACACGGCGGTGACGAAGCCGCCCGTGTAGCCGACGAACCAGGCGTCGCGGTAATCGCTGGTGGTGCCGGTCTTGCCGGCCAGGTCGTAGCCGGGCACCCGCGCCCGCCCGCCGGTGCCGGAGATCACCACCTGGCGCAGCATCTGGTTCATGTACTGCAGGGCCGGAGAGCCGATCACCGAGCGGCGCTCGGGCTTGTCGACGTTGTGGTCGTAGAGCACCCGCCCGTCCGTGGTGCGGATGCGCTCGATGGCGTAGGCCTTGGCCTGCAGCCCGCCGTTGGAGAACGGCGCGTAGGCCTGGGCCATCTCCAGCGGGCTGACCTCCACCGCGCCCAGGGCCATGGACGGGTCGAGCTGGATCTTCGAGGTGATGCCCAGCCGGTGGGCGGTGGCCGCCACGTTGCGCGTGCCGACCTCGTTGGCCAGGCGCGCGGCGACCGTGTTGATGGAGTTGGCGAGCGCGCTCTGCAGGGTGAGCGGGCCCAGGTACTTGTTGGTGTAGTTGTGCGGCTCCCAATTGCCGATCTTGATGGGCTCGTCGACCACCATCATGTTCGGCGTGCGCCCCTGCTCCATGGCCGTCAGATAGACGAACGGCTTGAACGCCGAGCCCGCCTGGCGGTGGGCCATGGTCGCCCGGTCGAACTGGCTGTCCACGTAGGAGGTGCCGCCGACGTAGGCGCGCACGCGGCCCTCGCCGTCCAGCGCCACCAGGGCGCCCTGCTCGACGCCCTGCTTGGCCGCTTCCAGCACCCCGCGGCGCAGGGATTGCTCGGCGGCCGTCTGCAGCGGCAGGTCCAGGGTGGTCTCGACGACGAGGTCCTCGGTGGGCTCGCCCACCAGGCCGCGCACCTGGTCGTCGACCCAGTCGGTGAAATACTGCGCCCGCTGGTTGGCCAGCGTCGGGTTCACGCGCACCGGATGCTTGAAGGCCTCGGCCCGCTGCTCGGGCGTGATGGCGTGGATGCGCACCATCTCGTCCAGCACGATGGTCGCACGGCGGGCGGCGCGGTCGCTGGCCGAGACGGGGCTGTAGCGCGAGGGGCCCTTCATCATGCCGGCCAGGAGGGCGGCCTCGCCGACGGTGAGCTCGGTGGCGCTCTTGTTGAAGTAGCGCTGGGAGGCGGCCTCGATGCCGTAGGCGCCGGCCCCGAAGTAGACCCGGTTCAGATAGAGCTCCAGGATCTCCTTCTTGGAGAACTTGGCCTCCAGCCACACCGCCAGGATCAGCTCCTGGATCTTGCGCTTGTAGGTCTGGTCCAGGGTCAGGAAGAGGTTGCGGGCGAGCTGCTGGGTGATGGTCGAGCCGCCGCGCAGGGGCCCGCCCCGGTGCGTGAGATTGTAGATCTGGCTGCGGGCGATGCCCCACGGGTTGAACCCGAAATGCCAGTAGAACCAGCGGTCCTCGATGGCGACGAAGGCCATCGGCACGTAGGGCGGCAACTTGTCCAGGTCGACCGGCGGGGCGTACTGGCTGCCGCGCACGGCCACCAGGGCGCCGGAGCGGTCCAGGTAGGAGATCGAGGGCTGGCGCTCGACCTCGTAGAGCTTGGAGGTGTCGGGCAGGTCCGAGGCGACCACGGCGAACAGGGCGCCGGCGAAGATCACGCCCCAGACGCCCAGCACCAGGGTCCAGTAGAGGAGCGCTTGCAGCGGCGTGCGGCGCTTGCGCGGTTCGCGCCCGCGCTCGCCCTGCGGCCCCGCCGCCTTACCCTTCGCCATCGTGTCGTCCTAGGTCAGCGATACGAGCCGCCCCGCCCGGGCGCCCGTTTACCCCACACGCACGAAACGCGCGACAAGATTGACGACAGATGAACAGCGGCTTGACGCCGCGTCGCCGCCCGTTTCCGCCGCCCGCGGGGCCAGCCTGCAGCGCCCGTTCTGCAAACCCGCATAACGGCGGTGCGAAATTTTCTGTTGTGGCCGATCTTAACAGTGTTATCTTAGCGTTGCTTAGTTCGTTTCGCGCCGACGGCGGGGATAACCGTCGGCGATATCGGGACGGACTGGCCGGGGCCCTCGGTCCCGACTCCCCGAAACGCTGGAGGGCTCCATGAAGCTCCAATTCCTTGCGGCCGCCGCTGCGGTCATCGTCGCCACGACCGCCGCCGGCGCCGCGTCCGCCGAAACGGTCTCGGTCAAGCTGCAGCAGCCGGTCGCCGAGAAGACCAAGCTGATCGCCGGCGGCGCCGTGTTCCTCTGCGACGGCGATTCCTGCGTCGCCACCGCCGCCACTTCGCGCACCTTCACCGCCGCCACCTGCAAGGCCCTGGCGAAGTCGGTCGGCGCGGTGGCCGAGTTCAGCAGCGACCGCAAGTCGCTCGACGAAGACAAGCTCGGCAAGTGCAACGCCACGGCCAAGCCCGTCACCCAGGTCGCGAACCGGTAGGCGCAACCTCCCCGCCGATTTTCTCGAGCCTGTCGACCCTGGGCGCCGGAGCAATCCGGCGCCCTTCTTTTTTTGGAGGTAGCGCGCGCCGGAGCAATCCGGCGCCCTTCTTTTTTTGGGGCGGCGCGCGCCGGAGCAATCCGGCGCCCGAGTTCGCGGCGTGCGAGACGCCAAAGCGAGCCGCGGGGCGCTTTCCCGACCGCGCGGCGCCTGCCGCGCTCCCCCGCCGATTTGCCAACGGCCCCGCCTTCTATAAAGGAGCGCGCCGATGACCGCCTCCCCAGACATCCTGCGCCGTTCCGCCAGCCTGTCGGCCGCGCCCGCCGCGCCCGCCGCCCTGCTGGAGCCCGCCCTCGCCGAGGTTTCCGGCCCGGGCGCCGAGCCCGTCTCCCTGACCCTGGACTACGCCGGGGCCGCCCGCGCCGGCGTCTCGGTGGTGGTGGAAGCCTGGGTCGACCGGGCCACCCGAACCCTGGTGTTCGCGCACGGACGATTGCTGGCGGCCGAGGACGGGGCGCTGGTCGCCACCGGCTCGGCGGTGTTCCGGCGCCCCGGCGCCGCGCCCGCCGCCCCCTGAAAACACGGCGCAGGGGCCCGCCGTTCGGTTGCGGCGCCGAAAATCGCATGCTATCAGGCGCGCGGCTTAGAGCCGGGGGGCCGACGAGGCCCTGCGGAGACGTGCTTTTTTCAAGCGCTTTCAAGCTTTTAGCCGCAGTGAAGGGGGACTTCTCGGCGGCGTTCGACACGCATCGGGCGGACAACTAAGTGGCGGATGATTCCAAGTCTTCGAATGTGGGCGGCCGATACGCGCAGGCCCTGTTCGATCTCGCGAATGATGAGAAGAAGGTCGACCGCGTCGAAGCGGACCTGAAGTCGCTGAAGGCGATGATCGCCGACAGCCGCGACCTGCGCATCCTGTTGGATTCGCCCGCCTTCTCAGCCGAGGACAAGGCCAAGGGCCTGGGCGCGATCGCCGCCAAGGCCGGCCTCGACGCGACCACCGCGAAGTTCCTGGGCCTGCTGTCGGCCAACGGCCGCGCCTCGGCCCTGCCCGAGGTGATCGTGGCCTTCCAGGCCCTGTCGGCCGAGGCGCGCGGCGTCGTGGCCGCCGAAGTCGTCAGCGCCCTGCCGCTCACCGCCGCCCAGACCAAGGGCATGGCGGCCGCCCTGCGCCAGGCGCTGGGCAAGGATCCCGAAATCACGACCCGCGTCGACCCGTCCATCCTGGGCGGGGTCAAGGTGAAGGTCGGTTCCCGTCTGTTCGATGCTTCGCTGCGTTCGAAGCTCGACTCCCTCAAATTCGCCCTGAAGAGAGCGTAAAGCCATGGACATCCGCGCCGCCGAGATTTCGGCCATCCTCAAGTCGCAGATCGCCAATTTCGGCGAAGAAGCTGACGTTTCCGACGTTGGCAGCGTGCTGTCGGTGGGCGACGGCATCGCCCGCGTGTTCGGCCTCGACAACGTCCAGGCCGGCGAAATGGTGGAATTCCCCAAGGCCGGCGTGAAGGGCATGGCCCTGAACCTGGAACGCGACAACGTCGGGGTCGTGATCTTCGGCGACGACCGCGCCATCGGCGAAGGCGACGAAGTCCGCCGCCTGGGCGAGATCGTGGACGTGCCGGTGGGCAAGGGCCTGCTGGGCCGCGTCGTGAACCCGCTGGGCGAGCCGATCGACGGCAAGGGCCCGATCCAGAACGTGGCCGAGCGCCGCCGGGTGGACGTGAAGGCGCCGGGCATCATCCCGCGCAAGTCGGTGCACGAGCCGGTGCAGACCGGCCTGAAGGCCATCGACACGCTGATCCCGGTCGGCCGCGGCCAGCGCGAGCTGATCATCGGCGACCGCCAGACCGGCAAGACCGCCGTGGCGATCGACACCATCCTGAACCAGAAGTCGGTGAACGCCGCCGGCGACGAGAGCCAGAAGCTCTACTGCATCTACGTCGCGGTCGGTCAGAAGCGCTCCACCGTGGCCCAGATCGTCAAGACGCTCGAGGAGCGCGGCGCGCTGGACTACACCATCGTCGTGGCCGCCACGGCGTCCGAGCCGGCCCCGCTGCAGTTCCTGGCGCCCTTCGCCGGCTGCGCCATGGGCGAGTGGTTCCGCGACAACGGCATGCACGCCGTGATCATCTATGACGACCTGTCCAAGCAGGCCGTCGCCTATCGCCAGATGTCGCTGCTGCTGCGCCGCCCGCCGGGCCGCGAAGCCTATCCGGGCGACGTGTTCTACCTGCACTCCCGCCTGCTGGAGCGCGCGGCCAAGCTGAACGCCGACAACGGCTCCGGCTCGCTGACCGCCCTGCCGCTGATCGAAACCCAGGCCAACGACGTGTCGGCCTACATCCCGACCAACGTGATCTCGATCACCGACGGCCAGATCTTCCTGGAAACCGACCTGTTCTTCCAGGGCATCCGCCCGGCGGTGAACGTCGGCATCTCGGTGTCGCGCGTGGGCTCCTCGGCCCAGATCAAGGCGATGAAGCAGGTGGCCGGCCCCATCAAGGGCGAGCTGGCGCAGTACCGGGAAATGGCGGCCTTCGCCAAGTTCGGCTCCGACCTGGACGCGGCCACCCAGCGCATGCTGGCCCGCGGCGAGCGCCTGACCGAGCTGCTGAAGCAGCCGCAATACGCGCCGCTGGCGGTGGAAGAGCAGGTCTGCGTGATCTACGCCGGCACCCGCGGCTACCTGGACGGCATCCCGACCTCGGCGGTGGGCCGCTTCGAGTCCGAGCTGCTCGGCCTCCTGCACGCCAAGCATCAGCCCCTGCTGGACGGCATCCGCACCAAGAAGGAGCTGACGGCCGATTTCGAGGCGGAGCTGAAGGGCGCGCTCGAAAGCTTCACCAAGACCTTCGCCTGAGACTGAGCCGGAGAACCTAAGGGGATGGCCAGCCTCAAGGACATGCGCAATCGGATCTCGAGCGTGAAAGCCACGCAGAAGATCACGAAGGCGATGCAGATGGTGGCCGCAGCCAAGCTGCGGCGCGCCCAGGATGCGGCGCAGAACGCCCGGCCCTACGCCCGGCGTATGGCCTCGGTGATCGCCAATCTGGCGCAGGGCGTGTCCGGCGACGGCGCGCCGCGCCTGCTGGTGGGCACGGGCTCCGACGTCAAGCAGCTCGTGGTCGTCGCGACCTCGGACCGCGGCCTGGCGGGGGGCTTCAACTCCTCGGTCGTGCGCCTGGCCCGCGAGAAGATCTCGGGCCTCCTGGCCGCCGGCAAGGACGTGCGGATCATCGCGGTCGGCAAGAAGGCCCGCGACCAGCTCCGCCGCCTGTACGGCGACCGCTTCGTGGGCTTCTTCGAGGCGGGCTCCAACCCCTCGATGGCCACCGCCCAGGCCGTGGCCGACAAGATCATCGAGCTGTTCGAGGGCGGCGACGCCGACGTCGTGACCCTGATCTACAACCAGTTCCAGTCGGTGGTCAGCCAGGTGCCGTCCGCGGTGCAGCTCGTGCCCGCCCAGGTGGACGCCGGCGCGGCCCCGATCGACCTGAAGGGCGCGGCCTATGAATACGAGCCCTCCGAGGAAGCGATCCTGGAGGACCTCCTGCCGCGGAACCTGACCGTCCAGATCCTCTCGGCGACGCTGGAGAACCAGGCCGGGTTCTTCGCCGCCCAGATGACGGCGATGGACAACGCCACCCGCAACGCCGGCGAGATGATCGCCAAACTCACCCTGCAAATGAACCGTGCACGCCAGGCGCAGATCACCAAGGAGCTGATCGAGATCATCTCCGGCGCCGAGGCGCTCTAGACCCGAAGAGAGTTGGACCCCATGGCTACGACCCCGAAGGCTCCGGCCAAGAAGCCCGCCGCCCCCAAGGCCGCCGCTCCGAAGGCTGCGGCGCCGAAAGCCGCCGCCGCGGCCGCCGCTCCGAAGACCGCCGCCAAGGCCCCGGCCCGCAAGGCTCCGGCCAAGCCCGCCGCCGCGCCGACCACGCCGGTCGCCGCCAAGGGCGTGGCCACGGGCCGCATCTCCCAGGTCATCGGCGCCGTCGTCGACGTCGAGTTCGACGGCCACCTGCCGGCGATCATGAACGCGCTGGAGACGACCAACACCGACCAGCGGACCGGCCAGCCCTTCCGCCTGGTGCTGGAAGTCGCCCAGCACCTGGGTGAGAACACCGTGCGCACCATCGCTATGGACACCACCGAGGGCCTGACCCGCGGCCAGGCCGTGGTCGACACCGGCTCGGCGATCACCGTGCCTGTCGGCCCGGCGACGCTCGGCCGCATCATGAACGTCATCGGCGAGCCGATCGACGAAGCCGGCCCGATCGACTCCAAGTTCACCAGCGGCATCCACCGCGACGCCCCGTCCTTCGCCGAGCAGTCGACGCAGGCCGAAGTGCTGGTCACGGGCATCAAGGTCATCGACCTGATGTGCCCCTACACCAAGGGCGGCAAGATCGGCCTGTTCGGCGGCGCCGGCGTGGGCAAGACCGTGACCATGCAGGAGCTGATCAACAACATCGCCAAGGCCTACGGCGGTTACTCCGTGCTGGCCGGCGTGGGCGAGCGCACCCGCGAGGGCAACGACCTCTACCACGAAATGATCGAATCCGGCGTGAACCAGCCGGGCGGCGGCGGCGAGAGCCGCTGCACCCTGGTCTACGGCCAGATGAACGAGCCGCCCGGCGCCCGCGCCCGCGTGGCCCTGACCGGCCTGGCCCAGGCCGAGTACTTCCGCGACGAAGAGGGCAAGGACGTGCTGCTCTTCATCGACAACATCTTCCGCTTCACCCAGGCCGGCTCGGAAGTGTCGGCCCTGCTGGGCCGCATCCCCTCGGCCGTGGGCTATCAGCCCACCCTGGCCACCGAGATGGGCAACCTGCAGGAGCGCATCACCTCGACCAACAAGGGCTCGATCACCTCGGTGCAGGCCATCTACGTGCCCGCCGACGACCTGACCGACCCGGCCCCGGCCACCTCGTTCGCCCACTTGGACGCGACGACCGTGCTGAGCCGCGACATCGCCGCCCAGGCCATCTTCCCGGCCGTGGACCCGCTGGACTCCACCAGCCGGATCATGGACCCGCTGGTGATCGGCGAGGAGCACTACGCCGTCGCCCGCCGCACGCAGGAAATCCTGCAGCAGTACAAGGCCCTGAAGGACATCATCGCCATCCTGGGGATGGACGAGCTGTCTGAAGAGGACAAGCTGATCGTGGCCCGCGCCCGTAAGATCCAGCGCTTCCTGTCCCAGCCGTTCCACGTGGCCGAGCAGTTCACCAACCTGCCGGGCGTGTTCGTGAGCCTGGAAGACACGATCCGCTCGTTCAAGGCGATCTGCGACGGCGAGTACGACCACCTGCCGGAACCGGCCTTCTACAACGTCGGCACCATCGAAGACGCGGTGGCCAAGGCCGAAAAGCTGGCGGCCGAGGCCTGATCCTGATGGCCGACAAGCTCCACTTCTCGCTGGTCTCGCCCGAGCGCGAACTGTTCTCGGGCGAAGTGGACCAGGTGGACGCGCCGGGCGCCGAAGGCGACTTCGGCGTGCTGGCTGGCCACGCGCCGTTCATGACCACCCTGCGCGAGGGCCGGGTCGTGGTGCGGAACGCCGCCCAAGTCACGGTGTTTGACCTCAAGGGCGGTTTCGCCGACGTGACGGCCGAGGGCCTGACCATCCTGGCCGAGCACGCCGTCGAAGCGGCCGCCTGACGTCTGGAGCGCGACGGGCGCGGGCGTGGTCGCCCGCCGCCTGACGGCGTTCCGGATTCAAACCGCCTCGGGGGCGCGTTCGAGCGGGAAAGCCGCTCAAGCCGCCGCCGATCATGCTCGAACGGGCTGAAATTCGCGCTGGGGGGCTTGCGAAGCCAGGCCGCCTTTAGTGTGATGCCGCGCGTTTGAAGTCAGGGCGTATTGAAGTCAGGGGAATTCGTGATGCGGACCGTTGTCGCCAGTCTGATCGTTCTTGCGGGGCTTAGCACCGCTGCGGTCGCCCAGCCTGCGGACGAGACGCAGGCGCCTCCCGCCGCCGAAGCGCCGGCCGCCGCGCCGGCTCCGGCGCCCGCCGACGACGCGGAGGCCCATCCGACGCTGCCGACCACCGGCGACGGCGCCGAGGTGATCTCGGTCATCAACAACATCTGCGTGCCCCTGGTGCACGGCGGCACGGTGGACGAGCTGGCCAAGCCGCTCGGCTTCAAGAAGAACAAGCGCGAAGGCACCTGGGTGAAGACCATGGGCGCCAAGCCCTATGAGATCTCGGTCCTGCCCAAGGGCGCCAACGAGAACGTCTGCAACGTGACGGTCCACTACGCGGTGGGCGAGGCCAAGCCGATCGTCAACGCGCTGAACATCTGGGCCTTCCTGCACCAGCCCGAGCTGCCGATGCAGCGCAACGACTTCGTCGTCGGCGCCGATGGCGTCAAGCGGGTCACCCTGTCGTGGGAGTACTTCACCGATCACCAGTCGACGGGCCTGGTGCTGGTGCAACTGAAGAACCCGGACGACAGCCCGATCGACAAGAAGTTCGACCAGGCCACGATCCTCTACAGCGAACGCAGCTTCTAAGCGGCGTTCGACGCCGGCCTCGCTTCAGCGCCGCGACGAGGCCGGCGCGCTGGCCTCCAGCCCCTCAAGCCAGCCGAGCACGATCTCGGCGACCTCCTGCCAGCCCGGTTCGCCCGGCAGCCAGTGGCTCATGCCCGGCAGCACCAGGAACTCGGCGCCGATGCGCTGGGCGGTCTGCTTGACCGTGGCCGGCGGATGCACGACGTCGCGCTCGCCCACCAGGGCCAGGGCCGGCGCCGAGGGCGTGCGCAGGCCGACGCTGGTGGTCATCATCGGGTCCATCCACCAGTTCAGCGTCTCCCAGACGGCGCGGCCGCTCTCGGGCCGCAGCCGCTCCAGGACGGGCCGCCGCTCGCCCTTGGGCATGCGGTCCAGGGAATAGTTGACCATCAGCCCCACGTCCGGCGGGATCGCGTGGAACCAGAAGGGGCCGAGCGCCTGCAGCCCCATGGCGGTGACGGCCTCCTCCACGGTCGAGCCGGTCACGCCCCAGGGGGCGGAAGGGGCCAGGAGCACCAGGGCGGCGAGGGGCGTGCGGCGCGCGGCGAGCTGGGCCACCAGCCCGCCCATGGAGTGGCCCAAGAGGATCGGCGGCTCGTCCAGCCCGGCGCAGAAGGCCATGATGTCCTGGGCGAAGTCGCTCATGGAGACGCCGGCCACCGACTGGGGCGGCTCGTCCGCGCCGTGGCCGCGCAGGTCCGGACAGAGCACCTGGTGCCCCGCCGCCTCGAACGGAACCCGAAAGTCGTCGAACACCCAGCCGCCGCAAAAGGCGCCATGCACCATCACTACAGGCGCCGGCATCGAACCCCCGTCTCAGCGTTGCTCATCGCCCCGACCGTGGGCGCAGGTCCATGATCAATCACCAGTATTTCCCCGAGGTGCAAGCCTTTCAGGCCGCGCCGGAGCCCCGGCCCGCCTATCCGGCGAAAACGCGGAAGGCCTCGGCCACCGTCAGATAGATCTGCCGCTTGAACGGCACCACCACCTCGGCCGCCTCGTCCAGCGCGGCCCAGCGCCAGGCGTCGAACTCCTGGGGCGGATGGGCGAGGAGATCGATCTCGTCCTCCTCGCCGTCGAAACGCGCGGCGAACCACACCTGGCGCTGGCCCTTCCAGCCCCTGGCCTGCTTGGATCCGCCGTGATCGGGGGGAAAGTCGTAGGTCAGCCAGTCGTCCGTGCGGGCCAGCACCGTCGCCGAGGTCACGCCGGTCTCCTCGGCGAGCTCGCGCAGGGCCGCAGACTGCAGGTCCTCGCCGTCGTCGACGCCGCCTTGGGGGAACTGCCAGTTGTAGGGGGCGGGCGTATTGTTCCGGCGGCCCAGCCAGACGTGGCCGTCGGGATGGAACAGCACCACGCCCACGTTGGGGCGATAGAGCGCCAGATCGGTCATTTGCGCCCCATCAGCGCCGAGGCCGGCGCGAGCTGGTAGCCGCGCTGCTGCACCTGGGCGGCCCAGCGCGCGACCTCCTCGATCGTCACCGGATAGGCGAAGCCCGAGCCCAGCGCCTGGCCGTGCTGCAGGGCGCCGGCCTCCAGGGCCAGCAGCTGCTGGTCGATCGCGTCCTCGGAAAGCTGGTCGTCGATGATCCGGTCGGCCGAGGCGCGGGGGACGCCGGCGCCCCTGCGCGCGGCCGAACCGTCGTCGATGAAGGCCAGGCCGCGGGTCTTCAGCGCGCCGGTGAAGGCGGCCATGGCCTTGTCGGAGGCCAGGAAGCGCGAGCCCAGGTAGTTGGTCAGGCCGAAGTAGCCGGTGGCGCGCGACAACAGCCACTCCAGCTTGCGCACGGTGTCGCCGGGCGGGGCGGCGGCCATCAGGGTGTAGGGGCCCGGATCGTTCTCCGGATAGTCGGTGGGCTCCATGGGCGCTTCCAGCAGCACCTCATGGCCGTTCTCGCGGGCCAGGTCGATCCAGCCCTGCAGCCCCTCCGAATAGGGCACGAACGACAGGGTGATCTCGCCCGGCAGGGTCTCGATGGCCTCGCGCGTGGCCTTGGCGTTCAGGCCCAGGCCGCCGATCACCAGGGCGATCTTCGGCCGCCCGTCGGAGGTGAAGGGCCGCGCATAGGCCTCGGCCGGCGTGCGCCCGTCGGCGGCGATGATCGGCAGGGGGCCGTTCGGGCCCTGGGTCTGCAGGCCGGCGATCGGCGCCGGCGGCAGGGCCGCGCCATGATGAGCCTGGGCGCCCGGCAGGGTGATCACCGCCTGGCCCTCGATGGGCTGGGGCTTCTCGGAGAGCTGGTAGAGCTCCTCGGTCACCGTCTGGCGGCCGGGCTGTTCCTGCACCAGGGCCTCGCGCCAGCCGGCCGGGGCGGCGCTGGCGGCGATCTTGGCCAGCGAGATGCGCACCTGCGGCTCGCCCGCCTTGGGATCGCCGGCGATGGCGATCAGGGCGACGAGGGCGGCCAGCAGCAGGACGGCCGCGCCGCTGGCGCCGACATAGGGGTTGGCCAGAGCCGCGCGTGCGCCTTCCGGCGCGCTCCACCGGGGGCGGGCGACAGGGGCGGCGGCCGGCTTGAGGGACTTCTTGGAGAACATGGCCCGGGATGCGAATGGCGGCCCCTGGAACGTGTCCCGATATGGTTAATGAAGCGCTTAACGCAAAGGGCCCGGCGCGGGACGCCGAGCCCTGATCGCGCCTATTTGTTGACGGCCGGGGCCTCGGAGCCCTTCACCTTCGGCGAGGTGATCTCGGCGAGCTTGGCCGTGGGCTTGGGCATCTTCGGCGTGGCGGCCACCGAGCCGTACTTCAAGACGTCCTCGGCGCGGACGAGCTGGAAGTCCTTCTTCGGATCGAAGCTTTCCGGCGGCTCCTCGGCCGGCTCGTGGGCGCCCTCGCGCACCTTGCCCTCGTCGGCGTTCAGCGCGTTGCGCAGCGACGCCTCGCTGAACTGGAAGGCCCGGTTGGCGATGGCCTGGGCCTCCTCGCGGCTGGAGGCGACCTCCAGGTCCGGGGTGATGCCGGTCTTCTGGATGGAGCGGCCCGAGGGGGTGTAGTAGCGCGCCGTGGTCAGCTTCAGCGCCCCGTCCATGCCGCCGCGCAGGGGGATGACGGTCTGCACCGAGCCCTTGCCGAAGGTGGTCAGGCCCACCAGCTCGGCGCGCTTGCGGTCCTGCAGGGCGCCGGCGACGATCTCGGCCGCCGAGGCCGAGCCGGAGTTCACCAGCACCACCATCTTCAGACCCTGGGCCTCGTCGCCGGGACGGGCGTTGTAGCGCTCCACGTCGCGCGGATCGCGGCCGCGTTGGGAGACGATCTCGCCGCCGTCGAGGAACATGTCGGCCACGCCCACGGCCTGGTCGAGCAGGCCGCCGGGGTTGTTGCGCAGGTCGAGGATCAGACCCTTCATCTTCGGGTCCTCGGCGCGAATCTTGGCCAGGGCCGCCTCGGCGTCCTCGGTGGTGCGCTCGTTGAACGAGGAGATGCGCAGATAGCCGTAGTCGCCCTCGAGCCGGGCCACCGCCGACTTCGGCTTGATCACCTCGCGCACGACCTTCACGTCGAACGGATCGGTCTTCTCGCGGGCGATGGTCAGGGTGACGGCCTCGCCGGGCTTGCCGCGCATTTCCTTGACCGCGTCGTTGACGCTCATGCCCAGGACGCTCTCGCCGTTGACGGCGGTGATGTAGTCGCCGGCCTTGATGCCGGCCTCGGCGGCCGGGGTGCCGTCCATCGGCGAGATCACCTTGACCACGCCGTCCTCGCTGGTGACCTCGATGCCGAGGCCGCCGTATTCGCCGCGCGTCTGGTCGCGCATGTCGTCGAAGCTCTCGGGGTCCAGATATCCGGAGTGCGGATCGAGCGAGGTGAGCATGCCGTCAATGGCGGCCTGGATCAGCTTGGTGTCGTCGACCTGGGTCACGTACTGGCGCTCGACGGTGTCCAGCACGTCGCCGAACAGCTCGAGCATCTGATAGGTCTTGGTGCGCGGCTGGACCGTGGCCGAGGCCGCGGCCTGCTGGCTGAGGTAGGCCATGGAGCCGGCGCCCATGGCGAAGGCCGAAATGCCGATCAGAAGGTACTTCTTCATCTGCCTGCCTACAGGCTCCCTTGCGACGGACATGCGTCGCTCACGCGTTTCAGCCCCCTCGGCCGTCTTCTGCATTGGGGCTCATCCAGCGTCGCGGATCAACTGGCTCTCCGCGCTGTCGAACCTCGAAATAGAGATCGGCGGACGATTGTCTCGCATCAGGCATCCAACCGACAGTCTGGCCCGGCGCGACGGATTGTCCGACCTGAAGGGGCGAGCGGTCCAATCCGGCGAGCACCAGGTGATATCCGCCCAGCATTCGTAAAATAACGATGACGCCCCAGCCCTTCACCGGGGAGACGTACTGCACCAGCCCGGTGGCCGGCGCCTGAACGCGGGCGTTGCGCCCGGCGCGGAAGGTCAGGCCCTCCGTGCGGCCGCCGCCGACCGCCTTGTCGCCGAAGCCGTGGATCACCGGCCCGGCCACGGGGACGAGCAGCTCCTTGGGCGGGCTCACCAGTTCCTTCTCGAGCCTGGCGCGCGCTTGTTCGAGTTCGGCCCGATCCAGGGTCTCGGGCGTGGTGTGGTCGGCGGCCTCGCTGTCGGCGGTGAACACGGTGGCGCTGGCCACGGCGGCCAGGCGGCGCTGGCGGGCGATCTCCACGGCCTCGGCCGCGTAGGACCGCGCGCGGTCCTGCAGCGCCGGCGTCATCGCCTTGACCAGGATCGCCGCGCGCACGGCGTCCTTGGCGTCCTGCGGGCTCACCAGCAGCGCCGGCGGCGGATCGCGCCGGATCTGCACCAGGACGCTGAGGAGCCGGGCGATGCGGTTGAGGTTCTTGCCCTGCTCGGCGTTCAGCTCGGTCTCGCGCAGGTTCAGGTCGGCCAGCCGTTCGCGGGCGCGGTCGGTCTGGGCGAGCGCGGCGCAGCCCATCGCGACCATCAGGGCCAGGGCGGCGGGCATGGCGATCCGGCGGCGAACCATGGTCCAGGCTTAAGCGCGCGCCTGCGTCGCCTCAATCCCGATGATAGGGACTTCCGGCCAGAATGGTGACGGCGCGGTAGATCTGCTCGGCCAGCATGGCGCGGGCGAGCGCATGGGGCCAGGTCTGCGGGCCGAACGCGAGCTTGCCCTGGGCCTCGGCCAGCAGGGCCGGATCCAGCCCGTCGGCGCCGCCGATGACGAAGGCCAGGCGGCGCACGCCGTCGTCGCGCAGTCGGCCGATCTCCGCGGCGAAGTCGCGCGAGGGACGCGCCGCGCCGTGCTCGTCGCAGGCGACGACGTGGGACTGGACCAGATGCGGGCGCAGGGCTTCGGCCTCGGCCGCCTTGCCGGCCTTGCGCGGCTCCACCTCGACCACCTCCACCGGACCCAGGCCCAGGGCGCGGCCGGCCGCCCCGGCCCGCTCCGCGTAGAGCTTGACCAGCTCGGTCTCGGGAGAACGAGCCAGCCGGCCGATGGCGACAATGGCGATCTTCACAAGCGGGCGGTCAGTTCGCCGCGCTGCGGGCCGGCGGCTCCACCGACCAGATCTTCTCGATGTTGTAGAAGGCGCGCACCTCGGGGCGGAACAGGTGGATGATCACATCCCCCGTGTCGATCAGCACCCAGTCGCAGTGCGGCATGCCCTCGACCCGGGCGCGGCCGTAGCCGTGCTCCTTCAGGGCGCGCAGCAGGTGGTCGGCCATGGCGCCGACGTGCCGATGCGAGCGGCCGGACGCCACGATCAGGCCGTCCGCCACAGCGCTCTTGCCTCTGAGGTCGATGAAAACGACGTCCTGGGCCTTGTCGTCGTCCAGACGGGCCAGGATCAGATCTTCCAAGGCGCCGACGCGTCCCTGGTCCTCCGGGGAGGGCTCGGCGGGGCCGATGTCCTCCTGCGCGCGCGGCGCGGGTTGGGTGTTCAGCGGGATGCTCCTCTAGTCCTCGCGACCCGCAGGCTAACACAGACTGAGGCCTTGGTCAGGCGCCTGTTTCGCGTGTCACGGGACGGTCCGTCCCATGCGCTCGCGCAGGGCCGTCGAGGACTGGAAATTCAAGGGTCCGCGCAGGAAGGTCCAGCGCGGCGTCGTCGAGCCGGGCAGCAGCGCGGCGCGGGCCGAGGAGAGCCGGGCCGAGGCGAAGCGGCGGGCCGCCGGCGAGGAACGGCTCTTCAGGGAGATCCAGGGGCGCGAGACCACGGCGACGGGCACCTCGCGCATGATCTGGGTCCAGCCGCGCCAGCGGTGGAAGTTTGCCAGGCTGTCGGCGCCCATGATCCAGACGAACTTCACCCCCGGATAGCGGGCCTTCATCACGCGGATGGTGTCGACCGTGTACTGGGTGCCGATGCGGCTCTCGACGTCGGAGACGATCATGCCGCGGCCGCGGGCCTGGCGGCGCGCGCCGGCCAGGCGATGGGACAGGTCGGCCGTCTCGCGGGTGGATTTCAACGGATTCTGCGGCGAGACCAGCCAGATCACCCGGTCCAGGTGCAGCCGCCGGCGCGCGGTCTCGGCCACGTGGGCGTGGCCCTCGTGCGCGGGGTTGAACGAGCCCCCGTACAGCCCGACGCGCATGCCGGGCGCGAGCGAGAAGCCCGGGCGCAGCATGGCGGGCCGGCCGGCCTCAGGGACGCGGCGAGCCGGTCCGGCGAACCACATGGCGAAGTGTCTGCTTCAAGGGGTGGGCGCTCCGCCCCGGTCCAGGTGCGCGTCGTCCTGCACCACGCGGCTGCGCACGGTGAACACGCCGTCGCCGGCCAGGACGCCGCCGCGGGCGAAGAGGCGCCCGTGCTCCCAGTTCGAGAGGCCGAGCTCGGGCTTGTCCAGGGCGTACTGGCCATCCACCCAGCGGGTGAAGCCGTCGCCGACGAACGGGGCGTTGACGCTCTCGTAGAAGCGGCGCTGGGCGTCCGCGTCCCCTGAGATCAGGCTGGCGGTGAACTGGGGGCTGTAGCGGTTGAAGAGGCCGACGGCCTGGTCCAGGTCGTCCACCACCGCCAGCGTGACCTCGGGGGTCTCCTCCCACTCCCATTCGCGGCCGAGGTCGGCTTCGGCCAGGCGTTCGACGAGAGGCTCCTCGCAGGGGCCCTCAGCGCGGGAGACGAGGGTGCGGGCGCCCATCCAGTCGGCGGGAATCCAGCCCTGCGAGCCCTCGACCACGTGCAGCTTGGCGCCGTGGCCGCGCCGCTCGCCGGCCTGATGCAGGGCCTTCAGGAACAGGGGAACCAGCGCCTCGGCGCGCTCGCGCACGATGCAGCAGACGTTGAGCGTGTTGCACACCTTGCGGTCCAGGGAGTGGAACACCGCGGCGTGGAAGCGGACCGGGTCGGCGCCGGCGTCGGCGATCATCCAGGCGCCGCCTGTGCCGTGCAGGCTGACGGCGGTCCCGGCCTGGCGGGCGATGGCGCCGAGCTGGGCGACCGCGGGGCCGGAGCCGCGGGCCACGGCCAGGGACAGGCGCGTGTCGCAGAACATCGACCAGCCGGCGGCGTGGGCGGCCGAATCCACCAGGGCCGCGGCGCCGGCGGGCAGGCCGGCGGCGGCGATGGCGGGGTCCAGGGCGTGCTCGACGATGGCGCGGGCGGTGCCCAGCGCGTCCGAGCCGATGCGGAAGACCACGGTGTTGCCGGTGCGCAGGACGCCGGTGGCGTCGGCGAAGACGTTGGGACGGCCCTCGAACACGAAGCCCACCACGCCCAGCGGCGCCAGGGTCTGCTCCACGCGCCAACCGTCGTGGCGGACGGTCTCGATCACCCGGCCGCGGGCGGCGGGCGCGCTCGCCCAGGCGCGCAGGCCGGCGATCATGTCGCGGCGCATGGCCTCGGAGGCGACAAGGCGGGTGGTGGAGCGGCCGCGGGCCCTGGCGCTCTCCACGTCGGCGGCGTTGGCCGCGGCGATCTTCGCCCAGCGCGCGTCATCGGCGAGGTTGGCGGCGAAGGCCTCGAAGAAGGCGGTGATAGCCGCGTCGGACACCTGGCCCATCCGCTGGAACGCGGCGTGGGCGCGGCCCACGGCGGCCTCGGCGACGGCGGCCTCGGCGGCGGGCACGTGCAGGAGGGCGCCGGTGTCCTGCACCACCACCAGCCGGTCGCCGGGGCGGAAGGCGGCGGCGAGCGCCGGCGTGACGTGGGCCACCTTGTCGCCGCCGTAGATCACGGCCATGCCGGGGACCAGCGCCTCCAGCCGGGCGGAGGGCCCGGCGGCGTCAGTCGAGGCGGTCCTGGCGGCGGCGTCGTCCATCGTCCGTGTCCGGTCCGATATGCTCAAGTTGAGCCTTAGTAGGCGCAATGGGCCCGCGCGGCAAATCCGATGAGTCGCCTTTGCGTTGGTGAAGACGCGTCTTAGGGTGCCGCCAGACAATGCAGGGGTGTGTTTCATGGCTCAGCGGGATGAGCTGATCGACGCCGTGGCGACGCGCGCGCAGGGCGACGAGCGCGTGCGCGCGCTGTTCCTCGGCGGCAGCCTGGGGCGCGGCGAGGGCGACGATTTCAGCGACGTCGACCTGATCGCCGTGGTGGGGGCGGACGATCACAAGGCCTTCGTCGCCGAGGCTCTGCCGTGGGTCGAGGCGGCCGTCGAGATCGTCAACTGGAAGGCGCCCCATCCACCGCTGCCGCTGTTCACCGCCATCACCGCCGACTGGGCGCGGCTGGACCTGACGGTGACGGTCCCGGGCGTGGTGAGCGGCGCGCGCGACGAGCTCAAGCCGCTGATCGACCGGGACGGGGTGCATGAGGCCCTGCGCCCGCGCCGGCGCGAGGGCGGGCCGGACCCCCAGCGGCTGGACGTCCTGGTGCGCGAGTTCCTGCGGGTGCTGGGGCTATTGTCGGTGGTCGTGGGCCGCGGCGAGGTGGCCGTGTCGGTCACCGGCGCGGGGCTGCAGCGCCAGGCGATCATCTCGCTCCTGGTGGAGGAGCAGGGCCTGCCCACGCCGCCCGGAGCGCTGTCGCTGTCCCGCGTCCTGCCGCCGGACGACCTGGAGCTGGCCACCGGCCTGCCGCTCGCCGCGGCCGACATGGATTCGGTGATCGACACGCACCTGGCCTATGCGCGCATCTTCCTGCCCCGCGCCCGCGCCCTGGCCGAGCGCATCGGCGCGCCCTGGCCGGACGCCTTCGAGGCGGCCACGCGGGCGCACCTGAAGCGCGCGATCGGGCGCGACTGGGGCTGCGCCTGAGGGCTTCGGGCGCGGGCCGTCAGGCCTTGGCGCGATCGGCGAGCGCCAGGTCGTCCACGTGGATCAGCGGGCCGGCGGTGTAGCCCAGCACGGCCTCGATGGCGTCGGACTTGAGCCCGCAGACCCGCTCGGCGTCGGCGGCGTCGTAGCGGCTGAGGCCGCGGCCCACCTCGCGGCCGGCCTCGTCGCGGATCACCACCGCGTCGCCCTTGCCGAAGCGGCCCTCCACGCGGCGCACGCCCGCCGCCAGCAGGCTCTTGCCGCGTCCCAGCGCCTGGGCCGCGCCCTCGTCGACGATCAGCGCCCCGCCGGGCGCGAGGGAGCCGGCGATCCAGGCCTTGTAGGCGGCGGCCGGCGTGGTGGCGGGCTCGATCACGGTGGACCGCTCGCCCTCTTCCACGGCCTTCAGCGGCGCGGGCCGGGTTCCCAGGGTGATCACCGTGGCGCAGCCGGCGGACTGGGCGATGCGGGCGGCGGCCAGCTTGGTGGCCATGCCGCCGGTGCCCACGCCCGCGCCGGCGTTGGCGCCGCCGGCCATGGCCTCGATCTCGGCGGTCAGGCGCTCGATGCGCGCCAGGTGGCGCGCGTCCGGCTCGCGCCGGGGGTCGGCGGTGTAGAGCCCGTCGATGTCGGACAGCAGCACCAGGACGTCGGCGCCGATCATCTGCGCCACGCGGGCGGCCAGGCGGTCGTTGTCGCCGTAGCGGATCTCCTCGGTGACCACGGTGTCGTTCTCGTTGATCACCGGGATCACGCCCAGGTCCAGCAGGGTCTCCAGGGTGGCGCGGCCGTTCAGCCAGCGGCGGCGGACCTCGGTGTCGTCGCGGGTGAGCAGCACCTGGGCCACGGCCAGGCCATGCGGCTCGAACGCCTCTTCCCAGGCGCGCATCAGGCCGGACTGGCCGGCGGCGGCGGCGGCCTGCTTCTCGGGGATGGTCAGGGCCCGGCGCCCCAGCCCCAGCCGCCGGCGGCCGAGCGCGATGGAGCCGGAGGAGACCACCAGCACCTGCTGGCCGCGCGCGCGCAGGCGGGCGGCGTCGGCGGCGAAGGCGGCGAGCCAGGCGGCGTCGGCCGATCCGCCGCCGGCGCCGGCCACCAGGGCCGAGCCGACCTTGACGACGACGCGCCGTGCGCGATCCAGGCCGCTCACGGGGTCCAGCCCCCGGACTCGGGCGCGGCGTCCTCGTCCTCGTCCTCATCCTCGACGGCTTCGGCGCGGCGCAGGCGCACCTCGGCGTAGGCGGCGCGCAGCAGCTCGGTGACGCCCTCGCCGGACACGCCGGAGACGAGGAACGGCCTCTTGCCGCAGGCGGCTTCCAGCTCGGCGGCCTTGGCCGCGCGGGTCTCCGCGTCCAGGGCGTCGATCTTGTTGAGCGCCAGGAATTCGGTCTTGTCGGCCAGGCCCTCGCCGTAGGCGTCCAGCTCGTGGCGCACGGTGCGCCAGGCGCCGACGACGTCGTCCTGGGTTCCGTCCACCAGGTGGATCAGGCTGGCGCTGCGCTCCACATGGCCGAGGAAACGCGTGCCCAGCCCCGCGCCCTCCGAGGCGCCCTCGATCAGGCCGGGGATGTCGGCGATCACGAAGCGCTCGCTGGGCGACAGGTCGACCACGCCGAGGTTCGGCGCGAGCGTGGTGAAGGGGTAGTCGGCGATCTTCGGCTTGGCGGCCGAGGCCGCGGCCAGGAAGGTGGACTTGCCGGCGTTCGGCAGGCCCACCAGCCCCACGTCGGCGATCAGCTTCAGGCGAAGCCAGATCGCCCGCTCCTCGCCCTCCTGGCCGGGATTGGCGTGGCGCGGGGCCTGGTTGATCGGACCCTTGAAGTAGGTGTTGCCGAAGCCGCCGTTGCCGCCCTTGCACAGGCGCATGCGCGCGCCCAGGTGGTCGAGGTCGGCGATCAGCGTCTCCTTGTCCTCGTCCAGCACCTGGGTGCCCACGGGCACCTTCAGCACCACGTCGGCGCCGTTGGCCCCGTGGCGGTTCTTGCCCATGCCGTGGCCGCCGGTCTCGGCGCGGAAGTGCTGCTGGTAGCGGTAGTCGATCAGGGTGTTGAGGCCGTCGACCGCCTCGATCCACACGTCGCCGCCCTTGCCGCCGTCGCCGCCGTCGGGGCCGCCGTACTCGATGAACTTCTCGCGCCGGAAGGACACGGCGCCGCCGCCGCCGGAGCCGGAGCGGACGTAGATCTTGCACTGGTCGAGAAACTTCATGCCGCGCCTTTTGAACCAGCCGGAGCCGCCCGTCGAGCGGCCCGATTCGCCCGGGCCTGCGTCAGGCCAGCGCGCGCAGGGCCGGGGCGGCCAGCTTCACGCTCGCCGCGGCGGCCAGGCTCTTGACCGCCGCGCCGGGCAGGAACGGCCAGACCCCTCCGCTCCAGGCCTTCGCCGGGCCGATGCGCGTGGCGAGCCAGGCCCATCCCAGAGCCAGGATCACGGCGTGCGCGGCCAGGAAGAGGCCGGTGAGCCCCGCCCAGCCCTGCAGGGCTGGACGCCGCGCCAGCCAGGCCGTCGCCGTCCCGGCGACGAGGAAGCCGGCCAGGAAGCCCGCCGTCGGTCCGGCGAGGGCCGACAGTCCGCCGGCGCCGCCCGCCAGCAACGGCAGGCCGAGCGCGGCCTGGCCGAGCCAGATGACGATCGCCTCGAAGGCCAGCCGGGGCCCGGCCAGGGCCGCGACCGTCAGCAGCGCATAGGTCTGCAAGGTCATGGGCGCGGGGACCATGGGCAGGGCCGCCCACGAGGAGGCCGCCAGCACCCAGCTCAAGGCGAGCGCCAGGACCACGCGCCAGACGATCGGCCGTCCCTGGAGGAGAACGGCGAGGGGAGCGGGCTGCATGGCGGGCCTCCTCACAGGCTGCGGGGCGCGGGCTCACGGTCAGGCGAGCCACACCATGGTGCGCGCCGGCGCCGGCTCGGCCCGCGCGCGGGACCGGCCGAGCACGACTTCGCCGGTGTAGAGGAAGCCGGCCTTGCACAGAACCTCGCCCGAGGCGGGGTTGTCGGAGAAGTGGCGGGCCATGACGTAGCGGCGGCTCCAGTCGCGCGAAGCCCAGGTCAGCGCCCCGAGGACCGCTTCGGTGGCGAAGCCGCGCCCGCGGTGCGGCGCGCCGATCCAGTAGCCCAGCTCGGTGCGGCCGTCCTCCATGGGGTGGAAGCCCAGCATGCCGATGAGCTGGCCGTCATGGTCGATGGCGAAGCTGGCGCGCGTCGTCGCGTCGAGTTCGACCGCCCTGTCCAGAAATTCCCTTGCATCCTCAATGGTGTAGGGATGCGGGATGGAAGAGGTCATGCGAGCGATCTCGAGGTCGCCGGCCAGCGCGGCGAGGCGGTCGGCGTCGCGCGGGGTCGGCGCGCGCAGCGCCAGGCGTTCGGTTTCGACGATCGGTGAGACGTCGTGGTCGACCATCTCGTCCTCCTCCCCCAAGCCTGAGGCCATGGGGCGCAAAAGCAAAGCGGGGAGCCCGGCGCGCCGGACTCCCCGCTTGGTCTCACGTCCGGTTTGCCTGATTGCGTCAGGGCGAAACCGGAAAGTGGAGGTTTCGCCTTATTCGGCGGCCATAGTCTCCGGCACCACGGTCACGTAGGTGCGGTCGTCGCGCTTGGTGACGAACTTCACGGCGCCGGCGGCGGTCGCGAAGAGGGTATGGTCCTTGCCCATGCCGACGTTGTCGCCGGCGAAGAACTTGGTGCCGCGTTGGCGGATGATGATGTTGCCCGGGACGACCGCTTCGCCGCCGAACTTCTTCACGCCGAGACGGCGGCCATCAGAATCGCGCCCGTTGCGCGAGGAGCCGCCCGATTTCTTGTGAGCCATAGCGCTCTCCTAAACCTTTCAGCGGACGCCCTACTCGGCGTCCTTCTCCGTCTTCTTGGCGGCGGCCTTCTTCGGCGCAGCCTTCTTTTCACCCGCGTCGGCCTCGTCGGACGCCTTGGCGGCGGCCTTCTTCGGAGCCGCGGCCTTCTTCGGGGCGGCTTCGGCCTTCTCGACGATCTTGGCCTCGACGTGGCCGCCCTCGTCGGACACCACCACGGTTTCGACCTCGACGTTCTCCGGCGTCACGGCCTCGTCCGCCTTCTTGGCGGCGGCCTTCTTGGCCGGGGCCTTGGGGGCCTCGGCGGCCACCGGCGCGGCGACTTCGATCGACAGGCCGCGGGCGCGCGCGTCGAGCACGGCCTTGGGCGTCAGGTCGACTTCGCCGTCCCAGGTCTCGGACTTGCCGGCGCCGGCGATGGCGGTCACCCGCAGCACCGACTCGGTCTGGCGATGGCCGCGGGTGCGGCGGTAGCCCTGGCGACGGATCTTCTTGAAGATCTTAACCTTCTCGCCCTTGCGGGTTTCGATCAGGGTCGCGCTCACCGAAGCGCCGTCCACGGTCGGGGCGCCCACGGTCACCGCTTCGCCCTCGCCCAGCATCAGGACTTCGCCGAACGCCACCTTGGCGCCGGGTTCGCCCTCGAGCTTTTCGACCACGAGCAGATCGCCGGCCTTAACTCGGTACTGCTTGCCGCCGGTCTTGATCACCGCGTACATCGTTCGCGCCTTAAGTTCTTATAGTGAGTGCGTTGTCGCAGAATGGAATACGCCCGCGAGAAGCCCCGCGGGCGAGAGGCGCGGACTTATACAGAGGCGCTCGCCTGAGTCAACGCGCCAGTGGCCTTCCCACACGCTCATGCGGCCGGCGCGGCGCGCAGTTCGATGGTCACGTGGCTGAGCCCCGGCAGGCCGGCCAGGCGGGCGCGATAGGCCTCTGCCGTGCGGCTGTCCCCGCCGGCCAGGGTGACGATCGCGGCGTGGTGGCCCGGGCCCAGCCGCCACAGGTGCAGATCCAGCACCCGCGCGCCGTCGCCTTCCAGCCGCCGGCGCACCTCCGCGGCCAGTTCGGGGCTGGGATTCATGTCGAGCAGGGTCGCGCCGGCCCGGCGCAGCAGGACATAGGCGAACTGGCCGATCAGGAGGGCGCCGACGACGCCGGCGGCCGGGTCGGCCCAGCTCCAGCCCAGGAGGCGGCCGGCCGCGAGGCCCAGGATCGCCAGGGCGGACACGGCGGCGTCGGCGGTCAGGTGCAGGTGGGCGACGCTGAGGTTAAGGTCGCCGTGCTCGTCGTGATCGTGGTCCCGGCGCGCGGGACGCAGGAGCCAGGCGCTGAGGAGATTGACGGCCAGGCTCGCGCCGGCCAGCGGCAGGGCCGCGTCGTAGCCCACGTCAGCGGGGGCGAACAGGCGCCCCAGGCTTTCGGCCAGCACCAGGATGGCCGTCACGGCCAGAACCACCGCGTTGGCGAAGGCCGCCAGGTAGCCGAACTTGCCGGCGCCGAAGGTGAAGCGGCGGTCGGCGGCGTAGCGGCGCGCCAGGGCGTAGGCCGCCGCGGCCACGGCCAGGGCGGCGACGTGGCCGGCCATGTGCAGGCCGCCGGCCACCAGCGCCATGGAGTTGAACGCCAGGCCGCCGGCCACCTGCATGGCCAGGCTGGCCACGCAGATCGCCGCCACCAGGCGGGTGCGCCGCTCATTGCGCGCATGGTCCGCGCCCAGGTAGGTGCGGTCCGCCCGGAAGGCGTCAAGGCTCGTCTCGGCGCTCGTCTCGGCGTCGACGGTCTGACCGGGGGTATGGGCGTTCAAGGGCCGCGCCTCTCGTGCGATGGAGTTCAAGTGTTATTATATAACACATGTGGCGGTCAAGGCGGCGGGAACAGAGGCCGCGCCGACGATCAGCCTGTTCCATCCTGCCCCCGCAATGACTAGATGAGCGCCATGACCGACAAGACCCCCGTCACCGTGCTGACCGGCTATCTCGGCGCCGGCAAGACCACGCTGCTCAACCGCATCCTGTCCGAGGACCACGGCAAGCGCTACGCCGTCATCGTCAACGAGTTCGGCGAGGTCGGCATCGACAACGACCTGATCGTCGGCGCGGACGAAGAAGTGTTCGAGATGAACAACGGCTGCGTCTGCTGCACGGTGCGCGGCGACCTGATCCGCGTGCTCTCGGGCCTGATGCGCCGCAAGGGCAAGTTCGACGCGATCATCGTGGAGACCACGGGCCTGGCCGATCCCGGCCCGGTGGCCCAGACCTTCTTCGTCGACGACGACGTGCGGGCCAAGGCCGAGCTGGACAGCGTGACCACGGTGGTCGACGCCAAGCACCTGCCGCTGCGCCTGGCCGACTCCAAGGAGGCGGTGGAGCAGATCGCCTTCGCCGACCAGATCGTGCTGAACAAGACCGACCTGGTGTCCGAGGCCGACCTCGCGGCGGTCGAGGCGCAGATCCGCCGGCTCAACCCGCTGGCGCCGATCCACCGGGCCCAGCGCTCCAACGTGCCGCTGGACGCGATCCTCGGCCGCGGCGGCTTCGACCTGGAGCGCATCACCGAGCTGCAGCCGGAATTCCTGAACCCGGCGCACGGCGAGCCGGGCCACGTGCACGACGAGCACTGCGACCACCACGACCACGATCATGACCACCACCATCATGATCACGATCACGACCACCACGATCACCACGACCACGTGGCCGAGGCCGGCATCCGCGGGATTTCGCTGACCCTGGACAAGCCGATCGACGGGAACCGCGTGACCCAGTGGCTCAACAACGTGCTGCAGACGCAGGGGCCCGACATCCTGCGCGCCAAGGGCATCCTGGATGTGGCCGGGGAGAACCGCCGGCTGGTGTTCCAGGCCGTGCACATGATCCTGGAGGGCGACTTCCAGCGCGAATGGAAGCCCGACGAACCGCGCTTCAGCCGGCTGGTGTTCATCGGCCGCAACCTCGACGAGGACGCCCTGCGCAAGGGCTTCGAGGCCTGCGCCGCCTGACGCCCGGGCGGCGATCGCGGACGGACGCGGACAAGAAAGCGGACAAAAAAAGCCCGCCTGGGTCTCCCCGGGCGGGCTCTTTCGTTTGGATCGGTGCGAAGGCCTAGAGGTCTTCGTTAATCAGGGCGACCTGATAGAAGCCGTTTTCCTGCAGGTCGTTCATCACCGACATGAAGTCACCGTACTTCACCGTCCGGTCGGCGCGGATATAGACGCGCTGTTCGGTCGGCGGGGTGACCGGATCTTCCTTGGTCAGCACCACGGCCAGATCGCTGGTCAGGTTGGCGAGCGAGGTCTTCTGCTCGCCGATGAAGATTCCGCCGCCCTGCTGGATGTTCACCAGGATCGGCTCCTTCACCTTGGTGCCGGGCGGCGGCGGAATGGCCGGAGGCAGGTCGAGCTTGATCGACACCGTCGCCGCCGGAATCGACACCATGAAGATGATGAGGAGCACCAGCATGACGTCCACGAAGGGCGTCACGTTGATGTCGCTGTTCTGGCCGAGGTCGAACTTCTTGCCGCCGCCTCCGCCGCCCAGCTTCGCACCCATATGCAATTCCTTCCCATTGGGTCCGCCGAGGGACGGCCCGTCGTTCGTCGCCAGACCATTCGCCTGTCGTTTTCCGAAAGTAAAGCCCGAAGGTGAACGCGAAGCGCGCCGCAAGAGGGCCGATCACGGCGCGGCCTTATTCGGCGGCGCCCTCCAGATCGATTCTTGAGCGCCGGGCGGCTCCCTCCAAGACCGGCGTTCGCCGGGCGGCCCCGCCGGCCTCGGCGGTTGCCTGGGCGCAGGGATGCGTTATGGGCTCGCTCCCATGACCTTCGACTTCGACGCCTATGTCTCTTCAGCCCTCTTCGACCGTTCCGGCCAGGCGGCCTTCGCCCTGGGCGACGGCACCGTCCGCTTCGAGGACGGAACCGTGGTCGAGGCCCATGACGGCGCGGTGCTGGCCGCCTGCGCCCATCCCAAGGGTCCGGGACTGGTCACCGGCGGGGACGACGGCCGCGTCGTGTGGTCGCAGCCGTCGGGCGCCCAGGAGATCGCCGCGCTGCCGGGCCGCTGGATCGACGCGGTGGCCGCCAGCGCCGAGTCCGGGCTGATCGCCTTCGCCGCCGGCCGCGACCTGCACGTGCGCGACCTCGCCGACGCGGCCTTCGCGCGCACGTTCACGCACGAGAAGTCGGCGGCGGGGCTGGCCTTCGATCCCAAGGGGCGGCGAATCGCGGTGGCCACCTATGGCGGCGCCTGGCTGTGGTACGCGCGGATCGCCGAACAGAAGCCGGTGATCCTGGAATGGGCCGGCAGCCACATCGCCGTCGCCTGGAGCCCCGACGGCAAGTTCCTGATGTCGTCCATGCAGGAGAACCAGCTGCACGGCTGGCGGGTGGCCGACGAGAAGAACATGCGGATGGGCGGCTATCCGTCCAAGGTGAAGAGCCTGGTGTTCCTGTCCAAGGGCCAGCTCCTGGCCACCTCCGGCGCCAACGGCCTGGTGGTCTGGCCGTTCTCCGGCTCCACCGGCCCGATGGGCAAGCAGGCCGCCGAGGTGGGCTTCGACGAAAGCTCGCTGGTGGCCCGCGTGGCCGCCACGCCGGCCGGCTCGATCGTGGCGGCGGGTCTGGACGACGGGCGGGTCTGGACCTGCGACCTCACCGGCCAGCGCATCGCCCAGGTCAAGGCCGACAAGGGCCCGGCCATCTGCGCCCTGGCGCTGACGCCCGACGGCCGCCGCGTGGCGTGGGGCGACGAGGAGGGCGGCGCGGGCGTGGCCGAAGCCGGGCTCTAGGGTCTTCCGCGGCGGGCGATGTCACGGACGGGCGGCCTCGCGCGTCCTTGGGGCATATCCCCACGAGAGACGGAGCCCCCCGATGTCCCCCCGCCTGACCCATCCCCAGAAGCTCGCCCCCGCCGCCTACAAGGCGATGGTCGCCCTGGAGACCGCCATCCACGACAGCGGCCTGGAGCCTGGCCTGATCGAGCTGGTCAAGCTGCGCGCCTCGCAGATCAACGGCTGCGCCTTCTGTCTGCACATGCATGCGAGCGACGCGCGCAAGGGCGGCGAGAGCGAGATGCGAATCTATCTGTTGCCGGCCTGGCGCGAGTCCTCGCTCTACACCCCCCGCGAGCGGGCCGCCCTGGCCTGGACCGAGGCCCTGACCCTGGTGGCCCGGACCGGCGCGCCGGACGAGGACTACGCCCTGCTCAAGGCCGAATTCAGCGAGGCCGAGCAGGTGAACCTGACCATGCTGGTCGGCGCCATCAACGCCTGGAACCGGCTGGCCGTCGGCTTCCGCCTGGCCCACCCGGCGGCGCCCGCGGCCGTGGCGGCCTGACGGCTCAATCGAACCCGCGCATCTCCGCCCAGGCCTCGAACGGGTCGCGGCGGGTGCGCAGGGTGTTGATCGGCGCGTCCGGATCGCGCCAGCCCATCGCCATGCCGGAAAACAGCATGTGGTCGTCGGGCAGGCCGATCGCCTTGGTCACGGTCTTCGGATAGCGCGCCCAATATTCCTGGGCGCAGGTGTCGAGCCCCCGCTCGACGGCCAGCAGCATCACCGTCTGCATGTACATGCCCACGTCCGACCATTGCGGCGGGCCGCAGCGGCGGTCGAGGCAGAAGAACAGGCCCACCGGCGCGCCGAAGAACTCGCCGTTCCTGGCAAGTTGGCGCAGGCGCGCGGGCTTGTCCTCCCGCGGGATGCCGATGGTGGCGTAAAGGTCCTCGCCGCACTCGAACCGGCGCGTGCGCAGCGGGTCCCACAGGTTCGGCGGATAGACGTCGTATTCCGGGGGCTCGCCCATCGGATTGGCCGCCACCTCGGCCTTCAGCGCCTCCAGCGGCGCGCCGGCGAGCGCATAGACGCGCCAGGGCTGCAGGTTGCCGCCGGAGGGGGCGCGGTCGGCCGCCTCCAGGATCTCCCGCACCAGGGCGCCGGGCACCGGATCGGGCTTGAAGGCGCGCACGGAGATGCGGGCGGCGACGGCTTCGGTGACATTCATGGGCGGCGTCTCGTTCGGTGATCTGGACGGAAGCTTGAGCCACGGCTAGCACCTATCCGTCAGGTCAAGGCAAGGGGGCGCTGATTTGGCCCGCAAGGCGGCGAAACGGGGATGGCTGGGCAAGGTGTGGCGCGTGGCGCTGACCCTGGTGCTGATCTTCGGCCTGATCGGCCCGGTGACGGTGACCGCGATCTACCGGTTCGTGCCCCCGCCGGTGACCTATCTGATGATCGAGCGACTGTTCGAGGGGCGCGGCTTCGAGCGCCATTGGCGTCCGATCGGCCAGATGTCGCCCCGGCTGGTGCGCTCGGTGATCGCCGCCGAGGACGCCCGCTTCTGCCAGCACCACGGCTTCGACTTCCAGGCCATGGAGAAGGCGCTGCAGCACAACGCCAAGTCCAAGAGGATCCGCGGCGGTTCGACCATCAGCCAGCAGACCGCCAAGAACATCTTCCTGTGGCCGAACCGCTCCTACGTGCGAAAGGGCCTGGAGGCCTATTTCACCGTCCTGATCGAGGCGATCTGGGGCAAGCGCCGGATCATGGAGGTCTATCTGAACTCCGTGGAATGGGGGCCGGGGATCTACGGGGCCGAGGCGGCGGCGCGGAAGAACTTCGGGGTCGGCGCCGACAAGCTGTCCGACGCCCAGGCCGCGCGGCTTGCGGCCATCCTGCCGAGCCCGCTGAAATGGCAGGCCGCCAAGCCCGGTCCCTATGTGAAGAAGCGATCGGGCCGCATCACCCGCGCGGCCGGGACCGTGCGGCGCGACGGCCTGGCCGGGTGCGTGCTGGACTAGGCTCGAGCCCTAGGTCGGCAGCGCCGGACGCCGCACGACCGTGCGCATGGCCAGACTCGAGCTGATCCGCTCCACGCCGGGAATGCGGGTGAGCACCTTGGAGTGGACGCGCTCCAGATCGTCCACGTCGCGCACGGCCAGGCGCAGCAGGTAGTCGGCGCCGCCGGTCATCAGATGGCATTCGGCCACTTCCTTGACCTCGCGGATCGCCCGCTCGAACGCGTCCAGCGCCGCCTCCGCCTGGGAGGAGAGGGTGACCGTGACGAACACCGACAGCGACAGGCCCAGCGCCCGCTCGTCGATCAGCGCCGCGTAGCCGGAGATGACGCCGGATTCCTCCAGGGCCTTCACGCGCCGCTGGCATGAGGTTTCCGACAAGTGGACCGCCTGGGCCAGCTCCACGTAGCTCGCGCGCCCGTGCTGGCGCAGATGGCGGAGAATCGCCCAGTCGAACTGATCCATGCGGGATTCCCTCGCAGATTTGCGGATTGCCGCAGGAATACCACGCGTGCTGATCCGGCGTTCGAAGAATCCGCCCGGAAGCCGCATCCAATTCGAGTTAGATGGATTTCCGACCAAATTGGAGGCTTCCTCATGCGCGTCGGCGTCCCTTCCGAAATCAAACCAGGTGAACACCGCGTGGGGCTGACCCCCACCGCGGTGCGGGAATATGTGGCCCATGGCCACGAGGTGCTGGTGGAGGCCGGCGCCGGGCAGGGCGCGGGCTACGCCGACGAGACCTATGAGAAGGCCGGGGCGAAGATCGTCGCCGACGCCGAGACCGTGTTCGCCCAGGCGCAGATGATCGTGAAGGTGAAGGAGCCGCAGGCCGTCGAATGGGCGCGCCTGACGCCGGACCAGATCCTCTTCACCTACCTGCACCTGGCGCCGGACCTGGCCCAGACCGAGGGCCTGCTCGCCTCCGGCTGCGCGGCCGTGGCCTATGAGACCGTGACGGACGCGCGCGGCGGCCTGCCGCTGCTGGCCCCCATGTCGGAAGTGGCCGGGCGCATCGCCGTCTTCTCCGCCGCCGAGACGCTTCTGAAGCACAACGGCGGCATGGGCCTGCTGCTCTGCGGCGTGCCCGGCGTGGCGCCGGCCCGCGTGGCGGTGCTGGGCGGCGGCGTCGTCGGCTCCAACGCCGCGCGCATGGCCGCCGGCCTGGGCGCCGAGGTGGTGGTGCTGGAGCGCTCGATCCCGCGGATGCGCGAGCTGGACGACCTCTATCAGGGCCGCATCCTGACCCGCTATTCCACGCTGGACGCGGTGGAGGACGAGATCCTGAAGGCCGACGTGGTGATCGGCGCGGTGCTGACCGCCGGCGCCACCGCGCCCAAGCTGGTGCGCCGCGAACACCTGAGCCGGATGAAGCCCGGCTCGGTGCTGGTGGACGTGTCCATCGACCAGGGCGGCTGCTTCGAGACGAGCCTGCCGACCACCCACGCCGAACCCACCTACACGGTGGACGGCGTCGTCCACTATTGCGTGGCCAACATGCCGGGCGCGGCCCCGCGCACCTCGTCCGAAGCCCTGGGCAACGCGACCCTGCCGTTCGGCCTGGCCCTGGCCGACAAGGGCCTGGACGCGCTGAAGGACAACATCCACCTGGCCCGCGGCCTGAACGTGCTGAAGGGCCAGATCACCCACCCGGCGGTCGCCGCGGCCCATGGCATGGCCCTGGCCGACCCCTACGGCATCTGGGGCAAGTAGGACTACTTGGCCTGACGCGCCCGCTTGCGGGCGAACATGGCCGCGTCCGCCTCGGCGACGATCGCCTCCGGCTCTCTGTCGGGGGCGACGTCGGCCACGCCGAAAGAGATGTGCAGCGGCGCGGACCAGTCGCCGAAGGTGATCGGCTGGGCCTCGATGGCCCGGGCCAGGGCCTGGCCCTTCGCCTCGGCGGCGGTCTTGTCGGCCTGCACCAGGATCACGGCGAACTCGTCGCCGCCCATGCGGCCGACGACGTCGCTCTCGCGAACCTGGGCGGCCAGACGCTCGGCCACCGCCTGCAGCGCAGCGTCTCCGGCGGCATGGCCGAAGCGGTCGTTGACCAGCTTGAAGCCGTCCAGGTCGAAGTAGATCAGGCTGGCCGGCGAGCCGTAGCGGGCGGCGAAGGTGCGGATGCGGCCGAGTTCGCGCACGAGCGCGCGGCGGTTGAGCAGGGGCGTCAGGGGATCGCGGTCGGCCAGGCCCTCCATCTCCGAGAGCCGGCCCTTCAGGCGCCCGACCTCGCCGCGCAGGTCGTCGATCTCGGTGAGCAGGGTCTGGACGGCGCTGCGCACCACCGGCGTCAGGTCGTCCTCGGAGAGGCCCAGAAAGGCCGCCTTGTCCACGGTCGAGGCCGAGACCGCCGCCTGGGCGCCCGCCTTGGCCAGGGCGCGGCGGCGAATGTCGGAGAACGGCTGATTGCGCGCGCCGCTGATCTTCATGGCCGTTCGAATCGCCCCCGACCGAAACCGTTAACGATGCTACCGTTCCTCGGTTGCTCGCGCAAAGCCGGCGCCTATACTCCGCGCCTTTCGTCGCAGGGGCCCTATCGATGGCCAAATCTTCGAGCGGCCAGGCCGCGCCCGTCGCCATCATCATGGGCAGCCGCTCGGACTGGCCCACCATGCGGGCCGCCGCCGAGAGCCTGGACGCCCTGGGCGTGGCCTATGAGGCCAAGGTCGTGTCCGCCCACCGCACCCCGGACCGCATGTACGCCTTCGCCAAGGGCGCCAAGGCCGCCGGGGTGAAGGTGATCATCGCCGGGGCCGGCGGCGCGGCGCACCTGCCGGGCATGACCGCCTCGATGACCGAACTGCCGGTGCTGGGCGTGCCGATCGAGTCCAAGGCCCTGAAAGGCATGGATTCGCTGCTCTCCATCGTGCAGATGCCGGGCGGCATCCCGGTGGGCACGCTGGCGGTCGGCGAGGCCGGCGCCAAGAACGCCGGGCTGATGGCCGCCCGCATCCTGGCCCTGTCGGACGCCGGTCTCGCCGAGCGGCTGAGCCAGTACGTGGCGCGCCAGTCCGCCTCCATCCCCGAGACTGTCGAGGACGCCTGATCCCATGGCCGCCTTTCCGCTCCCTCCCGGCTCGGTGATCGGCATCCTCGGGGGCGGCCAATTGGGCCGCATGCTGGCGCTGGCCGCCGCGCGCTTGGGCTTCGACGTGGCGATCCTGGAGCCGGAGCCCGATTCGCCGGCCGCGCGCGTGGCCGCCCACTCCATCGTCGCGGCCTATGACGACCCTGCGGCCCTGGCCCGGCTCGCCGAGCTGGCCGACGTGATCACCTACGAGTTCGAGAACGTGCCGGCCCAGGCGGTGGCGATGCTGACCGAGCTGGGCGCGGCGACGGCCCCCAACGCCCGCGCCCTGGCCGTGGCCCAGGACCGGGTGGAGGAGAAGAGCTTCCTGAACAAGGCCGGGGTTCCCACCGTGGCCTTCGCCGAGGCGCACGACGCGGCGAGCGCGGCCGAGGCCATGGCCCTGGTCGGCGCGCCGGCCCTGATGAAGACCCGCCGCGACGGCTATGACGGCAAGGGCCAGAAGTGGGTGGAGCACGCCGCCGGCGCGGCCGCCGCGCTGAAGGACCTGGGCGGCGCGCCGGCGATCGTCGAGGCGCCTGCCGACTTCCTGCGCGAGCTGTCGGTGATCGCCGCGCGCGGCCGCGACGGGGAGATCGCCGTCTATCCGCCGGGCGAGAACCACCACGAAAACGGCGTCCTGCGGCGCACGGCGGCGCCGGCGAAGATCACCAAGAAGGCCGCCGAGCAGATCGAGCGGATCGCCCACCAGATCCTCAACAGTCTCGACTACGTCGGCGTGATCGGCGTCGAGCTGTTCGAGATCAAGGGCGGCAAGCTGCTGGTCAACGAGATCGCGCCCCGGGTGCACAACACCGGCCACTGGACGCAGGACGGCTGCGAGGTGGACCAGTTCGAGCAGCACATCCGCGCCGTCGCCGGTTGGCCGCTGGGGCCGACCGAACCCCACGCCTTCGTCGAGATGACCAACCTCCTGGGCGAGGAAGCCGCCGACTGGCCGCGGCTGGCCGCCGAGCCGGAAAGCCGGCTGCACCTCTACGGCAAGCGCGAGATCAAGCCCGGCCGCAAGATGGGCCACGTCAACCGCCTGCATCCCCTGGACTGAGCCGACGGGCCCGATCCGTCGCCTGATCGCCCGGCGCGCCGCGGCGGGGGCGTCTTGCTGCGTGAAAAGATATTTTTCGATATATCGGGCCTTGCAATCCGATCCTATTTAGATATATCTGCATCGTCGATAATTCGACATATCGAAATAGGATCGAAACTGAAAATGCACAGACACTTCTCGAAACATCGCGAACGCTTCGCGCGCCACGGCTTCGGCGGGCGCATGGGCGACGAGTTCATGGGCGGCGGCCGCATGCGCGGCGGCCCGGGCGGGCGTCGCGGCGGACGGCTCGGCCGCCTGCTGGAGCACGGCGACCTGCGCTTCGTCATCCTGGCCCTGCTGGCCGACAAGCCGGCGCACGGCTACGAGTTGATCCGCGCCCTGGAAGAGCGCACCGGCGGCGCCTATCGGCCGAGCCCGGGCGTGATCTATCCCACCCTGTCGCTGCTGGAGGACGAAGGCTTCGTGCGCCAGACCGGCGCGGACGGCGGGCGCAAGGCCTATGAAATCACCGACGAAGGCCGAAAGGCGCTGGACGGCGCGCGCGGAGCGGTCGACGCCGTCTTCGCCCGGATGGACGAGGCCGCGGCCCACTCCAGCGACGCGCGGCCCAAGCTGCATCGGGCCATGCAGAACCTCGGACTGGCGCTTCGCCTGCGCATGCAGCGCGGCGACGTGACCGAGGAGCAGGTGGACGCCATCGCCGCGGCGATCGACGAGGCCGCCGGCAAGATCGAACGGATCTGACGGAGGCGCCGATGAAATCCTCAGCCACGGTGGCGACGGCCAACGCCCGCCGCTACATGATCCAGCTCTGCAAGCACTTCGGCCACCGCCTGCCGGCCAGCTTCGACGACCACGAGGGCCATATCGCCTTCGACGTCGGCCAGGCCGACATGCGGGCCTCGCCGGACACCCTGATGCTGGTGGCCACGGCGAACGACGCCGAAGGGCTGGAGCGGCTGGAAAAGGTCGTCGCCAGCCACCTCGTCCGCTTCGCGTTCCGCGAGCCGGAGCTGAGCGTGGATTGGCGCCGCGGGGCCTGAAAAGGCCCCGCCCGACCCGAAAAATGCTGCGCTTCATGCTGCGCAGCATTTTGCAGGAGGGCGCTGGAATCGAAGCGCTTTTGCCGCACTGCAAAAAGTGCGGTAAGTCTATAAAAAATATCCGGAAAATTTGACTCTATCACCGCGCGCGTCGTCCGTCGTGCGGCGCGTGACGGCGGCGGTCGGGACGGCTCCGGAATGCTCGCCGGCCGACGGACCGGGGCTTTCCATGCTGCACCTTCGCAGGTGCAGCAAACGGCGCTGCGGAGGCCCCTGTTCGGCGTCCCGCGTGCCAGGCGCATCATTTGCCCCTATATAGCGCCAGCCATGAGCCGTCCGTTCCTGAAGATGAACGGGCTCGGCAACGACTTCGTCGTGGTCGAGGCCCGCTCCAAGCCCTTCGCGCCCAGCGCCGAGGACGTGCGCGCGATCGCCGATCGCGAGCGGGGCGTCGGCTGCGACCAACTCGTCTCGATCGAGCCGTCGGCGCGGGCCGACGCGGCCGTGCGCTTCTGGAACGCCGACGGCGAGGAGGTGGGCGCCTGCGGCAACGCCTCGCGCTGCGTCGGCTGGCTGCTGATGGAGGCGTCCGGCCGCGACGAGGCGGTGATCGAGACCCGCGCGGGCCTGCTCAAGGCCACCCGCGCCGGCGAGCGCCGGGTCAGCGTCGACATGGGCGAACCGGGCCTGAGGTGGGACCAGATCCCCCTGGCCGAGGAGATGGACACCAAGGGGATCGAGCTGCAGGTCGGCCCGATCGACGCGCCGCACCTGCACACGCCGGGCTGCGTCTCCATGGGCAATCCGCACGTGGTGTTCTTCGTGCCCGACGCCGAGGCCGCGCCGGTGCGCGAGGTGGGGCCCCTGATCGAGCACCACCCGCTGTTTCCCGAAGGGGTCAATGTGGGGTTCGCGCAGATCAAGGCGCGCGACCGCATCCGCCTGCGCGTGTGGGAGCGGGGGGCGGGCCTGACCAGGGCCTGCGGCACCGGCGCCTGCGCGGCCCTGGTGGCCGCCGCCCGCCGCGGGCTCACGGACCGCAAGGCGACCCTGGAGCTGGACGGCGGCGAACTGGTCATCGAATGGCGCGAGGCCGACGGGCACGTGATCATGACCGGCCCGGCGGAGGTCGACTTCACGGGAACCCTGCCGTGACCAAGCCGCTCGCGCCCGACGTGGAGATCGTCACCTTCGGCTGCCGGCTGAACGCCTATGAGAGCGAGGCGATCCGCGCCCGCGCGGCCGAGGACGGGCTCTCCGACGCGGTGGTGTTCAACACCTGCGCGGTGACCGGCGAGGCGGTGCGCCAGGCGCGCCAGGCGATCCGCAAGGCCCGGCGCGAGCGGCCGGGCGCCCGGCTGATCGTCACCGGCTGCGCGGCCCAGATCGACCCGGCCGCCTTCGCCGGCATGGCCGAGGTGGACCTGGTGCTGGGCAACGCCGAGAAGGCCGCCGCGGGCGTCTACGCCGAGGCCGCGCCGGACGCGCCGCGCGTGCGGGTCAACGACATCATGAGCGTGCGCGAGACCGCCGGCCATCTGATCGACGGGCTGAAGGACCGCGCGCGGGCCTATGTGGAGGTGCAGAACGGCTGCGACCACCGCTGCACCTTCTGCATCATTCCGTTCGGGCGGGGGAACTCCCGCTCGGCGCCGGCCGGCGAGGTGGTCGAGCAGGTGCGCCGCCTGGCTGCCGAGGGCTACCGCGAGGTGGTGCTGACCGGCGTGGACGTGACGAGCTGGGGCGCGGACCTGCCCGGCCAGCCGACGCTGGGCCAGCTCGTGGCGCGGATCCTGAAGCTGGCGCCGGACCTGCCGCGGCTGCGGCTGTCGTCCATCGACGCGGCCGAGATCGACCCGGACCTGATGCGGTGTCTGGCCGAGGAGGAGCGCCTGGCGCCCTATCTGCACCTGTCGCTGCAGGCCGGCGACGACATGATCCTGAAGCGCATGAAGCGCCGCCACAGCCGCGCCGACGCCCTGCGGCTGATCGAGGAGGTGCGCGCCGTGCGCCCGGACACCGCGTTCGGCGCCGACCTGATCGCCGGCTTTCCCACCGAGACCGAGGCGATGTTCGAGAACACGCTGACGCTGGTGGAGGAGGCGGGCCTGTCGTTCCTGCACGTCTTCCCGTTCAGCCCGCGCCCCGGCACGCCGGCCGCGCGCATGCCGCAGGTCGCCCGCGCGGCGGTGAAGGACCGCGCCGCCCGGCTGCGGGCCGCCGGCGAGGCTGCGCTTTCCCGCCACCTGGAACGCCAGGTCGGACGCACGGTGGCGGCGCTGGTGGAACGCGAGGGCCACGCCCGCGCGCCGGACTTCACGGAGATCGCCTTCACCGGCGCGGCGCCGGCCGGCGAGATCGTCAGCCTACGGATTGTTAGTCACGACGGGCGCCGGGCCCTGGCCGAGCCGGCCGTAGCGGCAGCGGCCTAGAGGTCGGACCAGAGGTCCTGGGTGTCGCCCTTGCGGTTCAGCACCCGCACCGCGCGCTTGACCACCTGCAACAGCCGATCCTTGCGCGCCTGCTCGTCATAGGTCAGCGCGCCCTTGGCCATGCCCTCCAGGAGGAAGCGGCCGAGGTCGCGGCTGGTCTGGAAGCGCGGATCCAGGCCCGCCTGCGCCAGAGCCAGGAAGCGGTCGCCCACCTGGGCCCGGTCGAAGGCGCTCTGGGCGGCGGCCAGGCGCTCGCGCAGCATCTTGTCGGTGCGCGCGGCGGCCTCCAGCTCGGCGAAGGCGACGAAGGGCAGCTCGTGCAGCAGCCGCCAGTAGGCGTCGATGGCGTGCTCGGCGGCGTCGACGCCGGGCGCCGGCGGCGCGGCGGCGGCCTGTTCGAACAGGCGCGCCCGCTCCAGGTCGATGTGCGCCACGGCCGCTTCCACCAGCTCTTCACGGCTGGCGAAGTGATAGAGCATCGCTCCGCGCGTCAGGTTGGCCGCGTCGGCGATCATGGCGTTGGTCGCCGCGTGATAGCCGACCTCGGCGAACAGGCGCATCGCCGCATCGAGAATGCGCGCGCGCGTGCGTCGAGACTTGGGCGTCTCCTTGGCGGGGTAGGTCTTGGCGTCCATGGTACTCGGGGAGGAACTTATCAACGCTTAGGTAGGGGCGGATGGCCCCGGCGCCTAGCCGTCTTTGTTGCGGCGCGAGATCGCAGCAGCGCTTTCACAAAAGCGACATGCAATCAGCCTAATCGGCAGGCGCCTGCCACAGCCTCGGGGGATGTTTGTGGACGAACTCGGAGAACGGCGTTATCGTGCCGTGTTCATTTCCGACCTCCACCTGGGCACCCGGGGTTGCCAGGCCGAGCTGTTGTTGGACTTTTTCCGCCACTTCGAGTGCGACGCGCTCTATCTGGTGGGCGACATCATCGACGGTTGGAAGATGAAGTCGGGCTGGTTCTGGCCGCAGCCGCACAACGACGTGGTGCAGAAGATCCTGCGCATGGCCCGCAAGGGCGTGAACGTCACCTACATACCCGGCAACCATGACGATCGCGTGCGCGAGTTCTGCGGCGTGCACTTCGGCGGGGTGGTGGTGGCGCGCGACGCGATCCACGAGACCGCCGACGGCCGCCGCTTCCTGGTGACCCACGGCGACGAGTTCGACGGCGTGGTGCAGCACGCCAAGTGGCTGGCCTTCCTCGGCGACTACGCCTATCGCGCGCTGCTGGCCGCCAACACCCTGTTCAACCGCGCGCGCCGGCGCATGGGCTTCGGCTACTGGAGCCTGTCGGCCTATCTGAAGACGCGGGTGAAGAACGCCCTGCAGTTCATCGAGAACTTCGAGGCCGCGGTCGCCGAGGAGGCCCGCCGCCGCGGCGTGGACGGGGTGATCTGCGGCCACATCCACAAGGCCGAGATGCGCGACATCGACGGCGTCGCCTATATCAACGACGGCGATTGGGTGGAAAGCTGCACCGCCCTGGTGGAGCATCCGGACGGACGGCTGGAGATCCTGGAGTGGGCCAAACTTCGCCACTGGTCGGCGATCACCCGCTCGCGTTCGCTCGACGCCCTGCCGGCCCCGAAGGCGGCCTGACGCGTCACAGAGATTGACAGCGGCCGCGAATTGACGACAGTCGCGCTGCCATGAACACGCCTCGATCCGGCTATTCGTCCGGGCTGCGCGACCGCCAGAAGGCCGCCACCCGCGATGAGATCCTCCGCGCCGTCGCGCGCAAGCTCGAAACCACGCCGCTCGACGAGCTCGGCTTCGCCGAAATCGCCCAGGAGGCCGGTGTCGGCGAGCGAACGGTCTACCGTCATTTTCCCACAAAGGAAGCGCTGCTGGGCGCCTTCTGGGCCTGGATGCAGACCCAGGCGGTCACGCGGCCCGCGCCCGCGCGCTCGCGCGAGCCGGTCGCCCCGCCCAGGGACGACGCCCAGCGGCCGATGCGCATCCTTTTGGCCACCGACGCCTGGGAGCCGCAGGTGAACGGCGTGGTGCGCACCCTGACGAAGGTGGTGCACGAGCTGCGCGAGCTCGGCCACACCGTCGAGGTGGTCAGCCCCGACCAGTTCAAGACCTTCCCGCTGCCCACCTATCCGGAGATCAAGGTGGCGATCGGGGTCTACGAGCCGGTGCAGGAGCGCTTCAAGGCCTTCGAGCCGGAGGCCATCCACATCGCCACCGAAGGGCCGATCGGCCTGGCGGCGCGGCGCATCTGCGTGGAATGGAGGCTGCCCTTCACCACCAGCTACCACACGCGCTTCCCGGAATACGTCTCCGCGCGCCTGCCGGTGCCGCTGGCGGCGGGCTACGCCTACATGAAATGGTTCCACCGTCCGTCCGGCCGGCTGATGGTGGCCACCCCCACCATGCGCAACGAGCTGACGCAGCACGGCTTTCGCAACATCTCGCCGTGGACGCGCGGCGTCGACACGGTGACCTTCAACCCGGCGGCGCGGGATAAGGACGTCTTCGCCCACCTGCCCAAGCCGGTGTTCCTCTATGTCGGCCGCGTGGCCGTGGAGAAGAACATCGAGGCCTTCCTCGGCATCGACCTGCCGGGCTCCAAGGTGGTGGTGGGCGACGGGCCGCAGCGCGAGGAGCTGGCGGCCAAGTATCCCAAGGCGGTGTTCACCGGCGCCAAGTTCGGCGAGGAGCTGACGGCGCACTTCGCCTGCGCCGACGTCTTCGTCTTCCCTTCGCTGACCGACACCTTCGGCCTGGTGATCCTGGAATCCATGGCCTGCGGCACGCCGGTGGCGGCCTATCCGGCGCCGGGGCCGATCGACATCATCCCGGAATCGGGCGCCGGGGCCCTGGCGGCCAGCGCCACCGAGGGCCTGCGCGAGGCCTGCCTGGAGGCGTTGAAGCTCGATCGGGGCGGCGTGCGCGGCTTCGCCGAGACCTTCTCCTGGCGGGCCTGCGCCGAGGACTTCGTGCGCAACCTGCAGCCCTATCCCGAGCCGGAGAAGACGCGCTTCTGGCGGCGCCTGCGCCGTCTCGCCCGGGTGCGCCGCCGCTCGCAGACGGCGGCCTGACGGGCGGGGCCGAAAAGGGTTAGAGCGGGGGGCGTTGTGGGGCGCCCCCCGCTCCGCGGCTCCAGTGAGGGATCAGTTCACTTGGACCCGCTGACTTGCAGCGACAGCTCGGCGTAGCGCGGGCCGGCGTAGAGCGAGGCGAGCTGGCGGCGCGCGCCGTTCCAGGCGACGTCGCGGCAGGCGCGATATTCGCCCTGCTTGGCGATCTCCATGGGCATGGGCTGGGCCGGGCAGACCTGGCGGACGGCGTGCTCGATCCGCCGTTCCAGGGTCGCGCGGCCGCTGGCGCTGGCGAGGTCGAGGTCGGCGTAGGCGACGGTCGCGGCCTTGGGCGCGGCGGACGGGTCGGCGGCCTGGGCGGCTTGGGCTGCGGCGGCCAGGGCGAGGGTCGAGGCGATTGCGATGACGGTCTTCATGTTGTCTTCTCCCTAAATTCGCTCGAGCGACGGGAGCGCCGCGTCGATGGTTGGAGCAGACCGGAATCGACCGTCGGGCGCCGGAGGAAACGCCGACCGGCGGCCGATGAATTTCCGAGTTTTCCCTGATGCCGGCGGCGTCTGAGGCGTCCGAGGGCGTGGATCTGGCCCGCGAGGCCGATTTCCGCCTCGGCGAGCTGGAGGTGAGCCCGTCGGCCTGCCGCGTGCGCGGCCCCGGCGGCGAGCGCCGCGTCGAGCCGCGCGTCATGCAGGTGCTGATCGTGCTGGTCCGCGCCGCCGGCCGCACGGTGAGCCGCGGCGAGCTGATCGACGCGTGCTGGGGCGGCCGGGTGGTCAGCGACGACGCGGTGGCCAGGGCGGTGGCCCAGGTCCGCGCCCTCGCCCGCGGGCCGGACCCGGCGCCGTTCCAGGTGGACACCGTGCCGAAGGTGGGCTTCCGGCTGACGACCGCCGGGATGGCCGCGCCCGCCGAGGCCGCGCGGCAAGCGCCGAAGCGGGACGGGCGGCTCTGGATGGCGGTGGCCGCGGGCGTGCTCCTGGCGGCGGGGCTCGCCGGCTGGATCGCGTGGTCGGTGCTGGGCCGTCCGCACCATCCGCCCGGATATGGCCGGGTGGACGTGGTGGCCTTCGCCGCCGACGCGGCCGATCCCGACGCGGTGAAGGTCTCCGACGACCTGTCGCGCACCCTGGTGCAGGTGCTGACCAGCATGGGCGTGCCCACCGGCGAGCATCCGCTGCCGCGCGACGCCGGAAGCGCCTCGGAGCTGCGGGTGACGGGCGAGACCGCGCGCCAGGGCGACGTCTATGTGGTGCAGAGCCAGGTGATCGACGGGCGCACCGGCCTGGTGCTGCTGTCCGACCGCTTCGAGCGTCCGGTGGCGACGCTGGACGCGTCGGCCGCCGAGATCGGGCTGGCGCTGGGCGGCGTGCTCTATTGCGCGCTGGACGATCGCAAGGCGGCGCGCCAGCCGCTGTCGCTGGAAGCGCTCGGCCTCTACCTGAACGCCTGCGACGCGGTGTTCGGCGACGACGCCGACCCCAGGCGGATGCTGGCGGTCACCCGCCGGCTGGTGCAGGCCGCGCCGCGCTTCGCCGGGGCCCACGCCATGCACGGCATCGCCGCGGCGCTGGTCGCCAACCGCCAGGAGCCCCAGGCGTCCGCCGCAGCGCTCCACGCCGAAGCCGTCGCTGCCGCGCACCGGGCGCTCGAGCTCGACCCGCGCACGGCCAAGGCCTATTCCGCCCTGGCGATCAACGAGGGCGCGTTGAGCAGCCGCCTCGACCAGGACTGGCTCGCCGAGGAGCGGTACCTGCTGAGCGCGCTGAAGCTGGATCCGGACCTGCCGCCGGCGCGGCACGAGCAGGCGATGTTCCTGCGCGCCGTGGGGCGGCTGAAGGAGTCGCTGGAGGTGATGGGCGGCATGAACGCCACCGGCGACCCGCGCATCGGGCCCGGCGGGGATCCGCGCACGGCGATGCTGATGGCGGTCGAGGGAGACCTGGAGGGCGCGGAGGCCCAGTTGCGCCACCTGGAGGCGGCCACCCGGGTGTCGCAGGACCTGATGCGCCTGACCATCGCCTTCTGGTGGGAAGACCCCAAGGTCGCGATCGGCAAGCTGCGGAGCCTGGCCGGCGGCGAGATGACGCCCGCCGAGCTCGACTGCATGGAGCGCTTTCTCGCCGGGGTGATCGAACGCCAGGGCGGGCCGGCCAAGGGCCTGCCGGAGGGCTGCGCGGCCCTGAACCGCAACTGGCGGCTGCGCATGCTGGCGCGCGAGGGCGACGTGGACGCCGTGTTCGCCAACATCGACCCGCCGCCGGATGGCGGGGCGGTGGTGTTCTACTATCCGGAGATGCGGGCGGTGCGCGCCGACCCGCGGTTCTGGCGCCTGGCGCGGCGCATCGGCCTCGTCGACTACTGGATCAAGACCGATCGCTGGCCCGATTTCTGCGCGGAGCCGAACCTCGGCTATAGCTGCCGGGCCATGGCCGCGGCGGCGGCCAAGGGCTGAGCGGCCTCAGCCGAGGAGGGCGGCGATGCGTTCGGCGGGGCCGCGCCAGTCCAGCCCCTGCCGCTCCAGCCAGGCGTCGTCGTAGTAGGTCTGCGCATAGCGTTCGCCGCCGTCGCAGATCAGGGTGACCACAGAGCCCTCCTCGCCGGACGCGGCCATCTCGTCGATGATGTCGGCGCAGGCCCACAGGTTCGTGCCCGTGGAGCCGCCCACCCGGCGGCCGAGGGCGGCGGAGAGCGCGCGCATGGCGCCGATGCTCTGAGCGTCGCTCACCGCTTCCATGCGGTCGATCACGGTGGGCATGAAGCTCGGCTCGACGCAGGCGCGGCCGATGCCCTCGATCACCGAGCGCGGACCGGGCCCCAGCCCCCGCACGGCCGGGTCCGCGTAGCAGCGGTGGAACACCGAGCATTCCGGATCGGCGACGCACAGGCGCGTGTCCAGGCGGCGGTAGCGGATGAAACGGCCGATGGTGGCCGAGGTGCCGCCGGTGCCCGCGCCGCACACCACCCAGGTGGGCTCGGGATGCGGCTCGCGGCTCATCTGGGCGAACATGCTCTCGGCGATGTTGTTGTTGCCCCGCCAGTCGGTCGCCCGCTCGGCGTAGGTGAACTGGTCGATGAAGTGCCCGCCGGTCTCGGCGGCCAGGCGCCTGGCCGCCTCGGTGGTGGCGGTCGGGTCGTCGACCGTATGGATCTCGCCTCCGTAGAAGCGGATCGCCTCCAGCTTGGGCGTGGCGGTGCCGGCGGGCACCACGGCCACGAACCGCAGGCCGAGCAGCTTGGCGAAATAGGCCTCCGACACGGCGGTGGAGCCCGAGGAGCTCTCGATCACCGTGGTCGAGGGGCCGATCCACTCGTTGCACAGGCTGTAGAGGAACAGGGAGCGCGCCAGCCGGTGCTTGAGGCTGCCGGTGGGGTGGGAGCTCTCGTCCTTCAGGTACAGGGTGACGCCCGCCCGCCGCGGCAGCTCCACCCGGATCAGGTGGGTGTCGGACGAGCGGTTGTAGTCAGCCTCGATGCGCCGGACGGCGTCGGCGAGCCAGGCGCGATCGACCCGCGTCACCGGCTCACGCCATCCGGTGCAGGGCGCACAGCTTGTTGCCGTCCGGGTCGCGCAGATAGGCCAGATACATCTTGCCGGCCGCGCCTTCGCGCACGCCGGGGGGCTCCTCGCAGGTCACGCCGCCGTTGGCCAGGCCCGCCGCGTGCCAGGCGTCGGCCTGCTCGGGCGTTTCGCAGAGGAAGCCGATGGTGCCGCCGTTGGCGAAGGAGACCGGCTCGCCGTTGATCGGCAGGGAGGCGGAGAAGACGCCCGTGGGCGTGCGCCAGAAGATGCGGTGGCGGTCCACCATGCCGGGGGGCACGCCCAGCGCGCCGAGCACGGCGTCATAGAAGGTCTTGGCCCGGTCCAGATCGCTGGCGCCCACCATGATGTGCGAGAACATGTCGTCGTCCCTCGTGTTCGATGCGTCCGCACATGCGGCAAGACGGGGCGCAAGGCAATGGCCGGCGCCCGCGCGGCCGGCTCAGGCGCGGTTCAGCCAGGCCAGGATCTGCGGGTTCAGCTCGCGCGGATAGGCGTGGCTGAGGTCAGGGAGCTCGCGATAGGTCACCACCGCGCCGGACGCGGCCAGGAACTGGGCGGCCTCGCGGGCCATGCCGACCGGGAACATCCAGTCCAGCGCCCCATGGGCGATATGGATCGGCAGGCCGGCCAGGCGCTCCGGGTCGGCCGTCTCCACCAGCATGGGATGGAAGGCCGCGCTGGCCGGCGCCAGGTGGGTGAAGGGTGAGCCCGCCTCCAGCCCGCTGACGTAGCTGAAGGTGCCGCCGTCGCTCATGCCGGTCAGCAGCAGGCGGTCGGGATCGACGTTCCAGCGGTCACGGGCGAAGGCGAGGATGCGCGCCAGGTTCGGCGAGTCGGTGTCCGGGCCCTGCAGCGCCCAGGTCTCGCCGGTCGCCGTGGGGGCGATCAGGATGGCGCCGCGTCCCCGGGCCTCGCGCAGCCAGCTCCACAGGAAGCCGCGGCCGGTCCCGGCGCCGCCGTGCAGCGCCATGACCAGCGGCCAGGCGACGTCCGGCGTATAGGTCTCCGGCACGTAGATGGAGAAGCCGCCGCGCGCGCCGGGCGCGTCGCCTACGTGGGCGAGGCCGGTGTCCTCGCGCTGGGGCGCCTGGGCCAGGCGGGTCAGCAGCTCGTCGTCGCCGCGCAGCTCCGGCTCCAGGAAGAAGCGGCTGACGGGCTTCAGCCCGCTCGCCAGCGGGAACAGCGTCTCCTGGGCGCGCGGGACGTGGCGCAGGGCGCGGTAGATCGCGCCCATGTCGCCGCCCTGATCCAGAAGGCCGCGCAACTCGTCGTAGGCCGCCAGGGTCTCCTGGGCGGCCTGCGTCAGGGCCCCGCGCAGGGCGGCCAGAGGCTCCGACCAGCCGGCCAGGCGCGGCAGGGTCTCGCGCACCACGTCGTCGGGCCGGCCGACGGACTCGACGACCTCGGCCACCTGCTGCGGGTCGAGGTAGCGGCTGATGAAGCCCAGCGCCTCCAGCGACTGCAGGAGCGGCGGCAGCAGGATCGTCAGATCGTCGAGTTCGCGGTCGAGCATCCGTTCAACTAGAGCGCGCCGCCCTGAAGGAAAACCCCCGGGAAGGAAAACCCCCGGCTCAGCGCTCGACGCGCACCGCGTCCCAGAACAGCGGCTTCAGGTCGAGGAAGAACTCGTCCAGGCCGTAGCGGTCGCCCAGCACGAACAGGCCCTGTTCGTCGCGCAGCAGATAGCCGCGGTCGGCCAGGGCCAGGAGCTTGCGCCGGGCGGTCTCGCGCGGGATCTGGGTGATGTCCGAAAGGCTGAGCGCGTTCAGGCCCCGCCGCGGCGCGAAGGAGCGCGAGGGACCGCCCGCCGCGATCGTCTGCTGCAGCTCGGACAGCAGGAAGACCAGGTAGAGCAGGTACTGGTCCAGGTCGCCGTCGAAACGGGCGCGCACGCGCACCAGGGTGGCCGAGAGATGTCCGCCCCAACGGTAGAAGAACCGCGAGACATCCTGGTCCAGATAGCCGGGCGTGGGCTCGTTACGCGCACTGACCTCGCGATCGTTTCCAGCGGCGCGGCGCTCTTGCCGCGGTTCGTTGTCTTCGTCTCGTATAGCAGCAGGGAGCATGGGTCAGCGTTCGCCAATTAACACTCAGTTAACCACAGTAGACACGGGGTTGATCTTTTTGTTTCAATTTGTCCTTTGTTTTCAACGCCGCCGCCTTTGGTGGAAATTCTCTCCACCTAGTGCGGCTTAATCGTGTCCTCGATGGAATTATTCTAGGTATCTACTTGCCGCGAGAGAAGAGCGACTCCGCCCAAAATGGGTGGACGACGGCGGCCTGCGACGCCTTTCCTGTGGACGTGATGGCGGAATCGGCGCCGCCGGGCGGCCATGACGAAGCCGCCCGCCTCCCGGGCGGGAGGCGGGCGGATCGGAGCCCTTCGGACGAGACGGCGCGCTCGAGCGGGCGCGCTAGTCGCGCAGCAGTTCGTTGACGCTGGTCTTGGACCGCGTGCGTGCGTCCACCGTCTTCATGATCACCGCGCAGTAGGTGGAGGGCATGCCCTCGTGCGGGCTGGGCCGCGAGCCGGACATGACCACCGAATAGGGCGGCACCTCGCCGGTGAAGACCTCGCCGGTCTTGCGGTCGATGATCGGGGTGGTGGAGGTCAGGTACACCCCCATCGAGATCACGCTGCCCTCGCGCACGATCACGCCCTCGGCCACCTCGGAGCGGGCGCCGATGAAACAGTTGTCCTCGATGATCGTCGGGTTGGCCTGCAGCGGCTCCAGCACCCCGCCGATGCCGGCGCCGCCGGACAGGTGCACGTTCTTGCCGATCTGGGCGCACGAGCCGACCGTGGCCCAGGTGTCGACCATGGTCCCTTCGTCGACGAAGGCGCCGATGTTCACGAAGGACGGCATCAGGACCACGTTGCGGCCGATGTGCGAGCCGTGGCGCACGACGCAGCCGGGCACGGCGCGAAAGCCCGCCGCCTCGAACTGGGCCGCGTCCCAGCCCTCGAACTTGGTGGGCACCTTGTCCCAGTAGGGGCCGGGCGTGGCGGCGTGCATCACCTTGTTCGGATTGAGCCGGAAGGAGAGCAGGATCGCCTGCTTGGCCCACTGGTGGACGGCCCACTGGCCGTCGTCGCCCCGCTCGGCCACCCGCAGCTTGCCCTGGTCCAGCAGGCGCAGGGTCTCATCGACGGCCGTGCGCACCGGGCCCTTGGTCGCGGTGGAGATCCCGTCGCGGGCCTCCCAGGCGGCTTCGATCTCGGTCTTCAGGTCGTCGGTGGTGATCGTGGTCATCAGGCGGCTTCCTTCAGGCGCGCGCCCGCCAGGAACGGCGCGAGCTTTACGGTCTTGTGGTGGATGAACGGGGCGGCGGAGTCCGGCGCGTGGGCGCCGACGAGCACGGTGGTCATGCCGAGTTCGGCGGCCGGCTTCAGGTTGCGCTCGGAGTCCTCGAAGAAGGCGGTGGCGGCCGGCGCCACGCCGTGGTCGGCGATCATCCGCTCGAAGCCCTCCGCCGAGGGCTTGGGCGCGAAGCCGAAGGAGTGGATGTGGAAGACCTCGTCGAACAGGTGCGTCAGGCCCAGGTGGCTCAGCACGCGCTCGGCGTGGATGACGTCGGCGTTGGTGAAGATCAGCCGCCGGCCGGGCAGGCGCTCCAGCCCCGCCACCAGCGCCGGGTCGTGCGCCAGGGCGTCCAGCGACAGGTCGTGGAACATGGCGTGGAAGTCGGCCGGGTCGACCCCGTGGTTGGCGATCAGCCCGCCCAGGGTCAGGCCGTGCTCGGCCAGGTACTTCTTCTGCAGGGCGTAGGCTTCGTCGCGGGTCAGGCCGGTCACGCGGATGACGAACTCGGTCATCCGCGCCTCGACCTGGCGCATGAACCCCGTCTCGGCCGGATAGAGGGTGTTGTCCAGGTCGAAGAGCCAGGTGTCGACGTGGCGCAGGTCGGTCGTCATGGGCGGATCATGGTGCCCGCGCCGTGCTCGGTGAACAGCTCCACCAGCATGGCGTGCGGCCTGCGCCCGTCGAGGATCACCACGGCCTCCACCCCGCTCTCCACCGCGTCGATGGCGGTCTCCAGCTTGGGGATCATGCCGCCGGTGGCCACGCCGCCGGCGATCGCCGCGCGGGCCTCGGCGACGGTCATCTGGCGGATCAGCTCGCCGTTCTTGTCCAGCACGCCGGCCACGTCGGTGAGCAGCAGCATGCGCTTGGCGTTGAGCGCGCCGGCCAGGGCGCCCGCCACGGTGTCGGCGTTGATGTTGTAGGTCTCGCCCTCCACCGACACGCCGATCGGCGCGACGACGGGGATGTAGTCCTCCTCGGCGTAGATCAGGGCTTCCAGCAGCTTCGGATCGATCCGGGTGGGCTCGCCCACATAGCCCAGGTCGACGACCTGCTCGATCTGGCTGTCGGGGTCCTTCTTGGTGCGCTTGGCCTTCTCGACGGTGATCAGCCGCGCATCCTTGCCCGACAGGCCCACGCCGCGCACGTCGGCCTCGGCGCCGGCCTGGGTGATCCAGTTGGCGATCTCCTTGTTGATGGCGCCGGACAGCACCATCTCGGCGACCTCCATGGTGGCCGCGTCGGTCACGCGCAGGCCGTCGACGAAGGTGGACTTCACGCCAGCCTTGTCGAGCATGGCCGAAATCTGCGGGCCGCCGCCGTGCACCACCACCGGATGGACGCCCAGCATCTTCAGGAGGACCACGTCGGCGGCGAACAGCTTGGCCACCGACTCCTCGCCCATGGCGTGGCCGCCGTATTTGATGACCACGGTCTCGCGGTCGTAGATCTGGATGTAGGGCAGGGACTCCGCCAGCGTCTTGGCGGTGGCCCAGCCCTGTTCTGCGGGGGTGTCGGTCACTTATGCGGCTCCGGCGGGTCGGCGCCGGTGCGATAGCCGACGCAGGCGGCCCTGTCACCCACGCGGGCGCATCACGGCTCGACCGAAGCGGCGCCGTGGCCTAGCGTCCGGCCTTTCTGCGACGAGCGAGGGGCGAGATGCGTATTGCGGGGGTTGTGGCGGCGCTGGCGGTCTGGGCGGGCGCCGGAGCGGTGCAGGCGCAGACGGTGGCGGTGCACGCCGCGCACCTGGTGGACGTGGCCAGCGGCAAGGTGACCGACGATCCGACGGTGGTGATCGTCGACGGCCGCATCAGCGCCGTGGGCAAGACCGGCGCCGTCCAGGTCCCGGCGGACGCCAAGACGGTGGACCTGCCGGGCGTGACCCTGCTGCCCGGCCTGATCGACATGCACGTGCACCTGACGAGCTCGCCCCTGTTCGGCGGCTACAACTCGCTGCTGTTCACCGATTCCTTCTGGGCGGTCATCGGCACGAAGCACGCCAAGGACACCCTGGAGGCCGGCTTCACCACGGTGCGCAACGTCGGCTCGGAGTTCTACGACGACGTGGGCCTGCGCCAGGCGATCGACGCCGGCTTCATCGAGGGGCCGCGGATCGTCACGGCCACCTACGCCATCGGCGCCACGGGCGGCCACTGCGATTCCACCTTCTTCCCGCCGTCGATGGACCAGAAGAGCCCGGCGGTGATCGACAGCCCCGATGCGGGCCGCCAGATGGTGCGCCAGCTCCACAAGTACGGCGCCCAGGTGATCAAGATCTGCGCCACCGGCGGGGTGTTCTCCCACGGCGACACGCCCGGCGCGCAGCAACTGACGCTGGAGGAGATGAAGGCGATCGTCGACGAGGCGCACATGACCGGCCTGAAGGTGGCCGCCCACGCCCACGGCGCCTCGGGCATCCGCGACGCGATCCTGGCCGGCGTCGACACCATCGAGCACGCCAGCTTGGTCGACGACGAGGGGATCAAGCTGGCCGTGCAGAAGGGCGCCTACTTCGGCATGGACATCTACAACACCGACTACACCCAGGCCGAGGGCGCCAAGAACGGCGTCTTGGAGGAGAACCTGAAGAAGGACCGCGACATCGGCGAGATCCAGCGGCAGAACTTCAGGAAGGCGCTGAAGGCCGGGGTGAAGATGATCTACTCCACCGACGCCGGGGTCTATCCGCACGGCGACAACGCCAAGCAGTTCGCCGTGATGGTGCGCTATGGGGCGACGCCGCTGCAGGCGATCCAGTCGGCCACGGTCACCGCCGCCGAGGCCCTGGGCCAGCCCAACGACGTGGGCCAGGTCAAGGTCGGCGCCTTCGGCGACCTGGTGGGCGTGACCGGCGATCCCCTGGCCGACGTGACGGTGCTGGAGCACCCGGTGTTCGTGATGAAGGGCGGCGAGACGGTGAAGGCCCCGTAGGGATCGGCGGCCTCGAAATCCTCCCCTTCTGGGGGAGGTGTCGGCGAAGCCGACGGAGGGGGACTTTGAGTCTTCAGTCCCCCTCAGGCGCTGCGCGCCAGCTCCCCCAGAAGGGGAGCATCCCTGCGCGCAGCCTCGGCCCGCCTCAGATCGAGCGGGCGACGACTTCCTTCATGATCTCGGAGGTGCCGCCGTAGATGCGCTGGACGCGGGCGTCGCGCCACATGCGGGCGATCGGGTACTCGTTCATGTAGCCGGCGCCGCCGTGCAGTTGCAGGGAGGTGTCGCAGGCCTCCCACTGCAGCTCGGTGTGGAAGAGCTTGGCCGCCGAGGCCTCGGCCGCGGTCAGCTCCTTCCTCAGGTGGCGTTCGATGCACCAGTCCAGGTGCGCCCAGCCGGCCTGCAGCTTGGCCTTCAGGGCGGCCAGGGTGAAGCGGGTGTTCTGGAAGTCGAAGACGGTCTGCTTGAACGCCTTGCGCTCCTTGGTGAACTTCACCGCCTCGTCGAAGGCCCGCTGGGCGCCGGCCTGGGCCGCCGAGGCGATCTGCAGGCGCTCCTGCGGAAGCTGGTTCATCAGGTAGGCGAAGCCCCGGTTCTCCTCGCCCAGGCAGTTGGTGATCGGCACCCGCACGTCCTCGAAGAACAGCTCGGAGGTATCGGCCGAGTTCTGGCCGATCTTGTCCAGGTTGCGGCCGCGCTTGAAGCCGGCGCGATCGGCCTCCACCAGGATCAGCGAGGTGCCCTTGGCGCCCTTGTCCGGATCGGTCTTGGCGACCACCACGATCAGGTCGGCGTTCTGGCCGTTGGTGATGTAGGTCTTGCTGCCGTTGATGACATAGTGGTTGCCGTCGCGCTTGGCGCTGGTGCGCACGCCCTGCAGGTCGGAGCCCGCGCCCGGCTCGGTCATGGCGATGGCGGTGATCACCTCGCCGGAGACCATGCCCGGCAGCCACTTCTTCTTCTGCTCCTCGGAGCCGTAGTTGATGATGTAGTCGACGACGATGTCCGACTGCAGGGTGATGCCCGCGCTGGAGCCGGCGTAGGTCAGCTCCTCGCCGATCACGGTGTTGTAGCGGTAGTCGAGGCCCAGGCCGCCGTATTCGGCCGGAACCTGCGGGCACAGCAGGCCCGCCTCGCCGCAGGCGCGCCAGAACTCGCGGTCGACGACGCCTTCCTCCTCCCAGCGATCCAGGTTGGGGACAAGGGCGCGGTCGTAGAACTTGCGCACCTGGTCCCGGAAGAGGTTGAGCTCTTCGTCGAAGATCGTGCGATTGGCGGTGTCGAGCATGGCGCGGCCTCCCTGGCGCGGGCGTGGTCTGGAATTTCGACGCCGTTCTAGCGGCTTGCCGTAGGGTGCGCCTAGAGCACGATGGGGCCGGCCGGAACCGGCCGACCGCTGAATCGTGCTCTAGAATCAGAAACGTAGAGCGCGTTTAGCGGGCGAAACCGCGCGCACTTTCGCCCAATGCGCTCTAGCCGATGGCGCAGGCGGCGGAGATCTCGGCCCGCAGCTCGGGCAGGCCCGTCCCTTTCTCCGAGGAGGTGGCCTGCACCCGCGGATAGGCGGCCGGGCGCTTGGCGATGGCCTGCAAGGTGCGCGCGGTCACCGCGGCGACCTCGGCGGCCTTGAGCTTGTCGGCCTTGGTCAGGACGATCTGATAGGACACGGCGGCGCGGTCGAAGGCGTCCATGGCCTCGGCGTCGACGTCCTTGAGCCCATGGCGCGCGTCGATCAGCAGGTAGGCGCGCTTCAGGTTGGGCCGGCCGCGCAGGTAGTCGCGGCCCAGGTTCTGGAACTTCTTGGTCTCGGTCTTGGAGGCCCGGGCGAAGCCGTAGCCGGGCAGGTCCACCAGGCGCAGCTTCTCGTCCAGCACGAAGAAATTGACCTCGCGGGTGCGCCCCGGCTCGTTGGAGGCCCGCGCCAGGTGGTTCTGGTTCACCAGGGCGTTGATCAGCGAGGACTTGCCCACGTTGGAGCGGCCGGCGAAGGCCACCTCCGGCAGGTCGGGTGCGGGCAGTCCGTCGATCGACGTGGCCCCCATCAGGAAGACCGCCGGCCGGGCGAAGAGCACGCGGCCGGCCTCGATCTCCTCGGGGCTGAAGAGCGCTTCGTCGGTCACCCGACCGCCTTGCCGCGACCGCTGAAGCGCGCGATCAGCCCGTCGATCGGGTTGTCCACCTTGAAGCGGCGCATGATCACGTACTGCTGGGCGATCGTCAGGACGTTGTTCCAGGTCCAGTAGATCAGAAGGCCCGCGGCGAAGGGCGCCATGATGAAGGTGAACATCACCGGCATGAGCTGGAAGATGCGCTGCTGGGTCGGGTCCCCCGCTGGCGGGTTCATCGCCGTGGAGAGGAACATGGTGAGGCCGTAGAGGATCACCCAGGCGCCCAGGTGCAGCGGCCCGTTCAGGAAGCTGCCGATCATCGGCACCGTCGCCGGGTCGAACGGCAGCAGGCCGAACAGGTTGACGATGGTGGTCGGATCGCGCGCCGAAAGGTCCTGGATCCAGCCGAAGAACGGGGCGTGGCGCATCTCGATGGTGACGGTCAGCACCTTGTAGAGCGAATAGAAGACCGGGATCTGGATCAGCATGGGCAGGCAGCCCATCATCGGATTGATCTTCTCACGCTGGTAGAGGCCCATCAGCTCCTGCTGCTGCTTGGCCGCGTCGTCCTTGTACTTCTTGCGCAGCTCTTCCATCTGCGGCTGGATCTTCTTCATCTTCGAGAGCGACTCGTAGCTCTTGTTGGCGAGCGGGAAGAAGAGCGCCTTCACCGAGACGGTGAGCAGCAGGATGGCCACGCCGAAGTTGCCCACGTGGCGGTAGAAGAACTCCAGGACCCGGAAGATCAGCTTGGTGAAGAACCAGAAGTTGCCCCAGTCGATGGCGTCGCTGAAGCGCCGCGCGCCGATCGAGGTCTCGTAGGCGGTCAGCACCGGCACGGTCTTGGCGCCGGCGAAGAAGTGGGTGGTCTCGGTGGCCTGCTTGCCCGGCTCCAGGTGGTGCGCCGGGCCGACGAAGTTGGCCTCGAAGATGTCGGGCCCGCCGGTCTTGGTGACGCGGAAGTCGCCCTTGATCTTCTCCGATTGGCCCGGGATCAGCGCAGCCAGCCAGTACTTGTCGGTGACGCCCACCCAGCCGCCGTCAGAGGCGATCTCGGGACCGCCGCCGTCCTTAGCCCACTTCTTGTACTTCACCAGCCGCAGCTTGCCGTCCAGCACGCCGACGGCGCCCTCGTGGACGATGGCGCTGTGGGCCTGGACCTCGGGCAGGCCCTGGCGCTGCACCGAGCCGTAGGCGGCGAGCGTCACCGGCGCGCCCGACAGGTTCGCCACGGTGTCGGTGACGGTGAACATGAACTTGTCGTCCACCTCGATCTTGCGCGTGAAGACCAGGCCCTGGCCGTTGTCGTAGCGCAGGGTCAGCGGCTTGCCGGGCGCCAGGGTCGAGCCGTCGACCACCTGCCAGAGGCTGTCGCCGCTGGGCAGGCCCTTCAGATTGGCGCCGGCCCAGCCGAACTCGGCGAACCAGGCGTGCTCGGCGCCTTCGGGGCGCAGCAGCTCCACCGGCGGGGAGTCCTTGTTCAGGCCCTCGCGGTAGCCCTTCAGATAGAGGTCGTCGATGCGCGCGCCGCGCAGGGCCACCGAGCCGCTGAGGGCGGGGGTGGCGATGGGAACCCGCGGGCTGGCCGCGGCGGCTTCCTCACGCGTGACCACCTTGTCGGCGGGGGCGAGCTGCGGGGCGGCCGCTGAGCTCGGACCTCCCGCCGCCGCGGCGGCCGCGGCCGGCGGATGCTTCAGCGCCGCTTCGGCCTGCCGCCGCTTGGCCGCCGGATCCAGCACGAACACCTGATAGAGGAGCAGGATGAGGACGGCGCTGACCACGAAGATGATCGTGTTGCGGTTTTGCTCATTCATGAAGGCGTGCGCTCAAGCGGGGGGGAGGATGGGGCCGCAGGCCCAGGGGCCCGGTTCTCGCTGTCGGCGGCGAGGCTTATCAGCGCGCTTTTCACATCGTCAAGCAAACGCGCCCAGGCGCGGGTGGGCGTGCCGTTTCTGGCGATGAAGACATAGTCGGTTCCGGGCCGCGCCAATTGCGGCAGCAACAGCCGCGCGGCCTCGCGCAGGCGGCGCTTGGCGCGGTTGCGCACGACCGCTCCGCCGATCTTGCGGGTGGCCGTGAAACCCACGCGGATCAAGGGTTCGCCGTCGCCGCGCGGCCTGGCCTGGATCACGACGGCGCCGCGCGCACACGACGGCGCGCGCGCGCAGGCCAGAAAGTCGGGGCGCGACTTGAGGCGTTGGATGGCTGGCGGGGCGTCCGTCACGCGGACACCATAGTCCTCTTTCGAGAACTTAGGCGCTCAGGCGCTTGCGGCCCTTGGCGCGACGACGGGCGAGCACCTTCTGGCCGTTCTTGGTGGCCATGCGCGCACGCCAGCCGTGACGGCGCTTGCGCACGAGTCGGGACGGCTGAAAAGTCCGCTTCACAGGTGTAGCTCCGGGTCAAAATCGAGCGGCGGTGATTAGGGGATGGGGCCGGCCCTGTCAACTGGCCAGCGTCAGCACGACCGGTCCGCGAGGCGTCGCCACCAGGGTGTGCTCGTATTGCACGGCCGGCTGGCCGCCCAGGGGACGCAGGGTCCAGCCGTCGCCGGTCTCCTCGACCCAGTCGTCGCCGAGGGACAGGAACGGCTCGATGGTGAAGACCAGACCCTCGTGGATGCGCCGCTTGTCGCCGGGCTCGCGCCAGGTGGCCAGCTCGGTCGGCTCCTCGTGCAGCGCCGCGCCCACCCCGTGGCTCGCGAGGTTGCGGATCAGGGTGTAGCCGTTGCGGTCGGCGAAGGCCTCGATGTCGCGGCCGATGGCGTTCAGCGGCCCGCCGGTCTTGACGGCGCGGATGCCGGTCCACAGGGCGCGGCGGCCGTCGCGGCACAGCCGCTCGATGCGCGGCTTCACCGGCGGCACGGCGAAGCTCGCGCCGGTGTCGGCGAAATAGCCGTCCACCTCGGCGGAGACGTCGATGTTCACCAGGTCGCCGGCCTGGACCTTCCGATCGCCGGGGATGCCGTGGGCGACGTCCGGCCCAATCGAGATGCAGGTGGCGCCGGGAAAGCCGTAGGTGATCTCGGGGGCCGAGCGCGCGCCTTCGCGCTCCAGCATCCGGCGGCCCAGGGCGTCGAGCTCGGCGGTGGTGATCCCGGGCTCCAGGGCCTTGCCCATCGCCTCCAGGGTGCGCGCCACCAGGCGGCCGGCGGTCTTCAGCTTGTCGAGCTCGTCTTCGTTGCCGATGGTCATGGAGCGGCTCCTAGAGGTCGGGTCGGATGATGGTCTTGCCCACCACCTGGCGCTGGGCGAGCGTTTCGAAAGCCTCGCGCCAGCGCTCCAGCGGGAATTCCTTGTCCACGCGGGGATGGACCATGCCCTCGGCCGCCATCTTCCAGATGGCGTCCTGGTTCTCGCGGCCGCGCTCGGGGAACTGGCGGCCGTACTCGCCGGCGCGCACGCCCATCACCGAGAAGCCCTTGATCAGCGGCATGTTGGCGTTGACGGTGGGAATGCGCCCCGAGGCGAAGCCCACCACCAGGAGGCGGCCGTCGAAGGCGATGCAGCGGACGCTCTCGTCGAACACGTCGCCGCCCACCGGATCGTAGATCACGTCGGCGCCGCGCCCGCCGGTGATCTCCTTGACCTTGTCGCGGAAGCCGCCGGTGACGTTGACCAGCGCGTCGGGGGCGTACTCGGCCTCCACCACGGCCAGCTTGGCGTCGGAGGCCGAGGCGGCGATCACCCGCGCGCCCAGGGCCTTGGCCATGTCCACGGCGGCCAGGCCGACGCCGCCGGCGGCCCCGTGCACCAGCACCCACTCGCCCGGCTGGACGGCGGCGCGCCGCACCAGGGCGACATAGGCGGTGATGTAGGCCGCGCCGAAGCCGGCGGCCTGGGAAAAGCTCAACGCCGCGGGCTTGGCGTGCAGCGCCGAGGCTGGGCTGAGGGCGTATTCGGAGAAGCCGCCCACGCGGGCCGGGCCGGTCACCGCCTGGCCCGGCGTCCAGCCGGTCACGCCCTCGCCGAGCGCGTCCACCTCGCCGGCCATCTCCAGGCCGGGGATGAACGGCAGCGAAGGCTTGTGCTGATATTCGCCGCGGGTCTGCAGCAGGTCGGGGAAGTTGACGGCGGCGGCGCGCACCTTCACCCGCACCTCGCCCGGGCCGGGCTCGGGGGTGTCGATCTCGCGCACGGCGCAGCCGGCGTAGTTGGGCGCGAGCGCCTCGACCAGGAGCGCGCGCATCAGTGGATGCGCCCCTCGATCCCCTCGCGCACCAGGCCGGCGACCTCGCGGCAGGCCACGTCGGCGCAGGGAATCGCGCCGGTCATGGCGGTGAAGCCGTGGGCCAGCTTGTCGTAGCAGCGGTAGACCACCGGCACGCCCGCCGCGCGCAGGGCGATGGCGTAGGCCTCGCCCTGGTCCACGAGGGGATCGAAGCCGGCGGTGACGACGATCGCCGGCGCCAGGCCGCTCAGGTCCCTCTCGTGGACCGGCGACAGGCGCGGGTCGGCCGGATCGGCGTCGGGGGCCATGTAGTGGCCCATGAACCAGTCCATCATCGTCCTCGATAGGGGATAGGCGTCGGCGTAGGTGGTCATGGAGGCCGTTTCGCTGGCGACGTCCACCGCCGGATAGATCAGGAGCTGCAGCCACGGCTGCGGCTCGCCCTTGCGCTTCATCTCCTGGGCCACGATGGCGGCGAAGTTGCCGCCCATGGAATCACCGCCGATGGCCACCGCGCCCGGCGGCGCGCCGAACTCCTCGGCGTGCTCGCGCGCCCAGCGATAGGCGGCCAGCACGTCCTCCAGCCCCGCGGGAAAGCGGTGCTCGGGCGCCAGCCGGTAGTCCACCGACAGCACGGGGCAGCGGGCGATGCGCGCCAGGATGCGGCAGAACACGTCGCAGGTGTCCAGGTCGCCGATCACGCCGCCGCCGAAGTGGGCGTAGACCATCAGCGGCGCCTCGGGGTCCTGGCGCTGCGGGCGATAGGCGCGGGCCGGGATCGTCCCCTCCGGCCCCTCGATGTCGAGCGACTGGACGCCGACGCCCGGTTCGGGCTTGCCGGCCATCATCGCCAGGGCCTGGGCGCTGGCCGCCCGGGCTTCCTGCGGCGACAGGGTCTGCATGCCGGGGGCGCGGCGGCCGGCGGCGGCCAGGAACTGCAGGCGCGGGTCGAGCGTGCGCCCGCCCTGATAGACCACGCCGCCGCCGGACATCAGCCGCAGGATCGGCGCGGGCAGGGAGAGCAGGACTTTGAGGATGAGGCGCTGAACGCCGGCGTTGGCCATGCGGCGCCCCTAACCCCCCGCCTTGGGCAGGCCCCGGAGGCCCGACACGATCATGGAAACGGCGAAGTCTGCGGCCGCCTCGACGTCCACCGGCCGCCGCTCGAGCATCCGGTCGCCCACCTCGCGGGCCACGGCGATGCAGGCGCCGGCCAGGAAGTCCGGGTCGGCGACCGGCCCGCCGCGGGCGGTCTCCTCCAGGATGGCGGCGCGCACCTCGGCGAACACGGCCCCCATCTCCGGCGTCGGGCCGTAGACATGCGGATGCGGCTCGCTCACCAGCCGCTGGGCGGCCCAGGTGGCGTGCTCCTTCTCCAGGAAATGGAAGTAGGCGTGGATCGCGTCGCGCACGAACGCCTCGAAACCCTTGCCCTGACCGCGCAGCTCCTTCAGCACCGGCGCGAAGCGCCGCGCGCCGTCGTCGGCCAGGGCGGCGAACACTTCCTCTTTCGATTTGAAGTAGTTGTAGAAGGTCCCGGCGGCCAGGCCCGTGCGGCGGATGATGTCGCGCACGGTGACGTTGTCATAGCCCATCTCGGCGAACACGGCGCGCGCGGCGTCGAGGATCGCCTGACGGTTCTGCACCTTGGTCTGTTCGCGCTTTCCGGCCGAAAGGTAAGCGACCTGCGACATGAAACCCCTGCTCTTGAAACTGACGCGCGTCATTCTAGAGGCGGCGGCGAGGCTGAGCCAAGACTTGTGACACGGCCGCTACATGCCCGGGGCGGCGGAGGGCGCGTCGCAGGCGGCCCTGCACTGGCTCCAGGCGCCCGGGCAATCGTCCGGCGTGTCCGACGACAGGCAGAAGTAATAGCTCTGGGCGCAGGTCAGCCGGCACTGGCCGGCGTCGAGGGCCGGCGCCTGGGGCGCGGGGGGCGCCAGGAGGACGACGGGCGGCGTCTCGTCGGCCGGCGGCGGGGCGGCCTTGCGCGGCTCGGCGGGAACCACCTGCAGCTTGCGCGGGGCCTTGTTCGGCGTCTCCTGGGCGCCCGCGGGGGCGACCAGGGCGAAGCTGAGTCCGAGGATCAGGACGGCGCGGCGCATGATGTCGGAGAGCCTCGCCGGCCGATCTTAAGACCTGGTTAACTATACCGTCCGCTTGGCCCGGTCCTTGGCGTTGGTCGCCTGGATCGCCTCGCGCGCGGCCTTCCACTGATCGTCGGTCCACGAGCGCAGCCGCGCGAAACCGCCGCCGCCCGCCTGCCAGGAGGCGCCGTCGATGGCGATCGACTGGCCGTTCACATAGGCCGACAGCGGGTGCAGCAGATAGACGGCCAGGTTGGCGAGCTCGCGCATCTCGCCCACCCGGCCCATCGGATTGCCGCTCATGTCGCGGTAGCCGCCGCCGGTCTCCTGGCTCTGGCTCGGATTGAGCCGGGCGCTCATGCCTTCGGTCGGGAAGGGGCCGGGCAGGATGTTGTTGAAGCGGACGCCATGGCCGCCCCACTCCACCGCCAGCGACTGGCTCATGGTGGCGATGGCCGCCTTCGACATGGCCGAGGGCACGGTGAAGGGCCCGCCGTTCCAGATCCACGTCGTCAGGATGGAGACCACCGAGGCGGGCTTGCCCTCGGCGATCCAGCGCTTGCCGGCTTCGAGCGTGACGAAGAACGAGCCGCGGAAGACGATGTTGGCGATGGCGTCGAACCCGCGCGGCGAGAGGTCCTCGGTGCGGCTGATGAAGTTGCCGGCGGCGTTGTTGACTAGGCCGGTCAGCGCCCCGCCGTCGGCCCAGATCGTGTCCATCATCTCGGCGATGGCCTCGGGCACGCGTATGTCGCAGGGGATCGGGACCACCTTGCCGCCATGGGCGTCCATCAGGTCCTTGGCGGCCTCTTCCAGCACCCCGCCGCGCCGGCCGCAGATATAGACCGTCGCGCCCAGCATCAGGCAGGCCTCGGCCATCACCTTGCCCAGCCCGGTGCCGCCGCCGGTGATCAGGATGCGTTCGCCCGTCATCAGGCCGGGCTTGAACATCAGGTCGTCCATGGAAAGCTCGGCCATGGGTTCCTCCGCTTATTGTTTGGAGGAACTGCGCCGCCCTGACGCCGGGGAGGTCAAGGGGCCGGCTGGGGACTTGCTCTTTCGACGGGGGCGAAGCGAGCCGCGTGGCGAATGGCTGCCCGGATCGGCGCCGAGGGCGCGGCCGGTTTGTCGCGTCGGATGAGCTTGAAGCACAGATCAAACGGGCGACGCGGAATTCCAGCGTCACAATCCGCAAGCGCCAGTCTAGTGTAGGCCACCGTCCGCGCCAGGGAGGAAGCCGAAATGCAATCTTATGACGCCAAGTTCCTGAATCTCGCCATCACAGAGGCGCTCGAAGGCGCTGCAGAAGGCGGAGTGGCCGTTGGGGCGGCGCTTTCTTGGCGCGGAGCACTTGTGTCCAAGGGGCGAAATCGGCGGCAACAAAAGAAAACTGTCATACTTCATGGCGAGATGGATTGTCTGGCGAATGCCGGGCTTTTTAAGCCCTTTTCAGAAACAACAATGTACACGACGCTTAGCCCATGCAAAATGTGCTCTGGCGCGATTGCGCAGTTCAGGATAGCGCGCGTCGTTATCGCGGACGCCGTGAATTTCGGTGGGAATGAGGAGTTTCTGCGCGCGAGCGGCGTCGAGGTCGTGATCGTCAATGACGAAAAGATGATAAAGTTCTTTCGTGAGTGGAAAGGCGCGAATGAGAAGTTGTGGAACGGCGATATAGGGGTCTAGCTATGCTTTGGAAGGGGCTGAAATCGTCTGGTCATCCGATTTTCGGGGCGTCGATTTGCCATCCTGAGAACGAGATCAAAAGATATATTGAATCTTGGGATGTTAATCGGAAGTATGTGGATTTCATATATTCCCACATGAATGTCGTCGACTCCAAGGCGAGCGCCTTGTTGAGAACGAACGGCATATATTTCGCGATTATCGCCTTCAGCTACGGAGCGGTGGGGGCTCCCGTCAGACCGAAGCTGCTGCCGATCAGCATTGTGGAGGGCGTCGCGATCGCAGCCGCCGCCCTGGCGGCCTTTTCGATAATTCTTTTATTGAGCGTATCTTGGATACATTGGATAATCAAAGAAGACATATCGAAATTAAGTGAGTTGGGAGATCCTTTGTGGACCAAGAAAATTCACTTGATCGACGGCCGATCCACAAGGTACCGCATCGCTTGGCTTTGCTCCATTCCGACCGCCTTTTTGATATTTGCGCTGCTATTTCTCAGAATTAGCGGCTGGCTGAGCTAATCAGCGCCATCGCCCCGGCCGGCGCGCGAACCTTCCCCGAGGAGATGAAGAAGGCGAAGACGTCGCGGTCGGCCTCGGGCGCGGGGGCGTCCGGCGCGGCGTAGGCCAGGTCGGCCGGCGCGCCGCCCGCGGCGAAGGTCTTCAGGCGCTCGGCCCAGCCGTCGATCTCGGCGGGCGGGTAGCAGGTCTCCACCTCGTCGGCGCCGCACATCAGCCGGGCGTAGACGAAGCTGGAGGTCACGTCGGCGATCTGCGGGAACTCGGCGTGGTGGGCCAGGCAGATCGCCACGCCGTGCTCGCGGCACAGGGCCACGAACGCCGGATCGACGAAGCTTTGATGGCGCACCTCCACCACGTGGCGCAGGGAAAGGCCGTCGTGGCCGGCGGGCAGGAGCTTCAGGAAGGCGGCGAAGTCGTCCGGGTCGAACTTCTTGGTGGCCATGAACTGCCACAGGATCGGCCCCAGCTTGTCGCCCAGCTCGGTCAGCCCCTGGGAGAGGAACTTCTCGATGGAGGGACCGGCCTCGGCCAGCACCCGGCGGTTGGTGCAGAAGCGCGACGCCTTCAGCGAGAAGACGAAGCCGTCGGGAGCGGAGGCCGCCCACTTGGCGAAGCTCTCCGGCTTCTGGCTGGAATAGTAGGTGCCGTTGACCTCGATGGCCGTGAGGCGCTCGGCGGCGTAGGCGAGCTCGTCCGCCTGCCTCAATCCCTTCGGATAGAAGACCCCGCGCCAGGGCTCGAAGGTCCAGCCCCCGATCCCGGCGCGTATCGTCCCGGCCATGGAGATCCCCCCGCGTTCGCCTAGTTGCGCTGGTCGGCGGTCTTGTCGCGCTCGGCCTTGAACTCCGAGCCGTCCTTCCAGACCGGCCATTCGTCCGAGTTGGCGAGCTTGTCGCCCAGCTCGAACATCAGATCGCCATCCTGGGCCATGCCTTCAAGGTTCCAGGTGTCGTCGAACTGGTCGGCCGGCTGGTGGTAGCGGTTGGTGACGTATTCCTTGCTCTTGGCTTCGCCGGCCTCGCGCCCGCCGTTCACCAGGTCCTCGCCCGAATCGAACGAGATCGCCGGCACGCCGCGCTTGGCGAAGGAGAAGTGGTCGGAGCGGAAGAAGCTGCCGGCCTCGGGGCGCGGGTCGGGGCTGTAGTAGCGCCCGTGCTCCTTGCCCACCGCGATCAGGTCGTCCTGCAGGGTGAGCTGGGCGTTCCCCGAGGTGGAGAAATCCTTGGCCGGGCCGGAGGCGCTGAGCGCGTCCATGTTGATGTCGGCCACGGTGGTCGCCAGCGGATAGAGCGGATTGGCCGCGTAGTATTCCGAGCCCAACAGGCCCTTTTCCTCGGCGGTCACGGCCAGGAACATCACCGTGCGGTCGGGCTTCTTATCCTCGGTGGTGAAGGCCCGGGCGATCTCCATCATGGTGGCCACGCCGTCGGCGTTGTCGACCGCGCCATTGTAGATGGTGTCGCCCTTGGCGTCGGGCAGGCCCACGCCCAGGTGGTCCCAGTGGGCCGAATAGATCACCCGCTCGTCCGGCCGCTTGGCCCCGACGATCTCGCCGACCACGTTCTTGGAGACGATCTTCTCCACGTCGACGGCGTAGTCGGTGGAGAAGGTCACGCCCTTCAGCACCACCGGCTTGAAGGCGCGGGTCTGGGCCTGCTTCTTCAGGGCCTCGTAGTCGAGGCCGGCGCGCTTGAGGATGTCGGCGGCCGCGTCGTGCTGGATCCAGCCTTCGAGCAGCGGGTGCACCTTGCTCGGATCGTCGCGGATGATGTCGAAGATCGAGTTGGTGTTGGAGTTCTTCACCGTCGCCCAGCCGTAGGAGGCCGGCGCGGTCTCGTGGATCACCAGGAGCCCCAGCGCGCCCTTGCGGGCGGCTTCCTCGTACTTGTAGGTCCAGCGGCCGTAGTAGGTCATGGCCTTGCCGCCGAAGTCGCCCTTTCCGGCGTAGTAGTCCGGGTCGTTGACCAGAACCATCACCACCTTGCCCTTCAGGTCCATGCCCTTGAAGTCGTCCCATTTGCGCTCCGGCGCCTCGACGCCGTAGCCGGCGAAGACGATGGGGGCGTCCTTGATGGAGACGTGGTCGGCGCCGGTGGAGGGCGCGCGCAGGGCCACTTCATCGCCCTGGGTCCAGTTCAGCGTGTCCTTGCCGGCCTTCACGCTGACGGCGACCGGTCCCTTGATCTCGAACTTGGCGAGGGGAACGTCCTGGGTCCAGGCGCGGGTGCCGTCCTTCTGCAGGTCGCCGCCGGGCTGCAGCCCCAGCGCCTTATACTGGGCCTCGATGTAGGCGACCGACTTCAGTTCGCCCTCGGTGGCCGGGCCGCGGCCCTGGAAGTCGTCCGAGGCCAGCACCTGAACGTGTTGGCCGATCTTGACCGGGTCGATCTCGCCGGCGAGCGCCGCGCCCGAGATGGACAGAACGGCCGCGGCGGAGGCGGCGGCCAGGAAGAAGGATTTCATCGCAACTCTCGAAAGTCGAAAATTTGCGGCGACCCTAGAGCATTTTCCGACGATGGCGACGACCACGCGCAGAAAATCTCCGCCAGGAGGGCCATCCGCCGCGAATTCCTGCCTGTCACAACACAGCGTTCTGTCGCCGTTGGGCCACACCCTGCGGTGAACCCTTACGGGACGTCGCGTTCCGCTGGCGTTTTTGGCGGGAGTGTAATCTGAGAGACCTCCACCTATGTTCAAAGCCGGCGGGGGGCCGTCTCTGGGGGCGCCCTTGGCTATGATTCACGGACGATTCGCGGCTCGGATAGAAAATAAGAGACGATGCGCCCCGCAAGATCCGCAGCCGTCCTGGCCAGCCTCATGCTCAGCGCCTGCATGGGCGGGCCCAAGCCCGACGTGCGCCTGCCGCCCGCCTATGAGGCCAAGGGCGGGGACCTGCCCGCCGAGCGGCTCGACCGCTGGTGGACCACGTTCGACGATCCTCAGCTCGTTTCGCTGATCGACAAGGCCCTGGTGGAGGCGCCCGACGCGCGGGCCGCCGCCGCCCGCCTGACCGAGGCCCGCGCCACCGGCCGCGAGGCGCTGACCACCTTCCTGCCGCAGGGCAACGCCACCGGCTCGGCCAAGCGCACCCACACGCGCCAGATCGAGGGGCCGACCCTCAACATCCCGGGCTACACGCTGAGCGGCACGTCCGACGCCTACGCCTCCAACTTCCAGGTGAGCTGGGAGATGGACCTGTTCGGCCGCTTCTTCGCCACCCGCGAGGGCTACAAGGGCGACACCGCCGCGGCGCGCTTCAGTTACGAGGGCGCGCGGACCAGCCTGGCCGCCAGCATCGCCGATTCCTACTTCCAGGCGCGGGGCCTGGCGATCCAGCTCGACGACGCCAACGAGACGGTGCGCATCGAGCGCGAGCTCTACAGCGTGGCTCAGGCCAAGGCCGACCGCGGGCTGGGGCCGGGCGCGGACGCCGACCGGGCCGCCGGCGAGCTGGCCCAGGCCGAAAGCCAGGCCGAGAGCCTCCAGGCCCAGCTCAAGGCCGCCCAGCGCTCGCTGCTGGTGCTGGTGGGCCGCGGCGCCGATCCGCTCGCCGACATGCCCACGCCCGCCAGCGTGGGGACGATCCCGCAGGTCCCCACCACCGTGCCGGGCGAGCTGCTGGAGCGGCGGCCCGACGTGCGCGAGGCCGACGCGCGCATCCGCTCGGCCGTCGGGCGGCGCGCCTACGACCGGCTAGCCTTCTTCCCGACCTTCAAGCTGACGCCGGGGCTCGGCCTGTCCCGTTCGGTGCAGCCGGCCTACGAATACGCCACCGGCGACTGGTCGATCGGCGCGACCGCCACCGTGCCGGTGCTGGACATCCCCAAGCTGCTGCTGGAGCTGAAGGCGCAGAACGCCCGCACCGAGCAGGCGGTGATCGCCTATGAGAAGGCGGTGCAGACCGCCTATGGCGAGGCCGACAGCGCCCTGGTGCAACTGGCCGCCGACCGCAAGCGGGTGACCCTGCTCACCGACGGAGAGGCCAGGGCCCATCGCGCCTTCGACGCCTCCAGCCGCGCCTACAAGGACGGGCTGACCGACCTGCAGACCACGCTGAGCGCCGAGCAGAGCTGGCGCTCGGCCCGATCGCAATTGACCGCCGCCCAGGTGCAGGGCCTGCGCCGGGCGGTCCAGACCTACAAGGCCCTGGGCGGCGGCTGGTCCGCCGAGCCCATCAAGACCGCACAGAAGGCGCCCTGAGACGTGACGAGATCCAAGACCGCCATCGCCCTCGCGCTCATGCTGGCCGCCGTCTCGCTCAGCGCCTGCGACAAGCCCAAGGCCAAGGAGACAGAGGCCCAGCGCGCCCGCGCCGTCAGCGTGGTGCGCATCCAGGCCAAGCCGATCGCCGGCGCCCTGGCCGCGTCCGGCTCGCTGATCCCGCGCGAGGAGGCCGCCGTGCTGCCCGAGGTCAGCGGCTATCGGGTGGACAAGGTGCTGGTGGACGCCGGCGCCTGGGTGAAGGCCGGCCAGCCGCTGGCCGTGCTGGACGGCGCCCTGCTCGCCGCCCAGGTGGAGCAGCAGCGCGCCGCCGCGGCCCAGGCCGACGTGCAGGCCAGGCAGGCCGAGTCCCAGGCCGCCCGGGTGGACGGCCTCGACGGCCAGGGCGTGCTCTCCGAGGAACAGCTCGAGGCCCGCCGCTTCCAGGCCAAGGCCGCCCGCGCCACCGCCGAGGCCCAGGCCGCGGCGCTGAAGGACGCCGAGACCCGCCAGATGAAGCTGAAGGTCACCGCGCCGGTCACCGGCCTGGTGCTGAGCCGCAGCGTGCGTCCGGGCGACATGTCCGCCGTGGGCGCAACGACCCCCTGGTTCCGCATCGCCGAGGACGGCCAGATCGAGCTGGAGGCGGAGATGACCGAGGAGGACCTTTCCCGCGTGCGCGTGGGCGAGACCGCCACGGTGACCCTGCCGTCCGGCGCGACCGCTCAGGGCCGCGTGCGGCTGGTCTCCCCGCAGGTGGACGCCCAGACCAAGCTCGGCACCGTGCGCCTGACCCTGCCGGTCCGCTCCGACATCCGCGCCGGGGGCTTTGGCCGGGCGGTGTTCGACGACGTGTCCGCCCAGGGCCTGACCGTCCCGGAGACCGCCGTGCGCTATGACGCCGACGGCGCCAGCGTGATGGTTGTCGGCGCCGACAACCGGGTGCGGCGCGTGCATGTCGAGACCGGCGCCCGCGGCGGCGGCATGGTGGTGCTGACCAAGGGCCCGGCCGCCGGTTCGCGCGTGGTGAAGAGCGCCGGCTCCTTCCTGCTGGACGGCGACCTGGTGCGGCCGCAGGACGAGCCCGCCGCGCCGGCCAAGGCGAGCGCGAAATGAGCCACGAACCGCATTCCGGCGAGGAAGAGCCCACCGGCGGCCTGCGCATCTCGGCCTGGGCGATCCGCAACCCGGTGCCGGTGGCGGTGCTGTTCGTCGCCCTGATCCTGGCCGGGCTGTTCGCCTACACCGGCCTGCCGATCAAGCAGTTCCCGAACGTGCAGTTCCCGGCGGTGTCCGTCACCGTGACCCAGAGCGGGGCCGCCGCCGCCGAGCTGGAGACCCAGGTGACCCGTCCCATCGAGGACGCGCTGGCCGGCATCTCCAACGTCAAGAACATCTATTCGGTGGTCACCCAGGGCGCGTCGACCACCAACGTGGAGTTCGAGCTGGGCTCGGACCTGCAGAAGAAGACCGACGACGTCCGCTCCAAGGTCGACCAGACCCGCGCGATCCTGCCCAGCGAGATCGACACGCCGATCGTCACGCGGGTCGAGCTCGATTCCCAGCCGATCCTGACCTACGCGGTCGCCGCGCCGGACATGAGCGACGTGGAGCTGTCGTGGTTCATCGACGACACAATCGCGCGCGAGCTGCAGTCGCTGAAGGGCGTGGCCCAGATCAGCCGGGTGGGCGGGGTCACCCGCGAGATCAACGTCATCATCGATCCGGACCGCATGGCCGCCCGCGGCCTGACCGCGCCTGCGCTGAACAACGCCCTGCGCGGCTTCGACGTCGACGCGCCCGGCGGGCGCGTGTCGGTGGGCGGGCGCGAACAGACCCTGCGGGTGCTGGGGGCGGTGAACACCCTGAAGGCCCTGCGCGAGCTGACCATCCCCACGGGCGGCGGGCGCTATGTGAAGCTGACCGACGTGGCCGAGGTGGGCGACGGCTCCAGCGAGGTGCGCGGCTTCGCCCGGCTCGACAACCAGCCGGTGGTCGGCTTCCAGGTGATGAAGACGCGCGAGGCCAGCGACGTCGACGTCGACGACGCGGTCGTGGCGGCGCTCGCCAAGATGCAGACCCAGTACAAGGGCGTAAGCTTCACGCGCATCTTCTCGTCGGTGGACGAGACGCGCGCCAGCTTCCGCGCGACCGAGCACGTGCTGGTGGAGGGCATGCTGCTGGCGGCCCTGGTGGTGTTCTTCTTCCTGCGCGACTGGCGGGCCACGCTGATCACGGCCTTCGCCATGCCGGTGTCGCTGATCCCCACCTTCTTCGTCATGCACCTGTTCGGCTTCTCGCTGAACGTGGTGACGCTGCTGGCCCTGACCCTGGTGATCGGCATCCTGGTGGACGACGCCATCGTCGAGATCGAGAACATCGAAAAACGCGTGGCCATGGGCATGCGGCCCTACCAGGCGGCGATCGTCGGCGCCGACGCCATCGGCCTGGCGGTGGTGGCCACCACCTTCGCCATCGTCGTGGTGTTCACGCCGGTCTCGTTCATGAAGGGCATGGCCGGCCAGTTCTTCCGCGAGTTCGGCCTGTCGGTGTCGGTGGCGGTGCTGTTCTCGCTGCTGGTGGCGCGGCTGCTCACGCCGCTGATGGCGGCCTATCTGCTCAAGCCCAGCTCGCACCCCAAGCCGCGCGCCGAGTTCAAGGGGTTCTACCGCAAGGCCCTGGAATGGGCGCTTGACCACCGGATCGTCGCCTCGGTGATCGGCGGGGTGGTGTTCGTCGCCTCCCTGCTGATCGTGCCGCTGCTGCCCACCGGCTTCCAGCCGGCGGGCGACCCCGACTACGTCTATGTCAGCATCCAGGGCCCGCCCGGCGCGACGGCGGACTCCATGGAGGAGGTGGTGCGGCGCGCCACCATGGTGTTCGAGGGCAAGCCCGGCGTGCGCGGCGTCTTCGCCCAGGTGGGCTCCACCGCCTCGGGCGGCGGCCCCGGCTTCGGCGGCGGCGCGTCCAGCGCGCTCAACGCGGGCACGATCACCGTGCTGCTCAACGAGCGGCGCTCGATCACCGGCGACGAGCTGAAGAACATGACGCGCGAGGCCCTGCGCCAGGTGCCCGACGCGCGGCTCACCTTCCTGGACTTCCAGGGCCAGACCGGCATCCAGGCCACCCTGACCAGCAACGACCCGGCGGCGCTGCAGGCGGCCTCCAGCGAGCTGGAGACCCAGATGCGCACCCTGGACGTGATCGCCGACCCGCATCCGTCCGCCGCGCCGATCGGGCCGGAGGTGATCATCCGGCCCCGGGCCGCGGAGGCTGCGCGCCTGGGCGTGTCGGTGGACGCCATCTCCCAGGTCGCCCGGGTGGCCACGGTGGGCGACATCGACGCCAACGTCGCCAAGCTCACCGACGGCGAGCGCCGCGTGCCCATCCGCATCCGCCTGCCGGTGGACGCGCGCTCGGACCTGGAGCGGATCAAGTCGCTGCGGCTGCTCACCTCGTCGGGCGCGGTCACGACCCTGGGCGCGGTGGCCGACGTGACCTTCCAGGCGGGCCCGGCCCGGATCGACCGGCTGAACCGCAAGCGCCAGCAGCAGATGGTGGCCGAGCTCAACGGCTCGGAGCTGGGCAGCGCCAACAAGGCGATCCAGAACCTGCCGATCATGAAGCACCTGCCCGCCGGCGTGACCCGCGCCGAGACCGGCGAGCTGGAGGCCATGCAGGAGCTGTTCGGCTCGTTCGGCATGGCGATCTTCGCCGGGGTGTCGATGATCTTCGGCGTGCTGGTGCTCTTGTTCCGCAGCTTCTTCAAGCCGCTGGTGATCCTGTCGGCCCTGCCGCTGGCGGTGGGCGGGGCGTTCCTGGGCCTCTTGCTGCTCAACCTGTCGCTGTCGATCCCCTCGCTGATCGGCTTCCTGATGCTGCTGGGCCTGGCGGCGAAGAACTCGATCCTCTTGGTGGAGTACGCCATCGAGCGCGAGCGCGAGGGCGTGCCGCAGCGCCAGGCGCTGCTGGAGGCCTGCCGCGAGCGGGCCCGTCCGATCGTGATGACCACGGTGGCCATGGCCGCCGGCATGCTGCCCACCGCCTTCGCCCTGGAGAAGGGCGCGGAGTTCCGCCAGCCGATGGCCGTGGCGGTGATCGGCGGGCTGATCACCTCGACCATGCTGTCGCTGGTGCTGGTGCCGGTGGTCTATGAGTTCGTCGACGACTTCGAGCAATGGCTGAAGCCCAAGCTCGGCAAGATCATCACCCCGCGCGAGGCGCCCGCGCCCGAGGGCTCCGTCGAACAGGCCTAGCCGCCTAGGGTTCGCCGGCCTCGGTTTCGGACGGGGCCTCTCCCGTCCCGGCCGCGCGCGCGGCGCGGCGCGAGGCCATGTTCAGCGCCTCCACCCCGGCGGAGAAGGCCATGGCGGTGTAGATGTAGCCCTTGGGCACGTGCATGCCGAAACCGTCGGCGATCAGCACCGCGCCGATCATCAAGAGGAAGCCCAGGGCCAGCATCACCACGGTGGGATTGTCGTGGATGAACTTGGCCAGGGGATCGGCGGCCAGCATCATCAGGCTCACCGCCACGATCACCGCGGTGATCATGATCGGCAGGTGATCGGTCATGCCCACGGCCGTGAGGATCGAGTCCACCGAGAACACCAGGTCGAGCAGCAGGATCTGCACGATCGCGGCGGCGAAGCCGGCCGTCACCGGGCCCTTGACGTCCATCACGCTGTGCGCCGAGCGCACGTCGACCTTCTCGTGGATCTCGGTGGTGGCCTTCCAGAGCAGGAAGAGCCCGCCGGCGATCAGGATCAGGTCGCGCCAGGAGAAATTCAGGTCCACGGACGCGTGGCCGTCCGCGCCCACCGGCGGCGTCCAGGGGATGGAGAGGACCGGCTGGGTCAGGCTGACGATGAAGGCCAGCGTCGACAGCAGGCCGAGCCGCAGCACCAGCGCCAGCGAGATGCCCACGCGCCGGGCCCGGCTGCGCTGGGCCTCGGGCAGCTTGTTGGACAGGATCGAGATGAAGACCAGGTTGTCGATCCCCAGCACGACCTCCATCACGATCAGGGTCACCAGGGCCGCCCAGGCGGCGGGGTCCGACGTCCAGCCGAACACGTTCTCCATCGTCGATGCGCTCCATTGCCTGAAGCCTATCTAGTGCATTCGGCGGCTCCGCCCAGGGGTTTCGGTCGTCAACCGGCTGGTGAGGCTTGCCGGCGATGATGGGCTCGCCCGGCGCGCGACTTGCACTCGCCTGGCTAAGGCGCCCCTTCGCGGCGCCGGAACGGGACGCGAGCTTGATGACCGACGGCCAGAATATCCGCCAGTTGACCTCCCTGCGGTTCTTCGCAGCCTTCTGGGTGGTGTTCTTCCACTACTGGCCCAACCTGACCGCGGCCACGCCGGCGATCGTCGACAAGGGCTATCTGGGCGTGGAGCTGTTCTTCGTCCTGTCCGGCTTCATCCTCAGCCACGTCTACCGCACCAGCGTGGAGACCGGCCGCTTCCGCTACTTTTCCTTCCTGTGGGCGCGCCTGGCGCGGGTCTATCCGCTGCATCTGGCCACGCTCCTCGGCATGGGCCTGATGGCCGGCGCGGCGACCCTGGCCGGCCTGGCGGTGGATCCCAACATCCTGTCCTGGGCCTCGCTGCCGGCGAACCTGCTGATGGTGCACGCCTGGGGCTTCGCGCCCGTGGCCGGCTGGAACCATCCGTCCTGGTCGATCTCGGCGGAGTGGTTCGCCTATCTCACCTTCCCGCTGTTCGCCTGGACCGCGTTGAAGCTCAAGGACCGGCCCGTCGTGGCGGTGGCCGGTGCGGCGGCGCTGCTCGCCGGGCTCTACGCCGTCTTCCCGCTGGTGGCCGGCTTCCCCCTGACCAAGGCCACGATCAGCTGGGGCGCGCTGCGCATCGTCCCCTGCTTCGCCTACGGCTGCGCCCTGCACTCGCTGTGGCGCGCCCGCCCGGCCGTGAGCAAGCTGGTCTCCGGCCTGGGCGCCCTATTTTTCGGCGCCGGCGCCTTGGGCGTCGCCGCGCTCGGCGGACCGGACACGATGATCGTCCTGGCGCTCGGCGCATTGATCTTTTTCCTGGCGCGTCTGGCGCAGAGCGGTTCTGGCGTCTTCGCCAATCCGGCGTTCGTCTATCTCGGCGAGATCAGCTATTCGATCTACATGATCTGCGTGCCGTGGAAGATCGTATTCGTGAACGGCGCGACCAGGATTCTCAAGCTGAATGGCGAAATCCTGCCGCCGGCGCTGTGGTTCATCATGCTGATTGGCGTGATTCCACTGGCGGCGCTGTCATATCATCTCATCGAACATCCCGCCCGGATGCGCATGAAGCTGTGGGCTGACTCATGGCGGGTTCGGCGACCCTGCGTCGCAGGGGCTTAAACCCTCTTTTCATTCACACACAGGATTGTTACCCCTAACGACAGTTCGCGTCGGGGGAGTACCCATAACCATGCTTATGCGGGCGAGAACCGTGCTCGGTTCCCTGGCCGTTGCGGTCGTTATGAGCCTCGCGCCGGTCAGCGGCGCTTCGGCCGATACCTATTGGCAATGCGTGCCGTTCGCCCGTCTGGTGAGCGGCATCCAGATCTTTGGCGACGCCTGGACCTGGTGGAAGCAGGCCGCCGGCAAGTACGACACGGGCGTCCAGCCCAAGGCCGGCGCGGTGCTGTGCTTCAAGCCGACCGCCAAGATGAAGCTGGGCCACGTGGCCGTGGTCACCCAGGTGCTGACCGACCGCGTGATCCAGATCACCCACGCCAACTGGTCCCGTATCGGCGGCTCGCGCGGCCAGATCGAAAAAGACGTCACCGTGATCGACGTCTCGCCCGCCGGCGACTGGAGCACGGTCAAGGTCTGGTACGACCCGGTGCGCGACCTGGGCTCCAGCACCTACCCGACCTACGGCTTCATCTACCAGGACGCCAGCGCCAAGCTGGCCGCAGCCTCCAGCCTCAACACCGCCCAGAACGTGGCCATCGCGGTGGCCCAGTCGGCCGCCAACCAGGTGGTCACGGCCGTGCGTCCGGGCTCCGGGCCGCTGTCGATGCTGAGCCAGGCCGCCGATTCCACTGACCGGATCGCGGCCCTGATCCAGGCCGCCACGGCGCGCGAGGAAGCGATCAGCAACTGATCGAAACGCCGCGCGGAGAGGGATTCTCGCAAGGGTTCCTTAAGGGCGGCTGGCGATGCTGCGCGGATTCCTGAGAAGCCGTCCGCGAGCTCCATGTCCTCAGCATCAGACCTCGTGCGTCAGTTCGATGCTGCGGCTGTGCGCCGGATCGTCGATCGCCACCAACGCTTCCTGGCCGGCCGCAGCGGCGGCGCCCGCGCGGCCCTGGCCCATGCGGATCTCTCCAACTTCTCGCTCGAAGGCGTCGACCTGCGCGACGCCGAGCTGACCGGCGCGCGGCTGATCGGCACGATCCTCGAGGGCGCGGACCTGTCCAACGCGGTGCTGTTCGGCGCCGACCTGCGCGACGCCGACCTCAGGCGCGCGAACCTGACCCGCGCCGACATGAAGGGCGTGTGCCTGCGCGGCGCCAACCTGGCCGGCGCGCAGATGGTCGAGGCCGACCTGCGCGAGGGGCTGATCGCCATGCAGGATCGGGTCGACGGCTTCCGCATCCTCCACCACGAGAAGCGCGACGGCGAGCTGGGCTACGCGGTGATGGACGGCGCCAACCTGTCCGGGGCGGCCCTGGGCGCGGGCATGGCCACCGTCGCCGACCTCACCGACGCCAACCTCTCCGGCGCGACCCTGAGCGGGGCGCGGATGGCGCGGGCCGTGCTCAACGGAGCCGACATGACCGGCGCCTCGGTGTTCGGCGCGGACCTGTCCGGCGCGTCCCTGCGCAAGACCGTCATCGCCGGCGTCGACCTGTCGGCCGCCAATATCGACCATGCCGATCTCAGCGAAGTGCTGCGCGCGCCGCCGCCGGTGATCTACATCGACGACCAGCCGCTTTCCGAGGTGCTGGCCGCTCACGAAGCCTTCTGCGACAGCCACGGCCAGCGAGGCGCGGTGGCGCGCCTGGAGGAAGTGGACTTCCGGCCCATGCGCCGGCTGCGCGAACGCCGGCTGACCGGGCTTTCGGCCCCTCGGGCGATCTTCTTCGGCTTGGACCTGGAAGGCGCGCAGCTTCAGGGCGCGGACCTGACGGGGGCGGACCTGCGCTGCTGCAACCTGCAAAGCGCCGACCTGCGCGGCGCGCGGCTGGGCGGGGCCCAACTGCAGCGGGCGAACCTCGGCCGGGCCCAGCTCGGCCCGCTGATGATCGCCGAGGGCCGCTACGTGCGCGCCGACCTGACCGGGGCGAACCTGCGCCAGGCCGACCTGCGCGGGGCCAGCCTGCGCCGCGCCCGGCTTCTGGAGGCCGACCTCGCCGGCGCCAAGCTGGGCGGGGCCGATCTGCGCTCGGCCGAGCTGCCCCGCGCCTGAGCCTCACATCTCCCAGCGCACGGGCGCCAGGTCCGGGAAATCGGCGTCGCGCTTCTCGGCCTTGGCCTTGAACGCCTCGGCCATGTGCGGGCCGGAGAACATGCCGGTCTGCCACACGCCGATGTAGTCCAGCCCGTCCCTGATGGTGTGGTCGCGCGCGTAGTTGATCATCACCTTCGAGCCGGCGACGGCCAGCGGCGCCTTGGAGGCGATCTCGCGGGCGGTGGCCATCACCGCGTCCAGCATCGCCTCCTGGGTCTCGTAGACCTCGTTGACCCAGCCGATCTCCTTGGCCTTCTGGGCGGGCATGCGCCGGCCGGTGTAGGCCATCTCGCGCACCCAGCCTTCCGGGATCAGCTTGCACAGGCGCGGGAAGGTGCCGACGTCGGCGGTCATGCCGATGTTGATCTCCTGGATGCAGAAGAAGGCGTCGGCCGTGGCGTAGCGGATGTCGCAGGCCGAGGTCATGTCCACCGCCCCGCCGATGCAGCCGCCCTGGATCGCCGCCAGCACCGGGATGCGCGCCTCGTCCAGGCAGGAGAACGCGTCCTGCAGGTAGCGGATGTGGTGGCGCTGGGCCTCGGCGGCGATGTGGCGGTCGGCCGGCGGGGCGCTGGCGGTGGAGCCGCCGCCCTGGAAGACGGCCAGGTCCATGCCGGCGCAGAAGTGCTTGCCGGTCGAGGAGATGACGATGCAACGCGCCCGCGCGTTGTCGTCGATGTCGCGCACGATCGCCGGCAGCTCGTTCCAGAAGGCGCGGATCATGCTGTTGAAGGCGTCCGGCCGCTTCAGCCGGATGTGGGCGACCTGGTCCTCGATCACCACGTCGAAGCAGGACCAATCGGCCGTGTCGGCGGCGACTGGGGCGTGAAGGTTCATGGGCGTCTCCTCGATTTTTCAACTCCTGGGCCGGCGGCCTGCGGCGCCGTGCGGGCTGGCCAGAAGGTGATCGATGTTTATATGAACGAGGGTCGGAGGGAGCATCAAAATGGACGCCATCGTCGCCTATGAGCCGCGCCAGCGGCGCTTTGCGCTGAGCGCCCGGGGCGGGGAGATGGCCGCGCTGGAGTTCGGCGACGCCGAGCGGCCCGTCGACGTGGTGTTCTGCCACGCCAACGGCTTCAACGCGCGCACCTATCGCTCGATCCTGGCGCCGCTGGCCGCCGACCTGCACGTGCTGGCCATCGACATGCGCGGCCACGGCGACAGCAGCCTGCCGCCCGTGGTCGAGGGGCGCACCAACTGGCACGACTTCCGCGACGACCTGGTCGCCCTGCTGGAGCATCTCGACGGGCCGCCGGTGGTCCTGTCCGGCCATTCCATGGGCGGGGCGACCTCGCTGCTGGCCGAGGCCAAGGCGCCGGAGCGCGTGAGCCAGCTGGTGCTGTTCGACCCGGTGGTCATGTCGCCCGACATCGTGCGCGCGCCGACGACCGAGGAGATCACCCGCTCGCCGATGGTGCAGGGCGCGCTGCGCCGCCGCGCGGTGTTCGAGGACCGGGCCGCGGCGATGGCCGCCTACAAGGGGCGCGGCGCCTTCAAGACCTGGACCGACACGCAGCTCGCCGACTACGTGGCCGCCGGCTTCCGCGACCGTGGCGACGGCCAGGTGGAGCTGGCCTGTTCGCCCGAATGGGAAGCGTCCAACTTCGCCTCGCACGCCCACGATCCGTGGGACGCGTTCCGCCAGGGCCGCGCGCCGATCCGCATCCTGCGCGCGGCGGAGGGCTCCACCTGCCGCATCGAAGGCGCCGAGGACGAGCTGGCCGCCACCGGCCGGGTGACGATCGAGACCGTGCCGGGCACGACCCATTTCCTGCCCATGGAGCGGCCCGACGTGGTGCGCGAGGCGCTGCTGCAGGCGGCGCGGGGCCGCTAGCGGCGCGGCGGCGGGGAGGGGAGACTTGGGCACGAGCGGCTGGCGCGCCTACGACCACTACGCCTACGCAGCCGTCGCCATGCTGGGCACGCTGGCCGCGGTCGTGGCGACCTATTGGCTGCTGGCCGGATCGCCCTGGAGCGAATGGGCGCGCTCGCTGGCCGGCGTCTCCTCGCCGTTCACCAACGTCGTCGGCGTGCTGTTCGGCCTGACCCTGGCCTTCCTGGCGAATGACACCTGGACCGCCCACGACCGGGCGACCAACGCGGTCCTGCGCGAGGCGGACGCGATCCGCGGCCTGCTGATCGTCTCGCGCACGCTGGACGGTCCCGAGCGGAACGCGCTGCACGCCGCGATCGCCGACTACGCGCGGGCCAGCGTCGCCGAATGGCCGCTGCTCGCACGGCGTTCGATCAGCCCGGCCGCGATCGACGGCGGCGACCGCCTGCTGTCGCTGGCCGCCTCGCGCGCCGTGGGCGCCAGCGTCGGCGGCACGGTTCAGCAGCTCATGCTGCGGCAGGTGACGGCGATCCGGGAAAGCCGCGACCTGCGCATCGGGCTCAGCCAGACCCACGTCGATCCGCTGAAATGGCTCAGCATGGCCTTCCTCGGGTTCCTGACGCTGCTGTCCGTGGCGGTGGTCCACGTTGGCGATCCCAAGGCCGCGCTGGTCGCCATGGTGCTGTTCGGATCGGCCGCCGCGCCGACCGCGGCGATCGTGCTGATCCACGGCAATCCGTTCCAGCGGCCCTCGGTGGTCGCCTCGGCGCCGATCCTGGCGGCCCTGTCGCGGGCGTCGGTCGCCGACGGCGAAGAGGCCGCCTAGAGCGCCAGATCCGGGATCACCTCGGCCTGCACGGCCTTGGCCGCCTCGGGCGTGAGGCTGACGACCTTGCGCGCGTCCAGGTCGAAGTTCACCGCGACCGCCGAGGCCGTGCCCCAGGGCCGGCCCGTCTCCGGGTCGAGCAGCCAGTGGACGAAGCGGCGGATGCGGCCGTCGGCCGCCGCCGTGCCCGAGCGCAGCTCCAGCCGGTCGCCGGCGCGCGGCCAGGCGTGGTGGATCAGCCGGTATTCCATCGCCGCTCCGCCGATCCGCGTTCCGGGCGCCGCGCCGACCTCCTCGGGCGTGGCCCGGCGGCCGATCAGGCGCGGGATGCCGTCGGACACCCGGCCCATGAACTCGTCGACCTGCATGCGGCCGAACACGTCGCACGACTGCGGCCCGATCAGGCCCAGGCCGATGCGCTTCAGGCCCATGGCCTCGGCCCGCTCCAGGCTGGCCGTGGTGACCACCGGATCCAGCGGCAGGCTGCGCGGCGCGGCGTAGGCCGGCACGGGAATGCGGATCGCCTCGGCGGCCGCCCGCGTGCGCGCCGACCAGGGGAAGGTGGCCGCGTCGAAGGGCGTGGCGTGGCTCACAACAGTCTGGAAGGTGGCCGCCGGCTCGCCGGACAAGTGGCGCATCACCAAGAGCAGCCGCGCGCCGGTCTCGCCCATCTCGACCACGCCGCCGGTCATGTAGAGGCCGACGCCCGGCCGCGCCTCCTTCAGGAAGCGGATGTGCTGTTCGCGAACGATCAGGGTGGAATCGGCGTTGGGCGCGAAGGCGTGGCGCAGGCCGAGCAGCGCAGCCAGCCCCGCCAGCCCTTCCAGCGACTTGGCGACGTAGAAGCGCACGTTCATGTGCCCCATCTCGTCGCATTCCCAGGTGTTGACCCCGCCGGACCATACCTCCGGGCCCGTCTGTTCCTCGGATTGGTCCGTCACGCCGCTCCCCTTTCGCCGGCGCGGACCCTAAGGACGATGAGCCCGCCTCGCAATCGCGGCGTAACCAAATGGCGGTTTCGCGCGAACTGATGATCAGGCAAGCTCGCGCCGCTCACGGAGGAGACGTCGATGCCATCTGCTCCGCCCCGCAAGGAGCTCGTTCGCCGCCACGGCGTGATCGTGCGCGTGACGCACTGGATCAACGTGGCCGCCCTGCTGGTCCTGCTGATGAGCGGCCTGCAGATCTTCAACGCCCATCCCGCGCTCTACTGGGGCCAAGCCTCGCACTTCTCGCGCCCGTGGATATCCATGACCGCGCAGGACCTCGGCGACCGCATGGTCGGGGTCACCAAGATCGGGCCGGTCAGGTTCGACAGCACCGGCCTGTTCGGCTGGTCCGGCCGCGCGGGTCACGGCGAGAAGCGCGGCTTTCCCGCCTGGGCGACGATCCCCAGCTACCGCTCCCTCGCCGACGGGCGCATCTGGCACTTCGCGCTCGCCTGGGTGTTCGTGCTGAACGGGCTGGTCTACCTGTCGGCGGCGATCCTCGGCGGCCATCTGAGGAACGACCTGTGGCCGCGCCTGGCCGAGCTGAAGCCCGGTCACCTTTGGCGTGAGATCGTCGAGCACGCCCGCCTGCGCTTCCCCAAGGGCGAGGAGGCCAGGCGCTACAACATCCTGCAGAAGCTGGCCTATCTGGCGGTGATCCTGGTCTTCCTGCCGCTGATGGTCGGCACCGGCCTGACCATGTCGCCTGGGATGGACGCGGGCCTGCCCTGGCTGGTGGAGCTGTTCGGCGGCCGCCAGTCGGCGCGCACGATCCACTTCCTGTCGGCCAGCGCCATCGTCGCCTTCGTGGCCGTCCACCTGGCGATGGTGGTGGCCTCGGGCACCTGGAACAACATCCGCTCGATGATCACCGGCCGCTACGCCATCGAGGTCGAGCCGCCCAAGGCCGAGGAGGCCGCCCAATGACCGTCCATCGCCGAGGCTGGCTGAAGGGCGCCGGCGCGAGCCTGGCGGGGCTGTGGCTGGCCGCCTGCGACCAGCTCAACCGCAGCAAGGCCGTGCACGACACCCTGGCCGGCGCCGAGGGCCTGACGCGCCGGGCCCAGCGGCTGATCGTGCCGCGCACGGCGCTGGCCAAGGAGTTCGCCGAGGCCGACATCTCGCCCGACTTCAGGGCCAACGGCACCACGCGGCCGGGGGAGCCGGAATACCGCGCCCTCGCCGCCGCCGGCTTCGCCGACTGGCGGCTGGTCGTCGACGGACTGGTGGAGCACCCCATGTCGCTCAGCCTGGCCGAGCTGCGCGCCATGCCCGCGCGCACCCAGATCACCCGGCACGACTGCGTGGAGGGCTGGAGCTCGATCGGCAAGTGGACCGGCGCGCGGCTCGGCCCGCTGCTGGACCGGGCGGGGCTGAAGCCCGACGCGCGCTACCTGGTCTTCCACTGCGCCGACAACCTGGGCGGCGACGCCACCGGCCAGTACTACGAGAGCATCGACCTGATCGACGCGTTCCATCCGCAGACCATCCTGGCCTACGACATGAACGGCCGGCCGCTGCCGGTGGCGCACGGCGCGCCGCTCCGACTCAGGGTCGAGCGCCAGCTCGGCTACAAGCACGCCAAGTACGTCATGCGCATCGAGGCGGTGGAGGACTTCGCCCACATCGGCCGCGGCAAGGGCGGCTTCTGGGAGGATCGCGCCGGCTACGCCTGGTACGCCGGCATCTAGCTCTCAGGCGGACGGACTGGTCGCCGCGAAGCTCGGCCGCGCGCGCATCCGCTCCAGCCACGCCTGCGTCGCCGGCGCCTGGGCCAGGGCGTCTGCGCCCTCCGGCGTCTGCGCGGCGAAGTGCAGGTGCGGCAACAGGAACGGGTCGGCCAGGGTCAGGTGCTCGCCGACCAGGAACGGATGGGCCGACAGCGCCTCCTCGATCAGCGCGAGCTGTTCGCCCATCGCCTGGCGGCAGGCGGCGAGCACGGCCGGGTCGGGCGGCGTTCCGCGGATCATGTCGGCCAGCCGCTCCTTGATCAGGCCGTTCATGGTGGGAAAGCAGTAGCCGTTCACGATGCTCATCCAGCGCAGCATGTGCGCCTGGCCGAGGTAGTCGATCGGCTCCAGCGCCGGGCCCTCGAAGGCGCGGGCGACGTAGTGGGCGATAGCCAGGCTCTCGTAGATGATCACCTCGCCATGCTGCAGCACCGGCACCTTGCCGAACGGGTGCAGCTTGCGGTGCTCGGGCGCGGAGGCGTCCCACACGGGCTGCAGCGTGTGCGGCACACCCTTTTCGGCGCAGATCAGCCGCGCGCCCCAGCCATAGGGGCTGAGCGGATGGGTGTGGATCACGAGCGGCGTCATGGCGGGGCGCTCCGGCGTGGAGGCCGAAGTCTGGGCGGCCCGCGCCGGCGCCGCCTTGACGCGGGTCAACGGCGCCCGGTCAGGCCGTCTTCACCTTGGGCAGGGCCTTGAAGATCTGGCGCAGGGCGTCTTCGGCCGAGCCCTCGCCGGTGAGCGCGACGGCGGCGAAGGCGTCCCGCTCCACCGAATAGGCCGCCGCGGCCGTGGCCTGGGTGTAGCCCAGCCAGGTGTCGCGGGCGGTCTGGTCGATCTTGTAGAGGTCGGTCACCATCACGCCCTGGCCGTAGTAGCCGGGGCCGGCGCCGGTCATGGGATAGAGCCGGTAGAAGCGGCCGCGGGTGATCGCCTCGCCATGCAGCCTGTTCGCCATCAGGCCGCGCCAGAAGCGCACCATGTCCAGGGCCGAGGCCGCCACGCCCCCCGCCGCGGCCGGGCCGGCCAGGCCCTCCAGCGTCTGGCCGGGCGCCAGGACGGTGGTCTCCTCCAGCCTCAGGCGCTGGACGATGCGCTTTGTCAGCGCCTGGTGGACCGGGGCGCCGTCCACCGCCTCGACGATCTTGCCCAGCATCGCCTGGCCGCCGGGGCTCGGCGCCCAGTTCGCGCCGGGGCAGAAGGCGGCCGGCGCGCCGATGTCGGCGAGGCCGCTGGTCTGGGACAACAGGTCGTCGACGGCGACGACGGCGGCTCCGGGCGCGTCCGGCGCCCACTTGGCCAGCTTGTCGTCCAGCGAGACCTTGCCCTCCTCCACCATCTGCAGGACCGCGGTGGCGACGAACACCTGCTCGGCGCCGGTCCACAGGAAGCGGTCGGGCTCAGGCGCGCCCCGCGGGGCGCGGAGCTGGTTCCACTGGCCGCCGTCCGGCGCGATCACCGCGGCGGCGAAGGCGGCGGGCTTCATCCGTCCGGCGGCCTTGTCGAACGCCTCGTCCAGGCTGTCGTGGATCACCATGTGGGCCCGCGCGCCGGCCGAGGCGGCGGCCGCGTCGAACACCTGCGGGAAGAGCTGCGGGCGCAGGCCCTCGCCGACGTAGGCCGCGCGCTCGCGGCACCCGACCGGCTTGCCGCGCCGCTCGCGCCCGTCGGCGGCCAGGGGAAGCAGGGCCGGCAGGGCGAAGGCGGTCGCGGCGGCGATCAGCGAGCGGCGGGTGGCGGCCATGGGCGAGATTTCTCCAGGTCGAAGACGGACGTTCCTCATGCCCGCTTCGCGCGGCTATATGAAGGCCATGAGCGCCTTTCCCACCGCCCCCGACACGCACGCCCTGGAGCGCGGCTCCGTCCTCGCCCCGCGGTTCGACGCCAACGGCCTGATCGCGGCGGTGGCCACCCACGCCGACACCGGCGAGGTCTTGATGTTCGCCTGGATGAACGCCGAGGCCCTGCAGCGCACGATCGAGACCGGCGAGGCCCACTACTTCAGCCGCTCGCGCAACGAGCTCTGGCACAAGGGCGCGACCAGCGGCCAGATCCAGACGGTCGAGGAGATGCGGATCGACTGCGACCAGGACGCGGTGTGGATCAAGGTGCGCCCGCAGGGCGACGGCGGCGCCTGCCACGTAGGGTTCCGCTCCTGCTTCTATCGCGTCGTCGGCGCCGACGGGACGCTGAAGGAGCAGCCGTGAGCGTGCTTCAGGCCCTGGCCGCCTTCAGCCTGGCGGCGGGGCTCCTGACCATCACGCCGGGGCTGGACACGGCCCTGGTGCTGCGCACGGCCGCCGCCGAAGGGCCCCGGCGCGCGGCCCTGGCGGCGCTCGGGATCGTCTGCGGCTGCCTGGTGTGGGGCGCGGCGGCCGCCTTCGGCGTGGGCGCCTTGCTGGCGGCGTCGCAGGCGGCGTTCGCGGTCCTGAAGTGGGCGGGCGCGGCCTATCTCGCCTGGCTGGGCGTGAACCTGATCATGAAGCCCCGGTCCAGCTTCGAAGCGGCGGGCGCGCACGTGCGGCCCACCCGCGCCTCGGCCTGGTTCCGGCGGGGCCTCCTCACCAATCTCCTGAACCCCAAGGTCGGCGTCTTCTACGTCTCGTTCCTGCCCCAGTTCATGCCCGGGGGCGTGGAGCCGACCAGCTTCATGCTGCTGCTGGCCGTGATCCACGGGCTGATGGGCGTCGCCTGGTTCGCCGTCCTGATCGCGGCCACCCGGCCGATCGCCCTGGCCCTCAGGCGGCCGGCCGTGGTGGGCTGGCTCGACCGGCTGACCGGCGGCGTCTTCCTGGCCTTCGCCGCGCGGCTGGCGTTCGACCGGCGCTAGAGCGAAATCCGATTTGAATGAATCGGATTTCGCTCAAGATTCTTTGGATTTCGAGCATTTCCTCCGCCGAACCGGCGTCCGCTTCGGCGGAAAATGCTCTAGGGCCGCTTTAGCAGCCGCAGTTGAAGCCGGCCGGCTGCTCGCTCGCCTCGGCCAGGGCCGAGACGCCGCCGCCGGCCACGGGCGTCACCGTGAACGCCTTGTCGACCGTGGTCTCATAGGCCGTGTCGGTGATGGTCGAGACCTTCATCAGCTCGCCCTTGGCCTGGTCGCGGTTGAGCGTGAGCAGGACGAAGCCTTTGACCGCCTGGTTGTTGTAGACGATCTCGCGGTTGGCCTTCATGTAGACCTCGCCGAGCGGGATGGTCTTCAGGTAGTCGCCGCCGCCCGGGCTGGTGATCCCGGTCGTGCCGAACTCCACCGCCACCCGGCGGCCGCCCTCGGGCGCGTCATAGAGCTCGTTGGCCCAGAAGGCGTGGCTGTCGCCCGACACCACGATCGGGCTGGCGCCGGCCGCCGACAGGTTCTGGTACAGACGCTGACGGTCCGGCGGATAGCCGTCCCACATGTCCAGGCCGTAGGGCAGGTTCAGCGGAGCCAGGTTGTTGAGCTTGGTCAGGCGCGCCCGCACGTTCTCGGGCAGGTCCGCCGCCGCCTTCTCGAAGCCGTCCTGGCCCATGGCGTCGGAGAAGCTGGCGATGTTGGCGCGCGCCATCACCACCTGGTTGCCCAGCACCTGCCAGGCGTGGCCGGCGGCCACCGAGCGCTTCACCTCGTCGGCCACCCAGGCGTGCTGGGCCTCGCCCATCATCTTGCGCGAAGGATCGTCCAGCTTGGCGCGGAAGGCGGCGATGTCTTCGGGCGTCGTGCCCTTCAGGTCGGCGTTGTAGTTGAGCTGGTGGTCGCGGGCGGTGAGCCGGGTCTCGATCATGATCAGCGAGGCCAGGTCGCCGAAGTGGAAGCTGCGCCAGGCCGCCTCCATCGACTTGCCCTTGGCCGGCTCGCGGATCGGCATCCACTCGTAGTAGGCCTTGATGGCCACGGCCTTGCGCGTGTTCCAGTCGCCCTCGGTTTCGGGCTGGTGATCCTCGGCGCCGTCCTTGTAGCTGTCGTTGGCCGTCTCGTGGTCGTCCCAGACGACGATCCAGGGCGCGCGGGCGTGGGCCGCCTGCAGTTGAGGGTCGGTCTTGTACTGGGCGTGGCGCGTCCGGTAGTCGGCCAGGGTGATGATCTCGTGCGGCGGATCGTGCGGCCGCTTGTCGGCGACCTTGGAATCCATGCCGTAGGAGCCGGGCCCGCCGTATTCGTAGATGTAGTCGCCCAGGTGCAGCACCGCGTCGACGCGGGGCAGGTCGGCGATCGCCTGGTAGGCGTTGAAGTAGCCGTTCGGATAGAGCGCGCAGGAGGCGACGGCGAGAACCACGTCGTCCACCGACCCGGCCGGCAGGGTGGCCGTGCGGCCCATCGGCGAGGTGGCGCCCGCCGATTCGAACTCGAAGGTGTAGGCCCGGCCCGCGTCGAGCCCGCCGACGTCGACCTTGACGGTGTAGTCGCGGTCGGGGCCGGTCACGCCCTCGCCGGACTTGGCGCCGCCGGCGCGGCGGTCGATCGGATTGAGCCGCCACTTGTAGGCGATGTCGCCGCCTTTCTTGTCCAGCGGGGTGATCCGCGTCCACAGGATCAGGCTGTCCTGGGTCGGATCGCCGGAGGCCACGCCGTGGTTGAAGGCGACCTCGCCCTTGTAGGCGGCGGCCGCGGCGGTGGCGGCCGGGGCGGCGGCGCCCAATCCCAACAGGGCCAAGGCCCGACGACGATCCAGTTTCATATGCGTCACCCCCGACTGTCCGCGGCGCCCCTCGGCGCGCGCGCAATAGACGGCATATCTACGACAGCAGCGTGATACGGATGTCCAGCGAGGGGCCGCAGGTCCACGCTAAAAGCGCCCGCGGAAGACGACTCGTCCGCACAAACCACAGTCCCGGCCGCCGGGGCGCCGGAGCCCTATGCATGGAAACTGACGCTGGTCCGCCGCCGCCGGCCGACGACGAGGACGAGCCGGGCGAGATCCTGGTCGTCACGCTCGGCCCGGACCAGGCCGGCGAGCGCCTCGACAAGGTCCTGGCCCAGGGCGCCGCCGCCCTGTCGCGGGCGCGCATCCAGGCGCTGATGGCCGAGGGACGGGTGAGCCTGGCCGGCGAGGCGCTGCGCGACCCTTCGGCCAAGGCCCGGCCAGGGGACTACGAGATCGCCGTGCCGCCGCCGGCGCCGGCCGAGCCCGCGGCCGAGGACATCCCCCTCGTCGTGCTGTTCGAGGACGCGCACCTGATCGTAGTGGACAAGCCGGCGGGGATGGCCGTGCATCCGGCGCCGGGCAGCGAGACCGGCACCCTGGTCAACGCGCTTCTGGCCCATTGCGGCGACAGCCTGTCCGGCGTGGGCGGGGTCGCGCGGCCGGGCATCGTCCACCGCATCGACAAGGACACCTCCGGGATCGTCGTGGCGGCGAAGACCGACGCGGCGCACCAGGGGCTGTCGGCCCTGTTCGCCCGCCACGACATCGAGCGGGTCTATGTGGCGTTCACCCGCGGCGCGCCGCATCCGGCGCGCGGGACCATCGAGGCGCGGATCGCCCGCTCGACCCACGACCGCAAGAAGATGGCCGTGGTCAGGTCCGGCGGGCGCGAGGCCGTCACCCACTATCGGGTCGAGCGCGCGTTCGGGCCCGAGGACAAGCCGCTCGCCGCGCGGGTGGCCTGCCGCCTGGAGACCGGCCGCACCCACCAGATCCGCGTGCACCTGGCCTCCAAGGGGGCGCCGTGCCTGGGCGATCCGGTCTACGGCTCGGGCCCGCCCGCCCAGGCCGTGCGCGAGGCGATCGCCCGGGCGGGCCTGAAGCGCCAGGCCCTGCATGCGGCCGTGCTGGGCTTCGTCCATCCCGTCACGGGCGAGACGCTGCGATTCGAAAGCACGCTGCCGGCCGACATGGCGGCGTTAGAGAAACTCCTGGGCGCCCTCTGAAATCTTCGAAGCAAACTGAAACATGGCGGCCTTGATGCCGGCGCCGTGGCGGCGTACTAATAACCCACCTGAGAAGTCGGATTTTCGGGCGTTCCTCCCCGGGACGGTCTTCCCCTTGAAGGCTCGGATACCTATCTGGGTGATGAGGGGGAAAGAGGGGCCGTTTGGCGCGTTTTCGCGTGCGACCCGGACTTCCGACAAAAATTGAGGGGATAGACAATGGCTGCGAACACGCTCGCCGTGATGTCGCCGGAAGGCGGACTGAGCCGGTACCTGAATGAAATTCGCAAGTTCCCCATGCTGGCTAAGGACGAGGAGTTCATGCTCGCCAAGCGCTGGCAGGAGCATGAGGATCCCGAGGCCGCCCGCCAGCTCGTCACCAGCCACCTGCGCCTGGTGGCCAAGATCGCCATGGGCTACCGCGGCTACGGCCTGCCGATCGGCGAGGTGATCTCCGAGGGCAACGTCGGCCTGATGCAGGCGGTCAAGAAGTTCGACCCGGATCGCGGCTTCCGCCTGGCCACCTACGCCATGTGGTGGATCCGCGCCTCGATCCAGGAATACATCCTGCGGTCCTGGTCGCTGGTGAAGATGGGCACGACGGCGGCGCAGAAGAAGCTGTTCTTCAACCTGCGCAAGGCCAAGAGCGAGATCAGCGCCCTGGACGAGGGCGACATGCATCCCGACCAGGTGCACCAGATCGCCACCAAGCTGGGCGTGCTGGACGAGGAAGTCGTGTCGATGAACCGGCGCCTCTCGGGCGGCGACGCCTCGCTGAACGCGCCCCTGCGCGCCGACGGCGAAAGCGAGTGGCAGGACTGGCTGGTGGACGAGGACACCCCCAGCCAGGAGACCCTGGTGGCCGACAACGAGGAGCGCTCGATCCGCATGAGCCTGCTCGAGGAGGCCATGACCGAGCTCTCCGACCGCGAGCGTCATATCCTGACCGAGCGGCGGCTGAAGGACGAGCCCACCACCCTGGAGGAACTCGCCTCGCAATACGGCGTCAGCCGCGAGCGGGTGCGCCAGATCGAGGTGCGCGCCTTCGAGAAGCTGCAGAAGTCGATGCGGGCCGCCGCCGAGGCGCGCAACCTCGTCGACGCCTGACGGAACGGCTTAGGCCGCGGCGGTCTTCGCCTTGGCCGAGGTTTCGGCCGGCAGGAACAGGAGGAGCGGCGCGACCCGCCGCTCCGCTTCCTCGCGCGTGAACGGCGCGGTCTTGTCCACCACGGCGTTCAGATAGCGCTGCAGGACGGCCACGGCGTTCGCCAGGTTTCCGTCGCCCACCGTGCGGGCGGCCCTATCCAGGTCCGCGGCCTGAGCGAGCATGGCGCGCAGCGCCTGGGTCGGGTCGCTGGCGGCCGCCGCCGCGGCGGATTTCAGGATCTTCAGGGCCTGGCTGATGCGCTCGGCGTCCGGCGTCTGCCGCGCGTCGGACTTGCGCTTGCGCGGGCCCTTGTAGTCGCCCGAGTTGAACCGGCGCCGGTCGGGGCCGATGTACTCCACCGCCTCGATCCAGTCGCGCGGGTGCAGCGTCACCGCCTCCAGCCGCCGCAGGAGGTCCTTGGTGGTGAAGGGCTTGCGCATGAACTCGCTGACGCCGGCGTCGCGCGCGGCGCGGATCGCCTGGGCGGTGGCCTCGGCGGTCATGATCACCACCGGCGCCTGGCGGCAGAGCGCATCGCTGCGCCGCAGGCGGCGGGTGAACTCCACCCCGTCGGTGTCCACGCCCGCCAGTTCGACGAAGATGATCTGGGCGTCGACCTCGTGGATCATCGCCAGCGCCTTGCGGCCCGACGGCGCGATCCACACCTGCGAGCGCACCAGGGTGCGCATCAGGTCGGCGAGCAGGCGCGCGCCAGCGGGCTGCGGATCGATGATCAGCACCCGCTGCAGCTGCGGGGCCATCTTGCGGATCAACTTGGCGTCGTCGTCGAACACAGGCGCGGGCCTTGCGGATTACACGGCCCGACCATGCCCCAGGTTCGGTAAAGAACGCCTTGACGGCGGCGCGGCCGATCCGCGCGCTCCAGGCTCCGGGCCCTTGTGGAATCAGTCCTGGAAGGGATCACGCATCATGATGGTGTCGTCCCGCTCGGGGCTGGTGGAGAGCAGCACGACCGGCGCGCCGATCAGCTCCTCGACCCGGCGCACGTACTTGATGGCCGCCGCCGGCAGGTCCATCCACGAGCGTGCGCCCTGGGTGCTTTCGCTCCAGCCCTCCAGCTCCTCGAACACCGGCGTCAGCGCCGCCTGATCCTTCAGGCCGGCGGGCAGGTGGTCGATCTCGCGGTCGCCGATCCGGTAGCCGGTGCAGATCTTCAGAGTGGGAAAGCCGTCCAGCACGTCGAGCTTGGTGAGCGCCACGCCCTCAATGCCGTTCAGCGCCACCGACTGGCGCACCAGCGCCGCGTCGAACCAGCCGCAGCGGCGGGCCCGGCCGGTGACCGTGCCGAACTCGTGGCCCCGCTCGCCCAGGCGCTTGCCGTCGTCGTCGAACAGCTCGGCCGGGAAGGGACCCTCGCCCACGCGGGTGGTGTAGGCCTTGACGATGCCCAGCACATAGCCCGGCCCCTTGGGGCCCAGGCCCGAGCCGGCCGCCGCCTGGCCGGCCACGGTGTTGGAGGAGGTGACAAACGGATAGGTGCCGTGGTCCACGTCCAGGAGCGCGCCCTGCGCGCCCTCGAACAGCACGCGGCGGCCCGACTTCACCACCTCGTCCAGGAGCCGCCAGGCCGGCCGGGCGTAAGGCAGGATCTTCGGGGCCATGGCCTCCAGCTCGGCCAGCAGGCCGGCCGGGTCCACCGGCGGCAGGCCCAGGCCCTGGCGCAGCGGGGCGTGGTGGGCGAGCAGGCGGTCGATCTTGGCTTCCAGCGCGTCGCGGTCGGCCAGGTCCGCCACCCGGATCGCCCGGCGGCCGACCTTGTCCTCATAGGCCGGGCCGATGCCGCGGCCGGTGGTGCCGATCTTGTTGGTCGCCGCCGCTTCGCGCGCCTGGTCCAGGTCGCGGTGCACCGGCAGGATCAGGCAGGCGTTGTCAGCCAGCACCAGAAGCTCGCGGGTGATGTTCACGCCCTGGCCGCGCAGCTTGGCGATCTCCTCGACCAGGTGCCAGGGATCGACCACCACGCCGTTGCCGATGATGGACAGCTTGCCCTGCACCACGCCGGAGGGGAGCAGGCTGAGCTTGTAGGTCTGGTCGCCCACCACCAGGGTGTGGCCGGCGTTGTGCCCGCCCTGGAAGCGCACGACGACGTCGGCGCGGTTGGACAGCCAGTCGACAAGCTTGCCCTTGCCTTCGTCGCCCCACTGGGCGCCGATCACGGTGACGTTGGCCATGGATACGATCCTCCGCCTGCCCAGGCTGATCCACCAGCCCTTCGACAGGCCCTCGGCGGGTGGATGGGATCGATTGTGATCGCGTCGCGCGCACGGCGCCGGACGCAGCGGCACGCTCTAAACAGCGATTGACCGCCAGCGTCAAGCCCCTCGCACCGGGACGGCGCCGGCGCTATCTAGCCGGCCATGGACATCCCTCGCTTCCACCTGGCCTTTCCCGTCCGCGACATCGCCGAGGCCCGCGCCTTCTATGGCGGCCTGATCGGCTGCGCCGAGGGCCGCTCGGCGCCTGACTGGGTCGACTTCGACTTCTACGGCCATCAGATCGTCGCCCACCTGTCGCCGGACGAGGCGGGCCACCGCAACACCAGCGCCGTGGACGGCGAGCAGGTGCCGGTGCGCCACTTCGGCGTGATCCTGACCCTGGACGCCTGGCGCGAGCTGGCCGAGCGGCTGAAGGCGGCGAAGGTGAAGTTCATCATCGAGCCGCAGGTGCGCTTCAAGGGCCTGCCGGGCGAGCAGGCGACGCTGTTCTTCCTGGACCCGTCCGGCAACGCCCTGGAGTTCAAGGCCTTCGCCGACGACAAGATGGTCTTCGCCAAGTGAGGCCGGCCGCGTGAGCGTCACCCTCGCCGATATCGAGGCCGCCGCCGGGCGTCTGGCCGGCCATGCGGTGACGACGCCGCTCATTGAGAGCCTGGCGCTGAACGAGCGCCTGGGCGCGCGGGTGCTGATCAAGCCGGAGACCCTGCAGCGGGTCGGGGCCTTCAAGTTCCGCGGCGCCTACAACCGCCTCTCGCAGCTTTCCGAGGCCGAGCGCCGGCGCGGCGTGGTGGCTTTCTCCTCCGGCAACCACGCCCAGGGCGTGGCCCTGGCGGCGAAGCTGCTGGGCGTCCCGGCGCTGATCGTCATGCCCTCGGACGCGCCGAAGGTGAAGCTGGACGCCACCCGCGGCTACGGCGCGGAGATTCGGCTCTTCGACCGGCTGACGGAAGACCGCGCGGCCATCGCCGCCGAGGTCGCCGCCGAGCGCGGGGCGACGGTGGTCCCCTCCTACGACGATCCGCACATCATCGCCGGACAGGGAACCCTGGGGCTGGAGCTGGCGCGGCAGGCCGACGCGCTGGGCGCGAGCCTGGACCTGGTGATCTCGCCCCTCGGCGGCGGTGGACTGATGAGCGGGGTCTCCACGGCGATCCGGGCGCTGTCGCCGGCCACGCAGTTCGTCGGCGTCGAGCCCGCCGGCTATGACGACACCCTGCAATCGCTGAGAGCCGGCCGGCGCATCACGCTGAAGCCTTCCGCGCGCACCCTGTGCGACGCCCTGGAATCACCCGCGCCGGGCGAACTGACCTTTCCGATCCTGCAGCGCAACCTGGCGGACGTGGCCGTGGTCGACGACGCCGAGGTGGCCGAGGCGCTGCGCTACGCGTTCTCGGCCCTGAAGCTGGTGGTGGAGCCGGGCGGGGCGGCGGGTCTGGCCGCGCTGTTGGCCGGCAAGGTCGCCGCGGCCGGCAAGACGGTTGGGCTGGTGCTGTCCGGCGGCAACGTCGACCCGGACCTGTTCGCCCGGGTGATCCGGAACGAGCCCCTGGCCTGAGCGCCGCGCGCGGCGGCGGGTGGAAGGCTCCAAGGGAGCCGCCCGCCTCCCTTGAGCGCCAGGCGCCGAATGCGGGAGCCCACATTCGCGCCGGCGGCTCCGGCGAGCAGGGAGGGTTGGCCGGAAGGCGGGCGGCAGGGCTTCAGAAGAAGCCCAGCTTGGACGGGCTGTAGCTGACCAGCATGTTCTTGGTCTGCTGGTAGTGGTCGAGCATCATGCGGTGGGTCTCACGGCCCATGCCCGATTGCTTGTAGCCGCCGAACGCGGCGTGGGCCGGATAGGCGTGGTAGCAGTTGGTCCACACCCGGCCCGCCTCGATGGCGCGGCCGAAGCGGTAGCAGCGGTTGATGTCGCGGCTCCAGACGCCGGCGCCCAGGCCGTAGAGGGTGTCGTTGGCGATCGCCAGCGCCTCGTCCTCGTCCTTGAAGGTGGTCACCGACACGACCGGGCCGAAGATCTCCTCCTGGAACACCCGCATCTTGTTGTGGCCCTTCAGCACCGTGGGCTGGATGTAGAAGCCGCCCTCCAGGTCGCCCTCCAGGGAGGTGTTGCGCGCGCCGCCGGCCAGCACCTGGGCGCCCTCCTGGCGGCCGATCTCGATGTAGCCGAGGATCTTCTCCATCTGCTCGGAAGAGGCCTGGGCGCCGATCATGGTGGTGGGGTCGAGCGGGTCGCCCTGCTTGATCGCCGCCACGCGGGCCAGGGCCTTCTCCATGAACCTGTCGTAGATCTTCTCGTGCACCAGCGCGCGGCTGGGGCAGGTGCAGACCTCGCCCTGGTTCAGGGCGAACATGACGAAGCCTTCGATCGCCTTGTCGAGGAAGTCGTCGTCCTCGGCGGTGACGTCCTGGAAGAAGATGTTCGGGCTCTTGCCGCCCAGCTCCAGGGTGGCCGGGATCAGGTTCTTGCCGGCGTACTCCAGGATCAGGCGGCCGGTGCTGGTCTCGCCGGTGAAGGCGATCTTGGCGATGCGCGGGCTGGACGCCAGCGGCTTGCCCGCTTCCAGGCCGAAGCCGTTGACGATGTTCAGCACGCCGGGGGGCAACAGGTCGCCCACCAGTTCGGCGAACACCAGGATCGAGGCCGGGGTCTGCTCGGCGGGCTTGAGCACCACGCAGTTGCCGGCGGCCAGCGCCGGGGCGAGCTTCCAGGCGGCCATCAGCAGCGGGAAGTTCCACGGGATGATCTGGCCCACGACGCCGAGCGGCTCATGGAAGTGATAGGCGACGGTGTCGTGGTCGATCTCGCCGATCGTGCCTTCCTGGGCGCGGATGCAGCCGGCGAAATAACGGAAGTGGTCGATGGCCAGCGGCACGTCGGCGGCCATGGTCTCGCGGATCGGCTTGCCGTTGTCCCAGGTCTCGGCGCGGGCCAGCAGGTCGAGGTTCTCCTCCATGCGGTCGGCGATTCGGTTGAGGATCAGCGAGCGATCGGCGGCGCTGGTGCGGCCCCAGGCGGCCTTGGCGGCGTGGGCGGCGTCCAGCGCGAGCTCCACGTCGGCCGCGTCCGAGCGGGCGACCTCGCACAGGGCCAGGCCGTTCACCGGCGAGATGTTGCTGAAATACCGGCCAGCGGCGGGTTCGACCCACCGGCCGCCGATGAAGTTGCCGTAGCGCGCCTTGAAGGGCGCGGACTGGGCGACGACGCGTTCGTGCTTGGTCATATCCTGGCTCCCTAACGGGGCGGAACGCTCGTCCGCCTCCTGGTGATCTTGGGGCCTTCACGAAAGGATCGGGGGTGTCGGCGGTCAAATGCGCGAGGGCCCGTGCGACAATCAAAACCCAGAATTCAGTAGACAAGTTGCTGGTCGGCGGCCGACTTTGTCGCGTGAGGCGACAGTAAGAGCGCCCCTGTCGCAAGATGCGACACTTGGAGGCGACGCATGACGGCGGACCCGAGAACAGTCGATGCGGCCCGGACGGCGTTCTTCAACGACGGCCGCCTGCCGGCGAACTTCAACCACTCGGTGCTCCGCTCGTGGATCCGCTGCTCGGAGATGGGCCTGGACGCGGCCGGCCAGCCGCGGGTGTCGCCGATGACCGCCGCCGAGCTGCGGGCCGCCTGCGAGCGGCACGAGACCTTGCGCCGGCTCAGCCGGCCGGAGCTGGACGCCCTCTACGCCGAGGCGCGCGAGACCGGCGCCATCGTCATCCTGACCAACGCCGACGGGGTGATCCTGGACGCGGTGGGCGATCCGGGCTTCGCCGACCGGGCCGCGCGGGTGGCGCTGCGGCCCGGCGCCACCTGGAGCGAGGCCGGCGCGGGCACCAACGCCATCGGCACGGCCCTGGCCGAGCGGCGCGGCGTGGCCGTCAACGGGGCCGAGCACTATTACGCCGAGCATGGCGGGCTGACCTGCGCGGCCGTGCCGATCATCGACCCGCGCGGGGCGATCATCGGCGCGCTGGACATGTCCGGCGCGGCCGCCGTGCCGCACGCCCACGCGCTGGGCCTGGTGCGCATGGCCGTCGAGCAGATCGAGCATCGGCTGTTCAGCCAGCCGTTCGACGGCTGCGTGGTGGTGCGCTTCCATTCCGACCCGAACCTGCTGGGCGCCGTGCGCGAGGGCGTCTTGGTGTTCAAGGACGAGCGGCTGGTGGGCGCCAACCGCCGGGGGCTGTCGCTGGTGGGCCGCGGCTGGGAGGCGCTGGACGAGACGCGCTTCGAGGAGATCTTCGCCGCGCCGATCGCCGACCTGGAGCGCCGCGGCGGGCTGACCGCCCATTCGGGCGAGCGCTTCGCCGCTGTCGCCAGCTTCCCGCACGGCGGCGCCGGCCGGCCGATCGCGCCGGGGCCGGATCTGGGCACCCTGGAGGACGCCGAGCTGGCCGCCATGCGCCGGGCGCTCACGGCGGCGGGCGGCAACGTCAGCCTGGCGGCGCGGCGGCTGGGCGTGCACCGCTCCACGCTCTATCGGCGCCTGCTGAGCGCCTAGCCGGGTTCAGCGCACCGAGGTCCAAGGCTTGGAGAGCAGGCCCGCGCAATTGATCAGGCCCACCAGCGAATAGGTCTGCGGGTAGTTGCCCCACAGCTCGGCCCCGTCGAGGGAGATGTCCTCGGAGAGCAGGCCCGCGGCCGTGCGCCTCCCCAGCATCTCCTCGAACAAGCCGCGCGCCTCCTCGACGCGGCCGCACATGTGCAGCGCCTCGATCAGCCAGAAGGTGCAGATGTTGAAGGCCGTCTTCGGCTCGCCGAAGTCGTCGGGAATGGCGTAGCGCAGCATGTAGGGTCCGCGCCGCAGGCCGGTCTCCAGCGCCTGGATCGTGGCCATCATCCGCGGATCGTCCGCCGGGATGAAGCGCACGTCCACAAGCTGCAGCAGGCTGGCGTCCAGCGCCTCGCCGTCGAAGGTCGAGGCGAAGCGGCCGAGCGCCTTGTTGTAGGCGCGCTCCTCGATGGTGGCGCGGATGATCGCCGCCCGGCCGTTCCAGAAGTCGGCGCGCTCGCGCAGGCCCAGCCGCTCGGCGGCGTTGCCCATGCGGTCGCACGCGGCCCAGCACATGACCGCCGAATAGGTGTGCACCGCCTCGCGCCCGCGGAACTCCCAGAGGCTGGCGTCGGGCTTGTCGTGCAGCTCGAAGGCCCGCTGCGCCACCGGCTCCAGGGCGCGGAAGTCGTCGATGGTGGCGGGCCGCAGCAGCCGCTCGTCGAAGAAGGCCTGCACGCTGGACAGGATGATCTGTCCGTACACGTCATGTTGCAGGTGTTCGTGCGCCTGGTTGCCGATCCGCACCGGCCCCATGCCGCGATAGCCGGGCAGGTGCTCGGCGAAGCGCTCGGTCAGCGCCGGCTCCAGGCCCACCCCGTAGACCGGCTGGATGTGCCCGCCGCTGGCTTCGTCCACCAGGTTGCGCAGGTAGCCGAGATAGTTCTCCAGGATGTCGGCCGCGCCTAGCCGGTTCAGCGCCTGCACCACGTAGTAGGCGTCGCGCAGCCAGCAGTAGCGGTAGTCCCAGTTGCGGCCCTGGTCGCCGTTCTCGGGCGGATGCTCCGGGATCGAGGTGGTCAGGGCCGCGACGATGGCGCCGGTCTCCTCGTAGGCGCACAGCTTCAGGGTGATGGCCGAGCGGATCACCGCCTCCTGCCATTCCAGCGGCACCGACAGGGTGCGCACCCAGGCGCGCCAGTAGTTGGTGGTCTCGGTCAGCATGCGCTGGGCGGTGGCGGCTACGTCGGCGTCGAAGCCTTCGTCCGGGCCCAGGAACATGGCGATGGGCTCTTCCAGGCGGAACGTCCGTTCCGCCTCGATGTGCGAGACCGGACAGTCGGTGGTCAGCCGAAGGGTCGCTCCGCCCCCGACGTAGCGGATGTGGTTGGAGCCGGAGGTGCGGCGGGCCGGGCGCTCGCCCCAGTCGGCCGTGGGCCGCAGGCGGATGCGGATGCGCGGCGTGCCGGAGATCGGCCGCACCATGCGGATGAAGGCCAGCGGCCGATAGATGCGGCCGAACTGACGGTAGCGCGGCGCGAAGTCGATGATCTCCAGGCAGGCGCCATCCTTGTCGGTCAGCTCGGTGCGCAGGATCGGCGTGTTGCGGTCGTAGGCCTGGTGCACGTGGGCCAGGCCCTCGACGTCGATCGACCAGTGGCCGAGGCCTTCCGCCGCCGCCGGATCGGCGTCCTGCAGCAGGGCCGAGAACACCGGGTCGCCGTCCACCCGGGGCGCGCAGGCCCATACGAACCGTCCTTGCCGATCGATCAGGGCGCTGGCCAGGCAGTTGCCGATGGGAAAGAGGTCAAGCGTTTGCGTCACGGGACGGGTCCTCGCTGTGTCGGAGACGTCGGCCGCAGCCCCTTGTGCTCGACGGCGCTAGAACGTCTTCTACCGTGGTTTGATCCGCGTCGCGGTTTGCCGCGCCGATCGCCAGCGTGCATCCGCAAGACCTTATGGAGCTTCAATGATTCGGTCTCGCCGTGCCCGCATTGTGGCCACACTGGGCCCGGCCAGCGCCGCTCCCGACAAGGTCGTCGCCCTGGCCCGCGCCGGCGCGGACGTGTTTCGCGTGAATTTCAGTCATGGCGCGCATGTGATGCACGCCCGGGCCATCGCCGCGGTGCGCGCCGCCGAAAAGTCGGTGGGCCGGCCGCTCGCCGTGCTGGCCGACCTGCAGGGCCCCAAGCTGCGGCTGGGCGAATTCGTCGACGAGGCGGTGCGCCTGAAGCCTGGCCAGGACTTCCGGCTCGACACCAATCCGGCGCCGGGCGACGCCGCGCGCGTCTGCGTTCCGCACCCGGAGGTGTTCGCGGCCTTGAGGGTCGGCGCCGACGTCCTGCTGGACGACGGCAAGGTGCGGCTGCGGGTGGTCGAGCACGGGGCGGACTTCGCCAACACCACAGTGGTGGCGGGCGACCGGCTCTCCAACCACAAGGGCCTGAACCTGCCGGGCCTGGCCATTCCGATCCCGGCGCTCACCGCCAAGGACCGCGAGGACCTGGCCTTCGCGCTGGACCAGGGGGTCGACTGGGTGGCGCTCTCCTTCGTCCAGCGCGCCTCAGACATGGCCGAGCTGCGCCAGATCGTGCAGGGCCGGGCCGGCGTGCTGGCCAAGATCGAAAAGCCCGCCGCCCTGGATGCGCTGGACGAGATCCTCGACCTGACCCAGGCGGTGATGGTGGCCCGCGGCGACCTGGGCGTGGAGCTGGCGCCCGAGGAGGTGCCGGTGGCGCAGAAGACGCTGGTGCGCGCCGCCCGGCTGCGCGGCCTGCCGGTGATCGTCGCCACCCAAATGCTGGAATCGATGATCCATTCGCCCACGCCCACCCGGGCGGAGGCCTCCGACGTGGCTGGGGCGGTGTACGAGGGCGCCGACGCGGTGATGCTGTCGGCTGAGACCGCCGCAGGCGACTATCCGGTGGAGGCGGTGGCGATGATGGACCGCATCATCGAGCGCGTGGAGCTCGACCCGCGCTGGCCCGAGCTGATGCGCGCGGAGTATCCGCACGACGAGAGCGACGCCGACGCCCTGGTCAGCGCCGCCTCCAAGGCCGCCGAGGTGGCCGACATCGCCTGCCTGGTGGCCTTCACCACCACCGGCCAGACCGCGCTGCGGCTCGCCCGGGAGCGCCCGCTGCAGCCCACCCTGGCGTTGACGCCCAGCCTGCCCACGGCCCGGCGGCTGGGCCTGGTGTGGGGCGTGGAGCCGCGGGTGGTCGACCAGCCGAACGATCCGGAATCCCTGGCGCATGTGGCCGTGGGCGAGGCCGCCTCCCACGGCGTGGCGCCGCCGGGCCGCCGCGTGCTGATCCTGGCCGGCCTGCCGATGGGCTCGCCGGGGGCGGCCAACATCCTGAGACTCGCCCACACGCCCCGCCGCTGACCCGCCCATGAAGCGCCCTGCGGCTATGGCGCGTTAAGGAGCCGAGATGATCGAGGCCTTCTCCAACCAGACCTCGGCCGCGGACGCCGCCGCGGCCTTCATCGCCGACCACCTGTCGCGGGCGCTGGGCCTGCGCGGCCGGGCGGTCTTCGTGGCCACCGGCGGGCGCTCGCCCGGCCCGGTCTACGACCGCCTGGCCCATGCGGCGCTCGACTGGACGCGGGTGGTGGTCACCCTGTCGGACGACCGCTTCGTGCCGCCCGATCACGAGGCGTCCAACGCCGCCCTGGTGAACGCCCATCTGCGCGTGGGGCCGGCCGCGCGTTCGATCTTCGCGCCGCTCTACTCGGCGGCGGACAGTCCCGAAGCCGCCGCCCTGGCCGCCGAGCCCGTGGCCCGCGCGCTGGTTCCGGCCGACGTGGTCCATCTGGGCATGGGCGACGACGGCCACATCGCCTCGCTGATTCCGGGCAGCCCCGTCCTGGAGGCCGGCATGGACCCGGACAGCGATCGCGTGCTGCTGGGCGTTCCGGCAGGGGTCGGTTCGCCGCCGCTGGCCCGGATCACAATGACGCGTGCGGCGCTGCTCAAGGCCCGCGCCATCTTGATCACCGTGGCCGGGGAGGCCAAACGCGAGGTTCTGCGCGCGGCGGCGGGCGGGGCGGACTATCCCGTGCGCGCCATCGTCCAGCAGACCGAAACGCCGGTTCGCATCATCTGGTCGCCGTGAGGAGGACTGTCGCCATGCATCCCGTTGTCGCCGAGGTCACCGAGCGGATCATCGAACGCAGCCGCGACACGCGCGCCGACTATCTGGCGCGGATCGAGGAAGCGCGCCGCTCGGGCCCAGGCCGGGCCAAGCTGTCATGCGCCAACTTCGCCCACGCCTTCGCCGCCAGCCCGGACGGCGACAAGGTGCGCATGCGCGACCCGACCGCGCCCAACATCGCCATCGTCACCGCCTACAACGACATGCTCTCGGCGCATCAGCCGTTCGAGCGCTTTCCCGACATCATCCGCGCCGCCGCGCACAAGGCGCACGCCACGGCCCAGGTGGCCGGCGGGGTTCCGGCCATGTGCGACGGCGTCACCCAGGGCCGGCCGGGGATGGAGCTGTCGCTGTTCTCGCGGGACGTGATCGCCATGTCGACGGCCGTGGCCCTGACCCACGACGCCTTCGACGCGGCCCTGCTGCTGGGCGTCTGCGACAAGATCGTGCCGGGGCTGGTGATCGGCGGCCTGGCCTTCGGCCACCTGCCGGTGATCTTCGTGCCAGCCGGGCCGATGACCTCGGGCATCTCCAACAAGGAGAAGGCGCACGTGCGGGCGCTCTACGCCGAGGGCAAGGTCACCCGCGAGGAGCTGCTGGACTCCGAGATGAAGTCCTACCACGGGCCGGGCACCTGCACCTTCTACGGCACCGCCAACTCCAACCAGATGATGATGGAGATGACCGGCCTGCACCTGCCCGGCTCGGCCTTCATCACGCCGAACACGCCGCTGCGCGACGCCCTGACCGCCGCCGCTCCCAGGCGCGCGGTGGAGATCGCCCAGGGAACCAACGCCTATGCGCCGATGGGCGAGGTGGTGAACGAGAAGAGCCTGGTGAACGCGATCGCCGGCCTGATGGCGACGGGCGGGTCGACCAACCACACCCTGCACATCCTGGCCATGGCCCGGGCCGCCGGCGTCATCCTGACCTGGCAGGATTTCGACGACCTGTCGCGGGTGACGCCGCTGCTGGCGCGGGTCTATCCCAACGGCTCGGAGGACGTGAACGCCTTCCACGCGGCCGGCGGCATGGCCTTCATCATCCGCCAGCTCCTGGACGCGGGCCTGGCCCATGACGACGTGACGACCGTGGCCGGCGGCGGCCTGCGCCGCTATCAGACCGAGCCGTTCCTGGAGGACGGCCGCCTCGTCTGGCGCGAGGGGCCGGCCGTGTCGCTGAACCGCGAGCTCCTGCGGCCGGTGGACGATCCCTTCCAGTCCGAGGGCGGATTGCGCCTCCTGGAGGGCGGCCTCGGCCGGGCGGTGATCAAGACCTCGGCGGTCAAGCCCGAGCACCTGCGCGTCGAGGCGCCGGCCATCGTGTTCGACGACCAGGACGAGGTGATCGCCGCCTTCAAGCGCGGCGAGCTCGACCGCGACTTCATCTGCGTCGTCCGCTTCCAGGGACCCAAGGCCAACGGCATGCCCGAACTCCACAGTCTCACGCCCACGCTTTCGGTGCTGCTCGACCGCGGCCACAAGGTGGCGCTGGTCACCGACGGGCGCATGTCGGGCGCGTCGGGCAAGGTGTCCGCGGCGATCCACGTGACGCCCGAGGCCGTTGACGGCGGCCCGCTGGCCTTCGTGCGCGACGGCGACGTGATCAGCCTGGACGCCCATGCCGGGACCCTGGAGATCAAGGTCGAGCCGGCCGAGCTCCGGTCGCGGACCGCTGCGGGCCGGCCGCCGCCGGGGCGCGGCTACGGCCGTGAGCTGTTCGGCTGGATGCGGCAGGCCGCCGGCCGCGCCGACGAGGGCGCCAGCGTGCTGTTCGAGGCTGCGGCGTGAAGGGGGAGCATCAGGGGCTGGTGGGCGACGTGGGCGGAACCAACGCCCGCCTCGCCCTGGTGGACGAAGAAGGCCGGCTCAAGTCGCCCAAGAGCTATCATTGCGCCGACTTCGGCTCGCTGTCGGAGATCATCGCCGAGTACATTGAAGGCAGCGCCGGGCGGCTGCGCCCGCCGCGCGCGGCCATCGCCGTGGCCGGCCCGGTGATCGACGGCGAGACCGAGTTCACCAACCTGTCCTGGGTGGTCTCGGAGACCGAGCTGGTGGGCGCCTTCGAGTTCGAGGCGGTCACCCTGATCAACGATTTCGCCGCCCAGGCGCTGGCCGCCCCGCTGCTGGAGCCGGACGACCTGCGCCGCATCGGTCCGGAGCTGCGCGGGGCGGAAGACGCGCCCGTCGCCGTGCTGGGCGCGGGCACCGGCTTCGGCGTGGCCGGGCTGGCGCGCTCCGGGCTGGTCGACGTGCCGCTCGCCACCGAGGGCGGCCACGCGGCCTTCGCGCCCTATGACGAGGTGGAGGTCGAGGTCTGGCGCCGGCTCAAGGCGCGCTTCGGCCGCGTCTCGCGCGAGCGCATCCTGTCGGGCGCCGGGCTTTACGATCTCTACGGCGCCCTGGCCGACATCGAGGGCGCGCAGGCCCCGCTGGCCGACGAGAAGGCGGTGTTCATGGCGGCGCTGGACGGCGATTCCCTGGCCGGCCGCACCCTGGACCGCTTCTGCGAGATCCTGGGAAGCGTGGCCGGCGATGTGGCCCTCACCTTCGGCGCGCGCGGCGGGGTGTTCATCACCGGCGGCATCGCCCCGCGGATGGTCGAGCGGCTGGAGGCGGGCGGCTTCCGCCGGCGGTTCGAGGACAAGGGCCGCATGTCCGACTACGTCAAGGCGATCCCGACCACCCTGATCGTCCACCCCTATGCCGCGCTGGTCGGGGCCGCGCGCGAGCTTCAGCGGCAGAAAGGCATGCGGCTGTGACCCTTGAGGATATCCTGCGCCTGGCGCCGGTCGTCCCGGTGCTGATCATCGAAGATCCAGGCCACGCCGAGCCGCTGGCCCGCGCGCTGGTGGCCGGCGGGCTGCGCGCCCTGGAGGTCACCTTGCGCACGCCGGCCGCCATCGAGGCGATCGAGCGGATGAACGCGGTGGAAGGCGCGGTGGTGGGCGCGGGCACGGTCACCACCGCCTCGGCGCGCCAGGCCGTCGCCGACGCCGGCGCGCGGTTCGCCGTCAGTCCGGGCCTGATCGCCGGGGAGACCGCCGAGGGGCCGGTTCCCTTGTTGCCGGGAATCGCCACGGCCACCGAGCTGATGGCCGGGCTCGCGGCCGGGTTCGAGTACTTCAAGCTGTTCCCGGCCAACGTGGTCGGCGGCCCGGCGGCGCTGAAGGCGTTCGCCAGCCCCTTCGCCCAGGCGCGCTTCTGTCCCACCGGCGGCGTCGACGCCAGGACCGCGCCGGACTATCTGGCCCTGCCCAACGTGGTCTGCGTGGGCGGAAGCTGGGTGGCGCCCGCCGACGCCGTGCGCGCCGGCGACTGGGACCGGATCACCGCCCTCGCCCGCGAGGCCGCGGCCTTGGGCCGGGCCTGACTGGCGCGGCGGGCGTCGCCGCTCTACTGATGGGCCATGCTTTCCCAGCGGGCCCGCTACGCGCTTCGCGCCCTTGTCTATCTGGCCGGCCGCCCGGCGGACGGGCCGGCCTCGATCGCCGAGATCGCCGAAGGCGCCGCCGCGCCGCGCAAGTTCCTCGAGGCTATCCTGCTCGAGCTGAAGCGCGGCCGCCTGCTGGTCAGCACCCGCGGCCGCTTCGGCGGCTATGCGCTCGCCCGGCCGGCGGCCGAGACCAGCTTCGCCGACGTGATACGCGCCCTGGACGGTCCGCTCGCCCTGGCGCCCTGCGCCTCGCGCACCGCCTATCGCCCCTGCGAGACCTGTCCCACGGTCGAGGACTGCCCGATCCGCCCGGCGCTGGTGAAGGCCCGCGACGCGGTCGCGGCCGTGCTGGAAGGCTGGACCCTGGAGGCCGCCAGCCGCTCGCCCGCGGCTTTAGAATCCCTCTAGGCGTTACCACTTAATCTCTATCGATCTAATAGGAATTAAAGTACACGGTCAGGCGACTGATACGGAGCCTCGCCGATGGCCGACTTCACCCTGTTCGCGTTCGTGGGTTTCCTGGCGCAGATCGTCGACGGCGCCCTGGGCATGGCCTACGGCGTGATCTCGTCCACCGTGCTGCTGGCCTTCGGCGTGCCGCCGGCCACCGCCTCGGCCAGCGTCCACGCCGCCGAGGTCTTCACCACCGCCGCCTCGGCCGGCTCCCATGCGGTGCACAAGAACGTCAACTGGAAGCTCTTCGCGCGCCTGGCGCTGGGCGGCGTGCTGGGCGGCGCCTTGGGCGCCTTCGTCCTCACCTCCATCGACGGGGCGGTGATCAAGCCGTTCATCACCGGCTATCTGGCGCTGATGGGCGCGCTGATCCTCTATCGCGCCTTCCGCGCGGCCAGGCCCAATCCGTTTCCGCGCAAGTGGGCCAGCCCGCTCGGCCTCGTCGGCGGTTTCCTCGACGCCGTGGGCGGCGGCGGCTGGGGGCCCACGGTGACCAGCGCCATGGTCGGTTCGGGCGCTGACCCGCGCACCAGCATCGGCACGGTCAACACCGCCGAGTTCTTCGTCACCGCCGCGATCTCGGCGACCTTCCTGGCGGCGCTGCTCACCGGCCACTGGGACGACGCCGAGGGCGTGGTCGCCCACGCCACGGCCATCGCCGGCCTGATCGTCGGGGGCCTGGCCGCCGCGCCCGTGGCCGGCTACGTGGTCAAGGTCGCCCCGGTGCGCGCCATGACCTGGCTGGTGGGCGGCCTGGTGCTGCTGCTCGCCTCCTGGCAGACCGCCAAGCTCGTCGGCCTTGTCTGATGCTTCGCCGCGCGGGCCTTTTCCCCGCGCGGCGGCCTGCTAGTCTGCCCCGTCCGGACGGATCGGCGTCCGAGGGGGGAAACGACGTGACGCAATCTGGGGCGCTGGGCCGCGGCGCGCTCTTCCTGTCCGTGCTCGCCGGCGTCAGCTATGTCGCCTCCTGGAACCTGGGCCTGGCGCCGGCGCTGGAGATCGCCTGGAAGGGCGCCGGCGTCGCCCTGCTGGCGGTCTACGCGGGCCTGCGCGCCCGCACGCTGGACGGCTGGCTGATCGCGCTGGTGATGGCGCTGGGCGCCCTGGGCGACGTGCTCCTGGACGCCGCGGGCCTGGTCGTCGGGGCCCTGGCCTTCCTGGCGGGCCATCTGGTGGCCATCGGCCTCTATCTGCGCAACCGCCGCCCCAGGCTGACCCTCACCCAGAAGGCGCTGGCCGGGGTGTTGCCCCCGGCGACGGCGCTGATCGCCGCCGGCCTGATCGGCGATCCGAAGATGATCCCCGGCGTCGTGGTCTACGCCCTGGGCGTGTCGCTGATGGCCGCCTGCGCCTGGACCAGCCGCTTCCCGCGCCTGCGGACCGGCCTGGGCGCGGTGATGTTCACGGCCTCGGACCTGCTGATCTTCGCCCGTGGCGGGCCGCTCGCCGGCGCGGCCTGGATCGGCCTGGCGATCTGGGGGCTCTACTACGCCGGCCAGCTCATGATCTGCCTTGGGGTGACGGACACCCTGTCGGCCGCCCGCCGCGCGTGACCGCCGGCCGGTCCCGGCCTAAGCTCGCCGCGACCTGGAGGCGAGCATGTCGAAATCGTTCCAATTCTCCGTGGCGCCGCAGAAGCTCTGGCAGGCGATCAATCCTTGGACCTTCTACCAGCAGGGCGCGCAGTTCGGCCTGATCAACATCGACCTTGGCCAGACGCCGCATCCGGAGATCGAGCAGGCGGTGCTCGACGAGGTGGGCAGCTACGGCCGCCAGCTTGGCCGGATCGGCGACGCCCTTGAGGTCCTGATCGACCACCTCAAGCTCGACGGGCTGAGCGAGGCCGAGGCGGACGCGCTGGAGATCCTCAAGGGCCAGCTCGCCGAAGTGCGTCAGGTCAAGCGTCGCGCCCGCGAAGCGCAGGCCGCCTAGGCGCGGGGAGGGGGCCGGCTCTGCGGTATTTTCTCGACACCGAGTTCAACGGCTTCTGCGGGGCGCTGATCAGCCTGGGCCTGGTGCGGGAGGACGGGGAGTCGGTCTACTACGCGTTCGACCCGCCGGACCCGGCCGATCCGTGGACGGCCGAGCACGTGCTGCCGATCCTGTGGTCGTGCCCGTTCGAGCCGCGCCGCTGGACGCGCCTGGAGGCCGCCGAGGACATTGGCGCCTTCCTGGCGGGCGACGAGGCGCCTCACGTGGTCGCCGACTGGCCCGAGGACATCGCCCTGTTCTGCCGGCTGATCGTGATCGGGCCCGGCCGCATGGTGAAAATCCCGGGCCTGAGCTTTTCGATCATCCACCTGGAGACCTATCCCTCCAGCCTGCCGGACGCGGTCGAGCACAACGCCTGGTGGGACGCCATGGCGCTGAAGCGGCGGCTGGAGGAGCTCGGTCGCTGAGCGGGGCTCAGCACTCGTCGCAGAGCAACGGCTGGTTCAGGCCCGCGTCCTTCAGGAGCTCTCCCGAGGCGAAGCCGGACAGGCTGAGGCTGCGGGCGACGAAGCGGGTGTTCAGGTCCATCAGGTCGGCGGGCGAGCGCAGGCCGGGCAGGGCCGAAAGGTAGTCCATCCAGAGCTCGCAGCCGCTCTTCCACAGCTCGTAGCCCTCCCACAGGTTGCGGACGGCCGTCTCGGCCGGGGCCTGCGGAACGTTGGCCGGGGTAGGGTCAGACATGGGCGCCTCCAAGCTTGCTCCATGCCGCCGCCGGATCGCGCGGGACGCGTTGATTGAAGTCAAGCCGCGGGCGGATTTCTGCGCGTCGGCCGCCGGCGCCGCGAAGTCGGGCGCCTCACGCCCGCCTGGAGCTGAAGCTCCGCTCGATATCCATGCGCAGGGCGGTCTCGGTGAATGCGCCGTCGTCGGGGTCGCGCTGGAAGGCCGCGTGCAGCGCCTCATGCACGAGGAAGTAGGCCTCGTTCGGATCAGACTGCAGGCTGAAGGCGTAGCGGCTCAGCGGCTTGGCCATCTTCAGCAGGCTCAGGTCGCGTTGGACGCGGACAGACGAAACGGACTCCAAATTCATCGAATGATCTCCGCAACAAATTGCGAAGCCGAGGCGGCTCTGATTCGCCCCCCAACTTGGACAAAATGCCACACCTCGCGAATAGTTCAAGGGCGGCGACAAGATTAGTTGCGCCGACTAGATGTTTCGCTGGTGCGATATCGCGGCGCAATAAAGTCTCCGCGCTGACGTGTTCTCGTCATGAAATAGTCGTCGACAAGGTTATCGACGAATACTTCAGCTTCTGCGGCGTGGAGCGTCCCAGGGCAGGTGGGACAAGGCGCATATGGCGACGCCGCAGCCCGGATTCAAGGTTAAGCCTGCACGCATGCGGACGGGCCGCGCCGTCTGGGACGGGCGGCCTCGCCGGGCGGCGGTAGGGGACGGGGCTTGAAGATCAGCGGCCGACGAAAACGCCCGGCCGGCGCTCCTGGACGGCGCGCACGCCCTCGGCGAAGTCCTCGGTGACGCGCAGGATGGCCTGCTGCTCGTGCTCGTGGGCGGTCTGGGCGCGCACGGCGGCGGCGACCTCGCCGCGCAGGGTCTTGCGGGTGGCCACCACCGCCAGCGGCGCGTTTTCGGCGATCTCGGCGGCCAGGGCGTGGGCCCGCTCGCGCAGCGCCTCGAGGGGCGCGACCTCGTCCACCAGGCCCCAGGCCAGGGCCTCGTCGGCCTTGATGCGCCGTCCGGTCAGGAACATCAGTTCGGCCCGCTGATGGCCGATCAGCCGGGGCAGGGTGTAGGTCAGGCCGAAGCCCGGGTGGAAGCCCAGCTTGACGAAGTTGGCGGTGAAGCGCGCCTCGGGCGCGGCCACGCGGAAGTCGGCCACCAGCGCCAGGCCCAGGCCCGCGCCCACGGCCGCGCCCTGCACCGCCGCCACCACCGGCTTTTCCACCGAGAACAGGCGCACCGCCTGGTCGTAGAGCGGGGCGATGCCGCTCATGCCCGAGCCGCCGATGCCCTGCGGGCTGACCAGGTCCGCGCCGGCGCAGAACGGCTTGCCGGCCGAGCACAGCACGATGGCGCGGCAGCCATTGTCCGCATCCAGCTTTCCCAGCTCGTCGGCCAGATCGCGCATCAGCTCCACGCTGACGTGATTGTTCGGCGGGCGGTTGATCTCCACCGTCGCGACGAAGCCGTCGCGGGTCACGCTCAGGTGGTCGGGCTTGCTCATCGTTTCGTTCCCATCAGGTTGCGGGCCACCACCATGCGGTGGACTTCGGAAGGCCCGTCGTAGATTCGCATATTGCGCACGTGCGCGGCCATCAGCTGCAGCGGCAGCTCCTTGGTCATGCCCATGGCGCCGAAGCATTGCATGGCGTTGTCGATGACCTCCCAGGCGGTCTCGGTGGCGAACACCTTGATCATCGAGATCTCATTGCGCACGTCGCGGCCCTGGTCGAGCTTCCAGGCGCAGTCATAGGTCATCAGCCGCGCGGCGTGGATCTTCATGGCCGCGTCGGCCGCCCACCATTGCACCGCTTGGCGCTGGGAAAGCGGCTGGCCGAAGGTGACGCGCTGAGGCGCGTATTCGCACATCATGTCCAGCGCCCGCTGGGCCATGCCGACCGACCAGGCGGCCATCTGCATGCGCCGCGTGCCGAGCCGCACCTGCATGGGCGCGAAGCCCTGGCCCTCGACGCCCAGCAGCTTCCAGCCGGGCACGCGGCAGTCCTCCAGCGCCACTTCGTAGGTGTATTCGCCCCCGAGCATGGGAATGCGCCGCAGCACGTTGAAGCCCGGCGTGCCCTTGTCCACCAGGAAGGCGCTCATGCCGCCACGGGCGCGCTTCTCCATGTCGGTGATGGCCATGACGATGGTGAAGTCGGCCTCGGCCGCGCGCGTCGTCCAGATCTTGCGGCCGTTGATCACCCAGTCGTCGCCGTCGCGCACGGCGCGGGTGGTCATGCCGGCGGGATCAGCGCCCGCGCCGGGCTCGGAGATGCCGATGGCGCTCACCGTCTCGCCGCGGGCGTAGGGCGCCAGATAGGCCTCGCGCTGCTGGTCGTTCACCGTGGCCATCAGCATGCGCAGGTTCGGCGAGTCCGGACGCAGGGTGTAAGGCGTGACCGTCGAGCCCATGGCCTCGTTCACGCCGACCAGCGCCACCATCGGCAGGTCCACGCCGCCGACGTCCTCGGGAGCGTCCAGGCCCCACAGGCCGAGGTCGCGGGCGATCCCGTCCACCCGCTCGCGTTCCTCGGCGGTCAGGAAGACGCCCTGACCGGCGGCCTCGCGGGCCATGACCGGCGTCTCCAGCGGCATCAGCTCGTCGCGCACGAAGCGCTCCACCAGGTCCTTGAGCATCCGATGCTCTTCGGCGAGTTCGAAGTTCATGGGCGTCCTCCGCCGGACAGTTGTCTTTTTTTGCGCTGGCCAAGTCCTAAGGCGGGCTCTAAGAATTTCCTATACGTGGATGGAATTTTCACATCCTTGAAAATCAACGGCGCTACGGGAGCTCCATGGATCGGGACGCGGTCAAGTCCGCCAAACGCGCCTTCGAGATCCTGGAGCTGTTCGACCGGGAGCGGCGGCCGCTGGCGCTGAAGGACATCCTGGAGGGCCTGGGCTATCCGGCCTCCAGCGGGTCGGCGCTGCTGAAGTCGCTCGTGGCCCTGGGCTACCTGGACTACGATCGCGACCGGAGGACCTATTTCCCCACCATGCGCATCGCCGCCCTGGGCGCCTGGGTGCCCGACGCGCTGTTCGGCGACGGGGCGCTCCTGGGGATCATGGAGCGGCTGCGCGCGGCCACCGGCGAGACGGTGATCCTGGCCACCCAGAGCGACCTGCACGCCCAGTACGTGCACCTGTTGCATTCGTCCGAGCCTCTGCAGTTCTCCGTGCCGCCGGGCGCGCGCCGGCCGCTGGCGGCCTCGGGCCTGGGCTGGTGCCTGCTGAGCGCCAAGTCGGACGAGGAGATCGAGCGCCTGCGCCGGCGGATCAACGCCGAGCCGGACGCCGGTCCGCCGCTCTCGCGCGAGGCGCTGATGAGCCGGGTCAACGAGGTGCGCGCCCGCGGTTACGCCATTTCCAAGCACACCGTCTCGGTCGGCGCCGGCGTGATCGGCGCGCCTCTGCCGCCCGGCGCGTTCGGCCGGGTCTTCGCCGTGGGCGTGGCTGGGCCGGTCGCCCGGCTGGAGGCGAAGGAAGACTTGATCTTGAAGGAACTGAAGGCCGGCGTCGCCCGGCTCAAGCAGACCCAGTTGGAGAGGAAAGGCCTTTACGCATGACCGGCAAGACCCAGGAACTTCAGACCAAGGCCACCGGGCCTCTCGCCGGCGTCCGCATCCTGGACCTGACCAGCGTGGTGTTCGGCGCCTACGCCACCCAGATGCTGGGCGACCAGGGGGCCGAGGTCTTCAAGCTGGAGGATCCGGGCTCGGGCCGCGGCGACGGCGGCGACATCATGCGCTGGGCCGGCCACGTGCCGGAGGGCGCGCCGCGCGATCTCGGCCCGATCTTCATGACCATCAACCGCAACAAGCGCTCGGTGCTGATCGACCTGAAGGACCCGGCGAGCCGCCCGGCGCTGGAGGCGCTGATCGCCTCCTGCGACGTATTCGCCGCCTCGGTGCGCTACGAGGGGCTGAAGCGCCTGGGCCTGGGCTACGAGGACGTGGCGAAGATCCGTCCCGACGTCGTCTACGTTCACGCCGCCGGCTACGGCTCGGACGGGCCCTATGCGGGCGAGCCGGCCTATGACGACCTGATCCAGTCGGCTTCGGGCCTCTCCGACCTGCTTCCCCGGATCGACGACAACCCCACCCCGCGCATCCTGCCCACCCTGGTGGCCGACAAGGTCTCGGGCCTGTTCATGTGCCAGGCGATCACCGCCGGCCTGCTGCACCGCGAGCGCACCGGCCAGGGCCAGCTCATCGAGGTGCCGATGCTGGAGTGCGTGACCAGCTTCAACCTGGTCGAGCACCTCTATGACCACGTCTGGGAGCCCTCGATCGGCCAGTGGGGCTACCAGCGGGTGATGAACGCCAACCGCAAGCCCTACAAGACCAAGGACGGCTACATCGGCCTTCTTCCGTATACGGATAAGCAGTGGGACCAGTTCTTCGCCGCCGCCGGCATGGGCGACACCTTCGGCAAGGATCCGCGCTTCTGCGACTACGCCACCCGCGCCAAGCACATCCAGGAGCTCTACGCCCTGGTGGAGACGGTGACCGCCACGCGCACCACCCAGGAGTGGCTGGACGTCCTGAAGCCGCTGTCGATCCCGGTGGTGCGCACCAACCGGCTGGACGACCTGCCCGAGGACCCGCACCTGAAGGCGGTCGACTTCTTCCAGACCTATGAGCACCCGCACGCCGGCCCCTACAACGCCATGAAGCCGCCGGTGAAGTTCTCGAAATCGCCGTCCAACATCCGCCGCCATCCGCCCCGGCTGGGCGAGAACACCGATGAGGTCTGGGCCGAACTGGGCGTGGCGGAGAAGACGTCCTAGGCGCGACGCCGAAGTTGTCCGCCGGTTTCGCCTCTCGACCGCGCGCCAAACTTAACGAAACTGGAGCAGGAACCGGCGGCCGGGCGGCCAGGCCCGGCCTCGCCGTCTTTCTTCAGGAGGGGTGATGCGCGTCGCGGTGGTCGGCAGTTCCGGCTCGGGCAAGACCACGCTCGCCCAGCGGCTGGAGCGGGAGCTGTCGCTTCCGCGCATCGAGCTGGACGCGATCAACTGGCAGGCCGGCTGGCGCGACCTCAACACCCATGAGCCTGAGGAGTTCGTCCGCCGCGTGGACGAGCGGATCGCCGCCGACCGCTGGGTGTGCGACGGCAACTACGGCAAGGTGCGCCTGCGCGTCTGGGCGCGCGCCACCTGCCTGATCTGGCTGGACTACGACCGCTCGGTGATCATGCCCCGGGTGATCCGCCGCTCGTTCGCGCGCGCGATCACCGGCCGCGAGCTGTGGGAAGGCACCGGCAACCGCGAGGAATTCGGCCGCTGGTTCTCCAAAGACCACCCGATCCGCTGGGCCTGGGACACCTGGGCCCGCCGCCGCGTGCAGTTCGAGGAAATGCTGACAGAGCCTCAGTTCGCCGGCCTGACGCAGCACCGCCTGCGCCACCCGCGCGAGCTGGAGCCGCTGATCGCCGCGCTGAAGGCGGAAGCCGGCGCCTAGCCCTTCTCTCTAACGGATCGCGAATACGGATGCTCCCCCTTCTGGGGGAGCTGTCCCGTAGGGACTGAGGGGGACTTTGACCCTCGCCAGGCGCGACCCGAGCGACTTGCAGTCCCCCTCCGTCGGCTTCGCCGCCACCTCCCCCAGAGGGGGAGGAGACTAGCGCCGTGTCCATCCCGAAAGGGTGAAGAAGCCGCGGTCAGACCGGCGTGAACACCGGCACCGGCGGGGCGCCTTCCTCGGTGGGGGCGAACTTCACCTTCACCCGCTGGCCGATCTTCAGGGCCGACAGGTCGCAGTCGACGAAGTTGGTCATCACCGCCGGACCTTCATCCAGGTTGACGTAGCCGATGGCGTAGGGGCCGGTCGGCGAGCGGTGCATCACCGAGTAGGTGTAGATCACCCCTTCGCCGGGGCTCTGTTCCCACACGGTCTCGGGCGAGAAGCAGAACGGGCAGATCGCCCGCGGATACCAGTGGGCCTTGCCGCAGGCGGTGCAGCGCTTGATCAGGAACCGGCCCTCGCTGGCCGCGTCCCAGAACGGCTGGGTCTCGACGTTGACGGCCGGCGCGCGGAACTGGCGGACCGCCGCCTTGGGGGCGTCCTTTTGGGCTTGATCGCTCATGGGGCCTACTCCCGTTCCATGATGAGGGTCGCCGCGCCGTGGCGCACGCCCAGGGATCCGCCCGTGCCGTGGGCGATGGCGAGGTCGCAGTTCGGAACCTGGACCTTGGGATGGGCCTCGCCGCGCAGTTGCCGCACGGCCTCGATGACCTTGGTGATACCGCCCCGGTTGGTGGGGTGGTTGTTGCACAGGCCGCCGCCGTCGGTGTTGAACGGCAGCTTGCCGACGCCGGAGATCAGATTGCCGTCGGCCACGAACTTGCCGCCCTGGCCCTTCTCGCAGAAGCCCAGGTCCTCAAGCTGCATCAGCACCGTGATGGTGAAGCTGTCGTAGATCGAGGCGTACTTGATGTCGGCGGGGGTGACGCCGGCCTCGGCGAAGGCGCGCGGGCCGGACCAGGCCGCGCCGGAATAGGTGAGGTCCAGGTCCAGGCCGCCGGCCGGGCCCTTGGGCGCCTCGCCCGCGCCCATCACCTTCACCTTGGGCCGGTTCAGGGACTTGGCCACTTCCGGGCTGGTGACGATCAGGGCGCCGCCGCCGTCGGTGACGACGCAGCAGTCCAAGAGGTGCAGCGGATCGGAGATCATCCGCGAGTTCACCACGTCCTCGACGGTGACCACGTTGCGCAGGAAGGCGTGCTCGTTCCACTGGGCGTGATGGCTGGCCGCCACCTTGATCCAGGCGAGCTGTTCGGAGGTGGTGCCGTACTCGTACATGTGGCGCATGGCGCACATGCCGTAGGTGTTGTGCGTGGTGCCGCCGTACATGTTTTCGAAGCCAGCCTCTGGCGGGGCCTCGCCCATGCTAGGACGGCCGCCGCCGGCCATGCGGCTGGACTGCCGCGGCCGCCCGGCCAGGGTGATCAGCGCCACCGAGCACTTGCCCGCGGCGATCGCCTGGGCCGCGTGGCTGACGTGCAGGATGTAGGACGAGCCGCCGGTCTCGGTGGAGTCCATGTGGCGCAGCTTTAGGCCCATGTAGTCGGACATCGACATGGCGCCGAAGCCGGGCGCGTCGCCCGCGCAGAAATAACCGTCCACGTCGTCCTTGGTCAGGCCCGCGTCCTTCAGCGCGCCCAGGGCGCACTCGGCGTGAAGTTGGGGCGTCGACTTGTCGGGCGCGTCGCGGGTGGGGTGCTCATAGGCCCCCATGATGTAGGCCTTGCCCTTTATGCTCATGCTCTCTTCCGCAAAGTATCGTCTTTGGATGAATGGGGTCTCGCTTATCGCAGCGCACCATGACGGACAACCGTCCGCTGGGTGAGGACGGCGGTCCGTCCGGCGTCGTCGGTCGACGCGCGTCGGCGGCGGACGATGCGGGACGGCGTCAGGCCTGCGCCTTGATCCGCGCGTCGCGCAGGGCCGTGCGGCGCACCTTGCCGGCGTCGTCGCGCAGGGGCTCTTCGACGAACTCGTAGCTGCGCGGCTGCTTGTAGGTGACCAGCTTGTCGGCCAGGAAGGCGCGCAGGCCGGCCTCGTCAAGGCCGGGCCTGGGCTGGACGATGGCATGCACCACAGCGCCCATGTCCTCGTCCGGCAGGCCGATCACGGCGGAGGACTGCACCAGCGGGTGCTCGTCCAGCGCCGCCTCGATCTCGGCCGGATAGACGTTGGAGCCGCCCACCAGGATCATGTCGGTGCGCCGGTCGGCCAGGTAGAGATAGCCGTCCTCGTCGAACCAGCCGATGTCGCCCAGGCTCTCCCAGCCGCCGGGCAGGGTGCGGGGCGTCGCGCCCCGGTACTGGTAGCTGGGCGGCGCGCCGGCCGGGCGGCGCATGTAGATCTCGCCCGGCTGGCCCGCCGGCAGGGGCTGGCCGTCCTCGCCCACCACGATCATCTCGCCGGTGGTCACCCGGCCCACCGAGCCGCGGTGCTCCAGCCATTCGGCGCCGTTGATGATGGTCACCGCCTGGGCCTCGGTGCCGGCGTAGAGCTCCATCACCGTCTCGGGCCCGAACCAGTGGATGAAGTTCTCCTTCAGCCAGGCCGGGCAGGGGGCCGCCATGTGCCACATGGTCTCTAGCGAGGAGACGTCGTAGGCCGCCCGCACCTCCTCGGGCAGGCGCCAGATGCGGCTCATCATGGTGGGCACCAGATAGAGCCAGGTCGCCTTGTGCTGTTGGACGGCCTGGAGCGTCGCCTCCGGGTCGAAGCGGGGCGTCACCACCACGTGGGCGCCCAGGGTGATCCCGGCGGCGGCCATGCCGAACGGGGCGTTGTGGTAGAGCGCGGCGGGGATCACCACGGTCGCGCCCGGCTTGATGCGGAAGCCGCCGGCCTCCGGCATCTCCTTGGTGGTCTCCGCGCGGTTGCCGGACAGGATCAGCTTGGGCCGTCCGGTGGAGCCGCCGGAGGTGGGCGCCTTGTAGATCGGCGCGACGAGGTCGGGCAGGTCACTGTCGTCGTCGGACAGGGCCAGCAGCTCGTCGACGTCCAGCAGCGGCCGGTCGATCTCATGGGCGAACTGGCCGATCACCACCGGCGTCTTGGCCAGCTCCATGATCGCCTCCAGTTCGTTCTTCGGCAGGCGGAAGGAGATCGGCTGCGGCGTGGCGCCGGCCTTCCAGATGGCCCAGGCCGCCTCGATGAAGCCGGTGGAGTTGGGCAGGCCCAGGGTGACCAGGTCGCCGTGCTTGACGCCCTTGTCGATCAGGGCGCGGGCGATGCGATTGGTGCGGCTGTGCAGCTCGGCGTAGGTGAACGTGGTCCCGCCGCTGGTGACCGCCGGGGCGTCCGGCTTGGTTTGGGCGAGGTCCCTGAGCCGCGCGCCAAGGGAAATCATCTCTTCGGCCATGGTTCCATCCCTGAGAAATGGGCCGCCGCGGTTGGCCCGCGATCGGCGAAGGAAAATATGCATCGCCGCCCAATGACCGGCGGCCGCCGACAGTCTCCCCCGCCGGGCCCTTCGGCCGCAAGGGCGCGATTGCGGTTGTCGCTGCGCCGATGGGCGGGCTAATCACCCAAAGGGCTCGAACACGCGTTTGGAGGAAGCCGCATGTCCGTCGAAGAAATCCTGAGCCGGGACTTCGCCACCCTGCCGGAAGTGATCGCCGAACAGGCCGGGGAGCGGCCGGACCAGCTCGCGCTGGTCGACGCCAAGCGCCAGCTCACCTTCGGCCAGCTCGACGCGCTGATGGACCGGATCGCCGCGGCGCTGCAGCGCGACGGCGTGAAGAACGGCGACGTGGCCGCCGCCTGCGCCACCACCTCGGTGGAATACGCCGCGACCTTCCTGGGGATCCTGCGCGCCGGGGCCGCCGTGGCGCCGCTCGCCCCCTCGTCCACGCCCGAGAGCCTGGTGATGATGCTCACCGACAGCGGGGCCAAGGTCTTCTTCCTGGACAAGGGCGTGTCCGACGCCCTGGCCGGCGTGGCCGACCAGATCACGGCCAAGCGGGTGTCCCTGGACGGTTCCGACGCCGGCGTTCCCTTCGAGACCTGGCTCGCCGCCGAGGGGGCCAAGCCGGCGCCGGTCACGGTGGCGCCGGAGCAACCCTTCAACATCATCTATTCGTCGGGCACCACCGGCACGCCCAAGGGCATCGTGCAGCCGCACAGCATGCGCTGGGGCCAGATCCGCCGGGGCGTCTATCCGGCCGGGGCGGTGACCATGGTCTCCACCCCGCTCTATTCGAACACCACGCTCGTCTCGTTCCTGCCGACCGTGTCCAACGGCGGCACGGCGGTGCTGATGCCCAAGTTCGACGCCGAGCAGTTCCTGAAGCTGTCGCAGCAGTACCGGGTGACCCACGCCATGCTGGTGCCGGTGCAGTACCGCCGGCTGATGGAGCGGCCGGACTTCGACAGCTACGATCTGTCCAGCTTCGTGATGAAGTTCGCCACCTCCGCGCCATTCGCCGCCGAGCTGAAGGCCGACGTGCTCAAGCGCTGGCCCGGCGGGCTGATCGAGTACTACGGCATGACCGAGGGCGGCGGCTCCTGCGGCCTGGTCGCCCACGAATATCCGGACAAGCTGCACACCGTCGGCAAGCCGCTGCCAGGGCACGACATCCGCCTGATCGGCGAGGACGGCAAGGAGGTGCCCCAGGGCCACGTGGGCGAGATCGTCGGCCGCTCCGGAGCGATGATGGTCGGCTACCACAATCAGCCCGGGAAGACCTCCGAGGCCGAGTGGCATTCGCCCGACGGGCTGCGCTTCATCCGCACGGGCGACGTCGGCCGTTTCGACGAGGACGGCTTCCTGACGCTCATGGACCGCAAGAAGGACATGATCATCTCCGGCGGGTTCAACATCTATCCGTCGGACCTGGAGGCCGAGCTCGCCAAGCATCCGGCGGTGCTGGAATCGGCGGTGGTGGGCGTGCCTTCGCAGAAGTGGGGCGAGACGCCGGTGGCCTTCGTCGTGCTGCGCAAGGGCAAGAGCGCCACGGCCGAGGAGATCGTCGCCTTCGTCAACGGCAATGTCGGCAAGACCCAGCGCCTGGCCGACCTGATCGTGGTCGACACCCTGCCGCGCAGCCACATCGGCAAGATCCTCAAGCGCGACCTGCGCGACGGCTACCAGGGAAAGGCGCTGGCGTGAGCGACGACGACATGGACGACGACCTGGGCGAGGACGCGATCTCTGTCGCCGACCTGTGCGACGAGCACGAGGCCACGGCCGAGGTGTGCTTGGTGCAGTTCCGCGACTTCGGCGGCCGCTCGGCCTTCTCCGGGCCGATCCGCACGGTGCGCTGCTACGAGGACAACAGCCTGGTGAAGGCCACGCTCGCCGAGCCCGGCTACGGGCGGGTGCTGGTGGTGGACGGCGCCGGCTCCCTGCGTCGCGCGCTGGTGGGCGACATGCTGGCCGCCGACGCGGTGCGCAACGGCTGGGCCGGGATCGTGGTCTACGGGGCGGTGCGCGACACCACCCTGCTGGCGGGCCTGGACATCGGCATCAAGGCGCTCGGCTCCAATCCCATGCGCAGCGTCAAGCGCGGCGAGGGCATCGTCGATACGCCGGTGGCCTTCGGCGGGGTGGTGTTCGTGCCCGGCGACATGCTGCACGCCGACGCCGACGGGGTGATCGTGCTGCCGGCCGACGCCTGAACCTGGCCCAAGGGAGATCGCGATGCCGGACGACAACAGGGCCGCCGAGTTCGCCGCGCGCCAGGAGGGCCTGCTGCCCGGCGAACTGGGCTTGGAGTGGGACGAGGTGCGCCGCGGCCAGGCCCGCGGCCGCTACACGGTGGCGCGCCGGCACATGGCGCCCAACGGCTTCATGCACGCCGCCTCGGTGATCACCCTGGTGGACTCCGCCTGCGGCTACGGCTGCATGAGCTCGCTGCCGGAGGGGGCGTCAGGCTTCACCACCGTGGAGCTGAAGACCAACTTCCTGGGCACGGCCAAGGAGGGCGAGACGGTGGCCTGCGAGGCCCGGCTGGTCCACGGCGGGCGCATGACCCAGGTGTGGGACGCCGAGGCGAAGAACCTTTCCACCGACAAGCTGATCGCCGTCTTCCGCTGCACCCAGATGGTGCTCTACCCGCGCTGAACGCGCCGCATGCTGAGGGCTTGCGCGGCAAGGGACGGATGAGTAGGTTCCGCGCCTCGCTCAGGGGGCCTCCGCCAGGACCGCCCCGTCCCGGCTCTGGAGAGGTGGCTGAGTGGTTGAAAGCACCGCACTCGAAATGCGGCATACTCGCAAGGGTATCGGGGGTTCGAATCCCCCCCTCTCCGCCATCACGCGTCAGCCTGATCCAAGCTGAGCCCCGTGAACCTGGGGCGGTCGGGCGTTGCGCCAGGCTGATCAGATCATGACCGGCCGCACGCCGGGGCGTTCCCGAAAATCGGCGCCGGGGACATCGCCGCTGGCAGGCCGGCGAAAAGGCTTGAGGCGCTGAAGGCCGCGGAGGCAGGCGGTATTCTCGAGACCAACCGGCGCCGATCAAAGACCCACCCCCTGAAGGGCCGCGCGGCTTCGAGCCTCGCCCTTGGCGTTGGTCTGAGTGGGCGGCGCCGCACGAATTCGCACGGACGGGAGAACGAAGTGGCGGGTGAGGAAGCGCAGTCGGACGTCGTGGCGGTCTGGCTGGAAAAGGCGGCGATCTATCGGCAGCAGGCGGATGGATCTCCCGCGCTGCTTGACCACCTGTTCCTCGCCGAACTGGGCGTGGTCGGCCTGCATTCCAGATACGCGGCGGAAGTCACCGACACCCAGGGACGGGAACTGGCGCGCTTCGCCTCCGGCGGCCGGCTCAGTTTCGTGAACGAATGGCTGCTGGATCGCCAGGCTCGCTCGTTCGCCTCATTGTCGGAACTCGACGCGGCCATTCCCAATGACGTCTACCGCTGCCATGTCCGCGACGCGCACGGCGAACGCGATTTCGCGCTCGCCCTGGGCGGCGGAGAGAGCCGAACGCTGTTGCCGGCGCCGCCGCGGATCACGCTCTCGCAGGGCGGCCGGGCCGAAGCGCCGTTCGACGCCGACGCCGCGATCGAAGTCGCCTGGACGCCCTTCAGTCCGGCGCCCGCGCCGGATGGGATCCCGCCGCTTTTCGCGCAGCCGACCATCTTCTTCCTCATGGACAACTGTCGCGGCGAGACGGTGTTTTCTTCCGGCTCCGGCGCGCGGCGGCCGAGCCTCTCCGTCGACACGCATGGACTGACCCTGCCGGCCGGAACGCTCGAGCCGGGGCTTCGCTACACCGTCTTCGTCTCATTCATCGACTATCGCGCCGGCGCCCAGAGCGCCGATGGTGCGGTGGCGGGCGTGAGCGTGCATTCCGCAACGGTCGAATGTGCGTTTGAAACCGGCGGCGAGGCGGCCGACGGACGGAGTTGCCCGCCGATAGAACAGCGCGCGTGCTATCGCTGGCCGGGGCCGCTGAAGCCGGAAAGGGGGCTTGCGCCCTGGCCCGTGTCGGCCAGCGGGCTCACGATCGAGCCGGCGATAGAACTGCGATCGACGCGAAACTGAAGCGGCGGAAGGCCCGCCCGCAGGCGCCGGGAGGGTTCGTTTGCGCGCCGCGTTCGCGTCGGCGCGAAGCCTACATTGACAGCCGGTGATGGACGGCGCCCCGCGCCGTGCGCACCAAATGAGCGCGGCCGGGCCTTCGGGCGAAAGGCCTGGAGCGAAATACTTGGGGGCGAAGAGATACTGGGGGCGAAGTCGTGAGCGGTGAGCGCAAGAACGGGGGCGGCGCGATCGCGACGCGCCCCTTGCTGATCATCTACGCCTCGATTCTCGTCGGCATGCTTTCGGTTGCGGCGATGCCGGTCTTCGTCGGCGCCTATGTCGACACGCTGCACTTCAGCGTCGCGGAAGCCGGCCGCGTCGCCTCGGCGGAAACGCTTGGCGGCGCCGCCGGAAGCATCTTCACAGCGATCTTCCTGGCGCGCCCCGGCGTCAATCTCCGCAACGCGGCCCTGGCCTGTTTCGTGGTCCTGGCCCTGGCCCATGTCGCGTCCGGATTCGTCAGCGGGCTTGGACTTTTCGCCGCCGTTCGCGCGGTCGCGGGCTTCGCGGCCGGCGCGGTCCAATCGCTGGGCTCGGTCTATATCTCGAGCCTCAAGAAGCCCGATCGCGCGTTCGCGATTTCGTTCGGCCTGTTGAGCGTCGCCGGGCCCCTGGGCCTGTGGTGCGCGCCACCTCTGATCGCGGCGATCGGGCTGGCGCACGTCTACTGGGCCTATGCGGCGGGGCTCCTCGTCGCTCTGCCGCTCATGCTGCTCTATCCGCGCCGGCGAGAGCCGCGCGACGCCGCCGATGGCGTCGAGCCCGCCTCGAAGGCGCCGCGGGCGGTGGGGGTCGGCCTCATCTGGGCGGCCATCGTGGTCAATTTCATCTGCAACGGCGGCGTCTGGATCTACGCCGAGCAGATCGGCCGGTCGGCCGGTTTCGACGCCATAACGCTCGGGCGGCTCTTGGCCGTGGCGATGCTGCTCGGGACTCTGGGCGTCGCGTTGGTCGGGATGATCGAGGACCGCTTTGGGCGGCTCAAGCCGCTCATCGCCGCGCATCTCGCGCTGGGCGGCGCCGTTCTTTGGGTGATGGCCGGGCCGGGCATGGCCGGCTATTTCGTCGCCATCCTGCTGCTGAACCTGTCGGTGGTGGTGTTGACGCCATACTTCCTGGCCATGCTCGCCGAGGCCGGGCGCGGGGAAAGCGCGAGCGTGTTCGGCAATGCGGCGATCCTGATCGGCTACGGCGCAGGGCCGGGCGTGCTGTCGTTCTTCGTGCGCGGCGCCCAGTTTCACTTCGCCTTCGTCGTCGCCGCGATCGGTGTCGGCGTAAGTCTCGCGCTGACGCTCGCGGGGGCTTATGCGCTTCGTGCGCGGGCTTCGGAGAAGAGCGCGATGCTCGTCGGCGCATCCGGATCGTGACTATCGCGGAAGCTGAAGTGGCAATGGCGGCCTAGAATTCCTCCCAGCCTTCGGCTTCAGGCGCCAGTTTGGTCGCCGTGGCGGCGGCCGACGCATAGGCGGGCTTGGCGCTCGCCTTTGGGGCGGGCCTGGCGGCCGCGGGCCGCGACGACCGCGGCCGTGCGCCGGATTCACCCACCTGGAACTTGCCGAGAAGGCGCATCAGCTCCTCGGCTTCGCCGGCCAGGGCATGGCTGGCGGCGGTGGATTCCTCGACCATCGCGGCGTTCTGCTGAGTGACCTGGTCCATCTGATTCACGGCCACGTTGACCTGCTGCAGGCCGCTCGCCTGTTCCTGGGCGCTGGCCGCGATGTCGGTCACGAGCGTGGTGATCTCGGAGACCTGGGCGACGATGCGTTCCAGCGCCTGGCCGGTCTCGCCCACCAGCTCTACGCCGGCGCCGACTTGCTCCGTCGAGGCCGAGATCAGGGTCTTGATTTCCTTGGCCGCCTCGGCCGAGCGCTGGGCCAGGGCCCGCACTTCGGAGGCCACGACGGCGAAGCCGCGTCCAGCCTCGCCGGCGCGGGCCGCCTCGACCCCGGCGTTCAGGGCCAGGAGATTGGTCTGGAAAGCGATTTCGTCGATCACGCCGATGATCCGGCTGATCTGCTGGGCGGAGCTTTCGATCTCGCCCATGGCCGCGACGGCTCGGCGCACGACCACGCCGCTCTGTTCGGCGTCCTCGGAGGCCTTGCCGACGATGCTGCGGGCATGGTTGGCGCCCTCCGCCGCGCGCTTGACCGTGGCGGTGATCTCGTCGAGCGCGGCGGCCGTCTCTTCCAGGCTCGCGGCTTGCTGTTCGGTGCGTCGAGACAGGTTGTCGGCCGCGACCGAAATCTCGGCGGCGCCGCTGGTCATCCCGTTCGCGCAGTCGGCCACGCCCCGCATCGTGCCCTGCAGGGCCTCGGCGGTGGCGTTGAAGTCCTGCTTGATCTGCTCGTACTCCGGCGCGAACGCATCGGCCAGGCGACCGGTGAGATCGCCTGCAGACAGCTTGCGCAGGCCGGCGGCCAGCGCCTCGACCACGTGGGCCTGCTTGCGGGCGGCTTCCAGTTGAGCTTCCTCGCCGCGTCGCCGTTCGGCGTCGGCCGCGGCGCGGGCGTCGGCGGATTCGGCCTCCAGGGCGATCTTGCGCAAGGCCGCATCCTTGAAGGCGAGCACGGCCTTGGCCATCGCGCCCACTTCGTCGCGCCGTTCGGCGGCGGGCACGTCGACACTGTTGTCGCCGCCGGCGAGCCGGCTCATCACGGCGGTCATGGCCGAAATCGGCCCGCCGATCGCGCGGGTCAGCATGAAGCCCACCCAGACCGACAGCAGCACGCTGATCAGGCCGCCGGCGCCAAGCACGACCAGCGCGGTGGTGAAGGCGCGCGCCTGGCCCGCCGAGCGCGTCGCGATGAGCCGCGCTTCGTGGTCGTCGATCGACTTCAGGATTTCCCGGCTCTTGGTCAGGCGGCCCATGGTGAAGATGCTGGCCTGAGCCTCCGCCAACCGCGCGGGATCGCGCCGCATGGCGATCTGCTCGCCTTCCTCCTGGCTCACGACCTCCGTGGCCGCGGCCAGGTCGGCCACCATGGCCTTCAGTTCGATGTCATCACCGGCAAGCCCATTGAGCGCCTTGAGGGCGGCGTCGACATCGTCCTGAAAGCCCTTGATGCGCTTGGGGAAGCTCTCGTCGCCGGTCGCGGCGAACCCGCGTACGGCGTTCTGCTGCTCGACCAGGGCTGAGAGCACGGCGTGCGCGGCGTCGAGGGTATTCACTTCCTCGGCGTTGGCGCGGGTGACCGCCCGGATCGACACGACATTGACGAGCACCATGGCGACCATCGCCAGCACGATGGCCACGACGCCGGCGAATCCGAACGCAAGCTTCGATGACACTCTCAAGTCGCGGAACGACATGCACCCCCCTCGCGCGATTGAAATCAAAGGACTTATGTTGGTAGGCGCCGATAGGTTTACGCGCTGGTTAAGAGCGCGCCCTTGGCCAGCGACCGGTTGTCGCGCCGGCGCGATCCATCGCGACCTGGCCGCGCGGACGGGATGGCGAACAGCGTCGCGCCGAGCTCGGATCCGCGCCGTCGAGACGCGCCAATGTGCGCCGATCTCCGAAGCAGGCTCGCTCGGATCGTGACAGGCCGGGGCCGGATGTCCTCTAATGGCGGCGGAGCAGGCCTGGGCCCTCGGGTCGGATCTCAGCAGGTGGAGCCAGCGTGCAGTCTTCGGCGGAACCCCCGGCGCCCCAACCGTCGAAGACGCCCCGCCGCCGCGGGGGGCTCATTGTCGCCGCCTGGGTCGCGCTGGGCGCGGCGCTGCTGGTCGGGCTCTACGCCGCCGCCGGCTTCTGGCTGGCGCCGCGCATCATCAAGTCGCAGGTCGTCAGCCAGGTGGCCGAGCGCTACCACCGCACCGCGTCCTTGGGAGAGGTGCGGTTCAATCCCTTCACCCTGAAGCTGCAGGCCGACGGCTTCAGCCTGCCCGACGCCGACGGCGCGCCGATGATCGGCTTCGATCGCCTGACGGTGGACCTGTCGGCCGCCTCAATCTGGCGCGGCGGCCTGGCGTTCAACGAGATCGCCCTCGATGCGCCGCGCGTGCGGCTCGTGCGGCGTCCCGACGGGCGGCTGAACGTCCAGGACCTGATCCCGCCCCCCAGCGGCGGGCCCATGCCCAAGGTGATGATCGACCACCTGGCTGTGCGTCGCGGGCGCGTCGCGGTCGTCGACCAGGCGCGCGAGACGCCGTTCACCAAGAGCTTCTCGCCCGTTGGCTTCACCCTGAACAACTTCAGCACGGTGAAGGAGGGCGCCGCCTATGTGCTGAACGCGGTGTCCGAGCGGGGCGAGGGCCTGTCCTGGCGCGGCGTCCTGGGGCTTTCGCCGCTGGCCTCGCGCGGGACCTTCGTCCTGACCAAGGTCAAGGTCGCGCCGCTCGCCGAGTTGGCGGGCGAGGCCCTGCCGTTCGGCGTCACCGGCGGCGAGCTGGGCCTGTCCGGCGGCTACCGCTTCGCCCTGAACGGCCAGAAGCTGACCTTGCAGGTCGACGTGGGCGACCTGGGCCTGAGCGGCGTCGGCCTGCGGGCGCGGGGCGCGGACGCCGACTGGATCAGCCTGCCGCAGGTGAAGGTCTCCAAGGTCCACGTCGACGTGCCGGCCCGGACGGTGAGCGTCGGCGCCGTCGAGGCGACGGACCCGGCCGTGAGCGCCTGGCTCGAGCCCGGCGGCGAGATCAACCTGGCCCGCTATGCGCCCGCCCCGTCCGCCAAGGCCGCCGCGCCCGCCGCCGCGAACGCGCCGGCGAAGGCCGAGCCCGACGAGCCCTGGAAGGTCGCGCTGCCCGACCTGCGGGTCCGCTCGGCCAAGGTGGACTTCGAGGATCGCTCCCTCGGCGAGCCTGTCCGGCTGACGGCCGCGCCGCTCGACGTCTCCGTGACCGGCCTGGCGCTGCCGCTCGCCGCTCCGGTCCAGGTGGAGGCCAGCGCCGGCCTGGACGGCGGCGGCCGGGTGGCGGCGAAGGGGACGGTGAAGCTGGACAAGATCGCCGCCGACCTCGACGTAGAGGCGGCCGGCGTCGAGCTGCCGCGCTTCCAGCATTACCTCGACAAGTCGGTCAGCCTGCGGCTGCTTTCGGGACGGCTCTCGACCAAGGGCCACGTGGCCTATGCGGCGAAGGGCCCGATCCGGTTCACCGGCGCCGCCCAGGTCGACCGGCTGCACACCGTCGACACCATCCTCGGCGAGGACTTCGTCAACTGGCGCAGCCTGCGGCTGGACGGGATCAGCGTGCGCACCGAGCCCCTGGCCGTGAAGGTGCGCCAGGTGGTGGCCCGTGAGCCCTACGCCCGCGTCGTCATCGGCCCCAACTACGTGATGAACGTCGCCACGGTGCTGTCGCCCGAGGGCGCCGCGCCGCCGCCGCCGGCCGCGCCTCCGCCGGCGCCCAAGTCCAAGATGCTGAAGCTTGGCCCCTTCACCAAGACCAAGCGCGAGCCCGCACCGCCTCGTCCCGAGCGCGCGCCGCGCCAGGCCCTGCCGGTCGAGGTGGCGCTGGTGAAGGTCGAGAACGGCAAGATGGACTTCTCCGACCTGTCGCTCGAGCCGCATTTCGCCGCGGGCATCCAGGCGCTGGACGGGACCATCAAGGGCCTGTCGGGCAGGCAGGACGCGCGGGCCGACGTGGACCTGACCGGCCAGGTCGACCGCTATTCGCCGGTGAAGATCGACGGCCAGGTGAACTACTTCGCCGCGCGCAGCTTCACCGACGTCAAGATGAGCTTCCAGAACATGGAGCTCACCACCTTCTCGCCCTACTCGGGCAAGTTCGCCGGCTACCGGATCAACAAGGGCAAGCTCAACGTCGACCTGCACTACAACATCGACGACCAGAAGCTGGACGCCAAGCACCACGTGGTGATCGACCAGCTCGAGCTGGGCGACCGGGTGGACAGCGCCGACGCGGTCAAGCTGCCGGTGAAGCTGGTGATCGCCCTGCTGAAGGACCGCCACGGGGTGATCGACGTGCCGATCGAGGTCGTCGGCACGCTGGACGATCCGAAGTTCCGGCTCTGGCCGGTGATCTGGCAGGTGGTGCGCAACCTGATGGTCAAGATCGCCACCTCGCCGTTCGCGCTCCTGGGGTCGCTCGGCGGCGGCGAGGACCTGCAATACATCGACTTCGCGCCGGGCGGCGCGGTTTTGGACGAGACTGGGCGGCAGAAGACCGCGGCCCTGGTCAAGGCCCTGGCCGAGCGCCCCGCGCTCAATCTGGAGGCGCCGATGGCGGTCAGCCCGGCGGTCGACCGGCCGGCCCTCGCCGAGGCGCGGTTCCAGGCGGCCCTGTCGGCGGCTGCGACGGCCAAGCTCGGCAAGCGGGCCGACAAGGCCGGCGCGGTGGAGGCGGCCCTGGCCGAACCGAAGACCCGCAAGGCGATCCTCGAAGACCTCTACCGCAAGCAGTTCGGCGCCAAGCCGGAGATTCCCAAGCCCGAGCCGGCGCCGGACGGCGCCAAGGTCGACGCGACCCAGGCCGCGGTCGCCTGGCTGGAGGACAAGCTGCGCGGCGGGATCGGCGTGTCCGACGAGGACCTGCAGGCCCTGGGCCGCGAGCGCGCCCGCGCCGTGCAGTCGGCGCTCCTGGCCGACGGCCAGCTCGCCGCCTCGCGGGTCTTCGTCACCGCCCAGCCGTTCCTGGACAGCAGGACTGCGCCCGTGCGCATGACCCTGTCGCTGAATTGACGCCGCCGGCCGCGCGCCGCTTGACCGGACCGCCCGCTTGGCTTGAAGACCTCGCCGACCGAGCCGCGCAAGCCAGGAGCGCCCGATGAGCGACAAGCAGACCTCCGACTGGAACACCCGCTACGCCCGCGAAGACTATCTGTTCGGCGAGGCGCCCAACGCCTTCCTGGCGGCCCAGGCGCCGCGGCTGAAGGCGGGCGGAACCGCGCTGGCGGTGGCCGACGGCGAGGGCCGCAACGGCGTCTGGCTGGCCCAGCAGGGGCTGGACGTGCTGTCGCTGGACTCCTCGGCCGTGGCCCAGGACAAGGCCCGGCGGCTGGCGCAGGCGCGGGGGGCGCCGCTGCGCCTGGAGCTTGGCGACCTAGCCGCTTGGGAGTTCCCGCCGGCGCGGTTCGACGTGGTGGCGGCCATCTTCATCCAGTTCGCGGGGCCTGCGCTCCGCGCCCGGCTGTTCGAGGGCATGAAGCGGACGCTCAAGCCCGGCGGGCTCCTGCTGCTGGAAGGTTACCGGCCCGAGCAGATCGCCTACGGCACGGGCGGGCCGCGCGTCGTCGAGAACCTCTACACCGAGGCCATGCTGCGCGAAGCGTTCGCCGACCTGGAGATCGTCGAGCTGAAGGCCTATGACGCCGAGATCGAGGAAGGCGCGGGCCACAAGGGCATGTCAGCCCTGATCGACCTGGTGGCGCGCAAGCCGGCCTGACCGCCCGCCGGCGCGCCGACCAATCAAGGGGCCGTCACGCCATCGTCGTGGTAGGGGTTCATCATCCGCGTACGGCAACACCAAAAGGATTCGTGATGCAGAAGACGCCCTTTTCGTCGATCGGCCTCGCCCTGTGCGCCGCGGCGCTGGTTCTGGCCGGGTGCAACAAGGCCCCGGATCAGGCCAAGACCGCCGAACCGGCTGCGGCCGGCGGCTCCATCGCCGGCGCAGGCGCCACCTTCCCGGCGCCGCTCTACGCCAAGTGGGCCGAGGCCTATCAGACCGAATCGAAGGTCAGCCTGAACTACCAGGCCATCGGCTCGGGCGGCGGCATCAAGCAGATCAAGGCCAAGACCGTCGACTTCGGCGCGTCCGACAAGCCGCTGAAGCCGGAAGAGCTGAACGAGGCGGGCCTCTACCAGTTCCCGACCGTGATGGGCGGCGTCGTGCCGGTGCTCAACGTGCCCGGGATCGAAGCGGGCCAGGTGAAGCTGAGCGGTCCGTTGCTGGCCGACATCTTCCTGGGCAAGGTCACCAAGTGGAACGCCCCCGAGATCGCTAAGCTGAACGCGGGCGTCAACCTGCCGAACCTGCCGATCACGGTGGTCCACCGCTCGGACGGCTCGGGCACGACCTTCCTGTTCACCTCCTACCTGTCGATCGTGAACCCGGCCTGGAAGGACAAGGTCGGCGCCAGCGACTCGCTGGAATGGCCGACGGGCCTGGGCGGCAAGGGCAACGACGGCGTCGCCGCCTTCGTCAAGCAGACCTCCGGCTCGATCGGCTACGTCGAGTACGCCTACGCCAAGCAGAACAGCATGGCCTACGCCGACCTGCAGAACCACGACGGCCAGTTCGTCGCGCCTGAGATCGACGCGTTCTCGGCCGCCGCGGCCGGCGCCGACTGGTCCAAGGCCGAAGGCAACTTCCTGCTGCTCCTCGACCAGCCGGGCGCCAAGTCCTGGCCGATCACCGGGGCGACCTTCATCCTGGTCTACAAGCAGCAGACCGATGCGGCGAAGGCCAAGCAAGTGCTCCAGTTCTTCGACTGGGCCTACAAGAACGGCGACGACGCGGCCAAGGCGCTCGACTACGTGCCGCTGCCGACCGAGGTGAAGGACCGGATGCGCGGCCAATGGGCCGACATCAAGGGCCCGGACGGCCAGCCCGTCTACACGCCCGCCCCGTGATCGCCCGGGCGTGAGCATCTAAGCTCACGGACGTCAGGACGAGGCGGCCATGGCCCTGCGGCTGTGGTAGCCTCGTCCGATCCGCCGCTCCGGCGGAGCAACTGCAAACGGTGTTCGAATGTCGTTGAAGGATTGGCCCCTGCGGGCGGGCCTCCTGGCGGGGGCCGCGATCGGCGTCGGCGCCGCGGTGGTGGCGCCGGCGGTTTTTCGTATCGCGCGGCCCGGACTGAAGACCGCGCTCAAGGCGGGCTTCGCCGGCATGGCCTCGGCCCAGGTGGCGGTGATGAAGGCCGGTGAGCACCTGGAAGACCTGTTGGCCGAGGTGGCCCATGAGATGGCCCACGAAGAGCCCGGTCCGGCCGCGGAGGCCGCCCATGCGGCGGCGGCCGGCGCGGCGGCGGCTTCGGCCGTGATGGCCGGCGCGGCGGGCGCTCCGGCGGCCGAGGCGGCTTCGCCCGAGCCGACGAAGGCCGAGGCCTGAGGCCGCCATGCGCCTCGTTCACAAGAGTGCAGGCCGCGTGCGCCTGGAGGCGCCGGGCCTGAGGGGCGACCTCGCCGAGGCGCGGCGCCTGGCCGAGGCCGTCGGCGCGCTCGCGGGCGTCAGCAAGGTCGAAGCGCGCGCGGCGACCGGCAGCCTGGTGATCTTCCACACCGGCGAATGGGCCGAGTTCTCCAAGAACCTGTCCGAGGCCCTCGGCGCGCCGATCGAGGCGGCGGCCGTGGTCGAGCGCGACGCCCTGGCGAGCGTGGGCGATTTCGTCGAGGCCCTGGACCAGGGCGCGCGCCAGGCCCTGGGCGGGCGCACGAACCTGTCCGAGCTGACCTTCCTGGCGCTGGTCCTGGCCGGCGCGGTGCAACTGGCCCGCGGCGAGGTCGTGGGTCCGGCGACGACCCTGTTCAGCCAGGCGCTCAACCTGATGGCCGCGCGCCGCGGCCGGCCGTCAGCCTGACCGCCCGGGCCGGCGCAGCCGGCGCAATTCCGACAACAGCAGCGATCCGCCCGTCAGGCCCGCCGACAGCGCAAGCTGGCCGGGCCGGGCGGGGCTGATTCCCATCGACCGGCCAAGACCCGGGAAGGCGAACGGCAGCACCAGCAGGCCGGCCGAGGCGGCCACCGTCATCTCCAGGCGGCGGATGCTGAGCGTCTTGGCGGCGCGCTCGCCCGGCGAGCGGTCGCGCAGGCTGAAGGCCTGCACCAGTTGGGCGCCGGCCAGGGTCAGGAAGGTGGCCGTGCGCGAACCCGGCCCCGGCGGCATGCGCCGGGTGTAGGCCAGGTGGGCGATGAGCGCCGCCGCGGCGATCTGCACCCCGTCCAGCCCCAGGGTGGCGAACTCGCCCGGCTGGAGGATCGGCCCCTGCAGGGCGGCGGGATCGCGGGCCATCACGTCACCGGCCGGCTCGGCCATGGCCAGGCCGATGGCCGGGAGCACGTCGGTCACCAGGTTCAGCCAGAAGAGCTCCATCGGCGTCTCCAGCTCCTGCGGCCCGCCGAAGGACTCGGCCAGCATCACCAGCACTTCGGAGAGGTTGGTGGAGAGCAGGAAACGCACGGCGTTCCTGATGTTGTCGTCGGTGGAGCGGCCGCGGGCCACCGCGCGGCCCAGGGCGGCCAGGTCGTCGTCGGCGATCACCACATCGGCCACTTCCCGGGCGACGTCGGAGCCCTTCTTGCCCATGGCGATGCCGACGCGGGCCTCGCGCAGGGCCGGCCCGTCATTGACCCCGTCGCCCAGCATGCCCACCACCGCGCCGTTGGCCTGCAGCGCGCGCACGATCCGCAGCTTGTCGGCCGGGCTGACGCGGGCGAACACCGTCGCCTGGCGCGCCGCCTCGGCCAGGGCCGCGTCGTCGAGCTCGGCCATCTCGGCGCCGGAGATCACGCGCACGGCGCCCCCGCCCGCCAGGTCCAGTTCGGCGGCGATCGCCCGGGCCGTGACCGGCTGGTCGCCGGTGATCATCAGGGTGCGCACGCCCGCGGCCTGGAACATCGCCACGGCCTGGCGCGCGCTGGGGCGCAGGGGATCGGCCAGCCCCACCAGGCCCAGCCATTCGAAGTCGTCCGGCGCGTCGGGATCGAACGCGCCGGTGCGCGCGCGGCGGCGCGCGACGCCCAGCACCCGCTGGCCGCGGCCGGCCAGCTCGGCGTTCTGCGCCAGGATCTCGTCGCGACGGACCTCGTCGAGCGCGATGCGCCCGCGCGTGCGCCGCTCGTGCAGGCACAGCGCCAGCACCTCGTCCGGCGCGCCCTTGGCGAACACGAGCTGTTCGCCGTCGCGCTCGTGCAGGGTGAACATGTAGCGGCGGGCCTGGCTGCGCTCGCGGGCGGACAGGCGCGGGGCGGCGGTCCGCACGGCCTCCACGTCGGTTCCGGCCAGGGCCGCGAAGGCCAGCAGAGCCAGCTCGGTGCCGCTGCCGTTTCCCTCGCCGCCGACGCCGGGCTCGGCGGTGTTGCACAGGGCCACCGCCTCGGCCAGGGCGGCCAGGGCGCGGCGGTCCTTCTCCTCGGCGGGCGCGCCGTCGGCCCGGATCAGGGTCGGCCCCTCGGCGACGCCGTACAAGGCGCTGCCGGCCGCCGCCCCGGCCACGCTCATGCGGTTCTCGGTGAGCGTGCCGGTCTTGTCGAGGCAGAGGGTGTCGATCGCGCCGATGGATTCGATGGCCGGCAGCATCCGCACGAACACGCCGCGCTTCTCCATCGCCTTGGCTTCCAGGGCGAAGGTGGTGGTGGCCACCGCCGGCAGGCCTTCGGGCAGGCTGGCCACGGCCAGGCTGACGGCGCTGCGGATCATGTCCACCGGCGGCCGGCGGCGGATCAGCCCCACGGCCAGCACCACGCCGCTGGCGGCCAGGGCGGCGTAGACCAGGGTGCGGCTGAAGCCGTCGAGCTTCTCCTCGATCACCGGCTTGGGCGGGCGGGCGTTGGCGATCAGGCCGCGCACCGCCGCCGCCTCGGTGTTCGCGCCGGTGCGCACGGCCACGGCCAGCCCCTGGCCGCCGATCACCACCGAGCCGGCGTGGACCATGTTGGCGCGCTCGGCCAGCGGCCCGTCGCCCCGCTCCAGCGGCCGGGCGGTCTTCTCCACGCCCTGGCTCTCGCCGGTGAGGATGGATTCGTCGACGGTCAGGTCGCGGGCCTCGATCAGGCGCGCATCGGCGGGAATGGCCTGGCCGGGGCCGAGCAGCAGCACGTCGCCGGGCGCGATGTCGCGGGCGGACATCAGCCGGGGCCCGCCCGCGCGCATCACCATGATGGTGTGCTCCACCGGCTTGCCCAGCCGCGCGATCAAGCTTTCCACCGCATCCTCGGTGAAAAAGCCGATGCCGGCGTTGAGCGCGATGACGCCCACCGTGACGGCTGCGTCGAACGCCCCGCCGGTGGCCAGAGACAGGAGCGCCGAACCCGCCAGCAGGGCCACCGGAAGGGTGGAAAGCTGCGCGCCCAGGATCGCCACGCGCGGGCGCCGGCGCGCGACGGGCAGGGCGTTGGGGCCGGCCTCGGCGAGCCGGCGGGCGGCCTCGTCCTCGTCCAGGCCCGAGCGGCTCGCCCCCACCAGCTTCAGCACCTTGTCGGCGGGCAGGGTCATCAGGCGCGCCAGGTCGGCGTCGGCCTGGGGCGTGCGCACCGGGCGCGGGCCGGCCGGCGTGCGCGCGATCAGCCGTCCGGCCAGGGCCTCGCCGACGGTGTCGACCACCTCGGTCGGCGAGCAGCCGGGCGGATGCTGCACCAGGAGGCTGCGGGTGACGGTGTTGAAGCCGGCCAGGGTCCAGCCCCGGGCGGCCAGCGCCGCGGCCAGCTCGTCGCGGCCGGCCGGGTCCAGCGGGGCCAGGGCCTCCAGGCGGGTGCGGCCGGGGATGTAGTGGCGCACGCGGACGGCCTGCGGCGGGACCGGCCCGAAGGACTTGGGATCGACCGCGGCGTTCATCGAGGGTTGGATTCGCCTCTTCGGGGACTGAAGGGAACGCAGCCTATCACGGACTCGTGGCGGAGCTGCGACAGCGAAGTCACGCCGCCGAAGCCGTGCCGTAGCGCATATGGACGATGCGGCCGGCCCCAGCCGCTTCCTAGGCTGAGCGCCGAAGGCGCTTTTCGCGCGAAGCATCCGGGGAGCTTTCCGATGAAGACGATCCTGGCGACGGCGGCCCTCGCGGCCGTCCCGGCCTCACCGACGGCGCTGGCCGCGGCCCATGGCTTCAACGCCGCGGTGGTGCGCCAGATCGTCGAGGCCCGCGGCGGCGGCTGAGCGGTTTTGCTTGAAGCCGGCCGCCAGCCCTGTTGAATCCGACGTCGCCTCAGGCGGTGAACGATAAGACAGGGGAGGGCGGGCCGATGCGCGAGTCCGGGAACGCGACGGCGGTTTCAGCAGGGCTGCAGGCCGGCGACTACAAAGCCGTCTCCACCCTCTACAACGCCCTGATGACCGGATTGGTGCTGACGCTGGTCTCCCAGCGCGGCGCGGCCGATGCGGCCGACTTCGTGGTCGCCCACTTCCGCCACCAGCATCTGGAGAAGTTCTTGCCCGGGCTGAAGAAGCTGGGGCTGGACGGCCTGCCCCACGCCGTGGCCTGCGCCCAGTATCACTACTTCTCCAACGCCCTTGGCGGGGTGAAGACCGAATATATTCCGGAGTCGGACAAAAAGGCCTGGGTGCGCTATCCGCCGCCGCGCTGGATCTGGCAGGGGACGGCGATCTGTGGCGTGCCGCGCCAGGTCAACGAGGCCATGCTGCATGGCTGGCACGGCCACAACGGCGTCTCGCTAGGCAATCCTCGCCTGGGGTTCGTGTGCACCGGCCAGACCGTGCTCGGCGATCCGGGGCTGGAGGGATACTACTTCGAGTACGATCACGAGCTCTCGTCCGCCGAACGGGTGCGCTTCGCGCCCGATGAGCGTTGCCCACCGCTGGACCCGGCGGCCCAGCCCAGGCTCGACAGCGCCTCCTGGCCCGCCGAGCGGCGGATGCGGGTGGAGCGATCCTACGCCGCCGAATACGTGCGCACCCTGATGCCGGTGATGCGGGCGCTGTTCCCCGCCGAGGCGGCCCAGGCGCTGATCGGGCGCGCCGGGCGGCTGATCGGCCTGCAGTTCCGCGACGAGGCCGCCCGGCTGACCGGCGTCGAGGGCCGCGACGCGCGGGCCTTCGCGCGGATGCTGCACCGGCTGGCCCTGGCGCACGGCGAGACCGCCGAGCTGGACGAGGGCTCGGCCACGGTGACGCAGACCGGCTGGCGGCTGATGGATGGCGTGGCGGTGGACCCCGACTGGGCCTTCGCCGCCTGGAAGCCGCTGTGGGAAGGCATGTGCGCCGCCCACGATCGGTTCTTGTCGCTGGACTCGGAGTTTCGCGGCGACGCGATCGTCTGGCGGGTGCGCAGCTAGGCGTGGCCTGTCGGCCGGGGCGCCCCAGTCCCATATGCGGGAAAACGATCAGGGAGGACGGGCGCATGCCGCAGTCCGCGAACGGATTCGACGTCGAGGCCCACGCCGCGCGGCTGGAGGAACGGGGCTTCACCGTCATCGACGATTTCATGGACGCCGATACGGTCGCCGAGGCGCGCGCCGCCCTGGCGCCTTTCCTGGGCAGCCATTCGGGCCGCAACGCCTTCGAGGGCTTCGAGACCGAGCGGGTCTACACCCTGGTGGCCCGCGCGCCGGTGTTCGAGCGCCTGACCGAGGAGCCGCGGGTGATGGAGCTGCTCGGCGGGCTGCTGCAGCCGGGGTTCCTGCTGACCGCCAGCCAGGCGATCTGCATCCGCCCGGGCGAGGCGGCCCAGGACATCCACTACGACGACGGCTTCTACCGCCAGCCCCGGCCGCGCCCGGCGATCAGCTACACCCTGATCGCGGCGATCGATCCGTTCACCGACACCAACGGCGCCACCGACGTCATCCCCGGCAGTCATCGCTGGAGCCAGGACGAGATCGCCGAGAAGGCCGGCGAGCCCGGCGGCCTGGAGGCGCTGGCGCGGCCGGTGGTGATGCCGGCAGGCGCCTGCGTGATCCTGGCCGGCACGCTGCTGCATCGCGGCGGGGCCAACCGCTCGGCGTCGCCCAGGCTGGCCTTCACCAACCAGTACTGCGAGCCTTGGGCCCGCACCCAGGAGAACTTCTACCTGGGCGTTCCCCGCGAGCAGGCGCGGGCCATGTCGCCGCGACTGAAGCAGCTCCTGGGCTACGACATCTGGCCGCCGTTCATGGGCCAGGTGACCGGCTCCCATCCCCTGAAGGCGCTCGAGCCGGACTTCACGCCGCCGGTGGAGGCGCAGCGGCCCCGCCACTGAGCCGCCGGCCGGTTGACGCGCGTCAATGGCGGGATCGGATCGCGGCCTAGCATCGTTCCGTCATCGCGCGGCGCCGTGCGCGCCGCCCGCTGCTGGAAAAGGAGTGCGATCATGCTCCGGGCGACGCGTCCTGCGGCCTTGGCCGAAACGGAGGACCAGCCATGTGGTCGTCGATGATGGGCTACGGCTGGCCGGGCGGCTGGTTCATGCTGGCCAACAACCTGTTCTGGCTGGTCGTGCTGGCGGTGGCCGCGGTGCTGATCTGGCGGGCGATCTCCTCGCCGAGCCAGGGCGGCGGGCCGGCCCGCTCGTCGGCGCTGCACATCCTCGAGGAGCGCTACGCGCGCGGCGAGATTCAGCGCGAGGAATATCTCGAGAAGAAAAAGGATCTGGGCGGCGCCTGACGCTACAGTCGCCGGAAACCACAAGGGAGGGGCTCGTGGCGAGCAATGAACAGGTGATCGGCGACTTCATCGCCGCATGGTCGCGATTGGATGTCGACGAACTGGTCGGCTACTTCGCCGAGGACGGCGTCTACCACAACATGCCCACCCAGCCGGTGCAGGGCCGCGCGGCGCTCAAGGCCTTCATCGGCGCGTTCCTGAAGGACTGGACCTCGACCACCTGGGACGTGCTGAACCTGGTCTCCAGCGGCGACGTCGTGATCGCCGAGCGGCTGGACCGCACCATGGTCGGCGGCAAGCCGGTGAACCTGCCGTGCTGCGGCGTGTTCGAGATGGAAGGCGGCAAGATCAAGATCTGGCGCGACTATTTCGACATGGGGACCTATGTGAACGCGCTGCGCGGATAGGGGCCCCGCACCCTTTCTTAAGTCGCCGCCCTTATGCCCTGGCCAGGGATTTCGAGGGGCGGACGATGGACGTCGGCGGGTTTTTCCGGGGACGGCTGGGGCTTTGGCGCACGACCGCGATCGTGTGGCTCCTGGTCTCGATCTTCCTGCTGGCCCGATCGCAGGTTTGGCACGGCCTGCATAATCTGGACACCGACGACGCCATGCGCCTGGTCGAGGTGCGCGACTGGCTGGCCGGCCAGGGGTGGTTCGACACCACCCAGCACCGGGGCTGGCCCGCGCCTGGCTTCTCCATGCACTGGTCGCGGATTCCCGACCTGGCCATCGGCGGGCTGATCGCCCTGTTCGGCGTCGCCCTGCCCAGGGCCGGCGCCGAGTTCGCAGCCATGATCGTCTGGCCCCTGGTCCAGTTGGCCGCCACCCTGCCGTTGGTCGGCCTGGCCGCCCGGCGCATGGCTGGCGTCCGGGCGGTCGCCCCGGCCATGCTGCTGTTCGCCCTGCTCGGCGCGGCGTCGTGGCAGTTCCACCCCGGACGCATCGACCATCACGGCGCGCAGATGTTCGGGATCTTCCTGATGCTGGTCGGCGTCCTCGGCCTGCGGAGACGCCCGTGGGCCGGCGTGGCGGCCGGCCTGGGCGGAGCGTTCGCCCTCGCCATCGGCCTGGAGGGGCTGGTCTTCTGGCTCATGCTCTGCGGCATGGCCGGCCTGGTGCTAGCGCGCGACGGCGTGCTCGCCCGCGGCGCGGTGGCCGCCTTCGGCCTGACGGTCGCCGTCGCCACCCCGCTCCTGGCCTTCGCCTCCAACCCCACGCGCTACGTGATGTCCCAGGCCTGCGACCAGATCGCCATGCCGGTGCTGGCGCTGGCGGTGGTCGGCGGCCTCGGCCTGGCGCTGGCGGCCGCCCTTGCCGGCGTCGTGAAGTCCCGCCTGGCCCGCCTGGCGCTGGTCGCCCTGGCCGGCGCGCTCGCCGCGGCGGCCTTCGTTGCGGCCGGTCCGCATTGCGTGCGCGGGCCGTTCGCCGACATCGATCCGCGGCTCGGGCCGATCTGGCTCAACCACGTGGTGGAAGCGCACACCCTGCCCTGGCTGCTGGCCCGGATGAACGTGTTCGGCGTGACCTCGGCGGTGCAGGCCGCGCTGGGCCTGGCGGCTGTCGGGCTGCTCCTTTGGCTCAGGCCGGTCCTGATCCGCCCCGTCGCGATCGTCAGCGGCGTCTTCCTGGTGGCGGTGGCGCTGATGTTCGTGCAGATGCGCGCCATCACCTACACGGCGGGCCTGGCCAGCCCGCTGATCGCAGCGGCGATGGTGGTCGTCGCGCGCAAGGCCGGGACCCCGCGGGTCCATTGGGGCGCCGCGATGCTGGCGGGTCTCCTGGTGTTCACCTCGCTTCCCCTGGGCTCGGGCCTGGTGACGAATCTGGCCCGGAAGAAGACGGACGAAGGCGCGCCCAAGGAGGCCGAAGGGTGCTTCGATCCGGCCGCCTACAAGGGGCTGGCGCGCCTGCCCGCCGGCCTGGCCGTCGCGCCGATCGATTCCGGCCCGTTCATCCTGATGTCGTCGCCCCTGTCGGTGGTGAGCGCGCCCTACCACCGCAACGCCGCGGGCGTGCTGGCCGGCCACGAATTCCTCGCCGGCAAGCCGGACCAGTCCCGCGCCCTCGCCGAGCGCATGGGCGTCCGCTACGTGGTGATGTGCCGTTCGGGCGAGATCCTGCGGATGCTCAGATTCGAGCCCGACGGGCTGGGCGCCCGGCTCGACGCCGGCGAGGTTCCCGGCTGGCTGGAGCCGGTGGGCTCGTCCGCCGGGCCGGTGCGCGTCTATCGGGTGCGCTGAGCCAGGCGCGCGCCCGTGGTTAAGAACGCGGAAGTCCTAACTGCCGTTAAGTCTATCGAGGAACAGGCGCCGAAGAAAACGCGACCTGTGCGTGAGATTAATCGAGATTCACTACGTTCGACCGTAAGGCCTTAACTATGGGCCGCCCAAAGTGCTCCCAATCGAAGTGGGAGCCGGGCATGAGCCAGCATATCGAAACCCTTGTCATCGGCGCGGGCCCGGCGGGCCTGACCACGGCCTACACGCTGGCCAAGGAAGGCCGGGGCGTGATCGTGCTGGAGCAGGACGCCCGCTATGTCGGCGGCATCAGCCGCACGGTGAACTACAAGGGCTTCCTGTTCGACATCGGCGGCCACCGCTTCTTCTCCAAGTCGAAGGAGATCGTGGACCTCTGGAACGAGATCCTGCCCGACGACTTCATCGAGCGCCCGCGCCTGTCGCGCATCTACTACCGCAACAAGTTCTACGCCTATCCGCTGAAGGCCTTCGAGGCGCTGGCCAACCTGGGCGTCTTCACCAGCTCGGTGTGCATGGCCTCCTTCGCCTGGGCCAAGGCCTTCCCGGTCAAGGCGCCGAAGACCTTCCACCAGTGGGTGCGCAACCAGTTCGGCGAAAAGCTCTTCTCGATCTTCTTCAAGACCTACACCGAGAAGGTGTGGGGCATGGAGTGCGACGAGATCTCGGCCGACTGGGCCGCTCAACGCATCAAGGGCCTGGACCTGGGCTCGGCGATCATCGACGGCCTGAAGCGTTCGCTGGGCCTGAACAGGAAGGGCGGCGCCACCGCCAAGAGCCTGATCGAAAGCTTCCGCTACCCGCGCAAGGGCCCGGGCATGATGTGGGAAGCCTGCGCGGCCAAGATCAAATCGCTGGGCGGCGAGGTGCGCATGGGCCGCCGCGTCACCGGCCTCGTCTTCGACGCGGCCTCGAAGATCTGGACGGTGACCGCCGTCGGCGCGGACGGCGCCGAGGAGACCTTCACCGCCGCCAACGTGGTCTCGTCCGCGCCGATGCGCGAGCTGATCGGTTCGATCTCGCCGACGCCCATCACCATCTTCCATGCCCGCGAGCTGAAGTACCGCGACTTCCTGACCGTGGTGCTGATCGGCAAGCCGCAGAAGGAGCTGCCGGACAACTGGGTCTACATCCACGACCCGAGCGTGAAGGTCGGCCGCGTGCAGAACTTCCGCTCCTGGTCGCCGGAGATGATCCCAGACGGCGTCTCCACGTGCCTCGGCCTGGAATACTTCTGCTTCGAGGGCGACGGCCTGTGGACGGCCGACGACGCCGACCTGGTCGAGCTGGCCAAGGCCGAGATCGGCAAGATCGGCCTGATGGACCCGGCCGACGTCTACGACGCCTCGGTGGTGCGCCAGCCCAAGGCCTATCCGGTCTACGACGACGCCTACGCCCACAATGTGGAGATGATCCGCCTGGAGCTGGCGCGCTCGTTCCCCGGCCTGCACCTGGTCGGCCGCAACGGCATGCACAAGTACAACAACCAGGACCACGCGATGATGACGGGCCTGCTGACGGCCCTGAACATCTGCGCCGGCGAGGCCCTCTACGACACCTGGCAGGTCAACGAGGACGCCGAATACGGCGAGGCGGGCGTGTCCGGCGCCCAGGAAGCCCTGGCCAGCCAGCGCCTGGTTCCGCGGCGCGTCGCCGCCTGACGGCGGCGAGCGGGTCGGCCAAAAGGGGGCGGCCAAAGGGGCGGATTGACTTCCGCCCCGGCGCCCGGTCGAACTTCGACTTCGCGCCGGCGCGTCCCGCGTCCGCGCGCAGCGAGGGAAGAGGGCCATGGGCAAGGACGTGATCGCGAACTGGCACGCCTTCGTGCGATCGCGCGATCCTGCGGCGCTGCACGCGCTGCTGGCCGAGGACGCCGTCTTCGAATCCCCGGTGGTCCACACGCCCCAGGCGGGCCGGCCGGTCGTGGAGAAGTACCTGCTGGCGGCCATGCAGGTGCTGGGGAACGAGACCTTCCGCTACGAGGGCGAGTGGTTCGCCGAAAGCTCGGCGGTGCTGGAGTTCGCCTGCGAGATCGACGGGATCAGGATCAATGGCGTCGACATGATCGCCTGGAACGAGGCCGGCCGGATCACCCGCTTCAAGGTGATGGTCCGTCCACTGAAGGCCATCAACCTCCTGCACCAGAAGATGGCCGCGCGACTCACCGCGCGGGCGTGATTTCCGCTCGCCCGGGCCGCAGTCAGGCCTTGTTGACCGAGTTCGCCTTGATCACCGCCGCGCCCTTGGCGTCCAGGTCGTTGCGGGTCTCGTCCAGGCTGAGCGGGCCCTTGAGGGCGGCGTTCACTTCGTCGATGCCGGCGCGGCCCGAGCCCTGGGCCAGGAGGTAGCGCAGCGAGATCCGCTCGTGGTCGGCGGCGTCCGGCTGGGTGCCGTGCAGAGTGCAGGCGTGCCACATGGCCGCGTAGCCGGCCTCGCCGGTCAGCACGAGTTGGCGGGCCTCCACCTGGCCGCCGCGGCGGTCGCGATAGGTCCAGTGGTCCGGACCGGAGCGCTCCAGGTCGTGCGGGAAGAGGGTGCCGCCCAGCACGTGGGTGCCGGTCAGCAGGTAGAGCGGCGCGTCCAGCTTCGTGACCGGATGCAGGTAGACGTAGAGGGTCAGGAAGTCCGCCGGCCGGTCCTTGTAGTCGATCAGGTCCTGGTGGAAGTCGATGCCGTAGAAATAGGTCACGTCCCGGTTCTCGGGCCGCACATAGGCGCCCAGGTTGTTCACCGGATTGCCCAGGATGCGCTTGCGCAGCCATTCGGGCACGGAGGTCTGCGGCACGCCGCAGACGACCTTCTTGTTCAGGATCGTGTAGTCCGGCCCCAGCACGGCGGAGACGGCCTCGACGATGTGCGGCGCCTGCTCGACGAAGCCGAGGCGATCTTCGAACCGCTCCAGCAGGTTGCGGCCCGGCTTGGGATTGACGCCGGTGTACTGCGGATCGGCGTCGAACTCGGCTTCGGACAGGAACAGGCGGTGGTCGAAATGCCGCGTGGCGCGGATCTCGGCCAGGAGGTCGGCGGCGGCCTTGGGATCGACGCGCTGGTCGAACACGTGCGCGCCGTCGGCGATCAGATGCTCCACGGCGGGGTGCGTGGGCGAGGCGAGTTTCCGGGCGAGGCTCATCCAGGCGTCTCCTGGGGCGGGCGCGCGGCGCCCATTGTCTGGACGGAACGCTCGCAGGCCGTGGTTAACGAACCGTGAGGCGGGCCGGCCACGACGGAAACCTTGTCGTAGCGACTCCTGCGGCATGATGACCGCTCCCGGCCGTCGAAGCGGCCGCCCTAGAACGGGGACTGAATGAACGCTCACGCGCCGCCGAAGGCGGACTATCGGGCGATCCAGCGTCACTACGAGGAGACGCTCGCCCTTTTCGGCCCCAACGTCCACGGGGTCGACTGGCCGAACATGGACGATCTGGAGACCCGGTTCCGCATCATGCTGAGCGGGGCGCCGCGTGGCCAGGAGCCCGTGCGCCTGCTCGACGTCGGCTGCGGCGTGGGCCTGCTGTTCGACCATCTGGCCGCCCACGAGCGCGACTGGGCCTGGACCTATGCGGGCCTGGACATCTCGGCGGCGATGGTCGAGCAGGCCCGCGCGCGCCATCCCTACGCCCGCTTCATGGTGCGCGACCTGATCGCCGCGCCGGAGCTTGGCGAGCCCTTCGACTTCGCGGTGCTGAACGGCGTCTTCACGGTCAAGCGCGACCTGTCGCAGGCGCAGATGGAGGATTTCGTCCAGACCCTGCTGGCCGCCGTCTGGCGCAACTGCCGCGTGGGGCTGGCGTTCAACGTCATCAGCGTCCACCTGGACTGGCGGCGCGAGGACCTGTTCCACTGGCCGATGGACGCGGCCACCGCCTTCGCCACCCGCGAGCTGAGCTCACAGGTGATGATCCGCGCCGACTACGGCCTGCCGGAATACACCACCTTCGTCTATCGCGAGGCGCACGCCGGCTGAGGTCTCAGGCCGACGGGTTCTTCCACCATCGCTGGTACATCTGGCCGAACGCGTCTTCGAGCCGGCGCGTGAAGCCGGCCTCGTCGCGGATGGCGGACCGGTCGAAGCGCTCCTGCATCGTGGAGCGCAGCGCGTTCAGGGCCTCCGCGTCCGCGGTCACGGCCAGGGCGCGGGCCACATAGTCGTCCCAGGACTCGGCGATAAGCTGATCCAGGCCCAGGGGCTCCAGTCGCAGCGTGCCGATGCGGCTGTAGAAGTCGGCGCCGCGAAGCGTCAGCAGCGGCACCCCGTTCGACACCGCGTCCGACGACGTCGTCCCGCCGGGGCAGGGCGACGGGTCCAGCGCGAGATCGATCTCGCCGAACGCCTGCAGATAGGCCTCGCCGGTGGAGTGGCCCTGGAATTCGATGGCCTCGGCCGGCACGCCGTGGGCGGCGAACCGCGCGCGGGTTCCTCTTTGCAGGATGGGGTCGATGAAGAAGCCGTACTTCAGGACTAGGCGCGATTCGGGGCTGGCGTTGAGAATCCGCGCCCAGGCCGCCACGGTCTCGTCGTTGAGCCGCACGGGGTGATTGAAGCTGCCGAAGGTCACGTAGCCGTTGCGCAGGGCCGGCGTCGGGCTTGGCCCCAGGCGCGGGCCCGGCCGGAACGGCGCCATGATCGGCCCGATCCGCCAGATCTTCTCGGTGAACAGCTCGTCGACGCCGTCGGTCGCCATGCCGTCGGCATGGATCACGTAGTCCATCGCCGGCACGCCCGTGGACTGGACGTAGTTGATCCAGGCGGCCTGCACCGGCGCGGCCTTGCGCGCGAACACCCCGAGCCGGCTGCCGGCCGTATGGCCCCACAGGTCGACCAGCACGTCCACGCCGTCGCGCTGGATCAGGGCCGCCGCATCGTCGTCGCTCATGGCGCCGATCGTGCGGATCGCGTCCGCGCGCGGCGCGTCCTCGGCCGCCGCGTCGGCGCTGTACAGGACGACCTCCACGGCGGAGGAATCGTGATTGTCGAGCACCGGCAGGATGAACTGCTTGAGCTGGCTTCGCGTGAAGCTCGGCGCCACGTAGCCGATCTTCAGGCGCCGCCCGTCGAGCGCCTTATTGGCGAAGCGGCGCGTTCCGGGCGTGTAGGCGGGGGCGTAGAGCTCGGCCCACCGGCGCACCTCCTCGGCGTGGCGCCGGACGCCGTTCGGCGCGAACAGCGAGATGTAGAGCAGGAATTCGTGGGCCCGCGAGCTCGGGAACTGGCTCAAGGTGGCCTCGAACGCGATCAGGGCCTCGTCGATCCGCCCCTGGTGCTGCAGCGCCAGGCCCCAGCTCAGCAGCACCTGCACCGGCGCGCCAGGACGCAGGGCGGCCTGGCCGAACGCCGCGGCCGCCGGGCCCATCAGCTTGGCGTTGTAGAACTGCTGGCCGACCTGGGTGGCGTAGGCCAGGTCCGAACTCAGGCGCTCCAGGTCCACCCCGGCCGCGTTCAGGTGCTGGAAGGCGTGGAACGTCTGGGCGTCGGCCAGGGTCGCGCGCTGTCCTTCGCGGTCTCCGGCCGCGCCGAGGGCGGCGGACAGGGCGTAGTGGAGCCTGACGTCGTAGTGCGGGGCCGCGATCAGGGCGCGCAGGCGCTCCACGGCGGCCGGCGCGCGGCCCTGCCGGACGTCTTCAAGCGCAAGGTCGATCTCTTCGGCGAGGGCGTCGTCCTGCGACATCGTTCCGTCCATGGGAGCCTCCACGTTCAGCGCCGGTCCAGGGACCCCATGGGTCTCAAATCGTGGTTAACCAATGAATAAGTCCGCGGCGTCAGGCTGGCGCAGGCGGGGGCTGAAGGGGCCGGCGATGATCGTGTCGATAATGCAGCCGTACCTGCTCCCCTATATCGGGTACTTTCAGCTCATCGCCGCCAGCGACGTCTTCGTGATCTACGACGACGTGCAGTACATGAAGGGCGGCTGGATCAATCGGAACCGCGTTCTGCTGAACGGCGCGCCTCATTGGCTGACCATGCCGGTGGCCCATTCGCCGCTGCACACCCTGATCCGCGACAAGGACTACCTGCGCGGGCCCGCCGCCGACGCCAAGGCGGCCGGTCTGCTGCACCAGGCCTATCGCAAGGCGCCGTGCTTCGCCGCCGGCCAGGCGCTCGCCGCCGAGATCTTCGCCTCGCCGCAGACCAATGTGGCGCGCTTCAACGCGCATGCGATCGGCCTCGTATGCCAGGCCCTGGGGGTGGAGACGAAGGTCGTGTGGTCGTCGGACCTGGGACGCGACGCGACCCTCGGCGGCCAGGACGCGGTGCTCGACATCTGCCGCAGGCTGGGCGCGAGCACCTATCTGAACGCCCCTGGCGGCGTCGGGCTCTATCAGGGCGGCGACTTCGCGCGCGCGGGCCTGCAACTCAGCTTCATCGCGCCCAGGCCGCCCGCCTATGCGCAGTTCGGAACCGAGCACGTGCCCAATCTGTCGATAATCGACGCCCTGATGTTCTGCGCGCCCGACGCCTGCGCCGAGCTCTTGCGCGCCTATGACATCGTGATCGCCGGTCAGGACGCCTTAGCATGAGCTCAAAGGACATGCCGGTCATCGGCCTGCACGGCGCGCCGCGGTCCGGGACGAGCTGGATCGGCCAGATCTTCAACAGCGCGCCCGAGGTCGCCTATCGCTTCCAGCCGTTCTTCGCCTACGCCTTTCACGAGCGCGCCGACAACGCCCGCACGGCCGGCGACCTGGACGCCATCCTGCGGGACATCGCCCTGACGGACGACGCCTACATCCTGCAGACCGGCGAGCGCCGGCTCGCCCAGCGCGAGGTGAGCTTCGCCAAGGCCGCGCCGCAGGCTCTCGTCTACAAGGAGGTGCGCTTCCACCATCTGCTGCCGCAGCTCATGGAGATCGACCGCTTCAGCGGCGTCGGCATCGTCCGTGATCCGATCGACGTCCTCAGTTCCTGGATCAAGGCGCCGCGCGAGTTCAAGCCGGAGTGGAGCGTGGAGGCCGAGTGGCGGTTCGCGGCGAGCAAGAACGGCGGCCGGCCCGAGGAGTTCTACGGCTACGAGGGCTGGAAGCGCGCCGCTCTGCTGTTCGAGGACTTGCAGGCGAAGGCGCCGCGGCGCTTTCGAATCCTGTCCTACGACGCCCTGCTCGATCGGCCCCTGGCGACGGTGACGGCGCTGTTCGAGGCCCTGGGGCTTCCCATGTCCGGCCAGGTGGAGGCGTTCGTCGAAAGCTCGACCGCCAGCGCCGACGACGACCCTTACGGCGTGTTCCGCGACATCTCCCTTGGCCGTTCGCCGTCGATCCTGTCCGCCGCCATCCAGGACTGGATCAGGGAAGACGTGCAGCGAAGCGGGCTGGGTCGCCACCTGCGCGCGCGGTGAGCCGGCGTTCGCTTCGGGGCCGGCGATTCGAATCGCCTAATATCCGGACGGCACGGGCCGTCTCGGCTCGGCATGAAGGAGCGCCAAGATGGGGCCGCCCCCCCGGACCCTGCTGATCCTGCCTGGAGGCTTCGGCGACGCGCCCATCCTGCGGGAGTTCGCGGTCGACCTGGGCCTGCGCGTCGTCGGCGCCTCCTCCCTGTCCAACGATCCGGCCGCGGCGGACTACGCCGAGTGGGCGCGCCTGCCGCATATCGCCGACGCCGGCTTCGACGCGGCGCTGGACGCCCTGGTGGCCGAGCGCGGGATCGACGCCATCGCCGTCACCCACGACGCGGTGATGCATCACCTGCGCTCAAGTGGCCTATGCGACCGGCTGCGCGTCTTCCAGGGGCGCACGCACGCCGACCTGAACGCCGAGTACCGGCTGCTGCGCGAGCGCCTGCGCTCGGCGGCGATGATCCCCGAACTCGACCGCGCCTCGCCGCCGCGTCCGGCGCTGTCGCAAGCCGAGGCGGCGGGCTTCATCCGCGCCGCCATGCTGATCCGCGGCCAGAGCGACGAGACCAAGCTGATGGCGCTGATCGAGGCGGCGCGCCGCGCGCCGTCGGGCGACATCGTCGAGATCGGCAGCTTCTTCGGGCGCACCGCCGCGCTCTTCGCCATGCTCGCTGGGCGCTACGACCTCGGCCGAGTGCTCTGCGTCGACCCTTGGGCGGCGGAAGAGATCGACCAGGGCGCCGACGCGCTGAAGTCGTATTCGGAGACGCACGACTGGCGCTACATGCGGCAGATCTTCGAGGTGAACGTCGCGCCGTTCGCCGCCGGCCGGCTCAACTACTTCCACGGCGCGTCGACCGACGCGGCCAAGGCCTATGCGGCCGATCCGGTCGTGCGCACCGATTGTTTCGGCGAGACCCGCTACGAGGGCCGCGCCGGCCTGCTCTACATCGACGGCAACCACGAGTACGGCCACGTGCTCGCCGACACCGAGGCCTGGGCGCCCATGGTCAAGCCCGGCGGTTGGATCGTCTTCGACGACTACGTCTGGCATTGGGGCGACGGGCCGCGCCGGGTCGGCGAGGCGTTCCTCGCCGGCAACGGCGACAGGGTGCGCTGCGCCTTCGTCGCGGCCAACGCGCTCTTCGTCCAGTTGGGCGAGGCCGGCCGCTAGAGGCTTCGCAGCGTTTCCGACATGGCCGCGGCGATCCGGCGCGCGTCCTCGACGTCGAGGTCGATCGCGAACGGCAGGCCGATGGTCGATCCCGCCAGCTCCAGCGTGTGGGGCAGCGCGTCCCGCGGCGATCCGGCGAACGCCGGGCTCTCGTGGCAGCCCTGTCCCCACCATCGCCGCGTGTCCACGCCGCGGCTGCGAAAGCCCGCTTCGACCGCCGCGCCGACGCCCTCCGGCAGGCCCACCGTGCACACGCTCGTGATCCAGCTCGACCCCCAGCCGGGCTGGAAGACGACCTGCGGCAGGTCCGCCATGGCCATGCGCAGCATCTGGGCCGCGCGCAGCCAGCGCAGGCGATCCAGCGGCCAGGCGTCCAGCGCCGCCAGGCCGACGGCCGCGGCGTATTCGCTGAGCTTGGCGTTGGTGGCGACGAAGCGCGAGGCGCGGTCGCCCTGGAAGCCGTAGGTCGTGAGCTGCATCACCCGCTTGGCCAGCGCGGGGTCCTGCGTGGCCAGGAAGCCGCCCTCGCCGATCCCGAGCACCTTCGTCGCGTGAAGGCTCACCACCGAGGGCAGGGCCGCGTCGGCCGCCGTGTCGAAGGCGGCGGCGGCGTCGATCAGCACTGGCAGGCCCGTCGCGTCGCGGAAGTCCAGCCAGGCGCCGAGATCCATCGGCCGGCCGAACGGGGCGACCGGCATGACGACCGCCACCGGCCCCGGCGCGCGGGGCAGGGCCTCGCGGACCCGCTCGGGGTCCAGCATCCAGGTCGCCGGATCGACATCCAGGAACCACGGGGTCAGGCCCGCCTGGATGGCGGCGTGCGCCGTCGCCACGAAGGTCCAGGACGGCATGGCGCAAAGCGCGCCTCGCGGAAGGTCCATGGCCTGGAGCGTGAGCGCCAGGGCCTGGGTGGCGTTCACCGCCGTGGCGACGTGCGCGCCGGGGCCGAAGCGTTCGCCGAGCCTGGCTTCGAACTCGGTGAGCAGCGGGCCGAAGTTGGAGTACCAGCGGGCCTCGTCGATGCGTTCGAGATAGGGCGCGATCGCCGCCGCCGGCGGCAGGCGCGGCCGCGCCACCGGAATGGCGCCCGGAGCCGGCGTCCGCGCCGCGGCGGGACCGATCCGCCTTGCTCCCCTTTGAGCCACGTCCTTGCGCTCCTGATGCCCCAGGAGGCCAGCGGACCACGTCCATGGTTAATGCGAGCTTATGCGCAGTCCCGCGGCGCGCGTGGCGTATGTGTGGCCAACCGCCGCACGGCCGGGGCAAGATGGGGCCGCACGGCGCCGGCGAACGGCCCGCATGGAGGAACGCGCGATGACCCTGGCCCTGCCGCAGCACGGAACCCCCTGGCCCGAGCTTTCCCAGCGGATGGACGCCCTGGCCGCCCACGACGTGAAGTGGCGCCAGGGTCGCGCGGCGGTCTACGTCTTCAACGCCGGCCCGGACGTGGAGCAGGTGCAGAAGGAGGCCTATCTGCGCTTCATGTCGGAGAACGGCCTGGGCCCCGCCGCCTTCCCGAGCCTGAAGCAGATGGAGGCCGAGGTGGTGGGCTACGGCCTTTCCATCCTGCACGGCCCCGAGGGCGCGGTGGGGAACATGACCACCGGCGGCACCGATTCCATCCAAATGGCGGTGAAGGCCGCCCGCGACCACGCGCGCAAGGCCCGCGGCGTGACCGGCCCGCTCAACATCGTCCTGCCCGCCTCGGCCCACCCGGCGTTCGACAAGGCCGCGGCGGTGATGGAGATCGAGGTCAGGCGCGTTCCGCTCAAGGACTATCTGGCCGATCCGGCCGCCATGGCCGCGGCGGCGGACGAGGCGACGGTGATGATGGTGGGCTCGGCCCCCTGCTTTCCCTTCGGCCTGATCGATCCCATCGAGGCCCTGGGGCGGGCGGCGCAACAGAAGGGCCTGTGGCTGCATGTCGACGCCTGCGTCGGCGGCTACATGGCGCCCTTCGTAAGGATGAACGGCGCCGAGATTCCGCCCTTCGACTTCGAGGTCCCCGGCGTCTGGTCGATGTCGGCCGACCTGCACAAGTATGGCTACTGCGCCAAGGGCGCCTCGACGGTGTTCTTCCGCACCGAGGCCCTGCGCCAGCACATGATCTTCGACCTCAACGTCTGGCCGGCCGGGCGGATGGTCACGCCGACCCTGGCCGGCACGCGGCCGGGCGGGGCGATCGCCTCGGCCTGGGCGGTGATGAATTTCCTGGGCGTGGAGGGCTATCGGGCCAAGCACGCCCAGGCGACGGCGGCGCGCGAGGCGATCGAGGCCGGCGTGAAGGCCCTGGGCTTCACCGTCATCGGCGCTCCCAAGCTCGGCCTGATCGCCTTCACCCACCCCGAGGTGAACTGCCACGCCATTCTGAAGTCCATGTACGAGAAGGGCTGGGTGACCAGCGCCCTCAGCGAGCCCAAGGGCCTGCACCTGATGCTCTCGCCGATCCACGCCGGCGTGACCGACGCCTACCTCGCCGACCTCAAGGCCTGCCTCGCCGAGGCCAAGGGCCAGCCGGCCAAGCCGACCGCCGAGGTGCGCTACGGCGGGTGAGGGGCCGGGGACGCGGTCCCCAACGGCGTCTTCGCCCGGCTCGTCCGGGCGATCCAAGCGGCGCTTCAGCTTGGGTCCCCCGGCTCGGCCCTCAGGGCCGACCGGAGGATGACGTCGCGGATCACTGCGCCGCCGAGACGAACGATCCGGCGTCGCCCGGGAACACCACCGGGCTCTCGTAGCCGTCCGGCCCCACGGCCGAGACGCCGAAGAACCAGTCGTCGATCACCACGTTCTTCAGCACCGTCCCGTCCGCCGCGCCGCCGTCGACCCAGCGGCTGTAGCGCCATTGCGGGTCGGTGGTGGAGCGCCACCAGACCCGGTAGCCGGCGGCGCCCGGCGCGGGCGTCCACTTGACCGTGGTGTCGTCGCTGACCGCGCCGGAGATCTCGACGCCGTTCGGCGGCGCGGGCGCCGAGGCCAGGGCCGCCAGGGTCACGACGTTCAGCCGGGTCACCTGGGCCAGATAGTCGAAGTCCACGCCCGACAGCACGTCGCCGTAGGCGATCCCGTTCTCGGTGCGCAGATCCTGGTGCTGGCGGTTGTAGTTCTCCGTGGACTCGGTGACGCGCACGGCGGGGAAGCCGGCGCCCAGCATCTCCACCTGGTCGCCGCCGCGGCCGAAGCGGTCGGTGCGATAGATCATCTTCACACTGAGGTTGGTCAGGTACTGGCCGGCGAGACGGTCCATGTAGCGGGCGAGATTGCGCGAGGGGCTGTCCACTTCGCCGCCGTTGTAGCGCCGCCGGTCGGCCTGGGCCTGGGTCTCCACGGCCTTGGTGCCCTCCGAGAACACGCGCACGTGGGTGTTGTCGCGCACCCCGTTCAGCCCCTCGCTATTGCCGACGATGTCGTTGTTGAGGTCGGCCTCCACCTGCCAGCCCTGGGCCTTGGCGTAGTCGGCCAGAACCTTGCCGCCCATCAGGCCCTGCTCCTCGCCGGAGAGGACCGCATAGACCACGGTGGCCTTGAACTTGAACTTGGAGAGCACCCGCGCGGCCTCCATCACCGCGGCCACGCCGGATCCGTCGTCGTTGGCGCCGGGGGCGTCGCTCGTCGCGTTCATGACGTCGCTCACCCGGCTGTCCAGGTGGCCGGAGATCACCACGACGCGCTTGGAGCCTTCCGTCCCCGGCTGGATGGCCAGGACGTCCATCACCTCGGTGGGCGTGGGCACGCGCTTGCCGCTCATCACCTGGGAGGGCGTGGCCACCGTCAGGCAGCCGCCGCAGTCCTTGGCGAGCGCGGTGAACTCGGACGCCACCCAGCGCCGCGCCGCGCCGATCCCGCGGGTGTCCGACCTGGTGTCCGACAGGGTGTGGCGCGTGCCGAAGCCCACCAGCCGGGTGATGATCGCCTTCTGCCGTTCCGGGCTCACCTGGGCGGCGGCCTGATGCAGCAGCGCCTGCTCTCCGGAAGGGCCCGGCGCGGCCCCGGCGGCCGGCGCTGCGGCGGCCAGGGCGAGGCCCAGCATCGGAACGGCGAAGATCGGTTTCATGTCGGGCTCCTTGGAGAGCGCACTCAATCGCGACCGGCGCGCCCGATCAATGGCGCGCCGCGCCGTCCCCGTAATTCTCCAACAGGATGGAGTCGGCCGAGTCATGCGCCGGCTCCCCCCTGGAGGCGGCCGGCTTGGGCGCGGGCTTGGGGGCCGGTTTCGGCGCGGGCTTCGGTTTGGGCTTCGGCTTGACCGGCGCCGGCGGCGGGGCGGGCGGGGGCGGCGGAACGCGGGCGGTGAGCTGGATCTCCACCACCCCGGCGCTGGAGAGCAGGTCGGCCACGCCCACCGCCGTCCAGGCCGGATAGGGCTCCTTGAAGAACTCGTCCTTCACCTCGGCGAAGGCGCGGAACTGCTCGTCCTTGGTCCCATCGAAATTGGGGCTGTTCCAGACGTGATAGGTCTGCAGCAGCGCCACGTCGGCGAAGGTCAGGCCCTCGGCCTTCAGCGCCGCCTGCATGTAGGCGAAGGCCCGGCGCACCTGGTTCTTGAACGCCTCGACGTCGTGGCCCTCGCCCACGCGCGGGCCGATCACCACGCCCGACAGATAGACTATGTCGCCGGCGCGGCGCAGCGGCGCGAACTTCAGGTCGCGCCAGACCGTCTCGTCCCTGGGGCCGGTCAGCACCACCTCGCCGCCGGGGGAGGGGATGCGCCGCATCATCGGTCCCGGCGGCGGGGCGGGCGCATCCGCCGGCGGCGCGGGCGGCGGCGGCGGGGGAGGCTCGGCGGCGGCCGCCGAGCCCGCCAGCAGCATCGCCGCCGTCAATCCGATCCACGCCTTCATGCCGTCTCCGCGCCCAGATGGGTTCCAGGGGGCCAGTTAGACAGAGTCGCGGCCTTCGCGCACAGGCCGCCCGCGCTTGCGCCCCGGCCCCAGGCGCGCGAGGCTCCGGCCATAATAAATTTCATTAGGGAGATTTCAGACGTGTCCACCGCAGCCATCAATCCGAACGGAACGCTCAAGGGCAAGGTCGCCCTGGTCACCGGCGCCAGCCGCGGCATCGGCGAGGCCATCGCCGCGCGGCTTGCCATGGAAGGCGCCCGCGTGGTCGTCTCCGCCCGCACCGTCGAGGAAGGCGATTCCAAGCTGCCGGGCACGCTGTCGCACACCGTCGAGCGCATCAAGGCCGCCGGCGGCGAGGCGACCCTGATCAAGGCGGACCTCTCCTCGGCCGAGGACCGCCAGCGCCTGGTGGACGCCACGATCGGAACCTACGGCCCGGTGGACATCCTGGTGAACAACGCCGCCGTCACCTTCTTCATCCCGGTGCAGGACTTCCCGGAAAAGCGCTTCAAGCTGATGATGGAGGTGCAGGTCTATGCGCCGTTCCACCTGGCCCAGCTCGTCCTGCCGTCGATGCGCGAGCGCCACACCGGCTGGATCGTCAACATCTCCTCGCCCGCGGGCATCCATCCCAAGCAGCCCTATGGCCCGGGCCGGGGCGGCACCGTCTATGGCATGTGCAAGGCCGCGCTCGAGCGCTTCACCACCGGCCTGGCCTCCGAGGTCTATGAGGACGGCGTGGCGGTGAACGTGGTCTCGCCGGGCCTGGTGGACACCCCCGGCGTGGCGGTGCACGGCCTGATCAACGCGGCCACCAAGAGCCGCGTCCAGCCCATCGAATACATCGCCGAGGCGGTCTATCAGCTCGCCAGCGGCGATCCGAAGACCATGACCGGCCGCGTCGACTACGCCGAGCCCTTGCTCAAGGAGCTGGGCGTGCAACCATCCGACCTGATCTAGCCGGCTGCGCAGAGGAGCCATCCCATGTCCGAACCGACCTTGAAGATCCGCAAGGCCGCCGGCGCCCTCGGCGCCGAGATCAGCGGCGTCGACCTGTCGAAGGAGCTTTCCGATGAGACGATCGCGGCCATCCGCGCCGCCTTCGTCGAGCACCAGGTCGTCTTCTTCCGCGACCAGGCGCTTTCGCCTGAGCGGCAGGTCGCGTTCGGGCGCCGCTTCGGGCCCTTGAACATCCATCCCTACGTGTCCGGCATGGCCGGCCATCCGGAGGTGATGGAGATCGTCAAGGAGCCCGAGGACCGGCTGAACTTCGGCGGCGGCTGGCACTCGGACATGAGCTTCCTGGAGCATCCCTCCATCGGCTCGATCCTCTACGGCGTCGAGATCCCCGAGTGGGGCGGCGACACCCTGTTCGCCAGCCAGGCGGCGGCCTACGAGGCGCTGACGCCGGGAATGCAGGCCACGCTGGAGGGGCTGAACGCGGTGCACACCGCCAGCCGGGAATACTCCTCCCGCGGCGCCTCGGCCCAGAAGCGCAAGTCCATGAGCGTGGTCGAGGCCGAGGGCGCGGTGGGCGAGTTCATCCACCCGGTGGTCAAGGTCCACCCCGAGACCGGGCGCAAGGCGCTCTACGTGAACCCCGCCTTCACGGTGCGCTTCGAGGGCTGGTCGAAGCGGGAGTCGCGGCCGCTGCTGGAGTTCCTCTTCGACCATTGCCGCTACGAGGCCTTCACCTGCCGCTTTTCCTGGGCCAAGGGCTCGGTGGCCATGTGGGACAACCGCTCGGTCTGGCACTTCGCCCTCAACGACTATCCCGGCCAGCGCCGGCACATGCGCCGGGTGACGGTCGACGAGGTTCCGGCCGAAGCCCGGGCCGCGGCGGAGTAGGGCCGCGATGCGCTACGCCCCGCTCGGGCCGGTCGGTGAGGTCAGCCGCCTGACGCTGGGCGGCGGCGGCCTTGGCCAGGTCTGGGGCGAGACCAGCCAGGACGAGGCGCTGGCCGTCATCAAGGCCGCGCTGGACGCCGGGATCACCCTGATCGACACCGCGCCGATGTACGGCGTCTGCGAGGAGGTGATTGCGCGGGCCTTCTCGGGTAGCCTGCCCGAGGGCGTGCGGATCACCACCAAGTGCTGGCTGGGCGAGCCGCCGCCCGGCAAGGCGCTGGAGCGCATGGAAGCCTCGCTGGACGCCAGCCTGAAGGCGATGCGGCTGGACCGCGTCGACGTGATGATCCTGCACAACAACCTGTGCGAGGCCGACAGCGTCCTGCCGCGCGACCAGGACCGGCGCGCCCAGGTCGCCACCACCTGGGAGGCCTACGTCGATGAGGTGATCCCCGCCTTCGAGGACCTGAAGCGCCGGGGGCGCATTGGCGCCTGGGGGATCACCGGAGTGGGCTTGCCGCCCACCGTGCTCAAGGCCCTGTCGCACGAGGCCAGGCCGGCCGTCGTCCAGGCGGTCGCAAACCTGATGGACTCGCCCGGCGCCATGCGCCGCTACGAAGGCCCGGCCATGCCGCGTCGGATCATCGCCTCGGCCAGGGCCAACGGCGTGGGGGTGATGGGCATCCGCGCCGTTCAGGCCGGCGCCCTGACCGGCGGAATCGACCGGGCGCTGAAGGAGACCCATCCGGAGGCCGCCGATTTCCGCCGCGCCGCGCCCTACCGCGCGCTCTGCGCCGAGCTGGGGGTCGACCCGGCGCTGCTGGCGCACCGCTACGCCCTGGATATCGCGGGCGTCGACACCGTGGTGCTGGGGGTGAAGAACCGCGCCGAGCTCGCCCAATGCCTGGAGGCTGAGGCGCTGGGGCCGCTGCCCGCGGACTTGCGCGAACGGATCGACGGCCTGGGGCTGAGGACGCCATGAGGCCGGCCAGGGGGATTGGGCGTTGAGCGTCCAGACCACAGATCGAGGAGCGCCGCCGACGGACGCCGAGGTGATCGCGCTCTGGCCCGAGGGCCCGCCGGATCCGCTGCCGGAGGTCGGTCCCGAGGCCAGCTATCGCCAGGCGGCCGCAAGCGGGCCCGAGGTTGAGTGGGTGCGCAACGTCTCCGAGGCGACCCTCACCGTCTTCCGTCCGCCAGCGGACAAGGCCAATGGGACCGGCGTGATCGTCTGCCCCGGTGGCGGCTGGCGCATCCTGGCCTGGCGTCACGAGGGGATCGACATGGCCCGTTGGTTCGCCGAGCGCGGGGTGACGGCCTTCCTCCTGAAATATCGCCTCACGGGCACGCCGGACGATCAGGAGGCGTTCGCCGCCTTCAACGCCCGCGCGCAAGGCCGCGAGGCCGAGCTTGGCAAGATGTCGGGTCGCGAGGCGCCGCGGTCGATGGACGGTCTGGTGCGCAACGAGCTCTTCATCCGGGCGCGTGAAGCCGCCGCGACGGATGGGCGACGGGCTCTGTCGGTCGTGCGCGAGCGCGCCGCCGACTTCGGCCTCGATCCAACCCGGATCGGCATGATCGGCTTTTCCGCCGGCGCCTTCCTGACGATGGACGTCGCCATGCGGCCCGAGGGTCCGCCCCTGGCGTTCGCGGCGCCGATCTACGGCGGGGAGACGCGGGGCCGGCCCGTTCCCACCGACGCCCCGCCCCTGTTCGCCTGCATCGCCCAGGACGACCGCATGCTGTTTCGCGTGGTCGAGGGCCTCTACGCCGACTGGTGCGACGCCGACCGGCCGGCCGAATTCCACGTGTTCCAGAAGGGCGGCCACGGCTTCGGCATGATCGCCCAGAACCGGCCGGTGGACCGCTGGACGACATTGCTTGAAGCCTGGCTCGGCGACCTCGGTCTGCTCTGAGCGAAGCCGCCTAGCTCTCGGCGACGCCTTCGCGTTCGAACGCCTCGCGCTGGCGGACGAAGTAGGCGTTGTCGCCGGCCTCCACGCGCGCGGTGCTTTGGACGTAGCGGTCGATCTCGGCCAGGAGCTCGGTCCAGGCGGCTTCAAAGGCGTCCGTCCAGTCCGCGGCGAGCAGGTCGCGAGCGGTGTCGCGCACGATCTCGAAGAAGGTGGCGAACACCTCGCGGGGCACGTCGTAGCCCTCGTGGGTGATCATCTCGGTGCGGATCATGTGGTCGGCGTAGCGGCGCTCGCCGACGAAATCGAAGATCGCCTCGAAGGTGCGGGACAGCATCTCGCCCTTCACCGCCCCGTTGGTGTCGCGCCAGAAGTAGGGCTTCATCTGCGGGTGGCGCTGGAACAGGCGCTCATAGATCGCCTCCACCGGATCGCCGCGCTCGGCCAGGCGCTCAAGGCTGGCCTCGATCTCCGCCGCGCGGGCGAACGCCGGGGTCTGCGTCATGCCGGTCTCCATGTTCCGCTAGGCCGCGATGCGAACCATCATCTGCTCATAGCCCTTCACGAAGCTGGAACGCACGCGCTTCGGCTCCTCGAGCACCTCGATGCAGCTCCAGCGCTTGAGGATCTCCTCCCAGACGATGCGCAATTGCATCTCGGCCAGGCGGTTGCCGACGCAGCGGTGGATGCCGAAGCCGAACGACAGGTGCTGGCGGGGGCGTTCGCGGTCGATGATCAGCCGGTCGGGCTCGTCGATCACCGCCTCGTCGCGGTTGCCCGAGACGTACCACATGACCACCTTGTCGCCCTTCCTGATGGTCCTGCCGCCGATCTCGATGTCCTCCAGCGCCGTACGGCGCATGTGGGCCAGGGGTGTCTGCCAGCGGATGATCTCGGGCACCATGCTGGAGATCAGCTCGTGGTTCGCCCGCAGCTTGTCGTACTCCTCGGGGTGCTGGTTGAGGGCCAGGAGGCCGCCGGAGATCGAGTTTCGGGTGGTGTCGTTGCCGCCGACCGTCAGCAGGATGATGTTCCCCAGATACTCGTCCGGGGTCATGTTCCGGGTGGCCTCGCCGTGGGCCAGCATGGAGACCAGGTCGCCCTTGGGCGGGGCGTTCACCCGCTCGTTCCACAGCCCCGTGAAGCAGGCTAGGCACTCCATCAACTCGGCCTGACGTTCCTCCTCGGTCTCCACCATCTGGCCGGGGGCGGGGATGGTGGTGGCCACGTCGCTCCAGCGGGTCAGCTTGCGCCGGTCCTCGAAGGGGAAGTCGAACAGGGTCGCCAGCATCTGGGTGGTCAGCTCGATGGAGACCCGGTCCACCCAGTCGAACGGCTCGTTCAGCGGCAGCTCGTCCAGGATCTTGGCCGCGCGCTCGCGGATGATCGGCTCCATGGTCTGCAGGTTGGCCGGCGAGACGATGGGGCTGACGGTCTTGCGCTGCACGTCGTGCTTGGGCGGGTCCATGGCGATGAAGCTGGGCCGGCGCAGGTCCGGCCGCGCGTCGCGGATGGTGATGCCGCCCAGCGCCGCCTCCGAGGAGAAGACCTGATGGTTGGTGTCCACCGCCATGATGTCGTTGAACCGGGTGACCGACCAGTAGGGGCCGAACTCGCTGTCGCGGCAGTAGTGGACCGGCTCTTCCTTGCGCAGGCGTTCGAACCAGGGCCAGTGGGTGTTGGTGCGGAACAGCTCCGGATCGCCGGGGTGGAAGTCCTCCAGCGGCGTTGCATAGGCCCGCGCGCGAGCTTCTTCCTGACCCTCGGCCAGCTTCATGGCGCCGTCAGCCATGCGATCCTCCCTGAGCGTCCGCCTTGCTGACGGATCGTTGATAAGTCTGGCGATGAAACGCCGATATGGACCCTAGGGCAACCGTTCCTTTCGCACGTCGTCCGAGGCGGCCTTGGCGTTGAGCCAGCGGGCGCGCAGCGCGGCCGGCCGCTCCGGATAGCGCTCGTCGAGGAAGCCGGCGGCGACGACGCGGTCGGTGCGGAAGCTGCGGAAATCCTCGCGCAGCTCGCACCAGGCGATCAGCAGGCGCACGGTGTCCAGGTAGCCCACCGTGACCGGCCAGACGACGCGGCGGGAATCGCGGCCCTGCTCGTCGCGGTAGGTCAGGTCGATCTTGCGTCCGCCGCGGATGGCCAGGCGCACCTGGGCCATGTCCAGGGCGTCCTGGCGCACGTACATCGAGGGCGGCGCCGCGGCTGACGGTTCCAGCACATAGGGCCGCAGGCGTTCGGGCACGGCGGCGGCGATCTTGGCGATCAGGTCCTGGGCGGCGCGGGCGAGCGCCGGATCGCCCCGGCGGCTGACCCACTGGGCGCCCAGCACCGCCGCCTCGATCTCGTCCGGCGTCAGCATCAAGGGCGGCAGGTCGAAGCCGCTTTCCAGCACGTAGCCCATGCCGGCCTCGCCGCGGATCGGCACGCGCTGGCCCACCAGGGTGGCCACGTCGCGATAGACGGTGCGCTTGGAGGTCTCCAGCTCCTCGGCGATGGCGTCGGCGGTGGTGGGCCGGCCGGTGCGCCGCAGGATCTGGATGATCTGGAAGAGTCTGTCTGCGCGTCTCATGCGAAGGCTCTAGCGTCAGTCTGCTGCCAGCACGATGTCAGCAGCATGGCGGTAGGTGTTTCCCATCGCAATGGAGACCTCCCCATGTCCGTTTCCCCCGCCATCACCCTTCACGGTTTCGGGCCGGGCTTCGGCCTGCCGGAGATCAGCCCCTATGTCTGCAAGACCGAGGTGCAGTTGCGCATGGCGGGCCTGGGCTATCGCCGCGCGCCGGTGGACCGCGACATCGCGCCGAAGGGCAAGGCGCCCTACATCGACGACGATGGCCTGATCGCCGATTCCACCTTCATCCGCGAGCACATCGAGCGGAAGTACGGCGTGGACCTGGACGAGGGCTTCGACGCGGCCCAGCGGGCCACGGCCTGGGCCGTGGAGCGGATGCTGGAGGACCACCTGGCCTGGGCGCTGGTCCACTACCGCTGGATCGATCCCGACAACTTCGCCAGGGGGCCCGCCCACTTCTTCGACGGGGCGCCCGAGGGCGTGCGCGAGGCGGCGCAGGCCAACGTCGCGCGCAACCTGTGGGGACACGGCCTCGGCCGCCACAGCGACCTGGAGCTCCTGGAGCTGGCCGAGCGGTCGCTGGAGGCCTTCGCCCTGATCCTTGGCGACAAGCCCTACCTGCTGGGCGCGGAGCCGTGCGGGGCCGACGCCACGGCGCTCGGCGTGCTCGCTGGGCTGCTGACGCCCTATTTCGACTCCCCGCTCCAGCGCCTCGCGGAGAGCTACCCGGCGATCACCGCCTACGTGGACCGGATGATGGCCCGTTTCTATCCGGAGTTCCCCTGGGGGATGGCCAAGGCGGCTTGCGCCGCCTGACGCCCGGCGCCGGCGCGAACCACTTGTCCTTGAATTGCGCGCGCGCTTTAGCGTGGCGTGTCGCCGTCGCCCCAACGTGCTGATTCTTGAGCCTAAAGCGACGCCCCGGCCAGGCGCGGGTAAGCAATGGTCAACCACGCTCTGGCAGGGTCCCGCCACATGGCGAAGACCGATCCGAAACCCTGGAAGCCGCCCGTCTGGGCCCCCGCGACCTTCGTCGCGGCGGCCAGCCTCGCGGCCGCGGCCGGCCTTGGCCTGCATCCGCAGGATCCGCACGAAGCCGCGGCGGTCTTTCCCTTCTGGTGGGGACAGGGCCGGTCCGTGGAGGCGGCCGCCCAGGCCGGCGACATCGTCGCCGTCGGCGCGGCGCCGTTCGTGGTCGTCGCGCGATCCGACACCCAGGACATCGCCGCCGCCCTGAAGGCCCAGGGCGCATGGCTGGTCATCGACCCCGGCCTCGCCGTCGGCTGCGGCGCATAGGAACCTCGCAATGTTCAAGACGATCGACGAGCAGAGGGCGTTCGGCAACAAGGTGCTCCAGGGGCTCCTGTGGCTGATGGCGGTGATCACGCCGCTGGTGGCCCTGGCGCTGAAGGGCCATTGGCTCGGCTTCGCCATCGCCTCGATCGCGGTCTCCGGCGCGGCCACCGTGAGCTGGCTGATGGACCGCGACGGCCTAGCCACGCGGCTCACCGTGGGCGTGTCGATGATGGCCCAGGTCTCGCTCCTGGTGGCGGCGCACAACGGCCACGCCTGGCAGATCGACATGCACATGGCCTACTTCGCCGCCCTGGCCGCGCTGGTCATCTACTGCGACTGGCGGGTGATCCTGGCCGCCGCCGCCGTGGTCGCCGTCCACCACCTGACCCTGAGCTTCATCCTGCCCGCGGCCGTGTTCCCGGGCGGCTCCGGCGGGCTGGCGCGCGTGCTGGTGCATGCGGTGATCCTGGTGGCCGAGGCGGCCAGCCTGATGTGGGTGTGCAAGAGCATCGTCGACATGTTCGCGGTGTCGTCCGACGCGGTGCGCCGCGCCGAGGCCGCGCTGCGCGAGGTCGAGCAGGCGACCGCCGCGGCCGACGCCGCCCGCGCCGCCGAGGGCCGCGCCTCCGAGGAGCGCGCGGTGCTGCAAGCCAAGGTGGAGGAAGAGCGCCGGATCGTCGTGGAGAACCTCGCCGAGGGCCTGGAGAAGCTGGCCGGCGGCGACCTGGCGTTCCGCCTGGCCGGCGTGTTCGCCCCGCAGTTCGAGAAGCTGCGCAGCGACTACAACGAGGCCATGGTCCAACTGGAGCGGACCATCGCGGCGATCACGGCCTCGACCAACGGCATGAACGGGTCGATCCGCGAACTCAGCCAGGCGGCCGGCAACCTGTCGCGCCGCACCGAGCAACAGGCCGCCAGCCTGGAGGAGACCGCCGCCGCGCTCGACGAAATCACCGCCACCGTCGCCAAGAGCGCGGCCGGCGCCAAGCAGGCCTCCGTCGCCGTCGCCAACGCCCGCGGCGACGCCGCCAAGAGCGCCGAGGTGGTAAGCCGCGCCGTGGCGGCCATGGGCCAGATCGAACAGTCGTCGAACCACATCGGCCAGATCATCGGGGTGATCGACGAGATCGCCTTCCAGACCAACCTCCTGGCGCTGAACGCCGGGGTCGAGGCGGCGCGGGCCGGGGAATCCGGCCGCGGCTTCGCCGTGGTCGCCTCCGAAGTGCGGGCGCTCGCCCAGCGCTCGGCCGAGGCCGCCAAGGAGATCAAGGCCCTGATCACCGCCTCGACCGAACAGGTCGGCGCCGGCGTGGAGCTGGTGGGCGAGACCGGCGAGGCCCTGCAGCGCATCGCCGCCCAGGTGGTCGAGATCGACGCCCTGGTCTCCGAGATCGCCGCCTCCGCCCAGGAACAGTCGGTCGGGCTGCAGGAGGTCAACACCGCGGTCAACCGGATGGACCAGATGACCCAGCAGAACGCGGCCATGGTCGAGGAATCCACGGCCGCCAGCCACGCCCTGTCCAACGAGGCCGACGCCCTGGCCAAGGCCGTGGCGCGGTTCCGTCTGAGCGGCGGCGTGGCGGCGCAGCCCCGGCGCGCAGCTTGACGCATGGCCCGGCGCGTGGGCCTTGGGCCCATGCGTCAGGCGAGCGAGACCTTCGAGACGGCCACCCCCGGCCGCGGCCTGGTGGAGGTGACCGGCCCCATCGTGCGCTGGGCGGCGGGGCAGGGAATCCGCACGGGCCTGCTCACCGTCTTCTGCCGGCACACCTCGGCCTCGCTGATCGTCCAGGAGAACGCCGACCCCGACGTGCGCACGGACCTTGAGCGGTTCTTCGCCGAGCTCGCGCCCGAGGCGGCCGGGCGCTATGTGCATGACGCCGAGGGGCCGGACGACATGCCGGCCCATATCCGCGCGGCCCTGACCCAGACGCAGCTCTCCATCCCCGTGCTCGACGGGCGCCCGGCGCTGGGGACCTGGCAGGGGATCTACCTGTTCGAGCACCGCCGCCGACCGCACCGCCGCCAGCTCGTGCTGCACCTGATCGGCGACTGAGCGGGGCGAGGTCGCGTGCAGCTATCTTCTCCTCCCCTTTTGGGGGAGGGGACCGCGAAGGGGGGAGGGGGACTGCGAGTCTGCGGGCGTCTTCCTTGCGCGGCGGCTTGAGTCAAAGTCCCCCTCAGTCCCTTCGGGACAGCTCCCCCAGAGGGGGAGCATCTGGGCGCGGCGCCCTCCGCTCGTCTTCCTAGGCACAGGGCCTAGGATGACGGGCGAGAGGGCGGGCGCCGTGCTTCTTCGCACGGAGGGGCCGGGCGCCGTCTCAGTGCAGCCGGAACTCGGCACCGACGGCCTTCAGCTCGGCGGGCTTGATCAGGCGGTTGTGGCAGACGGTGACCGAGTGCAGCACCCCGTCGAGCTTGTGGGTCCAGAAGTCGAGGAACTTCTTGAGGACCGGGAACTCGGGGGCCACGTCGTATTCCTGCCAGATGTAGCTTTGCAGGATCACCGGGTGGTCGGGCATCCGGTAGAGGATCTCGGCGGTGGTCAGGCTGTAGCCTTCCAACTGCTTGCGGAACTGGGGCGATACGGACATCGGCGACCTCGCTGGCGCATGGACGGGCGCGCCGGCCGCGCGCCGGCGACATGTCAGCGTGCTGAGCGAATCGTGAATTTTTCCTTGTAAATCTAGGTAGTTAGCACTCGATCGAGGGCGCTGCTGCCAGGCTCGCCGCAGCCAGGGCGAGCTGCTCGGCCATCAGCGTCTTCAGGCGCGCGGGGGCCAGGATCTCGACCTTGTCGCCCCAGGTGAACAGGTGCCAGGCCAGCTCCAGCATGCCGCTGGCGCTGAACTCGACGATGACGCCGCCGTCGGCTTGCGGCGCAAGGGTTTGCGTCGAATGGAAACGCCAGCCGAGCGCCTCCTCGGCGCCGTGCGGGCGGATCCTCAGGCGCACGTGCTCCACCGCGTCCTGGTAGATGCCGAAGCTGCGGTCGACGAAGGCCTGCAGGGAGAAGTCCGGCACGGCGAGGCCCGGCGTGTCGGTGAGGGCGATCCCTTCGATGCGGTCGAGCCGCCAGGTGCGCGGTTGCGCCGCATCCCCCTCGGCGGCCACCAGATAGTTGCTGCGCCCGAAGAGCAGGCCGAGCGGGGTGACCTCGCGCACGCGGCCTGGCGTGGCGCCGCCGAGGTAGCGGAAGCGCACCCGGCGCAGGGCCTTGATCGCCTCGCGCAGCACGCCCAGCAGCGTCTCGTTCTCGAAGGGCCGGGGGCCGGGATAGACGGCGAGGGCCTCGGCCTGCAGCACGGCCTCCAGGTCCGGCGCCAGGCGGCGGCGGGCCGAGGCGCGCAGGGCCGACAGGATCTTCAGCTCCAGGCGCGCGAGATCCTCGGCGCGGCTGCTCGCGCCGGTGCGGCGGAAGTTGGCCAGCGCCGCGCGCAGGGCGGCCAGCTCGTCGGCCGTGGGCGCCTGGAACAGGCCGTCGAGCCCGGCGGGGATGCGGAAGCGCCGGGTGGGCGGATCGTCGATCTCCTCCATCTGCGGGAAGACCTCGCGCACGGCGTCGCGCATGCGCTCGGCGGTGCGCCGGCCGACGCCCAGGGCCTGGGCCATCTCGTCGAGCGTCAGGCCCTCGGCGCTGGCGGCCATGCGGCGGGCCAGCTCCAGCACCAGGGCGGCCTTCTCGTGGCGCATGAACATCTCCGGAACTTGCTACGACCGATTCTGACGCACCCCACCGATATCACTTGAGCGTCGAAAGGAAAACGGAGCCCTCCGATGCCTTCAGCCGCCCGCCTCAGCCACCGCCCCGCCCGCCGCGCCGCCGCGCCGGCCCCGTTCGGGGTGTTCGACCTGCGCACCAAGCCGGCCCCGCCCTCGGCCGCCCTGGTGGAGGCCATTCAGCGCTTCGCCGACCTGGAGGAAGAGGCCGGCGGCGGACGCGTGCGCCGCCGGGTCAGCGCCTACCGCCTGGCCGAACTGGAGGCCCGCGGCCTGATCGACGCGCCGGCCGAGCGCGCCGCCGAGATCGCCATCCTGTGGGACGAGCGCGAGGGCCAGATCGTGCGGGTGCTGGACGACGCCCCGGCCAAGGCCGCCGCCCGCGGCCAGCGCGCCTGGTGGGAGAGCCTGTGGGACGAGCCGCAGCTTTCGCTCGCCACCGGCGGGAGGGCCGCGCGATGACTGCCGTCAGCCTTTTCTCCGTGCGCCTGCCGGGCCGCCCGTCGCGGCGCTTGACGGCGGCGCCGGCGGGCGGCATCGGCGGCCCATGTCCCGCACCACGCGCGCCACGCTCGCCCTCGACCAGGCCGGCGTCGCCTATGAGCTCTTCACCTACGCCTACGACGGCGAAGCCCAGCGGATCGGCCTGCAAGCCGCCGAAAGCCTGGGCGTCGAGCCCGACCGCGTGCTGAAGACGCTGATGACCCTGGTGGACGGCAAGGCCGTGTGCGTGGTCGTGCCCTCGGACTGCGAGGTGTCGATGAAGAAGCTGGCGGCGGCGATGGGGGGCAAGTCGGCGCAGATGATGAAGCCGGCCGACGCCGAGCGGGTCACCGGCTTCCATGTGGGCGGGATCAGCCCGCTGGGGCAGAAGCGGGCCGCGCCCACCCTGATCGACGAGCTGGCGCTGCTGCATGAGAAGGTGTTCGTCAACGGCGGCCAGCGCGGGCTGCAGGCCGAGCTTGCGCCGCAGGATCTGGCGCGGGCGGCGAACGCGCGCTTCGCCGACCTGGTCTAGGCCGGAAAGCGCGGGCGATTCAGGCGGCGCGCGAGCTATTCGCGCGGAAAAACAAAAGTGGAATCCGCTTAGTCCAACTGGATCATGCGGCGGCCACGGGCCCCCAGGCAGGGATGCGGCGTCTAGTCACACTCTGTATCTGGGGGAATTCACACCATGCGCTTCCTGCTCGCGCTGGTCGCGGCGCTCGGCTTGGCCTGCGCGGCGATGGGGCCCGCCGCGGCCCAGACGACCTCGACCGTCACCAATTCGGACGGCACGATCATCACCACCACCATCAACGGCCTCAACGACATCCACGTCTCGATCACCGGCGGGCCGACCTATGGCGGCGCCCCGGCCGAGGTGCAGTTCACCGAGGTCACGCCAAGCACCGACACGATCAAGTACGTGGGCACCATCACCCAGGGCGGCACGACGACGCCTTTCACCTGCATCCTGAACACGGCCACCCAGGTGGTCACCGGCTCGGGCGCCTGCGACGTGACCTTCTCGTCGGGCGGCGATTCCGGGACGACCACGGGCGGGACGACCACCACCGGCGGGACGACGACGACCACGACCGATGGGACCGCCACCACCACGACGGACGGGACCACGACCACCACGACGGACAATTCCGACGGCACGACCACGACGACCACCACCACTTCGGACGGCACGACCGTGACCATCACGACGGGCGACCAGCAGGTGATCTCGGCGGTGGAGGCCGACCAGTTCGTGCTGGCGCTGCTGGGCGACCGCCTGACCTCGCAGACCATGCAGAGCTTCATCGCCTCGCGCATCCAGGCCCTGTCGCTGGCCGCGCTCAGCTCCGCGCCGGGCCGCATGACGCGCAACGAGGACGGCCGGTACGTGGGCCGCTCGGCCGGCGCCGAGGCGCTGGGCCTGGGCGTATGGGTGAACGGCACGGGGACCTACACCAAGGACAGCCGGCCGGGTTCGGCCCAGGACGGCTGGACCGGCGCCGGCGCCATCGGCGTCGACCTGATGATGGAGAACGCGGTGTTCGGCGCCTACGCCGGCTACGACTCCACCGATCTCAGCGGGACGGGCCTGTCCTACGGCTCGGACGGCTGGACCCTGGGCGCCTACGCGAGCTGGTCGTCGAACCCGATGTTCCGCGTCACTGGCTCCGTGGGCTATTCGCAGCACGACGTGGACTTCCGCCGGCAGATGGCGGGCGCGGTCTCCGCCGGCTCCACCAACCGCGACCAGGTGTTCGGCTCGATCGCCCTGGAGAGCCAGATCGCGCTGTCCGAGCGGCTGGTGGCGATCCCGAGCGTGGCGGTCGCGCTGTCCAGCTCCACGACCGACGCCTACACCGACAACGCCGGCCGGCGCATCGGCAAGATCGACACCAACCAGTCGACGGCCATCGTCGGGGGCACGCTGTTCTACCGGGGCGACCGGTTCCTGCCCTACCTCATGGCGACGTTGAACGAGGACCTGGACGACCAGCCCGGCGTGGACGGCAGCTACGGCGTGGTGGGGGCCGGCTTCGCCGCGCCAATCACCGACGCCCTGGCGCTCTCGGTGGGCGTGCAGACCCTGGTCTCGCGCAAGAACCAGGAGGAGACCTCGATCGGCGCGACCCTGCGGCAGGGCTTCTGAGCCCGGCCGTGAAGCGGCCGGCCGCGCTCGCGCTGGCCGCCTGGGCGTTGGCCGGGCCGGCCCTCGCCGGGGACCTGCCCTCGGCGGACGGCTGGGTCCGGACCGACCTCATGGCGGCGGGGCGCGTGCTGGCCTCGGCCGCGCCGGCCCGGAGAGCGCCGGGAGAGGTGCTGACCGTCGTCATCGAGGGCGACGGGATGGCGCACGACCGGCGGGGCCGAGCGCGCGCCGATCCCACGCCCCGGCGGGCGACGGGGTTGGAGATCGCCCGGGCCTGGCCCGACGAGCCCAAGGCCTGGCTCGGGCGGCTCTGTCAGTACACGGCGGCCAAGGACGCGGCCTGCTCGCCCGCCGATTGGACGACGGGCCGGTTCTCGGAGGCCGCCGTCGCCGCCGCCGATGCGGCGATCGACCAGCTCAAGGCCGACGCCGGCGCGCGCCGGGTGCGGCTGGTCGGCTGGTCTGGCGGCGGGACGCTGGCGGCGCTGGCCGCCGCCCGGCGGGACGACGTGGCCGCGCTGGTGACGATCGCCGCCCCCCTGGACCTTGCCGCCTGGACGGCCTGGCACGGCCTGTCGCCGCTGGCCGGCTCGCTGGATCCGGTGCGGCTGGAGCCGCTCACCGGCATGGCGCAGACCCACCTGTTCGGACGCTTCGATCCGGTGGTCCCGCCGCAAATGGGCGAGCCCGCCGCGCGGCGGCTGGCGGGGCCGGGCGGGCGCGTCGAGGTCTGGCCGGAGCGCCACGGCTGCTGCTGGGCCGGGCGGGCGCGTGCGATCGCGGGCCTGGCGCGCTCAGCGGGCGGCGCTTCCGCGTCCGAGGCGGCGGACCAGCCGGCCACCGCACCATAGCTCGGCCTGCTCGGCGTCGTCGCGCGGCGCCCGTTCCAGGCGCGCATGGGCCTCGGCCTCGGTGTCGCAGACGAAACCCTCGCCCATGCGCAGGCGACCGCGCGCGTCGACGAAATAAATGCGGTAGCCCGCCACTCCGCCCCCGGTGGAATCAACCATAGCGAGAGCGAAATGCTACTGGCGGTCGCGCGCCTTGTCTCCCCCCACGGAACAAGGGGGGAGAGGCGCCGTCGGGCTACTTGCCGCCCAGCGTCGCGCGCAGCATCCAGGCGTGCTTTTCATGGGCGGTCAGCCGGTCGGACAGGAGGCTCGTGGTCACCTCGTCGCCGGCCGCCTGGGCGGCGGGCAGGGCGGCGCGGGCGGTGGCCACGATCGTCTCCTGGTCCCTCATCAGCTCGGCGACCATGTCCTCGGCGGACTTCTCCGGATCGCCGTCCTTGACCGCGGTCAGGTTGGCGAAGGCGCCGTAGCCCTGCGGCGCGAGCTGCCCGAGCGAGCGGATGCGCTCGGCGATGGAGTCGATGGCCGCCCACATCTCCGTGTACTGGTCCATGAACAGCGCGTGGAGCGAGGAGAAGTTCGGCCCGCGGACGTTCCAGTGGTAGCCGTGGGTCTTCAGATAGACCGCATAGGTGTCGGCCAGCAGCTTGGACAGGCCGGCCGCCACGCTGTCGCGGGCCGTCGCGTCCAGGCCCGTGTTCAAAGTCGTCGTCGTCATCTCCATCTCCTCTCGGTTCAGCTAGACGCCGCCAGCGTCGGGCCTTGCGCCCGCCTCGCGTCCGCCCGCGCCCAGGCCCGTTCGTGCAGGGCGAAGGCGGCGGTCTGGAACAGCGGCTCGACCATCCCAATGGCCAGGGCGGCCTGCCAGTTCCGCGTCAGGGCGAAGGCGACCGCGAAGGCCACGGTCAGGTGCATCGCGGCGTAACTGAGGGTCTTTTGCAGGGTTCTCATTGATCGAACTCAATATGCGACTCATTCTCATGTAGGAGTGCGGACGGGCCGTTCCAAGGGGGCGTCGCGAGCGGCCGGGCGAATCCGGACTTGGCGCGCGCGCCAATGGGGTTATCGTTGTTCAGATGACCGCCCGTCAGAGGCGGCGCAGGGAGGAACGAGCCGTGAAGTTCACCTGGTTCAATCTGATGCCATGGCCCTATCTGCCGGACGATTTCCGGCAGACGCACCGCTCGGTGTGGGTCGACATCGATCAGCGTCTGTTCGACCCGGCCAAGAGCCACGAGGTCTACAACACCTACATGGACCTGCTCGAATACGCCGACACCCTCGGCTTCGACGGGATCGGGGTGAACGAGCACCACCAGAACGGCTACGGCATCATGCCCAGCCCGAACATCATCGCCGCGGGCCTGGCCCGGCGCACCAAGAACGCCGCCATCGTGGTGCTGGGCAACTCCATCGCCCTCTACAACCCGCCGGTCCGCGTGGCCGAGGAGTTCGCCATGCTGGACTGCATCTCCGGCGGGCGGCTGGTGGCCGGCTTCCCGGTGGGCACCTCGATGGACACCAACTACTGCTACGGCCAGATCCCGTCGCTGACCCGGGAGAAGTACCAGGAGGCCCACGACCTGATCATCAAGGCGTGGACCGAGCGCGATCCGTTCGCCTTCAACGGCCGCTACAACAAGCTACGGCACGTCAACATCTGGCCCAGGCCCATCCAGCAGCCGACGCCGCCGATCCACATCCCCGGCGGCGGCTCGGTGGAGACCTACGACTTCTGCATCGACAACACCTATTCCTACTCCTACCTCAGCTTCTCCGGGTACCTGCGGGCCAAGGCGCTGATGCAGGGCTACTGGGACCGGGTGGCGGCGCGGAACACGCCGGACGCCAGCCCCTACCGGGCCGGCTTCGCCCAGACGATCTGCGTGGCCGAGACCGACGAGGAAGCCGAGCGGCTCTACGCGCCGCACGTGAGCTACTTCTACAACCGCTGCCTGCACGTCTATCCAGGCTTCGCCGACGCGCCGGGCTATCGCACGATCAAGACCATCCAGTCGGGCGCGCTGTCGCAGTACGCCCCGCCGAAGGGCGGCTACTCCACCCTGTCGTGGAAGGATCTGACCGAGCAGGGCCACGTGATCGCCGGCTCGCCGGAGACCGTCCGCCAGCGGATGGAGGACCTGATCAAGGGCCTGAACGTGGGCAACATCTTCTGCCTGATGCACGTCGGCGACATGCCGGCGGACAAGTGCATGTACTCGACCAAGCTGTTCGCCGAGAAGGTGATGCCCAAGCTGCGCAACATGTTCCCCGACTACGCCGACGACGACCGGTTCTGGTGCAAGCCGCTGGACAAGCGGGTCGCCGCCGGCTCGCTGCCCGCCGCGCCGAGCCGCGCGCCGGTGGACGCCTGAGGGAGGGCCGCGCGATGGAGCTGAAGACCGTCCAGACCCGCCACGTTCCCGTCCGCTACCTGGAGGGCGGATCGGGCCCGCCGCTGGTGTTCCTGCACGGGGCCGGCGGCGCCACGGCGGAGGACCCGTTCCTGGCCGAGCTGGCCAAGACCCACCACGTCTACGCCCCGCTGATCCCCGGCTACGGCGACAGCGAGGAATGCCCCGAGATCCGCGACATGCTGGATTTCACCCTGCACGGCTGGGACGTGGTCGAGGCCCTGGGGCTGAAGGACCCGCTGCTGGTCGGCCATTCCATGGGCGGAATGATCGCCGCCGAGATGGCCGCTCTGGCGCCGAACGACGTGACGCGCCTGGTGCTGATCTGCCCGGCGGGGCTGTGGGACGACGACCATCCGATCCCGGACCTGTTCGCCCTCATGCCCTACGAGATGCCGCACTACCTGTTCCACGACGAGGCGGCGGGCGCGGCGATGCTGACGGCGGGTCGGGCGGTGGACGACCCCAACTTCCTGCAGACCTACCTGGTGCAGAACGCCCGCCAGCTGGGCATGGCCGGGCGCATCCTGTTTCCGATCCCGGAGCGGGGGCTCTCCCAGCGGCTCTATCGGATCAAGGCCAGGACCGTGATCGTCTGGGGCGATTCCGACCGGCTGATCCCGCCGGTCTACGCCCACGGCTTCAAGAAGGGGATCGCCGGCGCCGAGCTGGTCTCGATTCCCGAGGCCGGCCACATGGTGATCATGGAAAAGCCCACGGTGGTGGCCGAGGCGGTGGCGCGGCTCGACTAGGCCGGTCTTGAGCTTTGTCCGCGCGGCGGCTCTAACAGGACCGGCCGCGCGGCTTGCGGCCTGAGTTGAGGGACCATCGCCCATGACCGCAGCGGCCGAGGCGAGCGCGCCGTCGCGCACCGAGCTGACCCTGCGGGGCGTGATCCTGGGGGTGGCGATCACCCTCGTGTTCACGGCGGCCAACGTCTACCTGGGCCTGAAGGTCGGGCTGACCTTCGCCTCGTCGATCCCGGCGGCGGTGATCTCCATGGCGCTGCTGCGCATGCTGCGCGGCGCGACGATCTACGAGAACAACATCGTCCAGACCGTGGCCTCGGCGGCCGGGGCCATGGCCTCGGTCATCTTCGTCCTGCCGGGCCTGGTGATGATCGGCTGGTGGGCGGGCTTTCCGTTCTGGACGGTGTTCGGCCTGTGCGCCCTGGGGGGCGTGCTGGGGGTGATGTACACGATCCCGCTACGGCGGGCCCTGGTGGCCCAGTCGGACCTGCCCTATCCCGAGGGCGTGGCCGCCGCCGAGGTGCTGAAGGTGGGCTCGGCCCATGAGGGCGGCGACGGCGCGGCCGTGGAGGAGGGCCGCGCCGGCCTGGTGACCATCACCGTCGGCGCGGTCGCCTCGGCCCTGTTCGCCGCGATCACCGCGACCCGGCTCTTCGCCAGCGAGCTTTCGACCTATTTCCGCCTGGGCGGGGGCGCGGCCACCGGCGTCGGCGGCTCGGTCTCGCTGGCGCTCCTGGGCGCGGGCCACCTGATGGGGATCGCCGTGGGCATGTCGATGCTGGCGGGCCTCCTGATCGCCTGGGGCGTGGCCGTGCCGATCCTGACGCACATGGCGCCGGCCGTCGGCTCGGCCGCTGACGCGGCCCAGGCGGTGTGGAGCGCCAAGGTGCGCTTCATCGGCGCCGGCGCCATCGGCGTGGCCGCCGTCTGGACGCTGGTCAAGCTCGCCCGGCCGCTGTGGATCGGCCTCGGCTCGGCCATCGCCGCCCAGCGCCAGCGCAAGGCCGGCGGCGCGGCGCTGATGGACCGGGTGGAGCAGGACATGCCGATCGGCGTGGTGGGGCTCGTCAGCCTGGCGTGCCTGGCCCCCATCGCCGTGCTGCTGGTCAGCTTCCTGAAGGGCGGGCCGCTGGCGGCCTATGTGGCGCCGCTGACCGGGGCGGGGCTGATCTACATCGTGGTGGCCGGCTTCGCCGTGGCGGCGGTGTGCGGCTACATGGCCGGGCTGATCGGCTCGTCCAACAGCCCGGTGTCGGGCATGGCGATCCTGGCGGTGCTGGGCGCCTCGCTCTTGGTGGCGGCGATCGTGCGGCCGGCCGTGATCGGCGGCGACGCGCGTCCTCTGATCGCCTTCGCCCTCTTGGTCACCAGCGTGCTCCTGGCCGTGGCGGTGAGCGCCAACGACAACCTGCAGGACCTGAAGACTGGCCAGCTCGTGGACGCCACCCCCTGGCGCCAGCAGGTGGCGCTGGTGATCGGGGTGGTGGCCGGCTCGGCGGTGATCCCGCCGATCCTGGAGCTCCTGAACAAGGCCTACGGCTTCGCCGGCGTCGCCAACTCCCAGGCCATCGCCGCCAACCCCCTGCCGGCGCCCCAGGCGACGCTGATCTCCACCCTGGCCCAGGGCGTCATCGACGGCCGCCTGGACTGGGGGCTGATCGGCGTCGGCGCGCTGCTGGGCGTGGCGCTGGTGGCGGTGGACGCGGTCCTGCGCCGGTCGGGGCGCTACAGCCTGCCGCCGCTGGGGGTGGGCATGGCCATCTACCTGCCCTCCAGCGTGACCCTGCCGGTGGTGATCGGCGCGGTGGTGGGCTGGATCTTCGAGCGGCGCATGGCGCGCCGGCCGGAGGGCGCGGTCGCCAAGCGCCTGGGCGTCTTGATGGTGTCGGGCTTCATCGTCGGCGAAAGCCTGTTCAACGTGGCCCTGGCCGGACTGATCGTGGCCACGGGGAACGGATCACCGCTGGCCCTGGTGGGCGACGGCTTCGACGGCGCCGGCAAGGCGCTGGCGCTGGCCGGGTACGTGATCGCGGTGCTGGCGCTCTACGGCTGGACCGCCCGGCGCGCGCGCAAGGTCTAGGGAAAAGCAAAGGGCCGCCGGATCGCTCCGGCGGCCCCCCTGCAGTCTCAACGGCGCCGGATCTTTTAGAAGATCTCGAACAGACCAGCCGCGCCCCACCCGAAATCGCGTGAGCGATTTCGGGCGAGTCTTTGCTAATGGGCGCCGACGGGCGGCCCCTTAGAAGATCTCGAAGAGGCCTGCGGCGCCCATGCCGCCGCCGACGCACATGGTGACGACGCCGTACTTGAAGCCGCGGCGCTTGCCCTCGTGCAGGATGTGGCCGGTCGCGCGGGCGCCGGTCATGCCGTAGGGGTGGCCGATGGAGATGGCGCCGCCGGAGATGTTGTACTTTTCCGGATCGATGCCGAGCTTGTCGCGGCAGTAGAGGCATTGCGAGGCGAAGGCCTCGTTCAGCTCCCACATGTCGATGTCGTCGATCTTCAGGCCATTGCGCTCAAGCAGCTTGGGGATGGCGAAGACCGGGCCGATGCCCATCTCTTCCGGGCCGCAGCCGGCCACGGCCATGCCGCGGTAGGCGCCGAGCGGGGTGAGGCCGCGGCGTTCGGCTTCCTTGGCTTCCATCAGCACCACGGCGGCGGCGCCGTCGGAGAGCTGGGAGGCGTTGCCGGCGGTGACGAACTTGCCTTCCTTGACGTACTGGCCGCCCTTGAACACGGGGGCGAGCTTCTGCAGGTCGGCCAGGGTCGTCTGCGGACGGTTGCCTTCGTCGTTGGTCAGGGTGACCTCGCGCTCGGAGATCTCGCCGGTCTCCTTGTTCTGCACCATCATGATCGAGGTCAGCGGCGCGATCTCGGCGTTGAAGACGCCGGCGGCCTGGGCCGCGGCGGTGCGGTGCTGCGACTGCAGGGCGTAGTCGTCCTGGGCCTCGCGGCTGACGCCGTAGCGCTCGGCGACGATCTCCGCGGTCTCGATCATCGAGGTGTGGATTTCCGGCACGTGCTCGTCGAGCCACTTATCCGACGTGCGGAAGCGGTTCATCTTGTCGTTCTGCACCAGGCTGATGGACTCCAGCCCGCCGCCGATGGCGACCGTCGCGCCGTCGTTGATGATGTACTTGGCGGCCGTGGCGATGCCCATCAGGCCCGAGGAGCACTGGCGGTCCAGGCTCATGCCCGAGACGGTGTTGGGCAGGCCGGCGCGCAGAGCCGCGCGGCGGGCGATGTTGTTGCCGGTGGAGCCCTGCTGCAGGGCCGCGCCCAGGACCACGTCGTCGATCTCGCCCGGGTCGACGCCGGCGCGCTTGACCGCCTCGGCGATCACGTGGCCGCCCAGCTCGGCGCCGGAGGTGTTGTTGAACGCGCCGCGGTAGGCCTTGCCGATGGGCGTGCGGGCGGTGGAGACGATGACGGCTTCACGCATGAAGTGACGGTTCCTGTCAGTTGGGGATGGCGGCCCCCCACATCACGTAGGGGGAGGTTGCGGGGTGAAAGAAGCCCGCCCAGGCGCGCGGCCGGGCGGGCTTTCGGACTTCAGAGGTCGGCGAACGTCTTGCCTTCGGCGACGATCTTCTCGAGCAGGGCCGACGGCTTGAAGTCGTCGCCCATGGCGCCCTGGAATTCCTTCATCTTTTCCAGGACCTTGGCCGCGCCGACCTGGTCGCCGTACCACATCGGGCCGCCGCGATAGACCGGCCAGCCGTAGCCGTACTCCCAGACCACGTCGATGTCGGAGGCGCGGATGGCCTTGCCTTCCTCGAGGATCTTCGCGCCCTCGTTGATCATCGGATAGATGCAGCGCTCCAGGATCTCCTCGTCGGAGATCTTGCGCGGGTTGCGGCCGGACTTGACGATGAAGTCGTTGATGATCTTCTCGGTCACCGGGCTAGGCTTGGCGTTGCGGTTCTCGTCATAGTCGTAGTAGCCGGCGCCGGTCTTCTGGCCGCGGCGGTCCATCTCGCAGAGCACGTCGCGGATGGTCTCGCCGTTGGACTTCTCCTTCACCCAGCCGATGTCCAGGCCGGCCAGGTCGCTCATGGCGAACGGGCCCATGGGGAAGCCGAAGTCGTAGAGCACGCGGTCCACGTCCCAGGGCATGGCGCCTTCCAGCACCAGCTTCTGGGCTTCGCGCTGGCGCTGGAAGAGGATGCGGTTGCCGACGAAGCCGGGGCAGACGCCCACCAGCACGGCGACCTTGCCGATCTTCTTGGCCAGCTTCATCGAGGTGGCGATCACTTCCTTGGAGGTGTGGTCGGCGCGCACGATCTCCAGCAGCTTCATGACGTTGGCCGGCGAGAAGAAGTGCAGGCCGATCACCGCCTCGGGGCGCTTGGTGACGCTGGCGATCTCGTCGATGTTCAGCGCCGAGGTGTTGGTGGCCAGGATCGCGCCGGCTTTGCAGATGGCGTCGAGCTTGGTGAAGATGTCCTTCTTGATGTCCATGCGCTCGAACACGGCCTCGATGACGAGGTCCTTGTCGGCCAGGTCGTTCATGTCGAGCGAGCCGGAGATCAGGCCCATGCGCTCTTCGACCTGTTCGGCGGTCAGACCGCCGCGGGCGGCGGTGCGCTCATAGTTCTTGCGGATGGTGGAGAGCCCGCGCTCGAGGGCGTCCTGCTTGACCTCGACGATGGTCACCGCGATGCCGGCGTTGGCGAAGTTCATGGCGATGCCGCCGCCCATGGTGCCCGCGCCGATCACGCCGACCTTGTTCACCGGGATCAGCGCGGTGTCGTCCGGCACGTCCGGGATCTTCTGGGCGGCGCGCTCGGCGAAGAAGGCGTAGCGCTGGGCCGCCGACTGCGAGCCGGTCATCAGCTCCATGAACAGCTTGCGCTCGACCGCCAGGCCCTCGTCGAAGGGCAGGTTCACCGCCGCCTCGACGCAGCGGATGTTGTATTCCGGCGCCAGGAAGCCGCGGAACTTGCGGGCGTTGGCCTTGCGGAAGTTGGCGAAGATATCGGGGTTGGCGCGGTCGGCCTCGACCTTGGTGTTGTTGTCGCGGACCTTCACCAGCGGCTTGTTCTCGGCCACGCACTTCTTGGCGAAGGCGATGGCGGTTTCGCGCAGCTTGCCTTCCTCGGCCAGTTCGTCGACCAGGCCCATGGCGAGCGCGGCCTTGGCCGGCACGTGCTGGCCGGAGGTCATCATCTCCAGGGCCTTCTGGGCGCCGACGATGCGCGGCAGGCGCTGGGTGCCGCCGGCGCCGGGCAGCAGGCCCAGGTTCACTTCCGGCAGGCCGACCTTGGCCGAGGGCACGGCCACGCGGTAGTGGGCGCACAGGGCCACTTCCAGGCCGCCGCCCAGGGCCGTGCCGTGGATCGCCGCGACCACCGGCTTGGGCGAGTTCTCCATCATGTCCTGCACTTCAGGCAGGGACGCGCCCTTCATGGCGCCGCCGAACTCGGTGATGTCGGCCCCGGCGATGAAGGTGCGGCCGTCGCAGATCAGGACGATCGCCTTGGCCGCCGCATCGGCGCCGGCCGCCTTGAAGCCGTCGTACAGCCCCTGGCGCACCTTGGCGGACAGGGCGTTCACGGGCGGCGAGTTGAGCGTGATGACGGCGACGTCGCCCTCGACCGTCAGGTCGGTCACTTCGTTGATGGCGGTCATTATGGCGGTCCCTCGATATATGTCTTTGCAGGCCGCCTCTCTCATGGGGCGACCCAAAAATTCAAACGCGTGTTATAGGCCCCAGGCGACCGGGGCGAGTCAATCGGCGGAATAAGGGCTGGAGCCCGCGCCGGCCAGGGCTTGCGCCGCATACCGTTCATTCAGGGGAGGCCGCCATGGCGCTCGATTTCTTCTCGCTCAAGGGCCGCGTCGCCCTCGTCACCGGCGGCTCGCGGGGCATCGGCAAGATGATCGCCGCCGGCTTCATCGCCCAGGGGGCCAAGGTCTACATCTCCTCGCGCAAGCCTGCGGCCTGCGACGAGACGGCGGCGGAGCTGTCGAAGGACGGCGGCGAGTGCATCTCCCTGCCGCAGGACGTCTCCACGGTGGAGGGCTGCAAGGCCCTGGCCGAGCGGCTGGTCGCGCTGGAGCCCAAGCTGGACATCCTGGTGAACAACGCCGGCGCCGCCTGGGGCGCTGACTTCGACGAATTCCCTGAGAGCGGCTGGGACAAGGTCGTGAACCTGAACCTGAAGTCGCCGTTCTTCCTGACCCAGGCGCTGCACGGCGCCCTGTCGGCGGCGGCCGAGGAGGACAAGCCCGCCAAGGTGATCAACATCGCCTCGATCGACGGGATCCGGCTCAATCCGCAGGAAACCTACTCCTACCACGCCTCCAAGGCCGGGCTGATCTACCTGACCCGCCGCATGGCCGCGCGGCTGATCCGCGACGGGATCAACGTCACCGCCATCGCGCCCGGCGCCTTCGCCTCGGAGATGAACCGGGTGGCCCGCGACCACGGCGAGGAGATCGCCAAGCGCATCCCCTCGCGCCGCATCGGCCGCGACGAGGACATGGCCTGCGCGGCGATCTATCTGGCCAGCCGCGCCGGCGACTACGTGGTCGGCGAGACCATCGCGGTGGACGGCGGCGTCGCCCTGGCGAGCGTCGGAGTCGGCTAGCCGCGCGCGGCCACGGCGAGGGCGGGGAAGTCGCTGAACAGGCCGTCGACGCCGGCGGCGTAGAGCGCCTTGTAGACCGCCTCCACGTCGCCGTGGTCAGCCTGCGACGCGCCGCGGCGCAGCTTGGGCGGCAGGAAGTAGTTCTCGGCCCGAACCGTCCAGGGATGCACCATCAGGCCGGCCGCATGGGCGTCGTCCACCAGCGAGGTGGGCGCGGCCAGGCCGCCGTCGGCGCCGGTGGGCAGGATCTGCGACCATTCCGGGCCGATCCCGTCGGCGTAGGCGGCGATCTCCTTCAGGCCGTCGGGCTTGATCATGTCGACATAGAGCGTGCCGGCGCGGTCGGCCGGGCCGCTTTCGCTGTAGACGAGCTGGATCAGCCGCGCGCCGGACAGCATGCGGAAGGTCTTCAGCGGCGAGACCTCGAAGCACTGCACGAACACCGGCGCGGTGGGCGTGTTCAGCCAGTTGTCCTTCAGCGCCTCGGCCAGGCGCCGCTCGATCGGCAGCCCCGCCATGGCCAGGTAGGTGGGGTGCTTCATCTCCGGATAGACGCCGATGGTGCGGCCGGTGCGCTTGGTCTCGGCCTTGGCCAGGTCGACGACTTCCTGGAAGGTCGGGATCGGCTCCTTGCCGTCGAAGGCGGCGCTGCCGGGCCGGAGCTTGGGCAGCCGCTCGCGGGCGCGCAGGGTCTTCAGCTCGGCCAGGGTGAAGTCTTCGACGAACCAGCCGTTGATGGTCGTTCCATCCACCGTCTTGGTGGTCTTGCGGTCGGCGAACTCAGGATGGGCGGCCACGTCCGTGGTGCCGGAGATCTCGTTCTCGTGGCGCACCACCAGATGGCCGTCCTTGGTGACGACGAGGTCCGGCTCGATGAAGTCGCAGCCCTCCTCGATGGCGAGGCGGTAGCCCATCATCGTGTGCTCGGGCCGCTCGCCGCTGGCGCCGCGGTGGGCGATGACGATGGGGCGCGGCTTGGACTTCGGCTTGCCGGGTTGGGCGGCGGCGGGCATGGCGGCGAGGGCGGCGGCGGCGAGGGCCGTGTGCGACAGGGCGCGGCGGGTCAGGCTCATGGCGCCGATCTAGCGCCGCCACGCGACGGTTTCGTCAAGGCCCGAAGCGGCGCGGTCAGGCCGCCGCGCGCAGGCGCTCCAGCACCTGGGGATGCAGCTCCAGGTTCGCCGCGCAGACCGTGCCCTTGCCAAGGACGTCGTCGCCGCCGTCGGCGTCGGTGACCTTGCCGCCGGCCTCGGTGACCAGGAGCACGCCGGCCGCCAGATCCCAGGGGGAAAGGTCGCGCTCCCAGAAGCCGTCGAAGCGGCCGGCGGCGACGAACGCCAGGTCGAGCGCCGCCGAGCCGAAGCGGCGCACGCCGGCGACCCGCTGGCTGATCTGGTGCAGCTCCTTCAGGAACCGCGCGTGCTGGCCGTGGCCGAGGAAGGGAATGCCGGTGGCCAGCACCGCCTCGTCCATCCGCTGGCGGGCGGCCACGCGCAGGCGCTTGTCGTTGACGAAGCAGCCCTTGCCCTTCTCGGCCCAGAACAGCTCGTTGGTGATCGGATTGTAGGTGACGGCCGCCACGGTCACGCCCTCGCGCTGCAGGGCGATGTTCACCGCGAAGTGCGGGATGGCGTGCAGGAAGTTGGTGGTGCCGTCGAGCGGATCGACGATCCAGGTGTGGGTCTTGTCGGTGCCCTCGATCATGCCGCGCTCTTCGCCCAGGAAGCCGTAGCCGGGGCGGGCCTTCTGCAGGGCCTCGAAGATCACCTGCTCAGCCTTGAGGTCGGCGGCGGAGACGAAGTCGGCCGCGCCTTTCTTGGAGACCTGCAGCTCGGTCAGCTCGCCGAAGTCGCGGTTGAGGCCGCGGGCGGCCTTGCGGGCCGCGTCGGACATCACCTTCAGGAGGGCGGATTGCGTGGACACTTCGGGCAGGATCTCGGGCGGTGTGGAGGGCGCGGAACCTAGTGGCCCGTCAGGCGCAAGGCAAGGCGGGCGTCAGGTCGCAGCCTGGGCGCGGTCGGCCAGGCCCCTGGCGATCTCCGCGTTCAGCGCCTTCACCGCGGCCGCCGGGCCGTCGCCATAGCTCCACACGCCCGAGGAGACGGCCAGGAAATCGGCCCCCGCGGCGGCGAGGCCGCGGGCGTTGTCGACGGTGATCCCGCCGATGGCGACGCAGGGCGTCTCCATGGTCTCCTGCCAGATGGTCAGGATCTCCGGATCGGCGCGGGTGGGCGCGTCCTTGGTGGTCGTCGGGAAGAACGCGCCGAAGGCCACATAGTCGGCGCCGGCCTCGGCGGCCTCCATCGCCAGGTGGCGGCTGTCGTGGCAGGTCACCCCCACCATCCGGTCCTTGCCCACCAGGCGGCGGGCCTCGGCGTAGGAGCCGTCCTGTTGGCCGATGTGCACCCCGTCGCAGCCGAGGCGGGCGGCGAGGTCCGGCCGGTCGTTCATGATCACGGCCACGTCGCGGGCGTGGGCGATCGGCATGATCATGTCGGTCGCCGCGGCGATCACCTCGTCGGGGACGTCCTTCAGGCGGATCTGCAGGGCGGCCACGTCGCCGGCGTCCAGCGCATGGGCGAGCGCGTGGCCGAAGCCGGCCAGGTCGTCCAGGCGGGGCGGCGTGATCAGGTAGAGGCGGCAGGCGGGAACCATGGGCGCTTCTAGTGCCCGTGCTCGGCGCACGGCAAGCGTTCAGCGGGGCTCGGCGTCGGCGGCGGGCTCGAGCGCGGGGCGCGCGGCCAGGCGCAGGATCAACAGGCCGCCCGCGACGAACAGGGCGAAATAGGCCGCCCACAAGGCCAGGGTCGCGATCGAGAGCTTGGCCAGCTCCGGGGCGGCCGCGCCCAGGCGGCCCAAGGTCCAGCCGAAGACGACCGCCAGCAGGCCGACCGCGCCCATGGCCAGGCACGAGCGCAGGAAGACGCGCGAACGCTCCGGCCCGCCGCGCCGGCGCTCCAGCCAGCCGGCCCACAGGGCCAGCCACAACAGGCTCACCCCCAGCAGGGCCTCGATCTGCAGGGTCAGGGCCTTGGGCCCGCCGATCAGGGCGGCCAGCGGCGAGGTCCAGGGCAACTCGCCGATGAGCAGGCGCAGCATCGCGCAGATCGCCAGCATGCCGACGGACATGCGCAGCGCCATGGCGCTGGCCGTCTCGTCCGGCTCGCGCAGCAGCCGCCAGGCCGACACCGCGCCCACGGTGAGGGCGGTGGACAGGAAGGCGCCCAGCGCCAGTTGCGCCGTACGCTGATAAAGCATGGGGGCCGGAGCGTGGGCGGCGGCGTCCAGGCCGACGATCCAGGCCAGCAGGGCGAGCAGCGCGGCGGCCATCAGGCCGGTGGCCAGCACGTGGGTCGGCGCGCCGATCCGTCCGCGGCCGAACGTCATGGCCGCCAGCAGGCCGCCCAGCGCCACGACGATCGTCGCCAGTTCAGAAGCCGACCAGCCCCAGCCCAGCGCGCGGCCGAGCGCCAGCATGACCACCACGCCGAGCGCGAAGCACACGGCGAAGATATGAACCCAGAAGGCGTACAGGGTGCGGAACGTGGGATTGCGCGTGACCAGCCACAGCCCCTCCAGCACCGCCAGATAGCAGGCCAGGCCGAGCGCCAGGCTCGGGAAGACGAGCTGCACCGCCACGCCGAGGACGGCGTACGACGGCGACGGTGACAGGATGGACGCGTCCATGAACGCCGGCCCCAGGCAGCTCGCCCAGCTCGGCCGCCGGGCGCGCGGACTCTCCGTCAGAACCGCCCGCCGCGCGAATCATTCCCGAGCGACATAGGGTCGCGCGGCTCATCAATGAGAACGAGTTGCAAAAGCGATCTCATTTGAATACATGGGAATCAGCATCGTCGGAGGATCGGGTCGTCGTGTACGTCTGCAACTGCAACGGCATTCGTGAGCGTGAAGTGCGCGCCGCCATCGAGGCGGGCGCGGCCCGTCCGGCCGAGGTCTTCAGGCATTGCGACGCCCGGCCCCAGTGCGCGCGCTGCGTCTGCGAGATGCGCGACATGATCGAGGACCAGGCGCAGGCCCTGCGCTTCGCCGCCGAATAGCCCGTCCGCGCCGCGGGTCGGCGGACGAACTTTCAAACGACATTTGGCTTTGACAGGACGGGAGCCTCGCCGGAGGTTGCCGTTACGTCCAATCCGAGGAGCCGCCCATGCAAGGCGACAAGACGATCATTCGGCTGCTGAACGCCGTGCTGACCAACGAGCTGACCTCGGTGAACCAGTACTTCCTGCACGCCAGGATGTACGAGAACTGGGGCTTCAAGCGCCTGGGCCAGATCACCTACGAAGAATCGATCGGCGAGATGAAGCACGCCGACAAACTGATCAAGCGCATCCTGTTCCTGGAGGGCCTGCCCAACCTGCAGGACCTGCACAAGCTGAAGATCGGCGAGAGCGTGCCCGAGTGCCTGGCTTCGGACCTGTCCCTCGAGGTGAAGGGCCGCGCCGACCAGGTCGAGCTGATCAAGCTGGCCGAGCAGTCGGCCGACTTCGCCACGCGCGAGATCGTCGCCGACATCCTCACCGACACCGAGGAGCACATTGACTTCCTGGAGACCCAGCTCAGCCTGGTGAAGTCGCTGGGCGAGCAGAACTACCTGCAAAGCGCCATGGGCGAGATGGACGGCGGCGAGGGCTGACGTCCCGCGCCACGGCCTGGCCGGGCCGTCCGCGCCACGTTCCCGACCCCGACGTGCCTCAGCATCCGGACGCCGGAGCGCATTTGCGGGGCGAAAACGCACATGTTTCCGTCTGGCGGGCTTCGGCGGCGGCGCCGACGTTGCAGGCGCGCCTGCGTTGCCGAACACGTTTGCGTGTACTACGGGATCAGGCATGGCGGACGACCAATCGCCTCAAAAGCCCCAACGGTCGCGACACCGCCGCTTCTTCTGGCCGGGCGGGCTTTCCGCGCGCCTGCTGATCCTGACCGTCCTGTTCGTGGTGTTCGCCGGCATGCTGGTGCTGCCGCCGACGCTGGCCGCCTTCGAGGAGCAGTGGCTGCTGGACCGGGTGCGGGCGGCTGAACTGGCCTCGCTGGCCACGGACGTGGCCCCCGACCGGGTGGTGAGCGACCAGGTGGCCGGCCAGCTCACCGACGCGGCGGGCGTGCAGTGGGTGGCGATCCAGAGCGAGGGCATGCGCCGGTTGGTGCTGCGCGGCCCGCACCTGGCGCGGGCGCCCTATCTGGTGGATCTGCGCCACCAGGCGCCGGGCTCGTGGCTGGCCGCCCCGTTCCAGACCCTGATGGGCGGCGGCGAGCGGATGGTGCGGGTGGTGGCCGAGCCGCGCTTCCGCAAAGCCGACTTCATCGAGATCGTCGCCCCCGACGCCGAGCTCTATCGCAAGCTGCGCGCCTATCTGGTGCGCCTGCTGGGCATCACCGCCTTCGTCTCGGCCATCGCCGGCGGGCTGGTCTACCTGTCGCTGAACATCTTCCTGGTGGCGCCGATGCAGCGCATCACCCGGGCCATGGAGCGGTTCCGCGCCGATCCGGAGGACCCGCGCGCGCGGGTGGAGCTGTCGGGCCGGCGCGACGAGGTGGGCCGGGCCGAGATCGAGCTGGCGCGCATGCAGGCCGACCTGCGCGTGGCGCTGAACTCGCGCGCGCGCCTGGCGGCGCTCGGCGAGGCGGTGGCCAAGATCAACCACGACCTGCGCAACATGCTGACCAGCGCCCAGATCGCCTCCGAGCGGCTGGCGGCGCTGGGCGATCCCAAGGTGAGCGAGGCCCTGCCGCGGCTGGAGCGGGCGCTGGACCGGGCGGTGAAGCTGGCCTCGGGCGTGCTCGCCTACGGCAAGACCCAGGAGCCGGCGCCGGAGGCCCGTCCCGTCCCGCTGGCCGACGCGGTGGAGGCCGCGGCCGAGGAGGCCAGGCTCTCGCCGGAGGGCGTACGCCTCAACAGCCATATCGGCGCTCGCGTGCAGGTGCTGGCCGATCCGGACCAACTCCACCGCATCCTGGTCAACCTGATGCGCAACGCCCGCGAGGCGATCGAGCAGCAGGGCGCGGGCCGCAGGGGCGCGGGCGAGGTGAAGGTCGGCTTCGAACAGGCCGGCGAGATGAGCCTGGTGCGGGTGGGCGACAACGGCCCCGGCGTGCCCGAGCGGGCGCGCGAGCGGCTGTTCCAGCCGTTCTCCGGCTCGAACCGGCCGAACGGCGCGGGCCTGGGCCTGGCCATCGCCCGCGAGCTGGCCCAGGGGCACGGCGGCGACCTGGTGCTGGCGGCCACGGGGCCGGAGGGCACGACCTTCGAGCTGCGCCTGCCCGGCGCGCCCGAGCCGCGGCCCGTGCAGCGGCGGCGAGCGAAGAAGCCGGCGTGACCTATAGAAGATTGCCCTTGCGCGACAGGTAGTCGGAAATGGCCACGTCGGCCATCTTCGCCGCCAACAGATACCACTCCTTGCCTACGGTCTTGCGGTCGACCCACTTGTTCACGAGGTCCTTGACGTCTTCAGCGACGGTGATGACTTCGCCCACCCCGGGGACGTAGTGCAGGGGCTTGACGCACCAACTCGCCACTTCGAACACCTTCTCGGCCTTGCGGCCGGCCTCGGCGCGTTCGTGCGCCTCTTGCATGGCGTGCAGCAACGCCCGCTGGGAGGCTTCCGTCGCCGCCTCGCCGATGACTTCGGAGACCTGGCGCGCGTAGCGCCGGATCTGGGGATCGCGCTTGACGGCCGCCATCGCCAGGGCGTCGGGCGGGGAGAAGTTGAGCAAGCCCGCGGCGAAGTCGTCTCCCGCGAGCACCTTGCCCGTCAGGTCGGGCATGGGATGGGGGGATGCAAGGCCCGTGCGTGTCAGGAACTCTCCGATCTCCTGCAGCACGCGGCAGTCCGGTTCGCTGAGCACGAGGAAGGCTCCCGTGTCCGCCGCGGCCCTCACATGCAGCAGCAGGCGGCACAGGTAGTGGTGGCCGACCTGCCTTTGCAGCTCGTCCCGCCGTTCCTCGATGGCCCGCCTGGCTTCGGGTTCCAGGGCGCCGAGTTCGAGGCGCGAGACGTGAATCCAGGACTCCGTGGACAGCGCGCCATTGTCCAGGAGGATGTCGGCGAAGGCGATGGCGTCCCTGTCCCACTCGCCGCCGCCGGGGTTCGCCTTGCCATTGATCTCGACGTTGAGGCTCTGCGCCGTCAGCTCCGGCGGATCGTTGCTGTCGATGGCCAGCGCCCAGTCGATCGATGGAACGATCACCTCGTCGGCGACGGCCAGGAAGGTCGCGGCCCGGTCGAAGTAAGCCTTGGGCGTCTTCCTGTTCAGGCAAACATAGTAGGGATGGGTGGTCGCATTGCGGTCGGGCCGGATCACGGCGTCGCAATAGTGGACCAGCGCCGTTTCGAAGTAGCCGCCCAGGATCGCCTTCATGTCGCGCGCGCCAACGTGAGGTTGCGACAATGGGCGCAAATAGGGCGCGCGTGTAGCCCGAACCGCATCGCAGGCTTCCGCGCGGCTCCGATGGCGCGGTTGTGGGCGCGAGCCCTCAGAAGCCGATGGCCACGCCCTCGCGGCGGGGGTCGGCGCCGCCTTCCAGGCCGTTCGGCGTGGCGATGATGGCGTGCAGGCCCGAGCCCTCGGCGCCGGCGCCGTTGGTGAGCTTCACCCCCTTGGCGGCCAGGCCCTCGACCACCTGCGGCGGCATCTTGTCGACCTCGGTGCCGTAGATCGGGCCGCGGGCCACCATGTTGGGCAGGGCCATGGCTTCCTGCACCGGCACTTTCCAGTCAAGCATGGCCACCAGGCCCTTCAGCACGTAGCCGAGGATGGCGGTGCCGCCCGGCGAGCCCACGGCGGCGTAGAAGCGGCCGTCCTGGCTGAGCACGATGGTGGGCGACATGGACGAGCGGGGGCGCTTCTTCGGCGCCACGGCGTTGGCGGCGGGGGCGCCGTCCTTGTCCTTCGGCAGCCAGGAGAAGTCGGTGAGCTGGTTGTTCAGGAAGAAGCCGTCGACCATCCGGCCCGAGCCGAAGATGCTCTCCACCGTGGTCGTCATGGACACGGCGTTTCCGTACTTGTCGACGATGACCATGTGGCTGGTGCCGCCGGGCTCCAGGGTGGCGTCGGGCGCGCGCACGCCGGCGCCCTTGGGCTTGCCGGGCGCGGGCGGCGGGCCGGCGGTCGGGCCGATCAGGGCGGCGCGGGCCTTCAGATAGGCCGGGTCGAGCAGGCCGGCGACCGGCACGTCGACGAAGTCGGGGTCGCCCATGTAGCGGTCGCGGTCGGCGTACATCAGCCGCTCGGCCTCGGCGAACAGGTACCAGCCCTCGGCGGTGTCGGGGCCGTGGGCGGCGATGTCGGTGTTGGCGAGAATGCCCATGCCTTCCAGCACCGCCGGGCCGCCGGAGGGCAGCGGCGGGGTGCAGATCACATAGACCCGGTAGGGCTCGCATTCGGCCGGGCCGGTCTTGGGTGCGTAGGACTTCAGGTCCTCAAGCGTCATCGTGCCGGGACGCGGCCCCTCGTGCAGGCGGTTGACGATGTCCCGGGCGATCTTGCCGTCCAGGATCGCCTTGGGCCCTTCCTCACCGATCAGGCGCAGGGTGGCGGCGTAGGCCGGGTTCTTCAGGATGTCGCCGGCCTGGTACTTGGTCCCGTCGGCCTTGGTGAAATAGGCCTTCACGTCGGGCGCGGCCGATTGCGGGAAGCGGTCGGAGGCGATCATGCCGGCCAGGCGCGGGCTGACCACGAAGCCGTCGTCGCCCAGCTTCTCGCCGTCGGCGAACAGGTCCTTCCACGGCAGCTTTCCGTGCTGCTGGTGGGCCAGGTAGAGCATGGCGATGGCGCCGGGCACGCCGGTGGAGCGGCCGCTGAGCACGGCCTCGCCGTAGGTGAGCGGCTTGCCGTCGTCGTTGAGGAACATCTCGGGGGTGGCGCCGGCCGGGGCGGTTTCGCGGCCGTTGTAGGCGATCACCTTCCTGGCCTGGGCGTCGTAGAACACCATGAAGGCGCCGCCGCCGACGCCGGAGCTCTGCGGCTCCACTAGCCCCAGCACCGACTGCACCGCGACCGCGGCGTCCACCGCCGTGCCGCCGGCCTTCAGCACCTTCACCCCGGCTTCCACCGCCAGCGGATTGGCCGCGGCCACCATCGCCGTCGGGCCGGCGGGCTTGGCCGGCGCGGCCGCCTGGGACGGCGGGGGGGCGGTCTTCGTGGCGGGCGTGGCGCAGGCCGTGACGGCCAGGGCGAGGAGGAGGGCGGGCAGACGCGGGATGTAGCGCACGACGATCACTCGAACCTGTGGAACCGGCGCCACCATAGACGGCTGGAGCTTCGCCACAATGCCTGAGGCCCGCGCCCGGCCGCATCGGCCGCGAGCGCCCGCCGCCGCCGCGTCCGCGCCGCGATGGCGGGCGCCGCCGGCGTGCAGAGACCGTATGGCTCGCCCCATGCGCGAGTGATAGAACGCCGGTCTGGGAATTTCGGAGGAACGACGATGGGTTGGGCGCGGACGGTTGCGGCCTTGGCGGCCGCTGCGGCGGCGGGGAGCGCGGGCGCGCAGACCCGCCAGGAGGTGACCGGGCCGGTCGCCGTCTACTGGATGAGCGCGCAGACCACCTCCGGCATGGCCGGGCTGATGGGCGGCGCGGGCGCGCCGGGCCAGCCTGGCGGGGCGCGCCGGCCCTCCATGGGCGCGATGATGGGCATGATGATGGGCGGCGGCATGGGCGGGCCCGGCGGCTTCGGCTCGGCCCAGCACAGCCTGACCCTGCAGCTCGGCTCCACCCGCACGGCCCAGGGCGCGCCGAGCGCCGAGCATCTGCCGCCGCAGGGCCTGGGCGCGGGCGCGAGCCTGCCGCTGGTCACGCCCACGGCGCAGCCGGCGCAGCGCGTGGAGGAGGAGCCGGGCCTGCCGCCGCAGTACCAGAAGCCGCGCGGGCGGATGCTGATCTTCTGGGGCTGCGGCGAGCACGCCGGCCCCGGCCAGCCGCTGGTGATCGACTTCTCCCAGATGACGCCCGACGCGTTGAAGGCCGGCAAGCTGCCGCCCGGCTGGGAGGCGATGTCCAAGGGCCTGGGCGTGACGCCCATGCGCCCGCCGGCGCCCGGCCGCTACGCCACCTACGGCGAATGGCCCAATCCGCGCGCCCAGACCAGCGTGCCGGCGCAGGGCTCGCTGGTCGGCGCCCATACGGTGCGCGGCGACTATTCCCCCGACATCAAGTTCGACCTGACCGCACAGCAGGACTTCCTGGCCCCGCTGCGGCTGTCGACGACGACCACGGCCTCGGGCGGAGGGATGTTGGGCTGGGGGGCGATTCCGGGCGCCAGGGCCTATCTGGCCACGGCGATCGGCGGCGGCCAGAACGACACGGTGGTCCTGTGGACCTCCAGCCAGGTGCAGGCCTCGGCCTTCTCCCTGCCCGACTACATCAGCCCCGCCGAGATCGACCGGCTCGTGGGCCAGAAGGCGCTGATGGCGCCGGACACGACCCAGTGCGCCCTGCCGCGCGAGGTGGTGGCCGCCGCGCCCCAGGCGATGATCCAGCTCGCGGCCTACGGCGGCGAGGCCAACTTCGTCTATCCGCCCCGGCCGGCCGATCCCAAGCAGCCCTGGAACCAGCAGTGGCAGGTGAAGGTGCGCTACCGCTCGGCGACCAGCACGGTGCTGGGCATGGACATGGGGGCGATGGGCGGCGGCGACGAGGCGGGCCCGCCGCGCCGGCGCTTCGGCTTGCCGGGGATGTAGCCGGGCCTGGCGCGGGGCCGGCGGGGCGGCCGGAAATTTCCTCGCCGCCCCGGCTTGCGCTTTTCCCCATCCCCGACTAGGTTCCGCGCCCTCGCCGCAAGGCGGTGCGCGCCCGTAGCTCAGCTGGATAGAGCATCAGACTACGAATCTGAGGGTCGGACGTTCGAATCGTTCCGGGCGCGCCATTTCTTCCCCCAACAGCGATCTCTTCGCGCCCCCGCCGCCGGCGAGCGTGACGCGGGCGTCACCGTGGGTTAGCTTCGCGCGCGATTGAAAGGCGTTCGCGCCGGGGGATGAGACGAATGGGACCAGCGGACGAACGCGTCGACGTGGTGATCGTGGGGGCGGGGCTGTCGGGGATCGGCGCGGCGCACCACCTGAAGACCCATTGTCCGGACCGCAGCTTCACGATCCTGGAGGGGCGCGAGGCGATCGGCGGCACCTGGGACCTGTTCCGCTATCCGGGCATCCGCTCGGACTCGGACATGTACACCCTGGGCTATTCGTTCAAGCCGTGGACCGAGGCCAAGGCCATCGCCGACGGGCCCTCGATCCTGAAGTACATCCGCGACACCGCCGCGGCGGACGGCACGGACCGGGCGATCCGCTTCGGCCACAAGGTGGTGCGCGCCGACTGGTCGACCGACGAGGCGGCCTGGACGGTGGAGGCGCGCAAGGCCGACGGCTCGACCGCCAGGATCGTCTGCAGCTTCCTGTTCCTGTGCGGCGGCTACTATTCCTACGAGGGCGGCTATTCGCCGGAGTTCCCGGGCGCGGCCGATTTCAAGGGCCGCATCGTCCACCCGCAGGCCTGGCCCAAGGACCTGGACTACAAGGGCAAGAAGGTGGTGGTGATCGGCTCGGGCGCCACGGCCGTGACCCTGGTGCCGGAGATGGCCAAGGACGCGGCGCACGTGACCATGCTGCAGCGCTCGCCGACCTACGTCGTCTCGCGCCCGGCCGAGGACAAGGCGGCCAACGCCCTTCGCCGCTGGCTGCCGCCGAAGCTGGCCTACGCCCTGGTGCGCTGGCGCAACGTCTTGTTCGGCATGTACTTCTTCCGCGTGGCGCGCAACCGGCCCGAGCAGGTGAAGAAGCGCATCATCGGCATGGTGCGCGAGCAGCTCGGCCCGGACTACGACGTGGAGACCCACTTCACGCCCCGCTACAATCCCTGGGACCAGCGGCTGTGCCTGGTGCCGGACGCGGACATGTTCGACGCGATCAAGTCCGGCCGCGCCTCGGTGGTCACCGACCACATCGACGCCTTCACCGAGACCGGCATCCGGCTGAAGTCGGGCCAGGAGCTGGATGCCGACGTCGTCGTCACCGCCACTGGCCTCGTGCTGCAGGCGATGAACGGGATCGAGCTGTTCGTCGACGGCGCCCACGTCGAGCCCGGCAAGGTGCTGAGCTACAAGGGCATGATGTACGAGAACGTGCCGAACCTGGCCTCGGCCTTCGGCTACACCAACGCCTCGTGGACGCTGAAATGCGACCTGACGTGCGAGTACGTCTGCCGCCTCTTGAACCATATGAAGGCCACTGGACTGCGGCAGGCGACGCCGCGCAACGACGATCCGGAAATCGGCCAGGTTCCGTGGCTGGACTTCTCGTCGGGCTATGTGCAGCGGGCCATGGACAAGTTCCCCAAGCAGGGGACCAGGGCGCCCTGGAAGCTGCACCAGAACTACGCCCTGGACCTGATGAACCTGCGCTACACGCGGGTGGACGACGGGGTGATGAAGTTCACCAATCCGGCCGGCGCGGCCAAGGCCGAGGCGCGCGAGGCCGCTTAGCGGCCGCCCGCAGGCGGAGAAGACGCCTAGCCTCACATGCGTGGGTTGGGTAGTTATCGGCTCGGCTACTGGGACGCCGAGTCAGTGTGAATGTATGATCCGAGACCGACTTCCGGCTCTTGTTGATGCTGCCAACAAGCGTGGATTGGAGATCGGGCCGCTGAACCGGCCGATCGTGGCGCGGGCCAACGGGCCGATCGAGTACATCGACCGCGCCTCACGGGAGGAGCTGCAGCAGACCTACGGGAAGAACGCGGACGTCGATCCCAACGAGATCGTCGAGGTCGACCACGTCTGGGGCGACATGCGCCTGATCGACTGCGTCGGCGGCCAGCGGATCTACGACTATCTGATCGCCGCCCACGTCATCGAACACGTCCCGGACCTGGTCGGCTGGCTGCGCGAGATCGCCGAGGTGCTGGTGGACGGCGGCCTGGCGGCGTTCATCATCCCGGACAAGCGCTACACCTTCGACGTGCGCCGGCGCACTAGCAGCGACGCGGAGGTCGTCGACGCCTACGTCCGCCGCCAGCGCAGGCCCAGCGCGCGCCAGGTGTTCGACTGCTTCCACAACTTCAAGAACCTGACACCGCACGAAGACCCCTCGCGCTCGCCGCCCGACGGCGGCTCGCCGGAGCGGGCGCGCGAACTGTTTGGGCTCTGCGAGCACATCGAGGCGCACGGGGAGTATGTGGACGCCCACTGCTGGGTGTTCACGCCAAGGTCCTTCCTGCAGGCGCTCAGCCTGGCCAGCCAGCTCGACCTGCTGCCGTTCGAAGTGCTCGCCCTGGAGCCGACGGCGCCGAACGCCGACGAGTTCCTCGCCATCCTGCGCCGCTCGCCGGACGGCCGCTCGAAGGAGGCCCAGCGCCAGGCCTTCGAGGCGAGCGTGCGCGGCCTCGATCTGCCCGAGGAAGACTCCCTGGACACGCTCGCCGAGCTTCAGGCTTTGAGGGCGGAGGCTCGCAAGGCGACGGCGCGGGCGGCGGCGATCGAGGCGTCGACGAGCTGGCGGATCACGGCGCCGCTGCGCGCCGCGGTGATGTTCACGCGCCGCCTGAAGCGCCGGGCCGCCGCCGGCTGATCGCGCCGGGGCTCAGGCCTGGCGCCGCCACGGCTTGATGCGGCGTGAGACCGGCGCCAGGCGGTAGTCGCCATAGCGGACGTCGAAGTTCGGCCCGAAGAACGGGTCGTTGTCCAGCAGTTCGCCCCAGCACTGGCGCATGTAGGCGATCTCGCGCTCCGCGCGGGCCTTGGCCTCGGGCTTGACGTCGGTCCCGCGGCTGGCGCTTTCCATGTGGTAGAGCTCGGCGTGCGGCGTCCAGACGATGTCGTAGCCGGCCTCGCGGATGCGCAGGCAAAGGTCCACGTCGTTGAAGGCCACGGTGAGGTTCACCTCGTCCAGGCCGCCGACCTGGTCGAAGATCTCCTTGCGCAGAGCCATGCAGGCGGCGGTGACCGCCGAGCAGTTCCGCGCCACGCGCAGGTGGCCGTAGTAGCCGGTGTCCTCGCGCGCGGCGGAGGGATGCAGGTGGCCGGCCACGCGCGGGCCGTCGTGCGGGCCCACCCCCAGGATGACGCCGCCGTGCTGCACCGTGCCGTCCGGGTAGAGCAGCCGCGCGCCGACCGCGCCGATCTCCGGGCGCACCGCCTGGGAGACCAGTTCGGCCAGCCAATGACCCTCGATCACCTCGATGTCGTTGTTGAGCAGCAACAGGATCTCGCCCCGCGCTTCGGCCGCCGCGGCGTTGTTCAGCGCCGAATAGTTGAACGGGCCGGGGCGGCGCAGCAGGCGCACGCGCGGATCGGCGGTGAGCTTCTGGAAGAGGGCCTCGGTTTCGGGCTCGACGCTGCCGTTGTCGACGACAATCAGCTCCAGGTTCGGATAGTCGGTCTTCTGCAGGACGCCCTCGGCGCACGCGGCGAGCAGCCTGGCGCGGTCGCGGGTGGGCACGATGATCGAGACCATCGGCGCCGGGTCGGGCAGGGGGCGGCGAACCTGCAGCCAGGCCGGCAGCTCCGGCTGGTTCTCGACGGTCACGCCCTCGGCGCCGATGCGCTGCAGGTGCTCGGTCACGGCCAGGCGGGCGGCCTTGGCGCACTGGTCGAGGAAGCCCTCGGAGAAGGACGCCTCGGCGGCCTGCTGGCGCCAGTGGTAGAGCACCGCCGGGATGTGGCGGATGCGCTCGGCGCTGGTCTCCTCGATGGTGCGCAGGGCCAGGTCGTAGTCCTGGCTGCCCTCGAAGCCGATGCGCAGGCCGCCGATCTTCTGAAGAATGCTGCGCCGGTAGACCCCCAGATGGCTGATCATGTTTTGGGTCAGGAACAGCTCGGGGTTCCAGTCGGTCTTGAAGTGCGGCTCGAAGCGTCGGCCGTTCCCGTCGACCTTGTCCTCGTCGCTGTAGATCAGGTCGGCGTCCGGATGGGCGTTGAGCTCGACAGCCACCTCGTAGAGCGCCTGTTCGGGCAAGAGGTCGTCATGGTCCATCAGGGCGACGAACTCGCCCGTGGCCAGCTCCAGGGCCGAATTGGTGGCCGCGCTGATGTGGCCGTTCTGATCGCGGCGCACGACCTTGATCTTCGGATTGCGCCGGGCGGCCTCCTGCAACACCCGCCACACGTGCGGCTTGGGCGAGGCGTCGTCGCAGATGCAGAGCTCCCAGTCGGGATAGAGCTGGGCTTCCACCGAGGCGATGGCCGCCTTCAAGAGCGCTTCGTCGGTGTTGTAGGCCGGCATGACCACGCTGATCAGCGGCTTGTAGCCCAGACGCTCGATGTGCGAGCGGATCGCCGCGCGGTCGGCGGCGGTCAGGGTGTCGTTCTCGGCCACCCACTGGCCGTAGTCCTCGGTGGCGTAGCCCTTGGTCGCCAGGGTGAAGTGCAGCAGACGGGCCACCGGTGGGAACACCTGCAACGCCTTGGCCAGGGCGTGGGCCGGCGCGTGGACGACGGGGTTCGCCCGCAGCGCCTTGCGCAGGTTCAGGAGCCGCTCGCGCGTGGCGTCCGTGTAGAGGGAGCTCATGGGCCTCCGGTCTTGCAGTGTGCGGGCCGCGTCCGCCTTTGGCCGGCGAGCTGGGCGGTTTCGTGTCCTGCGCGGACAGATTCGCGCGACCCTTTATCGCATCCGAACGCGGTTTGCGCGGCCCCTTACGGCGCGCGTCGCTCGGCGGCGGCGTAGACGGCGTGTTCGAGCGGGAAGGCGGCCTCGTGCCGGGCGCGGAAGGCGGCGAAGTCGCCGGCCGGGTCGCCCTTGCGGAACGCGTCGCTGGCGCGGTTCACATGGACCGGCGGCGGGGCGGACTTGCCCAGGGCCTCGGCGAGGCCGGCGAGCGAGCTGTCGTAGCGTTCGACGAGGCCGACGAACAGGAATTGCGGGCCGAAGGGATCGGCGGCCTGGCCGGGGGCGATCGCCCAGGGAAGCTGCGCCAGGAACGAGAACGGATCATCGCCCGCCTCGGACGCCTCGCGGCGGCGCTCCAGCCAGGTCTCGAAGGTCGGATCGTCGTCCAGGTCGGGGACCAGCACGCCGGAGCGCTTCTGGAAGTGCAGGTAGCGCCACAGCGAGACGAACCGGTCGAAGGGCTCGCGCAGGAAGGTGATGAACTGGTCGGCGGCCGGGTAGTAGTCGAGCGCGCCGATGCCGCGCAGGCGGTTGAAGTGGCCATGCACGCAAAGGCCCGGGCGAGGGGCGTGGCGGATCGGCGGCTCGCCTTGGTCGCCGCGGTAGTGCAGGGCCAGGTCCTGGCCGAACCAGCCGGCGAGCGCCTCGCGCAGGCTCGAGCCCGCGGTCTTCGGGATGTGCAGCGAAACGAGAAGACGGCCGGGATCGTACATGCCTGGGTCGTTCATGGAGCGCCCGGCCCGCTCAGGGCGCCAGGAGCTCGTCTAGCTTGCGGATGTCCATGATCGGCGAGGCGACGCCGGAATCCAGACGCATGACCTTGTTGCAGTAGAGGCGCAGCAGGTCCGCCTCGTGCGAGGCGAGCACCAGGATGCCGGCCCGCTCCACCAGGTCCAGCAGGCGCTTGTGGGCGAGCTTCTTGAACTGGGCGTCGCCGACGGCGATCCACTCGTCCATCAAGAGGACGTCGGCCTCGACCGCCGTGGCGACCGCGAAGGCCAGGCGCGCCTGCATGCCGGCCGAATAGGTCTTCATCGGCATGGCCAGGAACGGGCCGAGGCCGGTGAAGTCGGCGATCTCGTCCATCTTGGCTTCGATCTCGCGGGACGAGAGCCCGGCGATGCGGCCGCGCAGGCGGATGTTGTCGATGCCCGTGGCCGAGGGGTCGATGCCGAGGCTGAGGTCCAGCAGCGAGGCGATGCGGCCGTTTACCTCGATCTGGCCCTCGTCGGGCTCGTAGGCGCCGGAGAGCGCGCGCAGCAGCGTGGTCTTGCCCGAGCCGTTGTGGCCGATCAGGCCGAGCCGGTCGCCGGGGCGCAGCTTCAGGTTCAGGTCGGAGATGGCGGTCACTTCGGTGGCGCCGGCGCCGCGCGCCAGCTTGCCGCCCACGGTGACGCGCGCCAGGTGCTTCTTCAGCGACTTGGCGTCGACCCCGTAGACCGGGAAACGCATGGTCAGGTCGGTGACCGTGATCGAGACTTCTGGCGTCATTGCGGGCGTCATAGATAGTGCACGATCCGCCGGCGGGTCAGGCTGAAGACGGTGAAGGTCACGGCCCAGCCGATCAGGGCCATCAGCACCAGCACGGCCCAGGTCAGAGAGTCCACGCTCTCGCCGAGCAGCGGGCCGCGGACCGCCTGCAGGATATGGTAGAAGGGATTGAAGGCCAGGAAGGCGTGGCGCTGGGGGAAGGCGTCGGTCTTCCAGAACACTGGCGTCATGAACATGGCGAACTGGGTCACCGACATGACGAGCTGGGGCACGTCGCGGAACCGCGCCGAGGCGATCCCCATCAGCATGGCGATCCACGACAGGTTGGCCAGGACCAGGACCATGCCGGCCACGGCCAGCGGCAGGTTCAGCTTGCGCCAGTAGCCGTACCAGATCAGCACCGCGACGATGATCACCAGGTGGTGGCCGAGGTTGATCAGGTTCCGCATCACCGTTCGCCAGACGAAGGTGAACATGGGCAGCGAGGTCTGCGACAACACGTTGGCCGCGCCGGTGAAGGTGGCGCAGCCCTCGTTGATGGTGGTGGTCACCGTGCCGAACAGCACGATGCCGAGGGCCACGTAGGGGATGTAGTCGTTCAGCGGGATCTTGAAGAGCTGGGCGTAGAGCAGGCCGATGCCGCCCACCATCAGGCCCATGCTGAGCGTGATCCAGAACGGGCCGAGGATCGAGCCGCGGTAGCGCGCCACCACGTCGGCCCAGGCCAGCGACCAGGCCAGGCCGAGCCTGTCTACGGAGGCGCGCAGGTCGCGCAGCGCCATCACGAACTCGAAAAGGGTTCCGCGCCGCCCGGTGCGCAGCATGTGTTGTGCGGTCTGCATCAGGTCTCCCGGCCGAGGGCGCTGGTAACAGCCGGACTATTGCGGCGCAAGCATGGCGCGGGCGCGGCCGGACCGCGCGGCTTTGCAACGTTTCGGTCGCGTGATAGCCGGGCCTTGAAGGTCCAGCCCCGATGTCCGCCGCCGAACAACTTCCGCGCCTGGAGGCGTATCGCCAGCCCGAGCTTCGGCTGGAGGGCGCCGGCGTGTGGATGGTGGTGCCCTGCTATCGGGTGAAGGACCACGTGCTGGACGTAATCGCCCGCGCCCCGGCCTGGGTAGAGGGCATCGTCTGCGTCGACGACGCCTGCCCCGACGGTTCGGGCGATTTCATCGAGGCCCACGTCAAGGACCCACGGGTGGTGGTGATTCGCCTCTTGGAGAACCAGGGCGTGGGCGGGGCGACCCTGGCCGGCTACGCCGAGGCCGACCGGCGCGGGGCGCGGATCATGGTCAAGGCGGACGGCGACGACCAGATGGACCTGGGCTACATGGGCCAGCTCGTCGCGCCGATCCTGATGGGCGAGGCCGACTACGCCAAGGGCAACCGCTTCACCTCGATCAGCCACCTGCGGCCGATGCCCAGGGTGCGGGTGTTCGGCAACGCCGCCCTGAGCTTCGCGGCCAAGGTCTCCACCGGCTACTGGACCATCTTCGATCCCACCAACGGCTTCACCGCGATCGAGGGCTGCGTCGCCCGGCGGATCATGGAGCGGCGGGTCTCCCGGCGCTTCTTCTTCGAGACGGACCTGCTCTACCACTTGGGCGCCCTGCGCGCGGTGGTGCGCGACGTGCCGATCCCGGCGCGCTACGGCGACGAGGTGAGCAACATCCGCATCGGCTCCATCGTCGGCCCGTTCGCGCTGAAGCACCTGACCAACTTCGTCCAGCGGGTGCTCGGCCAGTATTTCGTGCGCGACTTCAACGTAGCGAGCCTGGAGCTGGTCTCGGGCCTGGCGGCGGTGGCTTTCGGGGTGGGCTACGCCCTGCACTGGCTGGCGATCCGCCATCCGGGCCAGGCGGCCTCGGCCGGCGTGGTCATGGCCGCCTCCCTGCCGCTGATCATCGGCGTGCAGCTCCTGCTGCAGGCGATGAACTTCGACGTGCTGAATGCGCCGTCCCACCCGATCCATCCCTATCTGCGGGCCGTCGAGCGGATGGAGGCGGAGGCGCGCCGATGAGCCCCAAGGACCTCGCCCTTTGCATCGGCTTCGCCGTAGCCCTGCCGATCGGCCAGGTGATGTTCAAGTGGGCGGCGCTCTACGGCGCGCGGCTGGAAGGCCCACTGCTCGTGAAGCTGGTCCAGAACTGGCCGCTGATGATCGCCTTCGCCTGGTACGGAGCGAGCGCGCTCTTGTGGGTCTACATCCTGACGCGGGCGCCGCTGAGCGTGGCCTATCCCATCGCGATCCTCGGCTCCGGCCTGGTGCCGTTGCTCGCCTGGGCGGTGTTCCGCGAGCCGCTGAGCTGGAACCTCGCGGGCGGCTACGCCCTGATGCTGGCGGGCCTGTTCCTGACCCAGCGCGGCGCGGCCTGACGCGGCCCGCAGATTCCGGCGGCGGAAGCGGCGCGCGGTGCTAGATTGCCGCCGCCGCGCAGGGAGGCGAGAGCGCAACCTCAAGAAACCAAGGAACGGTCGCCATGAGCTACGTCGGACGATGCTTCTGTGGTGCTGTCGAGTTGGAGGTCTCAGGCGATCCGGAGGCGATGGGATACTGCCATTGCACCTCGTGCCGGTCGTGGTCGGGCGGACCGGTGAACGCCTTCAGCCTGTGGAAGCCCGAGGCGGTCGTCGTGACCAAGGGCGGCGAGCACATCGCCATGTTCCAGAAGACGCCGCTCAGCCAGCGGCAATACTGCGCCAAGTGCGGCGGCCACCTGATGACCAACCATCCGCCGCTGGGGCTGGTGGACGTGTTCGCCGCGACGATCCCCGACCTGCCCTTCGCGCCCGGGGGCCACGTCAACTACGCCGAGACCGTGCTGCCGATGCGCGACGGCCTGCCCAAGCTGAAGGACTTCCCGGCGGAGTTCGGCGGATCGGGCGAGGCGATTGCGGAATAGGGCCTAGCGCGCCTGGCCCCCGAAGCGGGCTTCCCAGGCCGCGGCCACGTCCAGGCGCGGGGCGCGGGCCTCGATGAAGCGGTAGAGCGAAAGCTGCCGGCCCAGGCCCAGGCTCTGCACCGAGACCTTGGCGAACAGCAGGCGGACCAGCGCCTCGATCTCGGCGGCGGTGTTGACGTGCTCGTGGCGCATCATGACGCCGTAGTCGAGGCCGTGGCGCAGGCGGAACTCCAGCCCGGTCGTCAGGCTCCAGCCGAGCCGCCACAGCAGCCCGCCCTCGGACGGAATCGCCGCGCGGAACACGCCCTTGGGCGTCAGGAGCCGCGCCGAGCGGGCCAGGGCGAGGGGCAGCTCGCAGATGTGCTCCAGCGCCGCGACGCTGGTGATCCGGTCGTAGCGCCGGTCCGTAGGCGCCTCGGCGACGTCGGCGAAGACGTCGCGCACCCGCGCGCGCAGCGGCGATCCCTCCATCAGCTCGGCGAAGGGCTCGACCACGTCGTAGACCGCGCCGGCCGGCTCGTAGGGAAGCTGGTTCAGGGTTCCGGCGCCTAGCTCCAGGGTGGGCAGAGCCCGCCCGCCGGCCACGTCGGCGGCGACCCTCTTGTGCATCCAGGCCTCCAGCCGCTGGGCCGCCGAGGCCGCGGCGCTGCCGCCCGAGCGGTTCTCCTTGTACTGGGCGGCGTAGATCGCCTGGAAGGCGGCCGGCAGCTCCGGCCGAACCTTGGGAAAGCGCTCAAGGAGGCGCTCCCCGGGCTCGGGGACGGCGACCTGCGGCGCGAACGTGACGTCCATGGCGCGAGGACTTCGCGGAATATGCGGCCGAGCGCAAGCGCCGCTCGCGCGCGTGGCGCCTTCTCATGATCCGGGCGCGGCCTTAACCAGGGGGCGAAGAGGACGCGTTCGATGCCCAGACCCTATGACGGCGCAGGCCCCGCCGAGGCCCAGGCGCGCCCCGGCCTCGCCGCCGCCGCCTATCGCTGGATTCTATGGGGCGGCCTGCTGGCCATGCTGGGCGCCAACCTGCCGGGGCACCTGTCGTTCGATTCGGTGGTGCAGCTTCACGAGGGCCGATTCGGCGTGCGCGAGACCTGGGCGCCGGCGATCATGTCGTGGCTGCTCGGCCGGTTCGACGAGATCTCGCCAGGGACCGGGCTCTATGTGACCGCCTCAAGCGTCGTGCTGACCGGCGCGCTGCTCTCGCTGCGGGACCTGCGCGCGCGCACCTCGTGGCTGGCCCCCGTGGCGGCCTTGGCCCTGGTGCTGACGCCGCAGTTCGCCGTCTACCAGGCGATCGTCTGGAAGGACGTGCTGTTCGCTAACCTGACGGTCGCCGGCTTCGCGGCCCTGGCCCACGCCGCCAGGCGCTGGGGCGACCGGCGCGCGCGCCTGGCGCCGCTGATGGCGGCGCTGGCGTTCCTGAGCCTGGCCGCACTGGTGCGGCAGAACGGGGTGATCTGCGTGATCGTCGCGGCCGCCGCCCTGGCCTGGACGGCGCGGAGCGGGGGGCCGCGTGCAGTCGCCGGCTGGAGCCTGGGGTTCCTGGCGGCCGCCCTGGTGCTTTCCCAGGCCGTGGAGCTGGCGGTGCAGCCCAAGGGGCCGCCGGCCAAGGCCGGGACCCGCATCGGCGAGCGGGTGCTGGAACACTACGACATCGTCGGCGCCGCGGCCCACGCGCCGGGCCTGCGCCTGGACGTGCTGGCCCAGGCCGCGCCTGCGGCCGAGCAGGCCGTGCGCGGCGAGGGGGTGCGCGTCTATTCGCCCGAGCGCGTGGAGGCGTTCGACGCCTCGCCTGGCCTCGGCAAGAGCCTCTGGCGCGTGCCCGACAAGGTGATGGCCGAGCAATGGCGGCGGATCATCGAACGCCGGCCCGACGCCTATCTGCGCCACCGGCTCGACGTGTTCCGCTGGGTGTTCGCCCCGCCCAGGCTCGAGGCGTGCCTGCCGGTGTTCACCGGCGTGGCGGCGGCGGGCGCCAAGCTGGACGACCTGGGGATCGCGCCCGGCCAGCGGCCGCAGGACAAGGCGCTGGAACGCTACGCCGCCCGCTTCTTCCACTCGCCGGTCTACTCGCACGTGACCTATGCGCTCCTGGCCCTGACGATTTGCGGCTTCCTGATCTGGAGACGCGATCCGGCGGACGTGGCGATCGCCGCCTTGCAACTGGCCGCCCTCGGCTTCGCCGCCAGCTTCCTGCTGATCTCCGTGGCCTGCGACTACAGATATCTCTACCTGCTCGATGTCGCAGCGCTGACCGGGCTCCTATATGTGGCCCTCGACCCGACCGTTTCCCGTCGCCGGCGTCGAGCCGGTTGAGCCTCCCGGTCCTCCGGTGCATTGAAAGCACGGGACTTTTTCGGAGGCTCTTGATGAGTCGCATCCAGTTTCTGTCGATCCTGGCGATCGGCGCGACGCTGCTTGGCGGCTGCGACGGCCTGGGACGGCGGCAGCAGGGGCCGGTGATGGAACCCGCCAGGGTTGCGGGCGCGTCCACCCAGGCGGGCGCCGCGACCGAGCGTGCGCAGTCCATCCGATGGGATGAGAACACCCAGGAATTCGAGTTCGCCGGCAAGCCGCTGAAGGCCGCCAAGCTGTGGACCTTCGACCGCTCGACCGACGGCTTCTCCATGACCGGCGGCCAGGCGCTGTTGACGTCGCATTCGGGCCTGAGCGTCACCCAGGACGCTCCCGATCCGATCCTGCGCTCGCCGCAGGGGCTGGACGTAGACGGCGCGCAGAACACGCTGGTGCTGGTCCGGCTCACCCGCGCTGCGCCGGGCCAGGCATGGGCGGGCGACGTGCACTACACCACGGCCAGCCACGGCGAATCGGCCAAGTACGTGGCCCTGCCGATCCAGGGCGAGGATCCGGCGGTCAATGAGACCACCATCCTGGTCTACGACATGGCCAACCTGAAGAAGGGCGGCCAGGACTGGATCCATTCGGTGATCGACCAGGTGCGCTTCGACTTCGAGGACCAGCCGGGCGGCGAGTTCCTGGTGCGCCAGGTGGCCATCGCCAACAATCCGGACCCGGCGGCCATCGCCCGCCTGCGGCGCTAGCCGCCGTTCAGCAGGCGGTCGACGATCGCCTCGGCCTTCTGCAGATGGGCCTGCTGGTGGGCCTCGAATTGGCGCAGCTCCAGCAGGTCGTGGCGCGCCTGGTCCAGGTCGCGGGCGGCCGGCGAGACGAAGACGCCCATCTCCTCCTTCATGCGCGCGATCTGCGCGGCGGCCGCCTCCAGCGCGGCGGGATCGGCCGGCTCGTCGCGGGCGGCGCTCTCCAGCCAGTCCAGCACCTGGGCGGCCATGGCGCCGACCTTGGGCGTGGCGGCCAGGTCGGCGGCGGCCGCGTTGTGGCGCAGGTCCGCCGTGAGGAACCTGTCGATCTCGCGCGCCGAGCGGTCGTTGAGGCCGGGCAGGGCCGCGCCATGGGCCGCCTCAATGCGGGCGACCTCTCGCCGCCAGTCGGCCAGGAGCGCGTCATAGGCGACGAACACCCGGGGCAGGTCGCGGGTGTAGGCCTCGGCCGCCAGCATGTAGGCGCACCAGAGAAGCACCGACTTCTCCACGGGAAAGCCGTCGCGGCGGGCGAGCGAACCGGCCACCGCCAGGGGATGACGCACGGGGATCACGCAGCGCATCTCCACCGACAGGCTCTTCAGCGCCGCGCGCCACATGGGCAGCAGCACGGTGACCCGCGGATCCTTGAGCAGCGGGTGGCGCGCACGGCCGTATTCGGACTGGAAGAGCTCGACCGCGTCGCGCCGCCAGGCGGCCTCGGCCTTCTCCTCGAGCGCGACGTAGGGAAAGACGAAGACGTCGTCCCAGGCGCTGACGCCGGCGCGCAGGCGCGCGCTGTTGAACTGGGCGATCTTCCAGGGCTCGAAGTAGCCTTTGGCGTTGTGTTCGTCGCCCGGCATTACGTTGGCCGGCAGCTCGGCGCCGCAGAGGGCCAGGAGCTGGGTGGCCGCCGACGTGCCCGAGCGATGCATCCCCAGGACGAGGTAGGCCGATCGCCCCGCCGGCGATCCCTTGGCGGAAGATCGGGTCATCTGGTCCCGGCGCTCGGTGGTCGAAGGCCCCTGGTCTAGGGCCGCGGGAGGGGGCCGGCAAGGCCGTGGCGGTTGATCCGGGCGCGGCGGTGATGCAAACCGCCGAACCGTGAAGGACGCGCGACGCATGGCCGAGGCCGCCCTCGAAGACCAAATCTACCGGCTCGTGTCGACCGCCGTGGACGCGGGCTTCTACCTGGCGGTCAACGCCGGGGCGATGGCCGGCGCAAGCGATCCGGTCGGCCACTACGTGCGCGACGGCTGGCGGGCGGGGTGCGACCCGGCGCCGTGGTTCTCGACGAACGACTATCTGGCGCTCAACGCCGACGTGGTCGAGGCCGGCGCTAATCCGCTGGAGCACTACCTGACGCAGGGCCGGCTCGAAGGACGCGAGGCGCCGCGCTCGCGCCACGCCGAGCGCTACTACGCCGAGCTCGCTGGGCCCGGCGATGCGGCCCTCTGGAGCTTCGATCCCGGCCGCTGGCCGCGTCGGCCCGGCCAGAGCGCCGAGGAGGAGGCGCGCGAACTCAGGCTCGCCGCCGAGCGGCGGATCGCCGGCGCCGAGTTCAACGGCGCCTACTACATGGCGCTGAACCCGGACGTGGCCGCTTCCGGCGGAGACATGCTGGACCACTTCCTGCAATTCGGCTGGCGCGAGGGCCGCGACCCGAACGGCGACTTCTCGGTCAAGGGCTACCTCAACCGCTATCCCGACGTGGCCGCTCAGGGGATCAATCCCTTCATCCACTACCTGACCCAGGGCCGGGCCGAAGGGCGCAGCCCGCAGGAGGCGCTCGGCTTCCGCTACGACGTGATCGAGCGGCTGATCCCGGTCGAGGATCGGCTGGCGGCCTGCGACCGGGACATGGCGGCGATCGTGCGGGACGATCCGGCGCGCCTGGCCGAGGCGCTGGCGGCGGCCCGGGACCGTCTGGCCGACCTGCACGTCACCTTCAGTCACGATGATCCGACAGCTCACGTGGGCGGAGTGCAGCTTTGCCTGCAACGCGAGGGCCGCGCGGCGCGCGCGGCCGGGCGCACGCATCTGCACATCTTCCCCCCGACGGCGCGGCCGATGCTCCGCTGGCGGCGGGCCGGCGCGGTCTGGGGCGTGCTTCTGGACGAGGCGCCGCTGGGATCGTTCGCGCCGGCAGAGGTCGTCGAGGCGCTGGCTTCGGCGCTGGGGGGCGTGGCGCCGGGACAGCGCAGCTTCGCGATCCACAGCCTCCTCGGCCATCACGTGGAGGACGTGATCGAGCTCCTGCACGTGGCGGGGCTGAAGGCCGGCTACCTGTGGCTCCACGACTTCACCAGCGTCTGCGCCGGGGTGCATCTGCTGCGCGACGACGTGGCCGACTGCGGCGCGCCGCCGGCCGACAGCGCCGCGTGCGGCGTCTGCATCTACGGCCCCTACCGGCAGGACCACCTGGACGCCCACGTGCGCCTGTTCGACCAGCTTGCGCTGACGGTGGTCGCGCCGGCGCAGCCCACGCTCGACACCTGGCGGCTGGGCCCGGCCTATCCGGCGGCGGGAACGGCCGTGGTTCCTCACGCCGCGCTTGCGCCTAAACCCCCGCCGGCCTCGCGCCGCAAGGACAAGCGCCTGCGTTTCGGCTACCTGGGCTTTCCCATCGCGCACAAGGGCTGGCCCGTCTTCCAGCGGCTGGCGTTCAAGCACGCCGACGATCCCCGCTACGCCTTCGTGCACCTGGGCAAGACTTCGGTGCCCGGCGTGCCGACCCTGTTCCGCCAGGTGGCGGTGAGCGCCGACAATCCATTGGCCATGCGCGACGCCATCGCCGACGAGGAGCTGGACGTGGTCATGGTCTGGTCGCTCTGCCGCGAAACCTTCTCCTTCGCCGCCTACGAGGCCGCCTCGGCCGGGGCGATGGTGGCGACCGGGCCGGACAGCGGCAACGTCGCGGCCTTCGTCGAGGCCGGCGGCCATGGGCGGGTGTTCGCCGACGAGGACGCGCTGGCGGCCGCCTTCGAGACCGGCGAGATCCTGGAGCTGGCGCGCGCGCGCCGGGGGGCGATCGCCTACGACCTGATGTTCTCCAAGCTGAGCTTCGAGCTGATCGGCGGAGCGGCCTGATGCGGGTGCTCTGCTATTCCAGCTTCACCTTCTCCTACCTGAACAGGGCGCGGGTGCTGTTCCAGTCGGTGCGGCGTCACCATCCGGAATGGGAGCTGGCCGCGCTGATCACCGACACGCCGCCGGCGGGCTTCGCCTTCGATCCGGCGCGTGAGCCGTTCGACCGGCTGGTCTACGCCGAGGACCTGGGAATCCCGGACTTCCGGGCCTGGTTGTTCGGCCACGACGTGGTGGAAGCCTGCACCGCCGTCAAAGGCCCGTTCATCCATCAGGCCTGCACGGAAGACTACGACGCGGTCGTCTACCTGGACCCGGACACGGCGCTGTTCGCGCGGCTGGATCCGCTGGTGGAGCACCTGCGCACGCACGACATCCTTCTGACCCCGCACCTGGTCGATCCGAACGTCGACGACGCGGCGATCCGCGACAACGACATGTCGGCCTCGCGCACGGGCATCTTCAACCTGGGCTTCGTGGCGATCCGCACCAGCGGGGAGGGCGCGCGCTTCGCCCGGTGGTGGAACGACCGGCTGCTGGCCTACTGCTACGACGACATCCCCAACGGGATCTTCGTGGACCAGCGCTGGTGCGACCATGTCCCGGCGCTGTTCGACAAGGTCAAGGTGGTCCGCGACCCGGGCTACAATGTCGCGTCCTGGAACCTCTCCACGCGCTTCCTGGAGATCGACAAGGCCGGCGCGATCACGGTCAACGGCTCGCCCCTGCGCTTCTGGCACTTCACCAAGCTGGGCCCCACGGGCGACACCATGACCAAGCGCTACGCGGGCGACAACTATCCGGTCTACGAGATCTGGAACTGGTACAAGCGCCAGATCGAGGCCGCCACCGACCCGACGATTCCGGAGCGCTGGTGGGCTTACGGCGCCTATGAGGACGGCGCGCCGATCGACAAGGCGCACCGGCGGCTCTACCGGGAACGGGAGGACTTGCGGGCCGCCTTCCCCGACCCCTTCGCCGTGGGAGATCACAGTTTCGTCGCCTGGCTGGCGGCTCAGGGCGCGGGCGCCTGAGCTGCGGCGCGCTTGACTCGACGCGGCCCGGTTCGACACACCGGGCCGGACGAACTTCGGGAGGGCCGCTTCGCGCGGCCGAGGCCTTGCCGCAACAGACCACCGACGCGCCGCAGATCGACGCCGCCCAGTTCCTGACCAAGGTCGAGCGGTTGGCCGCCTGGCACGGACAGTTGCGCGACACCGCCCAACTCGCCCAGGCCGAGGCCGCGGCTGAGCGGGTGCGCTTGGGCCGGGCCCTGACCGACGCACTGGCCGAGCGCGCCGAAGCGCTGCTGGCGGCCGAGGGCCTCGCGCTTGCCCGCTACGTCGACGCGCGGCGCGGACGGGTGCGGCGCAAGCGCTCCAACCGCCTGTCCAAGCTCGCCGACCGGGTGCTCGTGCGGCTGCGTTCGATCGGCTCGGCGCTGGTGTTGGCGCGCTCGGGCGTCTGGCGCGCCAGCGGCCGGGGACTGGCGGCGCGGCTGTTCGACCTGCGGATGATGGCGGCCTACGCTCGGCGAGGCCCGGCGCACGGCGTGCCGCCGGCCGCCCTGTTCGATCAGGACTGGTACATCGCCCGCTATCCTGACGTGGCGGCCGGCCGGCGCAGCCCGCTGATCCACTATCTGACGAATGGCGGGCGGGAGGGCCGCTCGCCCCACCCGCTATTCAACGGCGAGCACTATCTGGCCGAGAACGCCGAGGCGGTGGGCGCCTGCGGGTTGACGCCCCTGGCGCACTTCGTGCTGATCGGCTGCCACGAGGGGCGCAACCCGCACCCGCTGTTCGACGTGGCTTACTATGTGGCCCAGGCGCCCGAGCTGGCCGCCAGCGGCGAGGACCCGGTGAGCCACTACCTGCGCGAGGGCTCGGCGCGGGGCCTGAGCCCGCACCCGCTGTTTTCGCCAGCCTACTACCGCGCCCAGCTCGCGCCCGGCGAGGGCGAGGACCGGACGCTGCTGGCGCACTACCTGACGGTGGGCGCCGATCGGGGACTGAAGCCGCACCCGCTGGTGGACCCGGCCTGGTATCGCGAGCAGGGCGGCGAGGCGCCGGGCGAGGGGCCTGAGCCCCTGACCCACTATCTGACCGCCGGCGCCGCCGAGGGGCGCGATCCGAGCCCCTGGTTCGACACGGGCCACTACGTCGCCGTGCGCGGCGAGGCCCTGGCCGCAGGCGTCAATCCGCTGGTGGACTATGTGCGGGCCGGCGCCTGGCGGGTGGGCGAGGCGCGGCCGGGCTTTCCGACCGCGGCCTATGTGGCGGCCAACGCCGACAAGCTCGCGGTGGGCGTCACGCCGCTGGAGCACTGGGCGGGACTGGCGGCTCCATAGCCGGCCGGTCGATCCCCAGCGCCTGGAGCTGGCGCCAGATCTCCTCGTAGTAGGCGTCCACGTAGTGGAATGGGCTCAGGCCCCAGCGGTGCGATTCGTCGGCCAGGCGCAGCTTGGGCGCGGCCACGATCGCCGCATGCGGGTGAAGCGCGGTGAAGCGCTCGTCGAAGGCGCCCAGCAGGCGGTTGTGGGCGGAGATATCCGCAGGCTTGCCCTCCCACAACACATAGCTGTCGTCGAACGCGCGCGTGCGCCCGTCCGCCGCGCGGTAGCGCTGGGCCCAGCGGGCCTGGTGCAGGATCAGCCGCGCCTCGCTGAGAGAGGTGGCCTGGATGAAGGCCGCCAGCTCGGCCGCCGCGGCCCGCCACAGCGCCAGGCTGGCGTTGGAGATCCGCGGGATCGTCCGCGCGCCGGCCAGGGCGGGCTGGGCGCGGTAGCCGCTCGCCTCCAGCTCCCAACTATGGGTGAAGATACGCCCGCCGGCCGACAGCAGGTCGAAGCGCTCGTCGATGAAGTCGAAGATGAGGTGGGTCGGCCGAAAGGCGATCAGCCGGTCCAGGGCGCGCTTTTCCAGGTCGGCGAGGACGGCGTTGTGCTCGTAGCGGGTCATGCCCGCTGGACGCTCTGGAGCGGGCCGGAACCCGGCCAATGGCCGCGAAAGCAGGCTGGGGAAGCTGGTGCGCGAGATGAAGCACAGCGCCTGGGCGGCTTCGCCTCGGATTGGCCACAGATCGCGCGTTACGCAGCTTCCGATGATTGCGATCCTCGCCACTTGCCCCCGCCTAGGCCTGCACCTGATGCGCGACTATCACACGCCGCAGGCGATGGAAGCGCGCGGTGTTGCCGCGCAGGGCATTTCCATTGACATCGCAAACGCCTCCGATCATGTGTCGAGCCTTGGTTTACGCTCGCCTGTGGCGCGGGGCCCGGCGTGGCGAGCGTTCATGAATTCCGCAATGGTACGGGACCTATTGTCGACGGCGATTCGCGGAACGGCTCGGCGCGCATGAAACTCCTCAGTTTTCTGAACAACCAACCGGACACGGTGTTGACGCGCGCCATCAAGGAGGGCCGCACGCCGCTCCTGTTCGCGTTCGGCTTCAGCCTGGTGAGCAACGTGCTCTACCTGGCCATGCCGATCTACACCTTCCAGATCTACGGGCGGGTGCTGACGAGCCAGAGCGGGCCGACGCTATGGGCTCTGACCATCGTCACCCTCTTCGTTTTCATCATCTCAGCCGTGATCGATGACTACCGCGGCCGGATTCTCGTCAACTACGGCGTCCTGATGGACCAGCAGGTGTCAGGGCGGCTGTTCTCAGCCCTGTTCGACGGCGCTCTGCGCGGGGAGCCTGGCGCGAAGTCTCAGGCGCTGCGTGACCTGGACACGTTCCGCCAGACGCTGACGGGGATCGGGGCGGCGGCCTTCTTCGACCTGCCCTGGATTCCGGTGTTCCTGGTGGTGCTGTGGGCGATCGACCCGCTGGTGGGCACGGTGACGACGGTGGGCGCTGTGGCTCTGTTCGGCCTGGCCTTGGCCCAGGAACGCGTCACGCGCCCGGCCCTCAAGGACGCCAACGAAGCGGCGCTGCGCAGCTACGCCTTCACCGACGCGGCCCTGCGCAATGGCGAGGTGGTGCGCGCCATGGGCATGCTGCCGCGGCTGGGGGCGGCCTGGGCGCGGCATCGCCGCATCTCCATCGAGCGGGGCGCCGACGCCAGCGAGGGCAACCTCGCCTTTTCCGATGCGATCAAAGCGGTCCGCATGGGTATCCAGATCCTGGTGATCGCCATCGGCGCCTGGCTGATCATGAAGGGCGAGATCCACTCGGCGATGCTGTTCGCCAACATGATTCTGGCGAGCCGCGCCCTGGCCCCCATCGAGCGGGTGGTGGGCGCCTGGGAGCCGCTGAACAACGGCATTCGCGCCCACGAGCGGGTCATGAACGTGCTGAGCCGCGCCGAGCCGCCTTCGGTCAGCACCGCCCTGCCGCGCCCCGCCGGCCGGCTGACCGTCGAAGGGGTGGTGTTCACCCCGGCCGGGTCGCCCAAACCCACCCTGATGGGCGTCAATTTCGCGCTGCAGCCCGGCGAGACGCTGGGCGTGATCGGCCCCTCCGGCGCCGGCAAGTCGACGCTATCGCGCCTTCTGATGGGCATCTGGAAACCGCTGCAGGGCTCGGTGCGCCTGGATGGCGCCGACGTCTTCTCATGGGACCGCGCCGACTTCGGCCGGCATGTGGGCTATCTGCCGCAGGACACGGAGCTCTTTTCCGGCTCGGTGCGGGACAACATCGCCCGGTTCCGCGAGGACGTGACTGACGACGACGTCATCCGCGCCGCCCAGATGGCTAATGTGCACGATCTGATCCTGCGCTTGCCCAGGGGCTATGAGACCGACATCGGCGAAAGCGGTGTAGTGCTCTCGGTGGGCCAGCGTCAGCGCGTGGGCCTGGCGCGGGCGCTCCTGTGCGACCCGGCCTTCCTGGTGCTGGACGAGCCGAACGCCAGCCTCGACGCCGAGGGCGAGAACGCGTTGATGGCGGCGCTGGACACGATGAAGGCGCGGGGCGCGACGATCATCATCGTCTCGCATAAGCCTTCGGTGTTCCGCTCGGCCGACAAGATTCTGATGCTGCGCGACGGCCGCCAGGAGGCGTTCGGCCCCCGCGACCAGGTGCTCAGCCGAGTCATCAAGCCCGCTGAAGTGCGCACCGTCGAGGCCGGTCGATGAAGATCGATATTGGACGCCATCGAGACTATATCACGCCGAACTTCGGGGGCGGCGCGGACCAAAGCCATGTCGACGCGAGCCTGAGGCAAAGGGTTCAGCGGCCGATCCTGGTGGGCTCGGTGGTCGTGGGCGTCTTCGTCCTCGGCCTTGGCGTCTGGGCGGCGGCCACGCCGATCGCCAGCGGCATCACCGCGGTCGGCCAGGTGCGGGTGGAGTCCAACCGCAAGACCGTGCGCCACCGCGAAACGGGCGTGGTGCGCGCGATCTACGTGAAGGAAGGCGACCGGGTGCGCGCCGGCCAGCCGCTGCTGCTGTTCGACGCGGTGCAGGCCAAGGCGCAGGTGTCGGTCTACCAATCCAGCTACGACAGCCTGATGGCCCAGGCGGCGCGCTTCGAGGCCGAAGCGACGGGCAAGCCGCAGGTGGTGTTTCCAGAAGAGCTGATGGCGCGGATGTCCGACCCGCAGGTGTCGGGCGTGATTCGCGACCAGCAGTTCCTGTTCTCCTCGCGCCTGCAGTTGTTCAACAGCCAGAAGGCGGTGCTGGACCAGCGCATGGACCAGCTCGACACGCGCGTCGAGGGGCTGCAGGCGCAGGTCGATTCGATCGACGAGCAGGTGCGGCTGACCCAGGAGGAACTGGACGGCTATCGCACGCTCAACGAGAAGGGCTTCGCGCCCAAGACGCTGATCCTGCGCTACGAGCGCTCGCTGGCTGACCTCCAGGGGCGCAAGGGCTCGCTGATCTCCGACATCACCCGCACCAAGGAACAGATGGGCGAGACGCGCATGCAGGCCGTCGCCTTGCGCGACCAGCGCGAAAGCCAGGCCGCCGACGGCCTGCGCGACGCGCAGACGCGCTTGGCCGACGTGGAGCCGCGGCTGACCGCGGCCAAGCAGGCGCTTGACGACACGCTGGTGCGCTCCCCGGTGGACGGCTACGTGCTGAACCTGACGCAGCACACGGTGGGCGGGGTCGCTGGCGCCGGCGAAGTGCTGATGAACGTGGTGCCGGACGACGAGCCGCTGGTGGTCTCGGCGCAGGTGCGCCCGCAGGACATCGACGACATCCGCGTGGGCATGAGCGCCCGGGTGCGGCTGACCGGCCTGAACCAGCGGTTCGTCAATCCGATCCCCGCCCAGGTCATGACCGTGTCGGCGGATCAGAAGACTGATGAAAAGACAGGCAGGGGCTTTTTCGTCGCCGACCTGCGAATCAACCCCGAGGACGTGCGGAAATTCACCCGTGGCGCGCGTCTGACGCCGGGAATGCCCGCCAGCGTGCTCATCGTGACCGGCAAACGGACGGTTCTAGCGTTCCTTGTCTCGCCGATCACCGACACGCTTAACGACGCCTTTAGGGAACAGTAAACGATAGTTGCGACATGCGTGCCTATGCCTGTCGCGCAAAGGGGTTCGGGGGTGTTTTTGCTGTTGCGCATTTTCGACGCATCCGATACGTCTTCCTCGGGCTCGTTTAACCTTCGCCAAGGCCATGCTATGGCGTGGGGCTAATGGATCGCTGGGGCCGCTCCATCGCGGATGGGGGCCAAGCGCACCAGGGGTCCGTGTGACACAGACTGGAGAGATCTATGGCGACTTACGATTTTGCGACGATCACCTCGGCCGAGGCGGCGTCGGTCACCGCGGCTGACGACATCCTGGTGTCGGGCTCCGCGAATGCTTCCTCGGTGAGCTATATCGCGGCGACTGCGACGGAAACGGCGAAGGTGGCGGTCACCGTCGCCGGCGTCACGGTGACCGTGCCCTACACGGCCGTCGCCGGCACCAGCAACGTGTTCGTGTTCTCCGACGGCTCGACGCTGTACATCGGCTCGACGGGCGCTGACACGGGCTCGACGAACGCCGGTAACGACGCGCTGTTCGGCCTCGACGGCACGGACTCGCTGACCAGCACCAGCGGCGACAACGTGTTCCAAGGTAACGCCGGCAACGACACGATTTCCGGCGGCACGGGCAACGACACGATCTTCGGCGGCAAGGACGACGACCAGATCTCGACCGGCGCCGGCGCGAACTTCGTGAACGGCAACCTTGGCAACGACTCGATCACCGGTGGCAGCGCCGCTGACACGCTGCTCGGCGGCCAAGGCAACGACACCATCGTCGGTGGTTCGGGCTCGGACTACCTGAGCGGCGACATCGGCAATGACTCGCTGGTTAGCGGCGCGGGCTCCGACTCGATCTACGGCGGCGCCGGCAACGACACCGTCGACGGCAGCGCTTCCACGAGCGTCTACGTTGATGGCGGCGACGGCACCGACAGCATCACCGGCGGCGCGGGCGCTGACACGATCTTCGCTGGCGCGGGCAACGACACGGTCAGCACCGGTAACGGCGCCAACTTCGTCCAAGGCAACGCGGGCGACGACAGCATCACCGGCGGCACGGGTGCCGACACGATCTATGGCGGTCAAGGCAACGACACGATCAACGTGGCGGCTGGCGGTGCGAATTGGGTCAACGGCAACCTTGGCGATGACTCGATCACTGGCGGCGCGGGTGCCGAAACGTTGCTCGGTGGGCAAGGCAACGACACCCTCGTTGGTGCGGCTGGCAATAACTACCTGAGCGGCGACCTCGGTGATGACTCCATCACTGCCACGACGGGTGACAACACCATCTTCGGTGGTGCCGGTAGCGATACCGTGACGGTGACGGGTGACGGACATAACGTCATTGATCTGGGTGCTGACACCAACTCGGTCACTGTGACCGGCAACGGTGACAACGTGATCACTGGCGGTTCGGGCAACGACACCGTTTCGGTGACGGGGACCGGCGACAATACGATCGACGTTGGTGACGGCACGAACTCCGTGACCGTGGTCGGTGCTGGCGACAACACTGTCACCGGTGGCTCGGGCGCTGATACGGTCACGCTCGGCGATGGCGACAATACCGTCGCTACGGGCGGTGGTGCTGACACGGTCACGGTCGGCGCCGGCGCCAACACCGTCGATGTCGGGGCGGGCAACGACTCGATCTCGGCCGGCAATGGCGGCAACACCCTGAGCGGTGGCGACGGTGCTGACACCATCACCAGCGGTTCTGGGACCGACGTGATCTCTGGTGGCGCGGGTGATGACTCGATCACCGGCGGTGCTGCGAAGGACACGATGACCGGCGGCGACGGCGCTGACACCTTCGGCTTCGCATCCGGCGACTCCGGCACGACCGCGGGCGCCATCGACGTGATCACCGACTGGACGTCTTCGGACTTCCTGCACTTCGTCGGCACTGCTGCTGCGGGTTCGGGCACCAACTATACCGAAGTTGCGGGTACCTATACGTACGCGACTGCTGAGACCGCCGCTGCGGCGTCGATCACGGCGACCGTGCACTACGCCGCGGTCCAAGTCGGCTCGGACGTGGTGGTGTTCGCCGACCAAACCGGTGATGGCGTCATCGACGACGCCGTCGTCTTGGTGGGCACGACGCTCAGCAGCATCAGCGAAGCGAACCTCATCTAAATATCGTTTCAGACGACGTGATTGGAGGCCGCCCGTCGGGCGGCCTCCTTTTTGTTTGCGGTGCAACACGGAATGGGGCGCGCGGGCTGACCTCGCGAGCGTCAGCCATCCATCACCGACCCATGGCGAGCACAGGTGCGATCCCCCGAGCGAATGGTGGCGTCCGGCTCGAGTTGGCTTTTCGGCGAAGATCAGGCTGCGGAAGAGTGCGGCCTTGGAGCCGGCCAGCGCACCACGGCAATGCTCTTAAGACGCCAAAGGCCGGGCCGCAAAACCCCTGAGGTCCGCAACCCGGCCAAAGCGACACAGCCATGGAGAGCTAGGCTGACGTAAAATTATAGCCCAGCCCGAGGCGAGACGGAAGGGACGCCATTGCTATCAACGGCTTTGTGAGCCCTAGATCACCACCTCCGGCGGGTTCGAACGCAGCGCAACTACAGCTCGGCACTCCACGACTTGGCGAGGGCCACCCTGCTCGCCCGCAGCACCCGGTACTCCGCGATGTAGACCCCCCCAGGCCAGCCGTCGTCGCTAGGCCGCTTCTTGCCGACGAACATCATATACTGCGCCTTGGCGTGATCCAGCGGTGGCACGCGGGACATTGCGAGCACCGCCCCGTCCGGCCCCTTGAGCGTCATTTCCTGAACGTCGCCCGCGTCCAGCCCGATTGCGCGGACATAGGCCACGAGCACTGCAGAGCCGCGGACCGGAGGCGCGATCCCGCCAGCCTCGATGGCCGCCATGTCAACCGGCCGGTCGGCGAAGCCGGCGTTCAGAACTTCTCCGGCTCGATAGGCGAGCTGAGCGGCGACGGCGGGCGTCCAGAGCGTTCTTTGCGGCTTGCAGTCGGCGCCGTAGGGATCCGGCGCGAAGGGATCGACCACCACGCCGTCGTGCCGCACGGTTAGATGCAGGTGAGGAAATTCCGTGTTCCCCGACAGGCCGACGCGCGCGATCGGTTGCCCCGCCTTGACTGCCTCGCCCACCTTCACCGCGACGCTGCCCTTCGCTAGGTGGCAGTACTGCGTCTCCCATCCGTTCCCGTGATCCAGCACGATCCCATTGCCGCATTCCTGGCCGGCGATGATCGGCGCATCGGGGCTGGCGATGGAGACGTCGGCCATGCCGTCGCGCATTCGGGCGACCTTGCCGTCGGCGGCGGCCAGCACGGCGACGCCGGCCGCCTCGGCGGCCATGTCGGGGATGCGGAAATCCACGCCTGTGTGCCCGTCGTTGGTGCGCGGACCGCACAGGTAGTCCTTCACGCCATGTGTGACGTCGTGATCGACATAGGTCTGGATCTCGCAGGTCGTGCCGACCACACAGGCGATCGGCAGCGATAGCCGCAGGGATGGCGTGGCCGCTGGCGCTTCTGGTTTGCTGCAGGCGCCGGCCAGGGCGAAGAGGCAGAGCGGGGCGAAGCTGGCAAGGCGCATGGGCGTCTCCCGATTGGGCGCGCCCGAACCTGGCGGCCGCAGCCGCCGAAAATGTGGCCTTAGCCGAACGTCACGCCCGTCAAATCCTTCAATCGCGCCATGTCGCGGGCGTAGAGCCGGCGGAGGAAGGCGACATCTTCGGCCTCGAGATTCTCGCCATAGTCCATGTTGCGGCCCACGTGGACCTCACGCGGGACGACGGGCGCCCGCGACGGGACGCCCAGGAAGCGGCTTATCTCGGTGAGCACGTCGTCCGGGGCGGCTTTCAAGTCGTCCGACTTCAGGATCAGCACCTGCTCACGCGGAAAGACGGCGAACAGCCGCTCCACCTGTTCTCCATAGTAACCGCGCTCCACATAGCTGAATTCGCGGTGATAGCCCCACGGCTCGGCGTCCAGCAGCCGCCCGCGGCCCTGGCGGATGCACCAGGAGAAGGGCCTGGCCTCCGCCCCGCGTGCGTACTCCATGCGCCAGTGCGACCAAGCCCGCTCCACCGGATCGCGCAGGATCAGGATTAGCCGCATCGCCGGATTGTAGGCGGCGATGCGCTCCAGGCAGCCAGGCCAGTAGATGTAGATAGGCGTGGCTTCGCCCCTCAGGCCTTCGGAGTCCGCGTCGAACTGGGCATGGTAGCGCTCGTAGTCGGGCTGCTCCCAATCGATGCTCTCATCGTCGAAGAAGTGAGTCTCCTTGGCGCGCGACAGGGCGATCGCCGGATCCTCCGACAGATAGTCGAAAAGCGCCGTTGTGCCGCCCTTCTGAACGCCGATGATGATGAAGCCGACCTTCACGCCCGCCTGCCCTTGGGACCGCCCTATGGATACGGCTTCATAGGGCGCACGACACGCGATAATAGGAAAGCCGCTGCAAATCATAGGGCCGTCGATCAATCGGACGGCCACCGGAAGGTCGGGTTCTTGATCACCACCATCGACGAAGAGCGCGGAGAGGTCATCGTCCGCGACGGCAACCATGAGACGCGCCACAGCCTGGCCACCGCCGAAGGGTTCGCCGCGGCCTCCCGCGCCTGGCTGCGGGCCACCTGGGATTCGAAATACGTCTACAGCTTCGCTTGGATGGGCCGGCCGGTCATCCAGCTGCCGGAGGACATGATCCGGCTGCAGGAGGTGATCTACGCCCTGAAGCCGGACGTCCTGGTGGAGACCGGCGTCGCCCACGGCGGCTCGCTGATCTTCTACGCCTCGTTGTTCGAGGCCATGGGCAAGGGCCGGGTGATCGGCGTCGACATCGAGATCCGCCCGCACAACCGCGCGGCCATCGAGGCCCACGAGATGAAGAAGCGGATCGAACTGATCGAGGGCTCTTCCACTGCGCCCGACGTGGTCGAGCAGGTGGGGAAGCTCATCAAGCCGGGCGAGACCGTGCTGGTGGTGCTCGATTCCAACCACACCAGGGGCCACGTGCTGGACGAGCTGCGCGCCTATGGGCCGATGATCAATGTCGGCTCCTACATCGTCGCCACCGACGGGATCATGGAACAGGTCAAGGGCGGCCCGCGCACCGGCGAGGACTGGGACTGGAACCACCCCAAGGCGGCCGCTCACGCGTTCGTCGCCGAGGACAAGCGCTTCGTGATCGAGGAGCCGGCCTTCCCGTCCAACGAGGGCGTCGTCACCGAGCGGGTCACCTACTGGCCCGACGCCTTCATCAAGCGGATCGCCTGAGGTTGTGGCGATGAAAGCGGTGATCCTGGCCGGTGGTCTCGGCACCCGCATTTCCGAAGAGAGTCACCTGCGGCCCAAGCCGATGATCGAGATCGGTGGGCGGCCGATCCTGTGGCATATCATGAAGCTGTTCTCGCACTACGGCTTCAACGACTTCATCATCTGCCTGGGCTACCGCGGCTACATGGTGAAGGAGTACTTCGCCAACTACGTGCTGCATAACGCCGACCTCACGGTCGACCTGGCCAAGCGGTCGGTGGAGTACCACGCGACCAATAGCGAGCCCTGGCGCGTGACCCTGGTGGACACCGGGCCGGAGACCATGACAGGCGGACGGCTGAAGCGCGTGGCGCCGTACCTTCCCGCCGACGAGCCCTTCTTCCTGACCTATGGCGACGGCGTGGCGAACGTCGACCTGAAGGCCCTGGCCGCCTTCCACAAGACCCACGGCAAGGAGGCCACCGTCACCGCCGTCGCCCCGCCAGGGCGCTATGGCGCCCTCGACATCGTCGAGGGGCGCGTGGAGCGGTTCATTGAGAAGCCGCCGGGCGACAACGGGTTGATAAACGGCGGGTTCTTCGTGCTGCAGCCCCAGGTGGTCGAGCGCATCGCCGGCGACGCCACGCCGTTCGAATCGGCTCCGCTGGAGAGCCTGGCGCGCGACGGCCAGCTCATGGCCTGGCGGCACGACGGCTTCTGGGCGGCCATGGACACCCTGCGCGACAAGAACAATCTGGAGGCCCTGTGGGCGTCCGGCGAGGCGCCCTGGCGCGTCTGGGCATGAGCAGCCGACCCACGCCCGGCTTCTGGGCCGGCAAGCGCGTGCTGCTGACCGGGCACACCGGCTTCAAGGGCGCCTGGGCGGCCCTGTGGCTGACGCGCATGGGCGCCGATGTCACGGGTCTGGCGCTTGAGCCCGATCAGACTCCGGCCCTATTCGACCTGGCCCGCGTGGGCGAGCGACTCACTTCGTTGATCGTCGACCTGCGCGACCAGGCCGCCGTCGAGGCCGGCCTGGCCGGCCGGACTTTCGACTTGGTGCTGCATATGGCCGCCCAGCCCATCGTGCGAGCCTCCATCGAAGATCCTGTGGGCGCCTTTTCCACTAACATCATGGGCACGGCCCATCTGCTGCAGGTGTTGCGCATCCAGCCGGCCCTGGCGGCGGCCTTGGTCGTCACCTCGGACAAGGTCTACGCCAACGCCGAACTGGGCCAAGCCTTCGTCGAGGCCGACGCCCTGGGGGGCAAGGATCCCTATTCGGCCTCCAAGGCGGCCTGCGAGATCGTGGTGCAGAGCTTCGCCAGGAGCTTCTACGTCCAGGCCGGCGTTCCATTGGCCACCGCCCGCGGCGGCAATGTGATCGGCGGGGGCGACTTCTCTCGTGACCGGCTGGTGGCCGACATCGTGCGCGCCGCTCGCGGCCAGGAGGCCGCGGTTCTGCGCCATCCGGAGGCGACCCGACCCTGGCAGCACGTGCTCGACTGCGTGGCCGGCTACCTCGTCTATCTGGAGCATCTGGCCGGCAACCCGCAGACGCCAAGGGCGATGAACTTCGGCCCGCGCCCTGGCGGGGCGGACGTCACCGTGGGCGAACTCGCCACGCGCGCCGTCGAGGCGCTCGGCGCGCAGCCTTGGCGCCACGAGCCCGATCCCCATTCGATCGAGGCCAAGTCGCTCGGCGTCGACGCGGGCCTCGCCAAGGCGGCCCTGGGCTTCGAAAGTCGGCTGGACGCGCCGAAGGCCGTGGACTGGACAATGGACTGGTATCGCCGCCAGTCCGAGGGCGAGGATGCGCTCGGCCTTTGCCTGGACCAGATCGACCGCTACGAAGGGCTTTGATGACCTTGCCCGCTTGCCGCTTCTGCCACGCGCCGCTGACCCACACCTTCCTCGACCTGGGCGACCAGCCGCTGGCCAACAGCTATCTGACCCGGGCCGAGCTCGCGGCCGGAAGCGAGCGTGTCTTCCCGCTGCACGCCCGCGTCTGCGACCGCTGCTTCCTGGTGCAGGTGGACGACCCGGTCGCGGCCGACGCGATCTTCGACGCCGGCTACGCCTATTTCTCCTCCTATTCGGAGAGCTGGGTGGCGCACGCCAAGCGCTATGCTGAGGCGATGAAGGCCCGCTTCGCGCTGGGCCCGGATTCGCTGGTGGTGGAGGTGGCGTCCAACGACGGCTACCTCTTGCAGCACTTCGCGGCCATGGGCGTGCCGGTGCTGGGGATCGAGCCCACCGCCAACACCGCCGAGGCGGCGCGCGAACGCGGCGTGCCCACCGAGGTCATGTTCTTCAACGACGAGACCGGCGCGTCCCTGGCGGCGCGGGGCGTGCGCGCCGACCTGATGGCCGCCAATAACGTTCTGGCGCACGTGCCGGCCATCGGCGACTTCGTGGCGGGCTTTCGCCACGTGCTCAAGCCCGAGGGCGTGCTGACCTTCGAGTTTCCGCACCTGTTGAACCTGATCGAGCTGGTGCAGTTCGACACCATCTACCACGAGCACTTCTCCTACCTCTCGCTGCTGGCGGTGGAGCAGGTGCTGCGGGCCAATCGCCTTCGTCCCTTTGACGTCGAGCTCCTGCCGACCCACGGAGGCTCGCTGCGCCTCTTCTGCGCGCACGAGGCGTCCGGCCATGCCGAGACCGAGGCCCTGCGCGCTCTGCGCGAGCGTGAGGCGAAGGCGGGCCTGGACCGCATCGAAACCTATGGCGGCTTCGCCGAGAAGGTCGCGGCCGTGCGCGACGGCTTCCTGGCGTTCCTTGCCCGTGCGAAGGCCGAAGGAAAGAGCGTGGGCGCCTACGGGGCGGCGGCCAAAGGCAACACCTTCCTCAACTATTGCGGCGTCACGGCCGCCGACATCGCCTGGGCGTTTGACGCCAACCCGCACAAGCAGGGCCGCTTCCTGCCCGGCAGCCACGTGCCGATCCTGGCGCCGGAAGACGTGGCCAGGGTCAAGCCGGACTATCTCGTCATCCTGCCCTGGAACCTGAAGGACGAGATCATGGGCCAACTCGCCCACATCCGCGACTGGGGCGGCCGCTTCGTGATCGCCTCGCCGCGCGTCGAGGTCCTGGACTGATGCGCTTCACCCCCACCGAGATCTCCGGCGTGGTGGTGGTGGATGTCGAACCTCATGGCGACGAGCGCGGTCATTTCGCCCGTCTGCATTGCCCGGACGAGTTCACCGCGGCGGGCCATCCGTTCACGCCGGTGCAGACCAGCCTGTCGCACAACCGCCTGGCCGGAACGCTGCGCGGGCTGCACTACCAGACCGCGCTCTACGCCGAGACAAAGCTCGTGCGGGCCGTGCGGGGGCGAATCTACGATGTGGCGGTCGACCTGCGCCTGGACAGTCCCACCTATCGGCGCTGGACGGCCGCCGAGCTCTCCGCCGACAACGGCCGCGCGCTCCTGATCGGCGAGGGGATGGCCCACGGCTTCATCACCCTGGAGGACGCCACCGACGTGCTCTACCAGATAAGCCCCAGGTTCGAGCCCGGCCATGATCGGGGCGCGCGCTGGAACGACCCTGCCTTCGCCATCGACTGGCCGATTACGCCCAAGGTGATTTCCGACCGGGATGCGGGCTATGCGGACTATGGGGCCTGACGGCGCATGCCGAGCGTCCTGCTGACTGGCTCCAGTTCGTTTAGCGGCATGTGGATCGCCCAGGCCTTCGCCCAGGCTGGCTGGCGCGTGGTCGCGCCCCTGCGACGGCGCCACGCGGACTACTCAGGCCTGCGCCTGGAGCGGGTGCGACGTGTCGGTGCGGTGGCCGAGGCCCGCTTCGGCGTGGACCTGACGACATCTTCGATCGACCAGGTGATCGAGCGCGGTGGTCCGTTCGATCTCTACGCCCATCACGCCGCCGACATTCCCAACTACCGTGATCCCGCCTACGAGGTGGCCGAGGGCGTGGCGCGCAACACGGCCCGCGCTCGCCAAGTGTTCCACCGGCTGAAGGCAAGTGGCGCGAAGGCGGTGATCGCGACGGGCACTACTTTCGAGGCGGATGAGCGGCTCGCGCCGCCGGACGATCTGGCGGTCAGCCCCTACGGTTTGTCCAAGACTTTGACCAACCAGGCGCTTCGCCACTTCGCCCACTGGGAAGGACTGGATTTCGGCCGGTTCGTGGTGGCCGCTCCGTTTGGGCCCTGGGAAGAGGGCCGCTTCGTCTGGTCTCTGTTTCAGGCCTGGATGGCCGGTCACACGGCCGTGGTGCGGACGCCGGCCTACGTGCGCGACAACATACCTGCCCCGCTGTTGGCCAGAGCCTATGTGAAGCTTGCCGAGGAGATGCTTGCCGGGCAGGGCGATCGCATCTCGCGGCCAGCCGGCTTCGTTGGCACGCAGGGAGAGTTCGCCCTACGCGTGGCCCGGGAGGCCGAAGGACGCCTGGGGCGGACGTGCGCCGTTTCAGCCCTCGAGCAGACGGCGTTCCCTGAGCCGCGAAGCCGGGTTAATGACGAGCCAGCGATCCCGGACGACTGGAACGCAACCGCCTTCTGGGACGAATACATCGAGTACTATCAGATGGTTGATCGATCCGGTCTGCTTGGAGCGACGCCGGCCTAGGTCATCGCCTTGGCGCCGGCTTCAGCCACCGTGCGTTCGGCGGCCTCGAAAAAGTCGCGCGCGAACGCCTCGGTTTGGCCGAGCGGGCTGTCCTTCATGCGCTGGCGCAAGCTGCGGCGCAGTTCGCCGATGCGGTCCGGCGAGGCCGCCAGTCGGGTCGCGGCGGCGACATAGTCGTCGATGCTGCGTGTGCAGAACTCCTCGAACCCGAGGTTCATCAGCACCGAATAGCTGAGGCGTTCGAAGATCGCATCGCCGACCAGGGTGATTACCGGCGCGCCCATCCAGAGCGCTTCGCACGTCGTGGTGCCGCCCGTCTGCGGGAAGGCGTCGAGCGAGATGTCCATCTGCCCGTAGAATGGCAGGTGCGCGCCGCGCACGGGCTCGAATCGCAGACGGTCGAGGCTGACGCCCTCTGCGGCGAAGATCGCCGCGATGTTGTTGCGGAAGATCTTGGATGCGCCTTCCGGCCGCACGAACAGGAACCGCGAGCCCGGCGTCGCCGCGACGATGCGCGCCCAGACCTGCAGCATTTCGCGGCCGTACTTGTAGGGGTTGTTGGCCGTGCCGAAGGTCACGTAGCCGTTGCGCTCGACGGGCGCGGTCAGTTCGACGGCGGGTTCTTCCCTGAAGGCCCTGGAGCCGAGCGCATACCAGGCGTGCGGCAGCATCAGCGGCTTTTCGATCATCAGGTCGGGCTTCTCCGGCATCATGAAGGGATCCATGACCAGATAGTCGATGGTATTCAGTCCCGCCGAGTGCGGATAGCCCAGCCAGCTCGCCGCCAGTGGGGCGGGCTTGTAGGCCATCACCTCCAGCTTATTCATGTGGGTGGAGCCGCCCAGTTCGAACAGGATGTCGAGCTGGTCGTCGGCGATCATCTGGGCGGCGTCGCGATCCGAAATCTCCGGCCGCCAGCGGAACGCCGTGACGCGCGAGGCGATCAGTTGTTGGATCGCGTCTTCCCGCCCCTGGTAGAACGAATAGCAGAACACCTCGAACCGCTCCCGATCGACGTGCTCGAAGAGCGGTAGGGCGAAGTAGGCGACCGGGTGGTTGCGCAAGTCCGACGACATGAAGCCCAGGCGGATCTTGGCGCGGCCGGTCACGGCCGGGGCGCGCGTGATCGGATGGGCGGCCGCGCGGGCCTCGGCGGCTTCGCCCCACATGCGATGCTGGCGCACAAGCTCCAGGCGGTCCTCGTAGGTGCGCACGCGCGCCAGATGCTGCAGCAGCGCGGTGTGCTTGCCGGTGGTGGCCCAGTAGCGGCCAAGCTCTTCGAAGCTGCCGATCTCGTCGATCTCGTCGTAGGCCGCCAGCCGCAGATAGATGTCGACGGCGAGCTTGCTGTAGGCCATGTCGAGCGGCCCGCGCGCGGTCACGGCCCGTAGGATGCGATAGGCTTCCTCGAGATTGGCGGCTTCCCCCGGGCCGCGGGTGCGCGACAGGCTCTCGGCCAGACGGACCTGGGCTTCGATATTGTCGGGCTCCAGCTCCACGGCGCGGCGCAGGTGGATGTTGCCTCGGGGGCGGTCGTATTCGGCCATGGCGACGCCGAGCCGCCAATGCATCCAGGCCGCCTCGCCACCCCTGGCGAGCAGGTCGGTGAGATAGGTCTCCACCGCCCGGAACTGGCCCGAGCCGGTCATCAGCGTGACCCGCGCCTCCTGCAGCCTCGGCGCGTCCGGATTGGCCTCGATCGCCCTGTCGATCACCTCGAACGCCTTCTCGCGGCGGCCTAGGTCGGCCTCGACCGCCGAAAGGTCGAGCCAGGCGTCGATGTTGTCGTTCTTGAGCGCCACGGCCTGGCGGAAACGAGAAGCGGCGGCCTCGCGCTTGCCCTGTTCACGCAGCGCCCGGCCCAGGGCGCGCTGGAAGTCGGAGTTGCGCGGCTCCTGCCGCACCAGCTTGGTGAACAGGGCCTCGGCGCGCGGCCCGTCGCCCATGTCGTTGTAGACATTGCCCTTGTTGGACTGGGCGCTGACGTCCTTGGGGTTGAGCTTGATCGCCTGGTCGAAGGCCTTGAGCGCTTCGGGATAGCGCTTGGCCCGACGCAGCATCACGCCGCGCAAGTTCCAGAGTTCGTAGTCGCGGGGGAATTTCTCGGTCGCCCGCCCGGTCCAGGTCATCCCGTCCTCGTGGCGCCCGGCGAAATAAAGCTGGCGGCAAAGCACGCGGTAGACCTGAAGCGGTTGGTCGGGGGCCTCTTCCAGAACGGCGATCAAGTGCGTGATCGCCTCGTCGCGTTTCCCCGCCTTCAACGCCGCGTCCGCCGCGGCGAGCCTCTGGTCCATGCCGGACGCCCTCGGTTGCCGACGCGCGTAGCAAACCCCGCGCGGGGGCAAGGCATAGGCGTGCGCGCCGGCCGTGGCTAGCCCCGAGGACGCTGCGCCACGTCGAGGACCGGGCGCGCCCTGGCCGGCCAAAGGCCGCGCAGGTCGTCCCAGGCCGCGGGCGCCAGCGACCACGGCTCGATCAGATAGCGATAGGCCAGCCGGCGAGGCTGCGACGCCAGGCGGAACAGCCATTCCAGGCCCAGCCGGCCCATCCAGCGCGGCGCGGCGGTCTGCACGCCAGCTTCGTAGTCGAACGCCGCGCCGATCGAGAACATCACGCCGCGGGGAATCGCCGCCCGGTTGGCCGCGATCCACTCTTCCTGCAAAGGCATGCCCATGCCGACGAAGATGATGTCCGGCCTGAAGGCGTTGATCGCGTCGACGACGGCGCGGTTGTCGGCGCCGCCGGTGGCGCGGTCGAAATAGCCGTCGCGACAGGCGATGGACACGCCCGGCCATTCGGCCGCGAGGCGCGCAGCCGCCCGTTCGGCCACGCCGGGCGCGCCGCCCAGGTAGAACACGCGCCAGCCCTTCGCCTGCACCATGCCCCAGAACGCGTCGCGCCAATCCAGATAGGTGCAGCGATGCGCCCGGCTGAGCGGCAGCCCCATCAGCCGGCCCCAGGCGATCACCGGCGTGGAGTCCACCTCGATCAGGTCGGCCATTTCGAAGAAGGCGCGCACCTTCGCCGACTTCCGATAGAGGTGCAGGCTGTGGGCGTTGTGGTTGGCGATCACCGCCGGCGCGCCTGCGGCCACGCGCGCGGCCACCGTGGCCAACACCATCTGCGGCGTGACGAGGTCGACCTCGGCGCCCAGAAGGCGCACCCTGGGCGGGCGTTCGGCGTTCATGGCGTGCACCATGCCACGACGCCGATTTCGCCCACGTTAGGAAGCGTGGTTAACCGGCGGCCGGCCTAGAAGGCGACCTGCGAGCGCAGGTTCAGCGAGCGGTAGTCCTGGCCGACCGCCACGCCCGAGGCGTTCTTCCGATCGACGCTGACGTCCTGCACGTCGACCATGAACTTGACGGCGGGGTTCGGGAACCAGTTCACGCCCAGGGTCCAGATCGACTGCTCGCCGCCGCGCACCCGGTCGGCGACCACGGCGCTGCCGGCGTGATAGTCGAGGTCGGCGGTGGAATAGCGCGCGGCCAGCTCCCAGGCGCCCCAGGCGCCGGCCGCCGGGTCGAAGGGGTTGGCCACGGCCGGCGCGTCGAAGGCGGCCGTGCCCTTGTTGTACTTGCGCGCCTCGCCGGTCAGCACCCAGCCGCCTTCCAGGTACCAGCCGCTGAAGCTGGGATCGCTAGCGCCCGCGGCGGGATTGCGCCGGTCGATCCCCAGGGTGAAGTACTCGCCCTGCACCATCAGGTTCTTGCGCTGGAAGGCGAGCTCGGCCCCGTAGGCGTGCGCGCCGTAGGCGTCGATCGAGCCGGTGTCGATCAGGCGCGTGCCGTCGACCCGCAGCTCGGGCCGTTCGCGCAGGCGCACGCTGTAGCGCGGGTTGGCCGAGGCGCCGTCGTCGCTGGGCTGGGTCATGACGCTGGCGTTCAGGCCGGTGTGGATCAGCCAGCCGTCGCCGCGCAGCGGCGTGCCGGCCAGGCGCAGGGCGAAGCCTTGCTGTTCGTCGTAGGTGGCGCTGTTGAAGCCGGAGGCGGCGGAGTTGATCCCCGACGCGGTCGCGCCCGTCAGCACCGCCGAGGCCAGCCAGCGGTCGCCGGCCCCGATCAGGCCCGCGCCGATGCGCTTGTCGCCGCCGGCGACGCCTCGAGCCAGTTCGGCGATGGCCGGACGTTCGGGAAACAGCGAGCCATTGGTGGAGGCCGCGTCCTCCAGGCCGAGCGAGGGGGCGAAGGCGCCCACGCGGATCTTCAGCGGATCGAAGCCCGAATACTGGATCCACAGCTCCTGCACGCGGCCGGCGTCCTCGGCCCCGGCGCCGCCGAAGTCGAACAGGATCTTGTAGTCGAAGTTCCCGTAGATCTTGCCGTCCACGCCGATCCGGGCGCGGCGGAAGTTGGCCCCGCCGTTAAGATCGCGCGCGGTCACGGCCGCGGGCAGGTTGTCGTCTTGGAAGTACTTGGCGGTGTCGAGCTGCATCACCCCGTGCAGCGTCGCCGAGAACTTGCCGTCGGCGCTGGCGATGGTGGGCTTGCCGCCGGAGATGGAGACCTTGGTCGTCGGCGCCGGGGCGGCGGGCGGCGGGGCGGCCTTGGCCACGGCGACCGCCTGGTCGCTCGCGGCCTTGGCCTGCTCGGTCTCGGCCTTCAGCACGGCGATCTCGCGCGAGAGGGCCTGCACCTGGGCCTCCAGCGCCTGGATGCGCGCGGCGGTGTCGTCCTGGGCCGCGGCGAGACCGGGCCAAGCCAGGGCGGCGACCGCGGCGGCCACGCCCGTTTTGTTGCTGGCGATCATGGTTCGATTTCCCCTTGAATGGCGTCCGCTCCAGCTCTTGGGCGGGCGCGTGTGCGCTTAAGGCCGGTCGTCAGGAATCCCTTGAATTCCGCCGTGTTCCGCCCCATCGGACCGGCCGGTCGATTGTCATCGCCGTGACACATGCCTCGGCTTTGGATGATGCTGGCGTGATCGGAGATTCGCTTTGCCGCTCGAGCCGTCGTCTTCCACGCCGTCCCCGCGCCGCCTGACGCCGTTCTGGTCCGTCTTGCTGGCTGGCGGCGTCGGCGTGGCGGCGCTGCTGGCCCTGGGCGTGGACGGCGCGGCCGACCTGAGGGGCGTGGCCGTGGCGGCGATCGTCGCCTTCGCCGTGGCCCTGGCCCTGGCGATCCAGGCGCGCCGCGCGGACGCCGCGCGAAGCGAGGAGCATCAGGCTGTCCCCGCCGGTCACGCCGAAGGGGCCGCCTTGCCCTACTCGGCGATGATCGAGGCGCTTCCCGATCCGGTATTGGTGATATCGGCTCATGAGCCCGATGATTTGATCGGGCGCCGCTTCGTTTTCATTAATTCCGCGGCCCGGGACCTGCTGAAAATACAGAAGAATGTGGGACTTCTTGTCACAGTCGTGCGTGATCCCGACGTCCTGGAGGTGGTCGACGAAGCCCTGTTCGGGGCGATGAACGGCGAGACCGCCTATGAGGTGGGCGGCGCCCAGGAGCGCGTCTTCAAGGCGATGGCCCGGCCGCTCGGCGTGGCGCCGGACGGCGCGCGCATGGCCTTGCTGGTCTTCCGCGACGAGACCGAAACCCGGCGGGTGGAGCGCACCCGGGTCGACTTCCTGGCCAACGCCAGCCACGAGCTGCGCACGCCGCTGGCCTCGCTGGCCGGCTTCATCGAAACCCTGCGCGGCCATGCGCGCGAGGACGTCGACGCCCGCGACCGCTTCCTGCAGATCATGCACGCGCAGGCCGAGCGCATGGCGCAGTTGATCGATGACCTGATGTCGCTCAGCCGCATCGAGTTGAACGAGCACATCGCGCCGGCTGGCGAGGTGGACCTGACCGGCGCGGCGATGGACGTGATCGACGCGGTGGGGCCGATGGCCCGCGGGCGCGGCGTGCGGATCGAGCTGACCGCGCCGCCGAGCGGCCAGGCGATGATCGTCGGCGACCGCGACCAGATCCTGCAGGTCGTGCAGAACCTGGTGGACAACGCGCTGAAGTACTCGCCGGACAACGAGGCGGTGCGGATCACCCTGGAGCTGGATTCCACCAGCGAGGCGGCGCAGGCGCCTCGCCGCCAGCAGTCGGCGCGGCTGTCGCTGCTGACGCCGGACCACGCCCAGGATCGCTACGCCGTGCTGCGGGTGAGCGACGCCGGCGTCGGCATCGCGCGCGAGCACCTGCCGCGCCTGACCGAACGCTTCTATCGCGTGGAGGGGCAGAAGAGCGGCGAACGGATGGGCACGGGGCTGGGGCTGGCCATCGTCAAGCACATCGTCAACCGCCACCGCGGCGGCATGGCCGTCGAAAGCGTCGAGGGCGAAGGCACGACCTTCACCGTCTATTTCCCGCAATCGGCGAAGGAGGCGGCCAGCCGTTCGCCGCCCGCGCGCGCAAAGGACGATCCGGCCGGCGCTGTGGCAAAATCGTCATGAAACTGTCGCGTATTGACGGCATTCCGCAGGCATGTTCCGCCCGCGCGAGCCGACCGGATCGCGCGCGAACTGATTCGACGCCGGAAGTTTGATGACCGCTTGCGTGATCCAGGCCCGTTTGGACCGCCTATCGAGGCGGCCGGCGCCGCGCGCGTTTCGCTAAAGACGGACCTGCCAAACATGGGCATTCTGGTCGAAGCGGGATCGACCGGCGACATCTCCGCAACCTCCCGGGCCCCCCGCACCCAGGAAGGCATCACCAGCCGGCAAGGCTGACCGAGGGCGCGCCATGAACGAGCACATCGTCAAGTCTTACGAAGATGAACTGAACGCCTTGACCGCCGAGTGCGCCCGCATGGGCGGCCTGACGGAGGCCCAGGTGTCGGACGCCCTGGAGGCGGTGGTCAAGCGCGACCAGCAGCTCGCCGGGACCGTCGTCTCCCGCGACGACCGGCTCGACGCCCTTGAGACCGAGATCGAGCGCAAGGCGATCCGCCTGATCGCGCTGCGCCAGCCGATGGCCAACGACCTGCGCCGCACCGTCTCGGCCATGAAGATCGCCAACAACCTGGAGCGGGTGGGCGACCTGGCCAAGAACATCGCCAAGCGCGCGCTGGTGATCATCGAATCCGAGCCCATGACCCCGCTCGGCCGCTCGATCGAGCGCATGGGCCGGCTGGTCAGCATGCGGCTGAAGGAAGTGCTGGACGCCTACACCTCCAGCGACCTGGACCGCGCCGTGGTGGTCTGGGCCCGCGACGACGAGGTCGACGAGCACTACAACAGCCTGTTCCGCGAACTCCTGACCTACATGATGGGCGATCCGCGCACGATCACCGCCTGCGCCCATCTGCTGTTCGTGGCCAAGAACCTCGAGCGCATCGGCGACCACGCCACCAACATCGCCGAGATCGTCCACTACGAGATCACCGGCGAGGAGATGATCTCCGACCGGCCGAAGACCGACGCGCTGCAACCCTGAGCCCGCTCAAGGAGCCATACGTGACGCCGCATATCCTGGTGGTTGAGGACGAAGACTCCCTCGCCACCCTTCTGCAGTACAACCTCGAGAAGGAAGGCTACGCCGTGACCGCCGCCGGCGACGGCGAGGAGGCCCTGACCCTGGTCAGCGAGAAGCTGCCGGACCTGATCGTGCTGGACTGGATGCTGCCCAAGGTCAGCGGGATCGAGGTCTGCCGGCGCCTGCGCGCGCGCACCGAGACGCGCAACGTGCCGATCATCATGCTCACCGCCCGCGGCGAGGAGACCGACCGCATCCGCGGCCTGGACACCGGCGCCGACGACTATGTGGTCAAGCCCTTCTCCATGTCGGAGCTGTCGGCCCGCATGCGCGCGGTGCTGCGCCGCCTGCGGCCGGGCCTGGCCGAGGATCGGGTGCGGATCGGCGACATCGTCATCGACCGGGTGGCGCACAGGGTGAAGCGCGGCGGCAAGGAGATCCACCTGGGTCCCACCGAGTTCCGCCTGCTGGACTACCTGATGCAGCACCCCGGCCGGGTGTTCTCCCGCGAGCAACTGCTCGACGCGGTCTGGGGCTCGGACGTCTACGTCGAGGCGCGCACCGTGGACGTGCACATCGGCCGCCTGCGCAAGGCGCTGAACGGCGAGGTGGGCGCCGACCCGATCCGCACCGTGCGTTCGGCCGGCTACTCGCTGGACATGGAAGCCTAGGGCCGGTCGGCCTCGCCCCCGCGGCGCACGCTGAACGCACGCCTTGACCGGACGCGCGCGCGCGGGTCAAAGGCCGTCATGAACATCTCGCCGCTCACCATCCTGCTTGTCGGCTCGGGCGGCCGCGAGCACGCCCTGGCCTGGAAGATCGCCGCCTCGCCGCTGACGCGCCGACTGGTCATGGCGCCCGGCAATCCCGGCATGGCGAAGCTGGGCGAGACGCGGCCCATCAAGGCCACCGACACGCCGGCCCTGGTCGCCCTTGCCCGCGAGATCGCCGCCGACCTGGTGGTGATCGGTCCCGAGGCCGCGGTGGACGCCGGCCTGGGCGACGCCCTGGCCGAGGCGGACATTCCCTGCTTCGGCCCGACCGCGGCGGCGGGCCGGCTGGAGTCCTCCAAGGCCTTCACCAAGGCCTTCGCCGACCGTCACGGCCTGCCCACCGGGGCCTACCGGGTGTGCGAGGACGCCGAGAGCGCCAAGGCGGCGCTGGACGGCTTTTCGCCGCCCTACGTGATCAAGGCCGACGGCCTGGCCTCCGGCAAGGGCGTGGTGATCGCCGAGACCCGGGCCGAGGCGACGGCGGCGATCGACGACGCCTTCGGCGGCCGCTTCGGCGCGGCCGGCGCGCGGGTGGTGATCGAGGAGTTCCTTCAGGGCGAGATCGGCTCCTGCTTCGCCCTGTGCGACGGGACCCATTCGATGATCTTCGGCTCGGCCCAGGACCACAAGCGCGCCTTCGACGGCGAGACCGGCCCCAACACCGGCGGCATGGGCACCTATTCGCCCGCGCCGGTCTTCACGCCCGAGTTGGTGGACCAGGTGCGCACGCGCCTGGCCGAGCCCACGTTCGCCGGCGTCGCGGCCGAGGGAGCGCCCTATCGCGGAGTGCTGTTCGTCGAGCTGATGGCCACCAGCGAGGGGCCGAAGCTGGTGGAGTTCAACGTCCGCTTCGGCGACCCGGAATGCCAGGTGCTGATGCTGCGCCTGGAAAGCGACCTGGTCCCCTACCTCCTGGCCTGCGCCATCGGCCGCCTGGCCGAGCTGCCGCCGCCGCGGTGGCGCCCGCAAAGCGCGGTCTGCGTGGTCATGGCCGCCGAGGGCTATCCGGACAGCCCGGTCGCCGGCTCGATCATCCGCGGCGCCGAGCAGGATTTCGGCCCCGACGTGGTGGTCTTCCACGCGGGCACCGCGCGCGACGAGGACGGCGTGCTGCGCGCCGCGGGCGGGCGGGTGCTTAACGTCTGCGCCCTGGGCGCGACGCTGAAGGACGCGCAGGACAAGGCCTATGCGGCGGCCGCGCGCATCGACTGTCCGGGCGGCTTCTACCGGCGCGACATCGGCTGGCGCGCCCTGGGCCGCTGATCTTACGACGCCCCGCGCCCCACGCCGCTTGCTCCCGTAGCGTCCGCCTCGGTAAAGTGGGTTCAAACAAGCGTACGAAGGGGAACGTCCATGACGGTGACGGCGGAACAGGAGCGCGAGCAGCTCAACACGGGCACCAAGCCGGTCGCCGAGAGCCACCGCTTCGACGAGGCGGCCCTGGCCCGGTGGATGGAGGCCAACGTCGAGGGCTACGTCGGCCCGCTGGAAGTGCGCCAGTTCAAGGGCGGCCAGTCCAACCCGACCTACCAGCTCGTCACGCCGAACAAGAAGTACGTGATGCGCCGCAAGCCGCCGGGCAAGCTGTTGCCGTCGGCGCACGCGGTGGACCGGGAATACAAGGTGATCTCGGCGCTCTATCCCACCGGCTTTCCGGTGGCCCGCTCCTACGGCCTGTGCACCGACGAGGCCGTGATCGGCACCATGTTCTACGTGATGGACATGGTGGAGGGCCGCATCCTGTGGGACCAGTCGCTGCCGCAATATGAGCCGGCCGAGCGGCGCGCCATCTACATGGGCAAGCTGAAGACGCTCGCCGACCTGCACAACACCGACTACGAGGCCATCGGCCTGGGCGACTTCGGCAAGCCCGGCAACTACATGGGCCGCCAGGTCGACCGCTGGACCAAGCAGTACCGCGCCTCCGAGACCGGCAAGATCGAGGAGATGGAGCGGCTGATCGAGTGGCTGCCGCAGAGCCTGCCCAACCAGGACCGCACCTCCATCGTCCACGGCGACTACCGGCTGGACAACATGGTGCTGCACCCGACTGAGCCGCGCGTCATCGCCGTGCTGGACTGGGAACTCTCCACCCTGGGCGACCCGCTGGCGGACTTCACCTACCTGCTCATGAACTGGGTGAACGGGGCGATCTCGCACATCCCGGACCTGAAGGCCCACGGCATTCCCACCATCGAGGAATACGTCGCCGAGTACTGCCGCCTCACCGGCCGTCCCGGCCTGCCGGAGCTCAACTGGTTCTTCGCCTACAACAGCTTCCGCCTGGCGGGCATCCTGCAGGGCATCATCGGCCGCGTGCGCGACGGCACGGCCAACAGCCCGCAGGCCCTGGCCAACGCCGACCGGGTGCCGCTGCTGGCCAAGGCCGGCTGGGAGTTCGCCAGGAAGGCCGGCGCCTAGGCGGCCTTAGAGACGGCGCGCGCCAGCAGGGCGTCCAGCGCCGCCTCGTCCTCGAAGCGGGCCCGCACGGGCCAGGGCGTGACGCGCGCGCGCCAGTCCGCCGGCAGGCGCGCCCAGTCCTTCTCGGTGGTGACCAGCCCGGCGTCGAACTGGCCGGCGCGGTCGGCCAAGAGCTTCAGCGCGGCCTCGCCGTAGGCGAAGTGGTCGGGGAAGGGGGCGAAGTCGGCCAGCTCGCAGCCTGCGGCCTTGAGCGAGCGTTCCACCTTCCAGGGCTTGCCCACGCCGGCGAAGCCCACCTGCGGACCGGCGGGCGGCGGGGCCGCCGGCTCCAGCCGCGCGACGAGCACCGGGGTCGCGCCGAACAGCGCCAGCAGCTCGGGGGCCGGCGCCTCCAGGTCGGCGGGGCACAGCAGCACCACCGCATCGGCCCGCGCCAGGCCCGCCTCCAGCGGCTCGCGCATCGGCCCGGCCGGGAAGACCGCGCCGTCGCCGAAGGGCCATTCGCCCTCGCGCGTCTCGCCGTCCACCACCACCAGCGACAGGGCCTTGGCCAGGGACGGGTTCTGGTGGCCGTCGTCCATCACGATCGCCCGGGCGCCCGCCGCGGCGGCGGCGCGCGCGCCGGCCAGGCGGTCGCGCGAGACCCACATCGGCGCGTCGCGGGCCAGCATCAGCGGCTCGTCGCCCACCTCGGCGGCGACATGGTGCTCGGGCTCGACCCGCACTGGGCCCTGAAGGGTTCCGCCATAGCCCCGCGACAGGCCGTGGGCGGCGACGCCCCGGGCCGTCAGCCGGCGCAGGATTTCGCGCACCACCGGCGTCTTGCCGGTTCCGCCCATGGTGAGATTGCCCACGCAGATCACCGGCGCGCCGGGATCCTCGGGCGTCGCGCGGGCGATGCGGCGGGCGGTGGCGGCGGCCCAGATCCAGGACAGCGGCCGAAGCAGCGCGCGCGTGATCGGCGCCGGCGCGCCCTCGCGCACGTACCACCAGCGCGGCGTCGACAGCTTCATGCGGCGGGCAGCAGCGGCGCGAGCCGCGCCATCGCCTCGTCCAGCGCGTAGCCCTGGCGCTCGGCGTAGGACAGGGCCGCCTCGCCGAAGCGCCGGGCGATCATTGGATTGTCGATCAGGCCGCGCATGTGCCGGGCCAGGTGCTCGCCGTCGACGGCCTCGATGGCGGCGGCCTCGATGAACATCTCCTGATAGGTCTCGGCGGCGTTGAACATGTGGGCGCCGGTGATGATCGCCTTGCCCAGGCGCGCGGGCTCCAGGGGGTTGTGCCCGCCGATCCCCAGCTCGAAGGCGCCGCCCATGACGACCACGTCGGCCAGGCGGAAGAACAGGCCAAGCTCGCCCAGGGTGTCGGCCACATAGGCCTGCATCTGCGGCGCGGGCCGCTCGCCGCGGCTGCGCAGGCCCACGACCATGCCTTCGCCTTCGAGCACCTCGGTCACCGCCTCGCCGCGTTCGGGATGGCGCGGAACGACGATCAGCAGGGCGTCGCCCAGATCGGCCCATTCGAAGGCGCGGCCGATTGTGGTGTCCTCGCCGGCGTGGGTGCTGGCGGCCAGCACCACCTTTCGCGCGCCGATCGCCGAACGCATGCGCGCCAGTTCGTCCGGATCGCAGGGCAGGGGCTCGCCCACCTGCTTCAGGTTCAGCCGCGGGCCCACCTGGGCGCCCAGGTCGCGCAGGCGCGTCTCGGTGGCCGCCTCCTGCGGCAGCACCAGGTCGAAGGCGCTGAGGATCGCGCGGGCGGCGGCGGGAACCCGCGCCCAGCCCTTGGCGCTGGCCTGGGTCATCCGCGCGGACAGCAGCGCCAGACGCACGCCGCGCTGGCGGGCCGCCATGATCAGGTTGGGCCACAGCTCGCTTTCCACCAGCAGGCCCGCGTCGGGCGCCCAGTGGTCCAGGAACCGGCCCACCGCGCCGGGCGTGTCCACCGGGGCGTACTGGTGGATGACGCCGGTGGGCAGGCGCCGGGCGAGCAGCTCGGCCGAGGTGCGCGTGCCCGAGGTGACCAGCAGCGACAGGTCCGGGCGGCTTTCGCGCAGGGCCTGGACGAGCGGCAGGAGCGAGACGCCCTCGCCGACGCTGACGGCGTGCAGCCAGACCAGGGGGCCGGGCGGGCGCTCGCGGCCGGTGCGGCCCAGGCGCTCGCCGATGCGGGCCGGATCCTCCTTGCCGCGGCCGGCGCGCAGGCGCAGCGCCAGGCCCGCCAACGGCTCGAGCAGAGTCGTCAGCGCGGCGTAAAGCGCCAGTGTCAGCGGACGCCGGGTCACACGGCTTCGAGCGGCGCCAGGCGGCAGGCGGCGGAATCGCCGCATTCGACCTGCAGGGTGCTGTGGCAGATGCCGAAGCGCCGGGCGAGGCCCTCGCACGCGTCGTGCAGGAAGGCGTCGGGCTCGGCGTTGGCCGGGCGGGTGACGTGGGCGGTCAGCGCCGTCTCGGTGGTGCTCATGGCCCAGATGTGCAGGTCGTGCACCTCGGTCACGCCGGGCAGGGCGCAGATCCATTCGCGCACGGCCGTCGGGTCGATGCCCTCGGGCACGGCGTCCAGGGCCAGGTTGAAGGAATCGCGCAGCAGGCCCCAGGTGCCCAACAGGATCACGGCCACGATCGCCAGGCTGAGCGCCGGGTCGAGCCACATCAGCCCGGTCACGGCCATCACCGCCGCGCCGATCACCACCGCCAGCGAGACGGCCGCGTCGCCCGCCATGTGCAGGAAGGCGCCGCGGATGTTCAGGTCGTCGTGGCCGCCGCGCATGAACAGGAGGGCCGTGGCGGTGTTGATCACCACGCCGATCGCGGCGGTGACGATCACCGGCCAGGGCGCCACGGCGGCGGGCTCGGCGAAGCGATGGACCGCCTCCGAGCCGATGGCGCCCACCGCCACCAGCAGCAGCACCGCATTGGCCAGGGAGGCCAGGATCGTGGCCTTGCGCAGGCCATAGGTGCGCCTGGCCGTGGGCTGGCGCCTCGCCAGCACGGCCGCGCCCCAGGCCAGGATCAGGCTGAGCACGTCCGACAGATTGTGGCCGGCGTCGGCCAGGAGCGAGAGCGAGCCGGCCCAGATCCCCGCGCTGGCCTCGGCCAGCACGAAGGCGGTGTTCAGCGCCACCCCGATGGCGAAGGCGCGGCCGAAGTCCGCCGGCGCGTGGTGGTGATGGCCGTGTCCGTGGCCGTGCCCGCCCCCATGGCCGTGGTCATGCGCATGCGCATGGTCGTGCCCATGATCGTGGTGATGGTGATGGCCGGAGTGGTCGTGCGCCATGGGCCCCTATGTCTCACCGGTTCGCCGCGAGGCCAAGTCCTCGGCTCTGCGCGTGAGCGCCGACAGCCTGGCTGACAATTCGACGATCAGTTCCCCGATCGCTGCCTCGTCCGCGTCCTTGGGCACGTAGTAGGGACCGTCGTAGGCGGTGACGCCGCGCCCGAACGGCTTGGCGAACATCACCTTGTCCCAGGTCTTCTCCATCCGCCAGGCGGGCGAGGCCGCCACGCCGATCAGATAGATCGGCGCGCCGGTGCGCTTGGCGATCTGCAGGGCGCCGGGGGCGATCACCTCGTTGGGGCCGCGCGGCCCGTCCGGGGTGATGGCGATCATGCCGCCGGCCTCGATCCATTTCACCGCCTCGCGGAAGCCGGCGACGGCGGCGCGGGCCTTGGCGGTGTCGCCCTTCTTGGCCGAGGAGACGCGGATCGCCGGAAAGCGGGAGCGGGCCAGGGCCTGGGCGATGAACTCGCCGTCGCCGGAAGGCGAGACCATGCAGCGCAGCTTCTCGCGGCCCCACCAGCTCTGGGCGATGCCGAGCGCCAGGGGGATGCGCCCGTGCCAGAAGAGGCAGATGCAGGGCACGTCCTGGGTGGTGACCTCCCGGGCGCATTCGATGTTGTCGTGGGTCCAGGTGAGGGTGCGGCGGGTGACGACCAGCACCACCCACAGGAGCCAGCCGAACAGGGCCTGGACCCAGGGCCGCCGGATCAGCTTCACGCGGCGGTCTCCGCGTCCAGGTTCTGGCTGCTGGCCAGGCGCGCGTAGAGGCCCTTCTGGCTGACCAGGGCGGCGTGGTCGCCCGTCTCCACCACCCGGCCCTTGTCGATCACGTAGATGCGGTCGGCGCCGCGCACGGTGGACAGGCGATGGGCGATCAGGATCGTGGCGCGGCCGGCCATCAGCCGGGTCAGGGCCGCCTGCACCTGGGCCTCGCTCTCGGTGTCGAGGGCGCTGGTGGCCTCGTCGAGCAGCAGGATCGGCGCGTCCTTCAGGAAGGCGCGGGCGATGGCGATGCGCTGGCGCTGGCCGCCGGACAGGCGCGCGCCGGCCTCGCCCACCAAGGTGGCGTAGCCCTCCGGCAGGGCGGTGATGAAGTCGTGCGCGGCGGCGGCGCGGGCGGCGGCCTCGATCTCGGCGTCGCTGGCCTCGGGCCGGGCGTAGGCGATGTTGGCCTTGATCGTGTCGTCGAACAGGAAGGGCTCCTGGGTGACCAGGGCGATGCGGTGGCGCAGCGAGGCCAAGGTCACGTCGCGCACGTCGTGGCCGTCGATCAGCACCGCGCCGTCGGTGGCGTCGTAGAAGCGCGGGATCAGGTTCAGGATCGTGCTCTTGCCGCCGCCGGAGGGGCCGACCAGGGCGACGGTCTCGCCGCGGTGGACCGCGAAGCTCACGTCGTTGAGCGTCGGCTGGCCGTCGTCATAGGCGAAGCTGACGTGGTCGAAGCGGATCGTGCCCTCGCCGGGGGGCAGGGGCGCGGCGCCCGGCTGCTCGCGCACTTCCGGCTCCACGTCCAGGGCGGCGAACAGGCGGCGGGCGGCCGACAGGCCCTCGGCCATCACGGTCTGCAGGTTGGCGAGCTGGCGGAGCGACTGGGAGGCCAGGCCCAGGGCGCCCAGGAAGGCGACGAAGGCGCCCACGTTCATCGCCCCGGTGGTGGAGCGCCAGCCGGCGTAGGCCAGGATCAGCGCAGTCACCAGGGTCATCAGGGTCTCGGTGGCCGGGGCGGCGGTGGCCCGGGCGTTGGCGCCCTTCACCAGATGGCGCTGGCGGCGGCGCACCACCTCGGCGACGCGCGCCTCCTCATAGGCCTCGCGGTTCTCGATCTTGACCACCCGCACGCCGTCCAGGCTCTCCATGATTGCGGTGGACAGGGCCGAGGTCTCGGCCATGGCGCCCTTGGCGGCCTTGGCCCCGCGCTTGGAGAAGCGGCGCATCACGCCGGTGGCCACCGGCCCGACGGCGATGATGGCGAGCGAGAGCACCCAGTCGTTGGAGACCATCACCGTGATCGCGCCCAGCACCGTCAGGAAATGCTGGGTGTAGTTGATCACGCCCGAGGTCGCCGCCTCGCGGATCAGGCCCGCGTCGTAGAGCACCGAGGAGACGAAGGCGCCCGAATGCTGCGCGCGCAGGTGGGCCAGGTCCGCGCGCACCAGCTTGCCGAAAAGCTGGATCTGCACGTCGCCGACCACGGCGTTGCCCACCCGGTTCACCAGCGAGGCCTGAACCACCTGGGCGATCCCGCGGCCGATCGCATAGAGGGCGATGGTGATCGGGATGGTCGCCATGGCGCCGGGCTTGTGGTTGACCAACAGGTCGTTGATCGCCGGCTCCAGGATCTGGATCAGCTTGGCGCTGAGCACGGCCACGATCACGGCCGCCACGAGCGCCGTCGCCAGGCCTTTCCAGCGGGGGGCCAGATAGACCCGGGCGATCCGGCCGATCAGGACGCGGACGGGCAGCTCGCCAGCAGTCTTCGGAAGGGTGACGCTCATGGTGCAGGCCTCATCCGAATGCGCGCGCCAAGTCAAGCCGGCCCCGTGACGCGCCTAGGCGGGGGCGGCGGCGAACAGCTCGTCGTGGCGCGCGCAGATGCGCGGCCAAAGCTCGGCGGCCTCGGGCATGTCCAGGCCGAACTCGCTCGACAGCGCGTCCACATATTCGTCCGCGGAGCCGATCAGCCGGCTCTCCACCCCGTCCGGGCGCGCCCGGCGCAGCACCCGCCCACGCAACTGCAGGATCGAGTCGGGCGTGTGGCGCTGGACCACGGCGTTCTGCACGAACATCGATTCCGGACTTTCCTGCAGCCATTGGCAGAGCTCGGAAAGGCGCGCTTCGTCGGCGCGCTCGGCGGTGAAGTCGAAGGAAGGCGCGCCGCCGTGCTCGTGGTTGTGGTAGCGCCACCAGCGCTCGTCCAGCCGCTCCAGGCGCAAGGGAAAGCTGTCGCTGGCGAACTCGGCCTCGGCCAGCGGGATCGGATCGCGTCCGCCGTCGCCGAAGCCCACGTCGGCGATCCAGGGTTCATCCAGGTCGACCCGCAGCACCAGGTGGTTGCCGATGAAGGCGTCGCCCCGCACCACCCGCATCACCGCGCCGGAAAGGCGGGTGACCTTGAAGCCGATCTCCTCCAGGGCCGCGCCCAGGACGCCGTTCATCTCGTAGCACCAGCCGCCGCGCCGGCGCGTGACCAGCTTGTCGAACGCCGCGGCCGGATCGGTGGTCAGCGGCCGGCCGAGCTGCACGTCCAGGTTCTCATAGGGGATGGCGAACAGATGCGCCCGGTGCACGGCCCGCAGGGTCGCAAGGTCCGGCCGGGCCGGGCCCGAATAGCCGATGCGGTCGAAATAGGCCTGAAGATCCATAGGCGCCTCCCAAGGGCTTCTAGGTAGAGGCTCCGGAGCGGCCCCGCCATAGGCCCGATGCTGGACGCGCGGCGCGGGCGGCTTGTGACATCGGTCCGCGACATCGCCCCGGCTTCCGTCCGGCGGTCCGAACGCCTAGTTAAGGCGCCGTACTGCGGGAGCCCTTCTTGGCCGATTTCGACCTCTCCACGCCCGGCGGGCGGTTCAGGACCTACCTGGACTATCTGTGGAACGACCACGCCTACCTGCGCCTCGGCTTCCAGAACGCCCACTGGATCAGCGAGGAGCTGGTGCGCACCAACCAGCCGTGGCCGCATCAGATCGCCCACTGGAAGCGCCAGGGGATCAAGACGATCATCAACCTGCGCGGCGGCTTCGACGCCAGCTTCCATGCGCTGGAGAAGGACGCCTGCGAACGGCTCGGCCTGACCATGGTCGACTTCACCATCACCTCGCGGGAGGTGCCCAGCCGCGAGCGGGTGCTGGGGGCCAAGGCGCTCTTCGAGACGGTGGAGTACCCGGCGCTGATGCACTGCAAGTCCGGCGCGGACCGGGCGGGCATCATGAGCGTCTTCTACATGCACTTTCGCCAGCACAAGACGATCCGCGAGGCGCTGGACCAGCTTCACCTGCGCTACCTGCACATGCGCGCGGGCAAGACCGGCGTGCTGGACTACACCTTCGAGCGCTACCTGGCCGAGGGCGAGCCGGCGGGCATGAGCTTCCTGGACTGGGTGATGAGCCCGGCCTACGACCCGGCCGGCATCAAGGCCGATTTCCGCGCCCAATGGTGGGGCAACATGTTCACCGAGCGGCTGTTGAAGCGCGAATAGGGCCGACTGTCGCGCGCGGGTGACAGACGCCGGCGCGGGGCCGCCTAGGATGGTCCCGACATCAACGCTCAGGGATCGACAGCGCCATGGCCCCGCGCCACGCCGTCCTCGGCATCGAAAACGGCGCGTTCCACCACGGGGCGGCGCGGATCTTCGAAGGGGTCAGCTTCCAGCTCGACGCCGCGCGCACGGCGCTGGTCGGCGAGAACGGCGCGGGCAAGTCGACCCTGCTGAAGTGCCTGACCGGCGAGCTTGAGCTCAACGGCGGCCAGATCGTCCGCTCGCGGGGGCTGAAGATCGGCTACGTCGCCCAGGAATCGGCCGAGGGCCTGGCCGACATGACCGTGCGCGAGGTGCTCGAGCGCGACCTGCCCGCCGACGGGTCCGAGGCCTGGAAGGTGGACGTACTGCTCGACGAGCATGCGATCGCCCCGGAAATGGCCGAGCAGCGTTTCGGCGACCTCAGCGGCGGCTGGCAGCGGCTGTTCCTGATCGCGGCGGCCATGCGCCTGGTCGAGCCGGACCTGCTGATCCTGGACGAACCGACCAACTATCTGGACCTGGCGAACATCAACACGCTGGAGGCCTGGCTCGCGGCCGAGCCGCGCATGCCGATGCTGATCGTCAGCCACGACCGCGAGTTCCTGCAGCGGACGACCACGCGCACCATCTTCCTGCGCAGCGACGGCGCCCACGCCTTCAACGCCCCGTTCGTGGAGGCGCGCGAGCAGATGCTGCGCCGCGACGCCGCCGACGCGACGCGCCGCAAGCTGGAGGACAAGGAGATCCAGCGCCTGGAGCAGGTGGCCGCCCGCTACAAGGTCTGGGGCGTGAAGAACTCCGACTTCCACAAGAAGCAGAAGGCGACCGAGAAGCGCATCGAGCGGATCGAGGCCAACCGCACCGAGACCTATGTGGCGCGCGAGCGCCGCCTGGAGCTGGCCGACGGAGAGCTCGACGCCAAGGTGGCGCTGCGCATCCAGAACCTGGCGGTGACCGTGCCGGACGGCTCACGCACGCTCTTCACCATCGACAAGCTGACCGTCGGCGTCGGCGACCGGATCGCGATCCTGGGCGCCAACGGCGTCGGCAAGTCGATGCTGCTGGGCGCCCTGGCCGGCGCCTACGATCCGGCGCGCGAGCACTACGACGGCCAGTCGCCGATCCGCTTCAACCCCGGAACGCGCCTGGTGTTCTTCGACCAGCGGATGCGCGACCTGCCGCTGAAGACGAGCCTTGTCGACTACCTGACCTCGGCCGAGGGGGCGACGGGAACCCAGGCCAACGCCCTGCTGGCCAAGGCGGGCTTTCCCTACGCCCGCATCCGAGGGCAGATCGGCGACCTCAGCCACGGCGAACGCGCTCGGCTGATCTTCCTGAAGCTGAAGCTCGCCAAGCCCAATCTCTACCTGCTCGACGAGCCCACCAACCACCTGGACATCGAGGGCCAGGAGGCGCTGGAAGCCCAGCTCGAGGAGGCCTCGGTCGCCTGCCTGTTCGTCAGCCACGACCGCTACTTCACGCGCACCTCGGCGACGCGCTTCGTCGAAGTGCGCCGGGGCAGGCTGGTGGAGATCGAGAGCGCCGAGGCCTTCTTCGACGCGGCTTAGTGGTGGTGCTCGTCCGTCGACGGGTCGAGCAGCTTGTGGGCGTGGATGATGAAGTAGCGCATCAGCGCGTTGTCCACGGTCGCCTGCGCCTTCGAGCGCCAGGCGGCCAGGGCCTGATCGTAGGTGGGATAGGCGCCCACGAAGTCGATCTTGGAGCAGTCGCGGAAGATGTTGTGTTCGACGTCGGAGAGTTCGCCGCCGATGACGATGTGAAGCAGTTGCCGGTCGGGCATGGAGGCCTCGAAACGAGTGTGTTTCAGATGGCGATATGCCGGACGCGCTCCAGGATCAACGGGGCGAGCGCGGGCGCGGCGCACATCAGGCTCTTCTGGGCGGGAATCGGCCCGTTGTAGCTGAACGGCCGGCCCAGGTGGTCGCTCACCACGGCGCCGGCTTCCCGGGCGATCAGGTCGGCGGCGGCCAGGTCCCAGTCGGCCTTGGCGACCAGCGCCAGGGCCGCGTCGAAGTCGCCGGACGCCACCAGGCACATGCGGTAGGCGGTGGAGTTGCGCGATTCGATCCGCATCGGCGGCCACGGCGCGGGCCATGACGGATGGGCGAACATGCGCGCGTCGCCCACCATGGCGCAGTCTTCCAGCGCCGCGGCGTCGCTTGGCCGGATCGGCGCGCCGTTCAGGGTCGCCCCGCCGCCTTCGGTCGCGGCGAAGACTTGGCCGACCTGCGGGGCGACCACCACGCCGGCGACCGGGCGGGTCTCTTCCACCACGGCCACGGACACCGCCCACCACGGCCGGTCCTTCAGGAAGGCGCGGGTGCCGTCGATGGGATCGACCACGAACAGGCGCCGCCTGCCGAGCCGCTCGGGATTGTCGGCGGTCTCCTCGGACAGCCAGCCGTAGTCCGGCCGCGCGGCGGTGAGGCGCTCCTTGAGCAGGGCGTCGGCGGCCAGGTCGGCGTTGGTGACGGGGGAGTTCCCCTCCTTGTAGTCCACCTCCAGCCCGGCGGCGCGCAGCCGCACGGCCAGTTCGCCCGCCTCGCGGGCGGCCGAGAGGATCAGGTCCAGGTCGTCGCCGGCGCCGTGCGTCATCGGCCCGCGATGGCCAGGGCGTCCACCAGGATCGAAGGCGCGTTGGCGGCGCGGCGCAGCTCCAGGTCGGAGCCCGGCTGCAGGCGCGCGAAGATGTCGATCAGGTTGCCCGCGACGGTGATCTCGCTGACCGGATAGGCGAGCTCGCCGTTCTCGAACCAGAAGCCCGAGCAGCCCACCGACCAGTCGCCGGTGTTGCCGTTGAGCGAGGGGCCGAACATCGAGGTGATGAACAGGCCCTGGCCGGCGTCGGCCATCAGGCCGGCGAGGTCGCGCTCGCCCGGCTGCAGCGTGAGGTTCGTGGGGCTGACGCCGGGAGGGCCGGCGAGCCCGCGCGAGGCGTGGCCGGTGGATTCCAGCCCGAGCTGGCGCGCGGCGCTGGAATTGAGCAGCCAGGTGGTCAGGACGCCGTCGTCGATCAGATCGCGCTTCTCGTTGGCCACGCCCTCGTCGTCGAACGGGCTGGAGCCCAGGCCGCGGACCCGGTGCGGATCGTCGGTGACGGTCACGCCCTTGGCGAAGAGCTGCTCGCCGAGCTTGTCCTTCAGGAACGAGGTGCCGCGGGCGATGGCCGGGCCGGAGATCGCCCCGATCAGCGGGCTGATCAGCGAGGCGGCGATGCGGTTCTCGAAGATCACCGGGGCGGTGGTGGAGGCGATCTTGCGCGCGCCCAGGCGGCTCACGGCCCGGCGGCCGGCCTCTTCGCCGATCAACCCGGCTTCGGGCAGGTCGTCTTGCCAGCGCACCGAGCGCCAGTCGTGGCCGTTCTCCATGCCGTTCGCGTCGCTGGCGATGGCCGAGGCGCCGATGGAGAAGCCGGAGGCGCGGTGCGCGCCGGAAAAGCCGCCGCTGGTGACCAGCCGCCAGGCGCCGGCGGACCAGGACGCCGAGGCGCCGTCGGAGTTGGTGACGCCCTCGATCGCCCGGGCGGCGTCCTCGGCGCTGCGCGCGCGGGCTTCCAGCGCGTCCGCCGCGGGCTCGGCCGGGTCGTAGAGGTCGAGATCCGGGAACGGGCCGCGGGCCAGCCGCTCGGAATCGGCGAGGCCGGCATAGGGGTCCTCAGGCGCCAGCCTGGCCATGGCCACGGCGCGCTCCACCAGCTTGGCGCGGCCCTCGGCGGAGATGTCCGAGCCGGAGACGGTGGCCTGGCGGCGGCCGATGAAGACGCGCAGGCCCAGGTCGCGCGATTCCTCGCGCTCCACCTCTTCCAACGCGCCCAGGCGCACGCTGATGGAAAGGGCGCGGCGTTCGGCCCCGGCGGCTTCGGCCGCATCGGCGCCGGCCTTCAGCGCGGCGGCGACGACGTCGGACAGCAGGTTTTCATCCATGACGCCCATATGGCCGCCCCCGCGCCCGCGGGCAAGCGCGGCGCGTTGGCCTGGGGCCCGGCCGAGAGGGCTCAGCCGATCGAGTAGAAGACCAGGGCGGCGCCGGCGAAGATGTAGGCCACCCAGGTGAGGATCACGCCGACCGTGCGCGGCAGCGACGCCCCGCCGCTGGAGGACAGGCCGTAGCCATGCAGCACGCGTCCGGCGAACAGCAGGACGCCGGTGATGTGGATCGCCAGCGCCGGCGCGCCGACCACCGCCTGCATGGCGAGCGCGGCCATGCCCGCCGGCACGTATTCGGTGGCGTTGCCGAAGGCGCGGATCGCCTGGATGAGCTCGGGCACCCCGCCGTCGCCCAGCACCACCTTGTGCTTCTGCCGCTGGCGCACGACCAGGATCGACAGGATCAACAGAACGAAGAGGTTCAGCCCGACCCACAAGGCCGCCGCATGTGCGGATGCTGTCATGTCCATCGGCTCTCAGCCCCCATCAAGCCATCTGAAGCCGCGCAGTTGGACGCTGTTCGCCGAGCGGGGCAAGTCCGTGCGTCCCTGGCGCGAAGCGGCGGGCCGGCTCAATCGACCGGCGTTCCGTCGCCGGGCAAGCCCAGGCGCGCCCATTTCTCGGTGACGGCGGCGACGACGTCGGCGTCCATGGCGAGCTTCTCGCCCCACTCACGCTTGGTCTCCGGCGGCCATTTGTTGGTGGCGTCCAGGCCGATCTTCGAGCCCAATCCGGACTCCGGCGAGGCGAAGTCGAGGTAATCTATGGGCGTGTTCTCGATGATCGTGACGTCGCGGGCCGGATCCATCCGCGTGGAGATCGCCCACATCACGTCCTTCCAGTCGCGGGCGTCGATGTCGTCGTCCACGACGATCACCCACTTGGTGTACATGAACTGGCGAAGGTAGCTCCAGACGCCCATCATCACGCGCTTGGCGTGGCCGGGGTAGGCCTTCTTCATCGACACCACGGCGATGCGGTAGCTGCAGCCCTCCGGCGGCAGCCAGAAGTCGACGATTTCGGGGAACTGCTGGCGGATCAGCGGGATGAACACCTCGTTCAGCGCCTCGCCCAGCACGCTCGGCTCGTCCGGCGGCCGGCCGGTGAAGGTGGTCAGATAGATCGGGTTCCTGCGCATGGTGATCGCGCTGACCTGGAAGATCGGGAAGCGCTCCACCGAGTTGTAGTAGCCGGTGTGATCGCCGTAGGGGCCCTCGTCGGCGTAGTCGTCGAGCAGCACGTGGCCCTCGATGACGATCTCGGCCTCGGCCGGAACCATGAGCGGCACGGTCTTGGCCGGGATCAGCTCCACCTTGGCCCCGCGCATCAGGCCGGCGAACTGGTATTCGGAAAGGGTGTCGGGCACCGGGGTGACCGCGGCCAGGATGGTGCCCGGATCGGCGCCGATCACCGCGCAGGCGGGCAGGGGCTCGGGCTTGCCCGACGCCTTCCAGCGGCGGTGGTGCTGGGCCCCGCCGCGGTGCGCCAGCCAGCGCATGATGGTGCGGTCCTTGCCGACCACCTGCATGCGATAGATGCCGAGGTTGTAGTCGTCCTCGCGGTCCTCCGACGGGCCCTTGGTGACCACCAGCGGCCAGGTGATCAGCGGCGCGGGCTCGCCTGGCCAGCAGGTCTGGATCGGCAGCTTGCCAAGGTCGATGTCGTCGCCTGTAAGCACCACCTCCTGCACCGGCGCCTTCTTCACCGTGGCCGGGCGCATGGACATCACGGTCTTGGCCAGCGGCAGCATGTCCCAGGCGTCCTTCAGGCCGCGCGGCGGCTCGGGCGCGCGCAGGAAGGCCAGCAGTTCGCCCACCTCCCGCAGATCCTCCGCGCTCGCGCGTTCGCGGCCTTCGAGGGTGACGCCCATGGCCACGCGGCGCACCGTGCCGAACAGGTTGACCAGGCACGGCATGCCGGACGGCTCGCCGTCGGCGCGGACGACGTTCTCGAACAGCACGGCCGGCCCGCCCTGGGCCAGCAGGCGGCGGTGGATCTCGGTGATCTCCAGCACCGAGGAGACCGGCTCGCTCACCCGCACCAGCTCGCCGGCGGCTTCCAGTTTGGCGATGAAGTCTCGAAGCGAGCGATAGGCCATGGGCTCTCCGGCGTGTGCGGCCGGAAGCTAGGCCGCGCGCTCGCCCATGTCACGCCTTGGCCCATGTCACGCCTTCCATGTCGCGCTTGGCCCGTGTCACGCCTTGCCGGGCCGGGCGCCGGCGCTAGACTTCATTCATGACCCGCATCGATCTCGACGACCTGCCGCCCCGCGTCGCCCAGCAGCTCGCGGGCGTCGCCGCCGGTGAAGAGGTGCTGCTGGTGCGCGGCGGCGTGGTCGAGGCCCGCCTGGTCGGCGCCGAGACGCCGGCCGCCCCGGCGGAGGAGGCCGAGGGCGATGTCGAACGCATGGGCGAGGTCATGGAGCACTTCCGCTCGATGATCGAAGACGACTTCTAGAGCGGCTGAATCCTGGGCGCGGCCCTTTTTTGGCCCCGCTTGGAACGTACATCTCCGGGTTGTGGAGGGGGCTGGCGGCGCTGGCCCGTTGTAGAGGCAGGACGTGAAGGCCGCCCGCCGGCCGGGACGTCGCCCCATCGGACGGCATGGACAAAGACAGCGAACTCGAGCTGAAACGAAGCCTATTCCTCTCGGCGAATCCGCAGGTTCAGCAGCAGGCGCGCGAAGTCCTGCAGTCTGCGCCGGACTATTTGTCGACCATACTGGAAGCCTTTCTGCACAATCCTTTCCTGAGGTTGGCCGAAAGCGAGCGGGACGAACTGGTCCGCCGCGCGGCGCCGCTGGCGTTGCGCGCGCTGGTCGCGACGCGTGACGCGGCTGTTCGGTCGACGACGCCGAAATATGTCGTCTGCTGCATGCCGAAGTCGGGGTCGTCCTTTCTGCAGTCGGCCTTGGCGCACGCTTTCGACCTGCCGGTCGGGTCGCTGACCACCTTCACCACGCCGACGCTTAGTTCGCGGTTCGGCATGAACTCCCGTGAACAGGAACTGGACGAGATGGCCATCGCCAAGGCGGTCATCATGAACGAGCGCGGCTTCGTCGCTCAGCACCACACGCGCTATTCGTCCTATCTGGGCTTGCAGTTCCAGCTGTTCGGTCTCTCTCCCGTCGTGACGACGCGCAACGTTCTCGATGCGATCGTCTCCTTCGACGACATGTTCGCCGAACGTGGCGAGGACCCGAACGACTGGATCGGGGACTCTCAGTTTGCGATGCCGCAGAACTACAGGTCGCTGCCTGTCGAGGACCGCTACACGCTGCTGTGCCATTCGCTCGGCGTCTGGCTGATCGCGTTCTTCCTGTCGTGGAAGCGGTGCGAACGACAGGGGCTGATCCCAGCGCCGCTGATGATCCGCTACGAAGAGCACACGCTGCATCCTGACCGGCTGGTCCGCGCGCTCTCCGAGCATTTCGCGATGACGGACGAGCAGGTCGCAAGGCTGCGCGCCTACGCGGAGGCGCCGGACAGGGAGCGCTCGCGCTTCAACGTGGGCCGGCGGGGGCGTGGGGAAGAGCAGATTCCCGAACGGCTCAAGGTGTTCCTGGCGGACTATGCGGCGCTGTTCAGCAGCGAGCTGTCGGAAGACGACCGACGCTATCTGGTGCGGTGAGACCGGCTGGCGCGCCTACGCCTTGGCCGCGTCGAACGCCTTGACGGCGGCCCTGGGCGCGATCTTGCGCCAGCGGCGTTCCAGGAAGTTGCGGAACGAGCCGGGGTGCAGGGACTTCATCCGCGCCAGCACGCAGGGATAGTCCTTGTAGTGGGCGGTGAAGTGGAAGGTGGCCGGCTCGGCCTCCATCAGCATCTCGCGCTCGTCGAAGCTCACGTCCATGAGCACCAGGCTGCCGTCCTCGCCGCGCAGGCGGGTGAAGAACTTGTCGCCCACCTTGAACGAGGGCCGGCCGTAGGAGGTCCCTTCGGTCGCGCCGGGGAACTCCATGACGATCGCGTGCATCTCTTCATAGGTCATGGCACGCCTCAGTGCGCTTCGCGGCCGGAGATGCAGACCTTGTGGCCCTGGCCGTCGTCGTGACAGCGCAGCACGTTCCCCTGCCGGTCGCGGTACAACGAGTTCCCGTTCTCGGCGTCGGTGTGGCCGTAGATCGTGCGCCCGCCCGGCGTGCGCCAGGCCGAGTTGCCGGCCGCGTCCTCATAGCCGACCACGCGGGCGCCCTCCGGGCCGAGCAGCACGGACACCCCGTCCTCGTTGGTGTAGCCGCTGACGATGTGGCCGCGGCCGTCGCGCCAGACCAGCCGGCCCTTGGGATCGGCCTTGCCGCGATAGGCGTTCCCGGCGCTGTCCAGGCAGGTGGTCACGCCGATCCGGTCGGTCGTGCAGTTGAGCTGGGCGAACGCCGGCGTGGCGAGCGCAAGCGCCGCCAGAACTCCGAGATGAATTCGCAGCATGACCGCCTCCCAGACGACGGGCGGCGGACATGCGCCGCGCCCACCCTAGGATTGCGGCTTCAGGGCCAGGAAGTCGAGCGCGTCGCCGATGGGAATGAAGAAAGCAATGTCGTGGGAGACTTGGCCAGGCTCATAGCGGAGATCGGCGATGCCCACGACGCGGCCCTTGTCATCCAACAGCGGCCCGCCGGAGTTGCCGTGGTCGATCGCCACGTCGCTCTGGATGAAGCTCATGCCGTCGATGATGCGGTTCGCCGACACCACCCCCTTGGTCAGGGTTCCCTGAAGCGCTTCATCGAGAGGCGTGCCGACCGCGAAGACCGTCTCGCCAGACTCCACCACGCCAGGGCGCAAGGCCAGGGCGAAGCGGCTGCGCGGCGCGGTCTTGACCAGGGCCACGTCGCGCCGCTTGTCTAGCCGGATCACCTCGCCCGGCGCCTCCAGCCCGTCCGACCAGCGGACTTTCACGGTCTTGGCCTCGCCAACGACGTGGGCGTTGGTCAGCAGGTAGCCGTCGGCTGACACCAGGAAGCCGCTGCCCATGGCGCCGCCGGCGAAGATGGCGACGACCGATCCCGCCGCGTCCGAGATCGGAACGGCGGCCCGGCTCGGCCCGGCGAGCGTGATCGGCGTCCCGCGCGCCTCGAGCGAGGCGCTCTGCGCCGGCGCATCAGCCGCAGAATTGACCGCGTTGCGGAACGCCTCGTCGGCGAACAGTTTGCGCGCACCGGCGGCGAACGCCTTGTGCACGGCGATCTGCGACTCTTGTTCGTCACTGTGGATGCTCTCGTTGGTGGTGACCTTGGCGATCACCTCGTGGCGAAAGCGCGAGTAGACCTGCCATTCGATGGTCAGGCGAACGTCGTACTTTCTGTGGTCGACCACGTTCGAGCAGACCGTCATGTCCGCATCCTTGATCAGGGCGCCCACTTCGATATCGGCGGCGCCGGACGTATCGGCGAACAGATTGGACGGATCGTTGTCCGGCTGAAGCCCCGCGGCCTTGGCCTCTTGAGCGAAGACGGCGTCGATCCCGTCGAACCTCGGCGCCAAGTCGGACCAATGAATGTCCTCCGGCTGCACGCAGATCACGCCCCACTTGAAGACACCGACGATCTTTCCATCCGGGATTTCGCTGGAGGCCTTCGTGAAAGCCACGTGCGGCGTCTCGGCCGCGTGGGCCGGAAGTCCCGCTGATCCCATTGCAAACAGCGCAGCGGCGATAAGCGCAGATCTCAGTGCGCGCATGACGTCCCCCTTCGTCGCGGTCCCAGCATGAACCTCGTTCAATCAACACAAGGTTGTCAGCAAGTCGCATGCCGAACCTGGCATAAGCGTCAGCCTCACGCCGCCGTCCAGGCCGCCAACACGTTCCCGGCCGGGTCGCGGAAGTGGAAGCGGCGGCCGCCCGGGAAGCTGAAGATCTCGCGGACCACCACGCCGCCGGCGGCCTTCACCTTGACCTCCATCGCCTCCAGGTCGTGGGCGTAGAGGATCACCAGGGGGCGGGGCTCGTCCGGCCGGGCGCTGAAGCCGCCGTCGAGCGCGGCATCCTCGAAGGCCGCGTAGTCCGGCCCGTAATCGACGAAGCGCCAGCCGAAGGCCGCCGCATAGAAGGCCTTCACCGCCGGCAGGTCCTTGGCCGGGAACTCCACGTAGTCGATCTTGCCGTCCTCGCGCATGGCGTCCTCCACATTGTTCGTGTTTTGTTCTTATCAGGATCGCGCGGGCGGGGCGAGTCCCCTTCGCGCGGCCGTCAGGCGTGGTGCGCTTCGAATTCGCTGCGGGTGGGCAGCTCGTCGAAGGGCGGTTCGTAGCACTCCGCCTCATACTCGTGGCGCTGGATGTCCAGCTCCGAACCGTCCGCAAAGCGCACGCGCGCGAACTCGACGTTCTCGCCGGAGCCCGTTTCTCGATAGAGACCTTCGACCATGCCGCGATCATAGCCGCGCCGGCGCGGCGCGCCTATCCGGCTCAGAGGCTCCAGACGGCGGTCTTCTTGATCGCCATGTCCTCCAGCTCGCGGGTGGTGGGCACCTGGTATTCGGCGAGCTTGGTCAGGCCCTCGCGGGGGAAGTAGCTGCGGCCGGGATCGCCGATCAGCACTCGCGCCCCGCGCGCCTTCGCGGCCGTGAGCCAGGCCATCACCCGCGTGGCGAGGGGCCTTTCGTAGCAGATGTCGCCGGCCAGGATCACCTCGGCCTCGGGCGCCGGCGCGTCCAGCAGGTCCTGGTCGGTGAAGTCGATGGCGACGCCGTTGGCCTCGGCGTTCAGCGCCAGGGCCGCGCCGCAGAAGGGGTCGATGTCGGCGGCCAGCACGTGGGCCGCCCCGGCCTTGGCGGCGGCGATCGCGACGATCCCCGAGCCCGACGCGAAGTCGATCACCCGCTTGCCGCCGGCCTCGGCCGGATGGTCCAGGACGTAGCGGGCCAGGGCCTGGCCGCCGGCCCAGGCGAAGGCCCAGAAGGGCGGCGGCAGGCCGATCTCTTCCAGCGCCTCCTCGGTCATGCGCCAGATCGGCGTGACCTCGTCGGCCAGGTGCAGCGTGAGCTCCGGCGTGTGCGGCGGAACCTGCAGGCGCGTGTGCTCGCGGATGAAGGCGCGGCGACCCTCGAAAGTGGGAACGATCACGGCGCGGCCGCCCTTGCTTCAGGAAGCGGCCTTGTAGCGGCTCAGCCGGCCCTGGCGCTACCCGCCGGCTTGGAGGCGGCGAGCTTCAGCACGGTCATGTAGCCGGGCGCGGTCAGCATCCGGTCGGTCACACCCTTGCCGGCCAGCAGGCGGTTGGTCCTGGCCAGGCTGTAGCAGGGCACATGCATGAACATGTGGTGCTCGCAGTGGTAGTTCACCCAGTAGGGCGCGATGAAGATGCGCTCCAGGATGTTGGCGTAGGTGGTGCGCGCGTGGTGCAGCGGGTCGGGCTCGTCCTTGGCCACGCAGGCGTGCTCGGCGATGTTGCGCAGGCGGGTGACCATCTGCAGCCAGGTGGCCTGGGGCAGCAGCCAGAAGACGAACCAGACCCACCACAGGCCGAACGGGGCGGTCGCGGCGATGGTCACGGCCGCGCCGATCAGGAAGCGCCGCTTGCGGCGCAGCTCCTCGCCGATGATGGGCAGGATCGGCTCGCCGGGCCTGCGCGCGCGCAGGCGGGCCCGAAGGTCGGCGAAGCGCTGCTTGAACCAGGTCTGGCCGGTGAGGTCGCGGATGATCTTGCGGCGCAGCGACATGGCCGTGATCGGGAAGGGCGCGGAGAGCACCAGGTCCGGGTCCTCGGCCTGCTGGGCGAACTTGTGGTGCTGCAGGTGGTAGTTGCGATAGCGCGCCAGGCCGCCGCTGGTGAGGTTGTCGCCCACCCAGTCGTTGACCTTCATGTTCGGGTGCAGCGCGCCGTGGGCGGCGTCGTGCATCAGGATCGACAGGCCGAGCTGCCGCGCGCCGATGATCGCCACCATGAAGGGAATGGTGATCGGCCAGATCACGCCGACCGCCGCGGCCGCGAAGATCACGGCCCAGGCGTGGGCCACCAGCGCCAGCCCCTTCCAGTTGGAGCGCACGGTGAGCGGCGTCCATTCCTCGGGCGTGAAGAAGGCTTTCGGATCGACGCGGGCGGCGACTGTCATAGTTTCAGTTTCGCATGAAACTGACGGCGGAGACAGAATGACGTGGCGTCACATTCGTTGGAAAAGCCGCCCTAGCCGCCGATGAAGAGGCCGCCGGCCGGCCGCCACATCCCCGCCGCGAGGGCGGCGAACAGGATCAGGCCGGCCAGGGTGTTGGACCTGAAAAGCGCCAGGGCGGCCGGGCCGTCCGACACGTCCAGCCGCTTGGCCTGGCGCGCCAGGTGCATGCCGTAGAGCGCCGCCGGCGGCCAGAACAGCGGCCCCAGCCGGCCGAACCAGGCGATGGTGAGCGCCAGGAAGAAGCAGATCACATAGAAGACGAAGACGCCCTGCGGCGCGGCCGCGCCCAGCCGGCGAGCCGAGGACTTCACCCCGGCCAAGGCGTCGTCCTCCAGGTCCTGCACGGCGTAGATGGTGTCGTAGCCGAGGGTCCAGAAGATCCCCGAGGCGTAGAGCAGGAGCGCCGGAAGCTGGATGCTCCCCGTCGCCGCGGCGAAGCCCAGGAGCGCGCCCCAGTTGAAGGTCAGCCCCAGCCAGGCCTGCGGCCACCAGGTGATGCGCTTCATGAACGGATAGGCCGCCACCAGCGCCAGCGAGCCGACCCCCAGGCCGATCGCCACGGGCGGGAAGCTGAGCAGGATGGCCAGGGAGATCAGGCTGCAGGCGACGATGAAGGCCCAGGCCTGTCCCACGCTGATCTCGCCGCTGGCCACGGGCCGGGCGGCCGTGCGGGCGACCTTGGCGTCGATGTCCCTGTCGACGACGTCGTTGTAGGCGCAGCCCGCCGCGCGCATCAGCGCCGCGCCCGCGAAGAAGGCCGCCATGAGCTTCAGGTCGGGCGCGCGGCCCTCCATGGCGGCGGCGAGCGCGATCCCCTGCCAGCCCGGCAGCATCAGCAGCCAGATCCCGGTGGGCCGGTCGAACCGGCCGAGCTTGAGCCAGGGACGCAGGCCCTGGGGCGCGTGGCTGTCCACCCAGTTGGTCGGCGCGGCGTCGGGCAGGTGGGCGGTCATGGCCGTGCGTTTAGCAGATCGTGGCCTTGGCGCCTCAGTCGAAAATTTCACGTAACAGAGTGACGCGAGGCGGTTGACGCCTGCACGCGAGGCGCCTAAGCCTCGCAACCATTCGGCGACCAGCAACAGGAGGGCGCGACCAGATGAATGCCATCGCTTCGAACGCCCGCCATTTCGTCGCCCCGGCCGTGATGTGGTCCGCGCGAGGTAAACTCCGCCCCGGCCACTATCCGCCGACCTGCTGACCGGACCTTCTCTCCGAAGCTCCCAGCCTAGCGGCCCCGCCGACGCTCCAGCCGGAGCGTGATCTCCCCACCTTCGCCGCTCTCGCGCGGCGCAAAGCCCGACCCAGGAGTCCCCGTGTCTGCGGACGCGGCCTGGCCGGGTCCAGATCGGATGTCTCCGATGTCGCCTCCCATCGACGAAGATCCCCCCTTGCGCGCCGACATGGAGCGTCTGGACGCCTTCTGCCGGTTGCGGCCGATCGATCCCGCAGAATCCGCGGCGATGCTCGGCCTGATCCTGGCGGAGAAGCTGATGGGCTGGCGCCCGCCCTGGCGGCGCGGATCCCGCCTCAGGGTTCCGGCGCGCCTGGTGCTGTCGCTAGTGCGCCGGCCGGGCGCGGGCCGGCCGTTCGATCCCAGGATGCTGGGGGCCGCCAATGACTGACGGCCCCCACAACCCGCGGATTTGGCGCGGCGCGGGAGCCACACCCAGCCTCGATCTGGGGACGGCCGGCGCCCGCGCCTTGACGGTGAATCCGGCCCCGCCTAGCGTCTCGGCGTCCTGGAAACGGAAAGGAGGGACGCACCGATGGCATTTGCTGTGCGAACGAACCCCCTCCGCCTCGCCGAGGCCTGACCACAGGGCGTCCTTGGTCGGGGCCTCTTGCTCCCCGATCCCAGGATACCCGCCGTGTTCACCGCTTCCTTCCGGAGCCGACCGCTTCGGCTCCCCGCAAAGTCCCGACTCCCTTCGGCGCCTGACCGCGCGCGCTCGCGCGCGTCCGCGCCGTCCATCCCCTTCACCTCGCGCGTCGTCGGACCGGCGCGCTCCTTCGCTGCGCGCACGAGGCTGTCATGACTGAACACTACGAAGACGAAGACGACGTCCGCAAACGAACGCTCTCCAACGGCCAGGTGCTGGGCTTCATCGCCGGCTTCTGGATGCGGCGGAAGCGGCTGTTCGGCGCGTCGGTGGCCCTGGCCCTGGCGGCCATCGGCTTCGACCTGGCCATGCCCTGGGCGTCGGGCCGGCTGATCGACGCGGTGGCCGCCGGTCCGGGCTCGCCGGGCCGCGCCTGGGGCCCCTGGGCCGTGTTCGTCGGCATCTACCTGGGCTTCACCATCGTGCGGAACGCCTCGTTCCGCTTCTGGAACCCGATGGCCGCCGCCAACATGAAGGACATGACCGACGAGGCCTTCCAGCGGGTCCAGTCGTTCTCTGCCGACTGGCACGCCGACACCTTCGCCGGCGCCACGGTCAGGCGCCTGTCGCGGGCCATGTGGGGCTACGACGCGGTGTCCGACGCCGTGGTCCTGTGGCTGGGGCCGGCCGTGCTGGTGCTGGTGGGCCTGTCGATCTCGATGATCTTCCGCTGGCCGGTGGTGGGCTTCTTCTCGCTGGCGGTGGTGGCGTTCTACATCGGCTCGAACCTCGTCCTGTCCACGCTCTACGTGCGGCCGGCCAACCTGCGCTCGGTCGCCCTGGACTCGCGCATCGGCGGCGCCCTGGCCGACTCCATCAGCTCCAATCCGACGGTGAAGGCCTTCGGCGCGGAAGGACGGGAGGAGGAGCGCATCGCCGACGTCACCGAGACCTGGCGCAAGGCCACGGTGATCACCTGGGCCCGGTTCCTGGACGTGTGGATGATCCAGAGCATGATCCTGGTGGTGCTGCAGGCGGGGCTTTCGGGCCTGCTGGTGTGGCTGTGGAGCCGCGGCCGGGCCAGCGCCGGCGACGTCGCCTTCGCCATCACCTCGTTCATGCTGATGAGCGGCTACCTGCGCAACATCGGCGAGAACATCCGCATGATGCAGCGCGGCCTGGACGATGTGGAGGACGTGGCCCGCTACGCCACCATGTCGCCGGAGGTGGCGGACAAGCCCGACGCCGGCCACTTCCGCGGCGAACTGGGCGAGATCGCCTTCGACCGGGTGACGTTCCGCTACAAGTCGGCGGAGCGGCCGCTCTACGACAACTTCACCCTGGTGATCGCGCCGGGCGAACGGGTGGCCCTGGTCGGCCCCACGGGCGCGGGCAAGACCACCTTCGTGAAGCTGATCCAGCGGCTCTACGACGTGCAGGGCGGCCGCATCCTCATCGACGGCCATGACATCGCCAAGGTCAGCCAGACCAGCCTGCGCCAGGCCGTGGCCGTGGTGCCCCAGGACCCGGCGCTGTTCCACCGCTCGATCGCCGACAACATCGCCTATGGCCGCCCCGGCGCCACGGGCGAGGAGATCGTGCTGGCGGCCAAGCGGGCGCGGGCGCACGACTTCATCAGCCGCCTGCCCACGGGCTACGACACCCTGGTCGGCGAGCGGGGCGTGAAGCTGTCCGGCGGCGAGCGTCAGCGCGTCGCCATCGCCCGGGCCTTCCTGGCCGACGCGCCGATCCTGGTGCTGGACGAGGCCACCTCCTCGCTGGACGTGGAGACCGAGCGCCAGGTCCAGGCGGCGATCGAAGAGCTGATGGTGGGCCGCACGACCATCGTCATCGCCCACCGCCTGTCCACCATCCGCGGCGCCGACCGCATCCTGGTGTTCGAAGGCGGCCGGGTGGTGGAGGAGGGCCGTCACCAGGAGCTGGTCAAGAAGGGCGGCGCCTATGCGCGCCTGCACGCAGTGGCCGAGGGCGCGGTCTAGGGCGCGGCATCCCTTCGGATGCTCCCCTCCTGGGGAGCTGTCCCGGAGGGACTGAGGGGGACTTTGAAATCGAAGGTCGAAGTCCCCCTCCGTCTCGGCGCCGCGCGCCGATCCACCTCCCCCAGCGGGGGAGGATCTCAGTCCAGTGCGCCCTTCAGCCGTCCGGCCAGGTCGCCTTTCGGCTTGACGCGGACCTCGGAGAGGCCGAGCCAGCCGGCCATCAGGCGCAGCTCGGCGGCGAGCTTGCCCGCCGTGTCCGGTCCGGTGTCCGGCTCGGAATGGGCCGCCTGCACCATGAGCACGCCGGCCTTGCGCTCGGCCTTCAGGTCGACCCGGGCGGTGATGGTCTCGCCCTCCAGGAACGGCAGGACGTAGTAGCCGTGGGTGCGCTTGTGCGCGGGCGTGTAGATCTCCAGGCGCACCTTGACGCCGAACAGCCGCTCGGTGCGCTCGCGGAACCAGATCAGGTTGTCGAACGGAGAGAGCAGGGCCGCGGCCTCCACGCGCCTCGGCCGCCGGGCGGCCTGGTGCAGATACGCCGGCTGGTCCCAGCCCTTCACCGTGACCGGCGCGAGCTCGCCTTCCTCCACCAGTTCGGCGATGCGCGCCCTGGCCTCGGCGGGCCCCATGCGGAAATAGTCGCGAAGGTCGCGCTCGGTGGCGATCCCCTGGGCGCGGGCGGCCCGGCGGACCAGCTCGCGCTGGGCGTCGGCGCGGTCGGGCGTCGGCGCGCTCCAGACGGCGCGGGGCAGCACCTTCTCAGGCCGGCCGTAGACCCGCTCGAAGGTTCCCCGGCGTGTGGCGGTGGTGAGCTCGCCCGACCAGAACAGGCACTCCAGGGCTCGCTTGGCCTCGCTCCAGCCCCACCAGCCGCCGGCGCCCTTGGCCCCCAGCTCCAGCTCAGAGGCGGCCAGCGGGCCGCGGGCGTCGATCTCGGCCAGCGCCCGGTCGATGAAGCCCCGGTGCTCGCGCAGGAAGCGGGCCACGCCCTTCCAGACGCCCACGCCCTGGGCCGCGTCCTCCATGCGCCAGCGCATCAGCGGCTGGGCGTCGAACGGGGCGATGGAGGCTTCGTGCATCCAGTATTCGAAGACGGCGGGCTTCCTGCCCCAGGCCGTATCCTCCAGCAGCGCGCGCGGATAGGCGCCCAGCCGCGAGAAGGCCGGCAGGTAGTGGGTGCGCGAGACCACGTTCACCGAATCGAGCTGGACGACGCCCAGCCGCTCGATCGCCTTCACGAGCTGGCGGCGGCTGATCTCTCCATCCGGCCGGGCGGCGGCGAACCCCTGGGCGGCCAGGGCGATGCGCCGCGCCTCCTTCGCCGAGATGACGTCCCGCCCCGGCCCCAAGCCTCAGCGCTCCAGGCGCCCGTCGGAGAGGGCCGACAGCTCGAACGGGAAGAGGATGTCGGGGTCCGGCTTGTCCACCGTCTTGGCCAGGTCGTGCGGCGCCAGGGTGCGCACCAGATGGCGGATCACCGCCACCCGGGCCTTGGGCTTGTCGTCGGCGCGCACGCAGGTCCAGGGCGCGGCCTGGGTGTGGGTGCGCTTGAGCATCTCGTCGCGCGCGACGGTGTAGCCGTCCCAGCGCTCCTGGGCGGCGGCGTCCAGCGGGCTCGACTTCATCACCTTGAGCGGATCGTCGCGACGCTCGTCCAGGCGCTTCTTCTGCTCCTTCTTGGACACGTCCAGCCACAGCTTGACGATGATCAGGCCGGAATCGACCAGCATCGATTCGAAGGTCGGCACCTCACGCAGGAAGTCCTCCTGCTCCTTGGGCGTGGAGAAGCTCATCACCCGTTCGACGCCCGCCCGGTTGTACCAGGAGCGGTTGAAGATCGCCGTCTCGCCGGCGGCGGGCAGGTGCTGCACGTAGCGCTGGAAGTACCACTGGGTGCGGTCGCGGTCCGAGGGCTTGGGCAGGGCCACGACCCGGGTGTTGCGCACGCTCATGTGCTCGGTCACCCGCTTGATCGTGCCGTCCTTGCCGGCGGCGTCGCGGCCCTCGAAGATCACCAGCACCTTCTGGCCGGCCTCCATGCAGTGCTGCTGCCAGCGCACGAGGCCCAGTTGGGCCGCCTGCAGGTCGTCGTCGTGATCATGCTTGCTCATGGGCGGACCCTAGCGCCTTAGCCGTCCAGGCCGCTAGAAGCTGTCAGCATGATCCGCCTGCACGTGACCCAGGACCTGGCCGAAGGGGCCGAGCTGGCGCTGGACGCCGACCAGAGCCGCTATCTGGTGGCGGTGATGCGCCGGGCCGTCGGCGACGAGCTCCTGGTGTTCAACGGCCGCGATGGGGAGTGGCGCGCCGTCCTCTCCCAGGCCGGCAAGCGCGGCGCGAGCCTGAGGATCGAGGCGCTGGAGCGGCCCCAGGCGGCGGGCCCGGACCTCGATCTGGTCATCGCGCTCGTCAAGCGCGCCCGGCTGGAGACCATCGTGGAGAAGGCCGCGGAACTTGGCGCGCGCCGGGTCCGGCCGGTGATCACCGAGCGCACCAACGCCGATCACACCAATATCGCGCGGCTCGCGGCCATCGCGACCGAGGCGGCCGAGCAGACCGGGCGGCTGGACGTGCCGGCCGTCGAGGCGCCGGAGAAGCTGGAGCGGCTGATCGAGGGCTGGGACGCCGCCCGCATGCTGGTGTTCTGCGACGAGGCCGGCGACGCGCCGCCGCTCCTGCAGGCGTTGAAGGGCCGCCCGGCGGGGCCCTGGGCGATCCTGATCGGACCGGAAGGGGGCTTTTCACCGGCCGAGCGGGCGCGCCTGCGGGCCTTGCCGTTCGCCGTCCCGGCGGGCCTGGGGCCAAGGATTCTAAGGGCCGACACGGCGGCCATCGCCGCGCTCAGCCTGTGGCAGGCGGCGCTCGGCGACTGGACCCCTTGAGCTTTGCAGAGATTGCTCCCACCTGACCTAACGGCGTAAAGATCGCAGCCGCGCCGGCCTTCCGCTGGGAGAGCCTCTCGCGCGAGGCGCCCATGGGGCACTTGGGAGACATGTATGGCCGACGTCGTGTGCGACGACCGACCGCTGGCGCTGGAAGACCTCGTCCAGTGGCTGGCCAAGGGCGAAAAGCCCGCCAGCGAATGGCGCGTGGGCGCCGAGCATGAGAAGTTCGTCTTCCGCCTGGGCTCGCACCAGACCGTGGCCTACGAGGGCCCGGCCGGCATCAAGGCGCTGCTCGAAGGGCTGATGCGATTCGGCTGGCAGGGGGTCTACGAGTCCTCCGACAAGGGCGATGTGCTGATCGGCCTGGAGCGCGGCAAGGCCAACGTCAGCCTTGAGCCCGGCGGCCAGTTCGAGCTGTCCGGCGCGCCGCTGGAGACCATGCACGACATCTGTTCGGAGACCGGCGGCCACCTGCAGGAGGTCAAGGTCGTGGCCGACGAGCTGGGCCTGGGCTTCCTGGGCCTGGGCTTCACGCCCAACTGGACCCGCGCCGACATCCCGGTGATGCCCAAGGGCCGCTACGGCATCATGAAGGCCTACATGCCCAAGGTGGGCGGCCTGGGCCTGGACATGATGTTCCGCACCTGCACCGTGCAGGCCAATCTCGACTTCGCCTCCGAAACCGACATGGTGGCGAAGTTCCGCACGAGCCTGGCCCTGCAGCCGATCGCCACGGCGCTGTTCGCCAACTCGCCCTTCACCGAGGGCAAGCCCAACGGCTTCCTGTCGTTCCGCGCCAACGTCTGGACCGACACCGACGCCGACCGCACGGGCATGCTGGATTTCGTCTTCCAGGACGGCTTCGGCTACGAGACCTACGCGAACTACGCGCTCGACGTGCCGATGTATTTCGTCAAGCGCAACGGCCGCTACATCGACGTCTCCGGCCAGTCGTTCCGCGACTTCATGAAGGGCGAGCTGCCGGGCCTGCCGGGCGAGCGGCCGACCCTGAAGGACTGGGCCGACCACACCACCACCCTGTTCCCCGAGGTGCGGCTCAAGCAGTACCTGGAGATGCGCGGCGCCGATTCCGGCCCGTGGAGCCGGCTTTGCGCCCTGCCGGCGCTGTGGACCGGCGTGCTCTACGATTCGGCCGCGCTCGCCGCCGCCTGGGACCTGTGCAAGCACTGGACGGTTGAGGACCACAACGCCCTGCGCGCCGACGTGACCCGCCAGGGCCTGAAGGCGCAGGTGGCCGGCCGCTCGGTGCAGGACGTGGCCAAGGATCTGCTCGCCATCGCCCGCGAGGGCCTGAAGCGCCGCAACCGCCTGAGCGGCGGCATGGTCGACGAAAGCGGCTACCTGGCCGAACTGGAGGAGATCGCCGCCAGCGGGATCACTCCCGCCGAGCGGCTGCTGGAGCTCTATCACGGCCCCTGGGGCGGCGACGTGAGCCCGGTGTTCGAGGCCTTCGCCTACTAGGGCGGTTCAGCCCTTCAGGAACTCCACCATCGCCGGGACCGCAGTGCGGTCCTGCAGCATGAACAGGTGCCCGCCCTCGAACCACTGGAGCCGGGCGCCGGGAATGCGCGAGGCCATGCGCTCCTGCGTTTCCGGCAGGGCGATCCCGTCATAGCGCCCCGCGGCGACCAGCACCGGGCAGGCGATCTGGCCCAGGCGGTCCCAGGTGTCGTGGTGCTTGCGCGCCATGAGCTGGCGGTGGGCGCCTTCGGCCCGGCCTGGCTCGTCGGCGAAGGGCTCGGCCGCGCCCATGGCCACGAGCTGGGCGTACTGGTCCGGGTGGGCCGAGGCCCAGGCGGCGTCGCGCCGCGTGTCGCTGATCGGAATGAGATGCCTGGCGCGGGCCTCGCCCCGCAGGTGTTCGATCTCATGGAAGGGGAACGAGGCGCCGCCTGCCCCGCCGGGCGAGGTGCAGGCCAGCACCAGCCGCTTCACCTTGCCCGGATGGCGCAGCACCAGCTCCTGGGCGACCATGCCGCCGAAGGAGACGCCGACCACCAGGGCCTGATCCCAGCCCAGGGCGTCCATCAGCCCGGCCGCGTCGTCGGCGTAGTCGGCCATGGCGTAGTCGCGCTCGGGCTTGTCCGACTGGCCAAGGCCGCGCTGGTCGTAGGCCAGGAGCTCGAACGACTTGGGGAAGGGGCCGTCGAACACGTTGGGCTTGACCCGCAGGTCGCCGCCTGTGCCGGAGATGAACAGAAGCCGCTCTCCTGCCCCGCCGAGCTCATAGTAGAGGTTCAGATCGTTGGCGCGTGCGAATGGCATGGCGGCTTCCTCCCTGGTCGAGCTACGTACACCGCCTCGGCGCAAGCTCAAGTCAGCGGACAGGTGATCGCGGCCGGGTGGAGAGTTCAGTGACCGATGTTTTCCGCTTGGCCGTGGCCCAGAGTTTCGTGGCGGCCGAGCCGGCCGAGAACGGCCAGGCGATCCGCGCCATGATGCGGCAGGCCAGCGCGGCCGGCGCGCGGCTGGCGCATTTCCCCGAGGGCGCGGCCACCGGCTATCCCTCCGGGCCGGCCAAGACCGCGCTCGCCGGATGGCCGCTCGACTGGGCGCTGGTGCGGCGCGAGCTGGAGGCGACCGCCGAACTGGCGGGCGAACTGGGCCTTTGGGTGGTGGTCGGCGCGGCGCATCCGCTGGAGCCGCCGCACCGGCCGCACAACAGCCTCTATGTGATCTCCGACCAGGGCCGGCTGGTCGCCCGGTACGACAAGCGCCGCCTGTCGTTCGGCGAGGTCAACGACTGGTTCACGCCGGGCTTCGATCCGCTGACGGTCGACATCGACGGCTTCCGGTTCGGCTTCGCCCTGTGCCTCGAGATCAACTTCCCCGACCTGTTCATGGCCTATGAGCAGATGGACGCCGACGCGGTGCTGGTGTCGTCGTTCTCGCGAGACCCGATCTTCGGCGTGCTGGCCCAGGGGCATGCGGCGGCCAACAACATGTGGCTCAGCTTCGCGACCCCGGCGCAGTGCAGCTCGGCCTTCCCGTCGGGGGTGGTCGGGCCGCACGGCTACTGGCTGGCCCAGGCGCCGGGCCATGGCGCCCAGGCGCTGGCGATCGTCGATCTGGACCGCAACGCGCCCGAGCTCGAGACCGCGCTCTGCAAGGCGCGCCCGTGGCGGCGCGCCTCCCGCGAGGGGGCTGTCTACGCCAAGCTTCGCGCCGTCGGCCCGCGCAGCCTGGATCACACTCGGTTTTGAAGACCGGCGAAAGGTGAACAAGGCGTCACCCACTGTTCGAGGCAGCCGGACTTTGGTAAGCAGCGTTCAGATAAATCCGCCGCACGGCGGAGACGCATGACGCTAGCGGGAGCCCAGGAACACCATGAGCGACGGTTCGATCGACATCAACGAAGCGCGGTCAAAGGCGTATTCCACGCCGCTTGAACAGTTCAACATGATCGACCCGATCCTGTTCAAGACCGACACGCACTGGCCCTACTTCGAGCGGCTGCGCAAGGAAGACCCGGTCCACTACTGCCCCGAGAGCGAAGAGGGGCCGTACTGGTCGGTGACCAAGTACAACGACATCATGGCCGTGGACACCAACCACGAGGTCTTCTCCTCCGAGCCGGGCATCACCGTGTTCGATCCGCAGGAGGACTTCCCCCTGCCGATGTTCATCGCGATGGACCCGCCCAAGCACGACGTCCAGCGCAAGACCGTCAGCCCCATCGTCTCGCCGGCGAATCTGCACCAGATGGAGCCGATCATCCGCGAGCGGGCGGCCAAGATCCTCGACGACCTGCCGATCGGCGAGGAGATCAACTGGGTCGACAAGGTCTCCATCGAGCTGACCACCATGACCCTGGCCACCCTGTTCGACTTCCCCTGGGAAGACCGGCGCAAGCTGACCTTCTGGTCGGACGTGGCCACCGCCGCGGCGGAAAGCGGCATCCTGGGCACCACCGATCCGGACGAGCACGAGGAGCGCCGCAAGGCGACCCTGTTCGAGTGCGTCGACTACTTCCTGCGCCTGTGGAACGAGCGGGTGAACGAGCCGCCGAAGGGCGACCTCATCTCCATGCTGGCGCACGGCGAGGCGACCAAGAACATGGACCGCATGGAGTATCTGGGGAACCTGATCCTGCTGATCGTCGGCGGCAACGACACGACCCGCAACACGATCTCCGGCTCGGTGCTGGCGCTGAACCAGAACCCGGACCAGTACGCCAAGCTGAAGGCCAATCCGGACCTGATCCCCTCGATGGTGTCGGAAACCATCCGCTGGCAGACGCCGCTGGCCTACATGCGCCGCACCGTGAAGCGCGACATCGAGTTCGGCGGCAAGAACATCAAGCAGGGCGACAAGGTGCTGATGTGGTACGTCTCGGGCAACCGCGACGAAGAGGTGATCGAGAACCCGAACGCCTACATCATCGACCGCGAGAACCCGCGCCGGCACCTGTCGTTCGGCTTCGGCATCCACCGCTGCGTGGGCAACCGCCTGGCCGAGCTGCAGCTCAAGATCATCTGGGAAGAGATCTTCAAGCGCTTCCCCACGATCGAGGTCACCGGCGAGCCGACCCGCGTGCACTCCAGCTTCGTGAAGGGCTACGACAGCCTGCCGGTGGTGATTCCCACCCGGCTCTGAGGCCACGGCGGACTGCGGTTCCGTCATGGCCGGGACAAGCCCGGCCATGACGGAGCTCAAACCTCGGCCGGCGAACGCGCCGGCGGCCTATAGCTCCGGCGGGCGGGTGACGTTGGCCGGCCAGTGTTCGCGCTGGCTGTGGCCGTCGCCGGCGTCGGTGTGCAGCACGACATCGTCGACCGAATCCACCGCGTGGTGCGGATTCACCTCGGCGTCGTCCACCTCGTAGACCTCCACCCGGTCCGGATAGAACGCCAGCCGGCCGCGGATTTCCTCCATCGCCGGGAAGGGCTCTTCGTAGCTCCACACCACGTTGTCGGCGAACTGGCCGTCCATGATCAGGGTGAAATAGGACGCGTCGCCCTTGTAGGGGCAGTGGGTCGAGCGGTCCGTGCGGCTCAGGAACTCCATGCTCACGTCCTGGCGCGGGAAGTAGACCACCGGCTTGTAGCTCGCCTCGGTCAGGATCAGGGCGTCGTTGCTGTCGGCGATCACGTGCTCGCCGAAACGGGCGCGCCAGCGCTTGGCGGCCGGCTTGATGACGATCGGGTGGTCGGGGCCTGGAATCTTCATGGGGCGTCTCCTGCACCTGGATTAACGCGAAGCCGCGCGGCGGGCTCCCTGAACATAGGAGGCCGGGCGCCCGATTGCTTGTGCTGGCCGATCTTGCGTGATCTTCTGCCGCCAAATGCGCCCGGCGCGGGTCGAACTAGCCGCCTTCAAGGCGAACCAACGCATGGCCAGGGCCGCCCATCAATCGAAAGACCGCTGAATGAATATCGTCATCCTGCTGGGGGTCGTCATCACGCTTGTGACGGGCTTCCCGGTCCTGATGCAGTTGTTGAAGACCCATCCGCGAGGCCTGATCATCCTGTTCTTCGCCGAGATGTGGGAGCGCTTCTCCTACTACGGCATGCGCGGCATCCTGATTTTCTACCTCACCCAGCACCTTCTGTTCGACGACGCCGTGGCCTCGGCGCAGTACGGCTCCTACACCTCCCTCGTGTACCTGTTGCCGCTGATCGGCGGCATCCTGGCCGACCGCTACCTCGGCACGCGCAAGGCGGTGGCCTTCGGCGCGCTGCTCCTGGTCGCCGGCCACCTGACCATGGCCTATGAGGGCAGCCCCGCCCAGCAGCAGCTCGTCTACGCCGGCCACAGCTACGAGATCCAGGCGCACGGGCGGGCGGACGACCGGACGGTCAAGGTGGTGGTGGGCGGCCAGGCCTACGACTTCGGCCCCGCCGCGGACGGCGGCATGGCGATCAAGGGCCTGCCGGCCGGCGCCGAGCTGCCCTCCGACCTGCCCAAGGGCAGCTTCTCCATGACCAAGACCGTGGACCAGCGGGGGGTGAACACCTTCTACCTGGCGGTCTCGCTGATCATCATGGGCGTGGGCTTCCTCAAGCCCAACATCTCCACCATCGTCGGCCAGCTCTACGGCAAGGGCGATCCCAGACGGGATTCCGGCTTCACCCTCTACTACTACGGCGTGAACCTGGGGGCCTTCTGGGCCTCGGTGCTCTGCGCCTACCTCGCCCAGCACATCGGCTGGTGGGCGGGCTTCGGCCTGGCCGGCGTCGGCATGGCCGCCGGCTTCGTGGTGTTCGTGCTCGGCAAGGACCTGCTGCAGGGCAAGGGCGAGCCGCCCGATCCGGCGAAGCTGGCCGCGAAGGCGGCCGGCCCCTTGAGCCTGGAACAGCTCATCTACGTCCTGGCCCTGGCCGGCGTCGCCGGGGTCTGGTTCCTGGTGCAGCGCAACGGCCTGGTGGGGATCGGGCTCCTGATCAGCACGGCGGCCTCGCTCGGCTTCATCGCCTGGTTCCTGGCGGCCAAGTGCGACAAGATCGAGCGCGAGCGGATGATGCTGGCGCTGTTCCTGATCTTCGGCTCGGTGATCTTCTTCACCCTGTTCGAACAGGCAGGCACCTCGCTGAACCTGTTCGCCGCGCGCAACGTCCAGCTCGGCCTGACCTCGCACGCCACCACCTTCCTCGGGATTCCCGTGGGCACCGCGGCCCAGCTCGCAGAGGCGGGCCTGAAGCCGCTGGGCGGGCTTTGGATCGACACCGAGATCGCTGCGGCCCAGACCCAGTCGTTCAATTCCGGCTTCATCCTGATCCTGGCGCCGCTGCTGGCGGCGCTGTGGGCGTATCTGGCCGGCCGCAAGCGCGATCCGAACCCGACGCTGAAGTTCGGCTTCGGCCTGATGCAGGTGGGGCTGGGCTTCCTGGTGGTGGTCTGGGGCGCCGGAATGGCGGACGCGAATGCCCGCGTGCCGATGATGCTCCTGGGCCTGCTCTACTTCCTGCACACCACCGGCGAGCTCTTCCTGTCGCCTGTGGGCCTGTCGGAGATCACCAAGCTGTCGGTGGCCCAGGTGGGCTCGTTCATGATGGCCGTGTGGTTCCTGGCCTCGTCCATCGCCCAGTACGTGGGCGGCTGGATCGCCGGCATGGCGGGCAGCGAGACCGTGGGCGGCCAGGTGCTGGACCCGGCCGCGGCGCTGAAGACCTCGCTGGAGGTGTTCAACATGCTCGGCTGGTGGGGCATGGGCATCGGCGTGGCCTTCATCGCGCTCAGCTTCGTGATCAAGCACTGGGCCCATGGGGTCAACGAGCCCGGCGGCGGCGCCCAGCCGGAGCCGATCGCGCCGGTGCTGGACGGCGAGCGCCAGGCGGTCAGCCCGGCGGCCATGCGCGCAGACCTGGAGAGCTAAGCGCGCTCCAGGTTCAGCCGCCGAGGTTCTTCTGCAGCCGTATGAAGAGGATGCGGCCGAACTGGTTGTCCCGGTCGTCCGTGAAGGCGATCGGGCTTGCGCCGCGGGGGCCGTCGTACACCGTCAGCGTCCTGCGCAGGCCCCTTTCGGTCGCGTTCTGCACCTCGACGCGCAGGATCAGGTCCGGCCTCGGCTTCCACTGGACGAACGGCTTGACGAAGGTCTTCAGCTTGGTGGTGGAGACCTGGTCGTAGCGGTAGGAGGTCTCGCGCCAGGCGCCGTAGGCGTCGATCCCCCAGTTCATCCGCCACTGCGGCAGGTCCTGGGTGAAATGGGCCTCCCATTCCAGCGGGCGCAGCTTGGAGATTTCGCGCGAGTCGCCGGTGGTGGGGTCGGTCACCTTGGAGCGCCGCCAGGTCCCCTCGGCCTGAAGCTGGGCGCCCTTCAGCCCGAAGCGGTCGAAGGGCAGGGTGAGGTTGAGGATCAGCTCGTCCTTGGTTCCCTCGCCGATGTTGGCCGGGGCGTCGAACACCCCGTTCGGGCCGAACACCGGGGCGCGGTCGACCACGTCGGTGAGCTCGGAGTGGCGCACGCTCGCCACGATCGCGCCCTTGGCCCAGAAGCGCCGCTCCACGCCGGCCTCCACCACCCAGGCGCTCTCCGGCGACAGGTTCGGGTTGCCGGCGGTGACCACGCCGGTGTTGAGCGAGGAGGTGGCGACGAAGTCGTCGAAGTCGAGCTGGCCGGCGGTGCGCTCGACGCGGGCGCGCAACTGGGTCTTCGGACCAGGCGACCAGGTCAGCGCCAGCCGCGGCTTCAGGAAGGTGATCGTCTTCTCCAGCACGACGTCGCCCTCGGAGGTGACGGTCGAGCCTTCCTCGCGCAGGCCGGCCTCCAGGGTCCAGGCGGTGGTCGGCCGCCAGACCGCCTTGGCGAACAGCTCGCCGCGCTTCTCCTCGATCCGCACATTGGCCGCCGGCAGGGCCACGGGGACGCCCTGCTGGGTGTAGCGCGTGCCGCTCTCCAGCTTGTTGAGCGCGCCCTCGCCGCCGGCTTCGAACGACAGGTTCGGCCGCCAGCGGTAGCTGAACACCGAGCGGACGATGGATTCGCTGGACTGCCGGTCCAGCTCGAACAGCTCGCCGTAGCTGGGTGCGTCGAAGGTCGAGCCGTAGGTCTCGTCCTTCGTCTGGAACAGGCCGATCAGCTCCAGGTCCGTCTTGGGGGTGAAGGGGCGCGAGAAACGCAGGCCAAGCTCGGTCTCCTGGGTGTCGTCGCTGTCGTGGCTGTGCTCCAGGTGCGTGTCGGGGAACCGGCCGAGGTTGTCCTCCTGGTAGTCGTAGAGGTCCTGGTAGAGGCGTCCGTTGATCCGGAAGGCGCCGCTGGCCAGGGGCGTCTCATAGGCGCCGGTCAGCGTGCTGGTCTCGCCGTCGCCCCGGGAGTCGATGGACGACAGGATCAGCGGAACGCCGGCGCCGTCGATCCGCGTGCGCGGCCCCTCGCCGGCGCCGTCGTCGACGCCCCTGGTCCAGCGCACGCCGGCCTCCCAGTTGCGCCCGCCCGACCCGCCGGAGCCCTCGATGCGTACGCCGGGGGCGTCGCGCCCGTCGTAGACGTGGCCGTTCCAGGTCGCCACCAGGCCGCGGGCGCCGCCGCCGGAGCGGCGGATCACGTTGGCCAGCACCGACTTGCCGTGCATGTCGACGCCGGGCGCGCCGCCGCGGATCAGGTCGATGCGCTCCACCTGCGAGGCCGGCAGCCTGCGCAGGATCTCCTCCAGGTCGTCGGTCTTGGAGATCGGCCGCTTGCCGTCGATCAGCACGTTGCCGGCCGCCCCTTCGAAGCCGCGCACGGAGTCGCCGCCGTCGAAGGCGAAGCCGGGCAGGCGCTGCACCATGTCCAGGGCGGTGGTCGGCCGGGCGGCGGCGAAGAATTCCGGCGGGTAGCTGATGACGCCGTCGGGGGTTTCGGTCTCCGCGCGATCCGCCGGCGCTGGCGGGCCGGCCGCCGCGGTGAGCGCCAGGATCGATGCGGCTGCGGCATGTATCATGTGACGAGCTCCCCTGGCCCGCACATCGCCAATCTTCGTCCGCCTACGCCAATTAATTAGCGGACAGGTAGATTAATTCCCGGTCACAATTTCGCGGCGAGCGCCGCGGCCGTCAGACGCCGGTGCCGCCCACGGTCAGGCCGGTGATCTTCAGCGACGGCTGGCCGACGCCGACCGGCACGCTCTGGCCGGCCTTGCCGCAGACCCCGATGCCCGGGTCGAAGTCGAAATCGTCGCCGATCATGGTCACCCGCGTCAGCGCCGAGGGCCCGTCGCCGATCAGCGTCGCGCCCTTCACCGGCGCGGTCACCTTGCCGTCCTCGATCAGGTAGGCCTCGGTGCACTGGAAGACGAACTTGCCGTTGGTGATGTCCACCTGGCCGCCGCCGAAGTTGGCGCAGTAGAGGCCGCGCTTGGTGGAGGCGATCATCTCCTCGCGCTTGGCGGTCCCGGCCAGCATGCCGGTGTTGGTCATGCGCGGCATGGGCATGTGCGCGTAGGACTGGCGCCGGCCGTTGCCGGTGGCTTGCAGCCCCATCAGCCGCGCGCTCATGCGGTCGTGCATGTAGCCCACCAGCACGCCGTCCTCGATCAGGATGGTGCGCTCGGTCGGCGTGCCCTCGTCGTCGATGGTCAGCGAACCGCGGCGGCCGGGGATGGAGCCGTCGTCGAACACCGTCACGCCCGGCGCGGCCACCCGCTCGCCGATGCGGCCGGAGAAGGCCGAGGTGCCCTTGCGGTTGAAGTCGCCCTCCAGGCCGTGGCCGACGGCCTCGTGCAGCAGCACGCCGTTCCAGCCGGGGCCCAGCACCACGTCCATCTCGCCGGCGGGGCATGGCACGGCGTCCAGGTTGACCAGGGCCTGGCGCAGGGCCTCGTCCACCTGCTCGCGCCAGCGCTCGGCCGTGATCCAGGTCTCGAAGCCGGCGCGGCCGCCGGCGCCGGTGTAGCCGCTCTCGCGGCGGCCGTCGCGTTCGACGGTCACCTGCACGTTGATGCGCGACAGCGGGCGCACGTCGCGCAGCAGCCGCCCGTCGGCCCGCAGCACCTCCACCACCCGGCGCTCGCCGGCCAGGGTGGCCATCACCTGGACCACCCGCGGATCGCGGGCGCGGGCCCAGGCGTCGATCTCCTGCAGGAGGGCGACCTTGTCGCCGAAGGCCGGGGAGGCCAGCGGGTCGTCCTCGCCGTAGAGCTTGGCGTTGGTGGCGCGGGGCGGCTCGGCGGCGACGCCCGAATAGCCGCGCTTGGCCAGGGCCGCCGAGTCGGCGGCGCGCGCGATGGCGGCCTCGGAGACCTCGCTGGAGTGGGCGTAGCCCGCCGTCTCGCCGGCCACGACCCGCAGGCCGAAACCCTCCGAGGAATCGTAGCTGGCCGACTTCAGCCGCCCGTCGTCGAACAGGAACGACTCGCTTTCCGAACGCTCGACGAACACTTCCCCGTCGTCGGCGCCGGCGAGCGCCTGGCCGAGCAGCTCGCGCGCGCGCTCGGGCTCGACGCCGGCGGATTCGAGAATGGACGGAGCGGGACTGTGGGCGTTCATGAGAAGCTTTCTAGGCTGACCGACCACAGATAGGGGCTAAGGCCCAGGGCGTCACCCTTCTAGGGGGAGTTGCGCCAATTTGGCCGGCGTCTGCGGCGGATCGTCTCAATGACGCAAGGCAAGCCTCCTAAACCATGCGGCCTAGGGGCCTCTAGCGCCTTGGCAATCCTCAGGAGAGCGCGTATGCACGCCCGCTGAGGGGCTGCTGATCGGCGTATCGATCGGGTCGGGCCCTTGGATCCAGTCGGCGGCGGCGAGTTGTCATCAGCGCGGCGCGGCCGGCCAAGCAGACCGAGGGGACATGAAGTCTAGGTTTCAGGGGATGCGGACGCTGGCGGCTGGGGCCGCTGCGGGCGCGATAGCGGCGTTCTGGGGCGTGTCCGCCCTGGCCGACGAGTTGCTGGGCCAGCCGACGCCCGGCGCGATCGACATGCAGCGGGGCGTCACGCCGCTGCGCGAAGACGCCATCTTCTTCCACAACGACATCCTGCTGCCGATCATCACGGGCATCGTGCTGCTCGTGCTGGGCCTGCTGATCTGGGTGATGGTCCGCTACAACAAGCGCGCCAATCCGGTTCCGGCGAAGTTCAGCCACAACACGACGGTCGAGGTGGTCTGGACCCTGGTGCCGGTGCTGATCCTGGTCTTCATCGCGATCTTCTCGTTCAAGCTGCTGTTCGCCTACAACGACATGCCCAAGCCCGACCTGACGGTGAAGGCGACCGGCTATCAGTGGTACTGGGGCTATGAGTACCCCGACCAGAAGATCTCCGAGTACATCTCCAACATCCTGCCCGAGGACGAAGCCAAGGCGAAGCATGTGCCCTATCGCCTGGCCGCGACCGAACCCCTGGTCATCCCGGTCAACAAGACGGTGCGCGTGCTGGTCACCGGCGCTGACGTGATCCACGCGTTCGCCGTGCCCTCCTTCGGCGTGATCATCGATGCGGTGCCCGGCCGCGTGAACGAAACCTGGATCAAGGCCGACCGCGTCGGCACCTTCTACGGCCAGTGCCGCGAGCTGTGCGGCATCGACCACGCCTTCATGCCCATCGAAGTGCATGTGGTGAGCCAGGCCGACTTCGACGCCTGGGTGGCCTCCAAGGGCGGCTCCATCGGCGGCGCCGACGCCGCCCCGCCGGCCGCGCCGGCCGCCGAAGCGGCTCCGGCCGAAGGCGCGCCCGCCGCCGAACCGACTCCGCCAGCGGCCGCCGCCACGACCGCTCCTGCGCCCGCAGCGACTTGATCCGAGGATAGCGTACGATGGCTCAAGCATCCGTCCACGATCACCACGACAGCCATGAGCATAAGCCGCCGTTCCTGGTGCGCTGGCTGTTCTCGACCAATCACAAGGACATCGGCACCCTCTACATCCTGTTCGCCATCATGGCCGGGATCGTGGGCGGCGCGCTGTCCGGCCTGATCCGCTGGGAGCTCGCCGAGCCGGGCATCCAGGTGTTCCGTCAGGGCTCGCTGCTCGACCACCTGGGCCTGATCGAAGCCTCCAAGCAGGGCTACAACGCGGTGGTGACGGCCCACGCCGTGATCATGATCTTCTTCATGGTCATGCCCGCCCTGATCGGCGGGTTCGGCAACTGGTTCGTGCCGATCATGATCGGCGCGCCGGACATGGCCTTCCCGCGGATGAACAACATCTCGTTCTGGCTGCTGGTGGCGGCCTGGATCATGCTGCTCACCTCGATGTTCGTGGACGGCGGTCCGGGCAGGGGCTTCGGCGGCGGCTGGACGATGTATCCGCCGCTCTCGACGACGGGTCACACCGGCCCGGCGATGGACTGCGTGATCCTGGCGCTGCACTTGGCCGGCGCCAGCTCGATCCTCGGCTCGATCAACTTCATCACCACCATCTTCAACATGCGCGCGCCGGGCATGACCCTGCACCGGATGCCGCTGTTCGTCTGGTCGGTGCTGGTGACGGTCTTCCTGCTGCTGCTCTCGCTGCCCGTGCTGGCCGGCGCGATCACCATGCTGCTGACCGACCGCAACTTCCACACCCACTTCTTCGATCCCGCCGGCGGCGGCGACCCGATCATGTACCAGCACCTGTTCTGGTTCTTCGGGCACCCTGAGGTGTACATCCTGATCCTGCCGGGCTTCGGCATCATCAGCCACATCGTCGCCACCTTCTCGAAGAAGCCCGTGTTCGGCTATCTGGCGATGGCCTACGCCATGGTCGCCATCGGCTTCATCGGCTTCATCGTGTGGGCCCACCACATGTACACCGTGGGCATGGGCATCAACCTGCGCGCCTACTTCGTGGCCGCCACGATGGTCATCGCGGTGCCGACCGGCATCAAGATCTTCTCGTGGATCGCGACGATGTGGGGCGGGTCGATCGACTTCAAGACGCCGATGCTGTTCGCGATCGGCTTCATCTTCCTGTTCACCATCGGCGGCGTGACCGGCGTGGTGCTGGCCAACGCCGGCGTCGACTACCAGGTGCACGACACCTACTACGTGGTCGCCCACTTCCACTACGTGCTGAGCCTTGGGGCGGTGTTCGCGATCTTCGCGGGCTTCTACTACTGGTTCGAGAAGATGTGGGGCGTGAAGTACCGCGAGTGGCTCGGCGCGACCCACTTCTGGATCATGTTCGTCGGCGTGAACCTGATCTTCTTCCCGCAGCACTTCCTGGGCCTGCAAGGCATGCCCCGGCGCTACATCGACTACCCGGACGCTTTCTACCTGTGGAACCATGTGTCGACGATCGGCTACATGATCACCGTGGTGGGCGTGGCCGTGTTCCTGATCATGCTCCTGGAAGCCGCCATCATGCGCCGCAAGGCCGAGGCCAATCCGTGGGGCGAAGGGGCGACGACGCTGGAATGGACCCTGTCCTCCCCGCCGCCGTTCCACCAATTCAACGAGCCGCCCGTGGTGAAGCCCGACCTTCACTAGGCGGGGCGCGCTTCTGATCTCAAAGGGGGCGTGGGCCGGCGACAATCCGGCGCGCGCCCCCGACTGCATTCGAGAGTATCCTTCGTGGCTATGACGCCCGCGATTTCGACCACCCGGACCCCCGCCACCTGGCGGGACTTCCTTCAGCTCCTGAAGCCCCGGGTGATGTCGCTGGTGGTGTTCACCGCCGTCACCGGCTTGGTGTGCGCCAACGCCCCGATCAGCCCGGTCCTGGGCGCGGTGGCGGTGTTCTGCATCGCCGTCGGCGCGGGCGCGTCGGGCGCGCTGAACATGTGGTACGACGCCGACATCGACGCCAAGATGCGCCGCACCCGCGGCCGTCCGGTGCCGGCGGGCCGGGTGCAGGGCGCCGACGCCCTGGCGCTGGGCGTGATCCTGTCGCTGTTCTCGGTGATGGTGATGGGCATGGCGGTCGGCTGGTTCGCCGCCGGGCTGCTCGCCTTCACCATCGTCTTCTACGCCGTCGTCTACACCATGTGGCTGAAGCGCTCGACGGCGCAGAACATCGTCATCGGCGGGCTGGCCGGCGCGCTGCCGCCGGTGATCGGCTGGGCGGCCGCCACGGGCGCGGCGCCGCTCAACGCCTGGCTGCTGTGCGCCATCATCTTCATGTGGACGCCGCCGCACTTCTGGGCGCTGTCGCTCTACACCAGCGAGGATTATCAGCGCGCGGGCGTGCCGATGATGCCGGTGGTGGCCGGCGCGGCCTCCACGCGCCGGCAGATCCTGATCTACAGCCTCCTGTTCGTGCCGATCTGCCTGGCGCCGGCCTTCACCGGCCTGGGCGGGGCGGTCTATCTGGGCGTGGCGGCGACCGGCGGCCTGGTGTTCCTGATCCTGGCCTGGCGGGTGTTCCGCAGCCATGCCGGCGAAAGCGCCGACGAGCGCAGGGACGACGGCCTCTACGACGTGCGGGCCGGGGCGCGCGACGCGCGCAACCTGTTCGCCTTCTCTATCCTCTACCTGACCCTCTTGTTCGCCACCCTGCTGGGCGAGCATCTGGTCGGTGCGCCTGCGCTGGAGCTTTTCTCGTGAGCGATCCCAATCGGGAGAACGACGCGGAGATGCGCGCGCGGCGGGGACGCAACATCGCCATCGCCCTGGGCCTGGGCCTCTTCGTGGTCCTGGTCTTCATTGTAACGCTTACCCGTCTTGGCGCGAATGTCCTCAACCGACCCTTCTGACCGCCCCACCCCGTCCACCGCAGCGCGGCGCAACAAGCGCGTGGCCGGCGTCGTCGCCGTCACCGCGATCGCCATGATCGGCATGGCCTTCGCCTTCGTGCCGCTCTACCAAAAATTCTGCCAGGTGACGGGGTTCGACGGGACGGTCAGCAAGGCGACCGCCGCGCCCACCAAGGTGCTGGACCGGACGCTGACGATCCGCTTCGACGCCAACACCCGCAACCTGCCGTGGGATTTCACCGCCGAGCAGACTTCGCAGGACGTGAAGATCGGCGCGACGTCCATGGCCTTCTTCAAGGTCACCAACCACGGCAAGAAGGCGATCACCGGCCGGGCCATCTACAACGTGGTGCCCGAGCAGGCCGGCGCCTACTTCCACAAGCTGCAGTGCTTCTGCTTCTCGGACCAGACGATCCAGCCGGGTGAAACCGTGGAGTTCCCGGTCGTCTACTTCGTCGATCCGGGCTTTGCGACCGACATCGACACCAAGGGAGAGCCCGAAGTGACGCTCTCCTACACCTACTATCCAGCCACCGACGCGCCGCCGCAGCAGGCCAGCGCCGATACGACGCCCCCGGCGTCGGCATCGGCCCTTGGCGGATAGCGTCAGGCGGGGCTATAGCACCGTGCGAGACTAGGCGTCGGGGGAGAGTCACAGGGCCCGGCGTCTGGACACAATGAGAGGGGTTAGGACCGAAATGGCCCACGAAGGCGTCAAACACGACTACCACCTGGTCAACCCGAGCCCGTGGCCGCTGGTCGGCTCCATGGCCGCCGTTGTCATGGCGCTGGGCGGGGTCATCTGGATGAAGGGCCTGTTCGGCCTGCCGCAGCACACCCCGTGGGTCTTCTTCATGGGCCTGGCCGGCGTGCTCTACACCATGGTCGGCTGGTGGTCGGACGTGGTGAAGGAAGCCAACGCGGGCGACCACACCCCGGTCGTGTCCATCGGCCTGCGCTACGGGATGATCCTGTTCATCGCCTCCGAGGTGATGTTCTTCGTCGCCTGGTTCTGGATCTTCTTCGAGATGGCGCTGTTCCATCATCACCGCACCCTGTCGGCGATCGAGGAAGTGCGCACGGCTTGGGCCACCTGGCCGCCGGCCGGCGTCGAGACCGTCGCCCCCTGGAACCTGCCGCTGGTCAACACCCTGACGCTGCTGCTCTCGGGCACCACGGTCACCTGGGCCCACCACGCGCTGCAGAAGGGCGACCGCCAGGGCGCCAAGATCGGTCTGGCCCTGACCATCTGCCTGGGCGTGATGTTCACCTCGATCCAGGCGTTCGAGTACCACCACATCCTTCAGCACAAGTACTTCTTCTCCGAGGAAGCGGCCAACGCCGGCCTCTACGGCTCGTCGTTCTTCATGGCCACGGGCTTCCACGGCTTCCACGTGCTGATCGGGACCATCTTCCTGACGGTCTGCCTGATCCGCCTGCTCGGCGGCGGCTTCACCCCCAAGCAGCACTTCGGCTTCGAGGCGGCGGCCTGGTACTGGCACTTCGTCGACGTGGTGTGGCTGTTCCTGTTCGCTTTCATCTACGTCATCTTCGGGGGCTCGGCGGGGGCCTGACCCCCCGTCGCGCGGAGGCCCGCATGTCCGGACACAATCCGCTTCTGGCGGGCCTCATGGGCCGCTGCCCCAACTGCGGGGAAGGCCACCTGTTCGAAGGCTTCCTGAAAGTCTCGGCCCAGTGCGAGGCGTGCGGCTACGACCTGCGCCGCGCCGATTCCGGCGACGGGCCGGCGGTGTTCGTGATCCTGATCGCCGGCTTCATCGTCGCTTTCGGCGCGCTCTTCCTGGAGTTCGCCGTGCACCCGCCGGTCTGGGTGCACCTGGTGGTCTGGCTTCCGGCCACCCTGATCATCTCGCTGGTCCTGCTGCGCCCGCTCAAGGGGATCATGCTGGCCGCCCAGTTCGCCAACAGGGCGTCCGAAGCCCGCCACGATGACTGAGCCGTCGGCCAAGCCGCCGGCGGGGGCGCCGGTCGGCCTGACGATCACGGTCATCATCGCGTTCTGCATCCTGATCTCGCTCGGCGTGTGGCAGCTCCAGCGCCTGAAGTGGAAGGAAGGCCTGCTCGCACGGATCGCCGCGCTGCAGGCCGCCCCTTCCCAGCCCATCGGCCCGGTGCTCGACCGGCTCTCCGGCGGCGCCGACGTGGGCTACACCCGCGTCACCGTGGTCTGCCCGGGCCTGGCCAAGGCGCGCTTCCTGCAGCTCTACGGCCTGAAGGACGGCGAGCCCGGCCAGCGGCTCGTCTCGGCCTGCGCGCTCGCCTCGGGCCCCTACGGCTCGATTCTGGTCGACCGGGGCTTCATCGACGACCAGGTCAAGGCGCGCCCGCCCGTCGATCCGGCGGACCGCACGCCGCTGGAGCTGACCGGCGTGCTGCGCATGCCCGACAAGCCCACCTTCGTCACGCCCGCCAACGAGCCGGCGTCCAACCACTGGTACTCGCGCGACGTGCCGGCCATGGCCAAGATGCTGGACGCCCCGCGGCCGGCCCCGGTGTTCCTGATGGCGGAGACCGCGACGAATCCGGACTGGCCGCAACTGACGCCGGCGCCCGTGCCGACCGACATTCCGAACCGCCACTTCGAGTATGCGCTCACCTGGTTCGGCCTTGCCGCGGCCCTGATCGGCGTCTATGCCGCCCAGCTCTGGAATAGGCGGAAGGGCTGATGCGCTACGTTTCCACGCGGGGAGAGGCGCCCGCGGTCGGCTTCATCGACGCGGTCCTGGCGGGCCTTGCGCCCGACGGCGGCCTCTATGTGCCGGAGACCTGGCCGAGCTTCACGGCCGAGGAGATCGCCGCCTTCGCCGGCCGGCCCTACGCCCAGGTCGCGGCCGAGGTGCTCTCGCGCTTCACCGGAGACGAGATCGAGCGCGAGGTCCTGGAGGACATGTGCGTGGAGGCCTACGCCTCCTTCACCCACGCCGCCGTGGTCCCGCTGGTGCAGCTCACGCCGAAGGTCTTCATGGCCGAGCTGTTCCACGGGCCGAGCCTGGCCTTCAAGGACGTGGCGATGCAGCTCCTGGCGCGGCTGTCCGACCACGTGCTGGGCGCGCAGAAGCGCAGCCAGACGATCCTGGCGGCCACCTCGGGCGACACGGGCGGGGCCGCGGTGGAGGCTTTCCGCGGCCGGTCCAACACCCGCATCGTCGTGATGTTCCCCGAGGGCGGCATCAGCGAGGTGCAGCGCCGCTTCATGACCACCGCCGCCGAGGACAACGTGCGCTGCGTGGCCGTGTCCGGCACCTTCGACGATTGTCAGGCGATCCTGAAGACGGCCCTGGCCGACGGCTCGCTCAAGCAGCGCGTCGGCCTGTCGGCGGTCAATTCGATCAACTTCGCGCGCATCGTCGCCCAGTCGGTCTACTACTTCACCACCGCCGTGGCGCTCGGCGCGCCCGAGCGGCGGATCGTCTTCGCCGTGCCCTCCGGCAACTTCGGCGACGGCTTCGCCGGCTACGTGGCCAAGCAGATGGGCCTGCCGATCGAGCGCATCGTGGTGGCGACCAATTCCAACGACATCCTGGCCCGCGCCTTCCAGGAAGGCCGCTACGCCCGCGGGGCGGTCACGCCCACGCAATCGCCGGCCATGGACATCCAGTCGGCGTCGAACTTCGAGCGGCTCTATTTCGAGACCGTGCGCCGCGACGGCCTGGAGACCGCCCGCGCCTTCAAGGCCTTCGCCGAGGCCGGCTCGTTCGACATCCCGCCGCAGGCCCTGACGACCATGCGCGAGACCTTCACCGGCGTGGCGGTCAGCGAGGGCGACACCGCCCGCACCATGCTGGCCACCTTCAACGAGACCGGCGAGCTGATCGACCCGCACACGGCGGTGGCCGTGGCCGCCCAGGGCCGCGTGGCCGACCTGCCGACGCCCGTGGTGGTGCTCTCCACCGCCCACGCCGCCAAGTTCCCCGAGGCCGTGCAGGCGGCGACGGGCGAGGCGCCGAAGGTTCCGCGCGCGGCGGTCGCGCTCGCCGGCAAGCCGGAGCGCTTCGACCGGCTTCCGGCCGACGCCGAGGTGGTCAAGGACTATGTCCTCGCCTTTGCGGAAAGCTGATCCGCCAGCCCCGCGCGTCCACACCCTGGCCAATGGCGTCCGGGTGATCTGCGATCCCATGCCCGGCCTCCAGACCGTGGCGCTGTCGGTGGTGGCCGGGCGCGGCGCCCGCTTCGAGGACGCCGCCCGCTCGGGCTGGTCGCACCTTCTGGAGCACATGGTGTTCAAGGGCGCCGGCGGCCGTTCGGCGCGCGACATCGTCGAGGCGATCGAGGGCCAGGGCGGCCAGATCAACGCAGCCACCGGCTATGAGCGCACCAGCTTCCAGGTGCGGGCGCTGGAAGGCGGCCTCGACCTGGGCATGGCCGTGGTCGCCGACCTGGTGCTGCGCCCGACCATGGACGCGGCCGACCTCGTCCGCGAGAAGCAGGTGGTGGGCCAGGAGATCGCCGAGGCCGCCGACGCGCCGGACGATCTGGTCTTCGAGATGGCCCAGCAGGCGGCCTTCGCCGACCATCCGCTGGGCCGCTCGATCCTGGGCGTCGAGGCCTCCATCGGCACGGCCCAGCCGGACACGCTGGAAGCCTGGCGCGCGGCGCTCTACGCCCCCGAGGCCCTGGTGGTCAGCGCGGCCGGCGCGGTCGACGAGGACGAGCTCCTGGCGCTGGCCGAGCGCGACTTCGGCGGCGCGCTCGCCGGGCCGGCGACGCCGGCCCCGCCGCCGGTGAGCTTCCAGGGCGGCGTGCGCGCCCAGGCCAAGACGCTGGAACAGGCCAACCTCGTCTTCCTCCTGCCCGCCGTGGGCCTCACCGATCCGGACTACTTCGCCCTTCGCCTGTTCGCCGAGATCCTCGGCGGCGGCATGGCCTCGCGCCTGTTCCAGGAGGCGCGCGAGCGCCGGGGCCTGGCCTACGCTGTGGACGCCTACGCCGACACCTACGCCGACGGCGGGGTCCTGGGCGTGTTCGCCGGCTGCGCGGCCAAGGACGCGGCCGAGCTCGCCAGGGTCGCCGCCGGCGAGATCGAGGGCCTGGCCGCCTCGGTGGAGGGCGCTGAACTCGCCCGCGCCAAGGCCCAGCTCAAGGGCTCGATGTTCATGGCCCGCGAGCAGCCGGCCTCCCGCGCCGAGCAGGCCGCCGGCCAGGCGCTGCTGTTCGGCCGCACGCTTTCGGCAGCCGAGGTGGCCGAGCGGATCGAGGCCGTCGAGCCCGCGGACCTGGCCCGCCTGGGCGAGCGGCTGCTGGGCGGCAAGGTCTCGGCCGGCGCCGCCCTGGGGCCGCGCGCGGCGCTGAAGGCCGTGGAGGCGTTCCATCGCGGCCTGTTCGGTTGACGGCCCGGACTTGACGCGCGGCCAATAACGGAGACGTTTCGGTCCATGGCATTGCTGGACTGGATGGCGCCCGAAAGCGGCTTGCGGATCGACGGGGAGGGCGTGCGTTTGCGCCCGCCGCGCGCGGTCGACTACCCGGAGTGGCGTGATCTGCGCAGCCGCTCGCGTGAATTCCTGCAGCCCTGGGAGCCGACCTGGCCGGCCGACGACCTGAGCCGGGCGGCCTTCCGCCGGCGCCTGGCCGCCTACGCCCGCGACCGGGAGGTGGGCGCGGCCTATCCCTTCTTCGTCTTCCGCGCCGAGGACGGCATGCTCACCGGCGGGGTGACGCTTTCCAACGTGCGCCGCGGCGTGGCCCAGATGGCCTCTGTGGGATACTGGTGCGGCCAGCCCTTCGCGCGGCGCGGCTACACCCTCGCGGCGGTCAGGGCTGCGGCCGGCTTCGCCTTCCGCGCGCTCGCCCTGCACCGGCTGGAGGCGGCCTGCCTGCCGCACAACACGCCCTCGCGCAGCCTGCTCGCCAAGGCCGGCTTCGAAGAGGAGGGGCTGGCGAAGGCTTATCTGAAAATTAACGGCGTTTGGCGAGATCATGTCCTGTTCGGCATGGTTTCCACGCTGCCTGCTAGCGACGAGCCGGACATGGGTGTTTCGGTCTGACCGGCGGCCTCGCCGCGGTCGAAATGTGGGACCATGGCGAACGAGCGCTGGATCTGGGACGCCACGACGACGCTCGAGGCGTTGGGGGCCGCTGACGTGGCTCTGTGGTTCTGGGAGCCCGAACGCGATCGCCTGCTGCTGACCGGCGCCTCGCGCGCCCTGGGCCTTGGGCCGCTCGCCCCGGAATGCTCCTCGGCCGCGCTGCGCGCGCTCGTCCTGCCGCAGGACCGCGCCTTCGCCGACGACATCCTGCGCGTCCAGGAACCGGGCTCGGAGATCGCCGTGCGCATGCGCATGCGCGGCTCGGGCATGTGCATCTGGCGCGGCGTCTGGCTGGAGGAAGGGGTGCGCGCCGCCGGCGTCGTGGCGCCCGAGACCAAGTTCGCCGCCTCCGACCTCGACCCGCTCACCGGCCTCTTGGACCGGCGCAGCTTCGTGGCCCGCGCGCGCGAGCGCCTGCAGACCCCGGGCGCGCACGAGCTGGTGGTGGCCGACCTGGACCGCCTGCGCCGGCTTAACGAGGCGCTCGGCCATGAGCGCGCCGACCTGGTGCTGGCCGCTCTCGGCTCGCGCCTGGCCGCGGCCTTCCCGCCCGGCGCGCTGCTGGCCCGCGTGGGCGAGGACGAGTTCGCCGTCCTGACCCAGGTCTCCAGCCTTAGGGCCGCGGAGACCCTGCGCGCGGCGCTGGAGCAGCCGCTGCGCATCGCCGGCTTCGACATCCATCCCACCCTGTCCATCGGCGCGGTGGAAGCCCATGGCGGCGAGGAGGCGCCCGAGGCCGCCGAACTGCTGCGCCGGGCCGAACTGGCGGTGGAGGCGGCCAAGAGCGGCGGCCGCGGCGGGGCGGCCGCCTACGGCCGCTCGCTGGAAAGCGACGGGCTCTCGCGCCTGGCGCTGGAGGGCGACCTGCGCGGCGCCCTGGGCCGCGGCGAGCTGACACCCTTCTACCAGCCCATCGTGCGTCTCTCGACGGGAGCCCTCTCCGGCTTCGAGGCCCTGGTGCGCTGGCGCCACCCCCGGCGGGGCCTGCTCACGCCCGACCAGTTCCTGCCCCTGTGCGAGGAGATGGGGCTGATGAGCGACCTGGGGGCGCACATGATGCGAGAAGCCTCCAAGCAACTGGCGACCTGGCGGCGCAACCACCACGACGCCGGCGAGCTGACCGTGGCGGTGAACCTCTCCACCGGCGAGATCGACCGTCCCGACCTGGTGTCCGACGTCACCCGCATCCGCCGCGAGACGGGCCTACCCCCCGGCGCGCTGAAGCTGGAGGTGACCGAGGGCGACGTCATGCGCGATCCGGAGCGCGCGGCCATCGTGCTGCGCAACCTGCGCGAGGCCGGCGCGGCCCTGGCGCTGGACGACTTCGGCACGGGCTTCTCCTCGCTGTCGTACCTGACGCGCCTGCCCTTCGACACGCTGAAGATCGACCGCTACTTCGTGCGCACCATGGCCACCAACGAGGGCTCGGCCAAGATCGTCTCTTCAGTGGTCAAGCTCGGCCAGGACCTGTCGCTGGAGGTGGTCGCCGAGGGCGTCGAGAACGCCGGCATGGCCCGCCAGCTCCTGTCGCTCGGCTGCGACTACGGCCAGGGCTTCGGCTACGCCCCCGCGCTCAGCGCCCAGGAGGCCGAAGTCTATCTCAACGAAAGCTATGTGGACGGCGCCGCGCCGGTGAAGCTGCGCGGCTGAAGTCACGCCCACTTCGCGGGGACGGGCGGAGCGCCTAGGCCTGCCCGGCCTGGGACGTCAGGAACTTCGGATCGATGCCCAGCTTGGCGAGCGCGCGCGCCCACTTGGCCTCGTGGTCGGCGCCGAAGATCAGCTCCTCGTCGGGCTCGCAGGTGAGCCAGACGTTGTGGCGGATCTCGTCCTCCAGCTGGCCCGCGCCCCAGCCGGCGTAGCCCAGCGCCATCAGCGCCCGCCGCGGGGCGTGGTCGTGGCTGGCGATGGCGGTCAACACGTCGCGGGTGGCGGTGAGCGCCACGCCCGGCGCCACGGCCAGGCTGGCCTCGGGCGCCTCGTAGTCGTCGGTGTGCAGCACGAAGCCGCGCTCGCGCTCCACCGGCCCGCCCACCAGCACCGGCTCCTGCGGCGACTCGCCCGTGGAGGGGATGTCCAGCCGCTCGAGCAGGTCGGGCAGGGTGAGGCCCTCCACCGGCCGGTTAACCGCCAGGCCCATGGCGTGCTCCTCGTCGTGGGCGCACACCAGCACCAGCGCCCGTTCGAATCGCTCGTCGCCGATGCCGGGCATGGCGATCAGCATCTGCCCCGAGAGGAAGCCTTCATGAGCCGGCGATGGGGAGGGATCAGTCGCCATGATTCGAGATTTGAGCCTGATCGCGGCGCTTTCAAGTCGTAATGACGTTGGAGCTGTTGCGGCGCGTCGCCGCGTTGTTATGTGCATCACCGCCATCCCCAGCGAGGAAACGACCATGACCATCAAAGTCGGCGACAAGATCCCTGCCGCGACCCTGACCGCAGCGACGCCCGAGGGGCCGCGCCCGCTTTCCACCGACGAGATCTTCAAGGGCAAGACCGTGGCGCTGTTCGCCGTGCCCGGCGCCTTCACGCCGACCTGCTCGGCCAAGCACCTGCCGGGCTTCAAGGACAAGGCTGGCGACATCAAGGCCAAGGGCGTCGACACCATCGCCTGCCTGTCGGTCAACGACGCCTTCGTGATGAAGGCCTGGGGCGAGAACCAGGGCGTGGGCGATTCCATCCTGATGCTCGCCGACGGCAACGGCGACTTCACCCGCGCGGTCGGGCTGGAGCTGGACGGCAGCCGCTTCGGCATGGGCCCGCGCTCCCAGCGCTACTCCATGATCGTCGAGGACGGCGTGGTGAAGGAGCTCAACGTCGAGGAAGGCGGCGAGTTCAAGGTCTCCTCGGCCGACTACCTCCTGGCCCAGCTCTAGGCGGCGCGCCGGCCGTCATGCAGTTGACGGCCGGCCCAATCCCGGCGCCAAATCCTCCCAACGAGATAAGGACTGCGGGAGGAAGACCATGGCCTATGTGGAGGGCTACACGGTCCATGACGCGGATTCGCACGTCATGGAGCTGCCGGGAACGATCGACGGCTTCCTGGAGGCCAGGTACCGCAAGGCCTTCATCGAGCACGCCAGGAAGGATCGCGACCTCGCCTGGGCCGACAAGGCACGCGCCATGCAGGCCGATCCCGCCTTCCGCGCCGGCGACGAGGCCAACCTCCTCCTGCGCAAGAACCATCAGGCCCTGGGCGCCTTCCTGAAGCACGACCGGCCGAAGACGCTGGACCTGTTGGGCTTCGCCAGCCAGCTCGTCTTCACCACCGAGGCGCTCGGCAACTACGGCCTTGAGGAAAGTGGCGACGTGGAGCTGGCCCTGGCGGCGGCCGAGGCCCACAACCGCATGATGGCCGATTTCTGCTCGGTGGACCGGCGGCTCCTGGCCACCGGCTACGTGCCCCTGGTCGACCGCGCCCGCGCCCCGCAGATCGCCCGGCGCGCCATCGAGATGGGGGCCAAGGGCCTGATCATCCCCTCGCGCCACCCGCCGGGCCATTCGCCCAGCCATATCGAGCTCGATCCCCTCTGGGCGCTGGCGCAGGAGGCCGGCCTGCCGATCCTCTTCCACGTCGGCGGCGAGGAGAAGATGCACTGGTCCTACGCCAAGACCGGCCTGCCGCAGGTGCTGGACTTCCACGGCGGGGCCGAGAACTTCACCTCCACCAGCTTCATGACCATCCCGCTGTCGGTGTGGCAGACCATGGCGGTGCTGATCATCGACGGGGTGCTCGACCGCTTCCCGAACCTGATGTTCGGCGCCATCGAGCTGGGGGCCTCCTGGGCGCCGAGCTGGATGAAGTTCATGGACTCGGCCGCCGCCGCCTTCGGCAAGGAAGAGCGCCTGCAGAAGCTCTCCGCCAAGCCCAGCGAGATCGCCCGGCGCCAGTTCCGCCTGACGCCCTATCCGCACGAGGACGTCTCCTGGATCATCCAGAACACGGGCGAGGAGATGCTGCTGTTCTCCTCCGACTTTCCGCACGTGGAGGGCGGGCGCAATCCGCTCAAGCGCTTCAACGAGTCGCTCGAAGGCGTGAGCGAAAGCGCGCGCCGCCGCTTCTACCGCGACAACTTCATCGACCTGATGGGCAAGGGCCTGGACCCGGCGCTGTACGACGCGCCCGCGCTGGCGGCGGCTTAGGGCTCCGGCCGGCCGCCGGCCCGCCAAGTGTCATCCCGCAAAGCGCGCAGCGCTTGTGCGGGACCCATGAACGCGGCGGGTGGCGGGCAGTGCTCCGTCGTTCCGCCTCGCGCTGCTCCGAGGTAGTGTTGGCGCGTGCCGTATTTCGTCTACATCCTGGCGAGCCGACGCCATGGCACGCTCTACGTCGGCGTGACCAACGACGTGGTTAGGCGAACAGCCGAGCACAAAGCCAAGGAAGCAAGAGGCTTCACCAAGCGCTATGGCGTCGACCGCCTCGTCTGGTGGCTGGAGTTCGGGCAGGTCGACGAGGCGATCGCCTTCGAAAAGAAGCTCAAGCGCTGGCGGCGCGAGTGGAAGATCAATCTGATCGAGAGGGAAAATCCCGACTGGAGCGATCTCTATCCCGCGCTGGCGGCGCCCTAGGCGGCGATGTCCGTGCTCATGGGTCCCGCACTTGCGCGCCTCCGGCGCTCCATGCGGGATGACACGCCAAGGATATCGCCCTCCCCCTACGCCCCCATCGCCTCGGGGGTCATGGCTTCAAGGTCGGCGGCGCCGTCCATGACGGCGTCGGCCAGGCCGCTCGCCTGGGCCAGGACTTGGGCGGAATAGACGCGCGCCAGGGCCGAGCGGTTCTTCGACCAGGCGTCGTCGCCGTCGGCGGCCAGGGCCTCCAGGCCGAGGATCCAGCCGCCCGCCACGTCGCCGGCCAGCTTCAGGTAGGGCGTGGCGCCGGACAGGGCGTCCGGTCCCTTGTGGGCGATGATCCAATCGGTGGCGCGTTCCAGGGCCGCGGCGCCGGCGTCCAGCCGCGCGCCGACGCTCTCCAGCCCCGGAGCGGCCTTGAGCCGGCCGGCCACGGCCGTGATGTCGGCGATCAGGGCGCGCATGGCCGCCCCGCCGTCCAGCGTCACCTTGCGGCCGATCAGGTCCATGGCCTGGATGCCGTTGGTGCCCTCGTAGATCGGCAGGATGCGGGCGTCGCGATAGTGCTGGGCCGCGCCGGTCTCCTCGATGAAGCCCATGCCCCCGTGGATCTGCACGCCCATCGAGGCCACCTCGACGCCGATGTCGGTGGACCAGCCCTTGGCGATGGGCGTCAGCAGGTCCTGGCGGGCCTTGGCGGCGGCGCGGACGGCCTCGTCCTTGGCCAGGTGGCCGAGGTCGGCGAGCACGCCGGTGGTCAGGCAGACGCCCCGCGCGGCCTCGATCTTGGCCTTCATCAGCATCAGCGAGCGGCGCACGTCCGGATGGCCCCAGATCATGCCGTCCGCGTTCCAGGCGGCGCGGCCCTGCTTGCGCTCCTGCGAGAAGGCCAGCGCCTGCTGATAGGCCCGCTCGGCGATGGCCACGCCCTGCACGCCCACCTGCAGGCGCGCGGCGTTCATCATCACGAACATGTGGGCCAGGCCCTCGTTGGCGGTCCCGACCAGCTCGGCCTTGGCCCCCTCGAACAGCATCACGCAGGTGGGCGAGGCGTGGATGCCCAGCTTGTGCTCGATGGAGCCGGGGCGCAGGTCGTTGGGCGCCCCGAGGCTCCCGTCGTCGTTCACCAGGTACTTGGGCGCCAGGAACAGGCTGATCCCCTTCACGCCGGGCGGGGCGTCGGGCAGGCGCGCCAGCACCAGGTGGCAGATGTTGTCGGCCGCGTCGTGGTCGCCCCAGGTGATGAAGATCTTCTGGCCGGTGATGCGGTAGCCGCCTTCGCCGTCGGGCTCGGCGCGGGTGGTCACGGCGGCCAGGTCCGAGCCGGCCTGGGGCTCGGTCAGGTTCATGGTGCCGGTCCACTCGCCGCTGACCAGCTTGGGCAGCACCAGCCGCTTCTGGCGCTCGGTGCCGTGCAGGTCCAGCGCCTCGATGGCGCCCTGGGTCAGCATCGGGCACAGGCCGAAGGCCATGTTCGAGGCGTGCACCATCTCGAACACCGCCAGCTCCATGGCCTTGGTCAGGCCCTGGCCGCCATATTCGGGATCGGCCGCCAGCGAGTTCCAGCCGCCGGCCACGAACGCCTTGTAGGCGTCGGCGAAGCCCGGCGCGGCGGTGACCTTGCCGTTGGCGTAGGTCGCGCCCTTCTGGTCGCCGACGCGGTTCAGCGGAGCCAGCTCCTGCTCGACGAAGGCGCCCGCCGCTTCCAGCACCGCGGCCACGGTCTCCTCGTCCAGCTCCGGAAAGGCGGCGGCCATCAGGTCGGAGTGGCCGACGGTCTTCAGCGCGAAGGCGAGGTCGCGGGTGGGGGCGCGGAACGACATGCAGGACTCCTCGTCGAGATCGGGGCTATTTAGGCCAAGCTGGGCGGGTGGCCAAACCTCATGCGCGCCGCGACGGACGGGCGCGCTCAAGGAGATGTCCATGAGGCGCATTGCGATCGCAACATTGGCGATTACATTTCTGGGCGCGACATCCGTCGCGGCCAAGCCGGTCAGCCAGGATCCGGCGCAGGTTCCGGCCGGCCACTACGAGCTGGACCCGCGTCACGCCGCCCTGACCATGAAGGTCGCCCACCTGGGCGGATTTTCGAGATTCACGATGCGCTTCGAGAAACTGAGCGGCGGCTTCGACTACGACCCGGCCGTCTACGGTCAGACCAAGGCGACCATCACCATCGACCCGGCCTCGATCCGCACCAACGTGCCGGGCTTCGACGAACAGCTCGCCGGGCCGCACTACTTCGACGCCAAGGATCACCCGGAGATCACCTTCGTGACGACCGGGATCGTCCCGGAGGACGGCGGCGCCGGCAAGATCACCGGCGACCTGACCTTCCTGGGCGTGACCAAGCCCGTCACCCTGGACGTGGTGTTCAACGGGGTGGGGCCGGGCCTGCTCGGCGCGGGGACCCGCATGGGCTTTTCCGGAACCGGCGAGATCAAGCGCTCGGACTTCGGCCTGACCACCGCCAGCGCCTTCGCCGGCGACACCGTGGACCTCGATATCGAGGTCGAGTTCGTGAAGAAGTAGAGTGTCCATGAAAGACGTCGCCGCCCCGCCGCGGGCCAGCGCAAGCCGCTATTCGACCGTGGCCATCGTCCTGCACTGGACGATCGCCGCGCTGATCATCCTGCAGGTCGCGCTCGCCGGCCGCATGGAAGGCCCGGCCAGCCCCCAGGTCTTCGCGATCATCCAGTTGCACAAGTCGATCGGCATCACCGTGCTGTTGCTCAGCCTGGCCCGCCTGGGCTGGCGGCTGGTCCACCGGCCGCCGCCGGAGACCTACCCCCTGGCGCGCTGGGAGAAGGGGCTCGCCCACGCCGTCCACTGGGGCTTCTACCTGATCATGATCGGCATGCCGCTGACCGGCTGGCTGATGGTCTCGGCCAGCAAGCTGCCGATCCCGACCCTGCTCTACGGCGCGGTTCCCTGGCCGAACCTGCCGGGCTTCGCCGGCATGGACGCGGCGGCCAAGCACGTCTGGCATGAGATCGGCGAGGTCGGCCACGGCGTCCTCGCCAAGGGGGTGTGGGTGCTGTTCGCGCTGCACGTGGCCGGCGCCCTGAAGCACCAGCTCTTCAAGCCCGGCGAGCCGGTGCTGGCGCGCATGGCGCCCGGCGCGGTGGTGGGCCGCTGGTTCGATCCGCGGCTGATCGCCATCGCCCTCGGCTTCGTCGCGGTGGTCGCCTTCGGCCGGCTGGTGACGCCGCCGCTGGCCCACACCTCGGCCGCCCCGCCGCCCGCCGCCCCCGCGGCCGAGCCCGAAGCGCCGGCGGCGACGGCGGAACCCGCCGCGGAAGCCGCGCCGGCCGAGCCCGAGCCCGCGCCGGAGAAGGCCGCGCCGGTGGAGGAGAAGGCGGCCGCCGCGCCGCAGCCCGCCAAGCCCTCGGCCTGGGCCATCGCGCCGGGCTCCACGCTCGGCTTCTCCACCACCTGGGGCGACCAGGCCATCGAGGGCCGCTTCAAGACCTGGAGCGGCGACATCGTCTTCAGCCCCGACGCCCTCGACCAGTCGAAGGTGTCGATCAGCATCGACCTGTCGTCGGCCGACACCGGCGACACCCAGCGCGACGCCATGCTGCCCAGCCCCGACTGGTTCGACGCGGCGGGCCATCCCAAGGCGACCTACGCAGCCGACCGCTTCGAGGCCAAGGGCGGCGGCAGGTACGTGGCCAAGGGCAAGCTCACCCTGCGCGGCGTGACCCGTCCGCTGGACCTGCCCTTCACCCTGAAGATCGACGGCGACAAGGCCGCCGTCAGCGGTGTAACCACCCTCGACCGCACCGCATTCGGCGTGGGACAGGGCGAGTGGCAGAGCACCGACCAGATACCCGCCAGGGTGAAAGTGAGCGTGAACCTGAAGGCGACCCGGCGCTGAACGCGGCGGTCGAGGCGCTCGCCGCCGGCCGGCTGGTGATCCTGCCCACCGAGACGGTCTACGGCCTGGCCGCCGATGCGGGCGACCCGCGGGCGGTGGCGGCGATCTACGAGGCCAAGGGCCGGCCGAGCTTCAACCCGCTGATCGCCCACGTGGCCGACCTGGCGGCGGCCGAGAAGATCGCCCGCTTCGACGCGCGCGCCCGCGCCCTCGCCGAGCGCTTCTGGCCGGGGCCGCTGACGCTGGTGCTGCCGATCGCCGACCCGGCCGCCGTCTGCGACCTCGCGCGCGCCGGGCTGGACACCGTGGCCGTGCGCGCGCCGGGCCATCCGGTGGCGCACGCGGTGCTGGCGGCCTTTGGCGGTCCGGTCGCCGCGCCCTCGGCCAACCGCTCGGGCCGGCCGAGCCCCACCACCCTGGCCGACGCCCGGGAAGAGACCGGCGAGGCTGCGGCCGCCTTCTTGGACGGCGGGCCCTGCGCAGTGGGCCTGGAGTCCACCGTCGTCGCCCTGGTCGACCAGCCGCGCCTGTTGCGGCCCGGCGCGGTCACCCGCGAGGAGATCGAGGCGGTGATCGGCCCGCTCGCCGAGGCCGAGGCCGACGCCAAGCGCTCGCCTGGGCGGCTGGCGCGCCACTATTCGCCGAACGCCCCGGTGCGGCTGAACGCCGATGGGCCCGGTCCGGGCGAGGCCTTCCTGGCGTTCGGTTCGGGCGCGCCGGAAGGGCCGCTCGTCTGGAACCTCAGCCCCGCCGGCGATCCGGCCGAGGCGGCGGCCAACCTCTTCGCGTTCCTGCGCGCCGCCGACCGTGCGAGCCCGGCCGCCATCGCCGTCGCGCCGATCCCGGACACGGGCCTCGGCGAGGCGATCAACGACCGCCTGCGCCGCGCCGCGGGCTTTGTGGGCTAGGTCCGCGAGGACTAGACTGGCGCTCATGACCGTCACCGTCCCCGCCGATGTCATCTCCCGCCTGAAGGCCGTGCTGGGCGAGGGCGGCTGGAGCCAGGACCCCGAGCGCCTGGCGCCCAAGCTGGTGGAATGGCGCGACCGCTGGAGCGGGACGACGCCGCTGCTGGCCCTGCCGCGCGCCACCGCCGAGGTCGCCGCCGTGATCGGGATCTGCGCCGAATCCGGCGTGGCGGTCACGCCCCAGGGCGGCAACACCGGCCTGGTCGGCGGCCAGATCCCGCAGGGCGAGATCCTGCTGTCCACCGAGCGGATGCGCGCCGTCCGCGACGTGGCGCTGCTGGACGACGTGATCGTGGCCGAAGCCGGCTGCACCCTGGCCGCCGTGCACGAGGCGGCGCTGGAGAAGCGGCGGCGCTTCCCCCTGAGCCTCGCCTCCGAAGGCAGCGCCACCATCGGCGGGCTGGTCTCTACCAACGCCGGCGGCACGGCGGTGCTGCGCTACGGAACCATGCGCGACCTGGTGCTGGGCCTGGAGGCGGTGCTGCCCAACGGCGAGGTGTGGAATGGTCTCAAGCGCCTGCGCAAGGACAACACCGGCTACGACTTCAAGCAGCTCCTGATCGGCGCGGAGGGCACCTTGGGCGTGGTCACCGCCGCCAGCCTGAAGCTCTTCCCGATCCTCGCCTCGCGGGCCGTGGCCATGGCCGGGATCGACAGCCCCGCCGCCGCCATCCAGCTCCTGGCCCGCGCCAAGGAGGAGGCCGGCGGCGCGGTGGAGGCCTTCGAGCTGATGGGCCGGCGCGGCGTCGATTTCGCCCTGAAGAACATCCCCGGCATGCGCGATCCCCTGGCCGACCACTGGCCGTGGTACGTGCTGATCGAGATCGCCTCGGGCGAGCCCGGAACCGCCGAGGCGGCCATGGAGCGGCTGCTGGCCAAGGCGATGGAGGACGGGCTGGTGCGCGACGCCGCCATCGCCCAGACCGAGACCCAGGCGACCGCCTTCTGGGCCCTGCGCGAGAACCAGTCCGCCGCCCAGAAGCCGGAGGGCGCGACCTGGAAGCACGACGTCTCCGTGCCGGTCAGCCGGGTCGCCGAGTTCCTCGACCGCGCCACCGCGGCCATGGAGGCCTTCGTCCCCGGCTGCCGCGTCACCGCCTTCGGCCACGTGGGCGACGGCAACATCCACTACGACGTCATCCGGCCCGAGGGCGGCGACAACGCGGTCCACTCGGCCCGCCGCGACGAGGGCTCGCGGAAGGTGCACGACATCGTCGCCGAACTGGGCGGCTCGATCAGCGCTGAGCATGGCCTGGGGGCGATGAAGACCGCCGAGGCCCTGCGCTACAAGAGCCCGGTGGAGGTCGAGGCCCTGCGCGCCGTTCGCCGCGCCCTAGACCCCAAGCGCATCATGAATCCCAGGGTGCTGTTCTAGCTCTGGGCGATCGGCCCGTCCGGGCGATGAACTTTTCGTGGGGCCTTGGAAATGTGTCGGCGGCCCGCCTATGGGTAGCGCCATGCTTCTGGTCCTGTCTCCCGCCAAGGCGCTGGATTTCACGCCGCCCGAGACGCTCGCGCCGTTGAGCGCGCCGCAAATGTCCAAGGACGTGGCCGAGCTGGCCAAGGTCACGCGCAAGCTGACCGCCCGCGAGCTCAAGGGGTTGATGTCGCTGTCGGACAACCTGGCGGCCCTGGCGCATGAGCGCTTCCAGGCGTTCGATCCGAAGAGCCCGGACGGGCTGCAGGCGGCCTTCGCCTTCAACGGCGACGTCTACATGGGCCTGCAGGCGCGCACCCTGGACGCGTCCGCCCTGGAATGGGCCCAGGATCATGTGCGGATCCTCTCCGGCCTCTACGGCGTCCTGCGGCCGATGGACGTGATCCAGCCCTATCGTCTGGAGATGGGCAGCCGGGTGCGCACCCGGCGCGGCTCCAGCCTCTACGACTTCTGGGGCGACCGGATCGCCAAGGTGCTCAACGAGGCGGCCGCCGGCCACGCCGACCGCACGCTGGTGAACGTGGCCAGCGGCGAGTACTTCGGCGCGGTCGATCGCCGCGCGCTGAAACTGCCGGTGCTCACCATCCGCTTCCTGGAGGAGAAGGACGGCGAGGCGCGCATCGTCTCCTTCTTCGCCAAGCGCGCGCGGGGGCTGATGGCCCGCTACGCCATCGACAACCGCATCGACCGGGTCGACGGGCTGAAGGATTTCGACCTGGCCGGCTACAGCTACCAGCCGTCCCGCTCCAGCGGCGACGAGTGGACCTTCGCGCGCCGCCAGCCGGTCCCGGCGGCGGCCTGATCGGCGGGGCCGCGCGCGCTCGGGCCTTGACGGAAGCGCCGTAAGCAGGGCCTTTCCTGCCTCGAACAAATGTTTGAGCGGAGGAAGCGCGCATGGCCTTCAAGCCATTCGATCTGACGGGCAAGGTGGCCCTGGTGACCGGCGGCAACGGCGGCATCGGTTTCGGCATGGTCGAGGCGCTCGCCCAGGCCGGCGCCGACGTGGTGATCTGGGGCTCCAATCCCACGAAGAACGCCGACGCCGAAGCCAGGCTGAAGGACGCCGGCGTGCGCGTGATGACCCAGGTGGTCAACGTCGCCGACGAGGCGGCCGTGACCGCCGCCATGGCCGAGGCCGTGGCCAAGATGGGCCGCATCGACACGGTGATCGCCAACGCCGGCGTCGGCGGCGGGGCGAGCTCGTTCTCCGAGTTCCCCACCGAGACCTATCGCAAGGTGCTGTCGGTGAACCTGGACGGGGTGTTCTTCACCTTCCGCGAGGCCTGCAAGCACATGGTGGCCCGCTCGATGGACGGCGACCGCGGCGGCTCGCTGGTGGTGGTCTCCTCGCTTTCGGCGCGCAGCGGGGCGGCCCGCAACGAGGCCTACGCCGCGACCAAGGGCGCCGTGCTGCCGATGATGAAGGCCATCGCCGTGGAGCACGCGCGCTACGGCATCCGCGCCAATTCCATCCTGCCCGGCTGGATCGCCACCGACATGACCAGCGGCGCGCAGGACAACGACAAGTTCAACGAGCGGGTCATCGGCCGCGTGCCGATGCGCCGCTGGGGCGAGCCGGCCGACTTCGGCGGCATCGCGGTCTACCTGGCGTCGGACGCCTCGTCGTTCCACACGGGCGACGAGTTCCTGATCGACGGCGGCTACGCCATCTTCTGATCCGAAGTGACGCGGCGTCACGGTTTCCAAGCCGCGGCGCCGGCGCCATCCTCCCGGGCAAATCGTTTCGGGAGGACGACATGGGCCTGCACACGCCGCTTTGCGATCTGCTGGGGATCAAGCATCCGATCATGCTGGCCGGCATGGGCGGGGTGTCCTATGCCGAGCTGGCCGCGGCGGTGACCAACGCCGGCGGCTACGGCGTGCTCGGCATGGCCGGGCAGGGGCCGGACTTCATCCGCGAGCAGATGCGCAAGGTGCGCAAGCTCACCGACGGCCCGTTCGGCGTCGACCTGCTGGCCGCCTCGCCGGAGAGCCTGACGGCCTCGGTGGACGTGATCATCGAGGAAGGCGCCTCCAGCTTCATCGCGGGCCTGGGCGTGCCTATGCCGATCCTGGAGAAGCTGAAGAAGGCCGACCTGAAGGTCATGGTCGTCTGCGGGGCGGTGAAGCACGCGGTGAAGGCCGAGCAGGCCGGCTGCGACGCGGTGATCTGCCAGGGCGGCGAGGGCGGCGGCCACACCGGCCTGGTCGGCACCATGCCCCTGGTCGCCCAGGCGGTGGAGGCGGTCAACGTGCCGGTGGTCGCGGCCGGCGGCATCTACGACGGCCGGGGTCTGGCCGCGGCCCTCGCGCTGGGCGCGGTGGGCGTGTGGATGGGCACGCGCTTCATCGCCAGCGCCGAGGCCCATTCCGGCGATCTCTACCGCGAGACCATCGTGGCGGCGACCGACGAGGACACGGTCCGCACCCGCTGCTACTCGGGCAAGCCCATGCGCGTGAAGAAGAACCCCTATGTCGCCGACTGGGAAAGCCGGCCCGGCGACATCCAGCCCTTCCCGCAGCAGGCGATCCTGTCCAGCCGCGCCGGGGTGATGGGCGGCATCGGCGGCCAGATCGAGGGGCTGGACGCGGACAAGTCCTGCTTCGCCATGGGCCAGTCGGCCGGCGGCGTGCATGACGTGCGCCCGGCCGGCGACATCGTTCGCGGCCTGGTGGCCGAGGCCGAGATGGCGCTCGCCACCGCCTCGGCCTTCCGCACGAAGGCGAAAGTCTAACGGTACGGTCGACACTTGCGGAGAGTTGAGGCGATCGCTGAAGTGGCGGGATTGAACTCTCGTACCTCTGCCGACATTGCCTGACTCTTCCCGGTTATCGAACCGGGGGGGCAGGGCAACCTTGTGTGACGGTTCGCGGGGAAACGCCCCAACGCTGGAATCCTCTAGTCCTCATGCAATTCAGCCAGCGTGTTGGCGAGGTTCCAAGACCGAACATGTGATTGCCGGAGGTCGGCCTCCGGTGGAGAGCAGTTCGTTGGAAGGCCCTGTTCACGCGAGCCGGGTGAACAGGGCCTGCCGCCACTTTCGCGCTAGTTTCCGTTTGCCTCCAACCGAAGCTGGTGTGAACCTAGTAGAAATATTTCGTCGCTGATGCCGTGACCGGAAGCGGCGTTGGACCTTGTTGGCTGAGAACATTGGGGAATTGCCATGACGAAAGCCGAACTGGTCGCGGCGATCGCAGAGCGGGCGGGCATCACTAGAAGTCAGGCGAAGGACGCCCTTGAGGCGTTCATCGACAGTGTTACGAGTTCCCTGAAGGAGGGCGAAGAGGTCCGCCTCGTCGGCTTCGGCTCGTTTGTGCCCGTATCCCGCGCCAGCGGCGTCGCGCGAAATCCTCGTACTGGTGAGACCGTTCGTCGTCCTAAGACTACGACTGCTCGTTTCCGCGTCGGCAAAAGCCTAAGGGCCACGCTCGGCCCGCATGGCACCGGAAGTGGGGCGGACGACTAGGTGAAGCTCCCGTTCGATTTCGCCAACAAACTGCTCCTGCGCCTGGTGCTGCCGGGAGCGTTGCTTGCCGCGACCTTCTGGCCGGTACTGATCGCCGTTACAGAGCAATTGCAGATCGAAGTCGATGACAAGGTGCTGGCGCCGATCGCTATTATCGCCTTTGGATGGCTCATGCTGTTTTTGGATATGCCCCTCTACATGCTCGCTGAGGGCCGCCGTTTCTGGCCGGAAAAGCTAAAGGCATGGTGTATCGCTCGGCAGGCAAAGCGTCTGCGAGCCCTTCAAGACATGCGCCGGACGCTATCTGGGCAAGCTCAGATCGAGATTGATCTGCAGATCCGTACGTTTCCGATCGATAAATCGGGCAATTCAACTGCGCTGTACCCGACGCGATTGGGAAATCTCATTCACGCACAGGAATCATATCCAGATCGAAAATATGGAATCGACGGCGTCTTCGCCTGGTACAGGCTTTGGGTGTCTGTCGATAAAGATCTTCGGGCCGAGCTCGACGATCAACAGGCCATCGTCGATAGCGCGCTCTATGCTTCATTCGTCGCCGGCCTCGCTGCGGTGGCTTGCGGCGCTTACGCCCTAATTCGGACGACAACGGGGGACAGGGTGCTTGGGAGCTTGCCGTCAGGGTGCGTCCTCCTCGCACTCGCTGTGGTCTGTATTGTTGTGGGGTGGCTCCTCTACAACGCGTGCGTCATGGCCCAAGCGCAATATGGCGAGATCTTCTGCGCGCTCTTCGATCAGAACGTCGAAAAGCTCAAATTTGAATTGGTGCTTGCAGAACTCGCACGGGCCTTCTCAGATCCTGCTCTCGCGTCGGCGCCGGCTCGGCTGCGCGCTCAATCAGCGATCCGATTTTTAAAATACCATAAGTATAGGCCAATCGGTCAGTCGGTGAACCTCGACATCCGAGAGTGGTGACTCGGAGCGCATTCTGGAGCCGTTCTAAGCCTATCCACTACCGCAGAGCAAAGCCCACGTCGGTCCGTGCCAATAGAAGTGTCCGAAAATGCCGGACAGCGTCAGCGCCACCTACGGCGCGCGCGCCAGGAAGCCCGGCGGGTCGCTGAGGAACTCGCCGAAGGCGGCCACGCAGCCCTGCCAGGCGCCGACGTGGATGCGCATGTCCTCGGCCGTGTCGCTGGCGAACAGCAGCGTCGAGTAGGAGATGTGCGCCTTGCCGGCCGGGTCCTGGAAGGCCCGGCAGTTGATCGAGGTCTGGTTGAAGCCGTTGATCTGCGGCAGGGTCGCGGTCTTGCTCCCCGCGGCGGTGGAGAAGGCCACGCCCTTGCAGCCCTTGCCGCCGGCGTCGCAGCCGGCGAACTGCAGGCCGAAGCTGTAGCCAGGCGTGGTGACGTTGACGAACACGCCTTCCGCGTCGTTCTTGGCCACCTCGGCCTTGGCGCCCATGCCGTTCAGCACGCCGATCAGGCCCGCCGGATCGCGGGCGTCGAAGGCGGTCTTCGCGGCCGCGGGCTTGGCCGCGGCGGGCTTGGCGGGCGGCTCGGCGGCCAGGGCGGGCGCGGCGCAGACGAGGGCGGCCAGCGCCACGGCGGCGCGGATGGGCAAGGTCGACATGGGCCCTGGCTAGCAGAGCGCGGCGCCCGGATCGAGCCCTCCGTGCGGCGAAGGCGTGACAGGCCTCTTCCGCCGCGCTCTAACCCCGACATGCGCCGCCTCGTCGTTCTCGCCGTCCTCGCCCTGGCCGCTCAGGCCTGGGCCAGTTCGGCCTGGTCTCAGGAGCGCACGCCGGCCCAGCGCCAGTCCCTGGCGGATCTGGCCTACGTGCTGGGCGAGAGCCACGCCCTGCGCCAGGCCTGCCACGGCGAGGGCGATCAGTTCTGGCGCGCGCGGATGATCCGCCTGCTCGAGGTGGAGACGCCCGACGAGAACCTCGACCGGCGCCTGCGCGAGGCGTTCAACACCGGCTTCAGCTCGGCCCGCGCGGCGCACCCGCAATGCGACGCCTCGGCCCGCGCCGACGCGGCCCGCGTGGCCGCCGAGGGCCAGGGCCTGGCCGCCCGCCTGTCCCAGGTCATGGCCCCGCCGAAACCGGACGCGGACTCGCCGGATTCGATAGAAGCCCCCCTCCCCCCACGCTAAAGTCGAGCTCCAATCGTGGAGGTCGTCATGGGTTTCGGCGTTTCCGTCGTCTTTCTGGTTCTGGCGGCGTTCGTCCTGTTCGGGGCGATCAAGATCGTGCCCCAGGGGCGCGAGTACACGGTCGAGCGGTTCGGCCGCTACACCCGCACGCTCAAGCCGGGAATCAGCTTCCTCACCCCCTTCGTCGAGGGGATCGGCCGCAAGGTGAACATGATGGAGCAGGTGCTCGACGTGCCGCGCCAGGAAGTGATCACCAAGGACAACGCCGTGGTCCAGGTGGACGGCATCGTCTTCATCCAGGTGATGGACGCGGCCGCCGCGGCCTATCGCGTGGACAACCTGAACTACGCCATCGCCCAGCTCGCCATGACCAACCTGCGCACGGTGGTCGGCTCCATGGACCTGGACGAGATGCTGTCGCAACGCGACCAGATCAACACGCGCCTGCTCAACGTGATCGACGCGGCCACGGGTCCGTGGGGCGTGAAGGTCGCGCGCATCGAGATCAAGGACCTGCAGCCGCCGCCGGACATCACCAACGCCATGGCCCGGCAGATGAAGGCCGAACGCGAGCGGCGCGCCGTGATCACCGAGGCCGACGGCGAAAAGCAGGCCGCCATCGCCCGGGCCGAGGGCGCCAAGCAGTCGGCGATCCTGCAGGCCGAGGGCCGGCGCGAGGCCGCCTTCCGCGACGCCGAGGCGCGCGAGCGCGCGGCCGAAGCCGAGGCCAAGGCCACCGCCTTCGTTTCCGAGGCGATCTCCAAGGGCGACGTGAGCGCGATCAACTACTTCGTCGCCCAGAAGTACGTGGAGGCCTTCGCCAAGCTGGCCGAGAGCCCGCAGCAGAAGACCGTCATCGTGCCGGCCGAGATGTCCGCCCTGGTGGGCTCGCTGGCCGGCGTCGGCGAGCTGGTGAAGACCGTGGGCGCCGAGGGGCCCGCCCGTCCGCCGCGCGGCGGCGGCGGCGCGGTTCCGCGCACGAGCGGGTGACCCGATGACCATGTTCCTGGACTTCTACGCCCAACACGCCTTCTGGGTCTGGATCGGGCTGGGCGCGGCCATACTGGCGGCGGAGGTGGCCCTGGGCTCGGGCTGGCTGCTGTGGCCGGCGGCCTCGGCCGCGGTGGTGGCCGTGCTCGTCGCGCTCACCCCGCTGTCGGGCGAGTTCGCCCTTCTGGTGTTCGCGGTGCTGACGATCGCCACGACGCTGCTTGCGCGGCGCTACTTTCCCCGCGCTGCGATCGCCGGGGCCGGGGACATCAACGACAACGTCGGCCGGCTGGTGGGCCAGCGCGGCGAGGCGGTGCAGACCTTCGAGCGGGGCCACGGGCGCATCGCCATCGACGGCAAGGAATGGCCCGCCGAGCTGACCGACGGCGAGGCGCTGGCGGCCGGCGCGGCGGTCGAGGTGGTGGGCGTTACGGCTGGCACGCGGCTGCAGGTACGTCCTTCGTCTCGCTGACCTCCTGCAGGAAGCCGCGCAGGGCGCGCAGGAAGGGCAGGGCGTCGCGGAACTCGGCCTCGGTGAAGGCCTCGCGCAGGGCCAGGGTCTTCCAGCGGATCGTGCGCAGCACCCAGTTGTAGCTCTCCAGGCCCTTGCTGGTCAGGCGCACGCGCTTCTTGCGCTTGTCGTCCACGTCGCCCAGCACGCAGACGCGGCCGTGGGCGGCCATCTTCTGAAGGACGTTGGTGATCGCCGCCTTGCTCATCAGCACGGACTGGGCGAGCTCGGCCGGGGTCTGGCCGTCGCCGTGCCGCACCAGGTGGCTCAGCACCTCGTAGTGGGCGTAGGTCATGCCCTCGGGCAGATGGCGGCTCACCGCCATGCGCGCATGATGCTCGATGACGCCGATCTCGGCGAAGACCTCAACGTCCGGACGGTCCTGAAGGGTGGCCGACATATGCGCGCCTCCTAATTCGTTCGAGGTCGAACAGATATCGTTGTTCGATCTGGAACCTTCAAGGCGGGCGCGGATGAAACTTTCGACAGGTCTTCGCCCGCCGCATCAGCCGCGGCCGTTGGCTTCCTTCAGGCCCCTGCGGGCCAAGGCGTCGGCGCGCTCGTTCAGCTCGTGCCCGGCGTGGCCCTTGACCCAGCGCCACTGCACATCGTGACGCTGGCGGGCCTCGTCAAGGCGCCGCCACAGATCCTCGTTCTTCACCGGCTTCTTGTCGGCGGTCTTCCAGCCCCTGGCCTTCCAGCCGCGGATCCATTCGGTGACGCCCTTCATCACGTACTGGCTGTCGGTGTGCAGCTCCACCTGGCAGGGCTTGTTCAGCGCCTCCAGGGCCTGGATGGCGGCCATCATCTCCATGCGGTTGTTGGTGGTCGCCGCCTCGCCGCCGGTGAGCTCCTTCTCCCGATCGCCGTAGATCAGCAGCGCGCCCCAGCCGCCGGGGCCAGGATTTCCCGAGCAGGCGCCGTCGGTGTAGATCACCACCTTGGGCGTCACGCGCCGGCTCCGAACAGCACCAGGTCCGGCGCGGCGCGGTGCACCGCCAGCTTGCGCTCGTATTCCAGCGGGTCCTTGGGCTTCACCAGGGCGCCGGGCGGCGTGGAGCCCCAGTCGGCCAGCCGGGTCAGGAAGAAGCGCATCGCCGCGCCGTGGGCCAGGATCGGCAGGGCGGCGCGCTCGGCGGCGGACAGCGGCCGGCGGGCCTCATAGCCGGCCAGCAGCGCGCGGGCGGCGGTGATGTTGAAGCTGCCGTCGGCCTCGAAGCACCAGGCGTTCAGCGCGATGGCGATGTCGTAGGCGTAGGCGTCGACGCAGGCGAAGTAGAAGTCGATGGTCCCGGCGAACTCGGCGCCGTGGAAGAAGACGTTGTCCGGGAAGTAGTCGGCGTGGACGACCCCGGTGGGCAGGCCGCTCGGCCAGTCGCGCGCCAGCATCTCCAGGTCGCCGTCGATCACCGCGGCCAGCCCCGGCTTCAGGGCCTCGGCGTCGGCCTTCAGCCGGTCGAACATCGGCGCCCAGGCGGCCTGGTTCAGGTCGTTGGCGCGGGTTCCGGAAAAACCCTCCGAGGCTTGGTGCAGCCAAGCCAGGCCCCGGCCGGCCTCGCGGCAGTGGGCGACGCTGGGCCGGCGCACCGACAGCCCCTGCAGGAAGGCGACGATCACCGCGGGCTTGCCGCGCAGGCTCTTCAGCATCCGGCCCTGCCGGTCGCGGATCGGCGCGGCGCTGGGATAGCCGTGGTCGGCCAGCCAGCGCATCAGGTCCAGGAAGAACGGCAGCTCCTCGCCGCGCACGCGCTTTTCGAAGACCGTCAGGATGAAGCGGCCGGTGTCCGTCTCCAGCAGGAAGTTGGAGTTCTCCACGCCCTCGGCGATGCCCTTGAACGAGAGCGCCTCGCCCAGCTCGTAGTCGGCGAGCAGCGCCTCCAGCTCCTCGTCGGTGATGTCGGTGTAGACGGCCATGATGTCCGGGGCATGGAGAAGGCCGCCCTCCCGGTCAAGACGCTGCGGCCCGCCCATGCTAAATTGACCGCGTTAGGAGGAGCCCATGATCGTCCTGAAGCTTGAACAGGTCGGTGATCGGCTGGGCGTGATTCTCGACGAAGACGCGAGGGCCGAGCTCCACGCCAAGGCCGGCGACGCCGTCCATCTCAGTCGAACGCGGTCCGGCGAGCTCGCCGCCGAGATCATCGAGACCGGCCAGGACGACGGCCGCCACGAACGCGGCCGCGCGTTCCTCAGGCGATATCGGAAGAGCATCGACAGCCTGTCGGGGTGAGGGCGCGCGCGAGGCGCCTGTCATTCCCCGCGCGAGACGCTATGAGGGGGCGATGAACGCTGCGCCTCCTCCCTCCGACGACGACGACGACGCCAAGACCCGCCGCCAGAAGCTCTATGGGCGGTTGATGCTCATCGGTCTTGGCCTGCTGGTGCTGGCCTATGTGATCCCGCTGTTCCTGAACGGGCGTCACTAGACCCTTCGGGCGTCATCCTCCGGCCGGGCGGGCGAAGACGGCGGCTGGGCGGCGTTCAATCCGCGCCGGCCAGCGCCCGCGGCAGCTTGAAGCTCACCGCCTCGCGCGCGGCGTCGATCTCCTCGACCTCCACCTCGAAGGCCTCGGCTAGGCGCTCGATCAGGCCCTGCACCAGCACTTCGGGCGCCGAGGCGCCGGCGGTGACGCCCACGGTGCGCGCGCCGTCCAGCCAGGCGAGGTCCAGCGCCGAGGCGTCGTCGATCAGGTAGGAGCGGGCCACGCCCGCGCGCCGGCCCACCTCGGCCAGGCGCACCGAGTTCGACGAGTTGGCCGAACCCAGCACCAGCAGCACGTCGGAGCGCTCGGCGGCGATCTTCACGGCGTCCTGGCGGTTGGTGGTGGCGTAGCAGATGTCTTCCTTGTGCGGGGCCGCGATCGCCGGGAAGCGTTCGCGCAGCACGGCCACGATCTCGGCGGTGTCGTCCACCGACAGGGTGGTCTGGGTGACGAAGGCGACGTTGGCCGGATCGACCGGCGTGAAGGCGCGCGCATCGTCCGCCGTCTCGATCAGCACGACCGCGCCTTCGGGAAGCTGGCCCATGGTGCCCACCACCTCCGGGTGGCCGGCGTGGCCGATCAGCACGATCTCGCGGCCGGCGTCGTGGTGGCGCTGGGCCTCGACGTGGACCTTGGAGACCAGCGGGCAGGTGGCGTCCAGGTAGAGCATCTTGCGGGCCCGCGCCTCGGCCGGCACCGACTTGGGCACCCCGTGCGCCGAGAACACCACCGGCCGGTCCGCCGGACAGTCGTCCAGCTCCTCGACGAAGACCGCGCCCATGGCCCTCAGCCGCTCCACCACGTGGCGGTTGTGGACGATCTCGTGGCGCACATAGACCGGCGCGCCGTACTTCTCGATGGCCCGCTCGACGATCTGGATGGCCCGGTCCACGCCCGCGCAGAAGCCGCGCGGACTGGCCAGCAGCACCTTCAGGGCAGGGCGGGCATGGGCGGATTGCATCATCGGCGGAACCTAAGCTCAGAGCCCCGTGCGCGCCAGCCGCGTTGCGGCCTCAATCGAGAGCCTTTACTAGGAGCCGACCGCGCGGATCGCGTCCGCGCCTCTTCTCTCGGACGATTCATGCGCCGCATCCTGCTTATCGCCGCCGCCGCCCTGATCGCGGTCACCGCCATGCCGAGTCCGAAGGCGTACGCCCAGTTGGGCGGCGGACGCGGCGGCGACGCCGACCGCCAGGACCAGGACGCGGCCAAGAAGAAAAAGCGCGACGAGGAGTGGGGCGACAACCAGGCGCCGCTGCCGGCCCTGCGCAACGCCGGCCCGTGCCCGTTCGTCAAGACGCTCTACGACGCGGCCCGCTACATCGAGTTCAAGGACGACAAGGTCGGCTCCGCCGACACCGGCTTCACCGGCGAGATCCAGAACATCTCGGCCGGCTGCGCCTACAAGGACGCCGAGCCGATCAAGGTGCGCATGGAGATCCTGTTCGAACTGGGCCGCGGCCCGCAGGCCCAGGGCTCGTCGAAGACCTATCGCTATTGGGTGGCCGTGACCCAGCGCAACAAGATGGTCATCGCCAAGAAGTACTTCGACCTGCCGGTGACCTTCCCGGCCGGCCAGGACCGGGTCTACGCCACCGACACGATCGAGGAGATCGTCATCCCGCGGGCGACCCTCACCACCTCGGGCTCCAACTTCGAGATTCTGGTCGGCTTCGACGTGACGCCGGAGATGGCCGCCTTCAACCGCGACGGCAAGCGCTTCCGACTGAACGCGGGGCAGGCCGCGGAGTCCGCGTCGAATCCATGAGCGACCTGAAGACAAGCCTTGGCGAGACGGTCCAGGCCGCCTTCGCCGAGGCGGGCCTGCCGGCTGAACTCGGCCGCGTGACCCCGTCCGACCGGCCCGACCTGGCCGACTTCCAGTGCAACGGCGCCCTCGCCGCGGCCAAGATCGCCAAGCGCAATCCGCGCGAGGTGGCCGGCGAGGTCGTCGAGCGGCTGAAGGGCGATTCCCGCCTCGCGGCCGTGGAGATCGCCGGTCCCGGCTTCATCAACCTGAAGCTGGCCGACGCGGCGCTGTCCGAGCGCGCCGGCGAGATCGCCGCCGATCCGCGCGTGGGCGCGGCGAGCATCGAGCAGCCGCGGCGCATCCTGGTGGACTACGGCGGGCCCAACGTGGCCAAGCCGATGCACGTGGGCCACCTGCGCGCCTCGATCATCGGCGAGTCCGTCAAGCGGCTCTATCGGTTCCGCGGCGACGAGGTGGTCGGCGACGCCCACTTCGGCGACTGGGGCTACCAGATGGGCCTCTTGATCGGGGCGGTGATGGACGAGCATCCGGCGATCGCCGAGCGGCTCGAAGCCCTCAACGCGGCCGGCGTGGAGCCTTCGCCCGAAGAGGCGGCCGCCGCCGACGCCCTGTTCGACGCGGTGAGCCTGGAGGACCTGGACCGGCTTTATCCGGCGGCCTCGGCCCAGGGCAAGGTCGACGAGGCCTATCGCAACCGGGCCCGGCGGCTGACCGCGGCCCTGCAGGACCGCACGCCCGGCTATTTCCTGCTCTGGAAGCATTTCGCCCGCGTCACCCGCGTGGCCCTGGAGCGCGACTTCCACGCGCTGGGCGTCGACTTCGACCTGTGGAAGGGCGAGAGCGACGTGGAGGACCTGATCGATCCCATGGTGGCCGAGCTGGACGCCAAGGGCCTGCTTGTCGACGACCAGGGCGCGCGGATCATCCGGGTGAACCGCCAGGGCGACAAGCGCGAGCTGCCGCCGCTCCTGGTGGTGTCCTCCGAGGGCTCGGCCATGTACGGCACCACCGACCTGGCCACGATCCTGGACCGCAAGCAGGGTTTCAACCCAGACCACGTGCTCTATGTGGTCGACCAGCGCCAGGCCGATCACTTCGACATCGTCTTCCGCGCCGCCTACATGGCCGGCTACGCCGAGGAGGGCTCGCTGGAGCACATCGGCTTCGGCACGATGAACGGCAAGGACGGCAAGCCCTTCAAGACCCGCGAGGGCGGGGTGCTGAAGCTCGGCGACCTGATCGAGATGACGCGGTCCAAGGCCCGCGAGCGGCTGCACGAGGCGGGCCTGGGCGAGGACCTGGACCCCGCCGCCTTCGAGGAGACCGCCCACAAGGTGGCCGTGGCCGCGCTGAAGTTCGCCGACCTGCAGAACTTCCGCGGCACCTCTTATGTCTTCGACCTCGATCGCTTCTCCAGCTTCGAGGGCAAGACCGGCCCCTACCTGCTCTACCAGGCGGTCCGGGTGAAGTCGCTGCTGCGCAAGGCCGCCGACGAGGGCGTCGAGGCCGGCCCCGTCGTCGTGGCCGAGCCGGCCGAGCGCGACCTTGTCCTATTGTTGGACGCCTTCGACCAGGCGCTGGTCGACGCCTACGACAAAAAAGCCCCTAATTTCATTGCTGAACACGCTTACAAGCTGGCGCAGGCCTTCTCGAAATTCTACGCGGCCTGCCCGATCCTGATGGCTGAACCGGCCGTTCGCGCCTCGCGTCTGACGCTCGCGCAAACCACGCTACGCCAACTGGAACAGGCCCTGGAGCTATTAGGCGTCGCCACGCCGGAGCGGATGTAGGCGCCTGCGGCCAAGCTTCCTGAACGGGGGCTAACGCCGGCCTCAGCACGCGTTCAGGCGCAGCTTGGCAAATCCTTTGCATGGCCGTGGCGTTCACGGCGATGAAAGGAAGAACCGTGATGTCAGCTCCGTTGCGCGTCGTCGCGCCCCAGCCCGTCATCGAAGCGTCGCTGCCCGCCATCGCGGCGTCCAGCGTCGGCGAACGGGTCCGCCAACTCCAGGTCGAGGCCCAGCGCCTCGCCCGTCAACATGTGGAGGCCCTGCAGGCCGCCCTCGTGGCCACCCAGCGGTTGGCCGATGAAATCGCCACCGGCGGCGAAGCCTATCCCGCCGGCGTGCGCGACATCGCCCGCCGCCTGGCCGAGGACAACGCCGCCCGCGCCACCACGCTGGAAACGCTCATGGTCCGCCTCCAGGCGCCGCAGGGCTGAGGCGCGCGCCTCAGCCGTCCACCAGCACCGTCTTGGTGTTGACGAACTCGTGGATGCCGAAGGCCGAGCACTCGCGGCCGTAGCCTGAGTGCTTGATCCCGCCGAACGGCAGCCGCGGGTCCGACCTCACCGGGGCGTTGACGAAGCTCATCCCCGCGTCCAGCTCGTCGGCGGCGATGCGCTCGCCACGGGCCAGGTCGCCGGTCAGCACCCCCGAGCCCAGGCCGAAGGCCGAGTCGTTGGCGATGCGGATCGCCTCGGCCTCGTCCCGGGCCGCGATCACCGCCGCCACCGGACCGAACACCTCCTCGTCGTGCACCGGCATGCCCGGCGCGGCGTCGGCGATCACCGTGGCCGGATACCAGGCGCCGGGTTTGTCGGGCGCTTCGCCGCCGGCCAGCAGCCGCCCGCCCTTGGCCAGGCTTTCGCGCACCTGCCGGTCGATTTCGTCGCGGGCCGCAACGCTCTGCAGCGGGCCCAGCCGCGCGGCCTCGCTGCGCGGATCGCCCATGGCGAAGCCGTCCATCTGCCGGGCCAGGGCGGCCTCGAACGCCGCGCGCACGGCGTCGACGACGATGAACCGCTTGCCGGCGATGCAGCTCTGCCCGCCATTGACCATCCGCGCCGTCGCCGCGACCTTGGCCGCGTGCTCGACGTCGGCGTCCTCCAGCACGACGTAGGCGTCCGAACCGCCCAGCTCCAGCACGCACTTCTTCAGCGCCCCGCCGGCCTGCATGGCCACCTGGCGGCCGGCCTCGACGCTGCCGGTCAGGCTGACGGCGGCGATCGCGTCGTCCTCGATCAGGGCGCGCACGTCGCGGCTGGGGATCAGCAGGGTGCGGAAGACGTCCTGCGGGAAGCCGGCCTGCCTGAACACATCCTCGATGGCCAGGGCGCAGCCCGGCACGTTGCTGGCGTGCTTCAGCACCGCCGTGTTACCGGCCATCAGGGTCGGCGCGGCGAAGCGGAACACCTGCCAGAAGGGGAAGTTCCAGGGCATCACCGCCAGCACCGTCCCCAGCGGCCGGAAGACGATCCTGGCCTTGGGCCCGCCCATGTCCACGCCCTGCGGCGACAGGAAGGTCTCGGCGTTGTCGGCGAAGTAGTCGCAGTTGGCCGCGCACTTCTCGATCTCGGCGCGGCCCTCGGTCAGCACCTTGCCCATCTCGGCGGTCATCAGCGACGCGAACTCGTTGCGGCGCGCCCGCAGCACGCCGGCCGCCTGGCGCATCAGGGCCGCGCGCTCGGAAAAGCTCGTGCGCCGCCAGGTCTCGAACGCGGCGCGGGCGTCGGCGGCGCGCGCCAGCGCCTCGGCGCGGGTGTGGCCGGCGTAGCGTTCGCCGGGCTCGCCGCTCGCCGGGTCGATCGCCTGGAAGACCGGCCGTTCGTTCTGGTCCGAGGTTTTCTTGTCCATGCCGCTCGTCTCCGTGCGCCAATGCTGAACGCATCGGACGCCATGCAGATGCGAGCGGGGCGGCGCCCCGTCAATGGGAGACCGATTGCTCATTCGTGCGAGGCCGCCGTAGCCCGCTAGGGCGGTGCTTGCGCCCCGCCAGCAAAAAAAGGCCCCTCCCCGGGAGGGGAGGGGCCAGCCTGCGCGGCGTTCTGGGGGTCAAGCCGCGCGGGCGGAGGGGGAGGAAACTTGAGCGGCCGTCCCGATGCGGAAGTGGTCCATCATCGAGCTCAGGCGGGCCGACTCATGGGTGAGCGAGGCGCTCGCGGCCGAGCCTTCTTCGGCCATGGCGGCGTTGTGCTGGGTGGCGACGTCCATGTGGTGCACGGCGCTGCTCACCTGGCTCAGGGTGGCGGCCTGCTGTTCGGCCGAATGGGCGATGTCGTCGATCAGCCGGTCGATGGTGGAGATCTCCTCGGCGATGCTCTCGATGGCGCCGCCGGTCTCGCGCACCAGGCGCACGCCGTCCTTCACGTGGCCGCCGCTCACGGTGATCAGCTCGCGGATCTCGCGCGCGGCGTCGGCCGAGCGCTGGGCGAGCGCGCGCACCTCGCTGGCCACCACGGCGAAGCCGCGGCCGGTCTCTCCCGCGCGGGCGGCCTCCACGCCCGCGTTCAGCGCGAGCAGGTTGGTCTGGAAGGCGATCTCGTCGATCACCCCGATGATCGTGGCGATCTGCGTCGAGGAGGACTCGATCTTGGCCATGGCCCCGACGGCGTCGAGCATGATCTGGCTCGACCGCTTGGAGGAGCCCGCGGCAGCGCCGACGGCCTGGCGCGCGGAGGTCACGCCCTCGGCCGTCTGGCTGACGGAGCGGGCGGTTTCGTCCAGGGCGGCGGCCGTCTCCTCCAGGCTGGCGGCGTCCTTCTCCGTGCGGCGGGAAAGCTCGGTGGACGCGCGGCTCAGTTCCCCGGCGCTGCCGTTCAGCACGTCGGTCATCTCGCGGATGTCGACCACCACGCCGCCCAGCGCGGCGACCGCGTTGTTGAAGTCGTCCGCAAGCTGGCGGTAGGCGTCCGGCAGGTCGGCCGTCAGGCGGAACGTCAGGTCGCCCGCAGCCAGCCGGCCCATGGCCTGGCCGATGCTGCCGACCACCAGTGCGCGTTCGGCCTGGGCGGCGGCGGTCTCGGCCGCCTTGCGCGCCGCCTCGGCCTCGGCCTCGGTGGCCGCCAGCGCCGCGTCGGCCTCGCGCTTGGCCAGGATCGCGTCGCGGAACCCGGCGACGGCGGCGGTCATCGCGCCGATCTCGTCCGGCCGGCCCGCGCCGCTCAGCGCCAGGTCGGTGTCGCCTGCGGCCAGGCGCGTGATGTCGCCGGTCAGCGCCCCCAGCGGCCCCAGGATGGAGCGGCTGGCGATCAGTCCGCCCGCCACGGTGAACAGCAGCGCCGCGACGACGCCCGCCATGGTCAGGGCCAGCGACCGCTGCTCCTGCGCCGCGGCGGCCCCGGCGCGCTGGCGCACCTCCTCCACCAGGCGCCGTTCGATGGCGTGGAGCGCGTCGATCCGCGCGGTGGTCGCCGCGAACCAGTCGGGTCCGGACATGGGCGCGGGCTGGCCGACGCTCTGCGTCAGGGTCTTGCGCAACTTGTCCACGTGCTGGTTGGCGGGCGAGGCCAGAAAGTCGCTCCAGAGCTGCGCCTCGGCCGCGTCGGCCTTCGCGTTCATGTCGCGGAACGCGCTGGCCTGGCCGCCCTGGAGCTCGGCGACCCGCTGCAGGCTTTCGGGCGTGACGCCGCCGCTGGCCAGGGCCGCGGCGCCGGCGGCGCGTTCGAGGCCCGCCAGCTCCTTGCCGGTCACCACCCCGGCGTAGAGGCCGAAGATTCGGCCCAACTCCAGGTCGCTTTCGCCGGCCCGCGCGGCGATGGCGTCCAGGGCCGCCAGTCCGGCGTCGACGATGTTCGTATAGCCGGCCACGGCGGCCTTCTGCGTCAGGGCGCCCTTGCTCACCTGCGCGCGCAGGCTGTCCAGGCTCCGCAGCGCCTGATCGAGGCCCGCTTCCTGCGCGGCGTCCGCGCGTCGTTCCAGCCGCCGCAGCGCCGCCATGGCGTCGTCGGCCTTGGCCCGTTGCGCGGCCAGGCCGTCGGCCGGCCGGCCCGCCGCCAGCGACATGGCCGAAAGTCCGCGCTCGATCTGCAACTCATGGATGAGGTTTCCGGTCGCCGTGGCGACCTGCGTTTCGCCGATGAGTTCGCGGCTCGACTTCAGCTTCGCCCAACTACTTGCGGCGACGATCGTCGAAAACAGCAACAAGACCGCAATCGGAACAACAAGTATGCCGTATATACGCGCACGTATGCTCATTACCTGCCGCTCCGTGGTCTTCGGTCGCCTTATTTGCCGGGCAAGCTGGCAGGCGAGCGCAAGGGGCTCGGGGGAACGCGGGAAAAGCTTAAGCATAACAGGCGGATGGAAGTGGCCATCACGCGATGTGAACTTTGCGGCGGGCTGCGTTTCTTGAATGTTAATCGCAGGTGCGACAAGCCGACCGCCTCGGCCGCTCTCGCCGCGACCGATGGTCACAACTGCGGGTAATCATCCGGGCCGGCGCCGGGAGGGGCCTAGTCGTCGTCCTTCTCGATGCGGCCGTCCAGCATGTGGATGCGCCGGTCCGCGGCGGCGGCGACGTTGGCGTCGTGGGTGACGCAGATCACCGCGCGGCCCTCGTCGTGGGCCAGGCGCTGGAACTCCTCGACCACCACGCGGGTGTTGCCGCTGTCCAGGTTCCCGGTCGGCTCGTCGCCCAGGATGATCGCCGGGTCGTTGGCCAGGGCCCGGGCGATCGCCACCCGCTGGCGCTGGCCGCCGGACATCTGCTCGGGCCGCCGGCCGGCCTCGTCGTCCAGGCCGAGCTTGGCCAGGAGCGCCAGGGCCCGGGCCTCGGCCTCCGCGCCGGACAGCCGGCCGAGCCGGCGGATCGGCAGGGCCACGTTGGCCAGGGCGGTGAGTTCGGGCAGCAGGAAGTGGAACTGGAAGACGAAGCCGATGCGCTGCAGCCGCACGGCCGTCCGCTGGGCGTCGCTGAGGGCCTCGGTGGCCCGCCCGTCCACCCGCAGCGAGCCCGAGCTTGGCCGGTCCAACAGGCCCAGCAGGTAGAGCAGCGAGGACTTGCCGCAGCCGGACGGGCCCATGATCGCCACGAACTCGCCGGGCCGCACGGCGAAAGAGATGTCGCGCACCAGCGTCACCGGCCGCGGCCCGGGCAGCACGCGGGTCACGTGGTCGACCTCCAGCACCGGCGCGCTCACGCCGCCCCCCGCAGGATGTCCACCGGGTCGACGCTGGCGGCCTTGCGCGCGGGCAGCCAGGCGGCCACCAGGGCCGAGGCCAGGGAGGCGGCGCCGGCGATGGCGTATTGCAGCGGGCCGCGATCCAGCGGCAGCTCCAGCGGCTGGCCGTTGATCGACAGCGGCACGCGCGACAGGGCTTCCAGCAGCAGCGTGCCCAGGGCGAATCCGGCCAGGGCGCCGATCACGCCCACCACCAGCCCCTCCACCAGGAAGATCTGCTGCACGTCCTGGCCGGTGAAGCCCATCGCCCGCAGGATGGCGATGTCGCGCCGCTTGTCGGCCACGCTGGTGGACACCGCCGTGTAGATGCCGAAGCTGGCGACCAGCAGGATCGCCGAGATCACCGCGTACATGATGACGTTGCGCACCACGAGCAGGTTCAGGATGTCGCGCGAACGCTCCTGCCAGGACTCCCATTTGTAGCCCCAGCGGCCCTCCAGCACCTTGGCTTCGACGTCCGCCTGCTCCGGATCGGCCACCTTGATGTGCAGCTGGTTGACGATGTTGGGCCGGGCGAACAGCACCTGGGCGGTGCGCAGCAGCCCATAGGCGGTGTTGTCCCCCGCATAGAATCCGGCGCGCGCGTCCGGCTCGATCAGGGCCACGACGCGCATCCGCTGCAGGACGCCGGCGGCGGAGGTCACCACCAGGGTGTCGCCCAGGTTCGCGCCGATCCGCTGGGCGAGGGGGCGGGTGATGATGATGCCGTCGGGCCGCACCAGCAGGTCGGCCAGGGTCCCGCCCTTCAGCGTCTCCTCCAGCTTGATCAGCTTGCCCTCGATGCGCGGGTCGATCCCGTTCAGCGAGATCGCCTCGGTGCGGCCGGCGAAGCGCACGGCCACGCCGCCGGTCAGCGAGGGGGCGGCGATGGCGCCGGGCAGGGCGCGTGCATCGTCCAGCATGGCCGACCAGTCCTTCAGGCCGCGCACCTCGTCCTTGGGCCTGACGCCGCGCACCTGCACCGCCGCGCCCTTGAAGGCCGTCACCGCCGGCTGCAGGCCGGGAGAGCGCTGTTCGTCGCGCACGATGATGTGCGGCGCGGAGTCCACCAGGGTGCGGATGAAGTCCTGCTGCGAGCCGCTCATCATTCCGGACACGGCCAGGAAGAAGCCGACGCCCACGGCCACGCCCATGGTGGCCACCAGGGTCTGGCGCGTGCGCACCACCAGATGGGCGAAGGCCACGCCCGCCAGGACGAGCCAGGCGCGGATCATCCGGCGGCCAGCCGCACCCGGCCGCCGTCCCTCAGCCCCTCGGGGGGTGAAAGCACCACGGTCTCGCCGGCCTTGAGGCCGCTCTTCACCTCGCTGGTCTCCGCGCCCTGCACGCCCAGCACCACTTCGCGGCGATGAACCTTGCGGCCGTCCAGCACCCAGACGGCCCCGTCCTTCAGCGCCTTGGAGGGCGTCAGCACCGCGCCCGCGCGCCGCTCCACCACCAGGTTGGCCTCGACGGTCATGCCGGGCTTCAGCGGCGAGCCGGGGTCCAGGATCAGGCGCGCGCGGAACGTGCGTCCCGTGGAATCGCCCTGCGGCGTCAGCTCCGCCACCTCGGCCGGGAAGGTCCGGTCGCCGAAGGCGTCGGCTCGCACAACCGCCTGCTGGCCCACGGCCAGGCGGCCGACGTCGCGCTCGTCGATGTCGGCGGTCACCCGCAGCGTCCGCGGATCGGCCACCACGAACAGCACCTTGCCGGCGCTGGCCAGATCGCCCGGCTCGGCGTCCCGGCGCAGCACGCGGCCGGCGAAAGGCGCCTTGACCCGGTAGTCGTCCAGCCTGGCCCTGGCGCTGGCGGCGGCCGCCTCGTTGGCTGCCTTGGTCTTCAGCGCGTCCTCATAGGCCGCCTTGGCCCCGAAGCCGGCCTCGTAGAGCCGCGTGGCGCGGTCGGCCGCGGCCCGCGCCAGGGCGGCTTGCGCCTCGAGCTGCAGGGTCGTGCCCAACTGCGGGCCGTCGTCGAGCTGAGCCAGGGTCTGGCCCCGGTGCACCGTCTCGCCTTCCTTCACCAGCACCTGGCGGATCGGCGCGGTGACGATCGGGGCGATGTCGGCCTCGTGCACATATTCCACCACGCCGGAGGCGTAGACCGCGTCCACCGCCTCGCCGGTCGCGGCCTTGGCCGTCTGCACCGCGGGCGGCCGCAGGAAGACCCAGCCGCCCGCGCCGGCGGCGATCAGCAGGGCGGCGACGACCAACGCCGAGATCCAGCGGCGCCGGCGCCTGTGCGGGGCCGGCGGCGGTGAAGGCGCGGCGCCGGGCGCGGCCTGGACAGGCCCGGGGGCGGGGCGGGCGACGCGCGGGCGGGTGCGGACGGTTTCCATCAGCATCTTGACCTCGTCCAAGGGTCGCTATCAGTATTAGACCGACGGTCGGTCTGCAAATGAAACTGATGCAATGATCCAGGCGAAATCCATGCGGCCAACACGGCGCCCGCCGCCATGACGCGTGTCAAAAAGCCGCCCGTCGAACGGCGGGCCGAACTGATGGACTGCGCCCAGGCGCTGTTCCTGTCGCGCGGCTACGAGGCGACGACGGTCAACGACATCCTCGCCCGGGCCGGCCTGTCGAAGGGCGCCTTCTATCATCACTTCGACTCCAAGGAGGCGCTGCTCGACGCCCTGACCGAACGCATGGCGGCGCGGATCGTGGCCGACGCCGAGGCGATCATCGGCGACGCCTCGCGCGACGCCCTGGAGCGGCTGAACGCCTTCCTGGCCCAGGGCCGGCAGTGGAAGGTGGAGCAGGCGCGCCTGCTGCGCGGCATGTACGAGGCGGTGCTGAAGTCCGAGAACGCGGCGCTCTATCAGCGGCTGGTGGCCGCCTCGACCCGCGTGGTCGCCCCGGCGCTGACCAGGCTGGTCGAGGAAGGCGTGCGCCAGGGCGTGTTCCGCCCGCCGGCGCCGGCCCTGGTCGCCGAGGTGCTGCTCAGCCTGGCCAATGCGCGCCAGGCGGTCTGGCTCCAGGCCATGGCGGACGCCGAGGCGGGGGAGCTGGACGCGGCGGCCGAGCGGCTGGAGGCGCGCATGGCGGACGAGGCCGCGGTGGTCGAACGGCTGCTTGGCGTGGCGCCCGGCGCCGTCGTCCTGGTCGAGCCTGGCTTCTGCCGCGCCATTTTGCGCGCCATGTGCTGAGCGGCCCTGGGGAGCGCTGTTTTGCGCGTTGACACGGTCGCGGCCATCGAGGACGTTCCGCCGGACTCTCGCGGGAGAGATCGGATCGCAAGATTCGGAGCCGAAGGCGCAACCGCCCCGGAAACGCTCAGGCAAAAGGACCGCGACGGGCTGATGAACGCTGGAAAGTAGCCGTCCTTCGGGATGGGCTCGCCGAAGGAGCAGGGGGTCCCGCGTTGGGACTCTAAATCTCTCAGGCTCAGGGACAGCGGGGGCAGGGCGTTCAACGGACATTCCGTCCGGTCGCGCGCTGTCGTCAGCCGGAGTTCCTGTTTGTCAGAAGAAGATCTCAAGTTCACCCCGCTCCGCGACGCTCACGTCGCCGCGGGCGCCCGCATGGTGCCGTTCGCCGGCTATTCCATGCCGGTTCAGTACAAGGACGGCGTGCTCAAGGAGCACCTCTGGACGCGTGAGAGCGCTGGCCTGTTCGACGTCTCCCACATGGGCCAGGCGCGCCTGCGCGGGGTCTCGCCGCTGTCGGCCTTCGAGGAGGTCACCCCCAGCGACTTCATCGGCCTGAAGCCCGGCAAGCAGCGCTATTCGGTGCTGCTCAACCGCGACGGCGGGATCATCGACGACCTGATGGCCGCCCGGCCCGACGACGACGGCCTGTTCGTGGTGGTCAACGGCGCCTGCAAGGACAACGACTTCAAGGTCATCGACGCCGAGCTCGCCGGCCAGGTGACGATCGAGCGGCTGGAGGACCGCGCGCTGCTGGCGCTGCAGGGGCCCAAGGCCGCCGAGGCGCTGGCCGAACACGCCCCGGCCGCGGCCGCCATGGCCTTCATGGACTCCGCCGCCATGACCGCCTTCGGCGTCGACGTCCTGATCTCCCGCTCTGGCTACACCGGCGAGGACGGCTACGAGATCTCCATCCCGGCCGCGGCCGCCGAACGGGTCTGGGCCACGCTGCTCGCCGACGAGCGGGTGCGCCCGATCGGCCTGGGCGCCCGCGACTCCTTGCGGCTGGAGGCGGGTCTTCCGCTCTACGGCCACGACGTGGACGAAACCGTCAGCCCGATCGAGGCGGACCTGGCCTTCGCCGTGTCGAAGAAGCGCCGCGAGGCCCGCGACTTCCCCGGCGCGGCGCGCATCGCCCGCGAACTGGAATCCGGCCCCACGCGCAAGCGGGTCGGGCTGAAGGTGCTGCAGGGCGCGCCGGCCCGCGAGGGCGCCGAAATCGCCGACGAGACGGGCGCGGTGGTCGGCCGCGTGACCTCCGGCGGCTTCTCTCCGAGCCTCGGTTGCCCGATCGCCATGGGCTTCGTGCCTCCGGCCTTGGCGGCGGTCGGCACATCGCTCAAGGTCATCGTGCGCGGCAAGGCCCAGCCTTGCGAAGTCACGTCCATGCCTTTCGTCGCGCACCGCTACGTGCGCAAAGTCAAAGCCTGAGGAACCCGCAGATGCGTTTCACCAAGGATCATGAATGGGTCGTCCTCGAGGGCGACGTGGCGACGGTCGGCATCACCGCCTACGCCGCCGAACAACTGGGCGACGTGGTGTTCGTCGAGACCCCTGACGCGGGCAAGACCGTCAAGGCCGGCGACAACATGGCCGTGGTCGAGAGCGTCAAGGCCGCTTCCGACGTCTATGCGCCGGTGTCGGGCGAAGTGATCGAAGGCAATCCGGTGCTCTCGGACAATCCCGAGCGCGTCAACGACCTGCCCGAGTCCGAAGGCTGGTTCGCCAAGCTGAAGATCTCCGATCCGTCCGAATACGAAGGCCTGATGGACAGGCCCGCGTACGAAGCCTTCCTGCAGTCGCTCTAATACGGCCGGTCCCGGCGCGGGCCGGGGCCAGGACCGACCTGGGTTCCAAGTCATGCGCTACCTGCCGCTCACTCCCGAAGACCGCGCCGAGATGCTCGGCGTCATCGGCGTCTCGTCCGTCGACGAGCTTTTCTCAGACGTGCCCGAGGCCGCGCGCCGCGCGGGCCTCGTCGACCTGCCGCCGCACGCCGGCGAGCTGGAGGTGGAGCGCGAGCTCTCCGAACTGGCCGCCCGCAATCGCGCGGCCGGCGCCGGGCCCTTCTTCTGCGGGGCCGGCGCCTATCGCCACCACGTGCCGGCCACGGTGGACCACATCATCCAGCGTTCCGAGTTCCTGACCAGCTACACGCCCTACCAGCCGGAAATCGCTCAGGGCACCTTGCAGTCGCTGTTCGAGTTCCAGACCCAGGTGGCGGCCCTGACCGGCCTGGAGGTGGCCAACGCCTCCATGTACGACGGCTCCACCGCCTGCGCCGAGGCGGTGATGATGGCCCAGCGGGTCACGCGCCGTAAGCGCGCCGTGCTCTGCGGCGGCCTGCATCCGCACTATGCGACGACCACGCAGACCCTGGCCCACGCCGAGGGCATGGACATCGTGCGCCAGCCCGCCGCCGTCCATCCGGAGGACGCGGTGATCGGGGCCATCGACGCCGAGACCGCCTGCGTAGTGGTGCAGACGCCCAACGTCTTCGGCGTGGCCCACGACGTCTCCAAGATCGCCGAGGCCGCCCACGCCGCCGGGGCGCTCCTGGTGGTGGTCACCACCGAGGCGCTGGCCTACGGCCTTCTGAAGTCGCCGGGCGAGATGGGCGCCGACATCGCCGTGGCCGAGGGCCAGTCCATCGGCAACGGCCTGAACTTCGGCGGTCCCTACGTCGGCCTCTTCGCCTGCCGTGAGAAGTTCGTGCGCATGATGCCGGGCCGCCTGGCCGGCGAGACGGTCGACGCCGAGGGCCGGCGTGGCTTCGTGCTGACCCTGTCGACCCGCGAGCAGCACATCCGCCGCGAGAAGGCCACCTCGAACATCTGCACCAACTCGGGCCTGTGCGCCCTGGCCTTCACCATCCACCTGACCCTGCTGGGCGAGAAGGGGCTTCGCCAGCTCGCCGCGGTGAACCACGCCACGGCCCGCGACCTGCGCGACGCCCTGGCCGCCGTGCCCGGCGTGGAGATCCTCACCGACCGCTTCTTCAACGAGTTCGCCGTGCGCCTGCCGCGCCCGGCCGCCGGGCTGGTCGAGGAGCTGCTGGAGGACGGGATCGTCGCCGGCGTGCCGTTCTCGCGCCTGAATCCCTCGGCCGGCATGGACGAGGTCCTGCTGGTCGCCGCCACCGAAACCACCACCCCCAAGGACATCGCCGCCTTCTCTGCGGCCCTTCAGCGGAGGCTCGCCCAATGACCATGCTGAATGTCGGCCGTCCCACCCAGCCCGAGGCCGCCGTGGAGGTGACGCCCCGCTCGCTCACCGGCGGGCGCGGCCTGCTGCAGGACGAGGCCCTGATCTTCGAGCGCGACGGCTGGACCAAGACTGGCGTCGACCTGCCCGAGCCCACCCGCGACGCTTCCGACCTCGGCGGCCTGCTGCGCGACGAGCCCATCGGCCTGCCGGGCCTGTCCGAGCCGGAGACCGTGCGCCACTACGTGCGCCTGTCGCAGAAGAACCACGCCATCGACCTGGCGCTCTATCCGCTGGGCTCGTGCACCATGAAGCACAACCCGCGGCTCAACGAGAAGGCCGCGCGTCTGGCCGGCTTCGCCGACCTGCACCCGCTGCAGCCGGTCTCCACCACCCAGGGCGCCCTGGCGCTGATCGACCGGCTGGCCCACTGGCTGAAGACGCTCACCGCCATGCCGGCGGTGGCCATGTCGCCCAAGGCCGGCGCGCACGGCGAGCTGTGCGGCCTGCTCACCATCCGCGCCGCGCACGAGGCCAAGGGCGATTCCGCCCGCCGGCGCGTGCTGGTGCCGACCTCGGCGCACGGCACCAATCCGGCCACGGCCGCCTTCGTCGGCTATTCGGTGGCCGAGATCGCCCAGACCGGCGACGGCCGCGTGGACCTGGCCGACCTGGCCGCCAAGCTGGGGCCCGACGTGGCGGCCATCATGGTCACCAACCCCAACACCTGCGGCCTGTTCGAGCGCGACATTATCGAGATCGCGCGCCTGGCCCATGAGGCGGGGGCCTACTTCTACTGCGACGGCGCCAACTTCAACGCCATCGTCGGCCGGGTTCGTCCCGGCGACCTGGGCGTCGACGCCATGCACATCAACCTGCACAAGACCTTCTCCACGCCGCACGGCGGCGGCGGTCCGGGCGCCGGGCCGGTGGTGCTGTCGGAGGCGCTCGCGCCCTTCGCGCCGGCGCCGTGGATCACCCATGGGCCCGAGGGCTTCGACCTGGTCGAACAGGCCGAAGGTCCGGCGGCCCAGGCCTTCGGCCGCATGAGCGCCTTCCACGGCCAGATGGGCATGTTCGTGCGGGCCTACGCCTACATGCTCAGCCACGGCGCCGACGGCCTGCGCCAGGTGGCCGAGGACGCCGTGCTCAACGCCAACTACGTCAAGGCGCGCCTCGCCGACGTCATGACCCCGGCCTTCCCGGACGGGCCGTGCATGCACGAGGCCCTGTTCGACGACGAGTGGCTGGCCGGCACCGGCGTCTCCACCCTCGACTTCGCCAAGGCGATGATCGACGAGGGCTTCCATCCCATGACCATGTACTTCCCGCTGGTGGTGCACGGGGCGATGCTGATCGAGCCCACCGAGACGGAGTCCAAGCAGGAGCTCGACCGGTTCTGCGACGCGCTGCGGGCGCTGGCCGAGGCGGCCAAGGCCGGCGACGTGGAGCGCTTCAAGGGCGCGCCGTTCCTGGCGCCCATGCGCCGGCTGGACGAGACCCTGGCCGCGCGCAAGCCGCGCCTGACCTGGAAGGCCGAGGACTAGGACGCGCGTCGGCGCGTCCGGGGCGGGGCGGAACGTCCCGGGAACATCCTTGACGCGCCGTTCACGCTGAACACCCGGTTAAGGCGATCTTCGCCTGATCGCCCGTCAGTGTGGCGCCGGCGCCGCGGCCGGCCCGAATAGCGCGTGTGGATAAGATTTAACCCGGTCCCCGTCTTTACGACTCCGCGGCGGATTTACATATCTGGCCCGTGCACGGCGGCGACCTCCCCCGAACAGCTGGGCGTGCGCGATCCCTGGTTCCCAAGTCCCGTGACACACGTCCTTCCCATGCCGCGCGCGCGCCGCTACGCCCCTGACGACATCGCCCGCGATGTGGTGGGACGCATCGTGCGTGGGCTGATGGTGTTGCTCGGCCTGCTGATCGTGGTGGCGGGGATCCTCATCGCCCCGCTGCCGGGGCCCATGGGCCTGCCGGTGGTGGTGGTCGGCCTGATGGTGGTGCTGCGCAACTCCTTCAAGGCGCGCCGCCAGTTCGTGCGCTTCCAGCGCGCGCACCCCAGGATGATCTTCCCGATCCGGCGGCTGCTGCGCCGCGAGCCCGAAGTCGTGCAGGTCGCCTGGCAACAGGTGCTGAGGATCGAGCGGCTGGTCGTGCCGCGCCGCTATCGTTTCGCCGTGCGCACGCGCCGGCGGTTCCGCCGCCGTCCGGCCTGATCCCAGAAACGATCTGAGCCCAGAAACGACCTGATCTCAGAAACGAAAAGAGCCGGCGTCGCGGGCGCGGCGCCGGCTCCTTTGTCTGATGCGACGCGCGCCTATTGCAGGCGCGTGGCCAGTTGCTCGATCGCCCCGTCCACTTGCGGGTCGGTCTTGGCGCCGGCGATGCGCTTGGTCAGCAGCGCCTCGGCGGCCTGCGCGGCCAACTCGGCGGCGGCCGCCTTCACCTCGGCCGCGGCCTGGGCCTCGGCGTTGGCGATCTTGCGCTCGGCCAGTTGCTGGCGGCGGGCCAGGCTCTCTTCGAGCTTGGCCTTGGCCTCGGCCTCGTAGCGGCGGGCCTCGGCTTCGGCGGCGGCCAGCATGTCCTTGGCCTGCTTCTCGGCTTCGACGCGCTCGGCCTTCAGCTCGGCCAGCAGGCGCTGGGCCTCCTCGCGGATGCGCGCGGCCTCGTCCAGGTCGGCCTGGATCTTGGCGGTCTTGGCGTCCAGCGCCTCGCCGACCGCCTTGGGCGCCTTGGCCACGAAGACCACGATGCCGAGGAAGATCAGCAGGCCGGCGCCGACCCACATTTCGGCCTCGGCGGGATTCAGGAACTCGGGCATCAGGCGGCTCCCTGCGACAGGGCCGCGGCGATGTCCTTGGCCGTCGTCTTCTCGCCCGTCAGCTTCTCGACGATCGCCTGGGCGGTCTCGGTCGCGATGGTTTCGACGTTGGCCATGGCCGTATCGCGCAGCGAGCGGATGCGGGCCTCGGCCTCGTCCATCTGGGCCTTCAGGCGCTCGTCCTCGGCCGCCTGGCTCTTGGCGAGCTCAGCGGCGGCCTTGGCCTTGGCTTCGGCGGCGAGGCCGCGCGCCCGGGTGCGGGCTTCGTCGATCTCGGCCTGGGCGGCCTTGGCTTGCGCCTCGGCCTCGGCTTGCACCTTGCGGGCCTGCTCCACCGCGTCGGCGATGGTCTGGGCCCGGCTGTCCAGGATCCGGCGCAGCCGCGGCACGAACACCCTGGAGAGCAGGATGTAGAGCACCAGGAAGATGAACAGCAGCCAGACGATCTGGCCGCCCCAGTACTCGAACCGGAACTGCGGCAGACCGCCGCCGCCGCTTTCGTGGGCGACTTCCGTCGTCCCGGCGTGGGCGTCGGCGGCGTTGGAAGTTAGAGTCTCGGCGGCCATAAGGCTTGGACGTCCTCAAGGCAGGCGGGCGGCGCGGAGCGCCCCCCGGGTCTGCGGGTCTTGGCTTAGCTGAACAGGATGAGCAGGCCGAGCACGAAGGCCAGGATGCCCAGAGCTTCGGTCAGAGCCGCGCCGAGGATCAGGTTGGTGAACTGGCCGCCGGCGGCCGAGGGGTTGCGCGTGGCGCCGCCCAGGAAGTTGCCGAAGATCAGGCCCACGCCGATCCCCGAGCCGATCATGCCGAGGGTGGCGAGACCCGCGCCGATGAACTTAGCCGCTTCCGCTTCCATGATTTTTCAGTCCCGTTTGGAAGTTGAGATGTTGAGGGTTTGATCGGCCGTCAGTGATGATGGCCGAGGTTGACCACGTCGTTCAGATAGACGCAGGCCAGAACCGCGAAGACGAAGGCCTGGAGGAAGGCCACCAGGAACTCCAGCGCCGTCAGGGCGACCACGCCGCCGAGCGACAGGGCCGCGCCGGGGATGCCCAGCAAGCCCATGCCGCCGCCGGCCGCCAGGGCGCCCAGCGAGACGACGAAGCCGGCGAACACCTTCAGGGCCACGTGGCCGCCCAGCATGTTGCCGAACAGACGAAGGGCCAGGGTCACCGGGCGCAGGAGGAAGGAAAGAACCTCGATCGGCGTCACCAGGATCAGGAGATACCAGGGCACGCCGGAAGGCACGAACAGCTTGAAGAAGCCCAGGCCGTTGCGCGCGAAGCCCACGGCCAGCACCAGCAGGATGGTGACGGCGGCCAGGGTGGCGGTCACGGCGAGCTGCGCCGTCGCGCCGAAGATCAGGAACAGGCCCAGCATGTTCATCGCCAGGATGAACAGGAACAGGGTCAGGACGAACGGAAGGAACTTGCGGCCTTCCTCGCCGATGATCCCGGTCACAAGATCATCGATGTAGCTGAACATGCCCTCGCCGACCACCTGCGCCCGGCCCGGCACCACCGCGGCCTTGGCCGTGGTGATGGCGAAGAACGCGATGACGATCGCCGCGGCGATCAGCATCGACAGGATCGAGTTGTTGATGGACAGGTCGATAGCCCCGATCCCCGGCACATTGACCGTGGGCAGGGTGAGAACCGGCTGGATCTCAAACTGGTGCATCGGGCTGGCCATGCCGGCTCGAACTCCTCAATCTTCCTCGTCCGCGTCGTCGACGGGCAGGTCCCGAACCGGGCCCCACTCCCTCGCCGCCTCCGCGGTCATCCGCTGGGCCGTGCGAACGGCCATCCAAGTCGATACTGCGAAGCCCGCCAGGACTCCGACGATCATCCCCCAGGGCGCGGTCTTGGCGATCGCGTCGATCGCAAAGCCGAACCCCAACCCCACCAGAACCCCGCCGAGCAGGACGCCGATCAGGCGGTAGCCGTAGCTGGCCGCCGTGGCGCCGTAGTCCGGCGTTGCGCGGGCCGTACGCGCCGCCAGCGCGTCAGCCCTTTCGTCGAGACGTCTGATCGCCTCGTCACGCGGTTCGTCCGGTTGCGCCATGCGTCGGGAGGTCATGCGACCGCGACGTCGCCGCCGCAGCCGGGGCTGAAAAGTCGCGCGGAACCTATAGGGGCGGGTGCAGTGCGTCAAGGCTGGGCAATCACCTTGTAACGCGTTGTTTTATATTGCAAAAAGTCGTTTTTCCACGATCTGTCGCGCAGGCGCGGCGATCCGGCCCCTATTGGGCGGCCATGGCCTCGGCCTGGCGCAGGTCCACCGAGACCAGTTGCGAGACGCCCCGTTCGGCCATCGTCACGCCGAACAGCCGGTCCATCCGGGCCATGGTCACCGGGTTGTGGGTGATGGTGATGAAGCGGGTGTGCGTGCGCCGGCGCATCTCGTCCAGCATGTTGCAGAATCGGTCGACGTTGGCGTCGTCCAGCGGCGCGTCCACCTCGTCCAGCACGCAGATCGGGGCCGGCTGCGACAGGAACACGGCGAAGATCAGGGCCGCCGCCGTCAGGGCCTGCTCGCCGCCGCTCATCAGGCTCATGGTCGCCAGCTTCTTGCCCGGCGGGCAGGCGTAGATCTCCAGCCCCGCCTCCAGCGGATCGTCCGATTCGACCAGGCGAAGTTCGGCCTGGCCGCCCTCGAACAGGGCCGAGAACAGGGCGCGGAAGTGGTCGTCGATCACCTCGAACGCGGCCAGCAGCCGCTCGCGGCCCTCGCCGTTCAGCTCGTCGATTCCCTCGCGCAGGCGGGTGATCGCCCCGGTCAGGTCGGCCCGCTCGGTCTGCATCACCTCCAGCCGGCGGCTGTGCTCGGCCGCTTCCTCCTCGGCGCGCAGGTTCACCGCGCCGATCGATTCGCGCTGACGCTCCAAGGCGTAGAGGTGGGCCTCGATGCCGCCGGCGTCGGTGGGGATGGCCACGGCTTCGTCGGCCAGGCGCTTGGCCAGTTGCTCCGGCTCCACCCGCGCGGTCTCGCGGATCTGGGTGGTGATCTCGATCAGCCGCTCGCGCGCGGCCTCCAGCTTGGCGTCCAGGCCGGCCCGGCGCTCGCGGGCCTCGCCGGCGGCCTGCTCGGTGGCGCGCACCGCCCGGTCGGCCTCGATTCGCGCGGCGTCGGCGGCCTGGAAGGCGTCGCCCGCATCGGTCCGGCGGGTCTCTGCGGCTGACAGCTCGTCCAGCAGGCGGGCGCGGCGCTCCGCCAGGGCGGCGGGCGCCTCGCGCGCGGCGTCGAGCTGGGCGACCGCCTTCTCGCGGGCGTCGGACAGTTCGTCCAGGCGCTTGGACGCCGAGGCGGCCCGGCGGCTCCAGTCGTCCCGGTCGCGGCGCAGGCTCGCCAGGCGCCGGGCGCGGCCGTCGCGCTCGCGCACCTCCACGTCCAGCGCGGCGCGGGCTGCGGCGGCGGCTTCCCGCGCGGGTCCGGCGGCGGCGCGGGCGGCGGCCAGCCGCTCGGCGGCGTCGCTCGCCTCGCCGCCGGCCTCGGCGTCTGCGCGCACCTGGGCCAGGCTCGCTTCGGCTTCGGCCTGTTCGTCCTGAAGCCGCGCCACGGTCTCGTCGAGGGACTGGGCCTGGGCCTCGCGGCGGGCGGCTTCCTGGTCGAGCTTGACCACCGCCTGGCGGGCCTGGGCGGCCTTCTGCTCGGCGAGCTGCGGCTCGCGGCGCGCCGGCTTCAGCGCCTCCTCGGCGGCGCGGGCGCGGGCCTGGGCGGCCTGCAGCGCCTCGCGCGCGGCCTTGGCCTTGGGCTCGAGCTTCTCGATCTCGGCCTCCACCTCGGCCAGGCGCGTCTTCTGCTCCATGCGCACGGCGGCGGGCCGCTTGGCGTCGGCGCGGGTGGTGAAGCCGTCCCAGCGCCACAGGTCGCCTTCCCTGGAGACCAGCCGCGCGCCGGGCGGCAGGATCGCCTGCAGCCGTTCGCCGTCTTCGCGCGCCACCAGGGCGGTGAAGGCCAGGCGCGCGGCCAGGGCCTTGGGCGCCTTGACCAGCGGGGCGAGCGGCGTCGCGCCCGCGGGCCAGGCCGGCGGCTCGGCCTCGCGCCCGCCCCAGAACGCCGGGGCCTTGGGATCGAGCGCCGCCTCCAGGTCGTCGCCCAGGGCCGCCGCCAGGGCCGCCTCGTAGCCGCGCTCGGGCGAGACCTCGTCCAGGGCCGGGGTGAAGCCGCCGCGCCGCTGGGGCGCGACGATCTGGGCCAGGGCCCGGGCCTCGGCGGTGTAGCGGCCGAGCTGTTCGTCCAGCTTGCGGGCGGCCTCGCGGGCCTCGGCCTCGGCGGCGCTGGTCCGGGCGCGCTCCTCCTCGGCGGCCTCAAGCGCGGCGCGGGCGGCGGCCACGGCGGCTTCGGCCTCGGCCAGGGCGGCGCGGGCCGATTCGGTCTGCGGCGAGACGGCCGGCCCCAGGGCCTGGCGCTCGGCCTTGGCCCGGTCCAGCGCCTGGCGGGTGCGGTTCGCCCGGCCCTCGGCCTCGCCCAGGCGGGCGGCGGCGGCGCGGCGGCGGGCCTCCTCGGCGGCGACCTCGGCGGCCAGGGCCTCCACCGCGGCGTCGGCCTCGGCCCGCGCCTTGTCGGCCGCGGCCACGGCGGCCTCCAGCTCAGGGACGCGCTCGGGGGCCTGGTCCACAGCCGCCTCCAGGGCGGCCAACTCTTCGGCCAGACCGGCCAGGGCGCGTTCGGCGTCCTCGACGATCTGGGTCTCGCGCGCGCGGTCCGAATCGATGCGCGCGACCTCGCCGGCCAGCCGGGCCTCCTCGGCGGCCAGGGCCTCGCCCTCGCGCTCGATGCGGTCCTTGTCGATCGCCAGCCGGCCCAGGATCGCGGCGGCCACGGCCTCGGCCTCGCGCAGCGGCTTCAGCGCCTCCTCGGCGGCGGCGGCCTGGGTCACGGCGGCGGCGGCGGCGCGGGCGGTCTCCTCCACCGCGCGGATCGCCTCCTCGGCCTCCTCGCGCAGGCGCTGGGCGATGTCGCGCGCCTCGCTCCAGCGGGAATAGAGCACCGCGCCCTGCAGCGAGCGGATCTCGGCCGACAGCTTCTTGTAGCGTTCGGCCTGGCGGGCTTCGCGGCGCAGGCGGTTGAGCGCGCTCTCCAGCTCTTGGCCCACGTCGTCCAGCCGCGCCATGTTGGCCTCGGCCGCGCGCAGCCGCAGCTCGGCCTCGTGCCGGCGCGAATGCAGGCCTGAGACGCCGGCGGCCTCTTCCAGGATCAGGCGCCGGTTCTGCGGCTTGGCGGCGATCAGCTCGGAGATTTGGCCCTGGCGCACCAGGGCCGGCGAGTTCGAGCCGGTGGACGCGTCGGCGAACAGGAGCTGCACGTCGCGCGCGCGCACCTCGCGGCCGTTGATCCGGTAGGTGGAGCCCGCGCCCTTGTCGATGCGCCGCACCACCTCCAGCACCGGATGGTCGTTGAACGCGGCCGGCGCCAGCCGGTCGGCGTTGTCGATGGTCAGCGCCACCTCGGCGTGGTTGCGCGAGGGGCGCTGGCCGGAGCCGGCGAAGATCACGTCGTCCATGCCGCCGGCGCGCATCGCCTTGGCGGAGTTCGCGCCCATCACCCAGCGCAGCGCTTCCAAGAGGTTGGACTTGCCGCAACCGTTCGGGCCGACCACCCCCGTCAGCCCCGGTTCGATGCGGAACTCGGTGGCGTCGACGAAGGACTTGAAGCCCGAAAGTTTGAGGCGCTGGAAGTGCACGGAGGCGGCGGGCCCGTTACTTGGACGCCTCGGCGACCGCCGCGTCCAGTTGGGCCATGGTGACTTCGCCTTCGGCCACCTTCTTGCCGTTGATGAAGAAGGTCGGCGTGCCGGTGATCTTGTCCACCTTCACGGCGCGTTCGACGCGGGCGTTCAGCGCCTTCAGCGCGGCCTCGTCGGAGACGCACTTGTTGAACTGGTCCTCGGTCATCCCCGCCGACTGGGCCACCTTCAGCAGGCCGCCGCGGAAGTCGCCGGTCATGAACATCTGTTCCTGGTTGCGGAAGACGGCGTCCAGGACGCTGAAGTACTTGTCCTTGCCGGCGCAGCGGGCGATCAGGAAGCCGGCGGCGGCCACCTCGTTCGGCGGCGTCAGGAATTCCTTGAGCGTGTAGTGCACCTTGCCGGTGTCGATGTACTTGGCCTTGAACTCGGGGAACACCGTGTTGTTGAACCGCGCGCAGTGCGCGCAGCTCGCCGAGGCGTACTCCACCATCTCGATCTTCGCCTTGGGATCGCCCAGGGTCATGTCGCCTTCGGCGGCGGCGCTCTGAGCGGTCTTGCTGCAGGCCGCGAGCGCAAGCGCGCCCATGGCGGCCAGAACAAGGATGCGGCGGTTGGTATTCGGCATGTGGAGCGCTCTCCGCGAATTGCGAACAAATCATTAAAGCGCGATTCCCGTCGCGCCGCCTCTGTGGCGAGGCTGACCCTTGGGACCGGCTTGCGGCGCAGATAAGGCCGATCAGCGGCCGCCCCGCAAGACCTCCCGGCCGAGCGCCATCAGCGCGGTCTTCAGCGGCCCGTCGGGCGCGTCAGCCAAGCCCTTGGCGAGCTCGGCCTCCTGGGCCGCGTCCAGCGGCGGCACGCGGCGTCGCACGGGCGGCGCGGCGGCCGCGACGACGTTGCGCAGGGGGCCCTGGACGATGCGCAGCTTGCCCACCGCGCCCTCGCCCAGGAACAGGTTCACCCGCGCCAGGATCTCCGGCGCCTGGTGCTGCACCAGGGCCGCGGCCGGCCCGGCCACGCGGATCTCCAGGCTGGCGGGCGCGCCGCCGCGGCCCTTGACCAGCTTCACCGGCTCGGTGCGCTTGGCGATCTGCTCGCCGACGATCTCGCGCCAGCGGGCCTGCAGCGCGCCCGGCCCCTGGCCGAAGCGCTCGTCCAGCTCCCGGATCAGCTTGGAAAGGCCGCGTCCGGCCGAGGGCATCACGCGAGGCGACGGGCGCGTGCGCCGCTGCGCCAGGATGCGCACGGTCTCTTCCGGCGAGGGCAGCTTGCGGGCCATGGCGCCATCCTAGCGCCGGGCGCGAAATCCGCTAGGAGAAGGGCGATGAACCCCGACCGCCTGCGCGCCCGCCTGCTTGCCTGGTACGACGACAGCGCCCGCGACCTGCCCTGGCGCGTGGGGCCTGGCGAGACGGCCCAGGGCGTGCGCGCCGATCCCTACCGGGTCTGGCTTTCCGAGGTGATGCTGCAGCAGACCACCGTGCCGCACGCCGCGCCCTATTTCCTGAAGTTCACCGCCCGCTGGCCGACGGTCTCGGACCTCGCCGCCGAGGACGACGCCGAGGTGATGGCCGCCTGGGCCGGGCTCGGCTACTACGCCCGCGCCCGCAACCTCCTGGCCTGCGCGCGGGTTGTCGCGCGCGAGCATGGCGGGGTCTTCCCGGACACGGAGGAGCGGCTGCGCGCCTTGCCGGGGTTCGGGCCGTACACGGCCGCCGCCGTCGCCGCCATCGCCTTCGACCGGCCGGCCAACGTGGTCGACGGCAACGTCGAGCGGGTGATGGCGCGTCTCCATGCGGTCGAGACGCCGCTGCCGGACGCCAAGCCGGAACTGAAGGCCCTGGCCGCGGGCCTGGTGCGCGACGAGCGCCCGGGCGACTGGGCTCAGGCGCTGATGGACCTGGGCGCGACGATCTGCCGGCCCAAGGCGCCGCTGTGCGAACGCTGCCCGATCGCCCAGGCCTGCGCCGCGCGGGCGGGCGGCCGGCCGGAGACCTATCCGCGCAAGACGCCCAAGGCCGAGCGCCCGCGCCGCCACGGCGTGGCCTATGTGCTGACCCGGGGCGGCGAGGTCGCCCTGGTGCGCCGACCGGCCAAGGGCCTCCTGGGCGGAATGCTCGGCCTGCCGACCTCCGACTGGCGTTCCCAGCCGTTCAGCGCCGCCGAGGCGCGCGCCGCCGCGCCGGTCTCGGCCGATTGGCGCGCGGCGGGCGAGATCGAGCACGTCTTCACCCACTTTTCCCTGACGCTCGTTCTGATGCGGGCGGAGGGCGAGGCCGACGACGTGATCTGGACGCCGCGTTCGGGTCTTCAGGCCCTGCCGAGCGTCTTCCTCAAGGCGGCGCGGGCGGGCCTGGGGAACCTGCTCTGACGCGATGCGGGATAGATGCTCCCCCTCTGGGGGAGCTCGCCCGAAGGGCCTGAGGGGGACTGAAACTCGGTCCAGTCTCTCGGAAGCCCTCCGTCGGCGCCAGGGAGCCAAAGTCCCCCTCAGTCGCTCCGCGACAGCTCCCCCAGAGGGGGAGCATCTCAGGACTTCGCGTCGTCGGGCCGTGGGTCGGCTAGGCCGCCAGGGCGGCGCGGGCCTTGGCGCGCAGCACGTCGATGGGGGCCAGGCCCGCGTCGGACTTGAAGTGCCAGTAGGTCCAGCCGTTGCAGGCCGGCGCCGACTGCACCATGGCGCCGACCTTGTGGATCGAGCCGGTCATCTCGCCCACCGCCAGGCTGCCGTCGGCGCGCACCCGCGCGGCCCGCTCGCCCTTGGGATCGTAGAGCGTGTCGCCGGCGCGCAAGAGGCCCGACTCGACGATCTGGCCGAAGGGAATGCGCGGCTCGGCCTTCTTCGAGCCGGTCACCTCCAGCTCCTGGGCGGTCGCGGGCATGACCTTGGCGATGCGCGCCTTGGCGAGCTTGGCGTAGCCCTCCTCGCGCTCAAGGCCGATGAACCGCCGGCCCAGGCGCTTGGCCGCCGCGCCGGTGGTGCCGGTGCCGAAGAAGGGGTCGAGGATCAGGTCGCCGGGCTTCGACGAGGCCAGGATCACCCGGTGCAGCAGGGCTTCAGGCTTCTGGGTCGGGTGGGCCTTGGAGCCGGTCTCGTCCTTCAGCCGCTCCTCGCCGGTGCACAGCGGGAAGGTCCAGTCCGAGCGCATCTGCACTTCGTCGTTCGCCATCTTCATGGCGTCGTAGTTGAAGGTGTAGCGCCGCGCGCCACGCCCCTTGGCCGCCCAGATCAGGGTCTCGTGCGCGTTGGTGAAGCGCGTGCCCTTGAAGTTCGGCATCGGGTTGGCCTTGCGCCAGACGATGTCGTTGAGGATCCAGAAGCCCAGGTCCTGCAGGGTCACGCCCACGCGGAAGATGTTGTGGTAGCTGCCGATCACCCACAGGGCGCCGTCGTCCTTCAGCACGCGCCGGCATTCCTTCAGCCAGGCCTTGGTGAAGGCGTCATAGGCCTCGAAGCTCTCGAAGCGGTCCCAGTCGTCGTCCACCGCGTCGACCTTGGAATTGTCGGGACGCAGCAGATCGCCGCCGAGCTGCAAGTTGTAGGGCGGGTCGGCGAAGACCAGGTCGACGGATTTCTCCGGCAGCTTCTTCAGCTCTTCGATGCAATCGCCGCAGATGATGGTCTCGGCCGGAAACGACATGCCCGCTCCTCGCTACTCAGGAGAGGGAATCCTCGTCTGACGTGGTGAAGACCCGCCTAAGGAACGTGGTGAACAGGGGATTAAGCTGCTGTCGCGGTTCCTCTTCTGAGAAGACAGCTTTGAAGGCCCCTCCACCGCTTCGCGGTCCCCCTCCCCCACTTCGCGGGGGAGGAGATCGAAACGGCGCCGTCGAGCCTTCTCCTCCCCCTTAGGGGGAGGGGGACCGCGGAGCGGTGGAGGGGGTTGGTGCAGCGCCGGCCTATCCGTCCGTCACCCCGCCCACTTCACCCACGCCCCGTGGGGGTGGACTTCGGCCAGGACGCGGTCCTCGCCGGCGGGCCACAGGGTGAGGCGCACCTCCATGGCGGCCATGCTCGGCGGGGCCGGCTCCATGCGCAGCCAGGCGAAGGGGGCCTCGGCGCCGGCGCGGGCGCCGACGTCGGCGATGGCCGCGGCCAGGGCCGCCTGGCTCTCGGCCGGCATGTACTGCCAGAACACCGAGTGGAAGAGCACGGTCGCGCGGCCCGCCCGCGGCGCGACCCTTTCGCGCGTCCAGGCCACGGCGTCGGCGGCATCGACCTTCACGCCGAGCTCCAGCGCCAGGTCGATCGCCGCGCGGATGCGGCCCAGGCGCTCGAACTGGTCGGGCCAGATGTAGGCCAGCAGCCTGCGCCGCTGGGCCGGATCGGTCAGGTCGCCGGGGCGACGGTCGCAGGCGGCGCGGGCGGCCACCTGCAAGGGCGCGTCCACGGGCGCAGCCGGGCCGGACCAGTCCGTGTCCAGCCGCACCGGCGCGTCCGCCGGGCCGACGCACGCGCCGCCCAGGTCGTAGCGGTAGCGGTCGAAGCTGAGGTTCAGCCCGGCGCTGGAGCCGATCTCGAACACCTGCAGCGGCAGGCCGCTCGCCCTGGCGACCTCCAGGAAGCCGCCGATCAGGCAGACCGAGCGGCGCACCTCGTTGGTCTGCGGCTCGTGCGCCATGAAGGCGGCCAGGCGCTCGGTCCGTGCGGCGACGGCCGCCCGCGCCGCGGCCCAGGCCCTGGCGGGATCGGCCGCGCGTCCCGGCGCCGGATAGGCCGCGGCCAGCTCGGCGTCCGCTCCTTCCAGCACCATGTCGTGCAGCCCGCCGAGGAAGCGCAGGGGCACGGCGTCGGCGAACATCGCCATGGCGTCCGCCTCCGCCCACGGGGCGAACAGGCCCGCGCCGTCCCAGCCGCCTTCAAGATCGTCGGCGGCCAGGGCGAGCAGGGCGGCGTGGAACGGCGAGCCCAGGTTCTGGCAGGCCCGTCCTTGTCGGCGGAAGGTTTGGATCAGCGCGTCGGTCATGGCGCCCAGGGGCCGGCGGCGGCCCTGGGCGTCAATCTTGATTCAGCCGATCAAGCCCGGCCAGCGCCTGGCGGATCGGCGCCCAGCCGCGCCGGTGGATCGGGCAGGGGCCCAGGGTCCGCAGCGCCTCCACATGGATCTCGGCGTGATAGCCCTTGTGGCTGGCGAAGCCATAGCCGGGATAGACGGCGTCCATCTCGATCATCAGCCGGTCGCGCGCGGTCTTGGCCAGGATCGAGGCCGCCGCGATGGAGGCCGACAGCGAGTCGCCCTTCACCACCGTCCTCACCTGGCAGGGCAGCGGAAAGGCGTAGTTGCCGTCCACCAGGGCGAAGGCCGGCGCCACCGCCAGCGCCTCCACCGCCCGGCGCATGGCCAGGCCGGTGGCGTGCAGGATGTTGAGTTCGGCGATCTCGTCGACCTCGGCGAAGGCCACGCCCCAGGCCAGCGCGCTCGCCTTGATCTCGACCTCCAGGGCGCCGCGGGCCTTGGCCGTCAGCTTCTTCGAATCGTTCAGCCCCTCGGGAATGCGCATGGGGTCCAGGATCACCGCCGCGGCCGACACCGGCCCGGCCCAGGGCCCGCGCCCGGCCTCGTCCACCCCGCAGACCGGCCCCGCGCATTCCAGCTCGAGCGCATAGTCCGGCATCAGGCGCCCATCGCCCGCACCGGCGCATGGCGGTGGCACGAGACCAGGTGGTCGTTGACGAGGCCGGTGGCCTGCATGAACGCATAGACGATCACCGGGCCGACGAACTTGAAGCCCTTGGCCTTCAGCGCCTTGGACATCTCCACGGCCACGGGCGTCTGAGCCGGCACCTGGGCGATCTCGGCGAAGTCGTTCTGGATCGGCTTGCCGTCGGTGAAGGCCCACAGGAACTTGGAGAAGTCCTCGCCCTTCTCGCGCATGTCCAGATAGATGCGCGCGCCGGAAATCGCCGCGTCGATCTTGGCGTTGGAGCGCACGATGCCGGCGTCGGCCATCAGCCGGGCGCGGTCGGCCTCGCCGTAGCGGGCCACCTTCTCGGGATCGAAGTCGTCGAACGCCGCGCGGAACGCCTCGCGCTTGCGCAGGATGGTGATCCAGGCCAGCCCCGCCTGGAAGCCGTCCAGCACCAGCTTCTCCCACAGCGCGCGCGGATCGTACTCCGGCACGCCCCACTCGGTGTCGTGGTAGGCCTCGTAGAGGGCGTCGCCCTGCATGCCGCGCCAGCCGCAGCGAATCGGATCCTCGCTCATGGCCGGCACTGTCCCCGGCTGGCGCGCCGTGGGCAAGGCGGCCGCGCTACAGCGCCTCGGGCTTCAGCGGCGCCAGGGCGACGAAGCTCACCAGGGCCGCGGCGGCCAGGTAGATCCCCACCGGCGTCAGCCCGCCCTGGTCGGCCAGCTTCTGGGCGATCAGCGGGGTCAGGCCCCCGCCGATGATGCCGCCCACGTTGAAGGCCACCGAAACGCCGGTGTAGCGCACCCGCGCCGGAAAGAGGCTCGGCAGGAACGCGCCGAGCGGGCCGTAGACGAAGCCCATCATCAAGAGCGCGATGGAGAGGAACCCCCACACCAGGAACAGCGATCCCGAACCAAGCATCGGCGCCATCATCAGCCCGCCGGCCACCACCATCAGGCAGCCGCGCATCAGGACGCGCCGCGGGTTGGTGCGGTCCGACCAGAAGCCGGCCAGCACGATGCCCAGCGCCATGAAGCCGATGGCGCCGAGCTGCGCGCCCAGGAACGCCTGGCGGCTGTAGCCCAGGGCGGTCACGCCATAGCCCAGGGCGAAGGCGGTGGAGATGTAGAAGACGGCGAAGCAGGCCACCACGGCGAAGGTGCCGCCGATGGTCTCGCGCGGGTGGCGGCGGATCAGCTCGGCGAAGGGCACCTGCGGCGGCGGCGCCTCGGCCAGCGCGGCGGCGAAGGCCGGCGTCTCGGTCAGCCTCAGACGCACCCAAAGGCCCAGGCCCACCAGGATCACGCTGAGCAGGAACGGCAGGCGCCAGCCCCAGGCCAGGAACTGCTCGGGGGTGAGCGTCATCCCCAGGATCAGGAACAGGCCGTTGGAGGCCAGGAAGCCCACCGGCGCGCCGAGCTGGGGGAACATGCCCCAGCGCGCCCGCCAGCCGGGCGGGGCGTTCTCGACCGCCAGCAAAGCCGCTCCGCCCCACTCGCCGCCCAGGCCGAAGCCCTGTCCGAAACGCAGCAGGCACAAGAGCAGCGGCGCGACCCAGCCGGCCTGGGCGTAGGTCGGCAGGAAGGCGATCGCCACCGTCGAGCCGCCCATCAGCATCAGCGAGGCGACCAGGGTCGACTTGCGCCCGATCCGGTCGCCGAAATGGCCGAACACGAACGCGCCCAGGGGCCTGGTGAAGAAGGCGATGGCGAAGGTGGCGTAGGACAACAGGAGCTGCGCGGCCGGCGGCGCGTCGGCGAAGAACAAGGGGCCGAACACCAGCGAGGCGGCCGTGGCGTAGATGTAGAAGTCGTAGAACTCCACGGCCGTGCCGACCAGGCTGGCCAACAGGATGCGGCGCGCCGGCGGCGTCTCGGCGCCGGCCAAGGGCTGCGACATGGATGCTTTCCCCCAACGACTTCGCCCCCCGCTTGGGCGGCCGGGCGCTCGCCGTCAAGCTCCGGTCTTGAAGTCGGCCCGTTCCTCTGTAAGTGAGTATCGATAATCAAAGGGAGGGACGATGCATTACGCCGAGCTGCACAAGGCCTGGAGCGAACTGACCGCGCCGGGCGCGCCCTTCGAGATCGTCGAGGTCGACGTGCGCGGCCAGAAGCTGCGCAATTTCAAGAACGCGCCGCCCTCGGTCCGCGAGTTCTGGCTTTCCACCGCTGCGTTCGGCGACCGCACCTACCTCGTCTACCAGGACGACCGGATCACCTACGCCGAGGCTCACGCCATCACGGCCTCCATCGCCAACTGGCTGATGGCCCAGGGGGTGCAGCCCGGCGACCGCGTGGCCATCGCCATGCGCAACTATCCAGAATGGCTCCTGATCTACTGGGCCTGCGTCTCCATCGGCGTGGCCGCCGTGGGCATGAACGCCTGGTGGACCGCCGAGGAGATGGCCTACGCCCTGTCGGACTCCGCGCCGAAGGTGCTGTTCGCCGACGCCGAGCGTCTCGCCCGGGTGGCCGAGCGGCCGGCGATGGTCGAGGGGGTCAAGGTGGTGGCCGTGCGCACCGAGCCGCCGGCCGGCGCGATCGCCTGGTCGGACGTGGTCGCCCAGGGCGGCGCCATGCCCGAGGTCAAGGTCGACGCCGACGCCGACGCCTGCATCTTCTACACGTCGGGCACCACTGGAAATCCGAAGGGCGCCCAGCTCACCCACCGTGGCTGCGTGGCCAACCTTTTCAACATGGTCTTCTCCGGCCAGGTCCAGGGCCTGGCCACCCAGCGCGCCACCGGGATCGCCCCGCCGGATCCGGCCACGGCTCCGCCGCCGGTGGCCCTTCTGACCACGCCCCTGTTCCACGTCACCGCCAACAACTGCGGCGCCTATCTGGTCACCGCCGGCGGCGGCACGATCGTCCTGATGTACCGCTGGGACGCGGGCGAGGCGCTCAAGCTCATCGAGCGCGAGAAGGTCAGCGCCATGAGCGGCGTGCCGGTGATGTCGCGCGAGCTGATCAGCCATCCGGAGTTCGAGACCACCGACACCTCCAGCCTGATGTCGCTGGGCGGCGGCGGCGCGCAGCTGCAGCCCGACCTGGTGGCCAAGATCGACTCGTCGGTGAAGACCGCCCGGCCGAACACCGGCTACGGCATGACTGAGACCTGCGGGATCATCACCTCGGTGTCCGGCGACTTCTTCGTCGACCGCCCCGACAGCGCCGGCCCGGCCATGCCCTCGTTCGAGGTCAAGTGCGTGGACGACGAGGGCCGCGACCTGCCCCCCGGCGTGATCGGCGAGCTGTGGGTCAAGGGCGCGCCGGTGATCAAGGGCTACATCAACCGCCCCGACGCCACCGCCCAGTCGATCACCGACGGCTGGCTGCACACCGGCGACGTCGCCCGCATCGACGAGGACGGCTTCATCTACATCGTCGACCGCAAGAAGGACATGGTCCTGCGCGGCGGCGAGAACATCTACTGCGCCGAGGTGGAGAGCTGCATCTTCCGCCATCCGGCCGTGGCCGAGTGCAGCGTCTTCGGCGTGCCTGATCAGCGGCTGGGCGAGGAAGTGGGCGCGGCGGTGGTGCTGAAGCCGGGCCAGAGCCTGACGGCGGAGGAGCTGCGCGAGCACTGCGCCGCCTACATCGCCAAGCACAAGATCCCCCGCTACATCTGGTTCCTTGAGGACTCCCTGCCGCGCAACGCCTCGGGCAAGTTCGTCAAGCGCGACCTGCGCGACACGCTCGACCCGGCAGCGGCGGCCTGACCGCGCCTTGCCGTCCCCTGGGGCAGGCCGCCTAGCCTGCCCGCGGACGGGGAGGATATGCGCATGAAGGCCTGGCGGGCGGAGACCCTGGAGTCCATCGACGACTATCGGCTCGTCGACCTGCCGCTTCCCGAACCCGCCAAGGGGCAGGCGCGCATCCGCGTGCGCGCCTGCGGCGTGGGCTATGTGGACGCGCTGGTCTCGCTCGGCCGCTACCAGGTCAAGCCGCCCCTGCCGCACACGCCGGGCGGCGAGATCGCCGGCGTGATCGACGCCCTGGGCGAGGGCGTCGAGGGGCTGGCGGTCGGCCAGCGGGTGATGGCCCAGGCCGCCGGCGGCTTCGCCGAATACGCCCTGGCCCCGGCCGCGAGCGTGGTTCCCCTGCCGGACAAGCTGGACTTCGCCGCCGCCTCGGGCCTGCGCATCAACTATCTGACGGCTCTGCACGGCCTTCGCCAGCGGGCGATGCTGCGCCCCGGCGAGCGGCTCCTGGTGCTGGGGGCGGCGGGCGGCGTCGGCGCGGCGGCGGTGCAGGTGGGCCGGCTCCTCGGCGCCCAAGTGGTCGCCGCGGCCTCCACCGAGGCCAAGCGGGCCTTCTGCCTGGAGCATGGCGCGGACCAGGCGATCGACACCGACCCCGAAGGCTGGCGCGACCGCCTGAAGGCGCTGACCGAGGACAAGGGCCCCGACGTGGTGTTCGACCCGGTGTGCGGGCCGCTCTTCCAGCCGGCGTTCCGTTCGCTGGCCTGGGGCGGGCGCCACCTGGTGGTCGGCTTCGCCGGCGGGCCGATCCCGGCGCTGCCGGCCAACCTGCCCCTGATGAAGGGCGCGGCCCTGATCGGTGTCGACGTGCGCCAGTTCCTGCTGTTCGAGGTCGCCCGGGCCAGGACCGACCTCGCCGACCTGATGGCCTGGATCGCCGAAGGCCGGCTTTCTCCGCCGGTCGGCCGGGTCTTCACCTTCGATCAGGGGCGCGAGGCCCTAGAATTCGCCCTCTCCGGCCAGGGCGCCGGCAAGACGGTGCTGGCGATCGACTGAGCCGGCCGATCCTTATGGATCCCTTATGCGGCCGGCCCGCCTTCCATATCGAAGCTTGACGGCCTGACGGCCCAGGATCGCGGCCTGGCTATGGCAGCAGGAGGCCGCATTCCATGTCGCAGATCGAAGCCGTCGGGCAGGCGCCGGCGGCGCAGTCCGCGCGAGCCCATGGGTTCTGGGCGCTCACCCTGGGCTCCGTCGGGGTCGTCTTCGGCGACATCGGCACCAGCCCGCTCTATGCGGTGCGCGAGGCCCTGGCCCACGCCAGGGGCGGCGCCAGCGACCTGGCCGTCCTGGGCGTCGTCTCGCTGATCTTCTGGGCTCTCGTGCTGGTGGTGACGATCAAGTACCTCGTGGTGGTCATGCGGGCCGACAACCAGGGCGAGGGGGGAACCCTGGCGCTCATGGCCCTGGCGCAGCACGCGCTCGGCCGCCGCTCGCTCTGGGTGGTGGTGCTCGGCGTCTGCGGCGCGGCCCTGTTCTACGGCGACGGCCTGATCACGCCGGCCATCTCGGTGCTGTCGGCGGCCGAGGGCCTGGCCGCGGCGCCGGTCGTGGGCCCGGTGCTGGCGCCCTACGTGCTGCCGGCGGCCACCTGCATCCTGGTGGCCCTCTTCATGGTGCAGTCGCGCGGCACCGCGACCGTCGGCCGCTTCTTCGGCCCGGTCACCCTGGTCTGGTTCGCGGTGCTGGCGGCCATGGGGATCGCCTACATTCTCAAGGAGCCCCGTGTCCTGATGGGGCTCAGCCCCTACTACGGCGTGCGCCTGCTGATCAGCGACGGCTGGCTGGGCCTGGCCATCCTGGGCAGCGTGTTCCTGGTGGTCACCGGGGCCGAGGCGCTCTACGCCGACATCGGCCATTTCGGCAAAGGCCCGATCCGCACCGCCTGGCTCGCCGTGGCCTTTCCCTGCCTGATGCTGAACTACCTGGGCCAGGGCGCCCTGGTGCTGGCCGATCCGGCGGCCCAGGCCGACCCGTTCTTTCGCATGATCCCGGCCTTCGCCTACTGGCCGGTGCTGGCGCTGACCACGGCCGCCACCGTTATCGCCAGCCAGGCGGTCATCACCGGCGCGTTCTCCATGACCCAGCAGGCGGTGCAGCTTGGCCTTCTGCCGCGCCTGGACATCCGTCGCACCAGCGAGACCGTCTCGGGGCAGATTTATGTGCCCCAGGTCAACGCCCTGCTGATGATCGGGGTGATCTTCCTGCTCTACATGTTCCGCAACTCGTCGAACCTGGCCGCGGCCTACGGCATCGCGGTGACCGCCACCATGGTCATCACCGTGCTCCTGGCCTTCGTGGTGATGCGCCGCCAATGGGGCTGGAGCCTGCCCCTGGCGATCGCCGTGGCCGCGCCGCTGCTGGCGCTCGACCTGGTGTTCTTCGGCGCCAACACCCTGAAGATCGCCCAGGGCGGCTGGTTCCCGCTGCTGCTCGGCGCCTCGCTGGTGCTCGTCATGTGGACCTGGCGCACCGGCTCGGAGAGCCTGGCCGCCAAGAGCCGGCGCGAGTCCGTGCCCCTGGCCGACCTGATCCGCACCCTGCAGGCGCGCCCGCCGTTCCGCGTGGCGGGCACGGCGGTGTTCCTGACCTCCGATCCTGACGCCGCTCCGGTGGCGCTGATGCACAACCTCAAGCACAACCGCGTGCTGCACGAGCAGAACATCATCCTGTCGGTCGTCACCTCCGACGAGCCGCGCGTGGCCGAGGATCAGCGGGTGACGGTCGAAACCCTCGCCCCCGACTTCAGGCGCGTGCGCATCGCCTACGGCTTCATGGAAAGCCCGAACGTGCCCAAGGCGCTGGGCCTCGCCCGTCGCCAGGGCGTGCGCTTCGACATCATGGCCACCTCGTTCTTCCTGGGCCGGCGCTCGGTGGTGCCCACCGCGGGCGGCTCGATGCCGCTGTGGCAGGACAGGCTGTTCGTCTACCTGATGCGCAACGCCGCCAATCCCACCGACTTCTTCCGCATCCCGCCGGGCCGGGTGGTGGAGCTTGGCGCGCAGATGACGGTCTAGTCGGCCAGGAAGCGGTAGCCGACCCCAGGCTCGGTGACGATCCTCGCCGGGTGCGCCGGGTCGGCCTCCAGCTTCTGGCGCAACTGGCCGATGAAGACCCGCAGGTACTGCACGTCGGCTTCGTGCGCAGGGCCCCAGACGGCGGTCAGCAACTGGCGGTGGGCGGTCACCTTGCCGCCGGCCTCCACCAGCGCGGCCAGCAGCTCGAACTCCTTCGGAGACAAGCGCACGGGCTCGCCGCCCCGGCGCACCATCCGCTGGGCGAGGTCGATGTCGAGGTCGCCCGCCGTCACCTTCAGCACCGCCTCGCCGCGCTTCGGCTCGCGCCGCAGGGCCACCCGCAGCCGGGCCAGCAGCTCGCCCACGCCGAAGGGCTTTTCCACATAGTCGTCGGCCCCGGCGTCCAGGGCGGCGATCTTCTCGATCTCGCGGTCGCGCGCCGAAAGGATGATCACCGGCCCCGAGAAGAAGGCGCGCGCCCTGGCCAGCGCCGCCTTGCCATCCAGGTCCGGCAGGCCGAGATCCAGGATCACCGCGTCGGGCGCCTTGGCCGCCAGTTCGCGCAAGCCCGCCTCGGCGGTCAGGGCCCGCACCGGCTCGTAGCCCGACGCCTCCAGGGCCGGGGCGAGGAACCGGTGGATCTGCGGCTCGTCGTCGATCACCAGGATGCGGGGGCGGTGCAGGCTCACAAGAGGTCCCTCGGAGTGGCCACGGACTTGGGCAGGCTGATCACGAAGCGGGTTCCGTGTCCGTCGCGCACGGGGCTGGCGGCGGCGATGCGCCCGCCCATGGCCTCGACGAAACCCTTGGCGATGGACAGGCCCAGGCCAAGGCCGCGCCCCCTGTCGCTTGGCTGCTCCAGGCGGCGGAACCGCTCGAAGATCGCGCCCAGCGCCTCGCGCGGCACGCCCGGCCCTTCGTCCTCGATGGTGATCACCACGGTCTCCAGATCCTCGTGGGCGGCCACTTCGATCCGCGCCTCGGCGGGCGAATAGGCGAGGGCGTTCTCCAGGATGTTCAGCACCGCCTGCTCCAGCAGCGTCTGGTCGGCCTTCACCTTCGACAGCGGCTTGGCGAAATCGCGGGCGATGCGCTGCGCCGCGCCCTCGGGCGCCCGATCTATGGCCGAGTTGATCGCCTCGCGCACGTCCGTCCACTCCCGCCGCGGGGCCAGCGCCCCGGCCTCCAGGCGGCTCATGTCCAACAGGTCGCCGACGTAGCGGTTCAGCCGCCGGGCGTCCTCGCCAATGCTTTCCAGCAGGTCGCGCTTCACCGCCGGCGCCAGTTCGGCCTCGAAGTCCTGCAGGGTCGTGGCCGCCCCCAGCACGCTGGCCAGGGGCGTGCGGAAGTCGTGGCTGATGGAGTTCAGCAGGGCCGAGCGCAGTTCGTCGGCCCGGCGCAGCGCCGCGTTCTCCGCCGCCGCCTCCGCCAACTGCGCGCGCTCCAGCGCGGCCGCGCCCTCGGCCAGCAGCGCCTGGGTCAGCCGCCGGTCCGCGTCGGGCGCCGGCGAGGCGGCGGCGCGCAGGCCGACCACGCCCACGCGTCCATGCGCCCCCTCCAGCGGCCGGAAACGCCAGTCGCCCGCCGGAGCGTCCTCGCCCGTCTCCCACACGCCCTGCGCGGCCGAGGTGTTGGCGTCGTCCAGCGCCGACAGGCCGCCGGACGCGGCGATCACCCGCATCGTCTCGCCCGCCGGGGCCAGCACCACCGCCGCGCCGACGCCCGCGTCCTGCAGCCGCTCCACCAGCACCTGAGCCGCCTGCTCGCGGCTGGCGCTGGCCGACAGCCGCTCGCTGGCGGCCAACAGCGCCGCGACCGTGCGGGCCTCGGCGGTGGCGCGCCGGGCCTCGTCGCGCGCGCGGCCGGCCAGCCATCCCGTCGCCAGCGCCGCCAGGAAGAAGACGGCGAAGGTCACCAGATCGGCTGGCCGGGCGATGTGGAAGGTGAAGCGGGGCTCGAGGAAGAAGAAGTCGTAGCCCACCGCCGCGGCCAGGGCCGCGGTCAGCGCCGGGCCGAGGCCGAAGCTCACGGCGCTCACCAGCACCGCCGCCAGGAAGGCCATGGCCAGGTTGGCGCCGTCCAGCCGCGCCCCGGCGGCGATCGCGCCCGCCAGGGCCACCGGCGCCAGGGCGGCGGCGTGGGCGAGGGCCCGGCCCGTCCGGCCGCGCGCGCCGCCGGGGGCCGAAGCGCCGTCGGCGGTGGCGGACTCGGTCATGGAGCCAATGTAGTCCAGCGGCGGCGCGCGCGCCCTAGCGCATGTCGGGCTGGCTCGTGACCATCGGCGCGTCTGGATCGGCGGGCGGCGGCGGGGCTCGCGGCGCCGGCTCGGGGGCGGGCGGGGGCGTCACCGGCGTCGCGTTGAGCGTCACGTCGACCGGCGCGGGCGCGGCTGGCGTCGCCGCGCTCTGGGCGGGCTTGGCGGCGGCGGGCCTGGCGCTCCTCGGCCGGGCCGCGGCGACCTTCACGGGCTTTGGCCGGGCGTCGGCGGGCGTCGGCTTGGTCTCGGGCGCCTGCGCCGGCGTCGGCGCGGCCGTGGCCGCCTCGAGCGGCTGGGCCGGTGCAGCGGCGGCGGTCGCGGAGGCGGCCGTCGCGGACGCCGCCACGGCCTCGGCCGGGGTCTTCTGCGCGGGCTTGCGCATCGGCAGCAGGATCGCCGCCGAGACCGCCGCCACGGCCAGGCAGACCGCGCCGGCGATCAGCGGGGCGCGGAGCGAAAGCGGCCGCCGGCGCGGCTGGCGGCGCTCGCGCCGTCGCGGCGCGGCCGACAGCAGCATCCCGGCCGGGGTCGTCTCGATCACGTCGGCTTCCGCCGGCGTCTCCGCGGGCTGGATCTCGGCCACGACCGGCTCGGGCGCGGGCTCCGGCCTGGGCGCGGGCTGCGGCTGGACGGCGGGCTCGGCCGGGCGCGGGGCCGCGGGCGCCATCATCGCCTCCATCGGCGAGCGCGGGCGCGGCGGCGGCAGGGCCGATCCGGTGAGCACCCCGCCGCGCGCCGGCCTGGCCGCGGCCGGGGGAGCTTCGGGCGCGGCGGGCGCGGCCTTCGGCAGCGGGCCGATCCGCATCACGCCGGGCGAGGGCGAACCCCAGGTTCCGGCCCGGGCGAACGGGTTCGGCGTGTCGTCTTTTGGCGAAGGCGAAGTCATCCAGCGTCCGCGCCGCCGCACGCGGCGCGCCCAATCCATGCGGCCCGGCGCCCCCGGGCGGCCGGCGAATCCCGTGGGCCGCGACCTTCGACGCCGAGTTGGACGGCAGTGTGACAAACCCCGGGCTAGTTTTCGCCGGGCGCGCGGATCGGGACCTCGAACGCCAGGTCCGCGTCCGTGAGGCCCTCGGGCGGGGAGGGAAACGGCGCGGCCGCGCGCACCGCCGCCAGGCAGGCGCGGTCGAACGCCGGCCGCCCGCTGGAGCGCGCCAGCCGCAGCGAGACAAGCCCGCCCGAACCGTCCAGCCGGAAGGCCACCCGCGTCACGCCCGCGCCCGGCTGCGCGCGCGGCGGATGCGCCGCCAGATGGGACCAGACCTGGCGGCGGTAGGCTTCGGCGGGATCGGCGGCCGCAAGCGCGGGCGCCCTGGCCGGCGGCGCCGGCATGGCCGAGGGGCGGGCGGTGAGCGGCGGCGTTGGCGCGGGCGGCGCGGCGGGCGGCTCGGACGCCCCGGTCTTGGCGGGCTCGGCGGGCGTCTTCGGCGCCGGCGCCTTGCGCGCCGCCTGCGGCGCGGCCGGCTTCGGACGTGGCGACGCGGGCGCGGGCTGCTCGGCGCGCGGCGGGGCTAGGCGCACCAGCTGCACGTTCACCGCCGGCTGTTCGGCGATGTCCAGCGCCGGCCGGTGGGCGGCCAGCGCGGCGAACGCGGCGAGGTGGACGGCGGCCGAGGCCGCCGTCGCCGCGCCCGTCCAGGACCTGGCCCGCGCGCGCAAGCTCAGAACGCCAGGCTGAGGCCCAGGTTCACCGAGCGGCCGAGCCCCGGCAGCGGCTGGATCATCCCCACCGATCCGCCGGCCTTGTAGTCGCCGTAGGACACCCCGCCGAGCGGCAGGTCGTAGGCCGTGTCGAACAGGTTCTCCACGGCCAGGTCCGCGCGCACCCGCCCGTTGGTCCAGCTCGTGCGCAGGTTCATCAAGGCGTAGGCCGAGGTGACCGGCTCGTGGCGCAGGGCGTTCACCGCGTCCTTCTTGCCGACCAGCTCCACCTCGGCGGCGTTGGTCCAGCGGCCCTTGACCTGCTCCAGGGTCAGCCGGGCGGTGAGCGGGGTCATGTGATAGAGGTCGTCGCCGCTGTCGCGGTTCTCCCCCTTCACCCACGAGACGGTCCCGGTGAGCGTCCCGCGGCCGAGCGCCGGGCTTTCCCAAAGCCGGGCCGCGCCGCTGGCGTCGAAGCCGTAGATGAGGGCGTCGACGTTGGCGAACTTCAGCCGCACGAAGCCGTTCGACAGGTCGGCCAGCTTCACCGCGTCGATGAAGTCGTTCACCTGCGAGCGATAGGCGCTGAAGGTGAGCTGGCGCTTTCCCTCGCCCCCGGTCAGCTTCACCGTGGCGGCCAGGTTGTTCGCCACTTCCGGCTTCAGGTCCGGGTCGCCCACGTAGGAGTTGGCGTCGCCGGCGAACGAGGTCATGGCGCTGGACATCGAGCCCAGGCCCCAGGCGTAGCGCTCGTAGAGGTTGGGCGTGCGGGTCTTGCGGGCGTAGCCGAACTCCACCTGCGCCCAATCGCTGGCCTGCCACGTCGCCTTGGCGGTGACGTCGAGGTTGTCGTCGGCCCGGCCGCGGTCGCGGGCGTTGAACGCCTTGGCCGCCATGGCGTCGGCCATGCTCATCATGCTGGTCCAGGAATAGGGCTGCACCGGCCCGGCGTCGGTCTCCACGTGCTCGTAGCGGGCGCCGATCAGGGTGGTCCAGGCCGCGGCCGGCTTGGCCTCCCATTCGCCCCAGACCCCGGCGCGCTCGCGCCGTCCGCCGTTGACGTTCCAATAGGTGTCCGGGCCCATCATCATGCTGCCGGCGACGGGCGGCCACCAGTCGTCCAGGTCGGCGCGGTGGCCCTCCACGCCCAGGCGCACGGCGCCGCCGTCTGCCCGCGGGATCGACACCGACACCAGCGCCGACAGGTCGCGGCCCTGGCTCAGCATCGGCATGCCGCCGCTGGCCGAGCCGCCCTTGTCGGCCAGGAAGTTCATCTCGTGCTCCACCGAGCGCCAGCCGGCCTTGGCGGTCAGCTCGCCCCAGGCGTAGGTCCCCTCGTAGCTCAGGTCGGCGAACTGGCTGTCGTTCTCCGTCAGGTCCATGCGCTGGGTGGGAAAGCCCTGGTAGGGCTGGAACTGGCGGCCGACCTTCAGGCTCACCACCCCATGGTCCGCCGCGTAGGCCAGGGTGAGCGCCTGGTCGTAGCCGTCGAACTCGGTGGAGCGCACCCGCCGCCCGCCGCCGGTCTTGTAGTTCTCCGCGTGGTTCCAGGCGGCCTCGTAGGTCAGGCTCAGCCGCTCGCCGGCGATGGTGATGCGCCCGTTGGCGCCCAGGCCGTCGGCGACGCTGCGCCAGCTCGCGCCGATCTCGCCGTTCATCTGCACGCCGTTCGGCGAGAAGGCCGGGGCGGCGGTGGAGATGGCGATCACCCCGGCGATGTTGTCGCCGCCCGAGCTCACCGGCGACAGGGTCGGCTGGATGGAGATCTCGTCGATCCGCGCGGGCGAGACGTAGGAGCCGGGCGGGTTCATGTGGTTGGGACAGAAGGCGGTGGCCTCGGTCCCGTCCACGGTCACCAGCACCCGGTCGTCGGCCAGGCCCCGCACGACGGGAAGGCTGGAGAGCCCGCCGTTGGCCTGGACGCTGACGCCCGGCTGGCCGGCGGTCAGGGCCACCGAATCGGCGGCGCCGACCTGACGGCGGCTGAGCGCCGCGCCGGACAGGGTGATGTCGCCGGGAGAGCCGGCGGCCGGTTCGTCGGCGGCGCGGGCGGCGTCGACGGGGGGCAGTTCGGATTGGGCCTGCGCGCAGACGGGCAGGACGAAAGCGGCGGCGCAGACGCCGGCCAGCAGGGCGGCGCTGCGGCCGCGAACGGGATTGGACAAGGCTGGAGCCCCTTCTTCGATCTGGATCACGGGCGACCGCACGCGCGCGCATGCGCGGCGCGGGCGGCGCGGACTTGGCGGATCAGATCGAGAGGGGAGGGCCGGTGGCCGGCGGCGGCGGGGCGGCCAGGCCCCGGCCTGGCGCGACCACGGCCGGGACGCGCAGGTCCGGCGCGTCCGCGGTCCAGACGCTCGGGACGACCGGCGCGAGGTCGTGCGGCGAGAAGATGTGGGCGGCGCTGGCGAAGGCGCAGGGATGGTGCGTGTCGCCCTTGCCGGAATGGCTGTCCGCCGGGGCGACGGGGCCGCCCTTGGCGTCCTTCTCCAGGTAGACGGTCTGCAGGCCCTGGCCGGTGCAGAGCACGATCGCTGCTTCGCCGGCGCGGCCCGGCATGTAGCCGGCGGGAACCAGCACGCGCACCGCCACGGCCAGCATGGCCAGCGCCACGGCGGCGCGGGTCAAGGTCGTGATGGCGCCCCGGCTCGTTCCCATGGCGGCGCTGTTAGCACCAATGCGCCGGTCCACGGAAGATAGGACGAGGGCGGGGGCGCTCAGCCCTCGGCGGCGTCCTCCCACCAGGCCGGCCGCTCCACGGCCACGGCGCGGCCCTCGACGGTCAGCGCCGCGCCCTCGATCCGGTCCAGCCGCACCAGGGCCATCGCCCGGCCCGGCCGGCCCGACAGCACCTGTCCGGCGCGAAGCTCGCCCGCCAGGATCTCCGCGCCCGGCGCCGGGGCCGGGCCGTCGAACACGATCGGCGCCATGCGGCTCTTGATCTGGCCGCGGCGCTTCATGCGCGAGGTGGTCTCCTGGCCGACGAAGCAGCCCTTCTTGAAGTCGATCCCGGCCAGGAGGTCGAAGTCGGCCTCGATGGGATAGGTCTTCTCCACGCCCCAGTCGGCCGGTCCCGGCGCGCCCAGCGCCAGGCGGTGGGCCTCGTAGGCGTCCTCGTCGGCGATCGCGGCGTGCGCGGGCGCCTCGGCCCCGTAGCCGCGAAGGCCCAGCGCGCTCAGCCGCGGGTCGGCGACCCACCCGCCGCCGGGCGCGGGCAGGGGCTCGCCGAATAAGGCCGAAACCTCCGTCCCGTCGGCGGCGATCTCCACCTTGGCCCTGAGGCGATACATGGAAAGCCGGGCGATCAGGGCGGCGCGATGCTCGGCCGCCGCGTCGATCCAGGCGCTTCCGTCGTCGCGGCCGACGACGAACAGGTCATAAATCAGCCGCCCTTGCGGGGTCAGAAGCGCGCCGAACCGGGCCTCGCCGGGCTTCAGGCTCTCCACGTCCTGGGTGATCAGCCCTTGCAGGAAGCCTCGCCAGTCGGGCCCGGAGACGGCGATCAGGGCGCGGCTTTTCAGGGGCGTGAAGACAAGCGTGCTCATGACCGTGCAAATTGGGCGCTCGGCGCCTTTGGCGCCAGCCCGCAGGCCCCTATAGAAGATTCAAATGGCGCAGGGGTCCTTCCCAATCCTCTTCATCACCGCGACACGGATCGGCGACGCGGTCCTGTCGTCCGGACTCGTCCGCAAGCTCGCGGAGGAGGTTCCCGGCGCGCGCTTCACGGTGGTGGCCGGCGCGCCGGCCGCGCCGCTCTTCCGGGAAATGCCGAACCTCGAGGAACTGATCGTCTTCGAGAAGACCAGGAACGGCGGCCACTGGCTGCGCCTGTGGCGGCACGTGCGCAAGCGCCGCTGGGGCCTGGTGGTGGACCTGCGCGGCTCGGCCATCTCCACCTTCCTGCGCCGTCAGAAGCGCGCGGTCTATCGCCGCTCGCCCGGCCCGCCGGTGCACAAGGTGATCGAGGCCGCCCGGGTGCTGGGCCTGGAGGACGATCCGCCCGCGCCGTTCCTCTACACCTCGGCCCGCACCGAGGCGCACGCCGACGAGCTGACCGCCGGCGCGGGGCCGATCCTGGCGCTCGCGCCTTCGGCCAACTGGGTGGGCAAGACCTGGCCGGCCGAGCGCTTCACCCTCCTGGCCATGACCCTGCTCGGCCAGCGCGGGCCCTTGGCCGGTGGCCGGCTCATGGTGCTGGGCGCGCCGCAGGATGCTTCGGTCGTCGCCTCGCTGCGCCACATCCTGCCCAAGGACCGCTTCATCGACCTGGTCGGCAAGGTCGACCTGCTCACCGCCTACGCCTGCCTGAAGCGCGCGCGCCTGTTCGTCGGCAACGATTCGGGGCTCATGCACCTGTCGGCCGCCGCCGGCGCGCCGACGCTCGGCCTGTTCGGCCCCACCGACGAGCGGCTCTACGCCCCCTGGGGCCCGTCCGCCGCCATCGTGCGGGGCGCGCGCACCTACGACCAGATCCGTATGGTCGACCCTGGCGCCGACCAGGCGGTCTGCCACATGATGGACCTGACCGTGGACGCGGTCGCCGCCGCCGCCTTCAAACTCTTCGACGAAACCGAGCCCGCCCATGCCTGAGACCTTCGACCTGATCGTGAAAGGCGGCGAGGTGGTGAACCACGCCGGCCGGGGGCTGGCCGACGTGGGCGTGCGCGCCGGCAAGATCGCCGCCATCGGCGACCTCTCCCAGGCCTCCGCGGGCGAGGTGTTCGACGCGGCGGGCCTCACCGTCCTGCCCGGCGTCATCGACAGCCAGGTCCACTTCCGCGAGCCGGGGCTGGAGTGGAAGGAGGATCTGGAGAGCGGTTCGCGCGGGGCCGTGCTGGGCGGCGTCGTCGCCGTGTTCGAGATGCCGAACACCGAGCCCACCACCACCGACGCCGACGCCCTGGCCGACAAGCTGGAGCGCGCCAGGGGCCGCATGCACTGCGACCACGCCTTCTACGTCGGCGGCACCCATGAAAACGCCAAGTTCCTGGGCGAACTGGAGCGCCTGCCCGGTTGCTGCGGGATCAAGGTGTTCATGGGCGCCTCCACCGGCACCCTGCTGGTGCAGGACGACGCCGGCGTCGAGGACGTGCTGCGCCATATCAACCGCCGCGCTGCGTTCCACTCCGAGGATGAATATCGCCTGGCCGATCGCCGGCCGCTGGCCCGCACCGGCGACTGGACCAGCCATCCGGAAGTGCGCGACGCCCAGTCGGCCATCCAGTCCACCGAGCGGCTGGTGCGTATCGCCACGGGCCTGGGCAAGCGCATCCACGTGCTGCACGTGACCACCGCCGAGGAGGTGGAGTTCCTGTCCAGGCACAAGGACGTGGCCAGCGTCGAGTTCACGCCGCAGCATCTGACGCTCACCGCGCCGGAGGCTTACGAGCGGCTGAAGGGCTTCGCCCAGATGAATCCGCCGATCCGCGAGGCGCGCCACCAGGCCGGGCTGTGGCTGGGGATCGCCAACGGCGTCGCCGACGTCCTGGGCTCCGACCACGCCCCCCACACCCGCGAGGAGAAGGCCCGGCCCTATCCGGCCTCGCCCAGCGGCATGCCCGGCGTGCAGACCCTGGTGCCGATCATGCTGACCCACGTGGCGGACGGAAAGCTCACCCTGGAGCGCTTCGTCGACCTCACCAGCCACGGCCCCAACCGCATCTTCGGCCTGGCCGACAAGGGCCGCCTGGCGGTGGGCTTCGACGCCGACCTGACCATCGTCGACATGAAGGCCCGGCGCACCATCACCCACGACTGGATGGCCACCCGCTCGGGCTGGACCCCCTTCGACGGCTTCGAGGCCAAGGCCTGGCCCAAGGCCACCATCATCCGTGGGCAGATCATCATGCGCGACGACGAGGTGATCGCCGAGGGCCGCGGCGAGCCGGCGAGGTTCCTGGAGACCCTGGCGGAGTAGGCGCGCGGGCGCCGAGCGCGCTTGCGCGAAGGCCGGCCAGGCCGCATCCTTCGTTTCGTCCGCGCGACTGGCGCTGCGAGATGGGCCACCATCGGGGAGCGCGGGCCGTTCGACCGCCGCGCGCCTGGGCTCCACCCGCGATGCAAGGAGCTCCTATGACGTCCGCCCTTTCCAACCACCTGGCCTTCGCCGCCGTCGCCCTCGGCATGGTGCTGACGCCGGGGCCGAACATGGCCTATCTGGTTTCGCGCTCGATCTGCCAGGGCCGCGCGGCCGGGCTGATCTCGCTGGGCGGGGTGGCGCTGGCCTTCGTCTTCTACGTGCTCGCCGCCGCGCTCGGCATCACCGCCCTCGTCTTCGCCGTGCCGTTGGCCTACGACGCCCTGCGCATCGCCGGCGCGGCCTATCTCGGCTGGCTGGCCTGGCAGGCGCTGAGGCCGGGCGGCCGCTCGCCCTTCCAGGTGCGCGAACTGAAGCCCGACAGCCCCCGGCGGCTGTTCGCCATGGGCTTCCTGACCAACCTCCTGAATCCCAAGGCCGCGGTGCTCTACCTATCGCTGCTGCCCCAGTTCATCCGCCCCGGCGCGGGCGGCGTGCTGGCCCAGTCGCTGGCCCTGGGCTTCACCCAGATCGCCATCAGCGTGGCGGTCAACGCGGCCATCGTCATGGCGGCCGGCTCGATCGCGGCCTTCCTCGCCGGCCGGCCCTTCTGGGCGGCGGTTCAGCGCTGGATCATGGGCACGGTGCTGGCGGGCCTGGCCCTGCGCATGGCCGCCGAGGCGCGGCGCTGACGCCGATTGGCCCTGCGGCGCTCCGTCGCACCGGCCGCGTCCCGCCTCGACCGGCGTCGCCGGCCTTCACCGCGCCGGGAGCCGGGCGGCGGCGTCCGCGGGCGCCTTGAGGCGCGCTCTCCTGCGCCGCGCCCCGCCGCGTGCCGGCCGAGGCGTCGGCGGCCGGGGTCCGCGCGCGCGATCCCTGGCCCCGCAAGGGGTTCGCTGTGTCCTGGCGGTCGGCCCCGATCCCGCGCGGCGGCCGGTCGCTCGCTTCGCGCGCCCTCGACCCGGCGGGTCGAGGGCCGGCCTTCCGGGCCACGGCGCGCGCGGGCGGCCGGCGTCGGCGAATATCGCGGTCATGTCAGTATTCGTGAAATCTACACATGTGTCGGCTCGACACGACCGGACAAGTAGAGCTCCGGCGCATGTCTCCGTGATCGGAATACACACCTTGTTTACCTGACGACGGAACCTTCATCGGGCGCGGCGCTCTCGCTTGGGACTGGGTGCTCCCCGAGGCGCGCGCGGAGCAGAGGGGCGTTCAAGGTGTTTTCATTCGCAAGGAAGGACTCGTCGGACGAGCTGAAGGCCGCCTACGCGGACCTCAAGCTACGCTCGGAGCTGTTGGACGCGGCGTGCGGCGTCGGCCTGTGGCAGGCGATCCTATACAACGCGGACGCCAACGACCCGCGGTCGGTCTGGACCTGGTCCAACGAATTCCGCCGCCTGCTCGGCTTTCATGACGAGAGCGACTTTCCCAACGTGGTCACCTCCTGGTCCGGGCGGCTGCACCCGGACGACGTGGAGCCCACCTTCGCCGCCTTCGGCGCGCACCTGACCGACCCCACCGGGCGCGCCCGCTACGACGTGACCTATCGGCTGCAGACCCGCGACGGCTCCTATCGCTGGTTCCGCGCCATGGGCGGCTGCCGCCACGCCGAGGACGGCGTGACCATCCGCGCCTGCGGCTCGCTGGTGGACATTCACGAGCAGCGCATGGTCGAGGAGGCCTTCAAGGCCGAGCAGGCGGGCGACGCTGTGGCGATCGGCGCCCTCGCCGGCGCCCTGCAGGCCCTGTCGAAGGGCGAGCTCACCCATCGCATCGACGTGCCCTTCCACGCCAAGGCCCAGGGCCTGAAGGACGATTTCAACACCTCGCTGAAGGCCCTGGACGAAGCCATCGGCGGGGTCATGCAACTGGTGTCCACCATGCGCGCCGGCTGCCACGAGATCAGCCAGGCGTCGGACGAGATGTCCAAGCGCACCGAGCAGCAGGCCGCCAGCCTGGAAGAGACCGCCGCCGCGCTCGACGAGATCACCGCCACCGTCCGCCGCACCGCCGAGGGCGCCAAGCAGGCCGCCGACGTCACCGCGGTCGCCCGGCGCGGCGCCGAGGATTCCCTGGGCGTGGTCAGCTCCGCGGTCGCCGCCATGAGCGGCATCGAGCAGTCCTCGCGCCAGATCAGCCAGATCATCGGGGTGATCGACGAGATCGCCTTCCAGACCAACCTCTTGGCGCTGAACGCCGGGGTCGAGGCCGCCCGCGCGGGCGAGGCCGGCCGCGGCTTCGCGGTCGTCGCCTCCGAAGTGCGCGCCCTGGCCCAGCGTTCGGCCGAGGCGGCCAAGGAGATCAAGAGCCTGATCACCGCCTCGACCGAACAGGTCGGCGCCGGCGTCAAGCTGGTGGGCGACACCGGCGAGGCCCTGCAGCGCATCGTCAGCGAAGTCTCGCAGATCACCGACCTCGTCGGCGAAATCGCCGCTAGCGCCCAGGAGCAGGCCACCGGGCTTCAGCAGGTCAACACCGCCGTCAACCAGATGGACCAGATGACCCAGCAGAACGCGGCGATGGTCGAGGAGTCCAACGCCGCCAGCCACGCCCTGACCGGCGACGCCGATTCCCTGGGCGGGCTTGTCGCGCGCTTCCATGTGAACGAACTGGCCGGCGGCGCGCGGGCCGCCAACCCGGTGCACGCGGCCCAGGCCCGCGTGGCCGACTTCGCCCGCCGGCGCGCCTGAGCGCGCCGGCGCCGCGCCGCCTTACTTCGCCTTTTCGAACGGGGCGCTGATCGTCAGCGTCACGTCGTCGCCGATCATCGGCACGTAGGTCTTCACGCCGAAGTCGCTGCGCTTCAGCGCGCCGGTCACCTCGAAGCCCACCGTGTAGGCCTTGCTGAGCGGGTTGGTCCCCGAGGCCTTGAACTTGGCGTCCAGGGTCACCGGCTTGGTCACCCCGTGGAAGGTCAGGTCGCCGTCCACCTTGGCCTCGCCCGGGGCCGTCACGGTCACCTTGGTCGACTTGAAGGTGATGGTCGGATAGGTCGCCGCGTCGAACCAGGCGGCGCTCTTCAGCTCCCCGTCCAGGGTGGCGTTGGTGGTCGAGACGCTGTCCACCGGGATGCTCACCGAAAGCTGGCTGGCGGCCGGGTCCTTCGGGTCCAGGGTCAGGCTCCCGGTGGCGCCGGAGAAGTCGCCGTACCAGGTGGAAAAGCCCATGTGCGAGGTCGCGAACACGATCCGCGCGTGGTGGGTCTCCAGATTGTAGGCGCCGGCCTCCACGGCCGCTGGATCGGTGTTGAGCGCGCTCTGGGCGTAGGTCGCGCCGGCGACGGCCAGGGCGCCGACGACGGCCGCGGCGGCGATCTTGGTGGTGAATTTCATGGGTCTTGCTCGCAGGGTTGGGGGAGGAGGGTTTGGCTCAGCCGAACTGGAAGCCGGAGACCGGCTTGCCGGTCAGCGTGTCGTTGAAGTTGCGCACCCCCGCTTCGCCCTCGGCGGCGCCGGCGGCGACCATCAGCGGCAGGAGGTGCTCTTCGCGCGGATGACAGGCGCGTGCGCCCGGCGCGGCGCTCCAGGCGATCAGCGCCTCGTCGCGCTTGGCCGGATCGGCCAGGGCCTCGGCCAGCCAGGCGTCGAAGGCTTCGGCCTCGGCGTTGCCGCGGGGCGAGAAGAAGTCACGCAGGTTGTGGTAGCTCAGGCCGCTGCCGATGATCAGCACGCCCTCGTCGCGCAGGGGCGCCAGCGCCCGGCCGATGGCCAGGTGCTCGGCCGGATCCAGCCCCTCGCGCAGGGACATCTGCAGCACCGGGACGTCGGCGTCCGGATAGATCAGCTTCAGCGGAATGAAGACCCCGTGGTCGAGGCCGCGGTCGGCGTCCACGTCGCTGGGAAAGCCCGCGTCGCCGAGCAGTTCGCGCACCCGTCCGGCCAGGTCCGGCGCGCCCGGCGCGGGATAGGTCAGCCGGTAGGTGTGCTCGGGAAAGCCGTAGTAGTCGTAGAGCAGCTTGGGGTGGGCCGCGACATTCACCGTCGGGTTCGGCGTCTCCCAGTGGCCGGAGATCACCAGGATCGCCTTGGGCCGCGCCGGCAGCCCGTCGGCGATGGCGCGCAGGTAGTCGCCCATCTTGTCCCACAGGTGCGGGGCGAAGGGCGGCGGGTCCATGAAGAAGCAGGGACCGCCCCCGTGGGGGATGAACAGGGTTGGCTGGCGTTCGGTCGAGCCCATGGCGCGCGATCCTCATTCGCAACGGTGTCAGGTGCAGATATGGCCCGCGCTCAGCTTCACGAAAACGGGGATAGATTCGATTATCTTCATCTGATTTTCTGATCATATGGACGACCTCTCCCTCGACCAGCTCCGCGTCTTCGTCGCCGTCGCCGAAGAGGGCAGCTTCTCGGCGGCCGCCCGGGCCCAGGGCCGGGCGCAGTCGGCGGTGACCTATGCGATCCAGCGGCTGGAGGCCCAGGCGGGCGTGGCCCTGTTCGACCGCACCGCCTACCGGCCCGTCCTGACCGAGGCCGGCCGGGCGCTCCTGCCCCGGGCCTGCCAGATCCTGGAGGCGGTCGGCGCCTTCCGCGCCCAGGCCCAGGGCATGACCGCCGGGCTGGAGGCGCAGCTCTCCCTGGTGGTCGAGGCCATGTTCCCGATGTCGCGGCTGGTGGCCGCGCTTAGCGATCTGCAGGCCCGCTTCCCCTCGGTGCAGACCCGCGTGCAGGTCGAATCCCTGGGCGCGACCCGCGACGCCGTGCTCGACGGCCGCGCGGACATCGGCCTGATCCTCTCGACCGACGCCGACGTGGCGGGCCTGCGCCTCGCCCCGGTCACCCAGATCGAGCTGGTCGCGGTGGCCGCGCCCACCCATCCGCTCGCCGCCGAGCGCCAGCCGCTGGCGCCGGAAGTCCTGCGCGAGCACCTGCAGCTCGTGCTCTCCGACCGCTCGGTGCGGGGCGACGATCCGGACAGGGGCGTGATCGGCCGGCGCACCTGGCGGCTCGGCGACCTGGGGGCCAAGCACGCCATGCTGCTGGCGGGCCTGGGCTGGGGCAGCCTGCCCGCGCACATGATCGAGGACGACCTGGCGTCCGGCCGGCTGGTGCGCCTGGCGCCGGCCATGTGGGACGGCTCCACCCGCCTGCCGCGCGTGCCGGTGGTGGTCGCCCACGCCGCCGACCGCACCCTGGGAACCGCCGGCCGCTGGCTGTTCGAGCGGCTCTCGGCGCCGCCTGCGGTCTTTCCTTCCGCCGGGGCGCACGGATAGGTTCGCGCCATGGACGCCGAGCTCTCCACCCGCACCGCCCCGTTCCGCGACGCCCGCTACGCCCCGCGCCGGCTCGAGGTGGACGAGCGCGTCGGCGGCGAGATCGTGCTCTCCAATCCCACGCCGGTGGACGTCCCCTTCGATCTGGCCGCCGCGCCCCTGGCCCACTGGGCCTCGGCGGCGCCTGACCGCCTGTGGCTGGCCGAGCGCTCCGGCGAGGGCTGGCGCGAGCTTTCCTATCGCGAGGGCGCCGAGCGGGTCGCCGCTCTCGCCGGCGGCCTGCGCGGGCTGGGGATCGCCGGCGAGCGGCCCCTCCTGATCCTGGCGCGCAACGGGATCGACCACGCCTTGATCACCTATGCGGCCATGAGCCAGGCCATGCCCGTGGCCCCGGTCTCTCCGCAGTACGGCTTGCCGGGGGCGAACCTGGCCCGCCTGGCCCACGCCTGCGAGGTGCTGAAGCCGGCGGCGATCTACACCGAGGATGCGGCCATGTTCGCCGAGGGCCTGGCCGCCCCGTTCCTGGCCGGCCTGCCGGTGATCGCCGCCCGCAACGCCCGTCCCGGCGACATCGCCCTGGAGACGCTGTCGGCCGCCGCCCCGGCCAGGCCCTGCGCCCGGCCCGACGACCACGCCAAGTACCTGCTCACCTCAGGCTCCACCGGCCTGCCCAAGGCGGTGATCATGACCCACCGGGGCCTGTCGACCAACGCGGCCCAGATCAGGGCCTGCTTCGACGATCCCGATCCGCCGGTGATGGTCCACTCCGCCCCCTGGAGCCATAGCCTGGGGGCCAACGCGATCTTGCACATGGGCCTCTATCGCGGGGGCAGCCTCTACATCGACGCGGGCCAGCCCACCGCCGCGCGCTTCGCCGAGACGGTGCGCAATCTCAAGGAGATCGCGCCCACCTACCAGAACATGGTCCCGGCCGGCTGGATGCTGTTCGCCGAGGCTCTGGAGCGCGACGAGGAGCTGGCGCGCAACTTCTTCTCGCGCTTGCGCCTGATGCAGTACGGCGGCGCGGCCCTGGGCCAGACCGTGGCCGACCGCATCGAGGCCGTGGCCGTGCGCACCACGGGCGAGCGCATCGGCTTCTCCAGCGGCTACGGCGCCACCGAGACCGGGCCGACCGCAGCCAACGTCCACTGGCTGAACGACCGCATGGGCCTGATGGGCCTGCCGCTGCCGGGCACGTCGGTGAAGCTCGTGCCAGTGGCCGGCAAGCTGGAGTTCCGGGTGAAGGGCCCGCAGGTCACGCCCGGCTACCTCGGCCAGCCGGAGCTGTCGGCCGCGGCCTTCGACGAGGAGGGCTTCTATCGCCTGGGCGACGCGGCCCGCTTCGCCGAGCCGGGAAACCCGGAGGGCGGCCTGGTGTTCGACGGACGCCTGTCGGAGAACTTCAAGCTCGTCAGCGGCACCTTCGTCAGCGTCGGCGAGCTGCGCATCGGCGCCATCGGGGCGATCGGCGATGCGGTGACCGACGCGGTGGTCTGCGGCGAGAACCACGACTTTATCGGCCTGCTGCTCTATCCCAACCCCACCCTGCCGCGGGACAAGGTCGAGGCCGCCGTCCGCGCGGGCCTGGCGCGCTTCAACGGCGCGGCGAAGGGCGCCGGGGGCAGGGTGGCGCGCGCCCTGGTCCTGCCCGACGGACCGGACGCCGCGTCGGGCGAGATCACCGACAAGGGCTACATCGCCCAGGCCCTGGCTCGCGTCCGCCGCGCCGAGGCGGTCGAGCGTCTTCTGGCCGCCGATCCCGGTTCCGACGTGATCGTGTTCTGAGGGCGCTGGACGACGGTCTAGGCGTCGGTATGTTCGTGCGCTCTTCCCGGCAGGGCCGGGAGCCGGATTCAGCTTCATAGCTCCCCGTCCGCGACCTGGGCCCGCGCTTCGCCGGGCCCGCCGGCGAGAGGCGAGGGCCATACGGGAAGGAAGACAGACCCAATGAACGGCGCCGACGCCCTGCTCGAAACCTTCGTCGACAACGACGTCACGGCCTGTTTCGCCAACCCCGGCACCAGCGAGATGCAGTTCGTCGCCGCCCTCGACCGGCAGCCGAAGATGCGTCCGGTCCTGTGCCTGTTCGAGGGCGTGGCCACCGGCGCGGCGGACGGCTACGGCCGCATGGCCGACAAGCCCGCCTGCACCCTGCTGCACCTGGGCCCGGGCTACGGCAACGGCGTCGCCAACCTGCACAACGCCCGGCGGGCCTTCACCCCGATCGTCAACGTGATCGGCGACCACGCCACCTATCACCGCCAGTACGACGCGCCGCTGAACTCCGACATCCCGGCGCTCGCCCGGCCCAATTCGCTGTGGGTGAAGTCGGCCGACAGGGCCGACGACGTGGCGGGCCTGGCCGCCGAGGCGATCGGCGCCGCCTACGGCCCGCCCGCCGGCTGCGCCAGCCTGATCCTGCCGGCCGACTCGGCCTGGAACGAGACCTCGCGCCGCACCGCCAAGGCGACCATTCCCGCCCGCGTCGCGCCCGCCGGCGAGGCGGTGGACGCGGTGGCCAGGGCGCTCAAGGCGGCCAAGAAGCCGGTGGTGCTGCTGGGGGGCCAGGCCTGCCGCGCCGAGGCCCTGGCCCAGGCCGCCCGCCTGGCGGCCCACGGGATCCGGGTGATGACCGACACCTTCGTCGCCCGCCAGCCCCGCGGCGCCGGCGTCTTCGCGCCCGGCCGCATGCAGTATTTCGGCGAGGCGGCGCTGGCCGACCTCGAAGGCGTCGACCTGATGGTGCTGACCGGCACGGTCGCGCCGGTCGCCTTCTTCGCCTATCCGGGCCGGCCGAGCCTGCTGGTGCCGGAGGGTTGCGCCACCGTCACCCTGGCCACCCGCCAGGAGGATTCGGTGGCCGCCCTGGCGGCCCTGGCCGACGCCCTGGGCGCGCCCGCCTCGGGGCCGGTCCAGCCGCTGAAGCGCCCCGACCCGGCGCCGGCCGGCATGCTCACGCCCCAGTCGGCGGGCGTGGCCATCGCCCGCCACCTGCCCGAGGGCGCGATCATCTGCGACGACTCGGTCACCTCCGGCGGCGGCGTGGCCGTGCCCTGCATGACCGCCGTCCCGCACGAGGTGCTGGCGCTCACCGGCGGCGCCATCGGCATCGGCGCCCCGCTGGCGGTGGGCGCCGGCGTCGCCGCTCCCGACCGCAAGATCGTTGCCCTCTGCGGCGACGGGGCGGCCATGTACACGGTCCAGGCCCTGTGGAGCATCGCCCGCGAGAACCTGGACTGCACGGTGGTGGTCTTCGCCAACCACTCCTACCGCATTCTCAACATCGAGATGGGCCGCACCGGCTCGGGCAATCCGGGCCCCTCCGCGAGCAAGCTCCTGGATCTGGGCGCTCCGAAGATCGACTGGGTCGCCATGGCCAAGGCCCAGGGCCTGCCCGCCGTGCGCTGCGAGACCGCCGAGGACTTCGAGCGGGCGTTCGGCGGCGCCATGGCCCAGACCGGCCCGATGTTCATCGAGGCGGCGATCCCCTAGGGCGGGGCGCCTAGAGGCCCTGCACCAGAAGGACGCGGTAGTCCGCGCCCTTCAGCCGGTGAGCCTTGGCCTCCTGATAGGCGGGGCTGTCGTACCAGGCGTGCGCGGCCTCCATCGAGGGGAATTGCAGCACGACCACGCCCTCGGCGGGCGGGCCTTCCAGCACCTCCAGCTCGCCGTAGAAGGCCAGCGGCGTGATCTGGTGATCGCCGCGGGCGGCCCGCGCCTTCTCGGCGTAGAGCGCGAATTCGTCGGCGTCCTTCATGGCCTGGCGGATGAAGACGACGTAGGCGGCCATGGCGTTCCTCCTGGCGGTTGGCGCGCGACAGTCGCGGCCGATTCGCGGTTTGGCCAAGAAAAAAGGCCCGCGGGGCGAACCCGCGGGCCTCGTTTCGGGCGTGAGCCCCTTCGATCAGCTGTTGCCGGGCAGCTTGCAGCCGCCGGCGATGCCCTTGGCGAAGGCGCAGCCGGTCGCGCCGGTGGGCTCGATCTTCGGCGTCAGGTTGTACTCCAGCATGTAGCCGGCCAGGCCGTCGACGCAGTTCACTTCCATGAAGGCCGTGCCCTTGGCGGTGCGGCCGATCAGGCGCGAGTCCTTCACGTCGCAGCTCGACTTGCCCATCTTCTTCAGGTCGGCGGTGAGCACCGAGGAGTCGGGCTTGGTCAGCACGCAGCGGTAGCCGGCCAGCGGGGCGTGGGCGCAGTCATAGATGGAGCTGTCGCTCGCCGAGGCGCCGAAGATGCCGACGGCGCCGTCCGGACGGTTGCCGCATTGCAGTTCGACCACGTCCTTGCCGCTCGGGCCGGGCAGCACCGCGTACTTGGAGACGTCGCAGTTGAAGCCGGCTTCCTTCGACAGGCGGCTGTAGAGGCCGGCCTGTTCGGTCTGGGCCGCGCGGGCGTCGGTCAGGGTGCAGCCGCCGCCGACGAAGTCGGCCTTGGCGCAGTCGATCGTCTGGTCGAGCTTGCCCGCGGCGTCGATCTTGTAGACGTAGCCCTTGCCGTTTTCGCAGGCCGCCTCGAAGTAGGTGTCGCCGGTCTTGGTGGTCAGCATGTAGCGCTTGTCCTTCACCGTGCAGCCGTTGGCGGCTTCAGCGGCGTAGGTGTCGACCACGGCCAAGCGCGCGGCCTTGTCGACCAGCGTGCACTTCAGGTTCGAGGACGCTTCGTCATAGAGCAGGCAGTTCACCGCCTGGACGTCGCGGTCCGGGGTCGGCGGCGAGCCGGCCTGGAGGATGTAGCCCGTGCCGCCCTGGCAGAGCACTTCCAGGAAGGTGTTGGCCTTGGTCTGGCCGATCGAGCGGGCCTTCTCGATGGTGCAGGGCGTGGAGGCCTTTTCCATCAGCGGCGCCACGTCGGCGACCATGTTTTCGTTGCCGGGCAGCTTGCAGGCCAGGCCCGAGACCTTGCCGTCGGGGCCGGGCAGGCTGGTTTCCAGGCAGTTGAACACCGAGGGGGTTCCGTCCTTCGGCGCCTGGATCACGAAGCCGAGGCCCTTGTCGCAATCGACCTCGTAGTAGGACGTGACCGTCTTGGCCTTCTTGTCCTCGGCCTTGCCGATGAAGCGGGCGTCCTGCACCTGGCAGGTCACGCCGGCGGCCTGGGCCAGGGCCGGAGCCTCGGCCATGCCCTGCTTGCGCGACGCCTCGCTGACGCCTTCATCCTTGGTGGCCGAGATCACCGCCACGGGCGCAAGGGCGCCTGCGACGACAATTGCGGCGAGGGCGATTCCGATACGCCTCATGGTTAGGATTCTCCTGGGTGGTTCCTGTCGGCCGGACATAAGCCCCCGTGTGAGGCGAGGGTCAAGCTAATGGCGAACCTGGGTCCAAGTGTGGCGCGGGCGGCCTGCGAAAGCGGATTTGCGCGCGCAGCCTGCTCGTCGGACAATGAGTCGCAACAGGTCGAAGGAGGGCGAAGGTGCGCGACGGGTTCCAAGATACGCTGGCCGAGACCCTGCGATCGAAGCTGACCTACCCCTTTGACCAGGGGCCGAAGATCGGCGAGGCGGTCGACATCGCCGCGGGCGTCAAATGGCTGCGCATGCCGCTGGGCGGCTCGCTGGCCTTCATCAACGTCTGGGCGATCGCCGAGGGCGAGGGCTGGGCGATCGTCGACACCGGCATGGGCGGGGCCGACACCATGGAGGCCTGGCGCAACGCCTTCGCCGGCCCGCTGAAGAAGAAGCGGGCGACCCGCGTCTTCATCACCCACATGCACCCCGACCACATCGGCATGGCCGGCTGGCTGACGCGCAAGTACGACGCGCGGCTGTGGATCACGCGGCTGGAGTTCCTGATGTGCCGCAGCCTGGCGGCCGACACCGGGCGCGAAGCGCCGGACGACGCCCTGAAGTTCTACCGCGCCGCCGGCTGGGACGCCGAGGCGCTGGAGTTCTACCGCGCCCGCTTCGGCGGCTTCGGCAAGGCGCTGCACGCCCTGCCGGACGCCTTCCACAGGCTGGCCGACGGCGACCGCGTCCACATCGGCGACCATGTCTGGGAGGTGGTGGTGGGCTCCGGCCATTCGCCCGAGCACGCCTGCTTCTACAGCGAGGACCTGCAGCTCCTGATCTCCGGCGACCAGGTGCTGCCCAAGATCTCCTCCAACGTCTCGGTGTTCCCCACCGAGCCGGACGCCGACCCGCTGACCGACTGGCTGAACTCGCTGGCGCGGATCAAGACCCGCGTGCCCGACGACGTCCTGGTGCTGCCGGCGCACAACGATCCGTTCTTCGGCCTGCATGCGCGCGTCGACAACCTGATCGAGGGCCACGAGCGCTGCCTGGAGCGGCTGCAGAAGCTGATCGCCGAGCCCAAGCGGGCGGTGGACGTCTTCTCCGTCCTCTTCCGGCGCAAGATCACCGAGCACAATCTCAGCATGGCCACCGGCGAGAGCCTGGCGCACCTGAACTGCCTGATGGCGCGCGGCCTGGCCGTGAAGGAGACCGACGCCGACGGGGTCGACTGGTACCGCGCCCCCGCCTAGGCCGGCGAGGCCCGTGGGGGCTATCGGCGCGGCCGGGCGCCGGCCTATTGTTTACGACGTAAGATTGAAAGGCCCATCGATGAGCGAACACATCCTGCGCGACGTCTCCGCCGGCGTGCTGACCCTGACCATGAACCGCCCGGAGAAGAAGAACGCCCTGACGCGCGCCATGTACCAGGCGCTGGGCGACGGCATCGACCAGGCCGAGTTCGACAAGGACGTGCGCTGCATCCTGATCCAGGGCGAGGGCGACATGTTCACCGCCGGCAACGATCTGGCCGACTTCGCCGCCGCCAACGCCGGCGACGCCTCGGCCAACGAGGCCCGGCGCGGCGGCAACCCGCTGCTGGCCGCCCTGGCCCGCGCCAAGACGCCGATCGTGGCGGCGGTGAACGGCCGGGCCGTGGGCGTGGGCGTGACCATGCTGATGCACTGCGACCTGGTGTTCGTCTCCGAGGACGCCCTGCTCACCACGCCCTTCGTCAACCTGGCGCTGGTGCCCGAGGCCGCCTCCAGCATGCTGCTGCCGGCCCGCATCGGCCACGCCCGCGCCTTCTCCATGTTCGTGCTGGGCGAGGCGGTGGACGCCAGGAAGGCCGTCGACTGGGGCATCGCCAACGCCGCCGTGCCGACCGCCGAGCTGCGCGCCCGCGCCCGCGCGGCGGCGGAGGCCGTGGCCGCCCGCCCGCCGGCGGCCGTGGCGATCACCAAGGCGCTGATGCGCGATCCGGCCGCCATCGCCGAGCGCATGGACGAGGAGGGCCGCCACTTCGCCGCTCAGCTCAAGTCGCCTGAGGCGGCCGAGGCCTTCGCCGCCTTCCGCGAGAAGCGCGCGCCCGACTTCACCAAGGTCGCCTGAGATGGACCGCGTCACCTCGCCCTTCGGCGCCTTCACCTCCGCGCGGGAGGTCGCCGCCGGCCATGACCTGACCGGCCGCACCGCCATCGTCACCGGCGGCGCCAGCGGCATCGGGATCGAGACGGCCCGCGCCCTGGCGCTGGCGGGCGCGGAGGTGACGCTGGCCGTGCGCAACCTCGAGGCCGGCATGGCCGCGGCCACCGACATCAACGACAGCGTCGGCGCCCAGCGCGCCTCCGTCGGTCGGGTGGACCTGTCCAGCTTCGCCTCGGTGGCGGCCTTCGCCGACCACTGGGGCGACGCGCCGCTGAACCTGCTGATCAACAACGCCGGGGTGATGGCCTGTCCGCTCAGCTACACGGCCGAGGATCTGGAGATGCAGATCGGGACGAACCACTTCGGCCATTTCCTGCTGGCCGTGCTCCTGGCGCGGGCGCTGATGAACGGCGCCGACGAGGGACGGTCGGCGCGGGTGGTCTCGCTCACCTCCATCGGCCACCGGCGCAGCCCGATCATCTGGGAGGACACCCACTACCGCAAACGGCCCTACGACAAGTGGGAGGCCTACGGCCAGTCGAAGACCGCCAACGCCCTCTTCGCCGTCGGCTTCCACGAGCGTTTCGCCGACCTGGGCGTCACCGCCAACGCGGTGATGCCCGGCGGAATCATGACCCCGCTGCAGCGCCACCTGCCGCGCGAGGAGATGATCGCCATGGGCTGGATGAACGAGAAGGGCGAGATCGCCCAGGGCTTCAAGACCCCCGAACAGGGCGCCTCCACCAGCGTCTGGGCCGCGCTCGGGCCCGAGCTGGAAGGGATCGGCGGCCTCTATCTGGAAGACTGCGCCCAGGCCGAGCCCTGGAGCGAGGAGACCCCCTACAAGGGCGTGAAGGCCTACGCCCTCGACCCGGAGGAGGCCGAGCGGCTATGGACTCTGTCGGAGGAAACGACAGGAGCCATCGTATGACCGTGACGGTCCGCCCGGCGGTCCCGGCCGACGCCGGGCTCATCCTGGGCTTCATCCGCGACCTGGCCGAGTACGAGAAGCTGCTGCACGAGGTGGAGGCCACCGAGGCCGACGTGGCGCGCGACCTCTTCGGGCCCGAGCCGCGCGCCTTCTGCGACATCGCCGAGGCGGACGGCGAGCCCGTGGGCTTCGCCCTGTGGTTCTACAACTACTCCACCTTCCGCGGCCGCCATGGGATCTATCTGGAGGATCTGTTCGTCAGGCCCGAGGCGAGGGGCCTGGGCGCCGGCAAGGCGCTCCTGAAGGCCCTGGCGCGCCGCTGCGCGAACGAAGGGCTGGGCCGGTTGGAATGGTCGGTGCTCGACTGGAACGCCCCCTCCATCGCTTTCTACGACAGCCTGGGCGCCGGGGCTCAGGACGAGTGGACCGTGCGCCGCCTCGACGGCGAGGCCCTGGCCAGGCTCGCCGCCGCATGAGCTCGCCCCCGCTCACCGTCCTGCGGGCGAGCCCCGAGGAGGAGGCCGCCATCATCGCCGCCGTGCGCCGCGCCGAGGGCTACGTCGTGGCCGGCCCCGAGCACGTCGACGGCCTCCTGAAGCTGTTGTCCGACCCGAAGGTCTCGGACCCGATCTACGACCTGCCGCGGCCGTTCACGCGCGAGACGATCGCCAACTGGGTGGCCGACAGCGAGGCCCTGCGCCAACAGGGCCGCTGCATCCTGGCGGTGACGCTGGACGACGACGGCGAGGTGGCCGGCTACTCGCGCTTCTCCATCTGGCCCGAGCGGGCCTCGGGCGAACTGGCCGGCGCGCGCCGGGCCGACCTGCAGAACACCGGCGGCGGCAAGGTGGGCGTGTCGCGCTCCATCGCCTTCATGTTCGAAACGTTGCACCTGCGCCTGATCGGCCTGACCGCGGCCCTGGACAACGTCCGCTCGGCCAAGTCCATCGAGGCGGCCGGCTTCCGCAGCATGGGCGAGATCGAAAGCGTCCGACCCGACGGGACCACCCGCCGCTCCCTCTACTGGGAGCTCGACCGCGACGAATGGGAGCGGATGCACCGGCTGTAGCGCCCAAGCCGACTCGCAGCTCACCAGGCGGACGATCCGGCGCGACCCCTCACCCGACCTTCCTTCGGAAGGCCGCCCTCTCCCGCAAGGGGAGAGGGAGCCGATATTTGGCCTAGCCCGCCTTGGCCGGCGCCGGCGCGGGGGCCGGTTGGCGCGACAGCGGGAAGAACTTCGGCGCCATCTTCGGCACCGCTTCGGACAGGATGGTGTCCACCGTCCAGCCCTCTTCCTTCGTCACCGTCTCGATCGGACGGGGCTGGGAGTAGAGGATGATGTTCTCGCCCGAGGCGCCGAAGATCTGGCCCGAGACGCTGGACGCCGCCGGCGAGACCATGGCCACCGAGAAGCGGGCCGGCTGGTCGGCGCGGATGGTCTTGGCCATGACCTCGCGGCGCTTGGCGTGCTCCTCGTTGCGGATCGGCACCGACTGGGTCATCCGCGTCCAGGCCACCGGGGCCAGGCAGTTGGAGCGCACGTTGAAGCGTTCGCCCTCCATGGCGATGATCCGCGACAGGCCGGCGATGCCCATCTTGGCCGCGCCGTAGTTGGCCTGGCCGATGTTGCCGATGATCCCCGAGGTCGAGGTGAAGAACATGTAGGCGCCGTCCTGCTGCTCGCGGAACAGCTCGATCGTCGCCCGGGCCACGTTGAACGAGCCGCGCAGGTGCACCTCGATGACAAGGTCCCATTCCTGCTCGGTCATCTTGTGGAACATGGCGTCGCGCAGAATGCCGGCCGGATTGATCACCGCGTGCAGGCCGCCGAAGGTGTCGCGGGCCTGCTCGACCATGCCCTGCACGGCCTTCATGCTGGTGACGCTTTCGGAGTTGGAGACCGCCTCGCCGCCCGCGGCGCGAATCTCCTGGGCCACGGTCTCGGCCGGGCCGGTCGAGCCCTCGTCGCCGCCCTTCAGGCCGCCGCCGAGGTCGTTGACGACCACCTTGGCGCCTTCCTGCGCCGCGATCAGCGCGCAGTCGCGGCCAATGCCGTTGCCGCCGCCGGTGACAAGAACAACTTTTCCTGAAAGAGCGCCCATCAATTCATCTCCCTAAAAAATCTCTTTGGACGGCGGACCGCTATTCGAGGCGGTCTGCCTTGCGCAATGCGGGGAAGAGCTTGGCCCAAAGGCCGGTGACGATCAACGCGCCGACGCCGCCGAACAGCGCTGCGCCGATCGGGCCGAAGAAGCGCGCGGTCACGCCGCTCTCGAATTCGCCCAGCTCGTTGGAGGCGCCGATGAACAGGGTGGAGACCGCCGCCACCCGGCCGCGCATCGCATCGGGCGTGACGAGCTGCACCAGGGTCTGGCGCACGTAGACGCTCAGCATGTCGGCCCCGCCCAGGAACGCCAGGGCCACCAGCGACAGCCAGATCGAGCGCGACAGGGCGAACACCACCGTGGCCAGGCCGAACACCGCCACCCCGCCGAACATGAACATCCCCGCCTTGGTGCGGATCGGGTGGCCCGCCAGGTAGAGGGCGATGGCCGTGGCCCCGATCGCCGGCCCCGCGCGCAGCAGGCCGAAGCCCTCCGCCCCCACGTGCAGCACGTCCCGGGCGAACACCGGCAGCAGCGCCGTGGCGCCGCCCAGCAGCACGGCGAACAGGTCCAGCGAGATCGCGCCGAAGACGATCTTCTGGCGCCACACGTAGCGCAGCCCCTCCTTCATCAGGGTCCAGCGCGAGCCGGGCTGGGTCTGCGGGCGGGTGCTCTTGCGGATCATCGAGACGGTGACGGCCGAGATCGCATAGAGGACGACGGCGGCGGCGTAGGCGTGCGCCGACGACAGGGCCACCAGCAGCCCGCCCAGCGCCGGCCCGGCGATGGAGGCGGTCTGCCAGGCCAGCGAGTTCCAGGCGATCGCCCGCGGCAGCAAGGGCCGCGGCACCAGCATCGGCCCCAGCGCCGTGCTGGCCGGCGAGAAGAACGCCCGCGCGGCCCCGAAGCCCACGGCCACCCCCAGCAGCAGCGGAACCGAGGCGAAGCCGCGCCAGGCCGCCAGCGCCAGCAGCGCCGCGCTGGCGATCTCGCCGGCCAGGCAAAGCTGCAGCACGCGCTTGCGCTCGTGGCGGTCGGCCGTCTCGCCGGCGGGCAGGGTCAGCAGGAACACCGGCACGAAGGCGGCCAGGCCGATCATCCCCACCAGGAAGGCCGATTCCTCCACGCTGCGGGTCTGGCGGGCCAGGGCGTACATCTGCCAGCCCAGGGCCACGCTCTCCACCTGGGCGGCCAGGCTGCCGGCGAATCGCGAAATCCAGAAGACCAGGTAGTCGCGCTCCCTCAGCAGGGCGCGGGCGGAGATGTCGTAGGCTGGGGAGGGTTCGGGCATGGGCGCGGCAACTTGGCCTGAGCCGCCGCCGCCTGCAATCGCCTGAGGCGACTTGTCCGTTGACCTTTGTTCGCGCTGGCCCTATGCGCACGCCTCCCAGGGACTTCGGAACCAGTCCGATGCGACGACTGCGACGACAAGGGCGCGCCCTTCGCGCCACCGCCTGACCCGCCCCGTTCGGCCGGCGCATGACGCGCGGCGAACGGATTGTCGCATTTTCCAGTCACCGTTCACCGCCATGACCGCCATCGCCTCCGCGGCGTCCTCGTTCGTGATTCATCCCGAACAGGCCGCCGACGCTCCCCTGATCGACGCGCTCCACGACCACGCCTTCGGGCCGGGCCGTTTCACCAAGGTCTCCGAACGCGTGCGCGAGTTCGCCGAGTTCCGCCCGGACCTGTCGTTCTGCGCCTGGCAGGACCAGGCCCTGCTAGGCTCGGTGCGCATGTGGCGCGTGCGCATCGGCCGGACCGAGGCCGTCTTCCTGGGGCCCCTGGCCGTGCAGGAGGCCGCGCGCAAGGCCGGCGCCGGCGGCGCCCTGGTGGAGGCCGCCAGCCTCGCCGCCCGGGACGCGGGCTTTGCCCTGGTGCTGCTGGTGGGCGACGAGCCCTACTTCAGCCGCTTCGGCTATTCCTCGGCCAATACCGCCGCGGTCGTCATGCCCGGTCCGGTCGACCAGCGCCGCGTGCTGGTGCGCGAGCTCGTCCCCGGCGCGTCCGAGGGTCTGGCCGGCGAGGTGCGCCCGGCTTGAGGCCAAGGCGCCCCGCGCCTACCTTTGAGGCCATGGTGGAATCGACGGCGACATCCGGCCTCGACGGCGTGATCGCGACGGCCAAGGCCCAGGCGCCGGGCCGCGGCCTGCCGCCGGTGCATCTGTGGAACCCCGCGCGCAGCGGCGAGATCGACATCGTCATCCGCCGCGACGGCCGCTGGATCCATGAGGGCGCGGCCATCAACCGCGAGGCGCTGGTGCGCCTGTTCTCCACCGTCCTGCGCAAGGACCCGGACGGCTACTGGCTGGTCACGCCGGTGGAGAAGATGCGCATCCGCGTGGAGGACGCCCCCTTCATCGCCGTGCGCGTCGACCGCGCGCCGGACGGGACGCTGAGGTTCGCGACCAACGTCGGCGACGAGGTCGAGGCCGGGCCGGAGGACATGATCCGCGTGGAGACCGATCCGGCCACCGGCGAGCCCAGGCCCTATCTGCACGTGCGCCGGGGCCTGGAGGCGCTGATCGCCCGGCCGGTGTTCTACGAGCTTGTCGAGATGGCCGAGGAGCGCGAGGGCCCGGACGGCCCGCGCCTGGGCGTCTCCTCTCAAGGCCAATGGTTCGACCTGGGCGCGGCCGAGGCGCCGGCGCCGTGAGCCCGACCGCGCCGCCCCACCAGCTCAGGGCCTGGATCCAGGAGCACCTCGACCCGCTGGACGAAGACGACGCGTCCGTCGGCGTCGTCCGCTCGGACTTCGACCTGGGGCCGGGCGCGCCCGCGCCCGCGCCCGACGGGCCGCTGACCCCGGCCGCCGTGCTGGTGGGCCTGATCGAGCGGCGGGCCGGGCTTTCGGTGCTGCTCACCCGGCGGTCCGACACCCTGCGCCGCCACACCGGCCAGGTGGCCTTCCCCGGCGGGCGGCGCGATCCCGGCGAGACCGCCTGGCAGACCGCCCTGCGCGAGGCCAACGAGGAAGTCGGCCTCGATCCCGGCTTCGTCTCCCTGGCCGGCCTGTCGACGCCCTACCGCACCGGCACCGGCTATCTGGTGACCCCGGTGGTGGGCTTCATCCGCGAGGGCTTCTCGCTGGCGCCCAATCCGGACGAGGTGGCCGACATCTTCGAAACGCCCTTCGGCTTCCTGATGGACCCGGCCAACCACGAGCAGCACGAGCGCGAGGCGCCCACCGGCGAGCGGCGGCGCTTCTACGCCATGACCCATGAGGACCGCTTCATCTGGGGCGCCACGGCGGGCATGCTTCGCGCGCTCTACGACCGGCTCTATGGGGCGGCCATTGCTTAGGGTGCTCCTCACCCGCGGCCTGCTGGTGGCGGTTCCCTTCGCCCTGTGGTTCGTCTGGCGCGAGGTCGCCCGGCGCACGGGCCGGCCGATGGGCGCGACGCCCTGGGCCTGGCTGTTCGCCTTCGGGGCGGTGCTGCTGGGCGTGTCGCTGATGGCCACGGCCGTCTTCCACCCCGACAATCGCGGCGAGCGCTACGTGCCGGCGCATGTCGAGCCGAGCGGCGACGTCACGCCCGGCTATTTCGAGAAGAAGGCCTCATGACCGAGACGCTGGGCGAACGGCCCTGGATGACATCCGCCGAGACCCGCGCGGTGTTCGACGCCCTGGAGGCCCGCGGCGGCCCCGGCTGCGCCCGCTTCGTCGGCGGCTGCGTGCGCAACACCCTGCTCGGCGCGCGGGTCGACGACATCGACATCGCCACGCCGCTCACGCCCGATGACGTCATGCAGGCCCTGAAGGCCGCCGGCCTGAAGGTCGTGCCCACCGGGGTCGAGCATGGCACGGTCACCGCCGTCTCCGGCGGACGGCCCTATGAGATCACCACCCTGCGCCGCGACGTGGAGACCGACGGCCGCCGCGCCGTGGTGGCCTTCACCGGGGACTGGCATGAAGACGCCGAGCGGCGCGACTTCACCATGAACGCCCTCTACGCCGGCCGCGACGGCGCCATCTTCGATCCCACCGGGCGGGGCGTGGACGACGCGCGGGCCGGACGGGTGATCTTCGTCGGCGACCCGCACGTGCGCCTAGCCGAGGACTACCTGCGCATCCTGCGCTTCTTCCGCTTCCACGCCTGGTACGGCCGCGGCGCGCCGGACGCGGCCGCCCTCGGCGCCTGCGCCGCGCACAAGGACAGCCTCTCCACCCTGGCGGCCGAGCGCATCTCCAAGGAGCTCCTGAAGCTGCTGGCCGCCGAGGACCCGCGCCAGTCGGTCGCCCTGATGGCCGAGACCGGCGTCCTGGAGGCCCTGGTTCCGGGCGCGACCGAGCTCTCCCGCTTCAACGCCCTGGTGGAGATCGAGCTGGAGCAGCTCTTCAGCAACGACGCCCTCCTGCGCCTGTCCGCCCTCACGGCCGACGACGAGGTCGCCGCCGCGCGCCTGGCCGAGCGGCTGCGCCTGTCCAACGACCAGCGCGACCGGCTGGTCGCCTCCAAGGGCCAGAGCCCGCGCATCACAAGCTGGATGAGCCCGCGCGAGCTGCGCCGCGCGGTCTACCGCATCGGCGCGCGCGCCTTCGCCGACCGGGTCAAGCTCGCCTGGGCCGCCTCGCCGCGCACGGCGACCACGCCGCAGTGGCGCGGCCTCCTCGCCCTCGGCGAAAGCTGGAGCCCGCCGGCCTTTCCCATCACCGGCGACGACGTGATGAGCGCCGGCGTGCCCAAGGGCCCGATGGTCGGCCAGGTGCTGGCCGAGGTGGAGGACTGGTGGATCGACCACGACTTCATCGACGACAAGTTCTCGGCGATCGAGAAGCTCAAGGCCGTGGCCCAGGGGATGGCCTACTGATGAAGCTCGGCATCCTGGAGACCGGCCAGCCGCCGGAAAGCGCTCGCGAGCGGTTCGGCGACTATCCGTCGATGTTCCGCGCCCTGCTCGGCGAGGACGCCTACGCCTACGAGACCTTCGACGTCTCGGCCGGCGTGCTGCCGGGCGAGGTCGAGGCCTGCGAGGCCTATATCGTCACCGGCTCGGCCGCCGGGGTCTACGATCCCTTGCCCTGGATCGAGCCCCTGAAGGACTTCCTGGTCGCGGCCAGGGGGCGGGCGGCGCTGGTCGGCGTCTGCTTCGGCCACCAGGTCATGGCCGAGGCGTTCGGCGGCAAGGCGGTCAAGTCGCCCAAGGGCTGGGGCGTGGGCCTGCACACCTACGACGTCCGCCGCGCCGAGGGCTGGATGGACGGCGGCGTCGCGCCCATCGCCGTCCCCGCCTCGCACCAGGACCAGGTGGTGGAGCTTCCGCCCGGCGCCCGCGTGATCGCCGCCAGCGCCTTCACCCCCATGGGCATGCTGGCCTACGACGACCAGCCCGCCATCTCCATCCAGCTCCACCCGGAGTTCCAGCCCGCCTACGCCGAGGCCCTCATCGAGGCCCGCCGCGGAACCCGCTACACCGACGGACAAGCCGACGTGGCCATCGCGAGCTACGCAGCTCCCGACGACCGGGCGCGCGTGGGCCAGTGGATCAAGGCGTTCCTGGAGGGACGGCGGTAGGGCAGGGCGCCGGGCGGGCGTATTGGCGGCCTGCCGTGCGCGGGTTGCGGACCTGCCGACAGGCGCGCCGCCGTCAGCGAAGCGTCGACAGGTCAGGAACGAAGCGGCTCATTCCGGCTGCACCTTGTCGAGCCCGCAGCGGGCCATCTCGTTAAGATCCCTGATCAACCCGCCGGGGCCATCTAACGCGCTGGGGTCCCGGCCGAGCCGCGTCAGGAACGCCCACATGCTGACCCGGTGATGCAGGGTGTAGAGCTGCAATGCGGCCTCTGCGTCCGGATGATCGAGTTCGCCATAGCCTTCAAGCAGCGGCCGAGCAGCGCGGGGGTCCTCGTGACTTGAGCAGAAGATCGCCTTGGCCAGATCGAACAGCGGGTCGGCCGCGCGGGCGTTGCCGAAGTCGACCAATCCGCTGACACAGAGCTCACCGTCGGGCTGGCGCTCGACCAGAACATTCCCCTGATGCAGATCGTCATGGCAGAGGACCGGGCCCCTGCTATCGGTGAGATCCATGTTGGCCGCGGCTAGCGCCTCGAGCTGGCGCGCCAGCTCTTCATCCCCTCCAGCTTCGCGAAACCGGCGAAACGCACCTTCGAAGGCGTAGGCCATGTGCTCGCGGTTCGAGGCCATCGGCTTCTCGATGCCTTGATCCTTGATGTAGCCGTAGCTCGGCATGCGGATGGCGTGCATCTGGCGGAGCAGCGCGCCCGCCTGCCGATAGACCTGATCCACATTCGTCGTCGTCATCCAACTGCGCACCATGGTTCCGGGCAACACCGTCATCAGCGCGAAGCGAAGGGGCAACAGATCGCGCGACGTATCCAGCGCGAGGCAGCCAGGGGCGGGGATTTCGGGCGCTCGGTGGAGCCAGTCGGCGACAAGCCGCTCCTTGCCGGGCCGCCAGTCGGGCTCATCGGGATATATCTTCAGGACCAGCGGCGCGGCGTCCGCCTCATCCAGATCGATGCGGTACACTTCCGTGCTGCCGCCCTCCAGCCGACCAATCCGCGCCGGCGTCGAAGGAATGTCCCATCGACGCAAAATCTCTTCGGCGGTTGCCAGATCGACATCGAGCGTCAGGCGTCGGGGCGGGGCCATGTTCGTCACCTCGCGACACGGGTGCAGGCAAGGCCGCCTTGATAGCCGCTTGCTCACCTCAACTATGTGAAGCTCCGCTGTCGGCGAGCGCGTCAATTGGCGCAGGTGTCGTCTTGCTGAAGACTTGGCCGCCCCTCGAACGGCTATCCGAGACGGGCAGAAGCCAGGCTTTCACACGCTCCTGGAACTGCGCGCGCGGACGGCCGCTAGACGCCCGCAAAGGGGTTCCGGATCTGCAACTCCCCAGTGGCCTGTCCGTCTTGCAGGTCTTCGGAATAGACGACGCCGCACCCTGCTTGCAGCGCGGCGCTCAAAATCAGGCTGTCGTAGATGCTGAAGCGGTAGCGCTCGGCGAGGGCCAGGGCGACCTCGTGGGTCTCCAGCGTCAGGGGCTCGACCGCCAGGGCGTCCTTCAGAAGGTCGAGCGTCTCGTGCACGGCGTCCCAGGAGGCGGCGAACTTGCGGCGCGCCACATTGGCGAACTCGTTCAGCACCTGGACGCTGATCACGCCGCCGGCCTGGATCAGGGCCTCGGCCCTGCCGGCCTTCTCCGCGTCTTCCGACAAGAGATAGAGCAGGACGTTGGTGTCCAGGAAAGCGCGCTCAGCGCTCATTGGCCTCCAGCCGGTCGAAGCGGAAGTCCTTGGGCATCAAACCGCGATGCCGGCGCAGGCGCTCCAGGCGCTCGGCGATCGTCGGCGCGCGGGCGACCTCGAAGCGGCGCTCCGCCGCCACGTCGATCTCGATCTCGTCGCCTTCCTTCAACTTCAGCGCCTCCACGACGGCCGCCGGCAGCCGCACGGCCAGGGCGTTGCCCCACTTGGCGACACGCATGCTAGATCCTCCGGATATACTCCATCGCAGTGTATATCACGCGAGTCCTCACGCCGTCATCCCCCGGTCGGCCGAAGGCCGAGCCGGGGGACCCAAGCTGAGGCGCCGCTTGGATCGCCCGGACAAGCCGGGCGAAGACGCATCAGGAGGCGAGGTTCACAAGGCCTACGGCCAGGCCACCATCGGCGGCATCGAGCTCAGGATCGATTCGATGTTCCCGCCGGTCTTCAGACCGAACATCGTTCCGCGGTCGTAGAGCAGGTTGAACTCCACGTAGCGGCCGCGTCGCACGAGCTGCTCGGCGCGGTCCTCGTCGGTCCAGGGCTCGTCCATCCGGTGGCGGGCGATCTTCGGATAGACGTCCAGGAACGCTTCGCCCACGTCCTTGGTGAAGGCGAAGTCGCGCTCCCAGTCGCCGGAATCGTGGTGGTCGTAGAAGATCCCGCCGATCCCGCGCGGCTCGTTGCGGTGCGGCAGGAAGAAATACTCGTCGCAGCGCGCCTTGTAGGCCGGATACCAGTCTGGATCGTGCTTGTCGCAGGCGCCCTTCATCGCCGCGTGGAACAGCACCGCGTCGTCGGCCTCCTGGCTGCGCTGTTCGTCCAGCAGCGGCGTCAGGTCCGCCCCGCCGCCGAACCAGCTCTGGCTGGTGGCCAGGAAGCGGGTGTTCATGTGCACCGCCGGCACCCGCGGGCTGACCATGTGCGCGATCAGGCTGATGCCGGTGGCCGTGAAGCTCGGGTCCTTGTCGGCGCCGGGCATGGTCGCGGCCATCTCCGGGGTGAACTTGCCGTGCACCAGGCTGATGTGCACGCCGACCTTCTCGAAGAAGCGCCCGCGCATGAAGCCCATCACGCCGCCGCCGCCGGCCGGCCGCGTCCACGGCTTCAGCTCGAAGCGGCCCGGCTCGCCCGGATAGAGCTCGGCCGGCGCCTCGTCCTCCAGGCGCTCGAACTCGGCGACGATGCGGTCGCGCAGGGCGTCGAACCAGGCGCGGGCGCGGGTGTTGTAGCTCTCGAGCAGGGCGGGGTCGGTCATGATGGCGTCGGCTTAGGAAATCCGCCGGTCTGGCGCAACGCCTCGCCAAGGGCGATCGCGGCGGCGGCGACGATGTTCAGCGAGCGCGCCCCGGCGGCCAGCGGCACGATCAGGCGCGCCTGGGCCGCCTCGTGCACCTCATCCGGGGCGCCGGCGCTCTCGCGGCCGAACAGCAGGGTGTCGTCCGCGCCGAAAGAAAAATCGTGCAGCGGCGTCGAGCCCCGTGTGGTGAACAGGATCAGCCGCCCGGCGCGCCTTTCCGGGCGCTCAAGGAAGGCTTTCCACCCCGAATGGCGCTCCACATCGGCCTTTACGCCGTAATCCAGGGCTGCGCGGCGTATCGCGGGATCGGATAACGGGAAGCCGCAGGGCTCGATGACATCCACGGAAACGCCCAAACAGGCGCCGAGACGAAGGGCCGCGCCCAGGTTTTGCGGAATGTCCGGTTGAAAAAGCGCCAAACGCATTCTAAGCGATCCGCCACGGGTTAGGCTGGGGCGAGAGAGAGAATCGTCGGACTGCGCCGTGCGAACGTTTCGCAAGGACTTTCCGGCTTCCATTCCTGCCCCGGACGAAATTCGAATGGCCCATACCAGATACGCTGGTCGGGCCGAAGGCAGGGCGCCCTTGCATGTCGGGGGGGTCCGTCGGGCCTGAGGCGGATTTCCGCCGAGGGCCCTAAGCGAAGGGTAGCTTCAAGGTGGCCGACACCGTAACGGGCGCAGCTTCGGACCTGCACGCCTCTGGCGACGACCCGAGCCGTCGCGACTTCATTCACATCGCCGCCATCGCCGCAGCCGCGGGCGCAGTCGGGGCCATCGCCTGGCCGTTCATCGACCAGATGAACCCCTCGGCCGACACCTTGGCGCTGGCGTCGATCGAGTTCGACCTGACCAAGGTGACCAAGGGTCAGCAGGTGGTGGTGAAGTGGCGGGGCAAGCCGCTGTTCGTCCGCTACCGGACCGAAAAGGAGATCGCCGAGGCGGTGGCGGGCGACACCGCCGAGCTGCGCGATCCCGAGAAGGACGCGGCCCGGCACAAGGCCGGCAAGCCCGAGTGGCTGGTGGTCGTGGGCGTGTGCACGCACCTCGGCTGCGTGCCCACCTTCGGCGGCGGCGAGTACGGCGGCTGGTTCTGCCCGTGCCACGGCTCGGTCTACGACACCTCCGGACGTATCCGTAAGGGCCCCGCGCCCAAGAACCTCGTGGTTCCGGACTACGCCTTCCTCAGCGACACCAAGGTCAAGATCGGCTGACACTGATGAGCGGACACTCCACCTACGAGCCGAAAACCGGCTTCGAGCGTTGGCTCGACACCCGCCTGCCCATCGTGCGGCTGGCCTGGGACAGCATGGTCGACTTCCCGACCCCGAAGAACCTGAACTACTGGTGGACCTTCGGCGGCATCCTGGCCGTCTGCCTGGGCATCCAGATCGCCAGCGGCGTCGTGCTGGCCATGCACTACGTCCCGCACGTCGACTACGCCTTCAATTCCATCCAGCACATCATGCGCGACGTGAACTACGGGTGGCTGATCCGCTACATGCACGCCAACGGCGCGTCCATGTTCTTCCTGGCGGTCTACATCCACATGTTCCGCGGCCTCTACTACGGCTCCTACAAGGCGCCGCGCGAGGTGCTCTGGATCATCGGCTGCCTGATCTACCTGGCGATGATGGCGACGGCCTTCATGGGCTACGTCCTGCCCTGGGGTCAGATGAGCTATTACGGCGCGGTCGTGATCACCAACCTCCTGGGCGCCTTCCCGCTGGTGGGCAACGCGATCACCACGCTCCTGTGGGGCGGCTTCAGCGTCGACAACCCGACGCTCAACCGCTTCTTCTCGCTGCACTACCTCCTGCCGTTCGTCATCGCCGGCCTGGTGATGCTGCACATCTGGGCGCTGCACGTGCCGGGCAACAACAACCCGACCGGCGTCAACGTGAAGTCCAAGGCCGACACGGTGCCGTTCCACCCGTACTACACGGTGAAGGACGGCTTCGCGATCGTGGTCTTCCTGCTGATGTTCGGCGTGTTCGTGTTCTACATGCCCGAGGCGCTCGGCCACACCGACAACTACGTGCCGGCCAACCCGCTGGTGACGCCGGCGCACATCGTGCCCGAATGGTACTTCCTGCCGTTCTACGCGATGCTGCGGGCCGTGCCGAACAAGCTGGGCGGCGTGCTGACCATGTTCGGCGCCATCGCCATGCTGTTCGTGCTGCCCTGGCTGGACACCTCCAAGGTGCGCTCCATGCGCTACCGCCCGGCCGCCAAGCTCTACTTCGGCATCTTCGTGCTGGCCTGCCTGATCCTCGGCTACTGCGGCGGCAAGCTGCCCGACGACCACGTGATCCCGGGCCTGTCGACCTTCACGCTGCTGGACGCCGACCTGAACAGCATCGTGTGGCTGTCGCGGATCGCCACCCTCTACTACTTCGCCTACTTCCTGGTCGTCATGCCGGTGCTGGGGCTCACGGAAACCCCGCTGCCGCAGCCTGAATCGATCTCGGAACCTGTCCTGTCGCATCCGGCCGCGACGCCGGCCGGCGCTGCGGCGTCGCCTGAAAAGAAGGGTTGAGCCTCAGATGCTGCGCAAAGGTATCGCTCTGGCGGCGCTCGGGCTCGCCCTGGTCTCGGGGCCGGCGTTCGCCGAAAACACCCAGGCCGAGATGCGGCCGACGGAGTTCAGCTTCGAAGGCCCGTTCGGCAAGTTCGACCAGGCCCAGCTCCAGCGGGGCTACAAGGTCTATCGGGAGGTCTGCTCGGCCTGCCACTCGATGAACCTGATGGCGTTCCGCAACCTCGGCCAGAAGGGCGGGCCGTTCTTCGACCCGAAGTACCCGAAGCCGAACGACAACCCCTATGTGAAGGCCATCGCCGCCGACTATCAGATCAATGATATCGACGGCGACACCGGCGACGTGATCCAGCGTCCCGGCACCCCGGCCGACCACTTCCCGGCGCCGTTCCCGAACGAGCCGGCGGCCCGCGCGTCCAACGGCGGCGCCCTGCCGCCGGACCTGTCGGTCATCGCCATGGCGCGCCACCACGGCGCCCACTACATCTACTCGCTGCTGACCGGCTACAAGGACGCCCCCAAGGGCCTCGATGTGCCGCCCGGCAAGCACTACAACCCCTACTTCTCCGGCGACCTGTCCACCTCGTGGTCGGGCCCGCACGACAAGGTGCCGGTGGGCGGCCTGATCGCCATGCCCCCGCCGCTGGAAGCCGACAAGGTCTCCTTCGACGACGGCACCAAGTCGACTCTCGACCAGGAAGCCAAGGACGTGGCCGCCTTCCTCGCCTGGGCCGCCGAGCCCAAGATGGAAGAGCGCAAAGAGTTCGGCCTGGCCGCGATGATCTACCTCTTCATCTTCGCCGGCCTGCTCTATGCGAGCTACCGCCGGATCTGGCGCAACGTCGCCCACTAGGGCGGCGCGCAACGCCGAAAGGTTCGGGGCCCCGGAGCGATCCGGGGCCCTTTCCTTTTGCACCTGACAAAAAAGTCATGACGAATCCATAAGTTGTCGCGCGTTCGTCGGTGGTGTTCCTGATCGTGCGCCATCGGGTGCGGGGAGGAGCCATGTTCGCCAGACGTCTCGACGGCCGCGCCGCGGCCTACGCCGTCGCCTATCTCGGCCTGTGGGCGGCCGCGACCGCCTATCTCGCCGCCAAGGGCGCGGACTGGACCTTTCCCATCGCCTCCCTGGCCGTCTTCGGCGCCGTCCTCACGGCCGCGGCCTGGGGGCTCACGCGCAACGCCCGCCCGCAGCCGATCAGGGTCGAGCGGCCCGGCCTGGAGCTGGGCGCGGTGCTGGTCTTCCTGGCGATCTACGCGGTGGCCTTCCTCGGCTGGGGCATGAGCGCGGTGCGCGAGGGCGTGGCCGTGGGCCGGGGCCAGGAGGTCGCCGTGCTGGTCCTGAAGCTGTTCGTCCATGTGGCCCTCCCGGCGACCCTGCTGGCGGCTCTCGGCGCCCAGCTTCGCCCCCTGTTCGGCGCGGGGGCGAACCGGCCGGGCTTCTGGCCGCCGCTGGTCGTGCTGGGCGCGGCGCTCATGGGCCTGATGGCCGTCGTCAGCCCGGCCCTGAAGGAGATCGGCGAGACGCACGTCACCGCGCTCGCCCTGGCCTGGGCGACGCCGGCCTGCTTCCTCTGGCTCGCCCTGGAGGCGGGGCTTTGCGAGGAGTTCCTGTTCCGCGCCGTGCTGCAGACGCGCCTGGCCGCCGCCCTGCGCAGCCAGACCGGGGCGGTGGTGATCGGCGCGGTGCTGTTCGCCCTGGCCCACGCGCCCGGCCTCTACCTGCGCGGGGATCCGAGCGTCGACGGCTATTCCACAGATCCCATGCAGGTGGCCGCCTTCACCGTGGCCACCCTTTCGCCCATCGCCATCCTGTTCGGCGTGCTCTGGGCCCGCACGCGCAGCCTGCTGCTCGTGGTCCTGCTGCACGCGGCCGCCGACCTCCTGCCGAACCTGGCCGAGTTCCTGCGCACCTGGGCCTAGGGCGCGCCCAGCAGCAGCCGCCGGCGCGGGAAGTCGAAGCGCAGGCGGTAGCGGCTCAGCACCGGCGCGCCGATCACGCCGATCGCCTCCGGCGGCAGGCTGGCGGCCGCCTCCAGGCCCGAGGGCGCGAACTGGTCGAGCCCGCCGGCGAACGACAGGGCCCGCAGCACCGGCCGCGTCCCGCCGTAGGGATAGACCGCCTCGGCCTTCACCTGGCCCTTCACCTCGGCGACCTGGTCCGACAGCCGCACGGCCGTGTCAGAGCCGGTGGCGGCCACGAAGCCGGCGCGCCGGGCGCTCTCGCCGTCGGAGACCGCGGCGGTCACCACCGGCGGGCCGTCCTTGGCCCCGATCAGCGGCAGGGTCTCGACGGCGCGGAACGGGCCTGGCCGTCGCGCCGGGCGGATCGTCACCCGGCAGGGGGCGAAGCTCACGTCGACCACCCGCCCGCCCAGCACGTCCATGCCGATCACGCCGGCGATCGGGGTGTCGAAGTCCCAGGTGCGCGCGTCCAGGTCCGCCACGGCGACCGGCAGCGCCTTCAGGGAAAGCCCGGCCATGCGCACCTCGCCGGTGATGGCCTCGCCCTCGAAGCCGGCGCCCTCGGCGCGCGTCTCGTGCACCTGGGTCTGCGGCGCGCCGGTGTCCAGGATGTAGTCGCCGTCGATCCCGGCGACGGAGGCGGGAACCACCACCACCCCGTGCTCGAACCAGCAGGCCGCGCCGGCCGCGTGCGCGCCGGAGGGGGCGAACGCCAGTATGGCGATCAGGCGAAGAGCGCGGCGCGGCACGAAGCACCTCAGACGATGCTCAAGCATAGCCAAGCCTCGCGCCCTCGGCGATAAGCGACATCGCGCCCGGTCCGCCCGCACGAGCGGAGGGCCGCGCCGAGTGATGAGGGATTGCGCGTCATGGACCTGGCCGAGATCATCCGCACCATTCCGGACCACCCCGCGCCGGGGATCATGTTCCGCGACATCACCACCCTGCTCGGAAACGCGCGCGCGTTCCGCAAGGCGGTGGACGAGCTGGTCCAGCCCTTCGCCGGCATGAAGATCGACAAGGTGGCCGGCGTCGAGGCGCGCGGCTTCATCCTCGGCGGCGCCGTGGCCCACCAGCTCTCGGCCGGCTTCATTCCCCTGCGCAAGAAGGGCAAGCTGCCCCACGCCACCATCGGGGTGGAGTACGCCCTGGAGTACGGCGTCGATTCCATGGAGATGCACGCCGACGCCCTGGCCTGGGGCGAGAAGGTGATGCTGGTGGACGACCTGATCGCCACCGGCGGCACGGCGCTCGCCGCCGTGGAGCTCTTGAAGCGCGGCGGCGCCGACATCCTGGCCGCCGCCTTCGTGGTCGATCTGCCCGATTTGGGAGGCGCCGAGCGCCTTCGGGAGGCGGGCGTGCCCGTCTCCACGCTCGTGGCCTTTCCCGGACATTGAGGCGCCTTACGCGCGCCCTCGCGAGGCCCTAGCTTAGGGTCATGACCTTCATCCGCGCCTGGCGCGACTTTCGGCGTATGCAGAACGTGGCCGTGGGCGCCGCGAGCCTGATCTATGCGGGGGCGGTGCTCCACGCCTATCAGGTGCTGCCCGGCGGCATGGGCCTGGTCACCCAGCGCACGCTGATCTGGCCGGGCGCGTTCCTCACCCTGTCGCTGTTCGTGCCGCTGCTGGTGCCGCCGCTCAGGCGGCTGCTGGCGCGCTATGTCTGGCTGAGCTTCCAGGCCGGTTTCGGCCAGACGCCGATCTCGGTGATGACCGGGGTGGGCCTCCTGGCCGCCGCGGCGCTGTTCATCTACTGGCAGGTGGCCGGCGTCGCCCACGGCGGGCGCTATCCGGCCGGCGTCTTCTCCGGCTACGCCGCCGGCATCGGCATCCTGGCGGCCCAGGCGGTCCTGGTGCGCGTCCTCGAGCGCCTGCCCGAGGTGCGCCAGATCATCGAGGAGAAGGGCTAGCCCCCTTCAGGCTTCCCCGCCGCCCGATCCGCCGCCGTTGCGCGCGAAGAGCTGCAGGGTGCGCAGCCGCGCCAGCCGCGCGCTGTCCGGCTCGTAGTCCTGGCGCCGGTCGGAGACGAAGCCGTGGCCGGCGTCGTAGAGGTGGATCGGCAGCTCCGGGCGCCTGGCCGCGATCTCGTCGATCTTCTCCATGGGGATGGAGGCGTCCTTGCGGCCGAAGTGCAGGATGGTGGGACACTTCGGCGTCTCGTCCACCAGCTCGGAGATGCGCCGGCCGTAGAAGCACGAGGCCGCCGCCACGCCCGTGCAGCGGCAAGCCGCCAGCCAGGTCGCCGCCCCGCCCCAGCAGAAGCCGGTCACGAACACCGGCGGCGCCAGGGCGTCGACCGCCGCCTGGATGTCCCCGGCCACCTGGTCCCAGGGTGTCTCCTGCGAGTACTTCACCCCCTTGGCGATCCCGTCGGGGTCGTAGCCGGTGGCGAAGCCAGGCTCCAGCCGCTCGTAGAATGCCGGGGCGATCACCTCGTAGCCGTCCTCGGCGAAGCCGTCGCAGAGCTCGCGGATGTGGTCGGTGACGCCGAAGATCTCCTGGATCAGCACCAGCCCGCCGCGCCGCGCGTCGTCGGGCTTGACGTGATAGGCGGGCAGCTCGAAGCCGTCGAAGCGGCTCGTCAGGCGGATGGTCTCGCCCATGGCTCAGGCGCTCTCGAACAGGTCGCGGGTGCGCTTGCGGGCCAGGTCCGCCGCCTCGGCCGAGTAGCGCTCGGGGCTCTCGTTGTTGAAGCCGTGGCCGGCGCCTTCGTAGATGTAGACCGGCACGTCGGGGTGCTGGGCCCTCACCGCCGCCTCCACGTCGTCGGCGGGGATGCCCGGGTCGTTGCGGCCCAGGTGGATGATCACCGGGCACAGGGGTTTCATCTCGGCGTTGCCCTGCACCAGACTGCCGTAATAGCTCGAGGCCGCCGCCAGCCCCTCCACCTTGGCCGCCGCCAGCCAGGCCAGCGAGCCGCCGTAGCAGTAGCCCACCACGCAGACCTTGCCCCGGGCGCTCAGGAAATCGCGGCAGGCGCCGATGTCCTGCAGGGCCTGCTCCAGCGGCGTCGAGCGGGCGTGCGCCACGCCCTCGGCGATGCCTTCCGGCGTATGCTCGGAGGTGAAGCTCCATTCGCGGCGGTCGAACAGCGAGGGCGCGATCGCCTCGTAGCCGGCCTTGGCCCAGCGGCTCACGTCGGCCCGCACGTACTGGTCGATGCCGAAGATCTCCTGGACCACGATCACCCCGCCCTTGCGCGGCGTAAACGCCGGCTCGTGGTAGGCGGAGAACTCGAAGCCGTCCGCGCCCTTGATCTTGATCGTCTCGCCCATCGCGCCCTCCCTGCGGCGCTCAGCGCCTGCCTATACGTTGAAGCGGAAGTTCATGACGTCGCCGTCCTGAACCACGTAGTCCTTGCCTTCCGACCGCATGCGGCCGGCCTCGCGGGCCCCAGCCTCGCCATTGAGCCGCACATAGTCATCGAAGGCGATGGTTTCAGCCCGGATGAAGCCCTTTTCGAAGTCGGTGTGGATCACGCCGGCCGCCTGCGGGGCGGTGTCGCCCTTGTGGATCGTCCAGGCGCGAGCCTCTTTCGGCCCGACGGTGAAATAGGTCTGCAGGCCGAGCAGGTGGTAGGCCTCGCGGATCAGCCGGTTCAGGCCCGGTTCGGCCAGGCCCAGGGTCTCCAGGAACTCGCCGCGCTCCTCGGCGTCCAGGAGGGCGATCTCGCTCTCGATCTGGGCGGAGATGTGGACGTGGTCGGCGCCGTCGCGCTTGGCGCGCTCGGCCACCTTGGCCGACATCTCGTTGCCGTCGGCGGCGGAGGCTTCGTCCACGTTGGAGACGTAGAGCGCCGGCTTGGAGGTCAGAAGCTGCAGCATCCGCCAGGCCTTCTCGTCCTCGGCGGAGATCTTGGCCTTGCGGGCCGGACGGCCGGCGTTCAGCTCCGCCAGGGCGAGCTGGACCAGGCGCAGGGTCTGGGCGCTGTCCTTGTCGCCGGTCTTGGCCCGCTTCTCCAGGTTGACGACCCGCTTCTCCAGGCTCTCCAGGTCGGCCAGCATCAGCTCGGTCTCGATCGTGTCCAGGTCCGCCAGGGGATCGATCTTGCCTTCCACGTGGGTGATGTCGTCGTCCAGGAAGCAGCGGGCGACGAAGGCCACCGCGTCGCAGTCGCGGATGTTGGCCAGGAACTGGTTGCCCAGGCCCTCGCCCTTGGAGGCGCCGCGCACCAGCCCGGCGATGTCCACGAAGTTGATCCGCGCGGGGATGATCTCCTTGGACGGAATGACCGCGGCCAGCGCCGTCAGGCGCGGCTCGGGCACCGCCACGTCCCCGGTGTTGGGCTCGATGGTGCAGAAGGGATAGTTCGCCGCCTGGGCGGCGGCGGTCTGCGTCAGCGCGTTGAACAGGGTCGACTTGCCGACGTTGGGCAGGCCGACGATGGCGACTTTCAGGGCCATGGGGTCTTTCGGAAATCTCGGTTGGCCGGGCGGACTAGCACGCGAGCGCGCGCCGAACAAACCCGTCCGGCGCTACGACAGGGCCTGGGCGGCCAGGTCGCGCCAGGCGCGGCCTTCCTTGCGGAACTGGGGGTGGGTCCTGGCGACGCGGCGGTCCAGCTCGGCGACGATCTCCTGGGCCTCGGCGCGCCGTCCGGTGCGCGCCATGAAGGCGGCGTGGCGGGCTAGGCTCTCCAGGCCGGGCAGGCGCTCCACGGCCCGCTGATAGGCGATCTCGGCCTCGTCGTTGCGGCCCATGCCCTCCAGGGCGCGGGCGATCGCCAGGGCCTCCTCGCCCTCGTCCAGGGCCCCGCCCGCCGCCGCCAGGCGCTGCAGCACCTCATGGGCCTCGGCCGGCTTGTTCAGCTCGATCAGCACCTTGGCCCGGCCGAGCAGCAGCACCGGGTCGTCGGCGTGCGGGCCCTGGGCGGCGCGGGCGTAGAGCCCCTCGGCTTCGGCGTAATGGCCCAGGTGCATGGCCGCGGCGGCCAGCCGCGACATGGCGCCGGCGGTGGGCGTCTCCTCGCAGGCCGCCTTGGCCTCGCGGTACTCCCGATGCGGGTCGAGGGCGCTGCGGGCGCTCTGGCCGATCTTGCGCGCGGTGGGCCCGCCCATCAGCTCGGGCAGGACGACGGCGGCGAAATAGATGATTCCGCCCAGGGGCTGCAGGATCAGGATAATCCAGATCCAGAACCACTCCCGCCCGGAGCGCACCACGTGCACCGCCATGGCGATGGAGAAAATGAGCGACAGGCCAAGAAGGATCATGGATTTCAGATGGGCCGAAGAGGCCCCCAAGTCCAGGCTGGGCGGGCGTTAATCGGCCTCGCGGGCGGCCTTGCGCGGGTCGGCCTTCTCGGCCGGGGCCAGGCGCATCACCTCGGCCTGGTACTTCTCGTCCTCGCCGGCGGCCAGCAGGGGGGCGGCGTCGGCGCAGGCGCGCAGGAGATCGGCGAGCCAGCCCTGCTCGACCTTGTGGAAGTCGCTCAGCACGTGGCCCTGCACCCGGTCCTTGTGTCCCGGATGGCCGGTGCCCAGCCGCGCGCGGCGGAAATCGGGGCCGATGTGGGCGGTGATCGAGCGTACGCCGTTGTTGCCCGCCGCCCCGCCGCCCGTCTTCATGCGGAAGCGGCCCGGCGCCAGGTCGATCTCGTCATAGAAGACGACCACGTCGGCGGGCTTGACCTTGTAGAATTTCATGGCCGCGCCAACGGCCTGGCCGCTTTCGTTGTAGTAGGTCTGCGGCTTCAGGATCAGGGCCTTCACCGGCCCGCCGGCCGTGTCGATCGAGCCTTCCCGCGCCAGGGCCGAGAAGCGCGAGCGCTCCGGGCCGAAACCCCAGCGTCTCGCGATCTCGTCGACGGCCATGAAGCCGACATTGTGCCGGTTGCCGGCGTAGCGCGCGCCGGGGTTGCCCAGTCCGGTCAGGATGAGCATCAGATCCCTCCGGATGGGCCGGAGGGGCGCAAGCCTTACTCGGCCTGGCCCTCTTCAGCGGCCTCGGCGGCCTCTTCGGCGGCCTGGGCCGAGCTGCCGGCCACCGTGGCCACCACGAAGTCGCGGTCCATCGACGGCTCGACGCCCTTGGGCAGGGTGAAGGCCGAGATGCGGATGGTGTCGCCGATCTCCAGGCCGCTCAGGTCGCAGACCAGCTCTTCCGGAATGGCGTCGGCCGGAGCCATCACTTCCACTTCGTGGCGCACGATGTTCAGCGTGCCGCCGCGCTTCAGGCCCGGCGAGGCTTCCTGATTCTTGAAGTGCACCGGCACGGAGATCTTCACCGCCTGGTGCTCGTCCACGCGGTACAGGTCGAAATGCCACGGCTCGTCGGTGACCGGGTGCATGTCGATGGCCTTGGCGATGACCGGCTGGGTCTCGTCGCCGTGCTTCAGGGTCACCAGGTGGCCGAGCAGCTTGCCGGTGTAGAGCGCCTTGCGGAACTCGTTGGCGCGCACGCTGATGGCCACGGGGTCTTTGTCGCCGCCGTACAGGACGCCGGGCACCTTGCCCGCGCGACGGGTTTCACGCGCGCCGCCGGTCCCGGTCCGCTCGCGCACTTCGACATTCAATACGATCTCGGCCATGGCCTCGCCTCAAAACGAAACCGCCGCGCGAACCCGCGCGGCGACGGACGATCCCTCATGGATCGAAAGGGTGCGCGTAGATACACAAAACGAACCGGCCTTGCAACGGTCGCCCGGGTCTTTCCTGCGAGCGCCGTTTTCGCCGTGCGCGGCGGGGCCCGGCGGCCCCGCGTTCAGCGCGCCCGGGCGCTCTTGGAGGGCTCGGCCGGCGTGGTCTCGGCCACCTCGACCGGCTTGTAGCCTTCCGCCGTGGCCAGGCCCGCGCTCTTGGCCAGGCACTGGCCGGTGTCCATCAACACGTGCTGGCCCAGGCAGAACACGTCCTCATAGTGCGGCTTGGAGACGGCCAGGCACTGGAACAGGTTCAGCTTGGACATGTTCAGGCAGCTCGCCGAGGCCGGATCGACCATCAGGCCGGAGACCTGCTCGACATTGGCGTCGCCCGCCTGGCCCAGGGCCGCCAGCGCGGCCACCGACATGGCGCGGGCCACCACCGGCGAGACGGGCGGGGCCTTCGGCTGGCCGGTGATTCCCAGCGGCGCGGCGCCCAGCGCGGCCTGCTGCAGGCGGTTGGATTCGTCCAGGTCGCCCGTCAGCGGCGAGGCTGACAGGCTCTTGGCCTCGGCCAGGCGGCCGGGACGGTTGGCCACGTCGGCCTTGGACCACTTCTGGTGCTGCACGTCGTAGGCGGCCTGCTTCACAGCCTTGCCCACGCCGTAGAGCTCGCGGCCTTCCTCGCCGAGGGCGGCCACCACCAGGCCGGCGGCGCGGTCGGCGCCGGGCAGGGTGGTCACGTAGTTGGGGTTGCGCATGATCTGCGCGGTCATAGCCTGGCGCTGCTGCGGGTCGGCGGCGGCCGTGCGCAGGCCGCTCACGAACGTCTGGTCCTGCAGGGCGGCGACCGCGCCATAGGCGATCGCCCCGCGAAGGAACTGCTTGGGCTCGTAGGCTTCGCCGGTCTTCAGCGACTGGGCCACGTCCGCGCCGCTCTTGAAAGCCGGGTTGATGGCCGCCGCGCGCCGCACATAGCCGCGGTAGGCGCTGGCCTGTTCGATCAGGCTGGAGGAGAGGGCCATGGGCGGCGCCGTGGGCTTGGGCGGGGCCGGGGGTGGCTCCTGGGCGCAGCCGGCGAGCAGGGCCGTCACGACGATCGCGGCGCCCGCCAGGGCGGTGCGGAGTTGATGCGCGGAACTCATCTCAACCCTTCCCCACGTATACTCAAGCGCAACCGTATCTTGGCCGCTCGGGCAAGATTATGGCGGCTGGTTCTTAACCGATATTCACCAAGCCACGCAGTTTCGGCGCTCGCGCCACGGGCGAAGATAGGCTGAAATCGGTCAGTCGAACAGCTTGGAGACGGATTCTTCGTTGGCGATGCGGCGGATCGCCTCGCCGATCAGGGGCGCGCAGGTCACGTAGCGGATCTTGGCCCAGCCTTCGGTGCGCTCGCGCACGTCGATGGAGTCGGTCATCACCAGCTCCTTCAGCACCGAGGCCTGCACACGTTCCACCGCCGCGCCCGACAGGACGCCGTGGGTCACATAGGCCGAGACCTCCGTGGCGCCGCCGTCGATCAGGGCTTGGGCGGCGTTGCACAGGGTGCCGCCGCCGTCGATCAGGTCGTCGAACAGGATGCAGCGGCGCCCGTTCACGTCGCCGATGATGTTGGCCACCTCGCTCTTGCCGGGGCCCGAGCGGCGCTTGTCGATGATCGCCAGGTCGGCGTTCAGCCGGCTGGCGAGCTGCAGGGCGCGCACCACCCCGCCCACGTCGGGCGAAACGATCAGCAGGTCCGAGGGGTTGTCGTAGTTCTCCTTGATGTTCTGCCCCAGGATCGGGGCGGCCAGGAGATTGTCCGTCGGGATGTCGAAGAAGCCCTGGATCTGGCCGGAGTGCAGATCCATCGTCAGCACCCGGTCGGCGCCGGCGCGGGTGATCAGGTTGGCCACCAGCTTGGCCGAGATCGGCGTGCGCCCGCCGGTCTTGCGGTCCTGGCGGGCGTAGCCGAAGTAGGGCATCACCGCGGTGATCCGCTTGGCCGACGCGCGCTTCAGCGCGTCGATGCAGATCAGCAGTTCCATCAGGTTGTCGTTGGCCGGATAGCTGGTCGACTGCAGCACGAACACGTCCTCGCCGCGGACGTTCTCGTCGATGGTGACCCACACTTCGTTGTCGGCGAACCGCTTCACCTGGGCCCGGCACAGGGGCACGTCGAGATGCGAGGCGACGTCCTGTGAGAGGACGGGATTGGAGTTGCCGGCCAGCAGCTTCATCAGGGCCTCTCGGCTGTCAGGAACCTATGGCGCGGGCTTGTAGCAGCGAAGACGGTGGGGGCAAGCCGATTCCAGTCCGCTTCGTCCGGCGCCGGCCTAAACCAGAGCGATCGCCGAAAGCAGCCGCCCGTAGTCCGGTTCGCCCAGCTTGAAGGCCCGGCGGTTGGAATAGAACAGCTCGCCCTCGGCGCAGGTGTCGCGGCCGATCCATTCGCAGGCGCCCACGCCTGCGGCCTTCAGCCGCGACAGCACGTAGCCGGGCAGGTCGAACAGCCGCTTGTCCGCCGTCTCGCCGGCGGCGAAGAACCGCGCGTTCGCCGCATCCGCCTCGGTGAAGCGCGCCACGTACTCGGGCCCCACCTCGTAGGACTGCGGGCCGATGCAGGGGCCCACCGCCGCGCGGATGCGCTCGGGCCGCGCGCCCAGCTCCGTCATCCGCGCCACGGCGCTGTCGACCACGCCGTAGAGCGCGCCCTTCCAGCCGGCGTGGGCGGCGGCCACGACGCGGGCCTGCGGATCGGCGAACAGGATCGGCGCGCAGTCGGCGGCCAGGGCGCCGCAGATCAGCCCGGCCGTTGCGGTGGCCACGCCGTCGGCCTCTGGCGGGGTCTCCCACGGATCGTCGATCACGTGCACGTCCGGCGAATGGACCTGGTAGCAGGTCTGCAGCGCCTCGGGCGCCTGGCCGAAATGGGCGGCGGCCCGGCGGCGGTTCTCGGCCACGTCGGCGGGCTCGTCCTTCGAGCCGCGGCCCACGTTCAGGCTGGCGTAGATCCCTTCGGAAACGCCGCCCTTGCGCGTGAAGAAGGCGTGGCGCACGCCCGGCAGGTCGAGCAGCGGCGAGGTCAGCACCGGCAGGTCGGTCATGCGTCGTCCTCGAAGGCGGGCGGGACGAGTCCCGGCGAATGGATGCAGGCGGCCTTGAAGAGCTGGCCCATCTGGTCCTCGGCCACAAGCCGTTCCAGTTGCCGGCCGATGCGTTCGGCCTGGTCGGGACGCGCGGCGGCCAGGGCCTGCGCCCTCTGCGCGATCCCCAGCCTGAACAGGAACGCGCCCTGGGTCAGGATCGCGGCGGCCGCCCCTTCGGCCCGCGCCGCGGCCAGCACGGCGGGAAAGTCCACGTGGATGGTCAGGTCGGCCTCCCCCGGCGAGGCCAGCGGGCTTTCCTTCCGGTGCCCGCGCAGGGCCTGCAGGGTGTCGCCGAACTCGGTCTCGATGCGGCCGTAGTCGATCAGCAGCGCCGCGCCGCCGTCCTGGGCCACCCGCGCGCCGATCTCCGAGCCGAAAGCGGCCTGGGCCGGCGACTGCTCCAGCACCGCGCCGGGTGGCGCGTCCTCGGCGCCCCCCATGTCGGGGCGCCTGTCGGCCGTGGCCGACAGCGCGCCCAGGCCGAAGCTGAGTTCGCCGGCCTCGTCCAGGCCCACCAGCCGTTCGGCCCAGCCCTTTTCGGTGCGCACGTACTGGCGCGCCGGCAGGCAGTCCAGGAGCTCGTTGGCGACCAGCAGCAGCGGCGCGCCCTCGGGAACCTCCTGCAGCGATCCGGCCCATCGCGGCGCGGCCGGCGCCTCCGCCAGCCTGCGCGCCTGCGCCGCCTGCAGGGGGGCGGAGGTCTCCACCAGCCACAGGTCCGCCGCCTCGAGGAAGCCGGGCGCGGCCCGCGCGGCGCGCAGGGCGTCGCTCATCAGCGTGCCGTCGCCGGGGCCCAGCTCCACCAGGCGCACGCGGGCCGGCCGGCCCATGTCGATCCAGGTCTGCGCCAGCCACAGGCCGATCAGTTCGCCGAACATCTGGCTGACCATCGGCGCGGTGATGAAGTCGCCGGCCTCGCCCAGCGCCGGGCGCGTGGCGTAGTAGCCCGCCTTCGGATCGTGCAGGCAGGCGGTCATGTACTGGGCCACGCTGATCGGTCCGCCCGCGCGGATCTGGGCGATCAGCCGATTACGCAGGCTCATTGGTCCTGGGATCGGCGGCCTTGGGATCGGAGGCTTCGGTCTTGGCGGCGGGCAGGGCCGGGGCCGGCGGCAAGGGCTCCTTCATGCCCCGCCAGATCAGCCAGGCGCCGACCAGCGCCATGGGCGCGCTGAGCATCATCCCCATGGTCAGGCCGAACGGGAAGATCGGCATGTAGCTGTCCGGCTCGCGCACGTTCTCCAGCGAGATGCGGGCGAGCGCATAGCCCACGAGGAAGATCCCGCCGACCACGCCGCGGCGGTTCAGGAGCTTGGCGCCGTGGGTCGCCCAGCGCAGCACCAGGAACAGGACGATCCCCTCCAGGGCCGCTTCGTAGAGCTGGCTGGGATGGCGCGGCAGCGGCCCCGCGCCGGGGAACACCATGCCCCAGGGCAGGCTGGTGGGCCGGCCCCACAGCTCGCCGTTGATGAAGTTGGCGATGCGCCCGAAGAACAGGCCGATGGGCGCGCAGGCGGTCACCAGGTCGCCGATCCGCAGCACGTCCAGCTTGTTGGCGCGGCAGAACAGGATGATCGCCAGGAAGACGCCGATCGCGCCCCCGTGGAAGCTCATGCCCCCGTGCCAGACCCGGATGATCTCCACCGGGTCGGTCCAGACGATCGAGGGCGTGTAGAAGAAGACGTGGCCCAGCCGCCCGCCGACGATGATGCCGAGCGTGATCCACAGGATCAGGTCGTCGATCTGCTCGACGGTGGCGGGGGCCGGCCGGTGCGCCCACAGGCTCTGGCGGCGGATCAGCCCTGTGACATAGCGCCACCCCAGAAGGATGCCCGCCACATAGGCCAGGGCGTACCAGCGGATGGCGAAAGGCCCGATCTTGACGAGAACGGGGTCGAAATCCGGAAAGGGCACGGGGCGGCGTCTCCAGCGGTCAGGCCGTGGATTTAGACGAGAAGTCGTTCGCTTTCACCCCCTGGCCTCCGATATAAGGGGCCAATGCGGCCGGAAGGCTGCGCCGAAAGAGCAGTTCATGCAGACACAGAACCCGTTTCTCGACGAAATGGCCAAGCTGACCACGGCGGCCATGGGCCTGGCCCAGAGCGCCGGCGAGGAAGCCAAGGCCGCCTTCCGCGCCCAGGCCGACCGGTTCGCCGCCGAGATGGACCTGATCCGCCGGGAAGAGTTCGATGCGTTGAAGGCCGAGATCGCGGCCTTGCGCGAAGAGGTCGAGGCCCTCAAGGCGGCCAAGGGCAAGAAAGCCTAGACGCATCACAACACACGAATGTGGCTCGCGCTCCGCAAGAAGCCGATGACAGCCGGGGCGCGAAGCAGATTACCTTTGAAAGCGCAGGCGATTCGCGGTCCCGACTGCGGCGCGCCGGGGCTGCACGCGAAAGGACCCTAGGTCTTATGGACATTTCCCAGCCTGACGAAGACGTCGTCCTCGGCCTCGACCCGCTCGATGTCGTCGAACACGTCCTGACGGCCGAGAACCTGCAGTTCGACCGGACCGAGGACGGCGACTTGGCCTTCACCCTGGCCGGCGACTGGAAGGACTACGAGCTGTGGTTCGCTTGGCGGCCGGAAGCCGACTGCCTGCAACTTTGCCTGTCCATCGATCAGAAGATCACGGCCGAGCAGCGGCCGGCGGCCCATGAGTTGATCGCCGTGGTCAATCAGCGCCTGTGGCTCGGACACTTCGAAGTCTGGGACGACGGCGAGATCATCTTCCGGAACGCCATGGCCCTGACCACGGGCGAGCGGCCGACCCTGGCCCAGGCCGCGGCGATGATCGACATCGCCGTGGAGGCGGCCGACCGGTTCTACCCGGCGTTCGACTTCCTGGCGCGGGGCGCGCGCACGCCGGCGGACGCCATCGCCGCCTGCATGTTCGAGACGGTCGGCGAAGCCTGAGCCGACCATGACGCCGATCCTGATGCTGGGCGCTGGCCGCATGGGCGGCGCCCTTGTCGCCGGCTGGCGCGCGGCGTCGGCCTTCGCGCCGGCCGAGCTGATCATCCGCGATCCCCATCCCGGGCCCGAGGCCCAGGCCGCCGCCGCGGCCGGCGCGCGGCTCAATCCGCCGGACGCCGAGCTCGGCGCGGCCAGGACCGTGCTCCTGGCCGTCAAGCCGCAGGTCTGGCGCGAGGTCGCCGCCGAGGTGGCGGGCAAGCTCGCTCCTGACGCGGTGATCGTCTCCATCGCCGCGGGCGTCAGGGCCGCCGACATCGCCGAGGCGTTCGGCGGCCGGCCCGTGGCGCGCGTCATGCCCACCACCGCCGCGGCGGTGCGCAAGGGCACCGCCTCGATCTATTCGGCCGATCCCGCCGCCGCCGAGCGCGCCGCGGCCCTGCTCTCGCCCGTCGGCGCGGTGGTGCGCCTGGCCGACGAGGAGCTGATGCACGCGGCCACGGCCGTCTCCGGTTCGGCGCCGGCCTACTTCTACGCCTTCGTCGAGGCCCTGGAGGCCGCCGGCCATGCGGCCGGCCTCACCGAGGCGGCCTCGGCCGAGCTCGCCCGCTCGACCATGGTCGGCGCCGCCGCCCTCCTGGCCGAAAGCGGCCAGCCGCCGGCCGATCTTCGCCGCCAGGTCACCTCGCCGGGCGGCACCACCCAGGCCGCTTTGGACGTGCTGATGGGCGAGGACGGCCTGGGCCCGCTGCTGCGCCATGCGGTGGCCGCCGCGGCCCGGCGCTCGCGGGAGCTGGGCGGCTGATCCCCTAGTCGGCCCGGGTCCAGGTCTGCGCCTTGCAGGCCACCGACACGCAGCCTTCCACCTTCAGCGTGCCGTCCGGATTGGCGCTCAGCTTGGAGGCGTAGGTCCGGCCGGTCTTCGGATCGTAGATCTTGCCGCCGGTCCAGCGGCCCGCCGTGGCGGCCTTGAAGTCGCTGATCATCACCAGGCCGACGATCGGGCGCGAGCGCAGCGCCGGGTCGGGGTTGGCCTGGTCGGTGAGGGGCTTGCCCGCCTTGTCCAGCGGCGCCTTCAGCCACACCACCGTGCCGCACAGGGAGGCGGCGCAGGGGGCGACCTTGACCTTGGCCGCCCCGTCGGGGGTCAGCCAGACGCCCTGCGCCGGATCGGCGGCGTGGGCGGCGCCCGCGGCGGCCAGGGCGGCGGCGAGGGGCAGGAAGGCGAGGGGTTTCATGGGGCCGGCTCTCCGTCGGGGGCTTATCCGGGCAATCGGACCACGGCTCTGAGGCCGCCAAGTGGCGAACGGTCCAGGGTCACGTCGCCGCCGTGGCCGCGCGCCACGTCGCGGGCGATGGCCAGGCCCAGGCCCACGCCCTTGGCGTTCTGGTTGCGCGCCTCGTCCAGGCGGCTGAACGCCTTGAAGGCGTCCTCGTAGCGGTCCTCGGGAATGCCGGGGCCGTCGTCGTCGACGATGATCTCCACCCCGCCGGCGGGCCGGGCGTGGGCGGCCACCTCCACGGTGTGGCCATGGTCGGCGGCGTTCATCACCAGGTTGGACAGCGCCCGCTTGAAGGCCACCGGCCGCACCGCCGCGGTCAGCTCCGGGTCGGCGGCCACCGTCACCTTCGCCCCGGCCCGTTCGGCGCCGGCCCCCACCTCGTCGATCAGGCCGCGCAGGCGGATGGTCTCGACGGCCTCGCCGCCCTCGCCGCGGGCGAAGGCCAGGTACTCGTCGATCATGTGCTCCATCTCGGCCAGGTCGCGCTTCATCTCGGCCGTGCGCCGGCCCGGTTCGGCCAGCGCCAGCTCCAGCTTCAGCCGGGTGAGCGGCGTGCGCAGGTCGTGGCTCACCGAGGCCAGGAGCGCGGTGCGCTGTTCGATGTGGCGCTGGATGCGCGACTTCATGGCCAGGAACGCGTGGGCGGCCTTCCTCACCTCCTTGGCGCCGTGCGGCTTGAAGCTCGGCGCGTCGGCGCCCCGGCCGAAGGCCTCGGCCGCGTCGGCCAGCCGCTCGATGGCCCGCACCTGGTTGCGGATGAACAGGATGGCGATGGTGGTCAGAAGGATGGTGGCCACCGTCATCCACAGGATGAAGATGTGGCCCTGGGTGGCGAAGGCCCGGTCTCGCGGCGCCAGGATGCGCATCACCCCGCCCGGCAGCAGCACGCGGATGTCCACGTAGGCGGGATAGCGGGTGGTGTCGAACCAGAAGGGCGCGTCCAGCCGCTCCGACAGCGCCCGCTGCATGGACCGGTCGATGGGCGCGAACAGCGAGGGCCGGCGGTTCACGGGCAGGGTGCGGCCCGGCTGGAAGGCGATGGACAAGCTGAGCGATTCCTCGGCCCGCTTGGTCAGGGTCTCGAAGGCCGCCGGGCTCGGATCGTCCTGATAGCTCTCCACGGCCCAGGCGACCTCGCCGGCCAGGCCGTCGGACAGGCGGCTGGTCACCGTCTCCCAGTGGGCGTCGAAGAACACCCACGTCACCGCGATCTGCATCAGGGCGACCGGCAGCACGATGATCAGCAGCGAGCGGCCGAACAGCGACTTGGGCGTCTGCCGCTTGATCCAGCGCCCGACGATCTTGCTCGAAAAGCGCAGGCGCATCAGTCGGGCGCCAGCAGATAGCCCACGCCCCGCACGGTCTGCAGGTAGCGCGGCGCCTTGGGGTCGTCCTCGATCTTGCGGCGCAGGCGGGTCACCTGCACGTCCACCGCCCGGCCGGAGGGATCGACCGTCTCCTTGGCCAGTTCCAGCCGGTCTACCGGCTCGTGCGGGCTGCGCGCCAGGCGCTTGAGCAGGGCCACCTCGCCCTCGGTCAGGCGCACCGGCCCGTCCTCGCTGGTCAGCTCGCCGCGCTCGGCGTCGAATCGGCAGCGGCCGAGCTGGATCGGCCCGTTGGCCGCGGCCGGCCGGCCGTTGGAGCGGCGCAGGATCGCCTCGATGCGCAGCAAGAGCTCCTCCGGCTCGAACGGCTTGGCCAGGTAGTCGTCGGCCCCCAGCTTCAGCCCCTCGATCCGGTCCTCGGCCAGGCCCCGGGCCGTGAGCATCAGCACCGGCGTGCGTCCCGGCGCGCCCGAGCGCTCGCGCAGCCAGCGGGTCAGCGAGAAGCCGTCCTCGCCGGGCATCATCACGTCGAACACCGCCAGGTCGAAGTCCAGGGTCTCCATCAGCTTGCGCGCGGCCGCGCCTCCCGGCGCGGTGGTCACGCGGAAGCCCGCCCGGGCCAGGTATTCCTTCAGGAGCCCGCGGATGCGGTCGTCGTCGTCGACGATCAGCAGGTGGCGTGCCTCGCGCGCCTCGTCCATTCCGTCACCTTCCAGGTCCCCGCAGGCGCGAACCGGCCAGGGCGGACAGAATCCGCCGCGCGCCGGCCACGCCGTCAAGGCCGCCCGTGCGATAGGCCCGTCCCAACAGGCCGCGCAAGCGCTCGGCGACCCGCTCTTCGAAGGCCGCGCCGGCCTCGGTCAGCCGCGCGGCGCGGCGCCGCCCGTCCAGGTCGCCAGCGGATTTCGCCGCCAGCCCCTTGGCCTCCAGGTCCACCAGGATGCGGCTGGCGGCCTGTTTCGACAGGCTGGTCAGGTGCGCCAGCTCCTGCACGCCGACGCCCGGCCGGCGCTTCAGCAGGAACGCCGCGCGCCAGTGCGAGCGGCCAAGGCCCAGGCCCTCGGCCTCCAGCGCCGTGTCCACCGCCGACCAGATCGCCGCCTCGGCCAGGAGCAGCGTCTCCAGGCCGGCGTCGAGCTCGTCCTCGTGCAGGATCAGCCGGGGGTCGGGACCGACGCTCACGTTCCATATCCATTTTGTTTGACGTCGCGCCCGCGCGGGTCTGTAAGGGGGGCGCATTGAAAGGAGGCTTTTCGCCTATGTCTCTTGTTCCCTTCGACGATCGCGACGGTTGGATCTGGCTGGACGGCCAGTTCGTGCCCTGGCGCGAGGCGAAGGTGCACGTATTGACCCACGGCCTCCACTACGCCTCGGCGGTGTTCGAGGGCGAGCGGATGTACGGCGGCGAGATCTTCAAGCTGACGGAGCATACCAAGCGTCTGTTCAAGTCGGCCGAGATCCTCGACTTCGAAATCCCGTTCACGGTGGCCGAGATCGATCAGGCCTGCAAGGACGCCTGCGCCAAGAACGGCCTCACCGACGCCTACATCCGCCCCATCGCCTGGCGCGGCTCTGAGATGATCGGCGTGTCCGCTCAGAACACCAAGATCCACGTGGCCATCGCCGTGTGGGATTGGCCGAGCTACTTCAGCCCGGAGGAAAAGGCCAAGGGCATCCGCATGTGCTGGGCCAAGTACAAGCGCCCTTCGGCCGAGACCGAGCCGGTCCACGCCAAGGCCACGGGCCTGTACATGATCTGCACCATCTCCAAGCACGCTGCGGAGAAGCAGGGCTACACCGACGCGATGATGCTCGATTATCGCGGCTACGTGGCCGAGAGCACCGGCTCCAACGTGTTCTTCATCAAGGACGGGGTGCTGCACACGCCGATCCCGGACTGCTTCCTGAACGGGCTCACCCGTCAGACGGTCATCGAGCTGGCCCGCTCCAAGGGCTTCGAGGTGATCGAGCGCCACATCAAGCCCGAGGAGCTGACCGGCTTCACCGAGTGCTTCGTGGTCGGCTCGGCGGCCGAGGTCACCCCGGTCGCCCAGATCGGCGAGTACACCTTCACGCCGGGCAACATCTCGCTCAGCCTGATGGACGACTACGCCAAGATGGTCCGCCGCCAGCTCGTCTCGGCCTAGGGCCGGGCGGGTCTCGACAAAACACAAGGGCCGCCGGCGACGGCGGCCCTTTTTCTTTGCCCGCGAAAGCGGTCCGGCCCCTAGACGAGCCAGGTGTAGGGCCGCGGATGGGCCTCGTCGCGGGCCAGGTAGATCAGGCCGATGATGCAGCGCACCACGAACCAGACGCCCAGCAGGCTCAGGATCATCACGCCCAAGAGGAACGGCGGGATGCCGATCAGGATGATCGACAGGATCGCGCCCACGCCCACCAGAAGGCCGCCGATCAGGCACCACGCCAGCCCCATCCAGAAGGTCCGGATCAGGAACTCGTAGTGGGTGCGCATCTTCGGGCCGGCGTTGTCCTTGCTGACGTAGGCCAGGATCAGACCCAGGATGACGGTGAGCCCGTTGGCCAGGCCCACGAGATAGAGCGCATAGGTCACGGCCGGCAGGACCTTGTCCTCGCTGGCGGCGGTGGCGGCGGGTTCGACAGTCACAGGGTCGCTCATGGGGACCTCCGTTTCAGAGCTTGACCCATGATGTGGCGCGTTTTCGGGCCGGCGCCAGTTTAATTCGCGTCCATGTTTACGGCCTAGCTGCGGACGACGGTGATCTCCACGCCCGCGCCGCCCGCGTCTGGCGCCAGCGCCAGGGGCTTGTCCACGCGGATGCGCGCGCGCGTCACCCTGGGGTCGGCCAGGCAGGCGTGGGCCAGCCGCTCGGCGAAGGTCTCCACCAGCAGGAAATGGCCGTGGGCGGCGATCTCGCGGGCGGCCTCGGCGATGACCTCGTAGTTGATCGTGTCGGCCAGCCGCTTGGCGCCGGCGGTGGGCACGTCCAGCTCGGCGTCGATGATCAGCGGCTGGGTGCGGCCGTGCTCGCGGTCGTAGACGCCGATCTGCGCCTCGATCTTCAGGTTGGTGACGAAGACCTTGGTCATGACGGTGCGATAGTCCGGCGCGGCCGGCGCTTCGTCGTCGCTCCGGGGCTGGGGCGCGCTCATTGGTCCTCCCAGGCCGTCGGCGAGAGCAGGTCGTTCAGGCTGGGATCGGCCCGCCGCGCCCAGGCGCCCGGCGCCCAGCCGCCGCCGTGGGCGGCCCAGTCGTCGGCGCTCAGCACCACCCGGTTGGTGGGCGTCTCCTGGATCGCCACCCGCTCGGCGGCGAAGACCCCGCCGTCCGCCTCCAGGAAGGCCGTCAGTTTCAAGAGGAAGGCCACGGCCAGGGCCTCGGTGGTCGGATCGCCCTCGAACAGCATCAGCCGGGTCAGCCGCTCCGGCTCGTGCTCGCGGAAATAGGCGGCCAGCGGGTCGGCCGCGTTGAGCTGGAAGGCGTGGTCGACCTGGTTGTCGATCCAGCGGTGCCAGCGGCCCTTGGCCCGCTCGAACGAGGCGGCCATGTTCGACCCGCCCAGGTCCAGCGGGCGCGTGGGCTTCAGCCGCGCCGTCACCACCTCGTCGTGGCCGTGCGGCGTCAGGCACTTCGACGAAGGATCGGCGAGCAGGCGGTGCGCCATCGAATAGCGCCGCGAGAACTCCAGGCGTACGACCATGTCGCCCTCAGGCGGCCTCGAAGGATTGAACGGCGCGGGACAAACCGGGCTCCTACGGACGCCAGGCCAGGTGCTGGCCGGCGTCGACGGCGATCATCTGGCCCGTCACCGACGTAGCGTCAATGAGGTAGCGCAGCGCATGGCCGATATCGGTCGGCGAGACGCTCTTCTGCAGCAGCGTGCCGGCCGCTTCGCGCGCGAAGGCCTCGCCGTCCTGGTGCACCGAGGGCAGGGTGGGGCCCGGTCCGATGGCGTTCACCCGCACCCTGGGGGCCAGGGCCTGGGCCATCATCTGCGTCGCCGCCCACAGCGCGGCCTTGGACACCGAATAGCTGAAGAACTCCGGCGTCGGCCGCCAGACCCGCTGGTCCAGGATGTTGACGATCAGCCCGCCGCGCTCCTCGCGCACCCGCCGGGCGAAGGCCTGCGCCAGCACCAGCGGCGCGCGCAGGTTGGTCTCCATGTGCGCGTCCCAGGAGGCGCGGTTCATGGTCGTGAAGGAATCGTCGTCGAACACCGAGGCCGAGTTGACCAGCAGGGTCACCGGGCCGAGCTCGGCTTCGGCGTTGCTCACCAGGGGGGCGGTGGCCGCCTCCTGGCGCAGGTCGCAGGCGAACAGCGTCGCCTTGCGGCCCCGCGCGCGCACCTCCGCGGCGGCGGTCTCGGCGTCGTCGTCGATCGCACGGCAATGGATGGCCACGTCGAAGCCTGCGTCGGCGCAGGCCAGCACCATGGCGCGGCCCAGCCGTCGCGAGCCGCCGGTCACCAGGGCCGCTCCCCGCTCGCGGTCAGCCAAGGCCCGGTCGCTCCGCCTGCGCCCGCTTGGGGCGCGCGGCGTCAGTCAATCCGGCCGAACTCATAGAGGTTCAGCGCGCCGATCACGACGACGAAGGCGAGGATGACGAGGATCGCGGACATGGGCGGCTCCCGGGAAAGCTTTTGACGGGCTTTAGCGATGCTTTCCGTTCGCGGCAAGCTTGTCGAACCGTCGCAGGCCGGGCCAAGGTTCGCCGCCAGACGCCGACAAGGCGCGCCCGGAGGAAGACGTCCATGCCGCTCAGCCCCATTTCCGCCTCTGCGTTCGAGAAGATCGCCGTGGGCATAGACCGTCCCGAGGACGTGGTCGTCGGCCCGGACGGCCGCGTCTTCGCCTCCGACCACCAGTGCGCCGTGGCCGAGATCTTCCCCGACGGCTCGTTCAAGCGCCTGGGTCCGCCCGGCGGCGCGCCCAACGGGATCAACATGGATGGGCAGGGCCGGGTGGTGATCGCCAACTTCGGCATCTACGACCGCCAGGAGGGCCCGCTCGAGCGGTTCGATCCGAAGACCGGCGCGCGCGCGACCCTGCTCGCCGAGGTCGGCGGCAAGCGGCTCACCTCGGCCAACTATCCGGTGATCGACCGCGCCGGGAACATCTGGTGCGCCAACTCCACCCACGCGGAGACCTGGCCCCAGGCGCTGGACGGGCGCGCTGACGGCTTCCTCTTCGTGCTGCGCGCAGACGGCTCGTCCGAGATCCTCGCCGAGGGGCTGAAGTTCCCCAACGGCCTGGCCATGTCCGCCGACGAGCGGTTCCTCTACTGCGCCCAGACCAGCGGCGCGGACGTGCTGCGCTTTGCGGTGCTCGACGGCGCCCGGCTCGGCCCCGGCGAGCGCTACGGGCCGGTGCTGGGCAAGCTGCAGCTTCCCGACCAGCCGGGCGTCGACCACAACGAGCTCGGCTACACCGACGGCGTCGGCCTGGACGCGGAGGGGAACCTCTGGGTCTGCCTGCCCGCGGCCAACAAGGTGGTGGCGATCACGCCCGGCGGCCAGGTGGTCACGGTGATCCACGATCCGGGCGGCGAGACGGTCAATCACCCCACCAACGTCACCTGGGGAGGGCCGGACCTGAGGGACCTCTACATCGGCTCGATCCGGGCGAATTACGTGCTGAAAGCCCGCTCGCCGGTTGCGGGACAGCCGCACGTACATCAACTGTAGCGCGGCGGGGACTTCCCCCCTGAACGCTGATCACTAAAATGCTTGTTTGAAGCCGGGCGGGCTCTCGCGCCGGCGATCCAAAGAACGACACGAACCGAAATGGTCCAGGAGGACGTCATGCGCGAGTACCTGAAATTCTACATCGACGGCCAATGGGTCGATCCGGTCGAGCTGAAGACGCTCGACGTGATGAACCCGGCCACCGAGGAAGTCGCCGGCAAGATCGCCCTGGGTTCCGCCGCTGACGTCGACAAGGCCGTCAAGGCCGCCAAGAAGGCGTTCGTCACCTGGTCGCAGACCTCCCGCGAAGAGCGCATCGACGTGCTCAACCGCATCCTGGCCGAGTATCAGAACCGCTTCGGCGACCTGGCCGTGGCCGTCACCGAGGAAATGGGCGCGCCGGCTTCGCTCGCCCAGCGCGCGCAGGTGCCGATCGGCATGGGCCACCTGGGCACCGCCGTGGCCGTGCTGAAGGACTTCGCGTTCGAAGAGCTGCGCGGGATCACCATGATCCGCAAGGAGCCGATCGGCGTGTGCGGCTTCATCACCCCCTGGAACTGGCCGCTGAACCAGATCGTCTGCAAGGTGGCGCCGGCCATCGCCACGGGCTGCACCATGGTGCTCAAGCCCTCGGAAGTGGCGCCGTTCTCCGGTCAGATCTTCGCCGAGATCATGCATGCGGCCGGCGTGCCGGCGGGCGTGTTCAACCTGGTCCACGGCGACGGCCTGGGCGTGGGCGTGCCGCTCTCCAGCCACCCGGACGTGGACATGGTCTCCTTCACCGGCTCGACCCGCGCCGGCATCGAGGTGGCCAAGAACGCCGCCCCGACCGTCAAGCGCGTGTCCCAGGAGCTGGGCGGCAAGAGCCCGAACATCGTCCTGGACGACTCGGTGTTCGCCAAGAGCGTGGCCGCCGGCGTGCGCCACGTGATGAACAACTCCGGCCAGTCCTGCAACGCGCCCACCCGCATGCTGGTGCCCTCCAAGCGCATGGGCGAGGCGATCGCCGCGGCCAAGGAAGCGGCCGAGTCGGTCACCGTGGGCGATCCGAACGGCAACTTCATGATGGGCCCGGTGGTCTCCGAGGTTCAGTTCAACAAGATCCAGGGCCTGATCCAGAAGGGCATCGACGAGGGCGCCACCCTGGTCGCCGGCGGCGTCGGCCGTCCGGAAGGCTTGGACAAGGGCTACTACGTGAAGCCCACGGTGTTCGCCAACGTCACCAATGACATGACGATCGCTAAGGAAGAGATCTTCGGCCCCGTGCTGTCGATCCTCGGCTACGACAGCCTCGACCAGGCCATCGAGATCGGCAACGACACCGAGTACGGCCTTGCCGGCTACGTGAACGGCGCCGATATCGAGGAAGCCCGTCGCGTCGCCGCGCGCATCCGCGCCGGTCAGGTGGTCATCAACGGCGCCAGCGACATGATGGCGCCGTTCGGCGGCTACAAGATGAGCGGCAACGGCCGCGAGTGGGGCGACTTCGCCTTCCACGACTTCCTGGAGATCAAGGCGGTGATCGGCTACGCGCCGAAGGAAGCCGCCGAGTAAGCGTTCCGGACCAAGGCGTTCCGGGCAGGGGAGCCAAGCGGCCCTCCGTCCGGCCCGCCGCCGTTCGACAAGAGCCTTGGGCGGGATCGAGAGGTCCCGCCCTGAGGGCCCGGGCCCCGGCGGGGCGAAGACATACGGGGAGGAGGCGTCATGAGTGCAGGGATCGGCTGCGTCGCCGACGTGGCCCGCAGTCACGCCATGGATCGGCCGGACGCCGTGGCCATGTGGTTCGAGGGCCGCTCGACCACCTTTTCCGAATTCGACCGGCTGTCCTCCCGGTGCGCCAACGCGCTGATCGCCGCGGGCGTGCGGCCCGGCGACAGGGTGGGCGTGCTGGCCAAGGGCTCCGATGACTTCTACGTGCTCTGGTTCGGCTGCCTGAAGGCCCGCGCGTGCCTCACGCCGGTGAACTGGCGCCTGGCGCCGCCGGAGATCGCCTTCATCGTCAAGGACGCCGGCTGCCGGCTGATGGTCTGCGGCGCCGAGTACGCCGAGGTCGTGGCCGGCCTGCCCGAGGCCTGCCCGGACCTGACGACCGTCGTGCAATTCGAGCCGGGCCACGAAAGCTGGCCGTCGTTCCGCGAGTGGATCGGCGCGGCGTCCGACGCCGATCCGCGCCTTGCGTCCCAGCCGGACGACGACGCCATCCAGCTCTACACCTCCGGCACCACCGGCCTGCCCAAGGGGGTGCAGCTCACCGAGGCCAACTACATGGCCGTCTTCGCCTCGGCGGGTCAGGCCTGGGCCAATTTCGAACCCGGCGAGGTGGTGCTGGTGGCCATGCCCCTGTTCCACGTGGCCGGCGCCAACCTCGGCATGCTCAGCCTCTACTACGGCGCCAAGGCGGTGATCCTGCGCGAGGTCGATCCGGCGCTGATCCTGCGCCTCATCGGCGAGCACGGGATCAAGCACGCCTTCCTCGTCCCGGCGCTGATCAACATGCTGTTGCAGCATCCTGAGCTGCCGGCCGCCGACGTCTCCAGCCTGGAGCAGGTCTACTACGGCGCCTCGCCCATCGCCGAGGACGTGCTGTTGCGCGCCCAGAAGGCGTTCGGCGCCGGCTTCACCCAGCTCTACGGCCTGACCGAGACCATCGGCGGCGGCGCCTATCTGTCGCCCGAGGCGCACGATCCGGCCCGCGGCAAGCTGCGCTCCTGCGGGGTCGCCGCGCCGGGCTACGAGGTGCGCGTGCGCGCGGCCGGCCGCGACGCCGAGCCGCTCGAGGTGGGCGAGATCCAGATCCGCTCGGCCGGGGTGATGAAGGGCTACTGGAACCGCCCGGAGGCCACCGCCGAGGCGATCGACGCCGAGGGCTGGTTCAAGACCGGCGACGCCGGCTTCTTCGACACCGACGGCTTCCTGCACATCCACGACCGGGTGAAGGACATGATCGTGTCCGGCGGCGAGAACGTCTATCCGGCCGAGGTGGAGAACGCCCTGTTCTCGCATCCGGCCGTGGCCGACGCCGCCGTGATCGGCGTGCCCGACGAGCGCTGGGGCGAGGCGGTCAAGGCGATCGTCGTCCTGCGGCCGGGCGCGGAGGCGTCCGCCGACGAGATCATCGCCCACTGCCGCACCCAGATCGCCGGCTACAAGGCCCCCAAGTCGGTGGACTTCGCGGACGTGCTGCCGCGCAACCCCTCCGGCAAGGTGCTGCGCCGCGAGCTGCGCGCGCCCTTCTGGGAAGGCCGCGGCCGGCAGGTGGCCTGACTTTCAGTACCCTCACGGATGGACGCTTCCATGGACCCCCACATCAAGGCGATGCTCGAAGAACAGGCGGCCCGCACGGCCGGCCAGCAGATGCCGCCGCTCGACATGATCCCGCCGGAGATGATCCGCGCCAACTACCAGACCGAGCGCAAGGCGGTGAACCAGGGCGCGCCCAAGGACGTGGCGACCAAGGACATCACCGTCGAAGGCGCGGCGGGCCCGATCCCGGCGCGGCTCTACACCCCGGCCGGCGCCCCGGCCGTGACGCCCGGCCTCGTCTATTTCCACGGCGGCGGCTTCGTCATCGGCGACCTTGAGACCCACGACGGCCATTGCCGGCGCCTGGCCGCCTTCGCCGGCGTGCGGGTGCTGGCCGTCGACTACCGCCTGGCGCCGGAGCATCCGTTCCCCGCCAGCCATGACGACGCCCTGGCCGCCACCAAATGGGTCTTCGACCACGCCGCCGAGATCGGCTTCGATCCGGCCCACGTCGCGGTCGGCGGCTGCTCGGCGGGCGGCAACCTCGCCGCCTCGGTCTCCATCGACCTGAAGGACGACCCCAAGCGCCGGCTGGCCTTCCAGCTCCTGCTCTATCCGGGCATCTGGCCCGACGAGGAGACCCAGTCGCGCAAGGACCTGGACGGCCCGCTGCTCACCAAGGAAGTGCTCGCCTGGTTCGAAAAGCACCTGGGCGCCCACGGCCACCCGCAGATCGCCCGCGTGGCCCTCGACAAGGCCAAGGATCTCGCCGGCCTGCCGCCCGCGCTGATCGTCACCGCCGGTTACGACCCGCTGAAGGACGAGGGCCGCGACTACGCCCGCCGCCTGGAAGCCGCCGGGGTGAAGGTCTCCCATGTCGAGTACTCGAACATGGTCCACGACTTCTACATCCTGGGCGACGTCTCCCCGGCCGTGGTCGACGCCGCCAAGGAGACCGCCGCGACCCTGAAGGCCGCCCTGGCCTGACGGGCTTGCGTGGGTGGCTCGTCCCACCCACGCCACGCCTTGACATCCCTAGGACGATTGTCCTAATCGCCGCTCTAGGTCAATTGTCCTAGGGCGTGCGTCCGCGCGGGCCGGAACGCGGAAAGGGTGTGTCGATGAGCGCGGAGGCCACTCGGCGGCAGATCGTGGAGGCGGCGGACGACCTGTTCTACCGGCAGGGTTTCGACCACACCTCCTTCGCCGACATCGCCCAGGCGGTGGGCCTGTCGCGCGGCAATTTCTACTATCATTTCAAGACCAAGGACGAAATCCTCGGCGAGGTGATCGCCCTGCGCCTGCAGACGACCCAGGCCATGCTCGACGCCTGGGAGGCGCAAGGCGAGGACCCCGCCCAGCGCATCGCCAGCTTCATCGAGATGCTGATCGCCAACCGCGCCCAGATCATGCTGCACGGCTGTCCGGTGGGCACGCTCTGCGGCGAGCTCGCCAAGCTGGACCATGCCGCCCAGGGCCGGGCCGCCGAGGTCTTCTCCCTGTTCCGCACTTGGCTGGCCCGCCAGTTCGCGCTGATGGGCGCGGGCGCCGAGGCCGACCGGCTCGCCATGCACCTGCTCGCCCGCAGCCAGGGCGTCGCCGCCCTCGCCAGCGCCTTCCGCGACGAGGCCTTCATCCGCCAGGAGGTGGACCAGATGCACGCCTGGATGGCGGCCTGCGCGGCCTCGCAGGCCTGACCGCCATCTCTAAAGCCACGCCAAGCCCAGGAGCGCCCATGTACGTCGTCCTCTTGAAGTTCGCCCAGAACAAGGCCCGCGCCCCGGCGCTGATGGAGGGCCACAAGGCCTGGATCCAGCAGGGCCTCGACGACGGCGTCTTCCTCGTCGTCGGCAGCCTGCAGCCCGCCGCCGGCGGCGCGATCCTGGCCCACGGCGCCTCGCCCGCCGAGCTCAAGGCCCGCGTCGACGAGGACCCCTTCGTCCAGGAGGACGTGGTCAGCGCTGAAATCCTCGAAATCGCCCCGAACCGCGCCGACCCGCGCCTGGGGTTCCTCTTGGGGTAGGGCGGGAGCCTCCGTCACCCCGCCGGTGTCCGTGCTTGCCCCCCGCGCCCGCGGGCCCCATGTGAAGGGATGCCTGTTTCCGCCGCCTACCGTCCCGATCCGCAGTTTCCCGCGCTGGGTCCGGACTTCGCCGATCCGGTGGCGGCGGCGAAGTTTCCTCAGACGCTCCTGCGCTTCCGCAACGACCGCGCGGCCGCCAGCGTCGGGCTCGACGCCCTGACCGACGAGGAGTGGATCGCCCACTTCGGCCGCTTCGAGCCCCTGCCGGACAACATCAATCCGCCGCTGGCCCTGCGCTATCACGGCCACCAGTTCCGCGTTTACAACCCCGAGCTCGGCGACGGCCGCGGCTTCCTGTTCGCCCAGATGCGCGAGGCCGGGACCGACCGGTTGCTCGACCTGGGGACCAAGGGCTCGGGCCAGACGCCCTGGTCGCGCCAGGGGGACGGCCGGCTCACCCTGAAGGGCGGCGTACGCGAGGTGCTGGCCACGGCGATGCTGGAGGCGCTGGGCGTGCCCACCTCCAGGTCCTTCTCGCTGATCGAGACGGGCGAGGCGCTCTGGCGCGGCGACGAGCCCAGCCCCACGCGCTCGTCGGTGCTGGTTCGCCTGTCGCACAGCCACGTGCGTTTCGGCTCCTTCCAGCGCCACGCCTATGTGGAGGCCCGCGACCGTATCGGCGCGCTGATCGACTACAGCCTGTCCCAGTTCTACCCCGAGCGCCACAACGCCCCCGATCGCGCGACGGCCCTGCTGGAGGCCGCCGTGGAGCGCTCGGCGCATCTGGCCGGCCGCTGGATGGCCGCCGGCTTCGTCCACGGGGTGCTCAACACCGACAACATGAACATCACCGGCGAGAGCTTCGACTACGGGCCCTACCGCTTCCTGCCGCGCAACGATCCGGGCTTCACGGCGGCCTATTTCGACCAGACCGGCCTCTACGCCTTCGGCCGCCAGCCCGAGGCGGTGTTCTGGAACCTGCAGCAGCTCGGCGGCGCCTTCACCCTGGTCGCCGATCGCGAGCCGCTGGTGGACGCGCTGAACCGCTTTCCGCCGGCCTATCGCCGCGCGCTTTCGGCCGCCGTGCTGGCGCGCCTCGGCGTCAGGTCGCGCACGCCGGAGCTCGACGCGGCCCTGGTCAATGCCGCCTTCCGCGCCCTGGCCTCCGGCGGCGAGCCGCTGCGCTGGGAGCCCTTCTTCTTCGACTGGTTCTGCGCCGACGAGGCGCGCGCCCTGGCCGGGCTCCGCGGCGAGATCTACCGGCAGGAGGGGTTCGCCGATTTCCGCCGCCTGTTGGTTGAGGCCGAGCCGGACCGGCCGGAGCGGCTCCAGGCGGCCTATTTCGCCCGGCCCGAGCCGGAGGAGCTGCTCTACGACGAGATCGAGGCGATCTGGGCGGAGATCGCCGAGCGCGACGACTGGACCGCCTTCGAGGCCAAGCTCGCCGCCATCGAGGCTGCGCGCCTGGCCTGGGGCTACGCGGCCTGAGCCTTGGCGGGCCGTGAGGCCCATTGCGCCAGGACGATCCCGGCCAGGGCCACCGCCCCGCCCACCGCCTGCCAGGGGCCCAGCATCTCGCCGAACAGCATCCAGCCCAGCAGCGCGGCGACCACCGGTTGCACCAGCACCACCACCGAGGCGGTGGACGCCGGCAGCCGCCCGAGCGCCCAGGCGATGGCGCCCTGGCCGCTCACATGCACCACGCCCAGTCCCAGGCAGGCGGCCCAGCCGCCCAGGCCCAGCGGCAGCAGGCGTTCGCGCATGATCAGCGCCGCGGCCACCAGGATCGGCAGGGCCGACAGCGTCGACCAGAACATCACCCGCATCGCCCCGTCCGTGCGCCGCGCGCGGCCGACCGCCAGCATGTAGAGCGCGTACCACAGGGCCGTCGCCGCCGAGGACAGGTCGCCGATCAGCGGCGCCTTGCCGGGCGCGCCGCCCTTGGCCGCGGCCATGATCCAGGCGCCGGAGACGGCCACCACCACCGCCAGCAGGAACATCCGCTCCGGCCGTTGCTTGAAGACGATCCAGGCGATGGCCGTGACGATCAGCGGGGTCAGGTTGGCCAGCACCGTGGCGTTGGCCACCGAGGTCAGGGCGATGCCGTAGTGCCAGAACACCAGGTCCAGGGCGAACATCGCCCCGGCGATCAGGGCGGCCCGGCCCGGCGGGGCGAAGGCGTCGCGGGCGGCCCGCGCGTTCATCGCCGCCAGGATCGGCAGGGCGAAGGCCATGCGCCAGAAGCCGGTCGCCGCCGGCCCCGCGCCGGTCAGCCGCACCAGGATCGGGGCGCAGGCGATGATGCAGGCCCCGCCGATCAGGGCGGCCAGACCCGCCCATCGCCCGTCGGCCGGCCGTTCAGCGATGTCAGTCAAGGCCCAGCTCCCCCCGAAGCGCCGCGGCGGTCACGCCCCGCGCGCGCAGCTCGCGCAAGGTCTCGGCCCGATCGCGCTTGGCGAAGCGCTTGCCGTCGGGCCCGACCAGCAGCCGGTGATGGCGATAGACCGGAGCGGGCAGGTCGAGCAAGGCCTGCAACAGCCGCTGCACGTGGGCGGCCTCGAACAGGTCCTGGCCACGGATCACGTGGGTGACTTCTTGCAGCGCGTCGTCCACCACCACGGCCAGGTGGTAGGCCACGCCCACGTCCTTGCGCGCCAGCACCACGTCGCCGCCAAGCTCCGGCCGGGCGCGGATCAGGCCGCGCTCGCCGCCGGGGCCCTCGCCTTCCTCGACGAAGCTCAGCGCCTCGAAGCCGCCCAGCCGCTCGCGCGCGGCGTCCAGCGACAGCCGCCAGGCGTAGGGCGCGCCGGCCACCAGCCGTTCGGCCTCCTCGTCGGGGGCAAGGGGGCTGCCGCGATAGGCTTCCATGGCGCCGTGCGGGGCGCTCTCTATCGCCTGGGCGATCTCCTTGCGGGTGCGAAAGCAGCGGTAGACGAGACCTTGCGCACGCAGGCGCTCCAGCGCCGCCATGTAGTCGTCCATATGCTCGGACTGGCGGCGCACCGGCTCCTCCCAGTCCAGGCCCAGCCAGGCCAGGTCCTCCAGGATCGCCGCCTCGAACTCGGGCCGGCAGCGGGTGCGGTCGATGTCCTCGATGCGCAGCAGGAAGCGCCCGCGCGCCTCATGCGCGGCGCGATGGGCCGTCAGGGCCGAAAAGGCGTGGCCCCGGTGCGGGTATCCGGTGGGAGAGGGGGCGAAGCGGGTGACGAAGCGGTCGCTCACCCGGCCGGGTTTAGTCGTCCAGGCCCCTGGCGAACAGGCCCATGTGTTCGAACACGCCGCGCAGGAAGGCTTCCTCCCCGCCCAGTTCGGTCTTCAGGTGTTCGAATTGCTTGAAGCTGGCCATCTCGGCCAGGCCGTGGGCGGCGCACCAGGAGGCCACGGTGGCCAGCTCCAGGCCGATCTTGTCGGTGGGATCGGCGCCGGCCTCCACCAGGGCGTCGCGCACCCGGCAATAGGCGCTGTCGTTGTCGGCGTGCACGTGCTCGGGCAGGGCGGCCTTGTCGCGCGACTGGTCGTACATCACCCGATAGAGCGCCGGGTTGCCCCGGGCGAAGCGCACATAGGCCACGCCCAGCGAGGCCATGCGTTCGCGCACCGACCGCGCGCCGCCGCCGGCCGCCTTCAGCGCGTCGTCCAGCATCTCCCAGCCCTCGTGCGCCACGGCGTCCAAGAGCTCGGCCTTGTCCTTGAAGTGGTGGTAGGGCGCGGCCGGGCTGACGCCGGCCTCCCGCGCCACGGCCCGCAGCGACAGGGCCGAGGGGCCTTCCGATTCCAGCAGCCGGCGCGCGGCGTCGATCAGGGCGCGGCGAAGGTCGCCGTGGTGATAGGGCCTGGATTCGGCGGCTGCAGTTTCTCTCATGGCAGGCACTCTAAATCTCAATCTGGGCGCCGTAAAGATATCTTGACGCCGTTTAGATAATTGCTATCTTAGCACCGTTCAAATGATCAAACCCCCGCTCCCCCGGGGGATCCGACTGAAAGGTGTGTGTCATGTCTCTCGCTCGTCTCTCCGTTTTCGAACGGGTCTTCGACCGGGCCGCCGCCCCGGTGTTCCTGGCCCTCGGCGCCGCGCTGACCGCTGGCGTGCTGAGCCTGGGCGTCTAAGCCCGATCTCTCCAGAACAAGTCCGCCAAGGGGGTCCTTCGGGGCCCCCTTCTCATTTTGGCCTCCAGCTTTCCCAAGTCCCCCGGCGGCCAGCCATGCATTTCTGCATATCGATACGCCGTAAATTTATATCTTTACGCTGCTCAGATAAGTGCTATCTAAACGCTGTCCAGATGGACGAGCCGACGCCCTCGGGCGTCAGACGAAAAAGGAAACGAAAATGTCTCAAGTCCGCAGCCCCCGCCTTGGCCGCCTCGCCGACCTGGTCTCCCCGGTCGTGCTGGTCTTCATCAGCCTGGCCCTCGGCGGCGCCGTCGCCGTGGTCGGCGCCTGAGCCGGCCCCGCTCCAACCCCCGCTTTCAAGGAACCTCCCATGTCCGTCCAATCGCTCCCCCGCTTCGAACGCGCCTTCGACGCCGTCTCGTCCGTCGCGCTCGTCCTGATCAGCCTGGCCCTGGCCGGCGCCGTGGCCGTCGTCGGCGGCTGACCGCCGCCGCGGCGCGCACCGTGCGACATTCGCGCCGCTGTGGCGCCTGGGTCATGGAGCTGTCGTCGAATCGCTCCTATGTTCCTGGTGCGCCGAGGCTCGCAGCCTGCGAACCCCGGAGGGCGTTTCGCGGAAGGGGGCCTGGTCTTCAGTCTTCACGCGTATCCCATAGGGCCGTCAGGGCCCGTTCCGGGGGCCGGCCATGCAGGTGCTTAGTCATCCGCCGTCCGGCTGGCCCGCGTTGGTGCTCAACGCCGACTATCGCCCGTTGAGCTACTATCCCCTGTCGCTATGGCCGTGGCAGGAGGTGATCAAGGCGGTGTTCCTCGACCGCGTGGACGTGGTGTCCACCTACGATCAGGTCGTCCACTCGCCGTCCTTCGAAATGCGCCTGCCGAGCGTGGTCTGCCTCAAGCACTACGTGGCCCAGGACCGGCCGCCGGCCTTCACCCGCTTCAACCTGTTCCTGCGCGACAGCTTCTCCTGCCAGTACTGCTCGGCGGGCGAGGACCTGACCTTCGACCACGTGATCCCCCGCTCGCGCGGCGGGCGCACCACCTGGGAGAACATCGTCACCGCCTGCGCGCCGTGCAATCTGACCAAGGGCGGGCGCACCCCCCGCGAGGCGGGCATGCACCCCTTCGCCCGTCCCCGCCGGCCCACCGCCCACGAACTGCAGGACCGCGGCCGCCGCTTCCCGCCCAACCACCTGCACGAAAGCTGGCTCGACTACCTCTACTGGGACATCGAGCTGGAGGCTTAGGGCGGCACCGAGCGGAACGGGCGTCATGTGTCCGTTGATCTTCAAGGTCTTTCGCCGGTACCATGCGGCATGTAGCGGAACAGCGGTCACCTCGACTGTGGTGACCGCGTGGTGACCGGTAAACTTGGCGGTGGCGCGGCATGGCGAAAGAACAGGGGCGGGTCGCCCGCCTGACGAAGCGCACAGTCGATGCTGTGACGAAGCAGGCCGAGCGCCTCATCATCTGGGACGCCGACCTCAAGGGCTTCGGCCTGCGCGTCGAGCCCAGCGGCTCCAAGACCTTCATTGTTCGCTATCGCGTTGGGGGCGGTCGTCGCGGCACGCGGCGGCAGTTCAAGATCGGCAGCTACGGGAAGCTGACGCCTGACCAGGCCCGGGCGAAGGCCGAGGAGATCCTGGCGCAGGTTGAGCTCGGACAAGACCCCCAGGCTGAGCGCGCGAAGGCGCGTGAAGCGCTGACCGTGGCCGAGCTCTGCGATCTCTACCTGAAGGAAGGCGTGGCGACGAAGAAGGCCAGCACGATCGCGCTGGATCGGATCCGGATCAACGGCCACATCAAGCCGCTGATCGGCGCCCGGAAGATCACCGAGCTGGGCAAGGGCGAGGTCGAGCGGATGATGGCCGACATCGCGGCTGGTCGCGTCAAACCTAAGGCTGCGCCGGTCGCCGACTTGGGCGATTGCAGCGACAAGACGAAGGAGCCTGGCAGCCGAGCCAGAGGTGGCCAAACTGCAGCGACCAAGTCGGTCAAGTTACTCGGCGCCGTCTTCAAGTTCGCGATCGGGCGGAAGCTATGTGCGGAGAACCCGTGTGTCGGCGTGAAGGTGTTCGCCGACACTCGTCGCGAGCGCTTCCTATCGCCGGCCGAACTTGGGCGGCTGGGTGATGCACTCACGGCCGCTGAGGCCGACGGCGCGTTGCCGGCGCATGTGGCGATCATCCGGCTCCTCGCCCTCACTGGCGCCCGGAAGAATGAGATCGCACGGCTGCGCTGGTCCGAGGTCGACGCCGAGCGCGGTCTGTTGCGGCTCGAGGACAGCAAGACCGGCCCCAGGCCAGTCAGGCTTGGCGCCGCAGCGTTGGAGGTGTTGAGCCAGGTTGTCAGGACGAAGAGCCCCCACGTCTTCCCGGATCCCCGCGATCCATCGCTGCCGGTCAGAAACCTGGACTGGGCCTGGGTCGGGGTTCGGAAGCGAGCCGGGCTGGACGATGTTCGAATCCACGACCTGCGCCACAGCTTCGCCAGCATCGGCCTTGCCGGCGGCCAAGCGCTGCCCCTGATCGGCAAGCTCCTAGGGCATTCTCACGTCGCCACGACAGCAAGATATGCTCACCTTGCCGATGACCCCTTGCAGACTGCTGCTGATCGAATCTCCAGCCAAGTAGCGGCGGCGCTCGCGGGCACCGCGGCCGAGGTCGACCCAATTAGAAAGGTCGGTCAGCCATGAGCGCGCGGCCTGAATCCCAGGATCCTGATGAGTTCTATGACCTGGACATGGAGCTATTGCAGGAATGGGAGGACCGTGAAGCTGGCGACCTCAACGAACTCGGTGAGGGGTTCTATTCGTTCGTCGAGGACAAAATTTGCCATCAGGCGAGCGTGATCGAACTTCCACACCCAAGCCACGTCTCGCACCCGCTTCTTGCCCTGCAAGGACCTGAAGGCCTTGCTGCCAAGTCGGCGATTGAAGCCACGGCCGCGCTTAATCAGTTGGTGGATAGCCTTCAGGACGATTGGCCCCGTCTGCGCCTCGTCCTTGAACTAGCAAACGGAGCTGCGGGGGCCGGCTTTTGGTTGGGCATACAAGCGAGGCGTGCACCTGAAGACCGTCCAGAGAATGGCCCATCTCAGAACGGCCGCAGGCGTACCGAAGCGGCGTCGCGAGCAAGAACGAACTGGGAGAGGCTGGCCGTTGCCGAGGAGATCTGGCGTCAGAACCCCGATTGGGCCCCGCATCGGGTCGCACGAACGGTGGCCGATCGGATCGGAGGCGACGTCAGCTCGATCTTTCGGTCCATTCGCAAATTGAAACCTGGCGCCTGACATTCGTCACGGTCGCCATGACGTTCGTGACGCCTGGACGGTCGTCATTACGTCGAGCGGCATAGAGCGGCACGCTTGCGCTCCATTGCTTCAACCGGATGGGCCGGTTGAGTTGGAGGGAGTGCAAGAATGCGAGAAGCAACGGCGGCTCTCGGTGGGGCGGAAGATTGCTATCTCGACACTCTGGAGACCGCGCGTCTCCTGAACGTGTCGGAGCGCCACCTACGGAATCTGCGGGTAAGGGGCGGCGGTCCTCAGTTTGTGAGGGTCGGCCGTGCAATCCGGTACCGCAAGAGCGGTGTCTTCGAATGGGCTGAGAACAGGTGTCTCGTCTCGACTTCTGAACGCGCGGCGGCCTGACCATGGCGCCGCACCGTGCGACGGCCGCAGAAGGCCGCCCGCTCCCGCCGAACATCCGGCGCGAGCGAGAATGCCTGAGCCCCATAGGCTATCCCGAGCTGGTGTCGGCCGCGGTCGTGGACCTGCGGACCATGGCGCACCGTCCCCGCGGTGATCTGTCTGGGATCGACCACCTGGCCCGTGCAGCCTCGATGTCCCGGCACGACGCTTGGGACGAGGCGCTTCGCTATCAGCGCCGCGCCGGCGTGCTGGACACCTCCGCGTATCGTGGGCTGGCCGACATCTACCGGGCCCGGGCCGACTACTACTTCGACCGCGCGATGGGGGGGTGATGTTTGACTCCCAACGACGAAAGGCCGCCCCAGGACAGAGCGGCCTCCCAAGACCTTGCGGTCGTGTCAGCTTGGCGGTTGACCACAGAAGCCTATGCAATCGACGCGTCGGGCGCAACTCTCTGCGGAGGGCGCGGACGATGAGCTGGCAGGCCTCGCGCGCCGCCGCGCTCCACCACATTCCCCAGCATCCCCAGGCGGGCGCCGAGGGCTTTTCCAGCCCCGCCGCGGCGAAGGCGGTGCTCATGGTCTTGGCCGAGGCTGCGCGCCCAGACGGCACGGGCGTCACGCTCAGCGTGGACACGATCGCGTCTCGGACGCAGTTGAGCCGGCGCGCGGTGATCGGTGCGCTGAAGCTCCTCGAGTGGGCTGGCGTGATCTCCCGCGAGCGCCGGTTCCGCACCAGCGACGGGGGACGCACCAGCGACGAAATCGCGCTCAAGCTGGAGGTCCGGCCGGACGCAGGTGCAGATGCTGCACCCCCCCAAGGTGCAGATGCTGCACGGGGGCAGGTGCAGATTTCGTCGGACGCAGGTGCAGCATCTGCACTTGCCCCCGTGCATGTGCTGCACCCTAAGAGGTCAAATAGAACCGATATTGGAACCGGGAGAGGGCCCGCGCGCGCCGAGCCGCGCGGTACGCGCCTCCCGACCGACTGGACACCTCCGGATGACGCTTACGAGTTCGGCGCCTCGCTTGGCCTGACCGCAGCTGTGGTCGAGCTGGAGGCCTCGAAGTTCCGCGACTACTGGGGCGCCCAGCCCGGCGCCAAGGGCCGAAAGCTCGATTGGGAAGCGACCTGGAGGAACTGGTCGCGTCGAGCCGCCGAGGATCACGCGCGGCGGCGCCCCTCCGCGGCGAGTGGCGCCCTGTTCGCAGCCATGGCGGTGGCCCGAGATGACTAGGGTCGCCGTTCAATCTCCGCGCGCGGCCGCGGCCGCTCCCCAGCTCGCGGGGCCAGGTCAGGCGATCCGCGCCGGCATCCGGCAGATGGCGGCTGCGCGGGAGCCGTTTGAAGCATGGCGCTCGATCGCAAGTCCAGATGGCTCATGGGAGGCCTTGGCCCGTCGCATGACGCCGTGGCCGTCGCAACCGCTCGAGGACCTGCTGAAGCGCCGCACCGAAGCAGCGCTGAGCCGCTGGCGCGAGCCGGAGGACGATCCTGAGCTGATCCGCCATGGCTTGGCGCGGCTGCCGAGCGACTTGCGGCTGGGGCAGGTGGTTGAGCTGGCGAAGTGCGCCCTGGGCGCCGCGGCCAGCGAGACGGCCATCAGCCAGGCCGTCGGCGCTCTGGTCGAAGCTTACCTACCCGGACGCGCCGGAGCACCGGTTGTCTACGCAGAGACGCTGATCGACCTCGCATACCGTGACGGCTTTCCGCCGGCCGTGGTCGCCGAGGCGCGCGAGCGGATCCTGAGATCCGACACCAAGTTCGCCCCGGCGCCGGGCGAATGGCTCGCCGCGTGTCGGGGCGCGTTTGCCGAGCTGCAGCGCATCGCCAGAGCCGCCGAGCAGGCCATGGCGGCGCGAGCAACCGCCGTCGAGATCCTGCGTCGCATCGATCTCCAGGCAGGCTCGCCCCACCGAACCACTCCCCCTCAATCTGTGAAGGAGGCCTGACATGGCCATGAAGCCCAAGATCGTCCGAGGATTCCGCAGCAGGGATCCGCTCACTCGCGTCCAGACCCGCGACGCCGCTCCGCGGCTGCCCGCGCGCCGCGCGGCCCGCGACGAGGCGCCGACGGTGAGAGTGGAGGTGGCCCGGTTCCGCGCCTCGCCCGGAATCACCTATCGCGCCGAACAAGACGGCAATGATCTCGTCGTGTCGGTGACGATGGCCGGGGTGGACACGGGCCAGGTCTATGATGGCCTGGAGCGCACTGAGGCAGCCGCACCCGAGAACGGCGACCAGGCCACCAAGGACCGCGCCGCTCGCCGACAGCACGACGCCGCGGCAGCGCAGCTCCGGGAGATCAACGCACGCAATCGGGCGTTCTGGCCTCGCTCCCCCGGCAAGGGGGCGGCCTGATGTCGCCGGAGGCTCGGGAGGCCCTCGTCGCGGCGCACGCCCGCCGCGACGCTGCGATCGCCGCGGTCGAAAAGGCCGAGGCGGTGCTCGAGGGGGCGCGTGAGGCCGAGGCGTCGGCGCAGGTCCGCCTCCAGGCGGCCCAGGAAGCGGAGCGTAACTCGGGCGCAACCATGGCCGAGCTGATCAAGGCTGCCCTTGCCGCCGGCCGTTCCGTCGACACGGTGAAGATCGAGACGGCGGAGGCGGGCCGGGCCCGGGCCGAGGCCGAAGCCTCTCTCGCAATCGCCCGCACCGCGATCGGCGTCCTCGAGGAGGAACTCAAGGCCGCGAAGCAGGAGGTGGATGAGGCCGGTGTGGATGTCCAACGCGTCATCGTCAATCTCGTCTTAGGCAGGCAGATCGCCCGGCTGACTGAAGAAGGCCGGACCGCTCTAGAGACGATTCACCGTGTCTCGCGCCTGTTGCGGGGCATCGGTAGCGCCTCTTACCTCCCCTTCTTTGACGGCAAGGGGATGCGCAGCTTCCCCTTCACCCCGGAACAACGGGAGCTGATGAAGTTCGGTGCCGATCGGGTTGAGACGCCATGGCATCGCCAGCAGCGCGTGGAGATGTGGGGAGCGTTCCGCAAAGCCCTGGTGACCGATCCCGACGCCGCCGCGCCTGAAGACGGCGACGAGTTGAAGGCCACACCCGTCGTCACGTTCCCCAGGCCCGCTCCAGTAAGCGAGCCGGACGGAGACGAGGCGGCATGAGCGTCATGGGAGGTCTTTGGGCACAGTACGCGCGCACGTGCACGCGCACGCGAGGGTGGCCACTATGATCGGGCTTGGGATTCACCCATCGAGCGTGTGTGTGCTCGGGCGCGTTGGTCGGGCCTCGATGTCCTCATCTAGGACGTCGACGGCCCCCGGCTCCCGTGGCGGAACACAAGGAATTCCAGTCGCTGTTGCCGGCGCCGACCGGCAGGCGGCCGGCTTGGGTCACCGCCCGGTCACCACGGCCCCGGATCTGGGACATCAACCGGGGGGGCGCGATGAGCGACGCGGGATCGCGAAATAGCGCGGCGAATACGCGGGGAAAGCCCTTCGCACTGGGCAATCCAGGCAAGCCCAAGGGCGCCCGCCACAAGGTGACGCTGGCTGTCGAGGAGCTGCTCGATGGCGAGGCGGAGAAGCTGACCCGCAAGGCGATCGATATGGCCCTGGCCGGCGACGTCGTGGCTCTGAAGATGTGCATCGACCGCCTGGCGCCGGCGCGGCGCGATCGTGCCGTGCGGTTCAGGGCGCCCAAGATCTCGGGCCCGGCGGACGTGCCCGCGGCGCTGGCCGCCGTGTTCAAGGCCGTCGCGGCTGGCGAGGTGACGCCGCAGGAAGGTCAGGCCCTCGCAGCGATCGTTGAGAAGACGCGCGGCGCGCTCGAGTTGGCTGAGATCGATCGGCGTCTCGCCGCCCTCGAGGAGAAGGGGGAGGCACGATGATGCGCAGCACGATGCAGCGCCTGACGCGCCTTGAAGCGCTGTCCAGGAGGAAACCCAAGAAGCCGCTTGCCGACTTCAGCGCGCTTTCGGACGCCGATCTGGAGCGCGTGATCCAGCATGCCGCCGTGACGGAAGAGATGCTTCTGGCCGACGACCTCTCCGACGAACAAGTCCAGCGGATCAGCGAAGCCATCGCAATGGCGGAGGCCGCCGGCGCCATCTTCAACACCACGCAAAGGGGAGACGACCATGGCGCGCGCCATTGAAAGCCGTCTCGCACGCCTCGAGCGCCGCGCCGCCGCGCAGGGCGAGTTCACGCCCGGCCCGGGCGTGTCGGGCCTGCTGGCCGCGCTTGGCGACCAGGCGAAGACCTTCGAAGGCGCGGAGCCGCGCCGGCCGCAAGGCAGCGTCGGCCGTCTCCTGGCCAACGTGATCTCTGAACGGGCCACCGACGACTGCGGCGCAGCCCATCTCAACAACCTACCGACAAAGGGATCTACCCATGGAAGCCATTGAAATCGCCGGTCACACCTACAAGATCGGCCGCCTCGACGCCCGCCGCCAATTCCACGTCGCGCGCCGCCTGGTGCCCATCATGGGCGCCCTGGCCGGCGCGCTGCAGGACGCCACGGCGAACCTCTTGGAAGCGCTCGGACCGATCGGCGACGCCATGGCCGCCATGCCGGATACGGACGCCGACTACGTCGTGTCGGCCTGCCTCAGCACGGTGGAGCGCCAGATCCCCGGCGGGGCGGGCTGGGGGCCGGTGCAGGCCTCGAACGGCGGCCTGATGTACGACGACATCGACCTCGCCACGATGCTGCGGCTCGTCGCCGCCGTGATCCGGGAGAACCTCGGCGATTTTTTCTCAGGCCTCGCCTCGATGTCGGGGCAGGAGGCGCCGGGAGCCACGGCGTAGCGTTGCTCGACATGGCGACCAAAGAGGATTGGCTGTTCCGGCCCGTGCTGCGCGGCGTGCTGCGGGCGGAAAGCCTGATCGATGGCTCGGTGGACCTGGAGTTCATCGCGACACTGAACCAAGCGCTCGACGTCCAGGATGAGAACGAGCGCAGGATCGCGGAGGCGGCGAAATGAGCGACGCCAATGTGCTGAGGGAATACCTCGTTTCCGTCGGCTTCAAGGTCGACGAGGCCGGCCTGAAGCGGCTCAACGCCCAGCTCCACGCCACGTACAAGGCGATCGAGTCGTTCGCGGCGACCGCCGCGGCGATGGGCGTTGCGGCGACGGCCGCCGTGACCCAGGTCGCGTCCAAGTTCGAGAGCCTCTACTACGCCTCGCAGCGCATCGGGGCGTCAGTCGAGAACATCCGCGGCTTCGATCTGGCGATCAGCAACCTCGGCGGTACGGCCCAGGGTGCGCGTGGCGCCCTTGAGAGCGTGGCGGAGTTCCTGCGGAGCAACCCCGGCGGCGAAAGCTTCCTGGCCCGCATCGGCGTGGAAACGCGCGACGCGAACGGGCGGCTGCGCGACATGACCGCCATCGTCGGCGACCTGGGCCAGGCTTTCGGTCGCATGCAGTACTGGTACGCCAAGCAGATCGCGACTTCGCTCGGCATTGATCCGATCACGCTCCAGGCGCTGAGGCGCGGCGATCTCGCGGCTCAGATGAAGCGTGCCGCGGAAATGGCCGCCAAAGCGGGCGTCGATCAGGAGGCGGCGGCCGAGGCGTCGCAGCGGTGGATGGTCCGGCTTCGCGACCTGCTGTTCTACCTGAACCTGGTCAAGGACCGCCTGCTCTTGATCCTTGAGGGGCCGGCGGACCGGATCATCACTTGGCTCCAAGACGCCAACAACCGGACCGCGGCGTTCGGCGTAGGCGCCAGCGTGCTGGTCGGGATCTTGGGCAGTGTCATCGGCGGGTCTGCGACTGGCATCCTCGGCCTCGTCGCCGCGCTAGGCCTGCTGATCGACGACTTCATGACCTGGCGGGAGGGCGGCCAGAGCCTGATCGACTGGTCGAAGTGGCAGACCGAGATCGATCAGGCGCGTGGCGCGATCAAGGTGCTGCAGGACGGCTTCAAGGGCCTGACGGACGCGATCGGCGATGTCGCCCAGGCGTTCTGGACCGCTTGGGGCCCGGAAATCACCCACGCCATGCACCTCTTTGTCCAAGGCGCGATCGGCGACCTCGTCGCGCTCGGGGAAGCCCTGAAGGCGGTGGCGGCGCTCCTCCGCAAGGACTGGGCCGGCGCCTGGCGCCACGCCAAGAAGGCGGGATGGGCTCTGGCCCATCCGGCCGAAGCCGCGGCCGAAAATGCGGCGCCATCGGATCGGTCGTCAGCCCCTGGGGCCACGGCGGCGCCAAGCCCTGGCGCCGCTGCAGGCGCGACAGGCGATCCCATGCCGAGCGGCCGGGGTCGACGCCCGGTGTCGATCCGCAACAACAACCCGGGCAACCTGCGACGCTGGGGATCTCGTCCGACGCAAGACGGCTTCGCCGTGTTCGACACGGTCGAGGCGGGCATGCTCGCCATGGCCCGCAACCTCCTGGGCTACGCCAAGCGAGGCGACGACACGATCAGGGAGATCATCTCCAAGTGGGCCCCCTCGAGCGAGAACGACACCGGCGCCTACATCAGGACGGTGGCCAAGGCTTTGGGCGTCTCGGCCGACAAGGTGCTGAACCTCAAGGACCCGGCCACGCTTACCAAGCTGATGCAGGCCATTTCCCGTCAGGAGGCGGGCGGGGAGTTCTATAGCCCGGCGCTGTACCGCGCCGCGGCGAACATGGCGCTCGGGATGCCCAAGGCGACCCTGGGGGCGGGCGCTGGCCCCGGCGGGACACAAGTCTCACTGAACCAGAAGACGGAGATCACGGTGAACGGGGTCTCGGATCCGGTCGCGGCCGGCCGTGCAGTGCTGGACGGCCAGGCAAGGGTCAATGCCGATCTCATCCGATACACCAAGCGGAGGCTCGGATGAGCAACCTCTACCTCCGCAAGGTCTCGCTCATCGTCGCCGATGACGAGGAAGGGCTGGACCTGTCCGAGCTGAAGATCGTCTTCCGGGTCCGCCAGTGGGACATCCAGACCCCGAACACGCTGCAGGCCAGGGTCTACAACCTCTCCGAAGCCACAGCCGGCCGTATCCAGAAGGAGTTCACGCGGGTCGTGCTCCAGGCGGGCTATGAGGATGGTCCGTTCGAAAAGATCTTCGACGGGACGATCGTGCAGACCAAGCGGGGCCGCGACAGCGGCGTCGACACCTACCTCGACATCTTCGGTGGTGACGGCGACGAAGCGTACGCCTTTGCCGTGGTCAACACCTGCCTCGCCGCTGGTGCGACCCGGCTCGATCAGTTCGACGCCATTGCTCAGGCCATGAAGCCATACGGCGTTCGGCCAGGCTCGGTGCCGGCCAACCTAAAGGACGACGCGTTGCCTCGGGGCGTCGTGATGCACGGCATGGCCAGGGACCTGCTCATGGATCTGGCCGACGCCACGGACACGAACTGGAGCATCCAGCATGGCGTGCTGCAGCTCGTGCCTCGGGAGAGCTACTTGCCCGGCGAGGCGGTCGTGTTGACCAGCGAGACGGGCATGATAGGGCGGCCCGAGCAGACCGAGGGCGGCATCACGGTCCGCTCACTGCTCCGCTCCGACATCCGGATGGGCGCGCGGGTCCACATCAACAACTCCTCGATCCTGCTCGCGCCGATCGATCAATCGGCCCAAGGGCGGCTCGAATTCGAGAATCTCCGCGCCAGGGTTCGCGTCACCGAGGACGGCTTCTATCGCGTCCTGTGCGCAGAGCACTTCGGCGACACCCGGGGCAACGACTTCTACACGGACATGATCTGCGTCGCCGCGACAGACCCGGCGCCGCAGGCCCAAATCGATCGAGGGAGGGCGTAGCTCGATGAGATTGGCCGCGCCTCGCTGTCGGTGCGGCCATGTCCTGGGTTCGATCATGCCCAGGCGAGGCAAGTCGGCAAGTGTCTCGAAAATCCAACACCGACAGCCGGCGGGAGCGAACTCCAATGTCTCCGCGGCCGGCACATCGCCAGGTTTGAGCATGGCCTGGCGACCTCTTCGGGGGCCTGCACGACGCGCCTCGGCCCGGCGTGCAGGTCTTCGACCAGCTCATGAGGAATGCATGTCAGTGAAGGTCACCAAGGACGGGATGGCGGCGTTCAAGCGCGGTCTGGAGGAGTTGGTCCGGAAGCGGGTCCTGGTCGGCGTGCCGGCCGACACCACGGAGCGTCAGCCGGATCCTGACGCCCCAGAGCCCATCACGAACGCGGCCTTGGCCTACATCCACGACAACGGCTCGCCCGCGGCCAACATTCCGGCCCGACCGTTCATGCGGCCCGGGATTGAGGATGCCAAGGAGGAGATCGCCGGTCGGATGAAGGCCACGGCGAAGGCGGTGCTCGCCGGCGCACCTGATGCCGCGGACCGGGGCCTCCACGCCGTCGGCATGGCCGCGGCGAATTCGATCAAGGCCAAGATCACGGACGGCGCCTTCGCCCCTCTGGCGCCGGCTACGATCGCGAAGCGCCGGGCCCGTGGCCGAACCAGCGAGAAGCCCCTGACCGACACCGGGCAGATGAGGAACGCGATCACCTATGTGGTCGCGCCGAAGGAGTGACGTGGGCTTCTGATTGCGCTGCTATGGCCGCCGGGCGGGACAGGAGTGGGCCATGCGGCTGGTCAGTGACAACTCGGACGCGGACCTGGCCGCCGGGCGGGCCAGGCAGGAACTGCGGCGCGCCCTTCGTGCCGTGGCGGCCAACATCCTGCGGATCGTTCGGGGCGCCGGGAAGCCGGCGGAGCTAGCCGATCAGCTCGACGAGCTGCAGCTGGCCATCAGCGCGTTCCAGGGCGTGACGGGCCTTCCCCCGACGGCGGAGTTCAGCGGGATGCTCGAACTCGAGGAGGATCGGGACGTGATCAGAGGGCTCAACGGCCGGAACCTGAGGGAGCACCTGGCCGTCAAGCAGATGGTGCGGGGCGCCCTTCAGAAGGCGGCGTCCAATCTGGCCGGCCAGCTGACGCAGGAGCGCGCCGGCGGCACGGAGTTGTTCGAGGGCGCGATCGCCTTGGAGCAGGTCCGCGATGAGTGGCGCCGCGAATCGGGGGCTGGGAAGGGGCGGCCCCGTCCCAGGAAGTAGAGCGCCGTCAGACGGCCGATAGGGATCAAGGCGTCGTCGGCGTCAGCCGACGCCTTCGACCTGCAACCCGCGGATCATCAACTGGCGGAGCGCCTCGGGGCGGCTGATCGGCTCGCTCTGGCCAGCGATCCACCGATCCAGAAGCGCAAGCTGATCGGCCTGAAGGCGGACTAGGACAGGTGTGCCGGTCGCCGGCGCCCTCTTCCGTTTCGTGATATCGCGACTTGCGGCGTTCATGCGATGGTGATATCACCAATACGGCCCGGCGGGAAGGTTGCAGCTCCCGCGCCGGGCCTAACCGACCACGATCTACTGAGGAGATCGCGATGCAGGCTGTCGCCCGCAATAGCACACCTATGCCTGCCGTAGAGCGCCGCCGGCGCCGGCAGACCACCCAACAGCAGCGCAAGCACCTGGAGGCCGCCCTGGAGCGGCTCCTGGCGGCCGTGGAGGCCGTCGTGGCCGATCTGGACGCCTGGGACCTCCTCGCCGGCGATCCCGACCTCGAGGCCGTCTGTGAGGACGAGGGAGGCCAATGCGACGACGAGGGTTGGGACAGCGACACCGAGCCGGACGTCGACGAGGCAAGCCGTGTCCCGCTGCACCTGGTCCAGCACTATCCGATGCAGGAGAGCGCGCGATGAGCAGGTTCGTGTCCCCCATGCGCCCGTCCCGCCGGCACGTGCTCGGCGCAACCCCAGCCTTCGCCGCCCTGACCGCGCCGGCGCTCGCAGCGTCCGCGACCACAAGGACCGACGCAGACGGCCCCCTTCTGGTCCTACGTGACCGCCTGGCGGCTTTGAGGGGCGAGATCGAGGATCTCGACGCGAAGTGGCTGAGCGCCATGGCGTGCGTGGCTGAGCCGCCCGCGCCTGACGCCCTGCGCTGGCGCGCCGACGACTACTTCCGCAGCCCGAGCCGTGAGAAGATTGGCGCGGTGATGTCGACGGACGCGATCGCGCGGCTCGAGGCGATCCGAGGGGTGTACCAGCTCGGCATGACCGAGGCTCGCCGTCGGCAGCTCGCGGCGCGAATCGAGGAGGTCATCGCCGCCCGGGACCGCTGGGAAGCCGCTGCCGAGGCCGCCAGGCGGGCAGCGGGCGTCACGGCGCTCACGGCGCGCCTGGACGTTCTGGTCGAGGAAGAAGACGCGCTCGAGCGCAGGGCGTTCGTGATGCGGGCCACGACCCCCGCTGGCCTGGCCTTCAAGGCCTCGCTCGTCCGGCGCTACAACCTCGACGACGCGGACTCGCACGCCTCCATGTCGCTGCGGTCGTTGCTCGACGACATGGAGAGGGCGGCGGCTTCGGCCTGAGGTCGCTGCCGGCAGAACCAGAACGGTGCCGCAGCGCCTTCGGCCGGCGGCGTAGTATCACCGGCCGAAGGCGCTGCGGGGAGCATGACATGAGCGATAGGACGAAGCGGCCGGTGTCGAAATTGGAGGCGGCGGCGGTCGCCTACGCTAGGGCCAAGGCGGCGGTAGAGGCGCACCACGCGGCGCGCGATACCCCGGCCCTCGCCGCGGCGCTGAACCGCTGGACCAAGACGATGTTCAAGCTTGATGCGGCGGCCCGCCGCTATGCAGAGGATGTGGCTGGCACCAGGTGATGGCGGCTAGGGGCGAATGCTGGCGCCGCGATGGTCGCGGCCTCACGTACCTCCCGCGTTGGTTGTGACGTCTCGTAAATCTCTACCCAATAAGGAGTATCGGACGAAACGGGGGAATGGGTCCGATGAAGGGCGTCTTCAATATCCTGGCGTACATCTGCGTGCTGGTCGGACTGGTCATCGCGACCATGGGCCTCGGCTTGATCGTCGCCTTGCCGCTGATGCTCCTGACGTTCGCCGGGTCCGCCGGGCGAGCAGCGAAGGCTGAGCAGATCGTTGCGACGACGTTGATGCCGGGTGAGGCGCAGATCGCGGTAGGCATCCAACTCAGGGCATTCGCCCTGTTTCGGCGCCGTGCAGTTGCGGCGATCACCAACAGCCGGGTGATCATCGTGCGCCGCGGCCTGCTGGGCGGCTTCAAGATGGGCGATATCCAGTGGAAGGATCTGAAGGACGTCACAATTGAGGAGAACGTCTTGGCCTCGCTGTGCGGCTCCAACCTCAATTTCGCCCACCTGACCTACACCAACCAGCTGATGGCGGTCGACGGCCTGCCGAGCGACATTGCGGCGAAGATGTACTCTCACGCTCAGTCCGAAGAACAGCAGTGGGAGGAAAAGCGCCGGGTCCGCGCCATGGAGGAGCACCGTGCCGCCGCCGGTGGTGTCGTGGTCCATACGCAGCCGCAACAGGCCGAGCGCCCGGCTCCAGCCGCGCGTAGCCGTTTGCTGTCGGAGATCCAGGAAGCGAAGAAGCTGCTCGACGATGGCGTGATCAGCGACGCTGAATTCCAGGAAATGAAGTCGAAAATTCTGGCGGCCGGATAGGGCCGATCGCTAAGCCGGAAACGGCAAGCCGAGCAGCTCGAACTCGCGCCCCTCGGCCGCGGCAAGCACGGTGTCTAGAAGGCGCGCCTGTTCGGCCTCCGGGAGCTCGTCCTGAAACAGGACGCTCGACACGTAGAGCTCCATCAAGAGCTGGCGCAGCTTTGCCTCGATATCCATCGGAGCCTCAAGAGATCGCCCGGTTTTCGTGTGTCAGGATGACCGGAAACCCCGCGGCGGCAGCCCATTCCACATTTCGCCCCGGCGGTGGCTGACGGGCCTGAGAGCCCTCTGGGTGGATCAGCCGCAACGAAGATAGGCGCAGCGATGGCTTCGGCCAAGGCGTCTCGCTAGAACTGTAGCGCGATACGCCACAATTCGCTTGCGTGTGTGGCGCATCGCGCTACACTCTCGACATGATCCAGAGCTGGAAATCGGAAGCGGCGAGGGAGGTCTTCGAGGGCAGGAGCCCCAAGGGTTTCCCGGCCGATCTGGTGAAGGCGACGCGCCGGCGCCTTGGCTACCTGCATGCCGCGACCCGGCTGGAAGACCTGCGTTCTCCACCTGGCAACCGGCTGCACGAGCTGACCGGAGACCGGAAGGGGCAGTGGTCGATCAGCGTCAACGACCAGTTCCGGATCTGCTTCACCTGGACCGAGAAGGGGCCCGCCGAGATCGAATTCGTCGACTACCACTAGACCCTAGAAACTGAGGACCAAGACCATGACCGCGGCCTACGACTACGCGGGTTTCGAGAGCCCGGCTCCCCATCCCGGGGAGTTCCTGCGCGAGGACTACCTGCCCGGCTACAAGCTCACCCCGGGCGCCCTGGCGCGCGCCATGGGCCTGAAGGACCGGACCCGGATCGAGCGCCTAGTGCGCGAGCAGCAGCCGGTGACGGCCGACACGGCCCTGCGCCTGGCCCGCGTGTTCAGCACCTCGCCCGAGTTCTGGATCAACCTCCAGACCGCCCACGACCTGTCCAAGGCCGCCATTGCAGCGCGCGACGAACTGCAGGCGATCAAGGCGCTGGAAGCGGCGTAGGGGGTGGGCGTGAAGTACTCGGAAGCGCTTGTGGCATGGACACCAAACAGCGAAATCTTCGCCGGCGAAACCAGAGGATGCGTGAAGGTTGGACCGCTCCTAAGCGGCGGACCTGACTGGACTGCTCCTTTTTCCTTCAGTGGTGGCGCGGCATACATGCGCGTGCGATCGATGACGGGCGACGAGCTAATCGCTCAGTTGTTCATCGACTTCCATACGATCGTAGTGCGGGACAGGGTCGACCCCCAAAAGGCTCATGAAGCGTTCTTGGCGATTGACGAATATCGCGAGCACATTTCGCCTGACACGCCAGGTCTGTAGCTGTGGTGACCATGTGGTGACCGGACGCGATCTCCGAGCCGCGCCCTTCCCAGAAATCCCTTATGCAATAAGGGAAAAGTGGTCTGCCGCGTCGCAAACTCCGCATCCTCTACTGGGACATCGAGCTGGAGGCTTAGGCCCTGCGGCGCTAGCCTGCGCCTGGACGATCGGGAGGCGGCGATGAGAACGGCGTCCTGCGCCTGCGGCCGGCTTTCGGCCGATTGCCGAGGCGAGCCGGCCAGCGTGTCGCTCTGCTGTTGCGCCCAATGCCAGCGACGCACGGGTGGCGCCTTCGGCGTGGCCGTCTTCTTCGCGCGCGAGGCCGTGACCGTCCGTGGAGAGGCCGCCGCCTACACCCGGCCGTCCGACAGCGGCCAGCCGGTCACCTTCCACTTCTGTCCGGCGTGCGGCTCCAGCGTCTATTGGGAGCCGCATCGCAAGCCCGACATGGTCGCCGTGGCGCTGGGCGCCTTCGCCGACCCGGGCTTTCCCCGTCCCGGCAAGGCGGTCTACGCCGAACGCCGTCCGTCCTGGCTGGCGGTGGAGACCGGCTAGCGCGCCTCAGGCGGCGCGGGGCCGCTGCCGCGCCGGGGCGGTCTCGGATTCGTAGAGCCCCTCGATCCGGGCCACCACCTCGTTGCGCACGATGTCGCCGGTCTGGAAGCGGTGCACCTCGGCCACGCCCGAGCCCTCGATCAGGCCCAGCACGTGGGTCAGGCCGCTGACCTCGCCGTCGCGCAGATCCGACTGCGACGGATCGCCCGTCACGATCATCAGCGACCGGCGGCCGAGACGGGTCAGCGCCATGCGCATCTTGGCGCGGGTCATGTTCTGCGCCTCGTCCACCAGGATCACCGCGTCGTTGAAGGTCCGCCCGCGCAGCGCGCCCAGCGGCAGCACCTCCACCGCGCCGTGCGCCTTCAGCCGCTCGCTCTCGTCGTGGCTGATCAGGTCGGCCATCACGTCGTCCAGCACGCTGAGCTGGCCGTCGCCGCCGGTCTCCGCGCGCAGGGTCGGCGTCATCACCTCGCCCTCCAGCAGGACGTGCGGCCGGGTCATCTTGAACGACTTGAATCGGCCCTCCGCCACCAGGGCCAGGCCCGCGGCGATGGCCAGCAGCGTCTTGCCCGTGCCCGCCGGGCCGACGCCGAAGATCAGCCCGCTCTCGGCGCGCAGCATGGAGTCCATGAAGGCGACCTGCGCCAGCGACATCGGCCGCACCGCGTGGGGCAGGCCGGGCAGGCGATAGGCCAACTCGTGCTTCAGCTCCTCGTCGATCGTCTCGGCGATCAGCGCCGGCGTCGCCGCGGCGTCCTGCTCGAGCGCGTCGGTGAAGCGCAGGATGAAGGCCTTGGCCAGTTCGATCGCCGACATGTCGCCCCGCGCGCGCACGCCGGCCTCGCTCGGCTCCAGCCGCAGGCGCAGAGGGGCCAGCGCGGCGACCAGCCGGCGCGCCGGGGCGTCCACCCCGGCGAACAGGCGCTCGCGGCAGGCCGCGCTCGCGGGGATGTCGTTGTCGGCGTATCCAGCGGCGCTCGACGCGGACTGGCTCATCAAGGCTTTCCTTTGAACAGACGTGGTGATGACCGGGCGCGGCAAGTTGTCGCCGCGCCTGCACGTCCTTCTACCGGATCGTCCTCAACATCTGTTTAAGCGCGGCCGCCGAAACAGGCGTAAAGCCCCCGAATATACTCATTTCGGGTATCACTTGCGCGCGTCTATATTTGAAACACAATCTGTGGTGTGGGTGTAAGGTGAAGCTTTCCGCGCAACAGGCGCGCGCCTTCGCCACTCGGCCGCGCCTAGTTCAGGCGGCTTTCGCCGCCCGGCGCGGCGTCTTCCACGACGATGCTGTCGCTCAGCGGGGCGACGATGCGGCAGCGCAGCCCGTCGGGGGCGAACTCGCTGTGCACCACCCCGTCGAACTGGCGCAGGGCCGCATCCTTCAGGCGCGTGCCGAAGCCGTCGCGCTGCGGCGGCCGCACCGGCGGGCCGTCCTGTTCGCGCCAGTCCAGCGCCAGGGCGCCGTCGGCGACCGACCAGGCCACGGCCACGCGGCCCCCGTCCTGCGAGAGCGCGCCGTACTTGGTCGCGTTGGTGGCCAGCTCGTGCAGCACCATCACCAGGTTGATCGCCAGCTCCGGGTGCAGCCGCACCCGCGCCTTGGCCCCGTCGATGCGGAACGCCTCGGCGTTGAACGGCTCCAGCGCCGCCTGCAGCACCTCGGTCAGGTCGGGCGTGCCCCAACTGGTGCGGGTGAGCAGCTCGTGCCCGCGCGCCAGCGACATCAGCCGGTTCTGGAAGGCCGCGTCGAACGCCTCCATGTCGTCGTTGCTGGCCCGCCGCGTGTGGCTGGCGATGGCCTGGACGGTCGCCAGGTTGTTCTTCACCCGGTGCTTCAGCTCGGCCACCAGCAGCGCCTGGCGCTCGCGCGCGGCCACCTGGTCGGTGATGTCCTGGGCGGTGCCGAGGATGCGCACGGCCGCGCCCTTGCCGTCGAAGATCACGCGCGCCGCGCCGCGCACCCACACCTGCCGGCCGTCCCGGTTCCAGGTGCGGTGCTCGACGCTGTAGCGGCCGCCGTCGGCGCCGGAGAGCCCCAGTTCATAGGCCCTGCGCACCGTCGGCACGTCCTCGGGATGGATGCGCGCGGCGTAGCTGGCGAAGTCGATCTGCGTGTCGGCCGCGACGCCGAACAGCGAGCGGGTGCGCTCGTCCCAGTCCACCCGGTCGGCCTTGACGTCGTATTCCCAGATGCCGAGGTCCGTCGCCTCCAGCGCGAGGGCCAAGCGCGCGGTCTGGGCCTCGGCCATCTGCTGCGCCATGCGCTGGGCGGTGATGTCGATCACCACGAACGACAGGCGGGGCGGCGCGCCTGGAACCTTCAGATAGGAGCCCACGTACCAGCCGTCGCGTCCGTCGGCCGTGCGCGAGGCGTACTCCACCGTCGTCGGTCCGTCCGCCGCGTGACAGGCGCGCAGCGCCTCCATGCGCGCGGCGATCACCTCCTCGGCGAAGCCCAGGTCGCGGCAGGTCATGCCGTCCAGCTCGCCGTCGCCGAGCCCGTAGAAGGCCGCGGCGGTGCGGTTGGCGATCACGTAGCGGTAGTCGTCCTCGAGGAATTCCAGGACCCCGGCGATCACATTGGTGGAATCGAGCAAGGCGCGCATCAGCGCCTCGCCGCTCGATCCGGACCATTCGTGAGCGCTAGAGCCGACTTCGATCATTCGGAGTCCCGTCGCTGGACCTGCGCACTGTACAGCTTCCCGCTACTGTTGTGCATTCGCAACCGAACGTTGCCCCCGCCCTGCGGCGTCGACGGGCCTGGCCGGCGCCGCGGGGAGTCCCTTCAGTTTGACGGGTTCGAGGGCGAAATCCGGGCGATTCCGCCGATGTAGGCGCGGTCAGGACAAATTGTCGCGGCGCCCCGAATGTCAGATCTTCTCGCTGATCTTGATCGCGGCGCGGCAGCCGGTGCGGATCACCGCGCTCAGCAGGGCGTAGCCCGGCGCCTCGCGTGCGCCTTCCTCGACGGCCAGGTCGCGGTGGGCCAGCTCCTCGTCGCGGAAGTGGGAGAGCTCGCCCGCCAGCTTGGGGTCGCGCTCCTCCAGCTCGGCGATCTGGCCGGCGTAGTGCTGCTCGATCACGCTCTCCACCGCCTCGGTGCAGGCGTGGGCCGCCTTGGGGCCCATCAGGGCGGTGCCGGCGCCGAGGGTGAAGGCGGCCAGGCGCCAGAGCGGCGCGAGCGCGGTGGGCCGCACCTGGTGCTCGTTCAGCAGCTTGTCGAAATGGGCCAGGTGCACCGCCTCATGGCCCTCCATCTCGGCGAGCTGGCCGGCGACGCGCTGGTGGTCCTTGGCCTGGTCCAGCACCGCGCGCTGGCCGCGATAGATGTGCACCGCGCCGAGTTCGCCGGCGTGGTCGACCCTCAGGATCTCCGCCAGGCGGGACGAGACGCCGCCGGGGCCGGGACGGGGGGGCAGGGGCGCTTGGCTCATCGTTTCGACCTTTCACGCATCACGGCCGCCAGGCTCAGGCCCGCCAGGCCGAGGGAAGCCAGGGCGTTCCACCCGGCCATCGACAGGCCCAGGAACACCCAGGCCGGCTCGTCGCAGGCCGGCGGGCGGATCTTGGCGCCCTGCATCAGGCTGGACAGCGCCTCGGCGCTCGCCCCGCCGCCGCCCGAACAGGCGGTCGGGCCGGGCCAGAACTTCCACTCCGCGCCCGCGTGGTAGATGGCGACGCCGGCGCCGGCCAGGAAGATCAGTCCGAGCGCGGCGTTGAACAGCGCGCGCAGCCGCTCGCCCTTGGGCAGGCGCGTCAGGATCATGCCCACGGCCGCCACCGTCGCGGCGACCCAGTAGACTTCGCGCTGGCGCAGGCAAAGCGTGCAGGGCGCCAGGCCGCCGAAGGTCTCAAAGGCGTGGGCGGTCGCCAGCATGGCGGCCGAGGCGGCCAGGGCCGCCAGGCGCCAGCGATCGAGGATGGGGTTCAGCACGTTCGGCATGGGGCCGCGATATGAGCCTAAAACGCGGCCAAGCCCAAGACCTCAGGGCTTCAACATCTTCACGGCGACCACGGCCACGACGATCAGCGCCAGGCCGATGGCGGTGTAGAGGCCCAGCCGCCGCTCCACCTCCTCGCGGATCGCCGGGCCGAAGTACTTCAGCAGGCTCGCCGACAGGAAGAAGCGCGCCCCGCGCGTGACCACCGAGGCCCAGACGAAGGTGAACAGGTCGAAGTGCGCCAAGCCCGAGGCGATGGTCACCAGCTTGTAGGGGATCGGCGTCAGGCCCTTGATCAGGATCACCCACAGGCCCCACTGGGCGAACCAGTGCTGGAACGCCTCCGGCCCTTCCGGGTGGCCCATCAGCTTGAGCAGGAAGTGCCCCACCGGCTCCAGGTAGAAGCCGATGGCGTAGCCGAGCATGCCGCCGATCACCGAGGCGAGCGTGCACAGGGCCGCGTAGGCGAAGGCGCGGCTGGGTCGGGCCAGCACCATGGGCGCCAGCATCACGTCCGGCGGAATCGGGAAGAACGAGCTTTCCGCGAAGGACACGGCGAACAGGGCGAGGGGGGCGTGGCGCGATCCGGCCAGGCTCATCACCCAGTCGTAGGTCTTGCGAAGCATCGGCGTTCCAAGGCGGGGAGGCGGTCTTGCCGCCCTTGCTAGAGCAAATCGCGCGCCAACGTCAGGGGTTTGGCGTGGGCGAAGCGCCGACGGCGCCATCGTGGGTGGCGCTCATTTAGTTTCATATGATACTACTCCTCGCAAAGGAGATCGCCCATGACCGCAACGGTGAAGACGCCTCCCGCGCGCGACCTGTTCGACAACCCCCTCGGCACCGACGGCTTCGAGTTCGTCGAGTTCACTTCGCCCGAGCCCGAGCGGCTGAAGACGCTGTTCGAGCTGATGGGCTTCGCCGCCGTCGCCCGTCACCGCTCCAAGGACGTGCTGCGGTTCCGCCAGGGCGACATCAACTTCATCCTGAACATGGAGCCGGCGGGCCAGCCGGCCGAGTTCCGCGCCGTCCACGGCCCCTCGGCCAACGCCATGGCCTTTCGCGTGAAGGACGCGGCCAAGGCGCTGAAGCTGGCGGTCGAGCGCGGCGCCAAGGCCGTGCAGGGGCCGGTCGGACCGATGGAGCTGAACATCCCGGCGATCGAAGGGATCGGCGGCTCGAATCTCTATCTGGTCGATCGCTACGGCGCCCAGGAGATCTACGACGTCGACTTCGTTCCCATCGAGGGCGCGGCCGAGGCCGAGCGGACCGGCGGCGTGGGCCTGACCTACATCGACCACCTGACGCACAACGTCTTCCGCGGCCACATGGGCGCCTGGGCCGAGTTCTACGAGCGCATCTTCAATTTTCGCGAGATCCGTTACTTCGACATCGAGGGCGCGCAGACCGGCCTGTTCTCCAAGGCCATGACCAGCCCCTGCGGCAAGATCCGCATCCCGCTCAACGAGAGCCAGGACGACCACTCCCAGATCGAGGAGTTCCTGCGCGACTACCACGGCGAGGGCATCCAGCACGTGGCGCTGGGCACGAACGACATCTTCGCCGCCGTGGAGGCCATGCGCGAGCGCGGCGTGCGCTTCCAGGACACGCCGGAAACCTACTACGAGCAGCTCGACGCGCGCGTGCCGGGCCACGGTGAGAACCTGCAGCGGCTGAAGGCCGACAGGATCCTGGTGGACGGCGCGCCGACCGAGGGCCAGGGCCTGCTGCTGCAGATCTTCACCGAGAACATGATCGGCCCGATCTTCTTCGAGATGATCCAGCGTAAGGGCAACGAGGGCTTCGGCGAGGGCAACTTCAAGGCCCTGTTCGAGTCCATCGAGCTGGACCAGATGCGCCGGGGCGTGCTGCCCGCTAAGCAGGACTGATGAGGCGTATCGGTCTTGGTCTGATCCTGGCGGCGGTGGCGGCGATGGCGAATGGAAGCGGGGCGCTGGCGGCGCCGAAGTGGGCGATCGTGGTCCACGGCGGGGCCGGCGTGATCGAGCGGCGGGATCTCACCCCCGCCCAGGAGGCCGCCTATCGCGCGGCCATGACCAAGGCGGCCGAGGCCGGCGTCCAGGTGCTGCAAAAGGGCGGCTCGGCGCTGGACGCGGTGGAGGCGACCATCCGCCTTCTCGAGGATGATCCCCTGTTCAACGCCGGGCGCGGGGCGGTGTTCACCGCCGCCGGCCGCAACGAGCTGGACGCGGCGATCATGGACGGGCGCACCCTGGCCGCCGGCGCCGTGGCGGGGGTCACCCGCACGCGCCACCCGATCTCGCTCGCCCGCGCGGTGATGGAGCGCTCGTCCCACGTGATGCTGCAGGGCGAGGGCGCCGACGCCTATTCCCTGGAGCAGGGCCTGGAGCAGGTCGATCCGGCCTGGTTCTTCACCGAACGCCGCTGGCGCTCGCTGGAAAAGGCCCTGGGCTCGCAGCGCCTGCCGATTCCCGATCCGCCGAAGGGCGCCGAGGATCGCCCCGACCCCGCCGAGGGCCTGGCGCACGACGAGGGCAAGCACGGCACCGTGGGCGCGGTGGCCCTGGACGTGCGCGGAAACGTGGCCGCGGCCACCTCCACCGGCGGCACCACGGCCAAGCGCTGGGGCCGGGTGGGCGACAGTCCGATCATCGGCGCGGGCACCTACGCCTCCAACGCCTCCTGCGCCGTGTCGGGCACGGGAACCGGCGAGTATTTCATCCGTCTGACCGTGGCGCGGGACATCTGCGCCCTGGTGGAGATGAAGGGCATGAGCCTGCAGGCCGCGGCCGATCAGGTGGTGCAGACCGAGCTCACCCGGCTCGGCGGCGACGGCGGGGTGATCGCCGTGGCGCCCGACGGCCAGATCGCCTGGAGCTACAACACTTCGGGCATGTACCGCGCCGCGGCGGCCGAGGGCCGGCCGCTCACCGTGGGCATCTACAAGGACGAACCCTGATGGCGAACCGCAACTGGATTCCCGTCCGCGGCGCGGAAGGCCGCTATTCGCGCCAGGCCCACGCCGACCTGCCGCAGGGCGCCTATGAGCGGGAGATCTCCAAGGAGGGCTTCTTCGGCCCGGCGGCCTTCATCTACCACCGCCGCCCGCCCACCGGCTGGGCGAAGTTCGAGGGGCCGCTGCGTCCGCGCGCCTTCGACCTGAACCGGCTGAACGAGGCGGCGGCCTCGCCCTGGGACGCCCCGGTGATCCTGCATAACGCGGCCGTGGAGATGCGCTTCTGGAAGCTCGACGCGCCCATGCCGGCGCTGGCGCGCAACGCCGACGGCGACCAGCTCCTGTTCGTGCATTCCGGCCAGGGCGAGCTCTTCTGCGACTTCGGCCGCCTGGCCTTCCGCGCCGGCGACTACCTCTACCTGCCGCGCGGCACCATGTGGCGGCTCTCGCCCGCCGGCCCGGCCGCGATCCTGACGATCCAGGCGACCAACACCCACTTCACCCTGCCCGACAAGGGCCTCCTGGGCGGCCACGCCCTGTTCGACCCGGCCCTTCTGGAGACGCCGTCGATCGACGAGGCGTTCCTGGCCCAGCAGGACGAGGCCGGCGAGCACCGCGTGCTGATCAAGAAGCGCGGCCAGGTCTCTACGGTCACCTATCCCTACAACCCGCTGGACGCGGTGGGCTGGCACGGCGAGCTCGCCCCCGTGCGGCTGAACGTGGCCGACTTCCGCCCGGTGATGAGCCACCGCTACCACCTGCCGCCCAGCGTCCACACCACCTTCCTGTCGGACCGCTTCGTGGTGTGCACCTTCACCCCGCGCCCGTTCGAGACCGATCCGGGGGCGCTGAAGGTGCCGTTCTTCCACAGCAACGACGATTACGACGAGGTGTTGTTCTACCACGCCGGCGACTTCTTCAGCCGCGACCACATCGAGGCCGGGATGATGACCTTCCATCCCTCCGGCTTCACCCACGGCCCGCACCCCAAGGCGCTGAAGAACATGCTTGTGCAATCCAAGCCGGCGACCGACGAATATGCGGTGATGATCGACACGCGCGATCCGCTGGAGGTGGGCGAGGGGGCCGCCGCGGCGGAGAACGCCGACTATGTGAATAGCTGGAGGTCCGAACCTTGAGCGCGCGGGCGGCGGGATCTGGTCGATGACGGAGGCGGCGGGGCCGCGCGCCGACCTGGAGGCCGCCGCCGCCGAGGAGCTGGCGCGCGCCTGCACCTTGGGCTGGAAGCAGCTCTCATCCCATCTGCCCTGGGGCGACAGCTACGAGGGCTTCACGCCGCTGGGCCGGCCGGTGACCTTCGAGCGCAACTATCTGTGGGACGGTGATCCCGGCGGCGACGTCCGTATCGAGATCGCCGTCTTCGAGGACGAGGCCTTCGAGGACGGGGCGCACGTGACCTGCGTCGTCGGCCCGTCGAATTTCGGAGCCGACGAATGAAACTCGCCTCGCTGAAGGCCGGCCGCGACGGGCGGCTGGTCGTGGTGTCGAACGACCTGGCCTGGTTCGCCGACGCGGGCCAGATCGCGCCCACCTTGCAGGCGGCGCTGGACGACTGGGGCCGCTGCGAGCCGCTGCTGCGCGGCCTCGCCGAGAGCCTGGAGCATGGCGCCACGACCAGCGAGCGCTTCCACGAGCACGAGGCGGCGAGCCCCCTGCCGCGCGCCTATCAGTGGGCGGACGGCTCGGCCTACGTGAACCATGTCGACCTGGTGCGCCGGGCGCGCGGCGCGAGCCTGCCCGAGAGCTTCTGGACCGATCCGTTGATGTACCAGGGCGGCTCCGACGGCTTCCTCGGCCCGCGCGATCCGATCCCGCTGGCCGACGAGGCGTGGGGCTGCGACCTCGAGGGCGAGGTGGCCGTGATCACCGGCGACGTGCCCCAGGGCGTGACGCCGCAGGCGGCGCTGGACTGCATCCGCCTGGTCATGCTGGTCAACGACGTGTCGCTGCGCGGCCTGATCCCGGACGAACTCGCCAAGGGCTTCGGCTTCTTCCAGTCCAAGCCCGCCTCGGCCTTCTCGCCGGTGGCGGTCACGCCCGATTCGCTGGGCCCGGCCTGGCGCGACGGCAGGCTGCACGGTCCCCTGGAGGTCGAGTTGAACGGGGCCCTGCTGGGCCAGCCGGACGCCGGGATCGACATGACCTTCGACTTCGGCCGGCTCATCGCCCACGCGGCGAAGACGCGCTCGCTCTGCGCCGGCACGATCATCGGCTCGGGCACGGTCTCGAACCGCGGCGAGGGCGGAAGTCCAGGAAAACCAATAGCCGAGGGCGGCGTCGGCTACTCTTGCCTGGCGGAACAACGATCAGTTGAGGCGATTGCCCACGGGGCGCCCAGGACTCCCTTCCTGAGATTCGGAGATCGCGTCAGGATTGAAATGCGGGACGGGCGCCGCCACTCAGTCTTTGGCGCTATCGAACAGGAGGTGACCCGGGTATGACCGCTCAGCCTCGTCAAGGGATGTCCGAGACCGGCCATGCAGACCTCACCCTCGACGACTATCTGCCCTATCGGCTGTCTGTGGCGTCCAACGCCGTCAGCCGCCTGATCGCGCGGGCCTATGAGGACCGCTTCGGACTGACGATCCCGCAATGGCGGCTGATCTGCGTGCTCGCCGAGGACGGGCCCATGACCCAGGGCGCGATCGTGACGCGCACGGTGATGGACAAGGTGACGGTGAGCCGGGCCGCGCAGGGCCTGTCGCGCCGCCGGCTGGTGGAGCGGGCCGAGCATCACGACGGGCGCTCCCACCTCCTGGCGCTCACGCGCGAGGGCCAGCGCCTGCACAGCGAGATCTCGCCCCTGGCGATGGCCTACGAGGCGGCCCTGATCGCGGGCCTGGCGCCGGCGGAGGTGGCCCTGCTCAAGCGCCTGCTGTGCCGGCTGCAAGGCGCGGCCAATGCGCTGGCCGGAGACGCCGCGGGCCCCCGCTGAGGCGTCAGGCGGCGACGCTGGCGGGGCGCACGGCCCAGCGGTGCGAGCCTTCCCCGAACCGCAGATGGAAGCCGTAGGCCTGCCGGCGCGCCTCGTTGCGCCAGGTCTCCTCGAAGCTGGAGATCACGGCGGCCTCCAGCTCTTCCGGAATCTGCTTCACGTCGTGGCCTAGAGTGCGGGCCACCTGCTCGATGACCATTTGCCGATGGGCTTCTCCGCCCAGGGCGAGCAGCGCCTCGCGAACGCGTCGGGCCAGGGCCTGGCGACCCTGCGGCCGCCTGGCGCTGGATGGCGTGTTGTCCGAGGCTTGATTGGCGATGGCTCCCATGACGCCCCCCAAGTTGTCGCCGTCCAAGTTGTATTTCACCTGCTTAGCGTAGGGTTAAGGCAGGATTTAGGCATATTCGGCGTGTTAACTCATGTTTTGGGGTAAAATTTGCTCCAAATTGTCGCAGGTTAACAAGCTTGGCCTGTGATTTTCGCCATCTCACGGTTGCGTTTGGCCCTGGACGCCCGCGCAGCGTTCACCATGGCGTCGCAATTCGACTGTAGAGGGGCGGGTTTTTCGCCTGGCGCGCGCCGGGATCAGCCGGCGCCGAGCGCCACCGCGGTCTGGTAGACGACGAACGACGCCAGATAGGCCAGGCTGAACATGTAGCCGAACATGATCGCCGGCCAGAGCCAGCCGTTGGTCTCGCGCTTGACCACGCCCAGCGTCGCCGCGCACTGCGGCGCGAACACGTACCAGGCCAGGAACGCCAGCCCCGTCGCCAGCGACCAGTCGCGCGCCAGCACCGAGGCCAGCGCCCCCGGCGCGTGGTCGGCGTCGCCCACGGCGTAGAGCGTGCCCAGCGTGGCCACGGCCACCTCGCGGGCGGCCATGCCGGGCACCAGGGCCACGGCCATCTGCCAGTTGAAGCCGATGGGCGCCATGATCGGCTGGATGAAGTGGCCGATGATCCCGGCGAAGCTGTAGTCGATCGCCGGCGCCGTCGCGCCCTTCGGCGCGAGGGGGAAGCTGGAGAGCGCCCAGATCAGGATGTTCAGCGGCAGGATGATGCGGCCGGCCCGGTTGATGAAGATCTTCGCCCGCTGCAAGAGGTTGTGCGCCACGTTCTTCGCATCGGGAATCTTGTAGGTCGGCAGCTCCATCAGGAACGGCTCCACCGCCCCGCGCCAGAACACCTTGCGGATCACGAACGAGACCAGCAGCGCGCTGACGATGCCCGCGGCGTAGAGGCCGAACATCACCAGCCCCTGCAGGTTGACCGCGCCCCAGAGGGTCTTGTTCGGAATGAAGGCGGCGATGATCAGGGTGTAGACCGGAATCCGCGCCGAGCACGTCATCAGGGGCGCCACCAGGATGGTGGTCAGCCGGTCGCGTTTGGCGTCGATCACCCGGGCCGACATGATCCCCGGGATGGCGCAGGCGAAGCTGGAGAGCAGCGGGATGAACGCGCGCCCGTGCAGGCCCGCCCCGCCCATGATCCGGTCCATCAGGAAGGCCGCCCGGGCCATGTAGCCGAAGTCTTCCAGGAGGATGATGAACAGGAACAGGATCAGGATCTGCGGCAGGAACACCAAGACGCTGCCGACGCCGGAGATCACCCCGTCGACGATCAGGCTCTGCAGGAACCCCGGCGGCAGGACCTGGGCCACCAGGGCGCCGAGCGCGGCGAAGCCGGCCTCGATCCCGTCCATCAGCGGCGTCGCCCAGCTGAACACCGCCTGGAACATCAGGAACAGCAGGCCCAAGAGGATCGCCAGGCCCCACACCGGGTGCAGCAGCACCGCGTCGACCTTGCCGGTGAAGGTGTCCGGCCGCTCGGGCGGGCGCACGTGGGCGCGCATGATGCGCTGGGCTTCGCGGTGCGCGTCGCGGATCTCGCCCGCGTCCGGCTCGTGCCAGCGGCCTTCGCCGGCCAGGGCGCCGGAGGCGACCAGGTCGTCCACCTGGGCGAGCAGGTCCTCGATCCCGCGCTTGCGCGTGGCCACGGTGGTGACGATCGGCGCGCCGATCTCGCGCGACAGCCCCTCCAGGTCGATGCGCAGGCCCTGGCGCTGGGCGATGTCGTACATGTTGAGCGCCAGGACCAGCGGGCGGCCCACGGCCTTCAGCTCCAGGATCAGCCGCAGCACCAAGCGCAGGTTGGTGGCGTCGGCCACGCACACCACCACGTCCGGCGCCGTCTCGCCGGCCAGCTTGCCCAGCACCGCGTCGCGGGTGACCACCTCGTCGGGGCTGCGCGCGCGCAGGGAGTAGGTGCCCGGCAGGTCCAGGATGTAGAGCTGGCGCCCGGCGGGCGTGAGGGCCAGGCCCTCCTTCCGCTCCACGGTCACGCCGGCGTAGTTGGCCACCTTCTGGCGCGCGCCGGTCAGGGCGTTGAACAGGGCGGTCTTGCCGGAGTTGGGGTTGCCGACCAGCGCGACCCGCGCCGGCCGAAGCGCGGCCTCGCTCATGAACGCGGCGTATCCAGCAGGACCCACACGTCCTCGGCGTCGCGCCGGCGCAGGGCCACGCGCATGTCGTCCAGGCGCACGGCGATGGGGTCGCGCCGGATCGCGCCCTCGTGGATCACCGCCACGCGCGCACCCTCGACGAAGCCGAATTCCAGGAGGCGGCGCTGCAGCTCGAGCACGTCCACGCCGTGGTCGGCCGGGTGGCTCTCGGCGCGCACGTCGATGATCACGCCGCAATCGCCCGGCGAAGCCTCGCTCAGGCGCACCACCGCGCCGGTCGGCGCGGACGCCTCCAGAGCTGCGGCTGCGGCGAACATATCGTTCATTCGGATGGTCCTGAAGTCCGCGTCGCGCGGGTTATCCTGCGAACGATTATCATTTACGCATCCCGACGCGCAAGCGCAAGCCGACGTTTGGACGCATAGCGCCACAGCCAGATCAACACTTTGCGCTGAATCAAGGCGGCGCCCCCTGGAGGCGGCCTATACACCCGAACGTGGCGCCGTGGCGAACCGCCCGTGCGCAGTCCGAGAAGACCTGTCATGCCTACCACCGTCGCGCTTCGCAGCCATGTCGATCACACGGCCCCCACCCTCGGCCCCGCGGGCCTGGAGGCGGCCTTCCGCGCGTTCTTCGAGGGCCTCGGCCGCAAGCGCGAGCCGGCGTCCGCGCCCGAGGTGATCCCCGCCGCGCGCCCCAGCCGCGCCGAGCTGATCACGCCCGCCTTCCTGGGCGCGCCCGTGGCTGTCAGCCCGCTCAGCGCCGTGGCCGACCGCACCGACGAGGCCCACGCCCGGCGCTGAGGCGTCCGCGCCCTCCGGGCCGGCCAGCGTCGGGGTCAGGCGTGCGGGCGAAGGCCGCGTTCGCGGATGAACCGTTCGCGGCCCCGCTCCCCGATCCTGGCGACGAACGGCTCGACGCGCCGCAAGAGGCCGGGAAACGCGCCGAAGAACCGCGCCAGCACGGAGTCGTCATAGGGCGCGTAGGTTTCCAGCTTGCCGGTGTCCAACGCCTTCATGCAGGCGTTCGCCACCTCCGCCGGGGTCAGCACGCGGCCCACGAAGTTCAGCGGCGAGCCGCCCGGATGCACCGCCTCCTTGTGCAGCATCGGCGTGTCGACGCCGCTCGGAAAGACGCCCATCACCCGCACGCCGCTCGGATGCAGCTCGGCCTGGATCGAGGTCTGGAAGCCGCGCAGGCCGAACTTGGTGGCCGCATAGGCCGCGCTGCCGCGCAGGGCGATGATGCCGCCCATCGAGACGATCGACAGGATGTCGCCCCGCCCGCGCCGGCGCATGCCCGTCGCCGCGGCTTGGGCCAGGCGCATGGGCGCCAAGAGGTTGATCATCACGTGGCGGTCCAGGACCTCGGGGTCCAGCTCGGCCACGTCGCCGGGCTCCACATAGCCGGCGTTGTTGACCAGGAGGTCCAGGTCCGGGTGGTCCTCGGCGATCGTCCGGGCGAGGCGCTCGATCCCGGCCGTGGCGGAAAGGTCCGCCTCCAGCAGGCGCGCCGGCGGGCGCTCCAGGCGCTGGGCGTTCGCCGCCATCCGCTCGGCGCCGAGGTCGGCCAGGATCAGGTCGTAGCCCCGCGCCTGCAGGCGCAGGGCGATCTCGCCGGCGATCGCCCCGCCGCCGCCGGTGATGAACGCCAGCCGCCGGCTCACGCCGCCGCCCTGGCGTCGGCGCCGGTCGCGCGCAGGCGGTCGTAGACGCCGTCCTTCAGCCCCGGCCAGCCGAGGCGCTTGCGCACGTTGTCCATGTGCTTGCGGTAGGCGCTGATCTCCACATAGGTCGAGTGCCGCGCCGAGCCGACGAACTGGATGCCGCCCGACAGGTCCGGGCTGTCCTCGCGGATCAGCCGGTCCACCGCCGCCGCGGCGGTCCCGCCCTGGCGGCGCGCGGCGATCGTCCGCGCGATCAGGTCGGCCATCTCGTCGAACAGCTTATAGGCGCCGCCGTTGGTCTCCATGTAGCCCAGCGCGTAGAGGCTCCGGTCCTCGCGGCTGAACAGGTTCATGTAGAGGTCCGGCCGCCCGCCCTTCCACTTGAAGCGCTCCGCGGCGAGGTAGGGGATCACCCAGGTGTAGCCGGTGGCGCAGAGGATCAGGTCGAACTCCTCGGCCGTCCCGTCCTTGAAATGCACCGTGCGCCCCTCGAAGCGCTCGACGTCAGGCTTCGGCTCGATGTCGCCGTGCGCCAGATGGTGCAGGAGCTGGGTGTTCATGATCGGGTGGGTCTCGAACAGCCGGTGGTCCGGCTCCTGCAGGCCGTAGCGCGAGGGCTTGCCGTGCAGGAGCTGGATCAGCGCCGCGAACACCTTCTGGGTCAGCCACATCGGCAGGTGCGGGCCGGACGCGGCGAATTCGTCCGACGGCGTGCCGAAGATGTGCTTGGGCACGAAGTGGTAGCCCCGCCGCATGCTGATCGCGGCGTGGGCGGCGGACTGCGCCGCGTCGCAGGCGATGTCGACGCCGGAGTTGCCCGCGCCGATCACCAGCACGCGCTTGCCGGCGAACTCGCTCATCGACCGATAGCTGTGGGAGTGGCGCATCTCGCCGGTGAACTCGCCCGGATAGGCCGGCATGGCCGGGCTCCAGTTGGTCCCGGTGGCGCAGATCAGCGCCGCGTAGCGCCCGGTCCGGCCGTCCGAGGTCTCCACCGTCCAGCCGTCGCCGTCGCGCACGGCCGAGGTCACGCCCACGTCGAACCGGATACGCTCGCGCAGGCCGTAGGCGTCGGCGAAGCCGCGCATGTAGGCCAGGATCTGCCGGTGCGAGGGGTAGTCCGGATAGTGATCCGGCATCGGAAAGTCGTGGTAGTGCGACTGGGTCTTCGACGAGATGAAGTGGGCCGAGTCATAGACCGGCGATCCGGGATTGGTCTGGTCCCACAGCCCGCCCACGTCGTGGTGCCGCTCGAAGATGTCGAAGTCGATCTCCTGGGCGATCAGCGCCCGGGCGATCGCCATTCCGGCCGGCCCGGCGCCGACGACGCACACCTTGCCGCTGCCTGCTTCGCCGTCCGCCATTCGTCTTCCCCCCGATCTGGAACGCCCATATATGAGGAACTGTCACGTTCTTGAATGTGATAACTCCTCATGTTTCGGAGCGCAAGCCATGAGCGCGGCCAAGAGTCAGGACCTGTCCGCCCCGGCGGCCCCCCGCCGGCGCACGCCGCAGCAGGAACGCTCCCGCGCCCGCGTGGAGGCGATCCTCGCCGCGGCCCACGAGCTCGTCGTCGAGGCCGGAAGCGACGCCCTGAAGATGTCGGACATCGCCGCCCGGGCCGGCGTGCCGATCGGCTCGCTCTACCAGTACTTCCCGGACAAGCCGGCGATCCTGCGCGAGCTGGCCACCCGCTTCATGACCCGCGTGCGCGACATGCTGCGCGAGGGCATGGGCGGGCTGGCGACCCGGGAGGCGGCCCTCGAACGGTCCGACGCCCTGCTGCTCGCCTACTACCGCTTCTTTCAGGACGAGCCGGACGTGCGCGACATCTGGGCCGCCACCCAGTCGGACAAGGCCCTGCAGCAGCTCGACATCGAGGACAGCCGCCAGAACGGCGCCCTGATGGCCGCGGGCCTCGCGCCCCTGGCCGCCCCGGCCGACCGTGCGCGGGTGGAATCGATGTGCTTCCTCTTCGCCCACCTGGCGGGGGCCGCGATCCGCCTGGCGATCGCCGTCGATCCGGACGAGGGCGACCGCCTCATCGAGGAGCTGCGCCTGACGATGCGCCACCGGCTGGCCGAGGTCCTGCGCTAGCTCCGTCGCCGCGCCGCGTTGACCCGCGGCCGCGCTTGGCTAGATTGCGCGCCCGCCCTGTGCCCCAGTGGCGAAATGGTAGACGCGGCAGACTCAAAATCTGCTTTCCGCGAGGGAGTGCTGGTTCGAGTCCGGCCTGGGGCACCATCAAGCCGGGCGCGGACGGGCGCCGCCGCCATCCCGACAGATCCGACGACCGTTCGCCGCGTCCGCGCGGCGGGTCTTGGCGCGCGTCCGGCCGGGGCGGCGCGCCTAGATATCGCATCAATCCTTGATGATATCTGAGATATCAGTTTAGATAGTCGAATGATCACCTCCGCGCAGATGCGCGCGGCCCGCGCGCTGTTGGGCATCGACCAGAAGCAACTGGCCGAGCTGGCCGGTCTGTCGGTTCCGACGATCCAGCGCATGGAGGCCAGCGACGGAGTCGTCCGGGCCGTGGTCGACAGCCTCGAGAAGGTGGCCAACGCGCTGAACGCGGCGGGCGTGGAGCTGATCTCGGCCGGCGCGCCCAGCTACGGCGCGGGCCGGGGCGTGCGCCTGATCGAGCGCGAAGCGCCGAAGGACGAGACGGCCAAGGAAGCGACGGGAGGCGCGCAGGCGTCATGACGTCCGGCCTCGTGCTTGCGAGCCTTGTCGCCGACGCGGCCCTGATGGTCCTGGGCCTGGTCGCCGGCGTCGCCGCGCGCATGGGACGGCGCGCGCCGGTCTATCCGCTGAGCGCCCTCGTCTGCGCCGTCGGCGCGGCCGCCGGCCTCGGCGCGCTGCTGGGCGGGGAGCCGCAGACGCTTTCCCTGCCGCTCGGCGTGCCCTGGATCGGCGCGCATTTCCGGCTGGATCCGCTGGCCGGCCTGTTCCTGGCGATCGTCGACCTGGGCGGCGTCGCCTCCAGCGTCTACGCCATCGGCTACGGTCGCCACGAGACTTCGCCCGGCCGGGTGCTGCCGTTCTATCCGGCGTTCCTGGGCGCCATGGGCCTGGTGGTCGCCGCCGCCGACGCCTTCTCCTTCCTGGCCTCGTGGGAGTTCATGTCGCTGCTCTCCTGGGCGCTGGTGATGGCCCACCACAAGGAGCGCGGCAACGCCTTCGCCGGCTACGTCTATCTGGTGATGGCCAGCTTCGGCACCCTGGCCCTGCTGCTGGCCTTCGGCCTCTTGGCCGGGCCGCAGGGCCACTATGACTTCGAGTCCATGCGCCTGGCCGCTGGCCACCATCCCCTGGCCGGCCTGATCCTGATCCTGGCGCTGGTCGGCGCGGGGTCCAAGGCGGGCCTGGTTCCCCTGCACGTGTGGCTGCCGCTGGCCCACCCGGCCGCCCCCAGCCACGTGTCGGCGCTGATGAGCGCGGTGATGACCAAGGTGGCCGTCTACGCCTTCATCCGCATCGCCTTCGACCTGATCGGCCCGCCGCAGTGGTGGTGGAGCGTTCCGGTGCTGGTGGTCGGCGCGATCACCGCGGTGATGGGCCTGCTCTACGCGGTGCTGCAGGACGACCTGAAGCGGCTCCTGGCCTACAGCACGGTGGAGAACCTCGGCGTCATCTTCCTCGGCCTCGGCCTGGCGCTCGCCTTCAAGGCCAACCACATGGACCTGGCCGCGGCTCTCGCCATGACCGCGGCGCTGATGCACGCGGTCAACCACGCCACGTTCAAGAGCCTGCTGTTCTTCGGCGCCGGCTCGGTGCTCGACGCCACCGGCCAGCGCAGCCTGGAGGCCCTGGGCGGGCTGATCCGTCGCATGCCGCTGACGAGCCTGGCCTTCCTCGTCGGCGCGGCGGCGATCTCGGCCCTGCCGCCGCTCAACGGCTTCGCCTCGGAATGGCTGATGTTCCAGGCGGTGCTGGTCAGCCCGGAGCTGCCGCAGTGGACGCTGAAGTTCCTGGTGCCGGCCGCCGGCGCCATGCTGGCCCTGGCTGCGGCGCTGGCCGCCGCCTGCTTCGTGCGCGCCTATGGCGTCGCCTTCCTCGGGCGGCCGCGCTCGCCGGCCGCCGAGAGCGCCCGCGAGGTCGACCGCTTCCAGACCTGGACCATGCTGGCGCTCGCCGGCCTCTGCCTCCTGGGCGGCGTCCTGCCGGGGCTGGTGATCGACGCCCTGGGCGGGGCGGTGCGCCTGGCGGTGGGCGGGGCGGGCCTGGCGCCGCAGGCCTCGCGCGCCTGGCTCACCCTCGCGCCGATCTCCGACGCGCGCAGCTCCTATGACGGCCTGATCGTCTTCGTCTTCATCGCCGCCTCGGCCCTGATCGCCGCCGGCGCGATCCGCACCTTCGCCTCGCGCGCCCTGCGCCGCGCCCCGGCCTGGGACTGCGGCACGCCGGACGCCCGTCCGATCACCCAGTACACCGCCTCCAGCTTCGCCCAGCCCCTGCGCCGGGTGTTCGGCTCCATCGTCTTCCGCGCCCGCGAGACCGTGGAGATGCCCGGCCCTGGCGAGGTCGCCCCCGCGCGCCTGAGCGTGAGCGTGCGCGACCTGATCTGGGACTATGTCTATGCGCCGATCGCCTGGGGCGTCGGGCGCCTCGCCGACCGGCTGAACCGCCTGCAGTTCCTGACCATCCGCCAGTATCTCAGCCTGGTCTTCGCCGCCCTGGTCCTGCTCCTGATGGTGGTGGGCCTATGGCGCTGATCATGGCCGCCCTGGTGCAGGGCCTGCAGATGACCCTGGTGCTGGCCCTGGCGCCGCTGCTCACCGGCCTGGTGCGCAAGGTCAAGGCGCGGGTGCTGCGCCGGCGCGGGCCGCCGCTGCTGCAGCCCTACCTCGACCTGGCCCGGCTGATCCGCAAGGAGGCGGTGGTCGCCGACAACGCCTCCTGGCTGTTCCGCGCCGCGCCCTACCTGATCTTCGCCGCCACCTGGGTGGCTGCCGCCCTGGTGCCCACTTTCGCCTCGGGCCTCTTGTTCAGTTGGTCGGCCGACGTGATCGCCATCGTCGCCCTCCTGGGCAGCGCGCGCTTCTTCCTCACCCTCGCCGGCATGGACGTGGGCACCAGCTTCGGCGGCCTCGGCTCCAGCCGCGAGGTGATGATCGCCTCCCTCGCCGAGCCGGCCATGCTGATGGTGGTGTTCACCGTCTCGCTGGTGGCCCATTCCACCCAGCTCTCCACCATCTCCCAGCTCGTCGACTTCTCCCTGATGGGCCTGCGGATCTCGCTGGCCATGGGGCTGATCGCCCTGATCCTGGTGGCCCTGGCCGAGAACGCGCGCATCCCGGTGGACAATCCGGCCACCCACCTGGAGCTGACCATGGTCCATGAGGCCATGGTGCTGGAATATTCCGGCCGCCACCTGGCGATGATCGAGATCGGCGCCTCGCTGAAGCTTGTCCTCTACCTGTCGATGATCGCGGCCCTGTTCCTGCCGATGGGCATGGCCCATCCGGGTGATCCGCCGCTGGCCTATCTGGTCGGCCTTGTCGCCTACCTCGCCAAGATGACCCTGGGCGGGGTGCTGCTCGGCGTGTTCGAGGTCTCCATCGCCAAGATGCGGGTGTTCCGCGTGCCCGAGTTCCTCGGCGCGGCGCTGATGCTGGGGCTGTTGGCCACCCTGCTGCTGTTCGTCTCGAAGGGAGGGCGCTGGTGACCGACCTGTCCTTCGACATCGCCCACATGCTGGCCGGCGTGATGGTGCTGGTCAGCTTCCTGCTGCTCTACCAGGACCGGCTCTACAGCCTGCTCAACACCTTCGCCCTGCACGCGGTGGTGCTGGCCCTGGCGGTGGCCTGGCAGGCCCATATCCAGGCCGCGCCGCACCTGTTCGTCACCGCCGCCATCGCGCTCGTCTTCAAGGCCACGGTGATCCCGGTGGCCCTGCACCGGCTGATCCGGCGCATGGGCATCCACCGCGAGGTGGAGACGGTGGGCGGCATCGGCCTGACCATGATCGTCGGCATGGGGCTGGTGGCCCTGTCGATCATGGTGATGCTGCCGGTCACCGCCCACGCCGGCGTGCTGGCGCGCGAAGACCTGGCCTTCGCCCTGTCGGTGGTGCTGCTCGGCCTTCTGATGATGATCACCCGGCGCAACGCCGTCAGTCAGGTGATCGGCTTCATGTCGCTGGAGAACGGCCTGGTCCTGGCCGCCACGGGCGCCAAGGGCATGCCGCTGGTGGTGGAGATCAGCGTCGCCTTCTCGATCCTGATCGCCTTCATCGTCATCGGCGTCTTCCTGTTCCGCATCCGCGAGCGGTTCGACACCGTCGACGTCAGCGCCCTCGACACCTTCCGCGGGGACCGGCGATGACCGACCTGGGTTCGATCGGCCTCCTCGGCGTCTTGGCGATCCCGCTGGCGGCGGCGGCGCTCCTGGCGCTCATCCCCAGCTACCGGATCTCCTCGCGACTCAACATCTTCGCCTCGGGCCTGGCGTTCCTGGCGGCCGTGCTCTTGATCGACCAGCGCCCGGCGCCCAACGACTTCCTGTTCGTCGACGACCTGAACATCGTCTTCATCGTGCTGGGCACCTTCGTCGGCTTCACCACCAGCATCTTCTCGGCCAGCTACATCCGCCACGAGCTGGAGACCGGCCGGCTGACGCCGCCGTACCTGCGGTTCTACCACGCCATGTACCAGTTCATGCTGTTCGGCATGAACCTGGCGCTGGCCGCCCAGAACGTGGGGCTGATGTGGGTGGCGGTGGAGCTCGCCACCCTGACCACGGTGGTCATGGTCGGCATCTACCGCACGCACGAGGCCATCGAGGCGGCGTGGAAGTACTTCATCCTCGGCAGCGTCGGCATCGCGCTCGCGCTGTTCGGCACCATCCTGGTCTATCTGGCCGCCCAGCCGGTGATCGGCGAGGGCATGGACGCCATGTCCTGGATCCAGCTCGCCGCCCGCGCCTCCCAGTTCGACCCGGCGCTGCTGAACCTGGCCTTCGTCTTCCTCCTGCTCGGCTACGGCACCAAGGTGGGCCTGGCGCCCCTGCACGCCTGGCTGCCCGACGCCCACGCCGAGGGCCCGACGCCGATCTCGGCCGTGCTCTCCGGCCTCCTGCTCAACGTGGCGCTCTACGCGGTGCTGCGCTTCAAGGTGGTGATGGCGGCCAACGCCCACGCCATCGCCCCCGGCCGGCTCCTGGTCGTCATGGGTCTGACCTCGCTGATCTTCGCCGCCTTCATGCTCTACCGGCGGCGCGACATCAAAAGGCTGTTCGCCTACTCCTCCATCGAGCACATGGGCATCATCGCCTTCGCCTTCGGCATGGGCGGTCCGCTGGCCAACTTCGCCGGCCTGCTGCACATGACCATGCACAGCCTGACCAAGTCGGCGATCTTCTTCGCCGTCGGCCATGTGGCCCAGGCCAAGGGCACCCAGAAGCTTCAGGACATGGGCGGGCTCACCGTCACCCATCCGGGGCTGGGCTGGGGGCTGGTGCTCGGCGTCGTCGCCATCGCCGGCATGCCGCCCATGGGCGTGTTCATGAGCGAGTTCCTGGTGGTCAGCTCCACCTTCGCCCGCCAGCCGCTGCTGGCGATCCCGCTGGTGATCGGCATCCTCACCGCCTTCGGCGCCTTGGTCCTCCGGCTGCAGCACGTGGCCTTCGGTGAGCCGAAGGGCGAGAACCACCCGGTCAGCGCCTCCTACGTCCCGCTGATCGTGCACCTGATCCTGGTCCTGATCGCCGGGGTCTTCCTGCCGGGGCCGATCGTCGCCTGGTTCCAGAACGTGGCGAGGACGCTCGGATGAGCTGGCCCGCCGTCCTCGACACCGGCTCCTGGCGCGCCCTCGGCGAGGCCCTGGCGCGCGGCGACCTCTTCTTCGTTTCGCTCTGGGGCGAGGGCCGCACCGTGCGCGTGGCCGTGCGCGAGGCCCAGGGCCCGGCGATCGGCGTCCACGCCCTGGAATGCCCCGGCGGCGCCTATCCGGCGCTCAGCCACGTCCATCCGCCGGCCGCCCGGCTGGAGCGGTCCCTGGCCGACCTCACGGGCCTGTCGCCCGTCGGCGCGCCGGACGCGCGGCCCTGGCTCGACCATGGCCGCTGGGGCGTGAGCCATCCCATGGGCGAGGCGCAGCCGACGACGGGCGAGCCCGCGCCCTACGTCTTCCTGCCGGTGGAGGGCGAGGGCCTGCACGAGGTGCCGGTGGGCCCGGTGCACGCCGGGATCATCGAGCCCGGCCACTTCCGCTTCACCGCCAACGGCGAGGCCGTGGCCCGCCTGGAGGAGCGGCTCGGCTACACCCACAAGGGAACCCAGGCGCTGATGGCCGGCGCGCCGCTGGACCACGCCGCGCGCCTGGCCGGCCGCGTCTCCGGCGACAGCACCGTGGCCTACGCCCTGGCCTTCGCCCGCGCCGCCGAGGCGGCCCTGGGGGTGTCCGCACCGCCGAGGGCCCAGTGGCTGCGCGCCCTGATGGCCGAGCTGGAGCGGCTGGCCAACCACCTGGGCGACATCGGCGCGATCTGCAACGACGCGGCCTTCGCCGTCATGCTCGCCCACTGCGGCGTGCTGCGCGAGCTGGTGCTGCGCGCCTGCGCCGTCGCCTTCGGCCACCGGCTGATGATGGACGCGGTCGTCCCAGGCGGCGTCGCCGCCGACATCGCCGCCGACGGCTCGCGCGCCATCGCCGAGGCCCTGGCCCGCATCCGCCAGGCCTTCCCGCACCTGATCGACGTCTACGACGAGGCCAACTCCCTGCAGGACCGCGTGGTCGGCACCGGGATCGTGCGGCCTGAATACGTCCAGGCCTTCGGCGCCGGCGGCTTCGTCGGCCGCGCCTCGGGCCGCGACTTCGACGCCCGCCGCTGGGCGGCCTACGCCCCCTACGACGCCCTGGACTTCGAGGTGCCCGTGCTGGCCGAGGGCGACGTCAACGCCCGCGTCTGGGTGCGCATCCGCGAGGTCCAGGAAAGCCTGAAGCTGATCGACCAGATCCTGGAGAGGCTGCCGGCCGGCCCCGTGCGCGCCGGCCTGCCGGCCGCGGCCGGGGAGGGGACGGCCCTCGTCGAGGGTTTCCGCGGCGACGTCTTCGTCTGGCTGCGGCTTCAGGACGACGGCCGCGTCGGCGCCTGCCACCTGCGCGATCCGTCCTGGTTCCAGTGGCCGCTTCTGGAGACGGCGATCGAAGGGAACATCATCGCCGACTTCCCGCTCTGCAATAAGTCGTTCAACTGCTCCTACTCGGGGGTGGACCTCTAAGCCCCATGCGCAACCTGATCCTGCAAGGCCTGCTGAAGTCCGCGCTCACCGAGCCGGCGCCGGCGGCCGATCCGATGGCCGCCGCCGAACTGGCCGAGCTCGCCGGGCGTCTGGACCGCGCGGCCCGCCGGCGCCTCGGCCGCAGCCTCTCGATCCGCGAGGTCGACGCCGGCTCCTGCAACGGCTGCGAGCTGGAGATCAACGCGCTGGGCAACGCCTTCTACGACCTGGAGCGCTTCGGCCTGAGGTTCGTCGCCTCGCCGCGCCACGCCGACGTGCTGCTGGTCACCGGCCCGGTGACGAAAAACATGCGCCTGGCCCTGGAGCGCACCTGGCGGGCCACGCCCGATCCCAAGTGGGTCGTCGCGGCCGGCGACTGCGCCTGCACCGGCGGCCTCTTCGCCGGCGGCTACGCCTGCGAGGGGGCGGTCGACTCCGTCCTGCCGGTGGACCTGCACCTGCGCGGCTGTCCGCCCTCGCCCTCCCAGCTCCTGGCCGGGCTGATCAGCCTGCTCGAAAATAACGCCGCCGGCCCCTCGCGCTGACACGGCCGCGTTGACGCACGTCAAGGCGGGCCGCCGGCGAGGGTTCATCATGCGGGCCTCGTCCGTGGTGTGCGGGCGATCGCAGACAGCCGAGGAGGGCCTGCAATGCCGACTCCGAAGTCAGGCGCGGCGCCGAAGGCGCCTTTCGACACCTCGATCGAGACCATGGACGCCCTGGCGGCCAATCTGACCGACGCGGCCAATCGCGGGCGTGACGCCTGGCAGGCCTGGGTGCGCTCCAGCACTCAGGAAAGCCAGCGCCTGCTCGACGAGATGACGCGCACGGGCGCCCAGGCGCTCAACGACCTGAAGGATTGCGAGTCGCCGTTGGACGTGTTGCGCGTCGAGCAGACGTGGTTCATGGACAACTACAGCGCCTGCCTCGCTTCCGGTCTCAGGCTCATGCAGACGGCCGCCAAGGATGCGGCGCCCCCTCTCCAAGCGTAGGTCATTCGTGAGTACACAGAGCGTCGACCGTTGCGAGTCCGGCGAGGGAGAGCAGCCCTGCGACCCCGCCGACGTTCTGGACCGCCAGCTTCGCGCCCTCGCGGCGCGGGCGACGTCCGGGCTTTCCGTCATCGGACTTGTCCAGGCCTGGCAGGACTGGGCGCAGCATCTGGCGACCTCGCCGTTCAAGCGCCTGTCGCTCGCCCAGGAAGCCGTGACCATGGGCGTGGAGGCCGCGCTGCATCCCGACCGGCGTGAAACGGCCCAGGACCCGCGCTTCCGCGGCGAGCCGTGGCGCATGTGGCCGTTCAACTACTACGCCACCGGCTTCCAGGCGGCCGAGAACTGGTGGAAGGCCGCGACGACCGAGGTCGAGGGCGTCACCGACCAGCACAAGCGCGTGGCGGCCTTCGTCTCGCGGCAGATGCTCGACGTCTTCTCGCCCTCCAACTTCCTGCTCACCAACCCCGAGGTGCTGGCGCGCACCGCCTCGACCGGCGGGCTGAACCTGATGCGCGGCGGGGTCAACGCCACCCTCGACGCGCTCAACAGCTTCGACGGCCGCGGCCAGGACCACTTCCGCGTCGGCCAGGAGGTGGCGACCACGCCCGGCAAGGTGGTCGCGCGCACGCGCCTGGCCGAGATCATCCAGTACAGCCCCGCCACCGACAAGGTGCGGCCCGAGCCCGTGGTGATCGTGCCGGCCTGGATCATGAAGTACTACATCCTCGACCTGACCCCGGCGGAGTCGATGGTCCGGGCGCTGGTGGAGCAGGGCTTCACCGTCTTCATCGTCTCCTGGAAGAACCCGACCGCCGCCGAGCGCGACTGCGGGTTCGACGACTACATGCGCGAGGGCGCGCTCACCGCCATCGACACCGCCTGCCGCATCACCGGCTCGCCCAAGGTGCACGGCGTCGGCTACTGCGTGGGCGGCACCCTGATGGCCATGACCGCCGCGACGATGGCCCGCGACGGCGACGACCGCCTGGCCAGCCTGACCCTGCTGGCGGCGCAGGCCGACTTCACCGAGGCGGGCGAGCTCAGCGTCTTCATCAACGAGTCCGAGGTCGCCCTCCTGGAAGACCTGATGTGGGACCGCGGCTATCTGAAGCCCGAGCAGATGGCCGGCGCCTTCCAGCTCCTGCGGTCCAACGACCTGATCTGGTCGCGCATCATCCACGGCTACCTGATGGGCGAGACGCGCGAGCCCACCTCGCTGGACGCCTGGTCGCAGGACGCCACGCGCCTGCCGTTCCGCATGGAATCGCAGAACCTGCGCAGCCTCTACATGAACGACGACGTGGCCGAGGGGCGCTTCAAGGTGGGCGGCCGGCCCATCGCCCTGCGCGACATCGAGGCCGACATGTTCGTGCTCGGCACCGAGACCGACCACATCGCCCCCTGGCGCTCGGTCTACAAGCTGCTGCTGCTGACGGACGCCGACATCACCTTCGCCCTCACCAACCATGGTCACAACACCGGCGTGGTCTCGCCCCTGGACAGCCCCCGCCGCCGCTACCGCCTGCATCACCAGACCTCCAAGGCCCTCTACCTGGATCCGGACACCCTGTTCGAGCAGAGCGAGGTGAAGGAGGGCTCCTGGTGGGCGCCGTGGTTCGACTGGCTTGCGGCCCACAGCGGCCCGCCGGTCGCGCCCCCGCCTCTGGGCGAACCGGGCGCGGCGGACCTGGGCGACGCGCCCGGAACCTACGTCCTGGAGCGCTGAGCCGCTTCCCCCGCCGTCGTCGGCGTCTTGACCCGCGGCGCGCCTCGGCGCTCTCGTGCGGGCGAGGGGCCGCCGCCGGAGCGCGCCCCGCTCGCGGGAGGAGCGCGTGATGGACGCCGAGCTGAACGTCTCCGCCGGGCCGGGACTTCCCGAGCCGCTCGCCGCCGAATTGGCCGCGCGCTTCGCCGGCCGCTTCGCCACCGGCGAGACCGCCCGCCTGCAGCACGGCTCCAGCGAGGCGCACCATCTGCCGCGCCTGCCCGACGCGGTGGTCTTCGCCGAGAGCACCGAGGAGGTCGTGGCCGTCGTCAGGCTGTGCGCGCGCCATCGCACGCCGGTGATCGCCTTCGGCGCCGGCACCGCCTTGGAGGGCCACTTCACGCCGGTGGCCGGGGGCGTGTGCCTGGACCTGTCGCGGATGGACCGGGTGCTGGCGGTCAACGCCGAGGACTTTGACTGCACCGTCCAGGCCGGCGTGCGCCGCCAGCAGCTCAACGAGCACCTGCGCGACAAGGGCCTGTTCTTCCCGATCGACCCGGGCGCGGACGCCACCCTCGGCGGCATGGCCGCCACCCGCGCCTCGGGCACCAACGCCGTGCGCTACGGCACGATGCGCGAGGCGGTGCTCTCCCTGCGCGTCGTCACCGCCGACGGGCGCGACATCCGCACCAGCCGGCGCGCACGCAAGTCGGCGGCGGGCTACGACCTGACCCGCCTGTTCGTCGGCTCGGAGGGCACGCTCGGGATCATCACCGAGGTGACCCTGAGGCTCCATCCGATCCCGGAGACCATCTCGTCCGCCGTCTGCGGCTTCTCCACCCTGAAGGGCGCGGTCGACACGGTGGTCGAGACCATCCAGAGCGGCGTGCCGGTGGCCCGGGTCGAGTTCCTCGACGACGTGCAGGTGCGCGCCGTCAACCGTTGGTCCGATCTGAGCCTGGTCGAGACCACGACGCTCTTCTTCGAGTTTCACGGCTCCGAACGTCACGTGGAGGAGCAGGTGGGCACGGTCGCCGCCATCGCCGAGGCCAACGGCGGCGGCGCGTTCGAATGGGCCACGCGCGCGGAGGACCGCACGCGGCTGTGGAAGGCCCGGCACGAGGCCTACTACGCCGCCGTCGGCCTGCGCCCGGGGGCCGTGGGCTGGCCCACTGACGTGTGCGTGCCGATCAGCCGCCTGGCCGAGTGCATCGAGGCCACCAAGGCCGACCTTGCGACCGCCTCGATCCCGGCGCCGATCGTCGGCCACGTCGGCGACGGCAATTTCCACGTGCTGTTCGTGCTCGATCCCGACAACCCCGCCGAGGCGGCCGAGGCCGAGCGGCTGAACCGCCGCCTCGTGGACCGGGCGCTCGCCATGGACGGCACCTGCACCGGCGAGCACGGGATCGGCCTGGGCAAGATCGACTGCCTGGAGGCCGAGCTGGGCGAGGCGGTCGAGCTGATGCGCACCCTCAAGCGCGCCCTGGATCCGGACAACATCCTCAATCCCGGCAAGATCATCCGGCTCTGAGGCCTGGCGCGCACATGCAAACGCCCGGCGGCCTAGGGGCCGCCGGGCGCGTCGCAACCGATTCGAGTCGAGGTCGACTTAGTCGGAGATCTGCAGGTTGGTCGCCGAGGTCTTGCCCGTGCGGCGGTCCTGGGTGAGCTCGAAGCTCACGCGCTGGCCTTCGTTCAGGCTCGACAGGCCCGCGCGTTCAACGGCCGAGATGTGCACGAACACGTCGCCGCCGCCGCCCGAGGGCTGGATGAAGCCGAAGCCCTTGACCGGGTTGAACCACTTCACCACGCCTTCGCCGGCGCCCAGGCTCGGGCCGCCGGGGCCGCTGTCGCGGTCGAAGCTGCGCGGCGGACGATCGAAGCTGCTGCGCGGCGGGCGACCGCCGCCACCGCCGCCGCCGCCGCTGCGGGCCGGGCCGGCGGCGAGCACGCGAAGGTCGATGGCGGCCATCTTTCCGGAGCGGCGATCCTGCTCCAGTTCATAGGAAACCTGATCGCCGTCATTGAGTCCGGGCAGCCCCGAGCGCTCGACGGCCGAGATGTGGACGAAGACGTCCGCCCCGCCTTCCTCTGGCGATATGAAGCCAAAGCCCTTGGCGCTATTGAAGAATTTTACGGTGCCGACAGCCATGCCTTCATTCCAAGTGAACCAGCCGCAGCTGGCGTGAGATTAGACTGAGTTGCTGATTACAGGCCGAAAGGCGCGCGCACCAGTGGATATGCGTCGTAAACCGCACAGAATGATGCGGCGGGCGCGTGCGAGGCGCCTCACGCGGCCCTGTGGGGCAGCCCCGTCCGGGCCAGGAGAATAGCATGACGCGCGCCGACGAGCAGATCGTCTTCACCCACCGGCCGGCGACGGAGGCCGACATCCCGGCGATCCGGCCCTTGATGGACGCGGCGATCAGCCAACTGCTCAAGCCCTACCTGCCGGCCGAGGGGGTCGAGGCGTCGTTCGACATCATGGGGCTGGACACCCAGCTCGTCGCCGACGGCACCTATCACGTGGTCGAGGCGGACGGAGTGGTCGTGGGCTGCGGCGGCTGGAGCCGGCGGGCCACCCTGTTCGGCGGCGACCACACCGCCGGGCGCGACGCGGCCCTGCTCGATCCGGCCAGCGAGCCGGCGCGGGTGCGCGCCATGTACACCCATCCGGCCTGGACCCGCCGCGGCGTCGGCCGGATGATCCTGGACATCTGCGAGGGCGAGGCGGCGGGCGAGGGCTTCGTGTCCTGCGAGCTGGCCGCCACCCTGGCCGGCGAGCCGCTCTACCGGGCCTGCGGCTACGTCGAGGTCGAGCGGTTCTCGGCGGACACCTCCAGCGGCGTGGCCGTGCCGCTGATCCGCATGCGCAAGGCGCTCTGAAGCCCGCGCCGATACGAAAAAGGAGCCGGGGGTCGCCCGGCTCCTTCCTTCGTGGCGTCCTGCTGGATCAGAAGGTCCAGGTCAGACGGCCGTAGTAGTATCCGCCGTTGATGCCGAACGGCGAGAACGTCGGGTATTGCGTCACGTACGAGTTGCTGTTGTGCGTGAAGTAGTCGTTGCGCAGATCGGCGTTGATCTTGTTCGGGTACTTGTTGAACAGGTTCGTCGCGCCGATGGCCACCTTCACCGAGTCCAGCAGCTTGACGCTGACGTCCAGGTCGGTGATCGCGGTCGGCTTGATCTTGGTCTGGTAGTAGGTCGAGCCGTTGCGGCTGTTCCACTCCGAGGATTCGCCATAGAGCGACTCCTTCAGGTTCACGGTGAACCGGCCCAGGCTCCAGACCGCGCCGGCCGTCACGCGGTACTTCGGCGTGGCGTCCTCCAGGATCGAGATCGCGGTCTTGTCGAACAGCGAGACGCCGGCGGCGAGCTGCGACGGCGGCGGGGCGATGTGGGTCACCTTGGTGGAGGTGTAGTTCGCCGTCACCGTCCAGTCCACGTGGCCGAAGTCGCCGAAATCGGACGAATAGGTCGCCACGAAATCCGCGCCCTTGGTGCGCGTGTCCAGGCCGTTGGTGAAGATGTTGATGCCGGTGATGGAGACCGTCGAGTCCAGCACGTTGCCGTTGGCGAGGATCGCGTCGACCACGGCCGGGGAGTTGAGCCCGCCGCCGGAGCCGTACAGCGCGCCGGAGCCCACGATCCGGTCGCTGATCTCGATCTGGTAGACGTCGAGGGTCGTCGTCAGCCGCGAGATCGGGTGGGCGACGAAGCCGACGCTGTAGTTCGTCGACTTCTCCGGCTTCAGGCCGTCGACGCCGACCAGCTTGGCGCCCGCCGAATTCGGCGGAAGCTGCACGAACGCCGACGTCGGCGACACGTTCGTCGCCGAGTAGTACTCCTCGGCCAGGGTCGGGGCGCGGAAGCCGGTGCTGGCCGTGGCGCGCACGGCGAACGCGGGCGAGAAGTCGTAGCGGCCGGTCAGCTTGGCCACGGTGGTGTCGCCGAAGTCGCTGAACGATTCGTAGCGGACCGCGCCGTCCAGCTGCAGGGCGTCGACGGGCTTCACCGCCAGGTCCAGGTACACGGCCTTGTTGTTGCGGTCGTGCTTGCCGGCGTCGGTGAGCGAGAAGCCGGGGAACGACTGGCCGCCTTCCTTGTAGCGGGAGGCCGCGTCGCCGGCTTTGATCTCGTAGGTCTCCTTCCGGTACTCGACGCCCGCCGCGAACGTCAGCGGGCCGGCCAGGCCGACGTCGAACTCGCGGCTCAGGTCCAGCGTGGTGGTCCACTGGGTGTTGATGAAGTCGCCGTCGTGGAAGTCGGAGGGGGAATAGCCGTCCGAGGTCGTCGTCGAGGTGTCGACGTAGAGCGAGCGGTTGACGCTGTCCAAGGTGTAGATGGAGTCGCTGTCGGAGCCGTAGGTCGTGCTCAGGTCGAAGCGCCATTCGCCGGCCTTGCCGTCGACGCCGCCGGTGACCGCGTAGTCGTCCTCGCGGATCGCTTCGCGCGGGCTGAAGCCGAGCGGGCGGGCCCAGACGCCGTTCTTGCCGACGATCAGGTTGGCGGTGCGGTAGTTTTCGTAGGCTTGGCCGAACTTATGGCCGTAGGTGCCGAAGCTGTAGATTTCCAGGTCCGGGGTGACGTCGTAGCCGAAGTTGTACGAGCCGGTGGTCAGGCGGTACTCGGCGTCGCCGGGGATGCGGTTCAGGTAGGGATAGCCGGGCGCCGAGGCGACGGCGGGATAGGCGGAAAGCCGCGACGAAGAGGTCGTGTTGTACGGCGTGTCCAGCAGGCGCGGGTCGACGTCCCCGCGGAAGCTGTAGTCGTGATACTTCGTCTCGACCGTCAGGTTCAGGAAGGCGTTCTCGAACGGCGCCACGCCCAGATTGGCGCTCAGGTCGCCCGTCAGGCCGCCCCCGTCGATGTAGCGCCCGCCCGAGGCGACGATCTCGCCGCCGGAGTCGCCCTTCTTCTGGATGATGTTGACGACGCCGGCGATGGCGTCCGTGCCGTACTGGGCGGCCGCGCCCTCCAGCAGCACTTCGATGTGGTCCACCGATTCCAGCGGGATGAAGTTCAGGTCGGCCGAGGCGCCGCCCTGGTAGGGGCCGCCGAGCACGGCGAGGTTGGCCGTGCCGTGCCGGCGCTTGCCGTTGATCAGCACCAGCGCGTGGTTCGGGCTAAGGCCGCGCAGCTTGGCGGACAGCGTCATGTTCGCCATGTCGCCGCCGAACGCCTGGGCGGTGAACGACGGAACGATGTTGCTCAGGCCCTGGCGCAGGTCGGTCTGGCCGGACGCCTGCAGCGAGGTGGCGTCGACGACCTGGATCGGCGCCGGGCTGTCGGCGGCCTTCAGGCCCGTCTGGCGCGTGCCGGTGACGATGACTTCTTCGACCGCTTCGCTGTCGGCGCCCGCCGCCGCTTCGGCCGCTTGCGCCGCTTGCGCGGCCATCGTGGTCAGAGCCGCCAGAGAGACGCCGGCGATTAGTTGCATTCTTGTTTTTTTGGACATGAGTGCCCCCTCATTGGACGCGGCTGGATCAGCCGCCGATGCTTGCGTGCGGCCGTTCCCGCCCGCCGCTGGGATGTTTGGCGGCCGGGATAAACGCCTCGGTCGCGAGAAGTTCTTCAGTCGAGGGAAAGAGCTCGCGGCCACATGTTTCCGTGACGTGAGCATGATTACTCACGCCATGCGTGAAAATGCGCAGACCCACGGACATACGGGCTCACTCTCGGCCGAGTTATAAGAACCCGACCCGCGCGCTCCTCCCAATATGCGAACTATTCTTGATTGAGAACTGCACCGGAGTCGTCGATTCCAGAATTCGTCGAACTCCGATTTCTTGAGGGTCCTCACAGCTCCAAATTTGTGTCAACGCGGAAGTGAAGTGTCGCCGAATGCTAAAATGGGAGCGGATTTTGTGGGCGAAGCCAGCGCAATTTTTGGGCGGCCGGCGTGGCGCGCGAGTCTTCCGTAACGTCTATTTCGGAGGTGACGTGGAAAGACTTGGGTCTATACCCAGTATATGCGGAATATTTGAGCGTCCGGCGCCGCGACATTGATCAACCGGCGGGGGAGTCGGGGGCCGCGAACCGGCCCGAGGGCCGCTCTCTTGCGGGGTGTTCGACGGCGGGCGATGGCGGGCGCGCGTAGGTCTGCGCCCCGGGTCGAACCCTCGGCCGTGCGCGGGTTTTCGCCGCTCCGCGCTTGATGAACGGTGCGAGCCGCTACAGCTTCAGCGCGACTTAGGAAAGGGAGACACCCATGCGCAAAATCCTCGCCGCCCCGCTGATGTTCGCGGCCCTGCCGCTGGCCCTGGCGGCGGCCGCCCCGGCCGCCGCCGAGGTCGCCCACATCGGCGCCTCCGCCTCGCCGATCGCCACGGCGGTCAGCGTCAGCGCCGATCACGACATGCTCTATGTGAGCGGCCTGACCCCGCCGCCGCTCAATCCCGACGCGCCGGCCGGCGCGCCGCGCGAGTACGGCGACACCAAGACCCAGACCATCGGCGTGATGAAGCGCATCGAGAGCGTGCTGAAGGAGCAGGGCCTGGGCATGGGCGACGTGGTCATGATGCGCGTCTATCTGGTCGGCGACCCGGCCAAGGACGGCAAGATGGACTTCGCCGGCATGATGGAGGGCTACAAGATGTTCTTCGGCACGCCGGAACAGCCCAACAAGCCCGCCCGCGTGACCGTGCAGGTGGCCTCGCTCGTCGGCCCCGGCCAGATGGTCGAGATCGAGGTCCAGGCGGCCAAGCCGAAGATGTAGGGTCGACGGGCCGCTGCGACGGTTGGCCCGTCGCGGCGGCTTGCATCCTGGCGCGGAACAGCGCCTAACGAGCCGCGCTGTTCCGGAGCCCGTTTTTGACAGACCAACTCACCGCCGACGCCGCCGGCGCGCCGACCCAGCACGTCGGTGCCGGAATCCTTTCGCGGGTCGCCGCCATGGTCTGCATGGCGACCATGTTCGCCCTGGTGAAATGGGTCTCGCTGCGCGGCGTGCCGGTGTTCGAGACCCTGTTCTTCCGCAGCGTCTTCGGCTTCCTTCCGCTGGCCGTCTACATCGTCCGCGCCGGCGGGATGTCGGTCATGCGCACCACCCGGCCGGTCGGCCACCTGGTGCGGGCCGCCATCGGCCTGCTGGGCGTGGTCGGCGGCTACATGGCCGTCGCGCACCTGCCGCTCACCGAGGCCACGGCGCTGCAGTTCTCCGCGCCCCTGTTCATGACCGCGCTGTCGGCGCTGATCCTGCGCGAGCATGTGGGCCGCCACCGTTGGGCGGCCGTCGCCATCGGCTTCATCGGCGTGATGATCATGGTGCGGCCGGAGCCGACCCACATGGCCAACATCGGCACGGCCTTCGCGCTGATCGGCGCCGTCGGCTCGGCCGGCGCCATGATCGCGATCCGCCAGATCAGCCGCACCGAGCCGGGGCCGCGGATCGTCTTCTATTTCACCGTGACCGGCATGGTCGTCGGCCTGGCCAGCGCGCCGTTCGGCTGGGTCAAGCCCGATCCCCTCACCCTGGCGGCCCTGGTCGGGGCGGGCCTGGCGGGCGCGTTCGGCCAGCTCCTGCTCACCCAGGCCCTGCGGCTGGCGCCGGTGGCCGTGGTCGCGCCGTTCGACTACACCCAGCTTCTCTGGGCCGGCCTGATCGCCTTCTTCGCCTGGGGCGAGGTTCCGCGCCCGGCCATGCTCGCCGGGGCCGCCGTGGTCGCCGCCAGCGGCCTCTACATCGTCTATCGCGAAGCGCGCCTGCGCGCCGCCGCGCGGGGCCGCTGATCCCGCCGGCCGCTGCAACGGGCGCTGCGTCCGCGCGTTCGGCGCTGTAGGATGCAGACCATGCGCATGATCCTCGCCGTCTTCGCCGCAGCCCTCGCCGGACCGGCGCTGGCGCAGACGCCCCCGGACCTCGTCAGCCAGGGCGACCTGGCGATCCAGAACGCCGAGGCCCAGGCCGCCGCCAACCGGCGCGAGGTGTCCCTGGAGAACCGGCTCAACGCCCAGGACGCGGCGTTGCGCGCCGAAACCGCCGTGCGCGCCCTGCAGGATCAGTCGGCGCAGGCGGCGACGGCGATACCGCCGCCGGCCCTGGCCGGTGCGGCCAGCGTGAGCCTTGGCGACATGGCTTCGATCCCCGACGAGCGGCTGGCCGCCTCCAACGCGCGGGTGCGCGAGGCCGCGCAGAACCGCCGCTAAGGCTTGCCGCGACGCCCGCGCCTCGGCTTTAACAGCACGATCGGCTGATGGAGGCGCGCATGCGTTGGCAGGGCGGACGGCGGTCCGGCAACATCGAGGATCGGCGCGGCATCCACCCGGCGGTGGGGGGCATCGGCGCGGGCGGCGTGATCCTGGCCCTGATCGGCTACTTCGTCTTCGGCATCGATCCGTCCACCACCTTGCAGGCGGTCAGCCAGGCCGGCGGCGAGGCGCAGCAGACGCAGCAGGCCGGCGTCGAGGGCACGCCCCAGGACGAGGCCGGCCAGTTCGTCGACGTGATCGAGACCTCCACCGACGATGTCTGGAGCGCGATCTTCCGCCAGCAGGGCCGCACCTATCGCCCGCCGGCCGGGGTGGTGCTCTACGACGAGGCCACGCCCACCGGCTGCGGGGCGGGCCAGGCGGCCATGGGGCCGTTTTATTGTCCGGCCGACCAGAAGGTCTATCTGGACCTGTCGTTCTGGCAGGAGCTGGAGGGCCGCTTCGGCGCCAAGGGCGACGCTGCGCGCGCCTATGTCATCGCCCACGAGATCGGCCACCACGTCCAGAACCTGACCGGCCAGACGGAACGGGCCCAGCGGCTGGGCGCCAAGGGCGCCGAGTCCGGCTCGGTGCGGCTGGAGCTGCAGGCCGACTGCTACGCCGGCGTCTGGGCCGCCCACGCCGCCGAGGTCTCCCACGGCGAGGTGGCGCTGGATCCGAAGGACATCGAGGACGGCCTGCGCGCCGCCTCGGCGGTGGGCGACGACACCCTGCAGCGCCAGGCCCAGGGCCGCGTCGTGCCCGACGCCTTCACCCACGGCACCAGCGAGCAGCGCATGCGCTGGTTCCGCAAGGGCGTCGATTCCGGCGATCCGGCCGCTTGCGACACCTTCAGCGCCGCCAGGCTCTGATCCGGCGCGCGGTTTGGTTCACGCGCCTTCACCATTCCTTTGCTCCGCCGCTCCAGGTTGAGCCCGCTTTCTGAGGATCGGGGCGCGGGCGATGGGCCCGGGCGTGGACGGGGCGGCGTTGATGGACGGGGCGCGCTTGGAGGCGGCGGACGCCGAACGCGGCTGGAAGCCCCTGCCGACCCTGCTGTCGGCCCTGCTCATGGCGGCGCTGTGGCTGGCCACGCACGGCTACAAGGGCGTCTTCCACGACGCACGGCTCTACACCCTCCAGGCGCTGCACGGGCTTGATCCCGGCCGATGGGCCGAGGATCTCTTCTTCAAGTTCGGGTCGCAGGATTCCTTCACCCTGTTCTCGGCGGCGTTCGAGCCGCTCGTCCGGTCGCTCGGGCCGGCGCTCGCCAACATCATCGGCTGGCTCGCGGGCGGGGCGCTCTGGATGGCGGGGCTCTTCGTGCTCGCCTCCGCCGCCCTGGACGACCGCCGCCTTCGCCTGGCGGCGATGATCGGCGTGGTGGCGATCGAGGCGCACTACGGCGGCTTCAACGTGTTCCGCTACGGCGAGCCGTTCCTGACGCCCCGGCTCTACGCCGAGGCCCTGTCGATGGCCGCCCTGGGCTTCGCGTTGCGCGGACGGCTCGTCCTCGCCGTCCTGGCCATCGCGGCGGCCGGGCTCCTGCACCCGCTGATGGCCCTGGTCGGCGCTGGCGCGCTCTTCTTCTACTCCGCCCTGGCCGATCGGCGGGTCTGGCTGTTGGCGGCGCTCGGCGCGGTCGTCGGCGCCGGGCTGGTGCTGGCCGGCGTGGAGCCCTTCGCGCGGGTGAGCCGCGTCTACGATCCGTCGTGGTTCCAGATCGTCTATGACCGCTGCCGGTTCGCCTTCATCTCCCGGTGGAGCCTCTTCGACCATCTGCGGGTCGTGACGACCTTCGCCGTGCTCCTGGCCGCGCAATGGCGCGCCGAGGGCAAGCTGCGCCGCCTGATCCGCGCCGTGATCATGCTGACGGTCGCGGGCCTCGCAGTCAGCTTCGTCGGCTCGGACCTCGCCAGGGACGTCCTCATCGTCAACCTTCAGGTCTGGCGGGTGCTTTGGCTGGCCACCCTCTTCGCCAACGGCGCCCTGGCGGTCCTCGCCTTCGGCCTGCCCAAGGGGATGGTGTCGCGCGAACTCTTCCTCATCGCCGCCGTCGCCGGCGCGCTGGCCGTGCCGCTATGGATTCCGTCCTTCGCCGTATGGGGCGTGGCGTTGACCGCATGCCTGGCCCTGGCGGCCGAGGCGAGGTGGGGCGAGACCATGGCGCCGACCGCGCGCACGGCCCTGCGGCTGGCGTGCCGCGCGGTCGCCATCGGGCTGCTGGCCTTCTCGGCGATCTTCGTCGTCCTGCAAACCAGGTCGGAGCAGTTTCCGGGGCGTCTGGCGGACCTCGTGGCGACCCTCGCGGTCATCGGCGTCGCCTGGGCCGCGTCGCGTCTCGCCGCGCGCAGGCTGGCGTTCGGCCTGGCGGCGCTGCTCTGCGTGGCGGTCTTCGCGCGGCTCGACCATCGCACCGACTGGCAGCGCTTCCTCGAGGCGCCCGGTGCGCCGGCCGACCTGGCGCGGTTCGTCGGACCGGCGCGCAACATCTACTGGGAGGGCGGGCCGGAGGTCCTGTGGCTGAAGCTGCGCCGGCCCAGCTACTATTCGTGCCTGCAAGGCGCCGGCGCGATGTTCTACCGCCAGACGGCGACCACCTTCCACGCGCGGCTGGAGGCGCTCAAGGGCCTCGGCTCGCGTGAGGTCGCTGGCGGCTTCGACAGGTTCTGCGCCTTCAAGGGCATGCCGCCGAAGCCGAGCCCGCCGACCCGCGAGGCCCTGGCCGCGACCTGCCGGCGCCTGCCCGACCTGGACGAACTGGTGCTGGTCCGCGCGGCCCCCGGGCTGGCGGCGCGCTCGTGGGCGGCCCCGACGTCCGAGGAATTGCCCGGCCGTAACGAGCTCTACCCCTCCGAGCGGGTGAGCCGCTTCTACGCCTACGACTGCAAGGACTTCCGCTAGCGCCTAGAGCGCGATCCGCGAAGGCGGACACCGGCTTTGCGGCCAGATCGCGCTCAAGCCTTTGAATTAGAGCCCTATTCTTCCGTTCGAACGGTATCGTTTGAACGGATAAGGCTCTAGGGGCGCAGCTTCGCTGGGATCGCCGCCACCTGCTCGTCGCTGAGGCGCGCGATGCTGGAGACGATGCAGGGGGTGACGAAGCCCGTGCTGCTGCGGATCTTCAGGTCCAGGTCCAGCGGATGGCAGATCAGGTCGGTGCTGGCTGCGGTGGACAGGATCAAGGTGTCGTCGCGCATGGCGCCGGCCCCGCAGGCCCCGGCCATGGTCACCCGGTAGACGTCCTTGAAGCCCACCTTCAGGTAGACGGTGTCCTCCGAGGCGATCCGGTGCGAGCGGATCTGGCTCATCCGGAAGCACCCGTCCGCCGACGCGGTGGCCGAGGCGTCGACCGCCGCGGAGGTCTCGGCCTGGGCCGCCGGCTCGCTCGCCGGCTGGCCGGCCGCGAGCGCGGCGGCGAGGATGGTTGAAAGGGCGATGAGCTTCATGACGCGGCTCCTGTTGACTGGCTGCAGTCTAGCACGGCCGTGGCCTCAGAGCCGCTCCCAGCCCTTGCACACCGCCACGCAGCGGCGGGCCAGCGCCCGGGAGCTGTCGATCAGCGGCACGGCCAGGTCCTGCGGTCCGATCACCAACGGCAGTTCGGTGCAGCCGGCGATCAGCGCCCGCGCGCCCTGGCCGATCAGGTCCTGGGCGAAGGCCAGCATCCGCGCGCGCGTCGTCTCGCCAAGGTCGCCGGCCTTGACCTCGCCGAGCACGTCCATGAACTCGGCCTGGCGCTCCGGCGACAGGAAGACGGCCGACAGGCCGCGGGCGGCCAGGTGCTCGTGATAGAGCCGCAGCGCCGGCTTCGCGCCGAGGACGCCGATGCGCTGTTCGCCGGTGGCCTGGGCCTCGGCGGCGGCGCATTCGATCATGTCGATCAGCGGCAGGCCGGCGACCTGCTGGATGTCGCGGGCGTGGGCGTGGGCGGCGTTGCAGGCGATGGCCAGCACCTCGGCGCCGCTGCCCGCCAGCCCCTGGGCCATCTCGGCCAGGACCAGCCCGCCGGCCAGGGGATCGGTGACCCGCTCGGCCGCGCCGGGGTTCAGGTCCACCAGCACGTGGATGTGGTCGGCCTCGGTCTCGGCCGGCGTCAGGGCCTGAAGCTTGGCCAGGAAATCGACGGTGGCGGCCGGGCCCATGCCGCCGAGAAGGCCCAGGATCAAGCTCATGGCCGACGACTCCTTTCGGAGTCAGGCCTAGCACGCCCGGTGCGACAGAGTCAGGACACCCACTTCAGGACGCGGATCACGCCCATCTTGGCCGACTGGCGGTGGGCGGAGACATCCTTGCGCGCGGCGATCTCGTCGCGGTTGGCGTGGTAGTAGCGGTAGGCCTTGAGCAGCATGTCGCCGTTGGTCAGGGTCGGGCGCCAGTCGAGCTCGGCCTTGATGCGGCTGGTGTCGAACATGAAGCTCTGGGCGATCATCCGGTAGTGGTAGGGCCCGAGCGGCGAGATGCGCAGGGCGTGGGCCAGGCGCATGGCCGCCAGGGTCGGCGCCTTGGGCAACACGCCGATGCGCGAGCGGCTGCCGCTCTGGTCGATCACGTGCTGGAAGTTGTCGCGCAGGCTTTGGACGTCGTCGGAGCCGATGCCGAAGACGCCGCGGGTGTCGCGCCGCCAGGCGCGCAGCATCGCGTCGATCAGGTCGGCGGCGTAGATGAACTGGTAGCGGTTGCGCCCGCCGCCGACGGTCCAGACCCGGCGGCCGTCGGCGATGAACTCGAAGAGGATGGCCAAGAGGCCCAGGCGTCCCTCGTCGATGATGGTCGGGCAGCGGATGGCCGCGGCGTGGAGCTGGGCCGGGTGGTCCAGCAGGGCCTTCTCGCCCTCCCACTTGGACTTGCCGTAGAGCTCCACCGGCGCGGGCGGCTCGTCCTCGGTGACCGGGGCGTCGAAGCCGCGGCCCCACAGGCAGTTGGACGAGGTGTAGACCACGTTGCGCACGCCCGCGGCGGCCATGGCGTCGGCGAGGACGGCCGTGCCGACGGCGTTGGAGGTCCACACGTCGTCTTCGTTCAGATGGCCGTGGGCGAGCTGGGCGGCCAGGTGGAAGACGACCTCGGGCCGCGTGCGGGCGAACAGGGCGTCGAGCCCGGCCCGGTCGCGGATGTCGCCGACCACGGCCTCCAGGCGCGGATGGCTGGCCTCGGCGGGCAGCAGGTCCAGGGAGACGACGTCGTGGCCGTCTTCCAGGAGCTTGGCCACCATCAGCGAGCCCAGGAAACCCGAGCCGCCCGTCACCATCACCTTGGCCATCGATCCTCTCCCGCTCCCAGGGGCCTCGCGTCCGCAACCCTGAGTGCCCGAGGGGCGGTTAAGGATCTCTGAGGCGGGGCCCCGGAAGGGCTCAGGCCGTCAGCACCGGCAGGGCGAGCATGACCAGGCCGACGATGCTGACGATCCAGGCCAGCGAGCGGATGTTGCGCACGCCGAAGGCGTAGAGCGGCACGTAGAGGACGCGGGCGTAGAAGTAGATCTGCGCGCCCAGGGCGGTCTTGGCCGTGTGGATGTCGGCCACGTGGGCGATCAGCACGAAGCCGGCGAACAGCGGCAGGGTCTCGAACAGGTTGGCCTGGGCGCGGGAGAGCCGCTCGGCGCGGGCGCTGAGCGGCGGCATGGATTCGTCGCGCGGCCCGGTGTTCCACTTCAGCCCGTACTGGCCCGTGCGGGCCACGTCGAACAGCAGGATCTGGGCGAAGGCCAGGACCAGGGTCCAGGCCAGCATCTTCAGTTCAATGGTCACAGCGTCCCCCTTGAGGCTTGTTCTTGCCTGACGCGGCCACGGGACGGCGCCGGGGCGCCCGCGTCAAGCAAGGGATAATCGGCGCGGCGGCGCTTTCCTTGAGAGGCGTTCGCGCCTAGTCTGGCCGCCATCCTCGGGGGGCCGCGCCAGGGCGGCTGAGAGGCGGGCGATCCCGCGACCCGTAGAACCTGATCCGGGTCATGCCGGCGAAGGGAAGGACCAGGGCCTGCAAGGGCCCGCTTTCCATCGCAGGACCGTCCCGGCCGAGCCTTTAGGGAGCTTGCCCGGTGAACATCCAGACGCCCATCGACAACGCCATTCCGACCGGCGAGCGGCCGGGCTCGAAGAAGGTCTTCCAGGCCGGCGTGGTCTGGCCCGACATCCGCGTGCCGTTCCGCGAGGTCGCCGTGCACGAAAGCGCCGGCGAGCCGGCCCTGACGCTCTACGACTCCTCCGGCCCCTACACCGACCCGGCGGTGAAGATCGACATCGAGGCCGGCCTGCCGAAGACCCGCGAGCCGTGGGTGGTGTCGCGGAACGACGTGGACCTCGTCACCGACCCGCGCGAAGTGAAGCCGGAGGACAACGGCTTCGCCCAGGGCAAGCACCTGGCGCCCCAGTTCACCGCGCCGCGCCGGGTCTACCGCGCCAAGGCCGGCCAGACGGTGACGCAGATGGCCTACGCCCGGCGCGGGATCGTGACGCCGGAGATGGAGTACGTGGCGATCCGCGAGAACCTGCGCCGCCAGGCCTCCGATCCCTTCATCCGCGACGGCGAGAGCTTCGGCGCCGAGATCCCGGACTTCGTGACCCCCGAGTTCGTGCGCGACGAGGTGGCGCGGGGCCGGGCGATCATCCCGGCCAACATCAACCACACAGAACTGGAGCCGATGGCCATCGGCCGCAACTTCCTGGTCAAGATCAACGCCAACATCGGCAACTCGGCGGTGCTGTCGCAGGTGGCCGACGAGGTGGACAAGATGGTCTGGGCCCTGCGCTGCGGGGCCGACACGGTGATGGACCTGTCGACCGGCCGCAACATCCACAACATCCGCGACTGGATCATCAGGAACAGCCCCGCGCCGATCGGCACGGTGCCGATCTACCAGGCGCTGGAGAAGGTGGGCGGCGTCGCCGAGGACCTGAACTGGGAGGTCTTCCGCGACACCCTGATCGAGCAGGCCGAGCAGGGGGTGGACTACTTCACCATCCACGCCGGCGTGCGCCTGCCGTTCGTGCCCCTGACGGCCAAGCGCGTGACGGGCATCGTCAGCCGCGGTGGCTCGATCATGGCCAAGTGGTGCCTGGCCCACCACCGCGAGAACTTCCTCTACGAGCGGTTCGACGAGATCTGCGAGATCATGGCCGCCTACGACGTGTCGTTCAGCCTGGGCGACGGCCTGCGCCCCGGCTCGATCGCCGACGCCAACGACGAGGCCCAGTTCGCCGAGCTGCGCACGTTGGGCGAGCTGACCAAGATCGCCTGGGCGCGCGACGTGCAGGTGATGATCGAAGGGCCCGGCCACGTGCCGATGCACAAGATCAAGGCCAACATGGACGAGCAGCTCAAGCACTGCGGCGAGGCGCCGTTCTACACGCTGGGCCCGCTCACCACGGACGTGGCGCCCGGCTACGACCACATCACCAGCGCCATCGGCGCGGCGATGATCGGCTGGTACGGCACCGCGATGCTTTGCTACGTCACGCCCAAGGAGCACCTGGGCCTGCCCGACCGCGAGGACGTGAAGCAGGGGGTGATGGCCTACAAGGTCGCCGCCCACGCCGCCGACCTCGCCAAGGGCCACCCGACCGCCCGCGCCTGGGACGACGCGCTCTCGCGCGCCCGCTTCGAGTTCCGCTGGGAGGACCAGTTCAACCTGGGGATCGATCCGGAGACGGCGCGCGAATACCACGACGAGACCCTGCCCAAGGAAGCCCACAAGACCGCCCACTTCTGCTCGATGTGCGGGCCCAAGTTCTGCTCGATGAAGATCAGCCAGGACATTCGCGAGGCCGCCAGATCTCAGAATGACTCGGGGCAGAACGATGCGGACGCGGGGATGGCGCAGATGGCGGAGAAGTTCCGCCAGGTCGGCGAGATCGACGTGCCGGTGAAGTAGGAGGTTTTCCAGGCGGTGCAGCCTCATTCTCCTCCCCCTCTGGGGGAGGGGGACCGCGAAGCGGTGGAGGGGGACTGTGAGTCTGCTGCTCCGATCAAAGTCCCCCTCAGTCCCTACGGGACAGCTCCCCCAAGAGGGGAGCATCTGGGCGCCGATCTTCGCCCGCTCATCAGCGTCCGCCCACACCCCTTCGTCATCCCCGGGCTTGTCCCGGGGATCCATCGGGCCGCGTCGCGGGCGGCGGGGAGTGGGCGAGGGCCGTGCGGCCGAGACGACGGGGAAGGGAGCGGGAAGGCGGCTTGGATCCCAGCCTTCGCTGGGAAGAGCGGGGAAGGGGGCTAGCCCGAGCTTCGTCGTTCGGGGGGCTCGGCGGCGTCGTACTCGAGATCGGGGCCCTCGGGATCGGGGTCGTCGTTGGCGGCAAGGCCGAGGTCTTGGCGCAGGCGGGCGATCAGGTGCTCGACGGGCGCCTGCGCGAACTCGTCGGCGAAGAAGCTCTCCGCGTCGAGCCAGCGCTTCAGCTCCACCAGAAGGGCGCCGACCTCGTCCGGCTCGGCCTCGGTCCAGATCAGCCGCGAGCCGACGTCGCCCACATAGGACCGGCGGGCCCGCACCGCCTCGCGGCGCGCCTCGCCGGCCGCCCGCTCGGCCTCGGCCGCCAGGCGCCGGCGGTCGCGCTCGATCTTCGCCTGCAGGGCCAGGGTCTGGCGCACTGACCGGGCCGCCCGCTGGAACGCCAGCGCGCCCTTCTGCGCCTCCTCGTCGGTCTCCGCCGCCATCGCCCGCCCGTGCAGGCGCCTGGCCAGCGCCATCGACATCTCGGCGAGCTCGCCCAGCATCACACGCTGCATCTCAGCCATGTCGTCGAGCGAGGTGGACATGAACAAAAAGAGAACATGTGGGAAGGGAGGAGTCAAGATTTTTCGGAGCCGGGCGCACGAAAGCGCCACTAGTTGACCTCGAATTTCGGCCCCAAGCTGACTTTGTGCACGGTCGGAGACTAACCGATGTCCACCAACTTGCTCTTGGGGTCACCTTCAATAAAATCAGGCGCTTAGCTGCTTCCGTGTGCTACGTGCGTCGGTGCTTTGTGTAGCAGTTTGGGGCGGGCCGGGGAAGCGCTCGCGGTCGTTGTACAGCATCTATCCCACTGCGAGTGGTCGCTACCGTCTTTGAGAGCAACGGGTGGATTTCACGCCGCTATGCCGTCGGCACGGATTGCCGTTGCAGGGTCGGAAATTTGTCCTGTCCTAGCGGCTTGCCACCATCGTACAAATATTCAATGAACCGAGCGATGAGCTCTTCGGTAAGGAGAAACATTTCGGCTCGCTCCTCATCAAGCACTCCGCCTAACTTCCCATGCCTTGCCCAATCTGCATGAGATTTGAGGAAGTCCAGCACTGCTCTATCAATCCGCAGAGCGGACCGCATCCTTTCCCACGCCGCCCCGTCATTTTCCTTGTCGCCTTTTTTCATAGACTGCATAAGCGCGTCCGCAGCCCGATAGCAGAAAAATCCCGTTTGGGCTGGACTTTTCATTGCCTCTCTAAAGTCTGACAATACCAAACCTACATAGGGATTTGATAGAAGCGTGTTCAGCGCCTCCGGCGTCAATGCCAAATCCGCCAAATGATTTTTGTTGTATAGGATCGGTATGCTAATTCCGAAAGTGTAGATATTTTTGTCCGGCAATACGCATGAAACTATTTCAACGTCAAAAGCAATTCCCCGCTTAAACCCTGCAATATCCACCATTGATCGGACGATACTCTCAATAATGTTCCTTTGCGTGTATTGATTTTTCTCGCCCACTGTTGTGGTCACGCGCGCCGTTATTTGGCTAGAATGAATAAATACTCTGGTGTCGGTTACGTGTCCTTGTTTGTCCTCGTAGTGCAAATCGAGAGGCCCGAGGTATACGGGAACCCGCTCCGGCACTACGCGTCCAAAGAAGATCCACTCCGCAATATCGTTCGACTGAGGGGCATCCCCCTTTTGTTTGCTCATAGCTTTCTATGCTCGCCCGAGTTCCGCAGCTATTGCGCCTCACCGTTTGCGCCATTTTGGCCCAAAGGTTGCGGCCATGGCAACGCTACACTACATGTTGTCATGTCGTGCGAACACGGCAGTCCCGCAAGGGACTACATAGTAGTAGCTCAGCGGATAGAGCGCTCGCCTGCTAAGCGAGAGGACGTGGGTTCGATCCCCACCTACTCGCTTGGGCAGGGCGCACGTTATTCTTATCGCCCGCAATTTGAAAAGCCACGCGACCAAATTTCGATGTGCTGTCGCGAGGCGGTGCTTTGGTCCGTCAGTTAGCCAACCTCGCGCGCCGTATGAGTTCGGCGCACTGACGGAATAGATCGCTGTTCCAGTCCATGTGCTCGGTGCAGAACCTGCTCAGGCTCCGAGCAGCGTTTTCAATTTCCGTCCCTACCTTCGCTTCGCTGGCAGCTTCGCGGAACGCGACAAGATGGTTCCGCAGATAGTCCTCCAAGGTATCGGGCGTCTCAGCACGCGCCGCGATGGATGCAAGCAACTCATCGGTGGCGGCTACTACGGCTTTCATGGCGGACTGCTCGCGTCAGGACCGATTGATTTCTTGACGTTAGCGGCCTCAGCAGGGGCGACCAAATTTTGATGTGCTGTTGCGAGCCAATGTCTCCCACTGAGAATGGGAACTTTGGCCCCGTAGGGGGGCTAGCCCGGCGGAAATCACAAACAGCCGCCTGACCAGATCGTCGCCAGCCTGGACCGGCACGGCTAGGACGGCGCGCGCTAGCCCGTATCCAAATCGCTCGTTTTCGAGCCTGGGAGTTGCTCCGTATCGAAAATAAGCCTGCGGCGGCTGAGCTGGCTCGACACGCCGCAGGGCAGGTTTTCGATACAACCTCGCCAATTACGACCTGTGGGGCGGCGGCTTGTCCAGGGGCTGGGAACGGGGTCTGTTGGCGGCGGATTCGGTGCGCATGGGTCCCGCACAGCCGCTGCGCGGCTTGCGGGATGACGCGGGGAGGGGAGAGGCGAGCGATGGCGGCTGACGGCGACCTCCCCGACCTGATCCCCGGCGCGCACATCGCCGGCGCGGACCTGTCGGCCGCCGACTGGGCCGAGCGGGATCTGGCGGACCTGGTGCTGGAGGACTGCGCGCTGGTGGATGTGCAGGTCACCGCGACCTTGCTGCAGGGGGCGCGGTTCACGCGGTGCCGGTTCGTGCGCTGCCGCTTCGCCCATGTGGACCTGCGCGAGGCGGTGTTCGAGGACTGCGTCATGACCGACGCCGAGGAGCACGCCGGGGCCGCGTTCGCCTTTTGCCAGCTCGACGAGGCGCGGTTCGCCCGCTGCGACCTGAGCTTTTCCGACTTCGACCGCTCCAGCCTCTATGCGGTGGAGATGAGCGACACCAACCTGGTGGGGGCGCGGTTCCACCGGGCCGACTTTTCCCGCGCGTTCGGCAAGAAGGTGGTGCGCTGGGCCGCGGCGTTCCGCGGCTGCCGGATGGGGCTGGCGGACCTGTCCGAGGCGAGCCTGCCGGGGTGCGACCTGTCGGGCTCCTCGTTGCGGGAGGCCGACCTGACGGGCGCGGACCTGGAGGGGGCGGACCTGAAGGGCTGCGACCTTTTCCAGGCGCTGACCGGCGGGGCCAAGCTGGCGCGGGCCGACCTGCGCGGGGCGGCGATCGACGGGCTGGCGCTGACGGCGCTTTCCTCATTCGAGGGGGTGAAGATCACGGGGGGGCAGCAGCACCTGTTGCTGGCGGCGCTGGGGGTGGACGTGCTTCCGGAATAGGGGAGTCGAAGTCCCCCTCAGCCGCTTCGCGGCAGCTCCCCCAGCGGGGGAGCATCTGGGCGGCCGGCCCCCCTGTCGCCTTCCCCGCCCTTGTGGCGGGGATCCATGGTCGGGCCCGGCTGTGCGGCGGCGGGGTTCGCGGGGCGGCGGCGGGCTCGGCGGGAGCTGCGGCATGGGTCCCAGGCACAAGGCCTGGGATGACGGGGTGGGGCGGCTGGCGCTCCGGCTAGGCCAGGCCGGCGTAGAGGTCGTCCCAGTGCGGGTTGTCGCGCTCGATGAGGTTGATCTTCCAGTCGCGGGGCCAGCGCTTGATCGATTTCTCGCGCTGGAGGGCGACGGTCATGTCGTCGTGCGGCTCGTACCAGACCAGCCGCTTGAGGCCGTGGCGGCGGGTGAAGCCGGGGTAGACGCCTTCGCGATGCTCCCAGATGCGATGGGCGAGCCGGCCGGTGACGCCGACGTAGAGCGTGCCGTAGGGCCGGTTGGTCATGATGTAGACGGCGATGTAGGCGTCGCGCCCGACCATGATGCCTCGCCGGAGTCTTCGGTCCCCCTCAGCCGCTTCGCGGCAGCTCCCCCAGCGGGGGAGCATCTTGGATGAGCCCTTGGCTCAGTCGCGGTTGGCGTCCTGGGTGCGGGCTTCGGCGGGCCAGACGCGGACGGCGACGGCGACGGTGATCGAGCCGAGGACGGCGGCGAGGGCGCCGGCCCACTGGGTGAGGCTCATGCCCTGCTGGGCGAAATGGCCGGCGGAGGCGCCGCAGACGAACACCAGGGTGGCCGACGCCCATTCCGCGGCGTCCTGGCTGAGCAGATTCTTCATGGAAGCCCTCCCATTCAACCGGAAGAGTGCCGCAGGAGCCTTAAACAATCCTTGAGTCGGGCCAAGCGGCGATGGTCCGTATCCGGCGTAAATGGCTAGATCGCGGCGGCGACGGCCGCGGCGGTGCGCGCCATGCCCGCCTCCAGGGCCGCGAACAGGCGGGCCGCCTCGATCGGCTTGGCCAGGTGCAGGTCGGCGCCGGCGGCCAGGCTGAGGTCGTGGTGCTCGCGCATGGCGTTGGCGGTGAGCATCACCACCAGGGACGGCGACAGGCGCTGGCGCCGCTCGTAGGTGCGCAGGCGGCGCACGGCGTTCAGGCCGTCCATCACCGGCATCTGCATGTCCATCAGGACCACGTCGAAGCGGTCGGCCTCGAAGGCCTCGCAGGCCTCCAGCCCGTTCTCGACGCTGACCAGGTCGAGGTCGAGGCCGGTGAGCAGCACCTCCACCACGGTGCGGTTGGTGGGGTGGTCGTCGGCCAGCAGCACGCGCAGGCGCCGCTCGGCGACGTCGTCGTCGAGGAGGTCGGCGCCGGGGGCGGGGAAGGCCGGCCCGTTCGCCGCCGGGCGGGACGCGAGCGCGCCGGGCGCCTCCAGCCGGTCGGCGGCGAACAGGGGCGCGGGCGTGGCGGCCTCGGCGGCGGGGGGCAGGGGCAGGTCGACGATGAAGATCGAGCCGGCGCCGGGGGTGCTGTCGCAGTCGAGATCGCCGCCCATCAGCTCGACGAGCTGGCGGGAGATGGAAAGGCCCAGGCCCGTGCCGCCGTAGCGGCGGGTGACCGAGCCGTCAGCCTGCTGGAAGCGGCCGAAGATCTTGGCCTTGTCGGCCGGATCGAAGCCGACGCCGGTGTCCTCCACCTCGATGCGCCAGCTCGTCTCGCCGCGGCCGGCCAGGACCCGCAGGACGACGCGGCCGGTCTCGGTGAACTTCACGGCGTTGGAGACCAGGTTGGTGATCACCTGCTTGACCCGCACCACGTCGCCCAGGACCAGGCGCTCGGCGGCGGGGGCGACCTCGACGACCAGGGCCACGCCCTTTTCGTCGGCCCGGGGACGGCACAGGGCGCCGACGGCGCGCACCGCCTCGCCCAGGTGGAAGGGCTCGCGCTCGATCACCACCGCGCCGGTCTCGATCTTGGAGAGGTCCAGCACGTCGGAGAGCAGGCGCTCCAGGGTCTGGCCGGAGCCGCGGATGATGCGCACCAGCTCGGCCTGGCGGTCGGAAAGGCCGGTCTTCTCCAGGGCCGCGGCGATGGCCACCACCCCGTTCAGCGGGGTGCGGATCTCGTGGCTCATGTTGGCCAGGAATTCGCTCTGGGCGCGGTTGGAGGCGATCAGGCCCTCGGCGGCGCGGCGGGCGCGCACCACCATCAGCCCGCCGACGGCGGCGAAGGCGACGATCACCAGGATCACCGGGCCGATCGCCGCGCGCAGCAGCTCCGCGCCCGGCCGCCGCGGGGTCCAGACCAGGGTGACCGAGGGGCCGCCGCGCAGGGTATGGAAGCCGGCGGTGGCCAGGTCGCCGCGCGGGACCTGCGGGCGGTCGATGACCGCCTTGAGGGCGTTGAGCTGGTAGCGCTCGCCGATGGGCGCCAGGAGCGCGGCGTCGAGCGGGGCGGCGGTGAGCACGACCGGCGCGCGCGGCCCCTTCGGCCGGGCGTGGCCGAAGTCGGTCTGCACCAGGCTGGCGGTGACGAGCTGCGGCTCGCCGCCGACGATGACCAGGCCGCTGGACTGGATGGGCCGGGTCAGCATCTTGCGCGCGCCGGCGGCGGGGACGGCCACGGGGCCGCGACGCTGCTCGGCCTCGCGCACGTCGGCGATGAGGGCGCCGGCGCCGCGGTAGTCGTCATAGAGCGCCAGCGGCGCATCCTCGCCGCGGCGGCTGGCGTAGAGCGGCCGGCCCTGGCCGTCGACCACGAAGACCGTGTCGAAGCCGCCGGCCTGGGTGAGGAAGGCCGCCAGGTTGTCGCGCGCCCAGGCGCGGTCGAAGCGGTTGTCCAGGCGGACCACGGCCTCGTCCCAGTTGGTCTGGGGGAAGATCGAGCGCTCGATCTCGCCGATGCGGGCGATCACGCCCTGGCGGACCAGGCTCTCCTCGCGCATGCGCGCGCCGGCGTCGACCTCGCGCGACCAGAGCACCAGGCTCAGGACGAACACGACCATCGCCCCGACGGCGACGACCGCGAGCGGCGCAAGCAGATTGAAGCCAAGGTCGCGCCGCGGCGCGGCCCCCCCGACCGGTGCTGTCTTCATGCGTCGGAAGGTCGCATCTTGGGGTTAAGGAGGGGTATGGCCGCACACGCCAAGCGTGACTTTTCGGGGCGAACGGAGCCGATTGCTGTGGACGAAACGGGGGACGATTCGGACGGGGCCGGCCGGCGGGCGCGCCGGGGCGCGGCGCCGTCCAAAGGGCGTCTTAACGGAATCAGGGTGCTATGGCGTGCGGCCCGCCTTGACCGGCCGCGCGGCTCGCCGCCAAGGTGGGGCCGCCTCGGAGGGGGTGGATGAGTCTCAAAGCCCGGCTCAATCGCGAGTGGCGTTTCCTGCGCGGCCTCAGCCGCACCTTGAAGCGTGTGAAATCCATCAACGCGGCCTCCGCCAACCTGGTGTGCGACGACCTGCAGGCGGCGGTGGACATGTGGCGCGAGCGGCGCGCCATGACCTTCGAGGGCCGCTCGATCACCTACGGCGAGCTGGACGTCATCGCCAACCGCTTCGCCCACTGGGCCCGGGGCCAGAACCTGCGCCGCGGCGACGTGGTGGCGCTCCTGATGCCCAACCGGCTGGAATACTTCCCCATCTGGTACGGCCTGTCGAAGGTGGGCGTGGTCACGGCCCTGCTGAACAACCAGCTGCGCGGCGCGGCCCTGGCCCACTGCCTGACGATCAGCGGGGCGAGCGCCTGCATCGTCGACGACGAGACCTCGCCGGCGTTCGAGGAGGTCAAGGACCAGCTCGAGCGGCCGGTGCGCCAGTGGGTGCTGGGCGCGGCCTCCGGCGAGCAGCGCGACCTGGTGCAGGCGCTGAAGAGCTGCAGCCAGCTTCCGCCGGACCGTTCCGGCCGCGACGGGATGAAGGCCGGCGACACGGCGCTGCTGCTGTTCACCAGCGGCACCACCGGCCTGCCCAAGGCCGCGCGGGTGACCCATGTGCGCGCCCAGCTCTACATGCGCGGCTTCGCCGGGGCGACCGGCGCGCGCGAGAAGGACCGCGTCTATGTGACCTTGCCGCTCTACCACGCCACCGGCGGGCTCTGCGCCCTGGGCGCGGCGCTGCTGAACGGCGCCTCGGTGGTGCTGAAGAAGAAGTTCTCGGCCAGCCACTTCTGGAGCGACGTGATCGCCGAGGGCTGCACCATGTTCGTCTACATCGGCGAGCTGTGCCGCTACCTGGCGAACCAGCCGCCGCACGAGGACGAGACGCGCCACAAGCTGCGCATGGCGTTCGGCAACGGCCTGCGCCTGGATGTCTGGCGCGAGATGAAGCAGCGCTTCCGCATTCCCGAGATCCTGGAGTTCTACGGCTCCACCGAGGGCAATGTGTCGATGTTCAACTTCGACGGCCGCGAAGGGGCGATCGGCCGCTCGCCCAAGTGGCTGCGCGAGCGGTTCAACTATCGGCTGGTGCAGTACGACGTGGAGACCGACCAGCCGGTGCGCGGGCTGAACGGCCTGTGCGTGGAGTGCGGTCCCGGCCAGGTGGGCGAGTGCATCGGCAAGATCAGCGCCGACGCGCGCAGCGCCTACACCGGCTATGTCGACAAGGCCGCCAGCGAGAAGAAGGTGCTGCGCGACGTGTTCGAGCGCGGCGACGCCTGGTTCGCCACCGGCGACCTGATGCGCCAGGACGCCGACGGCTATTTCTATTTCGTCGACCGGGTGGGCGACACCTTCCGCTGGAAGGGCGAGAACGTCTCCACCGGCGAGGTCGCCGCCACCCTGGAGGCCGCCCCCGGCGTGCTGGAGGCCAATGTCTACGGCGTGGCCGTGCCGGGCGCGGAGGGCCGCGCGGGCATGGCCGGGCTGGTGGTGGACGAGAGCTTCGACATCAAGGCGCTGGACGAGCACGTGAGCCGCGAGCTGCCGGCCTACGCCCAGCCGCTGTTCGTGCGCATCCTGCCGGCGATCGAGGTGACCGGCACGTTCAAGCAGCGCAAGGTCGACCTGGTGGAAGACGGCTTCGACCCCTTCAAGAGCAAGTCGCCGATCTACTTCCACGCCCCCGGCAAGGGCTTCATCAAGGTGACCAAGACCGTGTTCGAGAAGCTGCAGGCCGGCGGGTACGGGCTGTAGGGGCGGCGGGGCCGTCTTCGCGGATTGAGCGGACCGTCGCCGGAACGCGGGCGCTGGCGTTCCGGCGCGTCGCGGGCCATGACTGTCCGATGGACGACTGCGGATGCAAGCCAGGGGCGGCGGAGACGGCGCCGGAGCGGAACGTGCTGCTGATCGCCCTGGTGCTGAACGCGGTCATGTTCGCGGTGGAGACGACGGCTGGTCTTCTGGGTCAGTCGACGGGCCTGTTGGCCGACGGGCTGGACATGCTCGCCGACGCGTCCGCCTACGCCGTGGCGCTGTGGGCCGTCGGCCGGTCCGCCCGTTTCAAGGCGGGCGCGGCGACCTTGAGCGGCTCGCTCCTGGTGGTGCTGGGGCTCGGCGTGCTGGCCGACGTCGTCCGGCGCGCCTTCGTCGGAACCGAGCCGGAGGGCGCCCTGATGGTCGGCGTCGCCGCCGTCGCGCTGGCGGTGAACTGGACGGTCCTGCGGCTGCTCGCGCGCGTGCGGGATGGCGAGGTCCACCTGCGGGCGACATGGATCTTCACGCGCGCCGACGTCGTCGCGAACGCGGCGGTGATCGTCTCGGGGCTGCTCGTCCTGGCGACCGGGCTCCGTTGGCTGGACCTGATGGTCGGCGCCGGCATCGGCGCCTACGTCATCCGCGAGGCCGTGGAGATATTGGGCCAGGCGCGAGCGGCGCGCGGTCAAGCCTGAATCGCCGCGCCGAATAATATCGGCCACGGCCTATGCTCGGCGGAATTCGAGTCTCATAGTGGTTTCGCGCAAGATGCGGAGAACCCGCCATGAAAATACTGACTCTCGCAGGGCTTATGCTGGCGCTTAGCATTCCAATTGTTGGAAGCTCGGCCGCCGATGCTCAGCCCCAGCCGCAAGCCCCTCAGACCTGGCGTGGATGCTGCGGCGCGAATCCGTGGCCCCAGGGTCCGGGCATGATGGGCGGCCACGGCTCGGGCATGATGGGCGGAGGCATGGGGGGAGGCATGGGCGGCGGAATGATGGGTCCCAGCGCGGCGCGAAATCACGCGGCGATGATGGGCGGCGTCCCCGCGCCCTACACCGGGGTCGGCAATCCGCTCCCCAGGACCAGCGCGACCATCGAGCGCGGCGCCAAGGTGTACGCCGACAACTGCGCCTCGTGTCATGGACAGACCGGGTTCGGCGACGGTCCGGCCGCCCGCGCGCTCTCGCCGCGGCCCGCCGATCTGGCCTGGTTGTCGCGCATGCCGATGAGCAACTGGGACCCCTTCATGTTCTGGACGGTCTCGGAGGGCGGCGCGCCGTTCGGAACGGCGATGCCGGGCTTCAAGGCCAGCCTGTCGGAGCAGGACCGGTGGGCGGTCATCGCCTACATCCAGGCGCACCTGCCCCAGGCGAAGGCCGGCCGATAACGACCGGCGCCTCCTTCGCGCCGGACGCTTCGCCGCGAGCTCCGGCTCACTTCGTTTCGAGCCGCCCCTGCGGATTGTCGACCGTCTCCATCCAGGCGACCGCTTCGTCCCAGGCGGCGTCGCCGGGGTAGAGCGCGCCGAGGAGATAGGCGAGCGAGAGCCGTTGGACGGCGGCGAGCCGTTCGGGGCTCTCGTCCGTCGTTTCCCTGGACTCGTAGTTGGGAACGCCGCCGAGCGAATGCTCGCCGCCGAACACCGTGAACAGGCCTTTCGCGCCGGGGCTCAGGTCATAGGCCTCGCGCCACCAGTCGGGGCCGCGCACCGTCATGGCGCCGTTGTCGTGATCGCCCGCGATCACGAGCGCGGGCGTGCGCATGCGGGAGAAATCCGGGTTCATGAACGGAAAATTCTCAGCGGCGAAGGCGCTGAGATTGTCGCCGCCCGTGCCCGGCACGGCGAGCAGCACGCCCGCCTTCACGCGAGAGTCCGCGATGTCCACGACGGAGCCGTCGTCCGGATCCGGGTGGGTCGCCCCCAGCAGCATGCTGGCCGTCTGCGCGCCCCACGAGTGGCCGGCCACGGCGATGCGGCTGAGGTCGAGGCGGCCGCGGACGGCCGGGACCATGGCCTCGATCCGGTCCAACTGGTCGAGGATGGCGACCAGGTCCGCTTCGCGGTGGCGCCAGAAGCGCGGCCGGCGCGGATCGTCCTTGGCCAGGCCCAGCATCCGCGAGTCGAGGTGGGTGGGCTGGATCACGACAAAGCCGTGCGCCGACCAGTAGTTCGCCAGCGGACCGTAGGCGTAGAGCGACTGCCCGTTGCCGTGCGAAAAGACGATGATCGGCGACATGTCGGCGCCGGCCGGCGCCGACACGCGTAGCTGGAGGTCGGTTCCCCGGCCGGGGCTGGCCAAGGTCACCGGCGCCACGGAAATGACGGCGGCGGGCGCGCCCGAGGCGGGCGGAGGCGTTGACGCGGCTCGATGGTTCACTGATCTGCCTTTGTCGCTGGGGAGGAAAGGGATAAACCGGATCATTGTTCCGGTTTATCGCAAATACGGATCATTGTTCCGTTTATCAAGGGCGTCGGGCGAAAAGGCAGGAATTGGTCGATGACGAAAGGCCGCGTGACTGAGCCGCGCCAGGACAACGGCCTGGCGAGCGGACGCGAGGCGCGACCGGTGCGCGCCGACGCGCGCCGCAACGAGGACGCCCTGCTCGAAGCCGCCAAGCGGATCTTCGCCAGGTCGGGCGTGGATGCGCCGGTGCGCGAGATCGCCGCGGAGGCGGGCGTGGGCCTGGGCACGCTGTATCGCCGGTTTCCCAAGCGATCCGATCTTGTCGCCGCGGTTTTCCGGCGGGAGGTCGACGCCTGCGCCGCCGATGCGGCGACGCTCGCCGCCGAACAGGCGCCGGGCGAGGCGCTGGCGAGCTGGCTGATGCGCTACACGCAGTTCATCGCGACCAAGCAGGGGCTGGCGGCGGCGCTGCACTCGGGCGACCCGGCCTTCGACGAGCTTCCGGCCTATTTCAGGGCCCGTTTCGAGCCCGTGCTGAAATCGCTTCTCGAAGCCGCCGCCGCCGCGCACGCCGTCCGCGACGACATCGCCGCCTATGATCTGCTGCGGGCGATCGGCAACCTTTCGGTCGCGACGGGCCCCGACGGGGAAGACCATGTCAAGCGCATGGTCGCGCTGCTGATCGACGGCCTGCGATATGGCGCGACGCCGCCCGCGAAGGGTGGGGGCTGAGCAAGCGCCGGGGCGGGCGCCACGGCCTTCGCGCGCTGTGCAACCGGAGCGATACAAAGAGAAGGCGGCGCGCGATGCGCCGGTTACGCGGCGCAACAAAACGCGGTCCGGCGGTGGCGGACGCGTATACGCGTCAGGATCGGTCGGCTATATCGCGCTCAATCGACAGGTGTGACGAGACGACCATGTCCTCGCTCGGCGACAAGCTTGATCTGCAGAAGGCCTATCGGAACTGGTTCGACCGGGCCGCGCGGGCGATGCCCCGCAAGCAGGCCGCGGAATATGCGATCGGCGGGGAGTTCCACGCCTATGGCGTCGTCCAGTCGGAGATGCTGCGCTTCTACGGCATGCGCGACGAGGACTACCTCGTCGACGTCGGCTGCGGATCCGGCCGCACCGCCCAGCCGCTGGCGGCCAGCCACAAGGGCCGCTACCTCGGCACCGACCTGGTGCCGGAACTGGTCGACTACGCCAGATCGCTCTGCAACCGCCCCGACTGGCGCTTCGAGGTGGTGACCGGCCTGCAGATTCCGGAAGCGGACGGCGTCGCCGACTTCGTGTGCATGTTCTCGGTGCTGACGCACCTGCTGCACGAGCAGAGCTATCTCTATCTGGAAGACGCCCGCCGGGTGCTGAAGCCGGGCGGCAAGATCGTCTTCTCGTTCCTGGAGTTCCGCCAGCCGTACCACTGGGACGTGTTCGGCGCGACCGTCGAGGCGGCCCGCGCCTCCAACGACCGGCCGCTCAACGTGTTCATCGACCGGGACGCGATCGGAGCCTGGGCCAGCCACCTGGACCTGAAGGTGGAGGACATCCGCGACGGCCACGACGCCTTCGTCCCGCTGGCCTCGCCGCTCACCCTGGAGGGCGGCCACGTGCTGGAGCATTTCGGCAACGTCGGCCAGTCGATCTGCGTGCTGTCGCGGCCTGAGGGCTGAGGGTTCGGCGTCGAATCCGCTTCGGCCGCGGGCGCAGGGGGCCATAGAGTGAGCGCCTGGAGTCGATCGGGAAGGTGACGGCCATGGTGTTCTGGATCGCGAGCGCGGCTGGATTGGCGATCGCCTATCTCTTCGGCTCCACGCCCACGGGCTATCTGGCGGGACGGCTGCTGAAGGGGATCGACCTGAGGAAGCAGGGCTCCGGCTCCACCGGGGCGACGAACGTGTTGCGGACCCTGGGCAAGGGCCCTTTCTTCGTGGTGCTGCTGGTGGACCTGCTGAAAGGCGCCGGGGCGATCGTCTTCATCAAGTGGTTCTGCGCGTGGCTCTATGCGACGCCCTACGTCACGCCGCCGGCCGGGCTCGAGCTGCGCACCGTCGAGCCGTGGATGGCGGCCCTGGCCGGGGCCGCGGTGCTGCTGGGACACGCCCGGTCGATCTGGCTGAACTTCACGGGCGGCAAGTCCGCCGCGGCGGGCCTGGGGGTGCTGCTGGCGATCTCCTGGCCGGTGGGGCTCGGCGCCGCGGCGGTCGTCTGCGCCGTGCTGGCGATCTTCCGCATCATGTCGCTCGCCTCGATGCTGGGCGCCCTGACGGCGATCGGCCTCGTCTTCGGCCTGCAGAACCCGACGGCCTATCGGCTGCTGGTGGTGGCGGGCGTGGCCTATGTGATCATGCGCCACCGCGCGAACATCCGGCGGCTGCTGGCCGGGACGGAGCCGCGCCTCGGACAAAGCAGCCCGGCCTACGACGCGGGCTCGCCGGGCTAGGCGCAGACGATCTGGCGGCAGGTCGGCCGCATCAGGCGCGGACGTCTCCTAGCGCGGGGCAGATCGGCCTATATCTGGGGCATGTCGGATTCGACCCTGGCCCCGCTGACCGGCGCGGCGCTGATCAAGGATGAGGTGAAGCGTCTGCCCGACGCGCCCGGCGTCTATCGCATGATCGGCGAGGACGGCGAGGTCTTGTACGTGGGCAAGGCCCGCTCGCTGAAGAAGCGGGTGACCCAGTACGCGCAGGGCCGCTTCCACACCCAGCGCATCGCCCACATGGTCGACCTGACGCGGGAGATGGTGTTCGTCACCACCCGGACGGAAACCGACGCGCTGCTGCTCGAGATCAACCTGATCAAGCAGATGAAGCCGCGCTTCAACGTGCTGCTGCGCGACGACAAGAGCTTTCCGGAGATCGTCATCCGCCGCGAGCATCCGGCCGCGCAACTGAAGAAGCACCGCGGCGCGCACACCATCAAGGGCGACTACTTCGGTCCGTTCGCCTCGGCCTTCTCGGTGAACAAGACGCTGAACACCCTGCAGAAGGCGTTCCTGCTGCGCTCGTGCTCGGACAGCGTTTACGAGAGCCGCACGCGGCCGTGCATGCTGCACCAGATCCGCCGGTGCGCGGCGCCCTGCACCGGGCTGATCAGCCTGGAGGACTACGCGGGGCTGGTGGACCAGGCCGAGGCCTTCCTGCGCGGCAAGAGCCGGGCGGTGATGGCCAAGATGTCCGAGGAGATGCAGGCGGCTTCCGACGAGCTGGAGTTCGAGCGGGCCGCGCGGCTGCGCGACCGCATCCGGGCGCTGGCGTCGGTGGCCCAGGAGACCAGCGTCAATCCGGAGACGGTGGAGGAAGCCGACGTCTTCGCCCTGCATTCGGAGGGCGGCCAAGCCTGCGTGCAGGTGTTCTTCTTCCGCGCCGGGCAGAACTGGGGAAACCGCGCCTATTTCCCGAGGATCGACCGCACCGACGAGGACGCCGAGGTGATGAGCGCGTTCCTCGGCCAGTTCTACGACGACAAGCCGATCCCCAAGCTGATGCTGGTGAGCGTGGAGCCGACGGATCGGGAGCTCCTGGAAGAGGCCTTCGCCATGAAGGCCGGGCGCAAGGTGGAGATCGCGCGGCCGCAGCGGGGCGAGAAGCGCCAGCTCGTCGACCAGGCGGTGGTGAACGCGCGCGAGGCGCTGGGCCGCAAGATGGCCGAGAGCTCGGCCCAGTCGAAGCTCCTGGCGGGCGTGGCCGAGGCGTTCGGCCTGGAAGCCTCGCCCGAGCGCATCGAGGTCTACGACAACAGCCACATCATGGGCACGAACGCGGTGGGCGGCATGATCGTGGCCGGGCCCGAGGGCTTCCAGAAGAGCCAGTACCGCAAGTTCAACATCAAGGGGACCGAGCTGACCCCCGGCGACGATTTCGGGATGATGAAGGAGGTCTTGCGCCGCCGCTTCGCACGCCTGGTCAAGGAGGAGGAGGCCGGCGAGGACACGGTGCGTCCGGACCTGGTGCTGATCGACGGCGGCGCCGGCCAGATCGCGGTGGTGATGGAGGTCATGGCGGACCTCGGCGTCGACGACATCCCGGTGGTCGGCGTGGCCAAGGGCGTCGACCGCGACGCCGGGATGGAGCGCTTCTTCATCCCCGGCAAGGAGCCGTTCCGCTTCGACCACAAATCGCCGGTGCTCTACTACCTGCAGCGCCTGCGCGACGAGGCCCACCGCTTCGCCATCGGCACCCACCGCGCCCGGCGCGCCGCCGACATGAAGAAGAACCCGCTGGACGAGATCGACGGGGTGGGGCCGGGGCGCAAGCGCGCCCTCCTGCACGCCTTCGGCTCGGCCCGGGGCGTCTCCCGCGCCTCGGTGGAGGATCTCTCCAAGGTGGAGGGCGTCAGCCAGGCGCTGGCCCAGCGCATCTTCGACTTTTTCCGCAAGGCCTGAGGCCCATGAAACACCTGCCGAACCTTCTGACCTCCATGCGCCTGATCCTGGCGCTGTTCATGTTCGTGGCCCTGGCCGCGGCGGCGGGCGGCGTGCCGCGGCTGTCGGAGATGCTGACCCCGCAGGCGCAGTTCAGCCTGGAGCGCTGGGCGTTCTGGGCCTTCGTCGTCGCCTCGGTCACCGACTTCTTCGACGGCTGGCTGGCGCGCAAGCTGCACGCCGAGAGCGTGTGGGGCGCGATCCTGGACCCCATCGGCGACAAGGTGCTGGTGTGCGGGGCGGTGCTGGGGCTGCTGGCGCTGGGGCCGCAGCCGATGGTGGTGCTGCCGGCGGGGCTGATCCTGTTCCGCGAATTCACCGTCAGCGCCCTGCGCGAGGTGGGCGCGGGCAAGGGGGTGAAGCTGCCGGTCACCACCCTGGCCAAGTGGAAGACCACCCTGCAGATGACCGCCCTGGGCGCCGAGCTGCTGGTGGCGTCCTGGGGCGCCTTCGACCTCTCCAATGATCCGGGCGTGCAGGGTCCGTTCACGCTCGCCGCGCACGGCCTGTTCTGGCTGGCGGCGATCGTCACCCTGATCACCGGGGCGCAGTACTGGGAGCAGACCCACCGGGCGCTGTCGGAGGATTGAGGGGAACCCCTCGCGGCGGCTGATCCGCGCGGCGGGGGTGAGACGGGTCTCAGTTGGCGCGCCCTGATCCTCCCCCTCTGGGGGGCGAAGCCGACGGAGGGGGACTGCAAGTCGGCGGGCGAGCGGCAAGGAGTCAAAGTCCCCCTCAGTCCCTGCGGGACAGCTCCCCCAGAGGGGGAGCATCCCCAGGCCTGGATCGGCTCATGTCAGGAACACGCCGATCCCGGCGGCGGCGAGGATGGCGAGGAGGACGACGGCGCCGGCCTTGTGCTGGCGGTGGTCGAGGGTCTCGAAGCGGGGCCAGTTCCCGGCCTTGGCCGCCGCGTCGCGGGCGAAGACGAGCTGCACGCAGTAGAGGTTGGCGGCGATGGCGAGGCCGGCGAAGCCGAGCTTGACGGCCAGCGCCGGCGTGAGGGCGGCGGCCAACACCAGGGGCAGGCCCGTGGCCAGCACCAGGGCGATGGCCGGCAGCTCGACCAGGAGGTCGACCCGCGTGTGCAGGGCGGCCAGCACCGTTTCGTAGTCGCGCCCCTTGCCGAGCAGGGCGCGCTCGAACAGGGCCTCGGTGAGGACGCAGCCGAGCCAGACGCCGACAGCGAGGCCATGAACCGTTTGCAGCATGACCTTTTCCTAGCGCGGGGCGCCGCGACGGCGGCGGATGTCCGGGACCGACCCGCGGGGGCTCATGAGGCGAGCCCCGCGTGCGCGGCCATCGTCGCGTACTTCGGCTCGGAGAGGATCTCCGTCACGCGCGCACGCAGCGCCTCGACCTGGGCGGCGTCGAGCGGATTGAGGTGGCCGTCATAGATCGGATGGCCCTTTGGGAAGAGCGCGATGTGCTGGCCGCGCACCTGGTGCACCTGGGTCTTAGCGCGACCCATGAAGTGCAGGTGCATCTTGGCGCCGCCGGGCTCGTCGATCCCCCAGTTGCCCAGGTCCTCGTAGTTCATCCGCTCGATCCCCAGCACGTCGTACATCGCCCGGCCCACGGCCATGGAGATGCGCATGAAGTCGATGGCTTCCTCCGCCGACAGGTCGGAGCGGTCGGTGACCGGCTCGGTCTTGATGAGGATGAGATGGCCGCCGTCGTCCCGGTCGTTCAACGGCCGTTCGGGCGCGAGAACCTGAAACCAGCGGTCCTCGTAGACGACGCGGCTCATCGGTCGATTCCCATTCTTCGTCCCGGCCCGCCCGCGAGGCCCGCGGGCGGAGAGACGTCCTCAGGCCGGAACCTTGGCGCGGGCCTTCATGCGTTCCTGCCAGGCGATGATGTTCTTGTTGTCCGGGTCGAGGGGCTGGCCGACCTGGGCGCCGAACTCCAGGAAACAGTAGAGCAGGATGTCGGCCAGGGTGAAGCGCTCGCCGGCGATCCACTTGCGGCCGGTCATCAGCCCGTCGAGCCAGGCCAGCTTCTCCTTGGCCAGGGCCTTCAGGTCGGCGGCGGCGTGGGGGATGGTGGTCATGCGGCTCTGGAACAGCGGCAGGCCCTCGGCGTAGCGGAAGCCGTTGGCCAGGGGCTCGAGGATGTTCAGGTCGATGCGGCGCACCCACATGCGGGTCTCGGCGCGCTCCTCCGGCGTCTTGCCGATCAGCGGCGGCTCGGGGAACTTCTCGTCGAGATATTCGCAGATGGCGGTGATCTCGCAGACGCAGGAGCCGTCATCCAGCTCCAGGCAGGGAAGCTGGCCGGCCGGGTTCTTGGCCTTGTAGGGCTCCTGGCGGTTTTCGCCGCCCATCAGGTCCACCTGGACCTCGTCGAGCTTGACGCCCTTCTCGGCGAGGAACATGGCGACGACGGCCGGGTTCGGCCCGATGGAGGTGTAGAACTTCATGTCCTGGCCCTTCTTCTCCCTGGCCGGGCGCGCTGAGCCGCCTTCGACCTGTCGCCGCCATTGTGGCGGAGGCGCCGCCACGGCGCCTAGCCGGATTCTTTGGATCTGCAGCGACAGCGGCCGAGATGCTCCCCTCTTGGGGGAGCTGGCCCGCAGGGCCTGAGGGGGACTTCAGCCGGCCCCGCGCGCGCCGATGCTTCGGCGCGGGGAGTCAAAGTCCCCTTCAGTCGCTTCGCGACAGCTCCCCCAAGAGGGGAGCATCTTGAGCGCTTCGCCGGCTTGCCATCAGGGCAGGGGGATGAATTCGTCGTGGTCGGCGTCGGGCAGCTTCATGCGGCCGGCGCGCCAGTCGGCCTTGGCCTGTTCGATGCGCTCCTTGGAGGAGGCGACGAAGTTCCATTCGATGAAGCGCGGGCCCACCGGCTCGCCGCCGAGCAGCATGACGATGGCCGGCGTCACGGCGGTGAACAGCACCGGCTCGCCCGGCTTGAACACCAGCATCTGGCCGGCGTGGTAGGTGCGGCCCTCGACCTCCACCTCGCCCTCGGCGACATAGGCGGCGCGCTCGGGATATTCGGCGGGAAGCTCGGCCCTGGCGCCGGCCTTCAGCGCCCAGTGGACGTAGAACATCGGCGAGTGGGTCTTGACCCGCGCCTCCGCGCCGAACGCCTTGCCGGCGATCAGCCGGGCCCACAGGCCGTCGGGGGATTCGTAGGTGGGCAGGTCGTCCGGGCCGTGGTGGGCGAAGGCCGGGTCGGTCTCCTCGAACGCCTCGGGCAGGGCGACCCAGGCCTGGATGCCGTGCATCAGCCCGCCGTTCTTGCGCATGTCGTCGAAGCGCTCGGAGTGGGTGATGCCGCGCCCGGCGGTCATCCAGTTGACCTCGCCGGGGCGGATGTCCTGCACCGCGCCGACGCTGTCGCGGTGGGTGATCTCGCCGTCGAAGAGATAGGTGACGGTGGACAGGCCGATGTGCGGGTGCGGGCGCACGTCCACCTCGCGGCCGAAGCCGGGCTCGAAGCTCTTGGGGCCCATGTGGTCGAAGAAGATGAAGGGGCCGACCATGCGGTGGCTGGCGAAGGGCAGGACCCGGCCCACTTCGAAGCCCCCCAGATCGCGCCGGCGCTGGTCGATGACGAGGTCGATCATGGTCTGGGCTCCTGCGCTGCGACGGGCGGCAATATAGGCGCGGGCCATGACGAATGTCGCGCGGCCTTCACACCACGTAGTCGCCTCTCAGCCCCTCCAGCAAGCCTGGCCAGGTCGGGGTCCAGCCGAGGCTTTCGCAGGTGGCGGCGGCGGTGGCCGGAATGTCGGCGGCGACGATGAAGCCGATCCAGCCGAAATGCTCGGCGGCGTCCTCGGGGGCGATGCTGCGGGCGGGAACGCCGAGCCGCTCGCCGATCGCCTCGGCGATGGCGCGAATGGGCACGCCCTCCTCGCCGACCGCGTGCAGCCGCTGGCCGGGCTCGGCGCGCTCCAGGCCCAGGCGGAACAGGCGCGCGGCGTCACGGCGGTGCACGGCCGGCCAGCGGTTCGAGCCGTCGCCGACGTAGGCCGAGACGCCCTTCGCGCGGGCCGCCTGGATCATCATCGGCACCAGCCCCTGGCGCTCGCGATCATGGACCGAGGGCGACAGGCGCACGGCCGCCGACCGGACGTTTTCGGCGGCTGCGGCGAGCGCCATCGCCTCCGGCCGGCCGCGGACCGCGGTCCAGCCCTCTAGGTCGGCGGGGTCGGCCTCGGTGGCCGGGCGGCCGAGCGCGCCGGCGGTCATGCCCGAGGCGATGACGAACGGCTTGCCCGTGCCGGCGAGGGCCTCGGTCATGACCGCGACGACCGCCAGTTCGATCTCGCCGGACTTCAGATAGTTCGTGAAGTCATGGTCGTAGGCGCAGTGGATGACGCCGTCGTGGGCGCGGGCGAACTCGGCCAGCCGCTCCGGCTCGGCGACGTCGCCCCTGAGCGCCGTGACGCCCCGCTCGGCGAGCTTGGCCTCGCCCTCGTCGCTGCGGGCCAGACCCGCGACCTCGTGGCCCGCCGCGGTGAGCTCGTCGATGATCGCCGAGCCGATGAAGCCGGTGGCGCCGGTCAGGAACACACGCATGAACTTAAGTCTCCGCTTGCTGCTGGAGACAGGATCGCGCGCGGCCCGGGCCGGTAAAGCCGTGAGCTTATCCCGGTAAAGCGGCTAACAGGCTGGATGGGCGGCGAGCCGGGCTGCGCGCCCTAGCCCTGCGCGCTGACGTAGGGGCTGATGAGGCCCAGGGGGGCGGCGGTGGTGTTTTTCACCGAGCGGATGACGATGCGGCTTTCGATGTTCGAAACCAGGCCCAGGGAGAGAATCTTTTCCCTCAGGAAATCGTCGAAGGCGTGCATGTCGCGGGTGACGATGCGCAGCTCGTAGTCGGCCGAGCCGGTGACCGTGGCGCACTGCACGACCTCGGGCATCTTGGCGATGGCGACCTCGAAGGCGTCGAGGTTTTCGCGGGTCGGCAGGCTGAGCTTGACGGTGCAATAGACCTCAAAGCCAAGGCCCAGAAGGTCCCGGTCGAGGATGGTCACCCGGCGCTGGATGACGCCGGCGTCCTCCAGCCGCTTGATGCGCCGCCAGCAGGGCGAGGACGAAAGTCCCACGCGTTCGGCGATCTCGGCGACCGACAGACCCGCGTCATGCTGGATCAGGTCCAAGATCTTGGCATCTACGGCGTCAAGGGTCTCGGACAAGATTTCCTCCTATTTCCCCTGCAAATTGGTGTCATTCTTGCCCCGAATCGGGTGATTTGGGGCATGCCTTTGGCAAGCAATTGCTGCGATCTTATATGATCTTCCAAGGCTGATAGGGAGCCCAAAAAGGAAAGAATTTGCAATGCGGCATGCGGAGGTGACGCTCGACGACAAGTTTCTGCTCACGGAAGGTCGGGTTTTCATCACCGGCGTGCAGGCTCTGCTGCGGGTTCTGATCGATCAGAACCGCCTCGACAAGGCCGCAGGGCTGAACACCGCCGGTTTCGTCTCCGGCTATCGCGGCTCGCCGCTGGGCGGGCTCGACCAGCAGGCCCATCGCGCCGAGAAACACCTGCGCGCGGCGGAGGTCGTCTTCAAGGAAGGGCTCAACGAGGACCTGGGCGCCACGGCCGTGTGGGGCAGCCAGCAGGCCAACCTGTTCCCCGGCGCGCGCTACGACGGGGTGTTCGGCATGTGGTACGGCAAGGCCCCGGGCGTGGACCGCACCGGCGACGCCTTCAAGCACGCCAACTTCGCCGGCGTCTGGCCCAAGGGCGGGGTGCTGGCGGTGGCCGGCGACGACCACGCCTGCAAGTCCTCGACGCTGCCCTCGCAATCCGAATTCGCCTTCCAGGACTTCGAGATGCCGGTGCTCTCGCCGGCCGACGTGCAGGAGGTGCTGGACTACGGCCTGCTCGGCTACGCCCTGTCGCGGTTCTCCGGGCTGTGGGTCGGGCTGATCGCCCTGGCCGACACCATGGACTCCGGCGTGACCATCGACGTGTCGCTGGACCGCCACCAGTTCACCGCCCCCGCGCACTTCTCCATGCCGGCCGGCGGGCTCGGGATCCGCCTGAAGGACCAGCCGCTGGACAAGGAGCGGCGGCTGCGCACCTTCAAGCTGCCGGCGGCGCTGGCCTTCGCCAAGGCCAACGGGATCGACCGCACGGTGCTGGCCTCGCACCGGCCGCGCCTGGGCATCGTCTGCCAGGGCCAGGCCTACAAGGACGTGATCGAGGCCTTCTCGGCCATGGGCGTGAGCCTGGCCGAAGCCGCCGACATGGGGGTTTCGATCTACAAGGTCGGCATGCCCTGGCCGCTGGAGCCGACGGGGCTGCGCGCCTTCGCCGCCGGGCTCGAGACCCTGATGGTGATCGAGCACAAGCGCCCGCTGATCGAGACCCAGGCCCGCGCGGCGCTCTACGAGCTGCCGGCCCACGCGCGGCCGCAGATCATCGGCAAGGTCGACGAGCACGGCCATCCGCTGCTCTCCGAGCTCGGGTCGCTGTCGGTGGCCGAGGTGGCGCTGGCCATCGCCGACCGGCTGCCGGCCGGGCCGCACATGGAGCGGGTGAACGACTATCTGGCGCGGGTCTCGGCCGCCTCGATGGCTGCGGTGACCCTGGCCGCCGACCAGCAGAGGAAGCCGTTCTTCTGCTCGGGTTGCCCGCACAACACCTCCACCCGCCTGCCCGAGGGCAGCCGGGCGCTGGCCGGCATCGGCTGCCACTACATGGCCAGCTTCAACGATCCCTCGACGGACCTGACCAGCCACATGGGCGGGGAGGGGCTGTCCTGGGTGGGGGCCGCTCCCTTCACCGACGAGAAGCACGTCTTCGTCAACCTGGGCGACGGGACCTACAACCACTCCGGCTCGCTGGCGATCCGCGGCTCGATCGCGGCCGGCTCGAACATCACCTACAAGCTCCTGTTCAACGACGCGGTGGCCATGACCGGCGGCCAGCACGCCGAGAGCGGCTTCACCCCGGCGCAGATCACCCGCCAGCTCGCCGCCGAGGGCGTGGCCAAGACGGTGATCGTGGCCGACGAGGTGGCCCGCTACGAGGGCGTCAGCGACCTGGCGCCGGGCGTGGAGGTGAAGCCGCGCTCCGAGCTGATCGCCGTGCAGAAGGCTCTGCGCGAGACGCCGGGCGTGACGGTGCTGCTGTACGACCAGGTGTGCGCCACCGAAAAGCGCCGGCGGCGCAAGCGCGGGATCATGCCGGCCGCGCCGCGGCGGGTGATGATCAATCCCCTGGTCTGCGAGGGCTGCGGCGACTGCTCGGCGGCCTCGCACTGCGTGTCGGTGGAGCCGCTGGAGACCGAGTTCGGCCGCAAGCGCAAGATCAACCAGTCGACCTGCAACCAGGACTATTCGTGCCTGGAGGGCTTCTGTCCCTCGTTCATCACCCTTGAGGGGGCCGAGAACGCGCACCGCAAGGCGCCGCCGGCGCTGACGGCGGACTCAACGCCTCTGCCGACGTTCGAGCCGCTGGCCGGCGTGCGCAACATCGTCTTCACCGGCGTGGGCGGCACGGGGGTGACGACGGTGGCCTCGATCCTGGCCATGGCCGCCCACGTGGACGGCCGCGCCGCCTCGGTGGTGGACATGACGGGCCTGGCGCAGAAGGGCGGGGCGGTGTTCAGCCACGTGCGCATCGGCGAGACCGAGGAGACGGTGGTCGGCGGGCGCGTGCCGGCGGCCAGCGCCCACGTGCTGATCGCCTGCGACATGCTGGTGGCGGCCGGGGCCGACGCCCTGGCGCTCTACGCCAAGGACCGGACGGTGGCCTGCGGCAACGGCGACTTCTCGCCGACGGCCGACTTCGTCAGCGACCGGGACGCGCGGTTCGACGCCGGCTCGACGGCCCGGCGGATCGCGGCGGCGACCAAGGCCTACGACCAGCTTCCGGCCCAGGAGCTGGCCGAGGCGCGGCTGGGCGACGCCATCTACTCCAACATGATCATGCTGGGCTTCGCCTGGCAGAAGGGGCTGGTGCCGGTCTCCAGCCGCGCGCTCTACCGGGCGATCCGGCTGAACGGAGTGGACGCCGAAGCGAACCTCACGGCCTTCGAGATCGGCCGCCAGGCGGCGCATGATCCGGCGGCGCGCGACGTCGCCCCGCCGGCCGGGCCGACGCCGCAGACCCAGGACCTGGACGAGCTGATCGCCGGGCGCGTGGCCGAGCTGACCGCCTACCAGGACGGCGCCTACGCGGCGCGCTACCGGGCGCTGGTGGACAAGGTGGCGGCCCATCCGGAGGCGTCGGAGGCGCTGATCCGCGCCGTTGCCGTGAACCTCTTCAAGCTGATGGCCTACAAGGACGAGTACGAGGTGGCCCGGCTCTACACCGACGGCCGCTTCGCCGACTATCGCGGCCAGACCTTCAAGGGCGGCAAGGCCAAGGTGTGGCTCTCCCCGCCGCTGCTGGCGCCCAAGGGGCCGGACGGCAAGCCGAGGAAGATCGCCTTCGGCGGCTGGATGCTGGATCTCGCCTTTCCGATGCTGGCCAAGATGAAGGGGCTGCGCGGCGGGCCGTTCGACGTGTTCGGCAGGACGGCCGAGCGGCGCATGGAGCGCCAGCTCGTCGCCGACTACGAGGCGGCGGTCGGCCGGATGCTGGAGGGCCTGACGGCGGCGCGCGAGGACCTGGCGGTGCAGATCGCCGAGGTCCCGCAGTCGATCCGCGGCTTCGGCCACGTCAAGGAGGCCGCGGCCAAGCAGGCCAAGGTGCAGGAAAAGCTCCTGTGGCGGCGCTGGGAGGCGGCGCACGACCCGGCCAAGCCGGAGGCGATGGAGCCGGCGTAGGGCGAGGGCTCAATCGTCGCAGCCCCCTCCACCGCTCCGCGGTCCCCCTCCCCCACTTCGCGGGGGAGGAGATCGAAACTGCGCCGCCGCAAGTTCTCCTCCCCCTCTGGGGGAGGGGGACCCCGAAGGGGTGGAGGGGGCGTCGTTGTTCGGGCGACCGATCCCGGCGCGCTTCACAAGACCGGGCGGGCGGTCCACCTTCGGGTCGGGGTCGCCGGGGATCTTGCGATGCAATTCACCAAGCGGCTGCGGGCGCCGGTCATGCGCGGCGAGGTGACCTGCAGCGTGCGCATCTGGCAGAACCCGCACGTGAAGGCGGGCGGCCGCTACCCCCTGGGGCCGGGCGCGATCCATGTGACCTCGATCCGCCAGATCGGCCTGGAGGACGTCACCCCCGAGCTCGCGCGCCGCTCGGGCTTCGCCGGGGTGGTGGACCTTCTGAAGGTGGCCAAGCACGGGCCCGGCCAGACGGTCTATCTGGTGGAGTTCGAATACGAGGGCCCGCCCGGCGCGCAGGACGATGCGGGGCTTGCCTGACCCATAGCTGATGGGTTATGGATCGAATCCATAGCCAGCGAGTTATGTGTTTGCCATGTCCGTCGCCCAAGACACACTCTTCCGAACCCTCGCCGATCCGACGCGGCGGGCGCTGTTCGAGCGGCTGTGCCGGCAGGGCGAACAGACGGTGGGGACGCTGACGGCCGGGGCCGGGATTTCGCAGCCGGCGGTCTCCAAGCATCTGGCGGCGCTGAAGGCGGCCGGGCTGGTGCAGGGCCGACAGGCGGGCCGGCAGACGCACTATCGCGCCGAGATTTCCGCCCTGGCGCCGCTGGCCGACTGGACGATCGAGATGGCCGGGTTCTGGGAACGCCGGTTCGACCATCTGGAAGACCTGCTGAAGAGGATGGACCAATGAGCCAGACCGCCGCCGCAACCCGCGCCGTCGTCGTCGAACGGCAGATGCCGCACCCGCCGGAGAAGGTCTGGCGCGCGCTGACCCAGTCGCCCCTGATCGGCGAGTGGCTGATGGCCTGCGACTTCAAGCCCGAGCCGGGGCACGACTTCAGCTTCAGCGCCGAGTGGGGCTCGGTGGACTGCAAGGTGCTGAGCGTCGAGCCGCACCGGAGCCTGTCGTACACCTGGGCGGGGATGGGCCTGGAGAGCGTGGTCACCTGGACCCTGACGCCGATGGACGGGGGCACGCGGCTGCGCATGGAGCAGGTGGGCTTCACCGCCGACCAGGAGATGGCCTATCGCGGCGCCACGGCCGGCTGGCCGCGGTTCCTGGACAAGATGGAAGCGGTGCTGGCCGGGCTGGACTGAGGCCGGCGGCCGGGAGGTTCCTGAGGCATGGACAAGAGCGCCACGAGCGAGGGGCCGTCGCCCTCCGAACTGATCGACGGGCGGATCGCCGAACTCGCCGACTGGCGGGGCGAGACGCTGGCGCGGGCGCGCGCCCTGATCCGCGAGGCCGACCCGCAGGTCGTGGAGACCTGGAAGTGGCGGGGCGTGCCGGTGTGGGAGCACGGCGGGATCGTCTGCACCGGCGAGACCTACAAGGCGGTGGTGAAGCTGACCTTCGCCAAGGGCGCCAGGCTGGACGATCCCAAGGGCCTGTTCAATTCGAGCCTGGAGGGCGACACCCGCCGCGCCATCGACATCCGCGAGGGCGAGGCGATCGACGCCGAGGCCCTGAAGGCGCTGGTGCGCGCGGCGGTGGTGCTGAACACCGCCGGCGGACGCGGCAAGCGCTGAGGGCGGCTGAGGGGGTTCAGAACACTCCGCTTCCAACGCAGACATCCCTTCCATCAGGCGTTCTGGCCGGCGCCTTGATGCTCCCCCCCTGGGGGAGCTGTCCCGGAGGGACTGAGGGGGACTGAGAGTCTGCGGCATGAGTCGAAGTCCCCCTCCACCCCTTCGGGGTCCCCCTCCCCCAGAGGGGGAGGAGAAGGCGGCGGCCGGTCCAGCAGGATTCTTCATCCGCCCCCAAAGAGGAGAGGGTGCGAGCCCTCGCGCTACTTCGCCGCCTCGCGGATGGCTTCGGCGAAGGCTTCCTGGGCGGCCCAGAGGGCGTCGTCGTCGGCCGAGGGCCAGGCGGAGTTGATGGCGATGACCAGCTTCTCGTCCGGATAGACGACGATGTTCTGGCCGAAGATGCCGGCGGCCTCGTAGCCGTGGGGGATCAGCCACCAGAAATAGCCGTAGCCGGTGTAGGTGGGATCGCTCGGGAACTTCACGTGCGGGGCGGTGGCGTCGGCGACCCAGCCCTCGGGCAGGATGCGCTTTCCGCCCGCCACGCCGTCCTCCAGCATGAACTGGCCGATGCGGGCGTAGTCGCGCAGGGTCATGGACATGCAGCAGCCGCCGCGCTCGTGGCCGGCGACGTCGTCGACCCAGATGGCGTCCTGTTCCATGCCGAAGGGCGCCCAGAGCTTCTCGGAAGCGTATTGCGACATCGGCTCGCCGACGGCGTCGGAGAGGAGGACGCCGGCCAGGTCGGTCTCGCCGGTCTTGTAGACGAACTTCTGGCCGGCCGGCGCTTCGCGCGGGAGCTTGCGCATGTAGCTGACCACCGGATTGACGCCCGGCTCGAGGATGGACAGGCCCACCTTGGCGACGTCGGAGTTCGGGTCGGTGTAGTCCTCGTTCCACTTCACGCCCGAGGTCATGGTCAGCAGGTCGCGGACGGTGACCTCGTCGTAGGCCGAGCCCTTCATTTCGGGGATATAGGCGCTGACCTTGTCGTCCAGGCTCTTGATGTGGCCGTCCTGGATCGCCGCGCCGATCAGGATGGAGGTGACCGACTTGGCCACCGAGAACGAGGTCCAGCGGTCGGCCGCCGTGCGGCCCAGGCCATAGCGCTCCAAGACGACCTTGCCGTCCTTCAGCACCAGGACGCCGGAGGTGCGCATGGCGGCCATGTAGCTGGCGGTGTCGTAGGCCTGGCCCTTCCAGGTCCACTTCGGGTCGATGGGCTCGCCGGCGGGCAGCTCGCGCACGCGGTCGCCGCGCGCCACCACATGGTAGGGGTTGATCTTCTCCATGTTGCGGTAGCCGAACGCCTGCTGCTCGGGCGTCCACATCAGGATCGCCGCGCCGCCCTGCGGCAGGGGCGGATCGGCCGCCAGGGCCGGCGCGGCGAGACAGGCCGCGGCGAACGCGGCGGCGGCGAGACGTTGAACCGGACGCGACATGGACGAACTCCCTAATTCCCCGACGGCTTTTTCTTTCGGGCGGCGAAGCTAAGCCGGCGCGGGCGGCTTGCATATGCCGCCCGTTGGGCTAGGCGAGGGGCATGGCGGATTTCGATTTCGATGCGGTGGTGGTCGGCGCGGGCGCCGTGGGGCTGGCGTGCGGCTATGCGCTTTCGCGGCGGGGGCTGACGGTCGCGGTGCTGGAGGCCGGGCCGCTGATCGGCGAGGGGGTCTCGGCGCGCAATTCCGAGGTGGTGCACGGCGGGCTCTACTATCCGACCGGCTCGCTCAAGGCCAAGCTGTGCGTGCAGGGGCGGCGGGCGCTCTACGCCTTCTGCGAGGCCCACAAGGTCACCTACGACAAGTGCGGCAAGCTGGTGGTCGCCACCGACGCGGCCGGAGTCGAGCGGCTGGAAGCGATCCTAACGCAGGCCGAGATCAACGACGTGGAGGGCATGGCCCGGCTGACGAAGGGGCAGGCCCAGGCCATGGAGCCGCTGCTCCAGTGCGAAGCGGCGCTGCATTCGCCCGAGAGCGGGATCTTCGACAGCCACAGCTACATGCTGGCGCTGCAGGGCGAGATCGAGGCCGCCGGCGGGGCGGTGGTGGTGGAGACCCCGTTCGAGGGGGCGAGCCCGCTGGAGGCCGGCGGCTTTTCCGTGCGCGCGGGGGGCGCGGAGCCCACCACCCTGACCTGCCGCATGCTGGTGACCGCGCCGGGGCTCTCGGCCCAGGCGGTGGCGGCGACCATCGAGGGCTTTCCCAAGGCGACGATCCCCAAGCTGCACTACGGCAAGGGGGTCTATTTCCGCCTGAGCGGCAAGGCGCCGTTCAGCCGGCTGATCTATCCGCCGCCGATCCACGGGGCGCTCGGCACCCACTATCGCCGCGACCTGGGCGGCCAGGCGGTGTTCGGCCCGGACCTGCAGTTCGTGGACGAGCTGGACTACAGCGTCGATCCGGCGCGGGCGGGAAGCTTCTACGACTATATCCGCAAGTTCTGGCCGGGCCTGCCGGACGGGGCGCTGAACCCCGACTACGCCGGCATCCGCCCCAAGCTGCACGGCCCCGACGAGCCGCAGCCGGACTTCCGCATCGACGGGCCGGCCGCGCACGGGATCGCGGGGCTGGTCACGCTGTTCGGCATTGAGAGCCCGGGCCTGACGTCGTCGCTGGCGATCGGCGAAGAGGTGGCCGGACGGCTGGGGCTCTAGAGGGCGTCGAGCGGGCGGAGCTCGCGGATGAGGTCGATGAGGAGGCGCAGGGCGGTGGGCACCTGGCGGCGGCCGGAATAGTAGGCGTGAAACCCGCCGCCCATCGGCGACCAGTCGCCCAGCACCACCTTGAGGGCGCTGCGTTCGATGTACGGCCGAAGGACCGGCTCGGCCCCGTAGATGACGCCCAGGCCGGCGAGGCCGAAGGCGACCGCCGCATGGCTCTCGTCCACGGTGATCGGGCCGGGCGTCGACACGGCGAGCGCCTCCTCGCCCCGCTCGAACTCCCACTGGTAGAGCTGGTCGTTGCCCAGGCGGATGCGGATGCAGCGGTGGTGCTGAAGGTCCTGGGGGACCGCGGGCGTTCCGAAACGTTCAAGATAGGCGGGTGAAGCCGCGGCCACCCAGCGGATGTCCGGCGAGAGCCGCTGGGCGATCATGTCCTCCGGAACCGTGCCCCCGTAGCGAACGCCCGCGTCGAAGCCGCCGGCGATGACGTCGACCATTCGGTTGCTGACGGCGATATCCACCTCGACCTGCGGATAGCGCTCGATGAAGATCGGCATGACCGGCTCGAGCAGCAGCGGAACCGCGTCTCCCAGGACATTGATCCGCACGCGGCCAGCCGGGGCGTCGCGGAAGCGGTTGAGGTTCTCGGCGGCCTGACCAACCGCCTCGAAGGGGCCTTCGATCGCCGCCAGAAGCTCCTCGCCGGCTGCGGTTACGGTGACGCTTCGCGTGGTTCTGTTCAATAATCGAACGCCAAGGCGCGCCTCGAGCGCGGTGATGGCGTGGCTGAGGGCGGAGGTCGTCACGCCGATCTCCAGCGCGGCTTTACGGAAGCTGCGATGCCTGGCGATCGCCAGGAAATAGACGAAATCGGCGATGTCGGCCCGGCTGAGCTGCATCGCCCCTCCTACCACATTGTTGAGTAGAGATCATCAGTTCGTTGCGCGTGAGGTCGCTTATCCGGCGCCCGGCCGGGACCTAGATTTGCCGCACGTCGTTCGCCGGACGCGCCGCGATCGATCGATTTGGGAGCCGGTCGTCATGATCAAGCCCGCAATCGTGGCCGCCGCTCTCGCATCGGCCACGAGCACCGCCTCAGCGCAGGAAGGACCCGCGACAATGGACATCACGCGCAAGTCAGAGATGAAGACCGTCGAGGGACCGGAGGCGTACTTCACCGGCAAGGTCACGATCACCGGCCAGTTTCAGCGGCCCGATCCGTCGCGCGTCAGCGGCGCCTTCGTCCACTTCGAGCCGGGCGCGCGCACGGCGTGGCACACCCATCCGGCGGGCCAGACGCTGATCGTGACGGAAGGCGTCGGCTGGACCCAGGTGGAGGGCGGCCCGAAGCTGGAGTTCCACGCGGGCGACGTCCTGTGGTGCCCGGCCGAGCACAAGCACTGGCACGGCGCCACCGCGCACGAGGCCATGACGCACATCGCCATCCAGGAGGCCGTCAACGGCTCGCCGGTGACGTGGATGGAGAAGGTGAGCGACGAGGACTACCTCGCGCCCGTGGCCAAGGACTAGGCCATGCCGCACGTGATCGTGAAGCTTTGGCCCGGGAAGACGGAAGCCCAGAAGCGCGCCCTCGCCGACGCCATCGTGCGGGATGTGACCCAGATCCTGAACTACGGCGAGGAGTCGGTGTCGGTGGGATTCGAGGAAGTCGCCCCAGGCGACTGGTCGGCGCGGGTCTACGCGCCGGACATCCAGGCCAAGTGGGACACGCTGATGAAGAAGCCGGGCTACGGGCCGGGCCCCAAACCCGCACATTGAAAGGTTAGGACGATGATCCTGAAAGAGACGTACACCCTGGCGAACGGGGTCGAGATTCCGAAGCTGGGGCTCGGCACCTGGATGATCCCGGACGGCGAAGCCGCGCAGGTCGTGCGCGACGCCGTCGAGGCCGGCTATCGCCACTTCGACACCGCCCAGGCCTATGCGAACGAGCGCGGCGTCGGCGAAGGCCTGCGCTCCAGCGGCCTGGCGCGCGACGAAGTCTTCCTGACCACCAAGCTCGTCGCCGAGTGCAAGAGCTATGCGAAGGCCAAGGCGCTCATCGACGGCTCGCTGCAGACGCTCGGGCTCGATCACATCGACCTGATGCTGATCCACAGTCCGCAGCCCTGGGCGGAGTTCCGGGAGGGCGAGCACTTCTTCGAGGGCAATCTCGAAGCCTGGCGGGCGCTGGAAGAGGCTTATGAGGCGGGCAAGCTGCGCGCGATCGGGGTGTCCAACTTCGAGCGGGCGGACCTGGACAACCTGCTCGACAACGGCGCGGTCAAGCCGATGGTCAACCAGGTGCTGGCGCACGTGGGCAACACCCCCTTCGACCTGATCGACTATTCGCGATCCAAGGGCGTTCTGGTCGAAGCCTATTCGCCCGTGGCCCACGGCGCGGCGCTGAACAACGCCGATCTCGCCGCCATGGCCGGGAAGTACGGCGTAAGCATCGCGCAGCTCTGCATCCGCTACTGCCTTGAGCTGGGCCTGCTGCCGCTGCCGAAGACCAGCAAGGCCGCGCACATGCGGGACAATGCGGCCGTCGACTTCGTGATTTCAGACGCCGACATGGCGGCCCTGAACGGCGCGAAGGGCGACACGGACTACGGAGCCGCCAACATGTTCCCGGTGTTCGGCAAGAAGCGGCAGGCCGAAAGCGCGGCGTGAGGGTCGCGCTCGCGCTGGCCCTAGCCGTCGCGGCGGATGTCGACCGGAAACCCGGCGCGCAGCGAGTTGGCGACCGTGCAGTTGCGCGCGGCGTGGGCGATCACCTTTTCGATCTCGGCCTCGCCGGCGCCGGTGCAGCTCACCTTCAGCTCGGCGCTGGTCGCCACCAGGGGCGCGCCGTCCAGGGTGAGCCTCACCGAAACCGAGATGTCGGCGAGCGGCGCGCCGAGTTCGGCGGCGGCGTAGCGCAGGTCGTTGCAGAAGCAGCCGCCGAGGGCGAGGGCCAGGAGCTGGCCGCCGTTGAAGCCCAGGCCCTTGCCGCCGGCCCGTCCCTCCGGCCGGTCGACGACGATGGTGTGGGCGCCGGCCCAGCCGAGGGCGGCCTCGGTGCCGGCGATGTTGCGCAGTTCGACCTCGATCTCGGCCATGGGGACGTCCTTCCTCGGTTCGGCGCCGGCGGGTCTCAGGCCGCTCGCGCCCGGAGCGCGGCCAAGCCGAGCGCGGCGTGGGCGGCCACGGCGACCAGTCCCGCCAGGGCGCCGAGGCTGACGAGGGTGGAGACCTCGAAGATGCCGGGGGCGAGCTGCTTGAGCGTGGGATCGAACGGCAGCCGCTGGATCGTGCGGCCCATGTGGAAGCTGTTGAGGCCGCCGACGAGCAGGCCGAGGGCCGGTCCGGCGATGCGCAGGTCGGCGACGATCCGGCGCCAGATGTTGTCTTGGGCTTCGCTCCTCAGCGCCAGCACGGCGGCCGCCAGCGTCGCGGGGACGGCCGCCAGGAGGACCACCAGCACGATCTTCTGCGGCGTGGCCGCATTGGCGAAAACACTCTCCAGCGCCTGCACGAGCATCGTCGCCTCCCTGGTTGCGGGTGGGAACGTTAGGAGCGCAATCCGGCGCGTCAATCGCGAGGTTTCGGGGGCCCATTGAGTTGACGCGTCCGCCCGTGCGAACGTCCGTTTGAAACGGGAGGACGCCATGAAGAACCGCATCACCGACATGCTCGGGGTGAAGTATCCCATCGTGCAGGCGCCGATGGGCTGGATCGCGCGCTCGCCGCTGGCCTCGGCGGTGTCGAACGCCGGCGGCATGGGGATCATCGAGACCTCGTCGGGCGAGCTCGACAACATCCGCGCCGAGATCCGGAAGATGCGCGAGCTGACGGACAAGCCGTTCGGCGTGAACATCGCCCAGGCCTTCGTGCGCGACCCGGACATCGTCTCGTTCGTGGTGGACCAGGGGGTGAAGTTCGTCACCACCTCGGCGGGCGATCCCAACAAGTACTGCGGCCAGTTGAAGGAGGCGGGCCTGACCGTCTTCCACGTGGTGCCGTCGCTGCACGCCGCGCTGCGGGCCGTGGAGGCCGGGGTCGACGGGCTGGTGGTGGAAGGCGGCGAGGGCGGTGGCTTCAAGAACCCGCGCGAGGTGGCTTCGATGGTCCTCTTACCGCTGGTGGCCTCCAAGGTGGGCGTGCCGCTCATCGCCGCGGGCGGGATCACCTGCGGGCGGACCATGGCCGCGGCCTTCGCGCTCGGCGCCGAGGGCGTGCAGATGGGCACGCGGATGGTCAGCGCCGCCGAGAGCCCGGTGCATCAGAACTGGAAGGACGCGATCCTGAACGCCAAGGAGACCGACACGGTGTTCCTGAACCGCTTCGGGCCGGGTCCGGCGCTGCGGGCGCTGCGCACGGAGAAGACCTCGGTCTACGAGCGCGAGGGCGGCGACGGGGTGATGGGCGAGTTCAAGAACGCCCTTTCCCTCTACTTCGGCGGGGACATGGAAAGCTCGATCGCCCTTTCCGGCCAGGTCGCCGGGCGGATCGACGAGGTCAAGCCGGTGGCCGAGGTCATCGCCGAGACGGTGGCCGAGTTCGAGGAGACCATCACGGCGCTCGGCCGGCAGTACGGGCGGGTCGAGGCTTAGGCGCGCCTAGGGCAGGGCCGCCAGCCAGTTCAGCACCTCGGTCTCCAGGCGGATGCGGGCGGTGTTCCAGCCGTGGTCGGTGGCCACGTGGACCACGCTGACCTTGCCGCCGCGCTGGCGGACGTCGGCGGCCAGGGCCTCGGCGTTGGGGGCCAGGCCGTCGTCGGCGGTGAGCACCAGGAGCGGATGCCTGGCCAGGCCCGGCGCGGCGGCGGCGAAGGTGGCCTCGTCGAGGGTCGCCATCTCGGCGGCCATGCTCTCGGCGGTCACGCCGGCGAGCGCCTCCATGTTGTCGCTGGCGAGCTTGACCCGGGCCTCCTCGGGCATGCCGCCAAGGCGGCCCACGTCGGCGGCCGAGATCAGGACGGCGCCGGCGAGGGCGGGATCGGCGCCGGCGATCTGGCTGGTCACCCAGCCGCCCATGGAGTGGCCCATCAGCACCAGCTTCTTCGGATCGGCCTGAAGGGCCGCGGCGTGGGCCGGGTCGCGGACGTAGGCCAGGACCGCGCGGGCGTCGTCGAGGTTGCCGCGGAAGCTGAAGGTTCCGGGGCTGCCCCAGGAGCCGCGATAGTTGGGCGCGACGACGGTCCAGCCGGCCCGGCGCATGGCCTGGGCCAGGTCCAGGTTCTTCTCGTTGCCCGGCAGGCCGTGCAGCAGCACCACGACCGGATGGGGGCCGGCGCCGGCGGGCACATAGGCGATGGCGTTGATCTCCACCCCGCCGCTGGGGATATGCAGCACGTCCATGTGCGCCGGGTGGGCGGCGTCGGCGGGCGGGTCGGTGAAGATCGCAGTGGGGGGCGCGGCCAGGGCCGGCGCCGCCGCCATCGCCGCGGCCAGGGCGGCCGCCGTCATCCAGAGCTTCATGGTCGCGTCCTCAGATCTCGCCGACGACCGCGCGCAGGGCCTCCCCGGGCGCGGCGCCTTCCAGGTGGATGAGAGACCAGAGCGCGAAGAACAGCAACGGCCAACGCTGGCCTTCGGCGTCGGCGGCGAAGGCGGCGCTCACCTCCTCGGCGGTGCGCACCTGGCGCACGGCGGCGACCTGGCCGATGCGCGCGGCGATGTCGGCGGCGCGGGGGGCGATCCAGGCCTCCACCGGCACGGTGAAGCCCTGCTTTCGGGCCCAGGGCTCGGCCGCCGGGCAGGCGCGCTCCAGCCACTGGCGCAGGATGTACTTGCCGTAGCGCCCGCGCACCTTCAGCCGGTCGGGCAGGGGGAAGGCGAAGGCGGCGACCTCGGGATCGAGGAACGGCGTGCGGCCCTCCAGCCCGTGGGCCATCAGGCAGCGGTCGAGCTTGGTCAGGAGATCGTTGGGCAGCCAGGTGGCGACGTCGGCCCACTGCATGCGCTGCAGGCCGGTGAGCTCGCGCGGAGCCTTGGCCTGGGCGCGCCAGCGGGCGAGCACGGCCGGCTCGGCGCCGCGCGGCTCGGCGGGCCGTCCGCCCAGCCAGGCCGGGCGCAGGGCCCGACGGTAGCGGCCGTAACCGCCGAACAGCTCGTCGCCCCCCTCGCCGGTGAGCACGACGGTGAGGGTGCCCTTGGCCGCCTCGGCGAGCTTGTAGGTGGGCAGGCAGGCGTAGTCGGCGGTGGGATCGTCCATCGCCCAGGCGACCTCGGGGAGGATCCGCCAGAAATCGGCCTCGCCGAAGCCGGTCTCGCGCCAGTCGAGCTTCAGCGCGCGGGCCACCCGCTCAGCCTGGCGGCGTTCGTCGCGGGCGCCGTCCACCTCGAAGCCGCAGGTGAAGGCGGTGACCGGCCGCTCGTTGAGGCGGGCCATCAGGGTGGCGATGGCGGCCGAGTCGATCCCGCCGGAGAGGAACAGGCCATAGGGCACGTCCGAGCGCTGGTGGACGCGCACGCTGTCTTCCAGCACCGCGTCGAGGCGGGCGAGGAGCGTGGAGTCGCTCAGGTCTCGACCACGCGCGCCGGCCGCCGGCGAGATGCTCCCCTTCTGGGGGAGCTGTCCCGCAGGGACTGAGGGGGACTTTGATTCTTCGGCGAGGGCGGCGGACTCGATGTTGAAGTCCCCCTCCGTCCGCTTCGCGGCCACCTCCCCCAGAGGGGGAGGATCTTGAGCGCCGGGCCTTGGGCCAGCCTTGGCGGAAGACGGGATCGGAAGCGGAAGCCGGCGCGACCGCTCGACCATGCGGCCCTCCACGACCTCGACGAGCTGGCCGGGGGCGAGGCGGCGGACGCCCTTGAAGATGGTCTCGTCTTCCAGGGTGTAGTTGAAGGCCAGGAGCTCGCGGGCGCGGTCCTCGGAAAGCTCGGCGCCGATCAGGCCGGCCTTCAGGAAGGCGCGGGGCTCGGAGGCGAAGGCCAGGCCCGTCTCCAGCTCCAGCGTGTAGAGCGGCTTGATGCCGAAGGGATCGCGGGCGAGCCAGGTGCGCCCGTCCGCGCCGACCAGGCACAGGGCGTACATGCCGCGCAGGCGGGCGAAGGCGGCCTCGCCCTCCATGCCGTAGAGATGCAGGAGGGGCTCGAAGTCCGAGCCGGTGGCGAGCTTGTCCTGGAGATGGAAGTCGCGGGCCAGCTCGACGTAGTTGTAGATCTCGCCGTTGCCGACGACGGTGGAGCCGGCCGCGTGCAGCGGCTGCCAGCCGCCCTCCAGGTCGATGATCGACAGGCGCGCGTGGGCCAGGGACGCGTCGGCCAGGGTTTCGGTGCGGACGCCGTCGGGGCCGCGGTGGACCAGGGCCTCGATCAGCGGACGCACGTCGCCGTCCGCGTGCAGCAGTCCGGCGACGCCGCACATCTATTCGCCCCCGAGGTCGGCGAAGAGCTCGCGCCACTGGGCGACCACGGCGGCGCGGGAGAACTCGGCCTCCACCCGCTCGGCGCCGTGCTGGACCATGCGGATGCGCAGCATGGGCTCGTCCAGCACCCGGCGCACGGCGCCGGCCAGGGCCTGCGAATCGTCGACCGGCACCAGGAGCCCGTCGTCGCCGTCGCGGATCAGGGCCGAGGGGCCCTGGCTGGCGGCGGCCACCACCGGCAGGCCGTGGGCCCAGGACTGGATCACCACGTTGCCCAGGGGCTCGTAGCGGGAGGGAAAGACGCAGACGTCGGCGGCGCGGTAGAGGGCCGAGGGATCGTTGCGCCAGCCGAGGAAGCGCACGCGGTCGACCACGCCCAGCGCCGTAGCCAGGGCCTTGAGCTTGGCCTCCTGCGGCCCGGCGCCGGCGATCCAGAGGTAGGCGTCCGGCAGGCGGGCCAGGGCCTCCAGGCTGACGTCGTGGGCCTTGACCTCGTGCAGCCGGCCCATGCCGAGCAGCAGCGGCGCCTCGGCGGGCGTGGCCAGGGCCGCGCGATCGACGGGGGCGGCCTCGGCCGGGGCGTCGGCGAAGTTGGGGATGCAGCGCACCTGGCCGGCGGGCCAGCCCTGCTCGACGATCCACTCGGCGATGTGCTCGGTGTTGGCCACCAGGACGTCGAAGCCCTTGTAGTACTTCAGGCTGTAGTAGCCGCCGAGCCGGCCGATCCGCGCCCAGGGGCCCTTGGGCGTGTGGCGCGCGGCGCGGTTCATCCAGGCCACGGCGATCCTGGTGTCCTGCTTGCGGGCGAAGCGGGCGACCTGGGGCTTGGTGAGGATGTCGACCGGGCCGCCGAAGCGCAGCACCTGGGTCGGCACGCCGGCGGCGAGCAGCGCGTCCTCGCGGGCCGCGTTGGCGCGGATGGCGGCGGCCTCAGTCACCCCGGCCTCGGCGAGCGCCTGGACCAGGTCGACGAAATAGGTTTCCGCGCCGCCTTCGCCGGCCGTTCCCAGGAGATGGAGCACGCTCATGCGGGGGCGAACCTAGCGGCGTATTGGCTCGGGCCCAAGCGGCTTGAATGGTCGAAGACGAGCCCCTATAACCCGCGCCTCGCGCGCGAGCGATCGCGCGGACCCATGGCTGGGTAGCTCAGATGGTTAGAGCGGTGGATTCATAACCCACAGGTCGGCGGTTCGATCCCGCCCCCAGCTACCACCAGTCCCCCCCTCAGGGTGTTGGGCTGGTCAGGAACGGGCTCCAGGAGCACCGCCAGGTTTCCGTGAAGCGTCAGGTCGAAGTCGGCCTCGCCGCGTTTCGATGCGCCCCTGGGATGGATTTCGATGCGGTCGACCAGGCCGCGCACGGCGTCGATCAGGTTGCGGTTGGCCGCGGCGAGGTCCGGGTCGGCCGAGATGGCGCTCAGCAGCGCGCGCAGGGCCGTCACCTGGGCCGCGTAGGCCTCGGCCGCCCTGGGGTGCAGGGTGACCGGCGGCGGGGCCTCGCCGGCGAGGCTGTCTAGCTTGGCGGCCACCTCGGCCTTCTCCGCCTCTTGGGCGGCCAGGCGCTGGCGCATCGCCGGGCTGGCGCTGCCGTCGCAGATCGCGTCGACCAGGCGCTCGATCGAGCGCTCCAGCTCGCCCAAGCGGCGCATGAGCGGCGCCCTGCGGTCGCGATCGGCGCGGGCCTCGGCCTCCCAAGCGGCGTGATAGGCGCGCACATAGGCCGCCGTCGCCTCGGGCGTCAGCAGCCGGGTCTGCAGGCCGGCGAGGACGCGGGTCTCCACCGCCTCGCGGCTCACCCGCCGGGCGTTGGCGCAGATGCTGTCGCCCTTCTCCCGGTGCGCGGCGCAGACCAGGGTGCGCTTCGAATAGGAGGTGTAGCTGGCCCCGCAGACGCCGCAGCGCAGGAGGCCGGAGAAGATCCCCGGCTTGCGGCGGTTGGCCAGCTCGCGCGGCGCGTGCTCGGCCTCGGCGCCCTTGCGCGCCCGCACGCGCTCCCATAGCGCCTGGTCGACGATCCGCAGATGCGGGACCGGCGTGCGCCGCCAGTCGGCCGGCGGCTTCATCATCGGCCGCCGGCGGCCGGTGACCGGGTCCTTCACCACGTCCATCCGATTCCACACCTTCTCGCCGGCGTAGAGGTCGGTGTTGAGCACGCCGTTGCCGCGCTGGCGCGAGCCGTTGATGGTCGAGCCGTTCCACGTGCCCCCGCGCGGGCCCGGCACGTGGTCGCGGTTCAGCCGGTCGGCGATCTCCCGCCCGGAGAGGCCGTCGTCGGCGTAGAGCGCGCAGATGCGGCGGATCACGGCCGCCTCCTCGGGCACGATCCGCATGTCGCCGCCGGGGGCCGTGCGGTAGCCATAGAGCCGCGATCCGGTGGCCAGGCCCTTCTCGGCGTTGGAGCGCATGCCGCGGCGGGTCTTGTCCGACAGGTTGGTCAGGTAAAGCTCGGCCATCATCCCCTTGAGGCCGACCTCGAGGATGCCGATGCGCTCCGAGCCCAGGGTGGCGATCGCCACGCCGACGCGCTTCAGCCGGTTGAACACATGCGCCTGGTGCTCAAGGTTGCGGGCGATGCGGTCCTCGTCCTCGACCAGCAGCACGTCGAACGCGCCGGCCTCGCCGGCGGCCAGGGCCGCGACCAGGCCGGGCCGGTTGGCCATGGCCGCGCCGGAGATCGCTGCGTCGGTGAAGGCCCCCACGACGGTCCAGCCGCGCCGGCCGGCGAGGTCGGTCAGCACCGCGACCTGGTCGTCGATCGAGCGCTCGTTCTGACGTTCGGACGAATAGCGGGCGTAGATGGCGGCGCGCATGGCAGGTCAGGTCTTCGAAGATTCCTTGGCGGCGGCATAGTCTGCACGCGCCTGCGCCTTCGCAAGGGCCTCGATCACGGCCAGCAGCGCGGGCGGGAGCGTGTCCCGCGTCGTCGGCTGTCCATGAGGGCGAGGCCGGGCCATGGATCAGGCGTCCCCGCGCGCCCTGGCCGCGCCGCCCACGCCCGCGCCTTCCGCGGCCCGCTCCTCGGCCGTCGGCTTGGTCCACGCATCCTTCACAGACGGATGGAACGCCACCACACCGTAGGCTTCAGCATCGGTCAGACGTTCGTCGAGAAGCTGCTTGGCGAGCCACTGGCGCTGTTCCTGCACCTCGGTCAGGTGTGGATGGGCTCGGACGGCGTTTCTTTCGGCAGGTTCGAACGCGCAGTCTCCGGCCGGCGGATCGACGATGCAGCTCTCGTGATCGCCTTGCTTCAGACCGCACTTGGCGCAGAGCCAGTCGTAGTCCTCCCGCTCGGCGCAATCGATCGAGAGCACCGACATGTCGAAGCTCAGCGGCACGCCGGCGGCCTCGTCCTCGGCCGTGATAGGCATGGAGGTGATCAAACCGCCAAAGCCGGCGACCCACATCACCCGGCCGGGATGGCCGGCCTCATAGCCCTTGCAGATGGTGTGGACCAGGTCGTGAAGCGCGCGCTCGATTTCGCGCGAGATCTCCACCGGCGCGGGGAACGTGACCAGAATGCTGCGGGTGTCTTCAGCCATGGCCGTCCTCCACCGCCCGCTCCTCGGCCGTCAGCAGGCGCACGTCCATGCGCGGCCCCTCGGGCGCGGCGACGAAGGTCAGCTCGACCCGCGCGCCCCAGCGGAAGACGGCGAGCCAGGCGCGGTCGCCAATCTCCGCGCCGTCGGCGCAGGTCTCCAGCACCTCGGCGGCCGTGTCGCCGGCCTCCTCGGCGTTCCAGCCAAGGCCGGGGCCGTGGCGCAGGAAGTAGATGCCGCCGCCCTCGGCGAAGGAGACATGATCGGGGATCGACCACCCCGCCAGGGTGAACATGCACTCCAGCTCGTCGACGGCGGCCGTGGTGGCGCGGAAGGTCTCGCCATGCTTCGCCGCCTCCGCGCGGCCCCACTCGGGATCCGGCGCGGCGAGCCACGTCGCCCAGCTCGCCAGCCGCGCGTCGCAGGGCATGACCTCGTCGGTGAAGGCGTCGGGGTAGTAGAGGGTTTCGTCAGCCATGGACGGCCACCTCGCCGGCGATCGTCTGGCGGGCGTCGAGGATCGCCTTCAGCGCGTCGTCGCCGGCGCCGACCATCTCCCACTCGCGATCGTTGATCGGGCCGCGCTCGCGGTAGACGCGCCACTCCTCGCCGTCTTCATCATCGTCGCAGTAGACGGGCGCGTGATAGGCCAGCGAAAGGTCGTGCTGGCCGGAGAACCAGTTCAGCGCGTCTTCCAGCCTGTCCGCCTGAGCCTTGTAGGCGACGGCTTCCTCACTGGCGCCGCGCCAGAGCTGTTCAAGCGCGCGGAGCGCGCCTGCCATCAGATCGACGGCTTCGCGGGCTTCATAGCTGTCAGACACCGGGCCGAAGATATGCTCGATCTTGTCGCCCCACAGGACGAGCCACCAGCCCGAAGGAGACGCCGCCTTGATCCCATGGCTCTTCACCGTTTCGTCGGCGAGTTCGCCGGCGTAGAGCGTCAGTCCGCCGCCCAGCGCCAACTCGACGCCGACGTCCGGACCGCCATCTTCCTCGCTGCAATGCCAGCGGACGCGGCCGAGCGGCAGAGGCGCGTCCGCCGCCGCCTCACCGTCGGCCGCCTCGACAATCTGTCGTGCGCCGACCTCGCCGGCCTCGATCATCATCGTGGCGCAGCCTTCGTCATGCAGGCCCTGGCCGCACGGCGTCACGGCGAAACAGCGATCGCACCAGGGGCCGTCGCCGACCCTGTCGCAGGTGAAGAAGGCCTCGTCGATCGCTTGCGTCTTGCCGCAGGCAGGGCAGGTCAACGGCGCTTGCGAGGTGTCGCCGATCGCCGGCGTTGGCTCGTTCATCCTAGCGGTCTCCGAAGATGGCCCTGGCGGCGGCGAGGATCGCGGCCCACAGGGCGAGGTTGAGGGCGAGGCCCGCCAGCCGCGGCCAGTGGGGCCGAAGGCGGCGGGGCGGCGTCACGCGCCGTTTCCGAACCAGGTCATGGCGATCAGGCAGAAGCCGGCGGCGAGCCGGCAGGCCCACTTGACCGCCGATCGCCTGGCCTTGGCCTGGGCGGCGATGAAATCGGTCGCGCCGATCGCGAAGGCCAGGGCGCCGACCAGGCGCATGGCGGCGACGCCGCTGGGGGCGTCGAGGACGGTCTGGAGGGTCACGCGGCGGCCTCCCCGGTTACGACGTCGTCCGGGTCGCGCAGCTCGGCGAGCTTGAAGCCCGCGCAGATGTTCAGGGCGGCGGCGATCAGGGTCGCCGTCGCCTCGGCGGCGGGGTCGGGAAGGGTGCGATTGACGTCGACCGTGCAGACCTCGTTCCAGCTCGAATCCATCACCGCGCCGGCCATGGGGCCGGACGGCGCCGTGAAGGGGCCGCGCAATCCCATCCGCTCAAGGATCGTCGCGAAGACGCCCTCCGCGGGCGCCGAGGGCGAGGTGGGAGGGAACCGATATGCCCCCGCCTTGGCCCAGGCGTTCACCAGGTGGCGCGCCTCCACGAGCCGCAGCATGGCCGCGTCGTAGGCCAGCTCCTCCTCGTCGGGCGCCCAGACTTCCGTCACCTCGGGGGGAAAATCGGCCAGGTGCGCGTTTTCGTTGGGGACCTCCGCGCCGGACGGCTCGCCCAGCGCCTCGCGCACCTGCTGCGAGAAGGCGTCGCCGGTCAGGCCGGGGCGCTCGGCGGGCGCGGCCTTCGACGCTCCGTCGTTCAGCCAGTCCGTGACGTAGCGGCTGCCGCTGCAGAGTTCGTCCTGCTCGTCAGCAGAGACCCCCGCTTCGCTCCAAGCCCTGCGCAGCGCACCGTCGGCGTCGGCTGCAAGGTCGAATCCAAGTTGACGCAGGCGCACCAAGCCGGCGACGGGAACGAGCGCGACCTGTCGTCCATGCTCGTAGCTGATCTGCAGAAGGCTGACGAAGCTCAGATTGCGCACGGCGTCGTCCCAATCGCCGTTCTCGGGCCCGCGGACCTTACCTGCTCCGGTCCTTCCGCCGAGCGGGGCGCGCTGCACCTTGTGCGCGACCTCCACTAGGACAAGGCGTTCTGCCGGCGTGGGCTCCAGCCAGATGCGCCGCGCGCTCCTCTGCGCGGTGTCGCTGATGCGGGTGTTCAGCACATAGGTGTGATAGCCCAGGTCTTCTCCAGCGCCCGGCGTGTGCCCCTCGGGATAACCGACACGCTCCCGCACCGCCCTGACAGCATCTTCCGTCACGCCGTCGGGCCACAAAGCAGCGAGGCGTTCGCGCCCCGCCGGGGTAAGCCAGGTGACGCAACAGCGACGGCCGTATGGCGACGGCATTTCCTCACAGATGAGGCCGGCGTTCGAGAGCGCGCGCCAGACTTGGGACATGTAGCTGTAACCGTTGGTCGACGCGGCGGGCTCGCCCATCAGACCGTCGACAGGCGACGTCGCGATCTTCCAGGCCAGCTCGATCAGCCCCAGCTCCATCGCCCCCGTCATCGGCGCCGGCGCGACCTCCTCGATGTCGATCTGCTCGGGCTCGGCCGCCGGCGTCGCCGGCGCCTGGGGCGTGCGGACCAGGCCGCGCAGCTCCTCCCAGGTGAGCCGGCCTTCCTCGCACCAGCGGATCGCCTCGGGCGTGGCCTCGCGCAGCACCTTCAGCATCTCCTGGACGGTGCGCGGGTCTCGGCCGGTGCTGAGCGCGGCCTGGCGGGCGCTCCAGCCCTGCGCCTCGACCAGGGCGGCGTAGGCGCGGGCCTCCTCGATGATCGACAGGTTCTGGCGCTGGCCGTTCTCGACCAAGGCGATGAAATGGGTCTGGACCTCGTCGAACTCGCGCTGGACGCAAGGCAGCGGGCGATCGGCCGGCCAGCGGCCTTGCCCGATCAGCCGGCCCACCGCGCGCCAGCGGCGCTCGCCGGCGGCGATCGTGTGCACGCCCTCGGCGTCGGGCGGATAGACCACCAGGTTCTGCAGGATCCCGCCGGCCGCCTCGATGGTGTCGGCCAGGGCCGCCAGGTCGCCCAGGCTTCCCTTGCCGCGCGGATTCAGCGGATTGGGCCGCAGGTGGTGGTGGGCGATCATCAGCCCCTCGCCGGCCGGGGGCGCGTCGTCGTCCAGGCGGCGCAGACTCTCGACGATGCGGCGGCCCACGTCGGTGAGGATGCGGCCGCGGTCGACCACGCCGACGTCGGCGAGCTTGATCAGGTCGCGCTTGACGTTGGAGGCGGCGCGCCCGGTCGCCGCGGCGATCTCCAGGTGCGTGGCCGCCGGATGCGCCGCCAGGTGGCGCAGGGTGTCGGCGTGCGACAGGGCGAAGGGGGTGAGGCCGCCATTCGCCTCGGCGGGAGCTGGCGCGTTGATCGGGCCGTTCATCGGGGAGCCTTTCAGACGAGCTCGCCTTCGGCCCAGCGGCCGAGGGCGGCGAGGAGCTGGTGGTCGAGCGGGTCGGCCGAGCCGGCGAGGCGCTGGCCGAGCTGGAGCGCCAGCAGCGCGGCGGTGCGGCGATCGTCGTCGGCGCGCAGGGCCGCGCGCAGCATCGGCGGCAGGCAAGGCTCATCCGGGCCGGTCAGCGGTCCGTCCCATCCCGGCGAGCAAGGGCTTTTGATGATCACGGTCACGCGTCGGCCTCCTGCGGCTTCGGACTCCAGCCCGTGGCGATCAGCGCCTCGCGGGAGGCGGCCCATTCGGCGAGCGCCAGGCCTTCCCAGACGATCGCCAGCACCACGGGCTCGCCCGGCTCGGTGTTGATCAGGCGCTGGATTTCCGGCGGCGCCTGGGCGGTGAGGCACAGGTCGCCGTTGACCTCCTGGTGCGCCTCGACCTCGCGCGGCGCCCGCTCCAGGCGCGTCAGCACCGCGCGGATCACGTCGACGGGGCGCTTGGCGTAGAAGGTGCGCCAGCAGCGCGGATCGTCGATGCGCCGGCGCTCGCAGCCCGGCGCGAACGGCGTCAGGTGCACCCGGATATCGCGGGCCGCGTTCGGGTCCGCCGGCGGCGCGGCGGCGCGAGCGGCGCTCGCATCGAGGGCGGGGGCAGTCACCACCAGCGGCCTTCGGCTTTGGCGATCGCGGCCAGGGCCTGGCGAACCACGCTTGGCTCGTCGTCGTCGTCGACCTCCTCGCGATAGGCCTCGACCATGGCCTTGCAGGCTCTGAGCAAGTCCGGCGCTGCGGCGATCACGCGCGCGGGCGCGAGGTTGGGCTCCCAATCGCGTCCGTCGATTTTGATGGCGCCGCGTATCTCGGCGATCATCACCGCGTCGTTGACGATGCATGCGCCGACCAGGTGCGCTTGTCCCTGATAGTTGGCGATCTCCTCGATCCGCCATTCGCTGTCGAGCGTCATGCCCATCACCGCGCCCCCGCCGGCCAGACGGCGTTGATCAGCGCCACGGCGGCGCAGATCGCCGCCATCACGGCGAAGACGTTGACGGCGCCACGCGCGATGCGCGCCTCGGCCGGATCGTCTTCGCGGTGTTGGCGCGCCAGCCACAGGCTGACGAGCGCCAGCACCCCGAAGGTCGCGCTGAGCGCCAGCATGGCGGCGATCTCGGCCCCGCCGGCCGCGTGCGCGGTCACGCGAGGCCTCCCCAGCGCACCGCGTCCAGCGCCTGGCGGCGCAGCACGGCCTTGATCTGGGCGTCGCCGACGGCCAGGCGGATGCGGAAGGCGGCGAACGGCGCGCGGGGCCAGCCGGCGCCGTCCTCGATCACGCGGGCCAGCAGCAGCGCCTCGGCCAGGGTCAGGGGCTCACGGCCGCCGTCGGGCATGAACAGCACCAGGCGCGCGTCGATCACGTCGCCGGCGTATACCGCCAGCGAGAGCAACCGCGGATCGGCGGAGGCGTCCTCCAGGGCCTGGGCGATGGCGGCCAGGCGGTCGGCCGGGCGATCGGCGAGGGGGACGTGGATCGGGGCGGAGACTTGGAGGGGCATGGTCGCTCCGGGTGGGTGTGGAGACGCCCCGCGCCGACGGCCGGCTGACGCAAAGGGCGGAGCGCTGGCGAAATCGCCACCATCCGGGGCCTGCGCGGGGCGTTGCGGTGCTGATCACCGCGACCGAATTTGTGCGCAAAGCGAACGTGAGTCGTCAACAGAAATGTGCGTAATGCGCACAAACGAGTCCGCGGCGGCCCCTCAACGCGTATCAGCCGCTCCTAGCGTACGACGATCGAGGAACGAAACCTGGGCCGATATGTTCGCGCGCCGGGCGCTGCGGACTGGACCCTTACAAGGTCAATCAGCTAGCATTCGCCACTTGAGGTAGCGGCCGAGGCGGCGGGATGTTCAAAGGCAGGCCCATCTTGAAATGGCTGGCGATCGCCGCGGCGGTCTTCGTGGCGCTGGGCGTTATCGGGTCGTTCCTGCCCGATCCGCCGCCGACGGCGACGCCGCCGAGCCAGCCCGTCATGACCGCCTCGGCGGGTTCGGACGCCGGCGCCCCGCTAGGCGACGACGATTCCGGCTATCCGATGGGGCCGCCGCCCGCGCCGGCGCACAACTGGTTCTATCAGGAAGGCCGCGAATATGGCTATCAGGGCGCGCTGAGCGAGGCCGACCAGCGCGCCGGTGTCGGCGCGCCGGAAGTGTTCATGTATCGCTATCTGGGCGAGAAGGACGGCGTCTATTCGGTGGCGACCGTCAGCCATGGAACCTATGCGGTGGCCTCCTGCACGAACCCGTGCGAGGTGGTGAAGATCGTCGCGGCCGACGCCTTTGGACGCGATGTCCAGCGGTTGGCGTTCAACCCCGATACGATCGTCGGCCTGGCGTTGGAGGACGCGTTCAACGGCCAGTTGGAGCTCTACGAGCCGCCGCGGCCGAAGCCCGTTGAAACCGTCGTCGTCACCGAAGACGACACGCCGACAGACCCTGCCGACGGGCCGCAGGCCGTGAACGGCGGCGATCTTGCCGCCGCGAGGGCCGACGCCGACCGCTAGGCGGGCTTGGGGATATGCAGGCAGATCGGCCGTGCGGAGGTCAGCCGCACGTCTTCGATCGGCGGTGCATTGGGGCTTTCCAGGGTGTAGAGCCCGGACGCTGAGCCGCGGCGCACGCGCTTGACCAGGCCGAGCCCGTCGGCGGTCTCCACCACGCTCATGCGGTTCAGGAACTCGTCTTCGGCCAGGCGCTGGGCGCCGCGGATGACCAGGGCGTCGCCATCCTCATAGATCGGATAGCAGGACAGGCCCTTGACCTGTAGCGCCAGGGCGTCGCTCCAGCTCGACGGGATCTCGACATGGCGGATGGGCGCGCCTTCGGCCGCCTCGACATGGCCGCCCGCGCCGACAAAGCCCATCACGGGGGCCATCTGGGTCCTGTCGCCATAGCGCAGGAACGACGGCGTCACGCCGAACCGGCGCGCCAGGCGCAGGATCACCGGGTCGGGAATATCGAGGTTGCCGATTTCGTAGCGCGACACGACGCTGCGGGTGACGCCGGCGACTTCGGCGAGCTGTTCCTGGTTCAGGCCGAAGTCGTCACGCAAGGCGCGCAGCCGTCCACCCGGCGTGTTGGTGTCCACCGGGTTTGCGGGGCGCCCCGAGGGCGAACGCGGCTTTCGCGGCTCGGCCATGAACGGCCGTATCGCGACTATGTGCGCGGCGCGCACGTTCATATTCCGAACGAAACCCCGTGGACACTTTGTGCGAATCACGCACAAAAAATCGCTCATGCAAAGCGAATCCCCCCTCAGGTGGGTGCGGCGCCACGTTTTTCGCGCGACCCAGGATGAAATCGCCGCAATCGGCGGCGTCAGCCGCCCGCGCGTGTCCCGATACGAGACAGAACGCGACCCGCCGCCCTTCGCGTTCCTGACCCGCCTGCGGGAGGAAGCGCTTCGGCGCGGGGTGGCGTTCAGCGGCGACTGGTTCTTCGCCTTGCCGCCGCATGCGGCTGGGGCTCCTGAGCCGGCGGCCCAGGAGCCCCAGCCGTGACCCGCCGTTTCCGCCCGCGCACGGCCGTCGTTTGCACGTCGGACGACCTGAAGGCGCTGGACCGGCTGGTGCGCCGGGCCGAGGGCATGGTCCGGCGGCCGCACTCCGATCCCGAGGCCTTCCGCCGCGCGGCCGACCAGGCCGGGAGGGCGGTCCTGCCGATGGCGCAGCGTCGCCGCGACGGCGAGCTGGTCCAGCTCATGGACCTCGGCCGCGCCTGGGGCGGGATGTCGCCCGAAGCGCGGGAAGCGCGCGTCCCCGAGCTGGCCGCCCTCGCCAAGATCTGCCGCGCGTCGCTCGCAACCGACGCGCCGCCCGCGCCGTTGCCGCCGCCGGCCCCGCGCTACCGCGCCGATCTGGATGGATGAGGCGATGACCGACGCCAACGACACGCGGCCTCTGCCGCCCCTGACCGCCGATCTCTGCGCCCATGCCGTGATCGCCTCGGCGCGGGCCTATGGCGATGATCCCGTGCGCGCGTTGACCGCCCAGCGAGGGCCGCGTCGCCGCTGCCTGCCGGCGGCGGTCGCGGCGTTGAGCGACGGGACCGGCCGTTCAGTGCCGCCCATCGCCGATATCCTGAAAATCCTGGCGAACAGCGTTTGGCGTGCCCGCCGCGCGGGCGGCGCCGCCTTTGACCAGGCCTATGATCGCGCTCGCGACGCCATCGACGCGGCCTTGGCCGTCCAGGCTCTGGCGGCGCTGGCGAACAGTTCGCCCGACGATGCGGCAGGCTCGCGCCCCGACGCCGAGACGCCGACCGATCCATCGCCGCCCGCCTCCGAACGACCCGCGGAAGGCGTCCCGCAAGGACCGAAGTCCAAGCCGGTCGGCCGCATCCTGATGGACACGCCGCGCGCCACCGCCTTTCACGCGACGCCCGATCGGACGGCCGGCGCGCCGCTGACCTCGCGGATCCTGGCGCACCTGGCCGACCGCGACTGGTCGGCGCCCGCGCTGGCCACCGTGCTCGGCGAAAAGGAGCTGGTCGTCACCCAGGCGCTGAAGCAGCTCGTCGCCGAAGGCCGCGCCAGCGCCGACGAAGCGCCGTTCGAAGGCGCGCGCTTTCGCCGCTGGCGGCTGGCCGGAGGCGCGGCATGAAGGCCCCGCGCAGGCCCAAGGGCGCGGGCGCGGTGATGGCCGCCCATGCGCCGGCGACGGTCGAGGCCGACGACGCCAAGACCGCGCTCTATCGCAAGCTCAACTATTTCCCCTCGCCGCCGTGGTCGTTCCGCGCCGGTGGCGAGCTGATCCAGCGCCTGGACCCCGGCTCATGGCGCGCCCATGACCCCGCCTGCGGTGAAGGTCATGGCGCCTACGGGCTGCAGGAGACGTTTGGGGCCGTCTGGCGCTCCGACATTCACGCCCATGCCCAGCTCGACGGCGCGCCCGCGTGGCGGGCGGACTTCCTTGCCGACGACGCCGCTTGGATCCCGTCCGATTGGATCATCACCAATCCGCCGTTCGACAAGGCGGCCGAATTCGTCGCGCGGGGGTTGCGCGTCGCCCGGCGTGGCGTGGCCATGCTCTGCCGGCGCGCCTGGTACGGCTCGGCGGGCCGCTACGAGCTGTTCCATGGCGATCATCCATTGGGCGTGCGCGCGCCGTTCTTCGAGCGCGTGCCGATGGTGCTCGGCAAGTGGGATCCGGCCGCCTCCACCGCCACCGACTACGACTGGTACGTCTGGTTCAAGCCGGAGATCGAGCCGGCATGGATCGCCGCCGTGCGCGCTGCGGCGCTCCAGCGCGGCCTGCCGGGCCACGTGGAGATCGGTATCGGCCCTGGCGCCAAGCGCCGCCTGACCCGCGCCGACGACGCGCGCCTGTTCGGCGCGAAGAGCGCGCAGCCGCTTTTCGGGGTGCTCGACCCCGCTTCTCCTGAAGAGGACCCCGCGCCATGAGCGAGGACAAGAAACCCGGATTGAACGTCGTCGTCGTCGGGTCCGGCCGCACGGCGGCAGAGACGATCGCCGGCTTGAGCGGCCATCTTGGACCGCTGGCGAAGTCTGACCCGAGCGGCGATCCGATCGCCGTCGCGCCGACGATCGAGGGTGCGCACGGCCGCGCGTGGCTGGTCGACCAGGAGGCCCTTTGGAGGCTCAATCCCGGCGCCGCGCGCGACGGCCAAGTGGCCAATTGGGTGGTCGAGGCGCCTTGGGCGCACCCGATCTGGCACAGCTATTGGATCGCACTCGTTCACCTGCGGCCGATCCCCGGCCTGGTCGGCGCAACTCGCTTCTACCTGAAGGATGCGACGCACGAGCTTTGGGTCTTCGCCCTGAACCCCGACGCGCGGCGCGAGCCGTTCGTGGCGGCCCAGGAGGGCCCGAAGTACCTGACGCCGAAGAACTTCGGCGCGCAGCTCGTCGAGGCCAACGACGCCGAGGCGTTCGGCCGGGTCGAGGCGGCCGTCCGCGACATTGTCGACGGCCAGCTCAACCCCGACACCGACGCCATGTCGCAGTGGGCGGCGCGGTTCGGTGACAACATGCTGAAGGATCGTCCGGGCGGCGTCTCCGTCGAGGAGCGATGATGGCCGCCTCAGTCGTCCGCCGGCGTGACCGCCTCGACCCCGGCCGCATCTTCGCCATGCGCCGCTTGGGCGGCTGTGATCAGCGCGCCGGCGGCCTGAGCGAGCGAGGTCATGGCCGCGACCATGGAGTCTGCCACCAGCACGTCCAAGGTGACGCGCAGGGCGCTGGCGAGCCTGCGGAGCGTTTCGGTCGATCCGGCCTTCAGGCGGCCCTCCAGGGCCGAGACGTAGCTCTGCTTGATGCCGGCGGCCTGGGCGAGTTCGGCCTGGGTCAGGCCGCGCCACTCGCGCACGGCGCGGATCGGGTGTTCGCCGGCCTCGATCTTCTCCCACACGGCTTCGGGCAGGGCGGTTTCGCCCTCGCTGGCGCGGACGATGTCGGCGCTCATGCGGTCCTCGGCGGCGGCGTCGCCGGCGCGGGCCAGGAGCGCGTCGTAGTCGCGGCGGGACAGGACGGCCAGCTCCTCGCCGGCCTCGGTCTTGATGAATTGGACGGCCATCGGTCGTTCCTTTCTGCGGTCTCAGCGGTAGATGTCGCGGCGGTGGCCCACCGCGCGGATTTCGAGGGCGGTCTCGGTCTCCACGAAGATCGCCCGGTAGTCGCGGTGGCGCAGGCGGAAGCCCGCCACGCCCTGGAGCGCCGTCACGTCGCCAGCGCCGGTTTCGGCGTAGCGCGCCAGCTTGGCCCGGATTTGCGCCTGAATGTCCTGGGGCAGAGCCCGGAACTGGCGGCGGGCGGGGGCGGTGAAGGCGATCTCTTTCATGGGGAGAATATAACCCAGGGTGATATTTCCGGCAAGGATGAATATAACTATTGGAAATATTTCCAGGCGAGACCTTTTGCCCAAGTGCGCCGCTGCGAGCCGAGGGAGGATGAATGTGGTGTTCCTAAAGAGGTCGCGCACCGAAGGTTTCCTAGATGGCGCCAACGCCGCCGTTGGCGCCGCCTGCCCATTCTGCGGCGGCGTAGGGCTCTTCTTTGTGCGTCGAGCCGGCGTGCTCGGGCGCGGCTCGCAAACTTGGGCGGTCGGTTGCTTCCAATGCTGGAGCTACGGTCCCGAGTGCGGGTCACGCGAGGTTGCGGTCGAGTATTGGCGGCGGCGCGCCTGACTGCCGCCGGCCGACGCCAATCGATCAGGGCGCAGCCATGACCGTCTATGCGAGCGCCGCTCGCACGGCGGGCCTGTTCGACGCCGCGCGCGGGGCGATCACGCTGCAGGAGCTGACGGAGCGCGAGGGCGTGAAGCTGCGCCGCTCCGGCCATGAGCTGCGCGGCGGCTGTCCGCTGTGCGGGGCGGGCGCCAAGTCGGCCTCGCCGCCGTTCGCGATCAAGCTCCAGAAGGAGACTTTCCGCTGCTATGGCTGCGGCGCCCACGGCGACGTGGTCGACCTCGAGCGCGAGCTGCGCGGCGGCACGCCGGCGGAAGCCGCCCGGCGGCTCACGGGCGGCGATGTTCCGCATGCCGCGCCGCGCCCACGGGCCGCCGTGGTCAAGGCGGCCGACAAGCCCAGCACCTCTGAGCGCGTGGCGGCCGAGCTGCTGCGCGAGGCGCGTGTCGGGATCGAGGGCACGCTGGCGGCGCGCTACCTCGCCGCGCGGGGAGCGCCGCGCGAGCTGATCGCCGCGGCTTCGCCCAACCTGCGCTATCACCCGCATGCCAAGTGGGGATGGGACGCGGCGCGGGGCGCGTGGATCACCGCGCCGGCGATGCTGGCCCAGGTCGTCACCGCCAGCGGGCCCACCGGCGGCGTCCACGCCACCTATCTGGCGCGCGACGGGCAGGGCAAGGCGGCCCTGGCGCCCGCCAAGCGCATGTGGGGCGCGCAGCTCGACCGCGAGGGACGTCCCGGCGGCGCATGGCTGATCGGCCCGTCGGGCGAGGGCGACCTGGTGGTGGCCGAGGGGATCGAGACCGCGCTCTCGGTCGCGGCCTTGGCGTGGCGCGCAGGCGTGCCGATGCGCGCCTGCGCGGCGCTGTCGCTGAACCGCCTGCAAGGAGGCCTGGCGCGCGACGACGACGGCCGGATCGACCCGTTCGAGCCCCAGCCGGACCCGGCCTCGCCGCCGTTCACCTGGCCGCCGATCGAAGACTGCGGCGAGGTGGTGATCGGCGTCGACCGGGACATGAGCGAGGTCCGCGTGAAAGGCCGCAGCCGGCGGGGAAAGACCTGCTGGTTCAACCTGACCCCGGAAGCCCGCGCGCGCCTCTGCGGACGCCTGGCGGTGGCCGGCTGGCGCGCCGCCGGCTGGGGCCGGGCGCGGGCGATCGCTCCGCCCATGAAGTGCGATTTCAATGACGAGTTGCGCCGTGTGCTGGCGCGGGAGCGTGGTGAGTGAGCGGTCTTGGCGGCTATGAGCCCCTGGCGGGAGAGGACATGCAAAACGCGCCGGAGGGCAGCGAACGGCGGCTCGGCGTCTTCCCCAATCCCGACCTGACCGAGTGTCCGGTCGTGCCGCTGGGTTTCGTCGGCGGCAAGGTGGTGTTCGCCATGCCCGAGGGCGAAATCCGCCAGGAGCTGGCCTCCAAGATCGGGACCATGCTGCGCACGGACATTTTCGCCTGCCAGGCGGGCGCGGCGTTCCTCGGCTATTGGCGCGACAGCGACGACAAGTTTCAGCGCGACCTGGCCAGCATGTGGTTCGTCCGCAAGTGCCGTGAAGCGGGCTATTGGGACGCCAACCGGCCGATCCGCTCGCTCGGTGTATGGCCGGGGGAAGCTGGAGCGCTGATCCTGCACGTCGGCGACGAGGTGTGGTCGCTGACCGCCGACGGCGAGCGCGTGGAACGGCCGATCGTGGAGGCGCTGCGGGCGCGGCGGGGGCCGCTCTACCGCCTGCGCCCCCCGGCCCCCCGGCCGGGCGAGGCCGGCTCGGCGCTCGACGGCCAGTGGGTGCGGCGGACGCTCGATCTTTGGCGGTTCGCGCCGATCGGCGACGACGGGCTGACCGGCGGCGACGTGGTGGCCGGTTGGCTGATGGCGGCGCTGCTGGGCGCGGTGGCGCCGTTCCGCGGCCACCTCCTGGTCAACGCCCTGGCCGGCTCGGGCAAGTCGACCCTGATCGAATTCGTCCACGCCCTGCTGTCGGCGCTGGCCGGCGACGTGGTCGACAGCTTTTCCGAGGCTGGCCTGCGCAACGACCTGGCCGGTATGGCCCGGCCGGTGTTGCTGGACGAGGCCGAGGCCACGCCGGGCGGTCAGGGGCCGGGCGTGGTTGAGCGAGCGCTGGAGCTGCTGCGGCGCATGTCGACCGGCTCGGGCGGTACGCGCAAGCAGGGCGACGTGGGCGGCGGGTCGGTGACGCAGACGGCCGTCGGCGCGGTGATGCTGGCGGCCATCAACCCGCCGCGCTTGGGCCCGGCCGACGCCAGCCGGATCGTGGAGGTGCGGCTTCTGCCGCTGTCGGGATCGGACCTGCCGGCCGGGACGCCGAAGCCCAGGCCGGTCTCAGACGGCCAGCTCGCCGAGGTGATGGCCGAGGCCCAGCGTCTCGCCGGCGGCCTGCTGGCGCGCGCCCTGGCGGGCGCATGGCGCTATCGCAGCGACGTCGGCGAGCTGAAGGCGGCGCTGCTGCGCGCCGGGGAGAGTCCGCGCGCGGCCGATCTGACCGCCATGCTCGCGGCGGGACGGCGCCTGCTGCTGTTCGATGAGCCGTTGGGACCGGAGGCGGCCGACGACGAGGCGGCCTTCTGGCGCCCGCTGCTGGTGCAGCGCGAGGCGAGCGAGGTGGTCTCGAATCCCGGCGCCGACGCGCTGGCCCACCTGATGGCGGCCGACGCGGGCGTCTTCCGGTCCGATCGCCGCCAGACCATGGGCGACCTGATCCGGCGCTGGGTCGACGGCGACAACGATGTCGAGGACACGCTCAAGAGCTGCGGCCTGCGGCTATGGCGCGGGGCCTATGGCGATCGGCCCGGTCCCTGGCTGCTGGTCGCCAACCACCATCCGGTGCTGACCCGGATCTTCGAACGCACGGCCTGGGCGGAGTGGCGGCGGACCCTGTCCTATGTCGACGCCCTCGGTCCCGAGTTCGCGACCTGGCCGTCCAAGCCGCTGAACTACGGCGTCGGTGTGAAGCAACGCGGCCTCGCCATCCCCCTCACCCCCTGGTTGGAGAGCCCTGTCCGGGCTTCCGCGGGCCGCGAGAACGGCCACGTTCCGGGGAACGTTCCGGAGCAAGACATTGAGTGGTAAGCGAAAACCGCCCGACCGGAACGCCGGAACGCTCGGAACGCAGATCAGGGCCTCGGGAGTGAGCGCGAGCGCGCACGAGGCGTGGTGCGTTCCGAGCGTTCCAACCGTTCCAATGTCTATTTTCAATAACAATTTCAAAGAAATAACCAGGAACGCACTCCGGAACGGCCGCGTTCCGCTGCGTTCCGACGCCTTTGGAGGGGCGCGATGAGCAAGAAAAGCCGCCTGTCGCCGGCCAAGCGCGCCCGCGCCGAGCACCGTCGCCGGAACCCGGCGCAGCCCCGCCATGGCAAGGCGGCCGGCGTGGTCGTGAAGGTGGCGGCCGCCGGCGAGCCCAAGGGCCTGGCGGCGCGCGAGGCCGTGCGCGACCAGGTCGCCGAACGGCTGATGCGGCAGAAGGGCCTGGACCTGGCCGTCGCCGTCGCCGTCGGCCACATGACGCCTGCGCAGGCGCGAGCGGAGCTCGCGGTCGATGCGGAGACCTTGGCCGAAGGGGTGGTCGACGTCGGGCGCGGCGAGAAGCGGGCGGCCAACGTGCTGCGCATTCGCAACCACGATGGCCTGAAGACGCTCTATGGCGCCGGTGCGATCACCGTTGGCCAGTACCATGCGGGCCTGGCCTACCGGATCGCCTATGAGCGCGAGCGCGAGGGGCTGAAATCTTGTCTCGCCAACGCCGGGGCCAACGTGGACGGCGGCAAGGCCGATCCGGCGATGCTGCAGACCCTCTATCTCTCCGCGCGCCTGAACCACTTCGATCGCTTCGTGCTGGAGGCCCGCGTCGATGGCCGCGAGCTGTTCGTGCTCCAGAAGGTGGCCGGCGAAGGGCTGACGATCTCGCAGTTGGCGGCCAGCGGCAGCGCCAGGACCGCCTATCGCGAGGCGCTGATCCGCGCGCTGGATGCGGTCGAGGCCGCGAAGGACGTCGTGGCGAAAATGGGGGGGTTGCGAATCAGGGACCGATAAGCGCATGAAAAGCGCATCGCTGAGATTTGCGACCGAAGCCCGCCCGGTTCCGCCGAGGCGGGTTTTTCGTGACCGGGCGGGAGGGCGTCAGGTGAGGCTGAGCCTGCGGGCCGAATACCGGGCGCTGAGCCGCAACCTGACCCTGATCGAGGAGCGCCAGCTCCCGTTCGCGATCGCCCAGGCGACCACGGCCCTGGCCAAGCACGTGGCCAAGGCCGAGACCGACGCCCTGCCGTCGGTGTTCGATCGGCCTTCGCCCTTCACCATGCGGGCGTTCGCCGTGAAGGCGGCGCGCAAGGACAACCCGGTGGCGATCGTCTTCGCCAAGGATATCCAGGCCCGCTATCTCGAACCTTTCCTGTCCGGCGGCCGCCAGGTGCTGGGCTCCAAGCGGGCGATCCTGAAGCCCCGCAACATCGCGCTCAACGCCTACGGCAACCTGCCGCGCGGCAAGCTGGCCGCGCTGAAGGCCAAGCCCAACGTCTTCGTGGGAAAGGTCCGGCTGAAGCGCGGCGGCGAGGTCTCCGGCGTGTGGCAACGCTCGCCCTCGGGGAAGGGCAAGGCCGGCGGCCTCAAGCTGCTGATCCGCTTCGCCGACCCGGCGCCGCTGGCCCCGCGCCTCCACTACTTCGAGCGCGCTGAGAAGGTGATCAACGCCCACGCCGGGCCGGAGTTCACCAAGGCGCTGGCCGCCGCGCTCGCCACAGCCCGATAGCGCCCGCGGGTCCTTCCCAGACCCTCAAAGCTACGGGGGCATTTTCCGCGCGCGTTCTTTCGGACCGGCTGAGCAAAAAAAACGCGTGACACGTGACACGTCGCCTTACACGCGACCGAGTCCGGGGCGTGTCCGCATGACACGAGGTGAGCATGGCGGCGACGGCGCAGGCGGTCGCCGGCGAGGCCCCGCGCATCGTCGGCAAGAAACAACTCTGCGGCCTGCTGGGCTGGTCGCGTCCGACGCTCGACCGGCGCATCGACCAGGACGCCGCCTTCCCGATCCGTCAGCGCGGCGACCAGCGCGGCGGTTGGGAGTTCGACGCCGCCGACGTGTTCGCCTACCTCGGTCTGGACGATCCGCCGCCGGCGATCGACGACGACGGCGACGAGGCGATGGCCGACGCCCCCGCGCCCGAACAGCCCGCGCCGCTCGCCCGTGTGGCGCACCAGGGCGAGGCCACCGCCCGCCAGCGCCGCGACAGCGTCCAGGCGGCCCTGCTGGAGGATCGCCTTCGCAAGAGCCGCGGCGAGCTGGTCGACGCCGCCGACCTGAAGATCGCCCTCTCCACCGCCGTGACCAAGCTGGCGACCTCGCTCAACGCCCTGCCGGACATTCTGGTGCGCCGCCTGTCCCTGCCGGAATCGGCCGGTCTGGTGGTCCGCCAGGAGATCGAAGACGCCCGCCGGGCCTTCTTCGCCCAGCTCCGCGACGTGCTCGAGCCGGCCTCGCCCGATGAGTGACGTCGCCTATGCCTCGGCCCCGCGCCTGGTGCTCGACCTCTTCGCCGACCTCCTGCCCCCGGAGCGCCTGGACGTGGCCACCTGGGCCGAGCGCAAGCGCTGGATGTCCAACGCCGGCGGCGGCCACGTCGGCCGCTACACCCACGACCTGGCCCCCTATACGGTCGAGCCGAGCCGCTGCCTGACCTCGCTGGACTACCTGACCGTCGCCGTGGTCGGCCCCGGCCAGGTCGCCAAGACCGTCATCGCCGAGAACTGGCTAGGTCACTCGATCGACACCGCCCCCGGTGACTTCCTCTGGTACATGCAGAGCGACGACGGCGTCGAAAGCTACGTCAAGGCCCGCATCAACCCGTTCATCGACGAGCACGAGATCCTGCGCCGAAAGCAGGGCCGCCGGCCGGTCGACGACAGCCTGCACTTCAAGCGCTTCCAGGGCATGTCGGTGGAGTTCCTGGCTTTCGGGCCGCGGACGATCATCAACAAGTCGGCCCCGCGCATCGTCGCCGACGAAATCGACAACTACCAGTGGCTCGGCGACGTCAAGCCGGTTTTGGACGTGCGCCGCCAGACCTTCGGCCGCCAGTCCAAGCTGCTGGCGCTCAGCCACCCCGACCTCGCCCGCGGCCTCGATCGGGCCAAGGATTGGACCTCGGGCGTCATGGCCATCTTCGCCGACAGCACCCGCTGCGTCTGGTACTGGCCCTGTCCCCACTGCGGGGCGTGGTCCTCGCCGGCCCCGATCGCCGACAGGGTCATGACCCTGGAGTTCCCCTCCGACGAGGACGTCCCGCTGGACGAGGTCGAGCGCCAGGCGCATCTGCTTTGTCCGGTCAACGGCTGCGTGGTCGAGGACCACCATCGCAAGGCCATGAACCTCGCCGCCTTCCACGCGCCGTTCGGCGGCTGGATCGGCGAGGGCCAGGCGATCTCCGAGGACGGCGTGGTGACCGGCGAGCTCGTCAAGCGCGACACCGCCGGCTTCTGGATCGTCGGCGCCATGTCGCCCTTCGTCCTGGGCGGGATCGGCGGCCTGGCCCGCGAGTACGTGAAGGCCGATCGCGCCCGACTGGCCGACGGCGACGACGGTCCGCTGCGCCAGGTGGTGGTCAAGAAATGGGGCGTTCCCTACACGCCGCCCCGCGCCGCCGGCTCGATCGCCGCCGAGGACCTGGTCGACCGCGCCGAGCCGGGCCTGAAGCTGGGCGTCGTGCCCGAGGGCGTGCGCTTCCTGATCGTCGCCGTCGACGTGCAGATCTGGGGCTTCGAGTACCTGGTGCGCGGCTTCGGCCCCGGCGGCGAAAGCTGGATCGTCGACACCGGCCGCATCGCCGCCGACGACAAGACCGCCAAGGCGGTCGATCCCGCCACCTCGCCGGACGACTGGGAACGGCTGTTGGCCCTGTTCGATCGCGGCTATCCGCTGGCCGACGGCTCCGGCCGGCTGATGAAGCCGCGGGCCATGGGCTACGACTCCGGCGGTCAGCCGGGCGTCGCGGCCAACGCCTACGCAGCCTGGCGGCGCTGGCGCAAGGCCAGCCGCACCCGCCGGGTCGGCCAGATCGGCGGACGCGAGGCCTGGACCATCATTCCGACCAAGGGCGCCACCGGCCTGCGCGCGCCGCGCCTGTCGGTCAGCTATCCGGACACCGCCCGCAAGTCGAACAAGGCGTCCGCTCGCGGCGAAGTGCCGGTGGCCCTGTTCAACCCGAACATCTTCAAGGAAGACCTCGCCGGCCAGCTTCAGCGCGCCGAGCCGGGCGACAGCTACGTGCACTTTCCGGCGGCGCTGAAGTCCACGGCCACGCCGCACGTGTGGTTCGAGCAACTGGTCTCAGAGCGGCCCGACAAGTCCGGGCGCTGGGAAAAGATCGCGCCGCATATGCGCAACGAGGCGCTGGACCTGATGGTGCTCACGCACGTCGTCGCCGACCTGCACGGCCTGTCGCGCATCGACTGGACCCGGCCTCCGGGCTGGGCGGCCGAATGGGACGAATCCAGTTCGGTGTTCACGCCCCAGGCCGCCGCCGAGACCCCGGCGCCGGCGGCCAAGGCGTCGGTCGCCAAGCGCCTGGCCTGACCACGCGAGCGCCGCTCGCACCCAGCCGCAAAGGAGCGCCTATGTCCTGCGACACCCCCGTGGGCCTGCTGGCGGGCATGACCGAGGCGCAGCTCCGGGCCGCCCTGGCCAACGCCCAGCTCGCCTATCTCAACCTGGCGACGGGCTCGCAGGGCGAAAGCTTCTCCTACACCCAGGGCGACGGCGTCAAAGCCGTCACCTACACCCGCACCAACATGGCCCAGCTCCAGATGCTGATCCGTCAGCTCCAGCAGGCGCTGGGCGTCACCACGCGCGCGCGCCGCCCGATCCGGCTCGCCTACCGTTGAGCGTTCAGCCGGCCAATCCCGTGCGCGTGCTCGACGCGCGCGGCCAGCCGATGGTCGCCCCGCGCCCGCGGGCGCACGGCCTCGCCGGCGGAACGAACACGCCGTATGACGCCGCCGACGTTTCCGGCGAGCACGGCGCCCTGTGGCGGCCCTACCTCTGGTCGGCCGACAACGAGCTCAACATCTTCCGGGATCGCATCGTCGCGCGCGTGCGCGACATGGTGCGCAACGACGGCTGGTCCTCGGGCATCGTCACCCGCGTCCTCGACAACGCGGTCGGCGGAAACTTCCACCCCGTCCCCAAGCCGGACTTCAAGTTCCTGGCCGCCTACACTGGCGACAAGCGCTTCGACGCCGACTGGGCCGCCGAATACGCCTCCCACGCCAAGGCCAACTATCGCGCCTGGTCGATGGATCCCGGCCGCTACTGTGATGCGGCGCGGGGCATGACCATTCCGCAGATCCTGGCGGTGGGCTTCCGCCACAAGATCGTCGACGGCGACGCCGTGGCGCTGCTGCCATGGCTGCCGGATCGGATCGGCGAGGGCCGCGCCAGCTACGCCACGGCCGTCGACCTGGTCGATCCCGACCGCCTATCGAATCCGCAACTTCGTTACGACACGCGCTACGTCCGCGGCGGCGTGGAGATCGACGAACGCCAGGTCGCGATCGCCTACCACTTCCGCAAGGCGCACCAGGGCGATTGGTGGGCCGGTCCCGACAGCGTCACTTGGGAACGCGTCCCCCGCGAGACCGAGTTCGGCCGGCTCCTAGTCGTGCACGACTTCGAACGTACGCGCGCGAGCCAGCACCGCGGCGGCGCCGGGATCCTCACGCCGGTGCTGCAGCGCCTGAAGATGCTCTTCCGCTATGACGGCGCCGAGCTGGACCAGGCGCTCGTCAACGCCATCTTCGGCGCCTACATCGAAAGCCCGTTCGATCACGAGCTGATCGCCGACGCCCTGGGCGGGACCGAAGACCTCGGCCGCTACCAGACACTGCGTTCCGAGTTCCACGACGAGCGCCGCCTGGCGATCGGCGGCGTGCGCATGCCGACGCTGTTTCCCGGCGAGAAGATCGGCACGGTCGCCGCCACGCGGCCCTCCGGCAACTACGCCGCGTTCGAGAAGGCGGTGCTGCGCAACGCCGCCTCGGCCGCCGGCGTCTCGGCCCAGCAGGCCAGCAACGACTGGTCGGACGTGAACTATTCCTCCGCCCGCGGCGCGCTGCTGGAGTTCTGGAAAACCTCCACCCGCCGCCGCACCGATTTCGCCGTCGGCTTCGCCCAACCGATCTATGGGGCCTGGCTCGAGGAGTCGATGGAGCTGGACGACCCGCCGCTGCCGCCCGGCGCGCCGCCGTTCCACGAATGCCGCGCCGCCTACGGCCGGGCCGTCTGGCTCGGTCCCGGCCTCGGCTGGATGGACCCGGTCGACGAGCCGGCCGGCGCGATCCTGCGTCTCGACGGCGCCCTCACCACCCACTCGCGCGAGCTGGCCGAGCAAGGCCAGGACCTGGACGAGGTGCTGGAGGAGCGCGCGCAGGAGCTGCGCCTGTTCAAGGAGCACGGCATCCCGGCGCCCTCCTGGGCGCAGGCCCAGCCCGCCCGCGACGCGGCCCGCAAGCCCACCACGCCGGAGGAACAGTGAACCCCTATCCCCTTCTGGCGCGGCGGCTCTTCAACACGCCGATCGCCCTGCATCGTGGCCGCGCCCAGGCCCTTGTCGCCGCCATGGCCGAGGCGGCCCGCGCGCCGACGATGGAGGCGGACGCTGGCATGCTCGCTGCGGGCGCCTTCGGTCCCGGCGTCACCGATCGCCGGCCCTGGCCCGGCTACGACATGGTCGCCGACACCGGGATCGCCCTGATCCGTGTCGACGGGGTCCTTCTCCACCGGCTGGGCTGGATGGGTTCGTTCTGGGGCCTGACCGGATACGACGGCCTGCGCCAGGCGTTCCTCGGCGCCGTCGCCGACGACCAGGTGCGCGCCATCATGCTGGACGTCGACAGTCCCGGCGGCGAGGTGGCCGGTTGCTTCGACCTGGTGGACGCCATGTTCGACGCCCGCGGCGAAAAGCCGGTCTGGGCCGTGCTCAACGAGTGCGCCTATTCGGCGGCCTATGCCCTGGCCTCGGCGGCCGACCGGATCGTCGTGCCGCGCACCGGCGGGACCGGCTCGATCGGCGTCATCGCCATGCACGTGGACGTCTCCAAGGGCCTGGCCGACTTCGGCGTCAAGGTCACCTTCATCACCTCCGAGGGCGCCGACCGGAAGACCGACGGCCATTCGGAGATCCCGCTTTCCGACGAGGCCTATCGGGCCTTCAAGACCGAAATCGACGAGGCGGGCCGCCTCTTCGACGAGACCGTGGCGCGCAACCGCGGCCTCACGTCCAGGGCTGTCAACGACCTGAAGGCCGCGACCTTCCAGGGCGGGAACGGCCTGCGCGTCGGCCTCGCCGACGCGGTGATGGCGCCTGACGCCGCCTATCGGGCCCTGCTCGCCGAGCTCGGCTGACACCCCCCACGGAAAAGCTTCCAAGGAAAAGCCATGAAGACTTCGCTGATGTCGGGCGCGGCGACCATGCCGTTCGCCCATCTGCTCGGCCTTGGCCGCAAGCCCCGCGCCGCCAAGGCCGAGGAGGCGCCCGAGCGCGACGACGAGGACGAGGCCCGCGCCGAGGACGGCGACGACGACGAGGACGATAACAAGTCCGACGGTCGCAAGAGCCGGAAGTCCAAGAAAGGCAAGGCCGAGGACGACGAGTCCGACGACGATCCGAACGCCGAGGACGGCGACGAGGACGACAACAAGTCCGACGGCCGCAAGGGCAAGTCCAAGAAGGGCAAGGCCGAAGACGACGACGAAGACGAGGCCTGCGCCGAGGAGGAGGACGACGACGAGGATGTCGCGAGCGCCGCTCGCGCGGGCCGTCGCGCCGAGCGCGCCCGCTGCCGCCGGATCTTCCAGGCGAAGGCCGCCGGCGTCCGTCCGGACATGGCCGCCCAGCTCGCCTTCGGCACGGACCTGACCAGCGCCGAGGCGATCGCGTTGCTGAACGTCGCCGCCGGCGGCGGTCAGGCGTCCGAGGCCCAGGCGCCCAGCCGTCTCCACCAGCGCATGTCGCGCATCCAGGTCCCCGCCCTCGGGTCGGACGACCGCGACGACGACATCACGCCGGCCAACGCGCCTGCGGCCAAGGCCAAGGCGATCATCGGCGCCCTGAACAAGGCCCGCGGCCACAAGGCCTGAGCCGTCGCCCCCCTTCGGCCTCCCCGGCCGCAGACCCTGAAGGACGATCCACATGACCAACTATCGCGATAACGCCTTCGCGCCGGGGATGACCTCCGACGCCTACATTCCCGACCAGCTCATCGCCGGCGATCTCAAGATCGTCAGCGACACCGTCACCCTGACAGGCGCCGCCGCGCTCAAGCGCGGTTCGGTGCTGGGGGCGGTGTTGGCCTCGGCCGCCGCCGTCGCCGCCGCCGACGGCGGCAACACCGGCGACGGCGCCATGGGCGCGGTGACCGTCGGCGCCGGCGCGCAGGACGGCGTCTATGTGCTGCAGATCACCAAGGCCGCCGCCAACGCCGGCGACTTCGAGGTGATCGACCCGGCCGGCCACGTGGTCGGCGTCGGCGCCGTCGCCGTCGCCTTCGACGCCGGCGGCCTGGCCTTCACCCTGGCGGACGGGGCGACCGACTTCGCGGTTGGCGACAAGTTCACCATCGCCGTCTCCTCGGCCGTGGTGAAGCACAAGCTGTCCGATAAGGACGCGGGCGACGGCTCGCAGATCATGACCTGCATCCTCGCCGACGACGCCGATCCCTCCGGCGGCGACGTCCAGGCCGGCGTCTACCGCATGGGCGAGTTCAACGCCAACGCCCTCACCCTCGGGACGGGCCACACCACGGCCGACGCCAAGGCCCAGCTCGCCCAGCTCGGGATCTTCGTCAAGTCGTCGGTCTCCGCCGCCGACCCGAGCTGAACCCCACCCCCTGACCATCCCTGAGGGCCGGCGCGCCGGCCCCGGCCCTTCATCTGGAGCCCGCCATGACCGGCAATCTCGCCTACGACACCGCGACCCTCGTTCAGGTCGTGCCCAACCTGAAGACCTCGCAGAACTTCCTGTTGGACAGGTTCTTCCCCAACGAAATCACCTCCGACCGCGAGACGGTGGCGATCGACGTCGACGTCGGCAAGCGCCGCATGTCGCCGTTCGTCTCGCCCCTGGTCGAGGGCAAGCTGGTCGAGCAACGGCGCTACCAGACCAACGAGTTCAAGCCGGCCTACATCAAGGACAAGCGCGCGCCCGACCTGCGCAAGCCCGTCCGCCGGATGATCGGTGAACAGCTCGGCGGAGCGATGTCGGCCGCCGAGCGCGAAATGGCCAACCTCGCCTTCGAGATGACCGACCAGATCGACATGCTGAACCGCCGTCTGGAATGGATGGCCGCCAGCGTGCTCATGGGCGGCACGGTGACGATCGCCGGCGACGGCTTTCCGACCACGGTCGTGGACTTCGGGCGCGACGCTGGCCTCACCGTCACCCTGACCGGCTCGAACAAGTGGGGCGTCGCCGGCAACCTCTTGGCGAACGGCCGCGATCCGGTGCCGACGGCCAATATCGAGACCTGGCAGCAGCAAGTGCTGAAGAAGTCCGGCGCGCAGATGACCGACATCGTCTTCACCAACGGCCCGTGGAGCAAGTTCCTCAACGCCGAAGGCGTCCAGGGGGCGATCTACTATCCCAAGCTCGGCGACGCGCCGAACAGCATCAATCCGGGCGCCCAGATCACCAAGGGCGCGGTCTACAAGGGTCATTGGGGCCAATATGACCTGTGGCTCTACAACGACTGGTACGTCGACGATAATGATGTCGAACAGCCCATGCTGCCGGACGGCATGGTGGTCATGTGCGGTCCCGACATGATGGGCACGCGCGCGTTCGGGGCGATCCTCGATCCGCAGTTCGCCTATGGGCCGATGGCCTATGCGCCGAAGACCTGGATCCAGGAAGACCCGGCGCAGCGGCTGATCATGATGCAGTCCGCGCCCATCGTGATCCCCAGCCGCGTCAACGCCTGCCTGGCGGCGACCGTCATCTGACCGCCGGCGCCTGGCGGAGATCACCCCGCCAGGCGCGACCACGATCCAACTTTCTCACTTGAGAGGGACCTTCCATGCCCGAAGACACGAACACGCCCGCCGAAACGGCGTCGGCCGCTGAAACCGCCGCAGCGCAAGCCGCTGCGGCCGCGCCTGCCGAGACCGCCACGGCCGCAGCGGCGCCCAAGGCCGCGCCCAAGGCCGCGCCCAAGAAGTCCGCCGGCAAGGCCGTGACCCTGACCGACGAGGGCGCCGACGAGTTGGAGGCGGCCGAGGTGGCTCGCGGCACCGTCGTCTGGGGTGATGGCGAGCATGCCGGTCCAGGCGCCACGGTGCGCCTGCCGCCCGCCGAGGTGGCGGCGCTGCGCGCCAGGGGCGTGCTCAAGGATCCCGCCGCCGCGCCTGTCGCGGTGACCGGCCCGAGCGTGAGCCTGGGCTGATCCCCGTGGCCATCGATTGGGACGCCAAGGTGCTCGCGCCGGTCATGCGGGTCTTCGGCGAGAACGGCGCGACGGGGGACGTCGTCTACACCCACGTGACGGGTGAACAGGTGACGCTCACGGACGCCGTTTTCGACGAGGCCTATCTGGCCGTGATGCAGGACACCGAAGGCGCGCCGCCGGTCAACACGACCATGCCGGTCCTGGGCGTGAGGCGAGCGGCGCTCGCACGCGATCCGGCCCTTGGCGACAAGGCCCTGATCGAGCGGAAGGGCGAAATCTACATGGTCCGCGACACCCAGCCCGACGGCCACGGCCATATCCTGTTGATGCTCGGCTTCGTCGGTCCCGCCTGAGCATGCGCGCTGACGAGCTCGCCGAGCGGGTCAACCAGGCCCTGGCCGAGGCCAACGTCGCCGGCGGCAACGTGTTCGGCTTCCGCAAGTGGCCCAGCAATGTCGAGGACATGCCTCTGGTGCTGGTCGGCTTGCCCGACGACGACAAGGTCTCGCAGGGCGCGATCGGCGCACCGTCCTTCACGGTCACCGCCGCCGTCCCGGTGACCGCGCGGGTCACCGCGCCGCTGGAGACCGGCGACGTCGGCGCCGGCGTCTGCTGGGACCAGCTCGGCGCCCTGCGCACCCAGATCGAGATCGCGGTCATCAACGCGCCCTGCGTCATGAGCGTGATCCAGCAATACGCCTATGTCCGTTCGCGCGTGAAGGTGTCCGAGGACGGCCGCCAGTATGTCGGCGAGCTCTCCATGGTCTTCGGCCTGGAGTTCTACCAGGACGCCGACGATTTCTATCCCGCGCCCGACGATGACCTCGCCGAGGTCCAGGTGACGACCCGGCTCACCGATCCGCCGACGCCGCCCGCCACGATCACCGGGCCGTCCCTCAAAATCGACCTGCCCACCTAGGAACGCCGCCATGCTCGTCAAGCCTGCGCCGGGACTTCTCGTGCGCGATCCCCGCACCCTGCAGCTCATCCCCGCCGAGGGCGTCGAGGTCTCGCCCACCGACCTCTACTGGAGCCGCGCCCTGCGCGACGGCGACGTGGTCGAGGTCCGCGGAATGAAGGCCGTCAAGGCCGCCCCGCCCGCTCAGCCCGCTTCCTAAGGAGCGCCGTCCATGTCGATCTCTTTCAACACCATCCCCCAGGCGCTGCGGGTTCCGCTGTTCTACGCCGAGGTGGACAACTCCAAGGCCGGCGACTCCGTCGATAATCCGCGCGCGCTGATCGTCGCCCAGATGCTCGCCGCCGGCGACGCGGACGCCGACACGCCGATCCAGGTCGCCGGGGCCGACGAGGCCAAGACGCGCTTCGGCGTCGGCTCGCTCGCCGCCCTGATGGTCGCCTGGTATCGCAAGCGCGACGTCGCCGGCGAGCTGTGGGTGCTGCCGCTGGCCGACGACGACGCCGCGGTCGCCGCCACGGGCAAGCTGTCCTTCACCGGCACGGCCACGGCCGCCGGCGTGCTTAGCCTCTACGTGGGCGGCGAGCTGGTGTCCGTGGCCGTCACCTCGGGCATGACCGCCGCCCAGCTCGCGGCGGCGGCGGCAGCCGCGATCACCGCCGCCAGCGACTTGCCGGTCACGGCGGCCGTCAACGGCGTGAACGCCTACGAGGTCGACATCACCGCCCGCAACAAGGGCCTGGCGGGCGACGACATCGATCTGCGCGTCAACTACCTGGGAGCGCGCAACGGCCAGGCGGTCCCGGCCGGGATCACGCTGACGATCACCGCCATGTCCGGCGGGGCCACCAACCCCACCCTGACCACGGGCCTGGCGGCCCTCGGCGACGAGCGCTTCGACTGCATCGTCTCGGCCTACACCGACACGACCTCGCTCGACGCGCTGAAAGCCCTGCTCGGCGACGCCGCCGGCCGCTGGTCGTGGGAATCCCAGGTTTACGGCCACGTGTTCGCCGCCTATCGCGGCACGGTCGCGGCGCGCACCACCTTCGGCAATGCGCGCAATGACCAGCACGCCGCGGTCATGGGCTTCTACGACAGCCCGACGCCGGCCTGGCTCTGGGCGGCCAACGTCGCCGGCGCGGCCTTCGTCAGCCTCAAGGCCGACCCGGCCCGGCCGCTGCAGACCCTGGAGCTGGACGTCCTGGCCCCGCCGATCGCCTCGCGCGACACGCTCGCCCAGCGCAACACCCTGCTGTTCGACGGGATCTCCACCTACACGGTCGGCCCCGACGGGACCTGCCGGATCGAGAACCTGATCACCACCTACCAGACCAACGCCTTCGGCCAGCCCGACGACAGCTATCTGCAGGTGGAGACCCTGTTCACCCTGGCGGCCCTGCTGCGCGCCCTGAAGGGCGCGATCACCAGCAAGTATTCCCGCGTGAAGCTGGCCGACAACGGCACGCGCGTCCCGCCCGGCTCAGCCGTCGTCACGCCGAACATGATCCGCGCCGAGCTGATCGCCCAGTACCGCGCGGTCGAGGGGGACCTGGTGGAGAACGCCGACGCCTTCGCCGACGCGCTGATCGTCGAGCGCAACGCCGCCAACCGCAATCGGGTCGACGTGCTCTGGCCCGCCGACCTGATCAACGGCCTGCGCGTCTTCGCCCTACTGGCCCAGTTCCGGAGCTGACGGGCCCGCCCGGCGTCCCTAGACCCCCAAACGAGGAGCGGCCTCCATGGCTGACAACACCAACCGCCTGGCCGGCGTCGCCTATCTGAACGTCGACGGCCGGTCCTACGCCCTGGTCGGCGACTTCTCCTATTCCGTGTCGACGGTGAAGCGGGAAGGCCTCTCCGGCATGGACGGCCCGCACGGCTACAAGGAGACGCCGCAATTCGGCTGGATCAAGGCCAAGCTGCGCGACTCCAACAAGACCAGGATTCAAGACCTCGTCGACATGACGAACGTCACGACGATGGTCGAGCTGGCCAACGGCAAGACGGTGATCGCCCGCAACGCCTTCACCTCCGAGGAACCGCCGGCGGTCGACGGCTCCGAGGGCGCCTTCGACGTGCAATGGTCCTCCGCCGACGTGACGGAGGCCTGACCGTGGCTCTGACCCAGGCCCAGCTCGACGCCCTGCCGGACACCCTGGACGTGCCGCTGCGCAAGCCGTTGGAACAGCCCGACGGCTCCCTGCTGGAACGTCTCAGCCTGCGCGAACCGACCGCCGGAGAGATCGAGGCGTTCGCCGCCAAGGCAAGCGGCATCTTCGCCGTCAGCCTGATCAGCGGCGTGCCCGAACAGGTTGTCCGCCAGCTCCCGGCCCGCGAGTTCAAGAAGGCCGAGGCCTATCTGCTGGGTTTTATGGAAGACGCCCTGCCGACTGGCCCGGCGTCCTGATCGACCTGGCCCTGACCTTCGGCAAGTTCCCCGAGGAGCTGATGGCCTATCCCTGGTCGCGCCTGCTTTTCTGGCGTGACCAGGCCGTGGCGTTCAAGCGGGGAGGGAGGGACTGATGGCCAATCGCTTCCAGATCTTCATCGACGCCCGCGACCGCGCCAGCGCCACGTTCGGCGCGGTCGACGCGCGCACCAAGCGCCTTGGCGCCTCGATCGACAAGACCGCCCGCGCGCTGGAGCGGTTCGGCGTGCCGCGGGCGCTGACCGAAGCCGGCTCCAAGTTCGCCAAGGCCGTCGCCAACAGCCACGCGCTCGGCCGCGCGGCGGCCGACATGGGCAAGGGCTTCGGCGCGGCCTCCAAGGCCGGCAAGGGCCTTGCCGCCGACGCCGGCGCGGCGGGCGAAGCGCTGACCGGCACGGCCGCGGCCGGGGAGGCCCTGGGCTCGGCCGCCATCCTTGCCGGCGCCGGGATCGGCGTCGCCGCGGCGGGGTTGGCCGCCGCCGGCGTGATCGCGGCCAAGGTCTCGCAGAAGTGGGCCGACCTCGGCTTCAACATCCGCAACACGGGTCGCGTGATCGGCGTCTCCACCCGCGACCTTCAGGACTTCCGCGGCGCGGGCAAGATGTTCGGCGTCGACGCCTCGGCCATGGACGCCGGCCTCAACGGTCTCGGCCGCACGCTGAACGACGCGCGTTGGGGCCGCAACGCCACCGCCCTGGCCGCCATGAACCAGCTCGGCCTCAAGCTGCGCTACGCCAAGGACGGCACGCTCGATGTCAAGCAGGCGATGCTGGATCTCTCCGATATCCTCGCCCGCCAGAAGTCCGCCCAATCCCGCCAGCTCATCGCCGACACCTTCGGCGTCGGTTCGGCCCTGCCGGCGCTGCTCGACGGCTCGGCCAAGCTGCGCACGGAAATGGACCGTTTCGATCGCTCCGGCGCGGTGCTGAGCGATAAGCAGATCGAGCGGGCGACGAGGATGAAGCAGGCCACGACCGAGCTTTCGCAGCGCTGGTCGGGCCTCGCCAAGGATGTGATCAATTCGCCGTTCGTGATGGGCTTCGGACGGCTGAGCGTTCAGGGTCTCAGTGCGTCGATCGGCTTCCTGCGGGGAACTTTCCGGGGCGTGGCGTTTGTCGCCAGCGAAGACGTTCGCGGCGTGAAGGCGGCCTGGCGCGGACTGGAGCTGTTTTTCCGCCCGCTGTGGGACCGCGTCGTTGCGATCTTCGACGCGGCCTGGGCGCGGATCGAGCCGTTCGTGAAGCGCATCGAGGCGGCGGTGAAATGGGTGAAGGATCGCATTCCGAAGCCCATCGTTCGCGAGGCCCAGCGCTTCGTGGCGGCCGTGAAGGGCGATCCCGAGTCGAAGGTCGAAGCCCCGGCCGCCTCAAGCCGCTTCACCAGCCGTCCGGTCACCCGCACCGGCATGAGCGCGAAGGATCTGGACGCCATGGTCCGCACGGTCGTCGGCGAGGCGCTGCCGGGCGACGCGCGCGGCCAGGGCGACGTGGCCCACGTGATCCTCAACCGCATGGCCGCCAGCGGCAAGGCCGCCAGCGACATCGTCCACCAGCGCGGCCAGTTCGAACCGTGGATGAACCCCGCCCGCCGCGCCTATCTCAACAGCCTGGCCGTCGGCTCCAAGACCTACCAGGACGCCAAGGCCGCCGTTCTGGCGGCGATCGCCCAGCACCCTTACGTCGATCCGACCAAGGGCGCGGTGAACTTCGTCTCGCCCGCCGGACAGGCCGCCATGGGACGGCGCATGCCGAGCTGGGCGCGCGACCAGGACATGACCCTCGCCCGCGGCGGCCACCAGTTCTATCGCGGCGCCTTCCCTGGCGGCGCGTCGCCCACGGTCATGGCGAGCGGCGACAACGACAATCGCGGCTCCGCGCCGCCAGCGACGCGCGCGGAGATCCAGGTGAGCTTCCGTAACGCGCCGCCGGGCCTGGTGGTCGAATCGTCCGCCTCGCCGGATGCGCGCATGGACGTGCGCGTCTCCCACGCCATGGCGGGCTGACCGTGGCCAGCGACTGGATCGCGGCGCTGCAGCCGGCCTCTTTCCGCGGCGTGCCGTTCGGCGTGCTGAGCGGGGAGAGCCGCTTCGGCCGGCGCCTGGCCGTCCACGAGTATCCGTTCCGCGACAAGCCCTGGCCCGAGGACCTCGGCCGCAAGACGCGGCGCCAGCGCGTCACCGGCTTCCTGGTCTCGGACTCGCTGATCTACGGCGGCGGCGACGTCATCGCCCAGCGCGAGCGCATGGTGGCCGCGGCCGAGACCGAGGGCTCCGGCGCGCTGGTGCATCCGACCTATGGCCGCCTCGAGGTCAGCGTCGACGACCTGTCCGTGGTCGAGCGTTGGGACGCCGGCCGCTATTTCGAGCTGGCCTTCAGCTTCGTGGAAAGCGGCGCGCGGGAGTTCCCGAGCACCGACTCGAGCACGGGCGACGCGGTGGGGATCGCCGCCGACGCCGCCGAGGCCGCCGTCTCCGACGACTTCGCCGGCGCGATCGGCCCGCTGGTCGGCCGTGGCGAGACCGTCGCCCTCGGCCTGGTCGATCGGGCGCGCCAGGCGGCCGGCGCGGCCCTGTCGGCCGCCAGCGACGCGACGAGTCTGTTCCATGTCGCCAGCCAGCTCCAGGGCTCGTTCGGACGCTACTTCAACGGCGGCAACCTGGGCGGCTTCGGCCGCTCGGGGGCGCTGGGCGCGGTCGGCGATCTGTCGAGCCTGGTCGCCCGCGCCTCGGGACTGCGCGGCCTGGTCGCCGACGCCGGCGACGACCTGACCAGCGCCGCGGGCCTGGTCGCCTCGACTTCGGGGCCGCAGGATCTGGCGGCGAAGGCCCAGGCCCTGGCCTCGTCCGTGCGCCAGGCGAGCGCCGATCCCGCCGACGCCCTGCGCCTGTTGCGGGGCCTGACCACGTTCGCGGGGTAGGGAGGTCCGGATGGACGTCGAGGCCGACGCCGCCTTCATCCGCCTGGTGCGCCGCGCGGCGGCGATCGAGCTGGCCCGCGCGGCGGCCGACTACCAGCCGTCCAGCGCCGACGATGCGAGCGCCGCTCGCAAGCTGGTCGTCGACGCCCTGGAGTCCGTGATCGACGCCGCCGGCGACGTCGGCGACGACGCCGCCTTCACCGCCCTGTCGGCGTTGCGCTCGGCGGTGGCCCGCGATCTGGCCGTCCGCGGCGCGCGCCTGGCCGGTCTGCGGGCGTTCGTGTTTGGCGCGCCCCTGCCGGCGCTGACCCTGGCCGACCGCCTCTATGATGACGCCTCGCGCGCCGACGAGCTGGCGCGCCAGGCCGACCCGGCCCATCCGCTGTTCATGCCGGTGAGCTTCAAGGCGCTGTCCTCCTGATGGCCGACGACCTCAGCCTCACCGTCGGCGGCAAGCGGATCAGCGGCTGGACCGAAATCGCCGTGACCTGCGGCGCCGAGAGCGTGCCGCGGTCGTTCGACATCGGCGTGACCGAACTTTATCCCGGCGACGCGGCCAGGCTGGTGGTCGAGCCGGGACAGGCCTGCACCGTCGCCATCGGCGGCGACACGGTGATCACCGGCTACGTCGACCGCTACATGTCGCGCACCTCGCCCAAGGGCCATTCGGTGCGCATCATCGGGCGGGGCAAGTGCCAGGACCTGGTCGACTGCAGCGCCGAGTGGCCGACCGGCCAGATCTCGGGCGCGAACGCCGTCGAAATCGCCCGCAAGCTCGCCCAGCCCTACGGGATCTCGGTCTCCAGCACGGGCGCGGCCGGGCCGACGATCCCGCAGTTCAACCTCACCCTCACCGAGACCGCGTTCGACGTGATCGAACAGGTCTGCCGCTACGCCGCCCTCCTGGCCTACGAGGACGCCGCCGGCGCCCTGGTGCTCGGCCAGGTCGGGACCGAACGCGCCGCCAGCGGCTTCACCGAGGGCGTCAACGTGCAGGACGCCGCCGTCAGCCGCACGATGGACCAGCGCTATTCGGAGTATGACGCCTTCCTCCTGTCCATGGACGTGCTGGGCGACCTGGGCGAGGGCGGCAACCTGATCGGCAGCGCCCGTGATCCCCAGGTCAAGCGCCATCGCCGCAAATCCATGATCGCCGAGGCGCCGTCCGGCGGCCAGGACATCGCCAAGAAGCGCGCGGCGTGGGAGGCCTCCCGCCGCATGGGCCGCAGCCGTCAGGCCGTGATCACCTGCGATAGCTGGCGCGACGAGGCCGGCGCGCTCTGGCGGCCGAACACCCTGGCGCCGGTCAAGCTGCCCGAGCACCATCTGGACGAGGCCGCCTGGATCATCGGCCAGGTCACCTTTCGCCGCGCGAAGGACACCGGCACGACGGCCCAGGTCGTGCTCATGCCGCCCGAGGCCTATTCGCCGGAACCCATCCTGCTGGTTCCGGTGCTGGCGGGGGTGGACTGATGCGCGGCATCGTCGACCGGCTGATGTTCGCCATCGGCCGCGGCCGGGTGACCGTCGTCGACGACGCCGGTCCGGTCCAGCGCGCCCAGGTCGACCTGGGGCCGAAGGGAACCGACGGAAGCCGGGGTCTTCGGGACCGCACGCCGCTGCTGGGCCTGTTCGGTTTCGCCTCCAATCCGCCGCCCGGCTCCGACGTGGTGGTGATCTTCCCCGGCGGCGAGCGCTCCAACGGCGTCGGCGTCGCCCACGGCCACCAGGTCTATCGGCTGACAGGCCTGAAGCCCGGCGACGCGGCGGTCTACGATCAGCGCGGCGCCTATCTGTGGTTCGGCGAGGACGGCCTGCACGTCAGCGCGGCCGGCCTGCCCGTCCTGCTGGAGAACGCCACGACGGTCACCGTCAAGGCCAGCGGCACGGTGCGTTTCGAAACCGACCGCCTGGAGGTGACCGGCGACATCGTCGACCGCTGCGACAGCGACAACGTCTCCGTCAAGGTCCTGCGCGCCGCCCACAACGGACACCGCCACGGGACCAGCGATCTCCCCGACCTCCTGGCCGAGTAGACCATGACCGACATCACCACGACGTGGGACGCCGGCGCCGCCGTCGGCGACTGGGCGCTGGCCGGCCCGCTCCTCGCCGCCGGCGACGACCTGACCACGGCCGTCCTGATCAGCCTGTTCACGGATGGCCGCGCGTCGGACCCGGAGCTGGTCGACGTGGGCGCCCGCGACCCGCGCGGCTGGTGGGGCGACCAGGGATCGACGACGCGGATCGGCTCGCGTCTTTGGCTGCGGTTCCGCGCCAAGGCCTCGGCCGCGACGCTGCGGCTCGTCAGGGGCGATATCGTCGATGCGCTGCAATGGCTGATCGACGACGGCGTCGTGGCGAGCATCGACGTGGCCACCGAATGGACGCGTCCGGGCGAGCTGGGGGCTCGGGTCGTGCTGCATCGCGACGGCGCCGCGCCCCTGGCGCTGAACTTCCGCTGGGTCTGGAATGGAGTGATCTGACGTGCCGTTCGATCGTCCGACCCTCACGCAGCTTCGTCAGAACGTCGCCGCCGACATCGACGCCGCGCTTCCCGGCGCGCAGACCCTGCTGCGCTATTCCAACCTGCGGATCCTCGCCCAGGTGCTCGCCGGCGCCCTCAACGGCCAATACGGCTATCTCGACTGGATCGCGCTGCAGGCGGTCCCCTATACCGCGACGGGCGAAGCGCTGGAAGCCTGGGCGGCGCTGAAGGGCGTCACCCGCAAGGCCTCGGCTGCGGCCACCGGCGCGGCGGGCTTCACGGGCACGCCGACGGCGGTCCTGCCCGCCGGCTCGCAGTTCGTGCGCGACGACGGCCGGGTCTACGCGACGACGGCCGAGGCGACCGTGGACGGGTCTGGCGCCCTCACCGTCGCGGCGCAGGCGGTGATGGACCTCGGCGAGCCCGAAGGTTCGGCCTGGAACGCCGACGCCGGCCTGACGGTGACCCTGATCAGCGCCGTATCCGGCGTGAACTCCAGCGGCGCGGTCTCGACCGCCTTCACCGGCGGGACCGACATCGAGACCGACGACGAGCTGCGCGCGCGCATGCTCAAGGTCTACGCCGATCCGCCGCAGGGCGGCGCCAAGGCCGACTATGAGGAGTGGGCGCTCCAGGTCGCCGGCGTCACCCGCGCCTGGGCCTATCCGCTGGAGATGGGGACCGGGACGGTCCTCGTCCGCTTCATGATGGACGACGTCCAGGCGGCTCACGACGGCTTCCCGCAGGGGACCAACGGCGTCGCCGCCGGCGAAACGCGCGACACGGCCGCGACGGGCGACCAGCTCGCCGTGGCCGACGCGATCTTCCCCCTTCAGCCGGTCACCGCCCTGGTCTATCTGGCCGCCCCCTCGGCCAACACCGTCGACTTCACTATCGCCGGGCTCAGCGCCGCCAGCGCCTCGGTCAAGGCGGCCATCGCCGCGGCGATAACGGCGGTGTTCCTGGACGCCGGCAAGCCAGGCGGGACGATCGAGGTCTCGCGCCTGGAGACCGCGATCGGCGCGGTGGCCGGCTCGCTCGGCTTCATCCTCACCGGGATCTCGCCCGACCATGGGTCGGTCACGCCGGGTTCGGCCGGCGACCTCGCCAGCGACCTTGGCTATCTGCCGGTGCTCGGCGCGATCACCTGGGCCTAGGCCATGACGATCCGCGCGCATGGCGCCGCCGACTACCTGGCCGCGCTGCAGGCGCTCATGCCGCGCGGCGCGGTCTGGCCGACCGATCCCGACGCGGTGCAGACCCGCGTCCTTCGCGGCCTGGCGCAGGCCTTCGCCGACCATGACGCCGCCGCCGTTGGGCTCCTCATCGGCGCGTTCCCCGGCACGGTCGACGCCCTTCTGACCGAATGGGAGGCCACACTCGGCCTGCCGGATCCTTGCGAAGGCACGGACCAGACGCTGGCGCAGCGGCGGGGCCAGGTGCTGGCCAAGTTCGCCGACGGCGGCGGCCAGTCGGTCGCCTATTTCCTGCGGATCGCCGCGCGGCTGGGCTACTCGGGCGTGACGATCGAGACCTACGCGCCGTTCCGCGCGGACATCGATGGCGGCGATCAACCCGCCTACGGCGACGACTGGGCGCACTACTGGCTGGTCACCGTCCCCGGTCTTCGCGCCTTCTACTTTTCGGCCGATGTATCCACCGCCGGCGAGGCCCTGCTGACGGTCGAGAACGACGTCATCATCTGCGTCTTCGACGCGCTGAAACCCGCGCACACGCTGGCCGGCTTCGCCACCGCCTGAGCGCGCCTCTTTCCAGCTCCAAGGATCACGCATGCATCGCATCGACCATGCGACGGCGGCAGCGTCGCTGCCCGAGCCCTACGCCGCCGGCGAACCGGGCTTCTTCTCCCACGCCTTGCCGGGCTCGGGCGTCACGCCGACGGTCGTCACCGCCGACTGGCTAAACTCGATCCAGGAAGAGATTCTCGGCGTGCTCGCCTACGCCGAAATCGCCCCGGACAAGACGGACAACACGCAACTGCTCACGGCCCTGCTGGCGATGCTCACCGCGGGAGGCCTGACCAAGGCGACGGTGGCGCAGATCCTCGCCGGGTCCGATGATAGCCACTACATCACCGCCCTGGGTCTGAAGAGCGCCATGGCGGCGCAGACCCTGACCGACGCGGCGACGATCGCCTGGGACATGAACAGCGGCTTCCGCGCCAAGGTCACTCTCGGCGGAAACCGCATCCTCGGCCAGCCGACCAATCTGCAGGAGGGCGCGACCGGCTCGCTCCAGGTCAACCAGGACGGCACGGGCGGCCGGCTGCTGACCTACGCCTCCTGCTGGGACTTCATGGCCGACGGAGCGCCCACGCTCAGCACCGGCGCCGGGGCCAAGGATAAGATCTACTACGAGGTCGTCGACGCCGTGACGCCGGTGATCGAGGCCAGCTTCCGCGCCTCGGCCTGATGCGCCCGCACACCAACGCCATGCTGGCCAGCACGTCGCACGGCGTGCTGGGCCGCTTCCTCGTCATCGCCGGCGGCGGCGGCGGCGGCGCGGGCAATACGACGCTCGCCGGGGGCGGCGGCGGCGCCGGCGGCATGCTTGAAGGCGCGTTCGCCGCGACCGCCGGCCAGTCCTTCACGGTCGTCGTCGGCGCCGGGGGCCTTGGCGGCAAGAGCCTGACCGCGAACGGTCAGCAGGGCGGCGATTCCTCGCTGGAGGGCTTCGCGATCTGCTACGGCGGCGGCCGTGGCACGACGCCCACGGGTGGCGGTTTTGCGGGCGGGTCCGGCAGCGGCGCCGGCGGCCAGTCGACCAGTCCCGGCGGCGCTGGCGTCGCCGGGCAGGGCCACGCCGGCGGCTCGCCGGGAGGGCTATCGACCGCGGGCGGCGGCGGCGGCGCCGGCGGTCCGGGCGGCGTCGGATCCGCCGGCGTAGGCCTCGCCAGCGACATCAGCGGCGCGAGCATCACCTATGCGAAGGGCGGCGCCGCCAGCGGCGGCGCCAACGGCGTCCACTACGGGGACGGCGGCGCGGCCTCGACGGGCGCCACCGCCGGCGACGGCAAGCAGGGCGTCGTCATCGTCTCCTATCCCGGCCTGCCCCGCGCCACGGGCGGCACGATCACGCAGGTGGGGGGCTGGACCATCCACACCTTCGACGTGGTCGGCACGCACACCCTGCAGTTCTGAGGACCCATCATGGCCTATGCGATCCTGGTCGACGGCGCGGCGGTGGAGCTGACGCCGGGCGAGCCCTTCGCCACCGCGCAGCTCGTCGTCGGCGCGGACGAGACCGACATCTACGAGGCCGAGGCCGGCGCGGTGATCGACCGCGCCTTCCGCCACGCCCCGAACGCGCTCTCGCGCTACAGCGCCGCCGACCTGGCGCGCTTCCGCATCCAGGTCGCCGCCGAGCCGGTCGCCCCCGAGGGCCAGGTGCTCGACACCCGCGCCTTGGTGGTGACCGACGGTGTGATCAGCGTCTCCGCCACCTTCGTCGACGCGCCTCCCGCCGCCTGACGGCGCGAGCGCCGCTCGCATTTCCGACACTTCGCCCTTCCGCAAAGGATCCTTCCATGTCGAAAGCCGACTACGCCGAAACAGCCGTCCTCGACTGGCTGCTGGGCGGCGCGACGCCGACCCGGCCGACCGGCCGCTATCTCGCCCTGCACACCGCCGATCCGACCGACGCCGGCACGACCGGCGAGCTGGCGGGCAACGGCTATGCGCGCCAGGCGATCACCTTCGACGCGGCTTCCGGCGGCTCGGCGGCGAACAGCTCGACCCACACCTTCACCGCCTCGGGCGGCGACTGGGGAACGGTGTCGCACTTCTCGATCTGGGATGCGTCGACCTCGGGCAACTGCCTCTACACGGGCGCCCTGACCACCTCGCGCACGATCGCCGACGGCGAGAGCGGCACGGTGGCGGCCGGGGCGATCGTCTGCAGCGAGGACTAGCCCAAGGGTTAAGCCATGACCCTGTGGACGCCCGCAGACTACGGCGCCGCCGTCCGCCACTGGTACGACGCGGCCGACGCCTCGACCGTCACGGAGAGCGCCGGCACGGTCACCGCCTGGGCCGACAAGTCCGCGAACAGCTACGACCTCTCGCAGGCGACGGCCGGCAAGCAGGGAACGCGCACGGCGTCCAACGCGAACTTCCAAAGCATGCCGACCATCGCGTTTCCGAGCGGTGGCGGCATGGTCGCCTCCGGCCACTATGGCACGTCCACCCTGTTGGACGCCTTCGCCTGCGACTACGACGGCTACTCCGGCAACAAGCCGCTCCTGAACTACCACGGCGTCTACGTGGACATCGCGGCCACGCCATCGGACTTCCCGGTCAAGCTGATAGCGGCCATGCGCGTGCCGAGCACCGGCATCGACATCTCGACGACCGGCATGTTCAAGGTCAACGGCGACGCCAAGGCCGTCTACTACGACGACGGCGCCACCGACCCGACCACGTCATTCACCGTCTTCTTCTGCGGGCGCATCAAGTCGCAGGGGCAGAGCACCGACTACGGCCGCATCTACGAGGCGCGTAACGACGAGTTCACGCTCGGCAACCGCTCCTCGGACTGGTCGCGCACCTCCGACATCGACTTCGGCGAGGTGATTATCCTCGACGGCTCGCCGTCGGACGCGGACATCGAGGTGTTCGAGGGATATCTGGCCTGGAAATGGGGGCTGGAGGGCTCGCTTCCCAGCGGCCATGCGTACAAGGCGGCGGCTCCCACCGTTTCCGGCGCGAGCTACGCCCTGGCCGGCGGCGCGGACGGCGGCGGCTCGGCGACGGGCGCCATGCTGGCGCGTCGCCCGGTGGCGGGCGCCGGCTCCGGTGCGGGCACGTCGACGGCGGCGATCAGCGCGACCCGGCCCCTCGCCGGCGCTTCGGCCGGCTCGGCGGCGGCCTCGGGCGATCTGGGCGTCCTCCACGCCATGGCGGCCTCGGCCGCCGGGGTGGGCGCGGCGAGCGCCGAGCTGGGTGCGGATCGGCCCCTGGCGGGCGCCGCCGCGGGCGTCGGCGTGGCGGCCGGCGCGCTGGGCCACGACTATGAGATCGCCGGCGCCGCGGCCGGCGCGGGATCGGCGTCCGCCCTGGTCGCGGCGGCTCGGCCGCTCGCGGGCGCCCTGAGCGGCGCGGGGGAGGCTTCTGCGGCGCTCGCCGCGACGCGTCCCCTGGCAGGGGCCGCCGTTGGCGGGGGGATCGCTTCCGGCGCGCTGGGCGTCGATCGACCTCTCGCCGGCGGCGTGACGGGCGCCGGCGTCGCCGCCGGCGCCCTGACCGTCAACCATCCCCTGGCGGGCGGCGCGGCGGGATCCGGCGTGGCCGGCGCCGCCGTGCTCGCCGACCGGCCGATCGCCGGCCTGGCCCAAGGCGTTGGCGCGGCCGTCGCCGCCCTCGCCTCGTCCGGCGTGGCCGGCGAGGCGGAGGGCGTGGGCTCGGCGCAGGGCGATCTGTCCGTCGCCCATCCCCTGGCGGGCGCTGCGGCGGGGTCCGGAACGGCCGACGCCGCCGTGTTCGCCGCGCGCCCGCTCGCCGGCCTGGCGCCGGGCCTGGGCGCCGCCAGCGCCGCGCTCGGGCTCGGCAGGGAGCTTCAGGGCTCGGCTCAGGGGGCCGGCGGGGCGGCCGGCGCGATCAATCGACGGGTGTCGCTGCAGGCGCTCGCCCAGGGCCTCGGCGCCGCGTCCGGCGGCCTCGGCCGAAGGGTTCCGATCGCGGGCGCCGCGGCCGGCGCCGGCGTCGCCTCGGCGATCGTCACGACGATTTCGCACCTGGCCCCGCCCGAACGGATCCTCTGGGTTCCCGGCGAGGATCGGGTGCTCGCGGTGGCCGCCGAGGATCGGGTCCTGGAGGTCAGATGAAGACGGGCTTCGACTACTCCCCCGCCGGCTGGTGGATCTACAAGGATCCCAACGCTGACCTCGGCTATGGCTGCCAGTGGGCCGACTGGCTGACGACGGCGGCCGGCGACACGATCGTCACGTCGACCTGGTCGGCGAGCCCCGACGGGCTCACGCTCAGCGACGATCCGACCAAGACCCGCGTCGTCGGGACCGTCGCCATGGTGTGGATCTCCGGCGGCCAGGCCGGCGTCGACTACACGGTCACCAACCACGTCGAGACCGAGGCCGGCGACAAGGACGACCGCAGCTTCATCATCCGCTGCCGCGAGCGCTGAGCGCGCGGCGCTCGCACCCCCGTGAAAGGAGGCCGGCATGTTCGCCGACGCCGCCCTGCCGCTCTGGCTGGGCGTCATCCTGATCTGCGCCTATGCGCTCGCCGACCGCTTCGTCGGCGGCGGCTGGCCCAAGCTCGACGACGCCCTGCCGGGCCGCAGCGTGTTCTGGGCGGCCTTGGCGCTGATCGCCCTGGGCTGGGCCGCCGGCGGCGTGCTCGGCGCGGTCCTGGGGCTGATCTGGGCCGTCCAGCGGTCGCTCGATTCCAACCTGTTCGGCGCCTCGATCGACCCGCCGCCCTCGCGCGCCGCGGCCACCTTCGTGCGCCACAGCCTGGCGGCGCTCGCGGCGATTCCGCTGGCGCTGTGGCTGCGCCGGCCGATCGGCGAGCTCGTCGGCCCGTTCCTGAGCTACGCCGCCGTCGCCTCGATCCTGGCCCGTCTCTACGCCATGCGCGTCAAGCGCGGCGACGAAGGGTTCAACACCTACGTCGAGCTGGCCAGGGGCGCGGCCTTCGGCGTCGCGGTGTGCTGGGTCATCGAGAGGATGTCCTGATGGCCGCCCACCAGCATTCCATCGTGCGCGAGACCGTCTGGGACGGGATCCGCGCATCGGTCCTCGGCGCGATGGCCGCGTGGAGCAATCTGAGCCTGCAGCAGTGGGTGATGATCGCCACGCTGGTCTACACGGTGCTGCTGATCGTCCAGAAAGCCTGGCAGATGAAGATCCCGCAAACCGTGTGGGGCTGGGCCAGGCGCTGGGCCGGCGTGCATCACGCCTCGCCGCCGGACGCGCCGTGAGCACCGCCACGCGCGTCGCCGGCGGCGTCAGCCTGGCGGCCGTGGTCGCCGCGGCCGTGCCGTTCATCGCCGAGTGGGAGGGGCTGCGCCTCGATCCCTACGACGACCTCGCCCATGTCCGCACGGTCTGCTACGGCGAGACCCAGGGCGTGGAGGAGCGCCGCTACAGCAAGGCCGAGTGCGACGCCATGCTGGTCAAGGCGGTGGAGCGCCATGCGCGGCCGATCCGCGCGTGCATCCCCGCCGACACGCCGCTGATGGCGCAGGTGGCCTTCGCCTCGATGGGCTACAACATCGGCGTCGCCAACTTCTGCGGCTCGATCACGGCCCGCCGGGCGCGGGCGCGCGACTTCGCCGGCGCCTGCGCGGCGATTCCGCGGTGGAACAAGGTGAAGGTGTCCCGCGCGCGCTGTCCCTACACGCCGGCGCCGGGCAAGGACTGCCTGGTGGTCAGCAAGGGTCTCGACAACCGCCGCGCCGCAGAGCGCGCGCTCTGCGAACAGGGCCTCGCCGCCCTGCGTCCGGCCGTTCCGCCCCGCTCCTAGAGGTTCGTCATGCTCAATCCGAAGCTGGCCGGCGCGATCGCCGGCCTTCTCGCGCTGCTGGCCGCCGGCTTCGGCGCCAAGATCTTCCTCGATCGCGCCGGCCGCGACCACGTCCAGGCGCGGGCCTATGGCGAATGCCAGGCCGCCGCCGCCCAGAAGGCCGGGGCCAAGGCGCCCGAGGCGGCCTGCGCCAAGCCGATCGCCGAGGCGCTGGTCGACGCCTTCCGCGCGCGGGCCTGCGACTTCGGCCTGCGCGCCGATCCGGACCCGACGCGGCCCGGCCGCTGGATCACCCCGGCGGCCTGCGGCGCCAAGGTCCAGACCCTCGCCGCCTCGAACAACGCCGCGTTGGACGCCGTCGACGCGCGCGACAGCGAGATCCACGGCCTGCGCGCGAGCCAGGCCGCCGCCATCGCCCGCGCCGAGGCGCGCGGCGCCCTGCTAGCCCGGAGAAAAGCCCATGTCCAAGCTGCCATCGCGGCTGCGCCTCGCGACGCTGCTGGCCTTATCGTCTGTCGCGGTGTCTGCCTGCGGACACTTGCAGGCCTCGACGAAGCCGAAGATCGACCCGCGCCTGCTGGAGCCGACCGTCCAGGTCCGCACTGAGACGCGCATCGTCTGCCCCGTGGAGCTGGAGGCCGCCGCGCCGAACAAGCCGGCGCTGCCGGCCGGCGCGACCCTGGTGGGCGACGAATACGGCCTCGGCTACGCCGGAGCCCGCTTCGCCCGCGAGGACGCCCTCGACCAGCTCATCGCCGACGCCCGCAAGGCCTGCGCCGCGCCCCAGGGCGCGCCCGCCGCGCCCGCCAAGCCGCCGGCCGGCCGGTGAGGGCCCGCGCCCTCGCCGCGGCCGTCCTGGGGCTCCTGGCGGGCCTCCTGGCGGCCTGCGCCGGCATGGTCCGGCCTGAGCCCTCCGAAGGCATGCGCGCGCCCGACGTGCCGACGGTGACGCTCTGGCGCAAGCGGTTCTGATCCAGCGGCGAGCCCTTCTTCCCTTCTGTCGCTGTAGACCTCGCCCCCGGCTTCGGCCGGGGGCTTTTTTCGTGCGCGATCACCCGGCCGGCTTCGGCGGCGTCCACGGCGGGTTGGCGGCGGCCTTCGCGGCGATCCGCGCCATGTCGGCCGCGCGCGTGGCGTCATGATCCTGGGTCAGGGCGATGTCGGCGCCGACGCCGCCGCACGCGTTGCAGCACGCGGCTCGGGCCAGGGCGTTGAGCGTCAGCCGGCCCGGCAGGCGCGCGAGCTCGGCGGCCCGCCAGACGACCTTGCGATCGCAGGACAGGCACCGGATATGCGCCTGCCAATGCTTGGCCAGGCACATGGCGACGGTGTGCTCGAGCTCGCTGCGATGGACGGGGCCGACGGGAAGCGCCATGGCGGCGACTCCTAGGCCGTGCGAGCGCCGCTCGCAACGGAAAATGTTCCGCCTATGTTCTCACGGCTCGAGGCCGGCTTCGCGCACCAGGTCGTCGAGGATCGAGCCGATCACCCGCTCGCCCAGGGTCTCGCCCAAGCCGAAGTCGACGCCGGCGGCGCACCAGACCAGCGCCTCGATCTTGACCTTCAACCCGCGCATGCCGCCGGCCGTCGCGGAGATCACCGCCTCGATCACCGGCTTGGCGCGGGCGTAGTAAGCCGCCTCAGCCGCCGGGTCGTCGTAGTCGACGCCGGCGCGACGCAGGGCGCGCACCTGGCGGCGCAGGCGGCGGAATTCGCGGGGCCGGGTCGGACAGCTGCGCGGCGCGCGGGTCGAAGTGCGGGACATGTATGCCTCCCAAACGCAACGTTGTGCATGTGCCGCGTGGGTAGCAATCGCCCCGAGCAGCGCCGCTTGGTGGCAATAACCGTGCCGAAATCAACCTTACTCGGCGCCGCGCGCCCCGCCCCCGCTCCCTGCGCCGCCTGGAAATGGAGGTGACGATCCGCTCGCAGCGCCGGCGTCGTCGCCGGGATCGGCGCCGCTGGTTCCCCAGCCGCCGCCGCCGCGCGATTGCTGGTCATAGCGTCCGCTGCCGCCGCCCCCCGCAGGCAACGGCGTCGTCGTCGGTCCATCGGCATATCCGACTTTAATGTTGAACACGTGGCCGGGCTCGACCTCGATCGCGCCGATGGTCCATGGTGGCCGTGACGCCTGCAACGCGGCGCTGAAGCCTTCCTCCCGCGCGGCGTCAAGGAGCTGGTCTAGGCCGTCGAGGTTGAGTGAAATTACCCCGACGGGCAGCCCGCCGGCCGCTGTCCCCGGCAAGGCCAGCGGCCCCAGCTCGCGCTGGATCAGGGCCTCGTTTTGCGGCGACAGGGGCATGGGCTAGTAGCGTCCGCCGCCATGGGCGACGACGCCATGGAACATGGTGTCGTGCCCGTCTTCGCCGTCCTTTCCGCCGCGCCCGACCTCGTAGGGGATGCGCTGACCGGGCTGAACCCGAATGGTCAGGGTCTGCAGCATCTCGCCAGGCCGGCCCCCATCGCGGCCCTGCGCGCCCTGGCCGCCGCCGCCCAACTGGACCTTGAGTTCCTGGACGCCGATCGGAATGCAGAATTCGCCCCGACCCTGGAGTTGCGTCCAGTCACCGCCCTGAAGGGCGCGCACAAAGATCGCACCGTCGCCACCATCCCTGGTGTTCGCGGACGAGGCGACGCCGGCGGCGGGCGCGGGCTTGCGGCTTTGGGGTTGGCGCGGGCGTTTCATGATGTCCTCCGATTTCGGTCGCTTAGGCCGCGATCACATAGGGAACGAGAGGGGGTATCCGCTTGTAGCGGCCCCCAGCTACCATTCCTGTTTTTCTCTTTTAAAATCAATAAGTTGGGTGAATTTTGAGCCAGCTACATCCAGGCTCATACATTGAGCGTCAGTTTGCGCGGATGTAGCGGAAAGCAGTAATGCAGCTGCGAGATTTGCAGGTCTGCCGGCCTTTGATGTCAGGACTGCTGCCAAAAATTTCCTTTATAAAACCGATGCGTACTAGGGAACTTCGCGGTTCGCGTTGGTAGCTCCCGCAGCTACGTCCAGGTTCATACGAGAAATGCGCTTCTCGGGAACGTTTGCAGAACCTTCGTTGTGCATCCGCCTCCAGTCTTCAGCTTCCACCCAATCCGCCAGTGCATGAATGACGGTGAGGAGCTTTTCCCATGCCAGCGCCTTGAGGCGCGCCTGGTGACCGCCGTCATTGAGAGTGGCGTCGGAGTCGGTCATTCCATTTCCATCCGGTGATGGAGCACCGCCTCACCCTATAAGGACTATAGTCCCTGGTGACTATAGTCATCATCGCGCCCCATCGCGCATGGACTGGCGGGCGGCCTTCGGCGGGAATGTGCGGCGACTGCGTCTGGAGCGAGGCCTGACGCAGGAGCAACTCGCGTTCGAGGCGCAACTCGATCTAACCTATGTCGGCGGGATTGAGCGCGGACGTCGGAATCCGACGCTTCTCGTGATGGTCAGGCTGGCAAAAGCGCTTGGAGTTGAGGTTCTAGAGTTGGTCCGTTTGGACTGACGTCTCGTTCCCGCGCGCTCCGCGCTGTCCACAAAATCGCCGCTAGCGGACTGTGGAACGCGGCCCCCCCTGTCTTAGGGAGGGGTTTGCCGCGAACATTTCTGGCGCGGGTTCAAAGGTGCCTGTTTTCGAAGCTAGATAGCGCTCCGCAAACACTACCTGCATCGAATTGAATCGGAGAGCTAGTTCCCGAGTAGTTCTGACGGGGCCACCCTTCTCAACGTCAGAAAATACCCCTCGCAAGCGGTCGACTTCGCCTTGATGCTTGAGTACCTCAGTTGCAGCCTCAGCGAGGCGGGTGTTGCCCACAGTCGCAAGAGTGCGGATTTGTCTATGCTTTTCTTCTATATCGGCGAGCTTTGACTGTCCATCTGCGCGCACAGTGTTGCACCACATGCCAAGCAAGTATTCGCTGGTGAGGGGCATGTAAATTTCAATTCCCTTCACGGCAAGACCAATGTTTCCGAACGCCCCCGCGGGCTGTGAGTTGTCGAGAACGACAGGATTGTCGCCGATGATAAAGGGCGCATCGTCAGGGGCCTTCCAAATCATAAACTCCTTTCCGACAATATGTGCCGCATATTCGGGTATAGATTTTGCAATGACTCGGAGGACTGCCATTTTGGCATCTTCCTTGTCCGGTATTGGCACATCGTCGTCGGTAATCGGAATGCCTCGACGATCCATCTCGGCTCGAAAATCTACAACCAACTGCTGGAATATCGCGCGATGGCCCGTGCCTCGAATTAGCTGAAGTGCAACAAATTCGGATATTACCCCCTTTTCGTCATCAGAGAGAAAATTTGTAGTCTCCTTTTCGATTAGCTTTTTGAATACCGGTGCCGCTTCGGTCTCAAAAGTCGTTATATAATTCTCAAGGGAAAGGCGTTCGCCCTTAAATTTCACGGCATTGAAGTCGCGCTCGACCATAATGTTGTTGATCGCCGATACAAACGTTCGGCCGGTCACTTTGTCGAGGACCGTGGATTGTAGTTCTTTCCCTTTTCCTTTGACGGCAAATCCCGAAAGAAGAAGTTCAGGAACGTAATGGTGGCGGCGTGCATCCGACATGCGGCTAAGGTAGTCGTTGCACATGTGACTTGCCAGAGGAGTCCCAGCGCGTTTGGTCGGGCGATTTGTCCTGACTCTGCAGGACCATTCTGAATGCATGCTTGCCGGCGGCATGCTTTGGCAGCTAGCGCCGCGCGTGCCGTCACAGCGTGAGAGCGACAGCAAAACGATTGTCAAAAATGGCGCTTTGACAACGACTTGGAGGTCACGCAGCGCGGCCGAGACGGAGTACGATGACCAAGCGGCGCGATGTATGAGCCTGTCGGTACTCGCCCCCAGCTACCAGGGTTCCCTTCCACCTCGGGGATCGCCAGCGAGCGGACCTTGCGGAGGTCTGAGAGGGGTGGAACACCGTCATTGGCCCGACACCCGAATGCGGACCTCCCGATCTGAGCGGCCTTATGGACGGCCGAGCATGCCGATCGTGTGCAGCCACTGCTCCACCAGTTGTGGCCAGCGGCCGATCGGAAGGTTGGTCGGCCGCAGGCCGAAGGCGTGGCCGCCCTGAGCATAGAGGTGCAATTCCGTTGGAACGCCAGCTTTTTGCAGGGCGACGTAGTAGGCGAGCGACTGCCTGACGTTGTCGACAGGATCATTCTGCGCCTGAAGCAGGAAGGTTGGCGGCGTATCGGCGCGCACGCGGATATCCGGACGAAGGCTCAGGTCTTCATCTTTGCGGGTCGCGCGGTCCTCATCTTCGTGAACCCAGAGGTGGCCTGGATAAACCGCGATGGCGAAGTCCGGGCGACAGCTCAGCGCGTCGGCGGCGTCGACCGGCGAGTAGGTCCGCTGTGCAAAGCGTGTGCTGACCGCCGCCACGAGGTGTCCGCCTGCGGAAAAGCCGATCACGCCGATCTTGTGCGGATCGACATGCAACTGAGCCGCCTGCTGGCGAACAAGCCGCAGTGTTCGCTGCGCGTCTTGCACCGCCGTCTGGACCTTCGGGTAATAGCGAACCCCCTGGAGCATTGTGGGACCGGAGTTCGGCACGCGGTATTTCAGCAACACGCAGGTGATGCCGCGCGAGGTCAGCCAGTCGCAGATCTCCGTGCCTTCGAGGTCCATGGCCAGGACCTGGTAGCCGCCGCCGGGGAACACCACCACGGCGACGCCGGTATTGCGCCCCTTGGGCGCGTACACGGTCATAGTCGGCCGGCTGACGTGGGTCGACGCGCCCGACTCCGGCCTCGGATCACGGACAAAGTCCGGAGGCGTCCCCGGCCAGATCGGCACCTGGACATGCCCTGGCGAGGGCTGCCAGACGGCAGCAGGCGCGGCGGCCGCGATTGCGGCAGCGGGGCTGGTGAACGCGATCAGGTAAGCCGCAAACATCTCGCGGCAGCCCACCCGGCGAGAACGGCGGCGTCCCTCGAATTCACTCATGTGCGCGCTCCCCAAGGATGAGCTGGAGCGACGGTCGACTGCTTCAGCCCCACGTGGCAAAGGATAAGAACGCAGCCAAGGCATGAGGAAAAGTTGGGGCTGAGTCGATGCGCGCCACGATCCCCCTGAATGCGTTGCGCGCCTTCGAGGCCGCCGCGCGCCACCTGTCGTTCACCCGCGCGGCCGATGAGCTGTGCGTGACGCAGACGGCGATCAGCCATCAGGTGAAGGGCCTCGAACAGAGGCTCGGCATGCCCCTTTTCCGCCGCTCGAACCGCGGGCTGACGCTGACCGATGAAGGCCTGGGGCTTGCGCCGACCTTATTTGAGGCCTTTGGCGCCATCGACCGGCTATTTGAGCAGTTTGAAGCTGGCGGCGTGCGCGAGGTGCTCACGGTCAGCGCCGTAGGCACTTTCGTCGTAGGCGCGCTGCTCGAGCGCCTGCCCGCCTTCCGCGCCGCCCATCCCCTCATCGATCTGCGCATCTTGACCAACAACAACAAAGTCGACGTGGTCGCCGAGGGTTTGGACTATGCGATCCGTTTCGGCGACGGGGCCTGGCACGGCTGCGAGGCCGAGTTGATCTGCGAAGCGCCAATGTCGCCACTCTGCGCGCCGCAGTTGGCGGAGTGGCTTCGCGAACCGGCTGACCTGCTGCGCCTGCCGCTGCTGCGTTCCTACAGGCCGCAGGACTGGCTCGCTTGGTTCAAGTCGGCGGGATTGGACGCTGTGAACCTGCGCGGCCCACTGTTCGATTCCTCGCTGATTATGGTCCAGGCGGCGATGCGGGCCGAAGGTGTCGCGCTCGTCCCACACGGCCTGTTTCGACGCGAACTCGACGCCGGCCAGCTTGTGCGACCGTTTCCGATCGATGCCGATGTCGGCGCCTACTGGTTGACATGGCTCAAGTCCCGCACGCCTTCCCCGGCGATGCAGGCCTTCCGCAACTGGCTGACAAGTGTGTATCCGGATGAGGACGCTGGGGCAGCCGCCGTGTTGCGGCAGGCGCGCGGCTAGGTTCCACGTATGGACCCTGGGCTCACCGATGATCTGGTCGTCTTGCCTGGTCGAGACCGCTCCACCGCCGATGAAATGGCGACGCTCGTCCGCTTGGCGGGCCTAAAGGCCGAGGTCGCTGCGTATTCCTTCTGGGCCGGCGACCATGGCGACCCGGACCTCTCGGCCGCCGTATCGGCCCTGGCTCGGAAGTCTCCGAGGTATGTGATCGCCAAGTCGATCGGTTCCTTGATCACCATGTTGGCGCGGCGCGATTGCGAGTGGGACCTGCGCGCCGCCCTTTTCCTGGGGGTTCCCGTCAATCGGCTCCGACATGAGCGGCGGATGGACCTTCTGCTCGACCACTGCCGCCGTACGCCGACCTTGATCATCCAACGACGCGGCGACCCGACGGGATCGTTCGCAGAACTCGCCCATGAAGTTGCGGGGGCGACCGACGCCGTGCTCCTCGAACTCCCGGGCGATACGCATGACTACGCAGACGTCGAGGCCGCCGCGACGCTGCGGGGCTGGTGGCGTGAGCTCCCGTTTCGGCGCTAGCGACACGGATCAGGGATGTGGGGATTGCGGGTCGATCGGCGCCCGCGCCGGCGCCGGTTTGTCCGGGGGGAGTCATTTTGGTATACACCAGATGGCGTCGCCGGGCATGGACCGGATGACGCCTCAGTTCGCCGCCTTGCCACGACGGGCCGCCGGTCCCGAGCCACGGCTGCAGCGTCATCGGCGGGGAAGCATGAGCGTGGATGTCATCGGGCGGATCTTCGAGCTTTTCGAGCGCTTCGGCGCGCAGCACTACGGCGAGGACGCCACGCAGCTGCAGCACGCGTTGCAGACCGCCGAGCTGGCGCGCGGCGCCGGCTGCGCGGACACGCTGGTGGCCGCCGCGCTGCTGCACGACATCGGCCAACTGATGGACGACGCCGGCGAGGCGGCCGAGCTGTTCGGCGTCGACGCGCGCCACGAGATCGGCGGCGCGCTCTTTCTCAGCAAGCATTTTCCGCCCGCGGTGTGCGAGCCCGTGCGCCTGCATGTCGCCGCCAAGCGCTACCTGTGCGCGGTGGACCGGAGCTATGCGGACGGCCTCAGCCGCGCCTCGGCGCTGAGCCTGAAGCTGCAGGGCGGACCGATGTCGGCGGACGAGGTCAGGGCCTTCGAGGCCGAGCCGTTCTTCGAGGACGCCGTCACGCTGCGGCGGTTCGACGACGCCGGCAAGCGGCCCGACCGGCAGGCGCCCGACCTGGCCGGCCACCGCCCGCTGCTCGAATCGTTGCTGGCGTCTGACGCGCGATAGACAAATTCCTGCTCCGAGGGCGTGAACTGTCACGCAGGTGTTGCCGCAGGCTGCTTTAAGCCATCTGGTTCATACCAATTTGGGCGGGCTACACTCATGTCGAAGCACTATCCGGTTCGGGCCGTGCACCCGAACCTCAAGACCTTTTTGCTGGCTACGGTGGCGCTCGTCGCCAGCGCCAGCTCGCGGGCCGCTTTCGCGCAGCAGGCCACCGGCGACCAGGCCTCGGGTACTTCGGTCGACGAGGTGGTCGTGCCCGGCTACCGCAAGTCGCTGAGCGAGGCGCGGAACATCAAGAAAGAGGCGGTCATCCAGAAGGACGTGATCGTCGCCGAGGACATGGCGAAGTTCCCGGAACTGAACCTGGCCGAATCCCTGCAGCGCCTGCCCGGCGTGCAGATCAGCCGCGAGGCGGGCGAAGGCCGGCGCATCTCGCTGCGCGGCCTGGGCCCGGATTTCGCCCGCGTGCAGCTCAACGGCATGGAAGTGCTGGGCAACGTCGACTCCGCCCAGGACAGCCGCGGCCAGCGCTCGCGCGACCGCGCCTTCGACTTCAACATCTTCGCCTCCGAGCTGTTCTCCAAGGTGGAGGTCGAGAAGACCTTCCAGGCGGCCCAGAACGAGGGCGGCATGGCCGGCACGGTCGGCCTGTTCACCGGCAAGCCGTTCGACTACGGGCCGGGCGCCAAGGGCGCGGTGTCGCTGAAGGTGGGCACCAACGAGTACACCAAGGACACCCAGCCGCGCATCGCCGCGCTGTTCAGCAAGAACTGGGACGACAAGTTCGGCGTGCTGGTCTCGGTCGCCTACGCCAAGCGCCAGACCACCGAGCAGGGCCACAACACCTACAACTACACCCATCCGAGCGCGGCGACCGCGCAGGCGCTGGTGGACAAGGGCCTGGACATCTCCGGCCTGAGCGCCGAGCAGCAGGCCAAGTTCCTGTCCGGCGACCTCTACTACGCGGACGGCAACCGCATCTCCTCGTGGGACGCGAAGATGGAGCGCCTGGGCGTGACGGCGGCGGTGCAGTGGCGGCCGGTGGACAACGTGCTGCTGACGCTCGATGCGCTGCACGGCCAGTTCACCACCCACCGCGACGAACTGCACCTGGCCACGCGGCCGCTGGCCTCCACGGGCTCGGTCGCGTTCGACACCGCCGCCGGCGGGGCCTGGCCGGCGATCTTCCAGACGCCGTCGGTCATCAACGACCTGGCCTGGGACGCCGACGGCTACGTCACCAACATCGACGTCACCGGCGCGACCTTCGGCAGCGAGCATCGCCGCGAGCTGAACAAGAACCGCTTCAACCAGATCGCGCTGACCGGCTCGTGGGACGTGTCCGACCGCCTGAAGGTCGACGGCCACGTCGGCTGGGAGAAGTCGACCTACGACACGCCCTACGACGACAAGCTGTACATGCGCGCCAAGGGCAACCTGGTCGCCGACTACGGCGCCAACGGCCAGTCGGCGAGCTTCCAGTATCCGGGCTGGGATCCGACCGACCCGGCCAACTACGCGATGGACGACTTCTACTATCGCGCCTTCAACAATGAATCGGAGCTGCAGGAGGGCGTGCTCAACCTGCGCTACGAGCTGAACGACACCTTGGCGCTGCGGGCGGGTGTGGCCTACCACCACTTCACGCAGAGCGGCATGGACCTATTCTATGACGCCAACGTCAACGGCACCAACGCCAAGACCCGCGGCACCTCGGTCGCCGACATCGCCACGGTGTTCTCGAACAGCTTCGGCTCGTGGCTGATCGGCGACTACGCCAAGGCCTTCGCCAAGTACAACGAGTACCACCGGCTCGGGCAGAACGCCGATGGCACCGGCGGCACGATCCAGGACATCGAGAACGTCTACAAGACCTCGGAAAAGACCGTGTCCGAGTACGTTCAGATGGACTGGGACAGCGAGCTGTTCGGCAAGCGCTTCCGCGGCAACGTGGGCGTGCGCGGCTACAGCACCGACACCAGCAGCACCGGCTGGATCCAGGGCGACAGCTACGCCTACCTCGGCACCACGGACGTGAAGGGCAGCTACTCGGGCGCGCTGCCGGCGATGAACTCGGTGCTGGAGCTGACGCCGGACGTGCTGGTGCGCTTCTCCGCCACGCAGAACCTGAACCGTCCGGGGCTGGGTTCGATGGCGGCCGAGGGCACCGCGTTCCAGGACCAGGACAACGGCGAGATCACCGCCTCTCGCGGCAACCCCAACCTGAAGCCCTACAAGGACACCACGCTGGACCTGTCGGTCGAGTACTACTTCGGCAAGGTGGGCCTGCTTTCGGCCGGCGTGTTCCGCAAGAACATCAAGAACTACATCGGCTCGGAAACCCTGGAGAACATCCCCTTCAGCGAGACGGGCGTTCCCTCGAGCACGATCCCGGGGGCGACCGACAGCACCATCGTCACCGAGTTCACCATGCCGGTGAACATCGCGGGCACGACGAGGCTGACGGGCGTGGAAATCGCAGCGCAGAGCCAGTTCACGTTCCTGCCGGCGCCCTTCGACAACCTGGGCGCGGTGGCGAACTACACGCACGTCGACGCCAACAAGATGATCACCGGCGTGTCGAAGACCAGCTACAACCTCACGCTCTACTACGAGACGGACCGCTGGGGCGTGCGCGGCTCAATGAGCCACCGCAGCATCTGGTACACCGGCTACAGCGACTCCGTGATGAGCGCGAGCACGCGGGGTTTCGAGGGCTCCACCTATGTGGACGCCTCGGCCTTCTGGAACATCACCGATCAGCTCCAGCTCTCGCTGGACGGGATCAACCTGACGAACGAGAAGGACACCCAGTTCTGGGGCCAGAACCGCTACCTCTATAACCAGAACCAGAGCGGGGCGACGTACATGGTCGGCCTGAGCTACAAATTCTGACACGACCGCATCGGATAAATCGCGCGCCCCGCCTGTTCCGGGAGGGGCGCGCCTTTTCCGCGTGTTGCGAAACATGATCGTCTCCCATCGCCACCGCTTCATCTTCGCGGCGGTGCCCAAGACGGGCACCCATTCGGTGCGGCAGGCGCTGCGCGAGCAACTGGGCGACGAGGACGTCGAGCAGGTGGGCCTGTTCGTCAACAAGCGCTTCCCGTGGGAGGATCTGGCGGCGATCCAGCACGGCCACCTGTCCCTGCGCCAGGTGCGCCCGCACCTCGGCGAGGAGGCCTTCGACGGCTATTTCAAGTTCGCCTTCGTGCGCAATCCGTTCGACCGCTTCGTCTCGTACTGCGCCTTCATGCTGCGCGGCGGCGAGGTGTTCCAAGAGCGGCCGCGCGAGGTGATGCGCCACTTCCTGTTCGCCGACCCGCCGGAGCAGCACATCCTGTTCCGGCCGCAGGCCTCGCTGCTGACGGGCGAGGACGGCCGGACGCTGCTGACCGACGCCATCGGCCGCGTCGAGGACATGCAGGGCTCCTACGACGCGATCTGCGCGCGCATCGGCATTCCCACCCGCCCGCTCGACCGCGTCAACGGCAGCCGGCGCGGCGACTATCGCGTCTACTACGACCAGGCGCTGATCGACGGCGTGGCCGCGCGCTACGCCCAGGACCTGGAGCTGTTCGGCTACAGCTTCGAGGGCGTGCGATGACCGCCGCCCGTCCGACGCCCGTCGCCAATCCGCGCAAGACCGTGACCGTGCGCAGGCTCGGCCCGGTCGACATCGCCGCGCTGCGGGCGGCGGTGCTGGCGATCCCCGAGGCGGTGTGGGCCGCCGAGGACGCCGGCAAGCCGAACAAGTTCGGCGTGCTGGACGAGACGCGCCACATCGTCTTCCGCTTCGTCGACAATCCCCGCGACTGGCGCGGCTCGCACGACCGCCCGGCCTGGCCGCGATGGCGCGCCCTGCTGGAGCCGGTGCTGGCGCAGGCCGTGCGCGACTACGGCTACGCCCGCGGGGTGTTCCCGCGGGTGATGTTCGCCAGGCTGCCGCCAGGCGGGGTGATCCACCCGCACATCGACAACAACCCGGCGGCGAAGTGGCCGCACAAGATCCACGTGCCGCTGTCGACCAACGCGGCGGTGACGTGCTTCTTCGGCGGCGGCGAGCACCATTTCCCGCCGGGCGAGGCGGTGGAGGTCAACAACCTGGACCCGCATTGGGTGCGCAACAGCGGCGACGCCGACCGCATCCATCTGATCTTCGAATACTACGACGCCGACCAGCCGGAGCCGGGCTGGCTGGAGCCGCTGCTGGCCGCCGGCGGGGCGCGGTGAACGGCGGCGAGCGCGACGTCCTCCTGCAGGAGGCCAGGGAGCTGCGCGCCAGCCGGCGCGCGCCGGAGGCGCTGGCCGTCCTGGAACGGCTGGAGGCGCAGCATCCCCGGTTCAGCCGCCTCTTCCAGGAGCGCGGCCACTGCCACGTGCTGCTCGGCGACGCGCCGGCGGCCGTCGAGGCGCTGCGGCAGGCGGTAAGCCTGAACCCGACGCTGCCGGCGAGCTGGGACATGCTGGAGCAGCTTCACCGCATGCTGGGCGACACCGCCCAGGCGGCCGCGGCGGCGCAGAACCTGGCGACCCTGCGACAGTTGCCCGCCGAGGTGGTGGTGGCCAACAGCCTGTTCGCCGACGGCGACCTGTCGCCGGCCGAGGAGATCATCCGCGAATACCTGCGCAAGGACGGCGGCAACGTGGGCGCCCTGCGGCTCCTGGCGCGCATCCGCAAGGAGCGCGACGCACCCGAAGAGGCCGAGGCGTTGCTGGAGGCCGCGCTCGAGCGCGCGCCGGACTACCACGCCGCGCGCCTCGACTACGCCATGGCGCTCCTGCAGCAGCAGAAGCACCTGCAGGCGCGGCGGCAGGCCGAGCGCCTGCTGGAGCACGAGCCGGACAACCGCGAGTACCTGAAGCAGTACGGCGCGGCCTGCATCGGCCTAGGCGACTACGAGCCGGTGGTCGATCTCTATGCGCGGCTGCTGGCCGACCAGCCGCAACGGGGGGCGGAGGCCGCCGACCTGCGCCTGTGGCGGGCGAACGCCCTGAAGGCGACGGGCCGGCGCGAGGAGGCGATCGCGGACTATCGCGCCTCGCTGGCGGCGCGGCCGGACTACGGCGTGGCCTGGTTCAGCCTGGCCAACCTGAAGACCTATCGCTTCACCGACGACGAGATCGCGCGCATGCGCGCCGCCGAAGCCGGCGCCGGTGTCCAGGACATGGACCGCGTCTATCTGTGTTTCGCCCTGGGCAAGGCGCTGGAGGATCGGGGCGACTACGAAGCCTCGTGGCGATACTACGAGCGCGGCAACGCGGCGCGGCGGCTCACCAGCCGCTATCGCCCGGAGGTCGCGCAAGCCTGCGCCCAGCGATTGAAGCAGGTGTTCACCGCCGAGTTCTTCGCGGCGCGCGCCGGCTGGGGCGCGGCCGATCCGGCGCCCGTCTTCGTCCTGGGCCTGCCGCGTTCGGGCTCGACCCTGATCGAGCAGATCCTGGCCTCCCATTCGGCGGTGGAGGGCACGCAGGAGCTGACCGAGATCGACCGATACGCGGCCGAGCTCTGCGGCCGCGATCCGGATTGCGGCCTGCCGCTGGCGCCCGAGGCGCTGGAGCGCCTGACCGCCCGGGACGCGCGAGCGCTGGGCGAGCGCTTCCTGGCCGAGACCGGCGCTTATCGCCGGCTGGGGCGGCCGTTCTTCATCGACAAAATGCCGAACAACTTCTGGCACATCGGCCTGATCCACCTGATGCTGCCCGGCGCGACGATCATCGACGTGCGGCGCGAGCCGATGGCCTGCTGCTTCAGCAACCTCAAGCAACTGTTCGGCACGACCAACCAGGAATTCACCTACGGCGCCGACCACGTCGCCGGCCACTACCGCACCTATCTGGACCTCATGCGGCATTGGGACGAGGTGCTGCCGGGACGGGTGCTGCGGGTGCGCTACGAGGACGTGGTCGAGGACCTCGAAGGCGGCGTGCGACGCATGTTGGCGCACTGCAGACTGGCCTACGAGCCGGCCTGCCTGGCCTTCCACGAGACCCGGCGCAGCGTGCGCACGCCCAGCTCCGAACAGGTGCGCCAGCCCATCGGCCGGGAGGGGCTGGAGCAATGGCGGCGCTACGCGGCCTGGCTCGGTCCGCTGCGGGACGCGCTGGGCGATGCGCCGAGCGGCTACAGGAGCTGACCATGCGGCTGTCGCGCCCGTTCTTCCAACTGCCCGTGCTCTTCGATCCGGCGCGTCTGCAGGCCGAGGTCGCGGCCTTGCCGGCGGAGGCCTGGACGGCGCACCCGGACCGCGTGCCCGGCAACAGCGCCGCGCGGCTGATCAGCGCCGGCGGCGGCGAGACCGATTCCGTCCACGGACGGATGCTGCCGACGCGCTGGCTGGAGGCCATGCCCTACCTGCGCCAGACGCTCGCGGGATTCGGGGTGGTGTGGAGCCGCTCGCGGCTGATGCGCCTGGCGCCCGGCGCGGGCGTGCCCGAGCACGCCGACATCAACTACCACTGGCACACGCGGGTGCGGCTGCACATCCCGGTCTTCACGCGGCCGCAGGTGCGCTTCCACTGCGACGGGCAGTCGGTGCACATGGCCGAGGGCGAAGCCTGGATCTTCGACAACTGGCGCCGGCACCACGTGGAGAACAAGGCCGACGCCGCGCGCGTCCACCTGGTCGCGGACACCTCCGGCACGGCGGCGTTCTGGCGGTTCGCCTGCGGGCAGGCGCCGCCGCGCGGGCAATGGCGCACGGTGGCCTTCGACCCCGCGATCGACGCGCAACCGCTTACCGAATGCGACCAGACCTCGCCGGTGATGCCCGCCGCCGAAGTGCAGCTCCTGGTCGACGACCTGCGCGCGGAACTGGCGGCCGCAACCGAGACCGCCGACGCCGGGGCGCGCGTGGCGCGGTTCAGCATGCTCCTGGAGAGCTTCGTGTCCGACTGGCGTCAGCTCTGCGCGCTGCACGGCACGGGCGGGCGGGCGCGGCCGGAGTTCCTGCGCCTGGCCGGGGCCGTGCGCGAGGCCGCCAGGCCGCTCGCCGACGGGCTGGTGATGCGCACCAACGACGCCGGCGCGCTGCTGGTGCTGGAAAAGCGCGTGCTGCAGCACCTGGTCGCGGACGAGGCGGCGCCGTCAGGCATGGGGCCGTGCCCGTAGGACCGGGCCCGCACGAGGCGATGTCGGTTTCCGGCGCGCCCGTTCGTCGTTCAGATAGCGGCCCGCAGCGGGCGGCGCGGACAGGAGACGGACAATGCGCGTGATGGTGCTGGTGAAGGCGACCGAGGACAGCGAGCGGGGCCTTATGCCCACGGCCGAGCTGCTCGAGGCGATGGGCCAGTTCAACGAGGAGCTGGTCAAGGCCGGGATCATGAAGGACGCCGACGGGCTGAAGCCCTCCTCGGCGGGCAAGCGCGTCGCGTTCGACGGCCTCGGCCGCACGGTGATCGACGGGCCCTTCGCCGAGACCAAGGAGCTGGTGGCCGGCTTCTGGCTGTGGGAGGTCAAGGACATGGACGAGGCGGTGGCCTGGGTGAAGCGCTGCCCCAACCCCATGCCGGGGCCGAGCGAGATCGAGATCCGGCCGCTATACGAGATGGAGGATTTCGAATGAGGCGTCGGCGTCGACGGGCGGCGACGCTGCGGGACTGAGCGCCTACCGCGCGACGGGCGAGGCGCCGGCGCCGGTGTCCAGGCGGTCCAGCAGGGTGGCGATGTCGCGCGGCGGCGCGGGCTCGCGGGCCTCGGCGGCCGCCATCCGGGCGCCGAAGGCGGGGAAGACCTCGGCCAGGGTCTTCACCTCGGGCAGGATGTAGACCACCCCGTTGGTGCCGGTGAAGCTGCGGCGCACCACGTCCTCGTAGAAGCCGGCCGGCAGGTTGATGCAGCCGAAGCTGATGCGGTTGTCGTCCGGGGTGGGCGACATCAGCCGCTCCATGCGCTGCTCCCTGGGATTGGAGGTGATGACCACGTGCATGGAGATGGCGTCGGCGTAGTCGACCCACAGCACCTCGCCGTCCTTGGACGGGCCGAAGCGGGCGATGAAGCGGCCGGCCGGCGTGGTGCGCTCGTCCGGGGTGATGGTGGAGAGCGGCTGGTCGCCGATGCCCGGCACCGAGTCGTCGCCGATCGCCAGGCCGAGCAGCGCCGGGGCCGCGCCGCGCAGGCGCCCGTCGGGCGCGTAGACGAAGACCTCGGCGGCGACCTTGTCGACGATGACGAAGGGCAGGCCGTGGTTGTCGCCCGAGCCGCGCACCCAGGCGGCCATCTCCTCGACGACAGGCGAGGCGGGCGCGACGTAGGGTTCGGTGTCGGCCGGGGGTTCGGCCTCGGCGGGAGGCTCGGCGGTGAGCCAGTCGTCCAGCGAGCTGAACGCCTGGGCGGCGGCCGGGCCGGGGACGGCCATGGCGAGCGCGAGGAGCGCGGCCGTCATGCCGAGCGCCGTCCTTGCGGAACCGCCCATGGTGTTCGCTCCATCCGCCGCAGGCCGGACCTGCTTGATTTCAATAGGAATAGCGGAGCGCGCCGGCGTCGTCACCGGCGCGCCCCGCATCCGCGACGATCAGTGCCGGGGCTGCCGGCTGGCCGCCATCTGCTGCTCGAGGCTGTCCACGCGCGGCGTGAGCTGGTCGAGGCGCTGGTTGGCCTGCTGGGCGCTGGCCGCGGCGGACTGGGCGGCGCTGTCGGCGGCGGCGGCCTTCTGGGCGGCGGCGTCGGCCTTGGCGTCGACGGCGCTGATGCGGCTGTTCACGCCGGCGATCTGCTCGTCGACGTACTTCTGGGTGGCGCAGGCGCTGAGGCTCAGCCCGCCGAGGACCAACGCCGCGGCGACACCCAGATTCTTGAGACGAAATGACGTCCGAAACATTCCCGCTTCCTTTCTCTGATCAGCTTGGATGGTCACTCAACAGGATGGGAGGCGCTGACCCGCGAATTCCTGGCTCCGCCCCTCGGAATCTTGACGACGAGCGCTCTTGACCTGCGGCCGGCAGGCAAGCTGCGCCGCGTGGTTTAACTCCCAGGTCCGAGAGGCGTTCCAACACCTGGGCGGAACTTCGTTCCGGCGGCGCCGGCGGGCGGCGGCCGGACCCGTCGCCAGGGCCGCGTCAATCGGCCTCGGCCTCGGCCAGGGCGCGCAGGGGGGACTCGCCCGTGGGCAGGTCGCGCATGGACAGGAAGGCCGCGCCGAAGGGCGGCAGGACCACCTCTCCGGCCTCCAGCCGGCCGCCCATGCCGGCGTCGATCAGGTCGCAGACCCCCTCGAACGGCACGCGGGTCTCCCGGCCGGCCAGCTCGAAGAGGCAGACCGTGCGCCGGTCCTCGTGCTGGCGGGCGAAGGCGAGGACGTTGGACGGCGGGCGGCGGGCGCGGTCCAGGAAGTCGCCCTTGCCGAGCTGAAGCTCGGGGCGGCGCCTGCGCAGGGCCAGGAACCGGCGGACGAACTCCAGGGTGGAGTCCTCGCGCCCCTCTTGCAGGTCCACGGCCAGGGTGCGGTGCCGCGGGTCGACCGGCAGCCAGGGATCCTTGGCGCTGGAGAAGCCGGCGTTGGGGGCGGCGTGCGACCAGGGCATCGGCGTGCGCGCGCCGTCGCGGCCGGCCGAGCCGGTGTAGGCGGCGATGGCGTAGGGGTCCTGCAGCTTGTCGAACGGGATCTCCGCCTGGGGCAAGCCCAGTTCGTCGCCCTGGTAGAGGTAGGGCGTGCCGGGCAGGCTGAGCAGGATCGCCAGCAGCACGCGGGTGCGCCGCTCGTCGAGCGGGCCGGCGGGGCTGAGGCGGCTGGGAAAGCGCGGCACGTCGTGGTTGCTGAGCGACCAGGAGGGCCAGCCCTTGCGCCGGCGCCAGCCCATGATCACCGCCTCGAACAGGTCCGGGTCGGCGCGCTTGGCGTCCAGGAGATAGAAGTTGTAGGCCGAGTGCAGCAGGGTGGGATCGGCGGTGTAGGCCCGCTGGGTCTTCAAGGGCGAGGAATCGAAGATCTCGCCCACCGCCATGCGGTCGTCATAGGTGTCCATCAGCGCGCGCAGGCGGGTGATGAAGCTGAGCGTCTCGGGCCGGGTGCGCTCGTAGATGTGCTGCTGGAACTTGTGGGTCGTCTGCGGCGTGGAGCGCCAGGCGGCCGGCGGATTGTCCCTGAGGCCCGCGTCGTGGAACAGGTAGTTGACCGCGTCCAGGCGGAAGCCGTCGACGCCGCGGTCCAGCCAGAAGCGGGCCACGTCCAGCACCGCGTCCTGCACGTGGCGGTTCCAGAAGTTGAGGTCCGGCTGACCCTCCAGGAAGTTGTGCAGATAGTACTGGCGCCGGCGCGGCGACCAGCTCCAGGCCGGGCCGCCGAAACAGGCCTGCCAGTTGTTGGGCGGCGTGCCGTCGGCGTGGGCGTCGGCCCAGACGTACCAGTCGGCCTTCTTCGAGCGGGACGAGCCGGAGCTTTCCAGGAACCAGGGATGGCGGTCGGAGGTATGCGACCAGACCTGGTCGATGATCACCTTCAGGCCCAGGGCGTGGGCGTCGGCCACCAGGGCGTCGAAATCCTCCAGCGAGCCGAAGGTCGGATCGACGCCGCGATAGTCGGAGACGTCGTAGCCGAAGTCCTTCATCGGCGAGGTGAAGAACGGCGACAGCCAGATGGCGTCCACCCCCAGGTCGGCGATGTAGGGCAGCTTGGCGCGCACGCCGGGCAGGTCGCCGATCCCGTCGCCGTTGGTGTCGAAAAAGCTGCGCGGATAGATCTGATAGAAGACCGCGCGCTTCCACCAGGTCGCGGAATCGGCGGCGGCGTCGGGACTGGCTGTCATCGGCTGGGCGTTCTCCTCGCTTCTGGATAGCGAGGACAGGCGCGGGATTGAACCTTCGTTCCCTGACGAATGCGCATCGCCGGCCCCGATGAGGCCGGATCAGGCCTTGCGGCGGCCGCGCCGGGCCTGGGGCAGCAGCCGGTGCAGCGACGCCTTGAGCGGGCCGTCGGCGGCCGTCTCCCCGGCCGGGGTGAGCGGCTCCTGGTCCTGGCCCGCCAGCCAGCGGCGGCCGGCGGCCGCGCCGGCGTCCTTCAGGCGGCTGAGCGCGGTCCAGTCGGCGTTGAGCGCGTCGGCGAAGGAGACGCCGTCGGCGGTCTGGCGCGCGCTGATGCGGTGCAGACGGGCCAGGGGGCCGCCGCCCTGGCGGCCCAGGCGGTTCAGGTCCTCCAGAGCCTCGACCTCGCGATGCATCGAGGAGGACAGGGCGAGCTCGTGCACCCGCCGCTCGATGTCGCGCACCCGGGCGGGCGGGCGGCCCGGCGCGGGAACGGTGAGGTCGACCAGCAGGATGTCGCCGCCGGGCCGGGTCCAGGCCAGCTCGCGCAGGGGCGGATTGGCGCTGTAGCCGCCGTCCCAGCACCATTCGCCGTCCACCTCGACGCTGTGGTTCAGCAGCGGCAGGCAGGCCGAGGCCAGCACCGCCTCGACACTGATCTCGTGCGTGCGGAAGATGCGGGCCGAGCCGTCGCGCACCCGCGTGGCGGAGATCAGCAGGGCCAAGGGCGAGCGCTCGCGCAGGGCGGCGAAGTCGATCTCGTCCTCCAGGATCTCCTTCAGGGGGTCGATGCGGAGCGGGTTCATCTGCATGGGTGAGAGCCACTGCAGCGACGCTTGCAGGGCGGCCAGGGCCGCGCCGTTCACCGGCGCCCCGCTCAGGGGAAAGGCGTTGCTGACCCGCCGCCAGAAGCGGGCCAGGGCCTTGCGCGCGCCCTCGGGGCCGCCGTCCATCAGGCCCTGGGCCATGACCACGGCGTTGACCGCCCCGGCGCTGGCGCCGCTGGCCGCGGCGATGTCCACGCCGGCTTCGAGAAGGGCGTCCAGGACGCCCCAGGTGAAGGCGCCGAGCGCGCCGCCGCCCTGCAGGGCGAGGGACAGGCCCGGCGCGTCGTGTTGCGCTGCACTGTCGGTATTGTGCATTGCAATAAATTAGGCTCGAGGCCCCCGGCCCGCAATGGCCGGAGGGGAGTCTGTAGCGATGTGTGATCGACACCCTGGCGCTCGTGCGCGCTCACGCTAGGATCGCCCGCCCATGGCCGCCCATACGTCGAAACGAGTCATCTACGCCGCCCTGGCGGGCAACACCGCCATCGCCCTGACCAAGCTGGCGGCGGCCCTGTTCACCGGCAGCGCCGCGATGCTGAGCGAGGCGATCCACTCGTTCGTCGACACCGGCAACCAGCTTCTGCTGCTGTTCGGCCTGCGCCGGGCGGCCATGCCGGCGGACGCGCAGCATCCGTTCGGCTACGGCCTGCAGCTCTACTTCTACACCTTCGTGGTGGCGGTGCTGATCTTCGGGGTGGGGGCGGTCGTCTCGATCCTGCACGGCATCGACAAGATCCGCGACCCGCATCCGGTGGAGCACGCCTGGGTGAACTACGTGGTGCTGGGCATAGGCGTGATCTTCGAGGGCGGCGTGTGGCTGGTGGCGCTGAAGGCGTTCGACAAGGAGCGCAACGGCCGCGGCTGGCTGCGGGCGGTGCGCTCCAGCAAGGACCCGACGGTGTTCACCGTGCTGTTCGAGGACACGGCCGCCCTGATGGGCCTGCTGGTCGCCCTTCTGGGCGTGTTCTTCAGCGAGGAGCTCGGCCTGCCGGTGATCGACGGGATCGCCTCGGTGATGGTGGGCGCGATCCTGGCGGTGACGGCTTTCTTCCTGGCCTTCGAGAGCCAGAGCCTGCTGACCGGCGAGGCGGCCGACCGGGAGACGCGGGAGGGCATAGCGGAGATCGCCCGCCGGGCGGCCGGCGTGTCTGGGCTGAACCAGGCGCTGACCATGCACTTCGGCCCGCATGAGGTGTTCGTGGCGCTCAGCCTGGACTTCGAGGACAGCCTGACCGCCGCACAGGTGGAGCAGACGGTCACGCGCATCGAGCAGGCGATCAAGCAGGCCTACCCGGACGTGCGCCAGATCTTCATCGAGGCGCAGAGCTTCGACGCGGACAAACGGGGACGTTAAGCCGCGGCAGGTTACCGCGAATTATGTTGCCTGCGACGCGGAAGGGGACAGAAGAGCGTCCTGACGAGCCGGCGCGAATCAGTCCGGCCGTGCTGGAGCCATTTTCGTGATCGCTCTCATCGCCGCGGCGTCCCTGCTTGTGGCCGCCCCGGAGCTGCCGCAGCTTCCGCCCATCACCCGTGATCCGCAGATCACCTATGTGGACCGCTCCGGCGCCGTCATCGGCGTGCGCGGCGGCCGCTACGCCCCGCCGGTGGACCTGGCCAGGCTGCCCGCCTACGTGCCGGCCGCGTTCGTGGCGATCGAGGACCGGCGCTTCTATTCGCACACTGGCGTGGACGCCCTGGGCATCGCCCGGGCGGTGGTGGCCGACATCTCCAAGGGGCGCGCGGCCCAGGGCGCCTCGACCATCACCCAGCAGCTCGCCCGCAACCTGTTCCTGAGCTCGGACCGCACCATCGAGCGCAAGGCCAAGGAGATCGTCTACGCGATCGAGCTGGAGCAGACCTATTCGAAGCAGCAGATCCTGGGCCTGTACCTCAGCCGCATCTACTTCGGCTCGGGCGCCTACGGGCTGGAGGCGGCGGCGCAGCGCTACTACGGCAAGCCGGCCTCGCGTCTGACCCTGATGGAGGCGGCGACCCTGGCGGGGATCCCGAAGTCGCCGACCAACTACAATCCGGCCGAGCAGCCGCAGAACGCCGCCCAGCGCGCGAAGCTGGTGCTGGACGCGATGGTGGAGACCGGGGCGATCACCTCGGCCCAGCGAGCGCAGGCCCTGGCGCACCCGGCCAAGGCCCAGCGCGAGGCGGCCAACGAGCCGGCCCAGTACTTCGTCGACTGGCTGGACGGGCGCACGCGCCAGATCGTCGGCCAGCCCAAGCAGGACCTGGTGGTGGAGACGACGCTGGACCTGCCGATGGAGGCGGCCGCCTCGAAGGCCGCCCGCGCCACCGTGGCCGCGCGCAAGAGCCAGGGGATCGAACAGGCCGCCGTGGTCGCCCTGGACGGCCAGGGGCGGGTGCGGGCCATGGTCGGCGGGCTGGACTATACGACGAGCCCGTTCAACCGCGCGGTGCAGGCCAAGCGCCAGGCCGGCTCGTCGTGGAAGCCGTTTGTCTATCTGACGGCGCTGGAGCAGGGCTGGACCCCGAACGACCTGGTGCTGGACGCGCCGGTCACCATCGACGGCTGGTCGCCGCAGAACTACGAGAACACCTTCGAGGGCGTGATCCCCCTGCGGATCGCCCTGGCCCATTCGCTGAACACGGTGGCCGCGCGGCTGGCCGACCAGGTGGGACGCGACAACGTGGCGGCCACGGCCCGCCGGCTGGGGATCGCCTCGCCGGTGAACACCGACCCGGCCATGGCGCTGGGCACGACGCTGGTCTCGCCGCTGGAGATGGCCCAGTCCTACGCGGCGTTCTCGAACGGCGGGCAGCGGGTGTCGGCGTTCGGCGTCGAGCGCATCCGCGGCGCGAACGGGGCGGTCGTCTATCAGCACCGGCTGGGCGCGCCGCAGCAGGTGATCGACAATCCGCCGCTCAGCGAGCTCAACGGGATGCTGCGGGGCGTGGTGGCCTTCGGCACCGGGGCGCGGGCGAACATTCCCGGCTACGACCTGGCCGGCAAGACCGGCACCACCAGCGACTACAAGGACGCATGGTTCGCCGGCTACACCGGCGGCTTCACCGCCGTCGTCTGGACCGGGCGCGACGACGGCTCGGCCATGCGCGGGGTGACCGGCGGCTCGGCGCCGGCCGACATCTGGAAGGCCTTCATGGGCTCGGCCCTGAAGCGGGCCGGCGCCAAGCCCATTCCGCCCGGTCCGCCGCCGCCGGTGGTCGAACCGCCGCCGCAGCCGCAGACCGAGCCGGCGCCGCCGCAGCAGACGATCGACGACCTCCTGCGCACGCCGGAGACGACCGCTCCCTACTAGGGGATCCAGGCGATCAGGCGACGCGCTCGGGGATCACCACGGGCAGGGTCTCGTAGCCCTTCACGAACACCGAGAAGGTGCGCTGCGGCTCGGCCACCACGTTGATCACCGGGAAGCGCTTGAGGATCTCCTCCCAGATGATGGTGAGCTGCAGCTCGGCCAGGCGGTTGCCGACGCAGCGGTGCACGCCGAAGCCGAAGGACAGGTGCTGGCGCGGCCGCTCGCGGTCGATGATGTAGCTTTCCGGGTCGGCGATGACGCTCTCGTCGCGGTTGCCCGAGACGTACCACATGGCCACCCGGTCGCCTTTCCTGATGGTCTTGCCGCCCAGCTCGACGTCGCGGGTGGCGGTGCGGGCCATGTGCGCCAGCGGGGTCTGCCAGCGGATGGTCTCGGAGACCATCGAGGTGATCAGGCCCGGATTGTCGCGCAGCTTCTGGTACTGGTCCGGATTGCGGTTCAGCGCATAGAGCGAGCCGGAGATGGTGTTGCGGGTGGTGTCGTTGCCGCCGATGATCAGCAGCGCCACGTTGCCGTGGAACTCGTGCTCGTCCATGTCGCGGGTGTCGGCGCCGTGGGCCAGCATGGAGATCAGGTCGAAGGCCGGCTCGGCCTTGCTCCGCGCGTTCCAGAGCTCGGTGAAGGCGGTGAAGCACTCGGAGATCTCGCGGCGCTTCTGCTCCCAGCTCGTCACCGGGCCGTGGCCGGGGGCGTTGGTGAAGACGTCGGACCAGTGGGTCAGGCGCCGGCGGTCCTCCTGCGGGAAGTCGAAGAGGGTGGCCAGGGTCATGGCCGTCAGCTCCTTCGACACCAGGTCGACCCAATCGAACTCCTCGCCGACCGGCAGGTTGTCGAGGATCTTGGCCGCCCGCTCGCGGATCACCGGGGCCATGCGGTGCAGGTTGGCCGGCGCGACGACGGGGCTGACCGTCTTGCGCTGCACGTCGTGCTTGGGCGGGTCCATGGAGATGAAGCTGGGGCGGGCGGGCCGGTTGGCCGACTCGGCCTTGGCCTCCAGGCTGACCAGGGTGATGCCGTCGGCCGAGGAGAAGGCCTCGTGGTCGGTGTCCACCGACATGATGTCGTTGAAGCGGGTGACCGACCAGAACGGGCCATAGGCGCTTTCCGGCGTGAAGTGCACCGGGCTCTCGGCGCGCAGGCGCTCGAAATAGGGCCACATGGCGTCCTGGGCGAAGAGGTCCGGCCGCGCCGGGTCGAACGTCTCCAGCGGTTCGGCGTAGGCCCGCGCGTGGGCCTCGTGCCGGATGTCGATGGCTCCGTCGCTCATGTGTCGCCTCCCTTCAGGCGCGGCGGCGCGCGTCCGCCCGGAGGCGACGCGGGCTCGCTCAATAGTCGTTGGGGAAATGACGCCGAACCGAACAATGTTTCGCAAGCGATTTCTTCGGGCCGCAAGTTGAACAATGTTCGGATCGCGTTCGCGAGTCCTTCACCGACCTCAACGCGTCGAATAACCCGGGTATTGACAATTCACCATTTCGCCACCTAGCGTCAAAATTGACGAAGATGAATAAAACGGCGGCCCATAGGCACAGCCGACGCATTTCGTCATGGGAGGATCAAGAAATGCGGGCAAGATTGCTCTTGTCTGCGTCGGTGGTTATTTGCGCCGGCGCTGGTTCTGCATGGGCTCAAGAGCCCCCGTCGTCCACCACCGTGATCGAGGAACTGGTCGTCACCGCCCAGAAACGGGAGGAGTCGATCCAGGACGTGCCGATCGCGGTCTCGGCCTTCGGCGGCGAGCAGTTGAAGGCCCAGGGGATCGACACGGCGGGCAACCTCGTCCAGTCGATTCCGAACCTGACCTATACGCGCCGGGCGCTGCGCACGAACTTCCAGATCCGCGGGGTGGGCGCGCAGCTCATCTCCGCCAGCGGCGACGACGGCGTCGGCATCCACGTGAACAACGCCCCGCTCACGTCCAACCGCATCGCCGACGCCGAGTTCTACGACGTGGAGCGGGTGGAGGTGCTGCGCGGCCCGCAGGGCACGCTCTACGGGCGCAACGCCACCGGCGGGGTGGTCAACGTGATCACCGCCAAGCCGGGCGACCAGTTCGCCGCCTCGCTGACGGCCGAGTTCGGCAACTACGACAGCCAGAAGTTCCAGGGCTTCGTCAACATCCCGCTGGGCGACGCCCTGGCGCTGCGCGTGGCGGGCTTTTCGCTGCGGCGCGACGGCTACAGCACCAACACCCTGACCGGCGCGTCCATCGACGGGCGCGACATCAGGGCCGGCCGCGTGACCCTGAGCTTCAAGCCGACGGACCGGCTGCGCGCCTATCTGATGTGGGACGGCTTTTCCGAGGACGACGACCGCGGCGCGCGCAAGCAGCTATGCGCCAAGGACGTGGGCCTCACCTCGATCGGCGGGGTGGCGACCGGCGCGGCCCAGGTGGCCTTCACCCAGGGCTGCCTGCCGCGCTCGGTCTACGGCGACGACGTCTACGGCACGACCAACCAGCTCTCGACCTTCTCGGGCATCATCGCCCGGCAGGTGGGGCTGCAGCCGGTGGATTCCTTCCTGGGCAAGACGGTCTCGCGCAATCTGCGCGAGGTGGAGGTCTACGGCACGCCGGTCTATCGGCCGCGCACCGACCTCTACGAGCTGAACGTCGACTGGGACGTCACCGACGCGCTGATGTTCACGTCGCTGACCAGCTACAACGAGAACGAAAGCTTCTCGCGGGGCGACTCCACGGGCGGCTATTCCTCGGTGGTGTTCCCGGCCTCGCCGCTGAACCCGACCGGGGTGCTCGACGATCCGCAGTTCGGCCCCACCGACCGGCTGATGAGCGAGAGCGGCGGGACGGCCCACAACACCCAGTGGACCCAGGAAGTGCGGCTGCAGTCGGCCTACGACGGGCGGTTCAACTTCAACGTCGGCGGCATCTACCTGAAGTACAAGTCCAACAGCCTGGTCTATGTGGCGACCAACGCGGCCACGGCGGCGGTGCGGGTGGTCAATCCGCTGGCCTATGTGGACCCGCTGCGCGACCCCGACTTCACCGGCCACAACTACTTCATCAGCCTGACCGAGTACGAGCTGACCTCGCGCGCGGCGTTCGGCGAAGCCTACTGGCAGGCGACGGACACCCTGCGGGTCACGCTGGGGCTGCGCTACACCGACGACAAGAAGTGGACGCGCGGGTCCGGCTCGACCCTGTTCGTCGCCGGGCGCGGGCCGATTTTCACCACGCCGCAGACCGTCGAGTTCAAGGAGACGACCGGCCGGCTGAACGTGGACTGGTCGCCGGACCTGGCGTTCACCGACAGCACGCTGGTCTATGCATCCTATTCGAAGGGCTACAAGGGCGGCGGCTTCAACCCGCCCGGCGTGGTCGCCCTGGGGCTGAACGAGGAATTCGCGCCGGAGTTCGTGAACGCCATCGAGATCGGCACGAAGAACACCCTGCTCGACGGGCGGCTGCTGCTGAACCTCACGGCCTTCCACTACGACTACAAGGGCTATCAGATCGGCCGCAGCGTGAACCGCTCGGTCTACAACGAGAACATCGACGCCAAGATCAAGGGGGTGGAGCTGGAGTCGGTCTGGGAGCCGATCGACAACCTGCGATTCAACGCCAACATCGGCTACCTGTCGACCCGGATCGAGGAAGGCCAGGTGGTCGACTCGTTCAACCGCACCCAGGGCGATTCCCGCTACGTCTACGCCAACTCCACCAGCGGGGGCTGCGTGCTGAACGTGACGGGCACGGCGGCGATCCTGTCGCTGCCCGGCGGCCAGGCGGTGCTGGCCAACCGCGCCTGCTCGGGCACGGCGACGCTGACCGCCAGCCTGATCGCTGCGGGGCAGACGGCGGCCAACGCCGCCGCGCTGGCGGCCGGCGCCTACAACTACGGGCCTGAGGTCTCGCGCCTGTCGAACGGGGCGGGCGACGGGGTGATCCAGGACCTGAAGGGCAACGAGCTGCCCAACTCGCCCGAATGGACCGTGGCGCTCGGCGCCCAGTACAAGTGGCTGCTGCCCGGCGGGTGGAGCGCGACGCTGCGCGGGGACTACTACCGCCAGTCCGAAAGCTACATGCGCTACAACAACGCCGCCTTCGACCGCATCCAGTCGTGGGAGAACATCAACACCTCGCTGATCTTCGACCAGGCGGACAAGGGGCTGAACGTCCAGCTCTTCGTGAAGAACCTGTTGGACAAGAACACCATCGTCGGCTTCGACATCGCCGACGAGAACCTGGGCGCGGTGCGCAACGTCATCCTGCTCGACCCCAGGCTCTACGGAATCGCCCTGACCAAGCGCTTCTAGAGCCGCGCTTTCGCCTGCGCCCCTTCCCAGCGCCGCCCTCCCCGGCTATCCAAAGCGGCGCCGGGGAGGGGACGAGGTCCGCCGCCCGCGTCAAATCAGCGGAAAGTCGGAGGATCACATGGGCCAGAAGCGGTTGGGAAGAAGCGCGATCGTCGTGTCGGACATCTGCATGGGCACCATGACCTTCGGCTCGCAGGCCGACGAGGCCATGGCGTTCCGCATCCTGGACCGCTCGTTCGACGCCGGGATCACCTTCTACGACACGGCCGAGAACTATCCGGTGCCGCCCCGGCCGGAGTGGGCGGGCCGCACCGAGGAGATCTTCGGCCGCTGGCTGAAGACCAAGGACCGCGACGCCATCATCCTGGCCACCAAGGTCAGCGGGCCCAGCCACGGCTGGATCAAGAGCTCGCAGCGCGCCGGCATGACGGCGCTGGACCGGCACAACATCACCCGCGCCATCGAGGCCAGCCTGAAGCGGCTGGGCACCGACTACGTCGACCTCTACCAGACCCACTGGCCGGACCATGGCGTGGGCTACGAGGAGACCCTGCGCGCCCTCGACGACCTGGTGCAGGAGGGCAAGGTGCGGGTGATCGGCTGCTCCAACGAGACCTGCTGGGGCCTGACCAAGTCGGTGGCCGTGGCCGAGCGCGAGGGCACGGTCCGCTACGAGACGATCCAGAACAACTTCAGCCTGAACAACCGCCGCTTCGAGGACGAGCTGGCCCAGGCCTGCCGCCAGGAGGGGGTGAGCCTGATCCCCTATTCGCCGCTGGCCGGCGGGGTGCTGTCGGGCAAGTACAACGGCGGGGCGACGCCCGAGGGCGCGCGCTTCTCCAACTACCTGAAGCTGGGCGGGCGCCAGGCGGCGATGGCCAAGCGCTTCGTCAACGACAAGTCGCTGGCCGCCACCGAGAAGTTCGGCGAGATCGCCAAAGAGGCCGGCATGAGCCTGGTGACCCTGGCCACGGCCTGGAGCAAGCAGCACGACTTCGTGGCCTCGACCATCGTCGGCGCGACCCACGAGGACCAGCTCGACGACATCCTCGCCGCCAGCGAGCTGACCCTCGGCCAGGACGTGATGGACGCGATCAACAAGGTCTCCAAGGAGATCCTCTACCCGATGGGCTGAGGCGCGGCGCTCAGGCGCCGCCGTCGTCGGCCACGACCACGCGGTAGCGGGCGCGCAGGCGCCCCAGGAACGCGGCGTTGGCGGCCTGGCGGGCCTTGGCGAGCCAGGCGTCGCGCACCTCGCCGCGGGCCTGCTCGAAGCTCTCGACGGCGGCCTCGGTCCGCTGGTCGACGCGCACCAGGTGCCAGCCGTAGGCCGACTTCACCGGCCCGCTCCAGACGCCGACCGGCGCGGCGGCGACGGCCTTGGCGAAGTCCGGCCCGTAGTCGCGGGCAAGGTCGGCGATCCGCGCGTCGGCGTAGGACAGCGGCAGGACGAAGGGATCGCCCGTCGGCGCCGCGCCGGTCTTCGCGGCGTCCAGGGCGCGGCGGGCGGCGGCCTCGGCGTCTCGGCCGGGCCGGTCGGCGCTGAAATAGACGTGGCGCAGGGCGACGGTGGCCGGGGCCCGGTAGTCGGCCTTGGTCTGCTCGTAGAAGGCGCGCAGCGCGGCCTCGCTGGGCTCGGCGATCGGCTCGGCGTCCTCGCCGGCGAAGGCCATCTTCTGGGCCAGGCGCCGGCGGATGATGATGTCGTCCTGGTCCAGCCCCAGGCGGCGGGCCTCGCGCGCCAGGATCTCCTCGTCCACCCGCTCGCGGATCAGCCCGTCCAGCTCGGCCTTGGTGGGCGGGCGCTGCATCTGCAACTGCCAATAGTCGGCGAGCTGGTTCAGCTCCTGGGTGTCGACGCGGATCACCGGCCGGTGGGCGGCCTTGCCCACCGTCGCGCCGAGGAAAAGGATCGCCCCGACCAGCAGGAAATGCGTCAGCGGCTCGCGCGCGACGCGGGCGAGGATCGAACGCAACCGCCCGCCGGGGGCGGCGTCAGGCGCGGGGCTCATACCAGATGGGCGAGGACCAGGCCCGCTCGTTGATGGTGACGGGCAGCTTGGGGTTGGGCGGGGCGCCGTTGCGCAGGGCGTCCCAGGTGGACCAGCGGCACGACGGGTTCTCCAGCACGCGCACGTAGTAGAAGGCGCGCTGCTTGGGATCGAAGGTGGGATCGGTCCACAGGGTGCGCAGCTCCAACGCGCCCTTGAACCTGGACGGCTCGCAGGTGGTCAGGTCGACGCTCGCGCCGTTGTCGGGACAGCGGTTGGCGGCCGGGTCGACCTTGAGGTTGTCCGAGCAGGCGACGTCGAACACCTGCTCCTTGGCCTGGCCGTTCTCGATCCAGCCCTTCACGATCTGGGCGCGCTGCAGGAAGCCGCCGTTGGGATCGCGCATCGCCCAGATCAGGAACTTCGGCGCGCCCTTGGCGGGCAACAGGTCGCCGCCCATCGGCACGCCCCTGGCGTAGGCGGTGCGCACGAGGTCGGCGCGCCCGGCCAGGTCGTCCGGATAGTCGAAGCTGGCGAAGAAGCGCACGCGCATGCGCGGGCCGGAGGTGGCGAAGGTCTCGCGCCGCTGCAGGGCCGCGAAGATCGCCGGCCGCGAGTTCTCCTCGGCCCAGACGCCGGCCAGGCCCGAGGCGCTCCAGGTCTGGAAGCGGGCGATGCTGCCGCCGGGATCGTCGACCGGCGCGCTCCAGTCCTTGGCGCCGTTCTGCGGGATCGAGCCGCGCTGCACGGGCTTGCCGTCGACGCGGCCGACCTTGCCGAAATAGTTGCGCTCGTCCACCGAGCCGGGGGCGGCGTTGTGGGTGTCGCTGGAGCCGATGAAGCCGAACTTGAAGGGATTGAAGCCCTTCTGCTCCTCCATGAGGATCCCGTCCTTGAGGGCCTCGCGCACGTAGCCGCCCTTGAACTTGGTCACCGGCCGGTTGGAGCCGATGTAGGTGTCCATGATCTCGAAGTTGGCCCACTCGTCGTTGGGCGACAGCGAGGGATGGGTGTCGGAGGTGCCCTTGACCTGGGTGATCTCCACCAGCGGCTCGTTGCGGCGGCGCAGGTCGGCGTAGGCCTTGTCCATCGGCTGGCCGTCCAGGCGCGTGGTCTGGAACATCAGCCCGTCGCTGCCGTTGGAGTTGTGCGGGATGGCGAGCGCCTGGATGCCGCGGGCGCGCCAGCCGTCCATGGTGCGCCACAGGTCTTCCGGATCGCGCGAATCCAGCGCCGTGTAGGGCAGGGCCGGCACGTCGGCGCTCTTGAAGATGACGTTGCGGTGCAGGTTGCGCCCGTCGGGGGCGGAGGTGAACTCGTAGCCCACCAGGGTGGTGAAGCGGCCCGGGTCGTTGTTGCGGGCGGCCGCGTCCTGGACCTCGCGCCAAGCGCGGTCGGTGATCTTCTTGTCCTTGAACTCGTCGGGCAGGGAGTTGTGCTCGTAGCCCTCGACCATGCGGGTGAAGGCGGCGCGGATCTGCGCCGGGTCGGTGCTGAACAGGCCCTTGACGATGTCGAGCTTGGAGATCGGCGTGCCCGGCGTGTTCGCCTCCTCCAGGGCGCCGATGTACTCGGAGTGGTCGGTGACGGCGACGAAGTCCAGCGGCTGGCCGGCCAGGCGGATGTCGAAGCCGGCGGCGTGGCCGATCGCCTCGCCCTTGGCGAAGCGGTAGGCGTCGTCGGGGGTGCCGCGGACGTTGAAGATGTAGGCGTCGAACGACAGCTTGGTGTGGACGTGCAGGTCGCCGAAGTAGGCGTTGCGGTCCGGATTGTAGCCGGGCAGATGGCCGGCCGGCGCCTCGGCCGAGGCGGGCGCGGCGTGGGCCGGAGCGGCGTCGGCGGTCGTGGGCTGGACGGGGGCTTTCGGGCTGGCCAGCGGCGAGGCGCTGCTCAGCAAGAGGGCGGTGAGCCCGGCCGCGCCGATCACGGCGAGCGACTTGAACGCGGCCGCTCCGCGCGGCGGCTTCCGATCCTGCATGTCCATCCTCCCAGCGCCCGCGCCCCGGTCCCGGCGGTTCTGCGACGCCGGCTGGTCCGGAGCGGACCTCGCCGGAGCATTGCCCTGCGGCAGAGCCGCTGTCAAAACCGCAGAGCAAAGAATGTCCGGCGGGGAGGCGGGACTTGGGGCGGCGGTTCGAATCCGGTCTCGCGGCGGCCATGCTGGCCGGCCTGGCCCTGGTGCTGGCGGCCTGGCTGGGGTGCGGGCCGGCGGCCCAAGCCCACGAGGTGCGCCCGGCCCTGCTGCAGATCACCGAATCCGCCCCCGGCCGCTACGAGGTGGTCTGGAAGCAGCCGATGGTGGGCGACATGGCGCTGCACCTGGCGCCGCACCTGTCCAGCGGGGCGATCGACCGGCCGGCCGACCGCCAGTCCGGCGCGCCGGGCTTCCTGATCCGCGTGTGGACCGTGGCCGGCGGCGCGCCGCTGGACGGCCAGACCGTGGAGATCGAGGGGCTGTCGCAATCGGTGACGGACGTGCTGCTGCGGGTGACCGCCGCCGACGGGCGGGTGGTGAGCGCGGTGATGCGGCCGGCCGAGCCGAGCTTCACCCTGCACCTGGCCGCGCCGCGCGGCATGGCCGTGCCGGCCTATCTGGCGCTGGGGGTGGAGCACATCCTGACCGGCGCGGACCACCTGATGTTCGTGCTGGGCCTGCTGCTGCTGATCGGTCCCAACTGGCGGATCGTGAAGGCGGTGAGCGCCTTCACCGTGGCGCACAGCCTGACCCTCGGGCTGGCGGCGCTGGGCTACATCCACTTTCCCTCGGCGGCGATCGAGGCCCTGGTGGCGCTGTCCATCGTGTTCGTCGCGCGCGAACTGCTGGTCCCGGCCGACGCGCCGCCGACGCTGACGCGCCAGCACCCGTGGGTGATCGCCTTCGCCTTCGGCCTGCTGCACGGCCTGGCCTTCGCCGGGGCGCTGGCGCAGGTGGGCCTGCCGCCCAAGGCCGCGCCCCAGGCGCTGTTCCTGTTCAACGTGGGCGTGGAGATCGGCCAGCTCGTGTTCATCGGCGCGGCCCTGGCGGCGATGGCGCTGCTGCGGCCGCTGCGCGCGCGCCTGCCGTTCCCCACGCAGGCGCTGGCCAGGCTGGCGCCGGCCTATGTGATCGGCTGCGCCTCGGCCTACTGGCTGATCACGCGGGTCGTGGCCGCCTACGCCTGAACGGGCGGCGCCCAGGACGATCGGTCGCAGGCCAACCCCCCGTCTCTACAGCGCTTTTTAATCCTGATGCGGCATCGTCCGCCGCGTGGGCCGGAGCGAAAATCCGGCCGCCCATCCCGCGGGAGGAACGCGAGCGGATGTTTGGCGTGCGAATCCTGAAAGCGCATGAACGGCGCCTGCCCGACGAGGTGTTCGCCGAGCTGGTCGACCTGATGTACGCCTCGATCACCCCGGTGGTGCTCATGGGGGTCAGCGTGGCCGGCGTGGGCGCGTTGATCGCCCACCGCCTGCAGGACCCGCTGCTCGCCGTGCTGACCGGCTTGGCCGCCGTGGTCATGATCGTGCGGACCGCGACCGTTCTGGCCTATTGGCGCCGCCGCAAGGGCGCCGAGCGCCTGCCCCGCGCCGAGGCGCGGCTGTGGGAGCGGCGCTACGCGGTGAGCAGCCTGATCTTCTCCGGGCTGCTGGGCGTGCTGAGCCTGGACGTGATGCTCGTGGGCGGCGTCGTCGACCACATGCTGATCGCCGCGCTGATCTTCGGCTACGGGGCCGGCATGGTCGCCCGGCTGGTGGTGCGCCCGATGATCGGGATCTCGTCGCTGATCATCGCCGTGGCGCCGACCGCCGTCGGCATGGCCGCGCACATCCCCGGCGCCGAGGTGCACATGGGCCTGGCCTACACCGCCCTGACGCTGCTGACGGCGGCCTTCACGGCCGGCGGGCTGGAGACGATGTGCCACATCTACCGCAAGCTGATCGGCCAGCTCATGACCCGGCGCGACCTGGCCAGCATGGCGCGGCACGACGTGCTGACGGGCCTGCCCAACCGCGTGGAGCTGCGCGAGCGCTTCGAGGAGGAGATCTCCGCCGTCGAGCCCGGCGGGCCGTTCCTGGCGCTGCACTTCCTGGACCTGGACCGCTTCAAGCCGGTCAACGACGCCTTCGGCCACCCGACGGGCGATGCGGTGCTGCAGGCGGTGGCCGGGCGGCTGGCGGGCATGCTGCGGACCGGCGACACTGCGGCCAGGCTCGGCGGCGACGAGTTCGTCGTCGTCCAGTCCGGAGTGAAGCACGCGGACGAGGCGCGCCTGCTGGCCTACCGCATCCAGCGGGTGATCAGCGCGCCCTACATGGTCCGGGGCCAGGAGATCCACATCGGCGTCAGCGTCGGCATCGCGCTGGCGCCGCAGGACGGCGAGGACCTGGACGTGCTGGCCGCCCGGGCCGACGCGGCCCTCTACCAGGCCAAGAGCCGCGGCCGCGGAACGGTGGCCTTCTGGGGCGAGGGCGCGGGGCCGACGAAGCTGGTGGCCGTGGCCTAGCCGGCCTTGGCCATCTGGGCGCGGAAGCGCAGCAGGGCAGCCGTCAGCGCGATCGCGCCGATGGCGATGATGGCCGCGAGCGGGCGCCAGATCTCGGCCAGCCCGGCGCCGCGGAACAGGATCGCGCTGGACAGGGCGACGAACTGGGTGGTGGGCGAGGCCTCCATCACCGCCCGCATCGCCGCCGGCATGCTCTCCATCGGGGTGACCGCGCCCGACAGCAGGTTGAGGATGACGAACACCGGGATCGACATCAGGGCGAACTGGGGCATTGAGCCGGCCGAGGTCGCCAGCAGGATGCCGATCGCGGCGGTGGAGAACAGGTAGGGCGCGACGCAGGCCATGAAGAGCGCGGTGGAGCCGTTGACCGGCACGCCGAGGCCCGCGCGGACGATCAGCTCCAGCGAGAAGAAGGCCGCGCCGGCCACCACTACGCCGTTGGCGATGATCTTCGACAGGGCCACCTCGATCGGGGTGACCGGCATCACCAAGAGCCGCTCGATGGTGCCGCGCTCGCGCTCGCGCATGAAGGCCGCGCCCACCAGCAGGATCGACAGGATCGTCAGGTCCAGCACGATCTGCATCACCGAGACGAACCACACCGCCTGGTGATTGGGATTGAACGCGGTGCGCGGGACCACGCGCACGGGCAACGAGGCCTCGGCGGCCGGCGAGCCCAGGGCCTGTGCGGCCTCGTTCGAGACGATCTGGCCGATATAGCTGGCGCCCAGGCCGGCCTGGGTCATGGCGGTGGCGTCGATCAGCAGCATCAGGCCGGGCTTGCGTCCGCGCAGCAGGTCGGCCTCGAAGTCCGGCGGAATCTCCAGCACGAAGATCACCTCGCCCGTCTCCAGCGCTGCGTCGGCGGTCTCGGCGGTGAGGGCGACGGGCTTGCGGAACAGCGGCGGCTGCAGGGCGTCGGTCAGCCGCCGGGACAGGGGCGAGTGGTCGTTGTCGACCACGCCGATCGGGGCGTTGTTGACCTCGGTCTTGATGTCCTTGGAGACGCTGTAGAGCGCGAAGGTGAAGGCGAAGACGATCAGGATGATGGCGGCCGGGTCGCGCCACAGGC
>NZ_JAYRZM010000002.1:487009-719113 GCF_041916435.1 Phenylobacterium sp. | reverse complement strand
GCCTGTGGCGCGACCCGGCCGCCATCATCCTGATCGTCTTCGCCTTCACCTTCGCGCTCTACAGCGTCTCCAAGGACATCAAGACCGAGGTCAACAACGCCCCGATCGGCGTGGTCGACAACGACCATTCGCCCCTGTCGCGGCGGCTCACCGACGCGTTGCAGCCGCCGCTGTTCCGCAAGCCCGTCGCCCTCACCGCCGAAACCGCCGACGCGGCGCTGGAGACGGGCGAGGTGATCTTCGTCCTGGAGATCCCGCCGGGCTTCGAGGCCGACCTGCTGCGCGGGCGCAAGCCCGGCCTGATGCTGCTGATCGACGCCACCGCCATGACCCAGGCCGGCCTGGGCGCCAGCTACATCGGCCAGATCGTCAGCAACGAGGCCGCCCAGGCCCTGGGTTCGCCGGGCGCGGAGGCCTCGCTGCCCGTGCGCGTGGTCCCGCGCACCGCGTTCAATCCCAACCACCAGGCGGTGTGGTTCGTCTCGGTGATGCAGATCGTGCTGGACCTGACGATCCTGTCGATCCTGCTGGTGGGCGCGGCCTTCATGCGCGAGCGCGAGCGCGGCACCATCGAGCGGCTCCTGGTGATGCCGGTCACCCCGATCGAAGTGGCCCTGTCGAAGATCATCGCCAACGGCGTGGTGGTGGCCGGCGCGGCCTTCTTCTCGCTGGAGTTCGTCATCCGCCGCGGCCTCGGCGTGCCGGTCAACGGCTCCACCGCGCTCTTCATGGCCTGCGTCGCGCCCTACCTGTTCTCCACCGCCGCGATCGGCATCCTGCTGGCCACCTCGGCCGGCTCGATGCCTCAGTTCGCCCTGATGTCGATCCCGGTGTTCGTCATCCTCAACCTGCTGTCGGGCGCGGTCACCCCGATGGAGAGCATGCCGGCGGCGATGCGGGCGGTGATGGAGGCCTCGCCCACCACCCAGTTCGTCGCCCTGTCCAGCGCGATCCTGTTCCGCGGCGCCGGGCTGGCCGAGATCTGGCGCCCGCTCGCGGCCATCATCGCCATCGGCGCGATCGCGCTGACGGCCGCCCTGCTTCGCTTTCGAGCCCAAATGGTCGATGCAAGCTAGTTTTCTGGCGGCTTTGTCGAGCGAGTTCGCGATGGGCGCGGCCCTCAAAAGAGGACCTTGGAACAGGCGATGTTCGCAGCGCTGCAACAGCCCTCCCAGCCCAAGCGGAATAGCCATCAGCGAAGAGCCCTATGGAACTGTTCGTTGCCGGGCGCCGCTGTAGGACGCCAATACATGGCTAGCGTCACCGCAGCGCCGCGGTAGTGGCACGGCGGAAGCGGTGCGGCGCTCCCGCCCGGACCGGCCGCGCAACTCAATCAGCTCCACCGGCCGCTACCGCCGGCGCTGCGGACCACAACCCCCAGGGCTCTCATAATGATCGTGGGACCAGAGAGGGGCAGGTCAGGCTTCATCAAGAACGCACGCCCAAGCGTCCTTTTAGACGAGAGTGGCCTCTGGAGTTCTCTTTGCCGGCGGCGAGCGTGAGGCATGCGGCCACGTTCGGGAAGGGGGACCGTCAAGCAACCTTCAACACCTCGCGCACCACGCTCGTGAGCCGCGCCAGTTCCGCATCGGTCGTCACGAAAGGCGGCGTCAGATAGACGACCTTGCCCATGGGTCGGATCCAGCAGCCCAGCTCGACGAAACGGGCGCAGAGCGCGCCCACCGCTACCAGCGCCTCGAACTCCACCACCCCGATGGCCCCGAGCACCCGGACATCGACCACGCCGGGCGCGTCGCGACAGGCCGACAGGCCTTCGCGTAGCGCGGCCTCGATGCGCCGGACATCGTCCCGCCAGGCGCCATCCTCGAACAGATCGAGCGAGGCGTTGGCGGCGGCGCAGGCCAGGGGATTGGCCATGTAGGTGGGCCCGTGCATCAGGGCCGCGCCGGGATCGTCCGACCAGAAGGCCTCGAACACCCGACGGCTCGCCACCGCCGCCGACAGCGGCAGGGTCCCGCCGGTGAGCGCCTTGGACAGGGTGACGATGTCGGGGACGACGCCGGAGCCCTCGCAGGCGAACAGGTCGCCGGTCCGCCCGAAGCCGGTGAAGATCTCGTCGAAAATCAGCAGCTGGCCGTGGCGGTCCGCCACCCGGCGCAGGGTCCTCAGCACCTCGTCGTCATGGGTCAGCATGCCCCCAGCGCCTTGGACCCGGGGCTCGACGATCAGACCCGCGATCTCGTGGCCCCTGTCCGCCAGCAGACGATCCAGCGCCGCCTCCCCCTCGGCGTCCCGGGGCAAGGCGACCACGTGCTGGGCGGGCATCACCCCAGCGAACAGGCCGTGCATCCCCTCCTCCGGGTCGCAGATGGTCATGGTGGCCAAGGTGTCGCCGTGATAGCCGCCCAGGAAGCTCACGAACCGGGTGCGCCCCGAAGCGCCCCGGTTGATCCAGAACTGCAGCGCCATCTTCATGGCGATCTCCACCGCCACCGACCCGCTCTCGGCGAAGAACACATGGTCGAGGTCGCCGGGCAGCAAGGCAGCCAGCCGGGCGGCCAGCCGATAGGCCGGCTCGTGAGCCAGGCCGCCGAACATGACGTGCGGCGCGCGGGCGAGCTGGTCGGCCACGGCCTGACGGATATGCGGATGGTTGTAGCCGTGGCAGGCGGTCCACCAGCTGGCGATCCCGTCCACAAGTTCGCGGCCGTCCGTCAGGACGATGCGCGCGCCCTCGGTGCGGGCCACGGCCAGGGGCGCGGGCGCAGTCTTCATCTGACAATAGGGCCGCCAGACATGCGCAGCGCCAGCGTCGAACCAATCGGGAGTCTCGATCATGGCCCCCTCTACCAGACTGCCGCTGCGGCGCCTTTTACCTAAGGTAAAGTTAGGGCATATCCCCTGCGTGCAAGCCTCCGACACCCTCACCGCCTTCGCCCGGACCAAGCTGACTGGCCTGGAAGCCCAGAGCCTCCGGCGCCGCCTGATCTCGACCCACAGGCAGGATGGGCTCTGGGTCGAGCGCGAGGGCCGACGGCTGCTGTCCTTCTCCTGCAACGACTATCTGAACCTCTCGCATCATCCGGCCGTGAAAGCCGCGGCCCAGGCCGCCATCGCAGCCCATGGAACCGGCGCCGGGGCGTCTCGGCTGGTGACCGGAGACCATCCGCTGTTCGCGGCGCTGGAGGCGCGGCTGGCCACGCTCAAGGGCGCCGAGGCAGCCTGCGTGTTCGGCTCCGGCTATCTCGCCAACAGCGGGATCATTCCCACCTTCATGCGGGAGGGCGACCTGATCCTGGCCGACGAGTTGGCCCATGCCTGCATCTGGTCCGGAGCCCGTCTCTCCGGCGCCAAGACGGACGCCTTCCGGCACAACGACATGGCCGACCTGGCCGCCAAGCTGTCCACCCGGCCCCGAGGCGGTCGGATCCTCATCGCCACCGACGGGGTCTTCTCCATGGATGGCGACGTGGCGCCCCTGGACGAGATCAGTGCACTGGCCCGGACCCATGACGCCTGGCTGCTCGTCGACGATGCGCACGGCCTGGGCGTGCTGGGTCCCGAGGGGCGCGGCGCGGCCTCCCTGTTCCCTGACGCCCGGGTCGACCTGTCCATGGGCACCCTGTCCAAGGCGATCGGCGGCTATGGCGCCTATGTCTGCGCCACCCGGCCGGTCATCGACCTCCTCAAGACCCGCGCGCGGACCCTGGTCTATTCCACGGGCCTGCCGCCGGCCAATGCCGCGGCCGCCCTGGCCGCCCTCGACGTGATCGCCGCCGAGCCCGAGCGTGTGGCGGCCCCCCTCGCCCGCGCGCGGCGCCTGACCTGCGCCCTGGGCCTGCCCGAAGCCCGAAGCGCCGTGGTCCCTGTCGTGCTGGGCGAGGCCGACCGCGCGCTCGCCGCCGCCCGCGCCCTGGAAGACCAGGGCTTCCTCGCCGTCGCCATCCGCCCCCCGACTGTGCCCGCCGGAACGGCGCGCCTGCGCCTGGCCTTCACCGCGGGCCACACGGAGGCCGATGTCGATCGCCTGGCCCAGGCCCTTCGTCCCCTGTTGGCCGCATGAGCCCCGCCCTCTTCGTCGCCGGCGCCCATACCGACGTGGGCAAGACCTTCTGCGCCTGCGCGCTGATCCACGCGGCGCGGGTCCGGGGCTTCGCGGTCGACGCCCTGAAGCCCGTGGTCAGCGGCTTCGACCCCGGCGACTGGAGCCAAAGCGATCCCGGCCGGCTGCTGACCGCCCTGGGCCGCCCCCTGACGGACCGCACCCTCGACGCCATTTCGCCCCTTCGGTTCCGCGCGCCGCTCTCTCCGCCCATGGCGGCTCGCCTGGAACGCCGAACCCTGTCCCTGGCGCAGTTGGAAGCCTTCTGCCGGGCCGGCCTCGCCCACTCCGCCGCCGACCTGGTGCTGGTGGAGGGGGTCGGCGGGGTCATGAGCCCCATCGCCGAGGACGCGACGGGCCTGGACCTTATGGTGACGCTCGGCCTGCCCTGCCTGCTGGTGGGCGGGTCCTATCTCGGCGCCATCAGCCATACCCTGACCGCGCTGGAGACCCTGCGGTCCCGCGCCGTGCCGGTGACGGCCCTGGTGATCAGCCAGGACGCCGATCCGGCGGCCCCGGACTTCCGCGAGACCGTGGCCAGCATCGCGGCCTTCGCCGGGGAGACCCCGGTGCTGGCGGCGCCCCGGGGCGAGCCGCAGAGTTGGCCGAGCCTGGTGCTGCGATGACCTGGCGTCCCCAGACCCGGCGGGCCTGACCCTGGACCTGCGCGCCCCCTTCGTTCTTCTCGAGGACCGCCTGTCCCCCGCCGCCGGCGGCCGCCTCTATCGCCACCCCGTCGATCTCGTCCGCTGCGACCATCCCGACCAGCTCGACGCCGCCCTGGCCCGTCTGGAGGAGGCCGGCCGCCGCGGCCTGCACGCCGCAGGCTACCTTGCCTACGAGGCCGGCCACGCTATGGAGCCGCGGCTCCAGGGCAGCGCGCGCGCCGATCCCGGCAGGCCGCTGCTGCTGTTCGGTCTGTTCCGGGACGTTTCAGCCCTGTCTGGCCCCGAGCTCGACGCGGCCCTGGCCGGGATCGGCCCGCCGCCGCCGCTCGAGGACCTCCGCCAAGGTCACGACGCCCAGACCCACGGAGCCAAGGTCCGGACAATCCTCGACCTGATCCGGGCCGGCGAGGTCTATCAGGTTAACCTCACCTTCCCCCTAGAGTTCCAATTTACGGGCAATCCTCTGTCGCTCTATGCGGCGCTCCGAACCCGCCAGCCGGTCGCCCATGGAGGCGTCGTGGCTCTGGGCGAGACCACCGTGCTCTCGGTCTCCCCGGAGCTGTTCGTCGAGATCGCCGGCGATTTGGCCACCACGCGGCCGATGAAAGGCACAACCGGGCGAGGCGCCGATCCGGCCGGCGACCGCGACGCCGCACGGGACCTCGCGGCCGACCCCAAGCAGCGGGCAGAGAACCTGATGATCGTCGACCTGCTGCGCAACGACCTGGCGCGCATCTGCAAGCCAGGCTCCGTCAGGACGCCGGCGCGGTTCACGGTGGAGACCTATCCCGGCTTCCACGCGCTGACCTCCACCGTGACCGGGCGCCTGCGGCCGGGGACCGGCCTTCGAGAACGCCTTGCGGCACTATTCCCCTGTGGGTCCGTGGTCGGTGCTCCAAAGATCCGGGCGGCCGAGATCATCGCAGAGATCGAGGAGGCCCCGCGCGGCCCATACACGGGCTCCATAGGTTGGATCTCACCGGGCGGCGACATGGCCTTCAACGTGGCGATCCGCACCGCCGTGATCGGGCCCGACGGCTTCGGCGTCTACGGGGTCGGCGGCGGGATCGTTGCCGACTCCGACCCCGCCCAGGAATATGCTGAAGCCCTGCTCAAGGGTCGGGTCCTCACGGACCTGGCCGCGCCCTACAGCCTGATCGAGACCCTGCGCTGGACCCCGGAGGCGGGCTTCGTCCGCCTCGAACGCCACCTCGACCGGCTTAGGACCTCCGCGCGCCAGCTGGGCTTCCCCTGCGACCCGCCGGAGATCGCGGCGGAGCTCTCGCGCCGGGTGTCGAGCTGGAGGCCGGCGGACCAGCGCGTCCGCGTCCAACTCGCCCGCGACGGCGAGTTGCACATCACCGCCGTCCCTCTGGAGCCACCCCTCGACCGGGTTCTGAGGATTGGCCTCGCCACCGAGACTTTGGACGCCGCGGACCCATTCCTGCGCCACAAGACCACCGTCCGGGCAAGCCATGAACGGGCCATGGTGTCAGCGACGTCGACCGGGCTCGACGAGGTCATCCTGCTGAACCGTTCCGGACGCGTGGCGGACGCTGCCCGCCACACGGTCTTCCTCGCCCGGGACGGCCGCCTGCTGACCCCGCCCGTGACCTCGGGCGCTCTGCCCGGCGTCCTGCGCGCGACCCTGCTCGCCTCAGGCGAGGCCCTGGAAGCCGACTTGTCCGCCGACGATCTGGTCACGGGACAGGTTTATCTCGGCAACAGCCTGCGCGGCATGCAGCCTGCCCAGCTGCGGGACCGATGATCGCAATCTCAGTTTGAGAAGGTCCCAATCCAGCATCACGAATGCGCCATTTGCTGACATTGGGGCCGGGTCGCACAACCGACCTTCGGCCGGTTGTCCAGCCAACGCCCCGGCCTTGCATCGACAAGCAGTGCAGTTCGCCCGTCGGCAATCGCGCTCCGCCGTTGAACGCTGCCGCAACGTAATGTATCTGTTCTGGGTTCGTACCGATTCTCCCCAATCGGCCCTGGAGCACACCCGTTGAAGCATCCCACTTGGTCGGACGCTGAACTTCTACACCACGACTTCGATATCCTCGGACGCCCGGACATCGATCCGGGGCTGAGCAAATCCAAGCCGCACCCCGAGACAGAATTCCGCTTCACACAGTCATACAACATCACCCCGCCTCGGGACCTTCCGAACCGGTTGAAGGTCCAACCCTACGTCTGGTGCTCTCTTTGTCAGGAGGCCACTCACTGGAAAGGGTGGCGCGCCGAGTACGTGGTCGGTGGGCAGACCCGCAGCTGCCTAGTCGGCCAGGACTGCGCTCGCCGGCAAGGCGGCGAAGTGATCAAGATCGCCGCAAATGACTTCGACGCGCGAAAAGCTCGCGCGCTGGTGTTGCGGGACCGGGAGGCGTTGTTGCCAGTGTTGCCTACGGTGCGGGCCGCCCTTGCGTCCTGGAACCAGAGCCCCGGCGTTGCCGCCGTCATGACATGGCGGAATGCGCTCAAGTCGATCGCTGACGGGTTCGCCGCAGACCTGGCTCGGGCCGCTGCCTTGTCGCCTCCGGTAATGATGATCGAGCAGCAGGTACGGGACCTTGCCGCCGAGGAGCGCCGTGACAGGCGTTCCAACAGCCGTCGCGAGGCCGATCCTATCTACCGGGTCGAGCACAAGGTGCTGGCCAGGATTGATGGCGCAGCCCTCTACGCCGGCCCAAACCCCAACGCCCGGATAGCCATGCTCATCGACAAATTGGACATGGCCCATGCGGTCCTGCGCGGACCGAGCGAAGGTAAGCGCACGAAGGAGCTGCGCGATGCGGTGCGTCAGCTGCGCGAGGTGGCCGAGGGCGCGAACGAACTCGCCGGCATCTACAAAGGCGCGGAAAAGGGTCTCGAGGACCGGGCCCTCGACCAGCTTGTCGTCTGGTACAACCATTCTGGCCGCGCGAATGGGTTTCTGACGGGCAAAGGCGGCCTGGCTCGGGTGGGCCGGCAGCTGGTGCTGCGTGTCTTGTACGACGCGTCGCACAAGATCCACGCTCCCGACCCGGCGCCGATCGAACGCCCGGCGATCTTGGGCGCTCTGGAGAGTGCGCTGATGGGCAGAAGCTCCACCATCGGGACTGAACACCTAGCCTGCTGCGCGGACGCTTCAGACTCCTCTTCAGACAGCGGCGGGCAACAATGCCAGTGTTGAGATTTGTCGCTCGCGGCAAGGACGGCTGACGGCGCACGGCGCTCTCGGTCAGCGATGGTTTAGCGCCAACGGCGGACATTCGAATCTGGCCCGGAAGCGGACCTCTAAGCTCCCTGCATCAGCTTGCCGCCGGGCACCTCGGGGGCAAGCGTCAGGTGTGTAGGCTGCGAACGAGGTAACCGCCCAGTGCGGGTCAATGGTCGAGCTTGTAATGGGCCCGCCCGCGTTGGCCCGTCAGGTCCTGGCAAAGGCCGGCATTAGCCGGACAAACATGCCGATCGTCAGCAGTGCGTGGGTATTGCAGAAGCTCTCGAGCTGAAATTCGCACGCCTCGCGATTTGAATTGCTGAGAACTTCCATTGCGTCGAACACCGGCCCCTTCTTTTTGTGGGTGGCGTTTCGTTCAATCAGGGCAAAGGCGGCTTCCGGAGTGACGTGCCCGAACTTTTCGCGGAAAGCGCGGGACCGGATGAAATAGCGGATCGGATCGCCGTTATCGCCTGAGCCGATTTCCGGGTAGCGCGGGTGGGCGGTCACCATGCCGAACACCGCTGCATTGGGATCGCGGTCTTCGATCATGCGCCAGAACGTCGTCGTGAGGGTGTTACCAAACCGCTTTGCAAGCCCGGAGATGGCTTTGAATCCAAGAGCGCTGTCGCGGGCTTCTTGCGCGAACCGGTTCTGCAGGAACAGCATCTGTGCAGCACCGAAGTTGGCCTCAGCTTCGATCGCCGCGTGGCAGGCGGGATCAAGCGTGAACTCGTTGTCCCCGAACAGGAATTGGCGGTGCCATGGGATGAGGCTGTGCCCCACCTCGTGACCCTCGATCCACCGGTGCTTGGGCTTCGGCACCGTCTCGTCGATCAGGATCCGTTTGGTGTCCGGCACCCAGAGCGCCGACAGCTTGGCCTTCGTCACGGCTTCAACCAGCAGCATGGGCCGCGCGAGGATCTGCTTGCCGGCGACGGTCAGCCTAGCGGCGACATCCTGCAGCAGGGTGGTGTTGGCGGTGCTGTAGTAGCCTAGATTGAGGCCGAGCAGGGCGCGGACCTCGGGGAGCTTGAGAGGCGGCTCCGGATTGCCAAGGTCGCTGAGGATGCGTGACACGATCTTGCGGATATCTTCCGCCTCGTAGTCACCCACCCCCTCCCCGCTCATGAGTCAGTTCGCCTGCTTGGTGAGGTACTTTACGTACTCGTTCAGGACGCGCTGCTCCTCGCGACTGAGCTTCGACATGTCGTCGGACTTGGCCGCGAAGCGCATCGCCTCCTCCGCAAAACCCTCATCCCGCGTGACGGCCGCCCCGGACAGCTTGAGAAGCGACCGCTCCGGCACCTTCATCACCGCAGCGAGCTGGTGCACGACTCGAGGCCGAGGCGGCGCTTGAGGGTTCCGCTCAATCTGACGGAGGTCTTCGACGTCGACCCGCGCCCGCCGGGATAGTTCTTCGATCGTCCACTGCTGCTGTCGACGAAACTGGCGGACGAACACGCCAAACGCCGCCAGCAACGCGGGCGCCTGCGGGGCGGCCGTGGCGATGTCCGGGGGAAGGAACATCCCGATCGACTCCAATGCATGGATGAAGGGGCCAGCCTCTGCATCCATGTCTGGATCTGACTCAACCTTGCGGCGGAGCCAGTCTTGAGAAATCAACATTTTCATCATCGCTCCTCTCGCTAGCTGACAAACGCCTGGGCCTGGGCCGAGGTCATTTCAAAATATCGCATGGTGGTCCCGTCGATGCCGAGGTCGGTCATACCGCAGACATCGCGATACCAGGACTCGGCTTGGGGCAAGGCGTGCAGGCCGATCCGGCCCTCGAATTCTTGGTCGAAGCTCAAGCTGATCGCGGCCGCCATGAGAAGCCGCCCGATCCCCTTGAACTGCGGCTGAGCCACGAGACGAAACCGATTCCAGGGCGCCGTCGCCAGCAGATCGATCTCAACCAGGAACTTGCCGCGACCGCTCGCTTCTCGGGCCGTCGTGTCCATGCGGACGAACATCAAGCCCTGCGTCACGTCCTCGGCTTCCACGGCGAAGGAGGTCCAGGACATCATGTCCTGGCGATCCAGCCGCTTCTGCGCCCACTCCCAGTGCGCGTCCTGAAGATTGTGCTCGCCGACCACCTCGAGCGTCAGGTCGCCCTTTGCCCGCAGCTCCGCGAGGCGCGCGTCGAACATCGGCTTCCACTTTTGGGCGAAGTCTTCGACGTGCCGTTCGTCAAGCGACTGCCAGAGCGACACCTCAACCTCCCGCCCTTTCAGGCGGTCCATGAGGAGGTAGGTTCCGAGCCGGTCAGACATGACTCAGCTCAGCACCATCAGCTCGGCTTTCTCCTTGGTGGTCGGGTGCTCGACGAACACCTTCTCGCCGTTCTCTAGCCGCGTGGAGATGGATTGGTAGAGCCGCAGGGCCTGGCGCACCAAGGCGGTCTTCGACAACCCTTTCTCGTCGGCTAGCCGCTCAACCACGTCCATCTCGTGGGCGCTGAGGTTCAGCGTCATCGTTCGTTTCTCATTCATCGGAATCACCAGGGCAAGGAGGCCTCGTAAATGGCGCCGACCACCGCGCCTGTCAACAGAAAATAGCCACGTAATAGCTATTGACTCCATATTTTTTAGCTACTATTTCCACAATCACACTCCCCGAAATAGAGGATCGTTATGGAACCCCAAGCTCCCTCCCGCCCCCCGAACGGCAAAGTCGCCGAGGTCATCATCCACGAGACTGCTCACGTGGAAGCGACCGAACACGACGGCGAAATCGTCATCGACGAGGTCGTCGACATCGAGGTCTACGTCCGCGAGCAGAAGACCGTGCCCCTGGCCCGGGCCTACCGCATCCGGATCGACAAGCCCTACTATGTGGTCGAGGTCCCGAAGATGACGGGCCGCCAGATCCTGGAACTGGCCGGCAAGAATCCGCCGGAGGACTACGTCCTGCGCCAGATCATCCACGGCCAGCCCGTGAAGGTGGAACACAACGCTGTCGTCGACTTCCGCACCCCCGGCGTCGAGAAGTTCAAGACCATGCTCAAGACCGCGCAGGACGGCACCCTCTGATGGCGCGCCGCGACTTCCGACTGCCGGCCGCCGACGAAGCTTTCCTGGACAGCTTGGGGGTCGCTTGGGACGCGGTCCAGGAAGGCGGCGTTCAATGGACCATCCTGCGCCAATACCGGCTCCCGCCGGGCTACATGCCCGAACAGGTCGACGTCGCCATCCAGATCAGCGCCGGCTACCCGGACGCCGCCTTGGACATGGCGTTTTTCCTGCCCCATATCCGGCGGGTCGACGGTCGGCCGATCCCTGCCACCGATGGGCGGGTCGCCGTGCTCGGTGCCGCCTGGCAGCAGTGGTCGCGCCACCGCACCGGGGCCAATCCCTGGATCCCAGGCGAAGACGATCTGGCCAGCCATGTCCACTACATGGACGCTTGGCTCGCCGCCGAATTCGAAAGGGTGCGGTAATGACCAACCGCCTTCGGCTGACCGGCGGCCAGGTCCGCCGCCTCCACGCCCATCTCTTCCAGGACGGAAAGGAAGCGGTCGCCATCGCGCTTTGCGGCCAGCGCCGCGGCGCCGGCCACCAACTGCTGGTCCACAAGCTGATCCTGATCCCGCATGACGATTGTGATCTCAGGACGCCAACGACGGTCGCCTGGTCGACCGACCTGATCATCCCTGCGCTCATCGAGGCCAACCAGCGCGGCTGGAGCGTGGTCAAATTCCACAGTCACCCGGGCGGTTACAACGCCTTCTCCGAACAGGACGACAAGTCGGACGCGGCGCTCTTCCCGTCGATCGCGGGCTGGATCGATCATGACGTTCGCCACGCCAGCGTGGTCATGCTGCCGGACGGCGCCATGTTCGGTCGCACCGTTGACGACCTCGGGCAGTTCCAGCCGATCGAGGCGATCGTGGTGGCCGGCGAGGTCCTGCAGGTCTGGCGCTACGCCGACGTCACTGGCGACGGCCTGATCGTTCCCACCCCGACCTACGCCCTACGTCACGCCCAGGCGTTTGGCGCACTCACCACGCGTCGGCTCGGCGGCTTGACGGTCGCGGTCATCGGGTGCTCGGGCACGGGCAGCATCGTGATCGAACAGCTCTACCGGCTGGGCGTCGGTCGCCTCGTGATCATCGACCCTGACGTGGTCAAGGACCATAACCTCAACCGTATCCTCAACACCACTACGGCCGACGCCCAGGCAAAGCGCCCCAAGGTCCAGGTGATCCACGATGTCCTGGTGAAGGTCGGCCTTGGCCCGGAGGTCTTGCCGATCGCCCGGAGCCTCTACTCGGCCGAGGCCATCCGGGCGGTCGCCGAATGCGACATCGTCTTCGGCTGTGTGGATTCCGCCGAGGCCCGCTACCTGATGAACCGCATCGCGGCTTTCTACGTCCTGCCGTACTTCGACGTCGGCGTGGCCCTGGACGCCGACGACGCCGGCTTGATCACTCAGGTCTGCGGCTACATCCACTACGTCCAACCCGACCTCTCCAGCATGGTCAGCCGCGGCGCGGTATCGATGGAGGACGTGCGGGCTGAGGGCGAGCGGCGGCGTAATCCAGAGCACTATGCTGAGCTACGGCGCGCCGGCTACATCCGGAACGTGAAGGAAGATCGGCCGGCGGTGATCAGCGTCAACACGGTCTTCTCGGGGCTGATCGTCAATGAGTTCCTCGCCCGGCTACACGACTTCCGAGACGACCCGGGCGACCTCTACGCCACCGTGGGCTTCAGCCTGAGCCAGATGGCGCTCTACCCTGAGCCCGAGACCGGAGTCCCTTGCCGGCTGTTCGCGCGTCATGTCGGGCGAGGCGATACCGAGTTGCTGCTCGACATGCCCGAGTTCAGCGCTGAGGCCGACGCGTGATCGGGTTTGCCCGACATCTTGGCCGCCAGGTGTTGGAGCTCTGGCGGGCGTTTCGACCGGCGCTTCCGTGGAGCCGTCGCTATAGGACGCTATTCGTCGAGGACCTGCCCGATCATCTAGAGCGCAAAAGTCTCTACGTTGTCGGGGCGCCGCCCTGCCCGCACTACGCGGCCATGGCCTGCCCGTATCGGCGATGCGCCACGGTCCTGACCATGAACCTATTGCCAGACGACCACCCGCAATGGCGGCTGGCCGTGAACCAGCAAGGTCTACCGACGCTTGCGCCCTCCGTATGGCGCCAGACCGAATGCGGCTGTCATTTCTTCCTTCGCGAGGGACGCATTGACTGGTGTTGACCAGGCGGGCCACCCCCGTCCGTCGAGCACCGGATCTTCCCAAGGTCGCCTACGAGTCAGCGACAGCTGGTCGGGTTCGACTCCCCTAGGAAGTCGAACTTCGCGCACTAGTGCAGACCTTCCCAAGTTCCCTGATGAGCCAGGCCCTGTCACTAAGCCGGCCCGGATCCGCCGCGCGAGTGCTGCGGTGCCAACCTGCTCGGAAACGGACCTCCCCAAGGTCTCCGAAGAGCCCGTCCCCGTCATTCTCAGAAAGTTCGAGCTAGATGCTTGGAAGCGGACTTCTCAATGGACCTCTTTGAGCCCAATCACCACACGAGCAACCGCCGCACGCGGGTAGATGCCGCTGTGCGCCTAGCCGCGATCCGGGGCTGCAGGTAATCTTGGAACGCGGGCGCCGTCGGATGGGCGCCGCTCCGATGCGCCGGGGGCCGTCCCTGGACGGCGGCGGGGGGCGGTGCCGACGCCGCGGGCCTCTGTTCGCACGAGGTTTCCAACGCCCGCCCCCATTCGCAGCCGGACGATCCTCGGCTTGCGGGATCGGCGCGGTTGAGCGAGGATTCCCCCTGCCGGCGCGGTTGCGTCGGCAGGGGCGTGGAAACCCCTGTGCGAATTCGTTGGCTTGTCGCGCCCGATCTGCGGGACCTTCTGGTCGTGCGTCGGCGTCACATCCCGGCCTGACGGCCGGGACGGTGCGCGGCTTTGCGCAGGCTTCCCGCGCGGGGCGGTCCGCCCACTCGCCCCTTCCTTGCGGACCGGGAGCGACGCGATGGCGCGCGCGCAGGACGACGGTGACGGGCCTTCGGGCTCGCTGGAGGGGCTCTATCGGCGTTATTCGGCCTGGCTGGGCCGCAAGCTCCGGCGCCGGTTCGGACAGGCCCTCGGCGAGGAGGCCGAAGATCTCGTCCAGGAGGCCTATCTGCGGATCGCGCCCTACGAGGCGGCCGGCGTGGTGCGCCATCCCAAGGCGCTCTTGCTGCGCGTCGCCAACAACCTGGCGCTCAACCATCTGCGGCGGGTCGGCCGGGCGGGCGGCGCGGCTCTGCGCATTGAAGAAGTCACAGAAAGCGACGAACATGGCCTCGCCGCCAGCCAGGACGAAGCGGTGCTGCTTCAGCAGATCGTTTCGGCCCTGCCGCCGCCCTTGAGGGATGTGTTCGTCTTGAGCCGCTTCGCCGGAATGACCAACCAGGACATCGCCGAGGCCTGCGGCCTTTCGGTGAAGACGGTCGAGTGGCGGATGACCCGGGCGCTGGCGATCGTCACCTTGCGATTGCGCGACTAGGGCCTCGGCCATGTCCTCACCCAATCCGATCCCCGATGAGCGCGCCGTCAAGGAGGCCGCCGCCTGGTTTTCGCGGCTCAACACCCGCTCCGTATCATCGGAAACGCTCGAGGGGTTTCGGCTCTGGCGCCAGGGAGCGGGGAACCGCGAAGCCTATGCGGAAGTGGAGCGCGCCTGGCGACGCTCCACCGCCCTGGAGGGCGGGGCCGAGACGGACGCGGCGGTCGCCGACGCGTTGGCGCGGGGACGCAGCCGCCGCACGGAGGCGACGGCGCGCCGGTGGCGGAGCGCAGCCATGCTCGGCCTGACCCTGGCGCTGGCCGCCACCTTGGGCCTGGGCGTTGCCTGGCAGGCTGGCGCCTTCGGCGAGCGGTACGGCGCCGGCGTCGGCGAACAACGCCTCATCCAGCTCGCCGACGGCTCGCGCATCCGCCTCGACACCAACACCCAGCTCGTCGTGCATCTCTCCGCCCACCTGCGACGGATCGAACTGAAGCAGGGCCAGGCGTTGTTCGAGGTCGCCCATGATGCGAGCCGTCCCTTCGTCGTCGAGGCAGGCGCCGCGAAGGTTCGAGCGCTCGGCACGCAGTTTGACGTGCGGCGCGACGCCACCCACGTTCAGGTCACCCTCCTGGAGGGGCGGGTCGAAGTCAGGCCGGGCCGCCAGCCGGACAATCAAGTCGTGGTCCTGCGCCCGGGCGAGCAGGTGGTCGCCGACGGCGGCCTAGGCGCGCCCAGGTCGATCGACACCGCCGCCACGACGAGCTGGACCGATGGGCGGCTGCTCTTCCACGCCATTCCCCTGCGCCAGGCCATCGCTGAAATGAACCGCTACAGCCGCCGCCAGATCGTGCTCGAGGCGCCTGGGCTCGCCGAGGAATCCGTCTCGGGCGCCTTCGACACCGGCAACATCGACGGTTTCGTGTCGGCGGTGGGCGACCTCCACGGTCTGCGCGCCGAAACCGACGACACGGAAATCCGGCTCGTTCCAGGCAAATCCTAGGCCTCGGAAGAATTTCTCGAACACCTCCAGGGTTAGCCGGGGGTTCCGGTGTCTACCCCTCAGACGCCGAACAACGCATCATCCTGCCCGTCTCCAAGTCGGGCGCGTCGGTGTCTTGAGGGGGAACCACCGACGATCATGTCCCATCGCTTCCGCAATCACCTGTTCGCCTCGCTCGCGGCGCCCGCCCTTTGCCTGTCGCCGATCGCCGCGTCGGCCGCGCAGGCCCAACCGCCCACGACGGCCCCTGCTGCAGCCGAAGCGCTCGTCGCCTTCGACATCCGGGCCGGCGCCCTGGACGCCTCCCTGGTGGCCTTCATGCGCCAAGCCCATGTCCAGCTCATCTACACCGCCCAATCCGTCCGCGGCCGGCGCGCCGCCGCCGTCCAGGGTCGCCTCAGCGCCTCAAGCGCCCTCTCCCGCCTGCTCGCCGGGACCGACCTGGAGGCCCAGCAGGCGTCACCGGGCGTCCTGGTCCTCAAGCCTCGCCCGGCCTCCATATCCTCCGCGCCGGGCTGGGCCGCCCCGCCGCCCGACCCCACCGCTGGCGGCGGGGCGGTGAGCCTCGCCGCAGCGACGTCGTCGGCGCCGGTCGGCGGCTCGGCGCCGCCCAAGACCGAACCGGCTGTGCTCAGCGAGCTCGTGGTCACCGGCAGCTTGATCCACGGCGCGGGGCCCAGCGCGTCCCCCATCGTGACGATCTCGCGTGACGACCTCGATCGCTCGGGGCGCGCGACCCTGGCCGACTACCTGGCCACCCTGCCCCAGAACTTCTCGGGCGCCGTGACGCCCAGCAGCTTCCTCGCGGGCACGGACCGGCTCGGCACCAACAGCATCGTCGCCCAGGGCGTCAACCTGCGCGCGCTGGGCCCATCGGCGACGCTCGTCCTGGTGGGCGGCCGGCGCATGGCCGGCGCCGGCCTCAAGGGCGACTTCGCCGACGTCTCCGCGATCCCCACGGCCGCGATCGCCCGTGTCGAGATCCTGCTCGACGGCGCCTCGGCGCTCTATGGGTCCGACGCCGTGGGCGGCGTGATCAATGTGATCCTGCGCGATGACTTCGACGGCGTGGAGACCCGCGCCCGGGTGGGCGGCGCCGACGACGGCGGGGCCGAGCGGCAGGTCGGCCAGACCTTCGGCCGAACCTGGTCAGGCGGCCACGCGCTCCTGACCTATGAATACTATCACCAAGACCCGCTGGCCTCTTCGGCGAGGCCTTTCACCGCCGACGCCGACCTGCGTTCGCTGGGCGGGACCGACCATCGGCAATTCTACAGCCACCCCGGCAACATCATGCAGCTCGATCCGCTCAGCGGCGTCTATGTGCCCGGCTGGGCCATCCCGCCGGGCCAGGCCGGCACGGGGCTGACGCCAGCAAGCTTCCTGGCCGGCCAGGTCAACCTCGAGAACCAGCGCCAGCGGACGGACATCCTTCCCGACCAGACGCGCCACAGCGTCTACGCCAGCGTCGGACAGGCGCTCGGCGAACACCTCGACTTCAATGCCGACGCCCGTTTCAGCAACCGTGACTTCGCCTACGACCTGCCCGGCGCGGTCAGCCTGCTGACGATCAAGACCAACAACCCCTACTTCGTCTCGCCCAACGGCGCGACCTCGAACCAGATCGCCTACGACTTCACCGATGAACTCGGCCCACTGCACCAGACAGGCTCGTCCAAGAGCCTGGGCCTGACCGCGGGGCTCGACGCCCACCTCGGACGCACCTGGACGCTGGAAGCCTACGGCGCCTACGCCGACGAACTCTCCCGGCGGGCCACGGACCACCGCCTCAACACCCGGTTCCTGTCGGAGGCCCTGGGGACCATCGCCGACGATCCGACCACCCCCTTCAGCACCGCGCGCGATGGCTACTTCAATCCCTACGGCGCGAGCGGCGCGAACTCGGCTGCGGTCCTGAGCTTCATCGGCAGCGGCTGGAATCATACCCGGTTCGAAAGCCAGGTCACGTCAGCGAACTTCAAGGCGGACGGAACCTGGCTCGCCCTGCCGGGCGGCGACCTCAAGGTCGCGGTCGGCGGCCAGGTGCGGTGGGAACGCTTCCAGACCCGGACCGAAAGCCTCGTGTCGAAGGCGACGCCGACGACCACGCTCGAAGGGCCCTACGACCGCACGGTGAGCGCCGCCTTCCTGGAGCTGCGCGCGCCGCTGGTGGGTCCCGGCAACGCCCTGCCGGGCGTCGAGCGGCTGGAGCTGTCGCTCGCCGGCCGCATCGAACGCTACAGCGACGTCGGGGTCACTCGCAATCCCAAGATCGGCGTGCTCTGGGCGCCGGCGGACGGTTGGTCGCTACGGGCCAGCTACGGGACCTCCTTCCGCGCGCCTGCCCTCTCCGACATCTACGAGCTGCAGGACGCCGGCCCGGGCCTCTTGCCCTTTGGCGGGACGAGCAAGCTCGTGCTCCTGCGGGTCGGCGGCAACCTCAATCTCAAGCCCGAAACCGCCAAGTCCTGGACCATCGGCCTCGACGTGGCCCCGCCGCGGGTTCCGGGCCTGAAGGTCAGCCTGACCGGCTTCGACACCCGCTTCGTCGGCCGGATCGCCCAGCCGGTCGCGGACGATATCTACAACGCCCTCTCCAACCCGGTCTATGCGCCGTTCATCCACGCCGTGAACCCTGCAAACCCCGCCGACCTGGCCCTGGTCACCCAACTCCTCGCCCAATCGACTTCGTCCGCGGCGGGCCTCTTCCCGGCCAGCGCCTACACTGCGATCGTCGATGCGCGCTTCCTCAACACCGGGGGCCTGCACGTGAGGGGGCTCGACGCCTCCGTCTACTGGGGCTTCGACGCCGGCCCGGAGCGTTTCGATCTCACCGGCAGCGCCACCTGGCTCGCCGACTACGAGCGGCAGGTCACGCCGACGGCGGCCTGGGTCGAGCTGGCGGGCACAGCGGGCCAGCCCGCGCGGGTCCGCGCCCAGACAGCCGCGACCTGGACCCACCAGGCCTTCGCCACCACCGTCGGCCTGAACTTCGCGGACGGGTCGCGGGATGCGAGCGGCAAACAGGTCGGCGCCTGGACGACCGCGGACCTGCAACTCGCCTGGCGATCCCCGGCCGAGACGGGCTTGACGCACGACCTCGCCCTGATGCTTTCGATCCGCAACCTCTTCGACGCCGATCCGCCCTTCTACGACTCTCCCCAAGGCATCGGCTACGACCCAGCCAACGCCGACCCGCTGCGGCGCGTGATCAGCTTCCAAGTCGCCAAGCGCTGGTAGTCTCATGCCCGGCCGCAGTCTTTCCCGCACCCTTCACCTGGGTCTGGCGGCGCTCGCCATCTTCGGCGCTACGCCCGCCCTGTCGCGTCCTTTCACCCTCGACGACCTCCTGTCGCTGGAGCGCCTGGACCAGGCCCAGTTCACACCGGACGGCCGCAAGCTGGTGATCCAGACCGAGGCCGCCTACGACACGGCCGCGCGGTTCGATTTTGACCAGTTCAGCGCGCCCCTGCTCGGCCGCCTCAAGATCGCCGATGTCGGGTCGGGGCGCCCCGCCCACGACCTGATCGCGCCCGAGCCGGGCGCCGGCTATCTCGCCGGACCGATCTCACCGTCCGGCCGGTCCATGGCTGTTCAGCGCCTCAAGGGCGGCGACTGGGATACGGGTGTCGTCGATCTCGCCACCGGGCAGGCGCGCTGGCTGAAGGTCCCGGCCGAGACCGCCGTCTGGGGGCGCAGCCTCCAGTGGCGCTCGGAGACCCGGCTTATCGCCCTGGCCCTGGCGCCGGGCCAGATGCCGCTGCGGCTGCGGACCATCCGCCAGACGACCGGCCAATTGACAGCCTTGTGGCGGGCGGCGGCGCTGGGCGGGGCGACCACTCGCGAGATCGGAAGCGGCCGCGACCTTAGGGTATGGCCCAAGCCGGTCCAGGTCCGGCTCGCGGAGATCGACGTCACCACGGGCGTTGTCCACGACCTCGCCCGGGGCGCCTTCATCGACTTCGAGCTGTCCCCCGACGGCCGCTATGCCGCCGTTCTCGCCAACACCGAGCCGGAACAGCCTGGCCCCGACGATCTCGTCCGGGTCGGGACACCGGGACGGCGCCGCGTCCTGCAGCTCGTCGACCTCGTGACCGGCGCGGTGAGCGCGCCCCTCCCCGATCGCGACCTCCTCAGCCACCTCCTCGCCTGGTCACCCCGCGGCGATCGCCTCCTGGTCTTCGGGCGCAAGGCCGGCGCCGCCTGGTCGGAGGGAGATTTCCTGACCGTGGACGCCCCCTCCGGCGCGGTGGCGACGCCAGCCCTTGGACGCGCCAGCGCGCAAGTCGACGTCCCCAACGCCGGCGGCGTCAGCGTCGCGCGGGGCGCCTGGATGGGCGATGCGCCTGTCGTGTACGGACACCTGGCCGGCGCGGCGTCCGAGCGGGCCGACTGGATCCGCCTCGGTCACACCCGCGCCGTCAACCTGACCGCTAGCCTTCCGACGGTCCCAGCGCATCTCGCCAGCGCCAACGAGCATCACCTCGACCTGGTCGCGGACGGCGCCCTCTTTCGGATCGACGCGTCCGGCCACGCCGCACGTCTGCTCAAGTCGCCAGGCCTGAAGGAGGTGGCGAGCCCGAAGTTCGGCGACGGGGACCGCCTCGACATCAACGCCCCGCCGGGCGCTGGCGGGTTCTGGGTCCAGGACGGCGCCGTCGCGCGTCACGTCCTCGCCGCCCAAGTCGACCCACCCCTGGCCCTCGGACCAGGCCAACAGCTCATCGCCTCCAGCGATGTCGCCCTGGGGCTGAAGGCGCGCGACGCGCAAGGCGTCACCGAAGTCTCCATCCGCACCTCAACGGGCCTTTGGACGGTCGCGGCGGTCAATTCCCGCCTCGCCGAGGTCGATCCGACCCCCGTCCTGCCGATCCGGCACAACAGCCCCGGCGGTCGCGCCGTCACCAGCTGGCTCTACCTGCCGCCGCCTTTGTCCACGGTGGGCCGCAAGCCACCGCTGATCGTCCTGCCCTACCCGGGCGCCGCCTATGACACGCCGCCTGGACGCTACGCCCCCGACGCCCTCGTCTTCACGCCCAACGCTCGCCTCCTCGCGGCGCACGGTTTTGCGGTGCTGGCGCCGAGCCTGCCGGCGGATCATGCGCCGGGCGAGCCCGCCGAGGGCCTCGCCGATCAAGTCCTCGCCGAGGTCGACGCGGTGCTCGCCCAGGGCCTCGCCGATCGCGACCGGCTGGCCCTTTGGGGCCACAGCTACGGCGGCTATGGCGCGTTGGTGATCGGCGCCGAGACCAATCGGTTCAAAGCGATCATCGCCCAGGCCGCCAAGACAGACCTCGCCGCGGGGTGGGGAGTGATCTCGCCGTTCTTCCGCGCCAATCCGGACGAGGGCCCAATGCTGAATGGCGATATCGGCTGGACGGAGTCCGGTCAGGGCGGCCTCGGGGTCCCACCTTGGCGTGACCCTGACCGCTATCGCCGCAACAGCCCCTTCTTCCTGGCCGACAGGATCCAAACGCCGGTCCTGTTGATCCAAGGTGACCAGGACTTCGTGGCGCTCTCCCAGGCCGAGGCGATGTTCGCCGCCCTCTACCGGCAAGGCCGCGACGCGCGCCTGATGACCCTGTTCGGCGAAGGCCACGTCATCGGCAGTCCGGCCAATGTGCGCGCGATCTACGAGACCGCGCTGCCCTGGCTGGATCGGGCGCTCAATGGGCCGGCCGGTCTCGATGGGGCGCCAAGCAGCGCGCCTAGGGCCAGCGCCGCGCCCATATCTCCATCACCATGAGCTGTTGGATCGCGGCGTAGGCGCCAACGCTGATCAGTTGCTCGGCGGTCAGAGCCGCCTCCAGGGCGGCGCCGTCGAGAAGGCCCGCTTTGGCCAGCCGTCCGTCCAGCAGGAACGGACGCAAGGCGGCCAGGCTTCGGCCGATCGCGCGGCCGTAATGGGCGGTCAGGTCGCCCTTGGCGCGCCGCTCGAGAATGGCCCGAGGCAATCGCTCGCTGAAGGCGCTTCTGGCGAGCGCCCGCCCGCGGCCGCCGGCGGTCAGGACGCTCACCGGCAAGGCCAGGCAAGTCTCCAGGAGCGGCTGAGCCAGCAAGGGGTGCAACTGGTCCGCACGGCGCGCCCGCAAACTCCCCCCATGCGCCGCTTGGGCGTAGGCCAGGGCGCGGATGTGCAAGGCCTTGGCGGGCGGTACGTCGTCGAGGTCCTCCAGCCAGGCGTGACGCGGGCGCCTTGCCGGTGCGCGAAGCGACTTCGCCAACAACGACGAGCCGACCGGCCGCTCCGCGGCGAAGCCGCCGAGCGCCGCGCGGCGCGCCACCGACCAGACCGACTGGCGCGAACCGCGCGCGATCGCCAGCGCCTCGCCCAGCCACCGGCCAGGCCCCGACAAGGCGGCGGAGCCGTCGCACAGGGCCAGGGGCGTCACCATCTGCAGAAAGACCGCATCGCCCCCCTGCCCGGTCATCAGGCTGTCGACGCCGAGTTCGCCGATCAACGCGGCCATGGCGGCGTCATGGGCATGGTCCAAGGCGCTGAGGCTAGGACGCCAATCCAAGGGCTGCGCCGCCAGCGCCTCCAGAGCGTAGGCGAAATCGGACTTCGCCATCTCCGTCACGGCTAAGCCGAGCCACGAGGCGACGCACCGGGCCATCGGCCGCTCATCGCTCTCCGGCTCCGCCGCACGGACGTTGATCCAGGCCGCGACGTCGACGTCGCCATCGCCCGCGCGCGTAAGGGCCGAGGCCACGATCGCGGAGTCCAGCCCACCGGAAAGCTCGGCCGCCAAACGCCCGCTGGCGCGTCCCATCGCGCCGACGCAGCCGTCGACTACGGCCGCCAGCTCGGCGCCATCGTCAATCCTTGGGCGCCCGTCTCGTCGGGCGTCGCGAACCACCTTCGCCGGCGTCCAGAGGCGCAAGGGCGTCCTAGTCGCGGGCCAGAGCGTTCCTGCGGATGTGGCGGCCACCCCCTTCAGCGCCAGGGTGTCGTGGGCTCGAAGCGGCTCCTGCAGCTGGTGCGCCACCTCCTCCCAATCGATGGCGATCGGCGCCGCCAAGCCCTCCGCCCAGGGGCCCGCCCGCGTCGAGGCCACGACATCGACACCCCAGGCGCGCCACCGCACGGCCTCGAGCGCGCCCCCGGGGTCGCGCGCGACGGAGAGGCGATCACCCGCCCGCCATAGGGCGACGTAGCGCCCCCAATAGCAGTCGAAGAGAAGCTCCGTCGCAGCCCGCTCATCACCCGGAAGGCTCAGTTCGCCAGCCGCCGTCCGGAAGGTCGAAGTTTCATAGAGATCGCCAATGACCCAGCCGGGCCTTCCCAGGATCGGGCGGACGGCCAGCGGCCTCGGCGTCTCCAGCGCCAGCATCAAGCCCGGCATGGGTTCCAGGAGTCGCCACGTCGGCGCGCGCCGGGCTTGCTGGCGCACCGCCTCCAGTTTGGACGCCGCCAAGGCGTTGGCGGGATCCCAGGCGAGAACGCCGTAACGCTTCATCGTCACACGACCAGGATCGGGGTGAAGGCGCGAACTCGTTCGCAAGCGTCGTCGAGAACCTCGTCGCCGGCCTGCAACCAGCAATGCGCCTGGAAGGGCCAGGTGCTCACACCAAAGACCCAATGCGCGTCGAAGCCGTCCGCACGCAGGAAGGCCAGCAGCAAGAAGCACCGGTAGAGACACTCCCCCTGGAACGGGATCCAAGGCAACAGGCGCTGGAATTCGGAGACCCGGACCGCGCAGGCTTGGCGATCCGGATTCGGCGCCGGAATGCGCGCCTCTTCGGCGAACCTGACCAAGTGGCGCATCCGCCGGCCCCAAAAGTGAAGCGCGACCACGACGAGCGCGCGCGCCATCAGAACCAGGGCCTTCGCGCTCAAAGGCGCCGGCGCTTCGGCGAGGAGGGTCCGCGTCGGGATCTCAATCGTGTCGGCCCGAGGATCCGCCGGTCCTGTCGAGACCTCGAAGAGGTTCGCTTCCACCAACGCCTCGCCGATTTCACGGTCGGCGGGCTCGAATGACCCGCAGGCCAGACGAACAGCAACCGCGGCGAGGTCCGGAAGGCAGACATAGTCTCCGGTCGGCAGGTCCAGCACCACGAGGTCCGAACCGACCTCGGCGAGGTGGACCTTCGTGAGCGGGCGGTAGGTCATGGCGTTCATCCGGGCTCGACGGGAGACCACCGGCGCCGGCCGGAGCCAGCGCCGGATCGCTTCAGCCCTGCTCGCGGGTGAAATTCGCCAGCTCTAGGCCGACGCCGTCGATGCCCCGCGTGAGGCGCTTGGCGGAGCCGACGCGGATCAGCTTGAACGTCGTGGTCTTGGTCATCTCGATCTCCTTCCTTCGGAGCCGCGATGTCGCGGCCACAAGATGGAGCGCCGCGCGGAACGGACATTCAAACTATATTTTCAATATATTTCTGGTGGTTATGGCCGCCTTCTAAGAGTGGCGCACACGTCGTTCGCGACCGAACAGCGGCGTCTGTGGAAGCGGCGCAACTCCCCGCGCAACTCGCCCCAATCCCCAGCGTCCAACAGCGCGGCCAAGCGCCGAATTTCCGGCTCAACGCCAGCCAGCACCCGAGCTTCGACCCGCCGCGCCGGGCCCAGGCGCGTGGCCAAGGCTTGATGCCACGATCGAAGCGCCATGCGCCCGCTCGCCTTGATGATGCGATCGAGCACCATCTCGGCAGCCGTCGCCAGGTCCGCCATCGACTCTTCCGCCGGATTTTGAGGCGACAATGATGCAACGTCGGCCGTCTTCCCCTTCCGCTCCGCCGTGGCCAAGGAGACTACGGCGAACCCGAGCTGCAGGTGCTCGAGATCATAGAGTTCGGCCAAGTCGTTGGCGTCCAGCCGCGCGCTGAAGAACCCGCGCCCCCGGCGGTCCTCGATGAGACCCTCACCCACCAGGCGCGCCAGCGCCTCGCGCACCGGCGTTGGACTAAGGTCGAGGTCTCTCGCAATGTCGACGATCGCCAGAGGTTGGCCTTGGCCGAAGACTCCGGCCCGCAACCGCTCGCGTAGACTCGCCAGCGCACGTCCGAATGGATCGCCATCCCTGATCAAGCCGTCACCGCAATCACGTGTTGATGTTGACGGGTCAAAAAGTCCGCATCAACGGAAAGCGATCAACAAGAAAAACGCAGAAGTTGGAATTTTTCTTTGAGCATCCAGATCACCTTCGCTTTAATGAATGATTATTGCGTGACCAGCGCAACCTTCTTGCGCTTTCAATATTTGCTTGTGCTCAAAATTTCGCGGGGAGACACTTTCTCTTGCAGATCAACAGGGGTGAAGCGCCTCGACTCAGGATTCTGCCACCAAGGCATTGATCCATCGTCGCGCGCCAGCGAGGTTGCGCCCTTAGACCGGTGCTACCTTTACGCGTTGAGCCCATGTCCCAAGAGCGTCCCCCGGAATCTGCGCGGCGAACCTTCATCGGTCAGGTCCTACGGATGATCCGCCAGGCACGGCGCCTGCGCACACGCGACGTGGGCGCCGCGATGGGTATCGGCCAGCGCACCTACGAGTACCTGGAAGCGGGCAAAACCCAAGCCACCCTCGAACGCCTCAGGCTCTTCGCCGCTGCAACGGGAAGCGACATCAATGGAATAATGGCCGCATACGGAATCGGCTCGGTCGCCTTCGGTCTCCGCGCGGCGGACAACAAGCTCGTCACCGCCTTCCTCATCAGACTCCAGGAATTCGACCAGGACCTGGGCGATGACGTCGCAATTCTCGATGCGGCGTCATGCATCGCCGCCTTCGACGAAGCGTTCCAGCAATTGACCGAGGAGGTGCGCCGGCGGACCGCGGCGCGAGACGCCTTGCGCAAGTTGAATGGTGAATGGCGCGAAGGAGACGACGAAAGCTAGCCGCCCCAGACGCCCCGATCTTAGAGACAAGACTTCGAGCGCCCTCACCAAACCCTGGTCGGCGGCGCGCCCGTACGGCGATCCGATTTGCACGCGCTCACCGCCGCAAATTCGCCGCGCAAAGCGCGCGCCTTCACACCCGAGCTTCGCCCAGTCATTCCTTGGCGGCCTGCCGCCAGCGCGGACGGCAACGCCCGCCAGCGATCGCTCGCCGACTCCGCCGGGCCGATGAACAAGGTTCCGATCTCATGAACACGGCCTTCCTGCTCATGGCCCAATATGATGGTGCGGCTGTCATTCCGGTCCAGTTGGTCTGCCGCGACTACTTTTCTCACCTGACGCCAGCCAAGCTGGTGGCGAAGATTTCGGCCGGGGACATCCCTCTGCCCTTGGTTAGAATCGAAGCCAGCCAGAAGAGCGCCAAGGGCGTCCATCTCCTGGATCTGGCCGCCTACCTGGACCGGCGTGCGGACGCGGCCCGCAAGGAGTTGCGTGATCTCACTCGCTAGTCGCGGCGCGCCTTGACGCGCCGCGCGATGGGGGCTCACGCGCTTGGCGGTTGGGCGCTGTCCGCTTGGACGTTCGCACCGCCTGTCTGGCGCATCGAGGTGGGCCTCGCCGGTCTTCGCGCGCCCGGCGAGGCGGATTGGATCAGCGGCTGTTGGCTGCGCGATGCGCAAGGAAGTCCGCCATCGCCGCCTTCGGCTCACCCCCCTGGGCCGCGGCTTCGAAGGCATCGATCCCAGCAGCGATCGCGGCCCGTAGCGGCAGATCTTCCCAAGAGCGGATAAGGCGCTTCTGAAGGCGCACAGCCTTCGGCGTGCAAGCACCGAGCTGCTCCAGCCACCTGTCGATCACCGCGTCCAAGCCGCCTGGCGGGGCGATGCGTTCGACAAATCCCCAAGCCTGCGCCTCGGCGGCTGTGAACGTATCGCCGAACAGCAGCAGTTCTCGGGTGCGCCCCCACCCGATCAGCTTGGGAAGAAGCGCAGCCTCGACCACCGAAGGAATGCCAAGTCGGACCTCCGGCATGCCGAACACCGCCGTATCGACCGCGGCGCGCACATCGCAGGCGGCCGCAACCTCGAGCCCGCCTCCGAACGTGTAGCCGTTGATGCGCGCAATTGTCGGCGCCGGCAGGTCACGCAGGGCCTCGCAGCAGCGGTGCACGCGCTTGATGAACTGGCGAGCCTCCACCGGGTCCGTGAACCTGGCCATCTCATCGATGTCGGCGCCGCCGATGAACGCCTTCTCCCCGGCGCCTGTCAGCACAAGGGCGCGTAGATCCCCGTCTGCAGCCAAGGCCTCCACGGCCCCGGCAAGGGCCTCCATCAGCGGCGTGTTCATTGCATTGAGCTTTTCGGGACGGTTGATCGTGATCCAAGCCACCCGCCCCGGCGCGTGAGAGATGACATCGACCTGAACAAGATCCTTCGACACGTTCTACGCTCCCGACTTCCTGTCCAACGCGCACGCCACAGTTCGCCGCGTCGCGTCTTCACCTGTGACGCGCCAATCCAACTTTGCGCCCCAGGCAACCGACGTGCTTGCTTCGGCCTCTTCGGCGGCGCCCCTGCCTGAATCCACACCCAGACCCGTAGGTGTTCGCGCGCGCCTCGTTTAGAGGACGCCGGCGAGGCGCCCCCTGATGATCGCCTCCGCCTCGCCGATAATCCGGTCAAGGAGTTGCTGGACGGTCGGAAGGTCGTGGATCAGGCCGACGACCATCCCGCAACTCCAGCCTCCAGCGTCCATCTCGCCGTCCTTCATCACTCGCGGGTAGACCCCAGCCACTTCCGGCGCGATGTCCTGGAAGGTGATGTTCGTCCCCAGGTCCCGCTCCTTTTCGAGCAGGCGCTCCACCCCCGCATTGACCAGCACGCGCTCGGTGTTGCGCAGTGGACGCATGATCAGACGGGTGTCCAGCTCGGTCGCGGCGAGGATGGCCTCCTTCACACGGATGTGGACGGGCGCTTCCTGGGTGGCGATGAACCGAGTGCCCATATTGATGCCGTCAGCCCCCATGGCGAGCGCCGCCACCAGGCCGCGGGCGTCAGCCAGACCCCCGGACGCCACAAAGGGAATCTTCAGCTCGTCAGCCGCACGGGGCAGCAGAATGAAGTTTGGAACATCGTCCTCCCCTGGGTGACCGCCGCACTCGAAGCCGTCGATGCTCAGGGCGTCGACGCCGACGGCCTCCGCCTTGAGCGCATGGCGAACGGAGGTGCACTTGTGGATCACCTTGACGCCCGCCGCCTTAAGCGGAGGCATCCATTTCTGAGGGTTGTTTCCAGCCGTCTCGACGATCTTAATTCCGCCATCGATGATGGCCTGGACGTACCCTGGGTAGTCCGGCGGGTTGACGGACGGCAGGAACGTCAGATTCACGCCGAACGGCTTGTCCGTCAGCGTCCGGCACTTACGAATTTCGGCCGCCAGATGGGCCGGTGTGGGTTGGGTGAGCGAGGTGATCAGGCCAAGGCCGCCGGCGTTCGCGACCGCCGCAGCCAGCTCCGCGAATCCCACGTAATGCATGCCCCCTTGGATGATCGGTCGCTCAATCCCGAACAGTTCCGTGATGCGTGTCTTCAAGCGCCCGCCCTCCCTCTCGCGGCAGCCGGCGCCGCTGCGGGGGCTCCGACGCCGGAACCCTGAACCGCACAAATCAGGATGTCGATCGACATGCTGATTGTCAATTCGGACTTCCGCGGTCGACGACCTGCGCCCCTTGCCCTCAGCTTCAAGGCTCGGCGGTCGAGCTATCCGTCAGCGTTGCGGCCTTCGCGGACCTGGCGCTCGAGGGACAGGATCGACCGACGGGCCTGCTTGAGGATCGCGTCGCTTTGCGCCGTCCCGCGGAAGACCCGTGAAAGCACGAGTGCGCCAACCATGGTGCTCCATGCGGCCAGGGCGGCGTTCTCTGCCTCCAGGCCGCCGCCGAAGGCGTCCGACATGTGCTTGAAGGCAATCTCGGCCCGCTGGCTCATCAAAGCGCGGACCTTGGGGTCATCGGAGCGCGCGACATCTGCTGCGAGCGCGGCAATGGCGCAACCGCCTCCGGTGCGGTCACGGTGCGCCGGGCTAAGATAGGGATTGACGATCGCCTTCACCGATCCGGCCCCGTCTTGAGTGGGGCGGGCATGGTACTCAGCCTCGCCAAGCTCGAGCGCCCGGTCCAAGGCCGCGGCGATAAGATCCGCTCGCGACGGAAAATGGCCGTAGAAGGCGCCATGCGTAAGCTGCGCCGCCCTCATCAATTCGGAGATGCTGACGCTATCGAAGCCGCCTTCGCGCACTTGCGTTGCGGCTGCATCCAGGATGCGTTCTCGGCTTTGAGCCTTCTCGAGCTGTGAGTGTCCCACCGAACTCTCTCCCAATAAGACGGCTTGACATTAGCATGATGACTATCATGTTAATGTTTCTGCATGATAAATAACATGCTGATGTGAATCGATGAAATCGGCCTGCGCCGCCGAAAGTCGCGCAGGTCGCGCACCCCGCCCACTCCGCTTCGTCGGCGCGGCGGTGTAAGCAGGACGAGGGAGATGAATGATGTCGGCCGATGAAGACGCCGCCCCGCAGGGCGGCCGGATCTCCGCTACGCGCGAAGGCCACGTCGAGCGTCTCACCATCTCCAACCCCGGACGGAAGAACGCCCTGACCCAGGTGATGTATCGCGATCTGGCCGATGCGTTACTGGCCGCAGCAAGAACCCCCGAAGTCGCCGTCGTCGTCATCGAAGGGCGCGGCGGCGTCTTCACCAGCGGCAATGACGTTTCCGACTTTAGCGCCGGCCCCAGCGACGGCCCCACTGGGGTGGCGATGTTCCTTGACGCGATCATCGCCTACCCGAAGCCGATCATCGCCAAGGTCGAAGGCCTAGCGATCGGCATCGGCACGACCATGTTGCTCCACTGCGACCTCGTCTATGCGGCCGAGGATGCCCGCTTCCAGCTGCCGTTCGTCAATCTCGGACTGGTGCCGGAGGCGGCCTCCTCCTACCTCTTGCCGCGGCTGATGGGCCAAGCCCGCGCCGCTGAACTCCTGATGTTCGGAGAGATGTTCTCGGCCCAGACCGCGCTTGAACTAGGCGTGGTAACGAGCGTCCACCCGGCTGACGATCTCGCCCGCCATGTCTGCGCGCGCGCCGCCGCCCTTGCGACGAAAGCCCCGAACGCCCTTGAGCGGACGAAGGCGCTACTGCGCAGCCTGCCAGAGGGCGGCGTGCGTGGGCGGATGGCGGAGGAGGCGGCCGCATTTGCGACCTGCCTTGCCGGCTCGGAATTCAAGGAAGCAATCACCGCCTTCCGGGAGAAGCGGGCGCCCGTATTCGCTTCGGTTTGATCTACACTCACCGCCTCGAGATTGGGCGCACAAGCGTCCTGCGCCGATCCTGGAGCCCGACATATGTCTGACCTCGACGCTATGATCGTCTCGCACTACGGACCGGCGCCGCTGGCGACGAGGCCGGCGGATACTGGCGATGCGGATAGCTCTGGCGTTCCAATCGCCGGGGCGGACGAGTTTCACCTGGGAGGCCGCCAAGCGACAGCTGCGGTCGGAGAGGCCCTGGAGTTGGGGCCGGACCATCGCCTTCTCGACATCGGCTGCGGCTTTGGCGGACCCGCGCGCCACTTCTGTGCGAGGTTCGGCTGCGAGGTGGTCGGGCTGGACCTGACGCCCAGCTTTGTCGAGGCCGCGGTGGCGCTTACTCAGCGCGCCGGACTGGCGGGGCGGGTGTCCTTCCATTTGGGAAGCGCTCTGGACCTACCGTTCGAACCTGAAACGTTCGACCGCGTGGTGATGCTCCATGTCGGGATGAACATCGCCGACAAGGTGGGCCTCGCGCACCAGATTCGCCGCGTTTTGGCGCCGGGCGGACGTTTCGCGATCTATGATGTAATGCGCACGGGCGAAGGCGAGGTCGACTATCCCGTCGCCTGGGCGTCGGACGCTCGCATGTCATTTGTCGCGACACCCACGGAGTACAGGCAGGCCTGCGGCGAAGCCGGGCTGACAGTCGTCGACGAACGCTCGCTGCGCGACCAGGTTCTGGCGCAGCTGAAAGCTGGCGCCGTGTCCGCCAGCGTCCCGCCAGGGCCGTTTGGTCCGTCCTTGTTGATGGGCGAGTCTGCGCCACTGAAGCTTCAGAACATGCGCAAGGCGATCGAGGCGGAAATCCTCGCGCCGATCCTGTTGGTCGGGCATGGCGGCTGAAGGCTATCGCGCCGATGCGGCTCGCCACGGCGAACGTCCGATGCGGCTCCAGCGCGCCCTTCCATTGCGGTAGACCCCGCCAACCCGTCGCCTTGAGTTCGGCCTAGCCGGGGGCGAGAGCGCCGATCTCCCCCAAGGCTGGAGAAGCCTCAGCCCGCCTGCGCTTGAATATGGGTTCAACATCGATTGAATGGCGCAGACCGAGCGCGGCGCGGCCGTGCAAGACTCGCCTCTGATCGCAGCGATTGACGACGTGTCGAGTTCTTCGGTCTTGGTCGACAGTCAGACGCGGACGCTGCCGATTTCGTTTGCAGAAATGATCGCGAGCGCAAGTGCGAGGGTGCGTCCGTATCGCTCGAGACTCAAGCCGACCAGCGGTCCAACAACAGTGGATGATCGGCGCAGAAGCGCTCGAACCGCTCCTTGGCCAGAGTTTTGAGCACCTCGGTCGATGCATCGTTCGCCTTGTCGAGCGCCACGCGCTTCTGCTCCTGGGCGTTCAGCTCAACGTCTGCGCGGAAGATTCGGTCGGCCCCCAACACCAAGTCGGCCTGACGGCCAGCAAGGGACATCTGAGCCCGCATGGTTGTGGTCAACAACCGCTTGTCCTTCAGCCAGTCGCGCAGGCCCCAGGCGTTTCCCACCAGATGACCGGGAAGCCGAGCACTGACTTGGGTCGAACCGACCACCAGCATCGTCACCTTGTCACGGGGCCATCCGCGGCCATGAACGGCCTCGACCGCCGCCAACGATTCGGGTGAGTTGGCGATCAGGCCTCCATCTGCATAGAGCCGATGATCGGCGACCTGGGGCGGCAGGAACCAAGGCGCCGCGGAGGTGGCCAGCGCAGCTTCGCGGACGGTCTGTGTCCGTGTCGGATTATTGGGCCCGTTTCCGAACAGGTAGGCTTCGCCGCCCGTCACATTGACCGCCGGGACCAGAACCTGGTGCTGCAGAGTCGACAGCGTCGCATCGCCGAAGATCTGCTTCAGCTTGGCTGCAAGTGGGGCGACGTCGTGCTTGGGCTTTAGGAGGCCAAACCCCGGCCGGCCGAACAGCTGAGGACCAAGCTCGGTCAGCAACTGAGGCAGGTCGGCGGCGTTCATCCCCTTGGCTAGCCCCAGAGCCAGCAGTCCGCCAATAGACGTCCCGGCGATCAGGTCAAAACGCTGGCCAAGCTGGCCGCCGCCGAGACGCGTCTCTAGCCGCGCCAGGAACTCCGCCGCAAATAGGCCAGCGTATCCCCCGCCGCAGATCGCCAGCACCCGACGGTCGGGCTGCTCTAGGTCGGGTAGCTCTTCGCGGTCCATACGTCGTGCTGTCGAAGGCCGGTGACCTGATCGTGCCAAGCTTCGCGCGGAGCAATGTAGTCGAGGTTCTTTTCCAAGGCGACGGCGACGACCGTGAGGTCGTAGGGATTGATACCGGCCGGCAACGCCTTTCCAAGGCTTGCGCGCACCGCGCTCCAGCGTCTGGCCGCCGGCAAGTCGTAGCTATGTAGCCGCGGGCCGAAATCGGCGGGGACCTCCGAGGTGAGCACCTCCACCCAGCGCCGGCGCTGTTGCACATCGACCTTAGCCTCGGCCTGAGCCAGGACTTCACCGATGCTCATCGCAGTCACGTGCAGATGATCCTCGTCTTCACGCCGAGCAAGCCAGTCATGCAGCACAGCATCCTTGGCGATGAATCCACGCAGGGCCTTCGTCCCAAGCAGCAGCTCGCTCACTCCGTTCCGAGCTCCGGCAAGTCATCGAGGCCCGGCAGGGATCCATGCTGCAGGATTGGCATGTCCGTGTCAGAAAGGTTCATAGCAAGGTAGCGCTGCGACAGGCCTTTCGCAGAGGTCGGATCCACGGTCTCCTGGAGGTAGCGGCGTGAAACCACGACCAAGTCATCGCCGTCGCGTTGGACGACCTGCGGTCGCTCACGAGCATCTTCCAGCAAAGTCTTGAAGTGACTGCGCGCCCGGCTGCTCACCCATCGGTCCGGCGTGGAATCGATTATGTGCAACAGGCTCAACGAGGGGCCAAAGTCCGCCGCCCGTCCATGCCATCTGAAGCTCTTGAGTAGCGAGGAATGGGGAACTAGCGGCGCAGGCTCCAGGCTCTCGAACACCCGGGTGATGATCATGGGGCGAAGCTTATTGAGCTTCACCTCCATAATCGCCGACAGGTGCTCGAGCTCTGCGAGCGGCTCGAAATAGTTGATGAGGTCACCCACCTCGCCGCGGTCGACAGCGCAGACATCGAGCCAGTGCAGGTGGCGGCGGCGCTCGCGGGCGATCACGACGACCTTGTACATGCTCCTGGCGGTGCCAAGGACATGGACGCGGTTATGCGTGTGCGAACCCTTGTCCGTGTCCTCGTGCAAACGCACCCACTCGGCCAGGGTCTGGATGAAGTCCTCGGTGACTTCGTCACCGCCCCGCCCAAGGATCTCGAGCGGTTGGCGCTGGAAGGCGATGGTGGGATCGGACATCAGATCCTAGGCGTGGAAGGACAAACGAAGCGTACAAGCTCTTGTGCATATTGTACAACACCGACCCTTCATCAAGGGTTTCCGCTGGCCAGGGATCCGCGCCCTTCGATTCGGCCAATCCGCCCGCGGCATGCGCGCCCTGAAGCGCCCAGGAAAGCCCAGGCGGTCTATCGCGAGCAGGTCCGACCACGGACTGGCTCCAGCCTGCGGGTTCATTTCTCTTTCTGGCGCCGACCAGACGTCACCCGACGAGGCCGTGATTCCTTCTGACCAGCACGAAGGCTCTCCCAGACGACGCTCGCGCCGCACCTTTCCCCTCGTGGGCTCGATCCTTTAGAGCCGAGCTAGTGGACCGTGACGGCTCGACCCGACCTCGGCGCCGACCAGGCGCGCCACAACGTCTCCGCCATCAGACGCTTCGGCGGCGCGCCGCGTCCACCAAGGGCGTGCAGTTCGTTGGGCTCTACGGTCGCCGCCCACGCGGCGGCCAAAACGCCCGGGATCAACCCCGTCTCGTCCGGACTTGCGGGATCGCTCGACCAGTCAAAGGCGATCTCGAACTGTCCAGGCTTGCGTTGGCGAAGGGCGACGTCCGCCGATCGTGACAAGCATTCGACAAAGGCCTCGCCGGCCGCCCAGCCCGCAGGAGGACGCAGCCCCACGCGGATGGCCTTCAGGACCTCCGATTCCAGGGCCGGCTCGCATGCTGCGATCGCGACCAGACCGACCACGGCGTCGAACATGCGCATCGGCGTCGGCCGGGCAAGCAAGGGGATGTAACGATCAGCCAAGTCCGGACCGAAGGCGACGGTCATGCGCGCGCCCACCGCCGTCATCCACAAGGTCCGCTCGCGAACGCACGAAAAGGATGGAGTCCATTCCGGCGAAGGCAGGGTGATCGCCATCTCCCGCATCCACCGCGTCGAAGGTGCGCTGGCCGCCATAAGCGACAGCTGTCCAAGCGAACTCGCCAGGCGCCAGTAGTCGGTGAGCGGCTCCAAGTTCGCCGTCGCGCGCCGAACTGTAAGGCCAGGGCGGATCTCATCGACAAGCATGACAGTCCGCGCCGCAGCGAGATAGGCTGACCGGCTCGCGACGTCAGCGTGAGCGGCGATCGCGGCGAAGTCATTTTGGCCCGACGTCAGCGCCTCAATGCGACGCAATCGGTCCCGCGTCTCAACCTGTCGCGCGCGCGTCCACGCGACCAGAACCGTGTCGCGCGCCAAGCTCTCCGCAAGCGATCCGGACCGGACGCCCGCCGGGGCTCCCGGCGCCGCCGTGAGGGGCGTATCGGGCGCCAACCTGAAGTAGGATCCATCTCGCTCGAACCTTACGACGATGGCTTCTCCGCGGCGTGCGCCAAGCTGGCGGAGGACACGTCGTCGAAAACCGCCGTCGCCTCTCAGCCCCGCCGCAAATCCCACGTAGAGCGCGAGCACCTCAAGGTCATTTTCACGTGCCGCACGGAGCTTCTGCGCGCTGTCTCGGCCGTCCATGTTCTTCGCCCGCCGTCGAATTGAAATGATAATGATCATTTAATGGCTAGGCAGAACACAATCCAGCCTCGGCGGCGACCTAGGCGGTGAGGCGTCGGCAGAAGAAATCAATTGCAAGGCTGACGCGGCGTGGCAGGTGTTCGCGAGCCGGATAGAGCAACCATGCTGCGGTGTCGAAGCTCGCCGGGGCCACCTGGTGCTCGGGGAACAGATCGATCAGCCTTCCACTGGCCACATCCTCTCCGATGAGCCAATCGCCCAGGAGGGCCGGTCCCAGGCCGTCCAGCGCCGCGCGGCGCATCGCTGGGGCCGACGATATGATGAGCGGGCCCTGGACGGGCGCCACGTCAATCGCCCCGTCACTCCGCCGAAACGACCACCGTTGGCGAAAATTTGCGTATGGAAAGAGGATGCAGGCTCGGTCGGCGAGCTCTTTCGGGGAGGCAAGCGCTCCTTCACGATCAACATAGCCAGGGCTTGCGACCACTCGATAGCGCGTCGCGAACAACTTCACGCCGACGACATCGGCCCGGGGGCTGGGCGCCAGGCGCAGGGCGACATCTACGCGGTCGGCGACCAAATCGAGGTTCGCATCCGTAAGCAGCAGCTCCAGTTCAAGTCTCGGAAAGGCTTCGCGAAACTCACGTAGGAGCGGAATGACCCGCGCTTCTCCGAACGCGACCGACGCGGTCACTCGCACACGGCCCACAGGGTCCGATCGGGACGAGCGCACCTCGTCAGCGGCGCGCTCGAGCCCGGCGATGAGGGGGGCGATCCGGGCCAGATAAAGCTCGCCTGCCTGGCTCAAGGCGAGACGTCGCGTGGTTCGGTCGAACAGGCGCACGCCCAGTTCGGCTTCCAGCGCCCCGATGCCGCGCGACACGCTCGAGGGGTCGGCGCTGCGCCTACGCGCGGCGGCGGCGAAGCCGCCAGCCTCGGCCACCTCGGCGAACAGCTTCAGAAGCGAAAGGTCCATTCGCCCACACGTCGCATGAATATCCCTCCCCCTCCACAATTTTCGGGACATATGGCGCGGCGTTCGCATCCATTGATGCGAATTTCACATGACTGGACTGCCGGATCGAGCGTTTTTCCGGTCCATGAAGTTCGCCAGAGAGGGGGTCTCCCCTACGAAAGGACCATGTAGTGTTCACCCTCTACTTCCATACCTCACCGAACCCGATGAAGGTCGCACTCATGCTCGAGGAGCTGGGAACGGGCTACGAGGTCGCACCCGTCGACACGCGGCGCGGCGAACAGCACTCGCCCGACTATCTGGCCATCAACCCAAACGGCAAGACGCCCGCCCTACGCGACGGAGCCGTCACTGTCTTCGACTCCAACGCGATCCTACTCTACCTCAGCGAGAAGACGGGACGGTTCGGCGGGCCGGCCGAGGCGCGTAGCGAGCTGCTGTCCTGGCTCATGTTCGTCGCCACTGGCGTCGGCCCCTTCGGCGGCCAGGCGTTCCATTTCAAGCACGTCGCGCCGCAGAACGACTACGCCACAAACCGTTATGTCCGCGAGTTCCAGCGTCACCTCGAGGTGCTCGACTACAGGCTCTCTGACCGCGAGTATATCGTGGGCGGGGAGTACACGATTGTCGACATGGCCGCCTGGGGCTGGATTCGACTGACCGATTTCGTACTGGACGAAGGGTCGCTGGCGCGCTTCACGAACCTTCAGGCGTGGTTCGACCAGGTTGAGCAGCGCAGCGCGGTCCAGCGCGCCAAGGCCCTCGAGACCCAGTTCAAATTCAAGCAGGAAATGGATGAAGAGAGCCTGCGCGCCCTCTTCCCGCAAAACTACGCCGGTCAAGCCGCGTAAAGATCGCCCGGACTACGCCGAATGCTCCAGGACCAACTTCGCGCCCTTGGAGCGGCCGCAACGGATGTCCCCTTCGCCCGCCAGCCGGCGGGCGAAGGGCCACAATTTTCGCGAGACCGTTCACTCGAGGGTGCTGCGAAACGCACGGTCTGGCGCGGAATCGTTCCGTTCCTGGATCATTCGAGCACGGCAGGCCTCTCTGGAAATCCTGCGACTGTGTCCGCCCTAGGGGAATAATGGCGTATCGAGCCCCCGCCGCACTCAAAAACTCGCGAACTGAACGCGCTGATTGACGGCGACGCTTGGAAGCGGCTGGGCTCACTCGACCTTGGCTTCCCCGTCAAGGTCTGTTGACACCCATCTGCGTCCCTCTTCGAGAAGTCGCGCCGCGGCCGCGTCGTCGAGCAACCGCGAGGTCATCAAGATGCCGGCCATCGCCGCCAGCCGTAGCATCGCATGAGTGTCCGCCTGCTCCTGATCCGGCCCATCATCCCGAAAGACCCTCGCCAAGCGGCGTAGTTCTTGCGGCAGGCCCTGTTGGACCTCAGCAGATGTTCGCGGGAGTTCGCCGCCAAGCGCAGCGAGCGGGCAGCCATGGCCCGGGTCGCGGCGATGAACCATTGCGAGGTACCGAGCGATCCGCTCCTGGAGGTTCGGCGGACGATCGCTCGGGGTCGCCGGCTCGAGCAGGCGGGCGGCGAGCTCGTCAAACGCCGCGTCGAGGGCCGCGGCGAACACCTCGTCCTTGCTCGCGAAATGACGATAGAACCCGCCGTGAGTCATTCCCGCCGCGCCCATGATCTCAGCGATACCGACGTCACCGGCGCCGCCCTTGCGGAAAGCGACCGCCGCCGCGTCAATGATCCGCCGGCGGCTCTCGGCCGCAGCCTCCTTTGAACGTCGCATCAATGACCTCCTGACCGCCTTGACATTTAGATGATGACCAACATCTATCAAGATGTCGATCATCATCTAAATGGAGATATCACATGACCAAACCCTTTCTCGTAACCGGCGCGACCGGCGACACGGGTCGAGAGGTGACACGGTTGCTGCTGGAGCATGGACACGCCGTGCGCGCCCTGGCGCACAAGCACGACGCGCGCTCGGAGGCCCTGACCGCCCTCGGCGCGGAAGTGGTCACGGGCGACCTCCTCGACCTCGACGCCGTCGCCGCGGCCATGGAGGGCGTCGCCGGCGCCTACTTCGTCTACCCCATCCGGCCAGGGATTATCGAGGCGTCGGCCTACTTCGCCCAAGCCGCCAGGGAGGCCGAGGTCGACGCAATTGTGAACATGTCGCAGATTTCCTCGCGTAGGGATTCGCTCAGCGCAGCCGCTCGCAACCACTGGATCGCCGAGCGCGTGTTCGATTGGTCCGGCGTGGGCGTCACTCATATCCGCCCCACCTTCTTCGCCGAATGGTTGCTCTATATTGCGCCGCTCATTCGCAGCGGGGACATGGTGATGCCGCTTGGCGGGCCCCAAGCTCGCCACGCTCCAATCGCTGCCGAAGACCAAGCAAAAGTGATCGTGGCGATCCTGGAAAATCCGGCCGCGCACCGGGGCCAGATCTATCCGCTTTTCGGGCCCGAGGAACTTACCCCCGATCAGATCGCCGAGAAGGTCAGCACGACCCTTGGGCGGCCGGTTACCTATCGCAAGGCCGAGGTCAAGGCCTTCGTGCAAGGGTTCAGACTTGCGCGCGGCGGGGATCCGAACGCACCGATGGACGAGGGCCTGCTCTATCTCATGCAGCACCTGACGGAGGTGGCGAAAGATCACGCCAACGGCCTGTTCGCCGGCCACAATGATGTCATCGAGCGCCTAACCGGCAGCCCGCCGCTGAGCGTCGAGGCCTTCGTCGAAAAGAACCGCGCGGCGTTCGCCTAGAGCGCCGTCGACGCCGTCCGCGCGCGGCCGGGCCACGCGTGGGCGGCGTCTTGCCCGCCGCTAGGGGCCAGCCCCGCGGAAGTCGGTCGCACGCAGCCGCGCTAGAAGGTGACGGTAGACCCTCTGTCGCGGATCGTCGCGTCGCAGGCCGCCCCGCCGCAGGATCATGATTTCCGACATCAGCCCGCTTTGCGCGACAACCTGGCGCCAACCCTCCGCCCGACCGATGAAGGCCGGCAACGCCGCCCGCCCCCCTGCCCTGCGCAAGACGTTTACGGCGCTGGAGACACTGTCGCAGGCCACCGTCGGCGCTTCAGCCCCCTCAAGCTGCGAGCGCGACCAGGCTCCAACGGGCGTATCCGCCATAGCGCCGACATAGCGCACCATCCGGTTTGAGCCTGGCGCATCAAAAAGCCCATAGGCGAAGCTGCCGGCCGACCGCCCCACAAGCGGATCAGCCCCCTTCTGACCGAGGCGCAGAACAATATCCGCCTCGCCGAACCGGGGATCGACAAGCGAAAAGTCGGACCGGATGTCAAGATCCACATCCGGGACTTCCGCAGCCAACGGCTCGACCTGGCCTGGAAGCCAGAACACCGCCAAGCTCTCGACGGTATTGACCCTGACCACGGGCCGGCGAGCCCCATCCGCGGCGCACAGCGCGCCCAGCGCGTCGTCGAGCGCGGCCGCCGGCGCCTGAAGCAAACGAACCGCCTCGCGGCCGAATTCGCTTAAACGATAGCCGCGCCCGTGCCGCACAAGCAGCGGCGCGCCGAGGAAACGCTCGAGCTCGGCGATCTTGCGCGAGACCGTCGCGGGACTGGCGTTGAGCGCCCGCGATGCTGCGCCCAGGCGCTCCGCCTCAGCCACCGCCAAGAACCACCTGGCCAAATCCCAGTCCATCACGCGCCTCACAGCCCCCCTGCAAGGAAGCCCATCACCACTAGAACTGCAAGACTGCCTTGCAGACTTTGCGGATGTCCGCCAGCGCCCCGTCTGCGTTCTATGCCGCCAATAGAAAGCCAGCGCTCGGCCCCAGGGACCGGCCGGCGCGACCGTGGAAGGAACGACAAGATGGGCGATCGGGTGACATTTCAGCTCTCAGGCTCCGTGGCGGTCATCACGCTCGACGATCCGCCCCTCAACCTTTTCGGTGCGGAGCTTATGGCCGACCTCGCCAAGGCGGTTGACGCGGCCTTGGCCTCAAACTGTCGGGCCGCGGTGATCGCAGCGACAGGGCAGACATTCTCTGGCGGCGCGAATGTCCGCATCTTCCAGGGTCGAAACGCCGACCAGGCTCGCGAGATGTTCGCGACCTACCTGCCGGTGGTGCACCGTATCGAGGCCGCGCCATTCCCCTTTGTGGCTGCCGTTCAGGGCCTGTGCCTCGCCGCAGGGCTCGAGTTGGCTTTGGCCTGCGATATGATCATCGCCGCGCAGGGCGCCCGTTTCTCCCAGGTCGAGGCGCTCATCGGCGCGACGACCTTCCTCGGCGGGGCGCAGCGCCTAGCCCTTCGCTGCGGCGATGCGCGCGCCAGGGAGATTGTCTACACGGCCGACGTCTATGACGCGGCGACGTTCGAGCGCTGGAACATCGTCAACCGGATCGTTCCCGACGAGATTCTGATCCAAGAGGCGCTCGAATTCGCAGAGCGGCTGGCGGCCGGTCCCACCCGCGCTCACGCCGTCACCAAGAAGATGCTGCGCGCATTTTGCCGGGAAGGTCTGGCGGCCGCGGACGAGGTCATTCTCACCGACAGCGTGATGCTGTTCGAGAGCGAGGACATGCAGTCCGGTGTCTCTCGCATTCTGGAGCAGGGCGCGCGGAACGCGCGCTATGGCAAGAAGACCTTCAAAGGCGCCTAACATGAACATGCCATCGGAGGCGCCCGGCACTGTCCGCGACCTGATCCTGGCGCGCGCGCGCGAAGCGCCGGACTTCGAGGCCTTTGTCGACCTGGGCCGCAACATTGAAGACCCGGAGACTTGGCGATCATTCACCTGGGCCGAGATCGTCGGCCAGGCCCAAGCCCTTGCAGCCCGCCTGCAATCGGCCGGCCTGCAGCCCGGCGATCGGATCTGCATCTTGGCAGGCGTACGTGTCGAACACGTCGTCGCAGACTACGCCGCCCAACTGATGGGCGGCGTCTCGATCAGCCTCTACGAGACCTTCTCGGACGACCAGCTTCGCGCAGTTCTGGCGATCGCCGCACCGCAGGCGTTTCTCTGCGAGACGCATGATCAACTGCGACGCCTTCACAGCCTGGCGACGGCGCCAGTGACCATCGCACTGGTCATGGACGACGACGCCTGGACGAGCGCCTGCGGGCGCAGCGGCGAGCAATGCGACGCACCGGAGATCACTGCCGATTCGCCATCGACCATCCTCTTCACGTCGGGCACGACCGGACAGCCGAAGGGCGTCGTTCTAAGTCACGGAAACCTGACACATGGCGCGTTGGCGACCGCCCAGGTGCCCGGCTTGTACCCCGACCCGGATTTGTACCTCGCCTACCTGCCGCTGGCGCACATCGCCGAGCGGGGCTGGTCGTTCTACGCCCCGCTGGCGACGCCACGCACAGTGTTTCTCCTGCGTGACATGGCCTGGCTGCCCGCGGCTATGAAGCATGTGCGCCCCACCTTCTTCTTCGGCACGCCTCGGGTTTGGGAGAAGCTCGCCGAGAGTTTGCTGGCGGCGCTGCGCGATCCGGCCGTCGCCGCGCCGCTCCGCCCTGTCGTCGATCGTACGGAGCGCCGTGTGGCGAACGGCGTGGAGCCCGTCGCAACAGACATCAGGGCGCTGGCCCCGCTGCGCACCGCGATCGGCCTCGACCGCTGCGCCGCAAGGGCGTGCGGCGCGGCCCGGCTTGATCCTCGGGTGGGTCGCTTCTTCGCCGCTCTGGGGCTCGGCGTGACCGAGGGCTACGGTCTTTCCGAGACGGCAGGCGTCGCAACGGTTGGGGAGCCCGGCAAAGCGTCGCTGGGGGCTGTCGGCCGTCCGATCCCGGGCGTGGAGCTCCGCTTCGCCTTGGACGGGGAAGTCCTCGTGCGCGGCCCGACCCTGACGCCCGGCTATTTTCGAGACCCTGGCGCGACAGAAGCCCTCTTCGATGCAGAAGGCTGGTTGCGGACCGGCGATCTGGGCGCGCTGGCCGCGGACGGGCAACTGCTGATCACGGGGCGCAAGAAGGAGCTCATCATCACGGCCAGCGGCAAGAACATCCCGCCTGAGCCCATTGAGAGCGAAATCAAGAACCACCCCTACGTCGAACATGCGCTCTTGATCGGCGAGGGCCGCCCTTTCCTCACGGCCCTGATCGTTCTGAGCGACGCCGCCGGCGCCGTCTCGCTCGACGGTGCTGCCGAGGCGCTGCAGGACCATGTTCACCGCATCAATCTGCGCCTGGCCCGCATCGAGCAGGTGAAGCGTTTCGAGATCGTCGTCGGCGCCTGGAGCGTGAAGGGCGGAGAACTCACGCCCACGCTCAAACTCAGGCGGAGCGTCATCGCCGATCGCCACGCGGCGATCATCGAGCGTCTTTATGGAGAACACGTCGCATGAGTGAGCTTTTCAGTGTGTCCGGGAAAGTCGCCCTTGTCACAGGCGGATCCCGCGGCATCGGCGCGATGATTGCGCGCGGTCTCGTGGAGGCGGGCGCCCGCGTCTATATCAGCTCTCGAGATGAGGCCGCCTGCACAGCCATGGCGGCCGAACTTGGCGGCCCCGACCACTGCCGCGCCCTGCCAGCCGACCTCTCCAAGGTCTCAGAGATCGAGCGCATCGCCGAGGCGTTCGGCCGACAGGAAGACGCCCTGAACATCCTCGTCAACAACGCTGGCGCCGTCTGGGGCGCGAGCCTTGAGTCCTTTCCGGAAGCCGGCTTTGACAAAATCATGGCCCTGAACCTGAAGAGCGCCTTCTTCACGGTGCAGAAGCTGCTCCCCTTTCTTCGCAAGGCCGCCCAAAACGACGACCCGGCCCGCATCATCAATATCGGATCGGTCGAAGGCCTGCATGTCCCCACCACGGACACGTTTTCCTATTCGGCCAGCAAGGCGGGCGTCCAGCACCTCACGCGACACCTGGCCGCGCGCCTGGGCCGGGAGGACATCACGGCGAACGCCATCGCCCCTGGCCCCTTCCCGACGCGAATGACCGCCAACATGCCGGAGTTCGACGAGATCGTCGCCGGCCAGGTCCCCCTGCGGCGAGCCGGTCGCCCCGACGACATCGTCGGGACCGTACTCTACCTCAGCTCGCGGGCCGGGGCGTATGTGAACGCCGTAACGCTTCCGCTCGACGGCGGCTGGACAGGCGCGCTCTGAACCGCCGCGCCCCTATCAGAGACACCCCCTATGAACGAAGACCTCATCAGCTTTCAGCTGGACGGCGGCGTAGCGCGCCTGACTCTCAACCGTCCAAGCGCAGCCAACGCCATGAATGTCGCCCTGTGCCAGGCGCTCTGCGACGCGGCGATCCGCTGCGACGAAGATCCACAGGTGCGGGCTGTCCATCTCACTGGCGCGGGCCGCATGTTCAGCGCAGGCGGCGACTTGAGGGCGTTCGCGGAAGACGGGGACGCTGTCGGCGCGTCCTTGAAGCGCATGACCACGTACCTGCACTCGGCTCTGTCGCGTCTCGCACGGATGCGCGCGCCTCTGGTGGTCGCGGTGAACGGGCCCGCCGCGGGCGCTGGACTTTCCCTGGCCATGTTGGGAGACCTCGTCATCTGCGCTCATTCGGCATCCTTCGTGATGGCCTACACGGCCGCCGGGCTGACGCCCGATGGCGGTTCGACCTATCTGCTCCCTAGGCTCGTCGGTCTGCGGCGCGCCCAGGAACTGATCCTAACGAACCGAAAGTTGTCCGCCGAGGAAGCTGTGGCGTGGGGCCTAGCGACGCAGACGGTCGAGGACGAGGCGCTCGCCGACGTTTCTTTGACGGCCGCGCGCCGGCTGGCCGACGGGCCGACCAACGCGTTCGGGGCCGCACGCGCCCTCCTCATGGCAGGCGCCGCAGCCGGCTACGAAAGCCAAATGGAGCTCGAGGCGCGCGCCATCGCCGCAGCGTCAGGGTCCGCAGACGGCCGTGAGGGCATCACCGCGTTCCTGGCGCGACGCACACCGACATTCACTGGACGATAGGGACCACCCCGATGATTGAACGCCTGGAGAAGACCTTCTTGACCGTGGAAGGTCGCAGAATGGCCTGCCATATCCGCGGCGAAGGCAGGCCCATCGTGTTCCTGCATGGAAATCCCACCTCATCCTACCTGTGGCGCGACGTTCTACCGCCCCTCGAGGGCAAGGGTCGTCTCATCGCGCCCGACCTGATCGGCATGGGCGACTCTGAGAAGCTGCCCGACCCTGGACCCGGCGCCTACGACTTCGCCACTCACCGAAAGCACCTCTGGGCGTTGCTGGATCAGGTCGTACGCCCGAGCGAGCCGGTGGTCCTGGTGCTGCACGATTGGGGCTCTGCCCTGGGCTTCGACTGGGCGAACCATCATCGCGACCAGGTAGCGGGCATCGCCTATATGGAGGCGATCGTTCGTCCCTTCGAAGGGTGGCATGAATGGAGCGAGGCGGCCGCGCCCATCTTCCAGGGGTTTCGCTCCGACAAGGGCGAATCCATGATCCTTGACCGAAACCTCTTCATCGAGCGCGTCCTGCCTGGCTCAGTCATGCGCCCATTGGGTCCGGCCGAAATGGAAGAGTATCGACGCCCCTTCGTGCGGCCCGAAGACCGGTGGCCCACCCTGACCTGGCCGCGGCAGTTGCCGATCGCCGGCGAGCCCGCCGATGTCGTGGCCATCGTGGCGGACTATGCCGAGTGGCTGTCCAGGACCGCCGTTCCCAAGCTGTTCGTCAATGCCGAACCAGGCGCCATCCTGACCGGGCCGACACGCGAGTTCTGCCGCACCTGGAAGAACCAGACCGAAGTCACGGTGAAGGGCACGCACTTCATCCAAGAAGACTCAGGGCCCGAGATTGGCAAGGCGATCGAGGGGTGGCTGGACCGGCTGTCAATCTGACCCCAGGCGGCCTGCAAGAGCACGCTGAAGAAGACGCTGGCGCCACGTGCCGCCGAGGGGTTGACTTATGGAATGATCATTATCATTTCATGCGCGAAGCTGATGGAAGAGGCAGACAATGGCGACCTTGGAACTGTATTTTGATTTTCTGAGCCCCTACACATACTTGGCCAGCACTCAGGTCGAAGCGATCGCCTCGCGAACGACGGCCAAGGTGGAATTTACGCCCTTCCAGATCCTTGAGCTGATGAAGCGCGTCGGCAATCGCCCCACGACCCTCGAGTCCGCGAACAAGCATCGATACGCGACGGCGGATCTCCAGCGTTGGGCCGAGCGCTACGGCGTTCCGCTCAACCCCCACCCCAGATTGCGAACGTTCGACTACGATCTTCTGCTGCGTGGTGCGGTGGCGGCCGACGAAGCCGGGATGGCCAGCGACTATGTTCGCGGCGTCTTGCGGGCGATCTGGGGCGAGCCCCGCGACCTTGACAACCTTGAGACGTTTGTCAGCCTACTTGACGAACTAGGTTTGAGCGGCGCTCGGATCGTGGAGCGGGCCTCCGAGGCGGAGGTGGCCGAGCGCTTGGCGAAGAACACCGAACGCGCCGCCGAACGCGGCGCCTTCGGGTCCCCGACCTGGTATGTCGGCGATCAGATGTTCTTTGGAAACGATCGCCTCGACTTCGTCGAGCACGCCCTGGCGACTGCGTAGGAATCGGCGATGACTCAACCCGTCTGCATCATCACGGGCGTCGGTCCTGGCACAGGAACGGCCCTGGCTCGGAGGTTCGCCGCTGGCGGCTATCGCGTGGCGCTCCTTGCGCGCGACGCAGAGCGTCTGGACACGCTGGCCTCGGAAATCGAGGGCGCCAAGGCCTATGTCTGCGACGTCGCCGACGAGGAGCAAGTCGACCGGACGCTCGCCGCCGTCGCGAAAGACTTGGGCCCGGCGAGCGTCCTGATCCACAACGCGGTCAGCGGCGCGTTCGGTTCGTTCCTCGAGCTTGAGCCTTCCGTGCTGGAGCGAAACTTCCAGGTCAATGTCATGGGACTTCTGCACCTGGCGCGCCGCCTGGCTCCGGCAATGACGCAGGCCGGATCGGGCGCGATCATCGTGACCGGAAATACGGCTGCCTATCGGGGCAAGCCGTGGTTCGCACATTTCGCCCCCACCAAGGCGGCCCAGCGCATTCTTTCGGAAGCCATGGCCCGCGAGCTCGGTCCGCAGGGGGTCCACGTGGCCTACATGATGATCGACGCCGTGATAGACGTTCCGTGGACCCGAGAACGGTTCCCCGACAAGCCGGACACATTCTTCATCTCGCCGAGCGCCATCGCAGAGGAGGCATGGCGCATCGTCTTGCAGGATCGATCCGCCTGGTCGTTCAATGTCGAGCTGAGGCCGTTCGGCGAGGCCTGGTAGACGTACTGGTGGAAAGCCGGACTATGACGTCCGTGATTTTGCGGCGGTGGAATGCGGCCTGACGCGCCGTGCTTGATCCATCAAGTACGGTCCGCGCCAGCCCCTTCCCCGGCCGGACAAGACCCCTGGCTGGGGAGCCGCTAGGGCGCCCCACTTGCACGCAGAAGCAGGCTCGAGCGTCCAGTCGCGCAGAGCCGGCCTCTGGCGTCCACTAAGGTCGCCTCCGCGAACGCCAGGCGCGCGCCCAGTGTGACAATCCAACCTTCCGCGCGGACACGCCCTCGCCCAGGGCTTAAGGGCCTGTGGTAGGCCACCTGCAACTCAACCGTTCCATAGCCGCGGCCCTCGTCGAGCCGGGTCTGCAACGCGCATCCCATGGCCGAATCCAGCAGGGCCGCCGCGTAGCCCCCGTGGACCGAACCCAATGGGTTCGTGTGATCCACGGTTGGCTCGCCTTCGAACACCACCCGTCCCGGGTCCGCTGCCACAAGGCGAAATCCAAGGGTCGCGCCCAGGCCTGGGCGGCCAGAGGGCCGCGCAAGGGCAGCCCGCAATCTCGCAAGGCCGGACGTTTCCTCCGGCGCGCCTGCACCCGTCACCCCCTGGCCCTCCTCGACCATCACGCCGGCGCCGGGAAACGCCGCAAGCTCGCCTCCACCTGATCGGCGCGCCGCAGTCTCGCCGCGTGCAGCTCAGCGTCGGGACCAAGATAAGCGAAGTAGAAGTGGGCCTCGGCGGCCTTCGCCTCAGGGTCCAACCCGGCCGGCGGATCGTCCCGAAGGGCGGCAAGGACCCGCAGCCAGAGCACCGCCAGCCATGCGTGCGCGAGCAGCCACAGATAGTCCTTCGCCGCCTGCAGGGCGCTGAAGGGCGCCGTTGTCAGCCGGCCGGCGAGATCCTGCGTGGCCGTCCTCGCCAAGGCGAGCGTCGTCGAAGCCGTCTCAAGACAAGCTGGGTCCAACCCGAGCGTTCGATAGAACTCTAACTCCGCCTCGAGCTCCAAGAGCAGTTCGTCAAGCAGCTTCCCAGAGCCCGCCGGAATCCGCCGCAGCACCAGATCGAGCGCCTGAATGTCGTTGGTGCCCTCATAGATCGGCAGCACCTGGACATCCCTCAGCAGGCCCTCAACTAGGTTGTCACGCATGTAGCCGTGCCCCCCGAGCGTTCGCATCGCGGTCGTGGCGACCTCTACGGCGATCTCGCTGCAAATGGCCTTGGAGATGGGCATCAGCACAGACAGCTTCTGTTCGGCGGCCGCAGCCCGGCGCGCATCAGCGTGATCACAGGCGTCGAGCGCTGTTGCTGCAAGCAATGCAAACATTCGCGCGCTCGAGGTCAGCACGCGCATCCGCAAGAGGTCGCGCCGCACGTTCGGATGCCGGTAGATCGGAACCGGGGCCCTCGCGCCCTCGCCGGTCACATCACGCCCCTGCCGACGTTCGCCCGCGTAGGCCGTGGCGATTTGCGCGGCCATCTCGGCGGCGCCAATCGCCTGGAACGGCGTCCCCACCCGAGCCATTTTCATCATCTGGAACATGCCAGCTAGTCCCTGGCCTGGCGCGGCCACCATCCAGGCCTCGGCCTCGTCAAACACGAGCTCAGCCGTCGCTGACGCATGGAGACCGAGCTTGTCTTCAAGCCTCGCGCATCGAACACCGTTGGGTCGCGACCAGTTCCCAGCCGCGTCCACCGAAAACTTTGGCGCCACGAACAGCCCCAGGCCAGCCAGGCCTGGCGGCCCGCCCGCAACGCGGGCCAGCACGAGGTGGACGATGTTGTCGGTCAGATCGTGGTCGCCGCCCGAAATGAACACTTTCACGCCCGAGAGACGGTAGGTTCCGCCGGCCGCTGGCGTGGCGCTCGTATGGATGAGCGACAGGTCGGTGCCGCAATGCGGCTCCGTCAGGCACATCGTGCCAGCCCAAGCGCCGCTCGCAAGCTTGGCGCGGAAGATGGGATCCAGGCCGGTCTCGGGAAGCGCCCGAAGGACACGGTACACACCGAGACTCAGAATGCCGTAGAGCGCAAAGCCGATGCCGCCGCTGCTCAGGATGTCGTCGGCCGCGAAGGTGAGGCTGATCGGCAGGCCCTGGCCGCCGTCCTCGGTCGCCACGTGAAGCCCGCCCCAGCCCTGCTCCATCAGAGCCTGGTGGGCCTCGCGCAGACCCGGACTGGTGCGGACCTGCCCATTTTCCAGCCAGCATCCTCTCGCATCAGCGGTCCTCGCCAGCGGCGCAACCTGGTCCACCGCAAAGCGCCCCATGCCGTTCAGGACGGCGGCTATGGTGTCGATGTCCAAGATCTGCGATCCCGGCGTCTCCCGGAACTCCTCATGAAGCACCCGGTCAAACAAGAAGAGATAGTCGGCCACCGGCGGCGCGAATTCAGCCATCATTTCCTCCCACACGGCAGGCGATCTCAACGCCCCCGAGTCCGGTCCAAAACGTCGGGTGACGGCCCCACCACCTCCGTCCCCAGGCATATTTGCCTGTCCCTCATCATTTCATGCGGCCGCTGCGGCGACGGCGTGTCGGCCGCACGTCCACACCCGTTCAATCGGAACTATTCGATGCTGGCAAGCGTATTGTGATGATAATCATCATGTTACTGTCGGGAGAACTTGTCCGTGACACCAGGTGGACTGGAGAGCAACGCCTGGACCGTCGCGTGGGCGGCGTGGAGCACGGCCGCCCGCTGGTCCGGATCATGGCAAGCGCGCGCCAGAACGGCCGCACCCAACAGTTCGGCGACGACGCCATAACCGCGCTCACGCCCGTCGGCTCCGCCGAACTCCGCCGCCGCCGCCTGAGCATAACCGCCAATCAGCGCCGAGAAGGCTTCACACGCGAGCCCCCCTTGTCGCGCCAGGTCGGCGGCCGCCAACAGCAGAGGGGTTCGATCCGGGTCCCGCGCCTCCTCAAGGACCTCACGCGCGAAACGCTCCAAGGTCCCAACTGAACCATTGCCGCCAAGGGGGCCGCCTGCGGCTGCAACAACCGCAGCCTCCGCACGCGCGAGAAGCTCGGCTTTGGAACGGAAGTAGGCGTAAAACGCCCCATGGGTCAGACCAACCGATCGCATGAGCGATCCCAGCCTAATCGCCCTCCGCCCTTCGATCAGCGCATCGATCGCCGCTGAAAGGATGCGCTCCCGGGTCCGTTGTTTGTGGTCAGACTCAGAGGGCATCTGCGCCTATCGTCCGGCGCCTTCGACGGCGGAAGATCCGCACATCCGCACGACCCACATCCCGATGCGGCGCGCGCCCTGGCAGGCATGACAGCTCACAATAACACGCCCCTCCCCGCCGCCTTGTCGGCCAGCCTCATTGACATGATAACAATACTTTCATGTCGCCGATCAGACAAGACGGCATCGCCGTCAGTGACAGCGAAGCCGGGTCCTCGCACCGCGCTCGCGATCGTGGTACATACAATGGTGTTCATAATCCAATAGAGGCTTCCATGCGCTACACTCACGAGCACAAGGAGCGGTCCCGGGCCCGAATTCTGCGCGAGGCGTCGCAGGCGTTGCGCCTTGGCGGCCCCGATCGTGTCGTCGTGGCCGACATCATGGCGGCGGCGGGCATGACCCACGGGGGCTTCTACGTTCACTTCAAATCCAAGGACGAGCTCATCGCTCTGGCGATCCAGGACGGCTTTGAGCAGGTCAGCGAACGGTTCGACGCCCTTACCAAGGATCGGGGGCCAGCCGCCGCCTTAGGGGCCTATATCGACGCCTACCTGTCGCAGCAGCATCGCGATCAGCGCGACCAGGGCTGCCCGGCCGCCGCGCTGGCTGGGGACGCCCCGCGACTGAAAGAAGATGCGCGCGGCGCGTTCCAGGCAGGCTTCGAACGTTCGACCATACGGATCTCGCGCTGGCTGGCCGATCTGGGACACGACCAGCCTGACGAGCTCGCGATCTCTGTGATGACCGAAATGATCGGGGCGCTCATGGCGGCGCGCGCCTGTGTCGACGCGCGCGCCTCAGGTCGCATTCTGCGGATTAGCCGACAGGCGCTGCGCGGGCGGCTCGGCTTGATGACGGCCGCCTAGGGCGGCCGTCATCACCGCGCCGCGGCCTAATACTCGGCGCGCAGCGTAACCCCGTAGGCCCTCGGCGCGCCAAGGAAGCCGTCAATGCTCCCCGGCTGCAGCGGCGCGTCATAGAGAACTTGATAATAGTCCTTGTCGAAGAGGTTGTCCGCCCAGAGCTCAACTCCCCATCGACGATCGGTTCGCATGAGCGACACCCTGGCGTTGACGACGGCGAAGCCCTTCTGGATCTTGAGCGGATTGAGATCGGACCCAGTATTGTACTCAGAGAGGTACTTCGCCTCAATCGAAGCCCGGCCCTGGTAGGTCCCGATGGAACGCTCATAGGACCCGGACAGCGCGCCCGAGTAACGCGGCGCCCCGGAAATTCGGGCGCCGGGAAGACGCGTGAAGCCCGGTACGGCGTCCTTGCCGTATTGGCTCACCGCCCAGGTCAGCCCGCCCTGCGCGCTAAGGCCATCCACCGGCGTGTGCCAGAGGAAGTCGAAGTCCGCGCCATAGGATGTGACCTGAGGTATGGACTTCACCACGTAGCTGGCTTGAACGAAGCTGTTGAGCTGGAAGTCTTCGAACTTCGAGTAGAAGCCCGTCAGATTCAGCAGAAGGCTGCGATCGAGCAACGTGTTTTTGGCGCCGACCTCGTAGGTGTCGACGGTCTCAGCCGGAAAGGCGGTGGAGGCGGCCGGGGTGATCGGCAAGGGGCTGGACACCGAAGCCCCCTGGGCGCGGTCCAGATTGTAGCCGCCCGCCTTAAATCCTCGCGCGTACGACGCGTAGACGAGAGTCTCCGGTGATAAGCGGTAGGCGAGCTTCGCCGAGCCCGTCCACTCCTTGTCGCTGCGGCTTTCGCGAACCTGCCGATCGACGAACGCCGGGTTGGACCAGGGCAAGCACAAGTTAGCCAACACCACCCCCGCGTTGCTGGCGCCCACAATGCCGGCGATTTGGCTGCTGCGCCTGAGCGCCGTGGCGCAGCCCACGCCGCCATCGGTGGTGTCCTGGAAGCTGTCCAAGCTCTTGCGCTCGTCGGTGTAGCGCACGCCCAAGGTCAGTTGCAGGGCGTCGCTAATGTGGAGCGTGTTGTTCGTGAACACCGCATAGGACTTGGATTTCTGGTCGTAGCGGTCGGATTGGCCGCCGCCGCCGGCGAAGCTGGCGCCTGGCGCCAGGCCGGTCAGGACCGACACGAAGTTGGCGACGCCGAGCGGCTGAGCGCCGCTCCGCGACAGAACACGACCGAGGTACTGTTCGTAGTCCGCGCCATAGAACCAATTGGAGCTGTAACGCAGTTGCTCGTCAGCGTAGAACGCACCAACCAGGTAGTCCAAACGGGACTGACGACCGGCGAGCCGTAGTTCGTGCGTGTAGGTGGTGAAGCGCGTGGCCGTGCTCCCGTCATCTGGCCGGTGCAAGATGTCTGCGGTCGTGAAGTCGATATCGTTGGCGTTGCGGCTCACCCATTTGCGCCCTGAGCCCACGTAGGTCAGGTCGCCCCAATTGGTCGCGACGTCGGCCTGCAGGGACACGCCGTAATCCTCGGTGTCCTGCGAGGTGGAGCGGTTCAGAAAGGCAACCCGCGAGAAAGGATCCGCCGGCGCCAGAACCGACGGCCGAACGGGGTTGACTGCGTCCAGCAGCGGCTGGGTCGGACCATTGAGAACCTGCACCCCGGCGCAGCAGGATTCATTGCGCTTGGCGTAGTCGCCGATCAGGCGCAGGCGCGTCGTCCCTGGCGTCGCCAGAAGTTGGCCGCGAACCGCATAGTAGTCGCGATCCACGTCGTCGCCCTTGGTCCGCGGGCCTTGTCCGGTGACGACATCGACAAAACCGTCCCGCTTGCCGGCCGCGACCATCAGACTGCCGGCCACGAGGTCCTGCTTGAGCGGCCCTTCCACGAGGAGACGGCCTGTCCGCTCTGAAAAATTGCCAAAGCCCGCCTCCGCACGAGCGCCGAAACTGAACGCAGGCGCGCGCGTGATGACATTGATCAGACCTGCGGTCGCGTTCTTGCCGAAGACCGTCCCCTGGGGCCCTTTTAGGACTTCCACGCGTTCCAGATCGCCCAAGTCGCCGAAGGCCACGCCATTGCGCGGCCGATAGACCCCGTCCACGACGACGCCGACCGACGATTCGAGCCCGGGGTTGTCGCCGACGGTTCCGACGCCGCGAATTCGCGCCACCGTCGCTTGCTCGCCCGAGGTGGCGATGACCTGCAGCCCTGGCGTGAGAACCTGCAACCCCTTGATGTCGGTCACACCCGCATCGCGAAGAACCCGCGACGGCAGGGCCGTCACCACGATGGGCACATCCTGAAGATTTTCGCTGCGCTTCTGAGCCGTGACCACGAGCTCGTCGATAGTCGGCTGGTCTGACGCCGGCTGCGCGTAGGCCGCCGGCGCGATCGCCAGTCCCAGGGCGACCGCCGTTCCGGCCGATTTCAACGTCCTGTCCAAATTCCCCTCCCTCTTTATCGTGGGAGCGCTTTGGTATGATGTTCCTCATGTCATGGTCAAGTCGCAGCGCATTCTCAGCAAATTGTATGTTTCACCCAATTGTTTTAACGCACTTTTTTGATGCACCACCGACGCCAGGTGCAGCCGTAGAATGATGCTTGACATTTCTTTGAAAGCGCGCGACCGCTCAAAATGCCGGACCGGCAGAATTATTGACAATTTCGCCGATTAACCTGACGAATGAAATTGTCGATAATTCTTCGACGTAAACACGATGCGGGAAGACGCCATGTCGAGCCCGCGCAACACGGGAGGCATCCATGAAGTCCAAAGATCGGCGCCGCTTTCGCCATCTGCTCGGCGCATCAGCCGCGTTGGGCGCCCTGCTCTCGGCCGCTACGGCGAACGCAGACGCGACCGCCGCCGCCGCCGCCGCCGCGGGGCCAGCCTGCACCAGCGCGCAGCCATTCTATTGGGAAATCGGCGGGGCGAACGGCGCCCCGCTCGCGTCCGGCCAGGTCGGCGGCAACACCTATGGACGAACCACCGTGGTCGATATCGCCTCAGCGTCGAAGTGGGTTTTCGGGGCGTATGTGCTGCAGCGTTTTGGCGGCGTCCCAAGCGATCCGACCTACGCCAAGGCGTTGGCGATGCAGACGGGCTACAACAATTTCAAAGAAGTGTTGTGCACGAGCTTCCAGACGGTGAACCGGTGCTTCACCATCCTGAACAACGATGCTCACGACGCTAACGCCGACGGGGTCTTCTACTACGCTGGCGGCAACAGCCAGTACCTCGCCGCAACCCCAGGCCTGCTGAATCTGGGGGGCGACACAAGCGGCCCCCTCCTCTCCGACATCAGCGCCTACCTGCAACTCGGGCCAAGCATGTCCTACGGGGCGCCGGCCCTGGCGGGCGGAATGAAGTCCAACGCCCAGGACTACGCCGCCTTCCTGCAACGCCTGATGCCCGGCGCTGCGAACGGCTACGTCATGAAGGACTACCTGACCTATCAGCCGGTCAGCACGACACCCTGCCCTGCCAACGAACAGAACTGCAGCCCGATGGGTACGGTCGCCTGGCACTACACCCTCAATCACTGGGTCGAGGACAATAGCGTCGCGGGGATGACGCCCGACGGGACTGTGATCGGCCCTGGAGACGGCGCGATCTCAAGTCCTGGAGCCTACGGATTCTATCCCTGGCTGCGACAAGGCCCTGGCGGCGCCTGGTACTACGGCATCGTCTCGCGCAAGGGCGCAGCAACGGGTTACCAGCAGAGCGTTCCCTGCGGACAGGCCATTCGCGCCGCGTTCTTCAGCTAGGTCGAATGGCCAATAGCGCAGGGAGTGGCGGCTCAGACCGCCCCAACAAGATCCGGGCCGGCAGCCCGGATAGGGCGGCCCCCGATCGGCGGCCGGCCTTCGTTCCTACCCAAACGCCTGGAGCTCGGACCCATAGGGTCCGAGCTCCCTTTTTGGCGGCGGTCGGTGTGGCGACCTTAATGAGCGCCCCCGTCCACGCCGCATCGCTGGCGGCCCCAGCGCCCGCCCTCTCCCCATCGTCGGTAGAGCTGCGCCTTCAGCGATCCCCGACGGCGGCGGCCGTGACCTCTCTTCTGGCTCTAGACAACGGCGCGACCGTGGAGATCGACCCAAGGGTCGGCGGCGCTGTCACCTTCCTGCCCGGCGGTCAGATCTCACCTCGTGAACTTCCTGCACTGCTCCGGGACGCCCTCCGAGCGGTTCATCTCGACCTTGCAGGTACAACCCACGGCTTCCGTCTGACCCCCGTCGAAAGCGGCGCGGCCGTAGGTCAGCCTGCGCAGGACATCGCCATTGTCGGTCTCGGCCACGCTGGCGCCGATCAGGTGATCGCCCTTATCGCGCCCCTTCTGCGCGGTCACGCCGCAATCTGGCGACCGGCGGGCGCATCAGTTGTGATATTGGCCGGCCACCCCGACGCCGTGACCCGTCTCGCTGAGACGGTCAAGACGCTCGACGCCGAGTGGCTGCAAGGCATGGCGCTCTCGATCATTCCCGTCGACGGTCAGGATCCAGACGCTGTCGTGGCGCGCCTGCGCCAGGCGCATGGCGCCCAAGCCGGACCCATCGGCCTTGAGGTGGAGGCGGTGTCACTCAAGAGCGCCGAGGCTGTTCTTGCGGTCAGCCGAGACCCCCTCATGCTCGATCGCGTCCGGCTCTGGATCGCCCAGCAGCCCCCCCCGCCTCCGCCCGACCTCGGGCGCATCCGAGTGATCCCGCTGCTCAACGCCGACGCAGTCGGCCTGGCCGAGACGGTTCGCAAGCTCATCCGCACGACCCCTGTCTACACTCAGAGCTCACAAGCCCAGATCACGCCTATCCAGCCCACCCCGCCGCCATACGGCACGCCGTACTATCCGCCGCCTGCGCCGGTCGCACAGGTACAAATCAATCAAGCGCAAGCGGCGACGGCCGCGGAAGTGACCGCCGATGCGACGCACAACGCACTGATCGTACGCGCCGACTCGGCCACCTTCGCCGACATCCGCGCCATGGTCGAAGCGCTCGATGCGCCGGTGGATCAGGTCGCCATTGAAGCCACGATCGCCGAGGTCACCCTAAACAACGACTTCAGGTTTGGCGTGCAATGGAACTTCGACGCCGGGCGCAACAGCTTTACACTCGCCGAAACGGGGAGCGGCCAGCCCAGCGCGCTGTTTCCCGGCTTCTCGTGGGCGAATATCGGGCCCTCGGCGCTCTCGACCCTGAACAGCCTAGCCTCCCGAACGAACGTCGAGGTGATCTCCTCGCCGATCATCGTGACCCTCAACAACAAGGAAGCCAGCCTGCAGATTGGTAATCAGGTGCCGATCATCACCCAATCGACCGCCAACGTCACCACCCCGAACGCCAGCGTGGTCAACAGCGTACAGTACCGGGACACGGGCATTACGCTCAAGGTGACCCCACGAATCGGCGCCGGCGAGACCGTCACTCTGGAAATCGCGCAGGAGGCCAGTCAGGTCGCCGCAACCACGACCTCTGGGATCGACTCGCCGACGATCCAGCAACGAAGCTTTCGCAGCACCGTTTCGATTGTGAACGGTCAGACTGTCGCCCTGGGCGGCCTGATCAGCGCCGACCGCACACGCAGCAAGGCAGGAGTGCCCGTCGTTTCCGCCATCCCAGTGCTAGGCGAGCTCTTCGGCCATCGCGCGACCAGCGTACACAGGACTGAACTCATCGTGTTCCTGACGCCACGGATCCTGCGCGGCGAAGGCGACACGGTCGCGATCAGCGAAGAATTGAAGGGGCGACTTGATAGCCTGCGTGCCTCCGACTTCATCCAGGCGCGGACGCCCGGCAAGTGACGCCTTGGGCCGCAGATCACCTTCGCCGAACAAGGCCGTCGAACTCGGCCATGTCTGGCCCCGGAATCTTGGGGGCCCCGTCCAGGTCCAGTAGACGATGCTCGTATCGCGCGAGCCAAGCCGCGCGCTCAGCCGCGTCGATCCGGTTAGGCGCATACACGACAAACGGCTCGACGACCTCCAGTCCGGTGAACGCGAACACGCCGCGATGCAAGGGGTATAGGATGTTCTTGATCGCGCCATAGACGCCACGATCCGAATAGACGTCAGCGCCCCCGCCAACTGTAACCGCGCACATGGCGCGCTTGCCTTTGAGCCGACCCCGGTCGAACCATCGGCCTCCGCCGTAGGCCACGCCGACGGCGAAAACCCTATCGATCCACCCCTTAAGTATGGCCGGCGGTCCCAGCCACCAGATCGGAAACTGCAGGATCAGAACATCGCACCAATCGAGCTTTTCGATCTCCGCCGCGAGCTCGGGCGCAAATCCACCCTCAGCGCTGGCGAGCGCCTCCTCGGCCTGCTGTTTGAGGACGGCTGCGTCGGCGACAGTAGTGAAGTTGCGCCGGTCGGACACAGGATCGAAACCCTGAGCGTAGAGATCGGAGACGACCACTTCATGGCCCGCGGCGCGCAATGTGCGGACGGCCGTGTCGGTCATGGCGGCGTTGAAGCTCTTCGGCTCGTGATGAGCGTGGACGATCAAGACTCGCATGGCCGCCTCAGGCTGCCGCGCCGGGGCGCGCTGCAACACCGCTTGGCGCCGCCAAGATTCGTATCCCGCGCTGCACCGCCGCACGCGCCGCGACGCGATCGAACCAGGCTTTAAGGCGCGCACGCTCATCGATCGCAAACCCCGCCGCCACCGAGGCGTTCAGCCAGCCGAAGATGGAGATGTCCACGATCGAGTACTCGCCTGCGAAATAGTCGCGCCCCGTCAGCATCTCGTCCATCACCGCCTCCAGCCGCGCGCCTTCCGCGGTGAAGCGCTCTACGACGGTCGGCGGTCGCTCCGGCGCGACTTTCGTGAAGTGCGCGCGCTGGCCGAACATTGGGCCGATCGAAGCGGCCTGGAAGAAGAGAAGCTGCAACGCTTCGATTCGCGCATCTGGCGTGCGCGGCATCAGCATGTCCGCCTTCTCCGAGAGGTAGAGAAGGATGGCGTTGGACTCATAGACGACTTGCTGACCATCGCGATCGACGATGACAGGGATCTTGCCGTTGGGATTGAGGCTTCGAAACTCCGCCGAGGCGAGATCTCCCGGCGCCATGCGGCGCACCTCATATGGCAACGCCATCTCCTCGAGCGCGATAGAGATTTTGTGGCCGTTCGGCGTGTTTGCGGCAAAGAGTGTGATCACGCTGAGCTCCATGAAAGGCAGGCGGTAGATATTTATAGAACGATCTGTCCACAAGTGGTCAATCGCTTTGGCGCCATACCGTTCACCCCGAATAATCGACTGCGTTTGGAAACGCTGGCGCAGGACGACCATTTATGGAACGATGCCGTATATGTTGAGAGGCCGCCCGCGCGAATTCGATCCTGACCAGGCGCTTGCCGCCGCTATGCGGCTCTTCTGGGAGAAGGGGTTTGAGGCGACCTCAATGCAAGACGTCGTCGACACTCTCGGGCTGAGCCGGCAGAGCCTCTACAACGCCTTCGGCGACAAGGAAGCCCTGTTTCTGAAGGCGTTGGACCGGTACGACGCCGATATGGGCGGTCAGCTGGTTGCGATCCTGCGCGCCGGCAAAGACCCCGTGGACGCCATCACAGCGATGTTCGCCCGCATCCTGGCGCGGCTCGACGACCCTGCGCTGCCGCGAGGTTGCCTGCTGGTCAATACGACCCTGGAGTGTCCGCTGGGCTCACCGGCGATCACCCAACGGGTTGCGCGCAGCCTCTCGGCTCTGGAGGCCGCGCTTTACGACGTCCTTCGTCAGGGCGATCTTGAGGGGCGATTGAGGCCAGGACAGGACCCCCGCGCACTCGCCCGCTTCTTTGTTGGGCTCACACAGGGAATGGCGGTCATGGCGAAGGTCGCCGGAGATCCGGCTGGGCCCCGTGACGTCGCGTCGAGCGCCCTAAGCCTTCTTCGCTCGGTTGCGCAATAAGTCGAGAAGAGTCGCTTCCATCCCGATCAATTATCGATAATTCTTGCGTCGCGCCAGGAGGGCGCAGTCTCGGGGCGGCCCATGGACAGACGCAGATTCCTTTCCCTTTGCGCGGCTGCCGCCGCGCCTTCAGGACGACTGAGCCCTGCAGGGCTACGCGCTGCGGCGCGTGACGCCTGGCTCTACGCCCTGCCCCTCGTGGAGATCGGCGCGTTCCGTTCCCGGCAATTTGAGCGCGGCGTCACGCCGAACCGGCTCGCGCCGCAAAGACGCCTTTCCACCCCCGCGAGCCGCGACGTGACCACGCCAAACGTCGACACGCTCTACAGCGGCGCCCTCCTGGACCTGCGAAAGGGGCCGATCGCGATCACCTTGCCCGCAACCGGGGCCCGCTACGTCTCCCTGGCGCTCCTTGACATGTACAGCAACAATTTCGCTGTCCTGGGATCGCGGACCACCGGGCCCAACGGCGCCCGCGTCCTGCTCGTCGGTCCGGAACAGCCAGCGCCGGCAGGCGCCCTGCGCTCGCCGACCCCCTGGGTTTGGGCGTTAATCCGCGTGTTCGTCGACGGACCCGACGACCTGGCGGCCGCGCACCAGGTTCAGGATGCCTTCGGCCTTGAGGCTGCCTCAGGCCCGCCGGACTGCGTTTCGGTGGAGCCGAACCTGCGCTCCGGCCCCTGGACGGCCTATTTCCAAGCCGCCCAGGCGCTCATCCTCGAAAATCCGCCACCGGTCACAGACGCCGCCTTTTTCGAGCAGACCGCCTCACTGGGGCTCTCGCCACAGGGCGGCTTCGACGCAGCAAGGTTCACCCCGGCCGAAGCACGTGAGATTGAAGCGGGCGTCGAGGAGGCTCGCGCCCTTTGTCGGAATCCGAGCCTCGGCGTCACACCGATCGCCGGATGGTCCTATCAAGCCGCGAATACTGGCGCCTTCGGCCAAGACTACCGCTATCGCGCGCGCATCGCCCTGTCCGGCCTTGCAGCACTGCCGCAGGCTGAGGCCATGTACATGGCCGCCGTCGCGCCCGACGGCCAAAGCTCATTCGATGCGGCTTCGCGATGGCGGCTAAGTTTCGCGCCAGGCGCAACCCCGCCCGTCGACGCCTTCTGGTCGCTCACCCTCTACGGCCTGACCGCGGACGGCCAAGCGTTCCTGGTGGACAATCCCGCCAGCCGATACGCGATCGGCGGCAGCACGCCCGGATTGACCTTCAACGGCGATGGCTCTCTGGACCTTTGGATTCAGAGCGATGCGCCCCCCCCGGCGCGACGATCGAACTGGCTCCCGGCGCCATCGGCCGGGCGCTTCGGTCTACTCATGCGCGCCTATCTGCCTACAGCGGAGTTTCAGGCGCGCGCCTACGTCATGCCCCCGGTGCGCCGGGCCTAGCCGATCGCTCGACAAATCGTTGACAATTTCGAGCAAGCAGGGGCATACAAAAATTATTGATAATCTGGCGCGGACACGAACCGACGCCGACTTGGGGAAGCGCTACCACGCCGGATGCGTCACATCGACGTCGACCGGAAGCGCGCCCTCGAGATCCATCGCACCGGACCCGAGAGGTCAGAGGGGGGAAGAGACCTATGCCGCTGAATCACCATTCTTATTCGCGCGGCCTGTTGCTCGCAGGCGTCGCGCTCGCTGGCTTGTGCGCCGCCGACGCCGCGGCGGCGGCCGAGGCGCCCGTCCAGATCGAAGAGCTGGTCGTCACCGCTCAAAAGCGCGAGCAAAGCCTGTTGGACGTCGATCTGACGGTGAAGGCGGCGGGCGCTGAGGAGCTGCGGGCCCGACGCGTCGAACAGGTCAAGGATCTGGTTGGGTTCACCGCCAACGTCGACATCAAGGAGAACGCTCCAGGATCGCTGCCCGTCGTCACCATACGGGGGGTGGGACTGAACGACTTCAGCGCCACGAACAATCCGAGCGCCGGGATCTATGTGGACGAAGTCTATCTATCGTCGCTCAGTGTCATGTCCTTCGATCTCTACGACCTTGAACGCATCGAGGTGCTGAAGGGTCCGCAAGGCACGCTCTACGGCCGCAACTCAACAGCTGGCGCGATCAACTTCATCTCGGCGAAGCCAAAGCTCGGCGAGGCGAGCGGTTGGATCACGGGCGATCTCGGAAATTACCAGACCGGCCAGCTCGAGGCGGTGGCGAACCTGCCGATCGGCCAGGACCTTGCGGTGCGCGTCAGCGCCAAGACCATCCAGCAAGACCGCGGATACTGGTTCAATCGCGTGAGCGGCCATGACATCGGTGAGCGCAACATCGCAATGGGCCGGCTCCAGGTGCGCTGGAATCCCGGCCCCCAGGCCGACGTGACTTTCAAGCTCGATGGGCTGGCCTCCAATTCTGAAGCCGGTCAGGGCGCCTTCTTCGGGGCCAAGGACTTCAGCCAGCCGCCGCCCAGGGCGTGCGCGGCGCTTGCGCAGGGGCGTATCGATCCAAATTGCACAGACAACTTCGGCTATCGCGACACCGATAGCGACCCGTTCACCGGCGACTGGTCTGTCAACCCCTACAGCGACATCGCCCAGTACGCCTCCACGCTGCATGGTCAGTTCGACCTGGGCGCCGTGAAGCTGACATCGGTGACCGGCCTGCTGCATTCTGACCGTAAGTCCTTCGTCGACACCGATGCGGGTCCACGCGCCCAATCGGACTTCGCGTCCGACAACAAGGTCGATCAATTCTCGCAGGAAGCCCGCCTCGCCGGCGACGCCGGACGTCTGCAATGGGTGGCCGGCGCCTTTGTCTCGCACGACCACATCCGCGTCTACTCAAACGGCTACCTCGACGCGCTCTTCCGCACCCGTAGTTACGGCCTGGCTGACCAGAAGACCGACTCGGCCGCCGCATTCGCCAACGGAGAATGGGCGCTCTCCGATCAGCTCAAGCTCGTCACCGGCCTGCGGTACACCTGGGAAGAAAAGAGCTATCGCGGCGGCACGACCGACCTCAATCCCTTTGGCACAAGCTGCCTTCTGAGCCGAACCTGCACACCCGGGCCGACCGCGCCGGTGGCGCTGACCAACCAGGACACCAAGATCCGCGACACGAACTGGTCCTGGAAGGTCGCACTCGACTGGAAGCCGGATCCGCTGACCCTCGTCTACGTCAGCGCTTCTCAAGGTGTGAAGTCCGGCGGCTTCTTCTCCGGTTTCACGACGGCGAACTCGTCGCTGGCGCCCTACCGGCCTGAGACCTTGATCGCCTACGAGCTGGGGGTCAAACGCCGAACGGACGATCACCAGCTGCAAGTGAACGCCAGCACCTTCTACTACGACTATAGCGACATCCAGACGTTCGTCCGCGACACGGCTAGCGCCATCGCCGCACAGCGCCTGGGCAATGTCGACACGGCAAAGGTCTATGGCCTGGACCTCGACGCCGAATGGCGTCCGCCCGCCGTCTCCGGCCTGACGTTGGACCTTGGCGTCGGGCTCCTTCATTCGCGACTGGGCGCCTTCGCCAGTTCGGGAGCCCCTGTTCCAGCAGGCAATGAGCTGCCGAACGCGCCGGAGTTCTCCGCCAATTGGTCCGTCCGCTACGAAAGGCCGCTCACAGAGGCGCTCACTGGCAGCGTCCAGGTGGACGGGCGATATTCGGACGCCACGTACAAGGACGCGCTCAACGACCCGCTCATCGCCGCACCCAGCTACAGCGTGTGGAACGCCCGGGTTGCAGTTCAAGGCGGCGCTTGGACGGCGGCGGTCTGGGGCCAGAACATTTTCGACGAGCTCTATGTGACCAGCGGGGTGAACCTCTCCGGTCTTGGCTACGGCTACCGCCTCTATGGCGCGCCTCGCACCTGGGGGGTCAGTCTCACCCGGCGGTTTTAGATCGCCGGCCGCGGGGCGCTTCTGGCAGGAGGGACCATCTAATGCTTCGACGTGATTTTCATCTGACCGCGGGCGCGGCTCTCCTGGCCGCGCCCGCGGCCGCCGCACCAGCGCGCGGCCGGCCAACCCCTCCTGGGGCCCCACGACTTGACCGAAATCGGATGGCTCACCTCGAATCGCGGATCACGGGGCTCGTCGACGCCGGCGCCTTGCCGTGCGCAGCGCTTGTCGTGGTCCAGGATGGCCAGCCGGCGCTGCGGATCGAGCACGGTTTTGCAGACCTAGGGGACAGGCGCGCTATCGGACCGCAAACGCTCTACAGAATCTTCTCGATGACCAAGCCCGTGACGGCGGTCGCCGCGATGCTCCTGGTGCAGGACGGACGGCTGTTGCTCGACGATCACGTTGAACGGCACGTGCCGGAGTTCGCACGGCTACAGGTCGCAAGGCCAGATGGTTCGCTGGAGCCAGCACGGCCGATGACCGTGGAGCACTTGCTCACCCATACTTCGGGCCTGAGCTATAGCTTCAATCCCGACTCCCACGCGGCGCCGTTCTACCGCAAGGCCGGGCTGGAGGGCGGAGCCTGGTCTTCCGCCCCGGACATGACCGGCCTTGACGTGCTGGCCCAGCGCCTCGCAACCATTCCACTCGACTTCCAGCCTGGCACGCGCTGGCAGTACAGCATGGGCCCCGACATCCTAGGACTGATCATTGAAAGGGTCGCTGGGATGTCCTTTGATCGCTTTCTGGCCGAGCGGGTGTTCACACCGCTAGGTATGAGCGACACCGCCTTCGCCATACCCCAAGGAAAGCGTGACCGTATCGCGTCGCTCTACACGCCCGGCCCAAGCGGCCTTAGCAAGCTCCCAGGCGCTGTCGCATCAGTTCCAGAGCGCCCGCCGCTCGCGCCTTCCGGAGGCGGCGGCTTGATCTCAAGCCTCGACGATTATCTGCGCTTCGCACAGATGTTGTGCGACGATGGTGGGGGTCTCCTCGGTCGACCGATCGTCGACCTAATGACCGCAAACCACCTGCGCCCAGACCAGACGGCGGGCCTGGAAGCTGCGGCGCGGTTCGGATACGGCGGATCCGGGGCAGGCTTGGGCTTCGGCCTGGGCGGGGCGGTCGTCGCCGATGTCGCGCAAAGCCATAGCCCAGGCGTGGTCGGGGAATATGGATGGGGCGGCGCCGCAAGCACGACCTTCTGGGTGGACCGGGTCAACCGTATCGTCGTTGTGTTCATGACCCAACTTCTGCCGTCCGGCGCGATCCCCGTTCGCGACCTCCTGAAGGCCATGGTGTACGGGGCGCTCCCAGCCAACTGAACCTGTCGCGCAAAGAGGAGGAGGAATGGTCCACGCCAATAGACGCCAGCTCATGGCGGCGGGACTTGGCGCGAGCGCCGCCAGCAGACCCGGGGCGGCCAAGGCGGACTCATCATCTCTGCGGGCCGGCCTTGAACACTATGTCTCACTTGGATCGAAGGCCTCAGGCGGCCCGGGAGACGAGGCGGCCGGCGCCTGGCTGCAGACGCGGCTGGACCGCCTTGGCTTTTCTACCGAGCGTCGGCTGATCGAAGCGCCTGCTTTCGAGCCGGAGATGGCGAGCCTCTCGCGCGGCTCTTGGCAAGCGCCGATCATCCCCTTGGCGATCGTCCAGCCTACAGGACCGGAAGGCGTGATCGCACCGATCGTCGTAGCGCCGCCCTGGGCGAATGGTGAAAGCTTGGCCGGGCGGATCGCCCTTGTCGTGCTCCCGCACGCTCGGTGGTCAAGCGCCGCCGCCGGGGCCGTTCGGCAACCGATCAAGTCCGCCATCGACGCCGGCGCGGTCGCCGTCGCCCTCGTCACGACCGGCCCCACCGGAGAAGCGATCGCGCTGAACACGGACGGTCGCGAGCCGTTATTCGACAGGCCTGTCGCCAGCCTTGCGCCGCGCGACGCCGCGCCCTTCCTGGCCCCCTCGCCCGAGCCCGGGCGTTTGCTGATCACAGGCCGCAGGTTTCGGCGCCCGGCGTTCAATCTCATCGCCCGTCTGGATCGCGGCCGGTCCTCGTGGCTGGTCGTCTCCACGCCTCGGTCGGGGTGGTTCACCTGCGGTGGCGAACGGGGCCCCGGCGTGGCCGCATGGCTCGCCTTGGCCGAATGGGCGAGCCGGGCCCGGCTAGGCGTCAATCTCGCCTTTATTTGCACGAGTGGTCACGAATACGAAAACCTCGGCGTCGCCAAGCTCCTGGAAGGGGGCGCGCCAGCGCCCTCGCAAACCGCCCTATGGGCCCACCTGGGGGCCAACCTCGCCGCCCGGGACTGGCACGAGACCGCCGCGGGTCTAACACCGCTGCCCAGCCCCGACCCCCAGCGCTTTCTCGTCGGCAGTCCCGAACTTCTGGAGGCGTGCCGTCGCGCCTTCTTAGGGCAGGCCGGCCTCGAACGCCCCTATGCGACGAACGTCGGATCCGCCGGCGAACTCACACAAATCCTGGCAAGCGGCTACGCACGCGTCGTTGGCGTTTTCGGCGCCCACCGGTTCCACCATGTGGCGTCGGACGACCTCAGATGCGTCGACGCGCGCCTGGTGGCGCAGGCCGTTGAGGGTTTCAAGCGACTGATCCGTGCGGCGGTCGCGCAGAGTTAGGTCGACTCTTCAGGGGTTCCGTCCGGTCCGGCTCGTCGACGGCGGGATGACTTCGGCTGCGGCAAGGGCGTCTGAGCCTCGATCGCGGCGCTCACATGGGTCTGGGTGAATCCGATCAATTCACGCGCCGCCCGCTCCGCATCGTCGGGCCGTCCGGCCTTGATAGCCTCCACAGCGACCCTGTAGAGGGCGGCGGAGCTGAGGCCGAGCCCTGGCTGCAGCCGGCTCATGGTCTCGTGCCTGGCGAGATGGTGGAGCCAACGCGCAAGGCGCGCCACCTTCAGCAACATCTCCTGGGCCAAAGGGCTACCGCATTGATCGGAGATGAACTGGCCAAGGACCAGCGAGACGCGCAGGTGTTCGACGGTGTCGTTCGTCTCCCGCACGACCCGTTCATAGCGGCTGGCGAGGGCCTCGAGCCTGACATGAGCCTCAGGCGCGATCCGCTCGGCCGTCAGCCGGCAGACTGCGCCAAATAGCGCCTTCCAAAGTTCATAGACGTCGTGGACGGCATGGAGCTCGACATCGATAACGCGCGCGCCGCGCCAAGGCACCACTTCAACGAAGCCCGCGCGACTGAGATGTCGAAACGCCTCGCGAACCGGACCGTGTGAAACCTCAAAGCGTTCAGCGATCTTGCGCTCGCGAATCCAGGCGCCAGGCTCGAACCGCCAAGCGATGATGTCCTCGATGAGCGCATCGGCGATCTTGCGGTCCAGGGTCGGCCCTTCAGGCCCGTTCTGCGCTTGCACGTGTGTGGAACCAACCTTTGGGATTCGGTGTCAGAAACAAGCAAACACACAAATTATCAATAACACAACGTCCGCAAGCCCTTGCGCGGAGATCGGGCCTGAGTCACTCTGATAATCAGAGTCACATGGAGCCGCGACTATGAGCATCGAAGATCATCCGACGGTTCGACGGATGCGCGCCGCACCCTCCCCCGCCGGGCCGAGCCAATTGTCTGCTGAATGGCTCAAGGCGCTCGCACGGGCGGTCGGCGCAGACGATGTCGGGCTCGTGGAGGTCGAACGACCTGAACTCGCCGATCAGTTGAGCTACATTCGCCAAGTCTATCCTGATACGCGCGCGCTCCTGTCGTTTGTCGTGCGCATGAACCGCCAGCCTGTGCGCTCGCCGGTCCGTTCCGTCGCCAATCAGGAATTCCACGCCGTCTACGACGAAGTGAACGAGGTCGCACGAGAACTGGTGCGTGAGCTGGATGCCGCTGGTGTCGCCGCCTGTAACGCCGTCGCGGCCTTCCCAATGGAAGTCCAGTTGCCCGGTCGGGGGTGGATGGTCGCGCACAAGCCGGTGGCCGTGGCCGCCGGCCTAGGACGCATTGGCGTCCACCGAAGCGTGATCCACCCCAAGTTTGGAAGCTTCGTCCTCCTCGGGACCGTGTTGCTGGGCGTTCCGGTGGACACCTACGATCAGCCCATCGACTACAATCCCTGCCTGGGCTGTAAGCTATGTGTCGCCGCCTGCCCCGTGGGGGCCCTCAAGCCCGATGGCGGTTTTGATTTCGTCACCTGCTACACCCACAACTATCGGGAGTTCCTCGGCAACTTCTCCGACTGGGTGGGCGCGATGGTGGAGTCGAAGGATATGAAGGCCTATCGCGAACGTTTCTCCGACGGAGAAACCTCCTCGATGTGGCAATCCCTGTCCTTCAAACCCGGATACAAAGCCGCCTATTGCATAGCCGTCTGCCCGGCGGGCGAAGAGGTCATCAACCCCTTCCTCGAAGATCGGCCTGGGTATGTCGAAAAGGTCGTGAAGCCGTTGACCGACAAGGTGGAGACCCTCTACGTCCTCCCGGGCTCGGACGCAGAGAGCCATGCCGCCGACCGTTTCCCACACAAGACGGTCAAGCGCGTGGGGCGCACGCTGCGAACGACTTCGGTCGCTTCATTCGTCGCTCAGTTGCCGCTGGCGTTCCAGCGCGGCCGTGCGAAAGGTCTCAGCGCGACCTACCACTGGACCTTTTCCGGCAAGGAGACGGCTTTGGCCACGGTTCAAATCGACAAGCAGCGCATCACCGTCCAGCCGGGTCATCATGGAGAGGCCGATGTTCGCGTCACCGCCGATTCCGAGACTTGGCTGCGGATCATGAACCGCGAATACAAAATCATCACCGCGATCATTCTCCGAAAAGTGCGCGTTAAGGGCGACATGGCGCTCTTTCGCGCCTTTGGACGCTGCTTCCCCGGGTGACAGGCCATGCGTACGAAGAGCTTCAGCGGTATGTCCTGCTCCATCGCCGGCGCGCTCGAAGCGATCGGCGAGCGTTGGGCCTTCCTGATCATTCGGGATCTGTGTCTTGGGTTGAGGCGCTACGACGACCTGCAGGCCTCCACCGGCATCTCCAACAGCAGTCTGACGGACCGACTGACTCACCTTGAGACGCAGGGTCTCGTAGAACGGCGGCTCTACCAGGAGCGGCCTCGCCGGTTCGAGTATCACCTCACGCCAAAGGGGCGCGACCTTTCGGTGGTGATGCTGGCGCTGGCGGCCTGGGGAGACCGTTGGGACGCAGCCGGCAAGGGCGCAGCGCCTGTCGAGTTCTTCGACGTCGAAACGGGCGGCGCGGTGCAGATCAAGGTGGTCGAAGCGGCAAGCGGCGAGCCGGTGCCCACCCATCGGGTGGCGGCGCGGCCTGGCCCAGGCGCAGACGAGCGCGTGCGTTGGCGCATTGAAAGAGGACTGCAGGCCCACCAAGCGCGTTAGGAGCGGCAACAGCAATCTTGCACGTCTCCTCGCTCCAAATTATCAATAATTCATAGTGCAAATCTGGAGTCCGCATGCGCACGCGCCGCCTTGGGGTCGCCCTCGCCATCGCCCTCACACCCCTAGCCGGCCCTTTGCAGGCCGAACCCCTGGGGCTTGGCATGATAGCGCGCACACCGCCGTCATTCGGGGGCGCGCCGCCACCGTCGCCCGACTACAAGGACCCAGCCGCCTGGGCCGCACGACCAGAGACGGCGGACGGCGCAGATGTGACACCGCCGGACGCGGGCGCGGTCAATCGGCAGGCCACGGCCCGGGTCGATGTCTTCTTCATACATCCCACCACGTATCTATCCTCAGATAGCTGGAATGCGCCCTTCGACGCTTCCGGCCGCACCGGCCGCCAGGTTGATGAAGGGGTCCTGCGATTTCAGGCCTCGGCCTTTAACGGAGCCGGAAGGGTGTTTGCGCCGCGCTACCGACAGGCCTCGATCACCGCCTTCACCCACCCCGGCGCCGACAGCGAAGCTGCAATCGACCTCGCCTACCAGGACGTGCGACGCGCCTTCGACGCCTACATCGCCCACGACAACCACGGTCGGCCGTTCATCCTTGCCGGTCACAGCCAGGGTTCGCTTCACGCTATGCGCCTGCTGCAGGAACGCATCGCCGGCACCGCGCTGCAACGCCAGTTGGTGGCGGCCTATCTCGTTGGCTCGTCGTTGCCGGAAGCGATCGAACAGGCCGGGATACCTATCTGCCGCCAACCCGCTCAGACGGGCTGCGTCATCAACTGGAATAGCGTTCGGGCCGGCGCGGGCGATGCGCGCCGTCGTGGCCAAGCTCTGATTTGGCTGGAAGGTCGCTACCAGCCGATCGGGGGGCGACCGCTCGTCTGCGTCAATCCGCTTTCGTGGCGAAAGGACGGCGAGGCGCCGGCCGCGCTCAACTTGGGGGCCCTTCCTGTCCACGGGCCGGGCCAGCCCCTAGAGCACCCGAAGCCTGGGCTGACCGGCGCCCGCTGCCGCGACGGCCTTACTGAGGTGACAATACCCTTGCGCGAACGCGCTGGCTTCTCCGACGCCCTGACCCGCATCGGCAGCTACCACGTCTTCGACTATAATCTCTTCTACATGAACGTCCGGCAGAACGCCGAACTCAGGACCGCTGCGTATCTGCGCCGACAGGCGGCTGGTTCCGGCGGACCCTAGGGTCCGCCGGGAGGGCCTTCACCAGCGATAACGCGCTTGCGCGCCCCACAGGCGCGGCTGGTTAAGACGCCGCGTCGTGGTGAGATCCTGGTAGGTGAAGTAGGTCACATCCGTCGCATTGTTGACATAGAATGACAGCTCGACGTTCTTGAATTCGGCCCCCACTCGCAGGTTGACCAGCTGGAAATCGTCGACCGCAGGGCTTGGACGCGCAAGCTCCTGCACGCCACCCCACTGGGCAGAATAGTCAGCGTGCGCAAAGAGCTGCGCCTGTTGTACGGGAAAGCGATAGTCCAGGCTCGCCGACGCGATCCAGGCCGGAATCTGAGGCAGCGAATATCCCTTGAGCGCGCCACTCTTGACCTCGCCCCCTTGCCGTGAGCCGCCAATTTGAGAGCGGAGGACCCCGGGGCCAAGCGCGAAGCGCCCCGACGCCTCAAGCTCGACGCCCCAGGTCACGCCATCGCCCGCGTTGGTGAGGAAGGTCGTCGGCACCACCGGACAGACTGGATTGGTCGCCCGGCAGCCGTTGTCGGTCTGCACAATGAGGTTCGAGGACTCGTTGCGGTAGCCAGCGAGCGCCACATAGACCGACCTTAAGACAACGCCCTTCAGACCGACCTCGTAGGAGGTGGTGTCCTCCTGATCGTACGACGCAGGGACCGTGACGGGCTGGCGCGGGTCGCCCAGATTGCTGTTGAAGCCGCCGGCCCGATAGCTGCTCCCGGCCTTCGCGTAGAGCTGTAGTTGCGGCTGAAAACGCCAGGCCGCGGTGAGATTGTAGGAGAAGTTGTCGGGCGACTGAGAAGCGTTGAAGTTGAAGGCGGGGCCACCGGCCAACGCGCCGGTCAGGAGGTTGTAGCGGGACGCATCCGCAGTCTTGTGATCGCTGGTGTATCGGCCTTCGCCAGTCACCGTGAGATGCGGTGTCAATTGGAAGCCGAGCGAGCCGTATGCGGCGTAGGACCGGTAGTCGACCACTAGAGGCGATCCGGCCGCCGTCAGGCTGGTGCGGGTGACGGAGTAGCCGTTGCTGCGCTGCCAGAGCAGCTCTGCGCCCGCAAGCCAATCCAACCGCGAATCCAAGGCCGCGCCTGCGAGATGGACATCCTGGCTGATGCTGCGAGTCCTGTCGTTGACGTTGGAGCTGGCGTTCGGGTCCAAGGCTCCCACCACGGTTCCACTCCTGATCAAGGTCAGGGCAAGGTCCGGGTTCACGCCGTCCAGATCGACGAGATAGCTGGTCTTGCGTTCGCGCACCGCGCTGGTCGAGACCAGTCGAGCCCAGCCCATGTCATAGGCCAGGGTCGCAGTCAGATTGTTCAACTGTTGCTTTGAAAAGGGTCCCGCGTTCCACGGATACTCGCGTTCGGGTTGGATGTAGCCCTTCGGAAATCGGGCGCTCGGCAGGATGTAGACTTCATAGGCGATGGCCGGCAGTCGCATCTGCTGGTGTTCGTAGAGCACCGTGGCGTCGACGGGGCCATCGTGCAAACGCAGCTGCGCGCGCGCGCCATAGCCTTGCTGATCATCGAAGTAGACGTGGTTGTAGGGATTGTAAAAGAACCCCTTGTCCTGATCCGTGTAGTCGACGCCAAAGCGCGCGGCGACCTTGTCGCTCAACGCCACATTCGCAACGGCTTGCACCTGGGCGTTGCGATTCTCGACGCCATATTTCACGTCGACATACCCGGTGTCTGCAAACACCGGTTGCGCGGAAACGATGTTAACCGCCCCACCCACGGCGTTGCGACCGTAAAGGGCGCCTTGGGTGCCGCGCAGCACTTCCACCCGCCCGACGTCGAACAAGTCGAGCCGTGTGAAGCTGCGCCCGCCGAGCAGGCCACCGCCGACATAAACCCCGTCCCGATAAAGACCCACGCTCGGGTCGGCGTTGGTCGCGCGCGCGGTGGCGGAGCCGCGAATGGAGACCTCCGAGTTGACCGGAGACGTGGTATTGAAGAACCGCACGCTAGGCTGCCCGGCGAGCAGTTCGGCCGTCGAAGTCGCACCGCCTCTGTCAGAAAGCAGCTGCGCGTCGATGACCGAAGCGGCCGCCGGCACATCGACCAGGCGCTCGTCACGCCGGCGCGCCGTAACCACCACCTCGGCCACAGCCACGCCGGCGCCCTGGTCGGTCGACGGCGTCGCGGTGGCGGCCCAGGCTACGTCGGATCCGGCCAGGATCCCAACCGCGCTCGCCGAGGCGAGCAGTATGCGTGAGTGTGACACGATGTCCCCTCCTGTCTTTTTTATCAATAATTTTGGCTTCATCGTATGAACCGACGACGCGGTCAAGCTCGAAGCTTACGTCTAGCGGTCGCAAATTTTTCAGACTTTAATTGGGGATAGATTCGCTCTCGGGTGGGTGGAAGGGCAGGCGCCGGCGGCGCAAGCCGCGTCACAAATTATCAATCATCCTCAACCACAGCCCCTCGCGCACCTCAGGATCGACCAATAGGCTGATAATTATCATCTTATCGTCAGTGACTTTGGATTCGCCAGCTCGCGCGCGCCCCTCAGAGGAGCCCCACTTCGTGTCGACAGGCCACCCGGAGCATCAGGGCGGCGGCTTCTGCGGCCGGAACCGCTTCGCCCTCAATGGGCCGCTGACGATGGCGCTCAACTGCCATTGTCGAACCTGCCACAAGGCCAAAGCCGCCGCATTGCCAACAGGCGCCCACCCCAGCTGCGGCGACTTCCGCCGGCGATCCGTCAAGGACGATGCTCGCCGCTACGAAAGCTCCGCTGGGGCGGCCCAAACGTTCGGCGCTATCTGTGGCGCACGCCTGATATGGGGGTTCGCGTCCGATCTAGGCGCCTCCGGATTTCCGCTCGCCCTCTCCGATGAGGGACCGGGTGAGCGCCTGCAGATGCAAATGCGCGTGCCTTCAAAGGCGTTGTTGCACGCCATCTGCGACGGGTCTCCCCAGCACGTCGGGCCGCCGCCATCAGATCCCCGACCGCGCGCCCCCGCGACAGCCCGCCCCAATGGACGTGAGGGATCACAGACGTCAGTCGGCGATCTGCCGGGCGCTTGCAAGCACGACCCAGACCACGGCGCCGACGACGTTGACGCCTGCCGCCAGCAGGAAGGCGGAATTGTAGCTGCCCGACACATCGATCAGCCAGCCCGTCACTGCAACGCAGACAAACCCTGGCAGCTGACCGGCGGTGTTGGTCAGCCCCATCAGAACGCCAGCATGCCGCGGCGCCAAGTCGAGGTGGTTGCTGGAATACCCCGCAGTGGTGAGCCCCACGGTCGCCATGAAGGCGCAGAAGAGGCTGACAACGGCCACCGTCGAGTCAGCGTGCGGAAGCGCCAGCAAGACGATCGCGCCGCTCACAAGGCCCGAGACCTGCATAAGTTTGCGCACGAAGGTGAGATTGACGTTGCGCCCTACGAGCAGGTCGGACAGCCAAGCGCCTGCGTGGACAGCCAGAACCATGGCTATCCAAGGCAACGCCGACAGTGCGCCGGCCGCCTCAAGGCCCAGGTGGCGCGTGTCGCGCAGATAGCTCGGCAACCAAGCCAGCACGAGATAGAGCCCCCAGTTGCTACAGAAGTGGTTGAGTACAAGCGCCCACACGGCGGGCGAGGCCAGAAACAGTCCCCACGGCGGTTTGCCTACAGCTGTTGCGGCGCCTGCGACCGGCTCTGGAGGCGAGGCCGGAGCAAACCGCCACCAGGCCAGCACCCAGCCAAGGCCAAGGGCGCCGAACAGGAAGAAGACGCTTTGCCAACCGGCGAGCCCAACAAGCGCGCCCGTTGTCGCCAGTCCGATCAAGGTGCCTATCGGCACGCCGCTCAAGAGGACGGCGACGGCGCGCGATCTTTCCGAAGCGGGTATCCATTGGCCGAAGAGCCGGTAGGCGCTCGGAAACATGGCCCCCTCTCCAAGGCCAAGGGCGACCCGCGCTATCAACAGCACCGGCACAGAGATCGCGGCCGCCGCAGGCGTGAGAAGGGTGACGCTCGACCAGAGGAGCACCGCCATCCCCAGCACGGCGCGGCCGCCGTAGCGACTTGCAAGCCACCCCCCCGGAATTTGAGCCAACGTGTAGCCAATTCCGAAGGCCGCCAAGACGAGCCCCTTCGTCGCAGCGGACCAGCCCAGGCGGTCTTGCATGGAGATGGCGGCCACGGAGATGTTTACACGGTCCAGATATCCAATCACCGCGGCCAAGAAGCAGAAGCCGACAACCGTGAAGCGTTGCGGCCAAACCCTGGCGCGCTTCACGCCCTGCCCGTCGCGCTCGCCAAGCGCAGCCATCACGCGGTCTCGCCCCCGCGCACGAGGCCCAATTTCGCTCCGTTCGCATGAGGCTGGAGCACCCGGACCTCGCTCGCCGCAAGCATGCCGCCCGCCTCACGCATCAACGCGGCCGAGTACGCCGACCGCAGGTGGGCGCGCATCGTGCCGACAGACGCCCACCGCTCGACGGCGAGGAAGCTGTCCGCGCCGAGCGGCGTCTGGATTGGCCCAGCCTCAGACGCGTCGGTGGTCAGTACGATGTCCAAGCAACCTGGCTCGCTCAGGAACGCCTGCACATAGCGGCCGAAGACCTCCAGGAGCTCATTCCTTCGGCCGCTGACCGCTGTGATGGTCGCCACGACAAAGATCACCGCACGCCCCTCCGCTTTTCTGGAGGCTTGATGGAGCAGCGGCCTCCCCACTCTGTCAATCCAAAATTGACTTTGAAGTCATTTAATTTACATCTCACGTCATCCTCGCGCGCCATACGGCCGCGGGCGCGTCGACCTCGGGCATCCGGCGTCGAGCCGTCTCACCAACACAGGAGTCTCGCCGCATGCCGGCCCAGAATTTCAATGGCGTCTTCGAAGGCGTTTCAGTTCTCTGTCTGGCCGAGCAGTACCCCGGCCCGTTCGCCACCATGCTTCTCGCCGACCTCGGCGCTGACGTAGTCCTCGTGGAACGGCCGCGGAGCGGCGATCCGGCGCGCGCCTTCCCGGCGTTCTTCGCAGCCATGGGCCGCAACAAGCGCAGCATTTGCTTGAACTTGAAATCTGAGAGCGGCCAGGCCCAGTTTCTGCAGCTCGCACGCCGCGCCGATGTCCTTCTCGAAGGCTATCGTCCGGGAGTGATGGAACGCCTTGGGCTCGGCTACCCGGCGCTGGCGAAAGTGAACCCGCGCCTCGTCTACGCTTCGATCTCAGGCTTCGGGCAGACCGGCCCCTATAGAGACAGAGTAGCGCATGACCTGTCCTATCAAGCCATCGCGGGGCTTCTGTTCGACAAGGTCGACCGTACGCCGTCGCCGCCCGCAACATCTCTCGGCGATCTGGCAGGCGCGATGTTCGCCGCTTTCGGGATTGCATCGGCTCTCTTCGCACGAGAACGGACCGGGTCAGGTACTTTCATCGACGTCTCGATGACTGACGGACTGGTGTCCTGGATGACGGCCTACCTAGGGCCGGCGCTCAATGGAGAACGCCCATTTGAGATCTTGTCGGAGCCGGCGTACGGCGCGTTCGTGTGCGCCGACGGCAAGGTCCTGACCCTTAGCATCGCGCACGAGGACCATTTCTGGCGCCAGCTCTGCGAACTCTTGGGTCTTGACCATTTGGCGGACCTACAGGGAACCGAGCGGATTGCTCGCGGGATCGAGCTTCGCGGCGTCATCGGAGCGTGGATCGCTAAGCGCCCCCTCGCCAAATGGGCCGAACTCTTCGACAAATATGGGATTCCGTGGTCACCGTTGCATCGCATTGAGGACGTGATCCGCGACCCGCATTTTACGGAACGGGGACTGTTCGTGACCTCGCCCGGGTCGGAAACTCGCGCCGCGCGTCATGTGCGCCAACCCCTCGCCTTCAGCCACTATAGGAGCGTCGTCAATCGTCCCGCCCCTCGTATCGGCGAACATACCGACGAAGTGATAGCGGAATGGCGCAAAAAGCCTGGCGACGGCCCGTACTAGGAATTGACTTCAAAGTCATTTCTTTATATCTCGTCGTCACCTCGAATGACGATGAAAAGGACAGAAGATCTCCACATGGGCGACATCTTGGACCTGAAGGGGCGGAACGCGCTTGTCACCGGCGCTGGGCAGGGCGTAGGCCGGCAAGTGGCGCTGCAATTCGCGGCGCACAATGCGGGCGTTGTGGTCGTAAACGACTTCTACGCCGAGCGTGCGCAAGCGGTCGCCGCCGAAGTCCAGGCTCTCGGGGCGCGCGCGATCGCCGCTCCCTGCGACGTGACCGACTATGACGCCGTGCAGCGGATGTTCACCGACATCAGCGCCCAGATCGGCGCGATCGATCTGCTGGTGAACAACGCCGGGAACGCCGGTCCCACTCAAAGCCCTGCCGAATCAAAGCCGTTCTGGGAGACGGGCCCGCAGGAGTGGAGCAACTGGATGGGGACCAACTTCTACGGCGTGCTCAACTGCTGCCGCGCCGCAACGCCAGGGATGATGGCGCGCAAGTACGGCCGCATCATCACAGTGATCTCTGACGCCGGTCGCGTTGGCGAGCCTCATTTGGCGGTCTATTCCGGGGCGAAAGCCGGCGCCGCGGGCTTCATGCGCGCCCTGGCCAAAGCGGTGGGCCGCGGTCAGATTACAGCAAACTGCGTTGCGCTCGCCGGCGTGAACACACCCGGGGTCGCCGACCTCATGCCGGACGCCGAACACATCAAGCAGATGTTGAAAGCGTACGTGATCCGCCGGTTCGGTGAACCCGACGACGCCGCCAATATGATCCTGTTCTTGGCCTCCGACGCGGCCAGCTGGATCACCGCGCAGACCTATCCCGTAAACGGCGGATATTCAGTCTCGTCCTGAACACAGCATCGCCTAGGACCAAACAATCTAAGCAGGGGAACAACGCTATGGGACGTGTTGAGGGGAAGGTCGCGCTCGTCACGGGCGGTGCGTCGGGCATTGGCGCGGCCAGCGCCATGGCGCTTGCTGGTGAGGGTTCGGCGGTCGTGATCGCCGATGTTGACGTCAAAGGCGGCGAGGCGCTCGTCGCCGAACTCGCCGCGCAAGGCCATGTCAGCGCCTTTGTTCGCCTGGACGTCACCGATGAGGAGAGTTGGCGCACGGCGGTTGAGCAGATTGAGCGACGGTTCCACCGGCTCGACGTACTGGTGGCCAACGCCGGCATCGCGATCTTTGGCCCCACTGAGCAGATGTCGCTGGCCGATTGGAGACGTCAGAACGCCATCAACCTCGATGGTGTGTTCCTATCTGTGAAGAGCTGCGTCGGTCTGATGCGACGCGGCGGTGGCGGCAGCGTGGTCATCATCTCGTCCGTGGCGGGCCTGCAGGGATCGCCTGGCGCCGCCGGATACTGCGCCTCCAAGGGGGGCGTGCGGCTCTTTAGCCGGTCCGTCGCCCTCGAGTACTCCGATCAGCCTGTAGTTCGGGTCAACAGCGTCCATCCCGGTGTCGTCGACACCCCCCTCTGGGACGGCCTCCTGCGGCGGCCGGACACAAACGGCGCCCGCACGGCAAACGTCAACCGCATCGGCGCGCGAGACGCGCCAATGGGGCGCGCTGGGCGCGCCGAGGAAATCGCAGAAGTGGTGTTGTTTCTAGCCTCAGACGCGTCCAGCTACATGACGGGGGCTGAACTTGCCGTAGATGGGGGGATCACCGCCGGTTACCAGCCACGTCGTCCCGCAGCAGCGACCGGATCCTAGCGTCTCGACACCAAGGTCAAGCGAACTGGGGCGAACCTAAAGGGGCCGAGCTCATCCGTCTCATCAAGTTGTTGGCGTCCAGGCGGTCGTCCACATCATCACGTCACATTGAGTCGAACGCTTCTAGCGAGGCACGACTCAAGTGCGCGCATATTGTCTGGGCGACCATTCGCATCAACGTCGCCTGGTTTGGCGCGACTTGGTCGTCAAGCATACCTGCTCACCTTCAGCATCGCGATCAGGCGCCTGATCCCGTATTTCGTCGCACCTTAAGTGGACTGGGCCAGCGTCAGCGTCTTGCACGGGGTAATGGTTACGCCCAACTTCCCGCACCCCCACTTCTATTGGGACTGGCCAACATCACAACGGCCCGGCGCTCAAGCCTCCACCAAAGCCATCAAGCTGGCGGGTTGTAGAGGCTCACCGTTCGCCTCAACTCTCGTCACGGGCGGTTTGGCGCCCATTCGGCGAGCGGCTTTGAAGCCAAGCCGCAACCCCCGCCTCCCGATCGCCGTTGAGCGTGCAAGTGAGTAGGTTCAGCGTCGCGATCTCGATCGCGGCGTCATAGTTTCGCTCGTAACAAGTGTAGAGAGCGCGCTTCATGAGGCCGATCGACCGAGTCGGCCGCCGAGAAAGCAGCTCCGTCCACCCCGCGAGCCGATCGTTCAATTCCTCCATCGTGTAGGCGCTCTCGGTCGCGAGCCCGTAGGCGACAGCCTCCGTTCCAGCGATCGGTTCTCCCGAGAACAGCATGGCAGTTGCCTTGGTGAGGCCGACCAACCGGGGCAACTGATAGCAGCCCCCGGCCAGCCCAAGCTTAATGAACGGGATGCCCAGCTTGGCCTCGGCATGGACTAGTCGAATGTCACCGGCCATAAAGACTTCGAGCCCAGCTCCCAGAACAAAGCCGTGCCCCACGGTGACGACAGGCACGTCGAGGGCTCGCAGATTGCGTACGATTGAGACATAACTCGCCTCGCGCATCCGCATTAGCGGGTCTGTCTTGTACGCCGTCGCACCCATGCCTTTGATGTTGTCGCCGGCACTGAATGCATCACCTTCGCCGCAGAGCACGAGACATTTCGTCGAGCCATCTGCGGCGCAGATCCCGATCGCCCTATTGATCTCGGCGATCATGGGAAAGGTAAGGGCGTTGAGGCGCTCTGGCCGCCTAAGGCTTATCGTTGCAACGCCTTGATCAACCGTCAGGGAAATGTCGTCGAAGCCTTCCTGGGTCATACGCGCGGCCTTGCATTTGGCGTTCGCGCCGCGGCGCCCAGGGCGACCAGCGCGTCGATTTCTGTTGTAGATAGGCCTAGCAGGCTCGCCAAAACTTCATCTGTGTGTTCGGCGAACCGGGGCGCGGGGCGACGAATCCTCCCAGGTGTCTGGTGTAGCCGGTAGGGCAGTCCGGGATACTCCCGCACACCAGCATCTGGGTGTCGAAGCGCCTGTATAAAGCCGCTAGTGCGCAGGGCGGGATCACGGAAGACATCGCCGCCGGAATTCACCGGGGCCGCTGGGACGCCTGCGGCCTGGAGCGTGAAGGCGAGATCATGCTTGTCGAAGTTTTGGGTCCACGACGAGAGCGCTTCAGCTATTGAAGATGATTGGGCGATGCGGCCTTCCAGCGTGTCGAACGCTGGGTCGGCGAGCGCAGCGAGTCGAGTAAGATCGACGAGCGAGCGCCACTGCCGATCCGAGAGAACCGCGATTGCAATCCACTGATCATTTCCAGCACAGGGGAATGCGCCGTGAGGGAATACGCCCTCCCGCGAATTCCCCGAAGGCTGGAACGTTTCGCCGTCCGCGGCCGCCTGCAAGATGTACTCTCCGATCCAATGCATCGCCGCCTCGACCTGGGCGACCTCCACATAGAGCCCCTTGCCCGTGCGATTGCGCTGCGCCAGAGCGGTCAGCACCGCCGCAGCTCCGTGCAGGCCGCCAATCGGATCGAGATAAGCCGGGCCAGTCAGGATCGGCTCGCCATCGCCGTAGCCGATCAGGCTCGCCATGCCGGCGGCCGCCTCCATGGTCTTGCCCATCCCGACATGCGAGGACCACGGACCGGTGTTTCCGAAGGCCGGCATCTCTACCATCACCAGTTGCGGGTTAGCCTTCGAGAGGTCGCCATAGCCCAGCCCGAGTCGGTCAAGCGTACGCGGTGAGAAATTGGCCACCACCACATCGCAGCATTCCGCAAGCCGGCGAGCTATCTCCTGACCCTTGGGATGCTTGAGATTGAGTGAAATTGAGCGTTTGTCATGGTTCTGGGTGTTGAACCACGAATGACGATCATACGGTTTCTGTCCTCCGACACGATCGGGATAGACATTGGGATCGGCGATCTCGCTCGCAGGTCCACGCCAGGAATCCAGCTGAAGCGCATTCTCGATCTTAATGACGTCAGCGCCGAGGAAAGCTAGCGAGCGTGTCGCCATCGGTCCCGCCCAGGCTAGCGTGAAATCCAGCACGCGAATGCCCGAAAGGGGAGCGGCGGATTTTAAGCCCGGGCTGGGCGCCGCTGGACGGGCGGTTGCAGGTGGCCAGTCCATGGCCGCGGCGCTGCCGATCGTTGGCGCCGGCCGGATTTCCGCCTCAGTCGCGACACGGAAGATGGGCCCCAATGCAAATTCGGTTCCGTCTCCGGAGCGGATCTGGCGCCAAAACTTCCTTGCTCGATAATGCTCACATGTGAGGAGATCGGGCAGCGAAAGCGCGCAAGCGGAACTGATCTTGGCTGCCTGCAGCTGATCGACAAGCTCGTGCGCTGACGCCGCCTGCGCCCTCGGCGCCAGCAGCGCGATCGCCGCAGACCAATTCCGTCGCAGCGCGCTTACGCTCGAGAAACGCGGATCGTTTGCGGCTTCAGGTATCCCGAACGTCTCGCAGATGTGTCGCCAGCCTCGTAGCGCGAAAAGGACCAGCCAGCCATCTCGACATTGCAGCTGCGCTAACATGCCCGGATAGCGCTGCCGTGTCGCATAGGTCGTACTGTACGAATACTGGGAGACGAGATTCTGGCCCATTGAAGCGGCCGTCTCAGCGACGCTGACCTCAACACGCTGCCCACTTCCGGTGCTGTCGCGAGCCTGGATGGCCGCCAGGCACGTGATGTAGGCGCTCACGCCTGCGGCGTAGGCGCTCCTGTTCCCGACCCCGTATAGCGGGTAGCCGTCGGGTCGGCCGGTGACGTCCATCACTCCACTCAGGGCCTGATGTATGATCTCCGTCCCGATCCAGTCCCGATAGGGGCCGGCTTCGCCGAAATCCGAAATCGCGCAGACCACGGCGTGGTCGAGCGAAATCGTTGAAACGAAGTCAGATTGCCTAGCGCCGTCCAGGACGATCACGTCGGCCTGCTCAGCCAACTGGCAAACAAGCCCTCGGTCCCCCTCCGAGTTCATGTCCGCCGCGAGGCTGGTCTTGCCACGGTTAATATGCCGGAAGAGAAAGGAGTGACTGGGCGGAGATGCTTTGGCCGCGAATGGGCCAATCTGGCGCGTCGCCGAACCTTCGAGTGGTTCGACAAGCACAACGTCTGCGCCCATGTCCGCAAACAGGCGCGCGCAATATTGCCCGGCGATCGAGGTGCTAGCGTCGAGGATCCGAAATCCGGACAGCGGCGGGGACATGGACGCGCTCAACTGACTGTATCCTCCGCGAACGAGTGTCTGGCAGCGTAGATCGTCAGTGCAGCGCACAGGAGAATGGCTTCGCTGCACGCGAGCGCCCACCGAAGGCCCTCGTTCGGACCCAGCCAATGCGAAAGCGTGTCGCTGGCCAAGCCGATACAAAGGGCGCCAAATCCGAGTCCGATGGCGGTCAGTCCAAAATTGAAGACCGACGACGCCGTAGAGCGGAGGCTTTCCGGGACCAGCCCTTGCACGCTGGCGTAGGCGGGCGGAGCGGCCATCGAAGTGAAAATCTGGTGCGCCAGACTCGCGCCCAGAGCCAGCCAGATATCGGTGGCGAAAACGACACAGAGGAAGCACGGAATCCGCGCCAAACCCGCCAGCGCCTGCACGTCGACATAGGCCCGGATGTCGCGCTTCACGCCCCAATCCGTGATCAGCCCCCCCAAGAGCATACCGACAACGCCCCCTCCCCCTGCAGCGAACCCCAAGGCCAGCCCAAGTGCGCCGGCGGGTCCGACGGACCAACCGGCGAGCTGGTTCCAGAAGACCGCCAATTCGGTGAGGCCGTCATGATGGTTGCGGAAGAAGAACGCGGCTAAGAAAGCCGCCTGTCCGTAGTTGACGAAAGCGACCATCGCACCGCCCATCGCCAAGAGCACGAAGGATCGGTTGCGCGCCAGCATCCGAAGCGCCGGTGCGGTCCCGAGCGCTTGAGCGCCGTCATCGAGAGCGCGCGTGGGAGGGTCACGGAGGGTTAGCCAAGCCACAAGCGCTAGTGGAAGTCCGGGCGCCCCGGCGACTAGAAATGCAGCCCTCCAGCCAAAATGGTCCAACACGACGCCACCGATCAGGAGGCCGAAAAGGCCGCCCAGCGGCATGCCCAGTGAATACAACGCCAAGGCTCGGGTTCGCTTTTCCGGGGGCGCATAGGTCGCCACCAGCGCGTGGGCATTGGGCGTTCCACCTGCTTCGCCGCAGCCCACAAGGATTCTAGAAAGCGCGAGTTGCACCGCGTTCTGGGCCAGGCCGCAGGTCATGGTGAACAGGCTCCAGACCGCCAGCGAGACGATGATGACCGGAGATCGGCGCGTGCGATCGGCGAGGCGGGCCAGGGGAATACTCAAGCCGCTGTAGAGCAGGGCGAACGCCAGTCCCGTTAGAGCGCCGATCTGCCAATCTTTCAGATTGAATTCTGTTCGGATCGACTCTGCGAGGATGTTGATTACCTGCCGGTCCAGATAGCCAAGCAGGCAAACGAGCATGAGCAAGACGAAGACATAGGTGCGATATCGCAAACTTGGCGCTCCATCCCGCAGCCCCCCCTCCGCCGTGTGATCTATAGCCGACATCCAGCCTCCCAAGACGAAGGGCCTCGAAACACAAGCCCGTAGAGCGATCGCGAACTTACATTGGTGTGCGGTTTAGTCAACATGGACGCAACTCTGGTCCGTGGTTCGGCTGGACTTCCGAGTACCGGCGTCTCATGGTCGACCGACCCGGGGGCGGCACGCCGAAGTGATTGAGTCCCGGCAACAGCGGCTTGGGCAGGAGTCGGGGTGACGACGACGACACGTAGCGGGGGTAGCCGAAGCACCGCGCGTTTGGAGGCGCGTCGCTTCCAGTTCATGGATGCCGCCAGCAAGATGATCCTAGAACAAGGCTGCTTGCCGATTTCGCTAGCGGACCTTGCTCGCCGAATCGGCGTCAGCAAGGGGCTGATCTATTCCCATTTCACCGACCAGCACGATCTGCTGAACGCTATCCTGCTCGAACACTTCGAGGCGCTCAATGCCGATGGGATCGACGAAGCTTCGCAAGGAGAGGAGATCGCGTCGGTCGCCGAGTCCTGCGCCTTGATCTATTTTGAGCACACGGCCCTGAACGGCCCCCTGCTTCATACAATCTTGCGCGATCCCTACGCCAGCCAGCGGTTGACCCCGCAGTTGCGGCGACTGCGCGATCGGCCAATGATGCGCATGGCCAGGCTAGCAAGGAAGCAGCTTCACTTGTCTGCTAGCGAGACGATCACCGCACTCAATCTGGTCATGACCATTCCTGAAGAAGCAGGCCGTTGGGTCCACGATCAGAAGATTGACGCGGCCGACGCCCGCTCGCTTTGTCTGAAGCTCGTTCGGGAAGCAGTGCTAGCGCTCACACCCCATTAGTTTCCTCGCCCCTCAGCCATTCTGAATTGCGACCGAAGACCGCCCGGTTGCCAGCCAGAACGATTGCCAACGTCAGCCGTTCCGCCTCTTCCACCGTCGCATTCTGGCGTGCCAGCAAGCGGCCGGCCCGCAGTGAGATCGCAGAAAAAATGCCCGTCGCAACGACTGCGATATCGGGCGCAACGCCATAGGTGGCCGCTAAGCGGTGGCCAATCGCTGACGCCGTCTCGGCCCTGCGCGATCGATAGTCGGTACGCAGGGCCCGCCTTACGTCTGGGTTGTTGATCAGGGTCTGGATCAGCGCGCCTCGCCTGCTCACCTGATGGAGATAGGTCACGATCGAGAGTGTAGTGCGGGCAAGGTCGTCCGAACCTCGATCAACTTCCGACCGTCTCCTGTCGTCGACGGCGGCGAGTTCGCGTTTTGCGAGCGACGCCAGAAGGTCGACAAGACCGCTGAAACAGTTGTGGGCTTGCGCTTCGCTGATCCCAGCTCTTCGCGCGACAATTTTCATCGAGACAGCATGCATCCCCTCCGCGACGACGATGTCCGCCGCGATCGCCATGAGCTGCTCGCGCCGGGCCTCCCGGCTCATCCGCGTACGCGGCCGGCGCGAAAGGGACCGCGTCCGCGCGATTGAGATCGGGTCGCGAAAACCCGGCGGTCCCGGCGTCAAGGGCGGCCGAGGCGGACGCTCGGAGGCCGGCTTCTGCCAATACCCGGGCGGTGGCGAGGGGATCAGCAACCGGTCACAAATCTTGGCGAGGCCAGTTCCGCTGATCCCGAACCGGCGCGCGGCCGGCTTCAGGGGCGCATCCCAAACTAACTGGAACAGCTGTTCCCGCGTTACGGTGATAGCGTCAGCTGCTTCGCGCATGGCGACGTTGAATCCTCACAACCGTAGCCCATTGGCCGCCAAGGGACCGAGGCACGAAATCACGTTGCTGGCGCCGACCTTCGTCAACGCCACGACGCTGCCTCACCGCCAATTCGATGGCGAAGTGTTGGCGCCGGTGTACTTTGAGGCCGCCGGCGCCGCAGTCTTGTCTAGAATTTCCCTTGAAACTGAATTCCAACTCGCCGGAAGGAGTCGGGGCTGAACCATTGGTAGTATCCTTTCGGATTGGCGCTCTGGACAGGCGCAGCGCCGATTACCGCCGCCCAGCGCTCATCCAGCAGATTGCGACCAAATATGGAAATCCGCCAACGCTCGTCGTCGGGTCCAAGACCGATCTCGCCACCCAGCAAACCAAAGGCCTCCTGTACGGTGCCAGGGTCTCCATTGGTCGCGTAGATCACGCTGCTTTGCCAGTTCCAGTCAGCTGAAATGTCGCCTGTGAGCCCACCGACCAGCGATTGCTTGCGATAGTTGACGCCGAGCGAGTAGGACCATTTCGGGGTGCCAGGTAGTCGCTCGCCTTCAGCGTTGAAAATGCGGGTTGATGAAGATGGGTTTAGGGGCGGCGGACCGCATGGCGGTTGGGGCTGACCGACGTAACAGGAGACGCCAGCAAAATCCCCGAACGTTGCATCGGTGTAAGCCAGGGAAGCCGAGAGGTTTAGTTCCGGGATAGGCCGGTATTGACTGGAAAGTTCGAATCCAGCCGTCGTCAAATCACCGGCGTTCTTGATCACAGCTGCCGACTGCGTGGAGTTGATGTCCTGAACCTGTGCTTGAAAGCCCTTGTAGCGGACATGGTAGATGGTCGCGTTGACGAGCCAGCGGCGATCGAGCAGCTCGGAACGAATTCCCGCTTCATACGAAAGCGAAGTTTCCGGGCCGACGCGCTGATCCTGCTGGGGACTACTGACGGTCGTGGCGCTGAAGCCCGGTCCTTTGTAGCCGGAACTCACCGTCGCGTAGAGCATCGTGTCAGCTGCCAGGTCGTACTGTGCGCCAAGGCGCCACGAGACGTTGTCGTTAGTGACTGACTGCCGCAGCCCCGAAATGGGTGGGTTGGTCACTGCGATGCTGCCCGGCGCGAAGGGCTGATTGTCGTAAAGTAGATCAAGATCGTCGTGGGTGTATCTAAGTCCACCGATCAGCGTCAGACGCCTTGTCGGATGCCAATTGCCCTGGGCGAAGGCCGCCTCGCTTTGCGAAGAGACGTGCTGTGCGCGGGCGCTGCTTCGGAGCGTCGTTTGTGGCGTGGGCGAGGTCGCTGGAGGCGTCAACGTCTGAAGATAACCCATCTGGTAGATCGTGCCGTTTGTCCACGCTTGATAATAATAGAGACCGGCGACGAAGTCGAATGGCCCACCGATTGGGGACGCAATTCGCAACTCTTGTGTATTATTTCGATACGATTGAACGGAACCATTGTAGCTAAGATAATTGAACGCCATTTGATCGCCATCGAAGATCGCGCGACCGTGCGATTCCTGCCATCCCGTAATTGACGTTACGTCATAGTCACCCACACTAAAATCTAACGTAAGGGAGGAGCCGTACGATTTGCTATATCCATCCGGCTGGAAGTCCGTCGCGGTGTCAGTATTATTTGGTCCGGCGACCACGCCATAGAGCCTATTTCCATAGTCTGTGATGTAACCCGGCGTGACCACACGCCAACTCGGGACACAACAGAAATTGGGGGCATACGAGTAGGTGCCCGCCAAGATAGCTCTGAACCTGTCGGACGGCCTCCAGAGCAACTTGGCCTGAACGGTCCGGATGTCGGTGGTGTCGACGCCTTCTCCGGTGACACGATTCTTGATAGTTGCATCAAGATGGCGATAGCTGGCACCCACCCGCACCGCGGCGGACTCGCTCAGCGGCACGTTAGCGACCCCCTGGACGAGCGCCTCACCGCGCGCCCCCGCGGCGGCTTTGCCGTAGCCGCCGAATTCCTGAAGGACCGGGTTACGGGTCGTTATCGACACCACGCCAGCGGATGCGTTCTTGCCGAATAGCATGCCTTGAGGTCCACGGAGGATCTCGACATGATCAACGTCAAGCAGGCTCTGTGCGGCCGAAGGGTCGCTTAGAACGACGCCGTCGACGACGGTCGAAACGCTCTGTTCAATGCCGGTTGAAAAGCTACTCGTGCCAACCCCTCGGATACGAAATCCGGAGCTTCGCGGACTCGTGCTCTGGCTATAGCTGACGCTCGGGTCCAGGTAGCGGAGTTCCTGCAGCGTATCGACATGAGCCGCGGCTAGCCTCTCGCCGCTCACCGCAGTGATCGCTAGAGGAACGTCCTGGACGTTCTCCGCCCGCTTCTGCGCAGTGACGACCACGGTCTCAATCTCGTGTGTGGCCGGCTCCGGCGGCTGTTGCGCCGCCGCAGTGGAACTCGAGGCTATGGCTATCAGCGCGCAGGCTGCGCAGCCCGCCAGCAAATGGCGCTTGCTCGTCATCGCTTCCCCCTCAACTGGGTTTCCCCTCTTGATTGCCCATTCCTCCCGGGCCGAGCCTCTCTATCATAATTGGTTTTCGGGTCAATTGCTATTGGTGTACAGTTAAGTCCTGCAGTTTGAGCCCCGTGTAGGACCTGCACGCAGGCGTCCGGCACGCCTACGTGGCAGCTCCAACTGGCCTGCGACGGGCCCCTGGGACGTGAAGGCGAGTGGGATCAGTCAGCGGCCGAATTGATCAATGACGCGACCGTCGCTCGCCCATCTGAAATTCCGCAGGCCCCGCGGCAACAACAAACACCACCGAAAAGACGTTCGCATTGGCCCCTTGGAGCGACGGTAACCACAGCATCAGTGACAAACGCCACGGCGACTTCGAAAGCTCAAAGATTTCTTAGGCGGTCGGACAGGAATCTCCTTAGCGACACGCAGGCATCAGTCAGGTGAGATCTACCGCCATCAACATGTCGCGCAATAGGGCCGCGCTCAACTTGGGCGTAATTTGCGTGGCGGCGACCACCATCATCACTGTGTCGGCGCATGCACCCTGCACCTGCCACCTGTCGCCCGTTAGCCCGCCTTTACTGCAAGGCCTGTTGGTCTCTCAGCGCGCGCGCTCATCTAATGCGCCTAGTTTCGACACGACCTGACGAGGGCTTCGGCCTGGCGGCATATGACCGGCCTCTGCGGCAGGCGTGCTCAGCCGGCGACCGCAGCCACGATCAGCCGCCGTGGATACGGACGTACTCCGACGTGGCTGCACGCTGCGGCACAAGCCCGTTCTCTGGCGCGCTCGGGTCCGCATAGCCCACCGAAATCCCACAGAGCAGCGTGTGGGCCCGATCCGCTCCAAGGAAGCGCGAGACGCTTGGGCCATAGAACGCCCAGGCTCCCTGCGCGCAGCTGTCGACGCCGTTTGCCTTCAGAACAAGGAGAAACGTTTGCAAGAAGGCGCCAACGTCGATCCAGAAGTGGGGGCCCATCTGTCGGTCGATGTAGAGGAAGACGCCCATGCCAGCGCCGAAAAAGTCGTAGTTCCTGTACAGTTGGCGCTTTCGCCCAGCTCTGTCCTCGCGCGCCAAGCCCAGCAAGGCATAGAGCTCCTCGCCATTGCGAAAGCGCCGCTGTGCGTAGGGCGCTTTCAGCTCCCGAGGATAATGAAAACCCGTCCCCTCGCCCTGCGGCGCATCGGCCAACCGCTCGAGCATCAAGGCCTTCAGATCGGCGATAGCATGCCCCATAACCACGTGAGCATGCCAGGGCTGCATGTTGCTGCCCGAGGGGGCCCAGCCAGCCTGCATGAGGGCGTCCAACACGAGGTCCAAGGGCGGCGGATCGGCGCGGAAAGCGCGCACCGACCGGCGAGCTGCGACCAATTCACGGATTGCCGAAGCTGACACGCCGATGGGTGAGCCGAAAGCCGCGCTCGTCGCTGGAGTCCCCTCGTCCAACATCCGCCCCTAAAACTTCGTGCCGAACGTCACGCCGTACATGGGCGGTGCCGCGGGCAACGTGTAGAACGACGAAGAGACGCCGCCGGAGCCGAAGACGACCGCGTTGGCGAGGTTGGTGCCCCAGACCTTCACGTTCCAGGCTTCGTCCGGCGCGGTGAGGCTCAGCGAGGCGGAGACCTGATGATAGGCCTTCTGTTTGAGTTGATTGTCCGAGTCGAAGAAGAAGCCGCTATTGTAGTTGTCCGAGGCGTTCAGCGTCATCCGGCCAAAGCGCGTATCCCAGCCGTACTCACCCGAGATATTGGCTACGAACTTCGGTGCGCGCTGCAGGCGGTAGCCGCTGAGATCGCAAGTGAGGGTCGTCACGCCGCCGATCTTGTTATTTAGCGGCTTTGGCTGACAGTTCGACGGGATCGAACGCAGCGGGTTGGGCGCCGCGAACTGACCAGTGGGAAAATCGGTGTACTTCGCATCGAGGTACTCCGCCGAGACGTTCAGCCGGAGGTTGTCAGTGACCAAGGCGGCCACGTCGACGTCGAAGCCGTCGATCTTCGCCTTAGCGGCGTTGTAAGTGAAGATCCCGATGACCGGAACAGCCACCGAGGTCCTCAGCTGGATGTCGTTGTAGTCATAGTGAAAACCGGTGAGGTTCAGACGCAGCCGATTGTCCATAAGCTGTGACTTCACGCCAATCTCGTAAGCATCCACCACTTCCGGATTGACGGGGGGGTTGGCGAACGATGTCGCGTTGTAGAGCCCAGCCTTGAAGCCGCGGTTGTAGGACACATATCCGAGCACGTTGTCGCCGAAATCATGGTCGAGCGAGAGCCGCCAGGTGACACGCTGCCAGCTCTTCTGCGGCGGCAACGTCTGAGCCGGCCCCACTCCCTTGTCGGTGATCCCACCTATCCGCTTCTCATCGTGGGTATAGCGAAGCCCTGCGGTGAGGCGCGTGCCCTCGAACACCGTTTTCGTCGCTTGGGTGTAGGCCGCGTAGGATTTGGTGTGAATGATCGCGTTGATCGAGGCCGCGAACACTTCGTCCTGGTAGTTGATCAGGGAATAGTCGTTGTTGTCGTCCAGATAGAAGCCGCCAACGATCCACTGGAAATCCTGCCCGCTCGGGGCCTGCAACTGGATCTCGGCTGATCGAGTATCGATGGCGGCGGGCGTCCTCAGGATCGTGGCGGGAAAGTTTCCCGGATTGGGAAGTCCCGACGTCGAGGTCTGAGCGAACAACAGGTTCTGATGGAACGCGCTTATGGCCACGTTACCAGACAGGATCGCCCAATCGAGATCCTGGCGCACTTTCAAAGCGCCGATGGAAAAACGCGACGTACTCGTTCCGTCGACCCGGGCCGACACCTTGCGCGATCCGAGGAAGGTGGTCACCTGGTCGGGCGCCAGGGCGCCTGGCGCGATCTGAAGATTGGCGCCCTCACCGCCGCTGTAGCGGTCGTAGATGAGGTCGAGAACAACGTCTGTCCTTTCCGTAGGAGTCCAGCGCCACTTGTTCTGCAGGGTGTAGGAAGTCTCCTCCAGCACCCGATTGCCGGTGTAGACATTGCGGACATAGCCGGTGGCTCGATTCTTACCGGCGATCGCGAAGTTGGTTGAAAGCTCATCCGTCAGCGGCTTGTTGACGTAGAGTCGGCCGCTAAGGGTGTTGTAGCTCGCATAGCCGACTTCAGCGCGGCCGCCGAACTCACGACCGGGATCACGGGTCACGACCTGAACCACGCCGCCGGTCGTGTTTCGGCCGAACAGGGTTCCCTGCGGCCCCTTCAGGACCGAGATCTGCTCGATGTTGTTGAGATTGAACACGCCGGCGGCCGGCGTGCTCACGTAAACGCCATCAATGTAGGTGGCCACAGGCGACTCAGCGCCGCCGGTGATCGCTGTCGACTGCCCGACGCCGCGCAGATAGACGATGCCGTTGCCCAGGTTCTTGTTGGCGACGAACCCCGGCACCAACCTTGCCAGGTCAAGCGTGCTGGTGGCGCCGGCCGCTGCGACTTCGCGCTCAGTAACGACCGCCACCGTGATCGGCACCTTCTGCAGCGTCTCAGAGCGTTTCTGAGCGGTCACCACCAGCTCCTCGAGCTGGGGCCCGTTCGCCGCATCATCGCCGACCGCCGACTGCGCCCAGGTGGGGCCCGCCACGATCGACGCGGCGCCGCAAAGCATGATCATCCGAAGTCGCACGTTCATTTCCCCCTTTATGTATCCTTGGCTGGGAGAGCGATCGCCCTCCACCCCGCCCTTTCGACGAGTGCGACGAAACCACTATTCCCGTGACTGACTTACGTCAACAGTTTTCTGACTCTAAAGTCATTCTTTCTATACGCAGAGTTACACCGGGGCTTCGCCGCGCGCCATGCGCGCAGGCACGCGAGGGCGCTACGGCCGCCGAAGTGCGGATAGGGTTCTGCTAAATCGCGCGGTCGCGACCCTGCCAGTAACGCGCACGCACCTCGCGGCGCAGGGTCTTGCCAGCGACGTTGCGCGGGATGCTCGGCCAGATGTCGACGCTCTTGGGCGCCTTCAGGCTTCCGAGCTGGGCCTTGCAGAAGGCGAGGAACTCCACACTGTCGAGCGCGCATCCCGGCTTGAGCTCGACCGCGGCCAGCACCGCCTCGCCCCACTTGTCGTCAGGCACGCCGACGACGGCGCAGTTCTGGATCATGGGGTGGGCCAGTACGGCCTGCTCGATCTCGCCGGGGTAGAGATTATATGCGCCGCTCACGATCATGTCGCTCTTGCGGTCCACGACATAGACATAGCCATCGGCGTCCTTCACACCGATGTCTCCCGTATGATGCCAGCCGAATGCGCGGGCAGCCTCCGTGGCCTGCGGATTGTCGTGATAGTGCGACAGCAGGATTTCGCTCCTGATGACGATTTCCCCCTCCGCGCCTGGCGGCAGCAGCGCTCCGCCCTCCCCCATGATCTCCACCCGAGCGAGCGGCGACTCGCGCCCAGCTGCGGCGATCCTGTGCGCCAGCGCGGGATCAGCGAGGATCTCGGCATGATCCTTGGCGGTCAGAACCGTAGCCATCAGCAACGCTTCGCTCTGCCCGTAGAACTGAGTCATCACCGGCCCAAACAACGCCGCTGCCTCGCGCAGCTTGGTCACGGACATCGGCGCCGCTCCGTAGACGACGTAGCGCAATGAGCTGTAGTCTCTCCCACGCGCGCCGTCGGCCGAGAGCATCATGTAGATGAGTGTCGGAGGAAGGAAGACGACCGAAATCGCCTCCTCCTCTATCATTCTGGCGACCAGTTCGGGATCTGCCGATGGCGCCAGAATATTCTCGGCGCCGAGCGCAAGCAGGGTCCAGTGATAGACCCCCGCAGCATGCGCGAGAGGCGCCACCACCAAATGGCGGGGCGGCTTCTCGAACGGCAGAACCATGTTGCAGTTCGCTACGGCCGCCTCGAAGCTTCGATTCGTATGCACGACTCCCTTCGGCGTTCCGGTCGTTCCACTTGTGGTCAGGATGAAGACCGGATCGTCCGGCCGCCCCTCAGGAAGCGGATCGACCGCCCCATATAGCGGCGACAGCCATCGCTCGAGGCTCTCGAACCCGGGGATCGCCATGTCCATGCAAATCAATCGCCGAGCGCAGCTTTCATCCTCCGCCAGGAGCTTAGCGTGATCCAGGAGCGAGCTGTGAAAGAACACCAACCTGATGTCCTGGACGCGCGCCTGAAGCAGAGATTCATCAGGGCGGTTTCGATAGTTCATCGGCGCACACACGCCTCGCGCGCGCAGAATTCCATACTGGCAGCAGAAAACCATCGGATGGTTCGGCGATAGAATCGCAACGCGATCTCCCGCCGCAAGGCCCTCCCGAAGCAGACTCGCCGCAAGCCGGCGCGACGCCTCAGCCATCTGCGAATAGCTGTATGAAACCCCGCCCCCCGAGACGAGCGTATTGTCTGGGTAGCGCGCTGCCCCCCGGTCCAGAAAGTCGATCGCCAGCACGCCTTACCTCGCATCCCCATCGGTCCGGCCGCGAGCCCCGCCGCTCAGGGAGGAGCGTCCCATCCGCCGGGACAAGCAGGCGAAGCCCGCGACCTGGCACATTCGTTCAACTATCTGACTTCAAAGTCAACCGAGTTTCGCCGACGCAGGGCGCTGTCGGCTTCGGCCATGACTGCCCTGGGTGGACATTTGAATGACTTTCAGGTCATATGAGGGGCGTCGGGGGCGGCGCATGGATGAGCGAACACGCCGCCCCAACAACGTTTTTTTCACGAGTGATTTGAGAACCTATGGCCCGATGGAAGAACGCGCTCAACACGAGCGACGAGATCAACAGACTGAAGCGCGAGGCCGTGATCCGCGAGTCAGGGCGCATTTTCAGCCGGCGCGGTTACCACAACTCATCACTCGAGGACGTCGCCAAGTCGCTCAAGGTGTCCAAAGGGACGCTCTATAACTACGTCACCGACAAGGAAGAAATTCTATACGAATGTCACAAGGTGGCGATGGATATCGCCGAGCAGGCCTTCGAAGTCGGAGCCCACGAAGGGGCCGACGGCGCATCGAAGTTGCGATCCACCTTGCGCAATTACATTGCTGTCTTGCACGACGAACTCGGGGCTTGTGGCGTAATCACCGAAATCGATGGCCTGAAGCCGAACCATCGCAAGGAAATTGTTCAGCGGCGCGATGAACACGAGCGACGGTTTGTCGCCCTCCTGGAGGAAGGCGTCGCGGACGGCTCGCTAAGGCCGGTCGACGCGAAGTTGGCGGTCTTCACCTTCCTTGGGGCGGTGAACGCGATCCCGCGCTGGTATTCCCCCAAAGGCAGACTGACGAACGAGCAGATCGCCGACGGCGTGGTCGACATCCTCCTGGGCGGCCTGGCGAACACCGGCGTGTCCGCAGCCAACCCTGCGCCAGGACGTCGAAAATCGGTGACCGCCCGCGCAACCTAAATATATGGAAAACTGACTTTCTAGACCACCCTATTGACTCTTAGGTCAATCGACGCGCAGGTCTTGTGCTGCGCGGGCGACGTCCGCTGCGCCCGCCAGCGAGGCTGACATGATCGAGCTCTACTATTGGACCACACCCAACGGCCACAAGATCACGATCTTCCTCGAGGAGACGGGGACCCCGTACAAGATCGTGCCGGTGAACATCAGCCGCGGGGAACAGTTCGCGGCTCACTTCCTGCAGATCGCCCCCAACAACCGAATTCCAGCAATCGTCGATGACGCGCCCGACGACGGGCGCGCGCCGATCGCCCTGTTCGAGTCAGGCGAGATCCTGCTCTACCTCGCGGAAAAGACAGGCAGTCTGCTGCCCAAGACGCTCCGGGGACGACATGAGACCCTGCAGTGGCTCTTCTGGCAGGCTGCAGGGCTCGGGCCCATGGCCGGTCAGACGCACCACTTCTTGCACTACGCGCCCGAGCGCATCGACTACGCGATGCAACGCTACACGCAAGAAACCAATCGGCTCTATGGCGTGTTGGATCAACGCTTAGCGGATCGGCAGTTCATCGCCGGCGATGAATTCACGATCGCTGATATCGCCGCCTACCCCTGGATTCTCCCAGACGTCCAGGGTCAGGACCTCGATGCGTTCCCACACCTGGCCCGCTGGCGCCAGAACATCCGAGAGCGCCCGGCCGTCAAGCGCGCTTACGCCCTGTCGAAGACGATCAATACGCAGCCAACCGTCAACGACGCGCAGGCGCGAAAAGTCCTTTTCGGTCAGACGGCGGCAGGTCCGCCTGCCGCCAGCGAGGCCTAGACGATGGCGACAGTCCTGTTTGATCTCGCTGCATCCGACCCTGCTGTACGGTTTAGCCCCTACTGCTGGCGCATTCGGCTGGCGCTGGCGCACAAGGCGGTGAAAGCCGAAACGTTGGCGTGGCGCTTCACCGACAAGGAGGCGATCGCGCCATCTGGACAGACCACGGCGCCCGTACTCGTGGACAACGGCCGCTGGATTGGGGGAAGCCTACAGATCGCCGACCACCTCGAAGCCGCCTATGCGGACGCTCCCACACTTTTTGGCGGCCCCACTGGAAGAGCCCTGACTGAGTTCTTCCACAGTTGGGCCGACGCGGTTCTCCTTCCCGGCGTCTTCAGTCTGATCGCGCTCGACGTCCTACAGCGGCTGGCCCCTCAGGACCAACCCTACTTTCGGGCCAGCCGTGAGCGCTTCCTTGGAACGTCCATCGAAGTCTACGCCTCCGCGCGTGACACTCGTATCTCGGGCGTGCGTGAGAGCTGGCGCCCGCTTCGCCAAGCGCTCAGACGTCAGCTGTTTCTGGGCGGCGAGGCTCGACACTATGCCGACTACATCGCGTTCGCCGCCTTTCAGTGGGCGCGGTGCATGAGTCCATACGCGGTCATGGACGACACAGACCCCCTCGTCGACTGGCGCGAGCGGATGCTGGACCTGCATGACGGCCTAGCTCGCAGTGCGGCCACGCTCGGCGCCTAGCCAGGCTCTACAAGAGCCGGCCGGCCCATTTCCTCGACAGCAATCGCGGTCGCCATGAGAACGAGCAGAGACAAACGACGAAAGGTGATTGACTTTGAATTCAGTTCATTGAATCGTTGGTCATTCGCTGGACGGGGGATTTGGCATGAACTTCGAGGACGTCGCCTATGAGAAGAAAGGCGCCGGAGCCTGGATTCGCCTTAGACGGCCTGAAGGGCTGAACGCCCTCACACCAAGGCTCGTCGAAGAATTCGAAAAGGCGCTCGACGACGCTCAAGCGGACGCGACCATCAAGGCGGTCGCCGTCACCGGAACAGGGCGCGCCTTTTGCGCCGGGGCGGACCTCAAGTTCCTTGGCGAATTGCCCAAAGCCGATCGTGAGGCGGCGACGGCCGCCTTCCTCCGGCGCGTTCTGGATCTGCTGGTGCGCATCGAGCGCTTTCCGAAGCCGACCATCGCTGCGGTGAACGGCCTCGCCACAGGCGGGGGCCTGGAACTCATCCTGTGCTGTGATCTGGCGATCGCCGACCCAAACGCCAGGCTCGGGGACGGCCACGCAAACTTCGGCCTGCTCCCGGGCGGCGGCGCGTCGGTGCGCCTACCGCGCAAGATCGGCCCTACCCGCGCCAAGTACCTGTTCTTCACAGGAGAACTCCTGCCAGCCGAGCCCTTGCTGGCGGCTGGGCTGCTCAATGAGATTGCACCGCCCGGCGAGCTTGACGACGCGGTGGAACGGCTCTTCGCGAAACTCGCGAATAAGAGCCCGCTTGGCCTTCGGCGCATGAAGGAGCTTGTCGACGACGGCCTTGAACAGCCCCGAGACGTCGCCCTTCGGGCCGAGCTGACCCTTGGGGGCCTGCATGCGCTCAGCTTCGACATGCAAGAGGGTCTTGCGGCCTTCAACGCCAAGCGCCCGCCTCAGTTTCGCGGCTGCTGAGCGGCCATGTCGAAAGCGACCGCCGGCCGACCGCAACCGCGCTCGAAACGCCGGGCGCGCACGTCAAATCAAAGGAGATTTAGGTGACCTTAGAGACGAAAGCCGACGCTTCGGGGCGCGCTTCTGGCGTACTCTACCGTTCGCGACCGGAGCCGACTGGGCTGCCAGACGCTGAATACGAAGCGTTCAAGAAGAAGTTCTTTGAAGCCATCTGGCGCGACCTCGACCCCCTGGAACAGGAGATCGAGGACAACGAGCACGTCCCACATGAAATCGTGGACCCGCTACTGCGCGACATGGGCGCCTTCGGCCTGATGATCCCGCGTCGGTTTGGCGGCATCGGCCTGTCCACCACTCAGTACATGCCAATCCTTGCTGAGCTGTCCAAAATCCAGGGCGGCATCCGCGTGCTCGTGCACGTGCACAACTCAGTGAGCCACGGACTGCTCGAGATCGCTTCGGAGGCGCAGCTGCAGGCGCTGATGCCGGACGTCGCCCAAGGCTACAAGTCCGTCGCCTTCGGCCTCACCGAGCCAGATCATGGCTCGGGAATGGACATCGGCACCCACGCTGTGCGCGACGGCGACGACTATGTGATCAACGGACGCAAGTGGCTGATCACCAATTCGGACATCGCCACCCACTTCATGATTATCGCCAAGACTGACCCGTCGGCCGGCGCCGCAGGCATCAGCAGCATTCTCGTGCCGAGGGAAACCCCTGGCATGACCATCACGCCGCTACCGGAGACGATGGGATGCAAGGGCGGCGAACACGGACAGATCGACCTCGTCGACGTCCGCGTGCCGGTCAGCAACATCATCGGCCATGAGGGCGAAGGGCTGACCCAAATGGAGGAAGTCCTCGAGATCAGCCGGGTCTTCATCGCCGCCACGTCCCTGGGGACGGCCGAGCGCGCCCTGGAGCTCTCCCTCGCCTTCGCAAAGCAGAGAAAGACGTTCGGCAAGCCCCTCGCGAGCCGGCAGGCGATCCAACGCTACCTCGCTGAGATGGGCACCGACATCTACGCCCTGCGGGGAATGATCGCTGATGCAACTGCGAAGTGGGATCAGGGGAGACGCATTCCCGCCGAGGCGTCCATGTGCAAGCTCTTCGGCCTCGAGGCGGTTGGCCGCGTGACAGATCGGGCGCTCTTGACCCATGGCGGCATCGGCTACACCCGCAAGTATCCAATTGAGCGCCTCTATCGCGACGCCCGCCTGAACTGGCTGGAGGAAGGCCCCCCCACAATCCAGATGGCCGTGGCCGCCCAGACCTTCCTCAACGGCTATCGGTGGGACGCATGACCATGCCGAATTGCAGCGGCAAGGTCGCGCTTGTAGTCGGCGGCACGCGCGGCATTGGCCGCGCCACGGTGCTTAGTCTCGCCCAGTCCGGAGCGAGCGTGATCGCCGCGGGACGTTCCACGCAGGCGGCCGAGGCGGTTGCCGCGGAAGCCGCCACACTTGGCGTGCCCGCATGCGCTCTAACTCTTGATGTGGCCGACCCGGCTCAGTCGGAGCGCGCCGTCGCCGACGTTGTCGATCGCTTTGGGCAGCTCGACATCCTCGTCGCCAACGCCGGCGTCAGTCCCTATTGGACCCGATCCGAGCGCGTCACACCCGAGATGTGGGACGAGGTGATGGCGGTCAACCTGCGGGGAGCCTTCTTCGCTGTTCAGGCGGCAGGCCGTCGTATGCTGCACCAGGGTTCAGGCAGCATCGTCAGCGTCTCATCGGTCACGGCGATCGTCGGGGTGACGCGGGGCCTGCCCTATGTCTCGACCAAGGGCGGTCTCGACGCCATGACTCGGTGCCTCGCCCTCGAATGGGCCGACCGGGGCGTGCGTGTGAACGGCGTCGCGCCTGGCTACATCGAAACCGACATGACCCATGGCATGCGCGAGAACGATGCGCTTCGCCAGTCGCTGCTCGATACGGTGCCCATGGGACGCTTTGCTCAGCCTGACGAGGTCGCGGCCATGATCACCTTCCTGGCCTCCGATGAGGCTTCCTACGTCACCGGTCAGACCCTCATCGTCGACGGAGGCTTCGCGGCTGGTCGCGACTCCTCCCCCAAGCGCGCGTCCTAGGCGCGGGAGCTTCCAATGACAAAGATCTACGTCGTTGGCGTCGGCATGACGCCATTTGGCCGCCATGCCGACAAGTCGGTCAAAGACCTGACCCGTGCGGCTGTCGCCGACGCTCTGGCCGATGCAGGAGCGACAATGTCGGACGTGCAAAGCGCGTTCTTCGCCAACACGTCACAAGGAGCGCTCGAAGGCCAGTTCATGGTCGGCGGCCAGATCGCCCTACGCGCCATGGGCTTCGAGTCCATTCCGATCACCAACGTCGAGAACGCCTGCGCAAGCGGCAGCACCGCATTCCACCTGGCTTGTGCTTACCTCAAGGCCGGCATGGCCGAGGTCACGCTTGCGGTAGGCGTCGACAAGCTTTTCCACCCCGACAAGTCAAAGGTCGCGACGGTCTTCGACGGCGCCTGGGACGTCCACGACGTGCCCAATATCGTACACACCCTGATGGAACTCGGAACCGGCGTCGAGGCGCCGCCCGACCGCCTCGAGCCGGCGGGCCCGCGCAGCGTCTTCATGGATGTCTACGCGGCGTTGGCCAAATCGCACATGCGTCGCTACGGCACCACCGAACGCCAGCTGGCCGCCGTCTCCGCCAAGAACCACCGTCACTCAGTCTTCAACGCGCGATCTCAGTACCAAATGGACATGAGCATCGATGACGTACTCGCCGCCCGCATGATCTCATGGCCTTTTACGCTGCCGATGTGCTCGCCGATCAGCGATGGCGCAGCCGCAGCCATTCTCTGCACCGAGTCCGCGCTCGCCCGTTTTGGATCGAACCGCGCAATTGAGGTGCTGAGCAGCGTCCTGTGCTCCGGCAGCGACCGCAGCGCCGACGAGCCCGAGCAGCACCTATGCAGGACGGCGGCGCTAAGGGCGTACGAACAGGCGGGTCTCGGGCCTCGCGACATCGGCGTGGCCGAGGTCCACGACGCCTCGGCTTTCGCCGAACTGGTGCAGACCGAAAACCTCGGCTTCTGCGAGATCGGCCAGGGCGGTTGGCTCGCCGAGCGTGGCATGACGAGTCTGGGCGGGCGCATCCCGGTCAACCCTTCGGGCGGGCTGGAGTCCAAGGGCCACCCGATCGGCGCCACCGGCTTGGGCCAGATCTTCGAACTGGTCGGACAACTGCGTGGCGAGGCAGGGCGCCGGCAGGCGGCGGGCGCGCGGATTGCGCTCGCCGAAAACGGCGGCGGCTTCCACGGTATCGAGGAGGCCGCCGCCACCATAACCATCCTCGCGCGGTGACGCGTGTCGGACGCCTTCCCCATGGCTGAGCCAAGCGTTCTGATCGAACGCCCCTTCCCCGGCGTGGCGCGCATCCGGCTTGCCCAGCCTGAACGGATGAATGTCATCGACCTACGCATGCGCGATGACCTTCTTGCAGCCGTTCAGACCGTGCTCAACAATCCGGAGGTGCGCGCGATCATCCTGACCGGCGAGGGCGGCAACTTCTCCGCCGGCGGCGATATCGAATGGATGCGGCGAATGGCCCCCTCGGCGTTTCGGGCTTACCACCGCGACACCATCGCGATCGCCCGCCTGCTTGCGACGGCCGACAAACCAACCATCGCCGCCATCGAAGGGGTGTGCATTGGCGGGGGGGCGGGTTTTGCCCTGTGCTGCGACTATGTCCTCATGGCCCAAGGTGCGCGATTTGGGATGCCCTTCCTGCGCATCGGCCTGGTCCCCGACATGGGCTCATTTCACCTATTGGCTAGGCGTCTTGGACTTCAGGGCGCCCGGAGGTTCATCTTCGATGGAGCGATTCTGGGGGCGGCAGAGGCTGCTCGTCAGGGACTAGCCGATCATGTTCACGCCGACGACGCCGTGCAGGACGAAGCCGAAGCGCTGGCGCTGCGCTTGGCCGCGATGCCTCGTTTGGCGTTGGCCCAGACCAAATGGTTGATGGGAAGGGCCGAAGTCAACTTCTCAAGCTTCCTGGAGGATGAGTTGCAGGCGCAGGCGCCCTGCCTTGGCGGCTCCGAATTCCTCGAAGGCTGCACCGCCTTCCTTGAGAAGCGGCCGCCGAAATACTAGCCGCTTCGACGCTCGCAGCAGGTCGAGGTCTTGCCCTCCCCGACTTCATGGCGCCATCGTGCAGCATCGCGCTCCAACACAGCGACTCTGTCGGCCAAATGGCCGTACCCGCCGGCGCCCTCCATGGCCAGCAGGAACTCCGCTCCGACCTGCCAACAACGCTTGATGAGTGCAATCAGCTTGGACACGCCGCTTCTCCAACATCCATGGACGACTATGGAATGATATATATCATTCTATGAACTAGCAAGCCGCTCGGCGCCAGCGAGCGTTCGTTCGACAGGCCGATCCGTGGTGCGTGTCGGCCCTCCTATGCGGGACCGGGGGCGGCTTCGACTGCTGCGGCGCGGAACCTCGCCAGATGTTCACGGCTGAGCGCTACAGCTGCACGCGCCGCATCTACGGCGCCTGTCGACATGGAGTCCACGACGCCCCTCTGGAAGGAGGGGCGCTCCTGAACGCGAGCCCACCATGCGTCGAACGTATCGTCACGCTCCGCCAGGTCGAGCAGACCCAAAAGCTGCATTCTGGCGATGAAAGGAGCCAGCGCGATGTCGGCAAGACTGAGCTCGTCGCCCGCCAAGAAGTCCGCCTCGCGCACAGCCCGACTCGCATGTTCGCGGAGTCCGAACAGGGTCTTGAACGCGTAATCTGCTTCGGGCGCCTCGAGCCCATATTCGATCACACTGCGACGAACGGCGCGACGCCGCGGATCCGCAATCGCCGCGTATTGCGCTTCGCGTTGCGCTGGCGTCTGACTCTGGTACAGACGCCGCATCACGATCGCATAGGTAAGCACGCCGAGGCTTTCCAGCGCGTCGTCTGTCAACCTCAGCCAGTAGTTCATCCTGGCGCGCGCGAGCGCGCTCGCGGGTCGGAGCGGGGGTCCAGAGAACGCATCCTCCACATAGTTGAGGATGACACTCGACTCGATGATTACGGCCCCCTGGTGAGTGATCGTCGGCACCACGCCATTCGGGTTGAGACGACGATACCAGTCGCTCGCCAGATCCTCTCTCCCGATCACCTTATCCTCGAAGGAGACGCCCTTTTCGTGGAGCGCCATCAACACCTTGGCGGCGCAGGTGGCGCCAGGAAATCGGTAGAGCGCAAGCATGGATCCCTCCGCGTCCGAGACCTTGTCACTTGACAAGTCTGCCGACACCCTGCCATGAGACTTGTCAATTGACAAGGATGCCCGAGTATGGATGAAGCGTCGAATGGCGAGTTCGATCCGGGGGTGAGTGAGGGCACGCGGGAGCGGTTACTGCGGGCCGGCGCCGCCGCCTTCGCCGAGCTGGGTTATCACGCCGCGAGCACGCGCCTGATCGAGGGCGCAGCGGGCGTGAAGCGCAACTTGATCAGCTATCATTGGGGGTCAAAGGATGCGTTCTGGCGGGCCTGCATTGACCGCATGTTCAACGCACTAGGGTGCGACCTGGATATCGCCCTGCGGAAGGCGGAGCGTGCCAGCGCCGATGAGGGCGTGGAGCCGCTCCGTAGATTTGTCAGCGCCTTTGTTCGCGCCAGCGCCGCACATGCGCAGGTGCACAGCATCATGCTTGACGAAGGCAAACGCGACGAAAGTCGCCTCCGCTGGATCGTCGAGCGCCATGCTGCTCCCTTCTACGCGCGGGTCGCGTCGATATTTGATCGTGCGCGAGCTCTCGGCGCCACGCCTCACATGGACGTCGCAAGCTTCTACTACACCCTCGTGGGCGCCAGCAGCTTCTTCACGATGGCCCCGGAGCGCCGGTTGCTGACCGGACAGGGGACCCTCACCCCCGAGACGATCGACCGCCATGCCGAGTCCGTCGCGCGCATGCTCATCCGCAACGCGGAAGATACCGCTTAAATCTCGCCCAATGGAGCGCCGTTGATCGTGAACGCACCCAACGCTGAGGCCCAACTCATCTCCCCGATCAAGCTGGCGCACGTCGTCCTTCGGACAGGTCAAGCCGAGTCCGTCGTGGCCTGGTACTGCACGGTGCTGAATGCGAGGGTCGTCCTTTCGAACCCGATGATCAGCTTCCTGACCTATGACGACGAGCATCACCGCGTAGCGATCATTCAAAGGCCGGGGGTGACGCCGGCCCCGACCTCAAGCGCGGGGCTGGAGCATGTCGCTTTCACCTATCGCGGCGCGGACGAACTCTTCGCCACCTACGAACGACTGGCGAGCCAGGGGATCCGACCTTACTGGACGATCAATCACGGGCCGACCCTGTCCTTCTACTACCGCGATCCGGACGGCAATCAGGTCGAACTTCAAATAGACCTCTTTGACACTGACGCCGCGCTCGCGGCCTGGTTCGTGCGCAGCGATTTCGCCGCCAACCCAATCGGCGTGAAATTCAATGCGGACGATCTGATCCGCCGCTATCGTGCTGGCGAGCCGGCGCGGTCTCTTTTTGAGCGCCCTTTGATCGATCCAGCCCAAGTGCCCGCCCAACTGCCGGCGGGAAACGCCAACCTAACGCCGACGCCAATCGGTTGATGGACGCGAACCCATGTCCTTGTCATTCGAATTGTCCTGCGTCCGGCGGCCCAAGTTATGCGATTTAGACAAGAGCCGCCGGAGCCTATTCCGGCGTGAGAATGCCATCCGCCCCCTCGCCGATATTATCCTCTCATCAGCCCGACCAATTGTGCGTGGTGCGGAGCGGCGCTGTCTCCAAGCGCCTTAACATAGGTCTCCGACGAGCGCGCCAGGATTACCTGCGCATACGACGGGCGTGCCCGGACCCTGTCGAACCAAGCCGCTGCGGCAGGAGCGTCTTCGAGCAGACCGAACCACGCGATCCGATTTACGATTGGCGTCATTGCAGCGTCAGCCAGACTGTACTCCTCGCCGGCCAACCACGGCTGGGATGAGTTGGTCGCTTCAAGACGGTTCAGCATGCCCCCAAGCGCCTTCATAGCATCCGGAATCTGGGAGGCCTCCAACCCGTTCTCTACAACATCGCGCCGACGTTTACGGCGCACAGGATCAGGGATGGTCGCGTAGGACGCTTCTCGCGCCTCTGGGCTCATTGACAGATATCGCCGGCGGGCCGCCAGCGCATATGTCAACGCACCGAGCGCCGGATGGTAGACTTCATCAACGAGCTTCATCCACATGTTCATGGCGGCTCGATCACGGGCTGCACCAGGGCGAAGCTTTGAACCAGAGAACTCGTCCTCGATGTAGTTCATGATCACACTGGACTCAATCAATACTAGATCGTCGTGAAGGAGCGTCGGAACGACTCCGTTGGGATTGAGGTGTAGATATTCAGGTTGCACCAAAGCGTCCCGCGAGACAATCTCCTCAACATATTCGACACCCTTCTCGGCAAGAGTCAGCCTAACTTTTGCGCCACAAATTGCTTCGTTGAAGTGATACAATTTCAACATTATGCGCCTCCCGCTTGGTCACTAAACATAGACGCAACATTACTTCTTACGATCTTGCCGACGGCATTTCGAGGTAGAGAGTCGACTTGGTGCACTACTTTTGGCGCCTGTACAGATCCGACCAGCGACTTCGCAAAGCCTATGATCTCGTCTGCTGACGCGACCGCGCCCTCGCGCAAGACCACGGCGGCCTCTACTCGCTCGCCCCACTTCTCATCGGCCAGGCCGAAAACGACGCACTCGGACACTGCCGGATGTCGAGCAAGCGCCTGTTCCACGTCGCTCGGATAGACGTTAAAGCCGCCAGTAATCAGCATCTCCTTGGAGCGCCCCTTGATGAACAAGTACCCGCGCCCATCCAGGTAGCCGAGGTCGCCGGTGTGCAACCAACCACCGCGGGTCGCCTCAGCCGACAGGTCGGGGTTGTCCAGGTACCCATTCATGACCAGATCCCCCCGAATGCAGATTTCGCCGATCTCGCCCTCGGGCACGTGCCCTCCATCGGCGCCAATGATCGCGACGCGATTCATCCGACCCGGGCGCCCGACTGACCCGATCGCTGTCGGGTCAGCTAGATCCGCAGCCGTGCCAAGGGCGATGGTTTGCGGCGCCTCAACTTGGCCATAGGCCACGTCAATTCTGTCCCCAAACACTGACTGCGCTTCATGAATCTTCTCGGTCGCCATCGGCGCCGCTCCATAGCTGATGGCGCGCAATTGGTCGTAGTCGCGGCGCGTCGCCGATGGGTCGGCGAGCAAGTTGTAAATCACTGTCGGCGGCAGAAAGCACCGAGTGACGCCGCGCCGCTCCAACGCCTCAAGGATCGGTGAGGCAGCTGGCTTTTTCAGCAGAATGTGGCGCCCGCCGACGGCCAGGATTGGAAGAATGTAGACCCCGGCCGCGTGACTCAATGGGGCGGCCACGAGGTTCACTTCGTCTCGATCGTAGCCATAGGCGGCTTGCAGGTTTGCGATGGCCGTCGCGCCAGCGCGATATGATTGCATCACGCCCTTCGGCGCACCCGTGGAGCCACCCGTGTACTTAATCGCTTGAAGGTGAGCGAGACCGACGCCGCACTCACGAGGACGCCTTCCGGCCGACTGACGCAACCAGCCCGCCACGCTCTCGCGGCCAGGCCGGCCTGACGCCGCCCCGATCAGTAGCGGCGCAAGGGTGGCGTCAAAGAGATCGACGCAATCCTCATCTGCAATGACCAGCGCTGGCCGCGACGCATCGATCAGGCGATTCAGATCAGCAGATGAGCTGCGCGGGTTGAGCGCGATCCACGTGTTTCCTGACGCGTAAATCGCCAGGATCGAAATCAGGTGCTCGATCGTGTTGTGCCCACAGACCGCAATACGCGACTGCCGCTCCGGCACCCTATCTTGTATGGCGCTCGCAAGCGCGTCGACCGCGCGCGCAAGTTCGCGGTGTGTAAGCCGGCGATCTCCAGCCTCCGTTTCCACAGCGACTTGGTCGGCGGCGACCCATGCGCCCCGGTATAGACAGTCAATTGGGAACATTTCACCTCGCAGACAATCATGTATATTGCATGCAATCTTGCGAGGTGCAACTCGATCAGTCTGAGGCAGACGGCCTGCCTATCGGACGAGCTTCAAGACCGGGAAGTTGGCGGCGTCCGCCTCGTGCAGCCTCTCCAACAGGGCGCGCAGGTTCGAACGACCGTCGCGGACGTGCTGCTTCATTGTGGCCTCGGCGCGCTCAGGATCCCGCGCCATGATGGCCTCGTAGACCAGCCTATGCTGCGTCTGCGCCTTGCGAATGACGTCAAGTTGGACATCAAGCCGATCATAGGTGCCTGCGAACGTGCGCGCCGATGCGAGGGGCACAGCGTCCAAGCGGCCGACAAAATCAATCAGCACAGGATTGTCTGCAGCTTCGACGATCATGCCGTGGAAATCGCCGTTGATCTCGCTCCAAGTGCGAATGTCCTTGTGATCGAGTTCAGTCTTAAGCAGAAGCCCGTCGACCTGTAACAGACAGGACTCCAGGCTGCGCTGCTGGCGCTCGGTTAATCCCCTGCGAGCCGCCAAGCCCGCCGCCAAGCCCTCCAACTGTTCGCGCACCTCTACGGCAGCGACAATGTGGTCAATCGAAAACTGGCGAACCACAAAACCACGGTTGGGGTTGTACTCAAGCAGCCCCTCCTTTGCGAGCTCGGTAAGGGCCAAACGCACAGGCGTGCGAGACACGCTCAGCTGATCTGCGAGCGCCTTTTCGCGCAGCTTTTCGCCAGCGGCGAATTCCCCCTTCATCAGCAGCTCGCGAAGCTGCGCGATGGCGCTCTCAGTTTGCGTGGACACTCTTCAATCTACCCCAATTTTCGAAGTAATGCATGCATTTGCCCCTTGTGTGCAAGCACCCGGCCGCAGACGCCGCGTGGGAAAGCGCCCTCTGTATCTTTCGGCGCACCTCCTGCCCTTTGCGACCAGACGCGCCCTTGGCTCCCTCGCCAATCTTCCACGTAACGGCCAACGGCGTCCCCACGTTTTTTGCATGCATTTTTATTGAAATGATGCCATTTTGCATATTGCGCGCATTGTTTGCGCGCGTAGGCAATGTTTGCGGAATGAATGGGGGATGTCCTGTTGGAAGCGCAAGTTTACCCGGTAGTGATTGTCGGCGCCGGACCGGTGGGGCTCACAGCATCCTTGCTCCTGTCAGCGCTGGGCATCGAGCACCTGGTGGTTGAGCGTAGCGACCGCCTGCATGCGGCGCCCCAGGCGCACGTCCTGAAAACACGGACTTTGGAGATCTTCCGCACCTTGGGAATTGCGGACGTCGTGCATGCGCGCGCAACGCCGCGCGAGCAGCTTCGGTACATCAATTGGTTCTGGCGACTGACGAGCCCGATGATCGCGTCCCTGGATCTGTCGTCAGCGCGCTTGGGCGATTGGCTCGATGCGATCAGCCCAACGCGCGCCGCCAATTTACCTCAAGATGAGCTCGAGGAGCTGCTCGCGGAGGAAGTGACGCGACGACGCACCTCGATCCTGTTCCAGACCGAATGCACCAGGGTTGAGACCGGTGACCGGGCCGCGACGGTCACTCTGCGGGACCTGCGCACTGGCGAATTGAGAAACGTCACGGCGGACTATGTGCTGGCCGCCGATGGCGCTGGAAGCATGTTGCGACGCCAAGCCGGTATCGAGATGGTCGGCCCGACGGCCATCGCTCACTTTATCTCGATCTACTTTCACTCCGACCTCAGTCAATGGTTGGCGGATCGTCCAGCCAATGTGAACTGGTGTCTCAATCCAGACGCCACCGGCTCGCTCATCGTGCATGCGATGGCCCGTCGATCGGTTTTCATGTACCCGTATGACGCGGAGCTGGAGGGGCCGGCGGACTTCGACGAACCGCGTTGTCGAAGGATACTTGCAAGCGCGATCGGCGACGACGCCCACCCCGTCGAGATCAAAGCAATTGGAAACTGGACGATGACCGCCCAGGTCGCGGAGCGCTACCGGGCAGGTCGCTTGTTCCTCGTTGGCGACGCCGCACATCGATTTCCGCCGACAGGCGGCCTTGGGCTGAATACCGGCGTCCAGGACGCCTTCAATCTTGTCTGGAAGCTCGCCCTGGTAAGAGCCGGCTTGGCCGGTGAGGGCTTGCTCGACACCTACGAGGCGGAGTGTCAGCCGGTGGCGAAGGCGAATTGCAGTCAAAGCCTAAGCAACCAGCTTCGCAATGAGGGCGTCGCCGAAGCCCTCGGGTTGAATGGTGATCGGGAGCACGCCCTCGCCGCGTTCGCCGCATTGGACACACTGGGACCATCGAGCGAGGCCCTGCGTCAGAAGATCCAGGCCGCCGCCAACGACCAGGCGCCACACTACATCTCGTTTGGCTTGGACCTTGGGTATGTCTACGAGAACGGCGCGGTCATTCCTGACGGGTCGGAACGATCGTGGGCTGGAAGCACTGAGTACATTCCAAACACGAGGCCCGGCGCCCGCTTGCCCCACACATGGGTTGAACAGAACGGCGAACGCCTGTCGATCCACGACCTGCTGGCCTACGACCGCTTCACCCTACTCGCAGGCGAAGCCGGCCATGGCTGGATCGCGGCTGCGAAGGGAGCGGATTGGCCGCTGAAGGTGGCCCTCGTCGGCGCCGGCGCGTCGATTCATGATCCCCACGGGCAGTGGGCCGAACTGCGGGGGCACAGTCCGACCGGCGCCTTGCTGGTGAGGCCGGACGGGCATGTCGCCTGGCGCGTAGACGAGATGCCGCGCGACCCGACCTTGGCCCTCCGGACCACATTCCAGACAATTCTGCGCAGCTCTGAGAACGCCGCCCGCGTCGCATGACGCGGACGGCTCAAACGCGCCAGTCGAGGACCAGCTTGCCAAAGTGCAGGCTGGCCTTCATCCGCGCATGGGCGGACTCAACGTCATCGACGGGAAAGACCTGGTCAACCACGGCCGTCACGCGCCCTGAAGCGATCAACGGCAAAACGTTCGCCTCGACGTCCCTGACCACCTCGCCCTTGGCCGCAGGGCTCCGGGCGCGCAATGTTGAAGCCGTGACGGTCAAGCGGCGCTGCATCATCATCCGCAAGTTCGCTTCGCCCGTGGCACCGCCACTCACCGAAATGACGGCAAGCCGGCCATCGGCCGCAAGCGCCTCAAGATTGCGACCAAGATAGGGCCCGCCCACCATGTCAAGAATGACATCGACGCCCTGCCCGTCGGTGAAGGCGCGCGCTGCGGCGACGAAATCCTCCTGGGTGTAGATCGCGGCCGCGTCCGCGCCGAGCGCCAGACACCGGTCGCGTTTTTCAGCGGTTCCGACGGTGACGATCACACGATGGCCCAAAGCCTTCGCGATCTGGATCGCCATCACCCCGATGCCGCTACCTCCACCGTGAACGAGAAGGGTTTCCCCGGACGTCAGCCGCCCCCGACGCCAGATGTTATCCCATACCGTACAGGCGCTCTCGAGAAGGGCGGCCAACTGCGGCAAGGAGAGGTCGGCCGGGGCGGCGGCGGTCTGCACGGCAGGCACCGAGCAGAACTCAGCATAGCCGCCGCCGGCCAGCAGGGCGCAGACGACGTCGCCGACCTTTCGGTTCGTCACGGCCTCTCCTACCGCAACGACCACCCCTGCAGCCTCAAGTCCTAAGATGTCGGACGCGCCCGGCGGCGGCGGGTATCGGCCCTCACGCTGCGAGATGTCGGCGCGATTGACGCCAGACGCTGCGACATGCAGCAACACCTCGTCTGCGCCAATGGCCGGCAGCTCACGTCGCCCGAGTTCGACTTGGCCCGCGACGACCTCCACGACCCTCATGCTGTCGGGAAGGCGCACTACGCAGCCTCCGCCACGCAGGGGTTGTTCAGCAGGCCAATCCCATCGATCTCAACCTCCACGACATCGCCTGGCTTTAGGAACCGCGGAGGCGTTCGCGCATGGCCCGCCCCGCCGGGAGACCCCGTGGCGATCACATCTCCTGGATAAAGTGGCGTGAAGCTGGAGATGTAGGCGATCAGTTCAGAGATTGGATAGGTCAGGTCCGCAGGGGTCCCGGTCTGGTAGACCTCGCCGTTCAGGCGGGTGGTCAGCGTCGCCTTCGAAAGATCGGGAACCTCATCGACGGTCGTAAGCCAAGGACCGAAGCCTGCTGACGCCGGGAAGTTCTTACCGGCGGTGAAATGGCGCGTGTGGCGCATGAAGTCGCGCGCGCCGCAATCGTTATAGCAGGAGTAGCCTGCGACATGCTCCAAAGCGCGTTCCACCGGAATGCGCCAGCCACCGGCGCCCATAACCACGGCGAGCTCTCCTTCAAAGTCGAATTCCTGCGTCGCGCCGGGAATGACCAGGGGTTGACGATGACCTACCTGACTGTCCGCGAACCGCGCCATCAGATGCGGAAAGGCAAGCTTGGGCCGCCCTTGCGCGATCCTGTCCGACTCATAGTTGAGCAGGACCAGGAAGATCTTCTCTGGGTTGGGCACCACCGGCGCGAACTTCACGTCGCTCAGGCCAAAGTCGGTTTCCGCCGACGCCAGCGACGAGAGTCTAGCTATCCAATCTCCCGCAAGGAGCCCCCGTAGATCCTTTGGCGCGTCAGGCATGTGCGCCGCCACATCCACAACGCCGTCTCCTTTGATCACGCCGACAGCCGTCCGGCCGCCGGCGACGTAAGTCACCAGACGCATGCGTCCTCCCCTTAGGTGAAATGCGCCGAGCTCAAACCCGGCGACCGGCTCAGGCCAGCTCGAGCTCGGGCTTCAATACGTCCTTGGTCAGAAGGCGTTGATAGTCGCGATAGAGCTGCGCCTGATCCACAGCGTATCCGATGTGGTTCTCCTCGAACTCCTCGGACATCTGGTGACCGTTCTCGATCGCTTCTTCCATCGTTGGAAAAGCTTCGTACCAAACCTCGAAATTGTTGCCCTCAGGGTCGGAGAAGTAGATTCCAACACCCGTCCGATGGTCGACCACCCGTTCGATTTCGACTCCGGCGTCAACCAAGCGGCCATAGGCCCTCACCCACGACTCGTAGTCCTGAAAGTCCAGGCAAACATGGTGCATGCCCAGCCCCCGGCTACGTGGCGTTCCGGGCGGCGCCGGCAAGAGCGCGATATCGTGGTGTTGGTAGCCAAAGCTGAGCGTGGCGAAGCGGCCGGCGGCTCGCTTCATGACCCGCATGCCAAGCGCGCGCGTAAAGAACGCGATGGCCGCATCGAGGTCGCCGACGGTCAAACCGATGTGGGTTATGCGTGCTGTAGGCCACTTCATGACGATATCTCCTGCACCAACGCGGTGGTGGGAACGAACTCGGGTTCATCGACGACGTCGTTAACCAGTGCTCCGACGCCGTCGACGGTAACGTCAATCCGGTCGCCGGCATGCATCCAGAGCGGCGGCGTACGGCGCGCACCCACCCCCGAGGGAGTTCCTGTCGCGATCACATCGCCCGGCGCTAGAGTCGTGATTGTCGAGAGATAAGACACCAATTCCGGCAGGCCATAGATCATGAGGCTGGTCGAAGTCTGTTGAACGACCGCACCGTTTAGCCTCGTCACAAGGGTCATGGCGTTCCACTGGGGCGCCTCGTCGCGAGAGACGATCCAGGGGCCGATGGCCCCCGTTCTTTCGAAGTTCTTCCCGGCGGTCACCGAGTGCTTTTGAAAGTCGCGAACGCTGCCATCAAGGAAACAGGTGTATCCAAAGACGTGGTCGAGCGCGTCTTCGGTGGAGATGTGACGCCCAGCCTTGCCGATGACCGCGGCGAGTTCGCCTTCGTAGTCGAACTGCTCCGACACCTTTGGGCGCCAGAGGCTGTCACCGGGACCTGCGAGAGACTCACGAGTTCGCGTAAAAACCGAGGGCCGTTCCGCTGGGTCGCGCGCCACCTCGGCCACATGAGCCTGGTAGTTCAGGCCGATGCAGAAGAACCGCCCCCGCACGATTGGGGCCAACACTTGGACCTGGTCCAATCGCACACGCGGCGCGCCGGGATCCTCCACCAGGGTCGCTGGCGTCCCAACAACGAAACTGGCGCAGTCGGCTCCAGCCACAGGGACGATCTCGTCGCCCTCGAGAAGCCCCACCTTCTCATCTGCCCCCAAGCGATACCGAACAATCCGCATCGGACCTCCCCCATGTTGGGTGGATCGTACGGTCATGTGCGCGCGCCGTCAATTGAATGCATGCATTATTGCATTTCGCACGCACATGAAGCAGGTTGGCCAAAATGGGGAGCTGAGACGTCCAGATGGCGATCGAACTGGAAGCGCGCGCCGCCGCGCCGACTGATGTGAGACCTCCGCGCCATTCAGGCGCCTACCTGACCTATGTGGTCGTCCTTCTCGCGGTGGTGAACGTCTTTAACTTCGCGGACCGGACCGTGATTTCGGTCCTCATGCCGGCGATGAAGGTGGAGTTGAGTCTCAGCGACACCCAGTTGGGCGTCCTGTCCGGGTTCGCGTTCGCCATATTCTACGCCACGCTTGGAATTCCGATCGCAGGTCTGGCCGACCGCTCGATCCGCCGCAACATCATCTCCGCGGCCCTCATCATCTGGAGTTCGATGACCGCGATTTGCGGTCTCGCGCAAAACTTCTTCCACCTGCTGGCCGCCCGCGTGGGCGTGGGCGTGGGCGAGGCCGGCTGCCTGCCTGCGTCGCATTCGGTGCTTGGAGACTACTTTCCGCCGAAGCAACGCTCAGGCGTGCTTGCGATTCATACGGCAGGCAGCACGGTCGGCATGATGGCCGGCCTAATGATTGGTGGCTGGCTGGTCTCCAGGTTTGGATGGCGCGAGACGTTCATTCTCGTGGGCGCGCCGGGGATTGTGCTAGCCATAGTCGTGCGCCTGACCCTGAAGGAGCCGGCGCGAGGCGGCCATGACACACCGTCGCAGTCCACTGCGGGGGCCGCCGAGCCGTCGACACTTCTCGGTCTGATCAAATCGCGCCCATCATATATCCACCTGGCCATGGTGTTTGGAGGCGCGGGGTTCGTCGCGTTCGGCCTCCAGCAATGGTTGCCTTCATTCTACGTGCGCTCATATGGCATGAGCATCGCCCAAGTTGGCCTGGTGTACGGCGCCGTGAGTGGTCTCGCCTCAACGGTCGGCGCGCTTGGCGGCGGCTATGTCGGCGACCGGCTCCTGCAGCGTGGCGCGTTGATTGTGATCACCTACGCCGCTGGTTGCTACGCCTTGGCGTTCCTCTTCAAAGTCGCCCTTTTGACCAGCAACTCTGCAGGCCTCTCGCTGACTTTCAACTTCTTCTCCAGCCTGTTCGGCCTGGCCGCACATGGACCTGTATTTGCGCTGATTCAGGGGGTGACGCCCCCTCGGCTGCGAGCGCGCGCCGCCGCCCTGCTGACCTTGCTCACCAGTCTCATTGGCACGGGCGCCGGGCCCTTCTTCATCGGGCTGATGAGCGACCTCTACGCGTCGTCGGGACCGGAATCGCTGCGCCACGCGCTCCTGTGGTGCAGCGCTTTCGCCTTATGGCCGATCGTGCATTTGGTGCTCGCGCGCCGGACCATAGAGGCGGACATCAAGGCGTAGGTGCGAGAGCACGCCCATCAGACCTGAGCCGACGACGGGCGCCTAGACGTGGCGACGCCGCCCCCTCGTCTACAGAACAAGCGTCAAATGACTAGCTGGGCGGCGACGGCGTAGGCGTTAGCGTCGCTGTCGCCGTCGCAACCAGCCTTTCCTGGCCCTCGACCAGAGCGAACACGTCGGCAGCGCCAACGCTCATCCGCCGCCCGTTGCGCACCGCGCGCCCGCGGACGATGAGCGTGTCGCCAACAGCAGGCGCTAGGAAGTGGACGTTGAGCTGGCCCGTCACATTGGCTCCGCCCACAGATGCACAAGCCCATGCGCAACCAAGGTCGGCGATGAAGGCCACCACGCCGCCGAAGACGAATCCTGCATATTGCTGCACCGTCGGCGTGATCGGTATCCGCAGTTCGCAGGCGCCGTCAGCGCAGGTCAGCACCTCCCCGCCAAGGACCTCAGCAAAGAGGCTGCCTCTGATGCTCTGACGGATTCGTTCGAGGCTTGTCGTCACAACGTCAGGCCGCCGGCTGTGCACGAAAGGTCGTCGCGCCGCCAAGCTCTTTGTAGCTCCAACCAGTTTCGGTTCTCACGCACACGGCGCGATAGTCCGCCATGAGGACTGGAGCCGCAGCGGGATAGGGCGGCGGGCCATCCTTGGCTGCGCGCGACGAGAAAGCACTCAGATAGTAACTGCACACGGCGCTCCCATCCTCGCGCAGTTCGGCCTCCAAATTGGTGATAAGGTGGCGCACGAAGAGACCGGCGGGGCGTTCGAGAAGCGCCGCTTCTATGTCTGCGCCGCCCTCCCGCCAGCGTCCACCGCGATTCCAACGGCAGTCGGTGGTGACCAGCCTCAGCAATCCCCCGTAGTCGTTGCGATCCAAAGCGCCCCAAAAGCGATGCGCAAGCTGCGCAAGCTCGCCGTACGTCGTCGCGTCAATCATGCGCGAATTCCCCCTAGCTCCGCTGAGCACCCTTGATCTCCTAACGCAAAATGCATAGAACTTCAACTATTGCATGCATTTTGGAGCTACGATGAGTTCGTCGCCGCCACCCGCCCCCCAGCTCGATGATCGCTATGACCTGAACCAGCCCAGAGTGCTCCTGAATGGGATGCAGGCGATTGTGCGCCTGTTGCTGGAGCAGCATCAGCGCGATCGATCCGCCGGAATCTCGACCGGCGGCTTCGTATCCGGCTATCGCGGGTCCCCTCTGGGTCGATTGGATGCGGAGCTCTGGGCGGCCGGGTCTCAACTGGCCACGCGCGACATCCACTTTCAGCCCGGCGTCAATGAGGAGCTGGCCGCGACGGCCATCTGGGGGGCGCAGCAAACCGGACTAGTCGGTGCGGCGCGCGTCGATGGCGTTTTCGGGCTTTGGTACGGCAAAGGACCCGGCGTCGACCGGTCAGGCGACGTCTTCAAGCACGCAAACATGGCCGGGACGGCCCCAAACGGCGGCGTCCTCGCCATCGCCGGTGACGACCACGGCGCAAAGTCCTCCACGATCGCTCATCAGAGCGAACAGGCCTTTGTGGCGGCCATGATGCCCGTCCTTGCGCCCTCCGACCTGCAAGAGCTCGTGGAGTTCGGGCTCGTCGGCTTCGCGATGTCTCGCTATTCCGGTTGTTGGGTCGGCATGAAGGTCACGACCCAACTTGCCGATTCAAGCGGCTCAATTGCGGGCATCTCAGCGCGGCCTACCCTTCGCGCGCCCGACGTTGACGATCGGCCCGCAGGCGGGCTTGGGATTCGGTGGCCCGAGAATAAGCAGGATATGGAGGCCCGACTGGTCGGCCCGAAGCTCGCGGCGGCGAAGGCGTTCGCGCGAGCCAACCGGGTGGATCGCGTGGTCTGGAACGGCCAGCGATCGAAGCTGGGTCTGATAACCGTCGGCAAAGCACATAACGACCTCCTTGACGCCTTGCGGATCGCCGGAATCGACGAGGATGAGGCGCAAGCACTGGGGCTCGCCGTCTACAAAGTCGGCATGCCATGGCCGCTAGAGCCAGAAGGCGTTCTCGCCTTCGCCAACGGGTTGGAGCGGATCCTGGTCATCGAAGAAAAGCGAGCGCTCGTCGAGCCCCAGCTCAAGGCGCTCCTGTATGCGCAGATGCCGGAAGGCCCGCGTCCGCTGATCATCGGCAAGTTCGACGCAGCAGGCCAGGCCTTGCTTGCCTCTCACGGCGAGCTTTCACCTGAAGACTTGGTGCGCGCCCTTCGTGAGTTGATCCCAGACCTGAAAGCCGCCCCGGAACATGCTCCGCGCCAGGCGCCGGCCCTGCCAGATCTCTTGGTGCGAAAGGAATTCTTTTGCGCCGGCTGCCCGCACAATAGATCGACGCAGGTCCCCGAAGGGTCTGTCGCCCTGGCCGGGATCGGCTGCCACACAATGGCCAGCCGAATGCCAGATCGACACACCGCCACGGTCTGCCAGATGGGCGGCGAAGGTGCGGCCTGGATTGGCCAAGCGCCCTTCGTGGACCGCAAGCACGTCTTCCAAAACCTGGGCGATGGCACATACTTCCACTCTGGCCTACTTGCCATCCGTGCGGCGATCGCCGCGCGAGTGAACATCACCTACAAGATTCTGTTCAATGACGCCGTAGCCATGACCGGCGGCCAGCCCGTCGACGGAGTTCTGGGGGTAGAACAGATCTGCGCGGAACTCGCGGCCGAGGGGGTCAAACGCATTGTGATCGCTACCGACGAACCGGAGCGGCCACGGCGATTGCCGACCGGCGCAACCGTGCATCCACGTCAAGAACTCGACGCCATTCAGCGTGAACTCCGTGACGTCGAAGGCGTCAGCATCCTAATTTTCGAACAGGTCTGCGCGGCCGAAAAACGCCGCAGACGCAAGCGCAAACTGCTGCCGGAACCGCCCAGTCGCCTCTTCATCAACGAGCGTGTGTGCGAGGGCTGCGGCGACTGCGTCAAGGCGTCCAGCTGCATCGCGGTAGCTCCGGTCGATACGCCGCTCGGCCGAAAGCGCGCTATCGACCAATCCGCGTGCAACAAGGACTTCTCGTGCGTCGAAGGATTTTGTCCGAGCTTCGTGGAGGTCGAGGGCGCACAGCCGCGCAAGGCGGACGCCAGTCGGGTGCGGCGTTGGTTGGCGGACCGCCCGCCCCTGCCCCAGCCCGCCCGCGCCCGCATCGAGACCACCAAGCGTATTCTCATCACGGGAATCGGAGGCAGCGGCGTTGTGACGATTGGCGCCGTGGTCGCCATGGCCGCTCATCTGGACGGGCTTGAGTGCGCGGTCCTGGATATGACCGGCCTGGCGCAGAAGAACGGAGCCGTAGCAAGTCACTTGACGCTTGCCGCGCGACGTGACGCCATCGGAGCGGTGAAGATCGGAGTTGGCGCAGCCGACTACCTGATCGCGTGCGATGCGGTCGTCGCCGCCGCGCCCGAGCACTTGAAGCTGTCGAAGAGGTCGGGCGCGGCAGCCGTGGTCAATGCGGATGTGGCGCCGACCGCCGGCGTAATTTTTGATCTTACCGCCAGAATGAACGACGGAGCGTTGATCGATCGCATCGCCAGCGCACTGGGCGGGGATGCGGTCGCCTGTTGCGCCGCAACGGGTCTCAGCCGCAAGCTCCTCGGCGACGCGGTCTTCGCCAACATGCTCATGCTTGGGTTCGCCTGGCAGAAGTCCGCACTGCCGGTCTCTCATGAAAGCTTGGCGACCGCGATCCGGCTGAATGGGGCCGCGGTCGAGACCAACCTTACCGCCTTCGAACTTGGCCGTCGGTTGGCCCACGAAGGGACGACTGGCATGGCGGAGTTGGAGATCGACACCCGACCGAAGCCGGCGGCCGAAAGCGCCGAGGTCGTCGACAGCCGGCGAAGAGACTTTCTAGTCGCCTACCAGAACACCACGTACGCTGCACGCTACTGTGATCGGGTCGCCCGGATCGCTGCGATCGACACGGCGCTCGCTCGTGTCGCCGCGGATGCGCTCTTCAAGCTGATGGCGATCAAAGACGAATACGAAGTCGCACGCCTCTACACAGACGGGGTTTTCCGCCGCACTCTCGATCAGGAGTTCACGAGCGTCGGTCGGGTCCGACTGCACCTCGCCCCACCGTTACTTGCCCCGCGCGACCGCGCAACGGGACACCCTCGCAAGATCGCCTTTGGGCCATGGATCTTTCCGGTGTTGTCAATTCTCGCACGCTTCAAACGTCTTCGGGGCACGCCGCTGGATCCATTTGGATGGACGAACGAGCGCCGTACGGAGCGTCGTCTTCTCGCCGAATACGAAGCGCTGCTTGATGAACTTACGCCTAACCTCTGCGCGGGGCCGCGCGACATCGCAACCGCCCTGTTGGCGCTGCCATCCGAAGTCCGCGGATTTGGCCATGTGAAGGCGGCGGCCATCGCGCGTCATGAGAATGAGAAGACGAGGTTGCTAGCGCTCTGGCGCGAGAAAATCAGCCCGGGGAAACTCAAGGGCCGGGTTGCTGAGCAAATGGCGACCGTCTGAACACATTGCGGTCGCAACACTAGCGGGAGGACGATGGCATCCCAGCCGACGTGGGTCTCAGCATGAAGGGCGCTCGCTACAATCCGCCAGGCCAAATGCAGCTAAGCCCGGAGCAACATGCGGTCCATGCAAGGATCGCCGCGGGCCCACGCGGCCGGGTCCTCGCACCGCATCGATTGCTCTTGGCGAGCCCCAAGCTCGCCGATCTCGCGCAGGAGCTTGGCGCGTTCCTACGCTACAGTACATCGCTCGAGCCCAGGTTCTCTGAGCTGGTCATCTTGGTCACAGCCAGTCACTGGAAGAGCGGATACGAGTGGGCGCACCACGTTCCTCTCGCCCGAGCGGCAGGAGTTCCCGAACCCGTTATCGCAGCGATCGGCAGTGAATCCCCAATTGACCTGGCTGATCCTACGATGGCGGCCGTACTAAATGCTTCGCGAACGCTCCTTCAAACTGGGGCGTTGGACGACGCGAGTTTCGAAGGCCTACGCGAGGCGCTCGGCGACTGCGGCGTTGTCGAGGTGGTCGGACTGCTCGGCTACTACTCGATGCTCGCGATGCTGATGAACACCTACGAGACGCCAGTAGACGCTCCAGACTAACTCGGCATCCGAACCAGTTGCACTTTGGGCACGCCGGCCCGGAAGCGGCGGACGAAATCAGCCACGTCAATCTCGACTCCCGACGGATTGGCTCGATAGGCCTCCGATTGAAAGTAGGCGAGATAGTCTCCTTCGGTATCGAAGTTCGACGCAGAGAGCTCGACGCGATTCCCATCCGGGTCATGATAGTAGAAGCTCGTGCCGGGCCCATGATTGGCCGTACGAAAAGGCTTCACGCCCAATCCCAGCAACAGTTCGTAGCGGGACACCAGGTCCGCCATCGAAGCGTTGCGGAACTGCATGTGGTCAAGCCCCGGATCGCGATCAGGTTGATCGTCCAAATCCAGAATCTCGAACAAGCCAAACACCTGTGTGTAAGGGTGATCCAGGTGCAGGCGAATGAAGCAGATGCGGCGGTCGCTAGCGCGTCCAAGAGCCCTCAACTGGGCGTCGGACTGATCAGAAGGCGGCGCGCGTTCGAAGAAGGGCGATACGCCCAGCACCAAGGTGTACCAGTGCTTCATCTCCTCGAAATGCGCTGTCTTCAGCACCGTCTCACTAATTCGCAGCGGCGCGAGCGCCCGCGCGGCGAGTTGCACGTCCTTCGGAATCTCCAGCCAACTCACAGCGCCCTCATTGCTCGCATAGTGGTCGATGAATCCGAACTCGTCGCGCCGCGCAGCCGCTCCCATAGCACTAGCGGAACCGCGGGCGGCTCATCGCCGCGCCAGGCCACATGCCCGTCCGGTCGGACGATCGCCAGGGCGGCTCCATACACCGCCTGTATGGCCGGGTCGGCGAGCAAATGGCAGTGGCAAGGCACGCCACACTCGTTGGCGGCCTGGACCAACGCCTCGGCCCCGCCCGGCGTCGCCCCGAGGTCTAGGACAACGAACCCACGCCCAAACAAATCTAAGGTGGATCTTCCGTCTGGAAGCCAAACATGCGGTGCTCGCGCGCCGGGATAGCCGGTCTGTGTGTAGCTAGTCACTTCCATGGGCGGCCGCGGGCCCGGCTCATCGCTGCAGATCGGCGAGGCGTCGTAACGATAGCCGATGTGGATCCCAATTGACTGCCACTCGCGCGCCATCAATCCAGCGACGCGCTCGCCCACCACTCGCCGCACGCGATCCCCTGCTGCGTCAGCCGCAAGCAGGTCAGGATCGGCCGACGCCTTCCCCATTCGACCGAGGTTCGCAGTTGCTTCTTCCATTGCCCGACGTGCGACAGGCCGGCGTTCGATGTCATAGCTGGCCAACAGGCCCTCGCCGCCCCAGCCCTCAAGGCATGCCGCCAACTTCCAGGATAGGTCGACCGCGTCTCCAATTCCCGTGTTCATCCCATACCCACCGGTGGGGGACATCTGGTGTGCAGCATCGCCCGCAAGGAAACACTGTCCTCGCCGATAGGTCTCGGCGAGAATCTCGCGGCGGGTCCAAGGAACGGCCGAGAGGACGTCGTATGGGAGCCGCGCGCCGAATGCCTTTAGGACCGCCGCGTTGATGTCGGCGTCTGACCAGCTTCGACGATCGCCGCCGCCGATGAGCGATAGCCGCCACACGTCGCGCCCGTCGATCGCCACCAGGCTCCCCCACAGACCTTTTGGGTCAATGAGAACATATCGGTAGGCGCGCCTGCCCTGGATCGCAGCCGTAAGCGCGGGGCTGCGTATGAGGACATTCATGCTGTAGCTGAGCGCGTCGCGCCCTTCGACGCCGATCCCCAATGCCCGACGGATCGGGCTTCCGGCGCCATCACAGGCCACTAAATAGCGCGCGACAACCTCAATGGTTCGGCCCCGCGCGAGGTCCTCGACTTGAGCGATCACTCGATCGCCCATATCGCGAAAATCCGCCAGCCGGTGGCCGAGCCTAAGGTCGACGGTCGGCTGTTCGCGCACCGCCCGCATCAGCACCGGATCGAAGAAGTTCTGAGGACATCGCTCCCGCTTCGTCGGGCTGTAGGGAGCAATTGGCTCTTGCGCCATGCAAGGACGAAAGTCGCGCTTCAGCTCGTAGCCGAGGACGCCGGTCGAGTAGACGATGTCCTGCGGATGATCCTGCGGGAAGCCTGCCGCTCTGACACGATCAGCGATGCCCCAACGCCGGCAGAACTCCATCGTGCGGACGTTGACCATATCCATCTTCGGCTGACCGACACTTCCGTCGGCCTGCTCCACCAGGGCAACGTCAACGCCGCGCCAGCCGAGATCAAGCGCCAGCGCCAAACCGACCGGACCGGCGCCGACCACCAGCACCTGAGACACCAAGCTCTCTAGCTCGCTGCCGAACGAATTGCTGCCGTCTTTCAGGTTCCGCCCACGATTCTGATGGGACCGCGCAGTCAACTTCTGATCTCCCCCTAAAAGCGTGCGCTCGCTTGGAGGGCCACCGTGCGTGGCGGGTCGAGGACTTGGATGCGACCGTCTGGTCCGGTGCCGCCTAGCGAATTCGCGATCGGGTTCGAGCTCGTAAAGGAGAAGGTTTGTTCGTCGGTAAGATTGCGGCCGACCACGGCGACTTCCCATCTGGCGTCGTGGGCGCCAATTCCTATGCGCAGATCCAGCTTCGCCGTTGCGCTTTGCACCGCCACCGGATCATTGACTGACGAGTAGCGCGCGCTAGACGCGAAGCGCAGATCCACACTCCCGAAGAGATCCACATCGCCCGCAGCAGGACGGCGCCAGTCAAGGGAAGCGTAGCCGCTCCATTTCGGCGCGTATGGCAGCGACACGCCGTTGTAGTTGCAGGTGTTGGGCTTCGTTCCGTCCGGTGTCTGCTGCAGCGCGCACTGACCGTCCGTGAAATCGGTGAAGGCCGAGTCCAGGTAGGCCATTGAAGCATTTAGTGTAAGTGGCGCGGCGATCCTCCAGGATCCGTCGACCTCGACCCCGCGGCTGCGGGCCGCCCCGGCATTGCGCGTGACGAAGCTCAGTGTCGTCGCAGTTGGGTCAAGCGTCGTGAGCTGCAGGCCAGTATAGTCGGTCCAGTACGCGTTGACATTCAGGAAGGCCGCACCGTCTAGCAGGTTAAACTTGCCGCCAGCTTCGAAGGAGCGTGAACGCTCCGGCCCCACCTGGAACGTTGAGGGCTTCGCGCCGGCGATGGAACCTTGGAACGCGCCTCCTTTCGACCCTCGCGCGACTGAAGCATAGAGCATAACTGCAGGCGTCACATTCCACTGGACAACAAGTGATGGATCGAAGAGCCCTTCGCTCATTGAATCCGGGAACGCGATTGTCGTAACGCCTACTCCCGAAAGCGCGCCGGCCCCGGTGATGTTGCGATAGGTCGAGTCCTTATCCTCTTGGGTGTACCGCAGGCCAAGAAGCGTCCTCAGCCTATCTGAGACCTGCAAAGTGCCTTCAGCGAACACCGAAGCGACCTTTGTTTTTTGGCTGAAGTACCGGCGCGTGCTCCCGGCTTGGTTGGCCACCGGTACGCTCGCCTGGGTGAGATCTTCGTCGGCCACATGGTAGTAGGCTCCTACGATATAGCTGAAGCGATCTTCGCTCGGAGAGCTAAGTCGGATTTCCTGCGAGACCTGCTGGAAATTCTCGGCAAAACGCGAGTAGAAGATGTCCGGAGTATAATAGTCGGAATCTAAGCCAATCTCACTGTCGTAGGCGGAAAATCCGGTGACGCCTGTCAGAGTGAAGTCACCAAAGCGTCGATCAAAACGCACGACAGCGTTATAGTTATTGACGTCGTCCTCTTCCGGACCAATCCGGCTACCCGCTTGACGCGTCCGATCCAACACGATGCCGTTCGCGCGCGAGATAGTCTGAAAGGGTTGGCCCTCAATCCTTCTGTACGAATATTCAAGCTTACCGAACAGGTCTAGCGTGTCCCGCGAATAGTCGGCAGAGGCCCGCAAGACCAGGCTCTTGGGCCTGGGGTCGTCGGTTCCCGTGACGGTGTTGTGCAGATATCCCTTATTCTGCGTCTCGTATCGCCCCGCTAGGCGAACGCCGACACTTTCGCCAAGCGGCCCCGAAACTACGCCCGTAACAGCGGTCCGTTGATACTCGAAGTCCTCTTCGGCGCTGGCTGTCGCCTCGAACGTTCGAGTCGGACGGGCCGTGACCACAACAATCGCACCTGCACTTGTGTTCTTGCCGACCAGCGCTCCCTGCGGTCCACGCAGCACCTCGATCTGTTTGACGTCGAAAAACGGCGCGGTGAACTGCTTAGGGCGTCCGACATAGACGCCGTCCAGATACATTGAGACGGCCTGTTCGAACGAGAGGCTCCCCGTGCTCGAACCGATGCCTCGCATCGTGATGATTGGGATCGCTGGCGTATCGGAAATTTGCAAGTTGGGAACGTAGTCGTCGAGTTCAGTGAACTCTGAAGCGCCGCTTGCCGCCAGCTTCTGCCCTTCGATCACCGAAACGGAGATCGGCGTGTCGTGCAACGTCTCGTCGCGCTTGGTGGCGGTGACGACCACCTCGTCCACTTGCGTGGACCGCGTCGAATCCTGCGCCTTGCCCACGCTAGGAGCACAAATCACCGCGGCAGTCATAAGCGCTGCCTTAAAGCCGTATCGCCCCATGCAATCCTCCCCACACGGCCACTTATCGAGCCAGAGGTCAAATGCATGCATTTTTTTATTTAATATGCAATCCTATATTTCCATGCACAACGAGCCGACCCAATTGCGCTTGGAGTGGCGGGCGCTGCGCCCGCTGAGACCATTTTCGTCACCTCTCCTTCGGCATGTCAGCTACTGACGATTCGAGATGCACCCATGGTCCTGTGGGTGGTAGGGGCCGATGCCGCGCTCGCCGCCGCCCAGCTCGTCAGCCAGCCGCCTTAGGCGGAGCGATAGACCCCTTGCCTCAGCGAACTACTGGAGCATCCAACTGATACTCGCACCCACCATGCGCGGCGGAGCCCAGTAGCCGATGCTCTGCGGTTCAGTCGCACCGAACGGGCTGGAGGCGCCCGGGTATGTCAGCCGCGCCGTCCGGTAATGCTCGTCGAACAGGTTGCTGACGAAGGCGGTCGCCCGGTATGGCCCTCGCGAAAGTGAGGCGCGCAGATCGACGGTGACGTAAGCCGGTTCACGATTGCCGGCGGACAGCCGGGTTTCCCCAGGCTCAAAGAAGAACGAGGACGTGTAGGCCGCGCTCCCCCTCACCTGCAGGGCCAGGTCATCTCCCAGGTCACGGTCGTACTGGACACTGGCGTTGAGCGTAGTCTTTGGCGAGCGCACCATGGCCGTGCCAGAGAAGTCCACGCCAGGCCCGAACACGTACCGATCATATCGCGCGTCGAGATAGGCGTAGCCCAGGTTCACCAGCCAGCCCGCTCCGGGCCGGGCCGTCACTTCCACCTCGGTGCCCTTGATCGTGCTGGCCGCGGCGTTGGAGATGACATTGGAGGCCCCGCCCCCGGGGATCGCCACCAGGCGCTGCACCTGAAGGTTCTTGTAGTCGTTGTAGAAAAGCGAGCCGTTCAGGACGAGCGCGCCGCCCAGCCAGCGCGTCTTGGCGCCGAGCTCATAGTAGCTGACTTCCTCGGGATCGAAGATGCGGGCTGCGAGCGTCGGATCGGTGACAGCCCACTGGAACCCGCCGCTCTTGTAGCCATGGCTAGCGGTGACGAAGACCATCACGTCGTGCGTCGGCTTCCAGTCGATCGTCAGGCGAGGATCCGTGGAGGTCCAGGTGCGATCAAGCGGGACCGCGAAGGGCTGCGCAAGGACCGGAAGGCCGGCATGGTCGGTCGCGCCAGTGTAGAGGCCCTCCTTGTGGTCCCTGGAGTACCTGAGGCCTGCCGTGACGCTGACGGTGTCGGTCACACGTACCGTGGCCTGGCCGTACACGGCAGCGCCATCCACATCGCGGTCCAGCGTCGCGTCGTTGGTCACGGATTCGAGGCCCGCCAGGCCGCTGAAGCGGCCCACCAGCACCGGCAGGCTGTCCGCGCCCCACACAAACCGATCTGTCCGCACGGCCTCGTCCCGGTAGACATAGACGCCGGCAAGCCAGTCGAGCCGGCCGCCAAAAGACCAGCGCGCAGCCGGATCGGACACGATCCTCAGCTCCTGGGAGAGTTCCCGGGATCGTTCGAACGTCACCTGCTCCAGCACTGAAAGCGGCGTCGAGTCCACGTCGGCGTCCTCGAACAAGCGGGAGCGGCGATAGGCGCTGATGGAAGTCACCGTGGCGTCGTCACCCTTCCATTCCGCACGGAGAGAAACCTGGTCGATGTTGCGGCGGACCGGTGAGTCGAGGTTGTAGGCTTCGGACAACCGGTCGCGGGTGAGTTGGGGCAAGCCGACGAGCGGACTGCGCAGGAACACGTCGGGTCCCTCGGACTCGCCCTGCTGTCCCGGCGACCGGTCTCGCAGGATGTCGGCCGTGAGCACCGCGCTGAGACGATCGCTCGGTGCGAACCGAAGCTTGCCGCGCACCCCAAGCTGGTCGAGTCCCAGCGCACCCTTTCCAGTGACGGTGTTCACGACATATCCGTCACGCTTTACGTAGAAGGCGGATATCCGGCCGTCGAGCTTGCCTGGAACCAGGGCTCCATTCAGATAGCCCTTAGCGTTGTAGGCCCCGTAGTCGCCTCCCCCCACCTCGAGGTTCGCAGCGATCTCGCTGGTGGGGTCCGCGGTAACGACCGAGATGGCGCCGCCGATCGTGTTGCGCCCATAGAGCGTGCCCTGCGGCCCTTTCAGAACCTCGATCCGGTCAATGTCAGCGATGTTCGACAACGATCCCGAAGCACGTCCGACATAGACGTCGTCGAGAAAGACACCGACCGAGGGGTCGGATCCTATGTCGATCTGGCGGGTGCCGATGCCGCGCATATAGATCTGCGGCTTGCTGGGCGCGAAGGCTCCCACGTTCAGGCCGGGCGTCAGCCTCGCCAGCTGGTCGACCTGTGTCAGGCCGGCGGCCCGGATCGCCTTGCCGTCGAAGGCTTGCATCGTCACCGGGACGTCCTGCAGCCGCTCGCTGCGGCGCTGCGCAGTGACCACGACCTCTTCGACCTGGCCAGCCACCGGGTCCTCCGCGCGGGCCGATGTGGCGCACATCAAGGTCGAAAGCGCCAGAAGGCTGGCGCCGCTCAGAGTCTTGGCAGTCATGGTTTCCCCGTGAAAACAAGTTGGGTCGACGCCGCCGGCGACGGCGTCGTGGTTGCTGGTTCGGATTGCGTGGTGGCCGCTTGGGCGCGTCGGCGCCCAGGCTTCAGCCGGCGTCAGGACGAGGCTGAGGAGATCGGCCCAGCGCGCTGGCAGGCATTTGGATTCATCCAGGTTTCCTCCCGCGGCTCGCTTCAGGATCAGGCCGCGATTTGCGTTTCAGTTGTTGCTTCAAGAGCGCGAGGAGGCTCGCCTCGCGCCCACCGGGCGAGCGGCGGTGTCAGGTCGGGATCGGCTTCCAAAAAATGGACCCGGTGCGCCGGGCCCTGGCCGCTGCGCCGTGGTCGTCTGCCACCGCGGCGTAGAGACGGTCCCGGCGGCCGTTCATCGCAGGCGCGTAGCAGCGCCGGCAGAACTCCTGGGTCTCGACGATGCGCCCGCCATGATCGACCCGGAAGATCCTGGCGGACCCCGCATCGGCGAACCACAGGCTGTCGGCCGACGCGGCGCAGCTGCCGTCCGGCCAGGTCCCCGAAACCGGCGCCACGACCCGCGCACCGGTCGCGAGCTCGAAGATCGACACCCGCTCGCCGAAGGTCTCCGGCACATAGAGCCGCCGCTCGTCGAGCGACAGGCTGATCCCGTTGGGAAACCGGATGTCGTCTTCGAACAGCACCTCCTGCCTCAGGTCCGGCGCGACCTGGATGATGTTGCCAGAAGGACGTGGCTCCTCGGCCCGCAGTTCCGAGCCGATGGTTGCGACATAGGCGACGCCGTCGCGGCTGACGCACAGTCCATTCGGCCGCAGGCGGGCCAAGCGGGAAACGTCCGCATAGGTCGAGGACGAGGCCCCCTGCGCAGCGATTGCGACCACGCGGCGGCCCTGCACATCCACGACGAGCAGGGTCTCGTCAGGGAGCCACCCCAGCCCGCCTGGCGTGAAGTCGAGCGCGATGCGCCGCATCTCGCGCCCTTCCTCATCCACGGCCAAGATCTGGTTCGCGCCCGCGTCGATGAACCAGAGGAGGTCCGCCCGCCACCTGGGCTCCTCGGGAAAGGCAAGGCCCCCCACGAGCAGCTCTGCAGGTCCGCCAACATGAATTGCTGCGTCGGTCATGGCGCACGCAGGGCGTTCAGGACAAAGGCGGTCGTGGTGTAGTGGCCGACCAGGACCAAAAGCTCGAGGATCAGCTCGACGCTGAAGAGCGTCGCAAGTCGGTCCCAAAGCCGGTCATCGACCGTGGATGACCGGTGAAGGGCGTCCGCCAGGTCGACCACCGCGTCCCACCTTGGGTCGGGCCAGGCCTCAGCGCCGCCGTTCTTCCAGCTCGCGAGCATTGCCTCAGGAAGCCCGGCCGCAATCGCCGCCGGGCCGTGGCTGCGCCACTCGTAGTCGCAGCCGGTGTTGTGGGCGACGCGCAGGATCGCCAGCTCGCGGAGATCGGACGGCAGCTCGCCGTTCGTGAGCAGCTCCGAGCCCAAGGCGAGCCAACGCCGATAAAGCCGGGGATGATTGGCGATCAGCCGCTGGCCGACCGAGGGCGGAGCGCCGTAGTGGCGAGCGACCCCCGCAAAGAGGCTCGCGAGGGGATCGTCGACGATGTCTGGGGAAACCGGGGCGATCCGAGGTCCCGCTGTGCCCAGGGCCTCCGCGGTCACGATGCACCGCCCTGGAGTTGCTCGACCAGGGTGAGCCGGTCGTAAATCACGTGCTGGTCGACGACGCGGCCGTCCACGATCCGGTATCGCGCCACATAGGGACCCGACACCCGGACGCCTGTCGGCGCGAGCGTTTGGCCGCCCGGCAAGGCCAGCGGGCCGGAGTGGAGGCCGGACATGATCGCGAAGTCCACGATCTCGTCGCCGTCGACGAAGCGGCGGGTGGTCTCCACCTCGTTGTCGCTGAAGGCGTTCAGCCAGACGGTCTCGGCGACGACCCGGGCGGCCTTGCCGCTAAGCTCGACGCCGGGGGCCCGGTAGGAGACATCCTCGGCCCAGTAGCGCGCGATACCGTCGAGGTCGGACAGGCGGAACGCGGCGTGCATGGCGTCGACCACTTCGGCGGGGGTCGGGACGGGATCGGTCATGGAAAGCTCCGGGTGCAAGGACGCGCTGGTGCGCGGAAAGAGGGGATCGCGCCTGACACAGGTCAGGACTTCTGTGGGGTGAGGGATGTCGGATAGCGGTCGCCCACGATGGCGTCGGCGGGCGCGGCCCGGTCGATCTCGGCCAGATCATCAGCGCCCAGCGAAACACTGAGCGCACCGACGTTTTCCTCAAGCCGCTCTATCCGGCGGGTGCCCGGGATCGGCACAACGTGCGCACCGCGCGCCAGGACCCAGGCCAGGGCGAGTTGGGCCACGGTGCAGCCCTTCTGCGCCGCGATGGCGGCGAGGCGATCCACGACGGACAGGTTCTGTTCGAGGGCGCCCGGCTGGAAGCGCGGCAGGATCGTGCGGAAATCCGCGCCCCGGAAGTCTTCCGGCGACCTGTAGGCCGCGGTCAGCAGGCCCCGGCCCAGCGGCGAAAACGGTACGAACAGCGCTCCAAGGTCGGCGCAGGCGTCGACTACCGCCTCCACGTCGGCGCCACGGGTCGACAGCGAATATTCGCTCTGGACCGCGGCGACCGGATGGACGGCATGGGCTTGGCGCAGTTCATCGACCGTCACCTCGGAGAGGCCGATGTGGCGGATCTTGCCGGCCTCTACCAGGCGGGAGAGCTCGCCGATGCTGTCCTCGATCGGCGTCACGCCATCCAGCCGATGAAGGTAGAAGAGGTCGATCGCCTCGATGCCCAGGCGCTGCAGCGACGCCTCGCAGGCGCTGCGGATATAGCCTGGACTGGTGTCGCGCCTCTGGTCTGCCGGCCTCTCGCCGCGCACGATCCCGCACTTGGTGGCGATCACCACCTTGTCCCGATTGGCGACGACGAAACCGCCGATGAGGCGTTCGTTCTCGCCGCGTCCGTACATGTCGGCGGTGTCGAGGAAATTGACGCCGAGTTCCAAGGCGCGCGCCAGCACCCGCTGGGCCTCGCCTGGATCGCTTGCCCCATAGAACTCCGACATGCCCATGCAGCCCAGGCCGAGGCGGGATACCGTGAGCGAAGTCTTGGACGTTGCGGTCTGCATGGGAGTCTCCTGGAAAGGCGTCAGGCCGTCACGGCCAGGACGATTTTGCCGACGACGGCGCCGGCCTCGAGATCACGGTGGGCCTGCGCCGCCTGGGCGAGGGGTACGGTGCGCGCAATGAGGGGGTGCAGGCGTCCGTCTGCCGCGTGGTCGAAGACCTCTCGCAGGTCGGACACGAAGCGCTGGCGCCGGCGGGCGTGCTCGATCGTGCTGACGTAGGAGACGACCCGCGGGCCGCCGAGGACGCGCATGGCCGCCAGTGAAAGGATGGTCGGCAGCAGGCCGAGCGCACGTTTGCGCCCGCGGGCGACGGCGCCGGCGACACCAAAAAGGATGATCTTGCCGTGGCGCTTCGCCATCCGACGCGAACGCCACAGGTGCGCGCCGCCGATGCCGTCGAGCGCGGCATCGGCGCCAGTGGATCCCAGGAGGCGCCGGACCTCGGCAGCGGCGTCCTTGCGGCTCGAGTCGACGGCCAGGGCGCCGTTCAGCCGGACCGCCTCGAGCTTGCGGGCCGAGGCCAGTCCGACAGCCTGGATCCCGAAGGCCCTGGCCAGGTCCAGGACTGCGGCGCCGACACCGCCCGCCGCGCTCGTGACCACCAGCGACTTTCCGCGCTCGAGGCCGCCGGCATGGCGGATCATCTGGATCGCGGCGCCGTAGTTGAGCACCAGCCCAACGGCGGCCGTGTCGTCCAGGGCGTCGGGAATGCGGATGAGCGCATCGGCCCGGGCGCAGACCGCTTCGGCGTAGCCGCCATATTCCACGAAGGCCGCGACGCGGTCGCCGATCGCCCAGTCGCGGACGCCCTCTCCCAGCGCCGCAATGCGACCCACGACGTCATAGCCAGGCGTGAAGGGGGGCCGGCGCGCCCCCGCAAGACCCTGGCGACGCAGAGTATCACCGAACGCCACCCCGGCTCGCGTCGTCGCGATCCGGACCTCCCCCGGACCGGGCTCAGGCGCCTGCCGATGCTCCAGGGCCAGCGCGTCGGCGCCGCCATAGGCCTTTACCACGATCGCGCGCATCGCCGTCAACCGGCCGCCAGATGCTCGACGAACCAGTCCGTCGCCACCGCCCCGGCGAGCTCGGCCCCCTCCCCCTCATAGACGGCGTAGTGGCCACCCGGCACCTCCAGCAGACGCTTCGGCGCCTGGGCGCGGCCGTAGGCCTCCCGGATCAGGTCCGGTGGCGTCCAGCGGTCTTCGGTCGCCAGGATCATCAGCAGAGGGCGAGGCGAAATCCGCTCCACCGACTTGGCGGGCGCGTGTTCAAGGATGGCCTCGAAGGAGCTCACAGCCACCTCGTTCACCCAGGCCGGCGCGACGGTGGCCTGCGCATGCAGGAGCCAATCATAGGTCTCCTGGTCGACCTGCATGGCTGGCCCCTGCCCAGGCGGCAGCGCATTGGGGATGTAGACTTCCCCGCCCTCCCGCGCCCGCCGCACCCGCTCCTGAACGGCCAGTTGCTGGAAGGCTTCGAACTGCTCCGATGAGGTGACCTGCCGGGCGTTGGCATAGAGGTCCATGGCGCCGACCTGGCTCACCACCGCCTTCACGCGGGGATCGTAGGCGCCGACATGCAGCACATGGCCGCCGCTGAAACTCGTGCCCCAGAGTCCAAGCCGGTCGGCGTCGACCTCCTCTTGCAGGGACAACCATGTCAAGGCGCTCCGGTAGTCTTCCATCTGGTCGCGCGGGACGATCCTGTGGCGCGGCGCGCCTTCGCTGGCGCCGAAGCCGCGGTAGTCGAAAAGCAGCGCCGCGACCCCGGCCTCGGCGAAGCGACGTGCGAATTGCTCCAGGTACATCTCCTTCACCGCGCCCATGCCGTGGGCCATGGCCACGGCGGGGAGCGGGCCGCGCGCGCGCGCATCGCTTGGCAGGAAGAACCAGCCCGCGCAGGTCGCATCGGCGCTGGAAAAGGTGACGTCTCGGCGTTCGACGGCCATGCGGCGCGCTCCAGGTCAGGTGTGGGAAAGGTTCAGGCGAGGCGGCCCTGCGCGCGAAACCACGCGATCTCGTCGCGCAAGGTCTCGGCGACCGGACGGAAGGTCAGGCCCAGCTCGCGCTCGGACTTGGCTGGATCAAACCGGGTCCGCTCCGCCTCCCGAAGCATCAGGCGGACTGTGGCCAGGCTCAGCAGGGTGGGCTTGCCGGTCAGGCGCGCCATCGCCTCGCTGATCGTCGCGATCAGCAGGAGCAGGGCTGGGGGGAGTTTCCCCTTGGGCGCTGGAACCCCGGTGACCTGCTCATAGACCTTGAGCAGCTCGTCCATGGTCATGTGGCGGCCGGCCGCCAGGTAGCGCTCGCCCCGGCGGCCCCGTTCAGCCGCGGCGACCATGGCCCGCGCAACGTCCCGCGCGTCGACGACGGAGAAGGTGCCTGGGGCGATGCCCGGAAGCTTGCGGTTGACGAAATCGAGGGTGACCTGCCCCGCCGACGTCGGGCCGGCGTCCCCAGGGCCATGCATCCAGCCGGGGAGAACAAAGCTGATATCGAGGTCGAGATGAGCCTTCATCGCCTCGAAGGCGACCTCGTCCGCCAGGATCTTGCTTCGGTAGTAGTCGTCGGCCTTGGCGATCGGGCGCACCATGGTCTCATTGATGACGGCGCCGCGCGGTCCATCGAGGACCGCGATCGAGCTCGTCATGACTGCGCGGCGCACGCCCGCGTCGTAGGCGGCCGACAGGAGGTTTCGGGCGCCGTCGATATTGGTGGCCTGCAGCTCCTCCCAATGGTTGCCTCCGGTGTAGCTGTCCCGGAAATGCGCCGCGGTGTGGAACAGGACGTCCACGCCGGCGAGCGCCGCGGCGAAACCCGGCACCGCGAGCATGTCGCCTTCCACGATCTCCAGGCCCGACAGGCCCTGGAACTGCCGCTCCGCCTTGGCGCGTGACCTGGCCAGGGCCCTCACGCGGACGCCGCGTCCCAGCAGCTCGCGAACGAGGTTGTTGCCGAGCAAGCCGGTCGCGCCCGTCACAAAGACCGTACCTGCACCGTTCACCGCTCCACTCCCATAGCAATCGCTTTCTGGATTTCGATTGCTTCGCCACCTATTCGCTTGCGATCCGGATTGCAACTGCTATTTCACTTCCATGGCCACGCCACGGAAACGACTGACCCGCGAGGAAAGCCAGGCGCAGACCCGGGAACGGATCCTGGATGCGGCCCGGGCGGTGGTGGCGCGCAGCGGTTTTGCAGGGGCGTCGGTGCGCGATATCGCCGAGGAGGCCGGGTACACCCAGGGCGCGCTCTACTCGAACTTTTCCGGCAAGGAGCCGATCATGCTGGAGCTCCTGCGCCAGCATATGCGCGAGGAAGCGGAGCTTCTCCGCTCCATCGTGGAGGGTTCGGATGGCGCCTCGGCCCTCGCACGTCTCAGGGACTGGGCCGCGACACTGAACGCAGACGTGGACTGGTCGATGCTGGCGCTGGAGCTGCAGCTGCTGGCGCACCGGTCCCCGACGTTCGCTGCGGAGTACGAGGCGGTCCACGAGGCCCATGCCGAGGAGCTGGGGAGCATCGTCGCCGGGTTCTACCGTTCGCTCGGGCGCGAGCCCCAGCTGGACCCGCGCGAGCTGGCCGCAGGCTACATGGCGCTTGCGCACGGCCTCGCTTTGCAGCGACGCAAGGACAGCGAGGCTCCGGCGGGGCGGCTGATCATGACGTTCGTGGAAGCCCTGCTCGCCACCGCAAAGCCCGTTTGAACTAGTTTCGTTTCGGCGAAACGAGCGCCAGACTGAGGCGCGCGCGTCGAAGCCGCCCTCGTGCGTCGTGACACGAGATGATCGCGCTTGAAACGCGGGTGGCTGCAGCGGATAGGCCTCGATGCCCACTGGCCCAACCGGACCGACACCCAGGGTCGTACGCCTCCGGGCGCGAACTAACGCGGTTAGGAACTCATCGGCCGGAGCTCGTAGCCCCCCACGCCATCCCGCAATGCCTAGTACTGCATTCGGTACAGCATTCGCTCACGGAGCAAACCTTAAGCATTGGAATTTCTTATATTTCCACTCTTGCCCCGCCCAATCCATCATGGGCGCCACAGAGAGTCTGCGAGGCAACATCATGTTTTTATTTGGTATTTTTCTTCCGATCCGTCCAAACGAATTTGGGCCGACACATCAGCCTCGAACACATTTCTTCCTATTTATCAAATTATTGACTCCGACCTGAGGCGACATCGCCCACACGCCCCTGCACGCTGCGCTACGCCGTCATCTGGCGCGGTACTGCAATGTCGTACCGTCAGCAATGACGTTGTACTGCCGCCCACCACGCGGTCGACCACCGTTCGCACCCAATACAGAAACCGGTCACGCAATCGAGGCGCGGGGCCTCTGCTCGCCACCCACGCTTCGCGGGCGCGCGGCTTCGGCCGTCGAACCTATTCATGATCTGGTTGGTCGATCCGGCAAAAATGTCGGCGACACCCTCGCCACGCTGACAGCATCAGCCTGGGAGATCCTCGTTGTAGAGCGCGTTGATCAGTTGCGGCAGGGTCTCCGCTTTCCGCACCGCGGCCTGCAACTCGCCGAGCAATTCTTGTTCATCCCGCGGCGGCCCGGCCTCACCTGCGATGACCTCGTCGTCGCGCCAGTCATCCGGGTTGGCCGCAATCGAAGCGCATACTCGCTCCTTCAGGTCGACAAGCGACAAGGCGGGTTCTTCAACGATCTCCTGCGAGATCCGGTGCACCGATTGCTGTAGAAGGAACCGCAGAACCCGCTCCCAGAAACCGCGTGTGACGCCAAGGTCTTCCACGCGAACGATGCGCCAGCATCGGCCCGCACAGTCGGCCAACAGCATTCCCTGGCGCGAGCCATACTCTAGGTCCCATGAGGTGCAGGTCGAGAAGCCTTCCTCATCCAGAAAATAGTCGAGGCGTTCTCGTCCCGGCATCGCATGGCGGCCCACATCAGGGGCGAATGCGAGGACAGGAAACGCCAATGGCGTCGAGGTCATTTGTGTTGGTCTGATTGGGCTTTCACCGCCGCCGCCGGATGGCCTGCGGCGGTCACGGCGCCGACCTTGGACCAGGCCGGTGTGCCGTGCCAGTACCGCTCGGCGACATTGAACTGTGGCTTACCCTTGTAGGATCCGGTGATCCGCCCGTGAACTTCCGGGCTCGGCATCGGCTTGATGTTCCACGGCTGGTTCTTGATCGCGTCTGGAACCTGCTTCCCCCAGCCCTTCTGAGGGATCGCCCAATGATGTCCGTGCTGACCGGGCTCCAAGAAGCCTTTCTCGCCCATCCACGGGCGAACCTCCCTCTTCCAGCCGTAAGGCGCCTTCTTGGCCAAGTCCCTGGCCACGTAGAACCCACCCTTCGCGATTCCCTTTGCGATCGATTCAGCCAGGAACAGATCCGACGCCGCAAGCGCACCGTTCAGCGCCGCGCCTGCATAGTCGCCCTCCTGAAGATCCGCGACGGCCTCGCGCCCCGAACCCCAGACAGGGATGAGCGACTCCGCAAATCCAGGATGCCCGACCGAATTACGCGGCGCAGTCGTAGCCGCCTCCGCACGCCCCCTTTTCAGGCGCTCTTGGCGGATCATCTCATCGTAGCGCTCGCCATCAGGGTCTGGAACAGAGCGCGGCTCGCCGCGTGGCGTACTCGCCATCAACCACCTCACTATGCGGATTAGGGCATTGGACCGCGCCGAAGCGGCGACGCGCCCGGGCGCATGGCCTGCGCCGCTCATGATCCTGTCGCAAATAGCTACCGGCGGCGCACTCTGCGCATCGCCCCTGCTATGCGCGCCATTCCAATGGCGAAGCTGCCTCTCCGACGACCCGTTGAGCCATCGCAGCCGCTGACGGCGCGGTGCTCCGACACCGGATCAGTCCATCCCCAGGACGGCCGCCCGGCGCGGTCGGCCCGCGCCGCGGCTAGTTCTCCGCCGCCTGGTGGTGCAACTCCAGGCCCACGGCGCTGTTGCGGCAGAAGCCCTTCCAGGTCGCGCCCGGGCCGCCGGGGCTGACCGTGTCGTAGTCGGTGATCGCCGCCGGCCAGGCGCCCTCGCCGCCTTGCACCACGTCGGTGTCCAGATAGGCCGAACGGCTCTCGTCGCCCTTCGTCTCCCGATCGAGGAAGGCGGTGATGAAGTGCTGGTCGACGCCCATGATGCGGTCCTTGCGCCAGACCGAGTCCTCGAACCAATGGAAGTCGAACAGCCGCTCGCGCATCTGCGGCGGCGCGGCGCTCATGCCGATGCTGTGGCCGGCGTTCTGATAGACCAGCAGATAGCGGTCGCTGCGCCTCGCCTGGTCGTAGACCGGGCGGACTCCGTCGGAAAAGCCCACGGTGGCGTCGTGGTCGCCGCCGATGACCATCAACGGCGCGGTGATCCCCGACAGCCCCTTGGCGCCCCAGGCGCCGAACCGCACCCCCGCCGGCGAGATCGCCACCACCGCCTTCAGCCCCTTGATCGCCAGCTCGCCCTGCCGGGCCCCGCCCTGGGCGTAAGGCAGGAGCGCGCCGCCGGGCACGGCGCGCACCAGGGCGCCCTGCGGGTCCAGGCCGCCGCCGGCGACGATCAGCACCCCGTAGCCGCCCATGGAATAGCCGATCAGGGCCACGCGGGACGGATCGGCGCTCGCCAGCCCCGGCGCGCCGGCCCCGGCCCGCGCCTGCAGGGTCTGGGCGACGAAGGCGATGTCCAGGGGGCGGCGCAGCATCGGCTCGGCGAACTTGGTGCGGTCGGAAATGTCCGGGTCGTTGTGGTGGATGGCCGCGACCACATAGCCCTTGGAGGCCAGGTTCTCCCCCAGCCAGCTCATCGCCTCCGGCGTGTTGCTGTAGCCGTGGGACAGGATCACCAGGGGAAATGATCCCTTGGCCTCGGCGGCGTCGCGCACAGCGATCCCCGGCACGGTGAAGGCCGCCGGCCCGCGGGGCGGCTGGCCCGGCAGCGCGCCCGCATAGGTCACCGCCTTGGCGTCCTTGGCCGGAACCGCCGGGTACCAGATCTCCACCGGCAGCACCCGGTCCTTCACGGCGCCCGGCGCGCCCAGGACGTCGACCTGGCCCGGCTGCGTCAGGGTGATGGAGCGCACCCCCACGCCATAGGGCCCAAGGCGCGCCAGCTCCGGCGCGTCGACGCTCGGGCGGCTCGGGGCGCTCTCCCCGGCCTGGGCGGCGGTAGAAAGAGCCAGGCTCAGGACGAGGGCGGACAAGACGCGGATCATGGACGGGACTCGGGGCGGCGGGGCGAAGCTCGCGCGTCATAGCCGCCGATTGTCGCGGTTGTGCGAAGCCGGCCCGCCGGCTGCGACGCCGCGAACGCCTTTGAAGTTTCGCCCGCGGGCGCTAAGCACCGCACCTGCACGATCGCCCGACAGGAGACCGGTCTTGGACGAAGACTTCCGCCGCGCCGCTTTGAGCTACCACCAGAATCCGCGCCCGGGGAAACTGTCGGTGGAGCCTACCAAGGCCATGGCCACCCAGCGCGACCTGGCGCTGGCCTATTCGCCGGGCGTCGCCGCCGCCTGCGAGGCGATCGTCGACGATCCGCTGACCGCGTCGGACTACACCGCGCGCGGCAACCTGGTGGCGGTGATCACCAACGGCACGGCGGTCCTGGGCCTGGGCGCCATCGGCCCGCTCGCCGCCAAGCCGGTGATGGAGGGCAAGGCGGTGCTCTTCAAGAAGTTCGCCGGCATCGACGTCTTCGACATCGAGGTCGACCAGACCGACCCCGACAAGTTCGTCGAGATCGTCGCCGCGCTCGAGCCCACCTTCGGCGGGATCAACCTGGAGGACATCAAGGCCCCCGAGTGCTTCGAGATCGAACGTCGCCTGCGCGCCAAGATGAACGTGCCGGTGTTCCATGACGACCAGCATGGCACCGCCATCGTCTGCGCCGCGGCCGTGCGCAACGGCCTGCTGTTGCAGGGCAAATCGCTGGAGAGCGTCAAGCTGGTGACCTCCGGCGCGGGCGCGGCGGCCATGGCCTGCGTCGAGCTGCTGGTGCGCATGGGGGTCAAGGCCGAGAACGTCACCCTCACCGACATCGACGGCGTGGTCCACGCCGGCCGGCCGAACCTGCCGGCGCACATGGCGCCCTACGCCCGCGAGACCAACGCGCGCAGCCTGCCCGACGTCTTGCCTGGCGCCGACGTGTTCCTGGGCCTGTCGGCGCCGCGGGTGCTGAAGCCCGAATGGGTGCCGCTGATGGCGGACAAGCCGCTGATCATGGCCCTGGCCAATCCCGAGCCGGAGATCCTGCCCGAACAGGTGGCCGCCGTCCGCTCCGACGCCATCGTCGCCACCGGCCGCTCGGACTATCCGAACCAGGTCAACAACGTCCTGTGCTTTCCCTTCGTGTTCCGCGGCGCGCTCGACGTGGGCGCCAGCGAGATCAACGAGGAGATGAAGATCGCCGCGGCCGAGGCCATCGCCGATCTCGCCCGCGTGGAGGTCTCCGAGGAGGTGGCCGCCGCCTATACCGACGCCGCCGCCAACTTCGGCGTGACCTACATCATCCCCAAGCCGTTCGACCCGCGCCTGATCCTGGAGATCGCCCCGGCGGTGGCCAAGGCGGCGATGGACTCGGGCGTCGCCACTCGGCCGATCGCCGACTTCGAAGCCTACCGCCGTGAACTGGAGCGCTACGTCTACCGCTCCGGCCAGCTCATGCGCCCGGTGTTCGCCCAGGCCCGGCGCGAGATGCGGCGCGTGGCCTACGCCGAGGGCGAGGACCCGCGGGTGCTGCGCGCCGTGCAGACGGTGGTCGACGAGGGGCTGGCCCGCCCGGTGCTGGTGGGCCGGCGCGCCGCGATCGAGGAACAGGTGCGCGCGCTCGGCCTGCGCCTGGCCGTGGGCCGCGACGTGGAGGTGTTCGACGCGGCCGCCGATCCCGAGGCGACGGACGCCCTGGCCCAGGCCTACGCCCGGCTGGTGGAGCGCCGCGGCGTGCCCCACGCCGGCGCGGTGCGCCGGGTGACGAACCGGCCGACCGTGGCCGCCGCCATGCTGCTCAGCCAGGGCCGCGTCGACGGCGCGCTGGTGGGCGGCGGCGGCGACTGGTGGGAGCATTGCACCTACGCCCTGCCGATCATCCGCCCGCGTCCGGGCGTGAACCGCATCTACGGGCTTTCGGCGCTGATCCTGCCGCGCGGCACGGTGTTCATCTGCGACACCCACGTCAACGTGGACCCCACGCCCGAACAGATCACCGAGGCGGCGATCCTGGCGGCCGAGGCGGTGCGCAACTTCGGCCTGACGCCGGCGGCGGCCCTGCTCTCCCACTCCAGCTTCGGCTCGTCCAACTCGCCCTCGGCGCGGAAGATGCGCCAGGCCCTGGCGATGATCCACGCGCGCGACCCCGGCCTGGTGGTCGACGGCGAGATGCACGCCGACGCGGCTCTCAGCCGCGCGGTGCGCGCCCGCTATGTGGCCGAGAGCCCGCTGACCGGGACCGCGAACCTGCTGATCATGCCCAGCCTGGACGCGGCCAACATCGCGCTCACCCTGCTCAGCGCCGCCACCGACGCCCTGCAGGTGGGCCCGCTGCTGCTTGGCCTGGAAAAGCCGCTGCACGTGCTGCAGCCCACGGTCACCGCCCGCGGAATCGTCAACATGACCGCCCTGGTGGCCTCCGAACGGGCGCGCAACGGCTCGGCCGCCTGAGCCCGACCGGAGATCACGACGAGTTCATTGCCGCCGGGCGCCGTCCCCGGTCATAGAGCCGGAAGCTGCGAACCCCTCTCAGGAGTGCTCCCATGGCCGAAGCCACGGTCGTCATCGGCGAGACCCGCTACGCCGCCTCGATCATCACCGGCGCGCACGCCCTGCGCGCCGACGAGCCCGCCGCCGCCGGCGGAGCCGATGCGGGCCCGGCGCCCTACGACCTGCTGCTGGCGAGCCTGGGCGCCTGCACCGCCATCACCCTGAAGATGTACGCCGAGAAGAAGGGCTGGTCGCTGCGCGGCCTGCGGGTCGACCTGCGCTTCCGCCACGGCGAACCGCGCGGCCGGGTCGAGCGCGTCCTGACCCTCGACGGCGACCTCGACGAGACCCAGGCCGCGCGCCTGGCCGAGGTGGCCGAGCGCACGCCCGTCACCCTGACCCTGAAGGCCGGCGTCGACATCCGCACGCGCCTGGCGCCCGGCGAAGGCCACGCCCAGGCCCTGCTGGACGAAGCCCTCGACGAGTCCTTCCCGGCCAGCGACCCGCCCAGCATCACCCGGCCCCACGACCTGGACGACGAACGTTGACCAAGGTCGCCCTGGTCACCGGCGCCGGCAGCGGCATCGGCCGCGCCGCCGCCCTGGCGCTGCACAAGGCCGGCTACGCCGTGGCGCTCGCCGGCCGTCGCGCCGAGGCCCTGGCCGAGACCGCCGCCCTGGCCGAAGGCGGCGCCGAGCGGCTGCTCGAAGTTTCGGCGAACGTGGCCGAGGCGGCCCAGGTGGAGGCCCTGTTCGCGGCCGTGCGCGAGCGCTTCGGCCGGCTGGACGTCCTGTTCAACAACGCCGGAACCGGCGCCCCGCCCGTTCCGCTGGAGGACCTGTCGGTGGAGGCCTGGAAGCGGGTTGTCGACGTCAACCTCACCGGCGCGTTCCTCTGCACCCAGGCGGCGTTCCGCATCATGAAGGACCAGGATCCGCGCGGCGGGCGGATCATCAACAACGGCTCGATCTCGGCGCACAGCCCGCGCCCGCGCTCGGTCGCCTACACCGCCACCAAGCACGCGATCACCGGCCTCACCAAGTCGACCTCGCTGGACGGGCGCGCCTACGACATCGCCTGCGGCCAGATCGACATCGGCAACGCCGCCACGCCGATGACCAAGGCCATGGCCGCCGGCGTGCCCCAGGCCGACGGACGGATGGTCCCCGAGCCGGTGATGGACGTGGCCGCCGTCGCCGACGCGGTGGTCTTCATGGCCGGCCTGCCGCTGGAGGCCAATGTCCAGTTCATGACCGTGATGGCCACGAAGATGCCGTTCATCGGCCGCGGCTGACGCCCGCCGGGTCGACAGTCACGTCTCCGTCACGCTACCCCTGGGCCAAGGCGCGGGCCGGCGAGTCCGCATTGGTTGTGCGGGGGGAGGCCCAGTCTTGAAATCCATCATCGTCGCGTTCGGCGCCTGCCTGCTCGCTTCCCCGGTCCTGGCCCAGTCGGCGCCGCAGCCCCTGCCCATGCCGGCGCCCATCGCCGCGCCGAAGGACACGCCCTATCCCGGAACCCTGAAGCTCTTCGTCGACGCCACCGACCTGGAGCACCGCATCTTCCAGGTGCGCGAGACCGTGCCGGTGGCCGGCCCGGGCCCGATCACCCTGCTCTATCCGGAATGGCTGCCGGGCAACCACTCACCGCGCGGGCCGATCAAGGACCTGGCGGGCCTGATCGTCACGGCCGGCGGCCAGCGGCTGGAGTGGACCCGCGATCCGGTCAACGTGTTCGCCTTCCACATCGACGTGCCGGACGGCGTCAAGGAACTCGACCTTCAGTTCCAGTTCCTCTCGCCGACGGCGACGAACCAGGGCCGCGTGGTGATGACGCCGGAGATGCTGAACCTGCAGTGGAACGCGGTGGCGCTCTATCCGGCCGGCCACTTCACGCGCCAGATCACGGTCGAGCCCAGCGTGCGCCTGCCGGCCGGCTGGTCGTTCGGCACGGGGCTGGAGACCGCCTCGACCAGCGACGGCGTGACCGCCTTCAAGCCGGTGTCCTTCGAGACCCTGGTGGACTCGCCGATGTTCGCCGGCCGCTGGTTCAAGCGCATCGACCTGGATCCGGGCGGCCGCTCGCCGGTGAACATCAACATCGTCGCCGACGGCCCCGAGAACCTGGACATCAGCGCCAAGGAGATCGCGGCCCACCGCGCCCTCGTCGTCCAGGCCGACAAGCTCTATGGCGCGCGGCACTACGACCACTACGACTTCCTCCTGGCGCTGACCGACCGGATGGGCGGCATCGGCCTGGAGCACCACCGCTCCAGCGAGAACGGAACCGAGCCCGGCTACTTCACCGACTGGGACAAGATGGCGCCCGAGCGCGACCTGTTGCCCCACGAGTACACCCACTCCTGGAACGGCAAGTTCCGCCGGCCGGCCGACCTTTGGACGCCGACCTACGCCACGCCGATGCGCGACAGCCTGCTGTGGGTCTACGAGGGCCAGACCCAGTACTGGGGCTATGTGCTGGCGGCGCGCGCGGGCCTGCTCACCCGCCAGGAGACGCTCGACGCCATCGCCCTGACGGCGGCGGCCTACGACACCCGCGTCGGCCGCTCCTGGCGCGCCCTGGAGGACACCACCAACGATCCGATCATCGCCCAGCGCAAGCCGATCGGCTGGGTGAGCTGGCAGCGCAGCGAGGACTACTATTCGGAGGGCCAGCTCATCTGGCTCGACGCCGACACCCTGATCCGCGAGAAGACCGGCGGCAAGCGCTCGCTCGACGACTTCGCCAGGGCGTTCTTCGGCGTCGACGACGGCGACTGGGGCGTGAAGACCTACCAGTTCAAGGACGTCGTCGAGGCGCTGAACGCCATCGTCCCCTATGACTGGGAAGGCTTCCTGAAGACGCGGCTGGACGGCCACGGCCCCGGCGCGCCGCTGGACGGGCTGGCGCGCGGCGGCTACCGGCTGGTCTACACCGACGAGCCCACTGGCTACTTCCGCGACCGCGAGGCGCTGCGCAAGCTCACCGACCTGACCTATTCCGTCGGCATGGCCCTGGCCAGCGACGGCCACCTGCGCGCTGTGCAGTGGGAGGGGCCGGCCTACAAGGCGGGCCTGGCGGTGGGCGACCAGATCGTGGCGGTCGACGGCCTGACCTACAGCGCCGAGCGCCTGAAGACCGCGATCAAGGGGGCCAAGGGCCCCGCCGCGCCCATCCAGCTCATCATCAAATCGGACGACCACTACCGGGTGGTCGAGGTCGCCTACCACGACGGCCTGCGCTACCCGCGCCTGGAGCGCATCGACGGGACCCGCGACCGCCTCGGCGAGATCCTGACGGCGAGGAAGTAATCTTTTCAGTCAGGTAGCGAAGATGCTCCCCCTCTGGGGGAGCTGGCCCGAAGGGCCTGAGGGGGACTGCAACCTGCCGGCTGTAGGGAAACGCTAGGCGCGACTCCGCCGACTACGCTCCCCGCGATCTTTGAGGGGCTAAAGTCCCCCTCAGTCGCTCCGCGACAGCTCCCCCAGAGGGGGAGCATCTTTGAGCTCGGCCAGCGCCTCTACGCCGCCAGGCCCTGCAGGCGGGCGGCCCAGTCGCGGACCTTCTCGGGGCCGCCGAGCAATTGGCGGTCCTGGCCGATCCGCTTGAACCAGTAGTGCAGGCCCAGGAGGTCGGTGATGCCGATGCCGCCGTGCACCTCGGTCGCCGTCCTCGCCACGAAGCGGCCGATCTCCGACAGGTGCGCCTTGGCGTGGGCCGCGGTCAGCGAAGCCTCGGCCGGCAGCGCGTCGAAGGCGTAGGCGGCGTACCAGACCAGCGCGCGGGCCGGCTCGATCTCGGCCGCCATCTCGGCGCACAGGTGCTTGACCGCCTGGAACGAGCCGATCACCCGGCCGAACTGCTTGCGCTCCTTGGCGTAGGCCACAGCCTTCTCCAGCATGGCGTCGGCCGCGCCGAGCGCGTCGGCGGCCAGCATCGTCCAGCCGGCGTCGCGCATCGCCTCCAGCGCCCCCGGCCCCGTCAGCGGCTCGGCCGGCGCGTCGTCCAGCACCAGTTCGCCGATGCGCCGCGTCAGGTCGATGGAGGGCAGGTTCTCGCAGGCGACGCCGCCCGCGCCGGCCTCCACCAGATTGAGGCCGCCGGCCCTGTCGGCGACGATGAAAAGGTCCGCCCCGGGCCCGTCGAGCACGAACATCGAGCGGCCCGACAGGCGCCCGCCGCTCGCGCTCACGCCCGCGCCATCGCGCGCCCCGGCGATCGGCTCGCTGATCGCCACGCCGGCCACGACCTCGCCGGCCGCGAGCTTCGGCAGCCACCTGGCCTTCTGCGCCTCGCTTCCGCCACGCATCAGCGCAAGCGGCGCCAGCACCGCCGAGCCCAGGAACGGCGCGGGAGCCACGGCGCGGCCCAGGGCCTCGGCCGCCAGGGCCGCCTCCATCAGGCCAAGGCCGAGCCCGCCATGTTCCTCGGGGATCATCAGGCCGGGCAGGCCCATGTCCGCCAGGCCGGCCCACACGTCGGCGGCCACCATCTCCTCGTCCGCCGCGAACCGGCGGGCGCGCTCCAGCGGCGCCAGGGCCTCCAGCGCGCGCGTGACGCTTTCCTGCAAGAGCTTCTGGTCTTCGCTCAATCCGAACCGCATGGCCGCCCCCTACTTCGCCTTGGCGCTCGGCTCGCGCGGCATGCCGAGGCCGCGCTCCGAGATGATGTTCTTCTGGATCTGGGCGGTGCCGCCGCCGATGATCAGGCCCAGGTCGAACATGTAGTTCCACTGCCAGGAGCCCTTGGCGCGCAGGTGCGGCCCGTCGCCATAGAGGATCCCCAGTTCGCCCAGGGCGTCGATGGCCATGGCCGCCAACTGGTGGTTCAGCTCGCAGCCCAGCAGCTTGACGATCATCGCCGCCAGGCCAGCCGCCTCGCCGGTGATCTGCGAGGTCAGCACCCGCAGGCCGTTGAACTTCATCGCCAGCACGCGGGCCTGGAGCTGCATCACCCGGTCGCGCAGCACCGGATTGTCGATCAGCCGCTGGCCATCGACGGTCTCGGTGCTCATCAGCTCGATGATCGCCTTCAGCCGGCTCTCGGCGGCGTTGGGATCGCCCAGCATGCCGCGCTCATGCTTCAGGGTGGCGTTGGCTACGAACCAGCCGCGCCCGCGCCCGCCCACCACCGCGCTCTGCGGCACGCGCACCTCAGTGAAGAAGACCTCGTTGAACTCGGCGCCGCCGGTCATGGTCTTCAGCGGCCGCACTTCGATGCCCGGCGTGGTCATCGGGAACAGGATGTAGCTGATGCCCTCGTGCTTGGCCGCGTCCGGCTCGGTGCGCACCAGGCAGAAGATCATGTCCGCCGCATGGGCCGTGGAGGTCCAGATCTTCTGGCCGGAGATCAGGAAGTCCTCGCCGTCCTCCACCGCCTTGGTCTGCAGCGAGGCCAGGTCCGAGCCCGAGCCCGGCTCCGAATAGCCCTGGCACCAGACGATGTCGCCGCGCAGGGTGGGCGCGATCCAGCGCGTCTTCTGCTCCTCGCTGCCCACTTCCAGCAGGGTCGGCACGAGCATGGAGATGCCCTGGCCAGAGAGGCCGCGCGGCGCGCCGGCCTCGATGAAGGTCTCGGCGATGATCCGCGACTTCAGGATGTCGGGCTCGGCGCCGTAGCCGCCGTATGCCTTCGGGATGGTCCGCGCCGCGTAGCCGTGCTCGATCAGGAGCTTCTGCCAGGCCTTGGCCGCCTCGCGCGGCCGTTCGGCCGCCACCACCGCCTGCCAGGCGTCGCGGTGGCTTTCCAGGAAGTCGCGCACCTCGGCGCGGAAGGCTTCCATCTGCGGCGTCAGCTTCAGGTCCATGGGCTCCTCCGGCCGGGTCTGGCGTCCGGCTGCGCGCAAACCAAGCCCAAAGCCCCCCGCCGCGCAACGGCGCCCCGACGTCAGCCTCACGGGTTTTCTCGCACGGTGCGGAAGGGGCTGGCCGCACCGCGCCGCGCCGCTAGGCTGGCCGCGAAGAGAGGAAGCTCCCATGCCCCGCCTGCGCATCCTGGCCGTCGTCGCCGCCCTCGCCCTCAGCGCCTGCGGCAAGGGCGCCGCCGATCCCTTCGTCGGCTTCGGCCCTGACCCGAAATTGCCGGCGCCGGACCACAACCTGGTGCCGACGCTGAACGCGGCCAAGGCGGTTGGCTGGCCCAAGGGCGCCGGGCCAAGGGCGCCGGAGGGCTTCGTCGTCACCCGCTTCGCCGGTCCGCTGATCCACCCGCGCTGGCTCTACGTCCTGCCCAACGGCGACGTGCTGGTGGCCGAATCCAGCACCGAGCCGGTCGACCCGAAAACCATCACCGATCGGGTGGCCAACAGCCTGCAGCGCCGCGGCGGATCGCTGATGCAGAGCCCCAACCGCATCCTTCTGCTGCGCGACGCCGACGGCGACGGCGTGGCCGAGACCCAGTCGGTCTATGCGACGAACCTCAAGCGCCCCTCGGGCATGGCCCTGGTGGGCGACAAGCTGTTCGTGGCCGAGGACGACGCCCTCGTTCGGCTCACCTGGACGCCCGGCCTGACGCAGGCGCCCGCCCCGCCGGTCAAGGTGGCCGACCTGCCGGGCGGGCCGATCAACCATCACTGGGTCAAGAACGTCATCGCCTCGCCCGACGGGACCAAGCTCTACGTCGCCGTGGGTTCGAACTCGAACATCGCCGAGAACGGCATGGAGAACGAGACCGAGCGCGCCGACGTGCTGGAGATGAATCTCGACGGTTCGGGCCGGCGCGTCTTCGCCTCGGGCCTGCGCAATCCCAACGGCCTGGCCTGGCAGCCCGTCACCGGCGTGCTCTGGGCCGCCGTCAACGAGCGCGACATGCTGGGCGACGATCTCGTCCCCGACTACATGACCGGCCTGAAGGACGGCGCCTTCTACGGCTGGCCCTACAGTTACTTCGGCCAGCACGTGGACGATCGGGTGAAGCCGCAGCGGCCCGACCTCGTGGCCAAGGCGATCAAGCCCGACTATGCGCTGGGCCCGCACACCGCCTCGCTCGGCCTGGCCTTCTACACGGCGAACGCCTTCCCGGCGCGCTACCATGGCGGCGCGTTCGTCGCCCAGCACGGCTCGTGGAACCGCGAGCCGCTGAACGGCTACCGCGTGGTCTTCATCCCCTTCGCGAACGGCGAGCCCTCCGGCCAGCCGCAGGTGTTCCTCTCCGGCTTCCTCAACGCGAAGGACGAGGCCCAGGGCCGTCCCGTGGACGTGGCGGTGGATTCCCGCGGCGGCCTCTTGGTCACCGACGACGCGGGCAAGATGGTGTGGCGCGTGGCGCCGGCGGGGTCCTAGACCCGCCCCGTCACCGGCACGAGCGCGCCGGTGACCGCGCCGGCCTTTTCCGAGGCCAGGAACAGCATCACCGCGGCCAGGTCGGCCGGCTTCACCCACGCCGCGAAATCCGCGTCGGGCATGTCGGCGCGGTTGGCGGGGGTGTCGATGATCGAGGGCAGGACGGCGTTCACGGTCACGCCGTCGGCCTTCAGCTCCTCCGCCAGGGCCTCGGTCAGCTTGTGCACTCCGGCCTTGGCGGCGGCGTAGGCGCCCATGCCCGTGGCGGCCTTCACCGCCCCGTCGGCGCCCACGTTGACGATGCGGCCGGCGGCGCTGCGGCGCAGGTGCGGGATCGCCGCGCGGCTGGCGTTGGCCGTGCTCTCCACGTTCATGCCGAAGAGCCTGCGCCAGCTGTCCGGCGAGCCGCCTTCCAGCGTCTCCCAGCGGAAGCCGCCGGCGATGTTCAGCAGGACGTCGATCCCGCCGAACCGCTCGGCCACGGCGTCGACGGCGGCCTGGGTCGCCGCCGGATCGGTCAGGTCCACGCCGCCTTGCGCGAAGGCGTCAGGCCCGCAAGCCTCAATGAGGCCCGCCGGCGGCGTGGCCGCGAAATCGATGAGGGCCACGCGAGCCCCCTCTTCCGCCGCCGCCCAGGCGACAGCGGAGCCGAGCGCGCCGAAAGCGCCAGTGACGACGACGACGCGCCCGCTCATGACGCCTTAGAGACGCTCGACGATGGTCACGTTGGCCAGGCCGCCGCCTTCGCACATGGTCTGCAGGCCCCACTTGCCGCCGCGCGCTTCGAGCACGCCCAGCAGGGTGGACATCAGCTTGGTCCCGGAAGCGCCGAGCGGGTGGCCGAGCGCGATGGCGCCGCCGTGAGCGTTGATCTTGTCGCGATCGACGCCCAGCGTCTTCATGAAGGCCACCGGGACCGAGCCGAAGGCTTCGTTGACCTCGAAGGCGTCGATGTCGTCAACGCTCATGCCGGCGCGCTTCAGGGCCAGTTGGGTGGCCGGGATCGGCGCTTCGAGCATGATCACCGGGTCGTGGCCCAGCAGGGTGAGGTGATGGATGCGGGCGATCGGCTCCACGCCCAGCGCCTTCAGGCCCTTCTCGTTGCAGATCATCACGCCGGAGGCGCCGTCGCAGATCTGGCTGGAGGTCGCGGCGGTCAGGCGCCCGCCCTCGCGCAGCAGCTTCACGCCCTTGATGGCGTCCAGGTTGGCGTCGAAGCGGATGCCTTCGTCGACCGTGTGCATCGACTTGGCGCCGTCCGCGTCAGCGATCTCGACGCCGACGATCTCGTTCTTGAAGGCGCCGGCCTGGGTCGCGGCGATGGCGCGCTGGTGGCTCTGGTAGCCGTACTCGTCGATCTCGTCCTTCGTCAGGCCGTACTTCTCGGCCACCATCTCGGCGCCCATGAACTGGCTGAACTGGATGTTCGGATAGCGCTCCTTCATCCGCGGGCTCATCGAGGTGCCCATGCCTTCCTTGGCCGGCAGGATGGCCGGCAGGCCCATCGGCACGCGGGTCATGCTCTCGACGCCGGCGGCGATCACCACGTCCTGGGTGCCGCTCATCACGGCCTGGGCGGCGAAGTGCATGGCCTGCTGCGAGGAGCCGCACTGGCGGTCGACGCTGGTGCCCGGCACGCTTTCCGGCAGCCTGGAGGCCAGCACCGCGTTGCGCGCGACGTTGGTGGACTGCTCGCCGGCCTGGCCGACGCAGCCCATGATGACGTCCTCGATCAGAGCCGGATCGGCGCCGGTCCGGTCCATCAGGTTGTTCAGGACCTGGGCGGCCAGATCGACCGGATGCCAGTCCTTCAGCTTGCCGCCCTTGCGACCGCCGGCCGTCCGCGTGGCCGCAACGATATAGGCTTCGCCCATTGCTCCGCTCCCTTGCGAAAGTGCGCCTCACGCGCGTTGCGCACAGCATGTATGCAGGCGCCGCAGGGTAAGCCAACGCCGATCACAAATCGTGATCCGACAGCGGTTTGCGCCCGCCCGCTCTAGACCGGCAACAGCTCGCCGGGCCGCGTCGCGTCCAGCCGGAAGGTGGCCGGCAGCACGCGGGGGTCGGGCTTGTGCAGGTTCAGCGCCTTGGCCCCCCGCGCCAGGGCGAACTTGCCAAGGGTGATCGGGCTCACGCCCGGCTGGATGTGCGGCTTGGCGCCCAGCCGGCGGCGCAAGACGCCGTTGGCGTAGATCACATTGGCCCGCATCAGCGCCTCGGGCGTCATGAACTCCACCGAGAGCGACACGTTCAGCATCGGCCCGTTGGTGATCCGGTGCGGGGCGTTCTGGCGCCACGTCACCATGCGTCCGGGCGTCAGCTCGTGGGCCTCGGCCTTAGCGTCCCAGGCCGGGTCGAAGGCGAACTGCTCGGCGGTCTCGCGCAGGACGATCTTCTCCAGCGCCTCGTCGCTGACGAACGGTTCGGCCACCGGATAGACCAGCACCTGCTTGACCCCGCGGATCTGCCACAGGGACACCAGCGCCACGTCCAGGTGGTAGAACACCTGGGCGTCCGCCGAGGAGATCAGGAGCCCAAGGTCGCGCTTGAAGGTCTTCAGCCCCGGCGCGTGGGCGGCCTTGTCGGCGAAGATCTCGTCGCACAGCTCGGCGTAGGCCGGGATGTAGGCGTTGGCTTCGCGCAGGTTCAGCCAGATGCGCCCGGTCATCGCCGCCTGGAACAACTGCTCGCCGGTCAGGTCGCCGGCCACGCCCTTGCGCCAGGTCTCCCAGGCGACCGGGTCCTGGCCCATGGTGAACACGCCCAGCCGTTCGCGCGGATAGCGGTCCAGGGCCTCGATCAGGCCGGCGTCGGAGAACATCGGCCGTTCGTGCAGGCCGTGGGTGAAGGTCAGGTTCTCGTGGGTGAAGGCCCTGCCCTTCTCCGGCGTCCAGTCGGTGATCACGCTCATGGCTGTCTCCTAGACCGTGCGCCGGCCGTAGAACTCGATCTTGAAGGGCCCCCACCAGAGCGTCTTGCCCAGGCCCCGGGCGGCCCGGTCCAGGGTGAAGGCGAAGTCCGGGGCGCGGACCATCCACTTGAACGCCGCCAGCGCGCCGAACACGCCGGCCTGCACCAGGCCCTGGGCCATCCATCCGGCCACGCCCAGCCGGTCCGGCGGGTCGGCGGCCGCGCAGTGGGACGACGGGCCCTGGCCGTAGGCGAAGGCGCGCGGGATCGCGTACTTCAGGGTCAGCCGCGCGGGCACGGGATCTTCCCACACCCAGGCCTCGGGCGCCCAGGCGAAGCGCTTGCCGGCGGCCTTCATCTGGCCGAACAACAGGTCGTCCTCGCCGCCGATGTGGTTGCGGATCGCCGAGAACGGCCGCTGCGGGTCCGGCAGGGCCGAGCGGCGCAGGAAGCTGTCGCCGCAGCCGTAGTAGTGGTCGATGACGCCCGGCTCGGCCGGCCCCTCCCGCGAGAAGAAGCGCTCCAGATAGGCCCGGTGGCGCACCTGGCCCTCCGGCGCGCGCCCGCGCACCGGGCCGAACACCACGTCGGCGGCGTATCGGGCCTGGGCGTCGATCAGCGCCGAGAGCCAGCCGGCCGGCGCCTCCTCGTCGTCGTCCAGGAAGGCGATGAACTCGCCGCCCGCGCGCGCCATGGCCGCGTTGCGCGCATTGGCGACGCCGGGCTCGGGCTCATGCACGTAGATCACCGGGAACGGCGCGCCGGCGCCGAGCGCCTCGACAGCCGGCTGGGCCGAGGGGACCGCGTCGTTGTCCACGACCACCAGCTCCAGCCCGGCCGGGTCGACGCCCTCCTGGGCCAGCGCCGAGCGCAGCGCCGTCGCCAGGCCGTCCAGCCGCCGCTGGGTGGGGATGATGATGCTGATGCGCGGCGCCATGCGGTCACACGAGCTCCGACTCGCCCGGCGCGCGGCGCGCCCTGGCGGCGATGGCCAGGGCCAGGCCTCGCGCCCGGCCGGCCAGGGAGAGCTCCGTCGTGGCGATGATGTCGAGCCGGCGGCGCAGGCTGGCGGCCGCCCCGTCGCGGTTGGCGCCGGCCATCGCCCAGGCGGCCTCGGCCATCCGCGCCCCGCGCCCGGCGGCCGTGTCGGCGGTGGCCACGCCATCGGCCGTCGCCCGCGAGGACAGGGCGTAGGGCCGCTTGTAGTGCTCGTGGCCGCCGGCCAGGTCGTAGACCTTCAACCCCGCTCCCGGCATGGCGGCGATGGCCTTCAGGAAGAAGAGCTGGCCCGGCGACCAGGCGCCCATGTCCGGGTCGGTCGAGGCGATCCAGGGATGGAAGACTTGGCCCAGGCGCACGCCGAACTGCCCGGCCATCAGCCGCCCGCCCGCGTAGAGGCCGATCATCAGGCCTTTGAACTCGCCCTCGCGCCGGGCGAACAGGTCGTCGAGCAGGCCGCGCGTCCACTCCGCGCCCAGGAAGTCGTGCAGGCCCGTGCGCTGCAGTTGCGCGCGCTTCCAGGCGATCAGCTTTTCGAAGCTCTCCTGCGAGACGTCCGGCGCGGCGACGACCAGTTCGCCGACCTCCCGCTCCAGCTTGCTCATCAGCCGCCGGTAGTTCTTGAAGCGCTTGGGACTTTGGGCGCGCAGGGCTTCCAGATAGTCCTCGGCCGTCCCCTCCAGGGCGATGACGAAGCCCTGCGAGCGGCCGGTCACGCCCGAGGCGAAGATGTCGAAGGGATCGACCAGTCCGGTGAAGCGATAGGCCGCCAGCCCCGCGGCCGCCAGGGCCTGGCCGGCGTCGAGGGGCCCCTCGCTGACCAGGCCGTGGTAGTCCGACAGCGGCGCGCCGATGGGCCGGGCCAGGCCGCCGGGCCGCAGATGGTGGGCCAGGAAGCCGATCGCGCGTCCGTCGCGCCGCCAGACGGCCACCCGCGCGTCGGCCCGGGCGCGTCCCACCGCCAGGGCGAAGTCCGGGCCCATCAGGGGCGAGTCGAAGGCGGGCTGGGCGGCGCACATGGCCCGCCAGGCGACGACATCCTCGGCCGGGAGGTCGGCGGGGTGATGGCTTTCTGCGATCATCATCGCGCCAAGCTTAACGCCCGCAGGTTATGGAATTATAGATCGCCGAACGTTTCTTCGCTGATTTCGGGAGCTTAGGGCCGCCCCTTCAGCCGAAGGCCGACCCCACGATCCGCTCGAGCCAGGCCTGGTCCACCGCGTCGAAGGCCGCCGGCCTTTCGGAGTCCACGTCAAGCACGGCGATCAGCGCGCCCTCGGCGTCCTTCACCGGCACCACGATCTCGCTGGCCGAGCGGCTGTCGCAGGCGATATGGCCGGGAAAGGCGTGCACGTCGGCCACCAGTTGGGTGCGTCCCGTCTGCGCCGCCGTCCCGCAGACCCCGCGCCCGAAGGCGATCCTGAGACAGCCCAGGCTGCCCTGGTAGGGGCCCACCACCAGTTCGTCCGGCTTCTGCGGATCGACCACGTAGAAGCCGGTCCAGAAGTAGTGTTCGAAGCTGTTCGCCAGCATGGAGGCCACCGTGGCCATGCGCGCCACGCGGTTCGGCTCGCCGTCCAGCACGGCGGCGATCTCCTCGGCCACGGCGGCGTAGCGCTCGGCCTTGGCGGCCGGCAGCTCCAGGTCGTTGAAGGCTTCAGCCATGTCCCGCCCCGGCGCTCACGCCGCCTCCACGAAGCCCTTCCAGGTGGCCATGTAGTTCACGAAGGCCGGCCCCAGGCCCTCCTGAGCCAGGTATTCGCGCGTCACCGGGATGGAGACCGCCTGGAAATCCGGGTCGGCCGCGACGCGCTTGGGGAAGTCGTGGTGCAGGATCGCGCCCCGGCCGATCAGCACATAGTCCACCCCCGCCTCCAGGCAGGCCGCGGCGGCCCGCGCGCCCATGATCTTGCCGGCGACGCCCAGGCGCACGCCGTGGCGCGGCAGGTCGGCGAACCAGCTCGTCAGGTCGCGCCCCTTGAACGCCTCCTCCTCCGGCTCCTTGCGCACGTCCCACAGCGACATGTCCAGGAAGTCGATCGCCTGCTCGGCCATCAGTTCGCCGGCGAGTTGGCGGATCTCGCCGATCTGCACGCCGAAGCGCTCCGGCGACAGGCGCAGGCCGATCTGGAAGTCCGGCCGGCAGCGCGCGCGGATTCCGGCCAGGATTTCGCGGACGATCCGGGCGCGGTTGTCCAGCGAGCCGCCCCACTTGTCCGTTCGCCGGTTGATGGTCGGGCTGAGGAACTGGCAGAGCACGTAGCCGTGCGCGCCGTGCACCTCGACGCCGTCGAAGCCGGCCTTGTCCGCCCGCTGGGCGGCGAGGATGAAGTCCTCGACCAGCGCGTCCACCTCGTCCCCGGTCAGGGCCCGCGCGCCGGTCTCGGCGTCGTCGGACGGGCAGACCGGGTCGGTCCCGATCAGGTCCTTGGGCGAGCGCATTCCGGCGTGGTGAAGCTGGACCGCCGCCAGGCTGCCCTCGGCCTTGATCGCCGTGGCCAGCCGCGTCAGCCCCTCCAGGTGGGCGTCTGACCAGACGCCGAGCTGGCCCGGAAAGCCCTGGCCGGTGCGCTGGACGTGCGCCGCGCAGGTCATGGTCAGGCCGAAGCCGCCCTTGGCCCTCAGCGTCAGCCACTTGAACTCGTCGTCCGACAGCACGCCGTCGGGATGGCTCTGCAGGTTGGTCAGGGGCGCCAGCATCATCCGGTTCTTCATGGCCGGACCGTGGGCGAAGCTGAGCGGATCAAACAGGCTTGGGGCGGGCGATGCGGCCATGAAGACGTCCTCGGCGGCGGTTGCTGCGCGCTGCGGTCCAGCGCAGGCGCACCATGCCGCGAGCGCGCCGGCCGCACACGAAAGTTTTTCTGAAAAGACCCCGACATCGGCCGCGCGAGTTCCTCGCTATGCACGCGCCGCTCTGTCTCAACTACAAGTTTTTGCTCGCTAAACTGGGGCGTAGCCGCCCCGCGCGCACCCTGCCCGGGCGGAGCGCCCGCCGGCGCGCGGCGCGCACGGCCCGATCAAGCGCGACCATGGTTAAATACTACGTCGCTGATTTGAAAGACTATTGTCCGTCGAAACCTTCGCCGTTCAGCAGGCGACTCACCGTTCGCCTCAAACCGCACACGGTCTTTCAAGACCAGGATTTGCGACGTTTCGCCACGCCCACGGGCAAAGCAGATTTACTCAACCTTAATGCGCTCCTTTCAATCGTAGATCGTCATGTGAACCAAGCGTTTTCTCTGTAGATCGAATTGCCCCATGGTATCGCGCGCATCCAGTCCGAATTCTTTTAGAATTGAATTCTCTGGCGACCTGACCATTCGGTCGATCACGGAGAATTACGAGCGCCTGCGCGAGGCCGTGAAGGCGCACGACGCAGTTGCGGCGGACATTTCCGACGACGCCGAGTGCGACCTGACGTTTGTTCAACTGTTCGAATCCGCCCGGCGCTCGGCCGCCGAGGGCGGAAAGACGTTCCGCCTGACCCGCCCGGCGGCGGGCCGGCTGCTCGAGACGCTGCAACGCGGCGGCTTCCTGAGCGACGCCGACGCGGATCGTCGCGACTTCTGGTCTTCGCAATCGGGGGATTGAAGATGGCGTCAATTCTGACGGTGGACGACTCCGCAAGCATTCGCCAGGCGATCAAGATCGCCCTGACGGCCGACGGGCATCAGGTCACCGAGGCCGCCGACGGCGCCGAGGGGATCGCCAAGGCCGACTCCCAGCCGTTCTCCCTGATCATCACCGACCTGAACATGCCGGTGATGGACGGGCTGACGATGATCCGCCAGTTGCGCGCCAAGCCGGCGCACACGGGCGTGCCGATCATCTTCCTGACCACCGAAAGCGACTCCGACGCCAAGGCCCAGGCCAAGGCGGCCGGCGCCACGGGCTGGCTGACCAAGCCGTTCGATCCCGACCAACTGGTGCGCATCGTCAAGAAGGTGCTGGCGTCATGAGCCACGACGATCCCGCGGCGATCTTCCGCCAGGAAGCCCAGGACCTGCTCGAACAGATCGAGCTCGGCCTGCTCGACCTGGCGGGGCGCCCGGGCGACCGCGATCTGGTCGACGCCGTCTTCCGCGGCCTGCACACCCTGAAGGGCTCCGGGGCCATGTTCGGCTTCGACGCCCTGGCCGCCTTCACCCATCACTGCGAAACCGCCTTCGACAAGGTGCGCAAGGGCGAGGTCGCCGCGACGCCGGAGCTGGTCTCCGCCGTGCTGGCCGCCCAGGACCACATGCGCGCCCTGGCTGAGCAGCGCGAGACCGCGGACGGTCAGGACGAGGCGTTGCTCGCCGCCCTGCACCGGGCCGTCGACGCGGCGGCGGGCGGCTCGGCGCCGGCCGCCGAGGCCGACGGCGTCGCCGTCTGGAAGATCCGCTTCAAGCCCGCGGCCGACTCCCTGGCCAACGGCACGCGCCCCCTGCCCCTGCTCGACGAGCTGCGCGAGCTGGGCGAATGCAAGGTGCGCGCGCTCACCGGCGAGGTGCCCGCGCTCGAGGCGCTGGTCCCCACCGAATGCCACCTCGGCTGGGAGGTGCTGCTCAAGACCGACCAGCCCAAAAGCGCCATCGAGGACGTCTTCATCTTCGTCGACGACGGCGATCTGACCATCGAGCCCGTCGCCGCCGAGGCTGAGACGCAAGCCGAGGCCGAGCCCGGAGAAGCGTCCTCCGCGCCGGCCGCCCAGCAGGCCCAGGCCGAGCCGGCCGCGGCCGAGACCAAGGCCGCCGGCCGCGGCGGCGAGACCATCCGCGTGCCGGCCGAACGGCTCGACGAGCTGATGGACCGAGTCGGCGAGCTGGTGATCGCCCAGTCGCGCCTCAAGCAGGTCTCCTCGGCCAGCGACGAGCCGGAGCTGCGCGCCGTCTCCGAGGAGATCGAGCGCCTGGCCGCCGAGTTGCGCGACACCATGATGGTGGTGCGCATGGTGCCGATCGCCCAGTTGTTCGGCCGCTTCCGCCGCCTGGTGCACGACCTGGCCCGCGACACCGGCAAGGCCATCGAATTCGCCACCGACGACAAGGGCGCCGAGCTGGACAAGACCGTGATCGAGCGCCTCGCCGATCCGATGGTCCACCTGATCCGCAACGCCGCCGACCATGGCCTGGAGACGCCGGAAGCGCGGCTTGCGGCCGGCAAGTCCGAAGCCGGCACGATCACCCTTTCGGCCCGCCAGTCGGGCGCGGAGATGATCATCACCATCGCCGACGACGGGCGCGGCGTGGACCTGGCCCGCGTGCGCGCCAAGGCCGAGGACGCCGGCCTGATCGCCCCCGACGCGGCGCTGTCCGACCACGAGGTGATGCAGCTGATCTTCCAGCCCGGCTTCTCGACGGCGCAGACGATCACCAGCCTGTCCGGCCGCGGCGTCGGCATGGACGTGGTCAAGCGCACCATCGAGGGCCTGCGCGGCACGATCGAGATCACCAGCCAGCCCGGCCAGGGCTCGCAGATTTCCCTGCGGATTCCGCTCACTCTGGCGATCATCGACGGGCTCCTGGTGCGCGTCGGGACCGGGCGCTACGTGATCCCGCTGGCCGCCGTCGAGGAATGCGTCGAGCTGTCCGTCGAGCAGGACATGCGCTCGACCGGACGCAGCCTGATGACCCTGCGCGACAGGCTGATCCCGTTCCTCCGCCTGCGCGAGCTGTTCGACACGGGCACGCCGCCCGACCAGCACCAGAAGGTGGTGATCGTCTCCACCGGCGCCGAGCGCGTCGGCCTGACGGTCGACCAGATCCTTGGCGACCACCAGACGGTCATCAAGTCCCTGTCCGGCTTCCACACCGACGTGGCGACCTTCTCGGGCGCGACGATCCTGGGCGACGGCGGCGTCGCCCTGATCCTGGACGTGGCCCACCTGGTCGCCGCCGGCCAGCGGCAGGAGGCGCAACTGCGCGCGGCGGGCTGATGAGCAAGGGCGAAACGAGCATGGACCAGGCGCACGGAGGCGAGGCCTTGCAGGTGCTGACCTTCGACCTTCACGGCGAGACCTTCGCCCTCGAGGCCGGCGTGGTGCGCGAGGTGCTGGACCTGGCGCCGGAAACGGCGGTGCCGGGTGCGGCGCCCTTCGTCGCGGCCGTGATCAACTTCCGCGGACGGGTCATCCCGCTGGCGGACCTGCGCGTCGCCTTCGATCTGGAGCGCTCCGCGCCCACGGCCGACAGCCGCATCGTCGTGATCGAGCACGAGCTGGACGGCGAGCCGACGCTCGTCGGCCTGCGCGCCGACAAGGTGCACGAGGTCACCACGATCGACCCGGCCGAGACCGAGGAGGCGCCGCGCGTCGGCCTGCGCTGGCGCACCGACTTCATCCGGGGCCTGGCCCGGCGCCGCGGCGACGTGATCGTCGTGCCGGACCTGCACCAGATCTTCGAAACACGCGGCGGCGCACGTGGCGCTGTCGTGCACTTGAACCAGTCATGATCGGCCAAGGGGGGACGACATGCGTTTCACGATTAAACTCAAGCTCTACATCGCGTTCGCGGCGGTAATCGCGCTGCTGATCGCGGCGGCCGCCTTCGGCGTCGTCAGCCTCGGCGCGTCCAACCGCGAGACCGACGCCCTGGTGAAGGGGCCGGTGACGCGCCTGCAGGCCGCCGAGCAGCTCAACATCCACCTGCTCAACGTGGTCCGCACCGAAAAGAACATCGTGCTGGTCGACGAGCGCTCCGCGGAAAAGGAGTACGAGGCCCGCATCGCCCGTGAGCGCGCGGCGTTCGACGCCCTCCTGAGCAAGACCGAGACGATCGTCGCGCCCCAGGACAAGCCCAAGTGGGACGCCCTGGGCTCGGCCTGGGCGCGCCTGATGGACGTCCACGGGCGGGTCTACGAACTGGACCAGGCCGGCCGCAACCAGGAGGCCGCCGCCCTGTCCATGGGACAAGGCCGTGAAGCGGTCGAACAGGCCACCGCCGCCGTGCAGGCCCTGGTGGCGATGGAGCAAGGCCAGCTCGACGCCGCCGGCGAAAAGGCCGACGCGGACTACGCCCGCACCCGCGGGCTGCTGATCGGCCTGGCGGTGCTTTCGCTGGTGCTCGCCGCCGGCGCGGCGACCTGGATCGCGCTGACCGTCAGCCGCGGCCTGGCCAAGATCGCCGCCATGGCCCAGGCCGTGTCGATCGGCGACCTGGAAAGCAAGGTCACGACCACCGCCAACGACGAGATCAAGGACGTCATCGACACCGTCGAGGTGATGACGGCCAACCTGCGCGTCACTGCCAAGCTGGCCGACTCGATCGCCGACGGCGACTTGATGGTTCAGCCCAAGCCCTTGTCCGACAAGGATATGTTGGGACACGCCCTGGCCCGCATGGTCGATCGCCTTCGCGGCGTTGTGGCCGACGCGATCGCCGCCTCGGAGAACGTCTCGTCCGGCAGCCAGGAGCTGTCGGCCGCCGCCGAGCAGGTCAGCCAGGGCGCCACCGAGCAGGCCTCCTCGGCCGAGGAAGCCTCCGCCTCGATGGAGGAGATGGCCTCCAACATCAAGCAGAACGCCGACAACGCCGCCCAGACCGAGAAGATCGCCCGACAGTCCGCCAAGAGCGCCGAGACCAGCGGCGAGGCCGTCAGCCGCGCCGTCAACGCCATGGAGACCATCGCCGAGAAGATCACCATCGTGCAGGAGATCGCCCGGCAGACCGACCTTCTGGCCCTGAACGCCGCCGTCGAGGCGGCCCGCGCCGGCGAGCACGGCAAGGGCTTCGCCGTCGTCGCCTCCGAGGTGCGCAAGCTGGCCGAACGCAGCCAGACCGCCGCCACCGAGATCGGCGCGGTCTCCACCGAGACCGTCAAGGCCGCCCAGTCCGCCGGCGAAATGCTCGCCGCCCTGGTGCCCGACATCCGCAAGACCGCCGAACTGGTCGCCGAGATCAGCGCCGCCTGCCGCGAGCAGGACATCGGCGCCTCGCAGATCAACGAGGCCATCCAGCAGCTCGACAAGGTCACCCAGCAGAACGCCTCGGCCTCCGAGGAGATGAGCGCCACTTCGGAAGAGCTCGCCGCCCAGGCCGAAGAGCTCCAGGCCTCCATCGCCTACTTCAAGACCGACAGCGCCGGCGCTCGGAAGGCTCCGGTGGTGCGCATGCCCGCCAAGGCCGCCGCGCCCAAGCCCGCCGCCACGGTCGCGGCCAAGCCGGCCGCGCCGGCGGCCCGGCCGAAGCGCAACGTGGTCGCCGCTCAGCAGGCCAGAGCCCAAGGCTTCGCCCTGGACCTGTCGCAAGGCGGCGCCGACGCCGAGGACGACGATTTCACCGACTACTGACGCTGACATTCATGGGGGAACAGGATGATGCGTTTCACGATCAAACTTCAGCTTGGCTTGGCCTTCGGCCTGCTCATCGTCCTGCTTCTGGCCGGCACATTGTTCGGCATCGACAGCTTGTCGCGCACCAATGGTGAAATGAACGCCCTGGTGAACGGCCCGGCCCTGCGCCTGGAGGCCGTTCAGCAGATGCACACCGCGCTCCTGGAAGTGGTCCAGGAGGAAAAGAACCTGGTGCTCTCCGACGACCCGCGCGAGACCCGCAAGCTGGAAGCGGCGATCGACACGGCCAAGGCCTCGTTCGACGAGGCCCTCTCCCGCGGCCAGGCGGTCGTCACCGATCAGGACCGGGGCCGCTGGAACGCCCTGGCCAAGATCTGGGAGCGCTATGCCACCGTCGACGAGCAGATCCGCAACCTCGACGATCAGGGCAAGACCCGTGAGGCCATGGCGCTGTCCATGGGCGAGAGCCGCGAGCTGGTGAACCAGACCGACGAGCACGTCCAGGCGCTGGTGGCTCTGTCCAAGACCGAGTTCGCCGAGGCCACCGCCCGCGCCGAGGCCGACTACAAGAACGTGCGGATGCTGATGATCAGCCTGACCGCCGTCTCGCTGCTGATCGGCGTCGGCGCCGCGGTCTGGATCGCCCTGCGCGTGAGCAAGGGCCTGGCCGGCGCGGTCTCGACGGTCCGCGCCGTGTCCGAGGGCGACCTGACGCGCACCGCGATCATCACCACCCGCGACGAGATCGGCGAGCTGCTGAGCCATGTGAACGTGATGGTCGATCGCCTTCGCGGCGTTGTGGCCGACGCGATCGCCGCCTCGGAGAACGTCTCGTCCGGCAGCCAGGAGCTGTCGGCGGCCGCCGAGCAGGTCAGCCAGGGCGCCACCGAGCAGGCCTCCTCGGCCGAGGAAGCCTCCGCCTCCATGGAGGAGATGGCCTCCAACATCAAGCAGAACGCCGACAACGCCGCCCAGACCGAGAAGATCGCCCGGCAGTCCGCCAAGAGCGCCGAGACCAGCGGCGAGGCCGTCAGCCGCGCCGTCAACGCCATGGAGACGATCGCCGAGAAGATCACCATCGTGCAGGAGATCGCCCGGCAGACCGACCTTCTGGCCCTCAACGCCGCCGTCGAAGCGGCCCGGGCCGGCGAGCACGGCAAGGGCTTCGCCGTCGTCGCCTCCGAGGTGCGCAAGCTGGCCGAACGCAGCCAGACCGCCGCCACCGAGATCGGCGCGGTCTCCACCGAGACCGTCAAGGCCGCCCAGTCCGCCGGCGAGATGCTCGCCGCCCTGGTGCCCGACATCCGCAAGACCGCCGAACTGGTCGCCGAGATCAGCGCCGCCTGCCGCGAACAGGACATCGGCGCCTCGCAGATCAACGAGGCCATCCAGCAGCTCGACAAGGTCACCCAGCAGAACGCCTCGGCCTCCGAGGAGATGAGCGCCACTTCGGAAGAGCTCGCCGCCCAGGCCGAGGAGCTCCAGGCCTCCATCGCCTACTTCAAGACCGACAGCGGCTCGCATGCGGCTCGCCGGCCCGTCATGGCCCACGCGCCGGCGGCCCAGCCCGCGCGCAAGCCGGTCGCGGCCAAGACGCCCGCCAAGGCGCCGGCCCGTCCTGCTGCGGCCTCCCACCCGGTCGCCGCCCAGCAGGCCCGCGCCAAGGGCTTCGCCCTGGACCTGTCGCAAGGCGGTCCGGACGACGACGACGCCGACTTCCGCGAGTACGCCTGATGGCCGCCAACGAAGCTCAGTTCGTCACCCTCGGCCTCGGCTCGGAGATCTTCGCGGTCCCGGTCGAGCTGGTCCGGGAAATCCTCGACTACGCCGCGCCCTTCTCCATTCCGGAGGGCCCGGCCTACTTCCTGGGCCTGACCGACGTGCGCGGCCGGGCGACGCCGACGATCGACCTGCGGCGCAAGCTCGGCCTGCCGCCGGTCGAGCCGACGCTGGCCACGCGCATCCTGGTGCTGGACATCCCGGTGGGCGGCAAGCTCCTGTCCCTGGGGCTGGTGGCCGACCGGGTGATCGAGGTGGTCGCCTTCGCCGAGGACGAGGTCGGCCCGCCCCCGGAGATCGGCGTGCCCTGGCGCTCGGAATACATCCGCGGCGTCGTGCGCCGGGACGACGGCTTCATCGTGCTGTTCGAGCTGGCGCGCCTGTTGACCAGCCAGGAAGCGGCGGCCCTCACGGCGGACGCCGCCGCATGAGCGCCCAGCCCCTGCTGGTCGACGACGAGGTCCCGCACGCGACGGGCCTTTCCACCTCGAACTTCAACCGCCTGGCCAAGCTGATCCACGGCTACAGCGGCATCAAGATGCCGCCGACCAAGCGCACCATGCTGGAGGGCCGCCTGCGCCGGCGCATGCGCGCGCTCGGCAAGGCCTCGCTGAACGACTACTGCCGCCACGTGTTCGACGACGGCGGGCTGGACGCCGAGCTGGTGCACCTGATCGACTCGGTCACCACCAACAAGACCGAGTTCTTCCGCGAGCCCGCCCACTTCATCTTCCTGACCCAGCGCGGCCTGCCCGAGCTGACGGAGCGCGGGCGGCGCAAGCTGAAGGTCTGGAGCGCGGCCTGCTCCACGGGGGCCGAGCCCTACACCCTGGCCATGGTGCTGGAGGAGCATCGCCGCGCCACCCGCGGCGGCGACTACTCGATCCTGTGCACGGACCTGTCCACCCAGGTGCTGTCCCTGGCGCTGGCGGGCGTCTTCCCCACCTCGATGATCGAGCCGGTCGATTTCGAGCTGCGCCGACGCTACCTGTTGCGCGGCAAGGGGCCCCGCAGCGACCAGGTGCGCATCATCCCGAGCCTGCGCGCCAAGCTGTCGTTCGCCCGGCTCAACCTGATGGACGAGGCCTATCCGGTCGACCGCGACATGGATATGGTCTTCTGCCGCAACATACTGATCTACTTCGACAAGCCTACGCAGGCGGCGGTGCTGCGGCGGCTGTGCGAACATCTCCGCCCGGGAGGCTACCTGTTCCTCGGCCACTCCGAATCCATCGTCGGCCTCGACCTGCCCGTCACCCAGATCGCCAACACCGTCTTCCAACGCCGCTAGAGCCGTGCCCGTCTCCCGCAAGATCCGCGTCCTGATCGTCGACGACTCCGCCACCGTGCGCCAGACCCTGGCGTCGATCCTGGAGTCGGACCCGCAGATCGAGGTGCTGGGCGTCGCCTCCGATCCCTATGTCGCCGCCCGCCGCATCCGCGACGAGATCCCCGACGTCATCACCCTGGACGTCGAGATGCCGCGGATGGACGGCATCACCTTCCTGCGCAAGCTGATGGCGCAGCACCCGGTGCCGGTGGTGATGTGCTCGTCCCTGGTCGAGGACGGCTCGGAAACGCTGATGCAGGCGCTCGAGGCCGGCGCCGTCGACATCATCCTCAAGCCGAAGATCGACGTCGCCGAGCACCTGGTCGAGGCCAAGATCCGCATCTGCGACGCGGTCAAGGCCGCCGCCGTCGCCCGCATCGAGCGGCGGCGCGGCGCGCCCCCTGCCCTGTCGCCCGTGCGCTCGCCCGAGAAGAAGCTCACCGCCGACGCCATGCTGCCGCCGCCCAGCGGCCGCGCCATGGCCCGCACCACCGAGACCATCGTCTGCATCGGCGCTTCCACCGGCGGCACCGAATCCCTGCGCGAGGTGCTGGAGGCCATGCCCGTCGCAGCACCGGGGATGGTGATCGTCCAGCACATGCCCGAGACCTTCACCGCCTCCTTCGCCCGCCGCCTGGACAGCCTGTGCGAGGTGGACGTCAAGGAGGCCGAGGACGGCGACGCGGTGCTGCGCGGCCGCGTGCTGATCGCGCCCGGCAACATGCACACCATGGTCGAGCGCAGCGGGGCGAACTACTACGTGCGGGTCAAGAGCGGCCCGCTGGTCTCGCGCCACCGCCCCTCCGTCGACGTTCTCTTCCGCTCCGCCGCGCGCTCGGCCGGCTCCAACGCCGTGGGCGTGATCATGACCGGCATGGGCGACGACGGCGCCCGGGGGCTGGAGGAGATGAAGAACGCCGGCGCGCGCACCATCGCCCAGGACGAGGCGACTTCGGTGGTGTTCGGCATGCCCAAGGAGGCCATCGCCCGCGGCTGCGTGGACCGCATCGTCGGCCTGCCGCAACTGGCCCAGGAAATCCTGCGCGCGGCGGCCCGCTGACCGGGCCGGCGCCCGCGCCCTAGGCCAGGCCCTGGGCGAAGGCGCGGTGCACCTCGCGCTCGCTGGCCATGGTGTAGGTCTTGGCGATCGTCTCCATCACCTCGCCCAGCGGCTCGGCGATGTCGTCCACGTGCGGGGCCTCGCCGCCGCCGAGCTCGGCCATCGCCGACGCGGCTTGGCGGATGATCGAGCCGATCTCGCCATGGAAATCGAGCCGCGCGGCGGCGCTGCGCAGGGCCTCGACCACGGCCTCGCCCTGGGCGGCCAGCTCCGCCAGGTCAGCCTCGACCGCCTCGCCCACGCCGTGCAGCCGCGCGCCGGCCTCGGACAGGGCCGCGTCGGCGCCGTCCGTGCCGCCTTCCAGCGCGTTGCTCGCCGCGAGCGTCTCGGCCTCGTGCGACATGCCCTCCAGCGCGCCGAGGGCCTGCTGGGAAAAGGTCTCCATGTGGCCCGCGTGCTGGCGCAGCTCCACGGCGATCACCGCCAGCGGCTTGCCCGGATCGCCGATGCGGCTGCACTTGAGCGTGGCGTTGAGCGCCATCTGCTGGACGTCGGTCTTGATCGACAGGAGGTCGGCGACCTTGGCCGTCAGCTCGCCCGCGGCCGCGGCGGCCGACCGGCCCACCTCCAGCGCGGCCTGGTCGGCGGTCGCCAGCCGCCCCACCAGCTCCAGCGCCTGGCCTACGTGGGCCTCCATGCGCTGCAGGAAGCTGTCGCCGTCACCCGCGCGGCCGAAGGCCAGGTCGCGCAGCCGCAGGATCTCGGCGGCGTCGGCCGCCATGCCGGCCATGTTGGCGCCGATGCGCGCCACGTCGCGTTCGAAGTCGTCCGCCGTCGCGCCGAGCTGGGCGGCCAGCATCCGGTAGACGAACGCCTCCAGCCGGCCCATGGCCTCGGCCGGCAGCGGGCCGGCCTGCGCTGCGGTCTGCAACGCCTGCTGAACATGCTCGATGCGCTGGCGGGTGATGTCGCCCACCTGCATCGCGGCCAGCACGCCGCCCGCCTTCTTCTGAACCTCGCGCGCCAGCGCGCCGACGTCGGCCGCCGCCTGGGCGATCCGCCCGTGGTGCTCGACCATGTCCTGGGCGCTGGCCCTCAGGCCGTTGGGCACGCTCGGCACCAGGCCTTCGCAATGGCGCGCCAGGTCGTGCTCCTGCGAGAGCGCCTCGGCCAGGTCGTCGCAGAGCCGGCAGAGGGCGGCGTCGAACGCGCCGAGCGCGCCGCGGCCATGCTCGATCCGGTCCTGCACCTCCTGGGTGAAGACGTCGAACTCGCTGCGCGCGGCGGCGATGCCGCCCGCGGTGATCTTGATGTTGATGGCGTAGGTGCGCAGGTACGCCAGCGCCCGCCGCATGTCGTCGATGCAGCCGCCGAGCTCGGCGCCGACGCCGGTCATCCGCTGGATCAGCTCGCGCCGCGCGCCGTGCCGCTCGGGCAGCGCCATCAGCTTGTCCGCCGCGCCGTGCAGTTCCCCTGTGGTGGCCTCCACCGTCGTCGGCTCCAGGGTGTTGGCCAGCGCTTCGAGCGACCGGATGAGCTTGCTCACCCCGTCCACCGCTTGCGACAGCACGTCGCCAGCCGCCAGGAAACGGCCCTCCACCGCCCGCCGCGCCGCATCGAGCTCGGCGTTGATCTGGGCGTTGTCCAAGGCGGCGGACGCAAACTCGTCCGCCAGGGCAAGAGAGGATCTGAAAGTCATTGCACCGCCGTGTTACGCGACTGCCCCCTTATGCCCGGCGATGTCCAAAGGTCAGGTAAAGGCGAAGGCTGTTCAGGGGCCGGCGCCTGCGGCGAATTGAGCGGCGTCAAGGGCGCGCGGCCCGTCTCGGAGAATGGTGTTCTCCATGATGATCCGTTCCGACCCTCCGCACGCGCGCGTCGTCGGCGCGCCCCGGCCGAGGAGGCGCCGATGCCCCTGAAGAACCACCCGCTGCGCGCGCGGGTCGTCTCCGAAATGCACATGCGCCGCATGCCGCCGCTCGGCGCCGGCGTGCAGATGATCCAGGTGGTGCGGCTGGTGGAGCCCACCGACCGCGAGGCCGAGTTCGCCCACGTGACGGCCATGCCCGGCGTCGACGCCGGGGCGCTGAGCCTGGACGACCGCCATGTCAGCGGCCACGCGCCGGGCGGCGCCGAGTTCCTCTGGGAGCGCCACAGCGAGGCCTCCACCATGACGGCCATCCTGCCCCATCGGCAGGCCAATCCCTTCGCCGGCGAGGTCGGCGACGAGGACGCCCTGGCCTGGCTGGCCGGCGCGCCGGGCCAGGTGGTGCGCGCCGTGCGCGTCGGCGTCGTCGGCGACGAGGAGGAAGCCGCCCGGATCGCCGGGACGCTGGAGTTCAGCGAGCCGGACCTGGTGAGCTGCACGATCGGCGCGGCGCGCATCTGGTCCGACTACCGCATCCATGACGACGGCTTCGGCCGCCTGCTGGTCGCCGCCGGGGACGTGACGCCGGCCGACCTCGGCCGGCTGGTCCAGCGGCTGCAGGAGCTGGGCAACTATCGCAACCTTGCCCTGCTGGGCCTGCCGGTGGTGCAGGCCGAGGCGCCGGCCCTGGCGGCCCTGGAGGCTGAGCTCGTCGACATCTCCCGGCGCCTGGCCACCGGCGCCGCGGACAAGGCCCTGCTGGACGAGCTCTGCGCGCTGTCGGCGCGCGTGGCGGCGGTGATCGACGCCACGGCCTTCCGCATGAGCGCGACGGCGGCCTACGCCCAGATCGTCCAGGACCGGCTGGACGGGCTGGAATGCGGCTGTATTCCCGGCTTCCAGAAGCTCGACGACTTCATCGACCGGCGCCTGTTCCCGGCCACGCGCACCTGCGCCTCCTTCGTCGCTCGGCTGGAGTCGCTGGCCGTGCGCATCGAGCGGGCCACCTCGCTGCTGCGCACCCGTGTGGAGATGGCCGTGCAGGCCCAGAACGTGGAGCTGCTGCGCTCCATGGAGCGGACCGGCGCGCGGCAGCTTCGCCTGCAGCATCTGGTCGAGGGCCTGTCGGTTGTGGCGGTCAGCTACTACGCGCTGTCCTTGATCGCCTACGTGATCCGCGCCCTCGCCCCGGCCATGGGCGTGGAGATCGACCTGGTCGAGGCGCTCGCCCTGCCGGTGGTTCTGGCCGTGGTCTGGATCTACCTGCGCCGCCGGGTCAAGCGCATCCACGGCGAGGACGACGAGCACGCATAAAGAAAGGGCGGCCCGGGATGCCCGGACCGCCCTCGTCAGGCTGGAGATAGGTTCAGTCGGCCGATCAGGCGAACTGGTTCATGGTGTTGTCGGCGCCGGCGGCCTTCAGGGCCGCTTCGCCGGCGAAGTATTCCTTGTGGTCGTCGCCCATGTCGGAGCCGGCCATGTTCTGGTGCTTCACGCAGGCGATGCCTTGGCGGATTTCCTGACGCTGGACGTTCAGGACGTAGCCGAGCATGCCGGCGTCGCCGAAGTATTCCTTAGCCAGGTTGTCGGTCGACAGGGCCGCGGTGTGGTAGGTCGGCAGCGTGATCAGGTGGTGGAAGATGCCGGCGCGCTTGGCGCCGTCCGCCTGGAAGGTGCGGATCTTCTCGTCGGCTTCGGCGGCCAGGGCGGTGCCGTCGTACTCCACGCTCATCAGGTTGGCGCGGTCGTAGGCGGAGACGTCCTTACCGGCCTTGGCCCAGATGTCGAAGATCTGCTGACGGAAGTTCAGGGTCCAGTTGAACGACGGCGAGTTGTTGTAGACCAGCTTGGCGTTCGGGATGACTTCGCGGATGCGGTCCATCATGCCGGCGATCTGCTCGACGTGCGGCTTCTCGGTTTCGATCCACAGCAGGTCCGCGCCGTTTTGCAGCGAGGTGATGCTGTCGAGCACGCAGCGGTCTTCGCCCGTGCCTTCGCGGAACTGGAACAGGTTGGACGGCAGGCGCTTCGGACGCAGCAGCTTGCCGTTGCGGTTCAGCACCACGTCGCCGTTCTTGGCGTTTTCCGGGGTGATTTCTTCGCAGTCCAGGAAGCTGTTGTACTGGTCGCCCAGGTCGCCCGGCGCATTGCTGACGGCGATCTGCTTGGTCAGGCCCGCGCCCAGGGAGTCGGTGCGGGTGACGATCACGCCGTTGTCGACGCCCAGCTCGAGGAAGGCGTAGCGGACCGCGCGGACCTTCTGCAGGAAGTCCTCGTGCGGCACGGTGACCTTGCCGTCCTGGTGGCCGCACTGCTTTTCGTCGGACACCTGGTTTTCGATCTGGATGGCGCAGGCGCCGGCCTCGATCATCTTCTTGGCCAGGAGGTAGGTCGCCTCGGCGTTGCCGAAGCCGGCGTCGATGTCGGCGATGATCGGAACGACGTGGGTCTGGAAGTTGTCGACCTGGTCGATGATCGCGTCTTCCTTCTTCTTGTCGCCGGCGGCGCGCGCGGCGTCCAGATCACGGAAGAGCATGCCCAGCTCACGGGCGTCGGCCTGGCGCAGGAAGGTGTAGAGCTCTTCGATCAGCGCCGGCACCGAGGTCTTCTCGTGCATCGACTGGTCCGGCAGCGGGCCGAACTCGGAGCGGAGCGCCGCGACCATCCAGCCGGACAGGTACAGGTACTTCCGGTCGGTCGACTTGAAGTGCTTCTTGATCGAGATCAGCTTTTGCTGGCCGATGAAGCCGTGCCAGCAGCCCAGCGACTGGGTGTAGTTGGCCGGGTTCGCATCGTAGGCCGCCATGTCCTTGCGCATGATGTCGGCCGTGTACTTGGCGATCTCCAGGCCGGTCTTGAACCGGTTCTGCAGGCGCATGCGCGCCACGGACTCGGCGTTGATGCCGTCCCAGGTTCCGTTCTTGCTCTTGATGAGCTGGCTCATCTCGATGATGTGGTCTTGATAGGCCATCTGATGCGTCCTCGATCAGGCGGGGGGAGGTTTGACCGGCGACCTACACCCCGCGCCACGGCCGTGTGGAGTCGCCGCGAAGTTCAGATGTCGAACTTTACAGGAAATGCGTGTAAGGTTGTAAGGAATTGACTTTTCGCGAGTGAGGCGAAAATGCCGTCCGAACGACGCCTATACGTCGGCCCCAGCCTGCGGCGGCTGCGCCGCGACCTCGGCCTGACCCAGGCCGACATGGCCTCCGACATGGAGGTCTCGCCGTCCTACATCGCCCTTCTGGAGCGCAACCACCGCCCGTTGAGCGCGGAAATGCTGCTGCGCCTGGCCCAGACCTACAAGATCGACGTGGCCTCGCTGGCCGGCGAAGGCGGGGCCGAGGAAGCGGCCCGGCTGCAGGCGGTGCTGAAGGACCCGATGTTCGCCGACATCGACGTGCCGGCGCTGGAGACCGCCGACATCTCCACCAACTTCCCGGGCATCGTCGACGCCCTGCTGCGCCTCTACACCGCCTACCAGGAGGAGCAGCTCGCCCTGGCCGACCGCGGCGCCGAGGCCCGCTCCACCGGCGCGCGCAGCACGGACGCGCCCGATCCGGTGGCCGAGTCCCGCCGCTTCCTGGCCGCCCGGCGCAACAGCTTCCCCAGCCTCGACGACGCGGCCGAGCGCCTGGCCCAGGCCATCGGCGGCCACGAGAACATCTTCGGCTACCTGAAGTCGCGCCACGGCCTGCGCGTGCGCCGCCTGCCCTCCACCGTGATGGTCGGCTCGGTGCGCCGGCTCGACTACCACCGCAAGGAGGTGCTGCTGGACGACGGCCTCGACACCGCCAGCCAGATGTTCCAGCTCGCCCTGCAGATCGCCTACCTGGAAATGCGCGAGGAGGTGGACGCGGCCCTCGGCGGAGGCGCCTTCGCCACCGAGAGCGGCGAGCGCCTCACCCGCCGCGCCCTGGCCAGCTACGCGGCGGCGGCGATCCTGATGCCCTACTCCGCCTTCGCCCGCGCCGCCGAGACCCGGCGCTACGACCTGGAGGCCCTGGGCCGCCAGTTCGGCGCCAGCTTCGAGCAGGTGGCCCACCGCCTGACCACCCTGCAGAAGCCCGGCCAGGAGCGGGTGCCGTTCTTCTTCATCCGCGTCGATCCGGCCGGCAACGTCTCCAAGCGATTGGACGGGGCGGGCTTTCCCTTCGCCCGCCACGGCGGCGGCTGCCCCCTCTGGACCGTGCACCAGGCGTTCCGCACCCCGCGCGAGATCGTCACCCAGTGGCTGGAGCTGCCCGACGGCCAGCGGTTCTTCTCCGTCGCCCGCACGGTCACGGCCGGCGGCGGCGCCTGGGGCGCGCCGAAGGTGGAGCGGGCCATCGCCCTCGGCTGCGCGGCCGAGCACGCCCACAAGCTGATCTACACCCAGGACGGCCCGGGCCCGGACTCGGCCACGCCGATCGGGGTCACCTGCCGGCTTTGCCACCGCACCGAATGCACCGCCCGCTCGGCCCCGCCGATCGGCCGCCAGATCCTGCCCGACGACATCCGGCGCACCAGCACGCCCTTCGGATTTTCCGACAACTGAGGCGCCCGGCGGCGCCCGCGCTGCGTCCTGCGCGCGCCTTGGACCAAGTATCTCGCCGCGAAAGAATCTGCGGCCTGGGGACTTCAAAAGCGCGCGTTTCCGTGCAGTAAAGCGCGCCCATGACAAGGCTGGTCGCGGCGGCGGCAAGCCCCCGAGGCACCTTTTCGAAAGATTGGTACGCGAATGGACCTGACGAGCGCCCTTTCCGTCGACGACCTTCTGCACGGCTTCGTGGAGCAGGAGCTGCTGCCCGGCACGGGCGTGGCGCCCGCGGCCTTCTGGGCCGCCCTGGAGACGGTGCTGGCCGACTTCACGCCGAAGAACGCCGCCCTCCTAGCCCGCCGCGACGAGCTGCAGGCCCTGATCGACAAGTGGTGGATCGAGCGCAAGGGCAAGCCCTTCGACGTCGCCGAGGAAACCGCCTTCCTGCGCGAGATCGGCTATCTGCTGCCTGAACCCGCCGACTTCGCGATCGGCACCACCGGGGTCGACCCGGAGATCGCCAAGATCGCCGGCCCGCAGCTCGTGGTTCCAGTTTCGAATGGACGGTACGCCCTGAACGCGGCCAACGCGCGCTGGGGCAGCCTCTATGACGCCCTCTACGGCACTGACGCGCTGGAGCCGCCGGCCGCCTCCAAGGGCTACGACCCGGTCCGCGGCGGCAAGGTGATCGCCTATGCGCGCGCCCTTCTCGACAGCGTCGCGCCGCTTTCGGCCGGCTCCCACGCCGACGCGACGGCCTATGCGATCGCGGGCGACGCCCTGGCCGTCGCCCTGAAGGACGGCTCCACCGCCGGCCTGGCGAACCCGGCCCAGCTCGCCGGCTGGCGCGGCTCGGCCGAGGCGCCCGAGGGCGTGCTCCTGAAGCACAACGGCCTGCACATGGAGATCCAGGTCGACCGGTCGCACAACATCGGCAAGGACGATCCGGCCGGCGTCGCCGACGTGCTGGTGGAATCGGCGCTCACCGCCATCCAGGACTGCGAGGACTCCGTCGCCGCCGTCGACGCCGAGGACAAGGTCGGCGTCTACCGCAACTGGCTGGGCCTGATGAAGGGCGACCTGGCCGCCACCTTCGCCAAGGGCGGGCGCACCGAGACCCGCCGCCTGGAGGCCGACCGCACCTACGCCGCCCCCGCGGGCGGTTCGCTCACCCTGAAAGGCCGCAGCCTGCTGCTGGTGCGCAACGTCGGCCACCACATGATGACCGACATGGTCCGCCTGAACGGCGGGCCGGTCTACGAGACCGCCGTCGACGCCCTGATCACGGTCGCCGCGGCCATGCACGACATCAAGGGCGCGGGCCGCAACAGCACGACCGGCTCGGTCTATGTGGTGAAGCCGAAGATGCACGGCCCCGACGAAGTGGCCCTGGCGGTTCGCCTGTTCGACCTGGTCGAGGACGCCCTCGGCCTGGCCCGCAACACCGTCAAGATCGGCATCATGGACGAGGAGCGCCGCACCAGCGCCAACCTCAAGGCCTGCATCTTCGCCGCCAAGGACCGGGTGGTGTTCATCAACACGGGCTTCCTGGACCGCACGGGCGACGAGATCCACACCGCCATGGAAGCCGGCCCGATGATGCGCAAGGACGCCATCAAGGCCGAGCCGTGGCTCACCGCCTACGAGAAGCGCAACGTCGAGATCGGCCTGGCGGCGGGCTTCCCCGGCCACGCCCAGATCGGCAAGGGCATGTGGGCCGCCCCCGACATGATGAAGGACATGCTGGCGGCCAAGATCGGCCACCCCAAGGCCGGCGCGAACACGGCCTGGGTGCCCTCGCCCACCGCCGCCACGCTGCACGCCCTGCACTACCACCAGGTCGACGTGCCGGCCCTGCAGACGCAGATGGCCGCCGCGCACGCGAAGACCGGCACGGACGAGCTACTCACCCCGCCGCTGGCCAAGTCCAACTGGAACGGCGCCGACATCCAGCAGGAGCTGGACAACAACGCCCAGGGCATTCTCGGCTACGTGGTGCGCTGGATCGACCAGGGCGTCGGCTGCTCCAAGGTGCCGGACATCCACGACGTCGGGCTGATGGAAGACCGCGCCACCCTGCGCATCTCCAGCCAGCACATCGCCAACTGGCTGCACCACGGGGTCTGCACCGAGGCGCAGGTGCGCGAAACCTTCGCGCGCATGGCCAAGGTGGTCGACGCCCAGAACGCCGATGACGCGGCCTACACCGCGATGAGCCCGGACCCGGCCGCCTCCATCGCCTACCAGGCGGCGCTGGACCTGGTGTTCGAGGGCCGCATCCAGCCCAACGGCTACACCGAGCACATCCTCACGCGCCGCCGCCGCGAGCGGAAGGCGCAGGTCGCCGGCGCCTGAGGCGCCGGCCCCGGCCGATCCACCCGGCCGGTCGGCCCGGTCAGTCCGTCTGGGGCCCCAGGATCGGCTGATCGGCCTCCTCGCCGCCGTCCAGGTAGTCCTCCAGCGAATAGCCGAGCTGGTTCAGGGCGTCTTCCAGGTCCTCGCTGAACAGCGGGTGCTGCAGCACGTAGCGCGCCGCTTCGGACCTGGGGATGCGGCGGGCGTCGTCGCGGGCCGCGGCCCAGTCGTCGAAGGTGTAGTCGCCGCGGCCGATCCAGCTCAGCGCGATCAGGTCCAGCCGCTCGTCCTCGTTGAGGTCGTTGACCGCCTCCGACAGCTCCTCGGTGGTGGCGTCGTCGGCCTGGAACTCCAGCACGTCGATATCCTGGTCGTCGGTGGGATTCGACGCGTCGTCCGGATCGACCTCCTCCTCCTTGGCCTCGAACTCGCGGGCCTTCAGGACAATGAAATACGCCGTCTCTGGATTGAGGGTCAGTTCAGGATCTAGTTCCGGCACGCGCACCTCCCTGCATTCTATCGGGCCAATCTTCCCCTCATCCGGCGAGGGGCATTGACCTTCGTCAAGACCGCGCCCGGGCCGCGCCGCGCCGCCCGAAGCCCGCTCAGCGGGCGCACGCTCCCTGCTCCGGCGCGCATTCGCCAAGCGGCGTGGCCGGGCCGCCGGCGGAGCGGAACACCGTGCATCCCTTCAGTCCCCGGTCGAACGCCTGATCGTAGATGTCCGCGAACGCGGCGAAGGGAAGGTCCGGCGCGACGTTCACGGTCTTGGAAATCGCGTTGTCGACGAAGGGCTGCAGCGCCGCCTGCATGTCCAGGTGCGCGGCGATCGACAGTTCGTGTGCGGTGACCATCGCCGGCGGCTCGCCCGCCGTGTCGCCGCGCGTGCGCCGCCAGAGCGCCAGCGCCGGATCGACCAGCCGGAACTCCCGCGGCGCGCCGTCGCGCCCCAGGATGCGGCGCATCTGGGTCCTGGCGTAGATCGGCTCCAGGCCCGTCGAGACCGCCCCGGCCACCAGGCTGATCGAGCCGGTCGGCGCGATGGCCAGCAGGTGGCTGTTGCGCAGGCCGTGGTCGGCGATCTGGCGGCGGATGTCCGGCGGCAGGGCCGCGGCGAACTCGCCGCCGAGATATCGTTCGGCGTCGAACAGCGGAAACGGCCCCTTCTCGCGCGCCAGCGCCGCAGAGGCGCGATAGGCCGCGTCGCGGATCGTGCGCATGATCTCGCCGGCCAGCGATAGCGAGGCGGGCTCGCCGTAGCGCAGGTTCAGCATCACCAGGGCGTCGCCCAGGCCGGTCAGGCCCAGGCCGACGCGCCGCGACGCCAGCGCCGCCGCGCGCTGCGGCTCAAGGGGATAGGCCGACAGGTCGATCACGTCGTCCAGGAAGCGCACGGCCGTGGCGGCGGCCCGCGCCAGGGCGTCCAGGTCGAGCCGCGCCTCATCGGCGAACGGCGCGCGCACGAAGACGGGCAGGTTCAGCGAGCCCAGGTCGCAGGCGCCGTAGTCCGGCAGCGGGATTTCGCCGCACGGGTTGGTCACCGCGATCCGCTCGCGCCAGCCAAGGGCGTTCGCCCGGTTGATCCGATCGACGAACAGGACGCCCGGCTCGCCGGTCTCGAAGGCCGAGCGCAGGATGCGGTCCCACAGGTCCCGCGCCCGCACCACGCCCGCCTCCGCTCCGGCGACGCCGCCGGCCCAGGGCTCTCCCGCGGGAAACCGCAAGGTCCAGTCGGCGCCGGCGCGGACGGCGGCCATGAAGTCGTCGCTGATCGCGATCGACAGGTTGAAGCGCGAGAGCGCCCCGGGCGCGGCCTTGGCCTCGGCGAAGGCGGCCACGTCCGGGTGGCGGCAGCTCAGGGCGCCCATCATCGCACCCCGGCGCGGCGCGTCGGCCAACAGGCTGCGGCTCGCCGCGTCCCACAGCTCCAGGTAGGCGACGGGACCCGGCGAGGCCGGACGCCCGGTTCCCCGCGGCGGAACCGCCGACAGGTCGATCCCCACGCCGCCGCCGGCGCGCAAGGTCGCCACCGTCTCGCCCAGCGCCGAGAGCGCTTCGCCGAGATCGGCCCCCGGCCCCGGCAGGACGAAGCAGTTGAACAGCACGGCCTCGGGGTCCGCTCCCGCGCCGGCCGCGATGCGCCCGCCCGGCAGGAAGGCGAAGCCGTCCAGCGCCTCGCCGAAGCGCGCGGCCCAGGTCTCCGGATCGGCCTCGACCGAGGCGACCGCGCGGGCCATCCGCCGCCAGGTGTCGGCGACGTCCTCCTCGCCGTCCCGCCGGTACTTGGCGCGCCAGACGAAGTCGGCGGCCTCGCGATTGAACGCCGGCGCGGCGCGCGGGCTCATGCGGCGTCGAGGCGGCGACCGTCCCGGCGCTTCACGGGCCGGCGCTTCGAGCGCAGCACCAGGCGCCTGGCGCTTTGCACCTCCACCTCCCCGAGCGCCTCGAGCCGGCTGAACGTCCGGCTGAGGGTCTCCGGCGTCAGGCCGAGGAAGTCGGCGATGTCGCGGCGGCTCATGGGCAGTTCCAGCCGATCGTCGCCGGTGCTGATCGAGCCCTGGGCGGCGGCCCAGCCGAGGAACCAGCGCACCCGGCTCTCGGCGCTGGCGTGGCACAGGCCCATGACGTGGGTGGCGAAGCCCGACGCCAGGTCGCATAGCGCCGAGGCCATGCCTACCGCCGCGCCCGAGCCGAACGCGCCGGCCTGCGAGAGCGAGGCGTGGAAGCAGGTCATGTCGGTGCGCACCACCGCCTCGGCCGCCACGCGCCGGGTCGGATCGCACTGCACGCCGAAGATGTCGCCGGGCAGCAGGAAGGCCAGGATCTGCCGGCGGCCGTCCTCGCGGTTGACCTGCAGGCGGACGCAGCCGGTCTCGATCTGGTAGAAAGCCGAGGCCGGCTCGCCCTCATCGTAGATGACCCGATCCTTGGGCGCCGAGATGCGCCACCGGTTCACCCCCTCGAAATCGCGCCCCTGAGCGGCCACGGCCGTCCTCCCACTCAAGCAACCAGAGCCAATTCGTTCGAGCAGCAATATGCATCTATCGTGGGCAGGTTCCGCGACGGAGTGCAAGCTCACGCCAAAGGCGAGTCGAATTGGCGGCCAACCGGAGCGCGAGTTGACCGTCGGAAGGGCGGATAGGGACGACGCGTTCAGCGCGTCTCGTCGAAGTCCTCGTCGGACATCAGGATGTCGTAGACCTCGGCGGCGACGCCGGAGAGCGGCGCGCCCTCCTGCCCCACCTCGTCCTGTCCGCTCGCCCAGGCGATGGCGGCGGCGAGGTCCCGCACGGTGGGCTTGGCCTCGAGGATGGCGTTGAGCTTCCAGTCGACCAGGTCGCCGCAGTGGTGACGCACCTCGTCCGCGCCGGCCGCCGGTGACTCGTCTTGTTCAGCCATGTCCGCTTCTCCCGCCCGGAGGGCGGCCTCGATCAAGACAGGACCACGCGACGCCGCCTTGACCGCGATCAAGTCGGCGCCGTCGCACCCGTTCCGCCATGCAGCGCGCGCCTCCAGCGAGCTGCGAGGTCTAAACCCCAACCGCATGTTTCGACGGGAAAATCTGGCCCGCCCGCAATGGACGGCCTAGGCCGCCGTGGGGAACACCGTGACCACCTGAAGCCCCGGCCGCGCGTCGCACAGCGACAGTTGCGCGCGATGGCGCATGGCCACCGCCGCGGCGATCGACAGGCCCAGTCCGCTGCCGGGCGTGCTGCGGCTGGCCTCCAGCCGGCCGAACGGCGCCAGCGCGGCGGTGTGCAGATCGGCCGGCACGCCGGGCCCGTCGTCGGTCACCGACAGCCGCGGCCGGCCCCCGGCCTCGTCCACGTCCAGCGTGATCCGCGTGCCGGGCGGGGTGTGCCGCATGGCGTTCTCCAGGAGATTGGCCACGAGCTGGGCCAGGAGGTCGGCGTCGCCGGCGACCTTGGCCTCGCCCAGCCGCGTCTCCAGGAAGCGGCCGCTCTCCTCGATATCGGGCCGGAACGCCTCGGCCACGCGGGCGGCCACATCGGCCAGGTCGGTCGTGCCCGGCAGGGCGCCGGCGCTTTCGATGTCGGCCAGTTGGAGCATGGCGTCGAAGGTGCGCAGGATCTCGGCCAGGTCGCCGTCGATCTGCCGCACGGCCTCGGCCAGGTCGGGCCGGTCGGCGGCGGCCGTCTCCAGCCGCTCCAGGCGATGGCGCACCCGGGTGAGCGGCGTGCGCATGTCATGGGCCACGTCCGTGGTCACCTGGCGCACGCGGCCGACCAGCCGCACGATCCGGTCGAGCATGCCGTTGAAGTCCCGCGCCAGGTCGTCGACGTCGTCGGTCTTCGCGCTCCGCCGCAGGGGCGCGCGCACCTCCAGGTCGCCCGCCGAAACCAGGGCCGCGGTGCGCGCCAACTGGTCCACGCGCCGCCAGGTGCGCCGGGCCAGGAGGTAGGAGGCGCCGAGCGCCAGCAGCACGCCGGCCCCGCCGCACAGCCACAGCGCCCGCGCCACGGCCTGCATCTGCCGGCGCTCCACCGCCTGGTCCTGGCCCACCGACAGCCACGAGCCGTTCGGCAGGCGCTGGGTGTAGGTCAGGATCGTCCCGCTCTCGCCGCTGGCCACGTCGCGCCAGCCGGCGCCGGTCAGCGCGATGCGCGGGTCGCCCTCGATCAGCCGCCCGTCCGGGGCGGCCAGGCTGTATTCGAAGCCCCGCCACAGCCGCGCGCGCTTGCGGATGGTGTGCGGCAGGTGGTCCGCGCCCTTCTGGCGCCACTCGTCCACCATGGAGGCGGCCTCGCCCTGCACCTGGCGGCGCACGCCCTCCTCGTTCAGCCGGGCGATGGCGGCCTGGGTGAGCACGCCCGCCACGCTGAAGGCCGCCACCATGATCAGGGCCTGCAGGATGATCTGGCGCACGCCGCTACGCCGCCAAAAGTCGGCCGGCGACCAGCGCCGCGCGGCGCGGTCAGCCGCCGATGACATAGCCCGCGCCCCGGATGGTGCGGATCAGCGGCTCGCCGCCGGCGCGGTCGATCTTGCCGCGCAGACGGCTCAGGTGAGTCTCGACGATGTTGGTCCGCGGGTCGAAGCGGAAGCCCCAGACCTCTTCCAGCAGCATCTTGCGGGTGACCGGCTGGCCGAGGTTGAGCAGCAGGAACTCCAAGAGCCGGAACTCCAGCGGCTGCAGGTCGATGACCGCGCCCGCGCGCCGCACTTCCCGCTGCACCCGGTCCAGGGTCAGGTCGGCGAACTGCAGCAGCGTGGCCGGCCGCGCGTTGGTGCGCCGCCGCCCCAGCGCCTGCACCCGCGCCTTCAGCTCGGCGAAGGCGAACGGCTTGACCAGATAGTCGTCGCCCCCCGCCTCCAGGCCCGCCACCCGGTCGGCCACCGCGCCCAACGCCGTGACGAACAGGGCCGGCGCGTCCACGCCCAGGCCGCGCAATTCACGCAGCAGCGACAGCCCGTCCTTTCCGGGCAGCATCCGGTCGATGATCAGCACGTCGAAGGCCCGCCGCCCGCCCAGCTCCAGGGCCGCCGGCCCGTCGGCGGCGACGACCACGTCGTGGCCCGCCTCGACCAGGGCCTCGCGCACGTGCTCGGCGGCGGCCTCGTCGTCTTCCACGATGAGCAGGGACAGCGGCGGCGGGGGCGCGACGCCGCCCGTCGGCGGCACGGAAACGCGCATCTGCGGGGCCTTCATGTCGAAGCGAACCAACAGTTTGAGACCGCGCGGTTTTCTTCACAAGACGCGCGAACATTGAGATATCTCAACATCGGCGACGGTTTTGCGACAGCGCCGCGGCGCCCGAAAAATCGAAACCGGCGCAATGACTTAGGGCGCTGACGCAAAAGCATCAAAGTCCCGCAACATTTCCTTCACTTGCTTGGCGCGGCCCGCGGCGGTGTCTCCCGGCGACTTTCGAATTGGGGGATGACATGTCGATTTGTTCGCGGGCCGCGCGCCTCACCCTGCTGGCGACTGGATCCAGCTTCGCCCTGGCTCTCGCCGCCCTGGCCGCCCCGCAGGCGGCGTTGGCGGCGGAGGCCGCCGCCGACGCCGCCGGGCCGCTGTCGCCCGACGCGCCCGAACTGGAGCAGGTGCTGGTGACCGCGCCCAAGGGTTCGGCCGCTTCGGGCGCGCCGGCCACCGCGCCGCTGGATGCGGTCGAGCCGACGGCCATGATCACCCGCACCTTCATCGAGGACTCGGTCGCCGACACCTCCGACTACACCGGGGTGCTCGTGATGACGCCCAGCCTGTCGGGCGTGAACAACAACGGCCCGGGCCTGAGCGAGAAGGACGCGGTGATCCGCGGATTCGGCGACGGCGAATACAACGTCACCTACGACGGCATCCCGTTCGGCGACACCAACGACCCGACGCACCACACCACCGCCTACTTCCCGGCCTCGACGATCGGGGCGGCGCAGGTGGACCGCGGTCCCGGCGAGGCCGGCGACCTCGGCCAGGCCACCTTCGGGGGCTCGTTCAACCTGTTCTCGCGCAGCCTGACCCCTGACCCGTATCTGCAGCAGAAGCTGACCGTGGGCAGCTGGAACACGCGCAACGTGGTCACCACGCTGCAGAGCGGCGAGCTGGACAAGCTGCACGGCACGCGCATCACCGCCAACTTCCAGGAACTGTGGAGCGACGGCTACCTCGACTATTCCAAGGTCCGCGAGTTCAACCAGTTCCTGAAGTTCGAGACGCCTCTCACGGACCGTCTCACCCTGACCGCGCTGGTCGAGCACAACGAAGGGCGCATCCACGAAGCGGACGGCAACGGCGCGACGCTCGCCCAGGTGGCCGCCTACGGCAAGACCTTCGCTCTGAACAACGATCCGACCTCGCCGGCCTACTACGGCTACAACACGATCACCAAGGAGACCGACTTCGAGTACGTGCGGCTCAAGGGCGACCTGGACCACGGCTTCGGCTTCGAGAACACCCTCTACACCTACGCCTACAAGAACAGCACGATGTCGGCGACCGACGTCACCCAGAACGCGGCGGAGGTCGCCTCGGGGACCTATCCCAGCGACGCGGTCGGCACCAAGGCCGGGCCGGCCGGCAACCTGGACATCGCCGGCTACGACAAGCTCAACCAGTACCGGGTCTACGGCGACATCCTCCGCGGCTCCAAGGACTTCTCCTTCGGCCAGCTGCGCGGCGGGGTCTGGTACGAGACCGCTTTCACCAACCGCCACCGCTTCGACCTGGACCGCACGCTCGGCCTGCCCAATCCGATCGAGAAGGCGCCGGCCACCGGCCCGGTCCCGCCGGCCGACATCCAGTTCCTGGAGCACTCCAAGTGGTTCCAGTACCAGGTCTTCGCCGACTTCGAATGGCGCCCGACCGCCCAGCTCACCGTCACGCCGGGCGTGAAGTACATGAGCTTCACCCGCAAGGTGAGCGCGCCGGTGGGCTCGAAGACCCGGCTCGTCGGCGACTCCAGCACGGCCACCTTCGAAAAGACCCTGCCGTTCCTGACCGCCAACTACCGCATCGCCGACAACTGGTCGGCCTACGCCCAGTACGCCAAGGGCTTCCTGGTGCCGCCGCTGAAGGTGTTCTACGTGCCTGACGCCGAAGGGCACGGTGGGCTGAAGCCCCAGCAGTCGACCAACTACCAGCTCGGCACGGTGTTCAACACCGACCGGCTGACCCTGGACGGCGACGTCTACTACATCGAGTTCACCGACAAGTTCGCCAAGGTCGGTCCCAAGTCGGACCCCTACTACACCAACCTGCCCGGCACGACGGTCTACAAGGGCGTCGAGGGCCAGGTGAGCTACGCGGCGACCGAGGGCCTGGTGGTGTTCGTCAACGGCTCGGTCAACTCGGCCAAGGACGACACGCACAAGCAGATCGCCAACGCCCCGCAATGGACCGCCGCCGGCGGCGCCGTCTACAAGGACCACGGCTGGTCGGTGTCGTTCATCAACAAGTTCGTCGGGCCGCAATGGGCCGACGACGGCGAGCCGGCCGACTACAAGATCAAGGCCTTCAACACCACCAATCTGGTCGTCGGCTACGACTTCGGGCGCATCAAGGCGCAACTGGGCGTCTACAACCTGTTCGATCACAAGGACGTCACGGACATCAGCATCAATGATGGTCCGACCGCGAACCCCTTGGACAACCACGATCAGTACTTCTTCCAGCCCGAGCGGAGCTACCAGTTCACCCTGCGCGCCACGCTCTGAGCCGGCCTTAACCCATCCCCCTCCTGGCCGGGCGCGCGCGTCGCGCCCGGCCGTATTTTCGAGATACGCCATGCGCCGCCGCTCCCTCGCCTACGCCGCCGCCCTCGCCGTCCTGGCCTGCGCGCCGGCTCTCGCCCAATCCCCGTCCTCGCAGATGGACGCCCCGCCGCCGGCCGCCTATCCGGGCAAGATCCTGAAGGCGGAGGACGTCGATCCGCGCGGCCTGCTGCCGCCGCCGCCGGCCGAGGGCTCGGCCGCGCAGAAGGCCGAGCTCGCCGAGCTGCACCAGATCCAGGACAGCCGCACCCCGTCCGAATTCGCCCTCGCCGAATGGGACAACATCCACGAAGACCCCTCGGCCTTCGCCCCCACGCTCGGGCCGAAGTTCGACATGGCCGAGCTGCCGGCCACGGCGCGCCTCCTGGAAATCGTCGAGCATGAACAGTCGGCGGCCAAGAAGCTGGCCAAGGCCGAGTTCCATCGCCCCCGTCCCTGGGTCGTCGATTCCACGGTGGTCGGCTGCGACCACAGCGACGACAAGCCCAACACCTCCTATCCCAGCGGCCACACCACCATGGCCTTCACGATGGCGGTGGTGCTCTCCGACCTGATGCCGGAGCGCTCGCAGGACATCTTCGCCCGCGCCTCGGAATACGCCCACGACCGCATGGTCTGCGGCGTCCACTTCCGCAGCGACATCGTCGCCGGCCAGGCGTTCGGCACCGCGATCGGGGTGCAACTCGTCCACGCGCCGGAGCTGCAAGGCGAGCTGGAGGCGGCCCGCCAGGAGCTGCACGCCGCCGGCCTGGCCAAATAGCGGCCCCGGCCCGGGATCTGCTTGTCGTGAAGACAGGGCGGGAGCGCGTCGGGCGCCCCGCCCTTTTTTCGTCAGTCCGCCTTCGCCAGGGCGACGGCCGAGGCGCGGAACGCCTCCAGGCCCTCCGGCTCGGCGCCGACGACCTTGCCCGCCTCGTCGTAGCGGCGCAGGCGGATCGCCGGCTCGACGAACGGCTCCTTCAGGAAATCCTCGGCCTCGGCCTCGGTCATCGGCCCGCCCTGCAGGGCCAGGCTCTGCACCGAGGCGCGGCTGAGCTGCTCGAAATAGCCGGGCTCCCTGGCCGCCAGGTAGCGCTTGGCCGCCACGTGCAGGCGGATCGGCTCGGTCACCTCGGGGCCGAAGGCGCGCGCCAGATAGCCGGCGCCGATGTCCTCGTGGCGGTCGTCGAGGCCGCGGTCGGCCGCGTCCTCGCCGAGCTTCTGCATCAGGTGGCCGATGTCGTGCAGCAGGGCGGCGATCACCAGGGCGTCGTCGGCGCCGTCCAGGCGGGCGTGGTGGGCCGTCTGCAGGGCGTGCTCAAGCTGGTTGACGTCTTCGCCGTAGTGCAGGTGGCCGTGCTGGCTGAGAAGCGAAAAGACTTGGTCGATGAAGGCCTCAGCCGGCGTTGGCGTCATTCTGTATCCATGAACTGAAGGTTGCGGGCGGCCGCCACGTGTCGGCGGCCAGGTCTAAAGGCGCATCCGGCCGATCGCCGGATCGGTGCGGCTGGATCGGCCGGTCTCCAGGTGGCCGGCGTAGCGGCGCACGAACCCCGGATCGTCCGTCAAGGTCAGCGTCAGGTCGTACCAGTGGTCGCTGGCCGACAGGTCCCAGACCGAGGCGGTCTGCCCGCCGGAGCGGGCGGCCAGGCGCCGGCGCGCCTCGCCCTCCACCAGCGGATAGTCGCCGGCCATCTCCACGACGGCCGAGGCGCGCCCCGGACCGCTGTGCGAGAGGGTCAGCACCAGGCGGCGGGCCTCGTCCATGCCGGCGCGCACGCGCGGCTGGGGCCGGCGCGCGTCCCCGGCGAAGCGGCGATAGAAGCCGTTCGGCCCCTGCACGGTCAGGTCATAGGCGCCCGCCCCGTCGGCGCCGTTCCACTGCCCCGCGGCGTAGCGCTCGCCCGCGCCGATCGTGAAGCGCCAGGGCCCGGCGCGGTCGGTGTTGTCGAACACCTGGAAGACCGCGCCGCTCGCCCCCGCGTTGACCATGTCGATATAGGCCCGCCCGCCCTCGATGCGCAGGTCGCAGGCCAGGTCGTAGGGCAGCGGCCGGGCCATGCGCTGCGGCCCTTCCTGGCTCGCCGCCTCCTGCGCCGCCGGAATGCGCAGGCTCGGCGCGGCCTTGGACCGGGCGACGCGGGCCATGTAGTCGGCCGTCTGCGGCAGGGTCAGGTCCGTCCAGTCCTGGTTGGGCGCGGCGAAGTCGAAGGCCGAGGTCAGGTCGCCGCACACCGCGCGCCGCCACGGGCTGATGTTCGGCTCCATCACGCCGAAGCGCTTCTCCAGGAACTTCAGGGTCGAGGTGTGGTCGAACACCTCCGAGCAGACGAAGCCGCCCCGGCTCCACGGCGAGACGACGATCGCCGGCACGCGGATGCCCAGGCCCAGCGCGTGCGGGCCCTTCAGATCCTCATAGCCCTCGCCGGCGCCGTCTCCGTAGTCCTTGGCCTCGCCGGCCGTGGAGACCGTGCTGAAACCCTCCTCGGGCCGGATCGGCGGCATCGGCGGCAGCATATGGTCGTAGAAGCCGCCGGCCTCGTCGTAGTTCACGATGAAGACGGTCTTGGCGAACACCTCCGGATTGGAGACCAGCGCCTCGATCAGGCCGGCGCAGACGTGCTCGCCCTTGGAGGGCTCGGCGCGCGGGTGCTCCGACAGGTCCGCGGCCGTGACGATCCAGGAGACCTGTGGCAGCCGGTCGGCGGCCACGTCGGCGCGAAAGGCTTCCACCAGTTGCTCGCCGTCCGAGCGGGTGCGGTCGGGGCCGGTCTTGTCTTCGGACACCCAGGAGCGGCCGCACGTGTAGAACGGCGAGTCCTTGGCGCAGGGCCGGAACGGCTTGAACACCGACAGGATGTTGTCGCCGAAATTGTCGTACTCTTGATAGACCTTCCAGGTGATCCCGGCCGCCTGCAGGCGCTCGGCGTAGGTGGTCCACTCGTGCGGGCCGTGGGCCATCGGCCGGTCCTCGGCCATGTCGGCGCTGGGGGTGTCGTCCTCGCCGTAATTGCTCATCTCCGGATCGCCGCCGACGGTTCCGCCGCCGTTGCAGCCGGTCCACAGGTGCAGCCGGTTCGGATAGGTCTGGGTCAGCGTCGAGCAGTGGTAGGCGTCGCAGATCGTGAAGGCGCTCGCCAGGGCGTGGTAGAACGCCAGGTCGTCGGCCTTGTAGTAGACCATCCGCTTGTGCAGTTCGCCCGAACGGCCCCAGCGGTCGTAGCTTCCGCCGTTGACGATCATCGAGGCTTCCTTGTGCCCCTGCTCGGAGCCGTCCACCGTGTAGGCGTTGGTGGCGCGGGAATCCCCGTAGAACGGCGCGACGAAGCCGTCCGGGTGCTCGCGGCTCGGCTGGCGCCACACCGAGGCGCCGCCCGGCAGCCGCTGCGGCCTCGGGTCGCCGAAGCCGCGCACCCCGTTCATCGTGCCGAAGTAGTGATCGAACGCGCGGTTCTCCTGCATGAAGATCACCACGTGCTCGACGTCCTTGATCGTGCCGGTCACGTGGCGCGCCGGAATGGCCAGCGCCTTGCGCACGCTGGCCGGCAGCAGGCCCAGGGCCGCGCCGGCGGCCGCGCCGCCCGCGGCGGTTCGAAGAAAGCTGCGACGGTCCGTGCTCATGGCCTGCGCCTCGCCGTAAGTGAGTTGCATTTTTTGGTATAGACCAATCCCAACAACCGACACACGAAGGTTTCGTGAAACGTGCGCGACGGGGCCGTGGCGCCTGCGCCGTAGGCGGCCCCGGCGCCTTGACCGCCCTGCCCGGCCTTCGCATCTTGGGGCGTCGGCGGACTCGGCCGCCGGCCCTTGCGAGACTTGCCCTCTATGCCGCCCTCCAAGGGCGCTCGCCTTCCCCCGCGCACGGGGTCGGCCGGCGGCCTGCACTACCTGAACATGCGCGACTACATCGCCGCCCGCATCACCGCGGGCGAGCTGAAGCCGGGCGGGCGCCTGCCGTCCGAGCGCGACCTGCAGGCCGGCGCGGGCGTGGCCCGCGGCACGATCCGCGAGGCCCTGTTCCAGCTCGAGGCCGAGGGCGTCATCTACCGCAAGGACCGCAGCGGCTGGTACGTCTCCCCGCCGCCGGTGGTCTACGACCCCACCCGCTGGGACGGATTCATGTCCTACGTGAAGGCGCAGGGCCGCTCCCCCTCCACCGAGACCCTCAGCAAGACCGCGATCACCTGCGACGCCGAGCTCGCCGAGGTGTTCGGCAAGCCGGTCGGCTCGCCGATCTACCTGATCCGCCGCCGCCGCTACGTGGACGGCCGGGCCGTCCTGGTCGAGCGCATCGCCGTGGATCCGTCCATGGCGCCGGGCGTCCTGGCGCATGACCTGGACCGCTCCCTCACCTCGATCCTGAAGAGCGCCTACAACATCTCGGTCGCGCGCAACCGCGTGGAGATGCAGCCCTGCGCCCTGATCCGCGAGGAGGCCGAGGCGCTCAGGGTCAAGTCAGGCCTGCCCGGCCTGAGCGTCATTCGCACCAGTTACGATGCACAGGGCCGCGTCGTGGAGTTCGACCGCGAATTCTGGCGCCACGACGCCCTGAAGATCAGCGTAGACATCGGCCTGTCCTGACCGGTGCGGCGTCATCCAACCGCCATCGACTTGGACTAGACCAATCCGGAACATGGCAGGGGGATGGACGTGGACAACGGGTTGAAGGCGCGCCTGTCGCGGGCGCATCCGGCGGTTTTCGTGATGTTCGCCGGCCTGGCGGGGTTCTGCGCCTACTTCTCCATGTACGCGTTCCGCAAGCCGTTCACCGCCGCCACCTTCGAGGTGGTGCCCGGCTGGCACTTCGCCCTGGACTACAAGATCGCCCTCGTCATCGCCCAGGTGGCCGGCTACGCCCTGTCCAAGCTGATCGGCGTGCGGGTGATCTCCGAGATGGGCCCGCGCTGGCGCGGCCACGCCATCCTCGGCCTGATCGGCGCGGGCTGGCTGGCCCTGATCGGCTTCGCCCTGATCCCGCCGCCGTGGAACGTGACGATGCTGTTCCTCAACGGCCTGCCGCTGGGCATGATCTGGGGCCTGGTGTTCAGCTACATGGAGGGCCGGCGCACGTCGGAGGTGCTGGGCGCGATCCTTTGCGCCAGCTTCATCGCCTCCTCCGGCATCGTGAAGTCGATCGCCAAGTTCCTGATGGAGCAGCACCATCTCAGCGAATTCTGGGCGCCGGCGGCCACCGGCGCGCTGTTCCTGCCGTTGCTCGCCGTCTCGGTCTGGGCCCTGGAGCAGATCCCGCCCCCCAGCCCCGCCGACGAGGCCGAGCGGGTGCACCGCGCGCCGATGCACCGCCACGAGCGCCGCGCCTTCCTGGCGGCCTACGCCCCCGGCATCGTCACGCTGGTGATCGGCTACGTCGTGCTCACCGCCTTCCGCGACTTCCGCGACAACTTCGCCGCCGAGATCTGGACCGCCCTGGGCTATGGCGAGGCCTCCAGCGTGTTTTCCGCCAGCGAGTTGCCGGTGGCCCTGGTGTCGCTGGTCGTCCTCGGCGGGCTGATGGTGGTGCGCGACAACCTGCGGGCCCTGTTGGCCATGCACCTGGTGATCCTCCTGGGCTTCCTCCTGGTCGGCGCCTCCACCTTCGCCTTCCACCTGCACCTGCTCAGCCCGCTCGCTTGGATGATCCTCAACGGCGCGGGCCTCTACATGGCCTACACCCCGTTCAACGCCATGCTCTTCGACCGGCTGATCGCCTACAGCGGGCGCGTGGCGACGGCGGGCTTCCTGATCTACGTGGCCGACGCCTCCGGCTACCTGGGCAGCGTCGCGGTGCTGCTCTGGCGCAACTTCGGCGCGGTCTCGCTGGACTGGCTGCAGTCGTTCGTGTTCGGCGCCTACGCCGTCAGCCTGACCGGGGCGGTCTGCACCCTGGCCTCCGGCGCCTACTTCGCCCGCCACTATGTGCGCCGGCCGCTGAAGCCCGCCCTCGCCGCCGAATAAGGCAGGCGTTGGCGCGCCCCGGCGCGGTGTCGTAAGGCTGCGCCATGGCTCGTCCCCTCAACATCGTCTTCCTCGATTCCGACACGATCCGGCCCGAGGTGAAGCTGCGCGCGCCGAACCTGCCGCACGCCTTCTGCGCCTACTCCTCCACAGCGCCGGACGAAGTCGCCGAGCGCATCGCCGAGGCCGACGTCGTCATCACCAACAAGGTCCCGCTCACCGCCGGGACGATCGCCGCCGCGCCGCGCCTGAAGCTCGTGGCGGTGGCCGCCACCGGCTACGACGTGGTCGACGTGGCGGCCTGCCGCGCCAGGGGCGTCGTCGTCTCCAACGTGCGCGACTATGCGAGCGCCAGCATCACCGAGCACGTCTTCGCCCTGATCTTCGCCCTGCGCCGCAACCTGATCGGCTACCGCGACGCGGTGGCCGCCGGCCGCTGGCTGGAGGCCGAGCAGTTCTGCTTCTTCGACTATCCGATCGAGACTCTGTCCGGCGCGACGCTCGGCGTCATCGGCGCCGGCGCCCTGGGGACCGCCGTGGGCGAGACCGGCCGCGCCCTCGGCATGAAGGTGGCCTACGCCGGCCGCAAGGGCGAGCCGCCCGCCCCCGGCCGCACGGACTTCGCCGAGCTTCTGGCGACCAGCGACGTGATCAGCCTGCACTGTCCGCTGACGCCGCAGACGCGCGGCCTGATCGGCGAGGTCGAGCTACGCGCCATGGCCCGCCGGCCGATCCTGATCAACACCGCCCGCGGCGGCGTGGTCGACGAGACCGTGCTCGGCCGCGCCCTGGAGGAAGGCTGGATCTCCGGCGCCGGCTTCGACGTGGCCACCGCCGAGCCGCCGCCGGAAGACCATCCGCTGATGCGCCTGATCGGCCGCCATGACTTCATCCTGACGCCCCACGTGGCCTGGGCCAGCCGCGAGTCGGTGCAGGCCCTGGTCGACCAGGTGATCGACAACATCGAGGCCTTCGTGGCGGGCGCGCCGCGCAACCGGGTCGCCTAGGCGGCCAGGCCGAGCGCCGCCGAAAGCTTGCTCCAGAGCGCCTCGTCGAAGCCCTCGTCCGGCGCGGCCTGTCCCATCCGCACGACGATCAGCCGCTGGCCCGGCGAGATATAGAGCTTTCGGTCCAGCGCCCCCAGGGCCGCGACCAGGTCGGCCGGCGCCGACGGGATCAGCGGCCCCTCCACCCGGCGCGCCAGCGGCCGCACCGCGTAGTCGCCGCCGTTCAGCCACCAGAGCCGGCCATAGGCCGGGTTCGCCGGCGAGCGCGTGAACAGCGCCTTCAGGCCCGCCTCGGAGACGACCCGCTCGCCGGTCGGCGCGCGCCCGCCGTCCAGCACGAGCTGGCCGAGCCTTGCGATGTCGCGCGGGCTGCTCACCAGCCCCTTGGGATTGCCCACGTCGCCGAAGCCGGCCGGCCGCGGACGCCAGGCCGTGTCCGACATTCCGGCCGGGACCGTGAGCCAGTCGCGGGTGACGGCCTCCAGCGGCGCGCCCGCCACGGCCGAGACCACCTTCTGGGTCACCGCATAGACGGGCGTGTTGTAGAGGAAGACGCTCGCCGGCGGGGCCGCGTAGCCGAAATCGACGCCCAGGCCCGAACTCATCGTCAGCACGTCGAGCACGCGGATCCTCGCCTCGTCGTCCGCCGGCGCCTTGGACCACCCGGCGCCCAGGATGTCGGACACCGGCCGCTCGACGTCGAGCAGCCCCCTGTCCTGCGCGATCGCCGCCAGCACGCCGACGAAACTCTTCTGCAGGGACGCCACGTCCTCCAGCAGTTCCCCGGCCTCGTTGGTCTCATAGGCGAAGGCCGCCCGAAACGTCTCGGCCTCCGGCGGCGCGGGCCAGTTGCGCCGCGCCAGCACCTGGCCGTCGCGGATCACCAGGAAGCCGGTGGTCTTCTGGCCCTGCGCATAGTCCAGCACGGCCTGCATGGCCTCGCCCCGCGCGAGCGGCCGCCCGGCCTCGGGAAGGGATGTCATCCTGGCGTTCCTCCTGCCGCCCATTATCGCCGCCCGGCGCGGCGGCGACAGCCCCTCGGCCCAATTCGAACAGGAGGCGGGCGGCCGAAGCCGCCCGCCGAAGTCGGGGAAGGACGCTAGAACGACTTCTTGACGCCGACCTGGATGGTCCGGCCCAGCGGATTGGCCGTCCATGGATCGTAGCCGAACTCCTCCTGGGCCGGCGGCGGATCGCGGTCGAACAGGTTCTCCACCGTCGCGGTGAAGGCCAGGTCGTCGCTGAACGCCAGGCGATAGGTGAAGTCCACCGTGATCCACTCGCGGCCGTTCTCGCCGTACTGCACGCCGGGCCGCTCGTCCTTCACGGCCGAGACGTAGTTCACGCCGAGGCGGAAGTTGTGGCGGTCCAGGCGGTAGTTCGCGCTGAAGTTGGCGCGCCACTTCGGCGCGGCCTGGGCGAAGGTGGCGAAGTTCAGCGTGCCCAGCCGATCGTCGCCGGTGGAGATCACCACACCATCCAGCTCGGTGGCGCCGGTCCGCAGCTCGGTGATCCGGGTCGCGGTCACGTTCAGCGACAGGTCGCCCGCCGCCAGCGGCATGTCGTAGTCCGCCTGGATGTCGAAGCCGTTGGTGGTCTGGCCCGGCCCGTTGCCGTAGCGCGTCGAGATCGACGAGAACGCGCCCACAGCGCTCATCCCCACCACGCAGGGCGTGTTGAAGGTCACCCGGTTGAGCAGCGGCTGCACCGCCGGATCGCAGGTGGTGGTGACGCCGCCCGCGCCGTTGAACACCAGGTCGGCGATCTGGTTCGGATCGGCGATCTGGCCGATCTGGTCCTGCGTCCGGATGTCGAAGTAGTCGATGATCAGGCGGAAGTCGTGATCGGGCGAAAAGCCCCGGCTGCGCCAGATCGCGCCGATGTTCCAGGACTTGGCCGTCTCCGGCTTCAGGTTGGAATCGGTGATGAACTGCGCCGCCAGCCAGTTGCCGCCGGCCACGGTGTAGTTGCGCGCGGCGATGGTCACCGCGCCGGGAATGACGCTGATCGGCGGGGTCTGGTAGTTCGTGCCGTAGGAGCCGCGCAGGGAGAGCGGGCCCCACACGTGCCACTTGCCCGCGATCTTGTAGACCGTCGCGCCCAGCCCGCCGGAAAACTCCTCGTGCCGGGCGGCGAGCTGGAAGTTCAGGTCGTCGAACACCGGGATCTCGAGCTCGCCGAACACCGAGTACTGGTTGCGGTGCGCGCTGTCCGGCGGATTGGGCGCGAACAGCACGAACGGGCCCGGCGCGTCGGGCGTGCAGCCGCGGAAGTTCGGATCGGTGGTGGCCGCCGGATTGGCGTCCAGGTTCGAGGAACCCACGCCGTTGGCGCTGGTCGTGCCGTGCGGCCAGGCGCACTCGACCGTGCCGTTGTAGAGCGGGTCAGGGATCGACTCGCTGGTCTTGAAGTAGCGGAGCTGGCCGCCGAGCGCCCAGCCGACGTCGCCGCCCGGCAGGTGGATTCCCGCGCGGCCGTCGAACACCAGGTCGGTCGTCAGGCTGCGGTTGGTGGTCTCCGTGGCCCGCGGATCGAACATCCAGCGGGTCAGCTCCGCCGAGTTCTCGCTGCCGGCCACGTAGTTGGGGTTGCTCAGGTTGCGCACCGGCTGGCCGGCGAAGGAGCTGGAGAACGGGTTCCACCACATGCATCCGTTCTGCCCGGCCGCCGCCGGGTTCTGGGTGCCGAAGCGCGTCGGGTCCAGGTCCGCGGCGTGGCAGTTGGGGCCGCCGAAGCCGTTGAGCGCTTCCTGCACCCGATAGCCGATGGTGTCCGGGTGCGTGTTGTAGGAGACCGATTCGTTGTAGGTGACCGCGAAGTCGTAGCCGATCCCCTTGGCCAGGCCGGCCCAGTCGCCGAACTGGCCCTTCAGCCCGCCCGACACCCGCCACACCTTGTTGTCGATCCGGTCGGGCACGCCGAAGCCGTCGCCCCCGCCCAGGGCCGAGTTGCCGCCGTGCGCCAGCAGCCGGTAGGTGACCGGCGTGAAGCCCGACGCCCCGACGACGCCGTTGGCGGCGGCGAAGGCCGCGGCGTAGGGATTGGTGATCGGCACATAGAGCTGGAAGGTCGCCCCGGGCGCCAGCGCCGGGCCGCGGATCATCGGCTGCGAGGGCGATCCGAACACCTGCGGCACCGTCACCTGGCCGTAGGCGACCTCGCCGTGGAACTCCATGTCGTCGGTGATCTTGGCGTTGAGCTGGGCGTAGGCCCGGTAGGTGTCGGTGTTCTCCACCAGATTGTAGTAGGGGATGTAGTTGTAGGCGCAGGTGTAGGCGTTGTCGTAGCGCCCGCCCACCGCCGCGCAGCTCGCCGGCGTGAAGTCGGAGACCAGGCCCAGCGGCGCCCCGAACTCCCCGTTCGCCGTGGCGCTCGGCACGGCCGGCAGCGCGCCGCGCGGCGCCCATCCGGCCAGGTTGGTGAACGTCGACCACGGCGCGGGGTTGTAGCCGGGCTTCGTCGGATCGAGCGAATTGTGGGTGAAGTCGCGGTCCAGCGCGTGCAGGCGCGAGCGGTGCTCATATTCGGCCGACCACATGAAGTTCACCGGCCCGTCGCCGACGCCGCCCAGCACGCCCGCCGAATAGTCGCCGTCCGAACCGTCGACGTACTTGTACTGCGCCTGCATCTCCAGGCCGACGAAATGGTCGCGGGTGATGAAGTTGACGACCCCGCCGGTCGCGTCGGCGCCATAGGTCACCGCCGCCCCGTCCTTCAGAATCTCCGTGCGCGCCAGGGCGATGGAGGGAATGTTCGAGGTGTTGGGATCCATGCGCCGGCCGTTGAGCAGGATCAGGGTCTTGTCCGACCCCAGGCCGCGCAGGTTGTAGTTCACCGAGCCCGTCAGCGCCGGTCCGCCGAAATAGTAGGACTCGCCGGTCGTCGGCCCCGAGATCGTCAGGCTCTTGGCGAACTCCAGGGCGGTCGGCGAGCCGCGCTCCTCGAGTTGCTGGCGTGAGAACACCTCGACCGGCAGCGCGGCGTCCACCGGCGTGCCGCGGATCAGCGAGCCGGTGACCACCACCTCCTGCACCTGCGACACGGCCTCGGACGCCTGCCCTTTCGGGGCCGCGCCGGGCGGGTTCGCCTCCTGGCCCCAGGCCGGCAGGGCGACGCCCGCCAGGCAAAACAGAATCGCGGCGCGCGACGCGCCGTGGAACGCGAGCTTCATGGCTTTCCTCCCCAGTCGATGGAGCCCTGTTTGAACTCACTCTTGTGAGAGTGAACGTCTCGCAACAAACCGACTTCGTCAAACGGTTATTCACGCGAGCATGAGTGAATGGCCGACAGCGCCGGCGAAGCTGCGCCCCTCTCCGGCCGACGCGGAAGCCAGGCGGCCAGGCTCGGGCGCAGGCGCCCGCCAGGCGCGCGCCCTGCCCTCAGGCGTCCGCCCGCACGCCGCGCTTGATGATATTCACTAAGGACTTAGTCAGTATTGACAGTGCGCCGGATAGCCTCCAGCTTCTCGCCACGCGCCGAGGCGCGGCCGGGACGGTTCAAGGCCGCCCACGTCCCCTTCCCTCGCCTTCCTCCCCGCAGGTTCATGCAGTCCTACGCCCTCACGGTAGACAAGTTTCTCGACCACGCCGCCAAATGGCGCGGCGACGGCCAGGTCGTCACGGCGGACGCCGGCCAGGTCGCCGGCCGAGTCGGCTACGCCGAGCTGAGGACGCGCGCCAATCGCCTGTCCGGCGCGCTCGCGGCGCTGGGGCTGCGCCTCGGCCAGCGCATCGGCTCCCTGGGGTGGAACACCCAGCATCACCTGGAGATCTACTACGCCGCCATGGGCGCGGGGCTGGTCTGCCACACGCTCAACCCGCGGCTCTCGCCCGCCCACCTGGCGGCGATGATCGACGAGGCCGAGGACAGGGTGCTGGCGGTGGCTTCGAACCTCGCGCCCCTGGCCGCCGAGCTCGTCCGCGCCTGCCCCGGGATCGAGCAGGTGATCGTCATGGACGGCGGCGAGCCGTCCGCCCCTGAATTCACCGCTCCCGGCGTGCAGGTCTGGGCGCACGAAGCCCTGCTGGCCGCGCACGGCGCGCCCGTCGACTGGGGCGGCTTCGACGAGGAGAGCCCGGCGGGGCTCTGCTACACCTCGGGCACGACGGGCGCGCCCAAGGGCGTGGTCTACACCCATCGCTCCAACTACCTGCACACCCTGCGCGCGCTGCAGGCCGACGCCTTCGCGATCACCGGCGCCGACGCCGTCCTGGCGGCCGTGCCCATGTTCCACGCCAACGGCTGGGGCCTGCCCTTCGCCGCGCCGGCCGTCGGGGCCAAGCTGGTCCTGCCCGGCCGCCACACCGACGGCGCGAGCCTGGCGTCGCTGATGCGCCAGGAGGCCGTCACGGTCGCCGCCGGCGTGCAGACGGTGTGGCTCGGCGTGCTCGACCACCTGGACGCCGCCGGCGGCGAGCTGCCCGACCTGCAGCGGGTGATCATCGGCGGATCGAGCTGCCCGGACGCCCTGATCCAGCGGATGGAAGAGCGGCTCGGCGCGCGGGTGCAGACCAGCTGGGGCATGACCGAGCTGTCGCCGCTGGGCACGGTGTCCCCGCCCGGCGCCCCGGCCTCGGCCACGCGCACCGCCGGCCGCCCGCCCATGGGGCTGGACCTGAAACTCACCGACGCCGACGGCGCCGCCCTGCCGCAGCAGCGCGGCGTGGTCGGCCACCTGAAGGTCAAGGGCCAGAGCGTCGTCGACCGCTACTTCAAGGCCGAGACCGGCGCCCTGGACGCGGAGGGCTACTTCGACACCGGCGACCTGGCCAGCATCGACGAGACCGGCGCCCTGACCATCCGCGGCCGCTCCAAGGACCTGATCAAGTCCGGCGGCGAATGGATCAATCCGACCGAGATCGAGGAGATCGTCGGCCAGCATCCCGCCGTCGGCCAGGTGGCGGTGATCGGCCGCGCCGATCCGAAGTGGGGCGAGCGGCCGGTGCTGATCGTGGAGCCGCGCCAAGGCGGCTCGGTGGACGCCGCCGCCCTGCTGCGCGACCTGCGCGGCAAGGTTCCCGACTGGTGGCTGCCCGACCGCTTCGCCCAGGTCGCCGCCATGCCGCTGGCCGCCACCGGAAAGATCGACAAGATAAGGCTGCGCACCGACTACGCAGACGGCCGAATCCCTGCGCAGGATCTGGGACGCTGACGGATCTGGCTGGGCTGATCCGTCCCGACGGTGCTAGGTAGGGCTCGATGTCTGAAGGTTCGACCGCGAAACGCCCTCGCCGCAAGAAGGCCGAGCAGCGCGCAGAGACCATCGAGCAGATCCTCGACGCCGCCGAGTATCTGTTTTCCAAGAACGGCCTGTATGGCGTGACCCTGCGGGACGTGGCCCAGCGGGTCGGCGTGCACACCACGCTGCTGCACTACTATTTCGACGACAAGCAGCGCCTGTTCGAGGAGGTGTTCGCCCGCCGCGCCGGGGTGACCAGCGGCCGGCGCATGGCCGCCCTGGAGAGCTACGAGGCCGAGGCCGGCGACAAGCCCACGGTCGAGGGCGCGCTGCACGCCTTTCTGGACACCGACCTCGACCTCTATTTCGAGGGCGGCGAGAGCTGGATGAACTACGCCGCCTTCTGCGCCCGGGTCAGCAACACCAAGGAGGGCGCCGAGCTGATGGACGTCCACTTCGACCCGGTGGTGCTCAAGCTCGTCGGCATCCTCAAGCGCGCCCTGCCCGACTACGCCGACGAGGACATCTTCTGGGGCTACCACTTCGTCACCGGCGCGCTGATGAACACCTTGGCCCGCACCGGACGGATCGACCGCCTGTCCGGCGGGCTCTGCCATTCGGACGACTTCCCGGCGGTCAAGCGGCGCATCGCCCGGTTCATGGCGGCCGGCTTCCTGGCCCTCAGGGCCTGAGCGGCCGCGCCCGGCTCAGCCGCCCGCCCGCTCCGCCGCCCCCTCGCGGGCCAGGATCCGCGCCAGCCAGAGGAAGAGCGCGATCGCCAGGCCGTAGAACGGCAGCAGGGCGTAGTAGGCCAATTGCAGCGAATGCTCGGGGTGGCTCGGCCGCAGCGCGTCGCTGATCGCGCCGACCAGCGTCGGCCCCACGCCCATGCCGATCAGGTTCATCACCAGCAGCAGCAGCGCCCCCGACAGCACCCGCTGGTTCGGCGCCACCTCCTCCTGCACCAGCGCCACCGACGATGACAGGTAGAAGTGGTTGAGCAGCGTCGGCCCGATCAGCATCGCCAGCGCCAGCGGCCAGCGCGGCGCCCAGATGAAGCCGACGAAGAACGGAACCGCCAGCGCCAGCGACGCCGCCGGGATCAGCGCATAGGCCGGCTTCGAGCGCCGGGCGAAGCGGTCGATCGCCCAGCCCGAGGCGTACATCCCCGCGCTCATGCCCAGGCCAACCAGGAGGGCGAGGTAGACGGCGATCTCGCTGAGGCTCATCCCCTTCTCGCGGATCAGGAACAGCGTGGTGAAGTTGCCCGCGCCATAGGTGACGATCTGGGTGGCGCCGCTGGCCAGCGCGGCCAGCAGCAGCGCCGGCCGCGAGAAGAAGCCGGCCACCGTGCGCTTGAAGCCGGCCGCCGCCTCAGGCGCGGCGTGGGCCTGCGGCGCGTCGAGCCCGCCGCGCGGGGGCTCGCGCACGATTACGAGCACCATCACCGCGGCGAACACCCCGACCGAGCCCAGCACGACGAAGGCGTCGCGCCAGCTGTAGGCGGCGGCGATCGAGGCGCCGAACGCCACCCCCAGCGCCTGGCCGATCGGCGGTCCCAGGTTGAACAGGCTGAGCGCCGTGCCGCGCCGGCCGGACGGGAAATAGTCGGAGATGATCGCATAGGACGGCGGCACGCCTCCGGCCTCGCCGACGCCGACGGTCATCCGCGCCGCCACGAGCTGCGGATAGGTCCTCGCCAGGCCGCAGGCCATGGTCGCCACGCTCCAGATCGCGCAGGCGGCGGCGAGCACCCTGGCCCGGTTGGTCCTGTCGGCCAGCCAGCCCACCGGAATGGAGATGAAGCAGTAGAACAGGGCGAAGTAGAGCCCGCCGATGCGGCCCAGTTGCCCGTCGCTCAGGTGCAGGCTGTCCTGGATCGGCTTGGCCAGGATCGACAGGAGCTGCCGGTCCAGGAAGTTCAGCACGTAGACGAAGCAGAGCATGCCCAGCACGAGCCAGGCCCGCGCGCCCGTCGAATCCGGGCTCCGCGCCTCGGCGGCTGGCGTCCCTGGCGCGAACTCCCGCCCGGCGGCGTCGTCCATCGCCGTCCCTCCCCTCTCCTCACGCCGAACTTCGCCGGCGACGTCGCGCGAGCATGCCGTCGTCACGTCGCGAGCGTCAACACTCACTATCGCGTGCGTGAATATTATTCAGGTGGAGAGAGGACAGGCCGCCACGGCGATGCGCCGGGGCCGCGTCAGTCGCGCGTCTGTCCGCCGACGGCCGGCCCGTGCGCCGACAACGAGAACAGCGCCGCCAGCTCCGGCGGGCGCTCCGCCCCCAGGGCCCAGTCGGCGATGTTGCGCCCCAGCACCGGCCCCATCTTGAAGGCGTGGCCGGAGCCCGCCCCCGTGATCCAGGCGTTGGACCACTGCGGGTGCTTGTCGATGATGTAGTGGTTGTTGTCCGAGTACTCGGTCTGGCACACCCGCGCGGCGACGACAGGCTGGCCGACCAGGCCCGGCAGGCGGCGCGCGACATAGTCCTTCACCTGCTCGGCCAGGAACGGCGTGGGCATGCGCTCGCCGTCGTCCGGATCCATCGCCGTGTCCGGCAGCCGCGCGGCGATCTTCGTGCCGTAGTCGATGTCCGCGGCGGTGTAGGCCAGCGGATCGGCCAGGTTCGGGAAGTGCTCCCAGCGGTAGCGCCGGTCGTGCGGCGGCGAGCCGATGTAGAAGATCTCCCGCCGCGGCACGCGGATGCGGTCGCCCAGGAGCTCGGGAAACACCTTCGGCAGCCACGGCCCACAGGCGAAGATGAACAGACCCGCGCTGAGCGGCTCGTCGTCCACCAGGATCTGCGAGAGCTTGCCGCCGGCGGCGGCCCCCGGCCGGGCGTGGCCGACACGCACGGTTCCGCCCTTGGCCTGGAAGGTCTCGGCCACGGCGATCATGCTCTCGCGCGCCTTCACCGCGCCGGACTTCGGCTCGAAGATCACCGTCTCAGCGTCGTCGTAGCGCACCTGCGGCCAGCGGGCGTGCGCCTCCTCGGGCGTGAGGATCTCCAGCGGCAGGCCCAGGCGCTCGAAGATCGGCTGCTGCGCCGCCAGGGCGGCGGGCGAGACGACCCGCAGGCTGCCGTTGGCGTAGATCACCCGCCGGCCGAATTCCTCCTGGCGCTGATGCCACAGGTCGAAGGCCTCGCTGGCCCAGCGCGTGTAGATCTCGCGGTCGCCGTAGGAGGCGCGGATCAGCCGGCTCTCGTCGCCCGAGGCGGCCCGCGGATTGCCCGGCCCGTACAGATCCACGAGCGTCGTGCGCGCGCCGCGCTCCACCAGCTCCAGCGCGGTCCAGCCGCCGAAGGCGCCCGCGCCGACCACCACGACGTCGGGCAGGTTGCGGCTGATCGCCGGCGGCTTGCGGCTCGCCGCGGCGGCGGGCGCGGCGATCGCGCCGGCCAGGGCCCCGGTCAGGATCGCGCGACGGTCGGGTCCGGTCCGGCCCATGGCTTCACCTCGTCTTCAGGCGCCGCGCGCCCCACAGGAAGTAGACGGCCAGGCCCGCCAGCGACCACACGGCGAAGAACACGTGCGTGGTCCGCGGCAGGCTCCAGAACAGGTAGAGGCAGCCGGCGACGGCGGCCGGCCCGATCAGCCAGGGCGCCGGCGCGCGGAACAGCCGCGGGGCGTCCGGCGCGGACCGGCGCAGCACCAGCATGCACACCGCCACGGCGATGAAGGCCACCAGCGTGCCGGCGTTGGCCAGGGCGGCGATCTCGTCCAGCGGGATGAAGGCCGCCAGGGCCGCGACGATCGTCGCGGTCAGCGCCGTGATGCGCACCGGCGTGCCCGTGCGCGGGCTCACCTTGGCCAGGGCCTGGGGAAACAGGCCGTCCCGGGCCATGACGAAGAAGATGCGGCTCTGGCCGTAGAGGAACGCCAGGATCACCGTCGGCAGCGCGATCACCGCGGCCGCGGCCACCAGCGCGGCGGCCCAGCCCGAGCCGACCGACCGCAGGATGAGGGCCAGCGGCTCGGGGCTGTTGGCGAATTCGGTGAAGCTCAGCGCGCCCACCGCGGTCGCCGCCACGCCGACGTAGATCAGGGTGCAGACCACCAGCGAGCCGATGATGCCGATCGGCAGGTCGCGGGCGGGCTTCTTGGCCTCCTCCGCCGCCGTGGAGACCGCGTCGAAGCCGTAGAAGGCGAAGAAGATGATGGCCGCGGCCGCCATCACACCGCGCTGCGCCCCGCCGTCCGCGTGGCCGGCGAAGCCATAGGGCATGAACGGCTCGAACCGCGCCGGATCGAAGTGCGGCAGGGCCACGGCGACGAACAGCGCCAGGGCCACGATCTTCACCACCACCAGCACCGCGTTCAGCGTGGCGCTCTCGCGCGTGCCCAGCATCAGCAGCCCGGCCACCACCGCCACGATCAGCACCGCCGGCGCGTTGACGAGGCCGCCGGCGTGCGGGCCGGCGATCAGCGCCGTCGGCAGGTCCACGCCCAGCGAGGCGGCGAAGCCGGCCGCATAGCCCGACCAGCCCACCGCCACGGCGCTGACCACCAGCGAGTACTCCAGGATCAGGCTCCAGCCGACGATCCAGGCGATCAGCTCGCCCAGGGCCACGTAGCTGTAGGTGTAGGCGCTGCCCGAGGCCGGGATCATCGCGGCCACCTCGGCGTAGGCCAGGGCCGCGCAGGCGCAGATCACCCCGGCGATGACGAAGGACAGCACCACCGCCGGCCCCGCCAGCCCCGCGCCTACGCCCACCAGGGTGTAGATGCCCGTACCCACCACCGCGCCGACGCCCAGGGCCATCAGGTGCCACCAGCTCAGGGTCGGCTTCAGCCGGTGGTGCTCGGCCACGTGGTCGAGGCCCATCGGCTTGCGCCGGTTCCAGTTCTTCACGCTGTCCTCCAGACCCGTCCGCGACGCGGCTAGATGTGCTCGTAGAAGCCGTAGTCGCGCTGCTGCAGGTCGTTCACGGCGCGGAAGGCCTGGTCGAACGCGGTCTGCATGGTGCTGACGCCGCCCGCGTCGGTGTTGGCGATGGCGATCCGCCCCCAGGGCTGGCGGGCCACCACCGGCGGCGGGAAGGCGCCGGGCTCCAGCGGCGGGTCGAACAGGTCGTTGCGGCCGGTGGCGAAGCCGTGCGGCCAGCGGTTCACCGTGATCGCCACGATGTCGCGCGCCGGATCGAAGCTCGTGCCCCTCAGGACCCGCGCGCTGAGGTCGCGCACCTGGCGCTCGAACACCTCGAACGGCGCGCCCAGCAGGCCGTGGCGCACGGCGCGGAACTGGTCGTCCGCGGGCGTGCCCGGCTCGGGCGTGGCCTCGCCGCACAGGGCCTGCAGCATCGTCGGATTGGCGCAGATCCCCGAATTGCCGCCCGTGCTGAAGCTGACGATGATCGGCTCGGACGGCGACAGCGACGGCGTCGTCGGCCCGAAGAAGCGCGGCGAGGACAGGCCCATGCGCCCGTAGAAGCTGTTGGGCGCGGTCGCGCCGGTCAGGCCGGCCTCCTCGAACGCCTTCCAGTTGCGGAACATCACGTTCGTGGCCTGGTTGGCCGCCCGCACGGCGGTGCGCAGGGCCGTCTTCTGCACGTCCGGCAGCTCGGGGCAGATGAACGCCGAGACGTTGTTCATGCAGGCCAGGACGACGTTGGCCGCCTTCACCGAATAGGCCTTGCCGCCGTTGAGGTAGCTGACCAGCACCTCGCGCGTGTCGGGCTCCAGAAGGTGCGGCTTCGCCCCCAGGTGGCGCACGTTGTAGACGATGCTGCTCTGGCGGATGCGCGTGGCGTTGGAGGGCCGGTCGAGCACCGTGTAGTCGGTGCGCTGGTCGGCGATGTCGATGAAGCTTCCCGCCGGCAGGGCGTCGGGGATCAGCGAGCGCACGATCAGCCGCGCCACGTCGGAGTTGCCGCCCGGCAGGGTGTAGTCGTCGGCCCGCGCCTCCGCGCCCTCGGGCGACTTGTCGGGACGGGTCAGGCCCAGCCCCTCGAAGCCCGGCTTGTGGCGGAAGAAGGCGAACCAGGCGCTGGCCATGTCGTTGCCCAGGCACCAGACGCCCTGGGTGAAGAACAGCGCCTCCTCGGAGAGCTTGGCCACGTTGAGCAGGTAGTCGCGGTAGCTCATCGACTGCAGGGCCGCGATCTTCTGCTCGCTCGACATGCCGGCCATGTAGTCGGTCTTGCCGTTCATCAGCTTGTCGAGGTCGGCGCGCAGCCTGGCCGACATGGGCGTCTTGGCCAGGAACTCGGGCGTCGGCCGGGACAGGTCGCCCTTGACCAGCCGGTCGCGGCCGTAGACCTCCTTGGGGAAGAACACGCCGCCGCCCATGCCGCGCGAGCGGTAGAGGTCGCCGTCGGTTTGGTCCTTGGGCGAGCCCTTGGCGATCTCCAGGTCGTTGATGATCGACTTGGCCTCGGCCGACCAGTCGGACGGCGAGACCAGGTAGGCCGAGCCGCCGTTGGCGATCAGCCGCTTGCCCTCGTACTCGAACTCGTTGCGCTGGGCGTGGCCGCCGAAGCCTTCCAGGTTGTCCAGCACCAGGATCTTGGCCTTGGGCCCGGCCTGCTTGCGGAAGAAATAGGCCGAGGCCAGGCCGCTGAGGCCGCCGCCGACCACCACCAGGTCGTAGACCTCCCCGGTGCTCTCGCCTTCCGGCGGGCTCTGGCCCGCCCAGGCCAGGGCGTGCACCGGCTCGAACGAGCCGGGATGGAAGCCGCGCATGCCGTGCCGCAGCGGCGGATAGACCGCGGCCGAGTCGCTGGCCGCCAAGGCCAGGCCCGCCTGCCCGGCCACGCCGATGGCGCCGGTCAGCGCCGCAGCCCCGTAGACGAAGTCGCGCCGTGAAATGGCGCGCCCCATCCCCAATTCACGATCGTCGCCCTTCACCGCAACTCTCCTCGCAATCAAAACCTGGCTTGGGGGCGGTCGCCGCCGAGGCCCGCCCGGAACGCCAGCCGGCGCCCGGCGGAGGAAACTCCACGGGCGCCGACCGACGGGGTCAGTTCTAGAAGTTGTAGGTGATCCGGCCGTAGTAGAAGCCGCCCTGCCAGTCCACCGGACCATCGACGTAGAGCCGCCCGTTGGTCTGGTCGATCACGTTGATGGCGGGGTAGTTGTCGAAGATGTTCCGCCCACCGATGGCGAAGCTGAGCTTCTCGTTCATCTTGTACTCCACCTCCGAGTCCCACTGCACTTCGGTGTCGTACTTCTGGATGGCGTTGCCAGAGGCCGTCGTCTGGCGCTGGTAGGGCCCGAAGACGTTGGCGCGCAGCATGGCGGTGACCGGCCCGATCTCGTGGGTGAAGGTCACGTTCGCCCTCCAATCGGGATTGTTGTTCTCGAAGTTGAAGACCGAGACCTTGTTGAAGGTGACGGTGGAGATGTTCACCTTCCGGATCTTGTAGGAGTTGTAGTTGAAGCTGCCGACGATCGAAGTCGTTTGGCCGTTGTCCCACAGGTAACGGTAGGAGCCGACCACGTCGACGCCCTTCACCCGGCTGTCGAAGGCGTTCTGGAAGAAGTTCACCCGGTCGATGGTGCCGGCGCCGGCGATGCCCGCCGCCACCATCGCCGCCTCGATGGCCGGCGTCACGGTGATCTGCGAGGTGGCGTAGATCTGGTCCTTCAGGTCGATCTGGTAGGCGTCCACCGTCACCGTCAGCCTGGAGAACGGCGTGAAGGTCAGGCCGACCGAATAGTTGGTCGAGGTCTCCGGGCCGAGCGGCTTGGCGCCGAGGTAGACCGACACCGGATTGCTCGCCGGATAGAGGCCGATGTTCAGCGGCACGCCCCCGCTCGTCGAGATCTGCGTCTGGGTCATGTTGAGCTGGCCGGCCGTGGGCGCCCGGAAGCCGCTGCCGATCGAACCGCGGACGGCGATGGCGTCGGTGATCTGGAAGCGCGTCGCCGCCTTGGCGATGACCTTGGAGCCGAACGACTCGTAGTTCTCGTAGCGCGTCGCCAGGTCCACGAACCAGCGATCGGTGACGTCGGCCGCGCCTTCCAGGTACACCGAGTAGCTGGAGGTGGACCAGGTGCCGCTCACGTCGGGGCTCAGGCCGGTGATGCCGTTCGAGCCCGGCTGCAGGATGTTGTAGACCGGATCGGACGCGCTGGCGCAGTTGATGCCGGCGTTGGTCGGCGCGCCCGAGCGCAGGGTGCGCAGCGAGAAGTCCGATTCATCCGTACAGAAGTCGAACGGGTCGGGCGTGGACCAGGTGCCGCCCGTGTAGGAGTTGGGCTCGCCCGGCTGGATCTCGAAGGTTTCCTTGCGGTACTCCGCGCCGAAGTTGACCGACAGCGGCTTGGCCAGCCAGTCCAGCGGCGTCTCGTAGACGAAGTCGGCGTTGGCCGCGAATTCGCTGGAGATGTAGGAGCTGGCCTCGAAGTGCAGCGGCGAGTCCGGCCCCATCGACGGGTTGACCGTGTTCACCATCGAATAGGCGATCTTGTCCCAGCCGTAGCGCAGGCCGACGTCGGCGCTCAGGGATTGCCCGCCGGACAGCTCGCGCTTGGTGCGATAGCCGCCGGCCGCGCTCCAGTCGGTCACCTTGCCGGAGAAGTCCGGCCGCAGGCCGCCCGGATAGAGGTCCTTGAAGCGCCATTCGGTGCCGTCGGACAGGCGGATCGGATTGTCCATCACCTGGTGGCCGGCGCCGGGCACGCGGTAGGTCGCCGCCGCCGTGCCCTTGGACTTCGAATAGTTGGCGAAGCCGTAGAGTTCGCTGTCGGCCGACAGGTCGATGCCGGAATTCACCACGAACCGCAGGTCGTCCTCGATCGGCTTGCCGACCCGTTCCAGCGGCTCGCTGAGGTTGCCTACCGCGGCGCGGAAGACCGGATTGGTTGCGTATTCGTCGACCGCGTTCCAGGAGCTGGACGTGAACTGCGCCGAACGGATCGTGCGGTCGCCCTTGTGCCACTGGCCGGAAATATTGATGAAGCCGTGATCGGTAAGCGGCAGGCCGATATTGCCGGCCACCAAGTAATCGTCGCCGTCGCCCTGATAGTATTGGCCGCCCTGCGCGATGAGCGAACCGCCCGAGCTGGCGTCCTTGAGGTTGAAGTTGATCACGCCGGCGATCGCGTCGGAGCCGTATTGCGCCGCGGCGCCATCGCGCAGCACCTCCACCGACTTGATGGCGATCGACGGGATCACCGCCGCGTCGGCGGCCTGCGAGCCGTAGCCGCTCACGCCGACGCTGGCGGACTTGTGCCGCCGGCGCGAATTGACCAGCAGCAGGGTCTGGTCGGCGGCCAGGCCGCGCATGGTCGGCGCGCGGATGAAGGTGTCCGACGTGGTGTTCGCCGCGCGCCGCACGGAATAGGACGGAACCAGCGTCTGCAACACGTTGAGCGTGTCGGTCTGGCCCGCGCGCTCGACCTCGTCGGCGCTGAACACGTCCACCGGCACCGGCGAGTCCGTCACCGTCCGGGGCTGACCGCGCAGCCCGGTCACCACGACCTCATCCAGGTCGGACGATGCGGTCGTCGCGCCCGAAGTCGTCTGCGCGAGGGCCGAACCGGCCGCGAACAGGGCGAGCGGAAGTACAGTCGAGGCCATATAAGCTTTGCGAATAGCGCGAGCCATCAAATCATCCCCCTTGTGCGATCAATCCCCCAATCGGCGGCGGGCAAGGTTATTTACTTGGGCCCGAGCCATTTGAAGATTTGCTCCAACACTCGAAGCGTAACACAACCTTCACGTCCACATAGGGCCTTCTAGGTGTCTACTTGACGTTCTCGAAAATTCGACACGTTCTTCTGAAAACTGACATGCCAGCGATACGATCTACCGTGAAATCGGGCCGGATTCGGCGGCGCCGGAGCCCCCCAGGAAATCTGCTTGCGGAATAGGCGCCCCGCCCTCGCGCACGCCGCTTTTTGACCGCGCGTCAAGTTGCGGACAGCCGGCCGCGACGCGTCGCCGGAGGCGTCGCGGACCGTGGATTTTCAAGGGATGGGCGCGAACGCCCGCGGGTCGCCGCCTCGCCCGGCCTCAGCCGCGCGACAGCATCTTGACCGGCGCGTGGTTGCGCGCGAGCGGGCTCTTGATCACGATGTAGGAGAAGTACTTGGCCACGCCGATGTTGCGCTCGAGAATCTTCTCGATGACTTCCTGGTAGTGCGTGACGCTACGCACGTAGAACTTCAGGAGATAGTCGAAGCCGCCGCTCACGAGGTGGCATTCGACGATCTCCTCGAAATCCTGGATTCCCTGCTCGAACTTCATGAAATCCGGCAGGCGGTGGTCGCTGAGCGTCATGGAGGTGAACACGATCTGGACCGAGGCGAGCTTGGCCAGATTGATGAACGCCCCGTAGCCGGTGATATAGCCGCCGTCCTCGAGCCGCTTGACCCGCGCAAGACAGGGACTCGCCGAAAGCCCGACCCGATCCGCAAGTTGAGCGTTCGTCATCCGGCCGCTCTTCTGCAGTTCGGCCAGGATGTTGATGTCGATGCGGTCGAGTTTCGGCGGCTTGATCATGACGTTAGGCGAACTCCGCAGACCTACGCGACTCCAGCGCGGAGCGCCTCCTGGTGAGCCTTGGCGAGGTCGGCCATCGACGTGAAGTGGAAGTCGTACTTCGGCGTCTCCCCCGGCGGCCGCGTGGCGCCGAAGCCTTCCTGGCTGTGCCGCCGGTGGATCCAGCAGTTGGCGATCCCGTGCCGGTTGGCCGGCTTGTGATCATGGAACAGGCTCTCGGCGGTGTGAAGCAGATCGGCTTTCTTCAGCCCCAGGTCGCCGATGTGGTTGAGCATGTACTCGAAATTGGCGTCGGCCGGCTTGTAGCTGCCGATGTCTTCGGCGGTGTAGATCGCGTCGAACACCACGCCCAGCTTCTGGTTGCTGTAGCCAAACGTACGGTTGTCGACGTTCGAGAGAATGATGAGCTTGTAGTATTTCTTCAGGTACTGCAGCGCGCCCGGCGAGTCCGGGAAGGCCGGCCAGTCGCGCACGGACAGCCCGTAGGCCTCGCACTCGTCGACGGTGACGCTCACGCTCCATTCCTCTGCCAGCCGCTTGTAGACCACCGGCAGCAGGTCCCGATAGAGCCGCGTCGGCGTCTGCGCCTGCTGCTCGGATTCGTGGCGGGCGTGGGCCTCGAGGATCTGGTCGCGCGTCAGCGGCCGGTCGGCCCGCGACACCAGCGACGACAGGGCCTCCACCATGCCGGTCTCCCAGTCGATCAGGGTGCCGTAGCAGTCGAAGGTGAGGGCCTTGAAGTCAGTCAACCGCATCGCGGATCTCCTTGATGTCCAGCACGTCGTCGAGCGTCTTCTTGAAGCGCGCGACGATCAGCTCGATCTCCTCGGGCGTGCACGACAGAGGCGGCGCGAAGCCGGCGACTCCATCCGCGAACGCCCGGAAAATCAAGCCGTTCTCATAACCCTTGGCCGCCAGGCGGTCGGGAAGACGCAGGTCCGCCGGCGGCTTCGTCTTGCCCGCCTTGCTGACCACCAGCTCCACCCCGGCCAGCAGCCCGCGCGAGCGCACGTCGCCCACCAGCGGGTGGTCGGCCAGCGCCGCGAGCCCCTGCTCGAACGCCGGCGCGACGGCCTGGCCGTTGGCCAGCACCCCCTCCTCCGTGTAGAGCCGCAGCACTTCCAGGCCGACGGCGGCGCTGACCGGATGGCCGGAATAGGTGAAGCCGTGGCCGATCGCCGAGCCCTTCGGGGCCCCGTCGGCCATGGCGCGGTAGACGCCCTCGGACAGCAGCACCGCGCCCATCGGGCTGTAGCCCGCGGTCAGGCCCTTGGCCATGGTCATCAGGTCGGGCGTGACGTCCTCGTGCTCGCAGCCGAACAGCGGCCCGGTGCGGCCGAAGCCGGTGATCACCTCGTCGGCGACGAACAGGATGTCCAACTCGCGGCAGGTCTCGCGCATCGCCTTCAGCCAGCCGCGCGGCGGCACGATCACGCCCGCCGAGCCCTGGATCGGCTCGCAGAAGAAGGCGGCCACGCGCTCGGCCCCGATCTCGGCGACCTTGTCCTTCAGCGCCGCGACCGAGCGGGCGATGATCGCCGCCGGATCGTCCGGCGTCGCGTCGCGATAGGGATAGGGCGCGGCGATGTGATGCTGGGTGGCCACCGGCACGTCGAAGTTCTGGTGGAACGCGGGCAGGCCGGTCACGCCGGCGCCGGTGCTGGACGAGCCGTGATAGCCGCGGTCCAGCGCGATCACGTGCTTCTTCTCGGGCCGGCCGGTGACGTTGGCGTGGTAGCGGATGAAGCGCAGGGCGCTGTCCACCGCGTCGGAGCCGCCCAGGGTGAAGTAGACGTGGTTCAGGTCGCCCGGCGCCAGCTCGGCGAGTCTGGCCGCCAGCCGGATCGCCGGCTCGCTGCCGAAGTGGAAATAGCCGGTGGCGTAGGGCAGCTTGGCCATCTGGGCGGCGGCGGCCTCCACCACGCTCTGCCGTCCGTAGCCTACGTTCACGCACCACAGGCCGGAGAAGGCGTCCAGCAGCGTCCTTCCCTCGCGGTCCTTCAGATAGACCCCCTGCCCCGACTCGATCACCGTCACGCCGCGGTGCTCATGCCCGGTCCAGGAGGTCACCGGGTGGATCAGGTGATCGCGGTCGAGCTCGATCAGGGAATTGATACGCATCCATCTTCCTCGGTGCTGGAACATGGACAGGCTACCGGCGCGGGGCCTTTCGCAGGGGCCGTATTCGCGGTTCCGGCCGCGCGCCTGCGCCGAAAGCGGCGGCGGGCGCAGCAGAATCTGCCGGCCCGCGCGCAAGCCCCTAGGCGAGGGCCTCGGCGACCGCCCGGCCGCACGCGGCGGTGTCGGCCGCGCCGCCCAGGTCGCGCGTGCGCAGCCCCGGCTCGGCCAGCACGGTCTCGATCGCCTGCACGATGGCGTGGGCCGCCTCGGCCTCGCCCAGGTGCTCCAGCATCATCGCCGCCGACCAGATCTGGCCGATCGGATTGGCCACGCCCTGGCCGGCGATGTCGGGCGCCGAGCCGTGGACGGGCTCGAACAGCGAGGGCATCGAGCGGTCGGGGTTGATGTTGCCGGACGGGGCGATGCCGATGGTGCCTGTGCAGGCCGGGCCCAGGTCGGACAGGATGTCGCCGAACAGGTTGGAGGCCACCACCACGTCGAAGCGCTGCGGGTTCATCACGAACTGCGCCGCCAGGATGTCGATGTGGTACTTGTCCACCGCCACGTCCGGATAGGCCTTGGCCATGGCTTCGACCCGCCCGTCCCACCAGGGCATGGTGATGGCGATGCCGTTGGACTTGGTGGCCGAGGTCAGCTTGCGGCGCGGCCGCCGCTGGGCCAGGTCGAAGGCGTAGGCCAGGATCCGGTCGACGCCGTGGCGGCTCATCACCGTCTCCTGCAGCACCACCTCGCGCTCGGTGCCCGGGAAGGCGACGCCGCCGACCGCGGAGTATTCGCCCTCGGTGTTCTCGCGCACGATCATCATGTCGATGTCGCCCGGCTTGCGGCCGGCCAGCGGGCACGGCACGCCGGGCATCAGGCGCGCGGGCCGCAGGTTGACGTAGAGGTCGTACTCGCGGCGGAACTGGATCAGCGAGCCCCATAGCGAGACGTGGTCCGGCACGGTGTCGGGCCAGCCGACGGCGCCGAAGAAGATCGCGTCGACCGCGCCGATCCGCGCCTTCCAGTCCTCGGGCATCATCACGCCGTGCTTGGCGTAGTAGTCGCAGCTGGCGAAGTCGTGCCACTCGGTCCTGATCTCGAAGCCGAAGCGCTTGGCCGCCGCCTCCAGCACGCGCACGCCTTCCGGCGCCACCTCTCGGCCGATGCCGTCGCCTGGAATGACGGCGATGCGATAGCTGCGTTGCGAGGTCATCGGGCCTCCTACTCCTGATCGAGGGCGAGCTTCAGCCCCGCCCAGTGGAACGACTTGATCTCCAGGTACTCTTCGAGCCCCTCGACCCCGCCCTCGCGGCCGAGGCCGGACTGCTTGACCCCGCCGAACGGCGCCATCTCCATGGCGATGGTCCCGGTGTTGAGCGCCACCATGCCGAATTCGAGCGCCTCGGCCACCCGCCAGGCGCGGTTCAGGTCGTTGGTGTAGAAATAGCTCGCCAGGCCATAGGGCGTGTCGTTGGCCAGGGCGACGGCCTCGGCCTCGGTCTTGAAGGCGAACACCGGCGCCAGCGGGCCGAAGGTCTCCTCGCGCGCCACCTGCATGGACGCCGTCGCGCCGACCAGCACCGTCGGGCGGGCGAAGCGCGTCGGATCGAGCTCGCCGCCCCCCGCCACGCCGGCCACCTGCGCGCCCTGGGCCAGGGCGTCGTTCAGATGGGCCTCGACCTTGGCGGTGGCCGCCGCGTTGATCAGCGGTCCGATCGTCACGCCCTCGGCCGTCCCCTCGCCCATGCTCAGCGCCGAAACGGCCTTGCTCAGCACGGCCACGAAGCGGTCGTGGATGCCGGCCTGCACCAGGATGCGGTTGGCGCACACGCAGGTCTGGCCGGCGTTGCGGAACTTGCTGACCATCACCGCCTCGACCGCCAGGTCCACGTCGGCGTCGTCGAAGATGATGAAGGGCGCGTTGCCGCCCAGCTCCAGGCTGAGCTTCTTGATCTGGTCGGCGCACTGGCGCATCAGCAGCGCCCCCACGCGGGTCGACCCGGTGAAGGACAGCTTGCGCACCGTCGGGTTGGAGGTGAGCTCGCCGCCGATCGCCTCGGGCCGGCCGGTCACCACGCTCAGCACGCCCGGCGGCAGGCCGGCCAGCAGCGCGAGCCGCGCCAGCGCCAGCGCGGTGAAGGGCGTCAGCTCCGACGGCTTGACCACCATCGGGCAGCCCGCCGCCAGGGCCGCAGCCGCCTTGCGGGTGATCATCGCCGCCGGGAAGTTCCACGGCGTGATCGCCGCGGCCACGCCGATCGGCTCCTTGGTGATCAGGATGCGGCGGTCGGCGGTCGGCGCGGGCGCCGTGCGGCCCGCCACCCGGCAGCCCTCCTCGGCGAACCACTTGATGAAGCTGGCCGCATAGCGGATCTCGCCGGCCGCCTCGGCCAGCGGCTTGCCCTGCTCGGCCGTCATGATGCGGGCCAGGTCGTCGACGTTGTCCAGCACCAGCCGCCACCAGCGCTCCAGGATCTGCGACCGCTCGCGGGCGGGCATGCGCCGCCAGGCGGGGAACGCCTTGGCCGCCGCCTCGATCGCCGCCCGCGTCTCCGCGGCGCCGCAGTCGGGCGCCTGGCCCACCGTCTCGCCCGTCGCCGGGTTGAGCACCCGCACCACCGCATCGCCCGTCGGCGGCGCCCAGGCCGCGCCGATCAGGGCGTGGTCGACGAAGATGTCCGGATCGGCGAGACCGGGAAGGCCCGCGCCCGTGCGGGCTCTGAGCGTGGTCGTCATCGCATTCCTTCAGTTGCCCCGGCCCCGCGGGCCGCGTCCGCCGCCGGGCGGACATTCGGCCAGACGCTGAGGCCGCGGCGCGACATCCGCCAGTCCGCCCGGAGGGCGCTGCGCCGCCGATTCATGCGAAATGCGGGCGGCTTGCGCGACAAACTGCCGTGGTCGGAGCAAGAGCGGCGCGGAACTTCGGAACGAGCACGGTTATGCTGGCGGCGCCGCGCCCCGTTCCCCCGCCGCGCCGGGAACGCGGCCCGGCGCCTGCAGTCTGGAGCGTTTGCATGTCCAAGGCCCCCGCCGATTTCTCGTCCTTCGCCGCCCTCGACATCCGGGTCGGCGCCATCGTCTCGGCGGTTCCGGCCGACACCCGCAGCCCGACCCTGCGCATGCAGATCGACTTCGGCCCCGAGATCGGCGTGAAGGTCTCGTGCGGGGCCTACACCAGCTACGATCCGGCCGCCCTGCCGGGCAAGCTGGTGCTGGCGGTGGTCAACTTCCCGCCGCGCCGGATGGGCCCTGAGGTCTCCGAGGTGCTGGTGCTCGGCGTTCCCAACCCGGCCGGCCCGGGCGCGGTGTTCCTCACGGTGGACCGCCAGGCGCCCAACGGGGCCGAGGTGTTCTGAGCCGGCGGCGGGGCGCGCAGCAGGGACTGTCGCCGGGCCCGAGCGATGCGGCAGATGCCGCCCGCCGCCGGGGCCAGATCGGCGCCTCTTGCGGACGCGGCCGTGCGATCCCTGGACCGTCGGGCCGATACGACAGGGCCCGGAGCATCCGAAACGCCAAAGGTCATGAGGTCCGACATGCGCGCCCGTCTCGCCACCGCCCTGCTCGCCGCCGCGCTCTCCATGGGATGGACGGCCGCCTCGGCGGCTCAGCCGGCGCCGCAGCCGGCCGGGCCCGCCGCCCACGCCAACGCCCAGGAACTGGCCCCGGCGGCCCTGCTCGGCGCCTGGAAGGCGGACGTGGCCGCCTCCAGCTACGCCGGCGAGCCGCCCCAGGCCAACATCCGCACCTTCAGCTTCACCCAGGACGGCAAGGTGCTGGTCACCAGCACGACCCGCAACAGCAAGGGCCGCGTGGCCATGCTGCATTGGGCCGTGCAGCTGGACGGATCGCCCTCGCCGGAGTTCACCGACTACAACGGCTCCACGCCCACCAACGTCGTGGCCCTGCGCATGGCCGACGAAACGACCTTCAACCTGACGGTCTGGCGCCACGGCAAGGTCACGCTGACCGGGGTGATGAAGCTGTCGGCGGACGGCCAGACCCTCACCTACACCTACGGCGGCGAGGGCCGGAACAACACCATCATCTATCGCAAGTGGGACATGGCGAGCTGAGGTCGGACGGACGCGGACGGGCGGCGACGACGACGATCTCGACCTTGCTGCCCGGCGCGGCCAGCCGCGCCTCGCTGATCGATCTGGCCGGGGCGTCCCGCCCGCCGATCCAGGCGTCCCAGACCTCGCTGAACGCGGCGCAATCGCCCATGTCGGCCAGCCGGATCGTCGCCATCAGGATCTTCGACTTGTCGCTGCCGGCCTCGTCCAGCAGCGTCTCCACGCGCTCCAGCGCCCCCTGGGCCTGGGCCTTCAGCGGCAGGCCCGGCTCGCCGGTCTGCCCCGAAAGGTAGATCGTCCCCTCCCAGATCACCGCCTGGCTGGCGCGCTGGCCGGCGTACAGCCGCTCGGGCCCGCCCCGCGCCCCGGCGCTCGCCGGCCCGGTCCCGACCAGATGCGGATAGGACCGGGCCGGACCCGGCGCGGAGGGCTTGCGCCGAAGGTTCACGAGCCCGCCTTCGCCAGGAACTCGATGATCTCGTGGCGGTCGTGCTTGTCGGGCACCGAGATCATCATGCGCGTGCCGGGCGCGAACTTGCCGGGCGCGGCCAGGAAGTCGCTCAGGGCCTCGGCCGTCCACGGCCGCTCCAGCTTCTTGATCGCCGGCGAGTAGCGATAGGTCGGGTCGGCCCCGGGTTTGCGGTCGACCACGTTAGCGAGATTGGGGGCCATGATCGACCGCGCCCCGGGGATGACCTGATGACAACTGGCGCACCGCTGCTTGAACAGCCGCTCCCCCCTCGACGGCGACGGCTCGGCCTGGGCCGAGACGCCCGCGCAGGCGGCGGACAGGACGACCAGGGCGAAGGCGACGCCTGAGGCGGCGGACGGGCGGGTCATGCTGCGGGCTCCAATTGCTGGCGCCGACGCCGCGGCCTGAGCCGCCCGTCGGCGATCCCAAGCCTAGAGCGCGCGTCAGAGCCGCCGAAAGGCGCGGCCCGCCCCCTCACGCGCTCGAATCTGGCGAAGGCGCGGGGCCCTTCGGCAGATGCTGCGGCCGCGCCCGGACCGCCGGCCCGGATCAGGTCGCCGCGCGCCCGGCGATCGTCTGGCGCCGGGCTTCCTGCGCCAGCGGGTCCAGGTCGTTCCGCCCCGCCTCCCCGACCACCGAGAAGCCGACGCCGTCGTCGGCCCAGGCGTAGCTCTCGGTGCCTTCGGCGCTGCGCCGGCGCATCGCCGCGGTCTTGTCCACCTCCATCGGCCGCACCAGCAGGGCCACCCGCGCCCCGGCGCGGTTCTCGTAGAGGAACATCCCCGCCGGCCCATGCGGCGTCGCCACCAGCCGCCCGCCCAAGAGGCGGAAGCCGGACCGGCCCAGGTCCGGAGCCTGCACCTTGCGGCCGATCCGCTGCGACACCCAGCGGTCCAGCAGGCCGCGGTCGGAAGCCGGTATCTCGATCGGCCGCATGGCGTCGGGCGCGTAGACCGCGTAGCTGACCGCCGCCTCCTGGGCCAGGGCGTCGATCCCGCGCCCGGGCGGCTGGCTGAAGCCGCGCAGGCCCCATCCGGCCGTCCCGCCGACCAGCAGCAGGGCGCAGGCGGCCGCCACGGCCCGCCATTGCAGCCCGCCCCAGCCGGCGGCGTCGCGGGCGGCGAGCGTGCGCACGTTGAGCCGTGCGGGCGTCGCCTCCTCGGCCACGTCGGCGAAGGCCGAGCGGATCGCCTGCCGCTGCGCCCGATAGGCCGCCACCCGCGCCGCCGCGTCCGGATGGCCGGCCAGCCAGGCCTCGACCTCGGCCTGGCGCGCGGCCGCGAGCTGGCCGTCCACCAGGGCGTGCAGGTCGTCCTCTGTGATGGGATGAGCGCTCACTTGACGATCCTCAGGGCTGGCCGGTCGGCTTCCGCCTCGCCGTCCAGCAGTTGCCTCAGCCGTTCGCGGCCGCGCGAGAGCCGCGACATCACCGTGCCGATCGGCGCGCCGGTGATGGCCGCCGCCTCGGCGTAGCTCACGCCCTCCAGCGAGACTAGGAGCAAGAGCTGGCGCTGGTCCTCGGGCAGGCGGTCGAGCGCGGCCATCAGGTCGCGCCGGCGCATGGCCCCCTCCTGTTCCGGCGGCTGCGCCAGGGCGGCCGCCTCGTTCTCGTCGAGCGGAAGGTGCACGCCCCGCCGCTTGCGGCTCTTCATGCGGTTCATGGCCAGATTGTGCAGCATGGTCAGCATCCAGGCCCGCGTGCCGGCGTCGCCGCGCCGCTGGCGCCAGCGCGTGATCGCCCGTTCCAGGCAGTCCTGCACCAGGTCGTCCGCCGCCTCGCGGTCGCGCATCAGCGCGCGGGCGTAGCGGCGCAGCGCCGGGATCAGCGGCTCGATCAGCTCGATCATGTCCGGCGCGGGCTTCATGCCCGGAATGGACAGCACGCGCGGGCCGATTATTCCATCGCCAAGAATTTTTCCCCGCGCCGGGAATATCCGCGCTTCGGGACTGTCCTACCCGGCGTCGCCCCGCAGGAGCCCGCCCGGATGCAGCGCCCAAGACCCCGCCTTCGAACCCTCGCGGCCATCGCCGCGGCGCCCGTCGCCCTGATCGCCGCCTTCGCCTGGGCGGGCGGATGGATCGGCCCCAAACGGGTCGGCGGCGCCGACATCGCCGACGCGCTGCAGTTCAACGCCGGCCCCCATCCCGGCTATCGGCGCGCCCACGCCAAGGGCCTTTGCTTCACCGGCCGCTTCGAGGCGAGCGGCGCGGGCCAGGCCCTGTCACGGGCGGCGGTCTTCGCGCCGGGCGTCTATCCGGTGGTCGGCCGCTTCTCCACCGGCGGCGGCAATCCGCTGGCGACGGACGGCCGCAACGTCTTCCACGCCATCGGCCTGCAGATCACCGCGCCGGACGGCGAGATCTGGCGCATGGCGATGGACCACACGCCGATCTTCCCGGTGGCGACGCCCGAGGCGTTCATCGAGCTGCAGCGCGCCACCAGGCCCGACCCGGCCACCGGCAAGCCCGATCCGGCCGTGATGAAGGCCTATCTGGCCCGCCATCCGGAGACCAAGGCCTATCAGGACTACCTGGCCAAGGCGCCGCTGCCGGACAGCTTCGCCAACGGGACCTACTACAGCATCGACGCCTTCCGCTTCACCGACCGGGCGGGCGCGACGCGCACGGTGCGCTGGTCCTTCGCGCCGCAGACGCCGCTGCAGGCGCTGGACAAGTCCAAGCTGGCGCAACTGCCGACCGACTACCTGTTCGACGAGATCCGCACGCGCCTAGCCCACCGGCCCGCCCGCTGGACCATGCGCGTCGCCGTCGCCGCCCCCGGGGACGTGACGAACAACGCCACCATCGCCTGGCCCGCCGATCGCCGCACCGTGGACGCCGGCGTGCTGGTGATCGACCAGACCCAGCCGGAAGAGACCGGCGCCTGCCGGGACATCACCTTCGATCCGACCATCCTGCCGGGCGGCGTGGCGCTGTCCGACGATCCGCTGCTGGCCGCCCGCGCGGCCGCCTATTCCTCATCCTTCCGCCGCCGCGCGACGGAGACGCCCGGCCCGAGCGCGGTCGGCCAAAGCCTGGGAGCCCGCTGATGCCGACCCGTTTCCCGCTGGCCCTCAGGCTGCTGCACTGGGCCATGGCCGCCCTGGTGCTGGCGATGCTGCTCATCGGCGTCGGCATGGTCTCCACCGCCGGCCCCGCCTACAAGACGCTCCTGGCGCTGCACCGGCCGATCGGCTTGGCGCTGCTGGTCCTCGTTCTCCTGCGCCTCGGGCTGCGCCTGGCCACCCACGGTCCCGAGCTGCCCGCCGACCTGCCCGCGGCGGTGAAGTTCGTCGCCAAGGCCTCGCACTGGCTGCTCTACGCGGCCATGATCGCCATGCCGCTGATCGGCTGGAGCATGCTGTCGGCCGGCGGCTATCCGGTGCAGATCGCGCCCGGCGTGACCCTGCCGGCGATCCTGCCGCAGAACCTCGGCCTGTTCGGCCTGCTGCGCACGGCCCACACCTTGATCGCCTTCGCCTTCTTCGCGCTGATCCTGGGCCACCTGACCGCCGCCCTGGTCCACGGCTTCGTCCGCCGCGACGGGGTGCTCAGCGCCATCGGCTTCGCCCCGCGCGGGCGCTAGGGGCGCCCCGCCAAGCGGCCGTCAGGCGACGATGTGGAAGCCGCCGTCGACGTATTCCACATTGCCCGTCAGCGGCGCGGCCGCGTCGCTCGCCAGGAAGGCGGCGAACTTGCCCACGTCGTCGATGCTGACGAGCTGGTGCTCCGGCGCGCGGGCGCGCGCCCGCTCCATCAGCTCGTCGAACCGGTCGATCCCCGACGCCGCGCGGGTCTTCAGCGGGCCGGGCGACAGGGCGTGCACGCGGATGCGCGAGGGCCCCAGCTCGGCGGCCAGGTAGCGCACCGAGCTCTCCAGCGCCGCCTTCACCGGCCCCATGAGGTTGTAGTCCGACACCACCTTCTCCGAGCCGTAGAAGCTGACCGTGAGCAGGCAGCCGCCATCGGCCATCAGGGGCTCGGCCAGCCGCGCCATGCGGATGAACGAGTGGCATGACACGTCCATCGCCATCGCGAACCCCTCGGCCGAGCAGTCCACGACCCGCCGGTGCAGGTCCTCCTTCGGCGCATAGGCGATCGAGTGCAGCACGAAGTCGAGGCCGCCCCAGCGCCGCCGGACCTCGTCGAACGCCGCCTCCAGCTCGCCGTCGCGGCGCACGTCGCAGGGCACGATGATCGGGCTTTCCAGCGCCTCGGCCAGCGGCCGCACGAACGGCTCGGCCTTGTCGTTGAGATAGGTGACCGCCACCTCCGCCCCGGCCTCGCGAAACGCCCGCGCGCAGCCGTAGGCGATGCTGTGCTCGTTGGCGATGCCCACCACCAGCCCGCGTTTTCCGTCCAGCATGACGCGGCCTCCGCGGGGCGGTCAGTCGGCGGCCAGCCAGCGCGCGATCGCCGGCCAGTCGTCGCGCAGCACCCCGTGGCCCATGAACAGGCCGATGTGGCCGCCCTTGGCCAGGGCCTTCCTTATGTCCTTCGAACCCAGCAGGTGCTCGGCGGCGAACACCTGGGCCGGTGGGGTGATGTCGTCGCTTTCCCCAGCCAGCAGATAGGTCGGGCAGGTCACGTCCTTCAGGTCGAGCTTGCGGCCCAGGCCGACGAACGTGCCCTTCGCCAGCCGGTTCTCCTTGAAGAGCTGCTGCACGGCCTGCAGGTACCAGGCGCCGGGCAGGTTGAGCGTGCACTCGTACCAGCGCTCGAAGGTGTTGAACCGCTCGATGTAGCTGGGATCCTCCACGTGCTCGTAGAGGTCCACGAACTTTTCCACGTACTGCTTGGCCGGGTGCATGTTCTTGAACCCTTCCAGCATGTAGCCCCCCTTCAGCAGGCCGTCGCCGGACTGCACCAGGCTCTCGTAGAACCGCATGGGGGTGTTGTGGGCCATGGTCTTGATCGCCCCGTCCCCCGCGTTCGTGTCGATGGGCGAGCCGGCCAGCACCAGGCGGCGCACCTTGGCCGGGAAGCGGGCGGCGTACATGGCCGCGGCCCATCCGCCCTGGCAGAGCCCCACCAGCGAGACCTCGCCGCCCAGCTCGTCGACGCAGACGTTGATCTCGGCCAGGTAGTTGTCGATGTCGTAGTCGCGCATCGCCGGGGTGGCGCTTTTCCAGTCGACCGAGATCACCCGCGCGCAGCCGTTGTCCATGAGGGTCGAGACCAGGCTCTGGCCGGCGTGGAAGTCGGCGATCACCGAGGTGTGGCCGGCGTAGGGCGGCAGCACCAGCACCGGCGCCCCGTCCCCGCGCGAGAAGTCGCGCAGCTTCAGCGTATGCAGCTCCAGCGCCACCTTGTTGGGCGTCGCCCATTCGGGCGGCTTGCGCTCGATCTGGGTCTTCTCGATCTCCTCCAGGTAATCGAGGTTGCGCTGGCTGAAGTTCAGCGCGTCCTTTTCCGCCTCCAGGGCCAGGCCGAACGGCCAGAACATGGGCACGCCGACTTCGGGGAAATGATGGGCGTCGGGGAAGGTCTTGGGCATGGGCTCACCGTTTCAGAAGGTCCCAGGTGTGATGGGCGATCATGTGGTCCTCGTCGGTCGCCACGGCCCACACCGCGACGCGCGCCTCAGGACCGTTCAGCCGCCCCTCCCCCCTCGCGTTGGCCTCTGGATCCAGGCTGACGCCGAGCCACTGCAGGCGCGCGCAGACCCGCGCGCGGATCTCCGGCGAGTGCTCGCCGATGCCGGCGGTGAAGACGATCCCGTCCAGCCCCCCCATGCTGGCCGCCAGCGCGCCGATCTCGCGCACGATGCGGAAGACGAACAGGTCCACCGCCTCCCCCGCCCGCGGGTCGTCGCTGGCCAGGAGCTCGCGCATGTCGCTGCTGACCTGCGAGACCCCCAGCAGGCCTGAGCGCTTGTAGAGCACCGTCTCGATCTCGCCGGGGGTCAGGGTCTGGGCCAGATAGAGCACGGCCCCCGGATCCAGCGCGCCGCAGCGGGTGGCCATCACCAGCCCGTCCAGCGCCGTGAAGCCCATGGTGGTGTCCACGCTGCGTCCGCCGGCGATGGCGCAGAGGCTGGCCCCGGCCCCCAGGTGGGCGGCCACCAGCCGGCCCTCCACGAGCTCGGGCGCCAGTTCGCGCATCCGCCCGACGATGAATTCGTAGGACAGGCCGTGGAAGCCGTAGCGCTTCACGCCCTTGGCCTCCCATTCCCGCGGCAGGCCGAAGCGGTCCACCTCCGGCGCGTGGCCCCGGTGGAAGGCCGTGTCGAAACAGCCGACCTGGGCGATGTCCGGCCGAAGCGCGGCCACCGCGCGGACGGCGGCCAGGTTGTGCGGCTGGTGCAGCGGCGCCAGCGGCGTCAGCGCTTCCAGCTTGGCGATCGTCGCCGGGTCCAGCCGCGCCGGGGCGGCGAATTCGGACCCGCCGTGCACGATCCGGTGGCCGGCCGCCGCCAGCCGGTCGCCGCCGAGATGGCTCTGAGCCCAGTCCAGCAGTTCGCCCAGCAGTTCCTCGTGGCTGAGGCCGGCGCCGGACGCCCAGCGCCGCTCGGCCACCGCTCCGTCCTCGGCGCGCGCGACGAAGTGCGGGGCGACGCCGATCCCCTCGATCTGGCCGTCCGCCGTGCGGCGCAGGGCGCCGTCCGACCACTCGAAGATGCTGAACTTCAGGCTCGACGAGCCCGCGTTCAGGGTGAGGACGGCGTCCGTCATCGGATGGCCGGCTTCACCGCCAGCATGTCCTGCCGCGACATCAGGACGGCCACGGCGCAGGAGGCGATGCGCGTGCGCTCGGCGTCGGCGCGGCTGGTCAGGATGATCGGGATACGCGCGCCCAGCACCACGCCGGCGGCGTCCGCGTGGGCGATGAAGGTGAGCTGCTTGGCCAGGATGTTGCCCGACACCAGGTCCGGCGCCACCAGGATGTCGGCCGCGCCGGCCACCGGCGAGACGATCCCCTTTTCGGCCGCCGCCTCCTTGCTGATCGCGTTGTCGAACGCCAGGGGGCCGTCCAGCACGCCGCCGGCGATCTGGCCCCGGTCGGCCATCTTGCACAGGGCGGCCGCGTCGATGGTCGACTGAAGCTTCGGATTGACCGTCTCCACCGCCGACAGGATCGCCACCTTCGGCTGCTCGATCCGCATCACCCGCGCCAGGTCGATGGCGTTCTGGACGATGTCGCGCTTGGTCTCCAGGTCGGGCGCGATGTTGATCGCCGCGTCGGTGATCAGGAGCGGACGCCCGAAGTCGGGCACGTCCATCAGGAAGACGTGGCTGATCCGCCGCTCGGTGCGCAGCCCGGTGTCGTCGGCCACCACCTCGTGCATCAGCTCGTCGGTGTGCAGCGCGCCCTTCATCACCAGCCCCGCCTGGCCCTCACGCACCAACGCGACGGCGCGGGCGGCCGCGGCGTGGCTGTGCGCGACCGGCTCCAGGCGATAGCCGGAGATGTCCAGCCCGGCCTCCTCGGCGGCCTGGCGTATCTTCGCCTCGGGGCCCACCAGGATGGGGTCGATGAGCTTCAGTTGCGCCGCCTCCACGGCGGCCCCGAGCGATAGCGCGTCGCACGGATGCACCACCGCCGTGGCCACCGGCGTTACGCCGTCGCATCGCGCCAGCAGCGCCGTGTACCACGCATGATCGTTGGGCCTGGCCGGCCGGCCGTCAGTCGCCATCACCAACACGCCTTGGCTTCCGAAGGGAACGGCGCGGACCATAGCACGCTCGCAGCGGCTGGATTTGCTGCATCGCAAAAAATTCTTCTTTGCAATGCGATGGCCGTCCGTCGGCGGCGCGCGCCTAGTCCCGGGCGAGCATCGCCCGCAGCTCGGCCTTGGCCACCTTCTCCAGGGTCGATCTGGGCAGGCTGTCGACCAGGCGGATCACGTGCGGCTGCTTGAAGCCCGCCAGCGCCTTGGCGCAGGCCGCCGCGATCGCCTCGGAAAGGTCGGCGCCGTGCCCGGCCTGGGGGATGACGAAGGCCGCCGGCGCCTCGTCCAGCATCGGATGCTTCATGGCCACCACGGCCACTTCGGCCACGCCCGGCACGGCCGCGATCACCCGCTCGATCTCCGAGGCCGCCACGTTCTCGCCGCCCACCTTCAGCATGTCCTTGGCCCGGTCGGCGAAATAGAGATAGCCGTCCTCGCCCAGCCGCACCCGGTCGCCGGTGATGAACAGGCCGTCCGGCCGGAACGCCTTGGCCGTGGCCTCCGGATCGCCCGCGTATTCCAGGAACAGCGAAACCCCGCGCTGGCCGCCGACGAAGAGGTCGCCCACCTGGCCCGGCCGCACCGGCTCGCCGGCCTCGTCGAGCACGTGGATCTCATAGCCTGGCGCCGGCCGGCCCATCGACATGGGCGCGTCCTTGCGGTGCGCCGAGCCGACCACGCCGTGGGCGATGGTCTCGGTCATGCCCCACCAGCCGATGGTCTTGACCCCGAACACCTTGTCCCACGCCGGCTCGCAGATGGCGTTGCCGAAGAAGCGGTAGGAATGCCGCTCCGGGATCGGCTGCGTCGCCAGCGCCTTGACGCAGAACGGCACCACCGAGGTCCAGGTCGCCCCGTGCTTCAGCGACACCGGCCAGAAACGCGAAGCCGAGAAGCGCGGCTGCAGGATCACGCTCGCCCCCGCCCAGAGCGAGGCCAGCACCGAATAGGCCTGGGCGTTGGTGTGGAACAGCGGCAGGTGCGCCAGGTGCACGTCCTCGGCGCGCAGGTCCTCGTGCGTGGCGCACATCTTGGCCCCCCAAAGGGCGTTGGCGTGGGTCCAGAGCACGGCCTTCGGCCGCGCCGTGGTCCCGGATGTGTACTGGATGCCGAAGTGCGCCCACGGATCATGCCCGCGCCGGGCCAGGGCGTCCGGATCGCCGTCGATCGCCGCGAACGGCTCGAAGCCGGGCGCGTCGCTCAGCGGCGGCGCGCCGTTGTCGGTCTCGGTGACCGCGCGCCACTTCAGTTGCGGGGCGGCCGCGGCCACCAGGCCGGCGAAGCGCGGCTGGGTGATCGCCCCCACCGCGCCGCTGTGGCTGGCGAAATAGGCGATCTCGTCCTCGGCGGACTTGGCGTTGGTGGTCACCGCCACGGCGCCGGCGTAGGCGCAGCCCAGCCAGGCGATCACCGACTCCGGACAGTTGTCCAGGTGCACCAGCACCCGCTCGCCGGTCTTCACCCCGCGCGCCTGCAGTCCGGCGGCGAAGCGGCGGATCGTCCGGCCGAACTCGGCGTAGCTCCAGCTCCGTCCCTCGCCCTCGAAGGGCTCCCAGATCAGGAACGGATGCTCGCCCCGGCGCTCGGCCTGCTCGTCGATCAGGGTGCGGATGTCCATGCCCTCGAAGGGCGTGAGCGGGCGCGGGCTCAATGCGGGGCTCCTGAGGGAAGGGTCGTGGCGTAGACGCCCTGGCGGACGATCTCGTCGCTGGCCTGGGCGGCGATCAGCTCGGCCTCCTGCGGCGCAACGCCGAGGCCGCGCAGTAACAGGGCGCACATCTGCTGGGACAGGCTCACCGCCAGGCTGAGCGTCGGCTCCTGGGCCACCCGCACCAGCGCCATTTGCGCCACGCCCAGCACGAAGAGCACGCCCGTCTCCAGGGTGGAGACGGTGAAGCGCCCGGAAGCCAGGCCCTTGGCGATGTCGTCCACCAGCCCCCGGTTCAAGGGCGCGCTCAGCGAGGTGTGGCCGCTGTAGATTCGCACCAGCACGCGGGCCGGCTCCGGCTCGTCGACGGCGTAGCGCAGGTAGATGCACACGGCCCGCGCCATGCGCCGCGCCGCGTCGGTCTCGTCTGCGTTGGCCCGGTCGACGGCGGTCTCGATGCTGGCGCGGATCTGCCCGGAGATCGCCCGCACCAGCGCCTCGCGGTCGGTGAAGTGATTGTAGAAGCTGCCCTTTCCGACATCGGCCGCCTGGACGATGTCGTCCACCGTCACCGCGTCGACGGGGCGCTCGCTGAACAGCCTCCGGCCCGCGCCGATCAAGGCGGCGCGGGTCCGCTCCGCCCGTGGGTTGCGCCGCGCGCCGTTCGTCATTTCCAGCGACTCCGTTCCAGGCACTGTCACGCCCCGGACAATGGCCGCCGCGGCCGCCTGCGCAAAGGGCTTCACGCAGCTCGCCGCAGGGGATTGAGCGCCTCGCGCCAGGCCGCGGCCAGGATGGCCGCCGATCCGGTCCCGAAGACGTAGCGGTCCGGCCGCACCAGCACCGCCTCGCCCTGGTGGCCGTCGAGCCAGGCCGCCACCTTCGCGCGGAAGGGCGCCAGGGCCTCGCCGTCCAGGTCGAAAACGCGCACGCCCTCGATCGCCGCCGGCGCCCGCGAGATCAGCCACGGCCCCTCGCCGAGCACGTCGTCCAGCCGCGCCGGCCGCGCGCCCTCGCCGACGCAGGGCTGCGGGAACATGGTCCCGGCGCCGGGCGAGCCCGCCAGCACGCAGCCCGCCGCGAACGGCGCGGCCTGCATCGGCGGCAGGGCCCCGCCGCCGCGCTCGCGCTGGGCCAGCATCTGCGCGTCGCGCGCCGCCGCCGCCTCGCGATCCAGGGTGCAGACCACCCGTCCCATGCCGATGGCCAGGGCGATCAGGGCGCGCACGTGCGGGTCGCGCTCGGTCTGGTAGCTGTCCAGCAGCGCCTCGTCGGCCACGCCCGCCAGCACCGCCTGGAGCTTCCAGGCCAGGTTCGCCGCGTCGCGCAGGCCCGAGCACATGCCCTGCCCGGCGAACGGCGGGGTCTGGTGCGCGGCGTCCCCGGCCAGCAGCACCCGCCCGGCCCGCCAGCGGTCGGCCACCAGCCCGTGGAAGCGGTAGACCGCCTTGCGTTCGATCGTGACGGGCCCGCAGTCCCAGGGCGCGATCAGCCGCTCGATCAGCGCGTCGTTCAGCATCGACTCGGGCGTTTCGCCCGGCAGCAGCATGAACTCCCAGCGGTGGCGGCCCGGCCCACCGAGGACGCAGGTGGTCGGCCGCTCCGGATCGCACACCTGCAGGTTCACGCCCGGCGTGCGCGCGCCGGCCTCCACCCTGGCGTCGACCACCAGCCAGGGCTCGTCGAACTGCAGGTCGTCCAGCCCCGCCCCGATCGCCTCGCGCACCAGGCTGCGGGCGCCGTCGCAGCCCACCAGCCAGCGGGCGCGGATCGTGGAGCGTTCCCCGTCCGGGCCGACCGCCGTCGCGCTGACGCCTTCGCCGTCCTGGCTCAGCCCATCGAAGCACCAGCCCAGGCGCACGTCGGCGCGCTCGGACGTGGCCAGCACGTCGCGCAGCGCCACCTCCAGGCTCGGCTGGTGGAACATGTAGCCCGAGGCCCAGCCGGAGGGCGTGCTCGGCGCCGGCTCCAGCCGCATCAGGAGCGCCCCGTCCGCCGCGCGGAACTCGTAGGCCGGCGTCTCGCGCGCGTGGCGGCGGACCTCCTCGGCCACGCCGAGTTGCTGGAACAGGCGCATGATCTCGTGGTCGAAGTGCACCGCCCGCGGCAGCGGATAGACCGCGGTGTCCTTGTCGATGGCGATCACGTCGATCCCCTGGCGCACCAGCAGGGCCGCCATGGCCGCGCCCACCGGGCCCAGCCCGACGACCAGCACGTCGCAGTCGAAAGCCTGATCCGCCATCCTAGGCCTCCGCCTCGCAGGGGTTGTCGATCGCGCCCAGGCCCTCGATCTCCACGCGCACGTGGTCGCCGGCCTTCAGGAACTGCATCGGCTTCATCGCCGCACCCACCCCGCCGGGGGTGCCGGTGTAGATCAGGTCGCCGGGCTCCAGCGTCATGGCCTGTGACAGGTGCTCGATCTGATCCCAGACGTTGAACACCAGGTGGCGGGTGTTGGACTCCTGGCGCACCTCGCCGTTCACCAGGCAGCGGATCGACAGGGCGTGGGGGTCCGGCGCCTCGTCGGCCGTGGTGATCCAGGGGCCGAACGGGGCGTGGGTGTCGAACGACTTGCCCAGCACCCACTGCGGCGTGCGGTGCTGCCAGGCGCGCTCGGTGGCGTCGTTGCCGCAGCAATAGCCGAACACCGCGCCCGGCGCGTCGGCCTTGGAGATGTGCCGCCCGCCCCGGCCGATCACCGCCACCATCTCGGCCTCGTAGTCCAGGGCCTGGGAGACCTTGGGAACCTCGATCGGGTCGAACGGCCCGTTGGCCGCGGTGGAGGCCTTGGAGAACCAGATCTGGTGCTCGGGCGTCCCCATTTTGCTCTCGGCGATGTGGTCGGCGTAGTTCAGGCCGATGGCCATGATCTTGCCCGGCCGGCGGATCGGCGCCTTCAGGCGCACCTGGTCCAGGGCCAGCGCCCCCGCCCCGGCCGCGGCGATCGCGCGGACCTCGCCTTCGACCTTCGGCCACTCGGCGATCAGGTCGATCATCTCGGCCGGCAGGCCCGGCGCGGCGGCGGCCAGAGGAATGATGCGGTCGTTCTCGACGACGCCGAGCTGGGCGCCGGCGCCGGCGTCGAATGTGGCGAGCTTCATGTGGGACGGGTCCTTCAGGCCATGGTGGGCGGCGCCGGCGGGCCCCATTGCACGCCGAGCAGGTCTTCCAGGGAGGCGACGTTGGAGCCGTCGGCCGCGGTGAACAGGTCGCCGTCGGTCCAGTGCTCCAGGGTGTGGCCCCAGGGGTCGCGCCAGTAGTCGAACACCTGGCTGCCCAGGATGTGGCGGCCCACGCCCCACTCGGCGTGGCGCCCGGCGCCCTTCAGCCGCTCGTGGCCGCGCATCAGGTCGTCCAGATCGGCCACCTCGAAGGCGGCGTGGTTGAACCCCGCGCCCTTGGGGCTCTGCGCCAGGAACAGGGTGTGGTGGTCGGTGGGCGTGTCGCCCCGGTCGCAGCGCATGAAGGCGCCCAGGGCGAAGTCCGGCCCCAGCCGGATCTCGTCGGAGGTGATGAAGCCGAAGCGCGCCTTGTACCAGGCCTCCGAGGCGCGGAAGTCGGCCACGTTCAGCACCACGTGGCCCAGCCGCAGCACGCAGGCCGGCCCCGCGGCGATGCGCTTGGCCGCGCGCAGGCGGTCGTGCTCGGCGCCCTGGTTCCAGGGCTGCGGCGCCGGAACCGGCAGCGGCTCGGCCGGCGCCTGGCCGGCGACCACCTCCACCCGATGGCCGTTGGGGTCGGTCAGCACCGCCAGCTTGCCGCCGCCGGGCGCGTCGAAATCGTCCACCGCCACGCCCTCGGCCCTGGCCAGGGTCTCCAGGTCGGCGAGGCTCGCCGCGCGCAGGCCGACCGCGGCGAAGCCCGCCTCGCCCAGCTCAGTGATGTGCGCCACCGGAGCGCGGCCCGCGCCGCGGGCGCAGAGCCGGCCGGCCCGGCTTTCGACGATCGTAAGGCCGAAGTCCTCGAGGAACGCGCGCATCTCCCCGAGGTCCGGCGCGCGGAAGCGGACGTGCGAGACGTCCTCGACCCGAATGATGCCCATGGCGTCGCCACCCTTTAGTTGACTATTTCGTCAGATTATGGCGCGCACGCTCCCAACACGCAAGCGGGGCCGTGAAAATCTAGACTCGGCCTAATTTTCAAAGGCGATTCGACGCGTCGACGCCACGGCGCGAAGCCGGAGCTCAAGGATATCTGACTAATTCGTCACAACGAGCCGGCGCGACGGCCGCCGGCGGGATGCGCTCAGTGATTGGCGAGCGGATAGAGCGTCAGCAGGGTCATGCGGCCGTTGACCGGGAAGCGCCGGATGAACACGCCCCGCCCCTTCGCCTGGCCAGCCTGGATGGCCGCGACCGCGGTGTCCACATCACGCAGGTCGCTCATGCTCAGCCACGGCGCCTGCGGCGGCCCGTCGTTGCGGCAACAGTGCGCCCCGTAGATCGTCGTGTCGGCCGGCATGGCCGCCAGCAGCCGCGCGGCCGTGGTCCGATAGGCCGACAGGCTGGAATCCGGCAGGAAGACGTAGAGCGAGGTCGGGTAGATCAGGTCGCCGGTGAACAGCAGCTTGCGCTCGGGGTCATGGATCGACACCGACGTCGCCGTATGGCCGGGCGTGAGCAACACCTGCACGCGCCGTCCGCCCAGGTCGATCCATTCGTCCGGCTTGACCCATTGCGTCGGGCGGAACACCGGCCCGTCCGAGCCGATGTACTGATAGCGGCCCAGCCGCACCACGCCGTCCTTCTCGCGGGCGCGGGTCTGCGGCGTGTCGATCAGGGCGATCGAGGTGAAGTGCGAAAGCCCGTTGGTGTGGTCGAAGTGAAGGTGGCTGGGGATCACCGTCACCGGCAGCTTCGTCAGGCGCGAGAGCGCCTGGTGGATGTCGCGGCGCGTCGCGCCCGCGTCGATCAGCAGCGCCCGGCTCTGGCCGACCAGCAGGTACTCGTAGTTGTCCGGCGCGTCCTGCGGCTCGCCGATCGCCCAGGTGTCCGGCGCGATCTGCTGGACGCGCCAGTAGCCGTCGATCACCTCGCCGAGCGGCGCGCCAGGCCTGGGCCGGAACGACGCGGCGTTCTGCGTCGGCGGCATGAGGCTGACGTGCAAGTCCCGCTCGAAGACGATGAACAGCTCGGTGAACAGGTAGGGCGCGAACGTCACGCACAGCCCGATCAGCGCCGCGACCGCCGCGCCGAGCCACAGGGCCAGCCTCCTCCGCTTCATCGAGCGGCTCCCTTCACGGATGCGCCAGCTTCGGCCAGGGCCGCCTCCAGTTCGCCGAGATAGGGCAGATAGCTGCGGATCGCCGCCAGCGAGCGATCGTGGATCGGCTCGCGCACCTGGGAGGCGCTCGCCGTCATCACCGGCGCTGCGCCGGCGGCTTCCGTCACCGCTTCAGGCGGCAGGCCGATACGCCCCAGCACGCGGGCGACCACCGCGTTCGGCGCGCCCACCAGGTCTTCGTAGCTCAGCTCGATCAGCCGCTCGCCCAGCGCTTCGCGCCAGTGATCCATCAGCCGCAGATAGGCGCCGTAGTAGCGGCCGAGCTCGGCCAGGTCGTAGGAGAACGGATACGCCTCGTCGAACAGGGTCTTGTAGATCGCCATGCAGGCGTCGATCGGCGTGCGCCGGATATGGACGATCCGCGCCTGCGGCAGCGCCCGCGCGATCAGGCCGGCGTAGAGGAAGTTGATCGGCAGCTTGTCGGTGAACCAGGCCCGCTCGTCGCGCAGGGGACGAACCGCGTCCAGATAGGCCCGGCCGATCGCGGCAGGGTCGACCTCGCGCGCCGCGCGGATCAGCGCGTCCTTGTCGGCGGGCGGCGCCGGCCGGCTCTTCAGCACCGCGCCGACCACCGCCGAGCCGAAGCTCTGCAGCTCCCCCAGCGGCTGCACCTGCGAGTGGCGGCCGATCAGGCTCTCCAGCAGCGTCGAGCCGGCGCGCGGCATCCCCAGGATGAAGATCGGCCCGGCGCCGGCCGCCCCCGCCCTGCCCGGCCGGCACCATTCGGCGTCGAACACCTCGCCGATCAGGTCGACGGAGGCGGCGTCGGCGGCAACGTCGTAGCGCATCCGCGCGCGGCGGGCCTCGGCCCCGCGCCTGAAGCTGGCGAAGGCGCCGGCGAAATCGCCCAGGTCCTCCAGCTCCTTGCCGAGCGCATAGGCGAGCTGGGCCTGCGGCTCGCCGGCCGGGGCCCGGGCGAGCGCGGCCTTCAGGGCCTCCACGTGGTTGCGCTCCGCCGTCTGCCGGCGCAGTTCGGAGCGGTTGCGCCAGGCCGGCCAGTCGGCGGGAAGGCGCGCCAGCAGGCGGTCGTAGGCGTCCTCGGCCTCGTTCGCCCGGCCCATGAAGCGCGCGGTGGCGGCCAGGTTGTGCAGCACCGACGGGTTGTCCGGCGCGAGCTCCGCCGCCCGGCGGAACACCTCATAGGCCTCTGCGGGCCGGTGGCAGAGGGTGAAGCTTAGCCCGGCCAGCTCCATCGACATCAGGTCCAGCCCCGCCGGCGCCGACATGCAGCGCCTGGCCGCGCGCAGCGCCTCGTCGAAGGCGCCCGCTAGGCTGTGGGCGTAGGCCGTCAGCGCGAGCGCCGCCGGCGCGCCCTGCTGCTCGGCCGGCAAGGCCGCCAGCACCGCCAGCGCCTGGCCCGGGCGGCGGGCCTGCAGCAGGCGCAGCGCCTCCCGCGCCGCGGCGGCGAGGGGCGGGTTCGGAGGTGTCGCCGCGGCCGTCATGCGTTCCTGCGCCGCCAGGCTCCCAGGTCTTTCGAACGACAGAACCAGCCGCCGCCCCGGCCGGCAAGGCGCGGGCCGGTCAGCCCGCCTCAGTCCAGCATTGCAGCGCGATTTCGCGCAGTTGCTGCGCTTCCTCCCAGCGGTCGGACAGCTCCCTGCCCTCGGCGTCGGTGATGGCGTACTCGCGCGGCCCCAGTTCGCACAGGAAGACGCAGTCCTCGCTGTCCGGATTGCGCGCGCGCCAATAGCGGAAGCCGTCCCGCCACCAGCCCTTGAACAGCTCCAGCCACTTCGCAGTCTGCGGAAAGTGCAGCGGAAGCTGGATCTGCTGGCCCGAGGCGACCCGGCCCTGGAACGATGCGGAGCGCTCCAGCACCCGGTCGAACTGGCCCCTCAGTTGCGACGAGAGCGGCAGGTAGAGCTCGCGGTCGACGGCGTAGTGCGACAGGTCCGCGCTGAACTCCATCTCCGGGATCGCGTCCATCAGTTGCAGGGCGATGTAGAGGTCGTTGGTGATGCAGTGCCGGTGGGTCTCGAAGTGCAGCTTCATGCCCTCGGCCTCGGCGATCGCCAGCCACTGGCGCACCACCGGGATCATGCCGGCGATGGTCACCGGCGTCACCGAGCCGACCACGACCACGAACGGCGAGTCGATCTCCTTGGCGAAGTGGATCGCCGGGCGGATGTCCTCGATGCTCCGCGGAAAGGCGGTGACCAGGCCCCTCAGCCCCGTGCGGGCGTACTGCGGAACCACCTCCCAGGCCTTGTCCAGCGGCAGGGCGCCGAGATCGACGGACATGCCGTCGAAGCCGGCGGCCTTCACTTCGTCGAAGCGCTCCTCGTAGCTGCGCTCGGGCGTGTCGGGCAGGCGTTGCTCGCTCGCCCACAGCGATTGGTAGATCAGAAGCCGGCTCACTACGCGCTCCCTATGCCGCCGTCTTGTCGGCGATCGGGGCGTTCGCCGCCGGGGCGGTCCGCGTCAGCCCCTCGCCCACCCAGACCTTGTCGTCCGGATGCTCCGCCTCGGGCTTGTCGCGCAGCGCCTTGATCACGGCGATCTGGAAGCCGAGGTAGGTCATGGTCGCCGGCTTCAGGCCGTTGGCCGTGAAGGCGTCGTGGTGCAGGTCCTTCAGGCGGTAGAACGGCACCGACGGATAGGCGTGGTGCGCGGTGTGGTACTGCATGTTCCAGCACATCCAGCGCATGAAGGCGTTGGTCCTGGTGCTGCGAGTGTTCTCGAAGATGTTGGCGTCGTGCGGCATGCCCACATGCTCGATCAGGTTCTGGATCTGGTGGGCCCACTTGGTCACCGCCAGCGGCCCGATCCAGTAGAGCAGCACCGCCCAACTGCGGAACGCGACCGACGCGGCGATGATCGCCACCCAGAGCGCCAGGGTCACCCGCGCTTCCAGGATCACCTTGTCGCGGTTCTTGCCGCGGACGTAGGGCTCGGTGGGGCCGCCGAACGCGGCGCCGATGATCATGCCGGGGAAGCGCCGCACCAGCCAGAAGCCGGTCAGGCCGATCAGATAGCTGCGCAGGGTGTAGGTGGGCCGATAGAGTTCGCCGTCCTCGCGCCACTTCTGCGTATAGCGATGGTGCGCGAAGTGCTGGATCTGGTCGCGGTCGCGCGGGTGCAGGGTGATGAAGCCGAACAGCCGGCCGAAGAACTCGTTCAGCCCCGGCGACTTGAACACCGTCGAATGGCTGAACTCGTGCTGGCCCGCGTAGAGGTAGTTCAGCAGCACCCCGTGGGCGAAGAACGGCAGCGCCACCCAGGCCGTGCCCAGGGTCGCGTGGATGCCCCATCCGGTCAGGGCGATGGCGCCCAGGTGGCTGACCACCTGCATCCAGCCGCGCAGGTCCGACTTTTCCGATAGTTCCTTCAGTCGTTCTGACGACACCATGCCGCGCGGACCGAACACCTGATCCATGGACCGACCCCTTCAAGCTGAATATCTGAGCAACATGCGGTAAGCGCCGCCGCTCATAAATCCGAGAAAGCTGAAGCCCGCTTCAGCGTCTACTCAACGATCGCCGGCCCGCCGACCGGATAGACTTTGAACGCCTCGGAAAGCGCGCCGACGAGTTCTCGAGTGCTGGGGGCGGGCTTCACTGATTTCAGCGACATCAAGTAGAACGTGCTCTGGCGCAGGTAGAGGTCCGGCCGAAGCGCGCGCAGATCTCCGCTTTCCACCCATCTGCGCGCGTAGTGCGGCGGCACGAAGCCCAGGTCGACGCCGGCCAGGATCACCAGGATCAGGCAGTCCAGGTTGTCGGCCTGTGCGCCGCCCGGCGGCGCGCCGGCGGCCAGGCCGTGGGTGAAGGAGACCACCGGATATTCGGCCACGCGCTGCGGCGTCAGCTCCTCGTCCGGCACGGCGAACAGCGGATGGGCGCGCCCGCAGTAGAGAAGCTGGTCTTCGACGAACAGCTCGGCCGCGTCCAGTTCGGGCACCGGACGCGCCAGCACCGAGATGCCGACCTGGGCCGTGCGGTCGAGCACCGCCCGCTCGACCTCGGAGGCCGACCCCGACTGGATGCTGATCTGCATCAGCGGGTGCTTCTGGCGGAACTGCCGGATGGCCGAGATCATCGGTTCGGCGGCGATGGAGCCGAGGTTGTCGATCACCGCCAGGTTCACCCGCCCGGTGAGCTGGGTGGCCGCCCCCGCCACCTCGGCGGAGAAGGCGTCCAGGCTTTCGAACAGCGTGCGCGCGGCGCGGTGCACCAGCTCGCCCTGGGCCGTCAGGGCGAAGCCCGCCCGGCCCCGCTCGCACAGCCGCACGCCGAGCCGCTGCTCCAGGCTGGACATGTCCACGCTGATCGCCGACTTCGACTTGTTCAGCGCCACCTCGGCGGCGGCGAACCCGCCGTTGTCGGCCACCGCCATGAACACCCGCAGCAGGCGCAGATCCATATCGGACACCGCCTGCGGCGCGCGCGACAGCCGCATGGCGCCCGGCTCGCGGCCGGCGGCGGTCTTGTCGGGCGGCGGGTCTGTCACGGCGTCGATCGCCCTCACCTGGTTCATTTCAGTTGCAGCGCCCCGACCGGCGCGGACGCGGCGGCCCGGCGCTGGGTGGACACGTGGGCGTAGTACACCAGCCCCAGGCTCAGCACCGCGACGACCGACGACCAGTAACCCATCGCCGGAAAGCCGCCGCCCGACAGCAGCATCAGCGAGGCGATGCTGGGGGTGATGGCGCTGCCCACCGCGATCACGCCCCGCGACAGGGTGATCAGCCGGCCGGTCGCGTCCATCGCCACCATCAGCCCCTGATAGAAGGGCTGGGCGAACAGCAGGCAGAAGCCGCCCAGGTTCAGCCCGATGAACAGGACCGTCGGATTGGCCGGCGCGCCCATCATCGGATCGGAGATCGCCAGGCCGATGAAGGCGAAGGCCAGCACCGGCATCCGCCCGAACCGCACCCCGATCATCCGCGCCACCACCGGGCCGATGGCGGTCCAGACGGTGACCCACAGCATCATGTGGACCATCTCGTTGTAGGTGATCCCCAGCCCCTCGCCGATCCGCTCGACGAAGATGAAGATGGCGTTGCCGGCGACGCCGAAGCCGACCACCCCGGCCAGCAGCGCCAGGCCCGGGACGCTCACGCCGAAGAAGGCGGAAGGCGCGGCCTGGGCGTGCGCCACGGCCGGATCCGGCAACGGATCGGTCTGCGCCAGCGGTCTGGTCTGCACGCCCGCGAGCAGGGGCAGGACCAGCGCCGGCAGGGCGGCCAGCGCCCAGAAGATGCCGTCCTTGCCGACCATGGGCGTCAGCAGCGGCGCGGCGACGAAGACGGCGACCGCCCCGGAGGTGATTCCGATCGCGATCATGGCGAAGCCCCGGTCCGGGTCGGCGCGCCGGGCGACCAGCACCGCCACCACCACATTGACCAGCGCCTCGCCGAGGCCGGCGGCGAGCCGGGCCGGGATCAGCACGCCGGGGTCATGGGCGATCAGGGTCACGGCGTTGCCGCCGCCCACCAGCAGCAGCCCCAGGGCGATGGTCGCCCTCGGCCCCAGCTTGCGCACCCGCGGCGCCAGGGCGAACGACAGCAGCGCGCAGCTCATCAGCTGCGCCGTGGCCACGAAGCCGACCTGCGCGTCGCTCATCCCGTGGTTGGAGACCAGCGCCGCGACGATCAGGGGCATCACGAAGCCCGTCAGGTCGCACGCCATGGCCATCGCCATCAGCGACAGAATTTCGAAGCCTGAACGACTAATCCGCATGGGCGGGACCTTTCACGGGCTACGGCGCCAGGATTTCAACGACGGGCCGCGTCTCGAACCTTTCGATGGGCCGGGGCGGCCGTTGCGCGCCGGGCGCAAGATGGGCGGGCGCCGCGACACGCGCGGCGCCCAAGATCAGTGCTGCCAAGGGGTGCGGCGCCGATCGGTCAGTTGAACGCGTAGGCGAACCGCAGCCCCACGGTGAGCGGCCGCGACAGGCGGTTGTTCTTGGCCCGCACGTCGTAGCGCTGCAGGTTCTGCGAGGAGAGCACGCCGCGCGCGTTGGTGATGTTGTCCGCGTAGAGCGTGAACCGGTACGGCCCGCGCTCCATCCCCACCTGGCCGTTGAGGATCGCGAAGCCCGGCAGGTTCACGTTCGACGACGGCGTCAGCGAGGTCGTCATGCTGCTGCGGTAGCTGACATCGCCGTGCACGAAGAGCTTCAGGTCGTCGTTGAAGTCGTGCTCGTAGTCGGCGCCGACGCTGGCGGTGTGGTGCGGCGTGCCCGGCAGGACCGTGCCCGACGAGCCGTAGACCGTCCCGGCCACCTCGATCGGCGCGGTCAGCTCGGCCTTGTTGTAGCCGTAGGTGGCCGTCAGCCGCAGCGCCGGGTTCACCTGGAAGCGGGCCTCCAGGTCCACCCCGCGCGAGCGCGCGCCCTCCCCGTTGACCGCCGCCGGGAACGAGCCGTTCGGCGTGCTCACGTTGACCTGCGGGTTCTTCCACTCGACCCAGTAGACCGCGCTGGAGAATTCGAAGCGCCCGCCGATCCGGCCCTTCACGCCCGCTTCGTAGTTGTCGACGGTGTCGGGGCTGAAGAACTGGAAGTCCGGGCTCTCGGCGAACGGGCCCATGGTCGGCACGCCGTTGGCCCCGCCCCGCCGCTCGCCCTGCGAGAAGGTGAAGTAGGCCAGGTAGCCCGGCATGAACTTGTAGGCGGCGTTGAACTTCCACAGCGCCTTCTTGGTGATCTCGCGCTCGGAGCCGTAGGTGGCGCCCAGGGGATCGACCTGGTCGGTGGCGCAGTAGAAGCCGCAGATCGGCAGGGCGTTGATGGCGCTGATGTCCAGCGTCTGGCGGAACACGCGCACGCCGCCGGTGAGCTGCAGCTTGTCGGTGACCTGGTAGCCCAGCTCGCCGAACAGGGCCGTGTCCTTGAAGTGAATCTTGCGGTCGAAGATGTAGCCGAGGTCGGTGCCGGTGTTCCAGACGCCGATCGCGTTCTCATACACCGTGAAGCCGCGCATGAAGTCCTGCTGAACCAAGTGGTTCACCTGGTCCATGAAGAAGGCCCCCACCGAATAGGTCAGCGGCCCTTCGGACTTGGAGACCAGCCGCACCTCCTCGATGAACGCGGTGTCGCGGTAGTCGCGCTGGCTTTCGAGCAGCAGCCGCGGATAGCCCTGATAGAAGAAGCCCAGGCTCTTCTGGTAGAAGCCGGAGCTGTCGTTGACGCTGTGGCTGGTCTGCTTGTAGCCCGAGGTCACCGAGGTCAGCGTGGCGAAGCCCAGGTCGTAGCTGGCCTCCAGCGATCCCACGTCCACGTCGCGCGTCAGCGGCTGCAGGATGAACGCGCCGGTCTCGTACTCGCCGAAGGTGGTCGGGAAGGCGCTGTCGAAGTTGTCGTTCTGGAACGGCGGATCCGACTGCGAATTGGCCACCGAGAACGAGCTCGGCCCGGGGCCGCCGGGATAGCTGTCCTGGCTCGGCCCGTCCGAATGCTCGTGCTGGCGCTGATAGGTGAACAGCGCGCTCCAGCGGTCGCCCTGGAACAGCAGCATCGGGCGCACATAGGCCAGCTCGCCGTCGTCGACGCCCTTCTTCGAGGTGGACAAGGGCAGGCTGTGGGTCGGATCGCTGGGGTCGGCCAGCACCGGATTGCCGCTGGAGTCGACCTTGTAGAGGTGCGGGGCGTTGATGAAGCCCTTGTCGAAGGTGTAGCCCGCCGCGATCCGGAAGCCGACGTGGTCCGAGATCGGCTGGTTGAACACCGCGTCCACCGAATAGTTCGGCGCGGTCGCATGGTGGGTCCAGCTCGTGTCGGCGTTGAGGCTGGCCGAGCGGCCGCTCAGGTCCGGCTTGTTGAACAGCACCCGCACCGTGCCGGCGATCGAGGCGTCGCCGTAGAGCGTCGCCTGGGGCCCGCGCAGGACTTCGACGCGCTCCACGTCCGCCAGGTGCAGGTTCACGAAGCTCGGCGTCTCGTTGACGTAGACCGACACGGCCGACTGGGTGCTCAGCGGCGAGTCGCCGCCGGTGCCGTTGATGGAGTCCAGGTTCAGCCCGTGCAGGATGAAGCTGTTGGTGGCGCCGCCGTCGCGCAGGCTGACGCTGTTGTAGACGAGCCCCGGCACCGCGCGCGTCAGGTCGCGGAAGTCGCTGACGCCCTGCCGGCTCAGGTCCGCCCCGGTGAGCGCGGAGATGTCGATCGGGGTCGTCAGCGCCGTGCTTTCGCGGCGCGCCGCCGTGACGACGACTTCACTCAGTTGGCCGCTCTCGGCGCTCTCGGCCGCCTCGTCCGCATGGGCCAGCCGCGGCGCGGCCGCGACGTCCAGCGCGGCGAGCAAAGCGATGCCGCTGACAAGGCCGCGGGCGCGAAGCCCCGCCGATAGCCTCGACTTTCCATTCATCTCCGTCTCCAGTTCTCTGCGGCGTGGCGCGCAGCCAACAGCTCCCCCTGACCGCCACCGGCAGGCGACGGCTCCAAGTCTCGATGACTTGTGCGTGTGTTAAGACTTCTGGTCTGGAAGTATCGCGATTGCGGCGCGCCGCGTTGCTTCCGTCATGGGGCGGCCCTTAACGCGAACCATGACGCACCCGCGAGCGACGCAAACTTTAGACGTAGCGAAATTGAACTTTCGCTCTAGATCAACAATACGACCCGTCCAGACGTATGGCGCGTGATCAAGGACAACCTCAAAGCTGCACCCCCAACGAATACCAACGTTACGACATCGACTTACGCGACATCCCGCACTTCACGAGAAGTGATATTGAGAGTTGCTCCCGAAATTTGAGGAGCCGCCATCATTATCTTTTCGGCCCAAGCTAAATTCGGCTCATTGCTACGACTTGTGCAAATCGTAACACCGCGGCGCCTCGCGGCTACGCATGCGGAAGGCGCGCGAACGGCCGCGCGAGGCGGCACGAACCCCTTGGAATTTCGGCAAGAAGCCCGACCGTCGGCGCACGGGAAAGCGCCCGGCGCGGCGGCGCCCGGAGCGCCCCGCGAGCGGGCGGTCAGAGCGCGCCGGCGGTCTTGGCGCCGGGCGCGTGCAGCGGCGGCAAGAGGCTCCGCGTCGCCACCAGCGTGAGCTGGCGCACCGCCCTGACGGCCCGCAGGGAATCGCAGAGCTGCTCCAGGCGCCTGCTCGTGCCCTGCACCAGCAACACCTCCAGCGACTGGTCCTCCTCCAGGAACACGCGCTGCGACGAGATCACCTCGGGCAGGAACGCGGCCTGCACGCGCATGAGGCCATGGCTCACCCGGTCGCTTTCCTTGCGGTAGATCAGGGTGATGGCGCCGGCCAGCAGGTCGTCGGCCTCGCCGCCCTCCCCCTGCGCCAGTTCGTGACGGGCGAGTTCGGCGATCATCTGCGAGCGGCTGGGCGAGCCGCGCCGGGCCACCATGTCGTCGAGCTGACCCAGGAGCCGCCAAGGCAGGCTGATCGCGATCCGTGCGGTCTGCGAGCCCTCGCCTGTCCTGGCGGGCTCGGCCCCGCCTGCGGGCCGGTCGTCCGTTTCGGCTGAAGCCCAGTTACGCAAGGCCGCCTCTCCCGTCGGCCAGGCGCATCGCCCGGCCTCGAAGCCAAGGATTGTCGCGTCCGCGGCCGGCTGCGCGCGCCGGACAGCCGGCGCGGCGCTTCTTGTGCGGACGGATGGAACAGCGGGCGGGCCCGCGGGGCGCCCGGCCGGCCGGTCAGACCAGGCGGGGCGTCGCCGCCTCGGCCGCCGGCGCTTCGTACTCGTTCACCGCCTTGCGCTTGAACGGGTTTTCCTTGTGGATCGGGAAGTCGATCGTCAGCTCGCCCCGGCAGATCCGCTTGCGCAGGTGCTTGGCGCCATTGACGCTGAAGCCCGCCAGGTGATCGCCGGCCACGATCTTGTTGTACATCGGCGGGTTCTCCGCCGAGACGAACTGCGGCAGCGGCTCCACCACGGTGTGGTAGTCGACGGCGAAGAACAGCGGGATCGAGAAGCGTTCCTGGCCGGTGTTCACCACCCGGTGCTGCGTGGCCTTGAAGCGGCCGTTGGTCCAGCCCTCGATCATGTCGCCCACGTTGACCGTGAAGGTTCCCGGGATCGGCGGGGCTTCGATCCATTCGTCGGCGGCGTTCATCACCTGCAGCCCCGGCCCGGCCGTGTGCAGGATGGTGAAGCATTCGAAATCGGAGTGCGCGCCGATGCCGAGGTTGTCGTTGTCCATCGGCTTGTCGTTCGGCGGATAGTGCAGCAGCCGCAGTTGCGAGGGCGCCTTGGTCGTCAGCTTGGCGAAGAAGTCCTCGGGCAGGTTCAGCGCGATGGCGAAGGCGCGGAACAGTTGCCGCCCCACCTCGGTGACCGCGTCGTAATAGGCCATCACCTCTTCGCGGAAGCCGGGGATCCAGTCCGGCCACTGGTTGGGCACCAGCATCAGGTTGCCGGCCCGGAAGTCCGGATCGTCCTCCGGCAGCTCCAGGGCCACGTCGAACGCCGCGTGCAGCCGCGGCTTGGTCAGGTAGTCGTGCTCGGGGCTCGGCTCGACCAGGCGGTAGAGCTCCGGATCGCCGTCGTCGTCCTTGTCGCCGTCCGGCACCCAGCCGCGGGTGCCCGGCGAGTTGGAGACGTGCACCGCCTGCTTCTGCTCCTTTGGCGAATAGTGGAACTGGCGCGACAGCTCGTAGGTGCGCTGGATCAGCGCCTCGGGGACCCCGTGATTCTTGATGTAGAAGAAGCCGTCGCGCTCGCAGGCCTCGGCGATCTTCGCGACGGTGGCCGCCAGCGCCGCCTCGTCGCCGCCACGCAACGCGGAAATGTCGATCACCGGGATCGTGTCGACGGCCGTCTTCCTGGCGCCCATGTGCGTGGTCGCCGGCTCGTTCCGATCCATGTCTTGCACGTCAGCACTCATCGCGGTCTCCAAGACCTCTCAGACGCCCACGATGATGCTCGCGCACTTGCTCCTGTCACGAGCTTGGACCGCAGACGCCTCCCAGGCCGCCGTTTTTCACACGTAATGCACACCCCTCATTCAGTCGGCGCCGGCCGGGCGAACATTCCCCGACCGCCTAAACACCCGACATCAGAGTTGTTTCATGTATATAGCCGCAAAGCCTGCGGTCTAAATTAGGTTATTGTTCAAACGAACTTTAGGGTTTCAAGAACCGACTCCACGCCCGCGCGGCGGTGCTTGCGCCGCCGCGCCGCCCGTCCGCATCGGGCGCGCCCACGCCAGCGGCCGGCGGCGCGTGGAAGGGGGCGAAAGGGGAGTGTCTGGGGGCCTGGAAACGAGCCCCCGGTCGTCATGTCGATGACGTGCGCGGCCGTCGCGGACGCTGCGGCCTGGGAGCCCGCGCCGCATCGCGGCCATGCGCCGAAGCGCCGCCGGGCCCTGGTCGAGCCGGCGCTGGATGTCGGTCGTCCCGTCGCTGTCGTGGGCGGCCGCCGCCGCTGCGGCGGCCCGCCCCCCC
>NZ_JAYRZM010000002.1:0-486999 GCF_041916435.1 Phenylobacterium sp. | reverse complement strand
GGGGGGCGGGGCCGCCGCCCACGCCGAAGGCGGTCCTAGGCCGGGCCCTCCGACCCCGTCGCCACGTTCGGATACTGCGCGACGCTCTTCTCGTAGGCCATGAGGATCTTCGTCACCGGCCGGATGACCCAGGGATTGGTGGAGATGATGTTCCAGATCTCCTTGGGATCGTTCTCGATGTCGAACACCCAGGGATTGGGCAGATCTTCCCGATAGGCCGTCGTCGCCGTCTGGCCGGTGGAGACCACCGCCCCTCTCGGCTGCTCCCGGATTTCGAAGTGGACCTTGTAGTTCCTGTACTTCACCGACAGCAGCCGGTCGTTGTGGAAGAACATCACGTGCTCGCGCGGCGAAGCGTCCTGGTCGCCGAACAGGAAGTCGGTCATGTCCAGCGAGTCGACCGCACGGTCCGTCGGCACCTTGTCCGAAGATCCCGCGACATTGGCGAAGGTGCGATAGAAGTCGAGCAGCGCGACGATCCCGTTCGAGACCCGGCCCGGCTTCGTGCGGCCCGGCCAGCGAATGACGCAGGGCGTGCGGATCGCGCCCTCCCATCCGCTGGGGAACTCGCCGCGGAACGGGCCGCTGTCGGACTGGCCGCCGAAGTCGATGCCGATCCCCTGCAGGGTCTGCGGGCCGTTGTCGCTGGTGAACACGACGATGGTGTTGTCGGCGATGCCGGCCGCGTCCACCGCGTCGATCACCCGCCCGGCGTTGTGATCGATCTCGTCCATGGCGTTCTGGTAGTGCGAACGGTTGGGCTTGGTGAAGTCCGGATGCGTCAGCGGCGGATCGTGCGGCAGGGTGTAGGGCAGGTACAGGAAGAACGGCTTGCCGGCCTTGGCGTGCTTGTCGATGTAGGCGACGGCCCGGTCGGTGATTTCCCGGTCGATGAGAGAACGCGCGGTGCGGTCATAGGGCTTCAGCTTGCGGCTCGGCTCGCCCTTCCGCCCTTCGTAGACCGGCTGGTACTGATACTGCGTGGGATCGAAGCCCGGCTGCAGCGGCCAGTTCACCTCGCCGCTGCTGCGCGGAATGCCGAACCATTCGTCGAAGCCCTGGCTCGTCGGGAAGCGGTCCTCGCTCGAGCCCAGGTGCCACTTGCCGTAGCAGGCGGTGGCGTAGCCGCTGTCGGACAGCAGTTCGGCGAGCGTGTACTCCCACGGCGCAAGGCCGTCCTTGCCCCCGGTCTGAACCACCTTGCTGGTGCCGCTGCGGATCGGCAGGCGTCCGGTGAGCAGGGCCGAGCGGCTCGGCGTGCACTCCGGCTCGACGTTGAAGTTGGTCAGGCGCAGGCCTTCGGCCGCCAGCTTGTCCACCCGCGGCGTGGGCACCCCGCGAAGCTCGCCGCCGCCGTAGCAGCCCAGGTCGCCGTAGCCGTAGTTGTCCACCATCATGAAGACGATGTTCGGCTGCCCCTTCGCCGCGGAGCGCGGCTTGGCGGGGCGCGTCTCGGCCGCGACCTTGCCCGCCGCGGCGACAGCCGAGACGACGGCCGCCCCGCCGAGCAGCAGGCTGCGCCGGCTGGCCGTAGACCCTTCGCCTGTCGTTCCGTGGACTGATGTCTTGCTATCGCTCATGGCCGGGGCCTCCGCACGCTGTGCGCCACGGCCATGCAGGCGGTCCCAGACCTGGCGCCGACAACGCCCGCCTCCGCCGGGGCAAGTCGTCCGCGGCGCTTCGCCAGCCCTTGCCCCACCAAAACGCTAGCCGCAGATCCGCCAGGCGACTTGATAATCGGCGCCACGCGTCCGGCAAAAGGCGACGGGCGCGAGCGGGCCGGCCTCCCTGGCGCGCGATGTCGCTTCGGATCAATTTCGGTGACGCGCGGAATCAAGTCGCCATGCCGCGGCGACCGGATAGTCGGCGGGACGCGCATTGCGCATCGCACCATGCAAGGGGACCAGCTTGACCGTCGAAGCGACCACCGGACCGCGGGCGTCCGCCCCCGTCGAGATTGCGGCCGCCGCCCCGGGCGCCGCGCGGCACGCCGTCGATCATCCGCTGGCGATCACGGCGGCGCTGCTGATCCTGGTGTTCGGCTCGCTCAACTATCCGCTCACGCCGATCCTGGTCGGCGTCATCTCCGACCACCTGCCGATCAGCCCGGCCCAGGCCGGCCTGGTGGCCACGGCCGACATGCTCGGCATGTTCGCCGCCTCCGCGGCCGCGCTGTTCTGGGTGCGCCGGCTCAACTGGCGCCACACGGCGTTCGGCATGAGCGCGGCCCTGGTCGGCGCCCACGTCCTCTCCGGCTTCTGCACCGAGCTGGCGCCGCTCTTGGCCGCCCGGTTCGTCGCCGGCTTCTTCGCCGGCTCGATGATGGCGCTCGGCAACACCGTCCTCGGGGACAGCACCAATCCGGAGCGCAAGACGGCGATCTTCAACATCGTCCAGCAGGGCGCCTGTTCGATCGCCTTCCTGGCGATCCCCGCCGCGGTCGACGGCTTCGGCTCCAAGGGCGCGTTCGGCTTCCTCGCCCTCTATGTCCTGCCGGCGCTCGGCCTGAGCTGGCTCCTGCCGGCGGCGGGACGTTGGCCGCGTCCGGAGGCGGCCCACGGCGACACTGGCGGCGGCGCGCCGCTGTCCGGCAGCGCGGTGGGGGCGATCGTCGCGGCCACCCTGCCGGTCTTCATGTTCTTCCTCGCCTTCGGCGCAAGCTGGACCTACATCGAGCGGATCGGCGTGACCGCCGGCTTCACCCACGCCGACGTCGCCAAGGGCCTGTCGATCGCCACCGTCGCCGGCATGGCCGGCTCCACGGCGGCCTGGGCGCTCGGCGTGCGCTTCGGGCGGGTGCTGCCGCTCCTGGCGACGACCGTCTTCCAGCTCGTCGCCCTCGGCCTGCTCGGCTTCTTCCTGCACGGCTTCTTCGCCTATGCGGCCGCCCTGGCGATCTACGGCTTCTTCATGAACTTCGCGACCTCCTACCAGATCGGGGTCGCCTTGCAGGCCGACCGAACCGGCCGGGGCGCGGTGATCTTCCTGCTGATGCTGAAGGCCGGCGTCGTGGTCGGCCCGCTCGCCGGCGCCGCGCTGGTCGGCGCCGACGGCTTCACCGGCCCCCTGGTGCTGGCGGCGGTCTTCTTCGCCCTGAGCTTCCTGGTCACCTGCGTGGTCGCCCGGGCGAACCGCTCCCGGCCGGCCGCCAATCCGGTCGCGGCGGCATGAACCCCTCCGTGCGGATCATCGCTCCAGCCCCGCTCGCCGCCGTCGGCGAGCGCCTGGGCTTCTCCCCCGCCGTCCTGGTCAACGGCGTGCTCCACGTCTCCGGCCAGGTGGGGATCGACCTGCGCACCGGCCGCATTCCGGAGGGCCTGGGCGAGCAGCTCGAGCACCTGTTCGACGCCCTCGAACTGGTGCTCGCCGAAGCCGGCGCGAGCCTGGCGGACGTCTTCAGCCTGACGAGCTACCACGTGGGCGACATGTCGGCCCACGTCGGCGCCTTTGTCGCGGCCAGGGCCCGGCGCATGACGCCGCCCTATCCGGCCTGGACCAGCGTCGGCGTGACCGCCCTCGCCGCCCCGGGTCTGCTGGTGGAGGTGACCGCCCTGGCGCTCGCGGGACCGGCCGCCGGCGGCCGTTGAGCCGCCGCCGGCGCGCCGGCGTTCAGGCGCCGGCCACGATCAGCTTGTCGATGTTCAGCCGCGCCGCCGCGCACAGCTCGCGATAGATCCGCAGCGCCGTGCCGGCGTCGAACACGCTGTGCACCTCGCCGCTGTCGAGCAGATTGATGTTCGGCCCCCAGATCGCGAACCACGCGAGCGTGTCCTCGTCCTGGTCGGCCGCCGCCTGCAGGGTGTGCACCGAGCCGGCCGGCTCGAACAGGTAGGAGCCCGCCACGTTCACCTGGTCGGGGCTCTCGCGATAATACCACCGCCCTTGCAGGGTCACCGCGTGCACGGGGCCGGCGTGCAGATGCCGGATGACGCTGGCACCCGGCTTCAGGCGCGTACGGTTGACCCAAAGTCCGGTCGAAAGATCGACGTGCAGCAGTTGAAGCTCCACCCCCTCGCTGATCGTCACGAAGGGCAGGTCGTCGGGCCCAAGGTGCTGGGTGTGCGGCGTCGCGGCCAGGCTGGTGACCGCGTATCGTCGGGCGTCGCTCGCATTCATCGAAAGGCTCCTCAGGATTGCATGTGGGCCGCCAGCGGCGGCCGCGGCGGCGAAACGTCAGACAAAGAAGAAGGGCGGCCGGTCGCGCCGAGCCGCCCTTCAGATCCCGCCCGTCGGTCCAATCAGACGGGCAGGTGCAGGTCCGCCCCGCAGTAGTTCGCGGGCACAGTCGCCTGACTGGGGAAGGATTCAGGCGGCATGGTCGCGGACCACGCTTCGAGGCGCTTCGAGAGTTCGGCCACCTTGTCCGGCCGCGAGTCGTAGAGGTTGTGCGCCTCGTTCGGATCGTCCTTGAGGTTGAACAGCATCTTCACGGAGCCGTCCTTGGCGCGCCACAGCTTCCAGTCGCCGGCCAGGATGGTCTCGTAGGGATCGCGCTCCCAGTACAGGACGTCGTGCGGCGTTTCGCTGTCCTTGCCGGACACGTACGGGATCAGGTTCACCCCGTCATAGTCGCGGTCGCTCGGCAGCTTGCCCTTCGAGGCGGCCACGGCCGTCGGGAACACGTCCAGCGCCGAAACCCGCTTGGTGTAGGTCTCGCCCTTGGGCATGCCCGCCGGCCAGCTGATGATCATCGGCGTGCGGAACCCGCCCTCATACTCGCTCAGCTTTCCGCCGCGCAGCGGCAGGCAGCTGCAGAACGCGCCCTCCAGGTACATCGCGCACCCGTTGTCGGACAGGAACACGACCATGGTGTTTTCACGCAGGCCCTTCTTGTCCAGCTCGTCCATGACCCGGCCGATCCCGTCGTCGAGCGCCGCGGTCATCGCCGCCTTGATCCGCTCGTCCTCGTTCTTGATGTTCGGGAAGCGCTTGTAATACTCGTCCGTCACCTCGAACGGCGCGTGGATGGCGTTGTAGGCCAGGTAGAGGAAGAACGGCTTGTCCTTGTTCTGATCGATGAACGCGACGCTCTTGTTGGTGAGGTCGTCGGTCAGATAGGTGTCCATGTTGTCCACGGGGGTGCGGTTCGGCCCCTCCATGAACATGGTGCTGGGGAACCGCTTCTCGGCGTGGCGCGAGGTGGCCGGCCCGCCGGCCTTGCCCAGGTGCACGCCCGGCGCCGAGGATCTGATGTACTGGGTCTGCCCGCCCAGGAAGCCGTAGAACTCGTCGAAGCCGCGGTTGGTCGGATAGAACTTGTCCTGGTAGCCCAGGTGCCACTTGCCGATCGCGGCGGTCCGATAGCCCTCCGACTTCAGGACGTCGGCGAGCGTGAGCTCGCTGGTCGCCACGCCGAGCTTGTCCTTCACCTCGGCCGGCAGGGTGTCCAGCTTCAGGTCCAGGGTGCCCGGCAGGTGGTCATAGCCGAAGCGGTTCTGGTAGCGCCCGGTGAGCAGGGCCGCGCGCGAGGGCGCGCAGACCGAGGCGGTGACATAGGCCCGATCGAAGAACACCCCGCTCTTGGCCAGCTTCTCCAGATTCGGCGTGGGGTAGCCCATCGGCGTGCCCTTGCCGGCCACCGTGTTCTCCGCCCAGCCCATGTCGTCGGCGACGATCACGACGATGTTCGTCGGCTGGCGCGCGGGCTCGGCGGCCATGCCCCGGCCGGCGAGCCCCATTCCCAGCGCGCCCGCCATCATCAGCAGGGTTTTCCGCAACATCCTGTTCATTCGACGCCAGCCTCCAGCTTCATGAAATCCCTACACGACTCTTTCCGGCTGGCGAGCGCGCGGGCGGCCGCACGCTCGCCGGCCGGCCTAGAACTTGTGGCTCAGCTCCACGCCGAAGGTCCTCGGCGCGCCATACCAGCCGACATAGCCGTTCGCGGCAGCCGTCCCGCCGGCGCTGATGTAGGCGCCGGAAAGCTGCGCCGTCTCGTTCACGAAGTAGGCCTTGTTCCCGAGGTTCTTGCCCCAGACGGACAGGCGCCAGGCTCCATCGTCGGCCTCGAACCCGAAGCTTGCGTCATAGAGGGCGTAGGCGCCTTGCCAGCTCCGGGGATCAAGCGTGGCGTCCAGGTACTGGCCGCCGGTGTAGCTGGCCCCGCCGCTGACGAACCAGTTGTAGCCGCTGTCGCGGAAGGGCTGTTCCCACCGGGCATGCAGCGCGCCGGTCAGCCGCGGCGCGTACGCCAGGGGATAGCCGGTGTAGTCGCACGACTTGGGGAACAGCGGATTGGGCTGCGGCGCGCCGGGGGGCGGCGAGGACCCGGTCGGCGTATAGGTCGAGATGCAGGGGCCGGCCGGATAGTCGGAGTATTCCGAGCGGGTCCAGCTCAGGTTGCCGGTGATCGACAAGGGCGACAGCGGCCTGGCCTGCATGTCCATTTCCAGACCCGAGATCTTCGCGTCGCCGGCGTTGCCGACAACAAATCCGGTGCCGGTGGCGGCGTTCAGCGTCGACAGTTGGTAGTCTTTCAGCTCCATCTGGAAGACGTCCGCGTTCAGCAACATCCGCCCGTCGAACAGCCGGGATTTCACGCCCACCTCGTAGGTTTGCGAGCGCTCCGGACCGAAGTCCCAGGGGGCGGACGTGGCGCGGGCGTTGAAGCCGCCGTTCTTGAAGCCGGAGCCCGCCGTCAGATAGACCATCACGCGCGGCGCGACGTCGTACTGCACGCCCGCCGACCAGGTCGTGCTGTCTTCGGTGCGCTTCAGGCCGGACACCGTGAACGACGGGAACCTGACGAGGCCGAAGAGCGGCGAGGCCGCCCCGCCGGTGAAGATGTTCTGGCTGACGCTCGAGGCCTCGGCCTTCTTGTGGTCGTAGCTGTAGCGCAGCCCGCCGGTCACGCGCAGGGCGTCGGTGACGTTCCACGTCGCCTGGCCGAAGACCGCCGCGCTCTTGGTCGTCTGCGAGAACTGGGAGTTGGCGTTGTCGCCGGGCGTGAAGGTGGCGCCGCCCGCCACGACCCGGTTCGCGCCCTCGAGCAGGGTGGCGTTCTGCAGGTAGGCCAGGTCGCTGCCGAACAGGTAGAGGCCGACGACGTAGTCGATCCGGTTCTTGCCGGTGGACGACAGGCGCAGCTCGTCGCTGTAGGTCCGATAGACCTGCTTCTGGATCTGGCTTTGCACCTCGATCGGCACGGAGGGCCCGGCCAGGCGCTGAATCCGGTCGATGACGGTGTTCCCCGCCAGGATGTTGGTCAGCTCGGCGTTGAACGGCAGCTTGCGCGTCGCCTGCAGCGAAACCCCGTAGATCGGCGTGTCGCCCGTCGGCTCGGTGGCGGAATTGACCTCGAAGTCCCCGGTGGCCACGAACGGGTGGCCGGGATTGTTGGCGTCGGCCGAGGCGAGGAAGCCGGCCGTGGCGATGCCGCCCGGACCATAGGGGTTCACCTGGGTGGCCACGCAGCAATGCGTCATGGTCTTGGAGAAATAGGCGATGGCGTCGACCGTCGTCAGGTCGTCCGGCGTCCAGCGCAGCCGTCCGCGAACGCCCCACTGATCCTGGGAGTTCGTGTTCGAACCGAAGTAGATGTTGCGCACATAGCCGTCGCGCGTGTCGCTCCAGAACGACAGGCGGCCGGCCAGGGTGTCGGTCAGGCCGCCGTTGACGTAGCCGGCCACCCGGCGCTTGTCGTAGTTGCCGAGACCGACGCTGACCATGCCCTCGAAGCCCTGGGTCGGCGCCTTGGTGGTGACGTTGATCGCGCCCACCGGCGTGTTGCGGCCGTAGAGCGTGCCCTGGGGCCCGCGCAGGGTCTCGATCGTCGAGATGTCCGTCAACTCGGTGAAGATGCTCAGGCTGGAGGGCATGTAGACGCCGTCCAGGAACACCCCGACGCTGGGCTCGATCCCGGGGTTGGTGCCCGAAGAGCCGATGTTGCGGATGATGATCGAGGAGTTGCGGGTGTTGTTGGAGGTGGCGATCGTCAGGCCGGGCACAAGGTGCGCCAGGTCGGTGGCGTCGGTGATGTTCGCCTTCTCAAGCTGATCGCCGCTGAAGGCGGACACCGACATCGGAACGTCCTGGACGTCTTGCGGCCGCTTGGAGGCGGTCACCACGATCGTCTCCACCTGCACCGGCCCGGCGTCGGCCGCCATCGCCGGCGCGGCGAAGCCGCCGAGCGCGACCCCGACCCACGAGGCGGTGAACATCAGGATGCGCCGGCGGCGCTGAATTCTGCCTTGATCGAGCACTGAAACTCCCCCTCTCCTCGTGGGCGCCGGGCGGCGCCGATGGTCCGGTGCGACAGCGGCGTCTTGCTGCACATCTGTCGCCCAGTCGGGGAATTGGTACGCATACCGACGACATCGGACTTGCCATTTCGCGCCACCGAGTTGACTTTGCACGTCAAACTCGGGAGCCCCCATGGAAGCCATTGTCCGCGCCAGATCCTTGTCCGGCTTCGCCCCCTGCGTGCTGGCGAACGGCGGTGATCCGGCCGCGATCCTGCGCCGCGCGGGCCTGTCCCAGTCGGCGCTGAAGGACGAGGAGAACTGGATTTCCCTGCGCAGGAGCCTGCGCGCCTACGAGTTGGCCGCCCAGGCGCTGAACGACCCGGGCTTCGGCGTCAAGCTCGCCCAGTTCCAGGGCGCCGCGATCATCGGCCCGCCGCTGCTGATCGCCCGGCACAGCGAAAGCCTGCTGGCCGCCCTGGACAACCTGGCGCGCTACTCGGCGATCCAGAACACCGGCTACCGCTCATCGCTGACGATCAGCGGCGACGTGGTCCAGCGGGCGATCCACCTGGAGCCGTCCCTGCGTCACCAGGCCGACCAGTGGATGGAGGAGTCGCTGCTCTTCGGCATCCGGCTGATCTCCGAGATCCTCGGCGAGCGGCTGGAGGTCCTGCGGGTGCGCCTGCGCCACCGCGCCCTGCGATCCGTAGAGCAATATGAGCAGGACTACGGCGCGCCCGTGGCCTTCGAGCAGCCGTTCGACGGCATCGAGTTCCATCGCCACTACCTCGATCTGCCGGTGCCCAACCGCGACGCCATGATCCACCGGTTCATGATCGAGTACCTGGAAAAGCGGGTGCCGCAGGGCGCCGACGACATCATCGTCGCCACGCGCGTGTTGCTGGAGACGCTGCTGCCCGCCGCCCACGGCCGGCTGGAGGTGGTGGCCGAGCAGCTCGGCCTGGAGCCGCGCACCTACCAGCGCCGGCTCCAGAAGCTCGGCTACAGCTTCTCGACGCTGCTCGACAGCCAACGGCGGCTGATGGCCGAACGGCTGCTGCAGGAAGGCCGGCTGCCCCTGACCAACATCGCCTACGAACTCGGCTACGCCGAACACAGCGCCTTCATCCACGCCTTCACCCGATGGCACGGCATGGCCCCGAGCCGCTGGGCCCGCAACGTCCGCACCTGATCTGCGACAAATGGCGCGGGCGGCGGCGCACGAGTGCCGCCTAATAGCAATTACCTGTCGTGAAAGATCAATTTTCCGAACAACCTTTCCGCTAGTCGTCGATGGCTCGCCGCCGCAGCCACGGTTGGCCGGCGCTCGGACATCGATCGCCCCAGGCCCGTTCCGGAGCCGCGGCGCAAGGAAGGTTGAAGACGACATGAAAGCGCAAACCGGGGGCCGCAAAGGCCTGTGGCCACAACACGCACGCTCCGGTTCCTGGCTGACTGACGAGAAGGGCGGCGACTTCATCGCCTGGCATTGCGCCGGCGGCACCTTCAACCTGGGGTTCTGCGCGCCCGAAATCCGCGACGAGATGGTCGAGATCATCCGCAGCGCCGACGCCGGCCTCTGGTCCCTGCCCTCGGAGCGCCGCGACGCCGGCGAAGCGGGCTTCAAGGCGCTGCTGCCCAGCCAGTTCGAGCGGGTGTACTTCACGCCGAGCGCGTCGGAGGCCTTCGAGGTGGCCTGCAAGCTCGCCAAGCGCTTCACGCGCCGCCCGAACCTGGTGTCGGTGAGCGGCGGCTACTACGGCCACATCGGCTTCTCCCTGGCCATGGACGACCCGTCCTTCACGCCGGAGCTCTACGCCCCCCTCGCCGGCCCCGTCGCCAAGGCCCGCTACGGTTCGGTCGCCGGCATGGAGGCGCTGGTCGACGAACACACCGCCGCCGTCTGCATCGAGCCGGTGCAGGTGCCGGCGGGCGTGTTCGAGGCGCCCGACGGCTATCTCCAGGAGGTGCGCCGCATCTGCGACGAGCGCGGCGCGCTGCTGATCTACGACGAGGTCCAGGGCGGCCTGCTGCGCACCGGGGATATCTGGGCCTTTGAGCGCCATGGCGCCGCGCCCGACATCCTGGTGAGCGGCAAGGGCATGTCCGGCGGCTACTATCCCGTCGGCGCGGTGAGTTGCAGCGCCGAGCTGTTCTCCACCTTCTTCCAGATGCCGCCGGTGCATATCTCCAGCTTCAGCGGCGGCGAGATCGGCGCGGCGATCTCCGGCGTCGTGGCGCGCCGCTACGCCGATCCGGCCCTCGCCGCCCACGTGACCAGCGTCGGCGCGCGCCTGAAGTCCGGGCTCGAAGCGGTCATGGCCGACCATCCCGAGATTTTCGGCGTGATCCGCGGCCGCGGCCTGCTCTACGGGATCGACCTGCGCACCCAGGAGCAGACGACCAAGCTGTCGCAGGCCTGCTGGCGCCAGGGCCTCTACGTGCGCGGCACCAGCATGAGCCCGACGCTCACGGTGCAGCCGCCGCTCGTCATCACCGCCGAGGAGGTGGACGAGAGCCTCGTCCGCTTCGCCCGCGCCGCCGCGGAGGTCGCCGCCGGCTAGGGCGCCGGCTGCCCGTTCAGACCGACCGCGCGCAGCGGAAGCCGATATGGCTCGTCGAGGAATCGATGTGCTGGGCGTGGCGCGCGGCCGGGCGGTATCTGCGGCAGTAGTTCGGCGCGCACAGGTGCGAACCGCCCTTCAGCACGCGGCGCGGCAGGGCGATGTGCGGCTGGCGCGGATCGCGGCTGCCGGCCTCGGTCCCGCCCCGCGGGTTGCGCACGGCGCAGCACGGGCGTTCGCCGGGGCTGTGCTGCTCGGCCCAGAAGTCGCTGGTCCACTCCCAGACGTTGCCGATCATGTCGACCAGGCCGTGGCCGTTCGGCGGGAAGGCGCCCACCGGCGAGGTGCGCTTGAAGCCGTCCTGCGCCAGGTTCTGGCTCGGGAACAGGCCCTGCCAGGTGTTCGCCATCCACTTGCCGCCCGGCGTCAGTTCGTCGCCCCAGGCGTAGTCGGCGCCGTCCAGCCCGCCGCGGGCGGCGAACTCCCACTCGGCCTCCGTCGGCAGGCGCTTGCCCGCCCAGGCGGCGTAGGCTTCGGCGTCCTCATGGGCGACGTGGACGACCGGATGCGTCTCCAGCCCCTTCAGCGTCGAGCGCGGTCCCAGCGGCCGCCGCCAGCTCGCGCCGGGCACGAAGCTCCACCACTGGCTCCAGTCGTCCAGCCGCACCGGCCGCGGCGGCGGCGTGAACACCAGCGAGGAGGGTTGCAGCAGGTGCGCCGGCGCGCCGGGATAGTCCGCCGGGTTCGGCGCCTTCTCGGCGAGCGTCACATAGCCGGTGGCCTCGACGAAGGCGGTGAACGCCTGGTTGGTGACCGGCGTCCGGTCGATCTCGAAGGCGTCCACCCAGACCCGGTGCGGCGGGCCCTCCTCCGGATAGAACCGGTCCGATCCCATCAGGAACTCGCCCGCCTCGATGCGCGCCATGTCCGTCTCGGGCGCGACGGGCGGGTTGGGTTCGCGAAGGCTGCTCATCGACGTCAATCCTGATCCGCCCGCGGGAAGCCGGCGGCCCGGACGCGACTGTGCGGCGCGCCGCCGCGCCGGGCTTGCCAATACATGACAATCGACGCCCGCCTTCGCCAACACCTTCGTCACCGGCTGGAGCATCGCCGCTCGCCGCAGGGGTGGACGGCGATGCGGCTCACGCTGCCAGCCTGATCCCTAAGGGATCGCCCGCGATCACCAGTCCTGGCGCAGTCTCAGGCCGACGATCCGGGGCTCGCCGCGGATCGCGGTCGGCAGGCCGAACGACTTGCCGGTGTTGCCCAGGTCGAGCAGGTAGTCCTTGTCGAACAGGTTGTTGGCGTAGATCTCCGCGCTCCAGCCCCGCGACACGCTTCCCAGCGACAGGCCCACATTGGTCAGGGCGTAGCCCTTCTGGCTCTCGTAGGGCTTGTTGTCGGCGTTGAAGAAGGTCTTGGACTGGTAGAACTCGGTCACCCGCGCGGCCAGGCGCAGGTCCTGGCCGACGTCCCGTTCGTAGCTCAGGGCGATCGAGGCCTTGTGCTTGGGCGCCAGGCGGAAGACGTTGCCCGACAGGTCCGCGCCGCTGGAGTCGATGTATTCGTCGAACTTCGCGTCGGTGTAGGCGTAGCTCGAGATCAGCCGCAGATTGTCGGTGATCGCGCCGCGCAGGCCCAGCTCGAAGCCCTTGCCGCTGGCCTTGCCGGCGTTGACCAGCTTGCCCGGAAGCTGGCTGAGATCCAGCGTCTGGAAGTCGGTGTAGTCGTAGGAGAAGGCCGAGCCCTCGGCCAGGAAGGCGCCGACGTTGGCTTTGAAGCCGGCCTCGACGTTGACCACCTTCTCGGGCCGCACGACGCTCCAGATCGCGTCCGGCGCTCCGGTCGAGCGGTTGAACGAGGCGTCCACCAGCCCCGAGCGCACGCCCTTGGCGACGCCGATGAAGACGTTGACCTTCGGCGTCAGCTTGTAGCTCACCGCCAGGCGCGGCGTCAGGTTGTTGAAGGTCGAGCCGTGGCTGTAGACGTTGCCCTGGCTGTCGCCGAACAGGCCGTACGGCAGGGCCAGCGGCCTGCGGCCGTCCAGGGTGTACTCGTCGGCGCTGGCGGCGGTGTCGGCCTTGTCGTGGGTGTAGCGCAGCCCCGCCTCAAGCGTGATCCGTTCCAGGAAGGTCTTGGAGACGTTGAGGTAGGCCGAGACGCTGGTGCGGGTGTTGATCCGGTAGAGGCTGGACATGTTCATCGCCGACACCGGCAGGCCGTAGAGGCTGGTGTTGGCGTAGATCGCCTTGGTCGGCGCGGTGATCGAGGGGAAGCTGCCCACCAGGTACTGCTCGTTCAGCCCCAGCTCGATCCGGTCCTCCACCTTCTCGCGGAACCAGCTCGCACCGCCCACCAGCGTCAGGTCCTCGGAGGGCGTCCAGGTCGCGCGCAGCTCCTCGCTGGCCTGGTGCTGCTTCGTGAACTGGTTGCCGATGATGTAGCTGTAGGCCGTGCCGTCGCCGTCCCACTTCTCGGTGGCGTCGACGTAGCGGATGTTGGCGATCGAGCGCAGCGTCAGGGTGGGCGTGGCGGCGATCGAGGTGTCCGAGGTCAGGCTGGAGACATAGCGCTCGATGCCCTGGTCCGGACGGTCCTGCGCGGCGGGGGTGAAGGGGCTCACGTCGCCGCCGGCCGGCGCCACCACGATCGACTTGAATTGCGTGGCCGGCGGGTGGTCCTCCTGGTAGCTGGCGATCAGGTCGGAGGTCACCATCTCGTTGGGCGTGAACCTCAGGCTCGCGCGGCCGTAGAACGTGTCCACCCCGTTCAGCTTGCCGCCGGGGATCGCCACGTTGTCGACGTCGCCGTCCCGCGACTTCACCCGCGCGGTCACGCGGAAGGCCAGCTTGTCCTTGATCAGGGGCGCGTTGACCATGCCGCTCAGGCTGCGCAGGTTCAGGCTGCCCGCCTCGGCCGACACCCAGCCCTCGAAGCCCTGGGTCGGCCGGCGCGTCTCGATCGACATCACCCCGATCACCGAGCCGCGGCCGAACAGCGTGCCCTGCGGGCCGCGCACCACCTCGGCCCGGGCGATGTCGATCAGCTCCGAGATCGAGCCCTGCTGGCGGCTGTTGTCCACGCCGTCGACGAAGATGGAGATCACCGGCTCGGCCACCGGGCTGGAGTCGTCCTGGGTCAGGCCGCGCAGGTTGTAGCCCGAGCGCTGGACGCTCTGTTCCTGCACCAGGAGGCCGGGCGTGTAGAGCGACAGGTCGCCGAGCCCCTGGATCTTGAACCGGTCGAGCACCTCGCCGGACAGGGACGTCACCGGCACCGGCACGTCGATCAGCTTCTGCTCGCGCTGCTGGGCGGTGACGACCAGCTCCTCGACGCTGGCGTCGGCCGCGTCGGTCGCGGCCGCCTCGCTTGCGCAGGCCTGGCCGGCGGTGAGCCCGAGCGCGAAAGCCGAGACTCCGGCGCACAGAGCTAAACGGATGTACGATGAAACGGGCGTAGGCATTGGCATCCCCTTGCTGAGCTTGCCGGGGGATTACCAAACAAATGTACAGTTCTTGTGACGCTGGAAATTCGGGCGCGTAGAAACACGAAAAACGCTTGCGATTGGAGGATGTACAAGGCCCGCCGCCACGACCGGACGGCGACGCCCTCAACAAACGTACAGGATCAGGGGCGCAGCAGCCGGTCCGCCGCGAAGCTCGCCTCGGCCGTCAGGTCGATCCCCGGCGCGTCGCCGCCGACGGCGTCGGCGGCCAGGGCCGCGGCGGTGTTCCACATGGCGTAGGCGGCGGCCATCTGGCGCGTCGGCCCCCCGCCCTCCAGGGATTTCATCGCCAGGAAGGTGATCGTGCCGCGCTGGCGGCGCATCCCCAGGCCCAGGCCGTCGTAGGCCTGCGCCCGCGCGGCCGCCTGGGAGATCTCGACCATGCCCCGGCTGCGCACCCGCTCGGCGCCGGAGCGCCAGGCCGCCGAGCGCACATAGTCGGCCACCTCCCGGCGGGTGCGGAAGCCGCTGCCCCCCTCCCCCGATTCCAGCCGCCGGTTGGCCTTCTGGAACACCCGCAGGGCGGCGGCGTAGGCCAGGGCGTGGACCGAATCGAAATGGTAGGTGGTCAGCGCCAGCGACACGCCCGCGCGCTCGGCCACGGCGCGGTTGGTCACCGCCGACAGGCCGTCCTCCTCGATGATGGCGGCGGCCGCGTCGATGATCTTGGCCCGGCTCTCCTCGCCGCGCGCCTGGCGGCCGTCGAGGTCGGGCAGGTTGAGCAGCGGACCGGGGTCGACATAGAAGCTGGCCGCCAGCCGGGCGATCTCGGCCGTGCGCTCGGGCGGCGGGGCGCGGCCCAGCAGGCGGTCGGCCGCCTCGGCCAGCCCCAGCCGCGCGTTCATCCGGTAGACCTGCGAGGGAAAGGCGCTGAGCGCGAAGGTCATCTCGGTCAGCAGATAGAAGTCCAGCGCCCGCAGCGCCCCGGCCGGCGCCTCGGCGATCTCGGCCAGGCGCTCGAAGGCCGAGCGCCGCGCCGCCAGCCAGCCGCGGCAGATCTCGGCGTAGCGCGGCGCCGACGAAGCCAGCAGCAACAGCTCGATGAGCACCAGCGCCTCGCCGCGGCGCGCCGCCGCCGCGTCCTCGATCAACGTCCAGAGGAAGTCGGCCAGAAGCGCCGGCGTGAGCGGCAGCTCGGCCGCCGCGCGCGTGACCCCGTCCAGGTAGAGGGCGTCGGCCGCCGCCGCCTCGGCGAAGCACTCGGCGACCAGCCCTTCCTTGTTCTCGAACATCGCCACCACGGTGGCCGCGTTGATGTCGCAGTCGGCGCCGACGTCGCGCAGGGTCGCGCCGCGCACGCCCTTCTCGGCGATCCGCGCCAGGGTGGCGGCGACCAAGCGCTCGCGAAGCCCCGCCTCAACCCGGTTCTGTGCCCGGTTCTGCACCTTGCCGATCGCGCGTCCCATCCACGCTATGTAGCCGATTCCGGAAGCGACTAGGCGCCGCGGCCATCCCGGTCGGCGTCGCGGAAGGTCGCCATCAGCACAAGTCCGAGGGCGGCGGCCACGATCGAGGGCAGGCAGTAGATCCATCGCACGACGCCGAGCGCCGCCGCCGGGGTCGCGCCGCCGCGCGGATCGAACCCGACCGAGCTCAAAACGCCCAGCGCCGCGCCCACGCCAAGGGCGGCGGCCAGCTTCATCGAGACGTTGAACAGGGCGTAGTAGCTGCTCGACTGCCGCTCGCCCGAGCGCGCGGCCTCGGCCTCCGACACGTCGGCGACCATCGCGCGCAGCAGCATGTAGTCCGCGCCCCAGGCCAGGGCGCGCGCCACCAGGAAGCCGATCAACAGGTCGGCGCGGCCGGCCGGCAGCAGAAGCGGGATCGGCGCGGTGACCAGTTGCCACAGAAGCACCGCGCTCATCGTGCGCCGCTTGCCCATCCGGCGCGAGATCATCACCCAGACCGGCACGGTGACGAGCGCCACCAGCGACTGGATCAGCAGAAGCCCGCCGGCGCTGCGGTCCAGCCCGAGCACGCGCTCGGCGAAGAAGACGAACACCGCCGAGCTGGCGGCCTCCGAAACGCCCAGCAGCGAATAGAGCGCCAGGATCCGCAGCAGCGCGGGATTGCGCAGTTGCCGGCCGAGGCTGCGCAACGGCGAGGCGGCCGCCCGCTTCGGCGCGGGCGCCAGCTCGTCGACCTCTGGAATGCGGGCGAGCGTCAGCCCCACGGTCAGCGCCGTCAACACGATCAGCACCAGCCCCATCGCGCCGATCCGCGCGGCCTGGTCGCCGACGCCCATCCGCTCCATCACCGCCGGCGCCAGCACGATCAGCGGCGCGCCCAGCGCCCCGAACCAGACCTTGGCGCCCATGACGCGCGTGCGCTCGTGAGGATCGCTGGAGATCTCCAGCCCCCAGCCGCCGTGCGGCACGATCACCAGCGAATAGCCCAGATGCAGCACCACGCACGCCGCCGCCAGCGCGGCGACCGGCGCGCCCGGCTGGGCGAAGAACACCATCCAGGCGCCCAGCATGATCAGCGGCGCGCCCAGCGCCATCCAGAACCGCCGGCGGCCGAACGGGACGCGGACCGTGTCGCTCAGCCAGCCGACGGCCGGGTCGGACACCACGTCGAACAGCCGGATCCACGTCAGCAGCGCCGCCACCGCGCCGAGCTGCAGCCCGAGCTGGGCCGAGAAGAATGAGGGCAGGAACACGCGCCAGGGCGTCTCCAGCGCCACCGCGATCAGCACCGGCGAGGAAAACACCGCCAGGTCCGCGAGACCGAGGCGTCGCGACGCCTTGGCGGGCGCGACGAATTCAACATCCGTACAGATTTCTTGTCCCTGCATATCCGAATGAATGTCCGCGTTTCACGACAATATCGTGAACGTCTTGAACAAATGTACAGGATGGGGCAGGAAGCCGGCGACACGCACCGTGCAGCGGAGGACTCCATGCTGATCGCCCAGATTACCGACACCCACGTGGTGGCCGCCGGAACCCGCGCCTACCAGGATCAGGTCGACACCAACGGCCGCTGCGCCCTGGCGATCGAGCGGCTGAACGCCCTGGACCCGCGCCCCGACTTCGTCGTCGTCACCGGCGACCTGACCGACCACGGCACGCCCGCCGAATACGAAGAGCTCAAGCGCCAGTTCGCCGCCCTGGAGATCCCGTTCTTCCTGGTGATCGGCAACCACGACGACCGCGCGACGATGCTCGCCGAGCTGGACTATCCGCACCTGGCCCACGCCCGGCCGTTCGTCCAGTACACCGTCGACCAGTTCCCCGTGCGGCTCATCGTGCTCGATTCCACCAGTGACGAGCACCACCGCGGCGAGTTCTGCGAGAAGCGCCTGGCCTGGTTCGAGGAGCGCCTGGCCGAGCACGTCGACAAGCCGACGATCGTCGCCCTGCACCACCCGCCGTTCGACACCGGCATCGTCACCATGGACGCCCACGGCGCCGGCTGGGCGGAGGGCATCGTCCGCGCCGTCGCCGGCCGGCCCAATGTGCAGCGGATTCTCTGCGGCCACGTCCACCGCTCGATCCAGACGCTGGTGGGCGATCGCATGGCCAGCATCTGCCCCTCCACCGCCCACCAGGTGAACCTGGACCTGGCCGTGGGCGCGCCCAGCTTCGAGCGCCTGGGCGAAGGCTTCTTCGAGATGGAGCCGCCGGCCTTCCAGCTTCACCGCTGGCACGACGGCAAGATGGTCAGCCATACGGCCTTCGTCGATCGCTTCCCGTTCGTCGCCCCGATCTCGCGGGAGATGATGGAGGCCCTGGCCGCGCGCGGCGGCGCCCTCGACATGAAGAAGAAAGACTTGGTGTTTTGAGTCGCATGGGTTTCGCGCGCCTTCTGGCGCGCGCGCGAGCGGCGGAGGCGGTGCTGGCCGACTGGGACGGCTGCCTCGCGCTCGGCGACCGTCTGCAGCCCGGGGCGCTTGAGCTTGTCCAGGCCTCCCGGGCGTTCGCGATCGTCTCCAACAATTCGAGCATGACGACGGCGCTGTTCCGGCGAAAGGCCGCCGAGCAGGGCCTGGTCCTGCCGGCCGGCCGCATCCACCTGGCGGGCGAGGCGCTGGTGCGCGAGGCCGCGCGCCGGCTGCCCGGCGGCCGCGTCTGGATGCTCGCCGCCCCGGTGATGCGCGAGGCGGCCGAGGCGGCCGGCCTCGTCCTCGATCCCGAGCGGCCCGAGGCGGTGCTGGTGCTGCGCGACGAGCGGTTCGACTACGCCAGGCTCGAACATGCGGCGCGCCTGGTCGCCGCGGGCGCGCGGTTCTGGGTGTCGAATCTCGACGGCGGCCACCCCGGCCTCGGCGGCGTGACGCCGGAGACCGGCGCCCTGGCCGCCGCGATCCAGGCCGCCAGCGGCAAGGCGCCGGACCTCGTCGCCGGCAAGCCCTACCCCGCCATCTTCCGCCAGGCGCTGGCCTCCGTCGGCTGCGAGCCGGGCCGCGCGCTGATGATCGGCGACAATCCGCGCACCGACATCGCCGGGGCCCGGCGGGTGGGCGTGCCGGCCGTACGCGTCGACCTCGACCTGTGGCCCGCCCCACCGGCCGAGGCGGCCCCCTCCGAGCCCCTGGAGACGCGCGCGCGATGACCCGTCGCCCTCCGGGGCGATCCGCGCGCCGCGGCCGTGGCGCGCTTGCCAGCGGCGAGCTGGGCTTGGTAAGGCGCCGGGCCCTTGAGGAGCCGTCCATGAAAGTCGCCATCGCTTCCGACCACGCCGGCTTCGACTACAAGCAGCGCCTCGCGTGCCTGCTGCGCGAGCGCGGCCATGAGGTGGTGGACTTCGGGACCTCCAGCGCCGAGCCGGTCGACTACCCCGACTTCATCGGCCCGGCCGCCGCCGCGGTGGCGCGCGGCGAGTGCGAGCGCGGCGTCGTCCTGGGCGGCTCGGGCAACGGCGAGGCCATGGCCGCCAACCGCCGGCGCGGCGTCCGCTGCGCCCTGTGCTGGAGCGAGGAGACCGCACGCCTCGCCCGCCTGCACAACGACGCCAACATGATCTCCATCGGCCAGCGCATGGTCAGCGAGGACCTCGCCGTGCGCATCGTCGAGACCTGGCTGGACACCGCCTTCGAGGGCGGCCGGCACGTCGCCCGCATCCGCAAGCTCGACGCCTGACGGCCCGCGCGCGGCGTCTGGCCCCGGGGGGCGGACATCGAAATTCGACGCCCGGCCTTCTGATGGCCGCGACGGCGGGATTTTGTGCTTATCATCGGCGAACGGAACTAGTGTCGCGCCGCGCGCGCCCGATCGACGGGGGCGCGTTCGGAGGACCGGCACGATCAAGGCTGGCCCCGACCAGCCGTTGCGGGAGGAATTCGTGAAGGGCCCAGCCATCTTCCTGGCTCAGTTCGCTTCGGACGAAGCGCCGTTCAACAGCTTGAAGTCGATCGCCGAATGGGCCGGCAGGCTGGGCTACAAGGGCGTGCAGATCCCCACCTGGGACCGGCGGCTGTTCGACCTGAAGCTGGCCGCCGAGAGCGACGCCTACTGCGACGAGGTGCGCGGCGTGCTGGCCAACGCCGGGGTCGAGATCTCCGAGTTGTCGACGCACAGCCAGGGCCAGTTGGTGGCGGTCCACCCGGCCTATGACGAGCTGTTCGACGGCGGCGTTCCCAAACAGGTGCGCGGCAATCCGAAGGCGCGGCAGGAATGGGCGGTCGAGCAGGTGCTGCTGGGCGCCAAGGCGTCGCGGCGGCTGGGGCTGGAGGCGCACGTGACGTTCTCCGGCTCGCTGGCCTGGCCCTATCTCTATCCCTATCCGCAGCGGCCCGCGGGCCTCGTCGAGGCGGCGTTCGACGAGCTGGCGCGGCGCTGGCGGCCGATTCTCGACGCGTTCGACGAGGCCGGGGTCGACCTCTGCTACGAGGTGCATCCCAGCGAGGATCTGTTCGACGGGGCCACGGTCGAGATGTTCTGGGACCGCGTGGATCATCATCCGCGCGCCTGCCTGCTCTACGACCCGAGCCACTTCCTGCTGCAGCAGCTCGACTATCTGGAGTACATCGACCTCTACCACGACCGCATCCGCATGTTTCACGTCAAGGACGCGGAGTTCCGGCCGACGGGGCGCCAGGGCGTCTACAGCGGCTACCAGGGCTGGAAGGAACGGGCCGGCCGCTTCCGCTCGCTGGGCGACGGGCAGATCGACTTCCGCGCCATCTTCTCCAAGTTCGCGCAGTACGGCTATCGCGGCTGGGCGGTGCTCGAATGGGAGTGCGCCCTGAAGGACCCCGAGGACGGCGCGCGCGAAGGCGCCCCGTTCATCCGCGACCACATCATCCGCGTCACCGGCAGGAGCTTCGACGACTTCGTCGCGACGGGCGTGGACGCGGCGGCCAACCGCAGGATGCTCGGCATTGACCGCTGAGACGATGGGCGGCGCGCGGCTTCGGCTCGGCATGGTTGGCGGCGGCGAAGGCGCGTTCATCGGCGGCGTGCATCGCATGGCCGCGCGCCTGGACGACCGCTGGACCCTGGTCGCCGGCGCGTTCAGCTCGGACCCGGCGCGCTCGCAGGCTTTCGGCCGCTCCCTCGGACTGGCGCAGGAGCGCTGCTACGGCGACTGGCGGGCGATGGCGCAGGCCGAGGCCAAGCGCGCGGACCGGATCGACGCGGTGGCCATCGTCACCCCGAACCACATGCACCACGGGCCGGCCAAGGCGTTCCTCGAGGCCGGCGTCGCGGTGATCTGCGACAAGCCGCTGACCACCACCCTGGACGACGCCCTGGACCTCGCCGACGCGGTTCGCCGCGCCGGGCTGCCCTTCGTGCTGACGCACAACTACAGCGGCTATGCGATGGTCCGCCAGATGCGCGCCATGGTCGCCGACGGCGTGCTGGGCGCGCTTCGCGTGGTGCAGGCCGAGTACGCGCAGGACTGGCTGGCGAGCGACCAGACCGGCAACAAGCAGGCCGACTGGCGCGGCGATCCGAAGCGCGCCGGCGGCGGCGGCGCGCTGGGGGACATCGCCACCCACGCCTACCATCTGGCCGCCTATGTCACCGGCTCGGCGGCCGACGCCGTCAGCGCCGAGACCTCGCGGTTCGTGCCCGGCCGGCGCCTGGACGACGACGTGCAGATCCGGCTGCGCTGGGCCGGCGGCGCGCGCGGACAGCTCTGGGCCAGCCAGGTGGCGATCGGCTGCGCCAACGGCCTGCGGCTGCGCGTCTACGGCGAGAAGGCCGCGCTGGAATGGTCGCAGGAAGAGCCGGACCTGCTGCGCTTCGCGCGGCTGGGCGAAGCGCCCCGGACGATGCGCCGCGGCGGGCCGGGGCTCTCCCCGGCCGCCCAGGCGGCGACGCGGATTCCGGCCGGGCATCCGGAGGGCTATCTCGAAGGCTTCGCGCAGATCTACGCCGATGCGGCCGACCTGATCGGCGCGCACAAGCAAGGCCGGGCGCACGCCACCATGCTGCCGGACGTGGACGACGGCGTGGACGGCATGCGCTTCATCCAGGCCGCCCTGGACAGCGCCGCCGGGGACGGCCGCTGGGTGGCGCTGCACGAGGCGGGCCGGTGATGCGGCAGAGCTTCACCTGGTGGTCGTTCACCCTGGGCCGGGAGATCGAGCCGGCGTCGTTCCTGCGCCAGGCCGCCGCCGCCGGCGCCCAAGGCGTCGAGATGCTGCCGCAGGCCTATTGGCCCCTCGCCCGCGACGCCGGGCTGAAGATCGTCACGGAGACCGGCCACAAGCTGGAGGAAGGCTTCAACGATCCCTCGCGCCACGCAGCGCTGCAGGCCGAGATGCGCCGCAAGATCGACGCCGCGGCCGAGGGCGGCGTCGAGGCGGTGATCGTGTTCGCCGGCGACCGCTTCGGCGACGGCTCCGACGAACGCGCCATCGAGGCCTGCGTGACGGGGCTGGGGCCGGTGGTCTCGCACGCCGCCGACGCCGGCGTGCGGCTGCTGATCGAGCTGCTGAACAGCAAGGTCGACCACCCCGGCCAGCAGTGCGACCGCACCGCGTTCGGCGCGGCGGTCGTGCGGCAGGTCGGCTCCCCGGCGCTGAGGCTGCTCTACGACGGCTACCACATGCAGTTGATGGAGGGCGATCTCAGCCGGACCATCAAGGCCAACCTCGACCTGATCGGCCATGTGCACACCGCCGGCGCGCCGGGCCGGCGCGACCTGGACGACCGCCAGGAGATCAACTGGCGCGGGATCGCGGCCCTGCTGCGCCATCTCGGCTACGACCGCTGGGTCGGCCACGAGTTCATTCCGCGCGGCGAGCCGATCGCCGCGCTCAGAAACGCGATCGCGTTGTTCGACGCCGTCGAACACGCGGCTTAGGGGGCGAAGATGCGGTTCGACGCAATTGTTGTCGGCTCGGGCATGAGCGGCGGCTGGGTCGCCAAGGAGCTGTGCGAGCGCGGCCTGAAGGTGCTGATGCTGGAGCGTGGCCCGAACATCGAGCACGGGCCGGACTACAGCCACGAGCTGGCGGGCCGGCTGCGCAAGCGCGACGACCAGGTGCCGCTGGAAGAGCGCCAGCTCCACTACCCGTACTACGAGGGCGTCGCCTACGCCCTGTTCAACTCGAACAAGAAGTTCTGGGCCAGCGACCACGACTATCCCTACGAGACCGTCCCCGGAAAACCGTACCGCTGGATCCGCGGCTATCATCTCGGCGGCCGCTCGCTCACCTGGGCCCGCCAGTCCTACCGCTGGGCGCCGGACGACTTCGAATCCAACCTGAAGGACGGGCACGGCGTCGACTGGCCGATCCGTTACGAAGACCTGGAACCCTGGTACGATCACGTCGAGGCCTTCGCCGGCGTCAGCGGCGACTACGACGGCCTTCCGCAGCTGCCGGACGGCGACTTCCTGCCGCCGTTCCCCTTCAACGACGTCGAGCAGGCCGCCAAGGCGCAGATCGAGGCGGCGTTTCCGACGCGCCACCTGATCATGGGGCGCACGGCCAACTTGAGCCGCATCACCAAGGCGCAGATGGACGTCGGCCGCCAGCGCTGCGAGCAGTACGTGCGCTGCCACCACGGCTGCCCGCTCGGCAGCTACTTCTCCTCGCTCGCCGCGACCCTTCCGGCGGCCAGGGCCACCGGCAACCTGACGGTGATCACCGACGCCATCGTCGAGAGCGTGACCTACGATGCGGCCGCCGGGCGCGCCACCGGCGTGCGCGCGGTCGACCGCCTGACCAAGCAGGGCGTGACCTACGAGGCGCGGCTGGTGTTCCTGAACGCCTCGGCGATCAACACCGCCGCCCTCTTGCTGAACTCGCGGTCCGACGCCTTCCCGCGCGGCCTGGCCAACGGCAGCGACCAGGTCGGCCGCAATCTCATGGACCACGTGAGCTGCGGGCCGGTGATCGGGACCTACCCCGGCTTCGAGGACACGCCCTACCAGGCCGACCGTCCGACCGGCCTCTACATGCCGCGCTATGCGAACGTCACCGAGACCGGCAAGCCCTATCTGCGCGGCTTCGGCTTCCAGGGCGGGGCGGCGCGGCGGCGGCGGCCGGATGCGGAGCCCGACGCCTCGGGCGCGCCCAAGCGGGCCTGGGTCTTCTCCCTCACCCCGTTCGGCGAGGTGCTGCCGAACCCCGACAACCGGGTCACCCTGACAACGTCGCGCGTCGATTCCTGGGGCGTGCCGCTGCCGGTGATCGACGCGGCGCATGGCCCGAACGAACACGCGATGATGCGGGAAGCCGCGCGCGACGCGGCGGCCATGCTCTCGGCCGCCGGCTGCACCGACATCACCCCCTGGGAGGAGGCCGGCGCCAAATTGACGCCGCCGGGCGATCGCATCCACGAAATGGGCACGGCGCGCATGGGACGCGATCCGGCGACATCGGTCTTCAACGGCTGGGGCCAGGCGCACGAGGTGGCGAACCTCTTCGCCTCGGACGGCGCGGTGATGGCGTCCAGCGCCTCGATGAACCCGTCCCTCACCTACATGGCGCTCTCGGCGCGCACGGCCAACCATGCGGCCGATCTGCTCGAACAGGGAGCCCTCTGATGAAGCCCGTCGGCCTGCAGCTCTACACCCTGCGCCGTCCGTTCGGCGAAGACCCGATCGGCACGCTCGAGCGCATCAAGGCGTTGGGCTACGACTCCGTCGAGTTCGCCGCCCCGCTCGACATGGACTTCGCGCCGCTGAGCGCGCGGATGAAGGAGATCGCGCTCGACTGCCCGTCCGTGCACGTGGGCCTGGCCGACATCGCCGGCCGGCCCGATCGCGTGCTGGCCGTGGCCAGGGAGCTCGGCTGCCGCTTCGTCGTGCTGCCCTTCGTCGACCCGAAGGACGCCGACTGGCGCGCGGTGGTGGACCAGGCCCAGACCTTCGCGAGGCGCGCGGCGGACGAGGGCTTCCGCTTCGCCTATCACCACCACCACTTCGAGTTCGACGACACGCGCGGGTTCCGCCCGTTCGACATCCTGGTCGGCGAGTCCGACCCGGCGCTGCTGCACTTCGAGCTCGACGTCTATTGGCTGAAGACGGGCGGCGAGGACCCGCAGGCGATGATCGAGCGGCTGGCCGGCCGGGTGAAGCTGCTGCACCTGAAGGACATGACGGCGGACGGCGCCATGGCCGACGTCGGCTCGGGCGTGTTCGACTTCCCCGCCCTGATCGCCGCCGGCCGCGCCGCGGGCGTGGAGCACTTCTTCGTCGAGCACGACGTCCCGCCTAAGCCCTACTGGCCGAGCGTCGAAGCCAGCGTGCGCTACCTTAGCGCGCTGGACTAGCCGCCCGCGCCCGCCCGCCTCACCAGGGAACGGTCTTCGCGTACCGGTCGAGGTAGGCGAGCCCCGGCTCGCCCCGCCGCGCGACAAGCACGTCCACGACGCGGGGAATGGTCTCCTCGATACTGAACGGCGCGTTCGGACCGCCCAGCTCCGTGCGGATCCAGCCCGGCGCCATCAGCACCATGGCGCGCGGGTCGTCGGCATGGCGCGCGGCGTAGCTGCGCATGCACTGATTGAGCGCCGCCTTGGTCGCACGATAGATTTCGCCGCCGCCCGTCGTGTTGGCGCCGATGCTGCCCTGCCCCGACGACATGACGCCGATCAGGCCGTCCGCGCGCACCAGGCCCTGCAATCCCTCGACGGTCCGCATGACGCCGAGCACGTTGGTGAGCATCAGGCGCATGAACTCGTCGGTCGACACCTCCGCGATCGTCTCGGCGCGATCCTTGTTGGCGGTCCCGGCGTTGACGAACAGCATGTCGAAGCCGCCGGCCGAGAGCCGTCTTCGCAAGGCCGCGATCTGATCCGGCTCGGTGATGTCGAGCTGCTCGATCGTGACCTTGCCGGGATGGCGGTCGGCGAGATCGTGCAGCGGCGTCCTGGCGTCGCCCCGCACCGTGCCGACGACGCGCCAGCCCCTTTTTACGAACTCGGCCGCCATGGCCGCTCCGAGGCCGCGAGAGGCCCCCGCGAGCAGAACGGTGCGAGCGCGTTCGTCGGACGGAATGGTCATTTTCTGCGTCTCCAATGGCGTCGATCCGCATATGAGCGACCCCGAACACGCCCACCAGACGCACGGGTGACAAACGACGATTGCGTCGGGCGCTATGCCTCGCGCATCCCGGCCGCTACCGTTGGGTCATGAAGTCCATCGACTTGAACCTGCTGGTCGCGCTCGACGTGTTGCTGTCGGAGCGCAGCGTCACCCGCGCCGCCCGCCGGCTGGGCCTCAGCGCTTCGGCGATGAGCCGCACGCTGGCGCGGCTTCGGTCGGCGACGGGCGATCCCCTGCTGGTGCAGGCCGGCCGCTCCCTCGTCGCCACGCCTTACGCCGAGACGTTGGTCGACCACGTTCATGCGCTCGCCCGCGAGGCGCAGGCGGTCCTCTCCCCGGCGCCCGCTTCCCTCGACCTCGCCACGCTCGATCGGTGTTTCACGATCCGCGCCAACGAGGGGTTCCTGGCGCGCTTCTCCGCGAGGCTGGTGGCGGCCGTCGCCGAGGCGGCGCCCAACGTCCGCCTTCGCTTCGCGCCCAAGCCCGACAAGGACGCGGCGCCGTTGCGGGAAGGGCCGATAGACCTTGAAGTCGGCGTGATGGGCGCTTCCGCGCCGGAGGTGCGCGCCCAGCTCATCTTCCGCGACGCCTTCGTCGGCGCCGTGCGGGTCGGCCATCCCCTGCTGGACGGCCCGATTTCCGCCGAGCGCTACGCGGGCTGCCGCCACGTCGTGGCCTCGCGCAGGGGAGCCTTCTCCGGGCCGGTCGACGACGCCCTGGCCGAACTGGGGCTGAGGCGGCGCGTGGCGGCGGTCGTGCCGGGATTTCCCGATGCGTTGCGCATCGCCTCCCAAACCGACCTGGTCGCGCTCGCGCCGCGCTCCAGTTTCGACGGCGCCGATCCATTTTGCGCGAGCCTGGAAAGCTTCGAGCTTCCCGTCCGCACGCCCCAGATCGCGATCTCGGCGATGTGGCACCCGCGCATGGACGCCGATCCCGGACATCGCTGGCTGCGCGACACCGTAACGGCCGTGTGCAGGGCCTAGGCGCGGCTCTTGGCCCGGCGCGCCGCCCCGGACGCAGCGCTGGTGGGCCCGGCAGGACTCGAACTAATCGGAATTTTTCCATCGTAATCTGTTTAGAAGGCGCAGTGAAAATCCTGGAATACCAACGTCCGTACCAACACCGTGCGGAAAGTCGCGACTTCGCCGCCTTGGCCACGCTCATGAGCCAGGGTCCGACGTACTCCTCCGCCTTCTGCTGCGCGCGTAGGCCCACGCCTCAAGTTCCTCAGGGGCATAGAGCACCCTGCGCCCGAATGACTTGAAAGGCGGCCCACCGCCAGTGACGGCGAGCTTGGCCAAGGACGACGTGGAAATAGGATAGCCCAAGGTCGACTTCAGGAATCGCGCGGCCTCCACGCGGGTGAGGAGCGTTGGAATAGGTGCAGCCACGTCTGATTCAGATGGCGGCGCCTCCTCACCAGAACGATCAATTGCCCTCAGCAGTACCGCTTGGCAGGCGCGGATCGCATCGACGAGTGCGTCTCCGATCTCGACCACATCCTGCTTTGAAAGTTGCACGGGAGTCTCCTATCGACCGCGGGGCTTCGGCTGATCTGGATGCGCCGTCGTCCCAACGCCTTGCTCGACGAACTCGATCTCCTGTAACGACTTCAGCAATCACAATCCAAGCGGGAGGCGGCGTGAAAATCTCAACTATCTTGGACCATATCGACAGCGGTCACATGGCCCTGCCGGAGTTTCAACGGGGCTACGTTTGGAACCGCGATCAAGTTCGCGGGCTCTTCGACTCCCTCTATCGGCGCCACCCTGTCGGCGGTTTGCTCGTCTGGGCGACAGAAGCGAAATCCGCGGCTCATCGCGGTGACGGTCCGCTTGTCGCCGGCATCGTCAAACTGCTGCTCGACGGCCAGCAACGCATGACTTCGCTCTATGGCGTCGTTCGTGGCCGGCCTCCGGAGTTCTTCGAGGGCAACGCAGACACCTTCACCGGTCTGCGGTTCAACTTGGGAACTGAGGCGTTTCAGTTCTACCAGCCGGTCACAATGAAGGACGATCCGCTTTGGATCGACGTGTCGACGCTGATGCAGGCGGGGATGAACGGCGTTGGGCCGTTAACCCAGCAGATGTCGGCAAACCCCGCACTTCAGTCCAACCTTGGCATCTATGTCAGCCGACTGACCCAGCTGCTCGGGATCCTCGACATAGACCTTCACGTGGAGGAGATCACCGGAGTCGATAAGACCTTGGATGTCGTCGTGGACATCTTCAACAAGGTGAACAGTGGCGGCACCAAGCTCTCCAAGGGCGATCTAGCGCTAGCCAAGATCTGCGCGGAGTGGCCAGACGCTCGAGCCGAAATGCGGCGCAAGCTGACGACCTGGTCGGACGCCGGCTTCCATTTCAATCTCGACTGGCTGCTCAGGTCCGTGAACACGGTTCTGACCGGTGAGGCCAAGTTCAGCTTCCTGCACGACAAGAGCGCGGTGGATATCCAAGATGGCCTGAACCGCGCGACCAAGCACATCGATACTGCCCTGAACATGATCGCCGGGCGGCTCGGCCTCGACCACGACCAGGTGTTCTTCGGTCGTTTCGCAGTGCCCGTCATGGTCCGTTTCCTCGATCAGAAGCAGGGGAACTTGAGCGCGCCAGAACGAGACCGGCTGCTCTTCTGGTTCGTCCAGGCGGGAATGTGGGGCCGCTTTTCTGGATCGACAGAAACCTTCATCGACCAGGATCTTGAGGCGCTGGAAGATCCAGCGGGACCGCTGGAAGGCCTCCTAACGAAGCTTCGCCTATGGCATGGCGGCCTGAGGGTCGAGCCCGCTCACTTCACCGGCTGGAGCCTTGGCGCGCGCTTCTATCCCGTCCTCTACATGCTCACCCGGATGGGCGAGGCGCGCGACCTGGGAACAGGTCTGCCCTTGAAAGCAAGCTTGCTTGGGAAGATGAGCCGGCTCGAAGTCCACCACATTTTCCCGAAGGCACAGCTCTACAAACTCAACTACGCGCGATCGGAGGTGAATGCGGTCGCCAACTTCTGCTTCCTGACCAAGGATACGAACCTCGAAATCCGGGATCGCCGCCCCGAGGAGTACTTCGAAGAGGTGGAGGCGAAGCACCCTGGCGCCTTGGCCTCTCAGTGGATCCCTACGGACAAGGCTTTGTGGAGGCTCGATCGCTATCTCGACTTCCTGGAAGCGCGAAAGGAACTGCTGGCGACCGAGGCGAACAGTCGCTTCGCCGACCTGCTCCACGGCGACGACAAGTGGATCTCCGCCCCTGGCTCGGCGGCAACTGGCCTCGCGGCGCCGACGATTGGCGGCGTGACGAGCGAAACGGAGGAGGTCGAGCTCGAGGCCGTCAACGCCTGGGTCGAAAGCCAAGGACTGGCCCGCGGCCAGATGGGCTATGACTACTCAGATCCGATCACCGGCGTGCAGCGGGCAGTTTTCGACTTGGCTTGGCCGGACGGCCTTCAGGCGGGCCTTGGGGCGCCTGTCGCCTTGCTGCTGGACGAGCCGCCGGACGTCTTGGCGCTCGCAAGCGCCGCCGGCTTCCGCTGCTTCACGTCGACAGCCGCACTGAAGACCTATGCTGAGACCGAGGTCCTGCGCCTCGAGCCTGTGTCCAGCTAGAAGGCACGAACAGGCTTAGGCGGCGGTGCGCCGCGTCACCTCGGCGAGTACTTCGATCACGGCGCCGGCGTCTTCCCCGAAGATGCCGGCGACCCCCATCGGATCCAGGTCGGTGAACGGGCTTTCGTAGAGCAGACGGGGGTCCATCTGGCCGCGTTCGGTCAGGTAGTCGATGACCATGCCCAGGAACTCGATCTGGTTCGCCGAAAGCGTCCGCTTGGCCATGAACGAGGCGAAGGCCGCCTTCGCCGCTTCGCGGTCCAGCCCCACCAGCGAGCGCACGAACAAGCCAAGGCCACCGTCGGCCCGCACCCGCTCCAGGTCCTCAGGCTCCGCCACTCTCGCATCGACGAAGATGCGCTCCAGCTCAGCGAGATCCGTGACAGTCAACGGCTCGTTTCGCCGTAGCTTCTGAACGGCGATGTGGTCCTCGTGGTCGCGCAGGAAGTGGCGCGCCTTCATCTTGAAGCGGACCATGTCGGCCCCCGCCCCCACGCCCTTCACCTCAACGGCGTCGCCTGCCCCGATCGCATCTTCGAAGTCGGTGTAGACGATCCCGCGGCGCTTCACCTCGATCAGCTTGATCAGGGCCCGCAGCCGGCGGCGCACGGTCTCCAGCATTGGCGCGGTGACGTCCTGCCAGAAGTCGTCGCCCTGGATCTCCTGGATCAGCGCCAGTTCCCGGGCCACAGCCGGGATGTTCGACATCTCCTCGAGGAGCGCGGCCAGCTCGACGACCTTCTTCTTGAGGCCCGTGAACGCGCTCTCGGCGCGGAGCACGGAGAGCTGGGTGCGCAGGATCAGCGCATCGAACTGCTTGGCCGCAAGATCGTCGTCGGTGACGCTGGTCGGCAAGCCCGCCACCTCGTTCACCAGCTCGGCCTGATCGTCGAGACTGAGGCGCGCCCAGGCGGCCTCGTCGCCGAACTTCTCCACGTAGCGGCGATGGGCGCGGACCAGGAAGTTGTCGAGGCTCATGCCGCCGATCTCGTCGCGCAGCAGTTTGGCCAAGGTCTCGCGCAATCGCGCAGGCGTCCATTCGGCGTCGTCCGGACCGTCGAACACCGCTCCGTCCTCGCCCATGCCGTCGCTCGCCGGGTGCAGCGCGTCGAGGGCGCAGATCAGTTCCACGCGCGCAGCGAAGAGGCGCTTGGAAAGAGAGTCGCCGATCGCGCCGTCCGTCACGTCCGGATTCTGGTTGAAGAACTCGAAGTTCTGACAGAAGTCGAAGACCGAGAAGCTCGTCTTGTGCTGCCCAGGCCCGAACAGGTCGGGACACAGCCGCGTGCCGCGCCCCAGCATCTGCCAGAACTTGGTCTTCGAGCGCACGGCCTTGAAGAAGACGAGGTTCACCACCTCGGGCACGTCGATGCCCGTGTCCAGCATGTCGACCGAGACGGCGATGTGCGGCGGCTTCTCGGGCTGGCTGAAGTCGTCGATCAGGGTCTGCGCGTAGGAGTCGGCCGAGATGATCACGCGGGCGAACGACCCGGCGTAGTGCGGGTAGGCGTCGTCGAACCGTTTTACGATGAACCGCGCATGGTCCTGGTTCTTGGCGAATATAATGGTCTTGCCCAGCCGGTCGCCGTCCGCCACTCGCTGGCCGTGGGTCATCAGGTGCTCCAGCACCTTGTCCACCGTGTCGGCGTTGAACAGCCACTTGTTCAGGGCCGCCGGCTCGACGATGGCCGGGACGGTCCCCTCCTCGTCCCATTCGAGGGCGTCCCACTGCTCCTTCTCATCCTCGGCGAGGTCGTCATATCTGATCCCCTCCCGCTGGAACTTCAGCGGCACCGAGACGGCCACGGGCGGCACGAGGAAGCCGTCGTCGACCGCCTCGTCCAGGCCGTAGGCGTCTGTCGGCACGCCCCGCTGTAGGTCGAACAGGCGATAGGTGTCGCGGTCCACCTCGTCCTTCGGCGTGGCGGTCAGGCCCACCAGCAGGCTGTCGAAGTAGTCGAAGATCGCGCCGTATTTGCGATAGACTGACCGGTGCGCCTCATCGATGACGATCAGATCGAAATGGCCGGGGCCGAACCGCCGCGTCTCCCCATCCCCCTTGTCGATCAGGTTCATCATCGTCGGGTAGGTCGAGACGTAGACGCGGCCGGTCGCGTTCTTGTCCATCAGAAGGTTCACGGGCGAAGCGTCGGGCAGGAACTTGCGGAACGCTCCCACCGCCTGGTTCACCAGAGCCTGGCGGTCGGCCAGGAACAGAATGCGGCGCGCCCAGTTGGCCCGCATCAGGAGGTCGGCGAGCGCGATCACCGTCCGCGTCTTGCCCGAGCCGGTCGCCATCACCAGCAGGGCTCGCCGGGCATGGTCCTTCTCGAACGCCTCGGCCACGCGGCGGATGGCGCGGGTCTGGTAGTAGCGCTCGACGATCGTCCCATCGATCTCGGCCGACGAGAGGGACTTCATCGCCGTGCGCCGACGGATCGCCAGCTCCAGCTCATCCTTGGTCAGGAAGCCCTGGATCGGCCGCGGCGGATAGCGCGTGTCGTCCCAGATCCAGTGCTCGTAGCCGTTGGAGCAGAAGATCACCGGCCGCTGCCCGGTCATCGTCTCAAGGCAGTCAGCGTAGAGCTTGGCCTGCTGCTGGCCGGCGCGGGCGTCCTTGCGCGTGCGCTTGGCCTCGACGACCCCCAGCGGCTTGCCGTCGTCGCCCCACAGTACATAGTCGACGAAGCCCTCGCCCGGCTGGTTGGGCATCCCGGTGACCCGGTACTCGGTGTCATGGCCAGGCCGGGTGAACGTCCAGCCGGATTCGCGCAGGAGCAGGTCGATGAAGAGGTCGCGGGTCGCGGCCTCGCCGTAGTCGTGATGGTCCGGAACCTTCGCGTTGGCGGCCTTGGCCGCCGCCACCTCGGCCTGCAGCCGCGCGATCTCGGCCTCGAGGCGGACGCGGTCCTCCTCGCTGGCCCGCTGCTTGGCTTCCGCCGCCTCGCGCGCTTTCACCGCCTCGACGAAGCGCTGGGCGGCGGCGTTCAGCTGGTCGAGACGTTCGGCTGGCACCGCCCTGTTCATCGGCAGGGCGTCGGCCGAGAAAGCGACGGCGTCCGCCGGCTTGGCGCCCCGCGCATAGGTCCGCGCCAGCCAGTAGGCCAGGTGGAACAGCTCGCGCACCGCGGCGATCCCATCGCCGGGCGGCACGGCCCGGCCGCCCTCGTGCGCGGCCTTGTTGCCCAGGTCCTTGACCACCTTGGCCTTGGCCAGCAGCGCCGGTCCAACCAGGTTGCGGAACGTCGCCTCGTGGATGCGTGCCGACAGCGTCGCCTCGTACGGCGACTTCAGGCTGCTCTCACGCCGGTAGAGCCACTCGACGATCGTCTCCAGCGACAGCCGCGCATAGAAACACGCGCCCCGCGCATCGGTCCGCGCCATGCCTTCCGCCCGCGCCGCGAGGCTATGGACCTCGGGGAATTCGGCGGCGAGGAAGGCGAACTGGGACATCAGGCGGCCGCCTCCCGGTTCAGATTCGGAAAGTGCTCGGCGAAGGCCGCGCGCACCGGCGCCCAGAGCACTGGGTCGAGGGGCCACTTGCAGTTGACGGTGTTGAGCACGGCATAGCCCGCCTCAGCGAGATCGTCGGCCAGCGCCTTCTCCATCGCCCCGACGAGATCCCGCAGCGGCTTGTGCGCGGCCATCAGGACCTCGCGCGTATTCTCGCCGGTCTTGGCGACTTCGTCGTAGAGCGGACCGTGGCCCACGAGATGGAAAGTGCAGGCCTCGAGCGCCACGCCGCGCGCCTCCAGATGCCTGCGCAGGGCGTTCTGGTTCGCCGCCGAGCCCAGGTGCTGGCCCATGCGGGTATAGGGCGCGCTGGCGTGCGGGCTGGAGTTGTCTCCCGTGCGGCCGACATAAAGCAGATCGCCGCGCGGAGCTTCGACCCGCCAGACATAGAGCCAGAACCCGCGACGTAGCATCGGGCCCGGGAGTGTCAGGACGTGGGTCGCGGGAGGCATCGCTCAGAGTTCTCCCCGGAACGCGCGGTGCTGGAGGGAAGCGAAGAGGGCGTCTAGGCGTTCGCTTCTTTCCGTTTGCTTTCCCTGCAACGCCCGTATGTTTCTAACACGCTCGACAAACTCGCTCTGGACAGAAACGGGGGGCACTGGGACCTCCAACTCCCTCAGTCGGCCCATGCTTATGCGCAGGCGTGTTTGACCCTGTATCCTACTGGCCGCCATTCGTGCAGTTGACGGGTGATTGAGGAGCGCTTCGACGTATTCAGGCAGCGCCTTGTCGGGATCACAGCGCATTTGGACGCAGTCCGCTTTGTTCAACGCGATTGGGATGGCTTGAGGTTGGAGGCAAGCACGCAGATTCGGATCGCCTAGAGTGCCTATGAGCACGTCGAAGGGCCTACAGGCGTGCTTCTGAAGGCGCGAAAAGTGCTCGGCGGAAATGTAGGCGCGATCATTGTCGATAAACTCGCCAACGCCAATATTTTGCAGACGTATGACCCGCACGCCGAGCGGGACATAATGTTCACTCTTGAGGTTCGATCCGAACGGGCCATCGGAAAAGATGAGACTGATTGACCCTAGCGTTCTCATTGGCCAGCGCATCGCATTGACTGCGGGATCGCCGATCATAACTTCAAATGCCGATCGCCATAGAGAGTGAGCCTTGACCGATACCAGGTTATCTCTTCGCCTCAGACCATCAACTAGGTCGAGGATCGCCGCGATCCGCCGCTGCTCGCCGAGCGGCGGGAGGGGGATTTCCAGCTCCTCTAGAAAGCTTCGAGGAACTCGGCGCTGGCCCCCACTCCCAGTCATGCGCTTGACGCCCGAAGTCCGGACACGATCTTGCCGCAGGAAGTGCGTCAGATATCTGCCGTCTAACCGACGTTGATCTGGACGCAACACATGAAACTCGGTCGATCCAAAGGCGTGCGCCCTGTCAATAGATGCCTGCGTTATTTTGTTGTTCTCATAGCAGGGCGTGATCTTAGCGACGAGCACATCACCGTCGGTGAAATAGGACAGCCCCGAGCTGACTTCGTTTGCCGGCTTGTACTCCTGGATGCGCATTGAGCCTTGCTCAGACACAGCCGCCATCGGGACGACCGCAACTTCTGTGTCGCTGCCAAGGAGCCCGCGCGGAGTGGGCGGGTTGAGCGTTGCGACGTCTCCCAGCCGCGCGGCGCCGCTGATCACGCCAACATCTCCTCGAGCTTGGCCAACCCGTCGGCGATCTCCGCCTCCAGCACTTTCAACTCGGCGATGATCTCCGCCGGGCTTTCATGCTCGACGGCCTCGTGCACGGTCTCCTTGTAGCGGTTGATCGACAGGTCGTAGGCCCCGTCAGCGGCGATGTCGGCCTTGGGCACGCAGAAGCTTTGGGCCGTACGCGGCCGCTCACGCTCGGCGACGTCGCGCTCGGCCCAGCGCGCCAGAACGTCGGGCAGGTTGTTCTTCGCGTGTTCGGCCTCGGTCAACGCGACCTTGGTGAGCCCGAGCTTCTCGTCCGGCAGCAGCGGCTGGCGCTTGTCGTCGAGCGACAGCCCATCCGCGGTCATGTCGTAGAACCAGACATGGTCGGTGCCGCCGACACCGGTCTTGGTGAAGATCAGGATCGCTGTCGAGACCCCCGCGTAGGGCCGGAAGACGCCCGACGGAAGCGAGATCACGGCGTCCAGCTTGTTGTCCTCCACCAGCAAGCGCCGCAGCTCCTTGTGCGCCTTGGACGAGCCGAACAGCACCCCGTCCGGCACGATCACCGCCGCCCGGCCGCCGGTGCGCAGCAGGCGCAGGAAGAGGGCCAGGAACAGCAGCTCGGTCTTCTTGGTCTTCACCACCTGCTGCAGGTCGCGCGCCGTCTGCTCGAAGTCCAGCGAGCCCGCGAACGGCGGATTGGCGAGGATCAGGCTGTAGCGGTCCTTCTCGCCGGCGATGTCCTCCGAGAGGCTGTCGCGGTACTCCACCACCGGGTTCTCGACCCCGTGCAGGATCATGTTCATCGCCCCGATGCGCAGCATGGTCGGGTCGAAATCGAAGCCGTGGAACGCCTGCTCGTGGAAATGGCGGCGTAGGGCGTCGTCGCGGAACAGCTCAGGGTGATGGTCGCGCAGATATTCGCTGGCCGCCACCAGGAAGCCGCAGGTGCCCGCCGCCGGATCGCAGATCACGTCCCTGGGCGTCGGGGCCATCAGCGCCGTCATCAGTGCGATGATGTGGCGCGGCGTGCGGAACTGGCCGTTCTGGCCGGCGCTGGCGATCTTGCCCAGCATGTACTCGTAGACGTCGCCCTTGGTGTCGCGATCGCCCATCGGCACATGGTCGAGCTTGTCCACGGCCCTGGCCAGCAGGGCCGGCGTGGGGATCTGGAACCGCGCATCGCGCATGCTCTTGGCGAGCGAGCCTTCGGCCGCCACCCTTTCGCGGATGAAGGGGAAGACGTGCTCGTCCACAATCCGGAACATCTCGCGGGGCTCCAGGCCCTTGAAGTTCTTCCAGCGCAGGTTTTCGTAGGGCTCGCCCCGCGGGTCCTCGCCCTCGGGGAAGAAGCGCCGCTCCAGCGGGATCTTGAGGGTGTTGGCCTTGGCCTCCTCGACGTCCTGCAGCTCGTCCAGGCGCTTGATGAAGAGCAGGTAGGTGATCTGCTCGATCACGCTCAGCGGGTTCGACATCCCGCCCGCCCAGAAGTCGTTCCAGATGCTGTCGATCTGACTGCGGATTTCCCCGACCAGCACGCTAAGCCCCCATCACTTCGCCGTTGGCCGAAGCCAGGGCGTTTTCAAACGCATCGCGGTTGGCCACCACCACCGGCGTCTCGGCCGGCGCATCGCCCAGCACATCAAGCCGCAATCTCTTCTTTAAGTAGTAAAGCATGGCTTTGCGCACGGCGAGAACCGCGCTTCCGTTCGGCATGTCATACTCCCAGGCGACGGCGTCCCGCTGGTTCTTGGACAGAGCCGGATTCGGCTCAAGGACGACCGAGAAGGTTTCCCGCCAGTCCTTGTCCGATTCGGCCAGGCGGCCAGCTGGGCCAGGCGAACGCAGCGAGCGCCAACGCGACAGGATGAAGTCCTTGTAGTTGCTATCAAGGTGACAGTAGGCGCGCACGTGCCACCTCAGGCCATCAGTGGCGAAGGCGTGCGGCGTTACGCGACGCCACAGGCTGTCGGGACGCTCGGGGCTCATCGATTGGTAGAGCACCTCGACCGAACCGCCCTCGCGAATGACCGCCAGCAGCTGGCGGAATAGACCAGCGTCGACCTTGCGCGCCGGGATCGGCATGGCCTCGGCGACTGGCAAAGCGCCCAGCCAGGTCTCCTCCGCGCTTAAAACGCCCTCGGCGCGCGCGCGGAGTTGCGAGAGATACCTATCCGGGTTGGGCGCGAGGAATACCGGCTTGAACGCCTCGCTCGCCACGTAGCGCTTGGCGCTGGCGTCGTACGCGAGGTTGTCCGGCGCCAGCTCGCGGTATTGGCTGAGGTCGTTGGACGCTTGCGGCGTCGAGACGCCGAACCGCTCCATGAGATCGGAACGGTTCACGCCGCCTTCCCAGAACGCCCGAAACTCAATGAACTCAAGGCGCTGCTCCGCGCCCCAGCGGATTTTGCCTGTGTCGCGATCGTTGCCCATGAGACTCCAATGAGAATAGAAACTTGACTGGTATATTTTTATGACCCATATCGAAACTATTCTGATTGAGACCGGGGGTCAATCCGGGCCACCGCCGAAGGGAAAAGACAATGTTCTGGATGTCGACCACCGCCGCCGTCGCCGCGCTGCTGAGCTGCGCTCTGGCGATCTATGCATTGATGACGCGCCATACGGGCAAGCCGATGAGCGAGGCGGTCGACAGACTGGACCGACTGGAAGGGGCCCTGCGCGACATGGCGGCCACCGCGCGCGACGACGCGCGACTGGCACGAGAAGACCAGCGTGGCGCAGTCACGACGCTGCAAGCGGCTTTGGAGGGCCGGTTCGCGACCTTTTCCCAGGAGCAGACCGAGCACCTGAAGGCGATGCGTCAGGAGGCCTCCGATGGCCGCGCCAAGCTCGAAGAGTCGGTCAAGCAGTCGAGCGAAACCTTCGCCCGCACCCAAACCACGCGTCTGGCTGAAACCAACCAGGCCATGAAGGAACTCGCCGAGCGCCTCGAGAAGGCCAATGTGACCGCCCGCGAAGCGCAGGAGAAGGCGCTGGGGACCGTGGCGCAACGGGTGCAGGCGCTCACCGAAGCCAACGACAAGAAGCAGGAGTCTATCCGCGAAGCCCTGACCACCAACCTGGGCGAACTGCGCAAGGACAACGAAGCCAAGCTTGAGCAGATGCGCGCCACCGTCGAGGAGAAGCTGCAGGGCACGCTCGAAGCCCGGCTCGGCGAGTCCTTCAAGCAGGTGAGCGAGCGGCTAGAGGCCGTTCACAAAGGCCTCGGCGAAATGCAGACGCTGGCGACCGGCGTCGGCGACCTGAAGCGCGTGCTCACCAATGTGAAGTCGCGCGGCGGCTGGGGTGAGGTGCAGCTAGGCATGCTGCTCGAAGACATGCTGACTCCCGAGCAGTTCGAGAAGAACGTCCGTATCCGCCCCGAGGCGACCGAGATCGTCGAATTCGCTGTGCGTCTGCCCGGCAAGGGCGACGGCGCGCCCGTCTACCTGCCGATCGACGCCAAGTTCCCGCACGAGGACTACGAGCGCCTGCTCATCGCGCAGGAAGCCGGCGCTGTCGACGAGGTCGAGCAGGCCGGCGCAGCCCTGGAGCGGGCGGTACGGGGCCAAGCCCGGACGATTAGCGATAAGTACGTCCACCCGCCCTTCTCGACCGACTTTGCAATTATGTATCTGCCGACTGAGGGGTTGTTCGCCGAGATCATTCGACGCCCGGGCCTTTGCGGCGACCTGCAGACCAAGCATCGCGTGATCGTGACGGGGCCCACCACCCTAACCGCCGTGCTCAACAGCCTACAAATGGGCTTCCGCACCCTCGCGATCGAGAAGCGGTCCAGCGAGGTGTGGCAGGTGCTCGCTGCGGCCAAGGCCGAGTTTGGCCGGTACGCGCAGGTCTGGGACAAGCTGAGCAAGCAGCTGGCGACAGCCCAGAACACCATCAACGACGCTGGCGTCCGAACGCGCGCGCTGGAACGCACGCTGCGCAAGGTGGAACAAGCAGAACTGCCCGCTCCCGACCTCGCCGCCCGCTTCCTTGAGGCTGTCGAGGGCGAATAGGGGGCAACGGCGCGAATATTGCTACCAAGAGTGATATCGAAGCACCGGGTGGTCAATCTGGGATGATCCGAGCATGCAATTCGCAGTGGATAGATAAAACCACCTGATGGCGAAGAGGGAGCGGCAGGGAGTCGAAATTCGCCCTTCGCGAGCGACTTCCCAATTGATTCACTCGCATAGGTAACTATTCGAGCTCACTGCTCGGTATCCTGACGATGATAACCTGAGGTTGGATTGTGACCCGTCCGAACGGGTGAACTGGGGGGCTGACTTGAACGACGCATTGGACCTTATCCTCGGCTGGCTGGAGATCGTCTTCGGCGTACGCTGGGTGGCGCCGTTCCTTTTCGCGCTGCCGATGCTTCTCTGGGCGAGCTTCGTGGGTTTGCAGGAGACGCTGCGAACGTGGCCCTACCAGAGGGCCGTCTCGTCGCGAATTGCCGTGCTTCGTCGCGCTCTGGGCGCTGATCCCGACCCTTCCGCGGAGCGCGCTGCGTTTAGCTCGGCCTTTCCGGAAGTTGCGACGAGCCTGGCTGCGGGCAAACGCACTGACCCGCTCGTTTTAGCGTGGGCGGAGTTCCACGAGTCGATTGTCGATGAGACTGAAACACCGATCCGCAACACAAGCAGGCCGTCTTCATTCTTCTTGCGCGCGGCACCTAAACAAACTCGCCTCGTGTTTTGGTCGAACCTCATGGTCGGCCTAGGCCTCCTTCTGACCTTCATGGGCCTCATTGTGGCCCTTCACACCGCCCGCCAGGGCATGGCCCCCGGCGCACCGCCCGCCGCGATGCAGGAATCCCTGCGGACGCTTCTTGCAGTGGCTGGAGCCAAGTTCTTCACATCGGTCGCTGGAGTCGGGAGTTCGCTGATCCTTCGCGCCGTTGAACGCAACCTCGTCCGCCGGACATCGCATCTGACAGAGGAGCTATGCAGCCTGCTGGAACGGGGGCTGCTCTATGTCCCGCCGCAACGACTCGCGGTGGAGCAGCTGCATGAGCTGCGCGAACAGAGCGCCCAGCTGAAGGTGTTCAACACGGACTTCGCTCTGCAGATCAGCGAGCGGATGGGCGCCCAGTTCCAGCAGGCCATGGCGCCTGTGACGGCATCGCTCTCATCCCTCAATGACAACATCACGGGCATGGGCGACAGCATTCGCGTGGGCCTCGGACAGGGCGCAGCGGACGCGATCTCACAAGCAACGGGGGGCGAACTTCGCGCCCTTGGCCAGACCCTGGGCACGCTCGGCGAGCGCCTTGACGCGCTCAGCGCCTCAGTCGGCAGCTCCGGTGATCATGCAGCGTCGCAAATCCGCGCGGCCGGCACCGACTTCGCCCAGGCAGCCGCCGACATTAGAAGTGCCTTTGAACACCTGACCAGCCAGGTCGATGGACTTGGGGGCAAGCTCGCCGAGCAGGGCGAGGCGTCAGCAAGAGCGCAGGACGAAGCGCTGGGCAAGGTGCTGAAGGGCCTTGAGGAGGCGCAGGCCGAATCGAATGAAGCCATGAAGAGGGCGGTGCAGGCCCTGCAGCTCGCCGGGGCACAGGCCGCGACAACGCTTCAGCAGGGCGTCTCAGAAGCCCTGGCGAAAGGCGTCGCCGAAAGTCAGCGGACGTTCGAGCACGCCCTGCAGGACAGTGGCGAGTCGCTACGCAGCGCTGCCACAGGCCTTGCGCGCGCAGTTGGAGAGGCCGCAGAGCAAATCGAACGCTCACGCGATGGCTTTGTGAAGAGCGGCGAGAGCGCATCGCGAACGGCCGAAGCAATGGCGGAAGTGGCCGGACAATCACGGACCGTCGCTAGCACGATCGGCGAGGCTGCTCGCGGCTTCACGGCCGCAGCTGCCCCGGTTGCCCAAGCCGTGCAGGCGGTGAACGACGCCGCAGGCCGAATTTCGCGCTCCATTGAAGCCAACCAGCGCACAGAGAGTGAAGCGCTCACCGGTCTCAAGGATCTTGTTGAAGGCGTCCGTAGCACGCAGGCCGCAGCCACGAGCGCCTGGGAAGACTACCGTGCAAGATTCGAACGCGTAGATCGAGATCTGGAAGCCGTAGCAGTCCGCCTCGGGGAAACGCTGGGCGACAGCTTCGATGAGTTTCGGCGCTTCGCCCAACAGTTCGACGCTGAGTTGGCGAATGCCGTCAGCAAGCTTTCTGGGTCGCTTACTCAGATCGAGGAGTACGCAGGCGCGCTCGACGAATACGTCGACCTCGCGCGGAAAACCCCGGAGGCGGCCGAATGACCTTCGACGAACCGCACGAAGCAGATATTGAAGAAGAAAACTACTTTGTGTCCATGACCGACATGATGGTCGGTCTAGTTTTTATCTTCATCATCCTGCTTATGTACTATGTCCTTCAGTTCAGAGACGTGACCGAGCAGCTGTCTGGAGCCGATCGCACCCGGACGGAAATTCTGCATAAGCTACAGAAGACACTGAAGGAAAACGGCGTCATCGTCTCAATCGACACTCAGAATGGCGTCCTGCGTCTTCCGGACGCCATTTTGTTCGACAGCGCAAGGGCGGAGCTGAAGCCCGAAGGCCTCACAGCTGTCGGCCATCTTGCCGATGCGCTCGCTGACGTCCTGCCCTGCTACACCGATCTGACGGGAGGTTCCGCGCAGCGGCCTGCGCGCTGTCCACCGGACAACCACCACCGTATCGAAGCGCTCTATGTCGAAGGCCATACCGACGCCGACGCCCTGAAGGGGGCCGGCATGCTTCGCGACAACTGGGACCTTTCGGCGCTCCGCGCAACGAACACCTATCGTGCGCTCACCTCGCTGCGCCCCGCCCTGGCCGCCGAGTGTTCGCTAAACCGAAACGGGGATTGTGAGCCGGTCCTAAGCGTCAGCGGTTACGGCCCGCAGCGTCTGATAGATCGGGGCCCGACTGACGAGGACAAGCGCAGAAATCGGCGCATCGATCTTCGTCTGATCATGGTCACTCCGGATTCGGGGGCCACCGCCGGGGCTCTGAGACAGCGGCTGGAGGCGCAATGAAGGGCCTGGCCGCACTTCTCGCGCAACCTGACCGTCTGCTCAGGCGCCTGGCGGCTTCAGCGCCGGAACCGCTCGCGATGCACCGCGCCGCCCGCAAGATCGAAGCGGAAGCATCGGACGGACCGTCGAGCGTGGACGTCGCGGCTCTGCAGAGCCTGGTCGCCCTGGCGGTCAGCGAAGACCGTCTCGCGTCGCTGTCCCGGCGCGACCTTCGCGAGACCTGCCGCGCGTTTCTTCAACCGCCGCATCCTCCCGGTCGCGACCGCAGGCTCAGCCTTCCGATCATCGCTGAAGTGGAGCGTCTGCAAAGGCGCGCGGCGTTCCTCGCCCTGATCGACGTCTATCTCGACCGCTTTTCGCCTGATGACACCGATGTGGCCTTTCTCGGAAAGCGACTGGAAGGCCTGAGCTCCCGATGGCCCTGGCGCGACACCGACGCATGGCCCCAGCGCGCGCGACAGTACCTGATCTTTGATGCGGCTCGGGCGCCAGAGCGTCTGACCCGAGCGGTGATGGACTCAGCCGAGCCGCCGCAATCGATCCTGCAGTCCGCCGGCCTGCAATCAGAGGGAAGGCTACGCGGCGGTCTGGCTGAAGCGGCCTTCAGGCTCGGGTGCATCAGCGTCCAGGGCAAGAAGGAATCCAGAGCGACGCCGCTTCAGACGCGGCTGATCGCCTGGTCGCGCCTTGGGGGGAGCGCATACGCCTATCCGCGCGCATGGACTGAATTCGCCGGTGCCCTCTTCCGGCCCTGGGAGACCAACGAGCCAAAGGGGGAACACAAGGCCACTCTGCTGGACGCGGCGATTTCCTACGCCGGTGACCCGCGTGTCCAGCCTGCCCGCTGGTCGGTGGTCAGGGCGCAGGCTCCAGACGCCTACGACGTCATTGTCAGGTGGCTCACAAAGGCTTCCGTCGAACAGTTCTTCGACATTGTCGCTGAGACGACCGACCGACCGGACATGTGGGCGGAACGCCGCGAATTCTGGGAGAGGTACCTGCACGCGGACCACATCTCGGCCGCCTGGGTGGCCTTCGGCGCGGACGGGGCCTGGCGGGCCGAGCAGGCGGCCAGCCGCAGCAATGATACCGGGCTGTCAATGTTTGGCCGGCTGGCGTCTGGCGGAAGTCGCACGGCCGAACATGCGGCGCTGATCATGAAGATTGGCGATCTCACGGTAGTGGAGTGGAGCCATAACGGCCGCTGGAACATGTGGCGGCACGGGGATCGCGGACACCCGGCTCTCTTCCGACACAACAGTCGCCGCAGACCCGACTACGAACCGCGTGAACTAATGAATGCGCCATTGTGGGGAGCGCACCAAGGCGACTGGCGCTGGAAGGTTCGCGAGCTGATCCGCCATGAAACTGGGGTGACTGTATGAGCGGCTGGTTTGGGCGACGCAGAAAAAGCGGCTCTGAGGCGACGTTCCGGCACGCCGCTGAAGGCGATCAGCTTGTCGTCTGGCTCGAAGACAACGGCAGACGCGTCCCGACTAGCGACTGGGTTTCAGCAAAGCCCGAGGTCGCCTCAGCCCTCACCCTCCTGCAGCTGGAGTCTGAGGAGGATGCCGGCGAGGATGAATCTTCATGCGAATTTCGCGCAGATGACGTTTGGCTGCCTCCGCAGCTCGTCGCACGCCTGGACGCCGCGACCGCTGCGATACTGTCGCTGCCCCCTGCGACCAGTCTGGCGCTGGAGTTGAAGCCCCAGGGCATCATCTCCAATCCCGATTTCACGCTCGCTGCGCGTTGGATTCGCCCGGGCGGACAGCCGGTTCGAGCCGAGCTTCAGGGGGCGATCCTGAAGAGCTCGGACGGCGTCAGTCGCGTTCCCGAACCGCTCTGGTCGCTCTGGAGGTCGGCGCAGCCACTGCTGCAGCCGCACGACGCCTCAGAACGGTTTCGCGCGTTGGCGGAGCTTCGGCGCCACTGGCCGGAAGACCCCCGCGCGCCCGTCGAGTCAGAAAGCTACCTGCGGGACCTGCGGGTCCACTATGCGTCGAGCGCATCGCTCAAGCTGAATGCCCTGACCCCGGAACAGACGGACTTCGATCCGGTCCTCTTCGGCGCCCACAGCCTTGCTGAGGCGCAGGAAGACGGCCACGCGCCGGACGAGGAGCTTGACAGCGTCCTTGCGCCCTCGACGCAGAACCTCTTCGCCTCAGACCGCTTCAGGCGCGAGCCCGATGCGCGGCCGGTCTATGTCCTGCGCGATGGGGAGTACATCTACATCGATCCTGCGCTTCGTCCCGTGCTCGGGGAGATCCGCAGGATGCAGGACAGGCCGGAAGCCGAACGAAGGGCTTTCGTACTGAACCCGCGGCAGGTTCTCAGAGAGCGGCTTGGCGAAGCTCTCGCGGAGACCTGCGACCTGGACGTGCTCTTCGTCGAAACCGAACAGTTCTCCAGCCGCGTCGCGGGAGTCGACGTCTGGCGCGCGCAGGTGCTTCCCTGGCTCACGCCACTCGGCAAGAATCAGTGGATCCCGGAAAGGTTCGGACTTCGCGTCGGCGACGACTACTTCGTCGTCCCGCCGGACAACATCGTTCCGCTGATCAAGCGCGCCGAGGGCGCGGCGGAAGCGGGCCAGACGACATTTGATGTGGGGGGGCTGCTCGAGCCGCCCCCCGGTCAGACAGCGCCGGCTCCCACTGCGCTGCCGGCGACAGATCAGACGCTTCGATCGATCCGGGCACTTGCCCCATTCGCCGGCGGCGTCGCGCCTGACGGGGAAGAGGCGGGCGCGGCGACCGACGACCCGCGCTACCCGGACGGCAAGCTGTTTCTGGTCGTGCGGGAGAACTTTGAAGAGGTCGAGTTTGCGCCCGTGTCGGGGGAGGCGGCCGTTGATTTCAGGCCGATCGATCCCCCCGAGCGGCTACATACGCAGCTGAAAGAGCATCAGCTGCTGGGGCTCAACTGGCTTGCCGAATGCGTCGTTGCAGGTCGCCCAGGCGCGCTTCTGGCCGACGACATGGGCCTGGGCAAGACGCTGCAGGCCATCGCCTTCATGGCCTGGCTCCAGGACGAGGCGTCTCAGGGGCGACGCGAGTCTGCGCCCTTCCTGATCGTGGCGCCGACAGCGCTTCTGGGCACCTGGCGCGACGAAATCGTCAAGCATCTTGATCTGCCGCGACTGGGCCCTCTGGTCCCGGCATTTGGCGCCAACCTCAAGGTGCTTCGGGAAGACAGCGGTCTGAGCGCCCGCGACATTGAAACGGGCCGCGCCGCCCTGCGCGGCGAGGCCTGGCGCGACGCAGGCGTCGTTCTCACCACCTACGAAACCATGCGCGACTATCACTTCAGCTTCGCGCGGACCCGCTTTGGCCTCGTCATCTATGACGAGATTCAGAAGCTCAAGAATCCGACGAGCCAGATGACCCGCGCGGCCAGGGCGCTCAACTCCAGCTTCACACTGGGGATGACCGGCACGCCCGTGGAAAACCGCCTGCAGGACCTCTGGTCGCTCATGGACGTCATCGCGCCGGGCCTGCTTGGCGCCAGCCGCGACTTCGAAGCCAGACATCCGGCGAATGATCCGGAGGCCCTGCGCCGCCTGAAGGCGCAGATGATGGACAGCGCACCAGGACGGCCGGCCTACATGCTGCGGCGGCTGAAGGCGGATGAGCTCGAAGGCCTTCCGCAAAAGCATATCACCACGTTCGCGGTGGAGATGCCCGAGGTCCAGGCGGACGCCTACCGGGACGTGGTCGTTCGCGCCGCAGCAGGCGCGTCCGCAGGCACCATTGGCAGGGGCGGGATGCTGTCGACCCTCGCCGAGATGCGCGGCATCTCCCTGCACCCCCAGGATCCGCGTCAGGCGCCGACCGATCTGGAAGCCTATGCTCAGGATTCAGCACGTCTTTCCAAGACACTGGAGATCCTAACGGAGATTTCGGCGAAGGGGGAGAAGGCCCTCATCTTCGTCGAGGACCTGGCGATGCAGGAGCGCCTGGCCGGCCTCATCAGGGATCGCTTTCGTCTGGCCGAACTGCCCGCCCGTATCCATGGCGGCGTACCGGGACCAAGGCGACAGGCGCTTGTGACGGCGTTTCAGCAGCGTCGCCCTGGGTTCGACGTCATGATCCTGTCCCCAAAGGCCGGCGGCGTGGGGCTGACGCTGACCGCCGCCAACCACGTGATCCACCTGTCGAGATGGTGGAATCCGGCCGTGGAGGACCAGGCCACCGACCGCGTCTTTCGCATTGGCCAGACCCGAGACGTGCATGTGCATGTTCCGATGGCCGTGCACCCCGATCCGGCGATCCGGGAGTCCAGCTTCGACCTGCGCCTGAACGCCCTGATAGAGCGTAAGCGTCAGCTCACCCGAGATCTCTTCCTGCCGCCGGAACCCAGTGACGCCGATCTGGCCGGACTTTTCCGTGAGGTCTCCCTTGGACCGGACGAAGACGCGGCGACGCCTGAGACCACCGACGCATCTGAGACGGCTCCGGTCGAGGTCGCTGAGCGCAGCGATGTCGAAAGCGCCCCTGCCCGGGCGACAATGCACCTTCCCAGGCCGCTTGAGCAGACTGGCGTACGCTTCTGGAACGTCCGCGCCGGCGAGCCCCGTCCCCTGGAGGAGATCATCGACCTCTTCGGCGGCCGCGACATCGAACAGATTGAGATCCGGGATCCCTACGCGCTCTGCCACACCAATGCGCGGCGGGCGCAGGTTGAATTCATCGCCAGGCTTAAGGGCGTCTGCCGGACCTTCGAGGCCGCCGTGCTGGAGTACGCGCCAGACGCGGACGGCGATCTCCCCGAGCCTGCCGCCCGGCGCGACATCGGCGAGCTGTTCAGCCGGTTTGTGCCTGACCATGCGCCCAGGCTCGTTTTGCGCCGTCGGGACAGGCGTGGGCGCAATGATGACTTCCATGACCGGACCATCGAAGTGTCTGTCCGCCATGCTGGCGGGGCGGTTCGGCGACATCTCCTGTCGATCGGCCGCGGGGCGGAGGCGCTGTTCAACGACCGCTGGCAGTGCACGGTGACCTACGTACCGCCCAGCCACCTGGAATAGGCTCATGTAGCTTGCCCTCGCATCTTCGCCCCGAGGACGGGGGTCTCCACTGGCGAAGTAAATCTCGACCAAAAGGAACCAGAACGAGTTTCACTCCTGCCCGGGGAGCCATCGCGTTCGGCGATTTTCCCAGTAAATACAATCTGTTATAGAGATACCGGCAAACGCAAGTGGCGGTGTTGGTGGCGGTAGAGGTCAAAGTTTCCCGCGCATTCCCGCCGGCTGAGCACGAAAGACGACCATGTCGTTGATTTTATTCCGCTTCCCCCTCCCCCACGGACACGTCATCGCAGGCGCCGCGGGCTGCACGGTAGACCCTTCGGACTCCGGCGCCACTGAACACAGCCTCGCAGAGAACACCTGATCAGGGTGTTTTCTAAATCGACACATCCAACTGTTTTTCCTATTCTTTTTGTTTGTCCGAGTTTGATCGGGTGGCGGTATTGTGGGCGGTAGCACGCAATGCTTCCCGCAAATTCCCGCCCGGTACCGGCCATTCCCGAGTTCAACCTTATAGATCCCCCTGATGACCGCGGGATGGCTCGGACTGCGTTCGCGATCGCTCCGCTACGGCTTCAGGTCGTCCAGTTCAGCCTCAAGGGTGTCGAGCTCACGCTGAAGCGCCTTGCGCCTCATCGCCAAGGCGGCGCGCTTCAGTGCAAGCTGCCTATCGCCCTTGTCGGCGCGGCGCCCCGCATAGGCTCGAGTAGACTTGTGCAACCGCCTCTCAAGCCATTCATCGACGCTCGCCCGAGGATAGAGGATCCTGTTGCCGAGCCGATGATATGCGGGCCCTGGCTCTTCGGGATCTGAGCGCCAGTTCGCGAGTGTCTTCACCGAGACGGCGCCGCCGAGCAGTGCGGCGAGCTGTTTGGGCGACAGGTAGTCCTGGGCGGTCAACGTAGGCTCCATCGTGAAGGGTCGGTCAAATGCCCTTCCAACGAGCGTCAGCACGTTCCCGGGCGCACCAGGCAATACCCCATCGTTCCTAAAATGGGAACATCCTTTGTCCGGCGCGATCCATTCGGACCGAATTGGCAGGGGCGTCTTCATGGAGCGCAGTTGGGTTAGCTCGGGGGCTTACAGAGCCGTCATCGAGGAGCTCGTGACGGCGAGAGAGGCCGCTGGCGTCGGGCAGCGGGAACTCGCCCGCCGGCTGGGGAAGCATCCGTCGTGGGTGAACAAGATCGAGCGCCTTGAACGCAGGCTGGATGTCCTAGAGTTCATCGCCATTGCAAGAGCGATCGGACTATCGCCTGACAGCTTGCTAAAGCGAATTGATGAGGCGCTGCCGGCCGGTTTCTCTGTTTAGCATGCGGCACGGTGGCGCGGCGACGGCGCCATCAGCTTGCGCTGAAAGGCTACCGCCAAAGAATACTCGCACGCAGCCATCTTTGTTGCTGGCCGCACCATGAGTGATCCCGCCACATCCCGCCCAAACCCGCGAAGTCCCGCGTTTCCCGAAGACTATAAACATAGTTTCACCTAACCTACGCCACGTCATACGGTTAAAGGAGACGTGACGTGGGAGCAGCGCCAGCACTAGAAAAAGCTCATATCGATTCCGTTCGCTGCGACCGAACCCAGCATCAACTGCGAATTGAACGCTTGCCCGAGGTGCTAAATCGCACGGGGCTCAGCAGGAGTTCACTCTATGCGGCGCTAAAGAAAGGAGCCTTTCCCAAAGCGGTGAGGCTTGGACCACGCGCCATCGGGTTCGTTTCGTCGGAAGTGAGCGCATGGATTGTTGCGCGCGCCGCGGAACGGTGAGCCGACGCAGAACGGTTGACGCTAGAGCTCAAACCCATGGATGGAGACGATTAGAGTGGCGATCGAATGCGATTGTGAGCTGCCGACAGCTTCGCACGCCAAGTTCGAACTCGTGCGGGAGGTCGGCGTCGACGAAACCGAGGGACGATTCGCTGCGGTCGACATCAAGCGCTGTCGAGACTGTGGAGCCTACTGGCTCAGGTATTCGGTAGAGTACGAGGCCTTCTCACGATCCGGGCGCTGGGCGCGCGGCAGGATCGAGCCACAAGACGTTGAAGGCCTCATGCCGGAAGACGCGCCCAAATACCTAGAGGGGCTGTCGTCGTACATCGCCGGAGGGTCATATTTCGGTGGCGTCGCCGCCGTGAGACATGGCCGGATGCACTGGGGACTGTGACGCTGTTGGTCCAGATCGCGCCAGGAGCGGAACTTGGATGCGGGGCGGGAAGCGGACACTCAGGCACTGACGCCGCTGCCCGAGGCGCTGCTGGCCGCGGCGGCCTCGACCGCAAAAGTGACCTCCTGGCCGTGGGCGACCTCCAGGGTGTTGCCGTCTGGATCGCGGATATAGGCCCAATATCCCACGGGCGGCCCGGAGTCGGCCGGGCCGTCAGCGAGGCGGCCGTGCGCCCGGGCCAGCTCGACGAGGCGGTTAACCTCCTCCCGGCTCGCGACGGCCACGCCAAGGTGTCCGAACGGCCCAAGCGGCGTGTCGTTCAAGCCCGGCGCCTGGATGAGCACGATCACGAACGGGCGTGTGAGGTCACTCAACCACGCCACGCCGCCCTCCGCGCCGGCCGGACGCCGGTGCACCACCTTCATGGCTGCGTACTGTTCGTAGAAGGAGACGCTCGCGGTCAGATCGCGCACGGCCAACGCGACGTGAGTCAGGCCCAGATCCGACAATTCGAGCTCCATCGTTTGATTGCAGGAGCCATCCGTGTAGAACCTCAACCTTAGTTGAGGTCAACAGGCTTCGTCATGCCCCAGCCCTATCATCTCGAACTCGGCGTAGGCGAGGTTGCGGCGCGGAGTGGCGTGGCCGTCTCCACCGTCCACTTCTATGAGGCCGAAGGTCTGATCAGCAGCCGCCGCACAGCGGGCAACCAGCGGCGTTATGAGCGCGATGTTCTGCGCCGTATCGCCATCGTTCGCGTGGCCCAGAAAGTCGGCATTCCGCTCGCCCAGATCAAGGCGGCGCTCTCCGGGCTCCCAGGCGGCCGCACGCCGACCGTCGATGATTGGGCCGCACTCTCGACGCGGTGGCGCCAGGACCTCGACAATCGGATTGCTCAGCTTGCCGCATTGCGCGACCAACTCAGCGATTGCATCGGCTGCGGCTGCCTGACGATCAGCGCCTGCCGCCTGCGCAATCCGGGGGACGTGCTTGGCGACCAAGGGGCTGGACCCCGCTTGCTGGAACGCTGAGGTTAATCCGCTGGCTCTGAGGTCGGCCTCGCGCCAGGGGCGGCTGCTTAGGTTCGACTCCCTTAGGCAGTCACTCGGCGCGCCCTGGTGCGGACACTGCCAACTTCGCCTAGGAGCCCTTCTGGGTCATTCCGCTGCCCCCCTCTGGCCCCGATCAACGAAGATGGTCAGCGGGCACGCTCAATAGCGATGCAAGGTAGCTCGACCACCACTTCAGCATCTCTCGCCGCCCCGGCAGCCACTCAGCGGCATTGTAGATCGATCGCACCGAGCCCTCTGCGTGCGCCAGCTGCGCCTCGATCCAATCGCGGTTGAATTGATGTTCGTTGAGAATGGTCGACGCCGTGGCCCGGAAGCCGTGCACCGTGGCGCGGCTGTGATAGCCCATGCGGTACAAGGCGAAGAGCATCGTGTTTTCGGAGATCACCCGGGACCGCGTTGGCGCAGGGAATAAGAACTGGCTACGGCCTGCCAACTTGCGAATCTCCTGGAGAGTCACGACCACTTCCGGCGCAAGCGGCACGAGGTGCTCTCTGCGCATCTTCATCCGGCCAGCCGGTATCCGCCAAGGCGGCTCTTCCCCATCGAGTCCTTCGAACTCGCTCCACTCGGCGAACCGAAGTTCGTGGGTGCGGACAAATGTATGGAGCACGAGCTTGAGCGCCAGGCGCGTCAGTGGCTCACCGTCGTAGGCCTCCAGGCGTTTGACGAACTCCGGCAACTCCGTCGCCTTGAGCGCAGCGCGCCGCCGCGGCGTAGGGGCCGCGCGCAATGCGCCACGAATGTCGGCCGTGGGATCTCTGGGGCAGCTTGAGGTGGCAACGCCGTGGCGGAAGATCGCGCTAGCCATCTGAAGCACGCGGCGCGCCATCTCTATGGCGTCACGCTGTTCGATCTTACGGATCGCATCGAGCACTTCGATCGGCTCAATCGATGCGATGGGGCGGTCCCCAAATTCCCTCAAGAGGTCGTCGTCAAGGCGTCGACGCAAGCGGTCGGCGTAACTCGCCACCCATCGCGCTTTCTGCCCGTCGAACCAATCATCGGCGACCGATCTGAATGTATGACCGGCGGCGACGCGCGCACGCCGCTTTTCCATCTTTCGGGCGTGACTTGGGTCCTCGCCTTGCTCGAGCATATCCTTTGCGCCGTCCCGCGCGAGCCGCGCGTCTCTCAGGGAAACGTCCGGATATGAGCCGAGCGCCAAGAGCTTCTGCTTGCCCTGAAAGCGGTAGGCCAAACGCCAGAGCTTCGATCCGTTCGGCGTCACAAGGATGTGGAGTCCCCCTGAATCGCTGACTTTGATGGGGCGATCCGCGGCCTTCAAAGAGCGCAGCTTGGCGTCGGACAGGGGCATTTTGTTGGTATTGCACGCATTCGTGTTGGTATCGAGCGCCAAATCGTACCAACAGGCGACGAGGATGCCCCGGAACCTCCGCGGACGCCGTCGCACTCTAATCAACAGAAATTACTGCATTTTATGTCACAAGATGAACGAATTTGGACGCCCTGGAACCTCCCCGGACGCGGCGCTGGTGGGCCCGGCAGGACTCGAACCTGCAACCAGACCGTTATGAGCGGTCGGCTCTAACCATTGAGCTACAGGCCCCTGCAGCGGCAGGGCTCCGCCGTTACCATGGGCTGCACGCCGCTTAAAGGCTAGGTTCAGGTTGGGCCCGCCAGGGTCGAGCCGCGCCATGGTTTCGCCGTGGCCGCGCATCACTGACGTGCCCCTGTGCATGCATCTGGGAGAACAGCATGACCCGCCTCGTCCGCGCCGGCGCCCTCGCCCTCGTCCTGGCCACGGCCGCCGTCCCCGCCGCCTACGCCCAGGCGGCCCCGGCCGCCGACACCCTGTTCCGGGCCACCACCCTGAACCTGTCCGCCCATGGCGAGACCCGCATCGCCCCGGACATGGCCACCATCACCCTCGGCGTGCAGATCGAGGCCCCCACGGCCCAGGGCGCCATGCGCGCCAACGCCGAGCAGATGAACGCCGTCATCGCCGCCCTGAAGAAGGCCGGCATCGCCGAGCGCGACATCCAGACCTCGAACCTCAGCCTCAATCCGCAATACGTCTACCAGGAGAACCAGCCGCCCAAGCTCTCCGGCTACCAGGCCTCCAACCAGGTCAGCGTGCGCGTCAACGACCTGAAGGACCTGGGCAAGGCGGTGGACGCCACCGTTGGCGCGGGCGCCAACCGGGTGAACGGGATCAGCTTCGGCCTGAAGGATTCCACCGCCGCCGAGAACGCCGCGCGCGAACAGGCGGTCAAGGCGCTGGCCGCCAAGGCCGACCTCTACGCCAAGGCCGCCGGCTATCACGTGGCGCGCCTGGTGTCCCTGAGCGAGGCCGGCGGCTATTCGCCCCCCTCGCCCATGCCGATGCTCGCGATGGCCCGCATGGAGAAGGCCGACGCCACGCCCGTGGCCGCCGGCGAGCTTTCGGTGGGGATCGACGTCAGCGCCGTCTACGAACTGGCCAAATAGGCCGCTCTAGCGCTCCGGCTGGAGCCCGGCCTTGACGAAGGCGCGCTCCAGCCGGTCGGCCATCACCCGGCCCGGCAGCGCCTTCTGTCCTTCCATCACCGCGGCGTAGACCAGCTCCTTGCCCAGCACGCGGCCGGCCGACCAGCCCACCGAGCGCGAACCGTCGGTCGCCGTGGGGCAGCTCAGCGCCCGCTCCGGCTCGCCCTTGGCCACCGATTTCAGCACGTCGTCCACCGTCACCGCCGATCCGCCCTGGCAGGAGGGCAGCTCGCGCCCGCAGGTCAGGTGGGTGTTGTAGCGGTAGACGATCTCGCCGGACCCCACCTTGCCGATCAGCACGCAGGTGTTGGGATCGCCGATGCCCTGCGAGATCGCCTCGTCCAGCACCTTCTTCGACACGCCCTCCGGCGCGCCCGGCGAGCAGGCGCAGGCGACGAGCGCCAGGAGGGCGACGGGTCCGGCGCGCAGCGCGCGCGCGGTCTTGCGGGGGGTCGGCATGGGCGATGCGTCCTTGGAGGTCGCGGTATAGGCTCGATTAGTCCCCCCATTCAATCGCCCGACCCTTAAGCGCGCCTTGACGCCGCGGGCCCGGCCCCGCCGTAATGGCGCCCACGCGGCCGGCGAGCGCCGCAGGATCATTGGCGAGGCGCGGACATGGACGGCGACATCGGACTGGGCGGGTTTTCTTCCGAGGGATTGGCCAAGATCCCCGGCGCGTTGCAGCCGGTGGTCGACGCCGGCGACATCTCCGGCTTCGTCACCCTCCTCTATCGCAAGGGCGAGATCGCCCAGGTCAACACGCTCGGCTGGCGCGACATCGAGGCCAAGGCGCCGATGACCCGCGACACGCTCTTCCGCATCGCCTCCATGACCAAGCCGGTCACCTCCCTGGCCGCCCTGATGCTGATGGAGGAAGGCAAGCTCAAGCTGGATGATCCGATCACCAAGTGGCTGCCCGAGTTCGCCGACATGCGCGTGCTGGCGGCCCCGACCGGCCCGATCGGCGACACCAGCCCGGCGCCGCGCGACATCACCGTCGAGGACCTGATGACCCACCGGGCGGGGCTGGCCTACAGCTTCACCTCCATCGGCCCGATCGCCTACGCCCATGAGGAGGCGCTCGGCTCGCCCCTGGTCAACGGCCTGTCGCCCGACGAGTGGCTGGAGCGCCTGGGCTCGCTGCCGCTCACCTTCGCGCCCGGCGAGCGCTTCCACTACAGCCACGCCACCGACGTGCTCGGCTTCCTGGTGGCCCGCATCGAGGGCAAGCCGCTCGGCCAGGTGCTGAAGGCGCGCATCTTCGATCCGCTCGGCATGACCGACACCTTCTTCTGGGCGCCGCCGGAGAAGCGCGACCGGATGGCCAAGCTCTACCAGATCGTCCCGGACGTCGCCGGCCTGAAGGACGTGTCGATCCCCCACGCCAAGTCCGAGCCGTCGTTCGAGGGCGGCGGCGGCGGCCTGATCTCCACCGCCGACGATTATCTGAAGTTCGCCCGCATGCTGCTGGGCAAGGGCGAGGTCGACGGCGTGCGCCTGGTCCCGCCCGAGACCATCGAGCTGATGACCGCCAACCGGCTCACCCCGGCTCAGCGCGAGATCCCCTTCATGGGCATCCCCTTCTGGGCGGGCCAGGGCTTCGGCCTGGGCGTGTCGGTGATCACCGACCAGGAAAAGCAGGCCTGGATGGGCGCGGGCTCGACTGGCGCGTTCGGCTGGCCCGGCGCCTTCGGCACCTGGTGGCGCGCCGATCCGGCCGAGGACATGGTGATGGTCTACCTGATCCAGGATTCCATGGACCTCAGCGCCGAGGCCGCCGCGCGCATGGCGTCGGGCCAGCTCGCCACCGGCGGGCGGATGGGCGGGCGCATGGCCCTGCCGGTGTTCCAGAACCTGGTCTACGGCGCCTTGGGCAGGTAGTCCCTGTTCACGCACATCGGCTTGCCCTCGTAGAGGTCGCCGATCAGGCTGCCGTCCTCGGCCGCCTTCAGCCGCGCCTTGTCGTAGGCCCTGGTCTCGGCGGGCGCGGTCTCGCCCGGCCCGCACACCGGGGCGGTCACGCGCCGCCCCTCCGGGCACAGGCAGAACTCGTCGCGCGCGCCCAGGCCGCCGTAGACGTGGCACACCGCCGGCACGCTGTGGCCGCCCACGTCCAGGCAGACGGTCGTCTCCTGCGCCTTGGGGGCCGGCGGCGGATCGGCCGCCTGCGGTGCGGCCGCCAGGATCGCCAGGGCCGCGAGCGCCGAATGCATCATCTTTCCCTCCCCGCGCCGGCATATGGTCAACGGCGCTTCACCACGCTTGAACGCGATAGCTTAACGCCTGCGCGGCATTTTCCGCCCCGGGAGGGCCAAGAAATGGACCCGTTGAGCGCCGCAAGATACGGCATGATGGCTGCTGGCCGACGTTTCGACGCCTCGGCCGAGCGTGTCGCCCGTTCCGGAGATTCCGAGGGGGCGAAGGATATCGACATCGGCGGCGAAGTCGTCGAGCAGGTCGAGGCCAAGCATCAGTTCTCCGCTTCGGCGCAGCTGATCTCGGTGGCCGACGACATGTGGCGCGCCCTGATCAGCGCCCAGGAACAGACCCAGCGCCGCTGAGCCGGCGCGCGCTCCTTTGACAAGCGTGGACGGGACCGCTAGCGCCCGGCCATGAACACGCGCGCGCTATTCGTCACCCGGGTCTATGAGGCGAGCCTCGCCGCCGACCGCGGCTTTTCCGACTTCAACGCCGAACTCGCCGACGCCTGCCTGATGCTGGCCGACGAGGACCTGGCCGGCCGCGCCTGGTGCAAGCGCGAGGGCTACGGCGGCTACACCTCCTACGCCTCGCTCGACGACCTGCCCACGCGCGCCAGCGTGTTCGGCAAGCTGAAGACCAGGCTCGACCGCCACGCCGCCGCCTTCGCCAAGGAACTTTGCCTGGACCTCGGCGCCGGGCGCCTGCGGCTCGACAGCCTGTGGGTCAATGTCCTGAAGCCCGGCGCGGCGCACACCGGCCACATCCATCCGCACAGCGTCATCTCCGGCACGATCTATGTGGCCACGCCGCCCGGCGCCTCCGCCCTGAAGCTGGAGGATCCCCGCCTTCCGATGATGATGGCCGCCCCCCCGCGCACCGCCGACGCGCCGGAGGAGCTGAAGAGCTTCATCTACCTGCAGCCTGGGCCGGGCACGATCCTGATGTGGGAAAGCTGGCTGCGCCACGAGGTGACGCCCAACCGCGCCAAGGCCGACCGCATCTCGGTCAGCTTCAACTACGGCTGGCGGTAGGGGCCCGGCGCTTCAGCCAAAACCCGAGCGTCAGCGCGACGCTGGCGCCCAGGCCCGCCAGGATCGGGATGTCGACCGCCAGCGACGGGGTCTGCAGGATCATCTCGCCCGGGGCGCGGGCGAACTCGTACTGCGCCACGGCCGGCCACACCAGGCCGCCCAGCGCCGGAACCGAGAGGATGCAGAAGAGGCGGAGCATGCCTCTTGAAAGCGAAAACCCCGCCGGAGGTTCCGGCGGGGCTCTGGATTCTCGGCGGGCTTGGCGATCGGCCTAGCTGTCCAGGAAGCTGCGCAGCTTCCGCGACCGGCTCGGGTGCTTGAGCTTGCGCAGCGCCTTGGCCTCGATCTGGCGGATCCGTTCGCGGGTCACGCTGAACTGCTGGCCCACCTCTTCGAGGGTGTGGTCGGTGTTCATGCCGATGCCGAAGCGCATGCGCAGCACGCGCTCCTCGCGGGGCGTCAGGCTGGCCAGCACGCGGGTGGTGGTCTCGCGCAGGTTCGACTGGATCGCCGCGTCGATCGGCAGGACCGCGTTCTTGTCCTCGATGAAGTCGCCCAGGTGGCTGTCCTCTTCGTCGCCGATCGGCGTCTCGAGGCTGATCGGCTCCTTGGCGATCTTCAGCACCTTGCGCACCTTCTCCAGCGGCATGGCCAGCTTCTCGGCCAGCTCCTCCGGCGTCGGCTCGCGGCCGATCTCGTGCAGCATCTGGCGGCTGGTGCGCACGATCTTGTTGATCGTCTCGATCATATGCACCGGGATGCGGATCGTGCGGGCCTGGTCGGCGATCGAGCGGGTGATCGCCTGCCGGATCCACCAGGTGGCGTAGGTGGAGAACTTGTAGCCGCGGCGGTACTCGAACTTGTCCACCGCCTTCATCAGACCGATGTTGCCTTCCTGAATGAGATCAAGGAATTGCAGGCCGCGGTTGGTGTACTTCTTGGCGATGGAGATCACCAGGCGAAGGTTGGCCTCGACCATCTCCTTCTTGGCCTGGCGGGCCTCGCGCTCGCCCTTCTGCACGGTCTGGACGATGCGGCGGTAGTCGTCGATCGGCACGCCGGTCTCGGTGGCGAGCGCCGCGATCTCGGTGCGGATCTCGCCGATCTGGCCGGAGTCGTTCTCGGCGAACTTGGTCCAGCGCACGCCCAGTTGCTTGACCGTGTCGGGCCAGGCCGGGTCCAGCTCGGAGCCGAAGTAGGCCTTCAGGAACTCCCCGCGGGAGATGCCGTAGCTGTCGGCCAGGCGCAGCAGCCGGCCTTCCAGGCCCATCAGGCGCTTGTTGATCGCATAGAGCTGCTCGACCAGCGCCTCGATGCGGTTGTTGTTCAGCTTCAGCGTCTTCAGGTGCTGGACGATGGCGCCGCTGGCCTGGTCGTAGGCGCGGCGGTCCTCCTCGACCAGGTCCTCGCCCTTCAGCCGGCGGCCGACGAGCTTTTCCTGGAGCTGGCGGAAGGCGTCGAATTCGGCGGCGATGGCGTCCAGGGTGGCCATCACCCCTTCGCGCAGCTCGCCTTCCATGGCGCTGATGGTCGGGCCCGCGCCGTCGTCGAAGTCGTCGTCGTCGTCGCCCTTGGCGCCTTCGCCCTCTTCGCCGGCTTCCTCGTCGGCCTCGTCTTCGTCGCTGGCTTCGTTCGCGTCCGCCGCCGCGGCCACCTGGCCGCCGTAGGTCTGTTCGAGGTCGATCACCTCGCGCAGCAGGATGCGGCCGTTGCCCAGCTCCTCGCGCCACACCATGATGGCCTCGAAGGTCAGGGCGCTCTCGCACAGCCCGCGGATCATGGTGTCGCGGCCGGCCTCGATGCGCTTGGCGATGGCGATTTCGCCCTCGCGCGAAAGCAGCTCCACCGAGCCCATCTCGCGCAGGTACATGCGCACCGGGTCGTCCGTGCGGTCGTAGGCCGGGGTGGAGGGCGTCTCGACGACGGCGCTTTCCTCGCGCACGGCCACCTCGCCGCCCTCGGCGTCTTCCTCGGCCTCGACCACGTTCACGCCCATCTCGGAGAGCATGGCCAGCGTGTCTTCGATGGCCTCGGAGGTCACTTCCTCGCTGGGCAGGACCTTGTTCAGCTCGTCCATGGTGACGTAGCCGCGGGCCTTGGCCTGCTTGATGAACTTCTTGACCGCGGCGTCCGTCAGGTCGAGCAGCGGGCCGTCGCCGCCGGTCGTTTCGGTGGTTTCCGCTTCGGCCGCATTGGTGCTCATCTAAGTCTCCGAAATCGGCGCGCGGCCCACGCATGGGCCCGTCCGAAAAATCCAAATGGCGACGGATGCCTCGGAGCCGCCTGTTACGACTCCTCGCCCGTCCAAATCGTTCCCGTTCTGATCGCTCGCCTCAGTGTGTCGCGCTCGCCTTTCAGGCGCTCGAAGGCTTCCATATCCTCACGACCGCGAAGGCCTCCCTTCACGGCGCCAATAGCCTCGTCGAGCGCCGCCAGCCGGGAAAGGCCGGCGAAAGCCCGCAACCACTGGGATCTCGCCGCTTCGAGGGAGACATCATCTTTGATGAAGGGCGCGCCCGATGACGCAGCGGCCCGGTCGATGTCTGTCAACAGCGCGCTAAATCCGCAAGAGGCCAGATGGCGCGTGACACCGGCTCTGTCAAGATGCTCCGCCTCCAGTCGCAAACCGATGATCTCCCGGATTACGGGCGCGATCGCCGCCTCGCCGAACCCCTGGGCGGTCAAGGCGTCCTCCAGATGGTCGTCCAGCACCGCCGGATCGCGCAGCGCCAGCCAGGCCAGGGCCGCGGGCGCCAGCTCCAGCCCGCGCGACAGCTCCCGCGCGGCCGCCACCGTCGCCGGCTTGGGCGAAGGGTCCTCCCACTCGCCGCCCCGGCCGCGCCAGCGCCGCGACAATCCGCCGCTGCGCGGCGGCGCCCCCCGCGCCTGCCCTCGCCCCTGCCCCCGCTCGGCCCGCGCGGCGGCGAACAGGCCGTCGAAGCGCGCCAGCAGCTCCTCGCGATAGGCCTGCTGCAGGTCCTTGTCGGCGATGCTCGCGGCGGCCTGGCGCAACCGGCCCTTCAGCCCGGCCCGCCGCTCCGGCGTGTCCAGCGGTTCGGCGTCGCGCTCGCGGGTGAACAGCGCCTCGACAAAGGGCGTGGTCTGGGAAAGCTGCGCCTTCAGCGCCGCGGCCCCCTGCTCGCGCAGCACGTCGTCGGGGTCCTTGCCGCCCTCGACGATGGCGAACTTGAAGCTCTTGCCCGGCTTCAGGAGCGGCAGCGCCCGGTCCATCGCCCGCGAGGCCGCCAGCTTGCCCGCCCGGTCGGCGTCGAAGCACAGGGTCGGCTCCGGGTTGAGCCGCCACATCAGCTCCATCTGGTCCTCGGTCAGCGCCGTGCCCAGCGGCGCCACCGCCGCCACCCCCGCCCGCTGGCAGGCGATCGCGTCCATGTAGCCTTCCACCACCACCAGCGGCGGCGTCTGGCCCGAGGGCGCCGCGCCCAGGATCTTGCGCGCCTCGGGCAGGCCGTAGAGCACGTGGCCCTTGTGGAAGAGCCCTGTCTCCGGCCCGTTCAGGTACTTGGCGCGGGCCTGGGGATCCATCGCCCGCCCGCCGAACGAGACCACCCGCCCGCGCCCGTCGGTGATCGGAAAGATGATCCGGTCGCGGAAGCGGTCGTAGGGCGAACCGCCGTCCTCCGGCGCGATCAGCAGGCCCGCCTCCACCAGCTCGCCCGGCCTGGCGCCCTTGGCGATCAGATAATCCTTCAGCGCCGCGCGCCCGGCCGGCGCATAGCCCAGGCGGAAGCGGCCCCACTCGGTCTCCGGCAGGCCGCGCCTGTCCAGATAGGCGCGGGCTTCGCGCCCCACCGGGCGGCGCAGCTCGGCCTCGAACCACTGGGCCGCCGCCTCCAGCCAGTCGGATAGGCCCTGGCGCACCTTCTCCTGCTCGGCCGCCCTGGGATCGACCGCCGGCATCGGCACGCCGGCCTCGGCCGCCAGCCGCTCGACAGCTTCCATGAAGCTCAGCCGCTCGGTCTCCTGCAGGAAGGTGATCAGGTCGCCGTTCTTGCCCGAGGAGAAGTCGAAGAACTGGCCCTTGTCGTCGTTCACGTAGAACGAGGGGGTCTTTTCCTTGGTGAAGGGCGACAGGCCCACGTACTCGCGCCCCTGCCGGCGCAGCTTCACCGTCCGCCCGATCACGTCGGACGGCCGCAGCCGCGATTTGATCTCGTCCAGAAAGCGTTCGTCGAAGCGCACGGGCAGGTCCAGGGGCCCGGAGGGGCCGCTCTTGCGAGCCCTGTATCACACCACACTCACGCCCCGAGTCGAGACGGCCGTCTTGCGCCGCCGCCTTTGCTCGAAAGATGCTCCCCTTCTGGGGGGAGCTGTCCCGAAGGGACTGAGGGGAACCATGACCTTGGCCCTCTCAAAGTCTCCCTCCGTCTCGCCGCCGCGCGCCGATCCACCTCCCCCGGAAGGGGAGGATCTTTAAGGTCCGCTCAGCCCGGCAGGCGGCCCAGCTTGTCGGGGTTGCGCATCAGGTAGACGCCCGCCAGCCGCTCGTCGTCCGCCGGCTCGAAGGCCAGCGTCATCGGCCCGTCGGCCGCCTCCAGGATCAGGCCCGGATAGCCGTTGATCCGCACCGCCCGCAGCCGTCCGGGCCAGACCTGGCCGTTGCGCCAGGCCAGGCCCTGCAGCAGCCGCACGATGTCGTCGCGGCCGATCATCGGGCGCAGGGCGGCGTGCCGCTTGCCGCCGCCGTCGGTCACCATCACCGCGTCCTCGGCCAGAAGGCTCCTCAGCGCCTCCACGTCGCCCTTGGTGGCGGCCTCCATGAAGGCGGTGGCGAGCCGGGCCGCCGCCTCCTGGCTCACCGAGAAGCGGGGCCTGGCCTCGCTCACGTGCGCCCGCGCCCGGGCGGCGAGCTGGCGCACCGCCGGCTCGGTGCGTCCCAGGGCCTCGGCCACCGCGCCATAGTCCTCGTCGAACACGTCGTGCAGCAGGAACACCGCCCGCTCCAGCGGCGACAGCCGCTCCAGCGCCAGCAGGAACGCCACCGACACGTCTTCGGCCCGCTCCACCGGATCCTCGGTCAGCTCCTCGATCAGGGGCTCGGGCAGCCAGGGGCCGCGATAGGCCTCCCGCTGGGTCTTGGCCGCGCGCAGCCGGTCGATGCAAAGACGGCTCGTCACGCGCACCAGCCACGCCGCCGGATCGGCCACGTCCCGCCCCGCCCGCGTCCAGCGCAGCCAGGCGTCCTGCACCGCGTCCTCGGCCTCGGCCAGCGAGCCCAGCATGCGGTAGGCCAGCCGCGTCAGCCGCGGCCGCTGCGCCTCGAAGGCCTCGATGTCGGCGGTCTCGTCCATCACGCCATCCTCAGGCGGCGAGCTGCGGGCGCAGGCCCAGCGGCGCCGGCGCGCCCTCCACCATCACCCGCGAGCACGCCTTGCCGTAGCCCAGGGCGTACTTCAGCGTGGGATACATCCGCGCGGTGGTGATCGAAAGGGCGACGGCGGCCAGCCCCTTGTCGCCCCAGCGGCGCACGATCTCGTCCCGCAGCGGATCGGCCGTCTCCATGTCGCGCGCCAGGCTCGCCTTGGCGAAGCGGTAGGCCAGCGCCGCGTCCTCGCCCATGGCCTCCACCTCGCCCTTCAGGATCGCCCGCAGCACCTGCGGCTTCACGCCGCCGGCCGCGGCCATGTCCACGCCGATCTGGGTGCAGGGCCCGCAGTCCTCCGCCAGCGTGCCGACGATCCCGGCCGCCGCCAGCGCCTCCGCCGGCGCGGCGGCGCGGTCGACCATGGTCGCGGCGACGCCGAATTTCACCGCGCTGACCGGAGCGGCGTCGACCAGGAAGCGCTGATAGCTCGCGTCATAATTCCAAGTTTTTTCAAAAGTTTGAAGTTTCGACTTCAGAAAGGCCTTCAACATGTCTCACGCTCCTTGAGGGTCGGCCGGCGACGCTCAGCGCCGCGGCGATCAGGGCCGGCGCGAAGACGCCGGGAAAGTCACGGATCAGGTCGTGCAGCGGCCGCGCCGAGCAGCTCGCGTCGAACAGGTGGACGCCCGCGTGCATCACCAGGAAGCTCGCCGCCGCCGTCAGCGCCGGCCATCCCTGCCCGGGCCGCCAGGCGAACCAGCCGAGCCCGAAGGCGACCGTCAGATAGGCCGCGCCGATGTCGCGCACGAAATGCGGATTGTACGCGCCGGTCGCCGGCACGCCGGGCACGGCGTTGTACCACCAGAACGAGACGGCGATCTGGACGAGCCCGTTGATCCCCAACAGGACGCCGAGCGCTCCTGAAATCCATCGCCGCATGGCCGCCTCCTGATCCATCGCCCCCAAGGACGGATCAGCCGGCCGGTCTGTGACATGGGCGCTCGTCATCCTAGGCCTTGTGCCTAGGATCCCTCTGTCGGCCTCTCAGACACCCGCCGGACGGCCGCGGAACGCCATCTGTCCCAGCAGACGCGGAAACAGGGATCCCAGGCACAAGGCCTGGGATGACGTGCTAGCGTGAGATGAAGCAAGGACACGCCCCTTGGTCGGCAAGGACGCCTACATCGCGGTCTACCTGATGGCCGACAGATACCGTGGAACGCTCCACGTCGGCGTCACCTCGCAACTGGCCCGCCGGGTCTGGGAGCATCGCGAAGGCCTCTATCGCGGCTTCACCCGCACCTACGGCTTGAAGCGCCTGGTCTGGTACGAGCCGCACGAGGAGATGACGGCCGCCATCCAGCGCGAGAAGTCCCTCAAGCGTTGGCCGCGCCAGTGGAAGATCAACCTGATCGAGCGCGACAATCCCCACTGGAACGACCTCTACGGGGGCCTGGCCTGACCCCCTAGCTCACCGCCTCCAGCCAGCCCGGCAGCTCGCTGATGCTGGCGAGCTCGGCGAAGCGGGGATGGCCGTTCGGCGTGTCGGCCATCTCGTGGGCCCAGGTCAGCGGATAGGGCACGTGCGCGGCCCAGGCGCCGGCCTCCAGCGCCGGCAGCACGTCCGAGCGCAGGGAGTTGCCGCACATCGCCGCCTGCGCCGCCCCCGTCCCGTGGCGGGCGAACACCCGCTCATAGGTCGAGGCGTCCTTCTCGCTGACGATCTCGACGGCGGCGAAGAGGTCGCCCAGCCCCGAGGCCGCCAGCTTCTGCTCCTGGTGCAGCAGGTCGCCCTTGGTGATCAGCACCAGCCGGTAGCGCTCCGACAGCGCCGCCAGCGCCTGGTCCACGCCCGGCAGCGGCTCCACCGGCTCGTTCAGCATCTCGCGCCCGGCGGCCAGGATCTCGCGCACCACCCGCGCCGGCGCCTCGCCGCCGGTCAACTCCATGGCCGTCTCGATCATCGACAGGGTGAAGCCCTTCACCCCGTAGCCGTAGAGCCGCAGGTTGCGCTTCTCCACCTCGGCCAGCCGCGCCATCAGCGGGCCGGGCTCGGCCATGTCGGCCAGGAGCGCGCAGAACCGCTCCTGCGTCAGGCGGAACAACGTCTCGTTGTGCCAGAGGGTGTCGTCGGCGTCCAAGCCGACCGTGGTGATGGTCATGGCCGCCTCATACCCGCCCGCTCCGCCCCGGCCAATCGGCCGGGCGCCGAATGCGCATGCAACTTATCCGGCGCACGAGCCCAATATTCGAGCGCGCGCACATTTCGGCGCGGCGTTCACGATGCTGACACCGGTGTCATTGTCCGATCGGCCAAGCTTGGGTCTCGCGTGAGTCGGGGAGTTGCGCCGAATGGCCGTGAAAGGGCTGCGCGCCTTGTGGAGCAAGGCCGCGCGGAATCTCGGTCGGTGGTTGGGGGGCCGTGCGCTGGCGCAGGCCGAGGCCGAGGCGCGCCTGGCGCGCGACCGGCTGAGCGCGGCGCTCGACGCCCTGCCCGAGGGCATCGTCTTCCTCGACGCCCAGGGCCGCTACATCCTGTGGAACAAGCGCTACGCCGAGATCTACCACCGCTCGGCCGACCTGTTCTCCAACGACGCGCGGCTGGCCGACACCCTGAAGATCGGCGTCGCCCGCGGCGACTATCCCGAGGCCGTCGGCCGCGAGGCGGACTGGCTGGCCGAGCGCCTGGCCCAGCTCGAGAACCCCACCGGCGAGCGCCACGAGCAGCGGCTCGCCGACGGCCGCTGGCTGATGCTCGAGGAGCGCCGCACCGCCGACGGCGGCGTCATCGGCCTGCGCGTCGACATCACCGAGCTGAAGCGCCAGGCCCAGGCGCTGGAGGAGGCCCTGCAGCGGGCCGAGGCCGCCAGCCGCGCCCGCAGCGCCTTCCTGGCCAACGTCAGCCACGAGCTGCTGACCCCGCTCAACGGCATCTCCGGCATGGCCCAGCTCCTCGGCCAGACCCCGCTCAGCGACCAGCAGGGCGAGATGCTGCGCACCATCGGCGCCTCGGCCCACGCGCTGGAAACCCTGATCGGCGGGCTCTTGGACTACAACAACCTGGAGGCCGGCAAGGTCACGCTCGAACCGGCCTGGTTCTCCGCGCCCGACCTCCTGGCCCAGGCCGTGGCCGCCTTCCGCCCCGCCGCCGAGGCCAAGGGCCTGAGCCTCACGGTCGAGGTCGCCCCCTCGGCCACGCTGGAGGCCTACGGCGACGCCAGGCGCCTGCGCCAGTTGCTCGACCACCTGATCGCCAACGCGATCAAGTTCACCACCGAGGGCCGCGTCACGGTCTCCGCCATGGCCCAGCCGGCCCGCGAGGGCGCGCTGTTCGCCTTCGAGGTGCGCGACACCGGCCCCGGCTTCGACGACAGCGACGCCGAGCGCCTGTTCGGCCAGTTCCAGCAGGCCGACGCCTCCACCACCCGCGAGCACGGCGGGGTGGGCCTGGGGCTGGCCGTCTGCCGGCGCCTGGCCGACCTGATCGGCGGAACCATCACCGCCCGCTCCCGCCCCGGCGAGGGCGCCTCGTTCACCGTCGTCGCGCCGATGCCCGCCCGCCCCATCCAGTCCGCGCCGCCGACGGAGGAGCCGGCCCGCGCCCTGCGCGTGCTGCTGGCCGACGACAACGCCACCAACCGCCGGGTGCTGGAGATGTTCCTGGCCGTCGCCGACGCCCAGGTGGTCAGCGTCGAGAACGGCCTGGAGGCCGTGCAGGCCGCCGCCGGCGACGCCGACTTCGACGTGGTGCTGATGGACCTGCACATGCCGGTGATGGACGGGCTGACCGCCATCCGCGAAATCCGCCGCTTCGAGGCCCGCGCGGCCGCGCGCACGCCGATCATCGTCATCAGCGCCAACGCCTCCAGCGAGGACCGCGAGGCCAGCGCCGAGGCCGGCGCCGACCGCCACATCGCCAAGCCCGTCCGCGCCGAGGAGCTGTTCGGCGTGATCGCCGAGGTCCTGGCGGCCTAGCCCCAAGGCATCCGCTCATCCCCGCACGAGCGGGAATCCAGGCTTGTTTGTCTGGAAAGAGGCCCCACTTGCCAGCGAAGCGGCTTGGGCCGGGTTCGATCCATGCCGGGCGATCGCAAGCCAAGCGGACATGCAAAGACGCGGAGGCTCGTCGTGCCGGATTTCACAGCGCTGATCCTGGACGTCGGCGGGGTGCTCATCGAGACGCCGGCCCGCGACGCGCGCAGCGCCTGGGAGCAAGCCCACGGGCTGGAGCAAGGCCGGCTTGACGAGATACTCGTCGAGGCGATCGGCCCCGGCTGGGAAGGCGGACGGACGGAAGCGGAGATCGAAGCGCGGCTATGCGCGGCGTGCGGCGTCGATCCCTCCGGCCTGGCGGACCTGCTCGAGGCGCTGTCCGCCGACGAGCGTATCTGCCCGCACTGGAGACGCGCGCTCGACAAGATCGCGGGGAAACTGCCCCTGGCGCTGCTCACCAATTCCGGCCCGAACACGCGCGCCGGCCTGGTCGCGCGACACGGCCTTGAGCGCTGGTTCTCCGTGATCGTGATTTCGGCGGAGGAAGGCGTGTCGAAGCCCGACCCCGTGATCTACCGGCGCACCTGCGAGCGGCTCGGGCGGCCTCCCTCCGAGTGCCTGTTCGTCGACGACCGGCAATCGAACGTCGCGGGCGCGCAGGCCGTCGGGCTCGGCGCGATCCGCTTCACCTCTTCCGTCGAGACGATCCCGGCCGTGCTAGAGCGCCTCGGCCTCGGCCATCTGCTTTAGGGCCGGTCCCCTGGGGTGAAGCTAGGCCGGCCGCCACGAGGCCGAAGCCGGCGCCGGCGCCTCAGCGGATCGTTTCCTTCTCCCTGGGCGCGGAAACCCGGCGCGTCTTGGCCTGGGCCTTGGGCTTCGGCAGCAGCCTAAAGCGCGTCTGGCACCAGGCGAAGTCCACGCCCACGTCGAGCAGGGCGTCGGAACGCCCGCACGGGCAGGCGAACTCCATGACCGCATAGACCCGGTAGGTCTCTCCGGCCTGCAAGGGCACCGCCCTTCCCGTGACATGGTTTGGGGCGGCGTTGACGCAGAGCACCAGATCGCCAGGGCCGACGGCGTCGCTCATAGCTTCCATCCACTAGCCTTGGGGCGAGGATAACCCCTGACCGGCAGGGGGCAAAGCGCGGCGTCCACTCCTAGCGCCCGCTCGGATCGACCGCTGCCCAGCGCAACGGCGACAGGTCTGCTCGCGGGCGCGACGCCGAAGTCGCGAAGCGACCCTAGTCGGACGTTCGCTTTTGAGCTCCATCCCTAGTCGCGAGCCTCTGGCTCAGGCTGAGGTAGCCCCCAGGAGTTCTGCACCAATGCCCCGGTGCAGAAGAACCAGGGCCACAGAGCGACGAAGGCCCCGATCCCGAGAATGTCGAAATTCGGGAGGCCGAAATGACGCGCCCCGAAAAAGCCGCCTAGCAACAAAGCGCTCAGGCACCAAGATGCGGAAGCCACGAATGCGGCTCGGCGGCGCCCGAGAGTCCGCCCCCTATGTTCGTTCGCGAGACACACGAGCCCCGCAGAACCGCCAAGAACTAACATCGCGAGCGAACCTGACACCATACTCAGCATCACGATCGCCAACGCCGCCAACATGGAAACGGAATAGCCTGCCTTCGAGCTGAAGAACTTTCCGACAGATTTCGGTCGGCGTTCTTCGTCATCTCGTCTCTGCTGGCTAGTCGATGGACCAAATCGCCAAACCCAAAGAACAACGATCATCCCGATGGGGACTACACCGGATATCGTGATGCTCGGTGGAATCTGGGCGCTAAGCCCTGGGATGCCCAAACACGCCAGGAAGATCCATCGAGCTTTGCGCTCGAACTTGGATGACGTAAGGACAGCCCAGATGGTCAAAAGAAGTAGGGAGAGGCTCGCGGCAAGGACGGCCCAGACCGCTACGGCGCCAATTGTGCTGTGAACCACAAGGTGCATTTGTGGATCTTAAGTAGTGCGACGTTGCAAGCGCAACGCCCGCTGACCACCCATCTCTGACGTCCCGGCAGTCCGCTGACGCCCCCTGGCTCCGCCCCCTACCCCGCGCACGCCTCATGCGGCTTGGTCACCCGCTCGGCCTGGGCCGGGAAGCGGGCCAGGAGGGCCGCCGGCCGCGGCGGGCGGGCCGCCAGTTCGCCGCCGCAGTTGGGGCATTTGCCGGCGAACCGCGTCGTCGCGCAGTCGGCGCAGAAGGTGCATTCGAAGCTGCAGATCCGCGCCTGATGGCTCTCGGCCGGCAGGTCCTTGTCGCAGCATTCGCAATTGGGGCGCAGGGCCAGCATCGCCGCCTCCATCGATCGGACGGCCGAGCCTGCCACGCGCGCCGCGCCGCCGAAACGACACAGATCCCTCGTTTTGCGCCGCCCTACTCGCCGAACCCCTCGCCCGGCGTCACCGGCGACAGGCGGAGCAGCCGCGAATCCGCCACCCCGGCCGTGCGGTGCTGCACCAGCTCGCGGTACTCCGGATCGCGCACCATCTCCATGAACGCCGCCGAGCTCGGATATTCGGCGATGAACGCCAGGTCCCAGTCCTCCGACTGCGGCCCGGTCACCATCACCTGCGGCTTGCCGGCCCAGACCTGCTTGCCGCCCACGCGCGCGAAGATGTGGGCGGTGGTGCGGCCATAGGCGCGATAGGCCTCCAGCCCGGTCAGCCCCTTGCCGTGGTCGGGATGGCCCTCGGGGTAGTCGGCCATCGGCTTGACCTTGACGAGGTTCAGCATCTGGATCGGCTGGTCGCGCGGCAGCGCCTTGAACACCTCCCAGGCTTGCCGGTCCGGATCGATGTAGCCGCTTTCGGCCATGGCGCGTCTCCCTGATGTCCGGCGAAACGCTAGCGGCTCGCCCGTCGCCGGTCACCCGGCAAGTCGCCCGGCCACGCGCCTCCCCGGCCACGCGCCTCATTGACCGGGCGGGCGCGACTCAGTAGGTACGCGGCCGTTTGTCCGCTGGCGTCGGGGTTCCCCCGCGCGCGGGGTTCTGCGACCATCCATCGATCACGGAGACGCCTAAATGAGCGAGCTGTTGCCTGGCGTCACGGGCGTTCTGGCCCTGGCCGACGGAACCATCCTGCAGGGCGTCGGCGTCGGCGCGGTCGGCGAGGCCCTCGGCGAGGTCTGCTTCAACACCGCCATGACCGGCTATCAGGAGATCCTGACCGACCCCTCCTACATGGCCCAGATCGTCGCCTTCACCTTCCCGCACGTGGGCAATGTCGGCACCAACGTCGAGGACATCGAGCAGATCTCCGGCTCGGCCGAGACCGCCGCCCGCGGCGCGATCTTCCGCGATGTGCCCACCCCGCCGGCCAACTGGCGCGCCGACACCGACCTGGATAGCTGGATGAAGCGCCGCGGCGTCGTCGGCCTGGCCGGCGTCGACACCCGCGCCCTCACCCGCGCGATCCGCGAGAACGGCATGCCGCACGGCGTCATCGCCCATGATCCGGAGGGCAGGTTCGACCTTCAGGCCCTCGTCGCCCGCGCCCGCGAATGGTCTGGGATTGTCGGGCTGGACCTGGCCAAGGACGCCTCCTGCCTGCAGCCCTTCGTCTACGAGGAGGGCCTGTGGTCCTGGCCGGAGGGCTACGCCAAGCCGGGCCAGACCAGGTACGAGGTCGTCGTCGTCGACTACGGGGTCAAGCGCAACATCCTGCGCGCGCTCACCAGCGTCGGCGCCCGCGTCACCGTGGTGCCGGCCACGACCAGCGCCGAGGACATCCTGGCGCGCAAGCCCGACGGGGTGATGCTCTCCAACGGTCCGGGCGACCCGGCCGCCACCGGCGAGTACGCCGCCCCCGAGATCCGCAAGCTGGTCGACAGCGGCGTGCCGGTGTTCGGCATCTGCCTGGGCCACCAGATGATGGCCCTCGCCCTGGGCGCCAAGACCATCAAGATGGAACAGGGCCACCACGGGGCCAACCATCCGGTGAAGGACCTGACCACCGGCAAGGTCGAGATCGTCTCGATGAACCACGGCTTCACCGTGGACCGCGACAGCCTGCCCGACACCCTGGAGGAGACCCACGTCTCCCTGTTCGACGGCACCAACGCCGGCGTGGCGCTGAAGGGCCGGCCGGTGTTCTCCGTGCAGCACCACCCGGAAGCCTCGCCGGGCCCCACGGATTCGCTCTACCTGTTCCAGCGGTTCGCCGATCTGATGGACGCGGCGAAGGCGTCCTAGGCGTGCGCGCGGGCGGCCTTCGCGCCGCCCGGCCGCCCTTGGCTTACGGCGTGGCGCCCTCGACCGCCGCGCCGTCGATCAGCAGCACGTCGGCCGGCAGGCCGTCCAGCGCGGTGGCCACGTGAAGCTGGCCCTTGGTTTCGGCGGCCATCTGGCCGGGGCCGATCTCCTGCGCCTCGCCGGTCACCAGGTTCGAGACCCGCACCCGGCCGGAGACCACGTAGATGTAGCGCAAGGTCGGCTGCATGTGCTCGGGCAGGCTCTCGCCCGCCGGAATGGTGGTCTTGGCCACCGCCATGCGCACCTTGCCGTTCGTCGGCAGCGCCTCGGCCAGCGGCGCGGCGGCGCGGGCCGGGCCCAGGCTGGTCACCGCCGGCGCCTCGGCGCTCGCCAGGGCCATGGTCGGGGCGGCCATCGCGGCCAGAACGGCAATCGTTAAAATTCTCATAACGGGTCTCCCTCCCAAGCCCCTAGCACGTCCCTTGCCAAGCTGTCCCGTCCCGCGATGCGCGTTTCGGGTCGATTCGCGGCGATGGAGATCGCGCGTGCTCGCCGCGCCCGCGCGGGGTGCGGCGACGGCGGTCTTGCGCCCCCCCGACTCCCACTCTAAAGGGGCGCCTTAACCTGCATTCTGGTCGGTGACGGTCCGCGGCGACACGCGCGGGGCCGCCCTTCGCGCGCGAGAAAAAGAACACCCATGCCGAAACGCACCGACATCAAGTCGATCCTCATCATCGGCGCCGGCCCGATCGTCATCGGCCAGGCCTGCGAGTTCGACTACTCCGGCGTCCAGGCCTGCAAGGCGCTGCGCGCCGAGGGCTACCGCATCGTGCTGGTCAATTCGAACCCGGCCACGATCATGACAGACCCGGACGTGGCCGACGCCACCTATGTCGAGCCGATCACGCCCGACATGGTCGAGAAGATCATCGCCAAGGAGCGGCCCGACGCCCTGCTGCCCACCATGGGCGGCCAGACCGCGCTCAACACCGCCCTGGCGCTGGAGGAGCGCGGCGTCCTGAAAAAGTACGGCGTGGAGATGATCGGGGCCAAGGCCGAGGTCATCGACAAGGCCGAGGACCGCCAGAAGTTCCGCGACGCCATGGACAAGCTCGGCCTGGAGAGCCCGCGCTCCAAGGCCGCCCACTCCATGGACGAGGCGCTGGAGGGCCTGGAGTTCGTCGGCCTGCCGGCGATCATCCGCCCGTCCTTCACCCTGGCCGGCACCGGCGGCGGCATCGCCTACAACGTCGAGGAGTTCCGCGAGATCGTCGAGCGGGGCCTGGACCTGTCGCCGACCACCGAAGTGCTGATCGAGGAGAGCGTGCTCGGCTGGAAGGAGTTCGAGATGGAGGTCGTCCGCGACAAGGCGGACAACTGCATCATCGTCTGCTCCATCGAGAACGTGGACCCGATGGGCGTCCACACCGGCGATTCCATCACCGTGGCCCCGGCGCTCACTCTCACCGACAAGGAATACCAGCGCATGCGCGCGGCCTCGATCGCCGTGCTGCGCGAGATCGGCGTGGAGACCGGCGGCTCCAACGTCCAGTTCGCCCTCAATCCCGCCGACGGCCGCATGGTCGTCATCGAGATGAACCCCAGGGTGTCGCGCTCCTCGGCGCTGGCCTCCAAGGCCACCGGCTTTCCCATCGCCAAGGTCGCCGCGCGCCTGGCCGTGGGCTACACCCTCGACGAGCTGATGAACGACATCACCGGCGCCACGCCGGCCTCGTTCGAGCCCTCCATCGACTACGTCGTCACCAAGATCCCGCGCTTCGCCTTCGAGAAGTATCCGGGCTCGGAGCCCTACCTGACCACCTCCATGAAGTCGGTGGGCGAGGTCATGGCCATCGGCCGCACCTTCGCCGAGAGTCTGCAGAAGGCCCTGCGCGGCCTGGAGACGGGCCTGTCCGGCCTCGACGAGATCGAGATCGAGGGCGCCGCCGACCCTGAGACCTGCAAGGCCGCGGTGATCCGCGCCCTGGGCGTGCCCACGCCCGACCGCCTGCGGGTGATCGCCCAGGCCTTCCGCCACGGCCTCACCGTCGACGAGGTCGCCGCCGCCTGCGCCTACGAACCTTGGTTCCTGCGCCAGATCGAGGCGCTGATCGCCCAGGAGGCCAAGGTCCGCGCCGAGGGCCTTCCGACCACCGCCACCGGCTTCCGCGCGCTCAAGGCCCAGGGCTTCTCCGACGCGCGCCTGGCCGCGCTCACCCACACCACCGAGGCCGAGACCCGCGAGCAGCGCCGCGCCCTCGGCGTGCGCCCGGTGTTCAAGCGCATCGACACCTGCGCCGGCGAGTTCAGGGCCGACACGCCTTACATGTACTCCACCTACGAGACCGGCGCCCTCGGCCAGCGCCCCGACTGCGAGAGCGAGCCCACCGACCTCAGGAAGGCCATCATCCTCGGCGGCGGCCCCAACCGCATCGGCCAGGGCATCGAGTTCGACTACTGCTGCTGCCACGCCGCCTTCGCGCTCGACGACCTGGGCGTGGAGTCGATCATGGTCAACTGCAACCCCGAGACCGTCTCCACCGACTACGACACCTCCGACCGGCTCTACTTCGAGCCGCTCACCGCCGAGGACGTCCTGGAGCTGATCGACCTGGAGCGCAGCAAGGGCGAGCTGCTGGGCGTGATCGTCCAGTTCGGCGGCCAGACCCCGCTCAAGCTCGCCAAGCCGCTGGAGGACGCCGGGATCCCGATCCTGGGCACCAGCCCCGACGCCATCGACCTGGCCGAGGACCGCGAGCGCTTCCAGCAGCTCCTGAAGCGCCTGAACATCGCCCAGCCGGTCAACGCCATCGCCCGCTCGCGCGACGAGGCGTTCAAGGGCGCCCACGAGGTCGGCTATCCGGTGGTGATCCGCCCCTCCTACGTCCTCGGCGGCCGGGCCATGGAGATCGTCCGCGACGACGAACAGCTCGAGCGCTACATCAACACCGCCGTGCAGGTCTCCGGCGACAGCCCGGTGCTGATCGACCAGTACCTGTCGCGCGCCACCGAGGTGGACGTCGACGCCCTGTGCGACGACGCCGGCCAGGTCTTCGTCGCCGGGGTGATGGAGCACATCGAGGAAGCCGGCGTGCACTCCGGCGACAGCGCCTGCTCCCTGCCCCCCTTCTCGCTCAAGCCCGAGACCGTCGCCGAGCTGAAGCGCCAGACCGAGGCCATGGCCCGCGCCCTACAGGTGCGCGGCCTGATGAACGTGCAGTTCGCCATCGAGGAGCCGCACTCGGCCAGCCCGCGCATCTATGTGCTGGAGGTCAATCCTCGGGCCAGCCGCACCGTGCCGTTCGTGGCCAAGGCCATCGGCCGCCCGCTCGCCGCCATCGCCGCCAAGCTGATGACCGGCGAGAAGCTGGCGAGCTTCGACGTCTCCGAGCCCGCCCGCGACCACATCGCCGTCAAGGAGGCGGTGTTCCCCTTCGCCCGCTTCGCCGGCGTCGATACGGTGCTGGGCCCGGAGATGCGCTCCACCGGCGAGGTCATGGGCCTGGACTGGCGGCGCGACGGCGAAAGCCTGGGGCCGGCCTTCGCCCGCGCCTTCGCCAAGAGCCAGCTCGGCGGCGGCGCCACCCTGCCGAAGTCCGGCTGCGCCTTCGTCTCGGTCAAGGATTCCGACAAGCCCTGGATCGTTGAGCCGGTGCGGCTGCTGATCTCCCAGGGCTTCCGCATCCTCGCCACCGGCGGCACCTGCGACTTCCTCAACGCCCAGGGCCTGGCCGTGGAGCGGATCAAGAAGGTGCTGGAGGGCCGCCCGCACATCGTCGACGCCATGAAGAACGGCGAGGTGCAGCTCGTCTTCAACACCACCGAGGGCAAGCAGTCCCTGGCCGACAGCTTCGAGATCCGCCGCACGGCCCTGATGATGAAGACGCCCTACTTCACCACCGCCGCCGGCGCCCTGGCCGCCGCCCAGGCCATCGTCGCCACCGCCGAGGCCCCGCTCGAGGTGCGCCCCCTGCAGAGCTACGCCTGAGGCGCGCGCCGCGGAGCGGGCAGGGCCTGTCAGCCGGCGACCTCGTCCGGGAACGGTCGAAAATCGCCGCCGCCCGCTACGGCCGCGCTCAGCATTGACCGGCGCCCGCAATAGGCGCAGGCTTCGCCTATCGCTTGTCATTGCACAGGCGCTCGGGCGTCTTCCGGCGGCCCGCGTACAGTACGAGACCGTCCGGTCGGCGCACCATAGGCGCCTGTCGCAGTCTGGCGAGGGGACGAGAGCCCCCAAAAACAGAATGCGAGGAGGACGTCATGCGGCTCAATTTGAAGCCCACTGCCCACCATGCGAATGGTGAGCACCATCACGAAAACCATCACCGCATCGAGCGCTTCGAAGGCGCCGCCGACATGCTGGTGGTGGGGCTGATCATCCTGTTCGGCGTCGCGATGGTGATCGGGCTGATCACCGCCAGCGGCAACGTCACCTGGTAGGCCTTTCAGGCGCCGGCTGAGTCCGGCGCCGCCCGCCATGCGCCGCTGCGCGGTCGCGCTGGCCTGACGCCGGCGCGATGCGGATCGCCGTATTGCATCCGCCGGGGCCGCCTCGGGCGGCGCGGGCATGGGCCTGAATGCTGGAGCTTGAGCGCTGGTTGCGCGTGGGGCCATGCGTGTCCCGGGCGCGCGCGCTTTCGTGCGACGGCGGCCCGTCGCCCCCGGATCATGACGAAACTCGCCCGCCTGCAGGCGGGACTGGCGCTCGCCCGTCGCCTGCGCTAGGCCTCTTCGCTCAACTGATCAACGATCACGAACGATGGGGAGAGGCATGACGGGACGGGTTCAAGGCAAGGTGGCCGTGGTGACCGGCGGCGCGAGCGGCATCGGCCGCGCCTGCGCCGAACGGCTGGCCGAGGAAGGCGCGATCGTGGTCGTCACCGACGTCCAGGACGCCAAGGGCGCCGAGACCGTGGCGGCGATCGAAAAGGCCGGCGGCAAGGCGAGCTACATCCACCACGACGTCACCTCCGAGGCGGCCTGGGTCGACGTGGCCGGCCAGGTCGAGAAGGGCCACGGCCGGCTCGACATCCTGGTCAACAACGCCGGCATCGGCCTGGGCGGCTCGATCCTGGAGATGACCCTGGCCGACTTCCAGCGCCAGACGGCGGTCAACGTCGACGGCGTGTTCCTGGGCGTGAAGCACTGCATCCCCTTGATGCGCAAGAGCGGCGACGGCGGCAGCGTGATCAACATGTCCTCGGTGGCGGGCCTGAAGGGCGCGGCCAACCTCGCCGGCTACTGCGCCACCAAGGGCGCGGTGCGCCTGTTCACCAAGGCCGTGGCCATGGAATGCGCCAACGCCAAGGACGGCGTGCGGGTGAACTCGGTCCACCCCGGCATCATCGAGACCCCCATCTGGGACACCATCGTCGGCACCGGCGAGCCCGGCTCCAACACCGCCGCGCCGCGCGGGGCCACGCTCGACGCCATGGCCGAAATGGCCGTGCCGCTGGGCATGAAGGGCTGGCCCCAGGACATCGCCAACGGCGTCCTGTGGCTGGCCAGCGAGGAGTCCCGCTACGTCACCGGCGCCGAGCTGGTGATCGACGGGGGCCTGTCGGTCCGCTAAGCGGTCCCCATGACCGCCACCCTGCACATCGTCTTCGGCCCCTCCGGGGCCGGCAAGTCCACCTACGCCAAGGGCCTGGCCCGCAGCGAGCCCGCCGTCCACTTCGCCATCGACGACTGGATGGCGCGGCTCTTCGCGCCGGACATGCCCGAGCCGCTGGAATTCGACTGGATGATGCAGCGGATCGAGCGCTGCGAGGCCCAGATCTGGTCGACCGCGGCGGCGATCCTGGCGGCCGGGACCTCGGTGGTGCTCGACCTTGGCCTGATGCGCCGGGTCGACCGCGCCCGCGTGGCCGAGATCGCCGAGGCCTGCGAGCTGCCCTACCGCTTCCACTACGTGACCGCCCCCGAGGACGTGCGGCGCGCCCGCGTCGAGGCGCGCAGCGTGGTCCAGGGCGAGGGCTTCAGCCTGGCCGTCACCCCGGAGATGTTCGACTTCGTCGAGGGCGTCTTCGAGGCGCCGGACGCGGCCGAACTCGCCGCCTGCGTGGTCTCCGAGAGCGCCTGAGCGCGCCGCCCGCGCAACCTTACAAATTTGCGAGGTTGGCGCCCGAGCCGCGCCAGCTCGCGCGGCCAATCCTTGCCTGGTCGCCGGACACCCGGCGGCCGGTCGAGGGTTCGAATAAAGATGCGCCAGCTTCTTGCCGCCACCGTCCCTGTCGTCTCCTTCGCGGCAGTCTCCTCCGTCGCGCTGGAGGTTGCGGCAACGCCCGCCCAGCCCAGCACGGGCGCCGCCGGGGCCGGACAAGGCAAGCTGCTGACCGCTCGGAAGATCCACCCCAAGACCAAGAAGGCCTTCTCGACCGCCTGCGAGACGGCCTGATTTGGGAAGGCGGCGGACGACCAGCTCTCCCTTTCCCCCGAAGGGGTCGCCCGCCGCCTTTTCGTCCTCATTTCCTGCCACGACGTCGGGGGAAGACGGTCGAAAGGAGCGGACCGTGGGCGCCAAGATTCTCGTCGTCGAGGACGATGCGGACACTGCTGAATACCTGCTGAGCGGCTTGCGCCAGGAAGGCCATTCCGTCGAGCACGTGGCCGACGGCCGCGACGCGCTCTATCTGGCCAGCGCCGCCGCCTTCGACGCCATCATCATGGACCGCATGATCCCCGGCCTCGACGGCCTGTCGGTGCTCAAGGCGCTGAGGGCGGCCAACGTCGACACCCCGCTCCTGATCCTGTCCGCGCTCGGCCAGCTCGACGAGCGGGTTAAGGGCCTGCGCGCCGGCGGCGACGACTACCTGGCCAAGCCCTTCGCCTTCTCCGAACTGGCCGCGCGGCTGGACAACATCCTGCGCCGTCCCGGCCGGCGCGACGTGGTCACCGCCCTGCGCTGCGGCGACCTGGAGATGGACCTTCTGGAGCGGCGCGTCACCCGCGGCGGCCAGCGGCTCGACCTCTTGCCGCGCGAGTTCAAGCTCCTGGAATACCTCTTGAAACACCGAGACCGCGTGGTCACCCGCACCATGCTGCTCGAACAGCTCTGGGACTATCGCTTCGATCCTCACACCAGCCTGATCGACACCCATGTGAGCCGCCTGCGCAAGAAGATCGACGACGGCTTCGTCAAGCCTCTGCTGCACACGGTGCGCGGATCGGGCTACCGCCTGTCGGAGACGCCGTGACCGAACGGGGCATGCGCCTGAAGCCCTGGATGTGGCCGGCGACGATGATCCTCGTGGCCATCGCCGCCATCGCCGCGAGCCTGGTGCTGATCGACCGCTGGGGCGAGGCCGCCATCGCCCGCCAGCAGGCCGCGATCGCCGCGGCCGCGCGCGACTACTTCACCGCCTTCGCCCGCGAGGAGGGCATGGCGCCCCTGATCGCCACCCTGAACCGGCGCGAGCGCGTCGGCGGCGGCGACGGCTTCCGCTACGCCCTGCTCGACGCCCAGAACCACCTGCTGGCCGGCGCCGACGTGGTCGGCTCCCTCGACACCCCCGACGCCGGCTGGCGCACGGTGGCCGAGCCCGGCGCGCCGGGGCGGCTCTGGCGCGTGCTCGCCCAGCCGATGGCCGGCGGCCGCACCCTGATCGTGGCCGAGAACCTCGGCGCCCGCGACGCCCTGCGCGGCGCGATCCTGCGCGGCTCGATGATCGCTCTGACGCTCACGGCCCTGGGCGCCGCCGCCGCCGGTGCGGCGCTGCACGCCCTGCTCCTGGCCCGCACCCGCGGCATCGCCCACACCGCCGAGCGCATCGCCCAGGGCGACCTGTCGGCCCGCGCCCCCGAGCGCCCCGGCGGCGACGTGTTCGACGACCTCGCCGGCTCGGTGAACACCATGCTCACCCGCATCGAGGAGCTGATGACCGGCATGCGCACGGTCACCGACAGCCTGGCCCACGACCTGCGCTCGCCCCTCACCCGGCTGAAGGGCGCGCTCGCCCGCGCCGAGGCGCCGGAGACCTCAGGCTCCGAACGCGCCCAGGCCATCGACCAGGCCCACCAGGAGGTCGACGGCGCGCTCTCCACCCTCTCGGCGCTGCTGGACATCGCCCGCGCCGAGACCGGCCTGTCGCGCGACATGCTGCAGCGGGTCGACGTGGGCCTGCTGGCGCTGGAGATGGGCGAGCTCTTCGCCCCGGTCCTGGAGGACGCCGGCCAGACCCTGGCGCTCGACGTGCCGGACGCGCCGATCATCGCCTGCCTGCACGAGACCCTCCTGCGCCAGGCCATCGGCAACCTCCTGCACAACGCCGCGATCCACGCCGGCGCCGGCGCCGTCGTCACCCTGAGCGTCGCCGAGACCGAGCGCGACGGCGTGCGGATCGTCGTCGCCGACAACGGTCCGGGGGTTCCCGCCGACCAGCTCGGCCGCGTCCAGGAACGGTTCGTCCGGCTCGAGGCGGCCCGCACCCGGCCCGGTTCCGGCCTGGGGTTGGCGCTCGTCGCGGCTTGCGCCAAACTGCACCGTGGCCGCCTCACCCTGGAGGACAACGGGCCCGGACTGCGCACGGTGCTGGAGGCCCCGGCCAGGGCGTAACCTTGGCCGCCTCTTGAGTTTCGCAGCGCACAACCCTATCCTCGCACCCCCCGGACGCCAACGCCCGCGGCCGGACAAGGAACTTCTGAAGGGCGATACCCGAGTCATCACCTACCATGGAAAAAGTGCCGATGACCGTCGGGGGCTACCAAGCCCTCGACGAAGAATTGAAGCGTTTGAAGACTCTGGAACGGCCGGCGGTGATCGCCGCGATCGCCGAAGCGCGTTCGCACGGCGATCTGTCTGAAAACGCCGAGTATCACGCCGCCAAGGAGCGCCAGGGCTGGATCGAAGGCCAGATCGCCGAGATCGAGGACAAGATGGCGCGCGCCCAGGTCATCGACGTATCCAAGCTCTCGGGCACGCAGGTCAAATTCGGCGCCACCGTCTCTGTCGTGGACGAGGACACCGAGGAAGAAGCCCGCTACCAGATCGTCGGCGAACACGAAGCCGACGTGAAATCGGGCCGCATCTCCATCGCCTCGCCGATCGCGCGCGCCATGATCGGCAAGGAGACCGGCGACGTCGTCGAGGTGAACACGCCCGGCGGCACCAAGGCCTACGAAATCCTCAAGGTGGAGTGGCTCTGACGACGCCGCTCGCGATCGCTCGCAAATGACCGACGGAGAGCCCCTCGTCCTGTGGGCCGTCTCCGACGGCCGCGCGGGCATCGAGGCGCAGGTGCTGGGCCTGGCCGAGGCGATCGGTCGCCGCCGGCCGGCCCGGACCGTCGTCAAGCACGTCGCCTGGAAGGGATCGTGGGGCCGCCTGCCCTGGTGGCTCAATCCCGCCCCCCGCGCCACGCTCGATCCGTCGAGCGCGATCGCGCCGCCGTGGCCGGACATCTGGCTGGCCGCCGGCCGAGCCACCCTGCCGCTGTCCCTGCGCGTCCGCCGCTGGTCCCGCGGCCGCACCTTCGTGGTCCAGACCCAGGATCCGCGCACGCCGCTTCAGCCCTACGACCTGGTGATCCCGCCCGAGCACGACCAGCTCTCGGGCGAGAACGTCTTTCCCATCGTCGGCGCGCCCAACCGGCTGACGCCCGAGCGCATGGCGGACGACCTCGCCCGCTTCCACGACCGGATCGATCCCCTGCCCCGCCCGCGCCTGGCCGTGCTGATCGGCGGCAAGTCCAAGGCCTTCGACCTCAGTCCCGTGCGGGCCGCGACGCTCGCCCGCCAGATCGAGGACGCCGTGCGCCCCGAGGGCGGCTCGATCATGCTCACCTATTCGCGCCGCACGCCGGAGGACGCCAAGGCGATCCTCACCGCGCGCCTGCGCGACCTGCCCGGCGTGATCTGGGACTTCGAGGGCGAGAACCCCTACTTCGCCTTCCTCGGCGCGGCCGACGGCGTCCTCGTCACCGAGGAGTCCACCAACCTGGCGGTCGACGCGGCGGCCACCGGCAAGCCGGTCTTCATCCTCGAGCTCGACGGCGAGAGCGCCAAGTTCGCCCGCTTCCACGCCGACCTGGAACGCCGCGGGATCGCCCGTCCGTTCGACGGCGCCCTGCACGGCTGGACCTATCCGCCGCTCGCCGAGGCCGACCGCGCCGCCGAGGAGATCCTGCGCCGCTACGACCTGAAGACGGCGTCCGCGCCGTGAACGGCCCGGCCATCCTCTTCATCTGCGACGCCGGCCCCGAGATCGGCGGCGGCCATGTGATGCGCAGCCTCACCCTTGCCGGGGCGCTGGCCGAACGGGGCGCGGCGCCGGCCTTCCTCGCCCCGCCCGCCGTGGCCCGCGTGCTGGACGCCTTCGGCCCCGACGTCGCCCGCGTCCCGGCCGCCTCCACCGCCCCCGCAGACCTGATCGCCGCCGCCCGGCGCGCGCAGGCCGACGCCTTCGTCTTCGACCACTACGGGCTGGACGCGGCCGCCCACCGGGCGATCGCGGCGGGCCGGCCCGTCCTGGTCATCGACGACCTCGCCGACCGCCCCCTCGCCGCCGATCTGGTGCTGGACTCCGGCCCCGCGCGGCGGGCGCAGGACTATGAGGGCCTGCTGCCGCCCGGCGCCCAGGTGCTGGCCGGCCCGGCCTTCGCCCCGGTCCGCGCGGAGTTCGCCGCCCTGCGCCAAGAGGCCCTGGCCCGCCGGGGCGGGCCGCCCCGCCGCGTCCTGGTCTCGCTCGGCCTCACCGACGTCGGCGCGATCACCCGCGCGGTCGTCGAACCGCTCCTGCCTCTGCTGGACGACGCCATGCGCGTGGACGTCGTGCTGGGCTCGGGCGCCCCCAGCCTGCCGGCGCTCGCCGCACTGGCCGAGGGCGACCGCCGCGTCGAGCTTCATGTCGACGCCCGGGACATGGCGCGCCTCACCCTCCAGGCCGACCTCGCCGTCGGCGCCGCCGGCTCGACCACCTGGGAGCGCTGCGTCCTCGCCCTGCCCTCGCTGCTGGTGATCCTGGCCGACAACCAGCGCGCCGCCGCCCGCGCCATGGACCAGGCCCGCGCCGCCCTGGTGGTGGACGCCGGCTCGCCCGCCTTCGCGGACGACCTCGCCAAAGGCTTCGCCCGCCTCCTCGCCGAGCCCGCCCTGCGCGCTGAGCTGGGCGAAAACAGTGCACGGGTCTGCGACGGCCTGGGCGCCGTGCGCACGGCCGAGGCGTTCCTGTCCCGCCTGCCAGGGTGCGACACCCCGTCCGATCAACCTTAACGGAAGATTCGGAACATCGTCCCGAATGTAGGGACACGGCGGGAAGAGGGTCTTTGGGGCCCTCGGGCGACCGGCGACATGTGGGCGAAGAATCCGCCCACGGCCGAAGGGGGGCCATCGCCGAATTCGTCAGCCGGGGGGCTGGTGGCAGATGACTAGGATAAGCATCGTCGGCGGTGGTCTGGGCGGCGTTCTGGCCGCGTTCGAGGCGCACCGCCTGGGTTGCCGCGACATCGAGCTTCACGAGCGGTCGGGCCGCTTGGGCGGCGAGGCCCTGCCCAAGGTCGACCATGGGGTCGAGCTGCGCGACGTCGACGTCCGCCTCGGCGCGCGGGGCGATCCGATCCACGACCTCCTGGCCTGGTACGGCCTGGCCTTCGACGAGGTCGAGGCCCATGGCGGCTCGGTGAGCCCGTCGGCCAGCGGCGGCGCGCTGTTCATCGAGGACTTCGACGGCCCGGCGCTGCCCTGCCGCGGCCTGGCCCTGGCCGAGCCGGCGGGTGAAACCCTGGCCGACCGCATCCGCGCCTATCCGGCCGAGATGCAGCCGGCGCTCGCCCGCTACGCCCAGTGGCGCCTGGGCGACTGGATCGACGAGGCCGACGCCGAGGCCGCCGGGGCCATGGGCATGGCCCAGGTCTATCCCATCGGCGCCGACGTCTCCACGCTGCGCGAGTTGCGCCGCGCCGACCGCCTCTATCACGACCTCTACGCCCTGCCCGGCGCCCGCGACGGACGCGGCCCGGCGGCGGCGGCCGTCCCGCGCGACGGCTTCGCGGCCATGTTCGAAGCCTGCCGGCGCCGGCTGGAGGCCCTGGACGTGGTGATCCACGACACCTCCCTGGTCTCGCCGCATCAGGCGTTCGAGACCTGCGCCGAGGACGACATGGTGGTCTGGACGGCCGATCCCACTCCGCTCTACCGCGCCGCGGGCCTGGAGGCGCCCAAGCCGGCGCGGCGGCCCTGCGCGGTCTATGTCTTCAAGGCCGCGTTCGGCCGGCCCGCGCCCTTCCACATCAACAACTTCACCGCCTCCGGCGCGGTCGCCCGCATCTTCGTCTACGAGAGCCGCGGCCAGACCCTGCTGGCCGCCGAGTGCGTCGCCGAGACGCCGGACGCCGAGCTTCGCCGCGAGATCCAGCGCCTGACCGCCGGCTTCGGCGGCGAGGCCCTGGCGCTGGGCGAACAGGTGCACGCCACGGTCCGCTCCGGCGCCCTGCCCTCGGTCGAGGGCGCGCGCCAGCTCGCCGAACTGCGTCGCGTACTCGGCCAGCGCACCGGCGGCGCCTTCGTGCTGGCGCCGTGCGACCTGGCCCGGCGCCCAAGCGCCTTCGCCGCCCTCGGCCGCGCCATGGCCGCCGCGTTCGAGCCCTCGCTGGCGCCCGCCGCCCTGCGCGCCTGAGCCGCGGGGGCCCGATGATCCTCGGGATTCTCCAGGCGCGGATGTCCTCCACCCGCCTGCCGGGCAAGGTGCTTCAGCCCGTGCTGGGCCAGCCGATGATCGCCCGCCAGGTCGAGCGCCTGCGCCGCAGCCGCCGCATCGACCGTCTCGTCGTCGCCACCAGCGACCAGCCGGACGACGACGGCCTGGCCGAGGTCTGCGAGGGCCTGGGGCTCGGGGTGTTCCGCGGCTCCCTCGACGACGTGCTGGACCGTTTCCACGGCGCGCTCTCAGCCTTCGGCCCGGCGGACACCGTCGTGCGCATGACCGCCGACTGCCCGCTCACCGACTGGGCCTTGATCGACCGGGTGATCGACGCCCACCTTGAGGGCGGCGGCGACTACGCCTCCAACACCCCGCCAGAGCGCACCTTCCCCCATGGCCTGGACGTGGAGGTGATGCGCGCCGAGGCCCTCGAGACCGCCTGGCGCGAGGCCAAGGATCCCTACGAGCGCGAGCACGTCACGCCGTTCATCTACCGCCATCCCGAGCGCTTCGCCCTGGCCTATGTCAGCGACGCCCCGTCCCTCGCCCACCTGCGCTGGACGGTGGACTTGCCCGCCGATCTGGCGTTCGTTCGCTACGTGTACGAGACGCTCTATCCGGCCAATCCGGCCTTCACCTCGGCCGACATCGTCGCCCTGCCGCGCAACAGCGCCGAGATCCCGGCATGAGCGCCGTCGCCTTGCGCCCGGTCGTCGCGGCCGACAGCGCGCGTCTCCTGGAATGGCGCAACCTGCCCGAGGTGGCGCGCTGGATGTACACCGACCACGTGATCAGCCCGGCCGAACACGACCGCTGGTTCGCCTCGGCCCTGGCCGATCCCGCCCGCAAGTACTGGATCATCGAGCTGGACGGCGAGCCGGTGGGCCTGGCCAACCTCGCCGACATCTCCCCGGCCAACCGCAAGTGCTCGTGGGCCTACTACCTCGCCTCGCCGGCCGTGCGCGGCAAGGGCGTCGGCGCCTTCGTCGAATTCTGGGTGATCGAGCACGTCTTCGGCGAGATGGGCCTCGACAAGCTCTGCTGCGAAGTCCTCGTCGAGAACGAGGCGGTCTGGAAGATCCACCAGTCCTTCGGCTTCCAGCGCGAAGCCCTCTATCGCCACCACGTCTGGAAGGCCGGCCACCCCCTCGACGTCGTCGGCCTCGGCCTCCTGGCCGAAGACTGGGCCAAGGTCCGCGAGGAAAGCGCCGAACGCCTCCGCGCCAAGGGCTACGCGGTCAGCTAGACGCCCCCTCCCGACACCCCCTGCGAAACGATACGGACGCCCGCTGCAAGATGCTCCCCCTCTGGGGGAGCTGTCGCGAAGCGACCGAGGGGGACTTACGACTCCACGCCCCCGCGGTCGCCGCCGAAACCTCCAAAGTCCCCCTCCGTCTCGGCGCTCGCGCGCCGATCCACCTCCCCCAAGAGGGGAGGATCTTCCCACCACTCGCCGCCTGACCCTCAAAGATGCTCCCCCTCTGGGGGAGCTGTCGCGGAGCGACTGAGGGGGACTTACGACTCCACGCCCGTCCAGGCGAAGCCGCCTACCCCACCATGTCCCAGGCGAGCGGCTCGCCGCGCTTCAGGTCGCGCTTGGCCGGGCGGCCGAGCACGGCCTCCAGGTCGGCCGGCGGCAGGCCGTTTCCCGGCCGGATCGAGCGCACGTTGGCGCGGCTGAGCATCTCCCCCGCCTTCACGTCGGCCGACACATAGAGCGAGCGCCGGAACTGGATGTTGCCCCGCTCGGCGCCCAGGACGTCGTAGTGCGCCATTCCCAGCGCCCGCCAGGCGTTCTTGCAGTCGGCCACCAGCGCCTTGAACTCGTCCGGCTCCAGGCTGAAGGCCGCGTCCGGCCCGCCGTCCGACCGGGCCAGGGTGAAGTGCTTTTCGATCACGCAGGCGCCCATGGCGATCGCCGCCACCGAGGCCGCCGAGCCCGGCGTGTGGTCCGAAAGCCCGATCGGGCAGTCGAAGCGCTGCGCCATGTCGGCGACGGTGCGCACGTTGGCGTCCTCAAAGGTCGCCGGATAGCTGGAGACGCAGTGCAGCAGCACCGTCCCGCTCGCCCCGCCATGCATCGCCGCGTCCTGGGCGGCTTCCATCTCGGCCAGGTTGGCCATGCCGGTGGAGATGATCAGCGGCTTGCCCTGGGCCGCCGCGTAGCGGATCAGCGGAATGTCCACCGCCTCGAAGCTGGCGATCTTGTAGGCCGGCGCCCCCAGGCTCGCGAGCAGGTCCACCGCCGTCTCGTCGAACGGGCTGGAGAACAGGATCACGCCGCGCGCCTTCGCCCGCTCGAACAGCGCCGGGTGCCAGTCGTAGGGCGTCTGGGCTTCCTGGTAGAGCTCATGGAGGCTGCGCCCATCCCACAGCCCCCCGTGGATGCGGAACTCCGGCCGGTCCACGTCCATGGTGATGGTGTCGGCGGTGTAGGTCTGGATCTTGATGGCGTCGCAGCCGGTGTCGGCCGCCGCGTCGATCATCGTCAGCGCCCGCTCCAGGCTGCCGTTGTGGTTGCCCGACAGCTCGCAGATCACGAACGGCTCATGGGCCGGCCCCACCTTGCGGCCGGCGATCTCGATCTCGGGCGGTTTCGTCATGGGCGGGACTCGAAAGCTTCGCGGCGCAGTCTACCGTCGCGCGTCCACGGATTGGTAAACGCCATCCACCCGCCCCGCGCTCCCAAAGATGCTCCCCCTCTGGGGGAGCTGTCGCGAAGCGACTGAGGGGGACCATGACTCGACACCCCGACGTTCGCCGCCGCCGAAACGTTCAAAGTCCCCCTCCGTCTCGGCGCTGACGCGCCGATCCACCTCCCCCAAAAGGGGAGGATCTGAACGCCCCCGCCGACGCCGCCCCAAGATGCTCCCCCTCTGGGGGAGCTGTCCCGAAGGGACTGAGGGGGCTGTGGCTCAAGGCCCCCTCCGCCAGTGTGGCTGGGGTTGACCTGCGCCGGATTCCCAGAAGACCATCTGCGATGGCGTTGGTGATCTATGGCTCGCCCCGGTCGCGCACGATGCGAACCCTCTGGGCCGCCGCTGAACTCGACCTTGCATACGAGCACGTCCCGCTCGAATGGAATGATCCTGGGCTCAAGACCCCGGCCTTCCTGACACTGAACCCAGCAGGCAGCATTCCAACCATCGTCGACGACGGCGTCGCCGTCGCCGAATCCATGGCCATCAATCTCTACTTGGCGAAGAAATACGCGCGGCCGAGCAACGCACTCTATCCGAAGTCGCCGGACGCCGAAGCGCAGGTCTGGCGATGGAGCCTGTGGGCGCAGGCTCATCTGGAGCCTTGGGTGCAGCATGACGCCGCGATGGGCGAACTGCGCGCCTCGGCGGGCGATGCCATGTCGGAGCTGGCGGCGCAGGGGCTCAATGCGCTCGACCGCACCCTCGGCGGCCGCGCCTGGCTTGTTGGCGAGCGGTTCACAATAGCAGACCTCAACGTGGCGGGCGTGCTATCGCCATCACGTGCCGCACGGCTCGACCTGACGCCCTACGCTCACGTGCGCGGCTGGCTGGACGCCTGCTACAGCCGCCCCGCGGCCCTAGCAGTGCGGGCTAGGTTTTCCTGACCTCGCCCGTCGCCCCCGGGCGGAATCTTCACTACATAGGGCTCATGAGCGAAGCCGCCTTACCCCGCACCACCCGCTGCCTGATCATCGGCTCCGGCCCGGCCGGCTACACCGCCGCCATCTACGCCGCCCGAGCCCTTTTGAAGCCCGTGCTGATCGCCGGCATCCAGCCGGGCGGCCAGCTCACCATCACCACCGACGTGGAGAACTATCCGGGCTTCGCCGACGTCATCCAGGGCCCCTGGCTGATGGAGCAGATGCAGGCCCAGGCCGAGCACATGGGCGCCGAGATCGTCCACGACATCGTCACCGCCGTGGACCTCTCCGAGCGCCCGTTCCGCCTGACCTGCGATTCCGGGGAGACCTGGCTCGCCGAGACCCTGATCATCGCCACCGGCGCCCAGGCCCGGTGGCTGGGGCTGGAGAGCGAGGAGAAGTTCAAGGGCTTCGGCGTCTCGGCCTGCGCCACCTGCGACGGCTTCTTCTACCGCAACAAGGAGGTGGTCGTGGTCGGCGGCGGCAACACCGCCGTGGAGGAGGCCCTCTACCTCACCAACTTCGCCTCCAAGGTCACGCTCGTGCACCGGCGCGACGAGTTCCGCGCCGAGAAGATCCTGCAGGAGCGCCTGTTCGCCCACCCCAAGGTCGAGGTGGTCTGGAACAGCGCCATCGACGAGGTGCTGGGCTCCGCCGATCCCCTCGGCGTCACCGCCGTGCGCCTGAAGAACGTCAAGACCGGCGAGACCCGCGAGCTCTCCTGCGACGGCGTGTTCGTCGCCATCGGCCACGCCCCGGCCGCCGAGCTCTTCGCCGGCCAGTTGGAGACCCACAACGGCGGCTACCTGAAGGTCCACGCCGGCACCCCCAACACCGCCATCAAGGGCGTCTACGCCGCTGGCGACGTCACCGACGACGTCTACCGCCAAGCCGTCACCGCGGCCGGCATGGGCTGCCAGGCCGCCCTGGAGGCTGTGCGCTTCCTGGCCGAGGAAGACCACAAAAAGGCCCACCACCCGATCACCCACAAGGATTCCAAGGAGATCGGGGTCTGGTGAGGCGCCGGCCCTAGCCGCCGGCGGCCAGGGCCTGCAGCACCGCGGCCGGCGTGATCGGGATGTGCCGCAGCCGCACGCCCACGGCGTTGAAGATCGCGTTGGCGATGGCCGGCGCCACCACGGTGGTCATCGGCTCGCCCAGGCCCACCGGCGGCTCGGTGCTTTCCACGAAGCTGATGTCCACCACCGGCGTGTCGGCCATGCGCAGCGGCTGGTAGGTGTTCAGGTTGGTGTCCTTCACCTGGCCGTTCTCGAAGGCCGTGCCCTCGTGCAGCGCCATGCTGAGGCCCCAGAGGGCCGCGCCCTCGGTCTGCGCCCGCGCGCCGTCCGGATCGACGACCGTGCCGGCGTCGGTGACCAGGGTCAGCTTCTCCACCGTCACCACGCCGGTCTTGCGGTCCACGTGCACCTGCGCGGCGCAGGCGACCCAGGTGGGCATGTCGCGTTCCTGGCCGAAGCTGGTGGCCATGCCGATCCCGGTGTCGGCCGGCAGGGTCAGGCCCCAGCCGGCGCGCTCGGCCACCCGGCGCACCACCTCGGCCTGCCGGTGGGCGCCGCCCACCGCCGAGGGCGGCCCGCCGGCGTTGCGCCCCGCGCCCGTCAGGTGGCTCAGCCGGAACTGCACCGGGTCGATCTTCAGGTGGTGGGCCGCCTCGTCCATGAAGCTTTCCACCGCGAAGTTGGTCCAGCCGGGCCCCACCGAGCGCAGCCAGCCGGGACGGAAGCCCTCGTTGGCCACGTCGTTCGAGATCGCCCGCACCTTCTGCGCGCCCACGTCGTACCAGTGGTCGGCCCCGGAGATGGCGAACGGGTCGTAGGCCACCCCGTTCGCGCCCTTGGGCATGAAGAAGGCGGCCATCACCTGGGTGGGCCAGCCGGCGCAGGCGTGGTGCTCCATCGCCGTCACCTTCCCCGCCTCGCCGAACGCCATGCGCAGGGTCTGGATCGAGGCCGAGCGCACGGAATCGAAGCGCGCGTCGTCTTCGCGGGTCAGGATCACCTTCACCGGCTTGCCCAGCGCCTTGGAGGTCAGCGCCGCCGGCACGGCGTAGTCGCCGTTCAGCCGCCGTCCGAAGCCGCCGCCCAGCATGTAGGTGCGCATGACGATCCCGGTCTCGGGCCGGCCCAGCGCCTTGGCCAGCACCGGCAAGGCCAGGCTCTGCCACTGGTTGCCCGTGTGGATCTCGAACACGCCGTCCTTCTCGAAGGCCAGGGCGTTCACCGGCTCGAGCTGGAAATGCAGCACCGTGGCGGTGGTGTAGCTCTCCTCCAGGGTCGACTTGGCGGCCTTGAACGCGGGCGCGGTGTCGCTGTCGCCGCCGGTGTCCAGGATCGCCCCGCCGTCGGCCTTGGCGATCAGCGCGCGGCCGTGGTCGATGATGTCCTTCTCCGACAAGGTCGCGCCGGGCCCGGCCTTCCACTTCACCTTGATCAGGTCGGCCGCGCGGATCGCCGCCGGATAGCTCTCGGCCACCGCCATCACCCAGCCGGGCACGGTCTGCGAGGGATCGTCCAGCACCACGTGCTGCAGATAGCCCTTCACCGTCTTGGCGGCGCTGTCGTCCACCGACACCACCTTGGAGCCGTTGCGCGTCGGCGGCATCACCGGCCGGGCGTAGACCATGTTCGGGACCTTGGCGTCGATGCCGTAGATCGCCGCCCCGGTGGTCTTGGCGGCCACGTCCAGCGCCTTGGTCGGCTTGCCGATCAGCCGCCGCTCGGCCGCCGGCTTGATCGGCAGCTTGGCCAGCTCCTCGGGGGTGAACTTGCGGTCCGAGCCGCCGCGCCGCACGATCTCGCCGTAGCTGATCGAGCCGCCCGGCCCGCTGACCACGCCGTTGCGCGCCCGGCAGGCGGCCGGCGGAACGCCCATCAGCTTGGCCCCCGCCTCGATCAGGGTGATGCGCCCGGCCGCCCCGGCCTGGCTGAAGATCGGGAAGGTCTGCCACACCGACCAGCTTCCGCCGGTGACCATCAGCCCCCACTTCGGATCGCTGTCCACGTGGGTGATGCGCACCTTGTCCCAGTCGGCCTCCAGCTCGTCGGCCAGGATCCGCGCCAGCGAGGTGCCGACGTGCTGGCCCATCTCGGCGCGGATGATGTTGATCGTGACCATGCCGTCGGCGTCGATCCCGAACCACAGGGTCGGCTCGAACTGCGTGGCGGCGGGCTGGGGCGGCACGCCGCCGGGCGCGGCCGGGTCCATCGCCGCCTCCACCACCCGCGAGAAGCCGAACAACAGGCCCGCGCCGGTGCTCGCCACCAGGAAGTTGCGGCGGGAAAGGGCGTTCGCCGCCGCGGCCTTGAACTCGATCCGGCTTATGACTGTCCGCCCGCCATGGCCGCGGCCGCCTGCTTGATCGCCGCGCGGATGCGCAGATAGGTCATGCAGCGGCACAGGTTGCCGCCCATCACCGCGTCGATGTCCTGGTCGCTCGGCGCGGGGAAGTCCTTCAGCATGGCCGCCGCCTGCATGATCTGGCCCGACTGGCAGTAGCCGCACTGCGGCACCTGCAGCGCCCGCCAGGCCTCCTGCAGCGGGTGCGCGCCATTGGGGTCCAGCCCCTCGATCGTCGTCACCTGCGCGCCCTCCACGGCGGCGACGGGCGTGACGCAGGCCCGGGTCGCGCGGCCGCCCACGTGCACCGTGCAGGCGCCGCACATGCCGATCCCGCAGCCGAACTTGGTGCCCGTCAGGCCGATGTCGTCGCGGATCACCCACAGGAGCGGGGTGTCGTCCTCGACGTCCACCGACACCGGTTTGCCGTTGATCGTGAAGCTGGTCATGGCTGCGCGGTGTCCTCCGAGCGGATCGCGGCGATCTTCTTCTCAAGGTCGGGCCAGGCCGGCTTGTCCGTGCGCGTGGCGCGCAGATAGGCCGCCAGGCGGGCCACGTCGGCGTCGCTCAGCCGCGAGAAGGCCGGCATCACCACGCCGGGCGCGCCGTCCTCGGCGTCGATCCCGTCCAGGACCACGCGGACCAGGTTGGTCGGATCGTCCAGGTTGAGGGCGCTGTTGAGCGCCAGGTCCGGCCGCAGCGGGTTCGGCCCGGCGGCCCCGTTGTAGTGGCACGCCCCGCAGGCCGCCGCGTAGAGCCGCGCGTCCGCGTCGTACTGCAGCCCGCCGCCCGCCCGGTCGGCCGCCGCCGCCTTGCGCAGGGCCGGCGCCAGGCTCGCGGCGCGGGTCGCCGCCCCGTTCACGTCGGTCAGATAGACCGCCATCGCCTGGATGTCGGCGGCGGGCAGCGCGGCCAGCCCGCGCGCCACCGGCGCCATCGGCCCGGCGGCCGTGCCGTGGTAGCGGCTCACCCCCTCGGTCAGATAGGCGACCAGTTCGGCCTTGTCCCACGGCGCGGGCGAAGGATCGGCGGCCGTCAGCGGCGGCGCGATCCAGCCGTCGATCATTGCGCCGGCGAAGGTCCTGCCCGTCTTCTCCGCGCCGAGCACGTTGCGCGGCGTGTGACACGCGCCGCAGTGCCCGACGGCCGCGACCAGATAGGCGCCGCGGTTCCATTCGGCGCTCTTGTCCGCGCGCGGCTCGAACCGCCCGGCACGGAAGAACAGCAGCTTCCAGCCCGCCTGCAGCGCGCGCACGTTCAGCGGGAACGGCACGGTGTTCGCCTTGGCCGGCGCGCTCACCGGCGCGCGCGTCATCACATAGGCGTAGAGCGCCGAGACGTCCCCGTCCGACAGCTTGGTGAAATGGGTGTAGGGCAAGGCGGGAAACAGATGCGAGCCGTTCCGCGCCACGCCTTCGCGCAGGGCCCGCGCGAACGCGGCCTCCGACCAGGTCCCGACGCCCGTCTTGGCGTCCGGCGTGATGTTGGTCGAATAGATCGTCCCGAACTGGGTGCGCATCGGATAGCCGCCGGCGTAGGCGGCCCCGCCCTTGGCCGTGTGGCAACTGCTGCAATTGCCCGCCGAGGCCAGCACCCGTCCGCGCTCGACCAGCTCCGGCGCGAAGCTCGAGGGCGCAGGCGGCTGGATCGGCTTGAGCGAGGGACGCCAGGCGATGACGCCGAGCCCGATCACGCCCACGGCCAGGATCGCGATCAAACCAATAGCCACGCGTTTCAGCACGGAAGGCTCCTGGTCCGCCGGGCCGTCAGCAGGCTGACGAAGGCCCTGGAAGGCGATCAGGTTCTACCGATTGTTGCAGGGCTGCAAGGCCCAGTTTGCATTCGCGACGCATCAGCCGGCGGGCTGGTTCCCGCCGCAATGGTCGTCTAACTCTGCCGTGCGCGGCCCCGCCGCGACCGACCACCGCCAGCCCCGAGCAGCCCCGAGACCTCAATGTCCAACCTGATCGTCCGCGGCGGCCGCGCCCTGCGCGGGACCGTCACGCCCTCAGCCAACAAGAACGCGGTGCTGCCGGTGCTCTGCGCCACCCTGCTTTCGAAGGAGCCGATCGTCCTGGAGCGCGTCCCCGACATCACCGACGTGCGCAAGATCCTCGACTTCTTCCGCGCCCTCGGCAGCGACGTGGACATGGATTTCGAGACCGGAACCCTCCGCCTGCGCCACGGGGCGGACCTGGACCCCGCCAAGGCCCACCTGCCGGTCGGCATGCGCTCGTCGATCATGCTGATCCCGGCGCTGCTGCACCGCTTCGGCCGCGCCAGCCTGGAGGACGACGTCAAGGGCTGCACGCTCGGCGCGCGCGAGATCGACCCGCACATCGAGGTCTTCCAGGCCTTCGGCGCCCAGGTGACCACCGAGGGCGAGGCCATCGTCATCACCGCCCGCGACGGCTTTTCCGCCGTCGAGCACTGGCTGGACTACGCCTCGGTCACCACCACCGAGAACTTCGTGCTCTGCGCGGTCACCGCCCGCGGCCTGTCGCGGCTGACCAACGCGGCCTGCGAGCCCCACGTGCAGGAGTTCTGCGCCTTCCTGAACCTGATCGGCGCCAAGGTGTTCGGCGTCGGCGCCTCGACGCTCACCATCGACGGCGTGCGCGAACTGTCCGGAACCACCTACCGCTTCTCCGACGACTTCCACGAGATCGCCACCTTCCTGGCGATGGGCGCGATCACCGGCGGCGACATCAGGGTGCGCAACACCTGCCCCGAGCAGTTCCCGCTGATCGACCGCACCTTCGGCAAGTTCGGGGTCGAGGTCGCCCACCGGGACGGCTGGTCCACCGCCCGCCGCGACGGGCCCCTGCGCGTGCGCCAGCCCTTCACCAGCCACATCCTGCAGAAGGTCGAGGCCGCCCCCTGGCCCTACATCCCCGCCGACCTCTTGCCGATCTTCATCGCCCTCGGCGTGCGCGCCGAGGGCTCGGTGATGTTCTGGAACAAGGTCTACGAAGGCGCCCTGGGCTGGACCTCCGAACTCGCCAAGTTCGGCGGCCTGGCGGTGCTGTGCGACCCGCACCGGGTGATCACCTACGGCGGCAAGCCGCTGGCCCCGGCCCAGGTGGAGAGCCCCTACATCATCCGCGTGGCCATCGCCCTTTTCATGCTCGCCGCCTCCATCGAGGGCCGCTCGGTGATCCTCAACGCCGCCCCGATCCGCCGCGCCCACCCCCGCTTCATCGAAAACCTCAACGCCATCGGCGCCGACGTCGAATGGGAGATGGGCGACTAGGCGCCGCCCGGATGCTCCCGCTCCAGAAAAGCCCCCATACGCCACCCGCGCCCCAAGGAGATGCTCTCCGTCTGGGGGAGCTGTCGCGAAGCGACTGAGGGGGACTTACGACTCCACGCCCCCGCGGTCGCCGCCGCCGAAACCTCCAAAGTCCCCCTCCGTCTCCGCGCTCACGCGCCGATCCACCTCCCCCAAGAGGGGAGGATCTTCCCACCACTCGCCGCCTGAGCCTCAAAGATGCTCCCCCTCTGGGGGAGCTGTCCCGAAGGGACTGAGGGGGACTTTGACTCGCCCCCCGCCAAGACCGCTCCGCCGCTGGCCGCTCGATCACGGAGAGATGTCGTCAAAGTCCCCCTCCGTCTCGGCGCTCGCGCGCCGATCCACCTCCCCCAGAAGGGGAGGATCTGAACGCCCCCGCCGACACCGGTCAAAGATGCTCCCCCTCTGGGGGAGCTGTCCCGGAGGGACTGAGGGGGACTTTGACTCTACGACACCGACCTTTCCGAACGCGCCGCGCAATTCACGGCGGCGCGCGCTTGCCCTAGACTGCGGCCATGATCCGTCACGCCCGCCCCGCCGACCGTCCCGCCATCGGCGAGGTCACGGCCGCCGCCTTCGGCCGGACCGACGAGGCCGACCTCGTCGAGCGCCTGCGCAAGGCCGGCGACGTGATGTTCGAGCTGGTGGCCGAGGAGGACGGCCAGATCGTCGGCCATATCCTCTTCAGCCGCCTGTGGGCCGACCGGATCGAACTGCTCTACGCCGCCCTCGCCCCGGTCTCCGTGCGCCCCGACCGCCAGCGCCAGGGCCTCGGCGGCGAGCTGATCCGCGCCGGGCTGGACGCCTGCCGCGACTTCGGCGCCAGCGGCGTGCTGCTGCTCGGCCATCCGGACTACTACCCGCGCTTCGGGTTCAGCGCCGAGGCGGCCGCGCAGGTGGCCTCGCCCTACGCCGGCTCGCCGGCCTTCATGGCCCTGGCGCTGGAGGACGGCGCCTTCGAAGGCCCCCTCACCGTCGCCTATCCGGACGCCTTCACGGCTTGACCGGGCCCGCCGCACCGGCGTCCGCCTTGGCCTCGAAATTCGCCAGCGCCGCGTTGATCTGGCGCACCTCGTCCGGGGTCGGCGCCCGGCGCGAGGCATGCAGCACGCCGGCCACCCGGGTCCGCACGCCGTCAGGCGCCGTCGGGTCGGCCACGGTGTAGGCGCGCGCCTCGCCCCCCGTGCCCAGGGTCACCGTCCGCTCCGGCGGCGGCCGCACGGGCGTGGGCGCCGAGGGATCGGCCGTGCGCGGATCGGTCCCGTCCAGCACCGCCAGGGTCAGATGGGCCTCGCGCCCAGTGTAGCGCCCGGTGAAGGCCGCCGCCTCCCCGCCCGGGCCGGTCCAGCGGTAGAAGATGTGGTCGCCGATCCGAGTCAGCTTCACCAGCGTCGGCGCCCAGTAAGGGGCCACGTAGTCGGCGTGATAGTGGGTGGCCGGTCCCACCGCGCCCAGCACGAAACCGTCCAGCGCCCGCTTGGCCACCACCTGCGCCCGCGCCCAGCCGGCCGCGCCCGGCGCGCGCGCCAGCGAGCCGTCGCAGGTGAAGCTGAACTGGCAGCCCGTCGGCAGCGAGGCGCCCTGGTAGACGACGCCGCACACCGTGTTCGGATAGGCCGGGTGGCGCACGCGGTTCAGCACGATCTGCGCCACCGCCTCCTGCCCCTCGGCCGGCTCGTTCCCCGCCTCGAAGTAGACCGCCTGGGTCAGGCACTTCAGCGCCCTCGCCCGGTCGCCGGCGTCGGTCTTCAGCACGAACGGCCGCATCGGCTGCACCGGCTCCGGCGCATAGGGGGTGAGCGCGTTGATCCGCCGGGCGGTGTCGTCGAAGGTCGTGCCGAAGCCCAGGCTCGGGAAGTCGGCCAGGTGGAAGGTCTCCCAGCCCCGCGGCCGGCCCCAATAGTCGGTCTTGCGCGCCGGATCGTGCCGCCGGGCCAGCGCCCGCGCCGCCCCGTCCATGTCCGCGGCGATCCGCGCCAGCCCCGCGTCGGACAGGCCGTGCGCCTCGCGGGCCAGCCGGGTCAGCCGCGCCGTCTCGCCGGCCGCGCTCCTGTCGGCGCAGCCGGCCAGGCCCGCCGCCAGCAGCACGAGCGGCGGCAGGAGCCTTGCGGCGAGGCGGCGGGGGAAAGCGGCGAGAGCCACGGCGATCCGGGGGCGGCGGGCGGGATGCAGCGAATATGGGCTTCGGCGAAGCGGCCGCAAGCCGGCGAACATCCTGGAAAGTCGGGCGGTTTTGCGATCGCGGCGGCCAACTTCAGGGAACGGGCGAAAGCCTGGAAGGTTGCGCCTGACGGTCAAGGCCAGCATGTTGCCGACGATCCGCGCATCCGCTGGATCGTCGGCAACGTGGAAGCTGGTGGCGACGCCGTCGACAGAATGGCCCCTCCGCCTCGTGCCCAGGCGAAGACCGCCGTGGCTGCACGCGCTGGGCGCCACCGTGCTCGCCCTCGCCGCCGCGGTGGGCGCCCGGCTGGCGTTCCTCGGCGCCGACGACGGACTGGCCGCCTCGGCCACCTATTTTCCCGCCTTCATCCTCGCCGCCTACCACGGGGGCCTGCGCTGGGGCTGGGCGGCCCTGGCCGCCTCGGTGCTGCTCGGGATCGCCGCGCCGGGGCTGCTGGCCGTCGCCGAGACGGCCGACCAGCTCCTGCTGTTCGTCGCCTCCGGGGCCCTGACGGTGGTGGCCGCCGGCCTCCTGCGCCAGGGCCTGATCCGCATGAACGACATGCGCAAGGCCCTGCAGCACGCCCGCGACGCCCTGCAGCGCAGCGAGGCCACCGCGCGCCTGGCCGAGGAGATCGGCGGCTACGGCTTCTGGGACCGCGACATCCTCACCGACAAGAGCATCTGGTCCTCCGGGCTCTATCGCATCTACGGGCTCGAGCCCGGCCCGCCGCCCAGCCTGCGCGAGGTGCTCCAGCGCATCCATCCCGACGATCGCGACATGATGCGCCGCCTCACGATCGAGTCGCTGACCACCGGGCGCATGGACCCGGCCGAGTTCCGCGTCGTGCGCCCCGACGGCGACGTGCGCTGGGTCATGTCGCGCGCCGAGATGATCCGCAACGCCCAGGGCGAGGTGGTGCGCGCGGTCGGCGTCAACATCGACATCACCGAGCAGCGCCGGGCCAACCAGAAGCTGCGCGAGAGCGAGGCGCGCTTCCACGCCCTGGCCGACAGCGCCCCGGTGCTCCTGTGGGTGTCGCGCCCCGACAACACGCGTGAGTTCGTCAACAAGACCTACGTCGACTTCCTCGGCGTCCCCTACGACGAGGCGGTCGCCTTCGACTGGCGCCGGCGCGTGCACCCCGACGACGTGGGCCGCATCGTCGAGGAACAGATGCTCGGCGAGAGCTCGCTCAAGCCCTTCACCCTGGAGGCGCGCTTCCTGCGCCGCGACGGCGAATGGCGCTGGATCCGCTCGGTCTCCCAGCCCCGGCTCGATCCCTCCGGCGCCTTCGCCGGCCTCATCGGCATCGGCTACGACATCACCGAGGCGCACCGGGCCGAGGAGGACCTCACCCGGATCAACGAGCTCCTGGCCGAGCGGGTGCAGGCCGCCCTCGCCGAGCGCGACCAGGCCGAGGCGGCCCTGCAGCGGGCGCAGAAGCTGGAGGCCGTGGGCCAGCTCACCGGCGGCGTGGCGCACGACTTCAACAACCTGCTGACCGTGGTCATCGGCGCCCTGGACCTGATGCAGCGCCACCCCGACGACGCCGACCGCCGCGAGCGCATGATCGAGGCCGCCCTCGGCGCGGCCCGCCGCGGCGAGCGGCTGACCCAGCAACTCCTGGCCTTCTCCCGCCGCCAGAACCTGCGCCCCGAGCTGGTCTGCGTCGACGACCTGCTGCGCGAGAGCGAGCCCCTGCTGCGCCGCGTCGTCGGCGAGGCGGTCACCTTCACCCTGGCCTCGGCGGCCTCCGGCGCGCTGGCGCGGATCGACCCGTCGCAGCTCGAGGCGGCGGTCATGAACATGGTGGTCAACGCCCGCGACGCGACCGCCGACGGCGGGGCGATCCGGATCGAGACCCGCGTGGCGCCCCTCGCCGCCGGCGAGGTCGAGGACCTGTCGGCCGGCCAGTACCTGTGCGTGGCGGTGCACGACACCGGCGTCGGCATGGCCCCGGAGGTGATCGCCCGCGTCTTCGAGCCCTTCTTCACCACCAAGGAGGTGGGCAAGGGCACCGGGCTGGGCCTGTCGCAGGTCTACGGCTTCGCCCGCCAGAGCGGCGGCGGCGTGGCCATCGACAGCGCGCCGGGCAAGGGCGCCACCGTGCGCTTCTTCCTGCCGCTGGCCGAGGCCGAGCCGCCCGGCGCGCCCGCGCCCTGCCCGCTTGAGCCGCCGCCGCCGGTCCACCCCGCCCTGTCGGTGCTCCTGGTCGAGGACGACGACGCGGTGGGCGATCTCGTCTTCGCCATGCTCCAGGAGCTGGGCCACAGCGTCATCCGCGCCGCCAACGTGGACGACGCCGAGCCGATCCTGCGCGGCGACCAGACCGTCGACCTGCTGCTCACCGACCTGGTGATGCCCGGCGGGCGCACCGGGGTGGATCTGGCCCGCGAGGCCACCGCCCTGCGCGTCGGCCTGCCGGTGATCCTGTCGTCGGGCTACACGGGCGACGCGCTCAGCGCCGCCGACGGCGCGCCCTGGCTGCTGCTGCGCAAGCCCTACTCCGCCGAGACCCTGGCCCACGCCATCGAGACCGCGCTGGCCCGCGCCGTCGAGGCGGTCTGAGCCCGGCGGGGCCGCTCGCCTCGATTGTCGTAGCGGGGACTTGCGGGGGCCGGATCGGGGGTCTATATGTGACAGGTCAGTTATGCTCCAATTGAGCATATCGGATCAGGCGCCGACGGAACGCGGCACGTTCTGCGGCGTTTTTTGAGGCCGGTGAAATGCTCACTATGAGCATAAGGAGGACGCCATGGCCGCCGACGGGTTCACCCAGTTCGAATTCACCGCCGAGGTGGAACAGGCCACCCTGCCCCTGTGGGACAAGGTCAAGGGCCACGTCACCCCCATGGAGTGGCGCCTCCAGGCCCCGCTGATCGCCGAGATCAACCGCCTCAAGCGCGAGAAGAACGCCGTCATCCTGGCGCACAACTACATGACGCCGGAGATCTTCCACGGCGTCGGCGACTACGTCGGCGACAGCCTGGGCCTGGCCAAGGAAGCGGCCAAGTCCGACGCCGCCGTGATCGTCCAGGCCGGCGTCCACTTCATGGCCGAGACCTCCAAGATCCTGTCGCCGGAAAAGACCGTGCTGATCCCGGATCTGCGCGCCGGCTGCAGCCTCGCCGCCTCGATCACTGGCGCCGACGTGCGCCTGATCAAGCAGCGCTATCCCGGCCTGCCCGTGGTCACCTACGTCAACACCACCGCCGACGTGAAGGCCGAGACCGACGTCTGCTGCACATCCGCCAACGCCGTGCAGGTGGTCGAGCACGTCGCCCGCGAATGGGGCGTGGACCGGGTGATCCTGATCCCCGACGAGTTCCTCGCCCGCAACGTCGCCCGCCAGACCGACGTGAAGATCATCGCCTGGAAGGGCCGCTGCGAGGTGCACGAGCGCTTCACGGCCGAGGACATCCTGGAGCTGAAGGCCGCCTATCCGAACGCCGAGGTCCTGGCCCACCCCGAGTGCCCGGCCGAGGTGCTGGAAGTCTCCGACTTCGCCGGCTCCACCGCGGCGATGAACGACTACGTGCTGACCCGCAAGCCCAAGCAGGTGGTGCTGATCACCGAGTGCTCCATGGCCGACAACGTCGCCTGCGACGCGGTCGACACCGAGTTCGTGCGGCCCTGCAACCTGTGCCCGCACATGAAGCGGATCACCCTGGAGAACATCTACGAGGCCCTGGTCAAGCATCAGCACGAGGTCACGGTCGACCCGGCGATCGCCGAGCGCGCCCGCCTGGCCGTGCAGCGCATGATCGACCTGCCGCCGCCCGCAACACCCGCCCGCTACGACCTCGTGAAGGCCCGCCATCACGTGGACGTCGAGCTGATCTGACCTCCCCGCTCCCCTCGGGAGAAAGGACCGCCATGCGACGCATCGAACACGACGGCGTCCTGATCGTGGGCGCCGGGCTGGCCGGCCTGTCGGCCGCGCTTTCCGCCGCGCCGCGCAAGGTGATGGTGCTCACCGGCGCGCCGATCAGCCAGGGCTGCTCCTCGGCCTGGGCCCAGGGCGGCATGGCCGCGGCCCTCTCCGAGGACGACGATCCGCAGCTGCACGCCGCCGACACCGTCGCCGCCGGCGCCGGCCTGGTCGATCCGGACATGGCCGGCCTGCTGGCGACCGAGGGCCCCGCCGCCGTGCGCCGCCTGGCCGCGCTCGGCGCGCCGTTCGACCGCACCGAGGCCGGCGGCTTCGCCCAGAGCCTGGAGGCCGCCCACTCCCGCGCCCGCGTGGCGCGGGTCAAGGGCGACCAGGCCGGCCGCGCCATCATGGAGGCGGTGATCGCCGAGGCGCTCGGCGCGCGCCACATCGAGGTCCGCTCGGGCCATCGCCTGCGCGCCCTGCTGCAGGACGCCGAGGGCCGCGTCCGCGGCGTGGTCGCCGAGCACGACGGCGCCCTGGTGGAGATCCTCGCCTCGGCCGTGCTGCTGGCCACCGGCGGCGTCGGCGGGCTCTACGCCGTCACCACCACGCCGGCCGAACTGCAGGGCGAGGGCCTGGCCCTCGCCGCCCTGGCCGGCGCGACGATCGCCGACCCGGAATTCGTCCAGTTCCACCCCACGGCCATCGACATCGGCCGCGATCCCGCCCCGCTCGCCACCGAGGCCCTGCGCGGCGAGGGCGCGCGGCTGATCAACGCGGCGGGCGAGTTCTTCATGGCCGCCTATCACCCCGACGCCGAGCTCGCCCCGCGCGACGTGGTCGCCCGCGCCATCCACGCCGAGCGCGAAGCCGGCCGCGGCGCCTTCCTCGACGCCCGCCAGGCCGTCGGCGATCACTTCCCCGAGGAGTTCCCCGCCGTCTTCGCCGCCTGCCTGTCCGGCGGCGTCGATCCGCGCGTCCAGCCGATCCCCGTCGCGCCCGCCTGCCACTACCACATGGGCGGGATCGCCACGGACGCCGAGGGCCGCACCGCCGTCCCCGGCCTCTACGCCGCCGGCGAATGCGCCTCGGTCGGCGTGCACGGCGCCAACCGGCTGGCGTCCAACTCCCTGCTCGAGGCCGCGGTCTTCGGAACCCGCGCCGGCCGCGCCGCCGCCGCCGAGGCCGATCCCGCCACCGCCCCGCTCCGCCCCGCCGTGCCGCCCCGCCTGCCCGAGGCGGCGCTGCAGCGCCTGCGCCAGGCCATGAGCCGCGACGCCGGGGTGGTGCGCGACGCCGCCGGCCTGTCGCGCCTGATCGGCGAGCTCGACGCCCTGGACGCCGCCTATGGCCGCACCGCCCCGGCGCTGGCCGCGCGCCTGGTCGCCGAGGCCGCCCTCGCCCGCCGCGAAAGCCGCGGCGCCCACTTCCGCCGCGACTATCCGATGCAGGCCGAGCCCAAGCGCACCTTCGTCACCCTCGCCGCCGGCCGGGCCAGCCAGGCCGCATGATCGAGCCCCTTCCCGACCTCCTCATCGAGCCGGTCGTCCGCGCCGCCCTGGCCGAGGACCTGGGCCGCGCCGGCGACGTCACCGCCATGGCCTGCATCGAGGCCGACGCGCGCCTGTCCGTCGCCTTCGTCGCCCGCCGCGAGGGCGTGGTCGCGGGCCTGGCCTGCGCGCGCCTGGCGATCCTGGCCCTCGACCCGAAGGCCTGGTTCGAGCTCGACGCCGCCGACGGCGACAAGGTCGGTCCCGGCGCCGTCCTCGCCCACGTGGAGGGCAACGCCCGCGCCATCCTCTCGGCCGAGCGCACGGCGCTCAACCTGCTGGGCCGCCTCTCCGGCGTCGCCACCCTCACCCGCGCCTATGTGGACGCCGTGGCCGGCACGAAGGCGCGCATCGTCGACACCCGCAAGACCACCCCCGGCCTGCGCCATCTGGAAAAGTACGCCGTGCGCTGCGGCGGCGGCGTCAACCACCGCTTCGGCCTGGATGACGCCATCCTGATCAAGGACAACCACATCGCCGCCTGCGGCGGGGTCGGCGAGGCCGTGCGCCGCGCCCGCGCCTTCGCCGGCCACCTGATGAAGGTCGAGGTGGAGATCGACAGCCTCGACCAGCTCGAGGAGGCCCTCAGCCACCGGCCCGACGTGGTCATGCTCGACAACTTCGGCCCCGAGGCCCTCGCCGAGGCCGTCAAGCGCGCGGCCGGCCGCGCCGTGCTGGAGGCGTCCGGCGGCGTGAACCTGCAGACCGTGCGGGCCCTCGCCGAAACCGGGGTGGACGTGATCAGCGTCGGCGCCCTGACCCACTCCGCCCCGGTCCTGGACATCGGCCTGGACGCCTAGGCCGCGCCTCAGTCGAAGTAGCCGCCCTGGCGCATGTCGGTCAGAAGGTCGGCCTCCACCGGCGTCCAGCCCATGGTCCGGCGGGTGATCTCGCTGGAGGTCGGGTTGTCCGCTGCCGCGATCCAGGCCAACCAGCCGAAATGCTCACCCGCCTCGTCCGGCGTGATGCTGCGCGCGGGAACCCCCAGCCCCTCGCTGATCGTCTGCGAGATCGCCTTCAGCGCCACGCCCTCTTCGGCCACGGCGTGCAGCCGCGTTCCCGCCTCAGCCCTCTCCAGCGCCAGGCGGTAGAGCCGCGCTGCGTCGAACCGGTGCACCGTCGGCCAGCGGTTGGCGCCGTCGCCCACATAGGCGGCCACGCCCGTCTCCTTGGCGATCTCGATCAGCCGCGGCACGAAGCCGTGGTCGCCGCGGCCGTGCACCTGGGGCAGGCGCATGACGATGGGCCGCACGCCGCGCGCGGCGGCGTCCAGCGCGACGATCTCGGTGGCCCCGCGCAGGGCGAAGCCGCCCTCGCCACCCGGCGCGTCCAGCTCGGTGACCGGCCCCTCGCTCTTGGCCAGCGCGGTGCCGGAGGTCAGGACGAACGGCTTGCCGCTCCCCTCCAGCGCCGCCAGCATCGCCGCCACCGCGCGGCGGTCCGTCTCGATATTCTCGGCGTGCCGGTCGAACTCATGGACGAAGGCGGTGTGGATCACCCCGTCGCAGGCCCTGGCGCCGGCGGCCAGGCTGTCCAGGTCCGCCAGCTCGCCCCGGTGCGGCTCCACGCCCCGGCCCTTCAGCGTCTCGGCGGCCGCCTCGCTTCGCGCCAGGCCCAGCACCGAATGGCCCGCTCCGATCAGTTCGCCGACGATCGCCGATCCGACAAATCCGGTGGCCCCCGTCAAAAACACGCGCATCAACGCCTCCTTGTTCACGTCGAGGCGCCTTATCTTTCCAGGCGAGACGCTGAAAAAGCCGAGGGTTCATACAGGTATGGCCGCTAACACCCTGCCCGACCCCGCCGCCACCCTGGGCGGCTTCCTGCGCGACCGCCGGGCCCGGCTCAGGCCCCAGCCGGGCGCGGCGGGGCGGCGGCGCACGCCGGGGCTCAGGCGCGAAGAGGTGGCCGCGCGCGCCGCGGTCAGCGTCACCTGGTACACTTGGCTGGAGCAGGGCCGCGGCGGGCCGCCCTCCGACGAGGTGCTCGAACGCCTCTCCGGGGCGCTGGAGCTCGACGCCGCCGGCCGCGAGATGCTGTTCCTGCTGGGCCGCCGGCGTCAGCCGCCGCTCGTCCCGGCGCCGACGCCCAAGGTCGACCCGGTCATCCAGCACGTGCTCGACGCCATGCCCGACAGCCCCGCCTTCGTGAAGACGCCCGCCTGGGACACCGTCGCCTGGAACGCGGCCGCCGTGGCGGTGTTCGGCGACTACGGCGCCCTGCCGGACCGCGAGCGCAACGGCCTTCGCCGGCTGTTCTGCCATCCGGACGTCCGCACCATCCTGCAGGACTGGGAGGAGATCGCCCGCTTCGCCGTGGCGGTCTTCCGCATCGACGTGGCCCGCGTCGGCGGCAGCCCCGAGGCCGACGCCCTGGCGGCCGAGCTGCGGGAGATCAGCGACGATTTCCGCCGCTTCTGGGCCGAGGCCGAGGTGCGCAGCCATGGCGTCGGCCTCAAGCGCTACATGCACCCGGCCGGCGGCGCCCTGAACCTGGAGTTCTCCACCTTCGCGGTCGAGGGCGCCGAGGGCCTGAGCATGGTCGTCTACACGCCGGCCACGGCCGCCGACCGCGAGATCGTCCGCCGCCTCGTCGCCGGCCGCGCCGAAGCGGCCTGAGCCTACGCCGGCGCCGACAGACGCCCGGCCGCCCGGCGGGCCGCCTCTTCCCGTTCGGCCCATCCGTTGGCCATCCGCGCCTTCACCGCCGCCAGGATCTCCGGCGCCGCCAGTTCCGGCCGGCCGCTGTCGAACGGCGGCGCGGGCGCGTACTCCAGTCCGAGCTGCACCGACTGGGCGAAGGCGTCGCCCGCCAGCTCGGCGGTCAGCACGAAGGCGAAGTCCAGCCCCGCCGTCACCCCGCCGCCGGTGATGATGTTCCCGTCGCGCGCCACCCGCCGCTCGTCGACGATCGCGCCGAACGGGACCAAGAGCTCGCGCCAGGCCCAGTGGCAGGCCGCCCGCCTGCCCTTCAGGAATCCGGCCGCGGCCAGGATCAGCGAGCCGGTGCACACGCTGGTCAGGTACTTGGCCCCCGCCCCCAGCCGCCGGATCTGATCCATGAACGCCTCGTCCAGCATGGCGTCGGTGGTTCCGAGGCCGCCGGGCACGAGCAGCACGTCGCAGCGCTCGATCTTGGCCAGGTCGGCCAGGCCGGCGAACCGCAGCCCCTCGGCCTCGATGTCCATGCCGCCCATGGAGGCCACGGTGGTCTTGGCGTTCGGCACGCGGGACAGCACCTGGTGCGGGCCGGTGAAGTCCAGGTGGGTGACGTTCGGATAGAGGGCGATGACGATCTGCAGCTCGGCCATTCGGGCCTCCCGTGAGTTGACGGGCCGATCATCGCGGGCCTAGCGTCTGGCGGAAATGACAAAGTTCCCACATTTCTTGCCATGCGCCGCCTCGACCTGCTGATCTTCCCCGACTTCCAGATCCTCGACGCCGCCGGCCCGATCGCCGCCTTCGAGATCGCCGAGCGCTTCCGCCCGGGCGCCTACGAGTTGCACGTGGTCGCCGCCGAGCCGGGGCCGGTGCGCAGCTCGTCCGGCGCCATGATGCTGGCCGAGCCGCTGAGCGAGGCCGCCGCCGACACCCTGGTCGTCTCCGGCGGCGACGGCACGCGCCAGGCGATCGGCGAGGCGCGCCTGCTGGATTGGCTGGTGCGCGCCTCGGGCCGCGCGCGGCGCACCGCCAGCGTCTGCTCCGGCGCCTATCTGCTCGCCCAGGCGGGGCTGCTGGACGGCCTGCGCGCCACCACCCACTGGAGCCGTTCGGCCGACTTCGCCCGCCGCTATCCCAAGGTGCGCCTGGAGCCGGACCGCATCTTCACCCGCGAGGGAAAGGTCTGGACCTCGGCCGGCATCACCGCCGGCATCGACCTGGCGCTGGCCCTCATCGCCGACGACCTTGGCGAGGACGTCGCCCGGCGCGTGGCCCAGCAGCTCGTCGTCTACCACCGCCGGCCCGGCGGCCAGTCGCAGTTCTCCGCGCTCCTGGAGATGGGCGGCCAGGGCGGCCGTTTCGCCGGCCTGATCGACTGGATGCGCGAGCGCATTTCCGAGCCGCTCACTATCGAGCGCCTGGCCGGGCAGGCCGGCATGAGCGCGCGCAACTTCGCCCGCGCCTTCGCCGCCGAGACAGGCGTCACCCCCGCCAAGGCGGTGGAGCGGCTGCGCCTGGAGGTGGCTCGCGAGCGGGTGGAAGCCTCGGCCGAGCCCATCGACGTCCTGGCCCGCGCCGCCGGCTTCGGCGATCCGGAGCGGATGCGCCGCGCCTTCGTGCGCGCCTTCGGCCAGCCGCCCCAGGCCCTCAGGCGGGCGGCCCGGGCTTAGCCTCCGCCGCCAGCGCCGCCACCTGCGAGCGGATCAGGGTCAGGGTCTCGTTCTGCCGCTCGAGCAGCTCCACCAGCTCGCGGGACCGCATGGCGTCCAGCTTGTCGTGCAGGTGCATGATCTCCAGCTCGGCGCGCATGTTGACCAGGTAGTCGTGCTCGGCCGCCTCGCGGTCCAGCTTGGCCTGCCGGTTCTGGCTCATCATGATCACCGGCGCCTGGATCGCCGCCAGGGTCGACAGCAGCAGGTTCAGGAAGATGAACGGATAGGGGTCGAACGCCAGGCCGAAGCCCCGCGCGATCACGTTCCAGCCGGTCCACAGGAACAGGGCCGCGGCGAAGCCGAAGATGAAGCTCCACGAGCCGCCGATCTGGGCCACCCTGTCGGCCAGCCTGTCCCAGAAGGTGCGCTCGTCGGTCTTCAGCGCCGGGCTGATGCCGCTGGGCGCCTCGGCGACGATCAGGTCGATGACCCGGCGCTTGACCTCGCCGAGCTCGGCGTAGGGCGTCCCCAGGAGCTCGATGGCCAGCCGCTCGCGTCGATCCGCCTCGCTCATCAAGGCCTCTCCCTGGACTCGCCGGCGAAACCGCGCCGGCGCGCGCAGGATAGGGCCTCAGCCGCGGCGAAACTCAAGGGCTCCGCCGCGCCTGCAACACGAATTCGGCTGGGATCAGGAGGCCGCCGCGCCCACCACGCGCGCGCTCGTCTTGGCGTCGAGCTCGGCGGTCTCGTCGGCCGCCGACGCGGGCTTCTGTCCGGCGGCCTTCTGGATCACCGGCTTCTGGCCCGCCGGCTTGGCCGCCGACGCGGCCGCCTTGTCGGCGGCGGCGATCGCCGAGGCCGGAACCGACACGCCCGCCACGGCCTGGGCGGCCGCCGGCTCAAGCGTCAGCGAGGTCAGGCGGATCGTCGCCGGCTTCACGCCGTCCAGCGAAGGCGCCGGCGCGGCGAACACCCGCTGGATGTCCGCCGGCGGCGCGAGGTCCGGCGCCGCCACTTCGCCCCGGCGGGCGAAGCGGTAGAAGACGTGCGAGCCCACCTGCGCCACGCGCACCATGCGCGGCCCCCAGGCCGGCGCCACGGCGGTGGTGTGGAAGTGGGTGGAACGCCCCACCGCGCTCATCACGTAGCCGGCCAGCGCCCGGCTCGCCACGCGCTGGGCGCGGGTCCAGGCCCCGCCCTCGTAGCCGGCGTTCATCGCGCCGTTGCAGGCGAAGCTGAACTGGCAGCCCTTCCCCCCGGCGCCCTGGAAGACCACCGCGCAGACGCTGCCGGGAAAGGCCGAGGAGCGCACGCGGTTCAGCACCACCTGGGCCACCGCCGCCTGGCCGGCCGGCGTCTCGCCGCGGGCCTCGTAGTAGACCGCCTGGGTCAGGCACTGCAGGTCGCGGGACGCTTGCAGCGCCCCGCTCACCGCCAGCGGCAGCGCCGGCTCCAGCGCCGGCAGGCTGGCGCGCAGCATCAGGTCGCCGCGGGTGCGCCGCTCGTCCCGCTCCAGGCGGGCCGTGAACAGGGCGACCTGGCGGTCGCGAAGGGTCTGGCCGCCGGCCAGCGGGTCGTGCCGGCGCGCCACGCTGAGCGCGCCAGAATCCATGCCGGACGCCGCCTCACGCAGGGCGTCCTCGGAGAAACCGTCGGAGGCGGTCATGGCGAGTCGCTCGGCGCGCGAATGATCATTCGCCGTGCGCGCGAGTCCCCCAGCCATGTAAGCGGCGCCCACGCCCAGACCCACGACGGATCCGAGCAAAGCGGCCGCGGTCAGCGCACGCCAATCGGCGTGAGCCCGCGAAATCAAAAACAAGGCTATCGTGTCCTATGCGGCGAGGGCCAAGGCGCCCCCAAACACATCGCCTGCGGAGCGCCCCTGCTCATGCTGGCAGCGCACCACGGCGGACCCGTCCGATACACGTGGAAGGACGGGCTACGTCAAAGCAGCGGGGCTTATGCCGAGTCTTGCAGGCCGGCGCAACCCCATATTGCGGTGCAGCAAAAAAATTACTTGTTAATGGTTGAATCTTGATGAGCGGCGGAACCCTCAGGCCTCCTGTGGGTTGTTTTGCACCGCCTGACCGTGACGAGAGACAAGATGTTGAAGACCCTGGCGATACTTGCCGCGACCTGCGCGACGCTCGGCCTGGCTGGTTGCGGCCACAATGTCGAGCAGCGCGCCGCCACCGGCGCCATCGCCGGCGCGGTGGTGGCCGGCCCGGTCGGCGCGGTGGTCGGCGCGGGCGCCGGGACCATCGTCAGCAAGTCCGCCGACAAGCACTAGAATCACCCCGCGCCGCATAGTCCGGATGCGCCATGCCGCTGGCGCGCATCTTGCCTAGAGCCACCAGGGTGGGACTGGGGAGAGCTGCGATGCGGCATCTGATCATCGCGCTGGCGGTGCTGGCGGCCGCGCTGGCCGTGGTGGCGATCGCGCCGTTTAACACCTGAGCCGGCGCGCTTTGCGCTGGATCAAATTCCGGCGCGGCTCTATCGCGCATCTTCATCGAGAGTCATGAGGATGCGCGCATGTCGCTGACCAACACCCGCCAGGGCTACGGCTGGATCGCCATCGGCCTGCACTGGATCTCCGCCTTCGCGGTGATCCTGCTCTGGTTCCTCGGCGAGCGGATGGAGGACGCCCCCGACCGCGCCGCCCACATCGCCGCCCGCTCCCTGCATATTTCGGTCGGCATGCTGCTGATCACCTTCCTGGTCGCCCGGCTGATCTGGACGGCGACCCAGCCGGCCCCGGACAAGCTCGGCGCCAAGGGCCCGCTCTACATCCTGGCCAAGGCGGTGCAGGGCCTGCTGCTGCTGATGATCCTGATCCAGGTGGTCACCGGCCCGCTGGCGGTCTGGGCCGGCGCCCGGCCGATCGCCGTGTTCGACTGGTTCTCCATCCCCAGCATGTTCCCGGCCAAGGTCGGCTGGCTGAAGGAGGGCGCGGAGTTCCTGCACAAGGCCGCGCCGAACGCCCTGTGGCCGCTGCTCATCCTCCACGTCCTCGGCGCCCTCAAGCACGCCGTCATCGACCGCGACGCCACCCTCACCCGCATGCTCTGGGCCAAGAGCTAGGCGCCGGTCCCCCTTCGGCGCCGCCGCGAATTCTCCTCCCCCTCTGGGGGAGGTGGCGGCGAAGCCGACGGAGGGGGACTTTGAGTCACGGTCCCCCTCAGTCCCTTCGGGACAGCTCCCCCAGCGGGGGAGCATCTTCGCCGCGCCGCAAGCCGCCCCCTCCCGCCACGCTGCTGACAGGTCCTGGCAGCAGCCGCCCCTAGTCTGCGGCCCTCCGCAGTCCTACCTTGGCGGCCATGGCCAGCACTCCCTCCCCCGGCGTCGCCGACATGTCGGCGGCCTTCGTCTACGACGAGACCGCCACGCCCATGGCCTGGGTCCCGCACCGCCCCGCGCGGCCGGAGAAGTCCGAGGGCGGCAAGAAGTTCAAGCTCGTCTCCGACTACGCCCCGGCCGGCGACCAGCCGACCGCCATCGCCGAGCTGGTCGCGGGCATCCGCGAGCGCGAGCACGACCAGGTGCTGCTCGGCGTCACCGGCTCGGGCAAGACCTTCACCATGGCCAAGGTGATCGAGGAGACCCAGCGCCCGGCCCTGATCCTGGCGCCCAACAAGACCCTCGCCGCCCAGCTCTATTCGGAGTTCAAGAGCTTCTTCCCGGAGAACGCGGTCGAGTTCTTCGTCTCCTACTACGACTACTACCAGCCGGAGGCCTACGTGCCCCGGACCGACACCTACATCGAGAAGGACTCCTCGATAAACGAGCAGATCGACCGGATGCGCCACTCCGCCACCCGCGCGATCCTCGAGCGCGACGACGTCATCGTCGTGGCCTCGGTCTCCTGCATCTACGGCATCGGCTCTGTGGAGACCTACACCGCCATGACCTTCACCCTCACCCCCGGCCAGCGGGTGGACGAGAAGAAGCTCATGGCCGACCTGGTGGCCCAGCAGTACAAGCGCAACGACCAGGCCTTCGAGCGCGGCACCTTCCGCCGCCGCGGCGACACCCTGGAGATCTTCCCCGCCCACTACGAGGACCGCGCCTGGCGCATCTCCCTGTTCGGCGACGAGATCGAATCCATCACCGAGTTCGACCCGCTCACCGGCAAGAAGACCGCCGAGCTGGACGGGGTGAAGATCTACGCCAACAGCCACTACGTCACCCCGCGCCCGACGCTCCGCCAGGCCACCGCCGCCATCAAGGCCGAGTTGAAGGACCGCCTCGACTGGCTCGTCGCCAACGGCAAGCTCCTCGAGGCCCAGCGCCTGGAGCAGCGCACCACCTTCGACCTGGAGATGATCGAGGCCACCGGCTCCTGCGCCGGCATCGAGAACTACTCGCGCTACCTCACCGGCCGCCGCCCCGGCGAGCCGCCGCCCACCTTCTTCGAGTACATCCCCGAGAACGCCCTGCTCTTCATCGACGAGAGCCACCAGACCGTGCCGCAGATCGGCGCCATGTACCGCGGCGACTACCGGCGCAAGTTCACCCTGGCCGAATACGGCTTCCGCCTGCCCTCCTGCATGGACAACCGCCCCCTCAAGTTCGAGGAGTGGGAGGCCATGCGCCCGGCCACGGTGCACGTCTCGGCCACCCCCGGCCCCTGGGAGATGGAGAAGACCGGCGGCGTCTTCGCCGAGCAGGTGATCCGCCCCACCGGCCTGATCGACCCGCCGGTGGAGGTCCGCCCGGTCTCGAAAGACGGCTTCAGCCAGGTCGACGACGTCATCGACCAGGTGCGCCAGACCGCCGCCCGCGGCTACCGCTCGCTGATCACCGTGCTCACCAAGAAGATGGCCGAGGACCTCACCGAGTTCATGCACGAGCAGGGCCTGCGCGTGCGCTACATGCACTCCGACGTGGACACGGTCGAGCGCATCGAGATCATCCGCGACCTGCGCCTGGGCGCCTTCGACATCCTGGTCGGCATCAACCTGTTGCGCGAGGGCCTGGACATCCCCGAGTGCGGCCTCGTCGCCATCCTCGACGCCGACAAGGAAGGCTTCCTGCGCTCGGAGACCAGCCTGATCCAGACCATCGGCCGCGCCGCCCGCAACGTCGACGGCCGCGTCATCCTCTATGCGGACAGCGTCACCGGCTCGATGGAGCGGGCCATGGCCGAGACCGCCCGCCGCCGCGAGAAGCAGGAGGCCTACAACCTCGAGCACGGCATCACGCCCGAGAGCGTCAAGAGCCAGATCAAGGAGATCCTGGCCTCGGCCTACGAGAAGGACCGCGTCACCGTCCCGGCCGGCGTCGCCGAGACCGGCGGCAAGCCCTTCATGGGCGACAACTTCAAGACCACCCTGCGCGACCTGGAAGCCAAGATGCGCGAGGCCGCCTCGAACCTGGAGTTCGAAACCGCCGCCCGCCTGCGCGACGAGATCAAGCGCCTGAAACTCCTCGACCTCGAATTCGCCAACGACGCCCTCACCGGCGAAGGCGAGAGCGTCGACCGCGACGCCGTCAAGCGCGTGCGCAAGGAAGCCCGCGCCGAAAGCGCCGAACGGTTCCGGAAGGGCCGCCGCTAACCCCCGCCCCGCTCATCCCCGCGAAAGCGGGGACCCAGGCTTTTTGTGTTCCGCCCCCCTTGGATCGCCCGGACACGCCGGGCGAAGACGCAAGAGCGCGGATCGCGCCAAATATGCTCCCCCTCTGGGGAGCTGGCCCGAAGGGCCTGAGGGGGACTTTGACTCGAGCCCGCCGCGCCGAACGAGCCCCGCAGGCTTGCAGTCCCCCTCCGCCGGCTACGCCGTCCTCAGGAGGGCAGGATCAAGTCGCCACGCATCCCCCTCCCCCGCTCATCCCGGCGAAGGCCGGGCCCCAAGCCGCGCCCCAGCGCCCGCCCCCGCTCGCGCTCGAACCCCGCGCCCCACCCCGACCCCGTCATCCCCCAACCCCGTCATCCTAGGCCTTGTGCCTAGGATCCATGGCGAAAGGGTCGGTCTGGGCCCGCCAGCATGCGCGCCAGCGCCAAGCACCTCCTCTCGCAGCAAGCAGCATGCGGCATGCGGTGGGAGGCCCTCAGAATTCCACCTGCTTCGATACCCACGTGCGGATGGCCAGTTCTTCAGTCCGGACACGGTGTTGAGTGTTTCCAGATAGAACACTGGCTCGCTCAATTACTTCTTGGGAGCCAACTCCATCATAGAGCTCGCGGATCGACTCGTGGTTGGCGTTGGTCACAAGCACCATAGCGCCGCGCTTAGCGGCGCGGACGACCGCATCGCGAAGGCGTATCTGGTCCGCCCACGAGAATATCTTGTCATTATATTTGAGAAATCCGTTCAGGTTGTGCTTCACGGTATACGGCGGGTCGACGAAAGCAAAATCTCCGGACTCTGCGGTGTCGAGCGTGGCCTCAAAATCTTGGTGAAGGACTTGGGCGGACATAAGCATCCGGCTCATCGATAAGAAGTCGTCATTCGGAAGAACAACATTCGTCTTGGTCCCAATGGGAACATTGAACTCGTTCTTGCGATTCACTCGATAAAGCCCATTCCAGCAAGTTCTGTTTAGGTAAATTAACCAGGCGGCCCGCTCGATTGGGTCGGTTGGCTTGCACGCGCGTGTCGCGTAGTAGTGCTCGTGGCAATGCCTTTCGTGGTGCAAAGCGAGAAGCGCGACGACTGCGCCGGGCGCTGATCGAATGGCCTCGTAGCAGTCGATCAAATCCTGATTGAGGTCAGCGAGAAGGGCGCGCGCTGGCTTGAGCGCAAAATACATTGCCCCACTGCCCAGGAATGGCTCGATGTAGCGGCCGTATTCCTCCGGCACCATGTGCATGCAACGGTTCACGAACCATCGCTTGCCACCAGCCCACTTCAGGAAGGGGGCCACCGCATGGTCGGAAGGCAATTCAACGCCTGGAACCACGATATCAGTCACGCCGGACAAAGCCCCCACAGCCCGACCCGCTCGTGGCTCGACAGCACATTGAGGCGTCCCTCCATACCGAAGGCGACATTGTTGACCGATTCCAAAGAGGTCGGGTTGGTCGCTTCGACATCAGCAAGCTCGTCGAGCGAGGATTTGACGTCAGCCCACAGATCGCTAAGCGTCGTGGGGGGAGAGCCCGCCGGCCACAACCCGCGCGCCTCTCCGACCTTCTGCCACCAAAACGACAGCGTATCGGCAGCAAACCCGGCCTGCTGAAGAAGGTCTTGGGCCGAACCGGTAGCGATCCGGAGAAGAAGCACCGCTCGCGAAAGGACAGCGCACGAGTCAGTTGGTGGCGACCCAGGCGCGACAGTCGAGTACCTAAAGATCAATGGGTCCGTAGGTGCCACTTGTCGGAGGAGGAATTGCTCGAGTCTGTCAGCGGTCGCAGTCGCAAAGCTTTGCGCATTAACGGTCGTCTTGATCAGGGCGACGAAGTTGGGATCGGTCGCGGCGGGGGTCTTGCCTGTGAGGCCGAGAAAGTAGCGCTCTAGCGCAAGTCGAAGGATGTGCCGGTCGATTTGCTCGAAGCTTGACGCCGCGCTCGGCTCCAAAGCGCTCCAAGTGTCTCGGACGAACTCGAGGCTGTCCTTTACTGGAGCATCCCAAGTCGTGGGTATGCCGTCTGGCCGATAGCTGGAATCGTTGCGAGCGTCACGATCCTTGGAGGCAATGCCGAGATCCATACCCCACTGCATGAACCAGTCCCTTGCCTGAGGGGCCAACGACGACGCCCCCCCCTGAGGCTGGAACCAACTCTCCAAGCTTCGCCCTTCGGGCCGAACCAAGCTCGCGAACAGCGTGCCCGACCCGGGTTGCTGCGCCCAATGTTCAAGCGCCAACCAAGTGGTCACATGCGTCCCTTGCCCGAAGTTGAGCCTGCTGGTGCTATTGACAGCAGGGATGGCGAAATGACGAGTGTTGAAAATTCCAATACCGGCACTGGCCATCAGTGACATCGCAGCGCGCAACTCAGCATAGTAGGCAAGGTGCAAGGCTCGGTGTGCGTCACCGGCCAAGAGACATGAAACGGCACGGCCGAGATAGCCCCACCCGTCGTTCGCATGGAGGCTCGCGCTTGCCGCGATGTACTGAGCTAGGTTGCGGCGCTTGACGGCGGTGGTTGGAGCCTTCTTGAGACGCTCCACCACATCCTTTGCGTAGTGATTGCTCTTGCCGATCCAAATCTCTCGCTTGAGAAATGGCTTGAGACCAGCTGTTGTCATCTCAACGTCGGATCGGGACAGCGCGGCGATTGTCGCCTTGTCCGCGGTGCCAAGTGCAGCAGTCATGACTTGCCAATGAGCCGCTTGGCAGTATCGCCGACGTCGCCTTGGACGGTAGCGAGGTGTTCAAGAAGCTGCGTGCGCAGTTCCTTATAACCACCGCTACCACGGAAAACGAGCTTCGCTCGTCGCAGCCCTTCCTCAAGGCCTGGGGTCGCACTGGTGCGCCAGTCGAAAGTCGCCAACGCTTTCCCAATGTCAGTGACGAAGGCGGCGAATTCCTCGCCTGCCAAGCTTTTGAGCGACGCCTCAACTACGCCAATAGGATTCGGGGCTGATCGCTCGTCAGGAATCCATCTATTAAGCTTGAGCAAGCTGGCGCGCTGATAGCATAGGTCGTTTACGACCTGAAGGAACCCGCGAACGCCTTGGTCGGTGCAGATGAGCGAAAAGGGACCATAGAAGGCCAAGTCGTCTGTGGCTTTCAATTCCTCGGGACGAGCAGGTTTTTCCTCTCCCTGCTTAGCGGGATTTCTCAGTGCGACGGCCCACTCTGCCAGCGACTCGCGGACATTGGATTTCAGCGCATTCCAGGCAAAAATGAGGAATGCCGCTTGTTGAGCACGGCTCCAACCGAGAACTTCACCCTGCTTCTTTGAACGTCCGCCAAAGAGGCCGCCAGTAGAACCCGATCTGCCGTCCCAAGATCGGACGAACGTCGCAGTCAGAGAATTTATCCAGGCGCTTTGGCTGACCCAGCGGTTTTGCCGCTCGCCGAGCATGTTGATGCGATCATACCAGGCGCTTTCTGGATACGACCAAAGGATCTCGGTCAGTTCCTGCGCACGCGTCTGTCGATAGATTGGGTGGCCTTCAGCTCTGTCGAGCCAGTCTTCGTTTCGCAGGAGCGGGTAGAGATCGAAAGCCAAGCTGGAGTTGATGCGCTTCGGCTTGATGTTGATCGTCCAGAACAGGTAGGCCTGCCAACTTATGTCGAGGCCGACGAACGCGACAACGGGCAGTTCAAAGTTTTCGAGCTGGGAAGCGCCCTCGAAAGCCCAAAGTCTGTGTTGGCCGTCGATCACCTCAAAGGGCGGCAGTGCTGTAGGAGCCCAGTTGGCGGCCCAGGCTTTGTAAGGAAGTTGGAGACGAGGACTTCCACCAACATCGACGACGGTCACGAGATCCGCGTCAGCGATCTTCGTGCCATTGCGCTCATCGCCTTTGACTAGCACGTTCAGAACGATTGCCGTCGGCAGCCAGCCTGGCTTACGCAGATCGTTGAATTCTGCACTGGCTCGCTTGGCGTCGCTCAGCGTCGACCAGGGATATCCGTATTCAACGAAGCGAGTTATTTCCTCGGAGCGCTCCGGGTCGTGTTGACGCTGAATACCAAGGTCGTCAGTACGTGGCGCGGCGTCCTTCGCCACGCGGCGAACGATGCCAGACAGGCTCCGCAACTCGCGCGCCGGCAGCGAGAAGAGGTAGAAAAACTCTGCGGGCTTTGCGCGGTGTTCTTCTGGATCGAAGTCGATCTTGTTCCAACCCGGCAGCCATTGATTGACGGTCAGAACAGGGATTTGCCTTGGCGCGTCACCCGTCACAATCCCACGCTCCCCACGACCCAAGGTTGATATATCCAATCTTATTCCCTGTTTCTTCTATGCCGGTCGAGTTTGCAAGGCGTCGGCACCGCGAATTCCCCCTTCACTGCGCACGAACCCAAAGTCGCCTAGGAGCCGGTCGCAGCCCCCCTTCTGCGGTGGAGCCCCGTCAATTCCCTTGACTCCCTCCTCGATCTATGTTCTTGTTTTGTTCATGGTCGATCCCGAGGAGATGCAGGACAGGCACGCCGCTCAGTTGGCGGAGTTGGCCGCGCTGGGGATGTCCCTGGCGCGGGACCTGTCGGCCCGGGCCGGGGCGGTGGCCAGCCTTGAGGAGGCCGAGGGCCTGGCGCTCGCCTTTCATCGGATCGCCCGCACCGTGCGCCTGACCCTGGCGCTGGAGTCCCGGCTCGCCCGCGAGCAGGGCGAGGTGCGGCGCCTTAGCCGCATCCACGTGCGCGAGATCAACGAGGCCCGCTCGGGCCAGGTCCGCCACGCCCTGGCCCGCGACATCTGGAACGAGACCGACGGCGAGGACGCCGAGGCCCTGATGGAGGAGCTCGACGAGGCCCTGGCCGAGGACGTCCTCTTCGGCCGCCTCCTATCCGCCCCCGTCGAGACCACCATCGCGCGCCTGCGCGCCGACCTCGGGCTTCCCAAAACCGACCTGGCTGACGGCGGCGACAATCCCCTCCCCGATCCCCCGGCCGCCAACGACCGGGCCGCGGCCGATCCGGCGTCCGCGTTCAGCGCGCGCGCCGAGCCCAGAGCCCCGCCGCCCCTCCCCTCCGGCTGACCCCGCGCCCCACCAAAGCGCACCTCATCCTTCTCCCCCTTGCGGGAGAAGGTGGCCTTCCGGAGGAAGGTCGGATGAGGGGTCTCTCAAACCTCTCAACCTGCACCCGTCATCAGCGCTTTCGAGGCGGACGGCGTCTTCGACCCCTCACCCGCCCCCTCTCCCGCCAGGGGAGAGGGACGCGTGGTCCTGAACCTCCTGTCACCCAAACCCCACACCCGCCGGCGCAATAGGGCTAACGGCCCGGTCGCCGGGAACCTCCGCCGTGGCTGGCGCGTAGGTTTTCCATGGGTCGGCCGCGGGCCGGCCCGTCAGGCGGATCGAGCGGGAGACGAGGACCATGACGGCCTCCCTGAGCGTGGTGAGCGACGAGGCCCAGGCCGCGCCGGGGCGGCCGGAGGGCGTGGCCGACAAGGTGCGGCGGTTGCAGGACGAGGCCCGGACCCTCGCCCGCGAACACGTCGGCGAATTGCAGCGGCTGCTGCTCGCCGTCCAGCGGGTGAGCCTGGAGGTGGCCGACGGCGGCGAGGCCTATCCGGCCGGGGTGCGCGAGCTCTCCCGCCGCCTGGCCGAGGACACCGACGCGCGCCTGCAGACCCTCGAAGCCATCCTCTCGCGCCACCACTAGGCGCCCCTGCCGCCCCGCGATCCGCCCGTCCGCTCGCCCCCTCCACCGCTCCGCGGTCCCCCTCCCCCGCCGGGCGGGGGAGGAGAGCGAGCCCCGCCCGCCGCACATTCTCCTCCCCCTCAGGGGGAGGGGGACCGCGAAGCGGTGGAGGGGGCGACGCCGGCCCATCGGCACGCCCGAAGCCGCCACGGCCCCGAAGGTCGCCAACCCCGCCCCCGTCGGCTAAGCTTCGCCGACAGCCGAGGCCGACGAGGACGCCGCCGATGGACTGGAAGTTCCTGTTCCTCACCGCCGAGGGGCGCATCCGCCGCCGCGACTTCTGGATCGGCTTCCTGATCGTCACGGTCGCCAGCGTCGTGCTCAACATCCTGCCGGTGCTGGGCCAGATCATCGGCCTTCTGCTGATCTGGCCGCAGGTCTGCCTGGGCGCCAAACGGCTGCACGACATGGGCCGCACGGCCTGGCTGATGCTGGTCCCGTTCGCCGTGGCCGTGGTCTGCATGACCCTGGCCGTCACCATCGCCGGGGCGGGCTTCGTCGCCGCCCTGGTGCTCGGCGCGAGCCAGGCCGGCCACGCGGCCGCCGGCTCGGCCCTGGCCGGGCTCGGCGCGGCCTCGGCGATCATGAGCCTGGCGATGTTCGCGGGCCTGGGCTTCCTCCTGTGGGTGGGTCTCACCCCCACCGAGCCGAACGAGAACCGCTACGGCCCGGTCCCGCCGCTTCCGGCCGGGCCTGACGCGCCGCCGCCGTCGGGACCGCCCCCGTCAGCCCCGATCGTCGAGGGCTAGGCGAGCAGGTCGCGGTATTCGGGGCTGCGCCGCAGCCAGGCGGCCGCGTAGCCGCAGATCGGCGTGATCTTCAGGCCGCGGGCGCGGGCCTCGCCGGCCAGCGCCGCCATCAGCCGGCCGGCCGCGCCGGTGCCGCGCAGGGCGGCCGGCGCCTCCACGTGGTCGATGACCAGGCGGCCGTCCCTCAGCCGATAGTCGGCCCAGGAGGTCATCCCCTGCTCGTCCATCTCGAAGCGGCCCGCGGCCGCGTTGTCGCGCAGTTCGTTCGTCATGCGTCTTGAACCTCTCGCCGGACGCCGCGTTCCCCGCTAGCTTGGCGTTCCCTAAGCTGGGGTGTAGCGCGGAGGTCGCAAGATGCGTTGGTATATTGGGGCGGCGGTCCTGTCGGCGTCGGCCCTGGCGCTGGTCGCCTGCGGCAAGAAGGAAGGCGGCAAGGCCGAGGGCGGGCTGAGCGTGGAGAAGGCCGCGCCGCAGAACCCGGCCGAGGTCGCCGCGCCGCAGCGCAAGCCCGGCCTGTGGAAGATCACCACCACGGCCGCCGGGGTCACCCAGACCATGCGCCTGTGCACCGACGCGGCCACCGAGGCCAAGTTCTCCGTCTGGGGCGGCCAGGCCTCGAAGGACATGTGCTCGCATCAGGACATGAAGCGCGCCCTGTCCGGCGACATCGAGTTCACCTCGACCTGCGACATGGGCTCGGGCGGCAAGACCACCACCACCGGCACGATCAGCGGCGACTTCAACAAGAGCTACACGGTCAGCGCCACCACCGTCACCGAGGGCGCCGGCGCCCCGCAGATGAACGGCAAGCGCGAGATGACCATGCAGGCCGACTGGCAGGGCCCCTGCCCGTCCGACTTCAAGCCCGGCGACATGGAGGTCGCCGAGGGCATGAAGTTCAACATCCTGGAGATGAGCGCGATGAAGGCGGCCGGCCAGTAGGCCGCCGCCCGTCGCGGCCGGTTCAGACCAGTTCCACCGCCATGGCCGTGGCCTCGCCGCCGCCGATGCACAGGCTCGCCACGCCCCGCTTGCCGCCGCGGGCCTGAAGGGCGGCCATCAGGGTCGCCAGGATCCGCGCGCCGGAGGCGCCGATCGGGTGGCCGAGCGCGCAGGCGCCGCCGTTGACGTTGAGCTTGTCGCGCGGGATCGCCAGCTCCTTCTCGGCGATCATCGCCACCACGGCGAAGGCCTCGTTGACCTCGAACAGGTCGACCTCGTCCACGCTCCAGCCGGCGCGGGCCAGGGCCTTGCGGATCGCCGGCACCGGCGCGGTGGTGAACAGGCCCGGCTCGTGGGCGTGGGCGGCGTGGGAGACGACGCGGGCGACGACGTTCAGCCCCAGCTTCTGCGCCGTCGAGGCGCGGGTCATCACCAGGGCCGCGGCCCCGTCGCTGATCGAGCTGGAGTTGGCGGCGGTGATCGCGCCGTCCTTGGCGAAGGCCGGCTTCAGCCCGGGGATCTTGGCCGGATCGGCCTTGAAGGGCTGCTCGTCCACGCCGACGGTCTCGGTCCCCTTGCGGGTGGCGACCTCCACCGGGACGATCTCGCGGGCGAAGGCGCCGCTCTCGCTGGCCTGGCGCGCCCGCGCCAGGCTGGTGATGGCGAACTCGTCCATCGCCTCGCGGGTGAACTGGTAGGCCCGGGCGGTCTCCTCGGCGAAGGAGCCCATCAGCCGTCCCGGCTCGTAGGCGTCCTCCAGCCCGTCCAGGTACATGTGGTCATAGGCGGTGTCGTGGCCGATGCGCGCGCCCGAGCGGTGCTTCTGCAACAGGTACGGCGCGTTGGTCATGCTCTCCATGCCGCCGGCGATCACCACGTCGACGCTGCCGGCCGCCAGGGCGTCGTGCGCCAGGATCGCGGCCTGCATGCCCGAGCCGCACATCTTGTTGACGGTGGTGGCCTGCACCGACTTGGGCAGGCCCGCGCCCAGAGCGGCCTGGCGGGCCGGCGCCTGGCCAAGGCCGGCCGGCAGCACGCAGCCCATCAGGATCTGCTCCACCGCGGCGGGCTGCAGGCCCGCGCGCTCGACGGCGGCCTTCACCGCCGCGGCCCCGAGCTCGGTGGCCTTGACCGGGGAGAGCGCGCCCTGGAAGCCGCCCATGGGCGTGCGGGCGTAGGAGGCGATGACGACGGGATCGGAGGCTTGGGTCATGGGCGACAGATGCCCCCGCGGCCCGCCTCGTTCAAGTCGCCGCAGCGTCAGGCGGCGGCGCGCGTGGCGGCGATGAAGCCGCCGCCCAGCACGCGGGTCGGCGCCTCGGGCGCGTAGAGCGCGCAGGCCTGGCCCGGCGCCACGCCTTCCTCGGCCGCGTCGAACACCACGCCCGGCGCGCCGTCCACCATCGCCAGCCGTCCGGCCGCCGGCTCGCGGGTGGAGCGCACGCGGGCCAGCACCGGCCGGCCGGCCGCCGCCGCGGCTTCGATCGAGCCTTCGCCGCCCAGCCAGTTGGTCTCCTTCAGCGCCAGGGACGCCGTCAGCAGCGCCTCGCGCGGTCCGACCACCACCTGGCGCCTGTCGGCGTCGATGCGCACCACGAACAGCGGATCGCCCACGGCCACGTTCAGCCCGCGGCGCTGGCCGATGGTGTAGCGCGTCACCCCCTCGTGGCGGCCCAGCACCCGGCCGTCCAGGTGGACGATGTCGCCCGGTTCGGCCCCCTGCGGGCGCAGGCGGTCGATCACAGTGGTGTAGCGGCCCTCCGGCACGAAGCAGATGTCCTGGCTGTCCGGCTTGTCGGCGACGCTGAGGCCCATGGCGGCGGCCGCGCGGCGCACCTCGCTCTTGGGCAGGCCGCCCAGGGGGAAGCGCAGGTCAGCGAGCTGGTCGGCCGTGGTGGCGAACAGGAAATAGCTCTGGTCGCGCGTGTGATCGGCCGCGCGGTGCAGCTCGGCGCCGCCGGCCGCCTCGGCGCGGCGCACGTAGTGGCCGGTGGCCATGGCGGCGGCCCCCAGGTCGCGGGCGACGTCCAGGAGGTCGCGGAACTTCACGGTCTGGTTGCAGCGCACGCAGGGGATCGGCGTCTCCCCGCGCAGGTAGGCGTCGGCGAAGTCCTCGATCACCTGCTCGCGGAAGCGGCTTTCGTAGTCGAGCACGTAGTGCGGCACGCCGATGGCGTCGGCCGCCGTGCGCGCGTCGTGGATGTCCTGGCCCGCGCAGCAGGCGCCCTTCTTCTGGATCGCCGCGCCGTGGTCGTAGAGCTGCAGGGTGACGCCCACCACGTCGTAGCCGGCCCGCGAGAGCAGCGCGGCGGTCACGGTGGAGTCCACGCCGCCGGACATGGCCGCGACCACGCGCGCGCCGGCGGGCAGGCCCACGGCCTCGCGCGCGGCGGCGAGCACGCCGTCGGGCAGGGCGTCGGTCTTGAGAAGGGCCTCGGTCATGGCGCCTATGTAGCGTCTCGCCCCGCCCGATGCGAGGTGGCGGCGCGTTTCACGCCAGCGGCAAGTCCCCGCATGACGACGCAAGAGAGTCGCAAATCCGTGATTCCCGCGTCACGCGAATTGTCGTAAGTTAACAAGGTCATCCGGAGGTCGACCTGGGCGCCGGACGGCGTGGTGACCTGAGTTCTCCCGCCTGGGCGTTCGGGAGACGTCGAATGAAGACGTACCGTCTCTATCTGCTCAACCGCGAAGACCGCATCACCGATGCGCTGGAAGGCCTGTTCGCCGACGACGACGCGGCCTTGGCCAGGGCCGAGGCCGCCCGCGACGGCCACTACGCCGTGGAGGTGTGGAGCGGCGCGCGGCTGGTCGGCCGGCTGGGCGAAGAGTTCCTGCTCCGCCCCCGTTGACCGGCGCCCTAGCTGGCGGGCAGCAGGTTCAACAGGCTGCTCTGCTTGAGGCTGCTGTAGACCTGGGCCGCGGCCTGCACCGACAACTGCGCCTGCTGCAGGCGCGTCGCAGCCGCGGCCATGTCGGCGTCGGTGATGTCGCCGATCATGGTGCTGAGGCTGTCCTTGCGGTTGGACAGGTCGGTCTTCACGCCCTCCACGCGGCTCTGCGCCATGCCGTTGCGGGCCACCACGTCGACCGTGTCGCTGTGCAGCTTGTCCCAGTCCTTGAGGATGCCTTCCAGGAACGTGCGCTGGTTGTCCGTCAGCGGGCCGCCCAGCGGGCCGTCCGGCCCCTCGTTGAAGGCCTCGATGGACTGATAGGCCGTCAGGGTGGCCGTGCCGATGTCGCTGGCCAGCAGGCCGGTCTTCACCGAGGTGGCGTCGTCCACCTGGGCCTTGGTGACGAAGTCGTCGTTGTGAAAGAAGTCGGCGATCACCGCCGGCGGCGTCGTCAGGTCCGACAGGGTCTCGGCCGACACCGGCTCGGTGTCGATCTGCCCGCCGGAGAAGATGTACTTGCCGCCGTAGCGGGTGTTCATCGCCTGCACGCCGTTGCGGAAGTTGCCCTCGAGCTCCAGCATCAGGTTGTCGCCGCGGCCGCTGGCCAGCGCCGAGGCGATGGCCTCGCGCGTGGAGCTGGTGGAGTCGGCGAGCTGGTTCAGGGCGAAATCCTGGGTCGACAGCTTGTCGGCGATCAGACGGTTCTGATCCAGGTAGCTGGAGGTGCGCGCCTCCAGCGAGCGCATCGCCGTAAGGATCTCCGAGGAGCGCGCGTACTCCTTCAGATTGGTGCCGTTCTTCTGGGTCGACACGGTGATGCCGGCCTCGACCTGCCTCTGCTGGGCGGTCATGAGGTTGGCGAGAACAGCGCTGTAGTTGCCGACGGTCGAGACGCGGGTGCTCATGGCTTTTTGCTCATCAGATCATGTTCATCAGCGTGTCCATCAGGTCCTTGGACGCCTGGATCACGCGCGCTGAAGCCGAAAAGGCCTGCTGGTAGGTGGTCAGATTGACCAGTTCCTCGTCGATGTTGACGCCCTCGACGGCCTGGCGGCGGTTGGTCGCCTCGGTCTTCACCGCTTCGGCCCCGCTCTTGCGGGTCTCCGCGGCGGCGGCGTCGCGGCCGATCGCGCCGCCGAACTCGGAAGCGTAGCGGGTGAGCGTCATGGACACGTCGCCCAGGGCGCCGGCGGCGGAGAACGAGCCCACCACGTCGCCCGCAGCGGCCAGGCCGAGCGCGCCGGTGCCGTCGCCCGGCCGGATCGCCGGCTGGCCGGCCCCGACGCTGAGGTCCAGCTTGGCGAAGGCGAGCTTCGTCGGATCATCGACGATGCCGCTGTCCACATAGAAGTTGTTGGCGCGACGGGTGCGCTCCAGGGTGCCGACGCCGAACAGCACGCTCAGCGAAGGCCCGTTCACGCCCCAGTGGGTCTGGTCGCGCACGACCGACAGCGACGCATTGGTCGGCGGCGAACCGCTGAAGGTGAGCGCGCCCTTGGAGTCCAGGGAGAAGGAGCCGTAGAGCCCGACGCCGTTGGTGTTGTCGTTGAGCGCGGCGATCAGCGCGTTCATGTCGCCCGACGCCGGCATGGTGACGGTGATGTCGCGCAGCGGCTTGCCGTCGTCCTGAGCCAGGCGGAAGGTGATGGTGTCGCCCGGCACGAAGCCGGCGGGGTCGGTTCCGGTCAGGCCCGTCTCGTAGCTCGACATGCCGGACGAGCGGATCACGTCGTTCAGGCCGAAGAACTGCGAGAAGCCACGGCCCGCCTTGTCCGAGGTGCCCTCGTCGATGGCGACGCCGCCGCTGTTGGCCGAGATGCTGAGCACGCCGTTGGAGAAGCTGGCCGTGCCCTGGCCGGACAGGGCCGTCTGCAGGCTGGTCAGGAAGTTCGCCGCGGTGAAGGCCGGGCCGGCGGCGCCGTCGACGGTCATCGTCCCGGCGTCGAAGTCGATGTCGACCTGGCGCGTGACCACGCCGCTGGAATCGACGATGGCGACCGAGGTCTTGCCGGTGAAGTGGTCGAACACCGTCGGGTCGTCCAGGCCCGTGTTGCGGCCGGTCAGGGTGGCGGGCGCGGGGACGGAGGTGGCGGCGTTGTGGGCGCGGTTGATCTGCTCGGCGGCGCGGGCGACGAATTCGCCGAGCTGGTCGGCCATGCCCGGAAGCTTGGTGTCGCGCAGGTCCATCAGGCCGCGCAACTCGCCGCTGCCGATCTCGATGGCGCGCGGATTGCCGGTGCCGCTGGCCGGCTGGATGGTCACATAGCCCTTGGTGGCGTCGGTGCGGTTGTAGCTGAGCTGGGCCGCGCCGTCGCCGGTGAGCAGGTAGCCCTCGGTGGAGCGAACGGTCACCCCGCCCTCGTCGCGCTGGCTGACCTGCACGTTCATCAGCGTGGACAGCTCGTCGATGAGGTTGCTCTGGATGTTTTCGGCGCCGGAGCCGTCGGCGTTCACCAGCTTGGCGCGGCTGATGTCGGTGTTCAGGTTGTTGATCTGCGTCAGCAGGTCGTTGATCCGGCTGACGTCGGCGGTGATCTGCGAGTCCACCGTGCGGCCGAGTTCGGAGAGCTGGTCGTTGATCCGGCCGGCTTCGCTCAGGAAGTCCTGCATCGCCGCCACCGACTGGCCGCGGGCCAGGCTGGAGGACGGATCGTCGGCGGCCGTCGAGAAGGCCGACCAGATGTCGTCAAGCCGGCTGAAGAAGAAGTTGTCGCCGCTGGGGTCGCCGAACAGGCTCTGGGCGTTGTCCAGGTACTGGGCGGTGATGTCCCACCGGCTGGCGTCGGACGAGGCGGTCAGGCTGGCCAGTTGCAGGTACTGGTCGGTGACCCGCTTGATGCCGTTGATCGCCACGCCCATGCCGCGCCCGTCGACGACGAGCTGCGACTGGTCGACGGCCTTGCGCACGTAGCCGGGCGTGTTGACGTTGGCGATGTTGTCCGAGACCGTCCGCAGCGCCGTCTGCGCCGCGACGAGCCCGGATGTCGCCGTCTTCATGGCGATGCTTAGCGACATCTCTTAACCCTCCGCCCGGCAAAGGCTGACGCTCAGCCCGGCTATTTCTGCCGGGGCTATGCTGAACGCCCGCGCGAGGGGCCCGAAAAAATCCTGCGTTTTCAATGGGGCGCTCTCTAAGTCCCATTTGGTTCGTAACCTTCCGCGCAAGAGCGGCGCCAGGATTGTCACAAACGGCGTGAAATCTCGGCCACGGGCGCCGGATCGAGGCCGGACGGTTACGTTCGGCAAGGTTTCGGACGGTCCCGGCAGATCGGCAGGGAACGACCTATCGGCGCGGAGTCGATCGGCAAAAACAGCCGCCAGGCCCGATCGGACGCGATGGCTGAAATCCATCATATCCATATTTTTCAGATAGTTAGATAGGAGCTGAAAACTGGCGCGGAGGTTGCTCCGTACTCGCCGAATGAACGCGGCGCAGTAGGCGCTTTCCCCCTTCTTGGACCTCACAGCGCCAGGTCATGCCCGCGGCACCACCGATCCTTCCCCCCGCCCCAGGCGCCGCCCAGCCGGCGACCGCCCAAGGCGCGTCCAACGCCCAGAAGGGCGCCGCCACCGGCTTCCAGGCCGTCGTCTCGGCGCTGTTCGGAGCCGCCGCGACCGCCGCCGAAGGCGCGGCCGCCGGTCAGACCGCAAAGGCCGCAAAGGCCGGGAACGCGCCCGCCGCGGGCGGCGACGGCAAGAAGGCGCAGGGCGCAGACGTCGACAAGGACGCCGGCTCGGCCGACGCCCAGGCCCTGGCGGCCGCCCTGCTCGCCGGCGCCGCCGTTCCCGCGCAGACCCAGGCCCAGGCGACGCCCGCGGCCGGCGCCGTCGGCGATGCGACCGCCGCCGCGGCCAAGGGCCAGGGCGACGCCGCCGCCCAGGCCGCCCAAGCGCTGCTGGCCCAGGCCGGCAAGCAGGCCAAGACCGACGCCGATCCCACCGCCGCCGCCACGGGCCAGGCCGTCGACGCCAATGCGCAGGCCAAGGGCCAGCAGCCGGCCCTCGGCGACCAGAAGGCCAAGGCGACGCCGGCCACGCCAGCGATCCCCGCCTCACAGACGGCCGGCAAGGCCCAGCCCGCCGTTCCCGCGACCCCGGCGACGCCCGCGGCCCAGGCCCAGACAGCGGCGCCGGCCGCCGCGCCCGAAACACCCACGGCCCAGGCGCCGGCGGCGGAGGCGGCGATCGAGGCCGCCCAGCCGGCCGTCGAGACCGCACAGGCGCCGCAGGCCGAGGGCGCCAAGCCCAAGACCGGCCAGCCGGCGAAGACCGCCGACGCGACCACCGACGCGACCACGGTCGCGCCGACGCAGACCGCGCCCGCCGACGCCGACAAGGCGCCCCACCCGCTCAATCCGGTCGTCCAGGCCGACGCCAAGCTGGGCGACAAGCCCGCCGCGAAGGCGGCGCCGCCCCTGGCCGAGGCCGAGACCACGCCCCAGGCGCCGGTCGCCGACAAAGCCGAGGTCCAGCCCGCGCCGCCGTCGGTGGCCGCGGCCGCGACATCGACCGTGCAGCCCGCGGCCGTGGCCGTGGTGCGCGGTTCGCCGGAGACCGTGGCCAGCCTGTCGGCCGAGATCGTCAAGAAGCTGGACGGCCAGTCCACCCGCTTCGACGTGCAACTGGATCCGGCCGGCCTGGGCAAGGTGGACGTGAGCGTCCAGATCAACCAGCACGGCCACATCTCGGCGGTGCTGAACTTCGACAACCCGCAGGCCGCGGCCGAGCTGCGCGGCCGCTCGAGCGAACTGCACCAGGCGCTGCAGCAGGCCGGCTTCGACACCTCCGGCGGGCTGTCGTTCAACTCCGGCGGCGACCAGGACCAGTCGAACCTGGCCGGCCAGCAGCAGCAACAGCAACAGGGCGACCCCGGCGGCTGGCGCGGACGCGCCTTCCAGGCCGCCCTGAACGTCGCCGGCGAGGCCGCGGACAGCGCGATCGCCTCCGGGCCGGTTCAATATCAGCGACGCCAGGCCGCCGGCGTCGATATCCGAATCTGAGGAGCAGGCCATGGCCGTCGATCCGACAGCATCATCCGGAGGGACTTCCGCAACGTCTTCGGGCTCGGCGACGCTCGCCGGCCACCAGGCGCTGGCCAGCAACTTCGACACCTTCCTGTCCCTGCTGACGACGCAATTGAAGAACCAGGACCCGCTGTCGCCGCTGGACTCCACCCAGTTCACCCAGCAGCTCGTGCAGATGAGCGGCGTGGAGCAGCAGCTCCTGACCAACGACCTGCTGCAGAGCCTGGTGAACACCGCCGGCCGCGGCATCGCCGACGCGGTGAGCCTGATCGGCAAGGAGGTGCGCGCGGTCAGCGACGACGCCACCATCCAGAACGGCAAGGCCACCTGGGCCTACAAGCAGGACCGCGACGCCTCGGCGGTGAAGGTCGAGGTGCTCGATTCCACCGGACGCGTGGTCCACGCCGAGAACATCACCGACACCGCGGCCGGCGAGCACAGCTTCACCTGGAACGGCACGGACCTGACCGGCAAGCAGCTTTCGGACGGCGGCACCTACACGCTGCGGGTCACCGCCGTGGACGGCAACGCCAACACCGTGCCGACCACCACCTACATCGACGGCCCGGTGACCGCGGTCGAACAGAGCGACGGCCAGACCCTGATCACCGTGAGCGGAACCAAGGTGGTCTGGGACAAGGTCACCAAGATCGCGACGGCCGGCGACGGCTCAACTTCTTCGTCCTCGTCGACGACGGACAACACCAACAACTCAACGGACACGCAAACGTCGTCCTCCACGGCGGCCTGACCGGCGCCTCACGCAGAACGCGCGACCCAGAAAAGAGATTGAGAAAAGGCAAGAACCCATGAGCATCAACAGTGCAATGCTCGCCGGCGTGTCGGGGCTGGTGGCCAATTCATCCTCCATGGCGGCGATCTCCGACAACATCGCCAACCTGAACACCACCGCCTACAAGCGCAGTCAGGTGAACTTCGCCAACATCGTCACCTCCCAGGCGGTGAAGGGCCGCTACAGCGCCGGCGGCGTGCAGGGCGTGACCCGCCAGTACATCGCCCAGCAGGGCCTGATCCAGTCGGCGGCCTCGTCGACCGACCTGGCGATCTCCGGCGACGGCTTCTTCGTGGTGACCGAAAAGGCGGCGGGCCTGACCAACGCCGACACCCGCGTCTTCACCCGCTCCGGCTCGTTCTCGCCGGACGCCGACGGCTATCTGAAGAACGACTCCGGCTTCTACCTGCAGGGCTGGCCCGTGAAGGACGACGGCACGTTCGACACCGATCCGTCGGACCTGACCCGCCTGCAGCCGATCAACGTGAAGAACCTGGGCTCGGCGGTGAAGGCGACCTCGAACGTGGTGGTCACCGCCAACCTGAACGCCCAGGGCACGCTTTCGCCGGACCTGGGCACCTATGCCCCGACGGCCGGCAACAGCATGGCCGACTACGCCAACGACCCGACGACCGGCACCGCGCCGGACTTCGAGATCGAGATGAACGTGGTCGACTCCCAGGGCGGCACCCACCGCCTGACCATCGGCCTGATCCGCAAGGACCCGACCACCAACCCCAACGAATGGTACGCCGAAGTCTACGGCGACCCGTCCGAGGTGAACGCGAGCCCGTCGGGCCAGATCGCGGCCGGCACCCTGGCCTTCACCGGCGACGGCGCCCTGGACCTGGCCAACAGCGACCTGTTCGGCTCGCTCGGCGCCTCGCCGACCATCACCCTGGACGCCTCCGGCGGCACGGCTCCGAACTGGGCCGACACGCTCGGCATCAAGGCCCAGACCATCAGCCTGAACCTGGACCAGCTGACCCAGTACAACAGCGCCTCGGCCGTGAAGTCGGTGAACCCCGACGGCGCGACGGTGGGCAACGTGGTGGGCGTGGAAGTCGACGAGAACGGCTACGTCTCGGCCATCTTCGACAACAGCGAGGTGCGCCAGATCGCCAAGGTGGCGATCGCCACCTTCCGCAATCCCGACGGCCTGCAGTCGGTGAGCGGCAACTCCTACCGCTCCACCATCCAGAGCGGCGAGTACACGATCCAGGAACCGGGCGTGGCCGGCGCGGGCAAGATCTCGCCCTCCACCTTGGAAGCCTCGACCGTCGACCTGTCCTCGGAGTTCACCGGGCTGATCACGACGCAGAAAGCTTACTCAGCTTGCTCCAAGATCATCACAACCGCGGATCAGATGTTGGACGAACTTATCAATATCCGTCGCTAATCCTAGGGATTAACCGAAGGTAACTTGAGCTTTCGTCTTCGACTGTATCATTTTCGTACACGGGGGAACGAATGATTAGCTGTTTCTTTACTATTGCGATTCAGCCGCTGTTAGGAGGCGGCGTGTATCTTTCCACCAAGCAGTGATGGTGGGAAAGGCGTAAAGCCATGTTGCAACAACAGCAGACGCGCACGAACAGCCGCGGAGAGCCGTACGTGATCGGGCCGACGGGCGCGCCTTTGACGCTGGCTGATCTGCCGCCCCGGGACACCGGGCGCTGGGTCATCCGTCGCAAGGCCGAGGTGGTCGCCGCCGTGCGCGGCGGGCTGCTGACGCTCGACGAAGCCTGCGAGCGTTACTCGCTGACCAGCGAGGAGTTCCTCGCGTGGCAGAAGTCGATCGACCGCCACGGCATGGCGGGCCTGAGAACCACCCGCCTCCAACAGTATCGCTGAGCCGATCTCCCCAACGTGAGGTTCGCGACTTGCGGCCGCGCTCCCCCCGGGCGCGGCCGTCTTCATGTCCGCAGGGCCTCAGCGGCGCACGGGCCGCACGTTCGGATCATAGGCCTCGGCCGGCCGGATCAGGATGGTGATGCGCTCGCGCTGGCCGGCTCGCCGCTCCACCAGGAGCCGCGCCACCTGGGCGTCGTCGTGGAAGGCGTAACCCTTGATCGCGTCGAGGATCGCCTTGGCCAGGTTGTCGAGGTCGATCCAGGGCGGGTCGCCCACATAGTCCATCAGGATGTCGACGGCGTACTCGCCCCAGGCCGGCCGCGCCCCGCGCCAGGCCTTGCGGAAGAACTCGTGGATCAGGGGCTTGTAGTACTTGGCCTGGGTGGTCAGGCCCTCGACCGTGATCTCAAGTTCGCCCTCGCCCGAGCGCGCGCGCACCTTGCCGTGCTGGATCCAGCCGTCGTCCATGCGCCTTCCTAGCGCGGTTTCCGCCGCCGCCTAGCCCCATCGCGCGTGGAACGCCTTGCAGTCTGGCTCCACGCCGCTAAACCGCGTGCGACGTTCCGGCTGGAGGCAATTCGATGACCGCGACCCGCACTGAAACCGACACCTTCGGCCCCATCGAGGTCGCGGCCGACCGCTACTGGGGCGCCCAGTCGCAGCGCTCAATCGGCAACTTCAAGATCGGCTGGGAGAAGCAGCCCAAGCCGGTGGTCCGCGCGCTGGGGATCGTCAAGCGCGCCGCCGCCGAGGCGAACATGGAGCTGGGCAAGCTCGACCCCGAGATCGGCAAGGCCATCGTCGCCGCCGCCCAGGAGGTGATCGACGGCAAGCTCGACGACCACTTCCCGCTGGTGGTCTGGCAGACCGGCTCGGGCACCCAGTCGAACATGAACGCCAACGAGGTGATCTCCAACCGGGCGATCGAAATGCTCGGCGGGACCATGGGCTCGAAGAAGCCGGTGCACCCGAACGACCACGTCAACATGAGCCAGTCGTCCAACGACACCTATCCGACGGCCATGCACATCGCCGCCGCCGAGCAGGCGGCCAACGAACTGCTGCCGGCGCTGAAGCACCTGCACGGGGCGCTGGACGCCAAGGCCAAGGCCTTCGCCCACATCATCAAGATCGGCCGCACCCACACCCAGGACGCCACGCCGCTGACCCTGGGCCAGGAGTTCTCCGGCTACGCCCAGCAGGTGGCCAACGGCGCGGCCCGCATCGAGCAGACCCTGCCGGGCCTGCTGGAGCTGGCGCAGGGCGGCACCGCCGTGGGCACGGGCCTGAACGCGCCGGTGGGCTTCGCCGAGCTGGTGGCCGAGAAGATCGCCGCGATCACCGGCCTGCCGTTCGTCACCGCCCCCAACAAGTTCGAGGCGCTGGCGGCGCACGACGCCATGGTCTTCAGCCACGGGGCGATCAACACCGCGGCCGCCTCGCTGTTCAAGATCGCCAACGACATCCGCTTCCTGGGCTCGGGCCCGCGCTCGGGCCTGGGCGAGCTGTCGCTGCCGGAGAACGAGCCGGGCTCGTCGATCATGCCGGGCAAGGTCAACCCCACCCAGTGCGAGGCCATGACCATGGTCTGCGCCCAGGTGTTCGGCAACCAGGCCACCATGACCTTCGCCGGCGCCTCCGGCCACTTCGAGCTGAACGTCTTCAACCCGGTGATGGCCTACAACTTCCTGCAGTCCTGCCGGCTGATGGCCGACGCGGCGATCTCGTTCACCGACAACTGCGTGGTCGGCATCGAGGCGCGCGAGGACAACATCAAGGCGGCCCTGGAGCGCTCGCTGATGCTGGTCACGGCGCTGGCGCCGAAGATCGGCTACGACAACGCCGCCAAGATCGCCAAGACCGCGCACAAGAACGGCACGACCCTGCGCGAGGAGGCCGTCGGCGGCGGCTATGTGACGAACGAGGAGTTCGACGCCGTCGTCCGCCCGGAAAACATGATCTCGCCGGGGTGAGTGACGCCGGCGCGACGGCGCGCTAACCTTCCGACATGGGCAAGGCCGGACTCAAGATCGACGCGGATCTGCTCGCTCAGGCGCAAGCCGCCGGCGTGCCGGCGGAGTTGGTCGCCGAGCATGCCCTGCGCGAGGCGATCCTGGCGACGTCCGGCGCGGCCGCGGCCGACGCGCGGGCGGCCAAGTGGGCCGCGGAGAACGCCGAAGGAATCGCCGACTACAATCGCCGCCTCCGCGACCGCGGGCTCGTCGGCGATGAGTTCCGGAAGTGGTGATTGCGTCAGTTCGACGTCTACGCCAATCCCTCGAAGGTCTCCGTACGGTTCGCCCCGTATCTGGTCGTTCTCCAATCACACCATCTTCAAGGTCTCGATAGCGTCATCGTCGCGCCGATCCTGCGCGATGCGGAGCGAGCGCTCGCCTAGCTCGAAATTCCGGTCGTGATCGCCGCCGAAACGCTTACGGTCGCCGTCGCCGAGCTCTTCGCAATCGACCGGGCGCTGCTAAGCCGCCTCGTCGGGGATTTGCGCGAGCATGAGGACGCTATCCGTCGCGCGCTGGACCGGCTGCTCACCGGCTTCTGAAAGCTACGTCCGCCGGGCGACGGCGAAGTCGGCCAGGGCTTCCAGCGCCGGGCGCCAGCTATTGGAGCTGAAGTCGGACAGGGACGCCTTGGCGCTGTCGGCGTAGCCGCCGGCCAGCTCAAGGGTGGCCTCCAGGGCGCCGGTCTCGGCCATCAGCACGCGGGTGCGGGCGAAGTCCTCGTCGGTCTGCTCGCGCCGGTCGACGGTGCGCACCCAGAAGTCCCGCTCGGCCACGCCCGTGCGCTCCATCACCAGGAGCAGCGGCAAGGTCGCCTTGCCCTCGCGGAAGTCGTCGCCGGGGTTCTTGCCGAGCTCGTCGGAAGCGCCGCTGTAGTCCAGGGCGTCGTCGACCAACTGGAACGCCAGGCCCAGGTCCTGGCCGAACTGGCGAAGGGCGCGGCAACGCTCGGGGCTCGCCCCGGCGACCACGGCGCCGGCCTCGGCGGCGGCGGCGAACAGCTCGGCGGTCTTGGCCTTGATGATCTCCAGGTAGATGTCCTGGGTCAGGTTCAGGTCGTGGGCGCGGGTGAGCTGCAGCACCTCGCCCTCGGCGATCACGCGGCTGGCGCGGGCCAGGATCTCCAGGGCCTGCATGGAGCCGGCCTCGACCATCAGCTCGAAGGCGCGGGCGAACAGGAAGTCGCCGACCAGCACGCTGGACGGCGCGCCCCAGATCAGGTGGGCGGCCACCTTGCCCCGGCGCAGCTCCGAGGAGTCGACCACGTCGTCGTGCAAGAGGGTCGCGGTGTGGATGAATTCAACGGCCGCGGCCAGCTTCAGACAGGCGTCGTCCCGCGCCCCGGCCAGCCGCGCGGCGGCGATCGTCAGGAGCGGGCGCAGCCGCTTGGCCGAACCGCCGATCAGGTGCTCGGCGAGCGCCGGGATCACCGCCACCGGGCTCTGCATCCGATCCCGGATAAGGGCGTCCACGCCCGCCATGTCCGGGCGAGCAAGGGCCAAGAGGCCGTCGATCGAGGCCGGCTTGGGACGGATGGGCGCGCTGACTGCGTCCACGGACCTCTGCACTCCATGTTTGACGGCTCGCCGTATATGCGATCGCCGTTTGCCCGGGACAATGGTCACGCGATAGGGGACGGTCAAGGCGCGCATCCACCGCAATCACACCGCCATGGACGAGACCAGTCTGCGACAGAATGACACTGGCGTCACCGAGGACCGTCTGCTCGACGGCCAAATCGTGTTGCGCCAACCGCGCCATGGCTATCGGGCGGGCCTGGACGCGCTGTTGCTGGCCCAGGCCTGCCGCGTCGAGCCCGGCGCGCGGGTGATCGAGGCCGGCTGCGGGGTGGGCGCGGCCCTGCTCTGCGCGGCGCGACTGAACGAGGGCGCGAGCTTCACCGGCGTGGAGCGCGATCCCGCCGCCGCCGCCCTGGCCCGCGCCAACGCAGAGGCCAACGGGCTGGCCGAACGGGTGACGATCCTGGAGGCCGACGTCGCCCAGCCCTTCAAGCGGCTGGGCCTGCCCCCGTTCGACGCGGCGATGGCCAACCCGCCGTTCTTCGACGACCCGGCGGCCCTGCGCGCGCCCTCCCCGGCCAAGCGCGGCGCCTGGATCGCCGAAGAGGGCCTGGCCGCCTGGACCGGCTTCCTCCTGAAGGCGGTGCGTGAAGGGGGCGTGATCAGCATCATCCACCGCGCCGACCGGCTGGGCGACCTGCTGGCGCTGTTGAGCCCCAAGGCCGGCTCGATCCAGGTGCGCCCGGTGCAGCCCTTCGCCGACGCCCCGGCCAAGCGGGTGCTGGTGCGGGCGATCAAGACCGGCAAGGCGCCGCTCGCGCTGCTGCCGCCGCTGGTGCTGCACGAACGCGGCGAGAGCGGCTTCACGCCGCAGGCCGACGCGATCCTGCGCGGGAGCGCCTCCCTGTCCTGGGACTGACCGCGGGCGAGCGGTCCGTTGACGGGCGGCGGGGCGGCGCCTACCTTCATCCCCGACAGCCCACGCGATCGGAAAGGAGGGTGTGCAGATGACTGTGTTCGACCGCGCCCGCCTTCGCGGCGCCGCCACTAGGCTCGCCTGATCACGCTCGGCTCATCACGCTCGACTGATCGCGCGACAGCCCTGGCGGACGCCTGACCCGGCCCCGATCCAGGGATTCCCAAATTGATCGACACCTACGGCTGGAGCGAACGGCTCCAGCAGCAATTCGTCCCGCACGCCGCCCAGGGCCTCGTCCCCGGCCGCGTGATCGTCCAACAACGCGGCCTTTATCGGCTGGCGACGCCGCATGGCGAGCTCGCCGCCGAGCTTTCCGGCCGCTTCGTCCACGAGGCCCAGCCCGGCGACCATCCGGTGGCCGGCGACTGGACCGCCTGCCTGGCCCGCCCCGGCGAGGGGCGCGCCAGCATCCGCGCCGTCCTGCCGCGGGACGGCGTCTTCCGCCGCAAGGACCCCGACGGCGGGGTCCAGGTGGTCGCCGCCCACGTGGACGTGGCCCTGCTGGCCGCCTCGCTGAACGCCGACCTCAGCCTGCGCCGGCTGGAGCGCTACCTCGCCGCGGCCTGGGAGAGCGGCGCGACGCCGGCGATCGTGCTGACCAAGGCCGCGCTCTGTCCCAACGTGGAGGACCTGGTCCTGGCGGTGGAGACCATCGCCTTCGGCGCGCCGGTCCTGACCGTCTCGGCGCTGGAGGGCGAGGGCCTGGAGGCCGTGCGCGCCCTCCTTCCGCCCGGACGCACGGGCGTCTTGCTCGGCAGTTCCGGCGTCGGCAAGTCGACCCTGGTCAACGCCCTGGTCGGCGAAGACCGCATGGCCACGCGCGAGATCCGCGAGGACGATGCGAAAGGCCGCCACACCACCACCCACCGCGAGCTGGTGGTGCTGCCGGGCGGCGGGCTGCTGCTCGACACGCCAGGCATGCGCGAACTCGGGCTCTGGGACGCCGACGAGGGCGTGGCGGCGACCTTCGCCGACGTCGAGGCGCTGGCCGCTCAATGCCGCTTCTCCGACTGCGCCCACGAGCACGAGCCCGGCTGCGCCATACAGGCGGCGATCGAGGCCGGCGAGCTCGATGCGGATCGCTGGCGCGGCTACGTCAAGCTGCAGCGCGAGCTCGCCTGGCTGGACCGGCGCGACGACCCGCTCGCCCGGCGCGAGCAGCGCCGCGTGTGGACCCACCGCACCAAGACCTTCCGCGCCCACCTGAAGCAGCGGGACCGCGAGCGATGAGGCCTACTCCCGATACCAGGTCACCTGATGGCTGACGGCGAGCAGGGTTCCGTCGTCGGCCCACAGCTCGCCGGACTGGTCGGCGAACCCGCCGCGGAAGGCGCGCGCGTCGGCCACGGCCAGCAGGGGCCGGGCGCCCTGGCGCGCCAAGTCCGCCTCCCCCGCCAGGAAGTAGGTGGTGAGCGAGACGGTGGCGACGGGAATGAAGTAGCCGCGCACCAGGAGGATGCGCACGATGAAGGTGTCGGCCAAGCCCGCCAGCGCCTCGTAGTCCAGCGCCCGCTCGGGCTTGTCGCGCACCCACAGCTTCGAGCGGGCGGGCGCGATCTCGCCCGGCGGCTCCAGGTCGAAGGTGGAGCGGCCCTCCATCACGCGGAACTCGTACTGCGAGAGCCAGGCGTTGCGGCCGGCGGTGGGCATCGCGGGCACGCTGGAGGGATCGTCCGCCGGCGGCGGCGCGGCGCTGGCGTGCGCCCAGGTCTGGCGTTCGGCGCCGGTGACCACGCTGCCGGTGGTGACGGTTCCGCGCCCCTCCTGGCTCATCTCCACCTGCCAGTGCTGGGTGGAGCGGCCGTCGCGCGCCAGGCGCACCTCGATGACGAAACCGCCCTCGCCGATCGCCGCGCAGAAGTTCACCGTCTGCGCCACCGGGCGGCCGCGCCGCGCGGGGTGAGCCAGCACCGCGCGCAGCAGGAGCGCGGCGGTGACCCCGCCGAACGGCCCGCCCATGTTCCAGTATTCCGGCGTGGTGCGCCCGCCGAAGCGCCCCTCGCCCAGGGCCTCCAGCTCCAGCGCGACATCCAGCGCGTGTCGGCTCATGCCCTCTCCTCCCTGCTCCGGCCCAGCTTCACCGGCCTCTTAGGCCGCGTCGATGACCAGACAGGTCAGCAGCAAAGAAAAAGGGGGCGGATTCGCATCCGCCCCCCATGCTCCAGCGATGGACGCCGCGATCAGTTGCGGGCGGTGTCCACCAGCTTGTTCTTCGTGATCCAGGGCATCATGGCGCGCAGGCGCTGGCCGACGTCCTCGATCTGGTGCTCGGAGGCGCGGCGGCGGGTGGCCTTGAAGCTGGGCTGGCCCACCGCGTTCTCCAGCATGAAGTCGCGCACGAAGCGGCCCGACTGGATGTCCTCCAGGACGCGCTTCATCTCCGCCTTGGTCTCGGGGGTGACGATGCGCGGGCCGGTCACGTACTCGCCGTACTCAGCCGTGTTGGAGATCGAGTAGTTCATGTTGGCGATGCCGCCCTCGTAGATGAGGTCGACGATCAGCTTCACCTCGTGCAGGCACTCGAAATAGGCCATCTCGGGGGCGTAGCCCGCCTCGACCAGCGTTTCGAAGCCGGCGCGGATCAGCTCCACCAGGCCGCCGCAGAGCACGGCCTGTTCGCCGAACAGGTCGGTCTCGCATTCCTCGCGGAAGGTGGTCTCGATCACGCCCGAGCGGCCGCCGCCGATGGCCGAGGCGTAGGCCAGGCCGAAGTCGAGCGCGTTGCCGGTGGGGTTCTGGTGCACCGCGATCAGGCACGGCACGCCGCCGCCCTTCTGGTATTCGCCGCGCACCGTGTGGCCCGGGCCCTTGGGCGCGACCATCAGGACGTCGATGGTCGACTTGGGCTCGATCAGGTTGAAGTGCACGTTCAGGCCGTGGGCGAAGAGCAGCGCCGCGCCGTCCTTGATGTTGGGGGCGATCTCTTCGGCGTAGATGCCGCGCTGCAGCTCGTCGGGCGCCAGCACCATGATGGCGTCCGCCCAGGCGGCGGCCTCGGCCACGCTCATCACCTTCAGGCCGTCGGCTTCCACCTTCTTGGCGGTGGCCGAGCCGGGACGCAGGGCGACGGCGACGTTCTTCACGCCGGAATCCACGAGGTTGAGCGCGTGGGCGCGGCCCTGGGAGCCGTAGCCTACGATGGCGATCTTCTTGTCCAGGATGCGGGCGAGGTCGGCGTCGCGATCGTAGTAGACGCGCATGATTGTTCTCCTGAACTCAGTGATAGCCGCGGGCTTGCGCAACGGCGCCGCAGCGAAGGCCGCGCTATCGACCGTTTTTTTGCCGAAAGGTCAAGCGACGGCGCGAGATTCGGGAGCCTTCGCCGCATGCGACGCCCCGCACGGCGCCGCATGCGGCGGATCGGTCACCAGAACAGGTCGTAGACCACCTGGACGACGCGGCCGGTGTAGGTGTCCACCAACAGGGCGTCGTCGCCCACCCGCACCCATTCATAGCCGAACGGCGGGATGGGCAGGCCATAGGCCCACCAGTCGTCGATGAAGTAGTTCGGCCCGTACCAGGCCCTGGGCAGGATGTCGCCGAAGCTCCAGCCGTAGGCGTACCAGCCGGCCGGCGGCCGGTAGGGCGTCACATGGTAGCGGCGCGGCGTCTGGTAGATCGGCGGATAGTAGCGCCGGTCGTAGCGCGGCCGGTCGCGGTCGTTCGGCCGGTGGCTGTCGTTCCAGTAGGGCTGGTAGCGGTCGCGGTCGCGATTCCAGTCGTGGTCGCCGCTGTAGCGGTCGCGGTCGCCCCGGTCGTTGTCGTAGCGATCATCGCCGGGACGGCCGTCGCCGGGGCGGTTGTTCCAGTCGTGACGGTCGCCGCCGCCGTTCCAGTTCTGATGGTTGTCGGCGCTCGGCGGCCGCGGCGCGGGCCGGGGCGTCGGCGCGCGGGGCGGCTGCGGGGCGGTCTGCGGCGGCGGCGGCGGACGCGAGTCCGGGCGCACGAGCACGCCGGCCGGCCCGGCGCGGCGGACCTCGCCCGACCTCTGCTGCTGCTGCTGCTGTTGCTGCGGTTGCTGTTGAGGCGCCGCCGCCGGGGCGGCGCGATAGGCCCGCGCCTCGCCGTTCGGCCGGTCCGGCGAGCCGCTGGAGCGCGTGCGCTGGCCGCCGTTCCACCCGCGGTCGGCGTCCTGCGCCAGGGCCTCGGCGGCGCTCGAGGCCAGCAAGGCGGCCAGGAGCGCGGTGGTGATAACCTTCTTCATCCTCGTCTTTCCGAATTGGCCGGCGCGAAAGGCGCAGGGCCAGTTCGTCCCTTCGTTAACGTTCATGCGCGGACTTGGCTGAACGGGGGTTGAACAAGCGGCCCGGGCGCGGGACACAGGCGGCCTCGCAACCAACGGAGGGTCAGGCGGATGGCGGCCACGCCTCAGGACGTCGTGGGCTATTGGCGAACGGCCGGCCCCCAGAAGTGGTTCGCCAAGAGCGCCGCGTTCGACGAGGCGCTGCGCCTGCGCTTCGAGCCGGTGCATTTCGCCGCCGCCCGCGGCGCCTACGACGGCTGGGCGGCCGAGCCGGAGGGGGCGCTGGCGCTCCTGCTGCTGCTCGACCAGTTCCCGCGCAACCTGTTCCGCGAGTCCGGCCACGCCTTCGCCACCGACGGCAAGGCGCTCGCCATCGCCCGCGCGGCCCTGGACGCCGGCCACGACCGCAATGTCGACCCGCAGCTTCGGGTCTTCTTCTACCTGCCCTTCGAGCACTCCGAGACCCTGGCCGACCAGGCGCTTTCGGTGCGCCTGTGCACCCGCCTGCGCGAGGAGACCGGCGACGGCGAATGGCTGAAATATGCGGTGCTGCACGAGGAGATCATCGCCCGCTTCGGCCGCTTCCCTCACCGCAACGCCGCCCTCGGCCGCACCACGACGCCGGAAGAAGCGGCGTTCCTGGAGAGCGGCGGATTCAAGGGCTGACACGATTGTGGACGAGCGCTTCGCCGCAGTCGTCGGGCGCCGCGAATCAGCTTTGATTCGCTGCTAGCCAGGACCGCCTATGAACGCCTACGCCGCCATCGCCGAGACCTATGTCGCACCGGACGATCATCCGGAGTGGCAGTACCTCGGCCTGCTGCGGGACATCTTGGAAAACGGCGTCGAGCGCGGCGACCGCACCGGCACGGGCACGCTGGGCGTGTTCGGCCGGCAGATGCGCTTCGACCTGGCGCAGGGCTTTCCGCTGCTGACCACCAAGAAGCTGCACAGGAAGTCGATCATCCTGGAGCTGCTGTGGTTCCTGCGCGGCGACACCAACGTGCGCTGGCTGCAGGAGCGCGGCGTCAGCATCTGGGACGAGTGGGCCGACGAGGCCGGCGAGCTCGGGCCGGTCTACGGCAAGCAGTGGCGCTCGTGGACGGCGCCGGACGGGCGCGTGATCGACCAGATCTCGGCCGTGGTCGAGAGCCTGAAGACCACGCCGAACAGCCGCCGCCACATCGTCTCGGCCTGGAACCCGGCCGACGTGGACGACATGGCGCTGCCGCCGTGCCACTGCCTGTTCCAGTTCTTCGTGGCGCCGAACGGAAAGGGGGGCGGCAAGCTCTCCTGCCAGCTCTACCAGCGCTCGGCCGACGTGTTCCTGGGCGTGCCGTTCAACATCGCCAGCTATGCGCTGCTGACGATGATGGTGGCCAAGGTGACGGGGCTGGAGCCGGGCGAGTTCGTCCACACCCTGGGCGACGCGCACCTCTACCTGAACCACCTGGACCAGGCCCGCGAGCAGCTCACGCGCGGCCCCCAAGCCTTGCCGCGCATGACCATCGCCGACAAGCGGGACCTGTTCGCCTTCGAGTATGAGGACTTCAAGCTCGAGGGCTACCGCCCCCTTCCGGCCATCGCCGCGCCGATCGCGGTCTAGGCGCGGGCCCCGCGCCGGGCTAATCGAGGCCCATGTCCCACGTGATCCTGACCGCCGGCCCCATCGCCCGCGACCGGCGCGGCGTCATCGGCCGCGGCGGCGTTCTGCCCTGGCGGCTGAAGACGGACCTGGCCAACTTCCGCGCCGTGACCATGGGCAAGCCCGTGATCATGGGCCGCAAGACCTGGGAGAGCCTGCCGAAAAGGCCGCTGGCGGGCCGCACCAACATCGTGCTCTCCAAGGACGGCTCGTTCGAAGCCAAGGGCGCCATCGTCTGCGAGGACTTCTCCGAGGCCGTCGGCATCGCCCGCGACCAGGCCGCCGACGACGGCAAGGACGAGGTGTGCGTGATCGGCGGGGCCTCGCTGTTCGCCATGGCCCTGCCCCGCGCGCGGCGCATCTACCTGACCGAGGTGGACGCCGAAGTGGACGGCGACATCCGCCTGGACGCCTTCGACGAGGCGGCCTGGACTGAGGTGCGCCGGGAGGCCCATCCGGCCGGCGAAGGCGACGAATTTCCTTTCACGATAAGGGTTCTCGAACGCCGCTGAGCCTGCCTATAGTCGCGCCCTATCAACGATAACCCAGAGGGAACGCAGGCATGGACGCGGTTGTGATCGCCGAAGGATTCGAGTTTCCGGAAGGCCCCATCGCCATGAACGACGGCTCGGTGATCCTCACCGAGATCAAGGGGCAAAGGCTCACCCGCGTGACGCCCGACGGCAGGAAGGAAACGGTGGTCGAGACCGGCGGCGGGCCCAACGGCGCGGCCATCGGCCCGGACGGCGCGATCTACATCACCAACAACGGCGGCTCGTTCGAGTGGCTGGACAACCAGGGCCTGACGATCCCCGGGCCGACGCCGCCGAGCCACAAGGGCGGCTACATCCAGCGCTTCGACCTGAAGACCGGCGCGCTGACCACGCTCTACACCGAGTGCGACGGCAAGCCCCTGGTGGGGCCCAACGACATCGTCTTCGACAAGCAGGGCGGCTTCTGGTTCTCCGACCACGGCTGCTCCACGCCGGACGGGCGCAAGTACGGCGGCATCTACTACGCCAAGATCGACGGCTCGCACATCAGCCGCCAGCGCGACCACATCGTCTCGCCCAACGGCATCGGCCTGTCGCCCGATGAGAAGGTGGTCTACCTGGCCGACACCCAGCTCGGCCGGCTGTGGGCCTTCGACGTGGCCGAGCCCGGCGTGCTCGGGCCGGCGCCCGGCTTCGCCCCCGGCCGCGTGGTGTGCAACCTGCCCGGCTACCAGCTCCTGGACAGCCTGGCGGTGGAGGCTTCCGGCAAGGTGTGCGTGGCCACCATCATCAACGGCGGGATCACCGCCTTCGACCCGGACGGCTCGGCCGAGCACTTCGCCTTCCCGGACCTGATCGTCACCAACATCTGCTTCGGCGGCGCGGACATGAAGGACGCCTGGGTCACCTGCTCGGCGACCGGCAAGCTGATGAAGGCCCGCTGGCCGCGGCCGGGCCTGAAGCTGAACTTCAACGCCTGACGGGAACGGCGGGCGGCCGCGTCAGACCGGCCGCTCGCCCTTGATCGTCACCCGCCGGCCCGAGCGGGCGTGGGGCCAGTAGTCCCAGATCGCATGGTGCTGGGCGCAGCGGTTGTCCCAGAAGGCCACCGCGTCCGGCGTCCACTTGAACCGGCACTGGAACAGCGGGTGCTGCAGGTGCTGGTAGAGGTAGCGCAGGAGGGCGTCGCTCTCTTCCTGCGGCAGCCCCTCGATGCGCGTCGTAAACGCCTGGTTCACATAGAGGCTCTTGCGGCCGGTCCAGGGATGGGTGCGCACCACCGGGTGCGAGGCCCTGGGATAGCTCGGCTTGTCGGCCACGCCGAGGTTGGCGTAGAGGCCGCGGTAGACGTGCTCGCCGTCGTGCACCGCGGTCAGCCCGTCCAGGTGCGCCTTCATGCGGTCGGACAGGGCCTCGTAGGCCGCGTACATGTTGGCGAAGATCGTGTCGCCGCCCTCCGGCGGGCATTCCAGGATCTGCAGGATCGAGCCCATCGGCGGCTCGGCGTCGCAGGAGACGTCGGTGTGCCAGCCCTCGCCGTTCGCCCGCTTGGAGTCGGCGTCGGCGGCGATGATCATCACCTCCGGAAAACCGGGCACGTGCGGCGCGGCCGGATGCAGGTGCAGTTCGCCGAACAGCTCGCCGAACGCCTTGTGCTGGGCCGCGGTCATCGGCTGGTCGCGGAAGAAGACGGCCAGGTTGTCGGCCAGCGCCTCGCGGATCTCCTCGACGACCTCCGGGTCCAGCGGCGCGGACAGGTCCACGCCCTCGATCTCGGCGCCGATCACCGGGCTCAGGCGGCGCACGCGGATATGGCGGTACTCGCCGGCGCGCCCGGCGGCGTTGCGGATGCGCGGGCCGCTGCGGACGCGCGGATTGGCCGTGGCGACGGACATAGGACCTCCCGGGTTTTCGCCGACTATAGCCTGGCGCCACGCGCGAAGCAGCCGGCGCGCCCAGCCATGCGGCGGCACAGCATTCACCACGACTCTAGGCACGCCTGAAGCAGCATAATCCAGATGTATTCAGTCGATCGCCGGACTAAATATAGTCGTAGTTTGATATTGATTATAATGTTCGCGCGAATAGGGGTTTCATATGGCGCGTCAATTCACGATATTTAGACTCAATTAACCTGAATCGATTGACTTGAGTGTCGCCCGCGACGTCTTGAGCGGGCCGCAATTGAGGAGCTCACCGATGAGCATGGAGATTTCGGGGGCCGCCGCCGCCGGCCAGATGCACGCCATGTCGGGCGCCAGCCGCGGCGCCCCGCCCCGGCAGAAGATGTCCAACCTGTTCGACGCCATCGACACGGCGGGAACCGGGACGATCGGCAAGTCGCAATTCGAACAGGCCTTCCAGACCAAGAACCCTCCGTCGGTGTTCAAGGCGCAGGGCGCGGACGCGATCTTCTCGGCCCTCGACCCGCAGGGGACGGGCTCGGTGTCCAAGGCCGACTTCATCTCGACCATGACCCAACTGATGGTCTCGCTGCGTTCGGGGGACGCGGCGCAGGGGACCGCCTCGTCGACCTCGCCCTCGCAGACGCTGGCCGACAGCCTGAACGGGCTGAACCAACTGGACGCGACCACGGTCGATCCCAACGCTCCGGCCGGCGGCGTCCTCGACATCAACACGTGACGACCAGCGGCTCGACGCCGACAGACGGCTCGTCGACGACGAGGTGACTCACGGCCAGCCCGGCGAGCCAGGCGGCGCCGGACCGGCCGAGCACCATCGCCGCCGTGGCCAGGGCCCCCGCCACGAGGCACTGGCCGGCGACGACGCTCACCGACGACAGCCCCCGGGCCGGCCAGCCGGTCCTGGGATCGAGGATGTGGCAGAAGCGCCGCCCTTCGATCTCGAAGAAGCGCTCATAGTCGCCGCTGGTCGCCAGCGCCCCCTCCGACAATTCGAACACGCCCACGGCCGCCTCCGGCTCGCGCGGGTGCCGCACGCCGAAACGCCAGGGCGCCCCGTCGGGCTGCGGGCCGATCACCCGGATGTCGCCGGCCAGGTTCACGAAGCCGTGGCGGACGCCGAGATCCATGCAGATGCGGGCCGCGCGGTCGGCCGCGTATTCCTTGCCCACGCCGCCGAAGTCGATCTCCATGCCCGGCCGCGCGAAGCCGAGACGGCCGTCGGCCAGGCGCAGCTTGTCCAGGCCGATCCGCGGCAGCCGGGCCGCGACCTGCGCCGGGTCCGGCAGCCGCGGCTCGGCGAAGGTCCAGACCTCGCGCAGGGGCCCCGTCGTCACGTCGAAGGCGCCGTCGCTGCGCGCATGGCAGGCCTGGGCGAAGCGGATCAGGCCCGCCGTCTCCGGGCCGACCGCGATGTCGCGGCCCGCGGCCGCCGCGGCGTTGATCTTCGAGATGACGCTGTCCGCCCGATAGCGCGAATAGACGGCCTCGATGCGCCTCACCTCGGCCTCCGCCGCGCCCGCCGCCGCATGGGCGAGCCCGGCGTCCTCGACCTCGAGCCTCAGGGAGCAATCCGAGGCCATGGCGAAGAACTCGTGGGTGTAGGTGGTCACGCCATCGGCCCGCGCTGCCAGTGACCGCGCGTCCACGACGCGCAGCCTTCACCGCATACGACGCCGCCGAGGCCGGAGCGCCTCAAGGCGAAATCGCCAGCGCGGCGCTGTCAGCCGTGGCCCAGGATCGCGCGACGCCGCTCGAGGCTGTCGGCCGGCCACAGGGTCCGCATGTCGTAATACACCTCGAAGGCCGGCGCGCCGTCCTCCAGCTTCACCCAGGGCAGCTTGGAGCGGGTGAAGATGTGCACGTCCGGCGGCAGGGCGGCCGGATCTTCGAGCGTCGCCACCCGCACGAAGCGCAGGGCCGGCCGGCCGCCGTAGTCCGACCACAGGGGGCCGGCGCAGTCGGGACAGCGGTAGACGTCGTGCGGGCGTCCGCTTTCGGTCTTCATCCGCCAGGGGCGCGGCTCGCCGGCCAGCATCTCGATGCGGTCGGTCTCGATCAGGGCGTTGACGGCGAAGGCGCCGCCGGTCTGCTTCTGGCAGTCGCGGCAATGGCAGCAGTGGACGAACATCGGCCGGCTCTTCAGCCGATAGCGCACCGCCCCGCAGAAGCACGCGCCCTCGAAGGTCTCGCCCACGGCCGCCTCCCTAGAACTGGACGCTGATCGCCATCACGCAGCGCGGCGTCCCGTCCACCACCGACACGCTCGCGGGCTTGCCGACGCCGGGCTGGAAGTGGAAGGTCCCCTTGGCGGTCGTCACCTCCAGCACGATCGGGCCGGAGAACTGGCACAGCGGCACATAGTCCTCCTTGTCGCCCTTGCCGGCGGCCACGGCGGAGCAGTCCACGTGCCCGGCGCGGCGGGAGAACCGCACGCCGTTGAACACCAGCGGCTTGTTCGGGGCGTACTGCGGATTGGCCCAGGGCCCGGAGAAACCCTCCGGGCAGGCCGGGCCCACCAGCTCCCAGGGCTTGGCGCCGGCCGTGGCGCCGGCGATGGCCTGGTTGTGCGCGGTGTTCTGGGAGATGAACAGCACCGCAAAGCCGATGCCGACGGCCGCGACCACGGCGGCCATGGGAATCCACCGGCGCAGCCCCCGGCCGGCGAAGCTCTCCGCAACCTGGGCGCCCGAACGCAACTGAGCCATGCCGACCGATCTTCCCTCAACGCCTTGGACCAACGGCGCGCATCAGGCGCCAGACCCGTGGCGGGATCAAGGAGGCGGGCGCCGATTGGCGGCCGGCCTCCCCGTCCGAGGACGTCGGCGCCTGCTAGCTCAGCGTGGCCAGGGCCGCGCGGTCGTAGCTCATCAGCTCGCCGGTGCGGCCTTCCTTCACCTTCAGCGCCCACTCCGGGTCCTGCAGCAGCGCCCGGCCGACGCCCACCAGGTCGAAGTCGCCGCGCTCCAGCCGGCGCAGGAGTTCGTCCAGCGAGGCGGGCTGGCTCTGCTCGCCGCCCCAGGAGGCGATGAACTCGCCGCTCAGGCCGACCGAGCCGACGGTGATGGTGGGCACGCCGGTCAGCTTCTTGGCCCAGCCGGCGAAGTTGAGGTCCGAGCCCTCGAACTCCGGCTCCCAGAACCGGCGCTGCGAGCAGTGCAGGATGTCGGCGCCGGCGTCGACCAGGGCGCCGAGCCAGGCCTCCATGGCCTTGGGATCGTGGGCCAGCTTGACCTCGTAGTCCTGCTGCTTCCACTGGCTGATGCGGATGATCACCGGATAGTCGGGGCCGACGGCCTTGCGCACGGCGCGCAGGATGTCGGCGGCGAAGCGCGCCCGGCCCGGCAGCTCCTTGGAGCCGTAGGCGTCCTCGCGGACGTTGGTGCCTTCCCAGAAGAACTGGTCGATCAGGTAGCCGTGGGCGCCGTGCAGTTCCACCGCCTCGAAGCCGAGGTCCTTGGCCGCCTTGGCCGCCTCGGCGAAGGCGGAGATGGCGTCGGCCACCTCGGCGTCGGTCATCGCCTCGCCGAACTGCTTGCCGGGACGCGACAGGCCCGAGGGGCTGTCGTAGGGCCCAGGCGGGGTCCATTCCGGATCGCGCGTCTTCACCGCGCCCACGTGCCAGAGCTGCGGGGCCATGGCGCCGTGCGCCTCGTGCACGGCCTCGATCACCCGCTTCCAACCGGCCAGCTCCTTGTCGCCATGGAAGCGCGGCACGTTGGGATCGTTCAGCGACGCCGGCCGGTTCACGCCCGTGCCCTCGGAGACGATCAGCCCGACCTCGGCGGCGGCCCGGCGCTTGTAGTACTGCGCCACCTCCTCGGTGGGCACGCCGCCCGGCGAGAACGAGCGCGTCATCGGCGCCATCACGATGCGGTTCTTGAGGTTCAGGCCCTTGAAGGCGAAGGGCTGGAAGAGGGCGTCGGCGGCCATGGGGGCTCCGTTCAAACGGCTGTTCGAACTGAGGTTTAGCCGAAGCCGGCGCGCGGCCGCAGCTCAAAAATTCTGAAAGCGGCTAGAGCGCCTATCGCCCGTAGGCCTCGGCCTCCAGCGCGCCGAACAGCTCCAGCGCCTTGGCGTCGCCGAACGGCAGGACTTGGCTCATGAACACCCCGCCCTTCCCGGCCGCCCGGTCGACCCAGTAGTAGCAGTTGGCCAGGCCCGCCCAGGCGAGGCTGCCGGCGCTGCGGCCGTTGGGGCCGGCTTCGGGCGTGATCATGGTCGCCAGGCCCCAGCCGGTGCGCATGTCCGGGAACAGGTCGACGTCGTTGGTCATGGTCGGCAGGGCGCTTTTCCAGGCGCCGGCGCGGCGTTCGCCGGTGTGCACCTGGCTGAGCAGGTCCACGGTCTGCGGCGACAGCAGGCGCACGCCGTCCAGTTCGCCCCCGTTCAACAGCATGCGCACGAAGCGGCCGTAGTCGCGCGCGGTGCTGAACAGCCCGCCGCCGCCCGACCAGGCGCCCGGCCCCTGGGGCATGGCGAAGGGGATCGGCGCGAGGCTCCCGTCCGGCAGGCGCGCGTGCACGCCGGCGCGGCGGGCCTCCTGCTCGGGGCCGGGGACGAAGGCGGTGTCGGCCATGCCGAGCGGGCCGAAGACGTGCTCGGCGAAATAGGCGTCCAGGCTCTGGCCGCTGGCCGCTTCGATCACGAAGCCGGCCCAGTCGATGCCCACGCCGTAGACCCAGCCTTCGCCGGGATCGAACTGCAGGGGCTGGATGTAGTCGGCCTTGGTCCCGGTGTTCACCGGCCCGCCCAGGCGCAGGAGGTCCGGCGAGAGGAAGCCGTAGGCGTAGCCGGAGGTGTGGGTCAGCAGCTCGCGCAGGGTCGGCGCCCGCCTGGCCGGACGCAGGCGCGGCGCGCCCGCCTCGTCGAAGCCTTCCAGCACTTTCAGGTCGCGAAATTCCGGCACGAGCCCGGAGAGGTCGGCGTCGAGGTCGAGCACGCCCCGTTCCACCAGTTGCAGGGCGGCGATCGAGGTGACCGCCTTGGTCATGGAGGCGATCCAGAACACGGTGTCCGGCGTCATGGCCGCCTCGCCGCCGACCGCGCGCAGGCCCTTGGCCGTCTCGAACGCCACCCCGTCGCGATCCACGACCACCGCCGTCGCGCCGGCGATCTCGCCCGCGGCCACGGCCGCCTGCAGGCGGCTCTCGAAATCCGTCGTCATCCTGGCGTTCCTTCCTCCCGGCCCGCGGCCGAGCGCGACAGTGCGTCAGGCGCCGCGCCGCTGGCAAGGCGCGGAAGGACGGCGGGCGGCTATCGGCCGGCGCGGGCCAGCGCCGCCTGGACCTCGATCCGGGCCGCCTCCATGTCCCGGCGGAACGCCGGCGAGGACTGCTCGGCGCCGTAGATGAGCGCGCCGGCCAGGATGCCGGCCTCCACGGCGCTGTAGCTGTGCGCCCCGCAGATGTAGCGGCTCTCGGCGAACTCGCGCCCGCGCGCATAGAGGGCCGCGGCCCGCTGCGGCGCCAGTTCGGCCAGGATCATCGCCACGTGCATGCCATAGGCCGAGTGACCGGACGGATAGTCGGGATTGCCCGCCAGGTGCGCCGTCTTCGGCTGGCAGATCGGCTGGTCCGTGCCGATGTAGGGGCGCTTGGTCCCCCAGTGGGCCTTGGCGTCCCCCACCACCGAGCGGTCGTCGCCGGCCCGCTCCAGGAGCGCGGTGAGCACCGGGGCCTCCTGCGGCGTCAGGCGCACGCCCAGGGCCTCGGCGAACTGGTCGTAGGCCTCGCCGTCGACGTCGGCCGTCGCCAGCTTCCAGCGCTCGCTCCCGCGCAGGGCGCGCGTCTCGGCGAAGATCGCCGCGTCGGCCTTGGCGCGCGGCGAGCCCGGCGCCGGCGGCGGCGCGAGGGCCACCGTCAGGTCCGGCCTGGCCGAGGGCGCCAGATAGCCGCCGGGATCGGCCTGCACCGCCGGGGCCGGCGCGGGCTCTGCGAGGGCCGGCGCGGCCAGGACCAGGGTGAACGCGACCACGAACGCGCGCATGACGAATCTCCCGAACCGACAAACGGTCGCTGATAGCAGCCCGTCGTGACAGCTCCGCGTACCGGCTGAACCAAGTGATTCGGCGAATCAGTTTCCAAGTTCAAGGCGTTGTTTCGTATAGACTTATCCTGACCGCCTTGAAGCCGGCCGAACCGGCTGACGAGCGCCGCGGCGCCCGCCGGGCGGGCGATCAATCCGGCGTGTCCCGCCCTCGTCGGGGCGGCTTCGCCATAGAGTTGTCACGGTCTACAGTCTCGCTTCGCGCGGGAGCCAGCCATGACCGCGACGACCCTCGCCCGCGACGACCGTTCCAGCCGCCGCCGCAGGTGGGCGGTGCTGGCCCTGTCCGCCGCCGCGCACCTCGCAGCGTTCGCCCTGCTGGCGCACCTGAAGGGCGACGTCGAGCCGCTGGCCGAGACGCCGGCCATCCAGGTGCGGCTCGTCGACCTCGCGCCCCGCCAGGCGCGGCGGACGCCTGCGGCGACACCGTCGAAGCCCTCGGCCCCGCGCCTGCACGTCCCCGCCCCGCCGCCCGCCCCGGTCGAGCCGGGGCCGGCCACGCCGACGCCCGACGCCGCTCGGACAGAGGATCTCTTCTCGGCGCCGTTCCTGGACGGCCGGCGCGCTCAGGCCCCCGCCCAGCCCCGGCGGCCGCGGTGCGATCCCAAGGATCGGGGGACCGAGCGGGAGAGCGCCGACTGCCGCCGCGAAGCCGAGGCGGCGCGGGCCTTCACCCGCGCCAGCGACCCCGACAAGGACGAAGGCGCCGACGGCGAGTTCGCCCGGGAGGCCCGCCACAAGGAGGCGATGAAGCGCTACCACGAACTGCCGGGCGACGCCGGATATCCCGGCATCGGCTGCGCCGTCTTCCATCGTTGCTGACGAGGCGCGTCCAGGGCTTGACCAAGAGGCCCGGAAGGATCATTTGCCCGGCGCGCAGCCCGGCCAGCGCCGCGCCGCACAACACAGGAACCCAACCCCATGCCGAGCGACAGTAGTCGATCGCCTTCGCCGTCGCGCCCGCTCGTGGCCTGACCTTCCGGGGTTTGCTCGCCACGACCCGCCCGACGGCGGATCGAAAGGTGAGCCATGCAAGACTTCCGCATCACGGCGGCCGCGCCCGTCGATCCCATCCTGCTCGCCGAGGCGTTCGACGAGCATGTCGCCGACGTCGTCGCGCGGCTGAACGCGCAGGACGCCGAGACCGCCGCGTCGGTGGTGGCGCACCTGCCCCTGGAACGTGCGGCCGAGGTGTTCGACCGGCCCGAACTCGCACGCGCGGGCGAGCTGATCCTGAGGCTCCCCGAGGGCCTGGGCGCGCGGCTGCTCAAGGCCATGTCCGCGGACCGCGCAGCCGACACCCTGCGCGAGCTCGATCCCGAGGACCGCACGGCGCTGCTGTCCGGCGTCGACTTCGAGACCGCCCAGTCGCTGAAGCTGCTGCTCGCCTATCCCGAGGGCACGGCCGGCAGCCTGATGACGACGGAGGTCGTCAGCGTGCCGGCCACGGCCACGGTGGCCGAGACCCTGCGCCACATCCGCCAGGTGGAGCACAGCCGCGAGACCGTCTACGCGATCCTGGTGGTCGATCCGCAGACGCGCGCCCTGGTGCGCGTGGCGACCCTGCGCCAACTGATCATCGCCGATCCCGAGGCCACGATCCTGGAGGCGGCGCCGGCGCGCGCGCCGATCACCGCGCCGGCCGACGCCGACCGCGACGAGGTGGCGCGGCTGATCTCGATCCACGACCTCCTGGCGCTGCCGATCCTGAACGCGCGCGGCCAGGTGCTGGGCATCGTGACCGTCGACGACGTCATCGACTCCATCGTCGCGGCCAGCACCGAGGACGTGCAGAAGTTCGGCGGCGTCGAGGGGGTGAGCGAGCCCTATCTGCAGATCACCTTCCCGACCATGATCCGCAAGCGCGCCGGCTGGCTCAGCGCCCTGTTCATCGGCGAGATGCTCACCGCCAGCGCGATGCAGCACTTCGAGGACGAACTGGCCCGAGCCGTGGTGCTGACCCTGTTCATACCGCTGATCATGAGCTCGGGCGGCAACTCCGGCTCGCAGGCCACCTCGCTGCTGATCCGCGCCCTGGCGCTCGGCCAGGTCCGCCTGGGCGACTGGTGGAAGGTGGCGCTGCGCGAGATCCCAACGGGACTGGCGCTCGGCGCCATCCTGGGCGTCGTCGGCGTCATCCGCATCGGCGTCTGGCAGAGCCTCGGCGTGTACGACTACGGGCCGCACTGGCTGCTGATCGCCCTGACCGTCGGAGCCGGGCTCGTCGGCATCGTGACGTTCGGCTCGCTCGCCGGATCGATGCTGCCGTTCGTGCTGAAACGGCTAGGCTTCGACCCGGCCAGCGCCTCCGCGCCGTTCGTGGCCACCCTGGTGGATGTCACCGGCCTGGTGATCTACTTCAGCGTGGCCCTGCTGATCCTGCACGGCACGCTCCTGTGACCAGACGGCTGGGGCTCGTCAGAGCCCCAGCACCATCTTGGCCATGATGTTGTGCTGGATCTCGTTGGACCCGGCGTAGATCGAGGTCTTGCGGTAGTTGAAGTAGGTCGGCGCCACGGTGGCGGCGTAGTCCGGTCCGGCGCGGGGCACGTTGGTCTCGCCGCGCAGCTCGGCCCAGGTGTCGCGCACGAAGGGCTGGGCGTAGAGCCCGGCCGCCTCCAGCGCCAACTCGGTCACCGCCTGCTGGGCCTGGCTGCCTTCCAGCTTGAGCATGGAGGACGCCGCGCCCATCGCCTCGCCGGCCGCGCGGGCCGAGAACATGCGAAGCTCGGTGGCGTTCAACGTGTCGACCTTGATCTGCATCTCCGAGAGCTTCCGGCGGAAGTCCGGGTCGTCGATCATCCGCCGGCCGCCATCGGAGGCCTCCACGCTGGCGATCTTGCGCACCTTGTTGAGCTGGTTGGTCAGGCCCGCCGCATAGGGGTTCCCGCGCTCGAACTGCAGGAGGTACTTGGCGTAGGTCCAGCCCTTGCCCTCCTCGCCGATGCGGTTGGAGACCGGCACGCGGACGTTCTCGAAGAACACCTGGTTGACCTCCTGGTCGCCTTCGGGCGGGCCGTCCAGGGTGGGGATCGGCGAGATGGTGATCCCCGGCGTCGTCATGTCCAGCAAGAGGAAGCTGATGCCCTGCTGGCGGATGCCCTCCGAGGAGGTCCGCACCAGGCAGAACATCCAGTCGGCCCACTGGGCGTAGGTGGTCCAGATCTTCGAGCCGTTCAGCACGTAGTGGTCGCCGTCGCGCTCGGCCTTGAGCGAGAGCGAGGCCAGGTCCGAGCCGGAGCCGGGCTCCGAATAGCCCTGGCACCACCACACGTCGGTCGACAGGATCTTGGGCAGGTGCTGGGCCTTCTGCTCGGGCGTGCCGAAGGCCATGACCACCGGGGCGCACATCTTCAGGCCCATGTTCGAGGTGGACGGGGCGCCGGCCAGCGCCATCTCCATGTCGAAGATGTACTTCTGCGCCTGGCTCCAGCCCGTGCCGCCGTATTCGGTCGGCCAGTCGGGGGCGATCCAGCCCTTGTCGTGCAGGCGCTTGAGCCAGCGGACCTGGCCTTCCTTGTCGATGTGGCCGTTCTTGGACTGGGCCGACTTGGCGCGCATGTCCTCGTCGAAGGCCTCGGCGATGAAGGCGCGGACCTCGTCGCGGAACTTCAGGTCTTCAGCGTTGAATTCCAGGTCCATGGCCCTACTCCACCGCGTCCAGATATTCGATCTCGGGACGGCCGCCCATGCAGGGGCCCATCTTGGCGCCGGCGGCCTTGAAGTAGTCGGTGCCGCCGTGGTGCTTGAGCGCGTCCGCGTCGACGTACATCTCCAGCACCTTGTAGACCGTGGGGTCGGTGCGGCTCTTGGTGAGCTGGTACATCAGGCAGCCGGGCTCGTTGGCCTTCACCTGGGCGGTGAGATCCTTGAACACCGCTTCGAATTCAGCGCCCTTGCCTTCCTGGACCTTGAGGGTCGCCACCACGCCGATCATGTCGTTCTCCCAACACTTGTTTGAACGCAGACGGTAGTCGGCGCGCGCGCCGGGAGCAAGGCGCGTTCGATGCAAGCGATATGGGAGCGTCTAGCCGCGCGCGGCGGTCAGGGCCGGTCGTTCCAGCCGTAGGCGACCCAGTGGTGGCCGCCCAGGTGATGGGCTTCGATCACCCCGTCGGTGCGCCGGCGGGCGGCGCCGCGGCGGGCGCGGAAGGCCAGGCCGGTCAGGGCCAGGAGCGCGCTGGCCATCACCGCGATGACCACCACGGTGGCGGCGAAGAAGAGGGCCAGGACAGCGCCGATCGCCACGGCCAGGGTCGTCGCCAAGGCGCCGCCTACGGCGACGAGGCTGCGAAACGCCGAACCGGGACGAGTTGCGAATTCCCTGACCATCTCTTTCGCCTCCGCCGTCTTCTTACGGCCTGCAGTTCATGTCGGCATGGCGCGGCCGGCGATCAAGCACTCTAGCACCAAAAACCGCGCGATCCGACATCATGCCGCACCCGCAGGCGCCAGAGCGCGGCGCTCGCGCATGGCCGCGTCGAAAGCGGCGTTGATGGCCGCCGCCTTGGCCTCGGCGAGCGCGATGAACTCGGCCGGCAAGCCCCGGGCGCGCGCCCGGTCGGGGTGGGCTTCCACCAGCGCCCGCTTCCAGGCCGCGCGCAGCTCCTCGTCGGGCGCGTCGTGCGGCGTCTCCAGGATGGCGTAGGGGTCGTCCTCGGCCAGGCCCAGGTGCGTCGCCTTCAGCCGGCGGAAGGCGAGCGGCGACATGGCGAACAGGTCGGACACCCGCTCCAGGTAGGCCATCTCGTCGTCGGTCACCGTCCCGTCGGAGGTGGCGATGTGGAACAGGCCGTCCAGCACGTCCTCGAGGATCTGCGGGCAGCCGGCGTAGCGCTTGGCCAGCCGCCGCGCGTAGCTTTCGAAGCCGCGCGTGGTCTGGCGGGCGAACTCGTAGAACCGGCGCACGTCCTGCGCCGAGCGGCCCTCGGGGTGGAACACCTCGGCGAAGGTCTCGTATTCAATGTCGCGGGCCTTGCCGTCGGCCTTGGCCAGCTTCGCGCCAAGCGCCGTCACCGCGGTCGAGAACGCCGGGTCTTCGCCCGGCATGCCGGGAGGGCAATCGGGGCAGTCCGCGAAGTCGGGACGGCGGGCCGCGAGCCCTGCAATTTTGCGCCAAAAGCTCATGGGAGTAAGCGGAAGCCTAGAGTCGCGCCGGCGCCGTGACAACGACAATCGAACCTCTGGAAGGTTAAGTTTTGGACAGGCGATATGCTTTCTGGATCGATAGGGGCGGCACCTTCACCGACGTGATCGCCAGCTCCGACGACGGCGCCGAGGTTTCCCTCAAGCTGCTCTCCGCCTCGCCCGCCTACGAGGACGCCGCCGTCGAGGCCATGCGGCGGGTGCTGAACGCGGCCCCCGGCGATCCGTTCCCGGCCCACCGGGTCGAGGCGATCAAGATGGGCACGACGGTGGCCACCAACGCGCTGCTGGAGCGGCGCGGGGCGCGCACCCTGTTCGTCACCACGGCGGGCTTCGCCGACGCCCTGGTCATCGGCGACCAGGCCCGGCCCGACCTGTTCGCCCTGAAGATCGAGCGCCCCGCGCCGCTGTACGAGGCCGTGGTCGAGGCCGACGAGCGGCTGGCGGCCGACGGCTCTGTGGCGCGTCCGCTGGATCGCGCGGCGCTGAAGGCCCGGCTGGAGGCGGCCGCGGCTGAGGGATTCACCGCCTGCGCCGTCGCTTTCCTGCACGCCGACCTCAATCCCGAGCACGAGCTGGCGGCGGGCGCGATCGCCGAGGCGGCGGGCTTTTCCTTCGTCGCCCTGAGCCACGAGGTCTCTCCCCTGCCCCGCTTCGTGCCGCGCGCGGAGACGACGGTGGCCGACGCCTATCTGACGCCGGTGCTGCGCGCCTATGTGGACCGGGTGGCCCGCGCGGTGGCCGGCGCGCCGCTCTACTTCATGACCTCGGCCGGCGGGCTGGTGCGGGCCGAGGCCTTCCGCGGGCGCGACGCGGTGGTTTCCGGCCCGGCCGGCGGAGTGGTGGGCGTGGCCCGCACCGCCCACGCCGCGGGCGCCCTGGCCGTGCTGGGCGTGGACATGGGCGGCACCTCCACCGACGTCTGCCGCTTCGCCGGCGCCCTGGAGCGGCGCGACACGGCCCGCGTGGCTGGCGCGCGCCTCAGAAGCCCGATGCTGGACGTGGAGACCGTGGCCGCCGGCGGCGGCTCGATCCTGGCCTTCGACGGCTTTCGCGCCCGCGCCGGCCCGGCCAGCGCCGGCGCCGATCCCGGGCCCGCCGCCTACGGCCGGGGCGGCCCGGCCACGGTGACCGACGCCAACCTCGTGCTCGGCCGGCTGGACCCGCGCCGCTTCCCCAAGGTGTTCGGGCCGGGAGCCGACGCGCCGCTGGACGCGGCCGCCGCCCGCGCGCGCCTGGCCGAACTGGCCAAGGCCATGGGCGCGGAAAGCCTGGAGGCCGCCGCAGAGGGCTTCGTCGCCGTGGCCGTCGAGCAGATGGCCCAGGCGGTGCGGCGCATCTCCACCGAGCGCGGCTTCGACCCGCGCGACCACGCCCTGGTGGCGTTCGGCGGGGCCGCCGGCCAGGTCGCCTGCCAGACCGCCGAGGCGCTGGGGGCGGCCGAGGTGCTGTGCCCGCGCTACGGCAGCGTGCTCTCGGCCTGGGGGATCGGCCAGGCGCGGGTGACGGCCCTGCGGCAGGCGGGGCTGGAGACGCCGCTCTCCGCCGAGGGGCTGGACGAGGCGCGCTCGGCGCTGGACGCCCTAGCCGCCGAGGCCGAGGCCGCGCTGGCCGAACAGGGCGCGCGGGCCGGCGAGGCGCGCCGCACCCTGCGCCTGCGCTACGACGGCGCCGACGCCGAGCTGCCCGTTCCGCTCTCGGACCTGGCCGACGCCAGGACCGCCTTCGAGGCGGCGCACCGGCGCCTGTTCGGCTTCGTCGAGCCGGCGCGGCCCCTCCTGATCGCGGCGGTGGAGGCCGAGGCTGCGGAGCCGGAATTTAAAACTCCCCCTCCGTCGGCTTCGCCGCCACCTCCCCCAGAGGGGGAGGATCTGTCCGGCGCGAAGATGCTCCCCCTCTGGGGGAGCTGTCGCGAAGCGACCGAGGGGGGTTTCGACACCATCCGCCTCTACGCCGCCGGCGCCTTCCACGACGCCCCGGTGATCCCGGCCGAGGCGCTGAGCGCCGCCGAGGGGCCGGCGCTGATCGTGCGCGGCGACACCCAGATCGCGGTGACGCCCGGCTGGCGGGCGCTGGCGGGCGAGGACGGCCTGATCCGACTGGTGCGCGCGGGCCAGGCCCGGCGCGCCGAGATCGCCCTGGACAGGCCCGACCCGGTCACCCTGGAACTTTTCAACCGCCGCTTCATGGGGGTGGCCGAGGCCATGGGCGCGGCCCTGGAGCGCACCGCCCACTCGGTGAACATCAAGGAGCGGCTGGACTTCTCCTGCGCCCTGTTCGACGCCGACGGCGGACTGGTGGCCAACGCCCCGCACATGCCGGTGCACCTGGGCTCGATGGGCGCCAGCGTGCGGGCCGTGCGCGAGCGCCACCCGCGCCTTCGCCCCGGCCAGGCCTTCGCCCTGAACAACCCCTACGCCGGCGGCACCCACCTGCCGGACATCACCGTGGTCATGCCGGTGTTCATGGACGAGGGGCGCGAGCCGGCCTTCTACGTCGCTGCCAGGGGCCACCACGCCGACGTGGGCGGCATCCAGCCCGGCTCCATGCCGCCCTTCTCGCGCACGATCGAGGAGGAAGGCGTGCTGCTGGACGCCCTGCCGATCATGCAGGACGGCGTCTTCCTGGAGGATCAGACCCGCGCGGCGCTCGCCGCCGGCCCCTGGCCCGCCCGCGCGCCGGAGCGCAACCTCGCCGACCTGAAGGCGCAGATCGCCGCCTGCCAGGCGGGCGCGGCCTCGGTCGCCCAGATGATCGAGACCTACGGGCCCCAGGCCGTCCACCGCTACATGACCTTCGTGCAGGAGAACGCGGCGGCCTGCGTGCGCCGGGCGGTGGGCCGGCTCTCGAGCGGCTCGGCCGAAGTCCCCATGGACGGGGACGGCAGGATCGTGGTGCGCACCACGGTGGACGCCGCCAGGGGCGAGGCGGTGCTCGACTTCACCGGCTCGGCCGATCAACTGCCGTCGAACTTCAACGCCCCCTCGGCGATCGTCGACGCCGCCGCGCTCTACGTGTTCCGCAGCCTGGTGGACGACGACATCCCGCTGAACGCCGGCTGCCTGGAGCCGCTGGGCGTGATCACCAGGCCGGGCTCGATGCTGGCGCCGCGCCCGCCGGCCGCCGTGGTGGCGGGCAACGTGGAGACCAGCCAGCACGTGGTCGACGCGCTCTATGCGGCGCTGGGGGTGATGGCCAACGCCCAGGGCAGCATGAACAACTTCACCTTCGGCGACGAAGAGCGGCAGTACTACGAGACCCTATGCGGCGGGGCCGGCGCCACGGCCGACGCCGACGGGGCCAGCGCCGTGCACACCCACATGACCAACTCGCGCCTGACCGATCCGGAGATCCTGGAGCGGCGCTTCCCGGTGCGGGTGGAGACCTTCGCCATCCGCCTGGGCTCCGGCGGCGCGGGCTTGCGGCGCGGCGGCGACGGGGCGGTGCGGCGCATCCGCTTCCTGGCCCCGATGGAGGCGGCCCTGCTCTCCACCCGGCGCGAGCACGCGCCCCAGGGCCTGGCCGGCGGCGGGCCCGCCCTGCCCGGCGCCCAGCGTTGGATCACGGCGGCGGGCGAGGTAAGGGAGCTTTCCGGCTGCTTCTCCGTTACGGTGCAGCCTGGCGACGCGATCGAGATCGAGACCCCCGGGGGCGGGGGCCATGGCGCGCCGCCGCAAGTATCGCCCTAGGGATCGCGCCTTGATGTCCGTGTTGCTCTTCGCCCTGGCCCTGTTCGCGGCCGCCGATCCCGAAGCCGCCGCCCCGGCCGAGGCGCCGCCCGCCGAGGCGGCCGCGCCGGATGCGCCCGCCGCGGAGGCGCCGGCGGCCGACGACGCCCCTGCCCCGCCCGTCTATCCGGTCGGCGCGCCGCACGACGACTACGGGCTGGTGGCCTGGTGCTACGGCGCGCTCGGCGGCTACCTGGACCTGCACGACCAGGTGATGCCCGAGGTGACGCGCATCGAGACCACCTGGCGGCGGCCGGGCTCGAACCTGGCCGACGACCTGAAGGTCTACAGCGACATGCAGAAGGAAGGCCGGGCGAACCTGAAGCTGTTCGCCGGCGCCATCCAGGCCGCCGAGAAGGCCAGCCTGAAGCCGATCAGCGCCCGCGGCCAGCAGGCCGTCAAGCAGGGCCGCTCCACCTGGACGGCGGCGGCGACCATGCCCAAGGCGCGCGTGGCGCAGGAATGGATGAGCTGGACCCTGCCCGAGATCTGCATGACCACGGCCACGCGGCTGAAGACCGAGGCCACGCTGATGGGGGCGACCTTCGACCCCACCGAGGCCGTGGACGCCGCGCCCGAGACGCCGCCCGAAGCGGCGCCGGACGCCGCCGCCGCGCCGACGCCGGAAGCCGCGCCGGAAGCGCCGCCCGCCGAGAGCCCGGCCGACGACGGAGCGCTCAGCATCGACCGGCTGCTGGCGCCGTCCACCAACGCCGCCACGAATTCGGACCAGGCCGGCGAGGCGGCCCCGGCGAACTGACCGGCGCTCAGCGGGGAAGCTGGTCCAGCCACAGACGGCGGGTGTAAGGCATGGGCTCCGGGCCCGGCTGGGTCAGGTCGTAGCTTTCCTCGAAGGCCAGGCCCGCCAGGGCGCCGTGCCGCCAGGCGGTGCGCGCGGCGAACGCCTGGCCGGTGCGCAGGACGATCAGCACCGGATCATTCGGGGCCAGGGGATCGGCCAGGCGCACCTTCGCGCCGCCGTCCGAGAGGTCGCGGATCGTGCAGTCGCCCGACAACATGTTGTCGCGCCAGGCGATCTTGCCGCTCATCAGCACCTTGCGGCGGCGCTCCGAGCGGCGCTCGGGCCGGATGTTGTCGTTGGCGGTGGCGCGCATTGAAGTCTCCCCCAGCTGGAGCCTCGGGCGTCCCGGTATGCGACGCCCTGGGGTTGCGGCTTCAAGCTTGGCGCCACCTCGGCGAAGCCTGTCGCGACAGGACCCGCTCAATGGGGCGCCGACAGCCGGTTCAGGTCGTCCGGCGGCGTCAGGGCCAGCGGCTCGCGCCAGGGCGCGCGACGCGCGCGGCGGCGGCGAACGGCGGCCAGCGCCTGGCCGATCCAGAGCACCCAGCCGAATGGGACTTCCTTATGCTTCCGATGCGCCTCTTCCATGGCGAGGACTCGCTTCCAGCTCTTGAGATGGCCGGATTTTCAGCCTTTGAAGCCCTCGGGACAAACGGGTCCTCCTCGTCTATACATTAGCTCTTCTTATGTCTGACATCCTCGCCCAGATCCCGCTCAGCGCTATCCGCGTCTTCGAGGCCGCCGCCCGCCTGAAGAGCTTCACCCGCGCGGCCGAGGAGCTGGGGATCACCCAGGCGGCGGTGAGCTGGCAGGTGAAGGCCCTGGAGAAGCGGCTGGGCCAGTCCCTGTTCGTGCGCCTGCCCAGGCAGGTGGAGCCGACCGCATCCGGCGAGCGCCTGGCCCGCGCGGCGACAGAGGCGCTCGGCCTGCTTCGCGGGGCGCTGAGCGAACTGACCGAGACCGCCGAGGGGGTGCTGTCGATCACCGCCCTGCCCTCCTTCGCCGGCCAATGGCTCGCCCCGCGGCTGGGCGACTTCCAGCTCGCCCACCCGAAGATCGCCGTGCGCCTGGAGGTCTCCAGCCGGGTGGTCGACCTGCAGCGCGAGCCCTTCGACGTGGCGGTCCGCGGCGGCGGGGGCGACTGGCCGGGCCTGGAGAGCCATCACCTGGGCCCGGCGGACCTGACGCCGCTGTGCACGCCGGCCTTCGCCAGGGCGCACGGCGGGCTTGGCCGGGCGCAGGACCTGCTGGACACGCCCCGGATCGGCGAGGATTCCGAATGGGCCCAGTGGTTCGAGGCCGCCGGCGTCACCGACGCCGGAGCCGCCGCCGGAGCCCGCCTGGCCACCGACAGCCAGGTGATCGAGGTGGGCGTGGCGCTGGCCGGCCAGGGGCTGGCGCTGGGCTCGCCGTTCCTGTGGCGGCGGGAGCTGGCCGAAGGCCGGCTGATCCAGCCCGTGCCGGTCGAGATGCCCTACAGCCAGTATTGGCTGGTCTATCCGAAGGAGCGCCGGCGCTCACCCAAGATCGCCGCCTTCCGCGACTGGATGGCCGGCCAGGTCGCCGAAGACAGCCAAGCCTGATCCCAAAGCCCGGCTTTTGCGTTATGCTTAAGCAAGTCGGGGGACGACAGATCCTCGGGAGGCGACGTCATGGACGAACGCTTTACGGCCCCGCCGGACGCGGAGCTACTGGCGCACGAGCGCACCTACCACATCTTCAACATGCTGGTGCGATGGTCGATGGTCCTCTTGGCCACGTCCATCTCCTTCCTGACCCTGTGGTTCGCCACCCCGGCGGGCTTCCTGGGCGGGCTGGCCATAGGCGCCGTCGTCTTCGTGACCGGCTACCTCGGCCTGATCCGCCACGAGGCGCACCAGCCGCTCGACCTCTGGAAAGAAGGCCGCTGAGCCGGCTCAGGCCGGCTCGTAGTTGAGGATCGGCGCAAGCCAGCGCTCGGCGGTCTTCAGATCCCAGCCCTTGCGCCGGGCGTAGTCCTCCACCTGGTCCTTCTCGATGCGGCCGACGCCGAAGTAGTGCGACGCCGGATGCGAGAAATAGAGCCCCGAGACGCTCGCCGGCGGGGTCATGGCGAAGCTTTCCGTCAGCTCGATGCCGGTGGCGGCCGTCGCGTCCAGCAGCTTGAACAGGGTCGCCTTCTCGGTGTGGTCGGGCTGGGCCGGATAGCCGGGCGCCGGGCGGATGCCCCGGTATTCCTCTGCGATCAGGGCGGCCAGGTCGAAGGGCTCGTCCGGGGCGTAGCCCCAGAGTTCGGTGCGCACCTTGCGGTGCAGCGCCTCGGCGAAGGCCTCGGCCAGCCGGTCGGCGAGCGCCGTGGCCAGGATCGCCGAATAGTCGTCGCCGGCCGCCTTGAACCGCGCCGCCACGTCCAGCTCCCCATGGCCGGCGGTCACGGCGAAGCCGCCGATCCAGTCGGGCCGGCTGTCCACCGGGGCGACGAAGTCGGCCAGCGCCACGTTGGCCCGGCCCTCCTCGCCCTTGGGCTTGAGCATCTGCTGGCGAAGGGTGTGCAGGCGCGCCCGCTCGGTGGTGCGCTCGTCGTCGGCGTAGACGACGATGTCGTCGCCTTCGGCGTTGGCCGGCCAGAAGCCCACCACGCCGCGGGCCTCGAACCATTTCTCGGCGATGATCTTCTCCAGCATGGCCTGGGCGTCGCGGTAGAGGTCGCGGGCGGCCTCGCCGACGATCTCGTCGTCCAGGATCTGCGGGAAACGGCCGACCAGCTCCCAACTGGCGAAGAACGGCGTCCAGTCGATGTGCCGCGCCAGCTCCGCCAGGTCGTAGGGCGCGAACGCGCGCACGCCGGTGAAGGCCGGCCGCGGCGGGCGGTACTCGGCCCAGTTCGGCGTGAAGGCGTTGGCGCGGGCCTCCTCCAGGCTGGCGCGGGCGCGATTGCCCTGCCCCCTGGCGAACTGCTCGCGCACGCGGGCGTATTCGGCGCGGGTCTCGGCGGTGACGCGCGGCCGCTCGGTGGCCGACAGCAGGCCCGAGACCACGCCGACGGCGCGGCTGGCGTCCACGACATAGGTGGTCGGGCCGGCCTTGTAGGCGGGCTCGATCTTCACCGCCGTGTGGGTCTTGGAGGTGGTGGCCCCGCCGATCAGGAGCGGGATGTCGAAACCGCGCCGCTCCATCTCCGCGGCGACGAACACCATCTCGTCCAGCGACGGGGTGATCAGGCCCGACAGGCCGATGATGTCGACCTTGTTGGCCACGGCCTCGTCGAGGATGCGGTCGGCCGGGACCATCACGCCCAGGTCGATCACCTCGTAGTTGTTGCACTGCAGGACCACGCCGACGATGTTCTTGCCGATGTCGTGGACGTCGCCCTTGACGGTGGCCATCAGGATCTTGCCGGCGGCCTGGCGGACCTGGCCCTCCTTTTCCGCCTCCATGAACGGCAGCAGATAGGCCACGGCCTGCTTCATCACCCGGGCCGACTTGACCACCTGGGGCAGGAACATCTTGCCCGAGCCGAACAGGTCGCCGACCACGTTCATGCCGTCCATCAGCGGGCCTTCGATCACGTGCAGCGGGCGCTCGGCGGCGGCCCGCGCCTCCTCGGTGTCGGCCTCGATGTAGTCGGTGACCCCGTGCACCAGGGCGTGCACCAGCCGGTCGCGGGGGCTGCCCTCGCGCCAGGCCAGGTCCACGGTCTTGGCCTTGCCCTTCTCGCCCTTGTACTTCGGCGCGAGCTCCACCAGCCGCTCGGTGTTGGAGATGTTTCCGCGCGGGGGACGGTTCAGGATCACGTCCTCCACCGCCTCGCGCAGCTCCGGGTCGATGTCGTCGTACACCGGCAGGTCGCCGGCGTTGACGATGCCCATGTCCATGCCCGCCGCGATCGCGTGGTAGAGGAACACCGAGTGGATCGCCCGGCGCACCGGCTCGTTGCCGCGGAAGCTGAACGAGACGTTCGAGACCCCGCCGGACACCCGCGCGTAGGGCAGGCTTTCCTTGATCTCCCGCGTCGCCTCGATGAAGGCCACGGCGTAGTCGTCGTGCTCCTCGATCCCCGTCGCCACGGCGAAGATGTTCGGGTCGAAGATGATGTCCTCGGGCGGGAAGCCGACGCGCTCGGTCAGGACGTGGTAGGCGCGCTTGCAGATGGAGACCTTGCGCTCCACCGTGTCCGCCTGCCCCTCCTCGTCGAAGGCCATCACCACCACCGCCGCGCCGTAGCGCAGGCAGGCCTTGGCCTGCTCGATGAACTTGGCCTCGCCTTCCTTCATGCTGATGGAGTTGACGATGGCCTTGCCCTGCACGGTCTGCAGCCCGGCCTCGATCACCTCCCACTTGGACGAGTCGATCATCACCGGCACGCGGGCGATGTCCGGCTCGGCGGCCACCAGGTTCAGGAAGGTGCGCATGGCCTGGACCGAGTCTAGCAGGCCCTCGTCCATGTTCACGTCGATCACCGCCGCGCCGGCCTCCACCTGCTGGCGGGCCACGGACAGGGCGGCGGCGTAGTCGCCCTCGGCGATCAGCTTGCGGAACTTGGCCGAGCCGGTGACGTTGGTCCGCTCGCCGATATTGATGAAGGTGGGTCGCATACGCCGAGTTCCTAGGTATTGCGGACGCAGGCGTCGACGAAGCCAGCGAAGATGGCCTGGCCGGGATGACCGGGCCCAAGGAGTTCCTGGTGCCACTGAAGGCCCAGGGCGAACGAAAGGTCGGGGAGCTCGATAGCCTCGATCACGCCGTCCGGCGCGCGGCCGCAGGCCCGAACTTGCGGGCCAAGCTCCACGATCGCCTCCCGGTGGAAGCTATTGACCATCAGTTGCGCCCCCACCAGGCGCTCTAACAACGAGCCCGACGCTATCTGCACCGGATGGACGGCGGCACGATCGTCATGCCCCTCCACATGGGCGGTCATACGGCATCCGCTCAGGCAGGCCAGCGCCTGCATCCCGGCGCAGATGCCCAGGACAGGCTTGCCCGCGGCCAAGAAGCCTTCGAGCAAGGCTCGTTCCGCATCCGGCCGGTCAGTCCGCGGCGCGGGATATGCGGCGCCAACGTACCAGGCGTCGGGAACGGCGAACCGGCCGCCGCAGGTCATCAGGCCGTCGAACTCCGTGGCCGTCTCACGGGCGATCCCAGGCGCATAGGGAACGCCGTAGGGCGCGGCTCCGGCGGACAACAGACCGTCGAAATAGCCCTTGGCCGCCTCGTAACGGGTCCCACCCGAAGACGTGTTCTCGTCAAGCAGCACGGCGATACGGGCGCGGCTCATTGGCGGGCGCGCCGTTCGGCCAGTGCGACCTGGCCCTTGAGGAATGCGTCGAAAGCTACGCCCTGGGCCGCCAGCGTCTTGGGATAGAGCGAGGCTGGAGTGAGACCGGGCAACGTGTTGATTTCTAGGAAGATGAGCCCATGCGGCGTGACGATGAAATCCGAGCGTGAATAGCCGGCCGCGCCGACGGCGCGATGGGCGTCCAGCGCGCTGGCCTGGAGGGCCGCGTTGACCTCGGGCGCGAAGGTCGCCGGGCAGATCTCCCGGGTCTGCGCCGACAGGTACTTGCTGGCGTAGTCGAAGGCGCCCCCGCCCGGCAGGATTTCCACCGGCGGCAGGGCGATCAGTCCGCCGTCTGTCTCCAGCACGCCACAGGTCGCCTCCTGGCCGGCGACGAAGGGTTCGATCAGATAGGCCTCGCAGGCGGCGGCCTGCGCAAGTCGCGCCAAACCCTCGGCGTCGTCGATGAACAAAAGGCCATAGCTCGAGCCCTCGGCGACGGGCTTCGCGACCAAGCGGCCGTAGCGCGCCAAGCCCTCGGACGCGGCATCAAGCGCCACCTCGCCCGCCACGGCCACGCCCGCTCCAACGACGGCGCGCTTGGCCGCAGCCTTGTCGAACGCGAGCCGGCTAGCAGCGGCGCCGGAACCGGTGAACGCCACGCCTCGCGCCTCGGCGAGCGCGGCGAACTCGCCGCTCTCGGCGGCCCCGCCATGCAAGGCCAGAACTAGCACCCGGCGCTCGGCCACGGAGCGGTCAAGCGCCGCCTCGATCGGACCAAGGTCTTCACCCTCGCCTGCCGGAAAGTCGATCTCGAAAGGCCGCTGATGGGCGATCAGCGCCGAGCGAGCGGCCGTGCGAACACGACCGTCGGGGGTCCAGAACCACAGGTCCGCCTGCGGCAGCGCGGCGATGATCGCCTGGGCGCTGGCCACTGAGACCAACCGCTCACGGTTGGTTCCGCCAAAAAGGATCGTTGGCTTCATCGGCGATCACGCCAGCTCGAACGGCTCCAGCCCCGCAAGCCGCATGGCGTGCGGCCGTTCGGGGATTCGCCGGGGCTTCATGCCGCGCACCTCGTCGGCCACGTGGCGGATGTGGTCGGGGGTGGTGCCGCAGCAGCCGCCGAGGATGTTGACCAGCCCGTCGCCGGCCCAGTCGTGCAGCATGTGGCCGGTCTGGTCCGGGGTCTCGTCGTATTCGCCCATGGCGTTGGGCAGGCCGGCGTTGGGATAGGCCGAGACCAGGGTGTCGGCGATGCGCGCCAGCTCGGCGATGTGCGGGCGCATCAGCTCCGCGCCGAGCGCGCAGTTCAGCCCCACCGCGAACGGCTTGGCGTGGCGCACCGAGTTCCAGAACGCCTCCACCGTCTGGCCCGACAGGGTGCGGCCCGAGCGGTCGGTGATAGTGCCCGAGATCCAGATCGGCAGCGGCTCGTAGCCCTCGTCCTCGACGTCCAGGATCGCCTTGATCGCGGCCTTGCAGTTCAAGGTGTCTGTGATGGTCTCGATCAGGAACATGTCGGCGCCGCCCTCGTGCAGCGCCCGCACCTGCTCGCGGTAGGCGTCGTAGACCTGGGCGAAGGTCACCTTACGCGCGCCCGGATCGTTCACGTCCGAGGACATCGACAGCATCACGTTGAGCGGACCGATCGAGCCGGCCACGAAGCGCGGCTTGTCCGGCTCCCTGGCGGTCCATTCGTCGGCGACCTTGCGGGCGATGCGCGCGCCCTCGAAGTTGATGTCCCACACCGCGCCCTGCATCTCGTAGTCGGCCTGGGCGATGGTGGTGGCCGAGAAGGTGTTGGTCTCGGAGATGTCGGCGCCGGCGGCGTAGTACTGGTCGTGCAGGTCGGCGATGATGTCCGGCCGGGTCAGGCACAACAGGTCGTTGTCGCCCTTGAGCTGGACCTTGTGGTCCTTGAAGCGCTCGCCGCGATAGTCGTCCTCGGTCAGGCCGCGCTTCTGGATCATCACCCCCCACGAGCCGTCGAGGATGAGGATGCGCTCCTTGGCGATCGCCTTCAGGCGGGCGATGCGTTCGGCGCGGCCGGGTTGCACCTTGCTCATTGGGCGGCGCTCCTTTGACGGGCGGGTTCGGCTTCGCGCACGCCCAGCACCCGGCAGATCGCATAGACCAGGTCCGCGCGGTTCAGCGTGTAGAAGTGGAAGTCCGAATAGCCTTCCTCGGCCAGGCGCGCGCACATCTCGGCGGCCACCGAGGCGGCGACCAGCTTGCGCGTCTCCGGATCCTTGTCGAGGCCCTCGAACAGGTTGCCCAGCCACTGCGGCAGCGGAATGCCCACCGGCTCGGCCATGCGCTGCAGGCCCTTGAAGTTGGAGACCGGCATCACCCCCGGCGAGATCGGAATCGTCACCCCGGCGGCGCGGACCTTGTCCATGAACCGCAGGAAGGCGTCGATGTCGTAGAAGAACTGGGTGATCGCCCGCGTCGCCCCGGCGTCGATCTTGGCCTTCAGCACGTCGATGTCGTGGTCCAGCGACGGGCTTTCCGGGTGCTTCTGCGGATAGAGGCTGACGCTCACCTCGAAGGGGGCGATGGCGCGGATGCCCGCGGTCAGCTCGGTGGCGTTCAGGTAGCCGTCCGGGCGGGGGACGTAGACCCCGCCGATCTGGCCGGGCGGATCGCCGCGCAGGGCCACGATGTGGCGGATGCCCGCGTCCCAATAGGCGCGCACCACCTCGTCCACCTCGGCGCGGCTGGCCTCCACGCAGGTGAGGTGCGCGGCGGGCTTCAGCGTCGTCTCCTTGAGCATGCGCACGACCGTGCGATGCGTGCGGTCGCGGGTGGAGCCGCCCGCGCCGTAGGTCACCGAGACGAACTCCGGGTTCAGCGGCTCCAGGCGGCGGATCGCCTGCCACAGGCTCTCCTCCGCCTCCGGGGTCTTCGGCGGCGAGAACTCGAACGAGATCTTCGGGCGCGGGCCGAGCCCGGCGCCGGCATGGGCGACGGGGCCGAGGGCGCTGGCGCGCTCGGGCGCGCGGACGGGTTTCATGCGGCGCTCCTTTGGCGGGCGGACGGTCGCACCGCGCTCCAGATTTTCACGGTCAAGCCCCCGTCGCGGATCGGCGGCAGCTCGACGGCGGCGATCTCGGCCAGGCCCGCCTCGGCGAGCCAGCGGTTCATCTCGGCCTCGGAGAAGCCCAGGCGGCGGTGCTGGTGCTGCTCGCGCAGGAACTCCAGGGCGTGGGGGGCGAAGTCGACGATCAGCAGGCGTCCGCCCTCGGCCACCAGGCGGGCGGCCTCCCTCAGCGCGGCGGCCGGATCGCCCAGGTAGTGCAGCACCTGGTGGACGACCACCAGGTCGGCGCTCTGGCCCGGCAGGCCGGTGCCGAAGATGTCGCCGTGGCGCAGCTCGCAGCGGTCCAGCCCGGCGCGAGCCACGCGGCTGCGGGCGATGTTCAGCATCTGCTGCGACAGGTCCAGGCCCAGCGCCCGCTCGGCGTGAGGACCCAGGAGGGTGAGCATCCGCCCCGCCCCGGTGCCCAGGTCGATCATGCGGCGGAACGGGCCGGGTCCGGCGGCGGCCAGGATCGCGGCCTCCACGTCGGCCTCGGAGACGTAGAGCGAGCGGATCTCGTCCCAGCGCGCGGCGTTGCGGGCGAAATACTCCCCGGCCTCGGCCTCGCGCTCGGCGCGCACCGCGTCCAGCCGCTCGGCGTCGCGGAGCAGCACCGGATCGGCCGGATCGATCAGCGCCAGCGCCTGGGCGACCAGGGCCCCGGCCTCGCGGCCCGTGAGCAGGCGGTAGAACACCCACGCCCCGTCCGGAAACCGCTCGACAAGGCCGGCCTCGGCCAGCAGCTTCAAATGGCGCGAAACCCTGGGCTGGCTCTGGTCGAGCACGCGGCACAGCTCCAGCACCGCCAGCTCCTCGCGGGCCAGGAGCGCCAGGATGCGCAGGCGCGTCGGCTCGCCCGCCGCGCGCAACACCTCCACCGCCTGTTCAGCGCTCATCGCCATGGCGGACATAAAGATATCTTTATATGGTTATGTCAACGTCCAAGTGGGCGTCGCGCCGGCCTAGAGCCCCCGCAGCTTGGCCAGGTTGGTCTTCGGAATCGGCGAGGCGAACGCGCCGGCGGCCTTGGCCTTGTCGCGGGCGAACTCGGCCCAGGCGGCGGCGAAGGCGAGCGGGGTCCCCGCGCCGGCCTCGGCGCAGACCAGGCGCAGGCTGCGCCCCTTCGCGGCCGTGACGATGCGGGCCCAAAGGTCGAGGTCCTCGCTGGGCGCCTGCTCGCCCGTCGCGGTCCCGGCGATCGCCGCGGCCGAGCGCAGGATGCGGACGCTTAGGGTGTGCAGGACCGCTTCCGCGCCGGCCGGCAGGGTCTCCAGCGCCGCGGCCAGGCCCGCCAGCTCGATGCGCTCGCCGGTGAGGTTGCGCTCGCCGCCGGCCACGCCGGTCACGGCCCCGTCGGCCGCGCGCACGAAGGCCCAGCCGCCGCAGCGGAAGGCGGCGTGATGGCTCAGGGCCAGCCAGATTCGGATCGGCGCGTCGCTCATGACGCGGCTCTATAGCCCGCGCCGGCCCGCTCCAGGCGCAAATTCCGCGGAAAGGCGCCCTACTCCGCCACCGGGCTCGCCAGCGGCTGGCCGTCCAGGAAGCGCGCGACGTTGTCCAGCGCTTGCCCGACCATCTTCGGAATCGCGTCGATGGTGCCGCCGGCGGTGTGCGGGGTCAGCACCACGCCGGGTACGTCGGCCCAGCGCCCGGCCGGCGTCGGCTCGGTCTCGAACACGTCCAGGCCCGCGCGCGCCAGGCGCCCGTCCTTCAGCGCCGCGATCAGGGCGTCCTCGTCGATGATCGAGCCGCGCGCGACGTTGACGATCAGCCCGCGCGGGCCCACCGCCTCGATCACCTCGGCCGAGATCATCTTGCGGTTGGAGGCGTCGGCGCGGCAGGCCACCACCAGGATGTCGGCCTCACGGGCCAGGTCCAGCAGGCTCGCCGCCCGCGGCCAGGCGGCCGGCTTGTCCCGGGGGGCCCACCAGGAGACGGTCATGCCGAAGGCCTCCACGCGGGTGGCCACCGCCGCGCCGATGTGGCCGAGGCCGACGATCCCGACCTTTCGCCCGCGAAGGCCGGGGCGCGGGGCCATGCGGTCGGCCAGGGTCCAGCGGCCCTCGCGCACCATGCGGTCGCCGGCGACGATCTCGCGCCAGGAGGCGATGATCAGGCCCACGGCGTGGTCGGCCACGTCGTCGGCGTTCAGCCCGTCGGCGTGGGTGACCTCGATCCCGCGCGCGCGGCACCAGGGCACGTTCACCCCGTCGTAGCCGACGCTGACGCAGGCGATCAGGCCTACGTTCGGCAGGCTTTCCAGGAACTCCGGCTCCAGCTTGGCCTCGCCGGCGTGGACGATCACCCGCACGTCGGGCTTGTCCGCCTCGGCCAGCTCCCAGCGCCGGGCCACGCGCCAGCCCTTGCCCTCGAGCGCCGGCTGCATGACCGCCAGCATCGGGTGGGAGATCATCACGAGCGGGGCGGCGGTCTCGGTCACGGGCGTCTCCTGCGGCTGGGGCTCGGGTGCACATGGCCGCCCCGGCCGCGCCGCGCAACTGGCGCGAGGCTCAGAATCGCTCGCTTCTGCGACGCGCCGCCGCGACAGGCGCCGGCCCCGCCTCGCGCGGCGCCTGAAATTCAAGCTTCAAGCAACTGATCCGAATCAGTTTTCGCGCCCCGCTTGAGGCACGAGGCGAATCCCTAGCGCCCGAATTTCTGGAACTTGATGCGGTGGGGGATCAGGCTGTCCGCGCCCAGGCGGCGCTTCTTGTCCTCTTCGTAGGCTTCGAAGTTGCCCTCGAACCATTCGACGTGGCTGTCGCCCTCGAAGGCCAGGATGTGGGTGGCGAGGCGATCCAGGAACCAGCGGTCGTGGCTGATCACCACCGCGCAGCCGGGGAAGTCCTCCAGGGCGCTCTCCAGGGCCTGCAGGGTCTCCACGTCCAGGTCGTTGGTCGGTTCGTCGAGCAGGATCACGTTGCCGCCGTCGGCGAGGGTCTTGGCCAGGTGCACGCGGTTGCGCTCGCCCCCGGAGAGCAGGCCGACCTTCTTCTGCTGGTCGCCGCCCTTGAAGTTGAACGAGCCGACATAGGCGCGGCTGGGGATTTCGCGGGTCCCCACCTTCATGATGTCCAGCCCGCCGGAGATCTCCTCCCAGACGGTCTTGTTGGGATCGAGGGCGTCGCGGCTCTGGTCGACGTAGGCCAGCTTGACCGTCTCGCCCAGGCGGATGGCGCCCTGGTCGGGCTCTTCCTTGCCGGTGATGATCTTGAAGAGGGTGGACTTGCCCGCCCCGTTCGGCCCGATCACGCCGACGATGCCGCCGGGCGGCAGCTTGAACTCCAGGTCCTTGAACAGGAGCTTGTCGCCGTAGGCCTTCTCCAGGTTCTCGGCCTCGATCACCACATGGCCCAGGCGCGGGCCGGGCGGGATCTGGATCTGGGCGAAGGTCTGCTTGGCGCGCTCGGCCTGATTGACGAGGTCGTCGAAGGCGGCCAGGCGCGCCTTGGACTTGGAGCGCCGCGCCGAGGGCGAGGAGCGCACCCACTCCAGCTCGCGCTCGATGGTGCGCTTCTTGCCGGCCTCTTCGCGCTCTTCCTGGGCGGTGCGCTTGGCCTTCTGCTCCAGCCAGGCCGAGTAGTTGCCCTCGTAGGGAATGCCCTTGCCGCGGTCGAGCTCGAGCGTCCACTTGGTGACCTGGTCCAGGAAGTAGCGGTCGTGGGTGACCAGGATCACGCAGCCGGGGAAGTTCTCCAGGTGGTGCTGCAGCCAGGCCACGGACTCCGCGTCCAGGTGGTTGGTCGGCTCGTCGAGCAGCAGCATGTCGGGCTTGGAGAGCAGCAGCCGCGCGAGCGCGACGCGGCGCTTCTCACCGCCCGAAAGACTGTCGACCATCCAGTCGTTGGGCGGGCAGCGCAGGGCGTCCATGGCCATCTCGATGCGGCTGTCGATGTCCCACAGGTCGCCGGCGTCCAGCTTTTCCTGGAGGGCGGTCATCTCCTCCATCAGCTCGTCGGTGTAGTCCTCGCCGAGTTTGGCGGCGGCCTCGTTGTAGGCGTCGAAGATCTTCTTTTCTTCGCACCAGGCGATGACGTTGCCCCACACGTCCAGTTGCTCGTCGAGCTGGGGCTCCTGCTCCAGGTAGCCCATCTTGGTGCCCTCGGCGGCGAAGGCTTCGCCGGAGAACTCCGTGTCGAGCCCGGCCATGATCTTCATCAGGGTCGACTTACCCGAGCCGTTGACGCCGACCACGCCGATCTTGGCGTCCGGGTAGAACGACAGCCAGATGTTCTCGAACACCTTCTTGCCGCCCGGGAAGGCCTTGGTCAGGCCCTGCATCTGGAAAATGTACTGCTGCGCCATGGGTGGTCCGCGCCCGTGTTCGAAGGTTTTCGGAAGTCGGCGCCGGAGATAGCCGCCGCGCGGGCGTGAGGCAATGGCGGGGCGGCCAGGCCGCCGGCTTCGGCCGTCACACAGCCGTCACGCCACGGACGCCGGGGCGCAACAAATCCATCAATTGTCCGTCGCATGTCCCTGATAGCGGCGTTTTCCGTTGCGCCCGCCACGGGCGTGCAGGGGATCACCGACATGAGACAACATCTGCTGCTGGGCGCCGCCATCGGCGCGCTGCTGGCGACGGCCGGCCAAGCCGCCGCGGAAGAAGCCGATTCCACGGCCGCCGCCGGCGCCGACGCCGAGGTTTCCGAACTGGTCGTCTACGGCCAGGGCGAGACCCGCCAGGTCCAGGCCATCAAGCCCCAGGAAATCGAACAGGCCGCGCCGGGCACCAGCCCGATCAAGCTGGTCGAGAAGCTGCCGGGCGTGAACTTCCAGTCCTCCGACCCGTTCGGCGCCTACGAATGGTCGACCCGCATCTCGATCCGCGGCTTCAACCAGAACCAGCTCGGCTTCACCCTGGACGGGGTGCCGCTGGGCGACATGAGCTACGGCGCCTTCAACGGCCTGCACATCAGCCGCGCCATCTCCAACGAGGACATCGGCGGGGTCGAACTGGCCCAGGGCGCCGGCACGCTGGAGACGGCCTCCACCTCGAACCTCGGCGGCACGCTGAAGTTCCTCTCGCGCGATCCGTCCCACGAGATGGGCGGCCAGGTCCAGGTGACCGGCGGTTCCAGCAACACCTGGCGCGGCTACGTGCGCTTCGAGACGGGCGACCTGCCCACCGGCGGGCGCGCCTACATCAGCTACACCGACCAGAACGCCGACAAGTGGAAGGGCGAGGGCAAGCAGAAGCAGAAGCAGATCGACTTCAAGTTCGTCCAACCGATCGGCTCGGCCACCCTCACCGGCTTCTACGACTGGTCGCGCCGCCGCGAGAACGACTACCAGGACCTCTCCAAGGGGATGATCTCGCGCCTGGGCTACGACTGGGACAACATCACCGGCGACTGGGCCAAGGCCGTGGCCGTGGCCGAGACCTACCTGGCCAATCCGGCGGGCGACTGCTCCACCAACGCCTATCCCTCGCCGATCCAGTGCGTGGACGACGCCTACTACAACGCCTCCGGCCTTCGGAACGACGACCTGTGGGCCCTGACGCTGGACGCGCCGTTCGGCGACAACTTCAAGGCCAGCGCCACCGTCTACGGCCACACCAACGACGGCCAGGGCACCTGGTACACGCCCTACGTGCCCTCGCCGAACTACGGCGTCGCCGGCGCCACCACCGACAACGCCCCGATCTCGGTGCGCACCACCGAATACAGCATCGACCGCACGGGCCTGGTGGCCAACGCCGACTGGACGCTGGGCGCCCACACCATCAGCTTCGGCGGCTGGTACGAGGACAACGATTTCAACCAGTACCGGCGCTACTACGGCCTGGACCTGGCCTCGCCCAAGGGCAACCTGAGCTTCTTCTCCAACCCCTTCTACACCCAGTGGGGCTACGCCTTTAACACCAAGACCGCCCAGGGTTACATCCAGGACCTGTGGGAGGTGAACGACGCCCTGAAGGTCAACTTCGGCTTCAAGGCGGTGCGGGTGAAGTCGACCTCGGACACGGTCGTGGCGGTCTCGCCGCAGATCAACGGCTCGATCACCTCCGAGGACAGCTTCCTGCCGCAGGTGGGCGTGAACTACCGCTTCGCCGAGGGCCAGGAGTTCTTCGCCGACTACGCCGAGAACATGCGCGCCTTCGGCGCGGCGCACACGGGCCTGTCGCCCTTCGCCACGACGCAGGACGGCTTCAACGCCATCGTCGGCAAGCTGCAGCCGGAAAGCTCCAAGACCATCGAGGCCGGCTGGCGCTTCCGCTTCGCCCAGGTCCAGGGCGTGCTGGCGGCCTACTACGTCAAGTTCGACGACCGCCTGATCGGCACCTCCGCCGGTTCCGGCATCGTTGGCAACCCGACGATCCTGGCCAACGCCGGCTCGGTGACCTCCAAGGGCTTCGAGGCGGCCGCCACCTGGCGCTTCGCCGACGCCTGGTCGCTGTTCGGCTCCTACGCCTACAACGACAGCCAGTACGACGACGACATCGTCGACTCCACCGGCGCGGTCACCCAGCACATCTCGGGCAAGACCGTGGTCGACGCCCCCAAGCACCTGGCCAACGCCGAACTGGCCTTCGACCAGGACGGCTGGTTCGCCAAGCTGTCGGCGCACTACACCTCCAAGCGCTTCTACACCTACACCAACGACCAGAGCGTCGGCGGCGTGGTCACCGCCGACCTGTCGGCCGGCTACCGCTTCGACGGCGAGGGCTGGATGAAGGGCCTGGAGGTGCAGGCCAACGTCACCAACCTGTTCGACAAGAAGTACGTCTCCACCCTGGGCTCGAACGGCTTCGGCTACTCGGGCGACGCCCAGACCCTGCAGGCCGCCGCTCCGCGGCAGGTGTTCGTGACGGTTCGCAAGGCGTTCTAGGACGCCCGGACGTGCGGCGCGGCCGGGCGGGATCCCCTTGCCGTCCGGCCGCGCCAAGCGCGCGTCATGGAACGAAATCCGTCCCGATGCGTCCTTTGAAGCACTGGGGAGGCGCTCGCGCCTCCCCTTTCGTTTGAAGGAGACCCGACATGCACAAGGACGAGATCAAGGGCGCGGCCAAGGACGCCAAGGGCGCCGTGAAGGAGGCCGTCGGCCGCGCGACCGGCGACCATCGCCTGGAGGCCGAGGGCGCGTTCGAGCGCGCCGCGGGCAAGGCGCAGAAAGCCGCGGGCCACCTGAAGGAAGCCGCGCGCGACGCGCTCAAGCGCTAATCGCGGGCCGGGCCGCCCCGGGCCGCCGGCCCGGGCGGCCGTCGCCCAACAACTGACCGCCCCTCGCATCCCCAGGCGCCGCCCGCCCCTGCCCGCTTCCCAAGCCCGGCCAGTCGCGCTCCAATACCGCTACAACGGAGGGGCGCATGTTGAAGGTGCTGGCGGGAGCGATGGCGGTGGTGTTGAGCGCGGGACCTGCGGCGGCGGCGGACCTGGCCTTTGCGACGGGGGCCGAACAACAGGCCGCGATCGCCGGCGGCCAGGCGACCTCCAAGAGCCTGACTGAGATGTATCTGGACCGGATCGCCCGGATCGACCGCGCCGGCCCAACCCTGAACAGCGTCATCGCGCTCAATCCCGACGCCCTGAAGACCGCCACGCGGCACGACGACGAGCGCGCGGCCCACCACGCCCACGGCCCGCTGCACGGCCTGGCGATCCTGGTGAAGGACAACATCGAGACCGCCGATCCCATGGCCACCACCGCCGGCTCGCTGGCGCTGAAGGACAACGTGGCCGGCCGCGACGCGCCGCTGATCGCGCGCCTGCGCCAGGCCGGCGTGGTGATCCTGGGCAAGACCAACCTTTCCGAATGGGCCAACTTCCGCTCGACCCGCTCGATCAGCGGCTGGAGCGGGATCGGCGGGCTGGTGCGCAATCCCTACGCCCTGGACCGCTCGGCCTGCGGCTCCAGCTCCGGCTCGGGCGCGGCGGTGGCCGCGGGCCTGGCCTGGGCCGCGATCGGCACCGAGACCGACGGCTCGGTCACCTGCCCGGCGGCGATGAACGGCATCGTCGGCCTGAAGCCCACCGTGGGCCTGGTCTCGCGCACCCACATCGTGCCGATCTCGGCAAGCCAGGACACCGCCGGGCCGATGGCGCGCACGGTGGCCGACGCCGCCGCCCTGCTCACCGCCATGGCCGGCTCCGATCCGGCCGACCCGGCCACCGCCGAGGCCGACGCGCACAGGACCGACTTCCTGGCCGGGCTGGACGCCGGCTCGCTGAAGGGCGCGCGGCTGGGCTACGTGCGCAGCATGACCGAGCGTTCGCCCAAGACCGAGGCGGTGTTCGACAAGGCGCTGGAGACGCTGAAGGCGGCCGGGGCGGTGCTGGTGGAGGTGAAGCTTCCCGACGAGACCCCAGTCGACAAGGCCGAAGACGTGGTGCTGCATGCCGAGTTCAAGGCCGGGATCGACGCCTATCTGGCCTCCACCGCGCCGGACAAGGTCAAGACCCGCACCCTGGACGACCTGATCGCCTTCAACGCCGCCACGCCGCGCGAGACCGTGCTGTTCGGCCAGGAGATCTTCGAGGAAGCCGCCAAGGCCCCGGCCTTGACCGATCCGGCCTACAAGACGGCCCTGGAGACCGGGCGGCGCCTGGCCGGGCCAGAGGGGATCGACAAGGTGCTGGCCGAGGCGAACGTCGAGGCGCTGGTCCTGCCCAGCGGCGGGCCGGCCTCGGTGGTCGATCCGGTGAACGGTTCGCGCTGGCTGGGCTCTCCCTCCACCTGGCCGGCGGTGGCGGGCTATCCGCACCTGACCGTGCCGATGGGCTATGTCTCGGGGCTGCCGGTGGGGCTCTCGTTCATCGGCCCCAAGTGGTCGGACGGCCGGCTTCTGTCGCTGGGCTACGCCTTCGAGCAGGCCGCCCCCGCCCGGCTCGCGCCCGCCTTCCCGCCGACGGTGTCCGGCCGGCCGGAATACGAGGCGGCCTACGCGCCCGCGCCGTAGGGACCGCCGCCTCGCAAAGCCTTCACAAAACGCATTCGCAGCGCTGAAATTCATCACAATGAGCGCATATTCTACAGATATTCGAATTTCGTGGACACATTAACGCTGGATATTGATTGAGCCCGCCACCACCGCCCTCCTGCCCTGCGCAGGTAGTCGGGAGGGTTGGTCATGCGGTCTGGTCGAGGCGGACTTCACGTGGTTCTGGCGGCGGCGCTGGCCGTCGTGGCGGCCGGGGCGCCGGCGGCGAGCTCGGCGGCGACGGCCCCGCCCCCCGCCGCGGCCAAGGGGATCGCCGGCCTGAAGCGCACCGACGGCTTCATCCCCTTCTACTGGGACGCCGCGCGCGGCCGCGTGCTGCTGGAGATCAGCCAGTTCGACACCGACGTGCTCTACTATGTCCAGGCCGCCACCGGCGGCGGCTCGGTGGAGCTGCCCTTCGACCGCGGCGTGCTCGACAGCGAGGTGATCCGCTTCGAGCGCGTCGGCCAGCGCGTGCTCGTCAACGAGGTGAACCTCGACTACCGCTCCATCAACGGCGACGCGGCCCACGCGGCCAACACCACCACCTCCTTCCCCACCTCGGTGCTCGCCGTCCTGCCGATCGAGGACGAGGCCGACGGCCACGTGGTGGTCGACGCCACGGCGCTGTTCATGCGCGACGCGGCCAATGTCGAGGGCCGGCTGAAGCAGGCCAAGCAGGGCGCCTACAAGTTCGACGCCGCGCGCAGCACCTTCTATCCGGCGAAGATGAAGGCCTTCCCCGAGAACACCGAGATCGAGACGGTGGCGACCTTCACCGGCGACGGGACCGGCGCGCTGGTGCGCAACGTCACGCCCGACGCGCGCATGTTCACCCTGCGCATCCACCACTCCTTCCTGAAGGCGCCGACCGGCTACACGCCGCGGCAGGCCGATCCGCGCATCGGCGTCTCGGCGATCCGGTTCCACGACTATTCCAAGGCGGTCAGCGATCCGACGAACACCGAGTGGATCACGCGCTGGCGGCTGGAGAAGAAGGACCCGAACGCCGCGCTCAGCGAGCCGGTCAAGCCGATCACCTTCTACTTCGACCCGGCGATCCCCGCCCCGCTGCGCCACGCCATGGAACAGGGCGTGATGTGGTGGAACAAGGCCTATGAGCAGGCCGGATTCAAGAACGCCATCGTGGCCAAGGACGCGCCGCCGGACATGGATCCGATGGACATCCGCTACGCCTACGTCATGTGGATCGACCGCGACGAGCGCGGCTTTTCCAGCGGCGGCACCTTCCGCGACCCGCGCACCGGCGAGATCCTCGGCTCGAAGACGCACATGGATTCCAGCCGCGTGCGCACAATCGCCAGCTTCTTCGACGCCTACAGCGGCGGCCTGCCGAGCGACGGCACGGGGATCACCGTCGCCGACCCGAGCCTGCTGACGCCGGACGGCCTGGACGGCATGCCGCCGGCCCAGCGCGACATGGTGCTGCTGCGCCAGGCCCTGCTCACCGCCCACGAACTGGGCCACGCCCAGGGCTTCAGCCACAACTTCGCCGCCAGCCTCAACGACCGCGCCTCGGTGATGGACTACCCCACGCCGCGGGTGAAGGTGACCAAAGGCAAGCTCGACCTTTCCGACGCCTTCCAGACCTCGGTCGGCGCCTATGACGACTACATGGTGCGCTACGCCTACACGCCCTTCGCGCCGGACAAGGAGAAGGCCGGGCTGAACGCCGTCATCAAGGACATGCGCGACCACGGGATCATCTTCACGCCGATGAGCGATCCGCGCTGGACCTGGTACGACGACCGCGCCACGCCGCAGGAGAACCTGCGCGAGACCATGGCGGCGCGGAAGATCATGCTGGCCGACTACGGCCAGGGCATGCTCAAGCCCGGCGAGGCGGTGGGCTCGATGCGCGACATGCGCCTGTGGATGGCCTATCTGCACGACCGCTACGCCATCGAGTCCGGCCTGAAGTACGTCGGCGGCCTGTTCACCAACATCACCGTCAAGGGCGAGGACCTGCCGCCCACCGAGTTCATTCCCGGCAAGACCCAGCACGAGGTGCTGGACCTGCTGATGGACGAGATCGAGCCGGACAGCCTGTCCATGCCCGACGCCCTGGTGGCCCAGCTCACCCCCGATCCGGGCGGCAACCTGGAGGACATGTCCGACGACGCCGCGTTCGACCCGCTGCAGGCCGCCCGCATCCGCGCGGCCCTGGTGCTGGAGCCCCTGTTCGACAAGGACCGCGCCGAGCGCATGGTGGCGCTGGCCACCCGTCAGGGCGACGCCCTGACCTTCCCGCAGATGGTCGACGAGGTGATGGCCCGCACCTGGAAGGCCGGGTCGGACGGCACGGCGAAGGCCAAGGCGATGCGCCGGGTGAGCCAGGCGGTGGCGCTGGACTCCATGATGGTGCTGGGCGGGGCGGACGGCGCCTCGCCGGAGGCGCGGGCCTATGTGCTCGACCAGCTCGCCCAGCTCTCCACCAGCCTGAAGGCGCGCAAGGACGCCGACCCGCTGACCCAGGCCTTCTATCGCCAGACGGCCAAGGACATCGACCGCTACCTGGAAGATCCCAAGGCCAACGCGCCCAAGGCGGTCTCGCCGGCCTGGGGCGGCAAGCCGCGCTCGCGCTATCCGCTGCCGCCCGGCCCGCCGATGGGCGGCTAGCGCTCAACGCCGTCCTCTCGCTTCTGCGAGCGGGAGGACGGCGCCGGGAGCCCGGCCTGGCTTGCAACGACGGCGGTTCCGGGGGAGGTTCGCCGCGCTTCGCAACCGTTCGCCAGGAGTCCCCGCATGAGCTTTGACACTCCCCTCGCCATCGCCGGGCCCCTGCGCCAGCCGCGCCAGATGCTGGCCGACCAGGAATACGGCGGCCATTCCTCGATCCACGACGACTCCATGGCCGAGAAGCTGGGCTTCCGCGCCGGCCCGATCGAAGGACCGACCCACTTCAGCCTGTTCCCGCCGCTGATGGAGAAGATCTGGGGCCGCGCCTGGTTCGAGCAGGGCTGCATCTCGTCCCACTACATGAACATGGTGGTCGAGGGCGAAGAGGTGCGGGCCTTCGCCGAGATCCCGCCCGAGGGCGCCAAGTCGACCCGCGTCTGGGCCGAGAAGGCCGACGGCACGCAAGTGCTCGAAGCCAGCGCCAGCATCGGCCCGGACGCCGGCCCCACGCTTCTGGAACAGCGCATGGCCGCCCTGCGCCCGCCCGGCAAGCTCTTGATCCTGGAGGACCTGAAGGTCGGCATGACCGGCGCGGCCGACGAGCGCGTGCGCATGGACCCCGACCAGCACATGGGCGCGCTCTATCCGTTCAGCCTGAACCAGAAGCTGAAGGTGATCACCGAGAACTCGCCCTGGTATTCCGACGCCAAGGCCTCGCCCTGGGGCCGGCCGATCATCCCGCTGGAGATGATCAGCGTGCTCGCCGAGTATTCGAACCGCCAGGCGAAGTTCCCGGTGAAGGGCCCGGCGGTGGGCCTGTTCGCCGACCAGGAGATCCGCCTGATCGAGGGACCGCTGTTCGTCGGCGAGGAATACGTCCTGCGCCGCGAGATCGCCGCCCTGGCCGAGAGCAAGCGCACCGAGTCCTACTGGGTGCGCACCCGCATCTTCGATTCCGCCGGCAAGACGCAGGTGGCCGAGATGCTGCTCAACCACGCCACCTTGAAGCACTCCTACGCCGGCTACGCCGAGGCCGCCGGCTGACCCGCAAGGAGGCGGCCATGTCGCAGACCGACGACGGCTGGAAGCATTCGGGCGTCAGGGTGATCCCCGGCGACCAGCTCGACGACAACACCGCCCAGACGCCCGGCATGGAGCGCGCCGCGGCGATCAACTTCGCCCGGGTCGGCGCCCAGAAGCTGTGGGCCGGGACGGTGCACATCCACGCCGGCGCCAAGACCGGCGCGCATCACCACGGCCCCCTGGAGAGCGTGATCTACGTGATCCGGGGCAAGGCCCGCATGCGCTGGGGCGAGAAGCTGGAGTTCACGGCCGAAGCCGGCCCCGGCGACTTCATCTACGTGCCGCCCTACGTGCCGCACCAGGAGATCAACGCCTCCTCCGACGAGACGCTGGAGTGCGTGCTGGTGCGCAGCGACAATGAGGCGGTGGTGGTGAACCTGGAGATCGACGCGGCCGAGACGGTCGAGGAAGTGCTCTGGGTCGACCCGATCCACAAGGCGCCGGAGTAGGCCGCTAGTCGCCGGCGGCCCGATCGGCCAGCACGGCGGCCAGGGTCGCTTCGGAGGCGGCCACGTCGCGCGCCGGTCCCCTGGCCACGCCGCTGACCAGGATCAGGGCCTTCCACAGCGCCCAGCCGCGCCCGCGCGCCCAGGTTCCCTCGTCCAGCGGCAGCGCCTCGCGCAGGGCCGCGCGCCCCGCCTCGCCTAGGAAGCTCCAGGCGATGGCGAGGTCGCAGGCCGGATCGCCGACGCCGAGCTGGCCGAAATCGATCACGCCGCAGAGCCGGCCCTCGTCCACCAGGAGGTTGCGCGGCGCGAAGTCGCCGTGCACCCACACCGCCAGCCCGGCCCAGCCGGCGGCCAGCGCCGCCTCCCAGACCGCGCGGCAGGCGCGCATGTCGGTCCGGCCCTCCAGCCGGGTCAGCGCGTCGCGCACCTGGCCGTCGTAGGTGGAAAGCGGCCCGCCGCGGAAGAAGTTCTGCGGCCCGGCCGCCGGTCCGCCCGCCGGGTCGATCCGGTGCAGGGCGGCCAGGAACGCGCCGAGGTCGCGGGCGAACCGCGCTTCATCCTCCGGCGGCGCCTCCTCGGCCGTGCGGCCGGCGATCCAGCCGTAGACCGCCCAGGGCCAGGGATAGCCCTGCCCCGGCGCGCCGAGCCCCAGCGGCGCCGGGACCGCGACCGGCAGGGCGCCCGCCAGGCGCGGCAGCCAGGTGCGCTCCTTCTCCGCCTGGCCGGCGTAGGGCGCAGCGCTAGGCAGGCGCACGACCATGGTCTCGCCCAGGTGGAAGGTGCGGTTGTCCCATCCGCTGACGGTGACCGGCCGCACCGGCAGATGCGCCCACTGCGGGAACTGGGCGGCGACCAGGCGGGCCGCCAGGGCGGCGCCGATCACCGGCTTCGCGCCGTCCGTCATGGCTCGTCTCCTCCCCTGACTCGCCCGTCGCATGAGATTTACAGCTTGGCCGTTGGATCAAAAGGCCCGGTTCGGCGGTTCTGGGTCCAGGTGAAGCTTAGAACCGGAAAGGACGCCGGGTGTCCGACGCTGCAGTCCCCAAGTTCGCCGACATGATCCGCCTTGAGCCTGGCGAAGCGCCTGAATTCGGCGCCGCGGGCCGCGCCGGGTTCCATCTCCTCGACACGACCATGATGTTCGCCCCCCGAAGCGGCGGGGTGAAGCGCTATCTGCTGGCCAAGAACGGCTGGCTTCGCCGCCACCGGCCGGACGTGCGCCACACCCTGGTCGTGCCTGGCCCGAAGACGGCCGTGGGACCGGGCGGCCTCGTCAGCATCGCCGCCGCGCGTCTGCCGTTCGGCGACAGCTACCGCATGCCCACCAACGCCATGAAGTGGGAATCGATGCTGCGCCTCTTGGAGCCGGACGTGATCGAGGCGGGCGATGTCTTCGTGCCCGGCCGCGCGGCCCTGGACGCCGGCGAGGCCCTGGGCGCGCCCGTCGTCGGCTATTGCCACACTGACGCGGCGGCCCTGGCGGTGCTGCACCTGGGCGACTGGGCCCATGCGCCGGCCATGCGGCGCTGGGCCGACGCCTATCGCCGCTTCGACCGGGTGGTCGCCCCCAGCCGGCACATGGCCGCGCGGCTCGCCGAGGCGGGCGTGCGCCGGGTCGACGTGCTGCCCCTGGGCGTCGACCTGGAGACCTTCGATCCCGGCCGGGCCGACCGGGCGGGCCTTCGCCGGCGGCTGGGCCTGAACGCGCGCACGCGGCTGCTGGTCTTCGCCGGCCGGCCGGCGCGGGAGAAGAACATCGAGGCCCTGGTCTGCGCCGTCGAGCGCCTGGGCGATCCCTATCGCCTGCTGCTGGTGGGGGCCGGCCGCGACGCGCGCTATTCGCCCCATGTGATCGCCCTGGACTACGAGCGCGATCCGGTGCGCCTGGCCGAGCTGATGGCCGGCTGCGACGCCTTCGTGCACGGCAATCCGAACGAGCCCTTCGGCCTGGTGGTGCTGGAGGCCATGGCCGCCGGCCTGCCGGTGATGGGGCCGGCGGCGGGCGGCGTGGGCGAGCTGATCGACGAGACCGTGGGCCAGCGGGCCGCCGGCGCCGAGCCCGCCGACCTCGCCGAGGCGATCGACGCCCTGTTCGCCCGCGACCTCTCCGTGCTGTCGGCCGCCGCGCGACGCCGCGCCGAGGCCCGCCACGGCTGGAACGCCACCTTTGAGGGGCTCATGCGTCTTTATGGAGAACTGCTGCACGGCGGGACCCGTCCGGAGGCCCTGCCGCTCAGCGCCTGAGGCCGCCCCCGGTTGATGGAGGTCAACGCGTCACGCCGGCGGGCGGCGCAGCGTCGCTGCGATTGAGCGACTACGGAGGAACCGCCATGCGCCGCTTGTTTCTGTTGTCCGCCCCCTTGGCCGTCGCCCTCGCCGCCGGCGCGAGCCTGGCCGCGCCCGCGGACGCGCCGGCCAAGCCCGACGCGACCCAGCCCGACACCGCCCAGCCCGTCTACGGCTGTCCCATGGCCGGCCAGGCGATGGGTCCGGGCCAGCACATGGCCGGCGCCGGCTACATGATGGGCCAGGGCCCGGCGATGGCCGGCCAGGGAATGGCGGGCCAAGGCATGATGGGACCGGGCCACATGGCCGGCCAAGGCATGGTTGGCCAGGGAATGGCGGGTCAGGGCATGATGGCCCAGAACGGGCAGCCGGCCATGGCTGGCCAGATGGCCGCTCACTGCCCCTACGCCCAGCCCGCCGCGCCGCCGCCGGCCGAGGCCGCGCCGGAAGCCCCCAATTAGGGCCGCCCGATCCTCAGCGCCCGGTCGGCATGTCCTTGAAGGGCACGTCCTTGTCCACGCGGATGTCGCCGGGCAGGCCCAGCACGCGCTCGGCGATGATGTTGCGCAGGATCTCGTCGGTGCCGCCGGCGATGCGCAGGCCGGGCGCCGACATGAACGAGGCGTGGAACGCCGCGCGCAGGGGCGCCAGTTCCGGGTCGCTGATGATCCCGTACTGATCGAGCATGTCGATCGCCGTGCTCGCCAGGTCCTGCATCTGGGTGGCGGCCACGACCTTGCCGATCGAGCTTTCCGGCCCCGGCGTCTGGCCGCGCGACAGGGCGGTCATGGTGCGGTTGCGCGTGTGCTTGAGCCCCTCGGCCTGGACGTACCAGTCGGCGAGCTTCTCGCGCAGGGCCGCGTCCTTCAGCGCCGAGCCGCCATCCGCGCCGGGAACCGAGCGCGCCGCCTCCATGAACTCGGCCCAGCCGGCCCCGGTGGAGCCGCCCACGGCCAGGCGCTCGTTCATCAGGGTGACGAGGCTCACCTTCCAGCCGTCGCCCACCGCGCCCAGGCGCTGGCTGTCCTTGACCCGCACGTCGGTGAAGAAGACCTCGTTGAAGCCCGAGCCGCCGGACATCTGGTGGATCGGCTTCACCTCCACGCCGGGGGCGTGCATGTCGAGCCAGAACATGGTCAGGCCCTTGTGCTTGGGCACGTTGGGGTCGGTGCGGCAGACCACGATGCCGAAGTCCGAGAACTGGGCGCCGGTGGTCCACACCTTCTGGCCGTTGATGATCCAGTCGCCGGAGCCGTCGTCCGCCTGCACTGCGCGGGTGCGCGCGGCCGCCACGTCCGAACCGCCGGAGGGCTCGGAGAAGAGCTGGCACCAGATCTCCTCGCCGCGCAGGGCCGGGCCCACGAAGCGCGTCTTGGTCGGCCCGTCGGCGAAGGCCATCACTGTGGGCACGCACATGCCCAGGCCGATCTGGAACGGATTGCCCGGCGTCGGATGCTTGGCTTCCTCGGTGTTGAAGATCACCTGCTGGATCGGCGTGCCGCCCGGCCCGCCCCACTCCTTGGGCCAGGTGATCTGGGCGTAGCCTGCGGCGGCCTTCTTGGCCTGCCAGGCCTTGGCCGCGGCCATGTCGAAGCCGGCCTCGACGTCGCCGTCGCCGCCGCGCTTCGGGGCGTTGGCCGCCAGCCAGTCCTGCACCTGCTTGCGGTAGGCGGCTTCCTCGGGGGTGTCCTTGAAGTCCATCTTGCGTCTCCCTCAGGCCGCGTTGCGCCGCTCGAGCTGGCTGACCAGCCGTTCCTTCCAGACGCGCGGGGCGCCGGCCACCAGGCTGAGCTGGCGCGCCCGCCGGTAGTAGAGATGGCAGTCCATCTCCCAGGTGAAGCCGATGCCGCCGTGGGTCTGGATGTTCTCCTTGGCCCCGAACCAGAAGGCCTCGCTGCCGGCGATCCGCGCGGCCGAGGCCGCGAGCGGCAGCTCCGGCGCGTTGGTGTTGAGCGCCCAGGCCCCGTAGTAGGCGTTGGAGCGGGCCAGCTCGTTCTTCACGTACATGTCGGCCAGCTTGTGCTTGATCGCCTGGTAGGAGGCGATGGTGCGGCCGAAGGCGTAGCGCTCCAGGGCGTAGTCCTTGGCCATCTCCAGGCAGCGGTCGGCGCCGCCGCACTGCTCGAAGGCCAGCAGCACCGCGGCCCGGTCGAGCACCTGCTCCAAGAGGGCGAAGCCTTCGCCGGCCTCGCCGAGGCGCTCGGCCGCGGCCCCGTCGAAGACGATCTTCGCCGCATCGCGGGTGGGATCCAGCGTCTCCAGCGGCTCGCGCGTCACGCCCGCGCCGGCAAGATCGACCAGGAAGAGGCCCGGCTTGCCGTTCTCCTTGGCCAGCACGATGGCCACGTCGGCGATGTCGCCGTCCGTGACCGGCAGCTTGGTCCCCGAGAGCTTGCCGCCCTCGACCACCGCCTTCAGCGTCGCGGGGCCGACCGCGCCGGGCCCCTCGGAGGCAGCCAGGGCGCCGATCACCTCGCCGGCGGCGATCTTCGGCAAGAGGGCCGCCTTCTGGGCGTCCGAGCCGGCCAGCATCAGCGCCTCGGCCAGGATGTAGACCGTCGAGGCGAACGGGATCGGCGCGACCACCCGGCCCAGCTCCTCGGCGATGGCGCACAGCTCGATGTGGCCCAGCCCCAGCCCGCCGTGTTCCTCGGGGATGGCGCAGCCCAGCCAGCCCTGGGCGGCCACGGCCCTCCACAGCTCGGCGTCATGGCCCTTGGCGGCGTCGTCCAGCACGCCGCGCACCCGCGATGTCGGACAGTTGGCCTCCAGGAATTTCCTGGCTTCGGCCTTCAGGAACTTCTGATCGTCTGAAAAGTCGAAATTCATCTCTGACCTATCCCGCCGTATCGGCCGACGTTTCCTCCCGCCACGCCTTCGAGGCGCGTGCTGAATTCAGCATAGCCGTCCCGAAAGCCTTGGAAAGATTGACCTCGCGTCAATGATTTCGGGCTTCTATCGGGGTTCGGACCCCGAGGGAGCGCCACATGGCCAAGGCGGTATTTCAGCGGAATCAAAAGGTCTGGGTCGAAAGCGTCGGCGCCTGGTCGGTGATCGAGCGCATCGTGCCGATCTGGGCCCGCGGCTTCGACGAGCCCGTGCGCGTGACCTATGACGTGGGCCTGGGCCGTGAATTCCACGCCCATGAGCTGCGCGCCGAGCAGGATGGGCCCGAGATCCTCGATCAGGCCGGCGCCCAATGGCGGCTGCTGCGCGCCCGCAACAAGTGGCAGACCCCCGAGGACTGCCGCCACCACCCCTATCCGGGCACCTATCCGGTGGTGGTGACCGACGCGAACGACTGGGGCGGCTGGCGCGTGCCCGGCGCCGAGTACGATCGCGACCCGCACAAGATCGAGGCCCAGGCCCGGCTGATCGCCGTGGCCCCGCACCTGCTGGCCATCGCCCGCGCGCTCACCGAGTTCATCAGCGAGGCGCCCGACGACGCGCCGCCGGAAATCCGCCGCCTGGCGGAGGAGACGGTGAAGATCGAGCGCTATCTGTCCGAAGTGCCGGCCCCGCTGACCGGACCGGAAGACCAGGGCACCGTCGCCGCCTAGGGCGAAACTCGGTCCAGGCGGCCCGCGCCGCGAGGCATCCCCCCAAACGCGTCGTCGCCCGGCTTTCACCGGGCGACCCAAGCACGCTGGAACCTGGGCCCCGACCGCCGCGCCTGGCGGCGGAACGGGACGACGCCGTTCGGACGGGCCGCGGCGGGGGGCGCCGGCGTCCGTCCGCCCCGAAAACTAGAACTTGTAGCCGAAGCCCGCGGAGATCACCCACGGGTCGAGGTGCACCGACGACTTCAGCGCGCCGTTGTTGATGTTGGCGTCGGTCTTGAAGAACACCTTCTTCACGTCGAGGTTGGCGCTCCAGGGGCCTTGCACGGCCACGTCCACGCCCGCCTGCAGGGCCAGGCCGAAGCCGTCGTCCAGATCGACGGTGAAGCCGTTCTTGTCCTTGCCGGAGTAGAAGATCATGTAGTTCACGCCGGCGCCGACATAGGGGCTGACCTTGGCGGCCGGAGCGAAGTGGTATTGCAGGGCCACCACCGGCGGCAGCACCCAGGTGTCATGCACGGCCACGTCCACGCCCGGGCCCTTGGCCTTGATCTCGTGCTTGGTCGTGCCGGCGATCACTTCCACCGCGACGTTGTCGGTCAGGAAGTAGCTGAGGCCGATGGTGGGCATCACGTCGTTCTTGACGTCGACGTTCAGGCCCGTGGCCGCGCCGGCCGCGGTCTTGATCGGATCGTTGGCGTCGCTGGTCACGTCGGTGACGCGGACGTTGAGCATCAGAAGGCCCTTTTCCTTGGGCCGGAAGTCCTGCGCGTGCGCGGTCCCGGCCAGGGCCAGGGCGGCGACGCCGGCGAGCGCGTAACGGATAGCGGTCATGACATATCCCCAATTTTTTTGTGGCCTTTTGGCCGGGTGGCGGAAAACTCCTCCCGCGCGCCAACCTCCGCCTTGACATTGCTCAAACGCCGTCAGCATGCCGCAGGCCCCCTGGCGGGCGGCCCCTGGCGGCGCTAAATCCCTTGGATGCGCACCGAAACGCCCCAGCCGATCCGCCTGTCCGACTATCGCCCGCCGGCCTTCCTCATCGACGAGGTCCGGCTGGACTTCGCCCTGGAGCCGAGCCGCACGCGGGTGAAGGCCCGCTTGGCGGTGCGCCGCAACGGCGACCACGCCGAGCCGCTGGTGCTGAACGGCGAGCGGCTCAAGCCGATCTCGGTGGCGATCGACGGGCGCGTCCTGGCAGAGGCCGAGCGCACGATCGACGCCGAGTTCCTGACCATCCCGGGCGCGCCCGACGCCTTCGTGCTGGAGACCGAGGTCGAGATCGACCCGGCGGCCAACAAGGCGCTCGACGGGCTCTACATGTCGGGCGGCCGGTTCTGCACCCAGTGCGAGGCCGAGGGCTTCCGCAAGATCACCTGGTATCCCGACCGGCCGGACGTCCTGTCGAAGTTCACCGTGCGCATCGAGGCCGACAAGTCGTTCCAGCACCTTCTGTCCAACGGCAACCTGATCGAGTCCGGCGAGTTGCCGGGCGGGCGCCGCTTCGCCGTCTGGAACGACCCCTTCCCCAAGCCCTGCTATCTCTTCGCCCTGGTGGCCGGCGAGCTGGACGTGCTGGAGGACAAGCTCGTCACCATGAGCGGGCGCACGGTGGACCTGCGCATCTTCGTCGATCCCGGCATGGCGGCCCGCGCGGCCTACGCCATGGACGCGCTCAAGCGCTCGATGAAGTGGGACGAAGAGGCGTTCGGCCGCGAGTACGACCTGGACCTGTTCATGATCGTCGCCGTGCGCGACTTCAACTTCGGGGCGATGGAGAACAAGGGGCTGAACATCTTCAACTCCTCGCTGCTGCTGGCCGATCCGGAGACCGCCACCGACTTCGACTACGAGCGCATCGAAAGCGTCGTGGCCCACGAATACTTCCACAACTGGACCGGCGACCGGATCACCTGCCGCGACTGGTTCCAGCTTTGCCTGAAGGAAGGCCTGACGGTCTTCCGCGACCAGAGCTTCTCGGCCGACATGCGCGGCGAGGCCGTCCAGCGGATCAAGGACGTCAAGGCCCTGCGCGCCCGCCAGTTCCCCGAGGACCAGGGGCCGCTGGCCCACCCGGTGCGCCCGTCGAGCTATCTGAAGATCGACAACTTCTACACCGCGACCATCTACGAGAAGGGCGCGGAGGTGATCCGCATGCTCAAGACCCTCATCGGGCCTGAGCTGTTCCGCAAGGGCATGGACCTCTACTTCGAGCGCTGGGACGGCCACGCCACCACGGTGGAGGCCTTCATCGCCTGCTTCGCCGACGTGTCGGGCCGCGACCTGACCGACTTCTTCGCCTGGTACGAACAGGCCGGCACGCCCACCCTCACCATCAGCCGCCGCTACGACGCGGCGGCCAGGACCCTGGAGCTGGAGCTCAGCCAGGAGACCGCCCCCACCCCCGGCCAGCCGACCAAGCGGGCCCTGCCGGCGCCGGTCTCCATCGGCCTGCTGGACGCAGAGGGCCGCACCATGGCCTTCGAGCGCGACGGCCAGGCGATGGACGAGACGGTCGTGGTGCTCGATCAGGGCAAGGCGAGCGTCACCCTCACCGGCGTGGACAGCGAGCCGGTGGTCTCGGCCCTGCGCGGCTTCTCCGCCCCCGTCACCCTGAAGACCGACGCCAAGCCCAAGGACCGCTACGTCCAGCTCGCCGCCGACCCGGACCTGTTCAACCGCTGGGAAGCCGGCCAGGACCTGGCCCGCGACCTGATCCTGGCGCGCGCCGCCGGCCACGCCGACGAGGTGGCCGAGGAGCGCTACGCCGAGGCGCTCGGCCGGGCGCTGTCCGACCAGGCCGCCGATCCGGCGTTCAAGGCGCTGACCCTGGCCCTGCCCACCGAGTCGGAGCTGTCGCTGGCGATGAAGCCGGCCGACCCGGCGGCGCTGCACGAGGCGCGCGAAGCCCTGCGCATGCGCCTGGCCCTGCACCTGGAGGACCAGCTCAGGCGCCTGCACATCGGCCTGCAGCAGCTCGGCGAGTTCACGCCCGACGCCGCCGGCGCCGGACGCCGGGCCCTGCGCAACGCCGCGCTGGAGCTGCTGGCGGCCAATCCGCGCTCGGACGTCGCCGAGCTGGCCGACGGCCACTATCGCGCCGCCAGCAACATGACCGACGCCATCGGCGGGCTGAACGCCCTGATGCTGGTGGGCGGGGAAGCCTTCGAGGCGGCCTTGGCCGACTTCTTCGATCGCTGGAAGGCCGAGCCGCTGGTCATCGACAAGTGGTTCGCCCTGCAGGCCCGCGACCCGAGCGAGGGCGCGCTGGGCCGCGTGCTGGGGCTCACCACCCATCCGGCCTTCGACCAGAAGAACCCCAACCGCCTGCGCGCCCTGGTGGCGACCTTCGCCGCGGCCAACCCGGCCCGATTCCACGATCCCAGCGGCGCGGGCTACCGCTTCCTGGCCGACCAGATCCTGGCGGTGGACGGCTTCAACCCGATGACCGCCGCGCGGATGATCGAGCCGCTCGGCGGCTGGCGGCGCTACACGCCCGAACTCGGCGAGCTGATGAAGGCCGAGCTGGCCCGCATCGTGGCGACCGAGGGCCTGTCCAAGAACGTCTTCGAGCTGGCGAGCAAGGCGCTGGGCGAGGGCTGACGCCGGCGCCCGCGCCAAGCCCCTGTGGCGCCGAGGACTCTCATCGTGAAGATCGAGCGCGCGGACTCGTGACGCGACGCAGACGCACGCGTAGACTCCTAAACGCGGGGTGACTCGGGTTCGGTTTAAGGGAGCGGCGCGCGTTGGCCAGACGCGGGGGCGAGAACGCGGCTGATTCTGGCGTCAACGCGTCAGGCGGGGACCTGACAGTGTTCGCGCGGCCGCCTGAAACCCAGACCTTCGCCCGCATCCTCATCCTGTCGACCTTGCTGCTCCTGGCCATCTATTCGGTGGTGGCGGTGATGCGCATCCAGCGCGAGCCGCAGGGCGCGGCCCTGGCCAACGGCGCCCTGCCCGGCCGCGCCGACGCCATGGCCGCGCGGCTGGACGGCGAGGTGACGGCGCTGAAGGGCGGCCTGATCGCCGCCCGCGAGGCCCTGGTCCGCGCGCCCGGCGCGCCGATCGACGCGGCCGAGGCGGGCATGCGCGCCGCCGACGGCGCGGCCCGCGCGGTGGGCGTGCTGGACGACGCCGAGCTCCTGGCCCAGTCCGGCAGGAGCCGCGGCGTCGACTGGCGCGAGGCCGCGCGCGCCGCCGGGCGCGCCGACGGCGACCTGTGGATCGGCGCGGTCGGCGACGCCAAGCCCCTGCTCACCGCCGTGACCGCCGTCTCCACCGCGCAGGGCCGGCGCTGGATCATCGCCTCAGAGGACCCCGCCCGCCTGGCGCGGATCATCTCGCCCACCGCGCCGGAGGCCCTGGTCACGAACGACGGACGCATCCTGACCGCCGGCGGCGAAGGCGGCGTGGCCCAGGCGGCGACGGTCAACGAGGGCTTCGCCCTGGCGCCCGACCAGTTGAAGGCCGGCCAGTTCCTGAAGGCCAAGCGCCCGGACGGCGCGGCGCTGGATCTGGTCGTCCAGCCGGCCGCCGGCGGCGCGCTGGCGGCGCTGGCGGCCGGGCCGGCGAGCGCGGCCGGCACGCTGTCCGTGCGCGAACAGATCGCTTGGGTGATGGTCCCGCTGTTCGTCGCCTTCCTGCTGACGGTGATGCTCCTGTGGCAGAGCCGCAAGGTGGAGAAGGCCGAGCAGGCGTTCAGCGAATCCGAGCAGCGCTTCCGCATGGCCGTGGAGGCCGCCCGCTGCGGCATCTGGGAATGGGATGTCGCCACCGACAGCATGTACATGTCCGACGTCACCGGCGCGATCCTGGGCTGGGGCGGCGGCGGCGTGGTCAAGGCCGACGAGGTGATCGAGCGGGTCGCCGCCGAACACCGCGAGCGCCTGCGCCAGGCGGTCACCACGGCGGCGATCTACGGCGGCTTCGACGTGTCGTTCCGCGTGCCCAATCCGCAGGGCGGCCGGCCGATCTGGATCGACGCCCGCGGCCAGGGCTTCGACCGCGCCGCCGACGGCAGCTATGCGCGGATCATCGGCGTGGCGCTTGACGTCACCGAGGAGCGCGTCGCCCAAGCCCGCGCCCAGGCCGCCGAGGTGCGCCTGCGCGACGCCATCGACAGCGTCACCGAGGCCTTCGTCCTGTGGGACCGCCACGGCCGGCTCCTTTTGTGCAACAAGAACTACCGCGACTTCTTCTCGCTGGACCCGCGCATCCTGCGCCCCGGCGCGCCCCGCGCCGAGGTCAACAAGCTCGCCCAGATCGCCATCAAGCAGGAGAGCCCCGCCCCCGACGGCAAGCGCGGCGTGCGCGAGGCCGAGCTGTTCGACGGCCGCTGGATGCAGATCTCCGAGCGCCGCACGGCCGAGGGCGGCCTAGTGATGACCGCCGCCGACATCACCGCCATCAAGGCCCAGGAGGAGGCGCGCCGCCTCAACGAGGAGCAGCTCCAGCGCGCGGTGGTCAGCCTGGAGCAGAGCCAGGAGCAGCTCTCCGAACTGGCGCGCAAGTACGAGGCCGAGAAGCTGCGCGCCGAGGGCGCCAACAAGGCCAAGAGCGACTTCCTGGCCAACATGAGCCACGAGCTGCGCACGCCGCTGAACGCCATCAACGGCTTCTCCGAGATCATGGTCGGCGAGATGTTCGGCCCGCTCGGCGACAGGCGCTACAAGGAATACGCCCAGGACATCCTCAGCTCCGGCCAGCACCTGCTGGCCCTGATCAACGACATCCTCGACATGTCGAAGATCGAGGCCGGCAAGATGACGCTGAAGTTCGAGCCCATGTCGCTGGAGGAGATCGCCGAGGACGCCGTGCGCCTCGTGCACAACCGCGCCGAGGCCACGGGGCTGGCGCTCTCGCTCGATTTCCCGCCCCTGCCCGACGTGGAGGCCGACTACCGGGCCATCAAGCAGGTGCTGCTGAACCTGCTCTCCAACGCCATCAAGTTCACCCCGCGCGGCGGCAGCGTGACCGTGCGCGCCGAGCTGCGGCGCGACGCCCTGGGCGAGCGCGTGCGCGTGAGCGTGCAGGACACCGGCATCGGCATCGCCGCCGAGGACCTGAGCCGCCTGGCCCGTCCCTTCGAGCAGATCGAGACCCAGCACGCCAAGTCGCAGCAGGGCACGGGCCTGGGCCTGGCGCTGACCAAGTCGCTGGTGGAGATGCACGGCGGGGCGCTGGACATGCAGAGCACCCCCGGCGAGGGCACGACGGTGAGCTTCACCGTGCCGATCCGCCAGGTCCGCGGCGGCCAGCCCGCCGGCGTCGCCGCCGCCTAGGGCTCCGCGCCCCCGGCCGGCGGAACGGCGGGCCGGCGCGGCCGGCGCTCCAGGGCCTGCCCGTCGGCGTCGACCGGCGCCAGCCGCTGGGCGAAGCGGGCCCGTTCCTCCGGCGGCAGCCCGGAGGCGAACTCGACGATCCTGTGCTCCACCTCGCCGCGGGCCTGCATCTCCGTGGCGCGGGCCTGGTCGAGGGCGCCGGTGACGGCCCGGCCGTCGAACGGCTCGCGCCCCATCATCCGCCAGGCCTCGCGCCGGGCCTGGCGCACGGCGTGCAGGCGCTGGTTCACGGCGGGCCCCTGCTCGCGCAGCATCTCGCGGAAGCGCAGCCGCTCCTCGGGACCGAGGGCCTGGGCCGCGGCCCAGATGGCCGGCCCCGGGCGCGGCTCCTGCGCCGGTTGCGGCGGCGGCGTCCGCGCGGCCACCACCAGGCCGCCCACCACCGCGCCCACGGTGAACAGGTTGACCGCCAGCGAGACGAACAGGGCGATCAGCAGCACTCGGCGGCTCATCCGGCGGCCTCCTCGGACGACGACCCATCCAGCGCGATGGCTTCATAGCCCGTCAGGGCGCTGGCCACCGCCGCGGCCCCGGCGGGCGCCTGCGACAGCAGCGAGACCTGGGCGCCCGCCACGACCCCGGCGGCGCAGGCCGCCGCCAGGCCCGCGCCAAGCCCGGCCCGCGTCAGCCAGCCGGCCAGGCCCAGCCCCCGGCGAACCCGCGGCGCGGCCGCGATGATCGCCTCGCGCAGGGCGTGGCTCGCCAACTGCGGGCGCCAGGCGTCCAGCGCCGCGTCCAGCTCGCCGGCCGCGGCCAGGATCTTGGCGGTCACCAGCGGCGCCTCGGCCACCGCCAGGGCGGCGGCGTCGCGCACCTCTTCCGGCCAGCGCGAGACGTCCCCGCCATAGGCCTCGGCCAGGGCCTGGAAGCGCTCGAAGGTCAGGCGTTGCATCGGCTCGGTCATCGGCTCCTCACGGCCGCGCCACGTCGGCGAGCGCGGCCCTCAGCCCCCGGCGCCCGCGCGCCAGGAGGCTCTCCAAGGCATCCACGCTCACGCCCATCAGGGCGGCGGCTTCGATATTGGTCATCTCTTGATAGTGGCACAGGGTGATGGCCTCGCGCTGGCGGTCCGGCAGACGGGCCATCGCCTCGGCCACGCGCCGGCCCACGTCCTGGGCCTCCAGCCCGCGGTCGGGCGCCGGCCCCTCGTCGGGCCGCTCGGGCGGATCGTCCGTCGCCACTTCCCGGCGCCGGCGCAGGCGGTCGTAGCAGAGGTTCAGCGCCACGCGGTGCAGCCAGGTGTCGAACCGCGCCGCGCCCGGCTTCCAGTTCGGCGCCTGGCGCCAGGCGCGCACGAAGGTCTCCTGCACCACGTCCTCGGCCTCGGCGGCGTCCCCCAGCATGCGCTGGGCGAGCGACATCAGGCGCGGCAGCTTGCGCGCCATCAGCGCGCGCACCGCGTCGGGCTCTCCTTTGCCCACACGCGCCACCAGCGCTTCGTCGGGATCGCTCCGGCTCAAGCCTCACCTCGCCCCGCGCCGCCCCCGGGCCGGACGAATATGTCCCGTCAGTCGGCACGAGCTCTTGATGGCCGCGCGGCCGACAGCTCGTCCTTGCTGAGCCATCCGTCGCCGTTGGCGTCCGCCATCTTGAAGCGCCTGACCGCGCCGGCGTCTATCTCGGCGCGGGTGATCACGCCGTCCTTGTTCGTATCGAGCCGGGCGACCATCGCGTTCAGCCGGTCGGCGGCCTGCGGCCGGCCGAAGGACTTGGCCCGCTCGGCCATGGCCTGGATCTCGTCGGCGGTGATCTTGCCGTCCTTGTTCGCGTCCAGCCGGCCGAGCATGCCGTCGGCCTCGGCCTTGCGGAACTCGTCCAGGGTCACCTTGCCGTCCTTGTTCAGGTCCGGATCGACGCCGCGCATCTGCGCGTGGGCCGCGCCGCCCACGGCGGCGAGGCAGGCGGCGGCGATGAGAGCGTGCTTCATGAAACCATCCTTTCGGCCTTCGGGGGCAGGAAGGCCTTCATCGCTTGAACGGGCGATGAACCGCAGTTCCGTCGCTCAAGGTGTCAGGACGATGTCATAGGCCTTGCGCGCGGCCTCCCGCGCGGCGCGCAGCCGGGCCTGCAGGGCCTTGAAGTCGCGCGCGCCGCCCGCCCGCGCCAGCAGCGCGCGGAACGCCGTCGGCTCCTGGGCCGGATCGGCGTCGTCCTCCAGCGCCACCTTCAGGAGCTGGGTCAGGTTCTGCTGCAGCCGCCCGGCCTCCTCCAGGGCGGCGAGCGGCGCCTTGGCCGCCAGCCCGGCGTCGCTGAGCGCCGCCAGCGCCTCGGCGGTGTTCTGCCGCAGCGGCCCGCCGCCAGCCGCGTGCAGCAGTTGCAGCCCCTGGGCGGCGAACTCCACGTCCACCAGCCCGCCGGGCGTCAGCTTCATGTCCCAGAAGCCCTTGGGCGGGCGCTCGCGCTCCATCAGGGCGCGCATGTCGCGCACGTCGGCGATCGTGCGGGCGTGGTCGCGCGGCCGGCGCAGCGCCGCCTCGATCGCCGCCGCCGCGTCCGTGGCGAAGCCTTGCGAGGTCGCCCACACCACCCGCGCGCGGGTCAGGGCCAGGTGCTCCCAGGTCTCGGCCTCGCCTTCGTAGTAGCTCTCGAAGGCGGCGAAGCTCACCGCCACCGGCCCCTTGGTGCCCGAGGGGCGAAGCTGCATGTCCACCTCGTAGAGCCCGCCCTCGGCGGTGGGGATGGAGAGCGCCGCGATCAGCCGCTGGGTGAAGCGGCCGAAATAGGTCTCCGCGCCCCACTCCTTGATGGACGAGGCCGCGCCCGGCTCGTCGGCGCGATAGAGGGTCATCAGGTCCAGGTCGGAGCCGGCGCTCATCTCCCGCGAGCCGCACTTGCCCAGCGCCACCACCGCCACCTGCCCCGGAAAGGCGCCGCCCATGCGCTCGGTCTCGGCCAGGGCCGCCGGCGCCAGGGCCCCGATGCACAGGTCGGCCAGCTCGGCGAAGGCGCGGCCGGCCACCTCGGCGCTGGCCGCCCCGCTCATCACCTGTACGCCCACGCGGAAGGCCTGCTCGCGGTGCACGCGGCGCACCGCGTCCATCGCCGCCTCGAAGCCCTCGGCGCGGTCCAGCGCCAGGGCCATGGCCTGGCGGTCCTCCTCGATGTGGATCGGCTGGAAGAAGTCGGCGTCGAGCATCGCATCCAGCGCCGCGGGCCGCCGCGCCAGGGTCGAGGCCAGCTTGGGGGCGAAGGCCATCACCTCGACGATCAGCTCGAACAGCCGCGGCTGGGCCAGGAACAGCGACTGGATCTGCACCCCGGACGCCAGCTTGGCGAAGAAGTCGACGAAGCGGTTGAACGCCGTGTTCGGCGCGCCGGTGGCCTCCAGCGCCTCCAGCAGGCGCGGCGCCAGGCGCGTGAAGAGCTCGCGCCCCCGCTCGGTGCGGGTGGCCGGGATGTGGCCGTGGTGCCAGGCGCGGATCGTCTGCGACACCCGCGCGGGGTTGTCGAAGCCCATCCGCGACAGCGTCTCCAGCGTCTCCGGGTCGTCGTCCACGCCGGTGAACACCAGGCTGCCGAACCTGGAGGAGAGCTGCTCCTCCTCCGGAAAGAGTTCGCCATAGCGGGCGTTGACGGTGCGCAGCACCTTGCTCACCGCCGCATCGAAGCTCGGCAGGCGGCTGAAGCCCGACAGCAGCGCCACGCGCCGGCGATCGGCGTCGGCCTCGGGCAGGCGGTGGGTCTGCTCGTCGGCCACCATCTGCACCCGGTGCTCGATGGCGCGCAGCATGAGATAGGCGTCGTGCAGCTCGCGCGCGGCCGCCTCGTCCACGTGGCCGGCCGCCGCCAGGGCCGCCAGGGCGTCCAGGGTGCGCGAGGAGCGCAGGTCCGGATTGCGCCCGCCCAGGATGAGCTGCTGGGTCTGGACGTAGAACTCGATCTCGCGGATGCCGCCGCGCCCGAGCTTCAGGTCGACGCCCTTGGCCGTCAGGCGCTCGTCGACCTTGTGCACGTGGATCTGCCGCTTGATCGAATGGATGTCGGCGATGGCGGCGAAGTCGAGGTTCTTGCGCCAGATGTAGGGCTGCAGCTCCTCCAGGAAGGCGCGGGCGCGGGCCATGTCGCCGGCGCAGGGCCTGGCCTTGATGAAGGCCGCCCGCTCCCAGTTCTGGCCGACGCTCTCGTAGTAGTCCAAGGCCGCGGCCACCGGCACCGCCGGCGGGGTGGACGACGGGTCGGGCCGGAGCCTGAGGTCCACCCGGAAGACGTAGCCGTCGCCGGTGCGGTTCTGCATCAGCTCGGCCAGCGCCTTGGTCAGGCGCACGGCGAAGCCCTGCGGCTCCACGCCCTCGGCCAGCGGCAGGGCCTCCGGCTCGTAGAAGACCGAGATGTCGATGTCGCTGGAGTAGTTCAGCTCGAAGGCGCCCTGCTTGCCCATGGCGATGCAGAACCAGCCGGGGACCGGACCTTCCTCGCCCTGCCCCAGCCGCGCGAGCCTCCCGGCGGCGAGCTCGGCCCGCGCCAGGCTCTCCAGGGCCGCGGCGACGGCCGCGTCGGCGACGCGGGTGATCGCGCCGGTCACCGCGTCCAGGTCCCACAGGCCGCCCAGGTCGCAGAGCGCGGTCAGCAGGTGCGCCTCGGCCTTCAGCTTGCGAAGCTGGGCGCCGGCCGCCTCCGGCTCCAGCGTCGCGGCGGCGCGGATGCGGGCGAGCAGGTCGGCCAGCCGCGCGTCCGGATCGGCCTCCAAGAGCGCGCGCAGCCGCTGCGGGTCGCGACGCGCCAGGCCCGCCAGGTAGGGCGCGGCGCCGAAGGCCGGTTCCAGCGCCGGCCAGGCGGCGGCGAGCAGGCCGGTCCAGCCCTGGGCCTGCGCGGCCTCGGCCAGGGTCTCTCGCAGCCGCTCGGCGGCCTTGGGGTCGGCCACGGGGCCGCAGGGCTTCAGGCGATCGGCCAGGCGAGTCATGGCCCCGACTTTGCCCACGGATCGCCCCGCGGCCAACTGGTCGTGATCACGCTCTGCAGAGCGCCGACACTAAAGATGCTCCCCCAGAGGGGAGCATCTGGCCCAGCGCCTTAGGCTTCCTCGGAGATGCGGCGCAGGGCCTTTTCGAACAGCTCCGCCGGCTGGCCGCCGGTGATCACGTAGCGGTCGTTGATGATCAGGGTCGGCACCGAGGCGACGCCGGCCTCGTACCACTGGCGCTCCGTGTTGCGGATATGCTCGGCGAACTTGCCAGACGTCAGCACCTCGCGCGCGGCGGCGGGATCGAGCCCGGCCTGCCCGGCCGCCTCGACCAGCACCTCGTGGTCGCCCGGATTGCGCCCGTCGGTGAAATAGGCCTGGAACAGGGCCTTCTTCAGCTCGAGCTGGCGGCCCTGCAGGCCCGCCCAGTGCAGCAGGCGGTGGGCGTCGAAGGTGTTGTAGATGCGGCTGTCGGGCCGGTAGGTGATGGTGAAGCCCACGTCGGCGGCGCGCTGCTGGATCGCCGCGCGGTTGGCCGCCGACTGCTCGGGCGTGGCGCCGTACTTCTCGAAGACGTGCTCGGCGATGTCCTGGCCCTCGGCCGGCATCTGCGGATTGAGCTCGAACGGGTGGAAGGTGATCTTCGCGTCCACCACCCCGTCCAGCCGGCCCAGCGCCTCCTCCAGGCCGCCCAGGCCGATCACGCACCAGGGGCAGACCACGTCGGAGATGAAGTCGATCTTCATGGGCTTGGTCATGGCGCGCCTCCCGACGCTCGTCTGGCGATGCGCCGCCCTCGGCCGCGCGGCTCTTCGACAGATAGCGCCGCGGCCGCGGAATCCAAGGCCGGCGCGGCCCTAGCCGGCGCGCGGCAGGATCAGCGCCACCCGCAGGCCCGGGCCGATGTCGCCCACCTTGCCGGGCCCCTCGTCCAGCTCCAGCCGGCCGTGGTGCGCCTCGGCCACGGCGGCCACCAGCGACAGGCCCAGGCCCGAGCCGGGCTCGTTGCGGCTGTTCTCCAGGCGCACGAAGCGCTCGACCACCCGCTCGCGGTCGGCCTCGGGCACGCCGGGCCCGGTGTCGGTGACCGAATACTCCACCTCGCCGGAGGACCGGCGGCGCACGCGCAGCATGATCGCCCCGCCGGCCGGGGTGTACTTTACCGCATTGTCCAGGATGTTGGCGATCGCCTGAGCCAGGAACTCGCGGTTGCCGCGGATCGTCAGGCCCTTCTGCAGCTCGGCCTTGAAGTCGATCTCCTTGTCCTCGCACAAGGGCTCGTAGAGCTCGGAGATGTCGGAGGCGAGCTCGGCCGGGTCGAACAGCGTCTGGTCGGGCGCCTCGCCGGCCGCCTGCAGCCGGGCGATGGACAGCACCGCGGCGAAGGTCTTCAGCACCCCGTCGGTGTCGTCCAGCGCCTGGGCCAGCGCCTGCTGCGGATCGCCCTTGCCGGCCTCCACGTCGAGATAGGCCGCCTCCAGCCGCGCCCGAAGCCGCGTGAGCGGCGAGCGCAGGTCGTGGGCGATGGCGTCGCCGGCGTGCCGGTGGCCGGCCATGGACCGCTCCAGCCGGTCGAGCATCTCGTTCAGGCCCTCGGCCAGCTCATCGAACTCGTCGCGCGTGCCGCGCACCTGGGCGCGGGCGGCCAGGTCGCCGTTGCGCACGGCGGCGACCACGTCGTTCAGCCCGCCCATGCTGCGGCTGACGTTGCGGCTGACGATCACCCCGCCGGCCAGGCCCAGCACGATGACCAGGCCCCAGGCGCCCCACAGCGCCCGCACCACCTTGACCACATAGGCCTCGTCCTCGCCCACGTCGGCGCCGACGAACAGGATCTCGCCGCCGCTCAGCCGCTCCTGCAGCCCGCGCGCCGGATGTTTGGTCTCATGGCCCTGCAGGTCCTGGTCGGTGACCTGGAAGGTCGTCCAGGCGGGCTCGCCCTTGAAGTCGTCCAGCGGGCTCTCGGCGATGGAGCCGGAGATGCGGGTCCCGTCGGGCTTCATCAGCAGATAGAGGAACGGCCGCTCCGACGCCGCCCGCTCGATCAGCGCCTGGTTCAGCAGGTCGACGCCGGCCCGGTCGTAAGCGCCCTGCAAGGTGCGCATCTCGCGGGTGATCTCGCGGTCGGTGCGCCGCGTCGCCTCGCCCGCGGTGGCGATGTAGATGTAGGCGAGGAAGGCGCTGGCCGCGGCGGCGAACAGCGCCAGGAAGAGCAGCGTCAGCCGGAACGGCGTGGTGCGGAAAATCCGGGGAAGGCGCATGGGCGGCGCCGTTCGGCCTTAAGCGTCGAGCCGGTAGCCCGCGCCGCGGATGGTCTGCAGCATGGGCTTGTCGAAGCCTTTGTCGATCTTCGAGCGCAGCCGCGAGATGTGCACGTCGATCACGTTGGTCTGCGGATCGAAGTGATATTCCCAGACCTTTTCCAGGAGCATGGTGCGCGTCACCGACTGGCCGGCGTGGCGCATCATGAACTCCAGAAGCTGGAACTCGCGCGGCTGCAGGTCGATCTCCTTGCCCTGGCGATGCACCGTGCGGCCGATCAGGTCCATCTCCAGGTCGCCGACGCGCAGCAGCGTCTGCACCGAGCCGGTCTCGCGCCGGCGAGCCAGGGCCTCGACCCGGGCGATCAGCTCGGCGAAGGCGTAGGGCTTGACCAGGTAGTCGTCGCCGCCGGCCTTCAGGCCCGCCACGCGGTCGTTGATCTCGCCGAGGGCGGAGAGGAAGAGGACCGGCGTCTGGTCCCCCTCCCGCCTGATCGTCTCGATCAGGGTGACGCCGTCCATGCGCGGCATCATCCGGTCGACGATCATCACGTCGAACTGGCCCTCGCGCGCGGCGACGAGGCCCGCCTCCCCGTCGGCCGCGCGCACGCACTCGAAGCCGGCTTCGGAAAGCCCGCGCTCCATGGCGTCGGCCGCTTCAAGGTCGTCTTCGACGATCAGGATCCGCATTCGACTCGCACCCCCAGTGGTCCGCGAGCCTAACCCGCGACCTTGAGCGGCAGGAAGAGGGTCCGTCCGGCGCGGTGGACGCCCACCAGCACGCTCGTGCGGCCGGCCTTCTTGGCCACGTCAACGGCCGAGGCCAGGTCGCTGGCCTTGGCCACGTCCGTGTCGCCGGCGCGCACGATCACGTCGCCGGCGCGCAGGCCCCGCTGGGCCGCGTCGGACGAGGCGTCGACGCCTTCCACGACCACGCCGGTCACCCCGGCGCCGACGCTGTAGCGGCGGCGCGCGGCGTCATCGAGCGGCGCCAGCTTCATGCCGAGCACCGAGGGCACGACCGCGCCGGACGAGTCCGCGCCGCCGCCGCTCGAGCCGCCCTGGGCGTTGTCGTTGGCCGCCAGCTCGCTTTCCGAGGGCCGCGTGCCCGAGCGCACGTCGACGACGCGGTGCTTGCCGCCGCGGATCACTTCCAGGTGCAGGACGTCGCCGGCCTTGGCCTTGGCCACCTCGCGGGTCAGCTCCGAGGAGGTCTTCACCCCATGGCCGTTGATGGAGACCACCACGTCGCCGGGCTGCAGGCCGGCGCGCTGCGAGGGCCCGCCCGGCACCAGGTCGGCCACGATCGCGCCGCGCTGGTCGCCCAGGCCCTGGGCCTCGGCCATCTCGGCGTTGAAGTTCTGGATCGTCGCGCCGATGTAGCCGCGGGTCACCTTGCCGCCGGCGATCAGTTGCTTGGTGATCGAGTCGGCCACGTCGGCGGGAATGGCGAAGCCGATGCCCACCGAACCGCCGGAGGGCGAGAAGATCGCCGTGTTCACGCCGATCACCCGGCCGTAGATGTCGAACGTCGGCCCGCCGGAGTTGCCCCGGTTGATGGGCGCGTCGATCTGGATGTAGTCGACGAAGGTCTCGCCGATGTCGCGGCCGTAGGCCGAGACGATGCCGGCCGTGGCCGTGCCGCCCAGGCCGAACGGGTTGCCCACGGTGATCACCCAGTCGCCCACGCGCGGCTTGGCGGCGTTCTCGAAGTTCACATAGGGGAAGTTCGAGCCCTTCACCTTCAGCACGGCCAGGTCGGTGCCCTCGTCGCGGCCGACGATGGTGGCGTCGAGTTCGCGCTCGTCCTTCAGCACCACCTTGATGGTCTCGGCGTTCTCGACCACGTGGTTGTTGGTGACGATGTAGCCGTCCGGCGAGATGAAGAAGCCCGAGCCGGAGGACTGCTGGGTGGGCAGGCGCGGCCGGCTGCTGGAGCCGCCCTTGCTGTTGTCGTCGTCGCCCTGGTCGTCGCCGCCGTCGTCAGGCTGGCCCGGCAGGGCGAACGGGAAGTTCTCGAAGCCAGGCAGGCGGCGCAGGGTGGCCGGATCGACCTTGGAGGTCACGTTGATCGAGACCACCGCGGGCGAGACCTTCTCGAAGATGTCCGCGAACGACAGGGGCGCCCCGGGCGGCGGGGCGAAGATGGGCGCGGTCGACGCCTTGATCACGTCGCTCTGCTGGGCGGCGCGCGCCGGAGGCAGTTGCATGCCCGCGCCCGCCAGCGCGGCGGCCGCGACGCCGGCGCCGGCGACGGCGCCCAGGAGATAACCGGTCTTCTTCGAGGTCATAAGCCTTCACTTCCCTTGGGGACGCGTGCCTGTGGCGCGTTCACCCGTTTAGCTAGGTTCGATGCACGAGACTGCAACGGCTCTCAAGTTACGTTTAGGTCACCCTTGGGCGCAGGAACGCGACCGCAATTGGGCGCGATCTTGTCACGGAGCCTGGTCCCGCATCAGACCTTTCAACCTGTCGGCTTCCTCGTCGGACAGTTCTTCCTCAGGCGCCCGCCGTCTGAGCTGCGCCGCCAGCAACAGGGCGCCCAGCCCCACCACCACGAACGGGCCGACCCACAGGGCCGCGTTGCCGAACGAGAAGCTGGGCTTGAGCAGCACGAACTCGCCGTAGCGGGCGGTCAGGAAGTCGCGGATCTCGCTGTCGCTGCGCCCGGCGGCCACCTGCTCGCGCACGATCTTGCGCAGGTCGGCGGCCAGCTCGGCGTTGGAATCGTCGATCGACTCGTTCTGGCAGACCAGGCAGCGCACGTCGCGGAAGATGTGCCGCGCCCGCGCCTCCTGGGCCGGATCGTCAAGCCGCTCGGCCGGGTCCGAGGCCGCCGCGATGCACATGATCGCCGCGAGCGCGGCGAACAGGCTCGCGAGGCGGTGAAACGGCGAGATCATGTCGCAACATCGCTCTGTTTGCGTCCGACCGCCAGCCTCAGGCGCCGGTCGGACAGGGACACCGCCCCGCCCAGGGCCATGATCACTGGTCCTAGAAAGATCAACAGCGCCCAGGGGTTCCAATAGGCGCGCACCAGCCACACCGGCTCGCCCTCGCTCCCGCGCCGCTCGCCCAGCACCATGTAGAGGTGGCTGAGCCCCACCTGGCAGATCGCCACCTCGGAAGTGGTCTGGCCGCCGGCCGGATAGAACCGCCGCTCCGGCGCGCCGACGCACACCTGCCGGCCGGCCTTGGTGGCGCGGATGATCGCCCGCTCGGCCTCGTAGTTGGGTCCGTCGACCGCGCCGACCTTCTCCATCGTCAGGTGGTAGGCGCCCACGTCCAGGCCGCCGCCCACCGGCACGGTCTCGGCCGCTTCGACCTTCCAGCCGGTCTCGAAGCAGACGCCCAGCACGAACACGCCCAGACCGATGTGGGCCAGCGTCATGCCCCAGGCGCCCCGCGGCAGGCCGCCCAGGCGCCGCCAGCTCTCCGCCGCCGGGACGCGGAAGGCGCGCGCGCGCTCGGCGAGCTCGGCCAGGGCGCCGGCGATCAGCCAGGCGCCCAGCCCCAGGCCCGCCGCGCCCAGGGCGTGGCGCGGGCTGACCAGCGCCAGGGCCGCCAGGCCGGCGGCCAGCGCGATCGCCGCCGCCGCGCCCAGCCGCTGCGCCGCGCCCAGGGCGTCGCCCCGCTTCCAGGCCAGCAGCGGCCCGGCGGGCAGCAGCAGCAGCAGCGCGGCCATCAGCGGCGTGAAGGTCAGGTTGAAGTAGGGCGGGCCCACCGAGATCGACTCGCCGGTCGCCGCCTCGCGGATCAGCGGATAGAGCGTGCCCAGCAGCACCGTCACCGTCGCCGCCGCCAAGAGGATGTTGTTCAGCACCAGGGCGCTCTCGCGGCTGATCGGCGCGAACAGCCCGCCGCGCGGCAGGCTCGGCGCACGCCAGGCGAACAGCACGAAGGCCGCCCCCGCGGTCACCCCCAGGATGATCAGCAGCAGCACCCCGCGGGTGGGATCCACGGCGAAGGCGTGCACCGAGGTCAGCACCCCCGAGCGCACCAGGAAGGCCCCGAGCATCGAGAAGGTGAAGGCCGCCAGCGCCAGGAACAGGGTCCAGCCGGCCAGGGCGCCGCGCTTTTCGGTGACGATGGCGGAGTGCAGCAGCGCCGCGCCCACCAGCCAGGGCATGAAGCTGGCGTTCTCCACCGGGTCCCAGAACCACCAGCCGCCCCAACCCAGCTCGTAGTAGGCCCAGAACGATCCCAGGGTGATGCCGATGGTCAGAAGGCTCCAGGCGGCCAGCGCCCAGGGGCGGATCCAGCGGGCCCAGGCCGCGTCGGCCCGGCCCTCGATCAGGGCGGCCACCGCCAGGGAGAAGACCACCGAGAAGCCGACGTAGCCGGAGTAGAGGAACGGCGGGTGGAAGGCGAGCGCCGGGTCCTGCAGCAGCGGGTTCAGCGAGCGGCCCTCCACCGGCGGATCGAGCAGCCTGGCGAACGGGTTGGAGGCGAAGACGGTGTAGGCCAGGAACACCGCGCCCAGCACGCCCTGGGCGCCGACGGCCAGGGCCTTCAGCCCCCGCGGCAGGGTCTTGCCGAAGATGGCGATGGCCGTGCCGAAGCCGGTGAGCGCCAGGCACCAGAGCAGCATCGAGCCCTCGTGGCTGCCCCAGGTCCCCGCCACCTTGTAGAGCATGGGCTTTTCGGTGTGCGAGTTGGCCGCCACGTTGGCCACCGAGAAGTCCGAGGTGACGAAGGCGAACATCAGCGCGAAGAACGCGCCGGCCACGCCCAGGAAGGCGACCAGGGCGGCCCCTTCGCCGGCCGCGGCCAGCCTGGCCGAGCGCCTGGCGCGCGCAGCGAACGAGGCGGCGACCTGGGCCAGCGAGAAGGCCAGCGCCAGGGCGAGCGCGAAGGCGCCGGCTTCAGCGATCATAGGGCGTCCGATTTAGCGGGCTTGGCGTAGGCGGGCGCGCCGGCGCCCTCGCCGCGCCACTCGCCCTGGTCCTTGAGGGCCTTCTCGAGCTCGCGCGGCATGTAGCGCTCGTCGTGCTTGGCCAGCACCTGGCGGGCGACGAACACGCCGTCGGCCCGGTAGGAGCCGGTGGCGACGATGCCCTGCCCCTCGCGGAACAGGTCCGGCAGGTCGCCCTGATAGACCACCTTGTCGGCGGCGCTGTGGTCGGCGACCACGAACTCCACCTCGCCGTCGGGATGTTTCGACACGCTGCCGGGCTGCACCAGGCCGCCAAGCTGGATCGAGCGGCCCGGCGGCGGCTTGGCCGCGGCCGCCTGCGAGGGCGTGTAGAAGAACGAGATCGAGTCGCTGAGGCCCCACAGCGTCAGCCCCGCCGCCAGCGCCAGCACCGGGGCGATCGCCGCGATCAGCAGCAGCCGCCGCCTGGCCTTCGGCGACTTGGGAAGAAAACCGCTCACGGTCGGGCCTCCTTTGCGGGCGCGGCCATGGCGGGCGTGGCCGCCGCCGCATCCAGTTCCTTCAGCACCGCGGGCTGCTGCGCATAGCGCGCCCGCGCCTTGGCCAGCGCCTCGTCGCGCTTGGCCGTCTCGCCTAGCACGGCATAGGAGCGCACCAGCCGCACCCAGCCTTCCGGATCGTCCGGCGCGGTCTCCAGGCGGCTGGCCAGGCCCGCCACCATGCCGCGGATCGCGTCGAGCTGGCCGGCGGCGAAGGGCGCGGCCTGCTGCGGCTGGGGCGCCGGGCCGTGCTCGGCCTCGGCGATGGCTTCGCTCAGGGCCTGCCGGCGCGGATCGTCGGGCTTCAGGTCGGCCAACAGGGCGCGCCAGTCGGCCAGGCCGCCGGCCTTGTCGCCCGCCTCGATGCGGCCGCGCGCCAACAGGAAGCGCGCCGGCACCGACTTGGGATCGCGCTTGAGCGTCTCATGCAGCACCGCCTCCACCTGGGGCGTCACCTGGCCCTCGGCGTCGACCAGCAGGACCTCGCTCAGCTTCTCCCACAGGTCGGCGCGCTCGGGCGCCAGCTCGATGGCGTGGCGCAGCGCCCGCGCGGCCTCGGCGTTGTCGCCGGCGGCGGCCTCGGCCAGGGCCAGGAAGCGGTAGGCCTCCGGGTCGTTCGGGCGCTTGGCCGTCAGGTCCTTCAGGATGGCCGCCAGTTGCGGCGGCGCCAGGGTGGACGGGTCGGACTTGCGCCAGCGCTCCAGCCGCGCGGTGAACGGCTGGTCGGGCATGCCGGGCGATCCGACGAACAGATAGACCGCGACCCCGGCGACCGGCGCCAGCGCCGCAAGCGCCAGGATCCAGCCGCGATAGCCGCCCGTGCTCCACTCGGCGGCCTTGGCCTCGCCCGCGCCCAGCAGACGGCGGCCGGCCTCGGCCTGGGCGCTCTTGCGCTCGCTCTCGGCCAGCAGGCCCCGCTCGGCCAGGTCGTCGATCTCCTGGAGCTGGCGGCGATAGAGCGCGAGCGCCGGGTCCTCGCCGCCGGCTGAGACGCCGACGCGGGCGGCGCGTCGCAGGACAAGACCCGCGGCGGCGGCGGATACGAGCGCGGCCACGGCCCAGAACATGATCATGTCGGCGCGTTTAGCCCAAAGCGGCCCCGCGCGCGAGGTCCGGTGAATTGCGGAGTCGCCGCGGGCGCGTGGATCAGGCCGCCGCCGTCAGGGCCGCGGCCCGCCGGCGCACCACCTCGGCGGCCCGGCGGTCGCGCACCAGGCCTGCGAAAGTGGCCGCCAGGTTCAGATAGGCGTGGCCGATCGCGGGGTCCTCGACCTCTCCGTGGCGCATCATGTCGAGCACTTCCTCGACGTAGATGTCGATGGCCTCGCCCAGGCTCTCCAGCACCTTGGTCCGCATGGAGGCGAAGCCCCCGTAGTTGGCGCTGGAGCGAATCTCCTCGGCGAAGTTCAGCAGCGACATGGCCCGGTTCACCGCCGCGCCGTCGGGCGCCTCGGTCAGGCGCGGCATGTCCTTCATCACCCGCGCGACGCGCATCGGCGCGCGCGGCAGGGCCGCCATCATGGCCCTTTCGGCCTCCCGCAGGCGCCGCTCCACGGTCTGGGCCAGGTTGCGCCGCTCGTTCGCCAGGCGCTTGCCCCAGCCGGTCTCGCGCGCCAGCTCGATGGCCTCGTCGATCAGGCCGATCTGGTGGGTGATGATGTCCACCAGCTTGCCCGCCGCCCGGGCCTGGGCGACGCCGGCGCCGGCGTCGAACCGGCCGACCTCGGCCAGGCCGTCGTCCACCGCCTGGAACACCCGCTCGGCGAAGACCGCCAGCTCCGAGCCGGCCAGATAGGCCTCCGAGGGCTTGTCCATCACCACCGAGATGATGCGCAGCACCCGCCAGGGCTCGGCGAGCTGACCCGCCAGCATCTCGAAGAAGCGAGGCCCGGAGTCCTCGGAAATGCTCACCGCGTCCTTGTAGGCCAGGCGCGCCACCGCGGCGCGCTCCTCGCTCAGGCGGCCGATCCATTCGGGCAGGCGCGCGATGGCCTCGCGCGCCACGGCCGACAGCTCCAGGCAGGCGCAGAGCTCGCGCCCGCCGTTCTCCCGCGCCCCCTCGGCCAGCGTCAGGGCGCGCTCGAAGTCGGGCTGGCCGCCCGCGCGCATGCCGGCCAGGGCCCGGCTCACCAGGTCGTCGAAGGGCTCGGCGGAGGTCTCGCCGGCGCGATAGTCGATCAGCCAGAAGGCGGCGTACTCGATCTCGCGCGGACAGATCGCCTTCAGCCCGCGCCAGATGGCCGCCAGCACCTGGGCCGGGAAGCGCAGGCGGTCCGGATCGCGGCCGTCGCCCACGCACAGGGGCGCGATGGCGATGAACACGGCGTTGCGCAGCCGCCGGTCGGCGGCCTCCACCTCCACCAGGCGGCGCACGCTGGACAGGGCCGGGTCCGCGCCCGCGTTCATCAGCGCGGCCTGCAGCCCGCCGACCACGCCGTCGGGCGCCGACTGGACGAGGTTGCGAACGATCGCGATCTTTTGCTCGGGCAGTCCGGCCATCTGGTCTTCCATACGCGGTCTCCCGCGCTTCGGGCCAAAATGCCGACAGGGGGGTTAAGGTTTGACAAACCACGACTATGCGTCGCGGCTCAGGCCTCGGCGCGCGGCAGCTCCAGTTCCACCGAAAGCCCGCCGAGGGCCGCGTCGCCCAGCCGCAGCGATCCGCCGTAGGCGCGGGCCAGCTCGTCGATGATGTTCAGGCCCAGGCCGGAGCCCGGCGCGGCCTCGTCCAGCCGCGCGCCGCGCTTGAGCACCTCCTCGCGCCGGTCCGGCGGCAGGCCCGCGCCGTCGTCCTCCACGACCAGCCGGAAGCGGTTCGCCGACAGCGGCTTGGCGCGCACGCGCACTCGGCCGCGGCACCACTTGCAGGCGTTGTCCATGGCGTTGCCGGCGATTTCCAGGAGGTCCTGCCGCTCGCCCAGGAAATAGAGGTCGTCCTCGGCGTCCCAGTCGACGGTGACGCCCTTGTCCTGGAAGATCCGCTCCAGGGTGCGGGCCAGCTCGTCGAGCACCTCGGCCACGCTGGTGCGCTCGCCCTGGCCCTGGGTGCGGGCCGCGGCCCTGGCCCGGCGCAGGTGGTGGTCCACCTGGCGGCGCATGGCGTCGGCCTGGCGCGCGACCACCTCGGCCAGCGGCCCCGGCTGCTGCTCGGCCTCGGTGGTCATCACCGACAGCGGGGTCTTCAGCGCGTGCGCCAGGTTGCCCACGTGGGTGCGCTGGCGCTCGACGACCTCCTGATTGTGCGCCACCAGGGCGTTCAGTTCCTCGGCCAGGGGCGACAGTTCGGTAGGATAGGTCCCCATCAGCCGTTCGGCCTTGCCGCGGCGCACCGAGGCCACCTCGCGGCGCAGGTCGAACAGCGGAGCCAGGCCCACGCGCACCTGCACCACCACCGCCCCGATCATGCCGGCGGCCAACAGGCCGAAGGCGAGCGCCGTGGCGGCGATGAAGCCGCGCACGTCGCGGTCCACCGGGCTCCTGTCCTCGGCGGCCATGAAGATCACCGGCGCGTCGCGGCCGGGCAGCTTGGCCTGCGAGGCCATGGCCCGCAGCGGCTCGTTCAGCGGCCCGCGGGTGTCGTAGACCACCGGCTTGCCTGGCGTGGCGGCCACCTCCTCGACGATGTCGGCCGGCGCCTTCAGGTCGCTGTCCCACAGGGAGCGCGAGCGCACGATCACCCGCAACGCCCCGCCGGACGCCGGCTCGGCGACCTGCCAGTACTTGCCCGAATAGGCCCGAAGCGCGCGCAGGTCGGTCAGCGCCGGGGCGATCACCTCCTGGTCGTCGCCGATGGTGGCCCCGGCCAGCAGGTTGTCGATCAGCTCCGACAGGCCCTGGTCGAACCGGCGCAGCGCCGCCTGCTGGAACAGCATGGCCAGCACCACCGCCGTGACCAGCAGCACGACCAGGCTCCAGCCCGCCGCCAGGATCACCAGCCGGCGGACGAGGGACGGACTGCGCAGCGCCTCGAGTTTCACGGGCCCGGCGTCACGGACGCGCGCCGCCCCGGGCCGCGCCGTCGTCGAGCTCCTCCATCGGGCAGGTCAGCCGGTAGCCGAGGCCGCGCGCGGTCTCGATCCGCTCGGCCCCGATCTTCTTTCGCACCCGGCCGATGAACACCTCTATGGTGTTGGAATCGCGGTCGAAATCCTGGTCGTAGAGGTGCTCGATCAGCTCGGTGCGGCTGATCACCCGGCCCTGGTGCATCATCAGGTAGTGCAGCAGGCGGTACTCCAGCGAGGTCAGCCGCAGGGGCTCGCCGTTCACCGTGGCGCGGGCCGCGCGCGGATCGAGCCTCAGTCCCCCGCAGGTCAGGCTGGGGGCGGCGTGGCCGGCCGAGCGGCGCAGCAGGGCGCGCAGGCGGGCGAGCAGCTCCTCGGTGTGGAACGGCTTGGTCAGATAGTCGTCGGCGCCGGCGTCGAACCCGGCGACCTTCTCGCTCCAGGCGCCGCGCGCGGTCAGGATCAGCACCGGCGTGGAGATGTTCCCCCGCCGCCAGCGCTCCAGCACCGAGACCCCGTCCACCTTGGGCAGGCCCAGGTCCAGCACCACCGCGTCGTAGGGCTCGGTCTCGCCCAGGTACTGGGCCTCCTCGCCGTCGGCGGCGTGGTCGACGGCGTAGCCGGCGTCGGTCAGCGCGAGCTTGAGCTGACGGGACAGGTCCGGATCGTCTTCCACCAGAAGAATGCGCATGTCGCTGGCTCCTAACCCCCGCGTCGGCCGATGATCTGACCGCTCTCGGCGTCGACCACGAAGATCACCACCTGGCCGTCGGGCAGTTGCCACTGGACGAAATAGACCGGCCGGCCGCCCACATCGCCCTGGGTGGTGTTCAGGTGACGCCCCGGCGTGCGCTGGGCGATCGACGCCAGCACGCGCGAGAGCGGCGCCTGGCGGCCCGAGCGCACCGCGTCTCGCGCGCGATCCTGGTCGCTGCGCTCGGCGCCGTACACCGGCCGCCCGTCGTCCTGCCAGGGCGGCTGGGCGGCCGCGCCCACGGGGGCGGCCAGCAGCAACGCGGCGATGACGAAAAGGCGCTTCATGGCGCTGGGATTAGGCCCCCGTGACTGAACCCAGGCTGAACATGCGGCTCAGGAAGCCGCAACCGGGTCTATCACGCCCGGCGGCGCGGCGTGTAGGGCCGATCCTTGCGCCAGCGCTCGGCGAAGGCCTCGAGCTCGGGATCCGCCGCATCCGGCAGCATCACCACCAGCCGGGCGAACAGATCGCCGCGCTTGCCGTGCGCGCCCACCAGGCCCTTGCCCTTCAGCCGCAGGCGCGAGCCGGAGTTGGAGCCCTTGGGCACGGTCAGGGTCACCGGGCCGTCCGGCGTCGGCGCCTCGACCTTGCCGCCCAGCACCGCGTCGGGAACCGAGACCGGCAGGTCCATCACTAGCGCCTCGCCCTCGCGCTTGAAGATCGGGTGCGGCCGGATGGCCAGCTCGATCAGGGCGTCGCCGGGCCCGGCGCGGCCGGGGGCGCCCTGCCCCTTCAGCCGCAGCACCTGGCCGTCGCTGGCGCCCTTGGGAATGGTCACGTCGATGGTGCGCCCGTCGGAGAAGGCGATGCGCTTGGGCCCGCCCTGGATGGCCTCCTCCAGGTCGATCTCCAGGAGCGCCCGCACGTCCGGCCCGCGGCTCTGGAAGCCGCCGCCCTCGAACCCGCGCGCGCCGCCGCCGCGGCCGCCGCGCCCCAGCATCTCGCTCAGGATGTCGGAGAAATCGACGCCTTCGAAGTCGCCGCCGGAGAAGCCGCCGCGCGGGCCGCCGCCCTGGAAGCCGCCGAAGCCGCCGCCCGGAGGGGCGCGGAAGATCTCGCGGCCGTCAGCGTCGATCTCGCCGGCGTCGAACTTCTTCTTCTTCTCGGCGTCGCCCAGGATGTCGAAGGCCGCGCTCACGCGCTTGAAGCGCTCCTCGGAGGCCTTGTCGCCCGGGTTGGTGTCCGGGTGGTGGGCCTTGGCCAGCTTGCGGAACGCCTTGCGGATCTCATCGGCGCTCGCGCCGCGGGACACGCCCAGTTCCTGATATGGGTCGTTGGCCAAGGAACAGCCTCTCAAAACCAGCTACGGATACGCCTTGTAGATTGGCCCTTTCGGCGAGTCTCGCAAGGCTTCCTGTGACAATTTTGCCACACAACTGAGATCGGCGGCGCCTAGTCGCCCAGGGCGGCCTTGAGCGCCTTGTATCGCCGCGCCTGGAAGGCGTCCGCCGTGGACTTGGCGAAGACCGGGGCGGCGGCGTTCAGCTCGCGCCTGGCGCCGTCGCGATCGCCCCGGGCCATGTCGATCTCCGCGTGCGCCAGGTTCAGGTTCGCCCCCCAGTCGGGATCGGCGGCCAGTTGCGCGACGGCGACGGGGTCGATGCCCCGCAGCTTGCCGTCCGCCTCGTCGTAGCGCCGGGCCAGGATCAGGCAGTCGGCGACGGCGTAGGCCACCCCCTGCTCCAGGGCGGCGCCGGCGAAGCCCCGGCGCGCGCTCGCATAGGCGGCCTCGGCGCTCTTCAGCCCCTCGGCGAGCCGTCCGGCGTGGCATTGCGAGGTGGCCATGTCGGCCTGCGACGCCACCGCGAAGAACGACACCGGCCCCTGCTTGGCCACGGCGGCCTCATGCACCGCCCGGGTGTCGGCGATGGCCGCGTCCCAGCGCTCCAGCGCCCCTTCGGACTGGGCGCGCGTGGCCAGAAGCTGCAGGGTCATCTCGTTGTCCGCGCCCAGGGTGGCGGCCAGCTTGGGATAGAGCGCGTTCGCCTCGGCCACCGCCTCGGCGTGCTTGGCCTGCACCATCAGCGCCTGCACCAGGTTCATGCGCACCATAAGGACGTCGCCGCTGTCCGGCCCCTCAAGGGCGGCGTAGTCGCGGGCGAGTTGGCGGAACAGCCGCTCGGCCTCCTGGCCCTTGCCCAGGCGGATGTTGGTGAAGGCCAGGCGCTGGCGGAAGGTCAGGCGCTGGCCCAGGTCGAACAGGTCCGGCCGCGCGTCGGCGGCGCGGGCGGCCGCGCCGAAGCCCTTGGCCGCGCCCTCGATGTCGTCGCCCACCAGGGCCGCCATGCCCTCGGCCGACGCCAGCCAGACCGCCAGCTCCGGCCGCGGCGCCTTCAGGGCGGCGATCGCCGGCGCCTCCTCGGCGATGATCGCCCTGGCCCGCGCCAGGCTGCCGTCGCCATAGGAGCGGGCCTCCATCATCGCCTCCTGCAGGCGCACGATGCGCAGGTCCTGCGAGGCCGGCCCGGCGGCGGCGCGCCAGAGCTTGGCCGCCTGGCCGTATTCGGCGCGGGCGCCGGCCCAGTCGTTGCGCCGGTCCAGGGCGTGGGCGATCGTCAGGTGCAGCTCGGCGGCCACCTGCGGCTCTTCGGCGAAGCGGCGGTCGATCTGCGGCGAGGCCTGCTTGACCGCGCTCACCAGCGTCTCCTCGGCCGCCCCGCTGCGGAACGGACTGGTGCGGGCCAGCAGGTCGTTGGCCAGGAAGCTGTTCACCGCCTGGGCGATGGCGGTCTGCCGCCGGGCGATGTCCCGGTCGCGGCGGGCCTGCAGGAAGAGAACCCCGCTCGCCGTCATCCCCACCGCCAGCAGCGCGACGGCCGCGGCGACCCAGGGCCGGCGGGCGCGGGCGCGCACCAGTTGCCGCTCCAGGGCCTCGGCCCGCTCGGCGGCGTGGGCCCGCACCTCGGCCTCGGCGCGGCGGGCCTCCAGGGTCTTCAGCCGATGGGCGAGCTCGGCCGCCGCGCCCAGCCGCCGGGCCGGATCGCCCGACGCCGCCAGGGCGATGTCCTCTCGCAGCAGGGGATCGGCGACCTCGGCCTCCCAGCCGGCCGCGAGCGGCTTGGAGAAGTCGCCCGCCACGAGCTGGTAGAGCATGACGCCCAGGGCGAAGATGTCCGAGCCGGTGCTGGGCGCGGCGCCGGCCAGCACCTCCGGCGCCAGATAGGGCAAGGTGCCGCCCGCCGTGGCCGCCGAGCCGGGCTCCAGCGTCTCGCCGAAGCCGAGGCGGGTGATGCGGAAGGCGTCCAGCAGCTCCGGTTCGACCAGGCTCGCGTCGCCGAAGTCGACCACCACCGTGCGCCAGTGGCCCTCCGGCACCGGCGCGGCCAGCACGTTGGCCGGCTTCAGGTCCCGGTGCAGCACGCCCACGCTGTGCGCGGCCGCCACCGTCTCGCAGATCTGCACCGCCAGCTCCAGGCGCGTCTCCAGCGGCAGGGCCGACAGGCCCCCGTGCTCCTCGGCCCAGCCCGGCAGGTCCTGGCCGCGGTAGGCGATCTCCAGGAAGAACGGCTGGGTCTCGAAGTTCCACTCCAGCACCGGAGCCAGGTCGTCGCGCTCACCGAGGCTCGCCCGCAGGAGCCGCGACAGCGTCGCCTCGCGCTTGAGCCGACGCAGGAACGCCGGGCCGAAGGCGAACTTGAACACCCTGGGCTCGCCGGTCTTCTCGTGCTCGGCCAGCCACACCTCGTTGGCCCGCGAGGCGCCCAGCCGGCGCGTCAGCCGCCACTGCGGCCGGCCCGGCGGCGACTGGCCGGCCTTCAGCTCCAGCTCGGGCGGGGCGCTGGGCGGCGCCAGGCTGGTCTCGACCTCGGCCGCCAGGCGGTAGCCGATGCGCGGCGCGGTCTGCACGATCTGCTGGTCGGCGTCGCCCAGCGCCTTGCGCAGCTTGGAGATGGCCGTGGTCAGCGAGCCCTCGACGACGATGGTCGACGGCCACACCGCCTCCATCAGCTCGTCCTTCGAGACCACCTCGCCGGCATGGCTCAGCAGCTCCAGGAGCAGTTCGAGCGGCTTGATCTCCAGGTCCACGGCCTCGCCGCCGACCGTCAGCCGCCAGCGGCTTTCGTCGAACTCGCAACCGGCGAAACGCCAGACGCGGCGTCCGGCGTTGCGTTCGCCAGACATGGATCGGCGAGATCCGCTCAACGCTCAACGCCCCCGCTTGGCAGACACCAAATTCGGCCAGACGCCAATCCGGCCAAACACCAATCCGGCGAGCGCCTCGCCGGCCGCGAACAGGCGGAACCCAGGACGCCCGCGGGGATAATGCGAAGCACGGTCCCGCTTGTCGACGCTGCAACCGCCAAAATCGCCCGGCGCGCGAACGCCCGCCCGTTCTTGAGAACTTCTTGAGCCCGCCGTGAGGACGCCTGCGCCGGTCGCGGCCTCTGATCCATGGCATGGGCGCGTGGGCGCCCCTGGCATGGGGGATCGCATGTACATCCTGAATGGCGACAAGAAGGTCCAGTTCAACGGCAAGACCTATGGTCTCCATAGCGTCAGCGGCAAGGTGATGGACACCAACACCCGCTCCGAGACCGAAGTGACCGGCAGCGGCGGCGGCGGCGGCGGCTTCAGCTACCAGGGCACCGGGGCCTCGAGCACCCGCGCCATCCGCATCACCTCGACGACCACCCGCTTCACCAAGATCTTCATCCTCGGCGAGGACGGCGTGGAGCACGCCGCCGAGCTGGTCGATTTCGACGTGCGCTGCCGCGCCGGCAACGGCCTGACGCTGATCTGGGCGATCAAGGAGGGCAAGGACAAGGGCCCCTACATCGCCGCCTACAACCACTCCAGCCGCGACATGGAATTCGACGAGGACGTGATCGGCCGGCTGTGCCGGCCCACCATGGTGTCGATGCTCGCCGGCTCCGCGATCGGCTTCGTGCTTCCGCTGGTCATGCACTGGGGCGGCAAGGCCTCGCCGCTCGTCGCCTTCGTGATGCTGTTCGTCGGCATGTGGGTGGGGATGCTGGTCGCGCGCATGATCGGCAAGCAGCGCGCCAAGGCCTTCATCCAGGGCCCGGACGTTAGCGGCATGCGCGCCCAGCTCGAGGCCGTGCCCGTCGCCAAGCTGACTCAGCTCACCGCCGCCTGAACCGTCGACCATCGAAGCAGGGAAGCTTGCACATGCGCACCATTCCGCTCGTCCTCGCCGCCGTCCTCGCCTCGGCAGGCGCGGCCTCGGCGGCCCCCGCCCCGCGCCTGCCCGCGGCGGTCCAGGCCTATGTCGCCGAGTTGAACAAGAGCTGCCGCGAATATGGCGGCGCGCCGACCGCCGCGCCGAACCTGGTCAAGGTCGCCGACCTCAACGGCGACGGCCTGCCCGACTACCTGGTCAATGTCGGCGCCTACAGTTGCGAAGGGGCCGCGTCCGCCATGGGCGCGGGCCAGTTCGGCGCGGACGTGGAGATCTTCGCCGGCGGCCCCGGCGGGACCGCCGCGAAAGCCTATGAGAACGCCGTCTACGACGCCGAAATCGTGACCAAGGCCGGCAAGACCGAGGTCTGGCTGATGGTCTCCGGCGAGGCCTGCGGCCAGAAGAACGCGATCAACCTGCCGTTCTCCGACTGGAAGGCTTGCAAGCGCTCGCTGGTCTGGAACGCGGCCAAGCGGCAGTTCGTCTTCGCGCCCCTGTCGATGGCCCGCCCGGTCGAGTAGGCGCGGCGGCTCACAGGTCGCTCTTGTCCTCCAGAAGATCCCAGGCGCTGAAGTCCAGGGCGTCCTCGGGATCTTCCAGGCAGGCCTCCGAGATCGTCTGCCCGCGCACCGAGACGCCGGCCTCGTGCACGCTCTCCGGATCGCCCGTCACCAGCGGGTGCCACGAGGGCAGGCCCAGTCCCTCGTGCAGGCGCCGGTAGGCGCAGCTCTTGGGCATCCATTCCAGCGCCTCGATGTTGTGCGGCGTCAGCTTGATGCAATCGGGCACGTAGCGCTTGCGCTCGGCGTAGTTGCTGCACCGGCAGGTGTCCGGATCGAACAGGCGGCAATGCACCCGCGTGGGGATCACCTCGCCGGTCTCCTCGTCCTCGAACCGGATCAGGCAGCAGAGCCCGCATCCGTCGCAGAGGCTCTCCCACTCGCGCACGGTCATCTGCTCGAGGCGCTTGGTCTCCCAGAAAGGTCTCGTCGGCATGGCCCGCGCGTCCTAAACCCAATCGCTCCGCGTCGCCACAACCCACGCACTTGACCGAACCGCCCAGACCAAGCGCCCGTCCGTTCGGCCGGGCCAAGCCCCGCACCGCGCCGCCGGCGCCGGCCCGCGCCGCGCCCCGGACCGTGCGGCTGCGCGCGGCCCTGGGGGCGGGCGCAGCCGTGCTGGTCGTCCTGGCGCTCGGCTTTTCCCTGGCGATCTGGCTGGCCTACCTGCGCGACACCCCCAGGCTGCCGCCCCGCGAGGCGCTCTACGCGGCCGGGCGCGCCCCGGCGATCAAGTTCCTCGACCGCGCCGGCCAGGTGATCGCCGCGCGAGGGCCGCGCTACGGCGAGCGGGTGCGCCTGGCCGACCTGCCCGAGGCGGTTCCCCTCGCCTTCCTGGCGGCCGAGGACCGGCGGTTCTACCAGCACGGACCGGTGGACCTGCGCGCCATCGCCCGCGCCGCCTGGATCAACTGGCGCACGGGCCAGGTCGTCCAGGGCGGCTCGACCATCGCCCAGCAGCTCGCCAAGAGCCTGTTCCTGACCCCCGAGCAGACCCTGAAGCGCAAGCTGCAGGAGGCGGTGCTGGCCGCCCGGCTCGAGCACGTGCTCAGCAAGGACGAGGTGCTCGAGCTCTATCTCAACCGCGTCTACTTCGGCGCCGACACCTACGGGATCGACGGGGCGGCGCGGGCCTATTTCGGCAAGCCCGCCACCCGCCTCACCCTCGGCGAGGCCGCCGTCCTCGCCGCCCTGCCCAAGGCGCCCTCTCGCCTGGCGCCCACGCGCAACATGGCCGGCGCCCTGGCCCGCTCGCGCCTGATCCTGGCCGAGATGCGCCGCAACGCCTGGATCACCCCGGCGCAGGAGGCCGAGGCCCTGGCGAACCCGCCGCAGCTCTCGCCCGCCGCGCGCCAGGACATCGCCGACTTCGGCTACGCCCTGGACTACGCCACCGCCGAGGTCCTGCGCCTGGTCGGCCCCAACGCGCCGGACGTGCAGGTGCGCCTGTCCCTCGATCCGGCCCTGCAGCGCCAAGCCGCCCGCATCGTGCGCCAGACCCTGGCCGAGGACGGGCCCGCCGCCGGCGCCGGCCAGGCCGCCCTGGTGGCCCTGGGCGCGGACGGCGGCGTGCGCGCCATGGTCGGCGGAACCGACTACGACGAGACCCCCTACAACCGCGCGGTCCAGGCCCGCCGCCAGCCCGGCTCGTCCTTCAAGCCGTTCATCTACGCCGCGGCCCTGGAGAAGGGCGTGCTCCCGACCGACGTGCGCGTGGACGGGCCCGTACGCATCGGCGCCTGGTCGCCCAAGAACTACGGCGGCGGCTATCGCGGCCCGGTGACGGTGCAGACGGCCCTGGCCCGCTCGATCAACACCGTGGCGGTCAAGCTCGCCCGCGAGGCCGGCCCGAGCGCCATCGGCCAGCTCGCGCGGCGCTTCGGCTTCACCGGCCTGCCGGACAGCCCCGACCTGTCGGTGGCCCTCGGCGCCTACGAGGTCAGCGTGCTGGAGATGGCCGGCGGCTTCCAGGTGTTCCAGGACGGCGGCGGGCGCATCGCGCCCTGGATCGTCGAGGACGTGCGCACCCTGGACGGCCGGCCGCTCTACGTGCGCCCGCCCACCGCCGCCGCCCCGGCCTACGACGTCGCCCACGCCGGCCAGATGGTGCGCATGATGGAGAAGGTGATCACCTCCGGCACCGGAACCCACGCCGCCTTCGGCCGGCCGGCCGCGGGCAAGACCGGCACCAGCCAGAACTGGCGCGACGCCTGGTTCGTCGGCTTCACCCCCGACGTGGTCGCGGCCGTCTGGGTCGGCAACGACGACGACCGGCCGATGAACAAGGTCACCGGCGGCGCCCTGCCCGCCGAGATCTGGCGGCGGTTCATGATCGTCGCCCACCAGGACCTGCCGATCCGCGACTTCGACTGGATCTCGCCGGTCGCCGAACCCGGCCAGCCGGCGCCGGATCCGCGCAACGCCTTCTACGGCTCGCTGGCCGCCGAGTTCGCCCGCACGGCCTCGATGAACGCCCCGCCCGCCAGCCAGGCCGCCGCCGAATCCGCGCCCGCGCCGGCGGCCGAGGCGGCGTCGCCGCCGCGCGATCCGCCGTTCTGATTTCGCCGGGGCTTGATCGCGCCGCCCCGCCCGCTATGTCCCTCGCCCGATGAGACCTCCCATTCTCGCCCTGAAGGACGTCCGCCTGGCGGATGGGCCGCGGATGCTGTTCGACGGCGTGGACCTGGCGCTGGAGCCCAGGGCCCGCGCCTGCCTGGTCGGCCGCAACGGCGCGGGCAAGTCCACCCTCCTGCGCGTCCTGGCCGGCGAGATCGAGGCCGACGCCGGCGAGCGCACGATCACGCCCGGCGCCCGCATCGCCTTCGTGCGCCAGGAGCCCGAGATCACGGGTGAAACCCTGCTGGACCACGCCGCGGCCGGCGGCGCGGCGCGGCACGAGGCCGAGGCCGCGCTGCAGGCCTTCGGCCTGGACCCCGCCAAGCCGGCCCAGGGCCTCTCCGGCGGCGAGACCCGCCGCGCGGCGCTGGCCCGCGCCTTCGCCGAAGCGCCCGACGTCCTGCTGCTCGACGAGCCGACCAACCACCTGGACATCCTGGCCATCGAGACCCTGGAGGATCAGATCGCCGCCTGCGGCGCGGCCATGCTGATTGTCAGCCACGACCGGGCGTTCCTGGAGCGCGTCACCAACCGCTCGTTCTGGCTGGAGCACCGCCGGGTGCGCCGCCTGGACAAGGGCTTTTCCGCCTTCGATGACTGGGCCGAGCGGATCATGACCGCCGAGGCCGAAGAGGCCCGCCGGCTCGACAAGGCCATCGAGCGCGAGCAGCACTGGATGGCCCGCGGCGTCACCGCCCGGCGCGCGCGCAACGAGGGCCGCCGCCGCCGGCTGATCGACATGCGCCAAGCCAAGGCCGAGCGGCTGCGCGAGGCGCGCGGCTCGATGTCCATGGGGCTGGCCTCCTCGGGCCTGTCCGGCCAGCGGGTCGTTGAGGTGAAGCACCTCTCCAAGGCCTTCGGCGAGCGGACGATCGTCAAGGACTTCTCCACCCGCATCCTGCGCGGCGACCGGGTGGCCATCGTCGGTCCCAACGGCGCGGGCAAGACCACCCTGGTCAGGCTGCTGCTGGGCGAGCTCGAGCCCGACGCCGGCGAGGTCAAGCTCGGGGTGAACCTGGAGATCGCCTACATCGACCAGACGCGGGCCGACCTGAAACCCGACATGACCCTGAAGGACGTGCTGACGCCCCTGGGCGGCGACCAGGTGCTGGTGCGCGGCCAGCCCAAGCACGTGGCGGCCTACGCCAAGGAGTTCCTGTTCACCGACGCCCAGATCCGCCAGCCGGTGCGCAGCCTCTCCGGCGGGGAGCGCAACCGCCTGCTGCTGGCCCGAGCCCTGGCCACGCCCGCCAACCTGATGGTGCTCGACGAGCCCACCAACGACCTGGACATGGACACCCTCGACCTGTTGGAGGACCTCCTGGCCGACTATGAGGGCACGCTGATCCTGGTCAGCCACGACCGCGACTTCGTCGACCGCCTGGCCACCTCCACCATCGCCCTGAACGGCAAGGGCGACGTGGTCGAGACCCCCGGCGGCTGGCAGGACTTCGTCTCGCAGAACCCCGGCTTCTTCCGCCCGGTCATCCAGGCGCCCGCGCCCAAGCCGCGGGCCGAGCACCCCGCCGCCGCCCCGGCGTCCAAGCCCTCCAAGCTCTCCTACAAGGACCAGCGGCGCCTCGCCGAGCTCGACGCCCTGATCGCCGAGCTGCCCGGCCGGATCACCGCCCTGGAGGCCGAGCTGGCGGATCCTGCCCTCTACGCCCGCGATCCGGCCCGCTTCGAGCGCGTCAGCCAGGCGCTGGAGGCCGCCCGTACGCAATTGTCCGACGGCGAGGAGGAATGGCTGGCCCTGGAGGAGCGCCGCGAGGCCCTCGAAGCCGGCCGTTGACCGGCGTTCGGCGAGGCGCCACGCGCGGACGCGTTTCCTGTGGATAACCTTATCGGCTGAATTTCCTGGGGGTTTTCGCCGGCGTCCCCAAGCGGTCCACAGGCCGTCCACCGCGATCCGCCGGTTCGCGCACATGGCGGCTAAGCTGGGCGCTTGCTTCATAGACGGCTGGGGAGCAACGTCAAGGGGCCGAGAGGAACTGCGGCGCCCACGGGCCGGGAAACTGGCTCCCTGGAGTGGCCGCAAGCGGTTCGGTGGAGTTGGAAGCTGGGGCGACCCAGGGACCTTCCTCCAACGGACACCGGGGAACGACGGAAACCAGCGGGGCTTCCCGCAATCGAAGTCGCCCTCGACCTTTCCGGCGCAGATCCCCCCAACGGATCTGGATGAGAGGGCGACGCTCCGGGCGACCGAGGCGCCGCCCTCTTGCTATGGGCGGGATCGCCGCCGGGGCGCCGGGCCGCGCCATTAACGAAAATCTTCCATTGCTTAGGTTATTCCGCGACATCGTTCGGAGTAGCCATGGCGCAGTCCAATCGCTCGACAGTCGGCCGCCGGCTCGCCATCGCCGCCGCCCTGACCATCGCATCCGTCGTCAGCGCCAAGGTCGGCGTAGCTCTGAACGTGGAGGCGGACGGCGCCTCGCCGATCTGGGCGGCCAACGCCTTCATGGTGGCGGCCATGCTGCTGCTGCCGCGGGCCTGGGCGCTGGCCACGGTGGTCGCCTGCGTCGCCGGCCAGATCGGGCTGGACGTGGTCGATCACGGCAATCCCGTGCTCAGCGTGGCGCTGGCCCTGGTGAACCTGGGCGAGGCCCTCGTCACCGCCGTGCTCGCGCGCAAGGTCTGCGGCCAGACCGTGCGCCTGACCAACTTCGCGCGCGTGGCGCGGCTGCTGGCCTTCGCCATCCTGCCGGCCTCGATAGTCTCGGCGACGGAGGCGGCGGTCATCGAACGGGTGGTGATCGACCGGCCCTTCATGATGACCTTCCCGTCGTGGTTCCTCTCCGACCTGCTGGGCATGGCCCTGGTGCTGCCCGCCCTGCTGCTGGCCCGCAACACCTCCCAGGCCTTCCGCCGGCCGCTCTGGGAGCATGCGCTGATCTATCTTGCCCTGGCCCTGGTCACGGCGGCCGCCTTCAGCGTCAAGGGCCTGCCCCTGCACTTCCTGCTGTTCCCCGCCACCCTGGTGGCCGCGTTCCGGCTGGGCCCGCGCGGCTCCGGCTACGCCATGCTGATGATGACGTTCCTGACGGTCGCCTTCGTCGCGCTCTCGCCGGGCGAAGGCTTCAACCCGGCCTGGACTATCGCCCAGCGCATGCGGGTGGGCCAGCTCCTGATCGGCACCATCTTCCTGACCTCGCTCGCCACCGCCATGGCCCTGAGCGACCAGGCCCGCCTCAAGCGCCTGTGGGTCAACCGCAGCGCCCTGGCGCGCAAGGCGCAGATGCGCGCCACTGCGGCCGGTCGCGCCAAGGCCGAGTTCCTGGCGACCATGAGCCACGAGATCCGCACGCCGATGAACAGCATCCTGGGCTTCACCGAGGTGCTCCTGCGGCGCGGCGACCTGCCCGTCGAGGCGCGCGCCCAGCTCACCCTGATCGACCAGGCCGGCGCCTCGCTGCTGACCGTGGTCAACGACATCCTCGACTTCTCCAAGATGGAGGCCGGCGAGATCGACCTGCAGCCCCAGCCCTGCATCCCGCGCGAGGCGGCCCGCGCGGCGCTGGCGATCGTCGCCGACTCCGCCCGCGCCAAGGGGCTGGCCCTGGAGCTGGAGATCCACGGCGACGCTGACCGGGCCGTGCTGTTCGACGACCTGCGCGTGCGCCAGATCCTGCTCAACCTGCTCTCCAACGCGGTCAAGTTCACCAACGTCGGCGAGGTGCGCCTGAGGCTCGAGGTGCTGGAGGGCGCGAGCCGCCTCGCCTTCTCGGTGATCGACACCGGCGTCGGCGTCGCCCCCGACAAGCTCGACCGGCTGTTCAAGCGCTTCTCCCAGGCCGACAGCTCGGTCAGCCGCGCCTATGGCGGCACCGGCCTGGGCCTGGCGATCTGCAAGGGCCTGACCGAGCGCATGGGCGGCCAGATCGGCGTGTCCAGCGCGCCCGGCGCCGGCTCGCGCTTCTGGTTCGAGATTCCGGCGCCGGCGGCCGAGGCCGCCGTCCAGGACGCCGCCGACGTCGCGCCGGACGAGACCGGCGGCCTGCGCGTGCTGCTGGTCGACGACCATCCGATGAACCGCGAGCTGGGCGCCACCATCCTGGCGATCCTGGGCTGCGAGACCTTCCTGGCCGAGAGCGGCGAAGAGGCCATCGAGGCGGCCCAGGCGGCCGAATTCGACGTGATCCTGATGGACCTGCACATGCCGCACATGGACGGCTGGCAGGCCGCCCGCGCGATCCGCGCCCTGGGCGGCGAGGCGGCGCTGACGCCGATCATCGCCCTGTCCGCCGACGTGATGCCCGAGACGGCCGAGCAGTGCCGGCGCGCCGGCATGGTCGACGTGGCCGCCAAGCCGATCAAGATCGAGGCGCTGCACGCCATCCTGTCGCGCTGGGCCGGCCGCGGCGCCGACGGCGGACGGCGAGCGGCCTGACCGGCGCGAATTGACGCTCCCACCTGGGCCGATTGCATTCTAGGGTTCGGCCCGTTCGAGTCCGGGAGCCCGCATGAAAGCCCTTCGTCCCCTAGCCCTCGCGCTGGCCATGCTGGTCGCCGCCTGTTCGCCGGCCAAGAAGGAAGCCGCGCCGCAGCCGGCGCGCACCACCATCCGCTTCGCCACCGACTGGCGCGCCCAGGCCGAGCAGGGCGGCTTCTATCAGGCGCTGGCCACGGGCGAGTACGCCAAGCGCGGGCTGGACGTGCAGATCGTCCAGGGCGGCCCCGGCGTGAACGTGCCCCAGCTCATCGCCTCCGGCGCGGTGGAGATGGGCATGGGCTCCAACAGCTTCATCGTCATGAACCTGGCCCAGGAAGGCGTGCCGGTGAAGGCCGTCGCCGCCGAGTTCCAGAAGGACCCGCAGGTGCTGATCGCCCACCCGGTCAAGGAGATCAATTCGATCGCCGACCTGAAGGGCCACCCGATCCTGCTCTCCGACGCCTCGGTCACCGCCTTCTGGGTGTGGCTGAAGGCCAAGTACGGCTTCACCGACAGTCAGATCCGCAAGTACACCTTCAATTCGGCGCCGTTCCTGGCCGACAAGCGCGTGGCCCAGCAGGGCTACGTCACCTCCGAGCCCTACACCATCGAGAAGGAGGCGCACTTCACGCCCAAGGTCTTCCTGCTGGCCGACGAGGGCTACCCCGGCTACGCCACCATGATCCTGGCGCCCGACAGCCTGATCCAGAAGAACCCGGCGGCGGTGAAGGCCTTCGTCGAGGCCACGGCCGCGGGCTGGAAGTCCTATCTCGACGGCGACCCGTCGCCGGGGAACGCCCTGATCCGCAAGGACAATCCGGAGATGGCCCAGGATGTCCTCGACCAGGCCCGCGAGAAGCTGAAGTCTTACGCCATTGTCGATGGCGGCGACGCCATCAAGGGCGGGATCGGCGTGATGACCGACGCGCGCTGGACCGAATTCGCCGACATGGCCAAGAGCCAGGGGGTCTATCCCAAGACCCTGGACCCGAAGAGCGCCTACACCCTCCAGTTCGTGGGCCAGGCGGCCCAGTGAGCGTCGCCTCGCTCGACGCCGTCGAGGTCGACTATCCCGGGCGCGGCCGCGCGCTGGGCCCGTTCAGCCTGGCCCTGGCGCCGGGCGAGATCGTCTCGCTGGTGGGCCCCAGCGGCTGCGGCAAGTCCACCGCCCTTCGCCTGCTCGCCGGGCTGGAGGCGCCCGCGCGCGGCGGCGTCCGCCGCACCCCCGGCCGCGGCGAGACCTCGGTGGTGTTCCAGGCGCCGACGCTCGCGCCCTGGCTGTCGGCCGCCGCCAACGCCGCCCTGCCGCTGGAGCTGGCCGGAACCCCCAAGGCCGAGGCCCGCGCCCGCGCGGTCCAGGCCCTGTCCCGCGTCGGCCTTTCCGGGCACGAGGCCGCCCGCCCCGCCCAGCTTTCCGGCGGCATGGCCATGCGCGTCTCCCTGGCCCGCGCCCTGGTCACCCAGCCGCGCCTGCTCTTGCTGGACGAGCCGTTCGCCGCCCTCGACGAGATCACCCGCCGCGCCCTCGCCGACGACGTGCTGGCGCTGTGGGCGGACAGCCGCCCGGCCATCGTCTTCGTCACCCACAACGTGGAGGAGGCGGTCTACATGGCCTCGCGCGTGGTGGTGATGACCCGCGGCCCCGGCCTCATGGCCGGCGACATCCCGGTCGAAGGTCCCCTGCCCCGCCCGCACGGCTATCGCGCCAGCGAGCCGTTCCGCCGCACGGTGGAGATCGTCTCCAACACCCTGGAGAGCGCCATGGAGCCGGCCGCGTGAAGCGCCTGGCCGCCATCGCCGCGCCCCTCGTGCTGGTGGCGCTCCTGCTGGCCGTCTGGGAGGCCGCCTGCCGCCTGCTGCAGGTGCCGGCCTATTTCCTGCCGGCGCCCTCGGCCATCGCCGTCGCCCTGGCGGCGGACGCGCCGGGCCTGATCGCCTCGGCCTGGAACACGCTCGCCATGGCGCTCGCCGCCCTCGTCGTCGCCAGCCTGTCGGCCCAGGCGCTGGCGCTCGGCGTCGCCCTAAGCCCCGCCGCCGAGCGGGCCGTGCGCCCCCTCGCCGTGGTGCTGCAGGTCACCCCCGTGGTGGCCATCGCGCCCCTGGTGGTGATCTGGGCCGGGATCGACCATCCCCAGCGCGCGATTATCGCCCTGGCGGCGGTGGTCGCCTTCTTCCCGATCTTCTCGGGCGCGCTCACCGGCCTGAAGGCGGCCGACCCGGACCTGGAGCGGCTGTTCGACCTCTATGGCGCGACCCGCGTGCAGCGGCTGACGCGCCTTCGGTTGCCCTCGGCCGTGCCGTTCCTCCTGGAGGGACACAAGGTCGCAGCCGGCCTGGCGGTGATCGGCGCGGTGGTGGCCGAGTTCGTCGCCGGCTCCGGCGGCGCCCAGGGCCTGGCCTGGCGGATTCTCGAGGCTGGCAACCGTTTGCAGACCGCGCGCATGTTCGCCGCCCTGGTGGTGCTGGGGGTGCTGGGCGCGGGGCTGAACGCCGGGCTCGACCGTCTGGAGAAGGCCGGCCTTCGCTGGTGGCGCGGGCGTTAGCGGGCGATTAAGCGCCGCCATGTAACGCTCCCCCATGATGCGTATGGGGCTTGCATTGATAACCTGCCTGGCGTGCGCCACGAGCGCCGCGGCCCAGACCGCGCCCGACCGCTACGGGCCGGTGCGCACGCCTGCGCGCGCGCCGGCGCAAGCCCCCATGCTCACGGCCTCGGCGGCCGACACCCTGACCTACGGCTCGCGCATGCTGAGCTGGGCCAGCAAGGTGGAGCCGGCGCCCGCCGCCGCGCCGGCGCCCGTTTCCGCCCCACTCGCCGCGCCCGCGCCGCAGCGCCCCGCCGCGACCGACCCGCGCGCCTACACCCTGGGCGAGATCGAACCGGCCCCGCGTCCCGCGCCCGCCCGCCAGGCGCCTGTCCCCGCCAGTCTCTACGACAGCCCCGCGCCGGCCCCGGCCGCCCCGGTCCAGGCGGCGCGGCCCGAGCCCGCCTCCGCCGCCCCGGTCGCGGCCGCCCAGGTCCAGCCCGCCCAACCGGCGGCGGCGCCCGTCCGCGTGGCCGCGGCCTCGCCCATGGCCGGCGCCGGCGGCGGCGTGCCCGTTCGTTTCTATTCGGTGGCTCGCGAGTACGGCCTCACGCCCGATCCGCTGCCGCCCACGCCCAAGGGCGACCACTATGTGCTGATCGGCCCGTCCGACGAGGCCACGGCGCCCGATTCCGATTCCAACTCGGCGAAAGACGCCGACCAGCGGGCCGACGCAACGGACCGTCTGTTCTGAGATGACAGGCATGGAACGCAGCAAGCTTCACGACCTGATCGAACTCGCCCAGGAGCCGTCCAGCGAGCGCCGCCGCGAACTGCTGCGCGGGGTCACGGATCTGTTCTTCGCCAACGACGAGAAGCCCAGCGGCGTCGAGATGCAGCTCTACGACGACGTGATGAGCCAGCTCGCCGGCGAGATGGAGGAGGCCGTCCGCGCCGAGCTCGCCGAGCGCCTGGCCGCCTCGGACGCCGCGCCCCAGGGCCTGCTGCGCGACCTGGCCCGCGACGCCTCGATCGCCGTGGCCAAGCCGGTGCTGACCTCGTCCAAGGCGCTCTCCGAGGACGACCTGATCATCGTGGCCCGCACCCGCGGCCAGGAGCACCTGCGCGCCATCTCCCAGCGCCCGACCGTGTCGGAGGCCCTGTCCGAGGCCATCGTCGAGCGCGGCGACAACCAGACGCTGAACCTGCTCCTGCGCAACGAAGGCGCGGCCATGTCGCGCGAGACGCAGGAAGCCGTCGTCGACCGCGCCGCCGAAGACCCCGACCTGCACGAGGCGGTGATCGGCCGCCAGAGCCTGCCCATCGACCTGCTCAACGAGATGTACTTCCAGGTCGAGGCTCAGCTTCGCGACAAGATCCTCAAGCGCAACAGCGAGGTCGATCCGGCCGAGCTGGACGCGGCGCTGGCCGCCGGCCGCAAGAAGATGGCCGCCCGCGACGGCGCCCTGCCGGCCGACTACGCCCAGGCCGAGAAGGAGGTGCGCCTGCTGCGCGCCAAGCGGGCGATCACGCCGGCCGTGCTCGCCGCCTTCCTGCGCAACCGCGAGACCACCAAGTTCCTGGTGGCCCTGGCCGAGCTGGCCGACATCGACTTCCACACCGCTCGGCGCATCCTGGAGCGGCGCGAGCTCGACGCCCTGTCGATCGTCTGCAAGGCGGCCGGCTTCGACCGCTCGCTCTACCTGACGTTCGCCGTGCTGATCCTGGACCGCGACGTCAACGCGATGGCCCGCGCCCGCGAGTATGGCGACCTCTACGAGGCCCTGCCCATGGAAGCCGCCCAGCGCACCATCCGCTTCTGGCGCCTGCGCCGTCAGTCGGGCGCGGCGGCGGCCTAGTCGGCGGGCGGCGCGCCGGCGTCGTAGCGCAGCGGAACCCGCACCACCGCGCCGATCACCGGCAGGCCCTCGGCCGACCAGGCGTTCAGCCTGAAGCGGCCGCTGAGCTTGAGAGCGGCGTCGCCGAAGCCCAGGCCGGCGGGCTCCTCGCTCTCCACCGCGCAGCCTTCCAGCGCCCCGCCCGCGCCGGCCGTGCAGCGCAGCACCACACGCGCCACGCCCACGCCGGCCTGCATGGCCGCGGCGGGAAAGCCGGCCCGGAACGCCTCGACGTCCGGCAGCGCCACCCAGGTCGCCTTGCCGGTGGGCCGCTTGGCCGGATCGAGCATGTCCGGCGTGAAGCTGAACGGGATTTCGGTGTAGGCGCCGCTGATCGAGCCGCCGTCCGAGCCTTCGGCCGGTCCCTGGAACAGGCCCGCCAGGCTTTGCGCGGCGCTGGCGAAGCCCAGGCCCTTGGGGGCCTCGTCGATCGTCCGGCAGCCCTTGATCCAGCCGTCGTCGCCGAAACGGCACTTCAGCCTCGCACGCCCGCCGAGCCCGGCCTTGGCGGCCCTCGGCGGATAGGCCGCGACCACCTGGTCGTAGGCGGGCGCCGCGCGCCAGGGAATGTTCGACAGCACCGCGTTGCGATCCGCGGCCCGCGCGGCCATCGGCGTCGCGATCAGGCCCAGCGCCAGGACCGCCGCGGCGAACCCCTTCATCGGATCGGCTGCTTGCATGGACGCGCAGCCTCGCACGGGCGCGCCGGGATCGGAAGAACGGCCTTCCCGGCTCAGACGGCGGTGCGCGGCGTCGGCATTGCGCCGCGCAGGCGCTCAAGCCCTTCGATGGCGATCAGGCTGAAGGAGCGTAGGCCTTCCTCGGCGAAGATGTCGAAGGCCGCGGTCAGGGCCACGGCGGCGGCGGCGCGCTCGCCCCGGTCCTTGCCGGTGATCTCCACCCGCGCCTCGTAGACCCGCGCCAGGTTCACCTGGGCCAGCGCCCATCCCACCGGGTCGTGGCGGGCGCGCAGGCTGGCCAGCTCCATCTTGAACGCCGCCTCGGCCGCGTCGAGCACGCCCAGATCGCCGGTGAGCTCGGCCGAGCGCGCCAGGCAAAGCGCGCGGTTGCTGGCCGCCATCGCGCGCAGCGACAGGGACGGGGCGGACTTGAACACGTGTCCGGCGCGGTCGTAGCAGGTGACCGCCTGCTCATAGGCCCGCTCGCTGGCGGTGGCGTCGCCCAGCGCCTGCAGCGCCTGGGCCAGGGCCATCTGGCTCTTGGCCCAGTCGAGCGGGCTGTGGTCGCGCGAAAGCTCGTCGATCACCCCGGCGATGGTCTGCACGCCGTCGGCGATCGCCTCGACCTCGCCGGTGGTTTCGCCCAGGAGGGCCAGGATCTGGCCGCGCAGCACCGTCACCCGAGCGCAGGTGAGCGGCTCGTAGGTTTCGTCCAGGCTGTCCAGCGCCGCGCCGGCCTCGTCCAGCGCCATTCGCAGGAGGTCGCGGTCGCGCAGCCGCGCGCCCCATCCGGCCAAAAGGTCGGCGCGGATCACCCGCGCCTCGGCCACCAGCAGCCGCGCGCCCTTGCAGCGGCGCACCAGGGCCTGCAGGGCGATGATCGGCGCGGCGAAGCGGGCGGAGACCACCCGTGCGGCCTGGGCGTCGCCCACGGCCAGGCGCCGGCGTCCCTCCACCGCGGCCAAGCCCACGTCGGCCAGGGGGGCGGCCAGTCCGCCGCGGGCGGCGGCGCGGGCCTCGCGGAAGGCGATCTCGGCCGCCGCGTTCAGTCCGTCGTCGCCGAAATGCTCGGCGCCCAGCATGGCGCAGAAGGCCTGTTCGCAACGGGCGCGGGCCCAGCCGTCGGGGCGGCGGTTGCGGTCGAAGGCGGTGGCGGCGGCCTCGGCGATGGCGGCGGCCTTGCGCAGCGGCGCCGAGTCCCCGCTGCGGCGGGCGATCTCGCGCCAGACGATGGCGGCCTCGAGAAGACGCTGGGCCTTGTCCTTGGCGCTGATGCGCCCGGCGGCGACATCGGCCGCCTTGCCTTCACTCTGCAGGAGACGCAGGTCGAGAAGCTCCAGAAGCGCGGCGTCGCCGCCGGTCAAACCGTCCTGGACCGGACGAAATCCGTCCGCTCCGAACAGCTTGCGAAGCTCTCTGCCAAACTCGAACATCAATGACCGCCCCCGAGGCCGATGGTTACCGTCCCAGCGCGGGACGTTCCGCGCTGGCTCCCCAGGGACATAGCAAAGCCGGAGCCGCCGGCTTTAACAAGTCATTAACCTTTTACTTAAAATTGATCGGCGACTGGCCCGGGACTTGCAAAGGGTTAACGCCCCTGCCTCCGAGTTGAGCTCACCGGCGCGCCGATCAACTCTGAATTGCAAATATCAGGCCAAGTTCTACTTCGCTGAGCCGGCGCCACTCGCCGGCGGCCAGGTCGGCGGGCAGCTTCAGGCCGCCGATGCGGTCGCGATGCAGGGCGCTCACGTGGTTGTCCACGGCGGCGAACATGCGCCGCACCTGGTGATAGCGCCCCTCGGTGATGGTCAGCAGGGCCGTCGTCGGCGACAGCGGCTCCAGCGCCGCCGGCGCCAGGGGCTCGGTCTCGCCCTCCAGCATCAGCTCGCCCGAGGCGAACACCGCCGCCTCGTCGCCGCGCAGAGGCCGCTCGAGCGTGGCCAGATAGCGCTTGGGCACATGGTTCCTGGGCGAGATCACCCGGTGCAGCAGCGGCCCGTCGTCGGTGATCAGCAGCAGGCCGGACGTGTCCTTGTCCAGCCGGCCGATGGTCGAGAGCCCCGGCATGCGCGCGCGCCAGCGGCTCGGCAACAGCTCGTAGACGCTGCGCCCGGCCTCCTTGTGCGAGCAGACCACGCCGAGCGGCTTGTGCATGATCAGGGTCAGCGGCGCGGGCGGGTCCACCGGCGCGCCGGCCACGCTCATCCGCTCGGGCAGGTCGGGCGTGACCGCGATCCTGGCCCCGGCGTCCTTCACCGTCGCCCCGTCCAGCACGACCTGCCCGGCCCGCACCAGGCCGGTCACCTCGCGCCGCGAGCCGTAGCCCAGGTTGGCGAGCAGCCGGTCCAGCCGGGCCGTCGGCGCCTTGCTCATCGCCGCGCCTCGTAGACCTTGAAGCCCTCCGCCTCGGCGACCAGCCTAGTCTGGGCGAAGGCCTCGCCGAGCACGGCCTCGTAGGGCAAATGCCGGTTGGCCACGAGCCAGAGGGTCCCGCCCTTGCGCAGCGCGCCGGCCGCCACGCCGATGAACGCCTGGCCCAGCGCCTTGTCCTCCCGCCCCCCGTCATGGAACGGCGGGTTCATCACCACGAAGTCCAGGCCCGAGAGGGTCTCGCCCAGGCCCCGCACGTCGGCCTGCACGATCCTGGCGCGCGGATCGTCGACGTTGCGGCGGGCGGCCTCCACGGCGCGGGCGTCCAGCTCCACCAGGGTCAGGGCGCTCACCCGCGGCGAGGCCAGCACCGCATGGGCCAGCACGCCGATCCCCGCCCCCAGGTCCGCCCCCGCCCCTTCCAGCGCCGGCAGATGCTTCACCAGGAGCGCCGTGCCCGGATCGAGCCGGTCCCAACTGAAGACGCCGGGCTGGGTCCAGAGCCCCAGCTTCGGATGCAGCCGGGGCGCGCCCTCGGCGATCGCCGCCTCCAGGCCCTGCGGCGCCTGCGGCCGGACGACCATGCAGATGCGGTGATGCCGCTTGGCGGTCTCGGCCGTTTGGCAGCCGAACGCCTCCAGCTCCTTCTTCAGCCGCGAGCCGCCCTTGTCCTTGGGCGCCAGGGCGGTGAGGCGCCCGCCAGGCTTCAGCGCCCGCAGCGCCTGGGCCAGCACATAGCGCCGCTCCACCGCGCCGGGCGGCGCCAAGAGGGTGAAGCTCTCCAGGCTCCGATCGGCGAAGCTCTCGATCGCCGCCGCGCCGGCGACCAGCGGCGAGCACTGGACCGCGCCCGCCGGCGCCAGCGCCAGCTCCGGCGGCGGCTTGCCGTAGAGGCCGTGCGTCGCCGCCGCCACGCCTACGCCCGCTCCTTGGTCCGCTCGAAGGCGACGTTGGCGTAGCGCTCGCCGACATAGCCGATCTCCCAGGCCGACTTGGCCAGGAACACGGGCTGATTGTCGATGTCGGTGGCCATCGCGGTCTTGTGCTTGTTGGCGAAGTCCTCCAGGTCGGCGCGCTCGCCGACGATCCAGCGGGCCTCGGCGTAGGGACTGGGCTCGAAGATCACCTCAAGCTGGTATTCGTTGGCCAGGCGATCGGCCATCACCTCGAACTGCAGTTGGCCCACCGCGCCGACGATGAAGTCCGAGCCGATGTCGGGCCGGAAGAGCTGGGTCACCCCCTCCTCGGCCAGGCCCTCCAGCGCCTTCTTCAGGTGCTTGGCCTTCAGCGGATCCTTCACCCGCACCCGCTGCAGGATTTCCGGGGCGAAGTTGGGCAGGCCGGCGAAGCGCAGGGCGCCGCTTTCCGACAGGCTGTCGCCCACCCGCAGCACCCCGTGGTTCGGAATGCCGATCACGTCGCCGGCGAAGGCCTCCTCGGCCAGCTCGCGGTCGGAGGCGAAGAACATGATCGGCGCGTTCACCGAAAGCTGGCGGCCGGTGTTCTGCACCTTCAGCTTCATGCCGCGCGAGAACCGGCCCGAGCAGAGCCGCAGGAAGGCGATGCGGTCGCGGTGGTTGGGGTCCATGTTCGCCTGGACCTTGAAGACGAAGCCGGACACTTCCGGATCGCCCGGCGCCACGTGGGTGGGCTCGCCGGCGCGGGTGGCCGGCACGGCCTTGGGCGGCGGGGCGTAGGCGCCCAGCCCGTCCAGCAACTGGTCCACGCCGAAGTGGCGCAGGGCCGAGCCGAAGAACACCGGCGTCATGTGCCCTTCCAGGAACGACTGGGGATCGAACGGCTTGGAGGCTTCCTGCACCAGCATGGAGCCCTCCTCCAGCTCGCCCTGCTCGTCCGGGTCCAGGTAGCTGACGACGGCGTTGCCTCTGAAAGCCACCGGCGCGGGATGGCCTTCCTCGTCGTCGGAGCTCTTCTTGGCGAACGGCAGGAACTGGTCCTTGCGCAGGTCGAGCATGCCCTTGAAGCGTCCGCCCGAGCCCGCCGGCCAGTAGAGCGGCGCCGGGTCCAGCGCCAGCTTGGCGGCGATCTCGTCCAGGAGGGCGAAGGGGTCCTGCGCCTCGCGGTCCATCTTGTTGATGAAGGTGACGATCGGGATGTCGCGCAGGCGGCACACCTCGAACAGCTTCAGGGTCTGCGGCTCGATCCCCTTGGCCGCGTCCAGCACCATCACCGCCGCGTCCGCGGCCGTCAGCGTGCGGTAGGTGTCTTCGGAGAAGTCCTCGTGGCCCGGGGTGTCCAAGAGGTTGAACATCAGCCCGTCGTGGTCGAACGTCATCACGCTGGCCGACACCGAGATGCCGCGTTCGCGCTCGATCTTCATCCAGTCCGAACGGGTGCGCCGGTTCTCGCCCCGCGCGCGCACCGCCCCGGCCGCGCGGATCGCCCCGCCGGCCAGCAGCAGGTTCTCCGTCAGCGTCGTCTTGCCCGCGTCGGGGTGGGAGATGATGGCGAAGGTGCGCCGGCGCGCGGCCTCGGCGGCGGGGGAAGTGCTCATTGGCGCGCGATACCCTGGGGCGCGCGCCGTGGCAAACGGCGAAAGCCGGTCAGGCGGCCAGACGGCGCCACACCTCGCGGTCGGCGGCCTGCAGGTCGAGCGCGCCCTTGCTCTGGCGATAGAGAAGCTGGGCCATCACGTGCGGCCCGATCGTCATGTAGCGCACGCTCACCTCGTGCGGCGCGCAGCCGAAGTCGGGGGCGACGAACAGGGCCGCGTTGATGGTCGGCGCCTTGGCCATGATCAGCGACGCCAGCCGCATGGCGCGGTCGCGGTGCGTGGCGTGCAGCAGCGGCCGCTCGGCGTAAAGCTCCTGGCCCATGCGCGTGACGTCGTTGACGCCCAGGGCGCGGAACCCCTCTGCGGTGTGTCGCGGGGCCAGATGAAGCCGATCAAGGTCCAGCACCACGTCGTTCAGCAGGAAAAGCATCGGCCGGCTACACGCTCACGTTGTTTCGGGGAACGAGCATGATCATGGCGGGTCAGGATTTCGGCCGGGTTCACGAAGGCGGTGAATCGCCGGCTAACCCTGTTCCACCGGCTCGGTCAGGAAGTGGCGGCCTTCCTTGTCGTCGATCTCGACGACCCAGACGTCGGGATCGAAGCGCGCGGCGCGCTCGATGTAGGCGTCCAGGTCCGGCTCGTCGATCGAGCCCTTAGGCTGCATCCAGACCTGCTCGCCGTCGCCGCGCGTGGCCTCGGCGTAGAGCCGGGCGCTGCCGTCGCGCCGGTCGAGCACCTTGACCAGCACCGCGCCGGCCCGCGCGTCGCCCTTGCGCACGACCACGGCGAAGCCGCCGCCCAGCTCGACCCGGCGGATCAGGGCGGCCACCCAGATGTCGGTCGACAGCATCATGCGCGGGCAGGCCTTTCGATAACCGGACGGAAACGCCGGGGTTCTAGCATCACGCCCCGGTCCTTGGACCATACGAGAAAAGACTTGAGCATGACGAGCGCCCGAACAACGGGGCCGGCGGCTCGATGGATGGGGCGATTGATCGGCGCGGCCGTCCTGGCGGCGCCCGCGCTGGCCATGGCCGGGCCGGTCGACCTGTTCTACGAGCGCACGGTGATGACCGCCGCCAACGCGCGCTGCGAGCTCTTCGAGCCGCAGGTGGCCGCGGCGCTGACGGCCGCGCGGGTCCAGGCGCACGGCGCGTCCCTGCGCAGCGGCGTCAGCGAGGAGGACCTGGACGCGGTGGCCCGGCGCGCCCGCGCCAAGGCCGACGCCGCGCCCTGCGATTCGGCCGACATCACCACCGCCGCCGAGCGGGTGAAGACCGCCTTCGCCGGCTATGCGCGGCTGCTGCGGATGGACTATCCGGGCGAAATCTCAAGCTGGCAGGCCGACCGCGGCACCGGCCGCGCCGCCCGCTGGCGCCTGGCCCAGACCGTGCCCTTCGGCTGGGACAAGATGGTGTTCGGCCTGGCCGGCCGGGCCGGCGGCGACGCCCTGATGGCGGTGGGGATCTTCGCCGACGGCCAGGAGCCCTACGCCGCGCGCCTGGTCATGCGCGACGTCTCGCGCACCACCGGCCCCTACCTCGACACCCGCGAACACGATCCCAAGCGCCGCCCGGCCCTGGCCAAGCGCCTGCCGCCCGCTGCGCTGAAGGTCTATTCCGCCGAGGCGCGCAGCTCGGCGGGGACCGACCTGTTGCCCAAGGGCGCGTCCGGCGGGTGGGCCTTCCGCTTCCCGGCCGAGGCCGCCGCCGAGATCGCCCGGCTCGACCCGCGCGAGGCGGTGGCGGTGGACTTCGTCTTCGCCGGCGACCGCGACGAAGTGCGGCGGGCCTATGTGGAAGTGGGCGACTTCGCCGCCGGCCGCGCCTTCCTGCTGATCACGCGCTAGGACGCCGCGCCCGCGCCCGCGCCCCTAGCCGACGCCGCCGCCGGGCCCGGCGCTGTCGCGCGTGACGTCCTCCACCGCCTCGGGGATCAGGACCGGCATGCGCACGGTCACCGTCGTACCTTCGCCGAGGGTGCTTTCGATGGACATGTCGCCGCCGTGGAGCTGGGCGAAGGCGCGCACCAGCGACAGGCCCAGCCCCGTGCCGGTCGCCCGCTTGCCGTAGTCGCCCGCCTGTTCGTAGGGCCGGCCGATGCGCTCCAGGTCCTCCGGGGCGATGCCGACGCCGGTGTCGGCCACCACCAGCTCCAGCGCATCGTCCCTCGGCTGCAGGGTCACGGTGACCGAGCCGTCCTTGGGCGTGAACTTCAGGGCGTTGGAGATCAGGTTCAGCGAGATCTGCTTCAGCGCGCGGCGGTCGGCGATCGCCTCGATCGGCTCGCGCGGCAGCACGCCGCGCAGGTTCACGCCCGCCCGGTCGGCCTGGCCGCGCATCAGGCGCAGCACCGCGCTCACCGCGTCCCGCGCGTCGAACTCCTCCAGGGCCAGCTCGAAGCGCTCGGCCTCGATCTTCGACATGTCGAGCACGTCGTTGATCAGCTCCAGCAGGTGCGCCCCGGACTCGTGGATCAGCTCGGCGTACTCGCCGTACTTCTCCGGCATCGGCCCGAAGAGCTGGGTGCGCATGATGTCGGAGAAGCCCATGATGGCGTTCAGCGGCGTGCGCAGCTCGTGGCTCATGTTGGCCAGGAACCGCGACTTGCCCGCGTTCTGCGCCTCGGCCTCGTCGCGCGCGGCGATCAGCTCGGCCTCGCGCACGCGCTCGGGCGCCCCGTCGCGGATGGCGGCGACGAGCTGCTTGTCGCCCACCTTGCGGATCGCGGCCACCAGCCAGGCGTCCGGCGCGCCCGCCGGGGCGAAGCACACCTCGGCGTGGCCCTGGTCCATCGCCCGGCGCAGGGCTTCCTCCACCACCGGCCGCTCGGCCGGGGCGGCCACCTGGGCCAGCGCCCGGTCGACCAGGCCGCTGGCCGCCACGCCGGGCGGCGCGTGGCCGTAGACGCCGGTCACCTGGCGACCGGCCTCCATCCAGACCAGCAGGTGCGGCTGGTCGGCCAGCAGGCTGCGCAGGCGCGCCTCGGAGGCGTCGCGGCGGCGGTCGCCGTCGGAGATGGACCGCTGCAGGGTCACCAGGCCGATCCCGAGGCCGGCCGCCGTGGTCGACAGCGACAGAAGGCCCAGCCAATAGGCGGCCGCCGCCTTGGTGGGCGAAAGCCCCAGCAGCGGCGCGGCCAGGGCGCAGACGCCCACCGCGACCAGCGAGGCGGCCGCGCCGAACGCCAGCAGGTTCACGCTCGCCATGGCCGCCGCCGCCGCGATCGGGGCCAGGCACCAGACCGCCAGGGGGCCGGCCACCCCGCCGGTCAGCAGGGCCGCGGCCGCCCCGCCCACGCTCCACACGCCGATGGCCAGGGCGCGGTCGAAGTTGTGGCGCGCCTGCATGGCCACCAGGCCATAGAGCGCCGGGATCGCCCCCACCACCAGCGCGGCGATGTCCAGCCGGGTCGCGCCCGATTCGGGAAACAGCAGCAGCCGCGCGCCGACGCCCACCGCCGCCAGCCAGCCGACATGCCACCAGAACAATTCAGGGCGGCCGCGAATGGGAAACGGCGAGGTCTTGCGCGGTCGGCCTTGGTCGGAGGTCTGGGTCAATCGATTCGAAATGAGGTCTCGTTCCGAAAGCTCGGAGCTTATCGGCGCGCCGGCGGCGGCGCGAGATCGCTCGCCCGACGCGCGACCGTCCGCCGGCGCCTCTTCCCGCGCCTCGAAACCAAATTGTAAGCGCGATCGCCCAGGCTCGCCGTCCCGGTTGATGAAGGCCCGCGCCCAATGCCCCAGGCGGCTCACCTCGCGCCCCCGATCAAGGCCGAGAAGCCCGCGCCCGACGCGCGCGTCCCCGCGCTCGACGAAAGCATGCGGTCGTTCCTGCGCATGGTCAGCCATGAACTGCGCACTCCGCTCAATTCGATCCTGGGCTTCTCGGAAATCATCGCTTCGGAACTGTGCGGCCCGGTAGGCGCGCCGCAGTACAAAGAATATGCGGGAATCATCCGCGCCAGCGGCCAGAGACTGCTCAATCTGGTGAATCAGATCCTCGAGATCGTCCGGCTCGAGGCCAACGCCGCCGACCTGGACCTGCGGCCCGAGGCGCTGGACCATGCGGTGGACGACGCGCTGGACGGGCTGCACGAGGATATCGAGGCCCACCGCACCCGGATCACCGTCGCCGGCCGCGGCGCCCTGCCGGTGGTGACGGCCGACGCCAGGGGCCTGCGCACCGTGCTCACCAACCTGATCCACAACGCCGTCATCTTCAGCCCCGACGGCGCGGAGGTGCGGATCGAGGCCGCGGCCGACGGCCGCTTCGTCGACATCGCCGTCGTCGACCAGGGCGAAGGGATCGCCCCGGCCGAGGCCGCGCGGCTGATTCGCCCCTTCGAGCAGGGCGAGAACGCCTTGGTGCGGCGCACCGAGGGCGCGGGCCTGGGCCTGCCGATCGTCGACCTGCTCTGCCAGGCCATGGGCGGGAGCCTGCGCCTGGACGAAGCGCCCGGCGGCGGGCTGAAGGCCGTGGCCCGCCTGCCGCTCGGCTGACGGCGCGGTTGCGCCTGGCCCCCGCGCCCCTTAAGTGCGGACCGCCCATGTCCAAGATCGACGACGCCCTGCAAGACCTCTCCGCCGAATTCGACCTGCTCGGCGACTGGGAGGAACGCTACCGCTATGTGATCGAGCTTGGCCGCGAGCTCGAGCCGCTCACCGACGCCGAGCGGTCCGACGCCAACAAGGTGCGCGGCTGCGCCAGCCAGGTGTGGCTGGTGACCGAGCCCCAGGCCGACGGGACGATCCGCTTTCGCGGCGATTCCGACGCCCACATCGTCCGCGGCCTGATCGCCATCCTGCTTCGGCTGTTCTCCGGGCGCACGCCGGACGAGATCCTGGGCTTCGACGTCAAGGCCGCGTTCGACCAGCTCGGCCTATCGGGCGCGCTTTCCTCGCAGCGCTCCAACGGGCTGGCGGCCATGGCCACGCGCATCCGGCGCGACGCCGACGCCCTGGCGGCCTGATTTCCGGTTTCAGGTCTGGCTTCAGGTTCTGGATTCAGGCGGCGCGGATGCCGCTGACCGCGCCGTGCAGCCCGACGACGGCGTCGTAGCCGAGGATCATGTCCACGTCCTGGCCGTTGGTGGCCAGCGGCAGGCGCAGCCACAGGACCGACAGGTGCCCCGCCCCGCGCCAGGCGAGGTTGTGCATGCCGACCGAGGGTTTGCGGGTCTCGATCACCTTGGTCAGCTCCTTGCGCCAGTAGTCGGCGGCGCCGGAGTTGTAGACCTCGTCGAGGGTGCGGCCGGTGATCTCGCGCCCATAGACGCCGTAAAGGCCCGTGCCGGCCAGGCGCATCCTGAAATCCAGGGGCTCGCGCGTCACGTCGATCAGGCTGACAGTCGGCAAAAGCCGTTTGAAATCACCAGGATCGATGTCGCAGCGGCCAGGCAGACGCGAGCCATGCTTCAACGATGACCAGTAGCTGAAAAGTTCCTCATGCGCGCGGGCGGCCGCCGCCGAGGCTCCGATCTGCGCCGCCATGTATAGAGTCCCTAAACAACCCCTAAAAACTGCCCGAATCACTTATCGCCTGATCCGCGAATCTGCGGCAAGGGCCAAACGGCTGCTGCGACAAAGAAAACGGTTAACGACTCGTCGAAAAGCAAAACGCCCGCCAGACGGCGGGCGTTCCACGAAAGGGTGCGACCGGGACGATCAGCGCTTCTTGCGCGGGGCCTGGCGGCCGCCCTGTCCCAGGCCCATCTGCTTGGCCAGATCCGAGCGCGCCTTGGCGTAGTTCGGGGCGACCATCGGGTAGTCCTTCGGCAGGGCCCACTTGGCCCGGTATTCCTCGGGGCTCATGTTGTACTTGGTGCGCAGGTGCCGCTTCAGCGACTTGAACTTGCGCCCGTCCTCCAGGCAGATCAGGTAATCCGGCGTGATGGACCGGCGCACCGGGACGGCCGGCTCCTTCGGCGCGGCTTCGGTGGTCTCGCCGCCGGTGGTGATCCCGGACAGGGCGCGGTGGACGCTTTGGATCAGACCCGGCAGATCGGCGGCCGCGACCGAATTGTTGCCGACATAGGCGGACACGATGTCCGCGGTCATTTCGATGACTTCCGTCTTTTCGTCCATTTCTCACAATCCGAAGGGCGCGACCGCGCACAATGGTCAGAACTGATTCACTAGATCAGTTTCGGCGTCATTATAGACGACTCGGACCAAGCACAAGCACGTTCGAGCATTTTGCCGCTTGATTGAACAGGTTCCGCGACAAGACAACGGTTCATCAAACACGTGGTTAGCGAAGCGCCGCTTTCAAATGAGCGCGGCGTTCTACCTGCTGAACGCATGGAAGCTGGCGCGCCAAGACGCTCTATCCGCGGCCGAATTCCCTGGCGAGGGCAAGCATGGCGGCTCGCTGCGGCACGGAGTATTCGTCGATCGCCTCCTCGTCACCTTCGCGGATCGCCTTGAGCAGGGCCGGAGTCAGCGCCGAGGACAGTGACCAGTTCCAGTAACGCAGCACCGTCTGCGCCCGGTCCACGGCGATCGTGTCGTAGGCGATCAGCACCCGCTCGAGCGACGGATTGGGCTCGCCCCTGGCGTTCGTCTCCGGACGGCGCAGGGCCCGCCACAGGGCCCGCACGGCCGAGCGCGGCAGGCCGGTGGCCTTGCACAGGATCGCCAGCGGCTCGCCGCCCGGATCGGTGAAGATCTTGGCGCCGGTCATCGGCTTGAGCCCCGACAGGTAGGAGATCTCCTCGGCGACCTCGCGGGTCATGCCCTCCTGGGCGGCGGCGACGGCGGCCTCCAGGCTCTCGTAGGGGCTGCGCTGCAGGGCCGCGCGGTTGCGCTGGCGCCGCTCGATGAACTGCAGGGCCTTGCGCGCCAGCGGGTCCTGCCAGCCCTCGGCCGAGGCGAGCTGGAAGATGTCGCTGGCCGCCTCCTGCAGCACCTCGCGCGAGACGGCGAAGCGCGAGAGGATCGTGCGGCGGGCCTCGGCGTCGGCCCACCAGAACAGCACGTAGGCGTGGGAGGGCCGCAGCTCCGGCCGCTTGAGCAGCACGCTCACCAGGCGCGCGTCGCCGCGGGTGCCGGCGACCACCGCCTCCAGCCCGTCGTAGGACAGGCGCGAGCCCTCGTTGCGCAAGAGGCAATCGATGACCGGGGTCTCGCCGTAGCCGATCAGGGCGTCGGAGACGACCTCGCTGACCGTGCGGCGGATGGCGATCAGCCGCCGGTGCTCCAGGCCCGTCTCGCGGATGCAGTCGAGCAGGTCGGCGTCGGAGAGCGACTGGCTGTTCTCCAGGAGGGCGCCGGCGATCTCCACGTCGTCGCGCAGCAGGATGCGCACCAGGGTCGGCGGCGCCTCGGTCAGGTTGGCCAGGCGCCGGGCCACCTTGAGCCGCTCGCCGGGGGCGGCCTCGCGCAGCATGTCCACCAGCACGTCGGCGGTCATCGACCGCTCGAAGGCGTTGACCCGGCTGGACGGCAGGCAGACCACGTCGGCCAGGCGCTTGAGCAACGCATGCCTCGCCCGCAAGGCTGGCGCCTCGCGCGGGGCGGCCGGTCGGGAAGCGGTGAGGGTCTGGTTCATCGACGTAGCGCCCATGGGAGCACAGCGTCATTAACCGTTTGTTGTCGTCCTGGGACGGACGGCCCGCCCCAGGACGGGCGCCCCTAGCTGAAGCTGGGCGCCTTGTAGAACGGCCAGACGTCCGGCAGGTCGGTCGACACCTTGTTGCTGAAGGCCGGCGGGCGCTTTTCCAGGAACGAGGTGACGCCCTCCTTCGCGTCGGCCGAGGCGCCCCGCGACTGAATGGCGCGGCTGTCGGCCTGGTGCGCGCGCATGGGATGCTCGGTGCCGGCGTTGCGCCAGATGAGTTGGCGGGTCAGGGCGAGCGAGACCGGGGCGCAGTTGTCGGCCATCTCGCGGGCCAGGGCGCGGGCGGCGGGCAGGAGGTCGTCCGGCTCGTGGATCGAGCGGATCAGGCCGCCGTCCAGCGCCTCCTGGGCGGGGAAGACGCGGCCGGTGTAGCACCACTCCAGCGCCTGCTGCACGCCGACCAGGCGCGGCAGGAACCAGGAGGAGCAGGCCTCCGGGTTGATGCCGCGGCGGGCGAAGACGAAGCCGAAGCGCGCGGCGCTGGAGGCCATGCGGATGTCCATGGCGAGTTGCATGGTCACGCCGATGCCGACGGCCGGGCCGTTGATCGCGCCGATCACGGGCTTCAAGCTGTCGAAGATGCGCAGGGTGACCAGGCCGCCGCCGTCGCGGTGCACGCCCTGCTCCTGGCGGGCCATGCGGTCCTCGCCGCCGCGCTTGTCGTAGTCGAAGGTGGCGCCGCCGGCCTCCAGGTCGGCGCCGGCGCAGAAGCCGCGCCCCGCCCCGGTGACGATCACGACCTTGACGGCGTCGTCGGCGTCGGTGGCGTCGAAGGCCGCGATCAGCTCCTTCATCATCTGGGTGTTGAAGGCGTTGAGCCGGTCGGGCCGGTTCAGCGTGAGGGTGGCGATGCCGTCCTCCACCTCGAGCTTGATGGTCTCGAAGGTCGTCGCGGTCATGGGCGTTCTCCGTTGATGATTTCGCATACCGCGCCGCTTGACGGACGGGAGGTCAAGTCCCGCAATAACGAGCCGAACAACGATAATTTCGGGAGGACGGCCGTCGCGCCCGCCAGGGCGCCCGGCCAGAAGGAAGGTTCATGCATCCAGCCGTCCACGCCAAGACCCGCCCCGAGCGGCCCGCCTACATCATGGCCGGCTCGGGCGAGACCGTGACCTACAAGGAGCTCGACGAGCGGTCGAACCAGGGCGCGCACCTGTTCCGCTCGCTGGGGCTGAAGGCCGGCGACGTGATCGCCCTGCTCCTGGAGAACCACCCGCGCTACTTCGAGATCGCCTGGGCGGCGCAGCGGGCCGGGCTCTACTACACCTGCATCTCCTCCAAGCTCTCGGCCGGCGAGGTGGAGTACATCGTCGGCGACTGCGGGGCCCAGGCGCTGATCACCTCGGCCGGCGTCGGTCCGGTGGTGGACGAGCTGCCCGCCCTGCTGCCCGGCGTGAAGCTGTTCATGGTCGGCCAGACCCGCGAGCCCTACCTCAGCTTCGAGGCCGCCCGCGCGGCCTTTCCGGCGACGCCGATCGCCGACGAGACCGCCGGCACGGACATGCTCTATTCGTCGGGCACCACCGGCCGGCCCAAGGGCATCAAGCCGCCGCTGACCGGGGCGGCGATCGACGAGCCCAACGCGCTGGTGATGATGGCCCAGGGCCTGTTCGGCTTCACCCCCGACAGCGTCTACATCTCGCCGGCGCCGCTCTATCACGCCGCCCCGCTGCGCTGGACCATGGCCGTGCAGCGGCTGGGCGGCACGGTGATCGTGATGGAGAAGTTCGACCCGGAGACCACCCTGGCGCTGATCGAGAAGCACAAGGCCGACGTGGGCCAGTTCGTGCCCACCCACTTCGTGCGGATGCTGAAGCTGCCCAAGGAGGTGCGCGAGAAGTACGACGTCTCGTCCATGCGCTCGGCGGTGCACGCCGCGGCCCCCTGCCCGATCCCGGTGAAGGAGGAGATGATCGCCTGGTGGGGGCCGGTGCTGAACGAGTACTACGCCGGCAGCGAGGGCAACGGCTTCTGCTTCATCAACTCCACCGACTGGCTGACGCACAAGGGCTCGGTGGGCCGGGCGGTGACCTCGCCGCTGCACATCTGCGGCGAGGACGGCGAGGAGGTTCCGCCGCGCACCGAGGGCGTGGTCTATTTCGCCAGCGAGCAGCCGCTGGCCTACCACAACGCCCCGGAGAAGGTGGCCGAGAGCACCAACCAGCACGGCTGGACCACCCTGGGCGACGTGGGCTGGGTGGACGAGGACGGGTTCCTGTACCTGACCGACCGCAAGAGCTTCATGATCATCTCCGGCGGGGTGAACATCTATCCGCAGGAGCTGGAGAACCTTCTGATCACCCACCCCAAGGTGGCCGACGCGGCCGTGGTGGGCGCCCCCGACGAGGAGATGGGCGAGAAGGTGGTGGCGGTGGTGCAGCCGATGGAGGGGATCGAGGCCGACGACGACCTGCGCGCCGAGCTGATGGCCTTCTCCCGCGCCAACCTCTCCCACGTGAAGACCCCCAAGGTGATCGACTTCATGGAGGAGCTGCCGCGCCACGCGACCGGCAAGCTCTACAAGCGCCTGATCCGAGACGCCTACTGGGGCAAGAAGGAAAGCCGGATCGTCTAGGGCTTCGGCCGCCGGGCAGCCCGATTCTCCTCCCCCTCTGGGGAAGGGGGACTGCAAGTTGGCCGGGGCGGTTTCGCCCATCCCTCATCGTCTTCCCCGGGCTTGTCCCGGGGATCCATGGGGCGGCTGGGCCGTGAGCGGGCTTGAGAGGTCTGGGCCGCGGAGACATGGATCCTCGCCACAAGCGCGAGGAAGGCGGGGGAAGGTTCAGGCCGAGTTCCGATAGGACGGCGACGCCCCCTCCACCCCTTCGGGGTCCCCCTCCCCCACTATCGCGGGGGAGGAGATCGAGGCGGTGATCGCTGGGCGCTCTCCTCCCCCTCTGGGGGAGGGGGACCCCGAAGGGGTGGAGGGGGGCTCGGCGCTTGAGACGCCTGCGTCGTTCGCCGGCAATCCCAGATCGGCGCGGATGCGGGCGATGGCGGCCTCGACGGGACCGGTGGCGAGGCGCTCGAAGAGGACCTCGTCCTCGATCAGGGCGTCGAGGGAGTCCAGCAGGGCCTCGGCCTCGTCTTCGCGCCCGTCGGTCTCGGCCCAGATCTCGCGCCAGACGGCGGTGCGCACCTGTTCGGCGCGCCGTTCGTTGCGGCGCTCGACCTCGACGCGGCGGATACGAGCCACCTCGCCCTGCTCGCGGGCGAGCCTGGATTCCAGCGCCAGGGTCAGGCGCACGGTGCGGGCGATGCGATGGAAGGCGAGCGCCAGGCCCTCGGCCTGCTCGAGGCTCTCGACCTGACCCACCCGGTCCTTCAGCTCGCGGGCGAAGTCCATGCCAAGCTCGGCCAACTCGCCGAGGAGACGACCTTGCCTGTCCTGCATCTCCTCAAGGTCGATCATGAACGAAAAGAGAACATAAGTCGAGGCGGGCGTCAAGGAAAAGGTGGCCTCAACGGCGCGACGCGATGGCCGCCTCGAGCGGTCGATACGCGCTACCCTCCACAGCAGTGAGTTCCGCGCGAAATGCGATTGAAGATTTGCCTACCCTTTTCTCGCCTCAATATGTCTAGTCACCCCAGTACTGTCTCTAACCCAATGAACGCTCACCGGCCCGTCAGGAAACATAGGCTCGAATTTCTCGACAAGAAGATCGTGAATGACATATGATACCGGCCTTCCAATTGACACATTGAAAAATACTCCAACGCCAAATATCATTCGATCGATGGGATATCTATCACTTTCGTCTTTCCAAACATGAGCATCAACTTGAACGACAAATTCTACCCACCTAGGCGGATTCGGATGCTCTACGAACCATTGCCACCGCTCGCCTATCTTCGCGTCGACAGCGTCGGATACTTGGGTGGCAACGTGTTTATGGAAGTAGCTTCTTATATGTTCATAGACAGCTTCAGACAGTGCATCTCGGTGCATAGGCGTGCGTCCATCCGGAGTGACATCGGTCCACGTGACTACGTGACCTTCGATTTCCGTCACGACCCTCATTAGTGTAAAGGAGTGCGTCATAACTTTTCGATCGCCGACCAGTTTAGCCGCCCAGTCTACGCTGAGCGCCTGCTTGACCGTGACGAGCTCAATTTTGTGAGCAGCGGCTTTACTCGCCGCCGCGCGGCTGAAGCCCTTCGGACTAACCGCAATTGCCTTATCGACTGGAAGATCAGAAAATTTACCTATCAGAGCATCAACCCACTCCAGCGTCTCAACACGGCCCCGGTCTCTACATTCGATTGCGAGGCGAAACGTGGAGGCAAATCCGTGCATCTCCGCCAAGATATCAATCTCGCGCTCTGTAGTTCCGGATCGATCTTTGACCAGAACCGACTCCCGAACTGTCGCTCCGGCGGATGCCAGCGCGCGATAGGCCGCCGCAACGATCTCTTGAAATTCATTGGTACGCTTTGGCATGACGCATTCTGCTCCAGAAGGACTGCTGATGATCGCAGATGCAGCCCCCGAACTAACTTCAAACGACGTTGCGAAGCGTCGAACGATGGATCCCACCTTGACGCACGACGGGAAACACTCGCCCCTTGGCATCCGAATGAACGCAAAGATCTGGGATCGACACGCGACGAACGCCTCTTCACATGGCTTTTACGGATAAAAGGTTTTCTAGCGCGATGCTCACGCCTTTCGCCTACATCGCCGGCCCATTTTACGTCTACACGATCTCCGCTCCTATTCCGGGGGGAGAATTCGAGCCGATTTACGTCGGCAGGGGACGCGGCCGCCGCGCGACAACCTACTATCGGCTTGGCTTTTCAGGGCAAGCACTCTCGCCGCGCTATCTAGCCCCCAAGACACACAATCCCGGGCTCGATGCCAGAGTGGCTGCCGTTCGAGGTGCGGGCCAGGAAGTCTCCATCATCGCAGAAGACTGCGGAAATTCACTCGGCGCAGCTAAGATATTGGAGAAGGCTCTGATCCGGCGGTACGGCCGCAGGCATCTCGGGACCGGCACACTTTACAATCGACGCAGCGGCGGCTGAATCAACTAATCCACTCACCAATATTTGCTTTCCACGTGACCGCCAATTTCGGACCCATCCCCCCGCCCTCCCCGCCCCATGGATCCCAGCTTTCGCTGGGATGAGCGGGCATGGGATAAGCACCATCGTTGGCCGTTAGGCCCAGATCGGCGCGGTCGCGGGCCAGCTTGGCTTCCAGCGGCAGGGCCAGTCGCACTGTGCGGACGCTACAATGGCCCGCAATGCGGCACCATGGAACACTACTCATCGAGCAAACCGACCAATGTTTAGCAGTTGCCGACGACAGGGTATCCGGGCGCCGAATTCCCATGAAGGCAACTAGATTGGAGGGAAGGGGATGTACTCGCTCAACGCGACCCTAAATATTCTGACGGTCTTGGCCAGCCTAGCGGCCTCCGGACTTGCGTTTATTGCGGCGCGGAAGTGGTTTTCAGCGAGCAGGATTGAAGTTGAGGACACAACGCCGATGATAGTTGTTTCCTGGGAGGATGCTCCAGCATTAGGCATCTATGAGGCCGTGGCCGCGGTGGACGCCATCAAAGATGCTTACAAACGAGCGGCCAATCTCAACGCTGATGCCGCGCGTTGGACCTGTTGGGCCGCCGTCGTGACCGGGGTCGTCGCAGTCCTCTCGGCGATCTAAATTCTTCTCCTCTCTCCTCTCTTTGCAACTCCGCACCCGCCCAATGCGGACACCGATTTTCGACGCTAAGAACAGAGCCAAGGACCGATCCCGGCGCAAACGAGAACCATTTCGGCAGGCTTTTAGCGTCCAGATATATTTTATGCGCCGCGCTTCCTTTTTGAAATAGCGGGAGAATGACGGATGGGATTGCTGAATTTTCTCTTCGGGAAGCGAGGGGCTTCGAAATCCGCCGCAAGAATGGCTCCAAAGAAACTTGCGCCAAAGCAGCGAACCGAGAACGCGAGCAAGGAGGCGTGGTGCGACCTACCGATTGTCGGTGAAAGCAAATATCAAGACGCGCTGCTCCGAATATGCGGTGGCTACACAAGAGACGGACATCAGTTGCGCACGCGCGCGCAACTCGTGCCTGAGCCGTCCAACCCCTATGACAAGAACGCGATCCGCGTGGACATTGACGGGCAAACAGTCGGGTACCTAAAGCGCGATCACGCCGCGCGTTACGCCAAGCGCCTTGCGGAAGAAGGCCTTTCAGGCGAAATCCTCGATGTACGCGCCTACATCACTGGGGGCTGGCGGACAAACCAGCATGACAAGGGATTCTTCGGCGTCCAGCTAGAGACGCCATGGCCACTGAAGAGAGGCGCCGCGAAGAAGTAGTGCGGGTAGGCGGACAACGTCCGCTGCCGGCGCAGTTCTCAGGGGCCGCCCCTGCCCGCCAATCCTGCCCGCCCTCCCCCGCCCCATGGATCCCGGCCTTCGCCGGAATGAGCGGGTGCGGGGTGGACCGGCGGCGCGCCGCCGCACCCGGCGAGCGTTCAGATTCCCGTTGATCTGGGTCAAGGCGGCCGTGGTCAGGTCGAGGGATACGAACACCTCATTGGGCAGGCGTAAGTTGCAAGTCCCCAGGCGGCGTTCTCAATCAAGAGCGTCGGCGACAGTGGACAAGACTTGCGGGCGCGCGATGCTCTGAACCGATTTACATGAGAGCTGGACGCCATGACGAAGCCTGTTGACGCGCATCACGAAGAAGAAGTTGTCGAACGTCTGGAGAAGGCCGAGGGCCGGCTCGGGCGGGTGGGCATCATCGTGCTGGCCCTGGCGGCCGTGGCGATCACCGTCGCCTTCTTCTCGCTGGGCGGCGGCCACATCGGCTGACGCCGCCGGCCCGGCGCGGGCCGGGCTGATCGGGGGACCGATCCGGGGGGCGTTTCGGCGCGTGCGAGGCGCGCGCCGTCGGCCGCGGGCCTGTAAGCTGCGGCCATGACCATCCTCTATATCGACGCCGACGCCTGTCCGGTGAAGGACGAGGCCTACAAGGTGGCCGCGCGCTACGGGCTTTCGACGTTCGTGGTGTGCAACAGTTGGATCCGCACGCCGGCGAGCCCGAAGATCAGCCTGGTGGTGGTGGACGAAGGCCCGGACGTGGCCGACGACTGGATCGCCGAGCGCGCCGGGGCGGGCGACATCGTGGTGACCGCCGACATCCCGCTGGCCGAGCGGGCGCTGAAGGCCGGCGCCCAGGCGATCCACCCGGCCGGGCGGGCGTTCACCGACGACAACATCGGCGGCAAGCTGGCTGGCCGCGCGATCGGCGAGCACCTGCGCTCCATGGGCGAGATCACCGGCGGGCCGCGGGCCTTCGCCGCGGCCGACCGCTCGCGCTTCCTGCAGGCGCTGGACGCGGCGGTGGTGAAGGCGCGGCGGGCCCCGGCCCGGCCGCCGCCGCGCGCCTAGCCTCAGCCTAGAACCACAGGTCGCGCACGCAGCGGCCGTCGCGCGGCAGGTCGTCGAAGCTGTCCAGGCCGTCGAAATGGTCGATCGGCAATTGGCCCACCGCCTCGGGCGGGGCCAGGCGCAGGTTGACGGCGATGCGCCGGCGCCCGTCCGGGCCCGTGCGCAGGCCGCGCCAGGCCAGGACGCAGCCGCAGGCCGGGCAGAACAGGATCTCCAGCGCCGGATCGGCCTTGCCCGCGCGGCGGTAGGACGAGGCCGGGCCGGCGACCGCGATCCGCTCGCCCTCGTAATCGTAAGCCCAAAGGGCGCCGTAGCGGCGGCAGAGGGTGCAGTTGCAGGCGGTGGCCGGGCCGGGATCGCCCTCAAGCGTCCAGTGGGCGGCGCCGCAGTGGCAGGTTCCCTTCAGCATGCGGCCCTCCCCCGGCGCGTCATGACTTGACCTCGGGCGGGCGGCCGCCGCGCTTGACCTTCTCCAGGAAGTACATCGCCTCCAGCTTCAGGCCGTCCGGATCGAGGAAGTAGACGGCGTAGTAGCCCTCGCCGTAGCTGGGATAGGCGGCGGGCGCGTCGACGATGGCGACGCCCTCGCGCTCCAGGAAGGCGCCGAGCTCGTCCACCTCCTCGCGGGCGGCGAGTTCGAAGGCGTAGTGGTGGTAGCCGATGTCGCCGGTGTGGTGCGGCCGCTTTCGGCCGGCGGCGTCGGCCTCGGTGATCCAGAACATGGTCACGCCGTTGTTCCAGCCGACGGTGCGGTCGAACTCCCACTCGCGCACGAAGCCCAGGAAGCTCAAGAGCCGGTCGTAGAAGCGGCGCGAGGCCTCGAAGTCGCTGACGCGGATGGCGAGATGATCAATGCCGACGACCTTGGCCATGGGACTGCTCCGGGCGGACGGGCGCCATTGAGGCGCAAGGCGGCCGGCCGATCAATCACCGAACGACGACGGGGCGGCGCTTAGGGGGCGCCTAGGGGGCGGCGTCGACCACGCAGCGGAAGCCGATGGTGGCGGCCCGGTCCTTGCCCGGCGACATCAGGAGCAGCTTGCCGTGCTGGTCGTTGCGGTAGGCCTCAGGGAAATACCAGATCGAGCCCTGCGGCTGGTAGTAGGAGCCGCCGCGCAGGATGGCCGCGCGGGTGTGCTCGTCGCGGACCTCGTCGGTCCACTGCCAGACGAGGCCGGTCATGTCCTGCACGCCGAACGGGCTGGCGCCGGCCGGGTGGGCGCCGACGGCGGACGGCGGGCCCGGATCGCGGGTCCGGTCCGGGACGGGGACGGCGGCCGGGTTCCACGCCTCGCCCCAGGGATAGGCCCGCCCGTCGCCGCCCTGGGCGGCGTACTGCCACTCCCATTCTCGCGGCAGGCGCTTGCCGGCCCAGGCGGCGTAGGCGCGCGCGTCTTCCAGCGAGACCCAGGTGACGGGGCGGTCGGCCCAGCCGGCCGGGTAGGTTCCGCCCGTCCAGTCCTTCAGGAAGTTGAAGTCGTCCTTGGGGTGGTAGCCGGTGGCGTCGAGGAAGGCCTTGAACTGGGCGTTGGTCACCGGCGTGCGGTCGATGAAGAAGCGCTTCATCTGCATCTGGCGGTCATGGAAACGGCGCGCGCCGTCCTCCCAGGGATAGGCCACGTCGACGCCGGCGCCGTTGGCGCCCTCGACCTCCAGGCCGCGCACCTGGAAGCGGAAGGCGCCGGCGGGGATCTCGACCATGCCGGGCGGGGCGGTCTTGGCCGGGCGGGTGGGCGCGGCCGGGACCATCTCCTGCGGCAGGGGTGTCCACTGGTCCGGATAGCTGGCGAGCGGGCGGGCGGTGACCGCCTTCATGCGGGCCATCAGGGCGCGCTGGGCCGCGTCCGGCTCGCCGTCCAGCGCCAGCACCGCGCCGTAGCCGTGGGCCTCGACCGGGAACGACAGCCACGTCTCCTGCCCGTCCCGCTCCGGCGTCAGCTCCACGCCATGGTAGAGGTCGAAGAAGCGCCGGCCGGGGGCGGCGGCGACCTTCATCTGCCGGCCGTCGACGCCGTACTCGTTGCGGTTGACGATGGTCCAGACCTCGGCGCCGGCGCGCGGCCAGCGGCTGGCGAAGACGCCGTAGCGGGCCATCGGATAGAACGGCTCCCAGTCGGGGCTGGTGAGGAAGGCCGCGACGCCGCGCTCAAGGGTGGCGACCCGGCGGGCGGCCTCGCCGTCGCGCGGGGTGATCCCGTTCCAGATCCCCCAGATGTTCTCCCAGCTCTCCCAGCCCTCGCCGTTGAAGAAGGCGTACTGCAGGTCGTCGGTCTTGGAGCGGGCCCAGCGGTCGGAGATGTTGACCATGTGCCGCGGCTCCAGCCAGCGGTAGCGGTCGACCTTGGGCACGAAGCCGAAGTCGTACTGGCCCCAGGACATCACGTTCCACGACAGCTGCTCGTCGTGCATGACGCCCTCGGGCTGGAAGGCCAGCGCCCGGCCCTGGCGCTCGGCGGCGAGGGAGAAGCTGAGGGGCACCCCGTCCTGGGTGTCGCCGTTCATGCCGTCGGCGCCGATCTCGATCATCAGCCGGGTCAGGGCCTGCGGCCACGGGGCGCCGGGATCGTGCGCGCCCTGGTCCCACATCATCATGGGGAACAGCACCCTGACGCCGCGCCGGTGGAAGTCGGCGATCATCGCCTTGACCCCGGCCACGCCCCCCGGAAGGGCGTGAATCATGTCGATCTGGTTGCGCGCGTCGACGCCGAGGTTGGGATAGTCGGGCCACAGCAGCACCGCGTCGATCCCGCCGAAGCGGGCGATCAGGTCGTCCAGGTAGCGGTCGACGGTGTAGCGGCCGGCGACCGGATCATAGAGGTAGCGGTCCTCCATCATCGCCTGGGCCTGCATGAAGCTGCGCTGGGTCCAGGCGAGCCCGGGGTCGGCGTAGCGCGCGCCATCCAGCCCGACGCGGATGCGCCGCTCGGCCCGCCAGCGCGTGACGTCGGCCAGCCAGGCCTTCTGGTCGGCCTCGGTGCAGGGGCTGAAGGCGCCCTCCCACGGCTCGGGATAGGTGTGGCAGCGCGGCCCCAGGATCATGTTCTGCTTGGTCCAGGGGAAGGTCGAGTACTGGGTGTCCTGGGCCCGGGCGGCGCCGGCCAGGAGCAGCACGCTCAGCGCGGCGGCGAGGACGGCGCCCGCGCGCCCGGCTTGGAAGTGGATCAAGGAACGGCGCCTCGCAGGTCGAAACGATGAGCAAGCCGCCAGGGTGATGCGCCCCGGCGGCGCTGTCTTGCCCAAAGGCGCATCGGATGTTTGCAGACCGCCGCCGCGGCGGCCCGGGCGCCGGCCGCCGAGCCGCCAAAGCTTCGCCACATCTGCGTCCAAACGGAAATTCGCCGAATACATCAGGCGGGTACCAACGCGCGCTTGTTCGGTTGTTCGGATGACGTCTCTTGCGTTGCTTTCCTGATCCTTCGCGCCGCGCGGCGGCGGGCTCCTGGCGGTGGCTGGCCGGCGCGGCGGCGCTGGCCCTGAGCGTCCACGGCGGCGGGGCGCTGGCCCAGGAGGCGCAGCCGGCGCAGGCCCCGAAGGCCGCCCCGGCCGAGCCGGACGTGGACAAGGAAGTGGACGAGCTGGTGGTGGAGGGCACGCACGAGCTGCCCTTCGCGGCGATCGGCGACATCGCCCCGGAAATCGTCATGTCGCCGCGGGAGATCCGCGCCTATGGCGCCGCCACGGTCGAGGAGTTGCTGAGCGCGCTGGCGCCGCAGCTCACCAGCGGCCAGGGCAGCGGCGGCCGGCCCGTGCTGCTGATCGACGGCGGGCGCATCTCCGGCTTCAACGAGATCCGCGACCTGCCCACCGAGGCGATCGCGCGGGTGGACATCCTGCCCGAGGAGGTCTCGCTCTCCTACGGCTATCCGGCCGAGCAGAAGGTGGTGAACTTCGTGCTGCGGCGGCGCTTCCGCGCCCTGCTGGCCGAGGGCTCGGCGAGCACGCCCACCCAGAGCGGCGGCGGGGCGACCACCGAGGCGCACGGCGGGATGCTGCACATCCTGCGCGGCCGGCGGCTGATGGTCGACGCGCGGGGGACGTGGACCGACCCGATCCTGGAGAGCGACCGCAACGTCGCCGGGGGCGAGGGCGACTACCGCACCCTGCAGGCGCAGAAGACCGACGCGCGGCTGAACACGGTGTGGGCCAAGCCGCTGGGGAACGGCGTGTCCGCCTCGGTGAACGGGACCTTCGAGGACACCGACAGCCAGTCCAAGCTGGGCCAATCGGACGTGACCGGCCAGGCGCTGCTGCGCGACTCCGACGCGACCGACGCGCGGCTGGCCGGGGCGCTGAACGGCGCCTGGGCCGGCTGGCAATGGTCGTACACGGCCGAGGCCGAACGGAACCTGTCGAAGAGCACCACCGACCGGGCGGCGAGCGGGACGGCCTATCAGGACCGCACGCGGGCGACGACCACCGAGGCGCAGACCGACATCGTGCTGAACCGGGCGCTGTGGAGCCTGCCGGCCGGCAAGGTGGCGATGAGCCTGACCGGGCGCGCCTCCACCCTGCAGCTCGAGAGCGACGCCACGCGGGCGGGCGCGGCCCTGAACACCGACCTGGACCGCAGCATCGGCGAGCTGCGCGCGAGCGTGACCGCGCCGATCACGCGGGAGGGACCGCTCGGGCGGCTGTCCGCCAATGTGAACGCCGGGGTCAAGCACCTGTCGGACTACGGCGACCTGCAGACGATCGGCTACGGCCTGCACTGGCGGCCCAACTCCAAGCTGCGGATGCTGGCCAGCTTCAGCCGCACCGACGAGGCGCCCAGCATCAACGACCTGGGCGATCCGCTGACCACCACGCCGAGCGCGCGGGTCTACGACCTGTCGAGCGGCCAGACCGTGGAGGTGACGCGGCTGAGCGGCGGCAACACCGACCTGCAGGGCGGCCGGCAAGACACCTTCAAGCTGGGGGCGACCTTCAAGCCGCTGGAGAAGACCAACCTCACCTTCCAGGCCAACTACGTGGTCAAGAAGACCCGCGACGGGGTGGCCGCCTTCCCCTCGGCCTCGACCCAGGTGGAGAGCGCCTTTCCCGACCGCTTCATCCGCGACGCCGACGGAACGCTGGTGCGGGTGGACGCGCGGCCTGTGAACCTGGCCGAGCAGACGCGCGAGGAGCTGCGCTGGGGCTTCACCTATTCGCGCAACATCGGCCCGAACCTGACGCCTGAGCAGATCGCCGAGCTTCGCAAGCGGTTCCGCGAGGCTCAGGGCGGTCCGCCCGGCGAAGGCCGCGAGCCGCCGGACGGGCCGCCGCCGGAGGGCGGGCCGCCTCCCGGCGAGGGCGGCGGAGGGCAAGGCGCGGCGTCAGGACAAGGCGCGGCGTCTGGCGGCGGACAGGCTGGCGGCGGACAAGCTGGCGGCGGTCCGGGCGGTCCCGGCGGCGGGCCTCCCGGCGGAGGCCCCGGCGGTCCGCCCGGCGGATTCGGCGGCTTCGGCGGCGGCGGCGCGCGGCGCGGCGTCTTCCAGGTCAGCCTCTACCACACCTGGGCGTTCAAGGACGAAGTGGTGCTGCGGCCCGGCCTGCCGGCGCTGGACCTGCTGGACGGCGGCGCCCTGGGTTCGGGCGGCGGCTCGCCGCGCCACCAGGTGGACCTGCAGGCCAACCTCACGCGCGGCGGCCTGGGGGCGGCGATGACCGCGAGCTGGCAGAGCCCGACGCGGGTGGTGAGCGCCGGCCAGACCCTGGACTTCTCGGACCTGACGACGGTGAACCTGCGGCTGTTCGCCGACCTGGGGCTTCGCCCCTACGCGCGCGACCACAAGTGGATCCGGGGCCTGAGGGCGAGCCTGGACATCGACAACCTGTTCGACGCGCGCCAGGACGTGACCTCCTCGTCCGGGGTGACGCCGGTGAACTACCAGGCCGACCTCTTGGACCCGGTGGGACGCTCGGTGAAGCTGACCGTCAGGAAGCTGATCTTCTAGCCGACCGGCCTCGGCGCAGCCCCCCTAGTACGCGCGGCCGATCAGGATCTCCTCGACGCCGGGGGCGCCGGTGAAGATGCAGGGGCCGAAGCTGTCCGGCTGGTCCATCGGCACGTTGCGCAAGGTGAGCTTGAGCGTCTTCAGGCGGGCCTCGACCTCGTCCAGCGCCGCGCCGGTGGGGCGCGACCAGGAGGCGCGGACCCAGCCCCTGAAGGGCGCGCCGGCCTCGTCGTCCTCCTCGGCGGGACCGAAGTATTCGGCCAGCGCGTCGAAGGTGGCGATGTCGGTGCGGATGTTGGCGACCAGCCGCGCCTTGGCCTCGTCGTAGAGCGCCTGCTGGATCTCGGCGAGCAGGGCCGGCGCGGCCTCGACGAACGCCTCGCGGGGCGCCTGCTGGGACTTGACCTTGTCGCCGTCGCGCAGGGCGTCTCTACGCATGAAGCTGACCTGGCCGGCGGCCGCGTCGCGCGGGCCGAGCTCGATGATGATCGGCGCGCCGCGGCGCACCCAGTTCCAGCGCTTGTCGGCCGAGCGCTGGGCCTTGGTGTCCAGGAAGGCGCGGATCGGCTCGCCGAGGGCGACCTTGGTGTTGAGCTCCTTCACCAGGGCCTCGCCGAAGGCCAGCACCTCGGCGTCCTCGGGCTTGTCGCGCAGCATGGGCACGACGACGATCTGGCGCGGCGCCACGGCGGGCGGCAGGCGCAGGCCGTCATCGTCGCCGTGGGTCATGATCACCCCGCCGATCAGGCGGGTGGAGACGCCCCAGCTCGACGTGTGGGCGTATTCAAGCTCGCCGCTCTCGGCCTGGAAGCGGATGTTCTGGGCGTGGGCGAAGCTGGTTCCCAGGTAGTGCGAGGTGCCGGCCTGCAGGGCCTTGCCGTCCTGCATCATGGCTTCGATGGAATAGGTGGCCACCGCGCCGGGGAAGCGCTCGTTCTCCGGCTTCTCGCCGGCGATCACCGGCATGGCCAGCACCGTCTCGGAGAACTCGCGGTACATCTCCAGGGCCTGCATGGTCGAGGCGCTGGCGTCGGCGCGGTCGGCGTGGGCGGTGTGGCCCTCCTGCCAGAGGAACTCGGAGGTGCGCAGGAACAGGCGCGTGCGCATCTCCCAGCGCACCACGTTGGCCCACTGGTTGATCTTCAGCGGCAGGTCCCGGTAGCTCTTGATCCAGCGGGAGAAGGCGTCGCCGATGATGGTCTCCGACGTCGGCCGCACGATCAGCGGCTCTTCCAGCTTGGCGTCGGGATCGGGCTGCAGCTTGCCGTCGATGGACTTCAGCCGGTGGTGGGTGACCACCGCCATCTCCTTGGCGAAGCCCTCCACGTGCTCGGCCTCCTTGGCGAAGAAGCCCAAGGGGATGAACAGCGGGAAATAGCAGTTGTCGACGCCCATCTCCTTGATGCGCCGATCCATGGTCTGCTGGATCCGTTCCCAGACGCCGTAGCCCCACGGCTTGATGATCATCGAGCCGCGGACGGGGCTGACCTCGGCCATGTCGGCCTCGCGGACGACGGCCTGATACCAGTCGGGGAAAGTCGAGCGGTTGCCGGTTTGCCGGGTGACGCTGAGAGCGCGCTGCATGGGTCCTCCAGATCGGGGGCTTCTTTAAGCGCGCCGCGCGCTTCGGGCAAAGGCGCCTTGCTCGCCCGGCCCCAGATGCTAGACCCTCGAACACCTGTTTCAGAGTCATCGAGGGAGCAAACGATGGACCCGGTGGAGTTCAAGGACCTGCCCGGACTGGTCGGTCAAGAGATCGGCGTGTCGGACTGGCTGGAGGTCACCCAGGAGCGCGTGAACCTTTTCGCCGACGCCACCGGCGACCATCAGTGGATCCACGTGGACGTGGAACGCGCCAACCGCGAGATGGGCGGCCCGATCGCCCACGGCTATCTGACCCTGTCGCTGATCCCGTTCCTGTCGGCGGGCCTGTTGCCGGTGAAGGGCGTGACCCGCGGCATCAACTACGGCTCGGACAAGGTGCGCTTCGTCAACATGGTGCGCGTCGGCAAGCGCGTGCGCCTGCGCCAGAAGCTGCTGGGCGTGGAGCCCAAGGCCGGCGGCGTGCAGATCCGCAACGAATGCACGATCGAGATCGAGGGCGAGTCCAAACCGGCGTGCATCGCCGAGACCCTGTCGCTGCTCTACGCCTAAGGGCCGCACGCGCGTGCGCGGCGCGGTCCACCATGTCGACCTGACGGTCGCCGATCCCCAGGTCTCGCGGCCGTTCTACGACGCGGTCCTGGGGTTCATGGGCTATCGGCTGAGCGCCGAGCACCCGGCCGGCTTCGACTGGGACCTTGAGGACGGCGCCGGCGGCTTCTGCTCGATCGGCGTCGTCGCCGCCAAGGGGCCGAACCGCGCACGCGCGCACGACCGCTATTCGCCGGGCCTGCACCACCTGGCCTGGAACGCCGGGAGCCGGGACGACGTGGACGCCCTGCACGCCCTCTTGCAGGAGATCGGCGCGCAGGTGCTCGACGCCCCGGCCGACTATCCGCAGTACGGCGAGGGCTACTACGCCGTGTTCTTCGCCGATCCGGACGGGCTGAAGCTGGAATACGTGTTCAAGCCGTAGGGGCCGGCGCGGCGCCGCTGGGGCGTCCGGAAGGGAGCAGCCGTGGAGACCAAGGGGCGTCAGCTACAGCTCACCCGCACGGTGACGACCCTGCGCACGCGCCCGCTGGCCTGGCTGCGGCTGCGGCTGCGGGCGAGCGACGCCTGGTTCATCGCCCTGGCGGTGGCCGTGGGCTGCGGGGCCGGCGTCTTCGCCGTGGCCCAGTCGAAGATCGCCCGACATGTGCAGGCCGCGCTGTTCAATCTGGACCTCAACGACCGGCTGAGCACGGCCGCCCACCTGCGGCCGGCCTCGCTGCTGTGGCTGCCGGCCGGCGGGCTCCTGCTGGGTCTGTTCGGCTGGCTGCTGAGCCGCCGGCGCACGCACGCCATGGTCGACGTGGTGGAGGCCAACGCCCTCTACGGCGGGCGCCTGTCGCTGCGCGACAGCGCCACGATCTGCGCCCAGACGCTGATCTCCAACGGCGCGGGGGCCTCGGTGGGGCTGGAGGCGGCCTACGCCCAGGCCGGCGGCTGGTTCGGCTCGGCCATCGGGCGCTGGGTCAGACTGCGCCGGCACGACCTGCGCACCCTGGTCGGCGCGGGCGCGGGCGCGGCGATCGCCGCGGCCTTCGGCGCGCCCCTGACCGGGGCCTTCTACGCCTTCGAGATCGTCATCGGCACCTACGCCCCCTCGAGCCTGGCGCCGGTGGCGGCCGCCTGCCTGGCGAGCGTGCTGGTGGCCAGGCTGCTGGGGGCGGCGCCCTACTCCATCGACATCGCCGCCACGGCGATCCCCGATGCGACCACCTACCTGCTCTACGGCATGCTGGGCGCCATCGCGGCCCTGGTCGGCATCGTGGTGATGCTGGCCGTCACCCGCACCGAGCAGGCGATCAGGGCCTGGAAGGCGCCCAACTGGCTGAAGCCGGCGGTGGGCGGGGCGCTCTTGATCCCGCTGGCGACGATCTCGCCGCAGGTGCTCTCCTCCGGCCACGGGGCGCTGCACCTGGACATCACCGCCGGGGCGAGCCTGGAGCTGATCGCCCTGGTGTTCGTGCTGAAGGCCTCGGCCTCGGTGGTGTCGCTGGGCTTCGGCTTCCGCGGCGGCCTGTTCTTCGCCTCGCTGTTCCTGGGCTCGCTGCTGGGCCAGATCTGCGCCCAGCTCCTGACCCTGGCGAACATCGGCCTGTCGCTGCACCCGGAGAACGCGGCCCTGGTGGGCATGGCGGCGCTGGCCGCCTCGATCGTCGGCGGGCCGCTGACCATGTGCTTCCTGGTGCTGGAGACCACGCGGGACTTCGGCGTGACCGCCGCGGCGCTGGCCGCCGCCCTGGTGGCCAGCACCGTGGTGCGCGAACGGTTCGGCTATTCCTTCTCCACCTGGCGGCTGCACCTGCGCGGCGAGATGATCCGCAGCGCCCGCGACGTGGGCTGGACCCGGACGCTGACGGCCGAGCGGATGATGCGCCGCGACACCCCCACCCTGGCGGCGGCGACCTCGCTGGCCGAGTTCCGCCAGCGCTTTCCCCTGGGCTCGACGACGCGGGTGATCCTGACGGACAAGACCGGCAAGTACGCCGGCATCGTGCAGACCGCCGACGCCTACGCCGACGGGCGCGACACGGCCCCGGTGAGCAGCATCGCCGGCGCCGCCGACGTCAGCCTGAGCGGCGACATGAACATCGAGGACGTGATGCGCGCCTTCGACGAGACCGAGGCGGACGAACTGGTGGTGGTGGACGCCCACGGCAGGGTCATGGGCCTGCTGGCCGAGGCCTATGCGGCGCGCCGCTACGCCCGGGAGTTGGAGAAATCGCAGCGCGACCTGTTCGGCGAGACGTGACCCGCCCTACTCCGGCGCGAGCGCCTCCGTCGCCGAGGCGGCGCGGGCCGTGCCGGGGTCGGTCTCGTCGCGGGCGAGCGTGACCGGGGCGTTCGGATCGTCCAGGCGCGCGATGGTCTCGCGGATGAACTTGGCGTGGGTGACGATGCCGATCTCCAGCCGCTCGCTGTTCAGCTCCACCTGCTGGGTGAGCAGGCCGGCGATGAACTCCGGCTGGCCGTCGGGGCCGACCATGGGCGCCTCGGAGGGCGCGCCGGCGGCGGGGGCGCCCGTGCGCGCGGCCGCGTCGGCGCCGGCCTCGCCCGCCGCGCGGACCTGATGGCGCCAAGCCTGGCCGGTCATGAACACCGGCCCGCCGGAGTTGCCCGGGAACACCGAGAAGTCGAGCAGGAAGGTCGGGTAGATGTCGGCCGGGGCCACCGGATAGGAAGCCACCCGGCCGGAGCGCAGGATCGGAAAGCCGGCCTGATTGGCCGCCAGGCCCCGCGGGAAGCCCAGGGCCATCATCTCGTCGCCGGCGCCGACGCCGTCCTTGGCGAAGGTGTCGCCGTCGGCCAGCCAGCCCTCGGGGATTGCCGCCTTGGCGAAAGCCTCCGGCGCGGTGATGGTGATGGCGGCGACGTCGCGCGAGGGATGGTGGGTCCACAGCTCGCCGCCCTTGTCGTCGCGGATCTTCAGCGGCTGGGGCGCGTAGGTCCAGCTGCCGTCGGGGTTGGCGATGCGGTAGCCGATGCGGGCCTCCGGGCCCGGCATCCGCTCGAACACGTGGTTGGCGGTGATCAGCACCACGCGCGGCTTGCCGTCCGGCGTGGGCGCCTCGATCAGGAAGCCGGTGCCGACGGTGCGCGTGCCGTCGCCGAGCGGCTGCTCGAGCTGCACCGTGGCGTGCATCAGCTCCATGGACAGATCGAAAGCCATCGACGCCCCAATGGAAGAAACCCCTGACGGCTCACTACGCGGCCAGGTCGGTGAGCGAGGCGTTAACGGAGCCGCTCACGACGCCGTAATCGCCTGCGCCAGAAGGGCGCAGCGGACCGCGCGGGCCATTGCGGCTTGAGACGGACGGCCAGCCGGCGCATCTAGCGGACATGAACGCGTCCTCCCCCAACGCCCCCAAGCCGCCGGTCGCCAAGCGCGCGCCAAAGACCATCACCCAGCTCGGCCGCACCCGGACCGACGACTACGCCTGGATGAAGGACGACAACTGGCAGCAGGTGCTGCGCGACCCGAAGGTCCTGCGCGCCGACATCCGCGAGCACCTGGAGGCGGAGAACGCCTACACCGCGGCGATGCTGGCCGGGACCGAGGCGCTGCAGGCGGCGATGTTCGCCGAGATGAAGGGGCGGATCAAAGAGGACGACAGCTCCGTGCCCGCCCCCGACGGGCCCTGGGACTACTACGCCCGCTACGAGACCGGCGCGGAGCATCCCGTCCATGGCCGGCGGCCGCGCGGCGCCGAGACGGGCGAAGAGGTGCTGCTGGACGAGGAGGCCGAGGCCAAGGGCAAGGCCTACTACCACGTGGGCGGAGCGCACCACAGCCCGGACCACAGACTCTACGCCTGGGCGGTCGATGAGCAGGGCTCGGAGTACTACACGATCCGTGTGCGGGACCTGGAGAGCGGCCAGGAGGCGGGCCAGGCGATCGAGAGCGCCTATGGCGACTTCTGCTTTTCTCCGTGCTCGGCCTGGCTGTTCTGGATCTGGCGCGACGAGAACGCCCGGCCGGCCAAGGTCTTCCGCCGTCCTGCAAGAGGCGGAGAGGACGTGCTGGTCTACGAGGAGCATGACGAGGGCATGTTCCTGGGCGTCGGGACCACGGCCGACGACAGCCACGTGGGCGTGCACGTGGGCAACCAGGAGACCACCGAGACCTGGCTGATCCCGGCCGCCGATCCGACGGCCGAGCCGGTGTGCGTCGAGCCGCGGCAGGTGGGGGTGAAGTACGACGTCGACCACTGGTCGGACCGCTGGGTGATCCGCACCAACGCCGACGGGGCGGTGGACTTCAAGCTCAGCGTCTCCACCGCCGAGATCCCGGCCAAGGCGAGCTGGAGCGACTGGATCGCCCATGAGCCCGGCCGCTACATCACCGGCTTCCTGGCCTACGCCGGGCACTTGGTGCGGGCCGAGCGGGTGAACGCCTGCGACCGGATCGTGGTGACCGCCCGCGACGGCGCCGAGCACGCCATCGCCTTCGACGAGGAGGCCTACGCCCTGCACCTGGAGGGCGGCTTCGAATACGAGACGGCGACGACGCGGTTCGTCTACCAGTCGCCGACCACGCCCCGGCAATGGTTCGACTACGACATGACGAGCCGCGAGCGGACCCTGCGCAAGACCCAGGAGGTGCCGTCCGGCCACGATCCGAGCCGCTACGTGGCCAAGCGGCTCTACGCCAAGGCCGCGGACGGGGCGGAGGTGCCGATCACCGTCCTGATGCTGAAGGACACGCCCGTGGACGGGACCGCGCCGCTGCTGGTCTACGGCTACGGCTCCTACGGCTATGCGATGGAGCCGGCGTTCTCGATCCGCAACCTATCCCTGGTGGACCGCGGCTGGATCTGGGCGACGGCGCACATCCGCGGCGGCTCGGACAAGGGCTGGGGCTGGTTCCTGGACGGGCGCAAGGAGAAGAAGACCAACACGTTCACCGACTTCATCGCCTGCGCCGAACATCTGGCCGCCGAGGGCTACGGCGCCAAGGGCCGGATCGCCGCCTACGGCGGCTCGGCCGGCGGCATGCTGATGGGGGCGATCGCCAACATGCGCCCGGACCTGTGGGGCGCGATCATCGCCGCCGTGCCGTTCGTCGACGTGCTGAACACCATGAGCGACACGACCCTGCCGCTGACCCCACCGGAGTGGCCCGAATGGGGCAATCCGCTGGAGGACGCGGACGCCTACGACCGGATCGAGAGCTACAGCCCCTACGACCAGGTGGGGCCCAAGGCCTATCCGCCGGTGCTGGCCACGGGCGGCCTGTCGGACCCCAGGGTGACCTACTGGGAGCCAGCCAAGTGGACGGCCAAGCTGCGCGAGTTCTCCACGAGCTCGTCGCCGATCCTGCTGAAGATCAACATGGAGGCCGGCCACGGCGGCGCCTCGGGACGCTTTGACTTCCTCAAGGAGATCGCGCTGGACTACGCCTTCGCCGTCTGGGCGCTGGACAAGGGCTGGGAGAAGGCATGAGCGCAGGTCGCGAGCGGCCGTCGGGAGCCGCGATCCTTCTCCCCTTGCGGGAGAAGGTGGCCTGCGGAGGCAGGCCGGATGAGGGGTCTCTCAAACCCCTCCACCGAAGCCCTGCACGGTCGATCGTGAAGCGGATGGACCGGCGCGACCCCTCACCCGACCCCGCTCTGCGGGGCCACCCTCTCCCGCAAGGGGAGAGGGAAACCGGCAACCCTGGAGCCTCCGCCACATGATCATCCGCGACGCGATGGAGGCCGACGCCGGGGCCTTGGCGGCGATCTACGGCCATCACGTGCTGAACGGCTTCGGCACCTTCGAGGAGGTTCCGCCGTCGCCGCAGGAGATGGCGAACCGGCGGGCGGCGATCGTGGGGCGCGGCCTGCCCTATCTGGTGGCCGAGACCGAGGGCAAGGTGCTGGGCTTCGCCTACGCCGGGCCGTTCCGGCCCAGGGCCGCCTATCGCTACACGGTCGAGGACAGCGTCTACGTGGCGCCGGACGCGGTGGGCCAGGGCGTGGGCAAGGCGGTGCTGGAGGCGGTGCTCACCTCCTGCGAGGCGCTCGGCCTGCGCCAGGTGGTCGCGGTGATCGGCGATTCCGGCAACGCGGCCTCCATCGGCCTGCACCGCTCGCTGGGCTTCCAGCACGCGGGCGTGGGCAAGGGATTCGGCTACAAGCACGGCCGCTGGGTGGACATCGTCTGGATGCAGAAGCCGCTGAACGGCGGCGCCGCGAGCGAGCCGGACACGCCCGGGATCGCGCCGGGCTGACGCCGCGCGCTCAAGATTCGTTAACGATGATCGCCCACCGTCGCGGCGGGGCTCCGGGACGATGGGAACCGGGTCTGCGCCGGCCGCCTCCGGCAGGGCGCTCGCAGCCCCCGTGGAACTGAGGGCGATCCGATGACGGGCTCATGGCTCAAGGTGCTGGACGGCTCGGCGCTGGCCGAAGACGCCGTGGAGGACGTGATCCGCAAGGGCATGGCCGAGGCCAAGGTGCTGCGCATCGTCGGCATGAAGCCCAAGGGCGATCCCCTCGCCTTCTGGGGCGAGAAGGGCAAGGTGACGGGCGCGCCGGCCGTGGTGCTGGAGAGCAGCGACGGGGCGATCATCCCCGCCGACGCCGGCTGGATGGACGTGCGCTTCGAGCCCGACCGGCCGGACACCTATCGCCACGCCAACGTCGGCCAGCCGATGCATACGGACGGCGCCTATTCCGACGACGGCCAGGACATCGGCCTGTTCTTCCTGGAACGCCAGGCCGAGAGCGGCGGCGAGAGCCTGATGATCGACGCCGAGACGATCGCCGAGCGGCTGTCGAAGACCGACCCCGACCTCTTGGAGCGCCTGTTCTCCACCACCGTGCGCTTCGGCAAGGGCGAGGCGGGACGCATCGCGCCGATCCTCGTGCGCCAGGGCGAGCGGCTGAAGATCCACTGGAACTGGTTCCGCGTGCTGCCCGGCCAGGGCGAGGCGGTGGACAAGCTGCGCGAGGACTTCCGCGCGGCCCTGGAGGACATGGTCGAGGACGGCACGGTCGCGGCCTTCCGCCTGCAGCCGGGGGACGCGGTGTTCTTCCGCGACGACGAGGTGCTGCACGGGCGCAAGGCCTATGCGGCCAAGGTCAGCGGCGACCGGCTGCTCTGGAAGACCTATTTCGTCAGCGATCCGGCCCGCGCCCGGACCCATGCCGCCTGAGGCGGACGCCCCGCCCTGCCCGCGGCGGACGTTCGGCGAGACCGGCGTTTTCCTGAGCGCCTTCACCTTCGGGACCATGCGCCTGGCCGAGCGCGGCTTCGACGAGGCCGGCGCGGCGGATTTCGCCGCGTGGCTGTTCGACCGGGGCGTCACCAGCTTCCACGTCTCGCACGAATACGAGAGCCATCCGCTGGCCTGCGCGGCGATCCGGGGCCTGCGCCGGCGCCGGCCCGGCGCGCGGATCGAGATCGTCGCCAAGCTCGCCTCTCCGCACTTCGACCAGACCGCCTTCGACGCCGACCGCGCGCGGGGGATCGTGGAGGACCTGCGGCGCGACCTGGAGGCCGAACGCATCGACGTGGTGCAATGGATGGCGCGCCATACGCCGAACGAGGACGCCCCGCGCCTGGCGATCCTGGAGCGCGACGCGGGCGCGATGGAAGCGACCTGGGCCGCGCTGAAGGCGCAGGGCAAGGTCGGCGCGCTTTCGGTGTTCCCCTACTCCGACGCCTTCCTGCGCGCGGCGCTGGACTATCCCTGGATCGACGGGGTGGTGAGCTATCTGAACTTCCAGGAGACCGAGGCCGCGCCCTATCTGGACCGGCTGGCGGCCGAGGGCCGGGGCTTCTGCGCGATCCGCCCGCTGAACGCCGGCAAGCTGGCGGCCGACGCCGAGGCGGCCATCGCCTTTCCCCTGCTGCATCCGGCCACGGCGAGCGTGATCCTCACCGCCTCCAGCCGCGAGCGGGCGGCGACGGCGCTCCGGGCGGTGGCCGGCGCGCACGCGGACGCCGCCGCCTTCCACGCGGCCCTGCGGCCGGCCTAGCGCGGGGCGCCCAGACTTTCGATGTAGGCGGACAGGGCGCTCACGTCGTCGGCGCCGAGCTTGAGCGGCGGCATGTCGTAGTGATCGCCGCCCGAGGCGATCTCGGCCATGCGCCGCTGGAAGGCGATCGGGTTGTTGCGCAGGCGCACCGTACGGAACGGCGGGGCGTCCGCGCGGGGGCTGTCGCCGACCGGCCCGGCCGCATGGCAGCGGCTGCAGGTGCGCGCGGCGATCGCCTGGCCCCGCTCTATCGCCGGAGACGGGCGCGAGGCGTCGGCCTCGGCGCCCGCGGATGCGCAGCCGGCGAGGAGCAGGCCCGCCGCCGTCAATCCGATGGCTTGGCGCATGGCCCCCTCCCCGCCGACGACTCCGTTTGGAGGCAGGCTACGCTTCGTGCTTGCGGCGCGCCACAGCCACGCCGATCAGCGCCACGGCGGCCGCGGCGATGGCGGCGGTGGCCGCCGGATGCTCGCGAATCTCCTGGCCGGCCTTCTTGGCCATGTCCTTGGAGCGGGCCTTGGCGTCCTCGGCCAGCTCCACGGCGGCGTGGGCCAGGGCGACGGCGGTCTGGGAGAGCTTGTCGCCGGTGTCGGCGCGCAGATGCTCGGCCATGGTCTTCAGATTGGCGACGACGTCTTCCATCACTTCGCCGGCGTCTTCCGAGAGGCGTTCCATGGAGGTCTTGCTCATTGGGGAGCTCCGTTGCTGGTGACCCTATTGGGCGGCTTCCGCGGGCTCTTTGCGTTGACGCAGGTCAACATCGAGCGCGCCCTGCAGATGGGCGATGAGCGCCTCGCGGGCGTCGTCATCGGGGGCGGCCTCCAGCGCCTCACTGAGCGCCATGAGCAGCCTGGCGCGGGCGTTGTGCCAGTCGGGCGCGGCGGCCCGGCGCGGCGCCAGGCGCGCGGGCGCGCCCTCGGCCGCCTCGGCGCGGGCGCGACGCAGCTTGAAGGTCTCGTCCATCTCCGGAGCGACGAGCTGGTCGGCGGGAAAGCCGGCCGCCTCCAGGCGCGCGATCAGGCCGCGCACGGCGTCCGGCTCGCCGTGGTCGAGGAAGATGGAGCCGGCCACCGGCGCGCGGGCCTTGGCCCAGTCGGTCAGCGCCTCGGCGTCGGCGTGGCCGGAATAGACGTCGAGCATGCGCACGCGGGCGTGGACGCGCACCTCGTCGCCCTGGATGGAGACGCGCTGGGCGCCGTCGGCCAGCAGGCGGCCGAGGGTGCCGGCGGCCTGGAAGCCGGAAAGCAGCACCGTGGCGTCCTTGCGCCACAGCAGGCGCTTGAGGTGCTTGCGGATGCGGCCGGCGTCGCACATGCCGCTGGCGGCGAGGATCACGTGCCAGCCGCGCAGCCGCTCCAGGCTGTCGCTCTCCCACGGCTTGGACATGAAGCGCAGCCGCCCGGAAGGACGCACCTCCTGGAACGGATTGCGCCCGGCCTGGGGATTCCAGCCGCGCTCGAGGAAGACCTCGGTGGCCTCGATGGCCAGCGGGGAGTCCAGGAAGATGTCGCCAGCCGGCGCCTCGCCGTCGTCCATGACGGTCAGGAGGTCGGCCAGCAGCTCCTGGGTGCGCTCGACGGCGAAGGACGGGATCAGGAGCGGGCCGCCCGCGGCGTGGGCCTGGCGCAGCTCCTCGGCCAGGGCGGCGCGGCGGCCGGCGGCGTCCAGGTTCCGGCGCTCGCGGTCGCCGTAGGTGGACTCCATGATCAGGTGGTCGATCCCGGACGGGCCCTGCGGGTCGCCGACGAACTCGCTGCCGCCGGGACCGAGGTCGCCGGAAAACAGGAGCTTGATCGGTCCCTCGTCGCCCTCGACATGCACCTCGATCGAGGCCGAGCCGAGGATGTGGCCGGCCTCCCAGTAGACGGCGCTGACGCCGGGGACGACCTCGACCGTCTCGCCGAGCTTCACGCGCTCGAACTGCTTCATCACGCGGGCGGCGTCGCGCTTGGTGTAGATCGGCTCGACGGGCGGGCGGCCGCGCCGCTCGTTGCGGCGATTGAGGTAGCGCACCTCGCTTTCCTGGATGCCGGCGGAATCGGCCAGCATGACGGTGCACAGGTCGCGGGTGGCGGCGGTGGTGTAGATCGGCCCCTTGAAGCCGGCGCGCATCAGCTTGGGCAAGAGGCCCGAGTGGTCGATGTGCGCGTGGGTCAGCAGGACCGCGTCGATCTCGTGCGCGTCGAAGGGGAACGGCTCGTAGTTGAGCGCCTTCAGGGTCTTGGGGCCCTGGAACATGCCGCAGTCGACGAGCACGCGCGCGGTCTCGGTGCGCAGCTCCATGCACGAGCCGGTCACGCAGCCGGCCGCGCCGTGGAAAGTGATCGTGGGGGTCATTTCAACGCGCCTACCATGGCGACGCCGCAGTCGGCCTCGGCGGCCTCCACGGCGAAGCCGAAATCAGAGGGATCGGAGCCGTAGATCCGATAGACGGGCTCGCCGGCCTTGGCCGTGTCGCCGACCCGCTTGAGCAGCTCCACGCCGGCGCCGGCGTCGGTGGGCGCGCCGGCCAGGCGGGCCACGTTGGCGATGCGCAGGCAGTCGATGCCGAGGATCGGGCCGGTGGACGCGGCCCTGACCTCGTGCACCAGGGCGCCGAGGGCGGCGTCATGCAGCGGCGACGGGCCCTGGGCGGCGATGATGGCGTCCATCTTGGCCTGCGCCGCGCCGGAATCCAGCAGCTCGCGCGCGCGGTGCTCGCCCTGGCCGCCCGGCAGGGCCGGGTCGAGGTCGAGCACGCGGCCAGCCAGGCGGATGGCCTTCTCGCGCAGGTCGGCCGGCGCGTCGGGATCGCCCGCCAGCACGGCGGCCACGTCGCGCGCCTCCAGCACCGGGCCGACGCCGCGGCCGATCGGCTGGGAGCCGTCGGTGAACAGGATGTCGACCTCCAGGCCCAGGTGCGAGGCGACGTATTCGAAGAGCTTCTTCAGGCGAAGCGCCTCGCGGCCGTCGCGCAGCTTGGCCGAGGGGCCCACTGGCAGGTCGAGCACCAGCTTGTCGACGCCGGCGGCGACCTTCTTGGACAGGATCGAGGCGACCATCTGCTCGGGCGTGTCGATGGACAGCGGCCGCTCCACCGAGACCAGCACGTCGTCGGCCGGCGACAGGTTCACTCGCCCGCCCCAGACGATGCAGGCGCCGCAGCGCTCGACCACGGCGCGCATCTGGTCCTCGAGGAGATCGACCCGGGCCAGCACCTCCATGGTGTCGGCCGTGCCCGCCGGCGAGGTGATCGCCCGCGAGGAGGTCTTGGGCATGGTCAGGCCGTGGGCGGCGACGATCGGCGCCACCAGCAGCGAGGTGCGGTTGCCGGGAATGCCGCCGATGCAGTGCTTGTCCACCACGAGGCGGCCGTCCCAGTCCAGGCGCGAGCCGGCGGCGACCATGCCCTTGGTGAGGGCCAGCGTCTCTTCCGGCGACATGAAGCTGGCGCAGGCGATCAGGAAGGCGGCCACCTCCATGTCGCTCCAGCGGTGGTCGGCCAGGTCGCGGGCGACGGCGGTGAAGGCCTCTTCGTCCAGGGAGACGCCGGCCACCTTGTCGCGGATGGCGGCCAGGCTCTTGGGCGGGCGCGCCGGGGCGATCTGCACCGGGTCGCCCGGCTTGACGCCCAGCCGCCGGAAGAGGGGCTGGGGCAGGCCGATCTCGTCGGGGCCGACCAGGTGATCGTCGCCGATCATGGTGGAGGCCATCAGCGTGCGGCCGTTGGCCTGCACCTCGACCTTGCGCGAGCCGCGCAGGCGTTCGGGCCGGAGCACGTGGCTGCACCGGGCCAGCACGACGATGTTTTCGCGGAAGGTGTCGAGCCCCAGGGGCTGGGCCTTCAGCGTCCCGGCCGCGGCGGTGAGCTCGGCGGCCGGCGGCGCGTCATCCGCCATCAGGCGCTCTTCACGCGAAGGGCGTGCAGCGCGTGGTGCAGCTCCTCGGCGGTGGCGCCCACGCGGTCGTGCGGCTCGGTCTCCTTGAGCTTGCGCTCCAGGCCCTTGGGCAGGGCCTCGCGCAGCACGCCGAGGGCGCGCGGCGGGGCGATCAGCACCAGGTCATCGAACGCATGATCGCGGACGATTCGCTCCAGCTCGCCCACCAGGCCGACGAGGAACGCATGCTCGCCCTTGTCATGGGGCGTTTCGGAGGTCACGCCGTGGGAGGCGTGGCCCATGCGGTCGTAGACCCGGCCAGGAGCGGTGCCGGCGCCGACCTTGTAGCCGGGCAGGTCCTTCAGCCATTCGTCCCGTTCGTGCAGCGGTCCGTCGCGGCGAGCCTCCTCGAACACGCGAGCATTGCGGCCATCGGCCACCACCACCAAGGTCCGTCCATCCGGGGTCATCAGCGTCTCCTTATTCGCGGCGGACCATGCGACGGGCCCGCCTGCGCCTCCGTGATCGAAATCAAACGCGGCGCCCCGCTCCCGGTTCGCCGGCGCGGGGCGTCACCTTCGGCCGGGCCGGCGGCCGGACATTGACGATAGTCAATGCGCCGCGGCTGCGCCATGGCTAGCCCTCGCTCAGGGAAGGGAGAGCTCCATTACGGATGGAGAGCTCATGCACGCCTTGCGTCTTCCCGGACACTTCCGAAGCGGCCTTTTGGCCTGGTTCTGGGCGGCGCTCGCCGCGGCCCTGTTCTGTCTGGCCGTTCCCGAAGCCGAAGCCGTGCCCAGCTTCGCGGTCCAGACCGGCCAGCCCTGCCAGACCTGCCACGTGGGCGGGTTCGGCCCGCAGCTCACCGCCTTCGGCCGCGCCTTCAAGATGCAGGGCTACACGCTGGGCTCGGACGGCGTCACCACCCCGATCTCGGTGATGGCCGTGGCCTCCTACGTGCGCACGCAGGAGGACCAGCCGGACCTGCCCGCGGCCGGGTTCCACGCCAACGGCGCCATCACCCTGGACCAGGCCAGCATATTCGTCGCCGGCCGCGTGAACGCCCACCTGGGCGGGTTCGTGCAGACCACCTACGACGGCGTGGACAAGGCCTGGGCCTGGGACAACCTGGACCTGAGGGCGATCGGCCGGGCGCAGATCAAGGGCGCCGACGTGCTCTACGGCGCCAGCCTGAACAATTCGCCGACCGTGTCCGACCCGTGGAACACCCTGGCGGCGTGGGGCTATCCCTACACCGACTCGGCGCTGGCCCCCTCCCCGGCCGCCGAGCCCCTGCTCTCCGGCGCCCTGGCGCAGGACAGCCTGGGCCTGACCGCCTACGCCTGGATCAATTCGACGGTGTTCGTCGAGGCCGGGGCCTACGGCTCGCCTGGGGCGAACAGCCTGGCGCGGTTGGGCGCCGATCCGTTCGATCCGGGCGACATCGACGGGCTGGCGCCCTACGGCCGGGTCGCCCTGCAGCGCGGGGTCGGCGGCGGATCGCTGGAGCTCGGCGCCTTCGGCCTGCGGGCCGACATCCATCCGGGCCGCGTCGCCTCGGCCGGAAGCGACCGCTACACCGACCTGGGCCTGGACGCCTCGTTCCTGAAGACCCTCGGCCACGGGGGCACGCTGACGCTGAACGGCCGCTATACGCATGAGCAGGAGACCCTGGACGCCACCTGCGCCCTGGCCGCGATGAGCGCCGGCTGCGCCAAGGGCCGGCTGAACGACCTGCGCGCCGACGCGTCCTACTACCGGCCCGACGGCATGCTGGGCTTCACGATCGGGGCGTTCGACACCTTCGGCCCGGCCAATCCGGTGCTCTACGCCGACGACCGGACGCTCAAACCGGACAGCTCGGGCCTGATGTTCCAGGTGGACCACACCCCGTTCGGCCATGGCGGGTCGCCGCTGGGCCCGCGGTTCAACGTCCGCGTCGGCCTGCAGTACACGCTCTACGACCGCTTCGACGGCGCGCGGAAGAACTATGACGGCCTGGGGCGGAACGCATCGGACAACAACACGGCGAGGGTGTTCGCATGGTTCGCCTACTGACGGCCCCGCTGGCGGCGGGCGCGGCCCTGGCCCTGCTTTGCACGGCGGGCGCCGCTTTCGCCGGAGCGCCGGGAAACGCCGCGCACGGCAAGGCGGTGTTCGCCGCCCAATGCTCCATGTGCCACTCCGCCGCGCCGAACGGCGCAGGCATGATGGGACCGCCCCTGTTCGGCGTGGTCGGCCGAAAGGCCGCCACGGCGGCGGGCTTTCCCTATTCCCCGGCGATGCGCGCGCAGACCTTCACCTGGACCGACGAGCGCCTGCACGCCTATCTGCCGGCGCCGGCGCGGATGGTGCCGGGCACGCGCATGGCCATGTATCCGGGCCTGCACGACCCCAGGCAGCTCGACGACGTGATCGCCTATCTCGACTCGCTGAAATAGGCCGGAGCGGCCTTGGCGACGGATCGGGGGGAGATGTGGCTGGGGAACTAGGACTCGAACCTAGAATGACGGTACCAAAAACCGCAGTGTTACCATTACACCATTCCCCAGCAGGAACGGCGACGGGGTCAGCCCCGCGCGAGGCGGTGGAGATAGCTCAACCCGATTTGCGATGCAACGCCCCAGCGGTCGCTTGCGGGGTCGAAAAGCGTCCTCTATAAGGCCCGCTCCCAAGTCGGAGTGTGGCTCAGTCTGGTAGAGCACCGCGTTCGGGACGCGGGGGTCGCAGGTTCAAATCCTGCCACTCCGACCATTCATCCCGCCGCCCGAGCGGGACCATCCCTTCCCTCGAATATCCCGTGCGCCAAGGGGCCGGCCGCCTCAGGCGCGCGGCAGCTCCAGGACGGCGCGCAGGCCGCCGAGCGGGGCCTGCTCGAGCCATACGCGCCCGCCGTAGAGCACGGCCAGGTCGCGGACGATGGACAGGCCCAGACCCGAGCCGGGCGCCTGTTCGTCCAGCCGCTGGCCGACGTTGAACACCACGTCCCAGGCCTCCGGCGGCAGGCCGGGGCCGTCGTCGTCGACGGTGATGCGCACCAAATCCTTGGCCGGGGCGTAGGCGGCGACCTCCACCCGCGAGGCGGCCCACTTGCCGGCGTTGTCGACGAGGTTGGCGACCATCTCGCTCAGGTCCTGGGCCTCGACGGCGGCGACGAGCGGGCGCTCGGCGGCGTGGCCGAAGCTCACGCCGCGGCGGCCGTGCAGGCGCCGCATGGCCGCCATCACCGAATCCAGGTTGGCGACCACATCGGCCGCCGCGCCCGGCGCGCTGCGCGAGGCGGCCGCCCGGGCGCGGGCGATCTGGTAGTCGATCTGGCGGCGCATGCGGTCGCACTGGGCGAGGATCACGTCGGCGGCCGGGGCGTCGCCCGCCGCGCGCAGGCGCTCGCCCTCGTCCACCAGGATGGCCAGCGGCGTCTTCAGCCCGTGGGCCAGGTTGCCGGCCTGGGCGCGGGCGCGGCGGATCATCTCGTGATTGGCGTCGATCAGGGCGTTCAGGTCGTCCACCAGGGGCATGACCTCGTCGGGCGCGTCGGAGGGCAGCCGGTCGATGCGGCCCTGGCGCACGTCGGCGAGGCTGGCGCGGACCTTGGCCAGCGGCTGCAGGCCGAACCACACCTGCAGGAAGGCCGCGGCGATCAGGCCCAGGGCGATGACGCCGAGCGAGAGCGCCAGGGTGCGGTTGAAGTCGGCCAGCACGGCCTGCAGCAGCCGCTCGTCGGCGCCGATGCCGATGCGCAGGGTCTCGTCGGAGTGGGCCAGCCGCACCGCGCGCTGCACCAGGCGCACCTGGCCGGTGGGCCCGTCGATGAAGGAGTGGCGCTCCACGCCCGGCGCCGGGGCCGGCCCGTCCAGCGGCAGGGTGGCGCCGGCCAGCGAGGGCGAGGCGGCGGTCTGGCCGTCGGAGGCGTCGATCTGCCAGTAGAAGCCCGAGCCCTTGGGCAGGAAGCGCGGGTCGCTGAGGCGGCGGTGCAGATAGGGCCGGCCCTTGGCGTCCAGGTCGACCAGGGCGGCGAGTTCGGCGGCGTGGCCGTGCAGCTCGCCGTCGAACTGTTCGGTGACGTGCGCGCGGAAGAGCTCGGACAGGGCCACGCCGCTGACCGCCACGCCCACGCAGATCCAGACCACCGAACCGATGATCAGCCGCGCGCGGAAGCTCTTCCAGATCCGCTGCATGCTCATCCCATCCGATAGCCGAGGCCGCGGATCGTGCGGATCGCGTCGCGGCCGAGCTTCTTGCGCAGGCGGGCGATGTAGACCTCGATGGTGTTGGACTCGCGCACATCGTCCATGGCGTAGACGTGGTCGATCAGCTCGGCCTGGGAGACGATCCGGCCGGTGCGGTGCATCAGATAGACCAGGATGCGCAGCTCGCGCGCGGTGAGCTCGATGGGACGGCCGGCCACCTCCACGACGCCGGCGGCGGCGTCCAGGGTGATGTCGCCCAGGCGCAGGACCGGCGAGGCGCCCCCGGCCGAGCGGCGCACCAGGGCGCGCAGGCGGGCCACCACCTCGGCGGCCTGGAAGGGCTTGCCCATGTAGTCGTCGGCGCCGGCGTTCAGCCCCTCGACCCGCTCGGTCCAGGCGTCGCGGGCGGTGAGCACCAGCACCGGCACGTCGCGGCCGGCCCTGCGCCAGCGCTTGAGCACCTCCAGGCCGGAGAGCTTGGGCAGGCCGAGGTCGAGCACCACCGCGTCGAAATCCTGGGTCTCGCCGAGGAACAGGGCGTCGTCGCCGTCGGCGGCGTAGTCCACGGCGAATCCGGCCTCGCCCAGCGCCGCACCCAGGCGGCGCGCGAGTTCAGCGTCGTCTTCAGCAAGCAGGATCCGCATCTTCGCCTCGTTTTCGGGGGCCGGCGTAACATGGTCCACCTGAAACCTGCCTGAAAGCGGGGTGCGGCCGTTCGGCGCTTTCAGCTTCGTTTCAGCTTCAGTTCAGGGAGGTTTCAGGGCGCAGGGCCAGACAGCCGTGGAGCGCCCCCTCCCCGGCGCGCCTCGGGAAATTCTGATGTCCAGACGACGCAATTGGGCGCTCGCCGCGAGCGTGCTCGCCCTGGCCCTGCCCTTCGCCGCAGCCGCGGCCCCGGCCTCCGTGCAGGTGACCGCGGCCCAGGCGCGCAACATGGGCCTTCGCACCACCGCCGCGGCGCCCGCCGCCGAGGCGGCGCTGGCGACCCTGCCCGGCGTGGCGACGCCGCCGCTGAACGGGCGGGTGATCGTCTCGGCGCCGTTCGCCGGGACCGTCGTGCAGGTGGACGTGCTGGAAGGCCAGCCGGTGAAGGCCGGCCAGCGGCTGGCCACCGTGTTCAGCCAGGACGCGCTGCGGGTGTCGTCCGAGCTGATCTCGGCCCAGGCCGAGGCGCGGGCCGCCAACGCCGCGGCCAAGCGCACGCGGACCCTGGCCGAGGAAGGCATCATCGCCGGCGCCCGCGCCGAGGAGGCCGAGGCCCGCGCGGCCCAGGCCCGGGCGATGGCCGCCGAGAACAGCCGCCTCTTGGCCAGCGCCGGCGGATCGACCGGCCGGGCCGGCGAATACGCCCTGCGCGCGCCGATCGCCGGCCACGTCTCCCAGCTCAACCTGCAGCCCGGCGGCGGGGTGGAGGCCATGGCCCCGGCCATCGTCATCGACCGCGACGAGAAGCTGTGGGTGGAAGCCCGCCTGCCGGCCGCGCTGATCGGCAAGGTCAAGGTGGGCGCCGGCGTCGAGGTGGGCGGCGTGCGCGGCAAGGTGGTGGCCGCCGGCACGGCGATCGACCCGCGCACCCGCTCGGCCATGCTGCGCGCCGAGCTGCCCGCCGGCACGGGCCTGGCGCCCGGACGGGCCGTGTCGGTCACGGTGATGGGCCAGGCGCCGGCGGGGGCGGTTTCCCTGCCCAGGGCCAGCCTGACGCGGATCGAGGGCCGCGACGCGGTGTTCGTGCGCGCGGCCGACGGCTACCGGCCGCAGTACGTGACGGTGCACGGCGTGTCCGCCACCCACGCGGTGGTCTCCGGCCTTTCCGCCGGGACCATGGTCGCAAGCGCCGGCGTGAGCCAGCTCAAGGCCGCGGCGGGGCGCTGACCGATGCTTTCCCGTCTCGTCTCCGTGGCGCTGTCGCAGCGCCTGATGATCCTCGTCGCCGCCTTCGCCCTGATGGCGGCGGGCTGGTCGGCCTATCGCAACCTGCCGGTGGACGCCTTCCCCGACATCTCGCCGACCCAGGTGAAGATCATCCTGAAGGCCCCCGGCATGACCCCCGAGGAGGTCGAAAACCAGGTCATCACGCCCCTTGAGATGGAGCTGCTGGGCATTCCCAAGCAGGTGATGCTGCGCTCCACGGCCAAGTACGCGATCGCCGACATCACCCTCGACTTCAAGGAAGGCACCGACGTCTACTGGGCCCGCCAGCAGACCGCCGAGCGGCTGTCCAACGCCATGGCGAGCCTGCCGTCGATCGTCAGCGGCGGACTTTCGCCGATCTCGACGCCCCTGTCCGACGTCTACATGTTCACCCTGGAGGGCGGCGGCCTCAGCCTGGAGGAGCGCCGCACGCTGCTGGACTGGACCGTGCGGCCGGCGCTGCGCGGCCTGCCGGGCGTGGCCGACGTCAACGTGCTGGGCGGCCGGGCGCGCGCCTTCGAGATCATTCCCGACCCCGCCGCCCTGGCGAGCGCGGGCCTGACCGCGGCCGAGCTGAAGACCGCCGTCGAGGCGGCCAACCGCAACGACGGCGCCGGGCGCCTGACCGAGGGCGAGGAAGCCCTGATCGTGCGGGTGGTGGGCGCGGCGACCTCGCTGGACGACCTGCGCGACACCGCCATCGCCCTGCCTGGCGGCGGGACGGTGCGGCTGGGCGACGTGGCCGAGGTGCGCACCGGCGCGCTGACCCGCTACGGAGCCGTCACCGAGGACGGCAAGGGCGAGACCGCCGAGGCGATCGTCATCGCCCTGCGCGGCGCCGACGCCAAGGCCGTGGTCGGCGAGGTCAAGGCGCGGCTGGAGGAGGTGAAGAAGGGCCTGCCGCCGGGCGTGCAGATCAAGCCGTTCTACGACCGCTCCGAGCTGGTGGAACGGGCGACCGGCACGGTCACCCACGCGCTGATGGAGGCCACCGTGCTGGTGGTGATCCTCCTGATGCTGTTCCTGGGCGAATGGCGCGCGGCCGTGGTGGTGGCGGTGACCCTGCCGTTCGCGGCCCTGTCGACCTTCCTCTTGATGCGCCTCTTCGGCCTGTCGGCCAACCTGATGAGCCTGGGCGGGCTGGCGATCGCCATCGGCATGCTGGTGGACGCGGCCGTGGTGGTGGTGGAGAACACCGTCGAGCGGCTGACCGACCCCAGCGCCTCGGTCTCGCGCAAGCTGCACCTGATCTACGAGGCCGCCCGCGAAGTGGCCGTGCCGGTGGTCTCCGGCGTGCTGATCATCTGCCTGGTGTTCATGCCGCTGCTGAGCCTGCAGGGCCTGGAGGGCAAGCTGTTCGCGCCGGTGGCCCTGACCATCGTCTTCGCCCTGGCCGCCTCGCTGGTGCTGTCGTTCACCCTGATCCCGGTGCTGGCCTCGTTCCTGCTGAAGCCGGCGGCGCACCACGAAGCCTGGCTGATGCGCAAGATCGGGCCGTTCTACGAGCGGCTGCTGGCCCGCTCGCTGGCCAAGCCGACGCCGGTGATCGCCGCGGCCCTGGTCGGCATGGCGGCCGCGGGCGTGGGCTACGTCTTCATCGGCAAGAGCTTCATGCCGACCATGGACGAGGGCGCGATCCTGATGCAGCTGGCCAAGCTGCCGTCGATCAACCTCGATGAAAGCGCCAAGCAGGACATGGCCGTGCAGCGCGCCGTGCTGCAGCGGGTGCCCGAGGTGAAGCGGATCATCGCCCGCGTCGGCTCCGACGAGCTGGGCCTGGACCCGATGGGCCTGAACGAGACCGACAGCTTCATGGAGCTGGCGCCCAAGAGCGAATGGCGGCGCAAGGACAAGGCCTGGCTGACCGACCAGATCCGCAAGGTGGCCGCCGACTTCCCCGGCGTGGACTCGGCCTTCACCCAGCCGATCGAGATGCGGGTGTCGGAGATGCTGACCGGCAGCCGCGGCGACCTGGCGGTGAAGGTGTTCGGGCCGGACCTGGCGACGCTGGGCGACCTGGCCACCCGCATCCAGGCGACCATCAAGGCGACCCCCGGCGCTGCGGACGTCTACACCGTGGCCGGCGACAGCGTGGACTACCTGCAACTGCAGATGGACCGCGGCGCAGCGAGCCGCGCGGGCCTGTCGATCGAGGCGGTGCAGAGCGAACTGCGCTCGCAGGTCGAAGGCGTGCCCGCCGGCGTGGTGTTCGAGCCCGGCCGGCGCACGCCGGTGCTGGTGCGCGGCCCCGAGGACGCCCGCGCCCGGCCCGAAGCCCTGGAGCAGGTGGAGATCGCCACCCCCGACGGCGGCTTCGCCAGGGTCGGCGACCTGGCCCGCGTGGAGCGCGTGCAGGGCCCGGTGAAGATCGACCGGGAGAACGCCTCGCGCTTCGCCGTCGTGCAGGCCTATGTGACCGGCCGAGACCTGGTGGGCTTCGTCAAGGAGGCCCAGGAACGGGTGGCCCGCGACGTGCCGATGCCGCAGGGCTACCGGCTGGTGTGGGGCGGCCAGTTCGAGAACCAGCGCCGCGCCGCCGCGCGCCTGGCCGTGGTGGTGCCGGCCGCGCTGGGCCTGATCTTCCTGGTGCTGTTCGTCACCCTGCGCTCGGTGCGCCAGGCGCTGCTGATCCTGGCCAACATCCCCTTCGCGGTGATCGGCGGGATGCTGAGCCTGTGGGCGTCGGGCCAGTACATGTCGGTGCCGGCCTCGGTGGGCTTCATCGCCCTCCTGGGGATCGCGGTGCTGAACGGCCTGGTGCTGGTCTCGCACTTCAACGACCTGATCCAGCGCGGCCTGAGCATGGACCAGGCGGTGACCGAGGGCGCGCGGCGCCGGCTGCGGCCGGTGCTGATGACCGCCTCCATCACCGCGCTGGGCCTGGTGCCGCTCCTGCTGGCCAGCGGGCCGGGCTCGGAAATCCAGAAGCCGCTGGCCATCGTCGTCGTGGGCGGCCTCGTCACCTCGACCTTCCTGACCCTGATCATGCTTCCCATCCTCTATCGGCGTTTCGGCCTCGAACGCGGCGCCGTCGCCCAGGAGACCGCAGACTGATGCGCGCGCTCGCCCTTCTCGCCGCGGCCCTGACCCTTGCGCCGGCCGCGGCGCTCGCCGCCGAACCGGGCCTGGTCCGGCCCGGCTACCTGCCGCCGGACACCATGATCCTGGAGGTGCTGGGCTCCACGCCGCAGCTCGCCGAGGCGCGGGCCATGCTGGCCTCGGCCCGCGCCGACCAGCGCATCCTGAACGCCGGGGAGCACGAGACCCTGGTCACGGCCACCTACGACGACCGCAAGGTGCGCAAGGAAGGCGACTACGCCGAATGGTCGGTGCAGGCCGCCCGCGGGGTGCGCCTGCCGGGCAAGGCCGCCCTGGACCGAGCCGCCGGCCGCGCCGGGCTGAAGGCCGCCGAGGACGGGGTGGACGACGCGCGCCACCAGGCCTCGCTGCTCCTGGCCGACCGCTGGGTCGCCTGGGCCGAGGCCGCCGGACGCCGGGACCTGGCCGACGCCGAGCTTTCCACCTACGCCAGCGAGGCCGCCGCCCTGACCCGCCGCGTGGAGCTGAAGGACGCCTCCCAGCTCGACCTGGAGCTGGCCCAGGGCGCCGAGGCGCGGGCCCGCGCGGCCGCGGCCCAGGCGGCCGGCGAGGAAGCCGCGGCCAAGGCCGAGCTGGAGTTCATGTTCCCGGGCCTGGCGCCGGCGCGCGCGCCGGCCCTGCCCGACCCGGCCGCGCCGACCCGACCGTTCGAAGCCTGGCCGGCGATCGTGCTCGAGCGCAGCCACGAGATCACCATCGCCCGCGCCCTGGCCGACCGCGAACGCTTCATCGCCCGGCGCACGGCGCAGGACCGCGTGCCCGACCCGACGCTGGGGGTGCGCACCTTCTCCGAGCGCGGCGGCGACGAGACCGGGATGGGCGTGTTCGTCTCGATCCCGTTCAGCGGCCCGCGCCGCAGCGCCGCGGCCGACCGCCAGGCCGCGCAGGCCTCGGCCGCCGAGGCGCGCTTCGCCATGGTCGCCCGCGACGTGCGCGCCACCGCCCAGGCCGACGTGATCGCCGCCTCATCGGCGCTGGACGCCTGGCGCGCGGCCAGCACGGCGCAGGCCGCCTCGCAGCAGGCGGCCAAGCGGGTGGGCCGGGCCTACGAACTCGGCGAGCGCGACCTTTCAGAGCGGCTGATGGCCGAGCGGCAGGACTTCGAGGCGCGCCGGGCCGAGCTGGCCGCGCGGGCCCAGGCCCACCGCACCATGCTCAAGCTCGCCCTGGACGCCCACGAGCTGTGGCTCGCCGAGGAGGAGTAGGCGCGCCTCAGAACGGCTGCGTCACCAGGCTGAACAGGCTGCGCGCGCCGTCGAAGTAATTGCCGACGCGCAGGTTCTCGTTGGCCGCGTGCTGGTTGTCGTCCTTGTTGACGAGGGGGATCAGCAGCACCGGCGCCTTCAGCCCCTGGGAGAAGGGCGAGGACGGCACGCCGCCGCCCATGATCGGGATGCGCACCGGCTCCTGGCCGAACTCGGCGAGGAGCGCCTTGCGGGCCCAGACGCCCACCGGCGCGTCCAGCGGCGTCTGCAGGGCCGGCGCGCCGCCGCCGCCCTTCACCGAGGCCAGCAGCGGATAGGCCGCGCGCTCCTCGGCCGTCGGCTCGCCATCGACCAGATGATAGCCCTGCTGCTGGACCCAGGCCTTGACCAGGGCGAGCTGGCGGGCGGGCGGCGTGCCCGGCACGGTGCGCGAATCGAAGCTCGCCGTTGCGAACGAGGGGATGATCGAGCGGTGGCTGCCCGGCTCGCCCGCCTTCATCTCGGTGATGTTGAGCGTGGGATAGGCCATGGCCTCCTGGTAGCTGACGCCGACCTTCTCGCTCTCGGCGATGCCCAGGCGCGCGCGCAGGGCGGCCTCGTCGTCCGGCACGGCGGCGCGGGCGGCCTTGGACGCGGCGTCCATCGCCACCCCCTCGTAGAAGCCGGGGATCAGCACCCGGCCGTCGGCGTCCTTCATGGAGGTGACCAGCCGGGCCAGGCCGAAGGCCGGATTGGGCGCGAAGTTGCCGTAGTGGCCGCTGTGCAGATCCTCGGACGCGCCGAACACGGTGAGGGTGAAGCCGGCGCCGCCGCGGTGGCCGAACACCAGGGTCGGCCGGTTGGTGTCGTGCATCGGCCCGTCGAGCATGACCACCGCGTCGGCCTTCAGGAGCTCGGCGTTGCGGGCCACCACGTCCTTCAGGGTCGGCGGGCCGCCCTCCTCGTGGGAATCGATGATCACCTTGACGTTGACCGCCGGTTTCAAGCCCAGGGCCTTCACCGCGTCCATGGCCGCGATCAGCATCAGGATCGGCGCCTTGTCGTCGGCCGCCGAGCGGGCGAAGAGCCGCCACTCCGGATCGGTCGTACCGCTCGTCAGGCGCTCCAGCGGCAGGTCCTGCAGGCTCCCGTCGGCCGCCTTGGCGCGCAGCACCGGGACGAACGGGTCGGGCTGGTCCCACTCCTTGGGGAACACCGCCTGGCCGTCCATGTGGGCGTAGAAGAGCACGGTCTTCCTGGCCGGCGAGGCGGCCGGCCATTCGGCGTAGACCATCGGCGTGTCGCCGTCCTGAAGCTGGCGGGCGGCGAAGCCGTGGCGCTTGAAGGCGGCCTCGGCCCAGTCGGCGTTGCGGCGCATGTTCGCCGAGGACTGGAAGGCCACGTTGGGGATCTTCAGGAAGTCGATGAACTCCGGCAGATCGGCCTGGGCGGCGGCGCGGACGGCCTTCTCGTGCCGGGGGGTTCCGGCCTGGGCCGGCAAGGCCGCAAGACACGCCAGGGCGAGGGCGGCGCACAGGCTGCGCATGATCGGACACTCCAACGCTGAACCGGGCCGCTCGCCCGCGGTGTTGATGGGGCGCCCGCCCGGCGCCGCCAACGGCGAACCGCGATCAGAGCGCCGCGCGGGCCGGCGGCGCCCGCAAGGACGGCAGAGCTGGCGCGGAACGGGGCCTTCTCCCCAGCCTTCCACAGGGCCGCGATTCCCTGGGGACGAAGACACATTGTCCTAGGGCTGTTAACCTCGCGTTCGGATATGGGTGAGCCATGCCCATCGTCGAATTTCCCGCCGGAGCGGGACGTGAGCAGATCCGCCACACGCCCGCCAACATCGAAGCCGAACAAGCGCTGCTCGGCTGCCTGCTCTACGACAACGGCGCGTTCGAGCGGATCGGCGACTTCCTGCAGACCCGCCACTTCTACGAGCCGTTCCACGGCCGGCTGTTCGCCGCCATCGAAAGCCACATCCGCAAGGGCCAGCTCGCCGAGCCGATCCTGGTGGCCGAGCAGTTCGCCACCGACGAGGGGTTCAACGAGCTCGGCGGCCTGCGCTACCTGGCCGACCTGGTGGACCGCGCGCCGCCGGCGGCCAACGCCTATGACTACGCCCGCTCGATCTACGACCTGGCCCTGCGCCGCGACCTGATCCGCATCGGCGGCGACATCGCCCAGTCGGCGGAGACCGGCGACCCGGAGCTGTCGGCCCGCGACCAGATCGAACAGGCCGAGCAGCAGCTCTACGCCCTGGCCGAGACCGGCGGGGCGACCCAGGGGCTGGTGAGCTTCGCCGACGCCCTGCGCGGCGCCATCGTGATGGCCGCCGAGGCGCACAACCGCGACGGGGCGCTGGCGGGCCTCTCCACCGGCCTGATCGACCTGGACCGCAAGCTGGGCGGACTGCACAAGTCGGACCTGGTGATCATCGCCGCGCGCCCCTCGATGGGTAAGACCGCGCTGGCCGCCAACATCGCCTTCAACGCGGCCAAGGCCTACGCCTGGGAGCCGCAGCCGGACGGCAGCCGCAAGACCGTGTCCGGCGGGGTGGTGGCCTTCTTCCAGCTCGAAATGTCGCCCGAGCAGATGGCCATGCGCCTGTTGGCCGACGCCTCGGGCATCTCCGGCGACCGGCTGCGCAAGGGCGAGATCGACGCGGTGGAGTTCGCCAAGGTGCGCGACGCGGCCGTGGCCATCCAGGACGCCCCGCTCTACATCGACGCCACCGGCGGCATCTCCATGGCCAAACTCGCCGCCCGGGCGCGGCGGCTGAAGCGCTCGGTGGGGCTGGACCTGCTGATGGTCGACTACCTGCAGCTCGTCACGGTGGGCGAAGGCTCGCGCATCGAGAACCGGGTGCAGGAGGTGAGCTTCATCACCCAGAGCCTGAAGGCGCTGGCCAAGGAGCTGAACATCCCGGTGGTGGCCATGGCCCAGCTCTCCCGCCAGGTGGAGAACCGCGAGGACAAGCGCCCGCAGCTGTCGGACCTGCGCGAATCCGGCTCGATCGAACAGGACGCCGACGTGGTGATGTCGATCTACCGGGAGAGCTACTACCTCAGCCGCGCCGAGCCGCGCGAAGGCACTGAAGAGCACTTCAAGTGGCAGGAGCGGATGGACCAGGTCACCGGCGTGGCCGAGATCATCGTCGGCAAGCACCGCCACGGCCCGATCGGCACCGTGAAGCTGAGCTTCGACGAGAACACCACCAAGTTCGGCAACCTGGCCTACGACGGCCACTACGACTGAGGCCGACGCCCGCCAGGGCGTGAAGTTTCTGGGCTCAGGCGACGGAGATCCAGTCGCCGGTGAGCGAGGACATGGTCACGCCGACCAGGATCACCTCGCCGCCGCCGTCGAGGGTGATGACGGTGTCGGCGCCGCTCTGGGCGACGGTGTAGGTCGTGCCGGCGTCCAGCAGGATGTGGTCGCCCTCGGCCAGGCTGAAGTCGACGATGCGGTCGATCCCGGCCCCGGCGAAGGAGTGGAAGACGTCCGCCCCGGTCCCGCCGGAGATGGTGTCGTCGCCCTTGTCGCCGGAGATCCAGTCGTTCCCCGCCCCGCCGGAGATGCTGTCGTTGTCCTGGCCGCCGCGGACCCAGTCGTCGCCGTCGTCGCCATAGACGGTGTCATTGCCCATGTTGCCGTTGACCACGTCGTTGCCGGCGTCGCCGTGGACGATGTCGGCGTCCTTGCCGCCGACCACCCAGTCGACGCCGTCGCCGCCGGAGACGGTGTCGGCCCCGGCGTTGCCGTTGATGTAGTCGAAGTTGACGCCGCCGATGATGGAATCGTTCCCATCCTCGCCGCGCAGGAAGCTGTCGCCCGCGCCGCCGTCGATGGTGTCGTTGCCGGCCCCGCCGTAGATGGTGTCGTAGCCGCCATAACCGGCGAAGCTGTCGGCGCCGCTGGAGCCGTGCATCAGGTCCGCGCCCCCGTACAGCGACTGGGCGACCACCACGTAGTCGCTCGCCGAGGCCCAGGTGGAGATCGAGCTGTTGAAGTCGGTGATGTCCACCGCCGGCGCGCCGTTGATGGTCACATGGATGCCGGTGATCGAGCCGTTGGTCGTCAGGTCGCCGTAGGCGTCGTACTGGAACGATCCATTGATCGTCAGGCCGAACACGCCCGACGCGACCGTGATGGTGTTCGAGTTCGCGGTCAGCACCGAAGCGGTGTTGAGATTCACCGAGTTCAGGTCCGAAATGGACGCGCCCTGGCTGATCGTAACGGTAGTCATCTAGCTCTCCCCAGACTGCGAGCGTGGTTCAGCTTGAACCATCCGGAGCGAGAACAAGCAATCCGTGTTCCAGTCAAGCGGCCGCCATCATGGGTTGAGGCGGCCGCCGGCCGGATCGCCTAACGGCAATAGTGGCGCAGGCCGTCATAGCCGAGATAGGTGCCGCTGCGGGGGTCGAAGGAGCTGTACTTGCGCGCGCAGTAGGCGATCCAGTCCGGGTCGTCCAGGCGGCCGGCCACGTCGGCCTTCTGCTCCTGGGTGCCGGCGATGGCCGCGCCGAGGGCGAAGCCGAGGATGCCGGCGATGACCGCGTCGGAATGGTCGTCGTAGTGATGATCGCGCCGATAGACGTAGGACTGACGGTATTCCCACGAGCGCTGGTTCCAGCCGGGGGGCGGCGGCGGACGGCGCGCATCATAGTGCTCGCGGGACGGCGGCGGCGGACGCTGGGCCGAGGCCGGGCCGGCGACGGCGCCGACGGCGAGGATCGCGGCGAGCGCGCTGGCGAGGATCGGGTTTCGCATGTGGTGTCTCCGTTCAGGCCCCTGTGATGGCAAGAGGCCCCGCCGCGGGGGCGGCCGCCTTGATCATGCTCAAGCGCGCCCACGGAAATGACGGCCCGCGACGGCTTTCCCCGGCCGGCGTTTTCGCGCACCCTCCCGCGCTCGACGAAAGGCTCCCATGACCTACGCCCAGACCCTGCATCAGCATCTGATCGGCCGCCAAGGCTCGCGCAGCGACCTGAACACCCCGGCGCTGCTGATCGAGCTGGACGCGCTGGAGCGCAACGTCGCGGCCATGGCCGAGCGGGCGGCGCGGGCGGGCGTGAAGCTTCGCCCGCACGCCAAGACCCACAAGTGCGCGGCCATCGCCCGCCGGCAGATCGAGGCCGGGGCGCTGGGCGTGTGCTGCGCCAAGCTGGGCGAGGCCGAGGCCCTGGCCGAGGCCGGGGTCGGCGGGCTGCTGATCACCTCCCCCGTCGTCGGCGCCCCGGCGACGGCGCGGCTGGCCGCCCTGGCCGCGCGCGCGCCGGACCTGATGGCCTCGGTGGATCATCCGGACGCGGTGGCGGCGATCGCGGCCAGCGGCGCGCGCATGACCCTGCTGGTCGACATCGACCCCGGCATCCACCGCACCGGCGTGGCCGACCCCGAGGCGGCCCTGGCGCTGGCCCGCCGGATCGACGCCGCGCCGAACCTGACGTTCGGCGGGGTGCAGTTCTATTGCGGCTCGCAGCAGCACATCGAGGACTTCGCCGCCCGTCGCGAGGCGATCGTCGAGCGCACCGACTACCTGAAGGGCGTAATCGCGCTGCTGACCGAGGCCGGCCTCAAGCCCGGGATCGTCAGCGGCGGCGGCACCGGCACCCACGCCATCGACCTGGAGCTGGGCGTCTTCACCGAGCTGCAGGTGGGCTCCTACGTGTTCATGGACCGCCAGTACAACGACTGCGACCTGGCCGGCGACGGACGGGCCGTGTTCGAGACCTCGCTGATGGTCGACGCCCGCGTGATCAGCGCCAACCACGAACGGCTGTCGACGGTGGACGCCGGCTTCAAGGCCTTCGCCACGGAGGCGGGCTCGCCGCCGGTGCTGGCCGGGGCGCCGGCGGGGTCGAGCTACCATTTCATGGGCGACGAGCACGGCTGCATCGTGCCGCCCAAAGGCGAGGCGCCCCCGGCGCTGGGCGCGGTGGTGACGCTGGCCGCGCCGCACTGCGATCCCACGGTGAACCTGCACGACGCCTATCACGTGGTGCGCGGCGACACCCTGGTGGACATCTGGCCGCTCGAGGCGCGCGGGCGGTCGGCGTGAGCCAAGGCGACGCAACCTCTTCATTTGCGTGCAACCGGGCCCGATATAGGGTCGCAACCGGGCCGATGCGGGCGGGAGTCTGAATGAAACAGTTCTTCATCACCATGGCCGGCGTGTTCGCCGGGCTGGTGCTGTTCCTAGTGGGCGTGCCGTTCCTGCTGGTGGTGATGGCGGCCGGCGCGGCGAGGCCCCCGACGACCCCGGCGCAGACGGTGCTGACGCTCGACCTGCGCGAGGCGATGACCGACCAGGACCCGCAGAACCCGCTGGCGGCGCTGGGCCGGCGCAACCTGTCGGTGATGTCGGTCATCGAGACCCTGCGGCGCGCCGAGCGCGACGGCCACGTCAAGGGCCTGTTGGTGCGCCTGCCCGAGGGCGGCATCGAGCCGGCGGCGGCCGACGAGCTGCGCCTGGCGTTCAAGCGCTTCCGCGCGGCCGGCAAGCCGATCTACGCCCACAGCCAGGGGCTCTACCCCTCCGGGGCGGTGGTCTCGACCTACATGCTGGGCGCGGCGGCCGACGAGCTGTGGATGCAGCCGGCCGCCTCGTTCCAGGTGACGGGCATGGCCAACGAGGACATCTTCTTCAAGCGCCTGTTCGACAAGTACGGCGTCAAGGCCGACTACCAGCAGCGCTACGAGTACAAGAACGCCGTCAATCCCTACCTCTACGACGACTACACGCCCGCCCACCGCGAGGCCGAGCTGTCGTGGATGGGCTCGATCTACACCTCGGCGACCGCCGAGGCGGCGGCCGACCGCAAGGTCGCCGCGGCGGACCTGCGTCGCAAGCTGGAGGCCGGCCCCTACCTGGCGGACGGCGCGCTGAACCAGGGGCTGGTGGACAAGCTGGGCCAGGTGAAGGACGCCGAGCAGGCGATCCTGAAGAAGACCGGCGGCGAGCAGACCGTCGACTTCGAGGACTACATGCGCGCGCGCCGCGGCCGCTCGGCCGACGGCGCGTCCGGTCCGGCGGTGGCCGTGGTGGAGGCCGAGGGGCCGATCGTCACCGGCCACGACGGGACGGCCAATCCCTTCTCCGGCGGGCCGACCATCTATTCCGACGACCTGTCCGAGGCGATCTACGACGCGGCGGCGGACGACGATGTCAAGGCGATCGTGCTGCGGGTGAACTCGCCCGGCGGGTCGGACACGGCCTCCGAGCAGATCCTGGCGGCGATCCGCACGGCCAAGGCCGCCAAGAAGCCGGTGGTGGTCAGCATGGGCACCTACGCGGCGTCCGGCGGCTACTGGATCTCGTCGGAAGCCTCGGCCATCGTCGCCGAGCCCACCACCCTCACCGGCTCGATCGGCGTGTTCGGCGGCAAGTTCGTGCTGGGCCCGGCGCTGGCCAAGGTGGGCGTCGACGTGCGCGAGCTGGGCGTGGGCGGCGACTACGCCGAAGCCTTCGGCATGGGCCAGGAGTTCAACCAGGCCCAGCGCGCGGCCTTCTCCAACTGGATGGACCAGATCTACGCCAACTTCGTCGAGCGGGTGGCGCAGGGCCGCAACCTGACGCCCGAGCGCGTGCGCGAGATCGCCAAGGGCCACGTGTGGACCGGCGTGCAGGCCCGCGAGCTGGGGCTGGTGGACGAGATCGGCGGCTTCTACCAGGCAGTGGACAAGGCCAAGGCCCTGGCGGGTCTGACCGGCCAGGTGCGGCTGAAGCGCATGACGCCGCAGTCGAGCGCGATCGAGGCCCTGGAGCAGGTGCTGGGCGTGAGCGCGACCTCGGCCCGCACCCTGGCCGCGGCGGCCTGGATCCTGGGCGATCCGCGCGCCTCGGCGATCGTCGACGAGGTGGCCGATGCGCGGCTGCGCGACGGCGGGGCGATGGTGCTGGCGCCCCGGCCGATCCGCTAGGACGCCGTTGGGCGGCGGGGATCAGCCGCCGCCCGAGCCGCGCGAGCCGGCGCGCCGGACCAGTTCGTTCGGCGGCTCGGCGGGCCAGAAGGTGATCAGCTTGCGGCCGAAGTCGAAGGCCACGCTGGAGAAGCGCCGCAGGGTGTCGACGCCGATCAGCATGGCCGGGTGCTCCTGCAGGCCCCACAGCGTGAAGATGTGCAGGTCCGAGAAGGCGACCAGCGGCGCCTCGAAGGTCTGACGGGCGATCCTGAAGCTCGGCAGGGCGGCGAAGTCGGCCGGGGCGTGCTGGCCGGTGGCGCTGATCAGCTCGGAGCGGATCGCCTTGCCCGCCAGGCGCGGATGATCGGCGAAGGCGGCCCGGCGCAGGGCGCTGTTGCCCACGGTCACCTGGGAGCCGGAATCCAGGAAGGCGATCACCGGCACGCCGGCGGCCTCCACATCCAGCAGCAGGAGCTGGCCGGAGCGGTAGCGCGCCGGCACGGTGACCGGATCGCGCGGGCTGGACAGGCGCGAGTTGCGCCCGCGGGCCAGTTCGGCGAACGGATCGGTGGCCGAGGGAATGATCGAGAAGGTCTGGTCGTCGAAGTCCAGCTTCACGCGCCGGCTGCGCATCATGTCGATGCCGAGGATGCCGTCTGCGCCCAGCCGCGCGCCGGCCACCACCGGCAGGCGCAGGCCCGAGGAGATCACCGAGCCCACCCGCAGCCGGCGCACCCGCACCAGGGGCGCGGGCTCGGCGCTGATGATGCCGTGCACTTGGGCCGTGCCGGCGGCCTCGAAGCCGCAGCGGGCGGCGACCTCGGTGGCCACCACGGTGCGGTTGGAGCCGGTGTCCACCACGAAGGCGAAGGGGCCCTCGGCGTCGAGATAGACCGGCACGGTCAGGCGAAGGGCGTGGTCGAAGGCGGTCTCGAGGAAGGCGCCGCCGTCGATCGACGGAAGCGGCGGTCCCTGCGGCGACGCCGCGTCCTGGGCCGACGAACGCCCGGGCCGCGCGATCAAGGCTGCGATCGCGCCCATGGTCGTCCGCCTTGACCAGGCTGTTGTCATGAAAACACAGTAGGACTCCGCTCCGCATCCGGAAAGCCGTATCCATGCGGGCGGACCTGGCCGGCGACCGGCCTTCCGCGTGGAGACTTCATGACCGCAACGAGCCTGGCCACGCGGCTGCGCGCCTCGCCGGAGCTGTTTCCCCTCGATCTGGAGATCGGCGAGGCGGCGGCGCTGATCGAGCTGAACCCGGTGGACTACGAGCGGGCGAGCTTCCTGGACGCGCGGATGCAGCGGCCGACCGTGGCCCGCCTGCCCTACCCCGAACTGGCCGCGGCCGCCGAGGGCCTGCCGGTCGCCTGCGACTACATCTTCCACGTGGGCCATGTGGGCTCGACGCTGATGTCGCGGGTGCTGGGAACGCACCCGGCGGTCTTCTCGCTGCGCGAGCCGCAGGTGCTGCGCACGCTCGCCCAGGCCGAGGCGCTGGGCGCCTGGACGCCGCAGCTGCTGGACGCGCGGCTGAACGTCTTCCTGGCGCTGTTGTCGCGCACCTGGACGCCGGCGCGGCGCGCGACGATCAAGGCCACCAGCCTGGTGAGCGAGCTGGCCGGGCGGCTGCTCGACCAGCAGCCGGGCGCGCGGGCGCTGATGATGACCGCCGCGCCGGCCGTCTATCTGGCGACGATCCTGGGCGGGCCGAACTCGCGTCAGGAGCTGGCGCTGGCCGCGCCGGGGCGGCTGGCGCGGCTGAACCGGCGGCTCGGCGGGCCGCGCTGGCGGCTGGAGGCCCTGTCGGAGGGGGAGCTGGCGGCGATGAGCTGGGCCTGCGAGATGAGCGCGCTGGGCGCCGCCGCCGGCCGGAACGGCGAGCGCTGCGCCTGGATCGACTTCGACCGCTTCCTGGCCGACCCGCGCGCGGGCCTGAGCCGGGCGCTCACAGCCCTGCACGGGCGCGCCGATCCCGCCCAGGTCGAGGCCATGGCCCGCTCGCCCTATTTCGAGCGCTACTCCAAGGCCCCGGAATACGGCTACAGCCCGGCCCTGCGGCGCGAGGTGCTGGCCGCCGCCGAGCGGGACCACGGCGGCGAGATCCGCCGGGGCCTGGCCTGGCTGGAGGCGGCGGCGCGCACGGAGACCCCGCTCGCCGAGATTCTTTCCACCGCGGAGGCGCTGTCCCATGTCGCCTGAAGACCTGGCCGAGGTGCGCCGCAGGGCCGGCGCCGACGATCCGCAGGCCCTGGCCATGGCCGCCGTGCTGGCCGGCCTGGGCGCCGGCGAGCCGCAAAGCTGGCCCGCCGCGATCCAGCGGCTGACCCGCGCGGCCGAACTCGGGCTGGAGAGCGCCCGGGGGCAGCTCGCCGTGCTGGCCAACGCCGCGCCGGACGCCGGCGCCGACTGGACCGGCCTGGCGCGGACGATCGACATGGGCCGCTGGCTGGCGCCGCCGCCGAAGGAGCGGCTGTCGCGCGATCCGCGCATCTCCCGCTCGCCGGGCTTCCTGGCGCCGCAGGTCTGCGACTGGCTGATCGAGCGGGCGCGCGGGCGGGTGACCCAGGCCAAGGTGTTCGATCCGGCCGGCGACGGCGGACGCACCGAGGCCGGGCGCACCAACAGCGCCTTCGAACTGGCGCTGGAGGACCTGGACCTGGTGACGGTCATGGCCCGCACGCGGATCGCCGTGGCCGTGGGCGTGCCGCCGGGCGCGCTGGAGCCGATCCAGGTGCTGCACTACGCGCCGGGCCAGCGGTTCACGCGCCACTTCGACTACCTGGACCCGACGGTGCCCGGCTACGCCGCCGACGTGGCCCGGCGCGGCCAGCGCATGGCGACCTTCCTGGTCTACCTCAACGCCGAATTCGAGGGCGGCGAGACCGACTTCCCGCTGGTGGGGCTGAAGTTCAAGGGCGCGCCCGGCGAGGCGCTGATGTTCGCCAACGTCGACATGACCGGCGCTCCGGACCGGCGCACGCTGCACGAGGGCCTGCCGCCGGCGTCGGGGGAGAAATGGCTGCTGTCACAGTGGATTCGCGACCGCGCGGCGGCGTGACCCACCTTGTGCCCGACAGACCGAGCCCCTAAGTTCGCGGTAAAGTAGAAGGAGTTTCCTTTCATGTTGTTGGCTTTCCTGGCCGTGCTGGCCGCCGGCACGCCCGCCGAAACCTCCACCTCCACCGCAACCGCCGCTGCAACCGCCGAGGCGCCCGCCGCGGCCGCAGCCGCGCAACAGACCGCGTCGGCCGACACCAAGAAGCCGGAGATGGTGTGTCACCAGGAAGAAGTGACCGGCTCGCGCTTCACCAAGAAGGTCTGCCGCAGCAAGGCTGACATCGAGTCGGAGAAGGCCGATGATCAGCAAGCCCTGCGCAACATGCAGCGTATGACCGGGCCGCGCGGCAACTAAGCGCGCAAGAACGAGGACTTCGATGCGATCGGCGGACGCCGCGGCGACGGCCGTGCTCCTTTCCGTCCTTCTGGCGGCCGGCTCGGCCGCGGCGAAGGACAACGACACGGCCAAGCACGCGGCCGCCTTCCAGGCGGTGCTGGACTGCCGCGGTGTGAGCGACGACGCCCAGCGGCTCGCCTGCTACGACGCGGCCGCCGCGAAGATGGGCGAAGCCGAGAGCCACGGGGACATCGTGGTGATCGATCGCGCCCAGGCCAGCGCCGCCCACCGCGAAGCCTTCGGCCTGCACGTGCCGAGCCTGGACTTCGTGACCAAGGCGCTGAAGCCGGAAGAGGTCGACCGCGTCGACGGAATCGTGGACAAGGCCAGGGCCGACCAGAACGGCCGCTGGACCTTCGAGCTGAAGGACGGGGCGGTCTGGCGGCAAATCTCCGGCGACCTGCTGCGCCCGCCGAAGTCGGGCTCGAAGGTGGAGATCCGCAAGGGAACGCTGGGCAGCTTCCTGATGAACGTGGACGGGCAACCTTCGATCAAGGTTCACCGCGACCAGTGATTCTCGCGTTTATTCAGCGGGATATCCGAAGGCTTTGACCCAGGGTTCGAGGATCGGCTTGATCACGTCGATGGTGTCGCCGTAGCCGCGCCAGCGCGCGAGGCTCTCCTTGTAAAGCCCGCGGCGGACCTGGTCGGCGCTGGGCGTGCGGATGTCGCGCCGGTTCGCGGTCTCCACGAAATTGCGCATGTTGGCGTCCCACGGCAGGCCGACGAAGGCGCAGATCGCCTGGGTCTCGGCGTCCAGGTTCTCCACCAGGTCCTCGTGGCGGTGGATGTGGACCGGCAAGGTCAGCTTTTCGCTGTAGATCTCGGCGAGCCGCATGACCGCCGAATAGACCTCGGCCGCCCGCTTCAGATCGGTGAGCTCCACCGTGATCGGGTTGGGCCGGAAGCGGTGGCGGAAGCAGCTCACCACCACGTCGCGCGGATCGCGGCGGGCGAACAGGATCTTGGCCCGCGGGAACAGCTTGGCGATAAACGGCAGGTAGATCGTGTGCAGCGGCAGCTTGTCGACGAACACCTTGCCCCTGGGCTCCACGTCGAACTCACGCACGCGCTTCCAGTAGAGCTCGCGCCAGCGGTCGGCCTCGGCCTCGTCGATGGCGGCCAGCCGGTCGAGCGCGGCGTCGTGGCCGATGAACTCCATGATGAAGTCGTCGAGGGTGGGCTTTTCCTCCAGCGCCACCATCTGCGGGTGGCTGGCGAGGATCTGCTCGAGCAGGGTGGTGCCGGACCGGGCGAAGCCCACGAGGAAGACGTGGCCCTCCTCGCCGCCGAAACGGCTGGTCTCCGGCGCGGGACGCCAGGCCTCGGCCGGCGCGGCCTCGAAATAGCGGATGAAGCGGCGGCACAGGTCCAGGCCGAGCTCGGGCGCGTTCAGCGCCTTGACCTGGACCTCATGCAACCCGCGGTTGGCCTCGATATAGGCGGCCATCGCCTCGCGCGGGCGGCCGAGCGCCTCCAGCGCGTCGGCCTTGATGTTGAGCGCGCCGGACAGGTGCAGGCGCGTGAGGCGCCCGCCGGAGATGAGCCGCGAGACCCGCGCCTCGGCCGCGGCGGCGTCGCCCTCGGCGAGTTCGGCCGCGGCGAGGGCCAGGGAGGCCGCCGGCTGGCCGGGCTCCAGGGCCAGGGCGCGCTCGGCCAGCTTGCGCGCGCTTTCCCAGTCCTTCTCCTCGGCGGCCAGGGCGGCGAGCGCGCCGACCGGCTCGGGGAAGCCGGGATCGAGTTCGGCCGCCCGCTGCTGGGCGAGCTTGGCCGCCGACTTGTCGCCGAGGCCGGCGAGCGCCAGGCCGCGCCCGTTGTGCGCCTGGGCGAAGTTCGGGTCGATGAACAGCGCCTGCTCGAACGCCTGGAGCGCCTCGGCCGGCCGGTTGGTCTTGGACAGACACACGCCGATGCTGTTGAGCACGAACTGGTCGTCGGGCGACAGCCGCCGCGCGCGCTCCAGCACCTGGAGCGCCTCCTCGGGCTTGTCCTCCAGCTCCAGCTTGTAGGCCACCAGGTTCAGGACGGAGGGATGCTCCAGGCCCTGGGCGTAGGCCTGCTCGGCCAGGCGGATGGCCAGGTCCATGTTGCGCGCGCTGACGGCGGCGTGCACCTGGTCCACGCTCACGCGGGGCTGGGTGTTGTTCACTTGGACACGCTCCACATCCGGCGAAGATTGGTGCGCACGTGCTGGAGGCGGATGCGGTTCTCCCAGCTCATGTTGTTTCCTTCCAGCGCCGCGACCTCGTCGAGGTCGTAGAGCAACTCGCGCAGGGCCGGATCGGCGATCTGGCTCTCGATGAAGGTGATGCCCACCAGGCGCTGGCCGGAAGTGACGGGGGTGACCTCGTGCAGGGTGGTGGATGGATAGACCACCGCCGCGCCGGGCTTCAGCTTGAACTCCACGGCGCGCGAGCCGAGGTGGACCGCCAGGGCGCCGCCCTCGTAGCTGTCGGGGTCGTTGAGGAAGATGGTGCAGGACACGTCCGAGCGCAGCTGGCGCGAGCCGAGCTGGATCATCGCCGAGTCCGAGTGCGGCCCGTACTTCATGCCTGGCTCGTAGCGGGCGAGCAGCGGCGGGGCCATCACGCCGGGGAAGGCGAAGTTGCGGAAGGCCTCGTTGCGCTGCAGCGCCTGGGCCATCAGCCGCGAGGACGCCGCATAGGCGTCGTCGGCGTGGTCGATCTGCAGGTTGTCCTTAACCGACGAGTGCGGGCTGGTGATGCGCCCATCGACGAACCGCGCCTTTTCCGCCCAGCCGCGAAGTTGCGCGACCTCGTTGGCGGTCAGGACGTCTTCAATCTCGAGAAACATCGCTCATCCGGGCTCGTGAGGATGCGTAACACCGGCCGCATGACCGGACAACGCACGCCCCGTGACGAAAACGGCGGGCCTTTCGGCCCGCCGTTCCCAACTCTCGCTCGAAGCGATCTTAGAAGTCGGCGGTGAGGCCGATGAAGATCGTCCGACCCAGGGAGTCGTAGGTCCCCGGATAGGTGTTGCCGTTGCCGTAGGGCGGGCCCGAAGCCGGGAAGCCCAGGGAGTCGAGCAGCGGCGGATCCTTGTCGAACACGTTGTTCACGCCGCCACGCAGGGTGACGGTGTCGCGAACCTTCCAGGTGCCCGAGAGGTCGATGTAGTCGTAGCTCTTGATCTTGGCGTCCGGAATGTCGGTCCGGCCGAACGGGTCGGCGAGGAACGGATTGGACTCGTTCACGTCGAAGTCGACGCTGCTGAGGTGACGCCAATCCATCGACACGACGACCGGCCACGGCGTGGTCCAGGTGATCCGGAACTTGTGACGCCACTTCGGAATGGGACCGCCAGCCGCGATGCTGGAGCAGACCACCCCGTAGAGGCCGGCGCAGTCGAAGGTGCCGCCGCCCGTGGTCGGCTGCATTTCGTACTTGTCGGTGTAGGTGCCGATCAGGTTGAACGCCAGGCCGCCCCACTCGCCCATGCCGAGGTCGGAGAACGAGGTGCGGTAGTTGGCCTGAACGTCCACACCGGTGGTTTGCAGGTAGCCGGTGTTGATGTTGGTGGCGTCGATGTAGCCCGACAGGCCGAAGATGCCGCCCGTGGCCGGGTCGCGGTGGAAGGCGTTACAGGCGGAGGAGTTGCCGTTCACCAGGCAGTCGGTGAGCGTCAGCGCCGGATAGTTCGAGATCAGGTTGTCGACCTTGATGTTGAAGTAGTCGACCGACATGTCGAAGCCCGGCAGGAACCGCGGCCGCAGGATGAAGCCCACGGTGTAGGTGTCGGCCTGCTCGGCCTTCAGATCCGGGTTGCCGCCGAACAGCGCCGAGCACTGGGCCGCCGGGCATTGGATGATCGTGCCGTACTGGGCCGCGGTGACGCCGGAGGCCTCGCACGCGGTCAGGCTGGCGGCGGGGCTGGAGCCGGCGCACGGGTCGACGCCCGAGAACAGGCCCACGGCGCCCGGCGTGAACAGCTCCACCACGTTCGGCGCGCGCACCGCACGGTTGTAGCTGCCGCGGAACTTGACGTCGTCGATCGGCGTCCAGTTCATGCCCACCTTGTAGGTGTTGGTGGTGCCCACGGCCGTGCTGTAGTCCGAGAAGCGGTAGCCCAGCTCCAGGTTCAGGTCCTTCGCGAAGGGCTGGTCCTGAGCGATCGGGATACGGGCTTCGCCGAACAGGTCGTAGACGTCGAAGCTGCCCGAGTTGGACGGGGTCGGGCCGCCTTGGCCGGAGAGGTCGCCGGAGGCGAACTCTTCGTCGGTCAGCAGGGTGAGCTGTTCGCGGCGGTATTCGACGCCGAGAGCCACGCCGATGCCGTCAGTCGCGGTGGGCAGCTTCACGCCGTACTGGCCGAGGTCGCCGGTGACCGAGGCGCTGACGACGCGTTCGATCGTTTCACCCGACTTGAAGCCCTTGGCGAGCACGTAGTTCAGCATGTCCGGCGTCAGGCCGCCGAGCTGGAACAGGTTGATCGGCACGCAGCCGTCGGTGGAGCCGCTGGCGCATTCGCCGGTCGCCGGGTCGACGAGCAGGGCGTTCTGCACCTTACGGGTGGAGACGTCGTTGTTGTAGTGCTCGTTGTAGATGGTCGAGCCGTACTGCATATACGCGTCGTAGGACCAGCCGTCGGCCAGCTCGCCCTTGCCGCCGAGGACGAGGCGGTAGGACGTGTGCCGCAGGTCGTCCTGACGCGGATAGCCCGAGAAGCGGAAGCCGATGGTGGTCTGCTGGATCGCGGAGGTGCCGGCCGCGGCGCCGCAGATGGCGGTCGCCTGGGAGGCGCTCATCAGCGGGTTGTCGCAGTTGATGCCGAACGTGCTGGTGCCGTTCGGGCCGGTGCCTTGGAACAGGCCCGACGGAGCGATCTGCGCCACGGTGTGGTCGTCGGCGAACATGAAGTCGCTGTAGAGCTGCAGGTGCTCGTTGACGTCATAGTGGCCGAAGAAGCCCGCCGTGTAGCGGTCGTCCGGACGCTGGAAGTAGTTCAGCGGGGCGAAGTTGTAGGAGGCCGCGCCCGTGAACGGCACGAAGGACTGGCTGCCGTCCGGGTTGAGCGAGGCGCCCGACGCCGGGGTGTTGGCGTTGCGGAAGCGGCCGTAGGCGTTGTTCGACGAACCCAGGCACAGGTGGGTGTCGTAGATGCTCGGATCGGCGCTGTAGCTGGTCAGCACGGCGCACGAGGAGAAGTCGCGCTGGGACTGCAGCACCGGCTCGACGTGGCGATAGCCCAGGTAGCCGGTGAAGTTGCCGCGGCCGTCGGGGGCGTTGACGCCCATCACGAAGGTGATTTCCGAGATCTCGCCGTCCCGCACGTTCTCGCCGGGGGCGGCGACCGGGAAGTAGGCGTTCTTGATCAGGTTCTGGGCTTCACCGTTGTCGTTCTTGTGCTGGTAGAAGCCGTACTGGCCGTCGATCCGGATGCCTTCGAAGTCGCGGTTCATGACGAAGTTCACGACGCCGGAGATGGCGTCCGAACCGTACACGGCCGAGGCGCCGCCGGTCAGAACGTCCACGCGCTGCACCAGGGCGGCGGGGATGTTGTTCAAGTCGGCCGCGGGCAGCGACGGGTCGCCCGGCATCAGGCGGCGGCCGTCGATCAGCACCAGGGTGCGGACCGGGCCCAGGCCGCGGAGGTCGACCGTGGCGGTGCCGGTGGCGCCGTTGGACACGCCGCCGGCCTGGTTGCCGTTCACCTGCGGCAGGTTGTTGAGCAGGCTCTCGACGTTCGTCGTGCCCTGCAGCTTCAACTCCTGGTCGGTCAGCGCGGTGACCGGGCTGACGCTGGTCAGGTTCGGCGTCGGGATGCGCGTCCCGGTGACGACGATTTCGGAGACTTCGTTGCCGCTGCTCTGCGCCGCCGCTTGCGTGGCCGAGAGGCCAAGGATGGCCGCTCCGCAGATCATCGAGGAGGCCAGCAGGCGCTCCCGCATCGTTCGAATCTTCAAGGTCAGGATCCTCCAGCGGTCCGCCGGTCCGAGGGACGAAGGCGGAAAACCGCTCCCCACAAATGTTGCCCGGGCCGCTGAGCGACCCGGTTACGTAGGAGTTACGGGCGTTACCGAAGAGGGGTCAACGCACATTAACACCCTGCAACGTTGTAGACGCCGACCTGTCGCATTCTGGTCACAGATTGTGGCGCGCCCGGCGAAACGCGCACGTTTATTGCTTGGTCGACGGCGAGCCGGACGACGAAGCGGGGGCCTTTCGCAGGCACATGTAACGGATGCGATGGTGGTCGATGATGTTGTCGACCCATCCGTCGAGCGCCGGTGTGACAAGGTTTTTGCTGATGGCGAAATAGAGCGGCGCGACCGGCGCGTCGGCCTGCATGAGCTGTCCGGCCTGGGCCAGGTCGGCCGCGCGCTTCTTGGTGTCGGGCTCATTGTCGGCCTTGGCGAGCAGCGCGTCGTAGGCCGGGTTCTTGTAGTCGCCGTAGTTCTGCGCGCCCGTATCCGATTGCATCAGATAGAGAAAACTCATCGGATCGTTGTAATCGGCGATCCAGGCGGCGTCGGCGACCTGGAAGTCACGCGCGCGATACGAAGCGTAGGCGATCTGCACCTCGTTCTGCTCGAGCGCGGTCTCCACGCCGATTTCCCGCCAGTCGTTCTGGACCGAGGGCGTGTACAGCATCGGGTCGGGCGTGTTGCGGTGCTTGATGGTGATCTTCAGCGGATGGCCCGGGCCGTAGCCGGCCTCGGCCAGCAGCTTCCGGGCCTCGGCCTGGCGCTTCTCCAGCGGCCAGGCGGCCCAGGCCGGCGCCGGCGGCGCGGTGTAGTTGGCCACCCCCGGCGGGGTGAAGGTGTAGGCCGGCTTCTGGCCGCCGCGCAAAAGCTTGCCGGCGATGAAGTCGCGGTCGATGGCCATGTCCAGGGCCAGGCGCACGCGCTTGTCCTTCAGCGCCGGCACGTTGGCGTTGAACGCCAGATAGGTGACGCCCAGATAGGTGTTGGTGCGCACGTACTGGGGGATGCGCTCGCGCAAGTAGCCGATTCGGTTCGATTCGATGTCGGTGTTGACGTCCAGCTCGCCGCGCCGCACGCGCCGCTCGGCGCTGATCGAATCGGTGGTCGGGAAGAAGTCGACCCGGTCGATGCAGACGTTGGCGGCGTCGTAGAAGCGCGGGTTCTTCTCCACCGTGATGCGGTCGCCCAGGCGCCAGGACTTCAGCACGTAGGGCCCGTTGCCGACGTAGTGCTCCGGCTGGCTCCAGGCGTCGCCCCACTTCTCCACCACGTGCTTGGGCACCGGCAGCATGGTGTTGTGCTTGGCCAGCTCCAGCAGATAGGGCGCCGGGTGCTCCAGGCGGATCTCCAGCACCTTGGGCGAGACCGCGCGCACGCCGAGCGCTTCGGGCGCCGCCTTGCCCTCGTTCACCTGCTGGGCGTTCTTGATGAAGTAGAGCAGCGAGGCGTACTCGGCGGCCGTCTCCGGCTTGAGGATCCGCCGCAGCGAGAAGACGAAGTCGTCGGCGGTGACCGGCACGCCGTCCGACCAGAGCGCGTCGCGCAGGTAGAAGGTCCAGGTGAGCCCGTCGGGACTGACGGTCCAGCGCTCGGCCATGCCCGGCACCGGCTCGCCCGCGGGGCTGTCGGTGGTCAGGCCCATCAGCACTTCCTGCAGGATGCGGTCCTCCCAGGTGCCGGTGGTCTTGTGCGGATCGAGCGAGACCGGCTCGGCGCCGTTGCCGTACTCCAGGCAGACCTTGCCCGCCGGACAAGGCGCGCGCACCGCCGCCTGGGGCCCGCAGCCGGCGGCGGCGAGGCAGACGAGCGCGGCCAGGCTCAGTTTCACCGAACGGAACATGTGACGACGCCCCTTCCCCGCCCTAGCGGTCCTTGGGGTCGATGGCGTCGCGCAGGCCATCGCCGATGAAGTTGAAGCAGACCAGCGTCACCACCATGGTCACCGACGGGAAGACCAGGAGCCACCAAGCCAGCTCCATGTTCTGGGCGCCGTTGGCGATCAGCACGCCGAGCGAGGCCATCGGCGGCTGTACGCCCAGGCCCAGGAAGCTGAGGAAGCTCTCGGCCAGGATCACCGCCGGGATGGTCAGGGTGACGTAGACCACCACCGGGCCCAACAGATTGGGCACGATGTGGCGCAGGATGATCGCCCCGCGCCCGAGGCCGGCGGCGCGGGCGGCCTCGATGAACTCCTTCTGCTTCAGCGAAAGGGTCTGACCGCGCACGATCCGCGACATGGTCAGCCACTCCACGGCCCCGATCGCGATGAAGATCAGGACGATGTTGGAGCCGAAGGTGACCATCAGCAGGATCACGAAGAAGATGAAGGGCAGCGAGTAGAGCACGTCGACGACGCGCATCATCACCTCGTCCACCCGCCCGCCGACATAGCCGGCCACCGCCCCCCAGGCGACGCCGATGACCAGGGAGACGGTGGTCGCCACCAGGCCGATGGCGAGGGACACGCGAAGGCCGATCAGCAGGCGCGCCAGGAGGTCCCGCCCCAGGGAATCGGCGCCCAGGAGGTGGCCGGCGACGAGCGGCGGGGCCCACACGTCGTTCTTGTTGATCTCGTCGTAGGCGTAGGGCGTCAGGTAGGGGCCGACCACGGCGGCGACCACCAGGATCGCCAGCACCACCATGCCGGCCACGGCGGCGCGGTTGCGCAGCAGCCGGCGGCGCGCGTCGTCCCACAGGCTGCGGCCCTTGGCCAGCTTCTCCATGGCCTCCGCGCCGCGGCGCGATCCGGGGACCAGCATGTCGGCGCCGCTCACGCCAGCCTCACGCGCGGATCGAGCGCCGCGTAGAGCAGGTCGGCGATCAGGTTCAGGGCCAGGATCAGGGCCGCGTAGAAGATCACCATGCCCATCACCACGGTGTAGTCGCGCTGCAGGGCGCTGATGACGAAGAACTTGCCGAGCCCCGGCAGGTTGAAGATCTTTTCCACCACCAGCGAGCCGGTGAGCAGGCCCGCGCAGGCCGGCCCCAGGTAGGAGACCAGCGGCAGGATCGCCGCCCTCAGGGCGTGTCGGGTGACGATGCGGTGCTCGGGCAGGCCCTTGGCGCGGGCGGTGCGCACGTAGTTGGACCGCAGCACCTCGATCATGCCGGCGCGGGTGAGCCGCGAGATGATCGCCACCTGCGGCAGGGCCAGGACGATCACCGGCAGCACGTAGGCGCGCACGCCCCCGCTCAGCCCGGCGGTCGGGAACCAGCCGAGCCAGGAGCCGAAGGTGAGCACCAGGAGCGGCGCGGTGACGAAGGTGGGGATGCAGACCCCCAGGATCGCCACGGTCATCACGGCGTAGTCGGTGGACTTGTTCTGTCGGAGCGCCGCCAGCACCCCCAGGCTGACGCCGATCACGCCGGCCAGGACGATCGCCGCCAGGCCGAGGCGCAGGCTGACGCCGTAGTTCTCGGCCAGGATCTCCAGGACGGTCTTGTCCTTGTACTTCAGGGAGGGGCCGAAATCGCCGTGGGCCACGTCCTTCAGGTAGTCGGCGTACTGGACGACCAGCGGCCGATCCATGCCGTACTTGGCCATCACGTTCTTCTCGATCTCGGGCGGCAGCTTGCGGTCGGTGTCGAACGGACTGCCCGGGGCGGCCCGCATCATGAAGAAAGCGACCGTGACGACGAGAAACAGCGTGGGCAGCGCCACCAACAGGCGGCGGCCGATGAAACGCAACATATGCGGCTCGCAAGCAGGCGACTTTTGACGGCCGGGCGTTGCGAAACTTCCACCAGCCCCCGATGATGTCAAACAACGCCCGGTTCGGGCGGCAGCCATTGCGACCCATGACCGATTTCCGACGCGTCACAGACCAGCTTTCCGTCAGCCCGCAAATCAGCGTCGCCGACGTGGCCGAGGCCGCCCGCCAAGGCTTCAAGACCGTGATCAACAACCGCCCCGACGGCGAGGAGCCGGCCCAGCCGGCCGCCGCCGAGATCGAGGCCGCGGCCAGGGCGCTGGGCCTGGCCTACGCCTACATCCCCGTGCGCGGCGGCCCGACGCGCGAGCAGGTCGAGGCGCAGGCGAGCTTCATCGCGGGGGCCGAAGGGCCGGTCCTGGCGTTCTGCCGCTCAGGCACGCGCTCAATCGTCACCTGGTCGCTCGGCCAAGCGATGAGCGGCGAGCGCGGGCGCGAGGAGCTGGTGAAGCTGGGCGCGGCGGCGGGCTACGACCTGTCGGGCGTCCTGCCCTGAGCGTTCCGGCTCATTGCGCGGCGGCGATGGCCACGCGCACGGCGGCCGGCGCGGGCGCGGGCTCGCGATGGGCCACGAAGAGCTGCGCCGCGGCGAGACAGATCAGGGCGAACGCCACGCGCTGAAGCCGTTTTGAAACAAAAATCGCCGCGTCCAGACCCAAAGCCGCCCCCAAATCCCTAGATGGGGGCCTGGACGGCAACAAAGGCGCCGCAGGAGGCCAGGAAGCATGATCCCCTTCGTCCGCGACTTTCAGTTCGAGTACGGCCGCTGCGACCAGGTCTCGCCGCTGATCCGCCGGGTGGTGGCCGACAACCCCGGCCCGTTCACCTTCACCGGCACGGGCACCTACATCGTCGGCCAGGGCCAGGTGGCGGTGATCGACCCCGGCCCGGACGATCCGGCCCACCTGGAGGCGATCCTGAGGGCGGTGGACGGCGAGACGGTGAGCCACATCCTGATCACCCACCACCACGTCGACCACTCGCCGCTGGCCGGCGCGCTGAAGGCCGCCACCGGCGCGCCGATCTACGGATGCCCCGTGGCCTCCAGGCCGGACGCCGCCGATTCGGCGATCCGCACCGAGGCCGGGTCGGACGTGGACTTCCAGCCGGACGTGAGCGTCTGCGAGGGCGCGACGATCCAGGGCCGGGGCTGGACGATGGAGGCGATCCCGACGCCGGGGCACACCTCCAACCACATCTGCTACGCCCTGGCCGAGGAGAACGCCCTGTTCTCGGGCGACCACATCATGGGCTGGTCGACCACGGTGATCACCCCGCCGGACGGCGACATGGCGGCCTATTTCGCCAGCCTGGACAAGGTGCGGGCGCGGGGCTTCGCGCGGCTGTGGCCGACCCACGGCCCGCCGGTGGACGACGTCGACGGCTTCATCGGCGCCTATATCGCCCATCGCCGCGCGCGCGAGGCCCAGGTGCTGAAGGCCGTCGGCGAGGGGCTGGCGACGATCGGCCAGATGGTGCCGGTGCTCTACGCCGAGGTGGACCCCCGGCTGCACCCGGCCGCCTCCCGCTCGGTGCTGGCCCACCTGATCGACCTGACCCAGCGCGGGGTGGTGACGGCCGAGGGCGGCGCGGGCCCCGACAGCGTCTATCGGCTGGCGGGCTGAGCTAGACCCCGAACGGCGGGCTGGTGACGCCGGAGGCGCGCATCAGAAGATAGGCGCCGAAGGTGGCGACGGTGACGGCGAGCGCCAGGGCCGCCTTGCCGCGCAGGGGTTCAAAGCCGGTCAGCAGGGCCAGGACCGCGCCGGTCACGCCGGTGGCGACGCTGAGCAGGGCCGTGCGCGCCGCCCAGTCCAGGGCGACGAAGCCGAAGCCGCGGGTCCAGTCGGTCCATCCGGCGGCGACGGCGATCATGCCCGCGCCGATCAGCACCGAGGGCGTCAGCGCCAGGATCACCGCCACGGCCAGGAAGGCGCCGGCCGCATGGCGCGCGCGCCGGCGCCCGACGACGGACGACGGCGCGGGCGGCGGCGGGGCCGGCTCAGCCGCGGGACGGACCCGCGGCGCTTCCGGAAAAGGGAGGCCGGCTTCCGCCGAGGCCTCCTTTTCGCTGGAGAGGGCGGACGCGGCCGGGAAGGCTCCCGGCTCGGGCGCATAGAGCCTGGGATCCGGCGCGGCCGACAGGGCCTGGGCCGGCGCGGGCGCGGCGGTGGGCAGGACGTAGTCCTTCATGCGCTCGCGGATCAGCTTCTTGTCGATCTTGCCGGTGGCGCCGAGCGGAATCTCCTCGACGAAGACCACGTCGTCCGGGGTCCACCACTTGGCGATCTTGCCCTCCAGGAACTTCAGGAACTCGTCCTTGGTGGCTTCTTCGCCGGGCTTGAGCTTGACCAGCAGCACCGGCCGCTCGTCCCACTTGGGGTGGGCCGCGCCGATCACCGCGGCGAGTTCGGCCTTGGGATGGCCGACCGCGATGTTCTCGATCTCGATGGAGCTGATCCACTCGCCGCCGGACTTGATCACGTCCTTGGAGCGGTCGGTGATCTGCATGTAGCCGTACTCGTCGATGGTGGCCACGTCGCCGGTGTCGAAGAAGCCCTCCTCGTCGAGGATCTCGCCGCCGTCGCCCTTGAAGTACTCGCCCACCACGAACGGCCCGCGCACCTTCAGCTTGCCGTAGGTGGTCCCGTCGTGCGGCAGGCGCTCGCCCTCGTCGTTGGTGAGCTTCAGTTCGATGCCCACGGGCGGGCGGCCCTGCTTGAGGGTGAAGCGGAGCTGCGCCTCGGCGTCCATGGCCGCGATCTTGGCCGAGGGGTTGGCCAGGGTGCCGAGCGGCGAGGTCTCGGTCATGCCCCAGGCGTGGGTGACCGACACGCCGTATTCGTCGCGGAAGCCGCGCACGATCGCCTCGGGCACGGCCGAGCCGCCGATGACGACGCGCTTGAGGGTGGTCAGCTCGCCCTTGGTTTCACGCAGGTGCGTCAGCAGCATCTGCCAGACGGTGGGCACGGCGGCGGAGAAGGTGACGCCCTCGGTCTCCAGCAGTTCGTGCACCGAGGCGCCGTCCAGCTTGGAGCCCGGCATCACCAGCTTGGCGCCCACGGCCGGGGCCGAGAAGGTGATGCCCCAGGCGTTGGCGTGGAACATGGGCACCACCGGCAGCACCACGTCGCGGGCGCTGAGGCCCATCACGTCCGAGCCCAGGGTGACCAGGGTGTGCAGGAAGTTGGAGCGGTGCGAGTAGAGCACGCCCTTGGGATTGCCCGTGGTGCCGGAGGTGTAGCAGAGGCCCGCGGCGGTGTTCTCGTCGAAGCCGCCCCAGGCGCACTCGGGGCCGTTCTCCTCGACCAGGGTCTCGAAGCACAGGGCGTCGGGCAGCTCGACGCCGGCCATGTGCGCCTGGTCGGTCATCACCACGAACTTCTCGACCTTGGGCATCTTGGCCCGGTTCTCCAGCAGCGTCGGCAGGAAGGTCAGGTCGGTGAAGATGATCTTATCTTCGGCGTGGTTGACGATGTAGCAGAGCTGGTCGGCGAACAGCCGCGGGTTCAGCGTGTGGCAGACCGCGCCGATGCCCATGATGGCGTACCAGGCCTCCATGTGGCGCCCGCCGTTCCAGGCCAGGGTGGCGACCCGGTCGCCCGGCTTCACGCCCAGCGCCAGGAGCGCGTTGGACAGCCGCTTGGCGCGCTCGTGGAGCTGGCCGTAGGTGGTGCGGACGATCGGCCCCTCGACCGAGCGGCTGACCACCTCGCGGTCCCCGTGCCAGGCCTTGGCGTGGTCCAGGATCCGGTCCACCGTCAAAGGCCAGTCCTGCATCAAGCCCTGCATCTTACGCGTCTCCCAAGAAGCTCTGTTTTCGACTTGTCCCTAGGGTAGATTCCCGCGCGGGCATAGGCAACGAAACGCACCCGCGCGGCGCAGGGACGTGACATCGGCGCGGCTTTCGGTTATCGAGGCCGGCGATGACCCTCTCCGCCTGCCAATATTCGTTTTGGTATTTTGGCTATCCGATGCCGCTGGCGGAGGAAGGGGTTCGTTCGAGCTGACCGCAAGGTCCAAGACAGACACCCGACAGCCGCCAGTCACGCTGGCGGCTTTTTCGTCTCCGGCGTGGCTCCCGAAAGGAGCAAGATCATGCCGACCCAGACCGACGACCTGAGAATCCGAGAGCTGCGCGAGCTCTCCACCCCCGCCGAGGTGATCGCCGAGCGGCCGCGCTCCGACGCGGCCGGCGAGACCGTGGCCGCCGCCCGGCAGGCCGTGCACGAGATCCTGCGCGGCGAGGACGACCGCCTGGTGGTGGTGGTCGGCCCCTGCTCGGTGCACGACGTGGGCGCGGCGCTGGACTACGCGCGGCGGCTGAAGGCCGAGCGCGAGCGGCTTGCCGGCGACCTGGAGATCATCATGCGCGTCTACTTCGAAAAGCCGCGCACCACGGTGGGCTGGAAGGGCCTGATCAACGACCCGCACCTGGACGGCAGCTTCGCCATCGACGAGGGCCTGCGCATGGCGCGCAACCTCCTGGCCGACGTCAACGAGATGGGCCTGCCGGCGGGCTGCGAGTTCCTGGACATGGTCACCCCGCAGTACATCGCCGACCTGGTCGGCTGGGGCGCGATCGGCGCGCGCACCACCGAGAGCCAGGTGCACCGGGAGCTGGCCTCTGGCCTTTCCTGCCCGATCGGCTTCAAGAACGGCACGGACGGCAACGTCGCCATCGCGGTGGACGCCATCAAGGCCTCCAGCCAGCCGCACCATTTCATGGCGGTGACCAAGGACGGGCGCACGGCGATCGCCTCGACCACCGGCAACGAGGACTGCCACGTGGTGCTGCGCGGCGGCACGGTTCCCAACTACGACGCCGACGGGGTGGAGACGGCCGCCGCGGCCCTGGCCAAGGCCGGCCTGCCGCAGCGGCTGATGATCGACGCCAGCCACGCCAACAGCCGCAAGGACCCGGCCAACCAGCCCAAGGTGATCGACGACGTCGCCGCCCAGGTGGCCGGCGGCGAGGACCGCATCTTCGGGGTGATGGTCGAAAGCCATCTCGTGGCCGGCCGCCAGGACCTGAAGCCCGGCCAGCCGCTGGTCTACGGCCAGAGCATCACCGACGGCTGCATCGACTGGGAGACGACCGTCACCGTGCTCGACCGCCTGGCCGAGGCGGTGCGCGCCCGCCGCGCCAGCACGGTGGTGAGCCGCGCGGTCGAGGCGGCGGTGGGCTGAGCGGCGGCTGCGGCAGGTTCTGCTGATGCTCCCCCGCTGGGGGAGCTGTCGGCGAAGCCGACTGAGGGGGACTTTCGACTCACCCGCGCTCGGACCACGACCGATCAGTCATGGTCCCCCTCAGGCCCTTCGGGCCAGCTCCCCCAGAGGGGGAGCATCTGGGCGGCGGGCCGACGCTGGCCGCCGGGAGCTCAGTCCTCGTCGGGGTCGCGGAAGTAGGGCTCGACCGGGCCCTGGAGCTTGACGGTCATGGACTTGCCGCGGCGGTCGACGGTCTTGCCGACGGCCAGGCGGACCCAGCCTTCGCTGACGCAGTATTCATCGACGTTGGTCTTCTCCACGCCCTTGAAGCGCACGCCGACGCCGCGCTCCAGCACGGACGCGTCGTAGTAGGGGCTGTCGGGATCGGTGGACAGGCGGTCGGGGGGAACGTCGCTCATGGCCTTCGCCTCGGCTGCGGGGGAAAGGGCGCCCTGTTACCCCCGTCCGCGCCCGGCGCCAACGTCAGGCCCCCTCCCCGACCCGCGCCGAGGCGTCGCGGGCGTCGAGTTCGGCGCGGATCACCGCGTGGCGATGGGCGTCCAGCCGCCAGCCGATCATGCAGGCGCCGCCCAGCAGCACGAAGACGATGGGCCCGGCCAGGAACACCATCTCCAGGCCGTGGACGGCGCGCGGGGTGTTCACCGCCCCCACCGAGGCGTCGTAGCCGAACCAGGCCAAGAGCGGGAACGTCAGGCCGATGGCGAAGGCCGGCGACAGCTTGGTGGCCAGACTGTTGAGGGCGAACAGCAGGCTCATCTGCTCCTTGCCGTGGTCCAGGCGGACCTCGTCGCCCACGTCGGCCAGCATGGCCCGCAGCATCAGGTCGAAGCCGGAGGCCATGAAGCCGCACCAGAACATGGTGGGCGCGCCGGCCCACATCTCGCCCTTGGGCACGGCGAGCACGGTGAACAGGCCCAGGGCGTAGGCCGTGGTAGTCATCATCAGCGTGCGGTGCTTGCCCAGGCGGCGGGAGACCCGGCCGGTGATCGGCGCGCCCAGCACGCCCGCGGCCAGGTAGATCGCCAGGAGGATCGAGGACTGGCCCTCGGTCAGCCCCCGCGAGTCGCGGAAGAAGAACAGGTAGAGCGCGCTCATCCAGTTGGGGCCGAGCGACAGGGAGAGCTGGGCCAAGAACAGGCGCACCTGGTTGGGGTGGACCAGCACCTTCACGACGTCGGCCGCCGAATAACCGCGCCTGCGCGGATCGCCGAGCGGGCGGTCGGGGGTGAACAGCACCGCGACGGCGACCGCCGCCGGGGTGGTCGCCAGCAGCAGCCACCCCATCGCCGGGGCGATCTGCGCCTCCGAGAGGCCGAGCGAAGGGGCGACGATCGGGATCGTCAGGACGGTCATGGCGCCGGCCACGCCCACCGCCGAGAGCACGCTGTAGACCCGCGAGCGGTCATGGTAGTCGACCGCCACGCTCGCCCCCCAGGCCGACTGCGCCAGGCCGAGCATGGAGACGCCCAGGTAGATGGCCAGGAGCCAGACGATCAGATAGGCCGAGCCGACCCCCGGCCGGGCCATGAAGAGCTGGAAGACCGCGGCCATCAGGATCGGCGCGCCGGCGAGCATCCAGGGCCGGTAACGGCCGATCGGCGTGTGGACGGCGTCCATGGCCAGGCCCAGCACCAGGTCCACGCCCACGTCGAGGAAGCGCACCGTGGCCCAGGCCGCGCCGACCACCGCCAGGGGCACGGCCAGGTGCGAGGCCATGTGCGGCGGCAGGTAGACCAGCATCGCCACCGAGATCGCCGTCAGCGGGAACGAGGAGGCGGCGAAGGCGAAGGTGCGCGGCCAGGAAAGACGCCCGACGGCGGCCGCGCGCGCTGGTTCTGTCACTGCGGCTCCTCCCCTCTGCCCGCCAGGCGGGCATGGAGCCGCTTTCCCCGAAGGAAGCGCAAGAGGCTTCAGCCGGCGGCAGGCGCCGCATGCGACCAGACCTCGGCCGCGTCCTCGGCCGGGCCGGACGCGTCGATGCGCATCCAGGCCGGCCCCGGCGGCTCGTCGCGGGCCAGGCGCTCGATCTGGCCGTGGAGCACCTCGATCGTGGCGTCGGAGGCGTCGCCGGCGCGCCCGCCGATACGGGCCTCCAGCACCTCGGCCGGCGCCTCCAGCAGGACGCCGCTGAACGGAACCTTCGCCTCGACGGCCAGCGCCTCGGCGCGCGCGCGCAGCTCGGGCTTCAGGAAGGTGGCGTCGAGCACCACCGCGCGGCCGGCGCGCAGCAGGCGGGCGGCCTCGGCGAACAGGGTCTCGTAGACCCGGTCGTAGAACGCGCTCGTGTAGATCTCGCTGGGCAGGGAATCGGTGGGGCCCGCGCCGGCCAGGCGCTTCCTCACCTCGTCAGTGCGCAGGACCACCGCGCCGGGCGCGGCGCCCACCCCCGGCGCGATCAGCCGCGAGAAGGTGGTCTTGCCCGTACCGGAGAGCCCTCCCACGGCCACCAGCCGCGGCGGGGCGGGCGACAGGTGGCCGAGCGCGGCGTCGAGATAGGCCGAGGCCGCGTCCAGGTCGCCGGAATGGGCGCTGACGTGGGCGCGCACCGCCGCGCGGACCGACAGCATCAGCGGCAGCGCCGCCAGGCCGTCCAGCACCACTTCGCCGAAGGTGCGCAGCGCCTCGTCGAGATAGGCCGAGAGCACGCGCACGGCCGCGTCGCGCCGGCGGCGGAAGTCCAGGTCCATCAGCAGGAACGCCAAGTCGTACTGCACGTCGATCTCCGACAGCACGTCGTTGAACTCGATGCAGTCGAAGAGCACCGGCCGGCCCTCTTCGAGCAGGATGTTGCCCAGGTGCAGGTCGGCGTGGCAGCGGCGCGCGAAGCCGGCGGCCTGGCGCCGGTTCAAGAGCGCCTCCTGGCGGAAGAACTCCGCGTCGGTTCCGGCGACCAGCCGCTCGACCCGCTCGGCGCCGAGCCGGGGCGCAAGCTCGCGCAGGAGCTGGGCGTTGGAATCGATGGTGAACTTCAGCGCCTTGCCGCCGCCGCCCTGCGGACGCACCGGCGCGGCGGCGTGGACGCCGGCCACCGCGCGGCCCAGGGCGTCGGCGAGCGGGCCGTCCACCGCCCACGGCTGGGCGGCCAGCACCGCGGTCTCGTCGAAGCGGCGCATCTCCAGGGCGTACTCGACCACCGCCCCGGGCCCGTCGAACTCGAACCCGCCGCCGGCCTTGCGGGTGACGGCGCGCACGGCGCGGTAGATGTCCGGCGCGGCGGCGCGGTTGAACGCGAGCTCGCGTTCCAGCGCCCAGAGGCGAAGCTCCAGGGTGGAGTAGTCGAGATAGCCGAGTTCGACCCGGCGCTTGACCTTGAAGGCCCGGTCGCCGGCCAGGAACACGCGCGCGCAGGCGGTCTCGATGGCGCGGTCGGCGCCGGCGCCCAGCCAGGCCGCGACCTCGGCCTCCTCCGGGTCGGTCAAGGGAAGAGCCGCTTGGTCGTCCAGCCCTCGCCCGCCCGCTCGAACACCAGCCGCTCATGCAGGCGGAACGGCCGGTCGCGCCAGAACTCCAGGCTCTGCGGCGCCAGGCGGAAACCCGACCAGTGGGGCGGCCGCGGCACCCTGCCCAGGCCAAAGCGCAGGCCGACGTCGGCGATGCGCTTTTCCAGCGCCAGGCGGCTGGTGAGCTCGCGCGACTGGGCCGAGGCCCAGGCGCCGATCTGGCTGGCCCGCGCGCGGGTGGCGAAATAGGCGTCGGCCTCCTGCGGCGTCACCGGCGAGACCGCGCCGCGCACGCGCACCTGCCGCCGCAGCGACTTCCAGTGGAACAGGAGCGCGGCCTTGGGATTGGCGGCCAGCTCGTGGCCCTTGGCGCTCTCCAGGTTGGTGTAGAAGACGAAGCCCTCGGACGTGGCCTCCTTGAGCAGCACCATGCGCACGTCCGGCGCGCCCGCCTCGTCCACCGTGGCCAGCGCCATGGCGTTGGGATCGTTGAGCTCTTTCTCGCCTGCGTCCTTCAGCCAGGCGGCGAACAGGCGGAAGGGATCCTCCTCGGCGAGCAGCGGCGGCGGCTCGGCGTGGGTGACCTGCCGCACATAGTCGTCCTCGCTGGGCGAGGGGGGAATGACCGCCTTGTCGTCGCTCGCATCGCTCATGACCGCCGTATAGCCTGAGCCGCGCCGGAGCGGCAGGGTTTAACGCGACATTGATAGCCTGAACCCTAGGCTGGCGGGATGAGCGGACCTCATACCGTCATGACCGTGGCCATGGCTTGCGAGCTGCTGGGCGTCAGCGCCGACGCATCGGCGGGCGACCTGCGCCAGGCCTTCCGCAAGGCCGCCAAGGAGGCCCATCCCGACCGCCCCGGCGGCGACGCCGAACGCTTCCGGCTGGTGGTGGAGGCCCACCACGTGCTGCAGCGCGCCGACGCCGCGCCCAAGGCCGCGCCGCACCGGCCCTCGAGCAGCGGCGCCGCGCGGCCGTTCACGCGCGCGTCGCATCCGCCGGTTCGGCTCTCCATCCCCCCGGAGGTGGCGGTGAACGGCGGCCAGGTCGACCACGTGCTGGGCGACGGACGGAAGATCCGCATCGTCACGCCGGCCGGCCTGCGCACCGGCGACCGCTTCCGCGCCGAGGAGACCGAATTCGAGGCGATCGTGCGCGGCGACGGGGTGACGGTGGTGCGCGGCGACGACATCTGGATCACCCTGCCCGTCGAGGCCAAGGTGCTGAAGAACGGCGGGCGGCTGGCGGTGGAGACGCCGCACGGCCGGCGGATGGTGATCATCACCGCCAAGGCCGCCGCCCAGGGCCTGGTGCGCCTGCAGGGCCAGGGACTGCCGCCCCGGGGCCGGCACCGGCAGGGCCACCTGTTCCTGCGCCTGGAGCCGCTGGAGACCCGCAACATGGCCCGCGACATCCTGCGCCGGTTCTCCGGCGGGCGGGCGGCCTGAGCCCCTTCGCGCCGCGGCGTTGTTGGAAGTTGCGGCAAGTTGAGCAATAAGCCCGGCCATGTCGCACAACAGCTTCGGCCATCTGTTCCGCGTGACCACCTGGGGCGAGAGCCACGGGCCCGCCCTGGGCTGCGTGGTGGACGGCTGCCCGCCCGGCCTGCGCCTGACCGAGGCGGACATCCAGGTGTGGCTGGACCAGCGCCGCCCCGGCCAGGGCAAGTTCGTGACCCAGCGCCAGGAGCCGGACGCCGTGCGCATCCTGTCGGGCGTGTTCGAGGACGAGGCGATCCGCGAGCGCTTCGGCGGCCAGGTGACCACGGGCACGCCGATCTCGCTGATGATCGAGAACGTCGACCAGCGCAGCCGCGACTATTCGGAGATCGCCAAGGCCTTTCGGCCCGGCCACGCCGACTACGCCTATTTCGCCAAGTACGGCGTGCGGGACTATCGCGGCGGCGGGCGGGCCTCGGCGCGCGAAACCGCCGCGCGGGTGGCGGCCGGCGCGGTGGCGCGCAAGGTGGTCGACGGCGTGACGATCCGCGCCGCGGTGGTGCAGATCGGCCCGCACGCGGTGGACCGCGAACGCTGGGACTGGGACGAGACGCACCAGAACCCCTTCTGGTGTCCGGACGCCGAGACCGTGGCGGTCTGGGAGGAGCACCTGGAGAAGACTCGCAAGGCCGGCTCGTCCACCGGGGCGGTGGTCGAGGTCGAGGCCAGCGGCGTTCCGGCCGGCTGGGGCGCGCCGATCTACGGCAAGCTCGACGCCGAGCTGGCCGCGGCGCTGATGTCGATCAACGCGGCCAAGGGCGTGGAGATCGGCTCGGGCTTCGCCTCGGCGGCCTTCTCGGGCGAGGAGAACGCCGACGAGATGCGCATGGGCAACGACGGGCCGACGTTCCTGTCCAACCACGCCGGCGGCATCCTGGGCGGGATCTCCAGCGGCGCGCCGGTGACGGCGCGGGTGGCGTTCAAGCCGACCTCCTCGATCCTGACGCCCCGGCGCAGCATCGACGAGACCGGCGCGGAGATAGAGCTGCGCACCAAGGGCCGCCACGATCCGTGCGTGGGCATCCGCGCCGTGCCGGTGGTGGAGGCGATGACCGCCTGCGTCCTGGCCGACGCCTTCCTGCGGCAGCGGGCGCAAACCGGCCGCGGACCGTTCGTCCCCGGAGCGTTCTAGACCGCGCTCGCGCTGCGTGCGTGTTTTGCACGCTCTCCGATTGACGCAACGATAGGTGGCGAAGCTTTGAAGTTGCAGAGGCTTTGCGATTGACCGCGTCGGCGACGCATTCGTATTGAAGCGCACGTCATCGGGCCGCGGCGCCGCCGTTTCGCCCATGACGGGAAACCGATCGCCGACAGACACGACTTCGCGCCGCCGTGAGATACGACCAGCTCAAACTCCTGATCGTCGACGACAACCAGCACATGCGCGTGCTGCTGGCTGAGATTCTGCGCGCGGTCGGCGTGGTCACGATCTTCGAGGCCAACGACGGCGCCGAGGGGCTGGAGATGATGCGCGCCCACGCCATCGACATCGTCATGACCGACCTGTCGATGCAGCCGCTCGACGGGATCGACTTCGTGCGGCTGCTGCGCAACTCGCCCGACAGCCCCAACCAGATGATCCCGGTGATCATGATCACCGGCCATTCGACGATGAAGCGGGTGTCGGAGGCGCGCGACGCCGGCGTGACCGAGATCCTGACCAAGCCGCTGACCGCGCGCGGCGTGCTCGACCGGATCAACCGGGTGATCAACCACCCGCGGCCCTTCGTGCGCACCGACGACTACTTCGGCCCCGACCGGCGCCGGCGCAGCGATCCGAACTACGACGGCCCGCACCGCCGCGAGACCGACATGCCCGAGCCGAAGCGGCCCGGCGGCGCGCACCTGGAGGTCTGAAGCCGCGGTCCGCCGGGGCCCGGGCGGGTCAGGCGATGCCGAGGTACTTGTGCGTCTGCACGCTCAGGCGCCAGCGCGGATGGGCCAGGCAATAGGCGACGGCCGCCTGCGTGGCCGCCTCGCGATCGGGTCCGTCCATCGGCTGCAGATAGAACCGTTCGAAGTCCAGCGCCTCGAAGGCCGCCGGATCGACCCCGGCCTGCGGGAAGACCAGCTTCAGCTCCTGGCCGCGCCGCTGCACCACCTCGGCCGCGCCCTTGGGGCTGACGCAGATCCAGTCGATCCCCTCCGGCGCCGGCAGGGTGCCGTTGGTCTCCAGCGCGATGGAGAAGCCCCGCGCGCGCAGCACCGCGATCAGCGGCGCGTCGAGCTGCAGCAGCGGCTCGCCGCCGGTGCACACGACCAGCCGATCGTCCGGCCCGCCGGCCCAGGCGGCCTCGACGGCGCCGGCCAGGGCCTCGGCGTCGGCGAAGCGGCCCCCGCCCGGCCCGTCCATGCCGACGAAATCGGTGTCGCAGAAGGTGCAGGCCGCGCCGGCCCGGTCCTGCTCGCGCCCGGACCACAGGTTGCAGCCGGCGAAGCGGCAGAACACCGCCGCGCGGCCGGCCTGGCCGCCCTCGCCCTGCAGGGTGAGGAAGATCTCCTTGACGGCGTAGCTCATGGGGTGAGCGCCGGCCGCCCCTGGGCGACCCAGGCCTCCCAGCCCCGGGCGCGCAGCTCGCAGGCCGGGCACGTCCCGCAGCCGTGGCCCCAGGCGCGCCGCTCGCCGCGCTCGCCGAGGTAGCAGGTGTGCGTCTCGCCGACGATCAGGTCGACCAGGGTCTCGCCGCCCAGGCCCTTGGCCAGCGCCCAGGTGTCGGCCTTGGTCAGGCGCATGAGCGGCGTCTGGATCGAGAAATCCTGCTCCATGCCCAGGTTCAGGGCCTGCTGCATGGCGTCCAGGGTGTCGCGCCGGCAGTCCGGATAGCCGGAGTAGTCGGTCTCGCACATGCCGCCCACCAGGGCCTGCAGGCCGCGCCGGTCGGCGAGCGCGGCGGCGTAGACGAAGAAGGCCAGATTGCGCCCCGGAACGAAGGTCGACGGCAGGCCCCTGGCGGTCATTTTGATCGCCTGGTCGGTCGTCAGCGCCGATTCGGCGACGGCGCCGAAACCCTTCAGGTCGAGCACGTGGTCCGGCCCCAGGCGGGGCGCCCAGCCGGGAAAGGCCTCGAGCATCCGCGCGCGCACGGCCTGGCGCGCCTCGAGCTCGACGGCGTGGCGCTGGCCGTAGTCGAACCCCACGGTCTCAACCCGGTCGTAGCGTTCCAGCGCCCAGGCCAGGCACACCGTCGAATCCTGGCCTCCGGAGAACAGGACGAGCGCGCCGGCCCCTTCAAAAGATGCGGTCATCCGCCCCATATGCGCGCTCGCGGCCGGAACGCAAAGCCCAAGCGGGCGCCCGAAAACGCGTCATTTCAGGCGAATTTCAGCGGGCGGTATCCCGCAAGACCCGACAATGACGACATTTCCGCAACATCGCGGCCCGAGATTTTAAGTTATCAACGTTCACGTAACAGCGTCCAGTTGACAGAGTCCATAAGCAGGCAAGAGCTTTAGGCCGACTGGGGGTCGGGTCGCGCGCTCCTGGCTGATGATTTTGCGCGGCGTTGCTGACGGACCTGGCCGGCGAACAGAGCCACGGCCGTCAGGGGAGGAACCTAGAATGACGAAAACTCCGTACTTGCGGAGCCTGTTGGCTATGAGCGTCTCGGCGGCCGCCTTGACAGGCTTTGCGGCCCCGGCGTTCGCCCAATCCCAGGGTTCAGGCGCCACGGTCATCGAGGAACTGGTCGTCACCGCCCAAAAGAAGGAAGAAGCGATCCAGGACGTGCCGATCGCCGTGTCGGCCTTCAGCGAAGACGCCCTGAACAAGTCCAAGATCGACGGCGGGCCGAACCTGGTGCTCGCCATCCCGAACGTGAACTTCTCCAAGGGGAACTTCACGGGCTACAACTTCCAGATCCGCGGCATCGGCTCCAAGCTGGTCGCCGCCTCCGGCGACGCCGGCACCGGCATCCACCTGAACAACGCGCCGCTGACCTCGAACAACCTGTTCGAAACCGAGTTCTACGACGTCGAGCGCGTCGAAGTGCTGCGCGGCCCGCAAGGCACCCTCTACGGCCGCAACGCCACCGGCGGCGTGGTCAACATGATCACCAACAAGCCGGTCAGCCACTTCGAAGCCAACATCCGCGGCGAAGTCGGCAACTACGACACGCGCAAGGTGCGCGGGATGATCAACATCCCGATGGGCGACGCCCTGGCCCTGCGGGTGGCCGGCTCGTACCTGAAGCGCGGCGGCTTCGGCACCAACACCTTCACGGGCAACGACGCCGACGACCGCGACCTGTACGGCATCCGCGCGACGTTGGGCTTCCACCCGACGGACAACCTCAACGTCACCTTCATGTACGACCGCTTCAGCGAAGAGGACAATCGCTCGCGGATCGGCAAGCAGTACTGCACCAAGGACACCGGCCCCACCAGCGTGGGCGGCCAGGCCTTCTCCGGCGTCGGCGCGATCGCCAACATCCAGCAGGGCTTCTTCACGCCGGGCTGCGCGACCACGTCGCTCTACTCGCCGGGCGCCCTGGGCACGGTGGACTCCCGCGGCACCCTGGGCGGCCTGTTCGGCGCGCTCACCGGCCTGCAGACGGGCGACGCCTACGCCGGGCTGATGCAGGACAGCAACGTCCGCAACATCTCCTCGACGTTCGACCCGATCTACCAGTCGCACACCGACATCTACGAGCTGACCGTCGACTGGGACGTCACCGACAGCCTGAAGTTCACCTCGCTGTCGAGCTGGACCAAGTACGACCTCTACACCCGGCAGGACTACAACCGGTACACGCCGTCGGTGTTCTTCAACACCACGCCCAATCCGGTGAACGCCTTCGCCGCCCTCGGGTCGGCCTATACGACCATCTACCAGTCGCTGTTCCCGAACGGCGTGGTCAGCGACGCCCAGAACGGCGCCTACAACCGCTTCACCACCAGCGACATCTCCTCGGCCAAGACCGAGCAGTACAGCCAGGAGTTCCGCCTGCAGTCCGCCTTTGACGGGCCGTGGAACTTCAACGTCGGCGCCATCTACCTGGACTACAAGGCCGGGGACGGCGACTACTACGTGATGTTCAACACCGGTACGGCGTACTACCAGTTGAACAACTACCTGAACACGGGCAACGCCAACTGTCAGACGGTCGCGCCCTGCGTGGCCATCGACACGAACTCCGACCCGAACCGCGTCGGCCACAACTACTACGACTCGCACTCGCCCTATCACCTGAAGTCCCAGGCGCTGTTCGGCGAGCTGTACTGGCAGATGACCGACAACTTCAAATGGACCCTCGGTCTGCGCTACACCGACGACGACAAGCGCGTGGATTCCTATCCCGGGCCGCTCGGCGTGGCCGGCGTGGGACCGCTGCCGGTGGTCAAGCAGCACGTGGAGTTCAAGGAGACGACCGGCCGCTTCGGCTTCGACTGGAAGCCCGAGGTGCCGTTCACCAACAGCACCCTGGTCTACGCCTTCTACTCGCGCGGCTATAAGGCGGGCGGCCTGAACTCGCCCTGCACCGCCGCGGCCGGGGTGATCTGCGGCAACCCGACCTTCCAGCCCGAATTCGTCAACTCGATCGAAATCGGCACGAAGAACACGCTGCTCGACGGATCGATGATCCTGAACGCCACGGTCTTCCACTACGACTACAAGGGCTATCAGGTCTCCAAGATCGTCAACCGCGCCTCGACCAACGAAAACATCGACGCCAAGATCAAGGGCGTGGAGCTGGAAAGCGTGTGGTCGCCCCTGCGTCCGCTGCGCTTCAACGCCTCCATCGGCTATCTCGACACCGAGATCAGCAACGGCACCTCGATCGACACCTTCGACCGCACCCAGGGCGATTCTTCGCTGATCCTGGTGAAGTCGTCGGCGGCCTCGAACTGCGTCACCACGGTGGCGGCGGCCCAGGCGGCCCTGGCCTACTCGAACGCGACCAACAATCCGTTCGCGCTGCTGGGCCTGTGCACGGCCTCCTCGACCGCCGGCGCCGGCTCGACCGTGGGCTCGAAGGGCGCCATCGCCGTCGGCACCAACGCCTTCGGCGGCCTGGTGTCGGACGGCGCCCCGGTGAACCTGAAGGGCAAGGAGCTGCCGAACGCCCCGCACTGGACGGTCAGCCTGGGCGCCCAGTACACCTACGACTTCGGCAACGGCTGGGACGCGGTGGCGCGCGTCGACTACTACCATCAGTCGGAAACCTTCGCCCGCATCTACAACAGCGCGGCGGACAAGCTCAACAGCTGGCAGAACGTGAACCTGACCTTCACCGTGGCCAACAAGGACAACGGCTGGTCGGTTGACGCCTACGTCAAGAACGCCACCGACGAGGAAGTCATCACCGACTTCTACCTGACCGACGACTCGTCGGGCCTGTACCGGAACGCCTTCTTCACCGAGCCGCGCACCTACGGGATCGCGGTCTCCAAGTCCTGGTAGACGCAAGGCTCCGATCAATCTGCGAGGGCGGCGGGCCAACCGCCGCCCTCTTTTTTTTGCGCCCGGCGCCAACGCCGATTCGCCCCGCTCCCGGCTTTTCAGCGCCCGCGCAGAACGGCTCCTTCGGCCGCAGAATCCGGTTTGCATGAGCGGTATGCGCACCGCCCCGCGACGTGATCGCGCGAACCCAACTATTAACAAGCGTCGAATATCAGCGATCAGTTTTGTGCAGCTGATTTGAAAGCGCGGTATTTTCGCCACAAGCCGGTCAAAAGTTGCGCCGTTTGAGGCGGGCCTTGGCGCGCGAACGTTGACTCCCCCTGACGCCAGACAGAGCCTCCGCCCGTCCGGCCCACGCTCCCCCGTGCGGCCGGGCTCAACACATCTACAGCACAGGGGCCGCGGCGCGCTCGCACGCGTCAGCGCCATGGGAGGCACAATGTCGTTTTCTCGTCTTCGCCTGCGGAGCGCGCTTATCGCCGGCGCTTCAGCGGCGACTCTCGCAACCCTCGCCACCCCCGTCTTCGCTCAGACAGCGGCTCAACCGCAGGCCAGCGACGACGACACGTTCCAGATCGAGGAACTGGTGGTCACCGCCGAAAAGCGCGAACAGGCGCTGCAAGACGTTCCGGTCGCCGTGTCCGCGTTCAGCTCCAAGCAGCGCGACGTGATGGGCGTCACCGGCATCCAGGACTTCGTGAACTTCACGCCGGGCATGAACTACTCCGGCACCGACCGCATCAGCCTGCGCGGCGCCGGCCGCAACACCTACCTGATCGGCAACGATCCGGGCGTGGCGACCTACACCGACGGCTTCTATTCGGCGAGCTCGTCGGAACTGTTCAAGTCGCCGCTGTTCGTTGAGCGCACCGAAATCCTGCGCGGCCCGCAAGGCACCCTCTACGGGCGCAACTCCATGGGCGGCGCGGTCAACACCATCTCCAAGCGTCCGTCCGACACCTTCAGCGGCGAAGTGCGCGGCGCGGTGGCCAACTACGACTACACGCGCGCCGAAGGCGTGGTGTCGATCCCGGTGGCCGAGAACCTGCGCTTCAAGCTGGGCGGCAGCCAGGAATGGCAGCGCAACGGCTTCATCAAGAACGAAGGCAGCGGCAACGAAGCGGCCACCTTCAAGCGCACCTACTTCGAAGGTCAGGTCGAGGCCGAGCTCGGTGACAACGTGAACGTCTGGATGCGTTACAGCCGCACGAGCTGGGACGACACCATGGGCGTGGGCGACCGCCTGAACAACCAGGTCACGCCCTATGAAACCACCCGCGCGGCGGCCCCGATCGGCACGCTGAGCCTGGTGACCAACCCGTCGTACGGCTACACCGTGGCCAACCCGGGCGTCACCGACCCCTACCTGATGAACACCAACCGCAACGGCTACGGCCAACTGCGGGGCAACCACCTGTTCACCGGCCAGGTCACCTGGGACCTGGGCTTCGCCGACCTGAAGTACATCGGCGGCTTCCAGCAGTACAACTACCAGACCGGCGGCGACTACGACGCGACGAGCCGCACCGACCCGATCACGGTGGCCGGCGTCTCCGGCGTCTATGTCGACTACACCACCGACTTCAACGAGAAGAAGCGGTACCACTCCAACGAGCTGAACCTGACGTCGAACGGCGACGGGGCGCTGAAGTGGATCGTCGGCCTCTATGAATACAGCGAGAAGTACAGCCAGCGCGTCCAGCTCGGCGACCCCCAACAGGCCCAGCTCGACCAACCCTGCTACTATGTCGGCGCGCCCTACTACTGCTCGCCGGCCGCGGCCAACCCGTCGCGCGACTTCGTCGACCAGTACGCCACGTTGAAGTCCAAGGCCTGGGCGGTGTTCGCCCAGACGACCTATAAGTTCAACGACCAGTTCGCCCTGACCACCGGCCTGCGCTACTCGCACGACGAGAAGGACGGCTTCGAACAGCAGCGCCTGGTGATGTACTCGCCGGCCGGTCCGTTCGGCCCGGTGCTGGGCGGCCTCTACGCCTGGGACGTCTCCACCGACCTGGATAAGACGACGGCCGGCGTGCAGAACTACCGCTACCTGTCCAAGAGCTGGCACGCCGTCACCGGCGTGATCAACCTGGACTGGACGCCGGACGACGACACCCTGGTCTATGCGAAGTACAGCCGCGGCTATAAGTCGGGCGGCTTCCTGCTGGGCAGCCTGTCGGAAGATCCGGAAGCCGACGAAGAACTGGTCAACGCCTACGAAATCGGCCTGAAGAAGACCATCGCCCGGCGCCTGATCGTCAACGGCGCGGTGTTCTACAACGACTACAACGGCCTGCAGCTCAATCTGTCGCAGCTCAGCGCCGCCGGCACCGCGGCCAGCAACTTCATCAACGTCGATGCTCGCGCCTACGGCCTGGAGCTGGAAACCAACTGGCAGCCGACCCGCGCGCTGCAGTTCCTGCTCAGCTACAGCTACCTGAACACCGAGATCACCAACGGCTGCTGCTACTACGACCCGGCCGACCCGAGCGCCCTGCTGGCCTCGGCCAAGCCGGTCGGAACCAGCATCACCAGCAACGGCGTGGTGCTGCGCTTCCAGGACCTGAAGGGCGCTTCGCTCTATCAGTCGCCGGAGAACAAGGTGGCGTTCAACGTGAACTACACCTTCGACTTCTCGCCGGGCTCGCTGACCCTGTCGGGCAACTACGTGTGGACCGACGAGACCTACTACCAGCCCTTCGAGAACCCGGCGTTCAAGGTGCCGGCCTACGACACGACGGACTTCCGGGCCCTGTGGCGTGACGCCGACAACCGCTACTCGGTGATCGCCTACGTGAAGAACGCCTTCGACCAGAAGGGCTACACCAGCACCGGCTCCACCAACCCGGTGGCCGAGTTCGCCACCACGGCCGCGGCGACCATCGTCGACGGCCAGTCGTCGCTGACCCAAACCGGCTCGACGATCACGCGCGGTCTGATCTACCCGCGCACCTACGGCATCGAACTGCAGTATCGCTTCTGATCCGATCCGGATTTCTGCGACTGATGAGGGCGGCGGGGAAACCCGCCGCCCGTTTTCGTTGTACTAATCGCGACATTCCATCACAGGCGCACATTTTAACATCTCCGCAAGCGCTTGCGGTCATGCTGCGTTTACGCTGCAGCTTTCGCGAACCTCGATGTCCTTGTCCGATTTCTTCTTCGAGCGCGTGACGGAGGAAATCCGCCAGCAGATGGAGGGCGTGCTCGCGCTCAGCCAGCGCCTTTCGCGCGAGCGGCTGAGCCCGGACGCCACGGCCTGCGTGGCCGGCGTCAGCGAAGCCGCCGCCAGCGTCACCCGCCTCGTGGACGACAGCATCGCCCTGCGCGCCGCGGCCAGCGAAGGCCTGGCGCTTTCGCCGGCGCCGCAGCGGCTGCATGACATCATGGACGGCATCCAGGGCCGCTGGCAGCGCCGGATGACCGGCGGCGTCACGCTGCTGGTGTCCTACGACGGCGACCCCGACGCGGTGGGCGTCATCGATTCCGACCAACTGGCCCGCGTGTTCGACGGCTTCATCGCCCAGGCGATCAGCGGCGCGCGGCACGGGGCGGTGGAGGCGACGCTTCGCGCCACGACGCGCGGCGAACTCCTGCACCTGGAAGGCCGGGTGCGCGGCGCCGCGGAGACGGCCGCCGTGGACGGCCCGCCCGACATCCTCGACATCGAGACCCGCTTCGGCCTGGAGACGGCCATCGGCATCGCCCTGGCCTATCGCATCCTGGGCGCCATGGAGGGCGAGCTGCGCACGGAGCGCAACCGCGGGGCCGGCGAGACGGTGGTCTTCGAGCTGAACGTGCCGAAGGCCCAGCCCGAACCGCAGGCCGAGGCCATGGAGACCGCCGTCGCGGCGCGGCCGGCCCACATCCTGATCGTCGACGACAACGCCACCAACCGCATGGTCGCCGAGACCCTGTGCGAGATGTTCGACTGCACCTCGGAGTCGGTGGTCGACGGGGTCGAGGCGGTGGAGGCCGCGCGCACCGGCGGCTTCGACCTGATCCTCATGGACATCAAGATGCCGCGCATGGACGGGGTGGCCGCCTCGCGCGCCATCCGCGCCCTGCCCGGCCGGCTGGGCGTGGTGCCGATCATCGCCCTGACGGCCAACGCCGATCCCGAGGACGCGGCCAGCTATATCGCTGCGGGCATGAACGGCGTCGTCGAAAAGCCGATGAAGCCGGAGACCCTGCTGCGCGCCCTGCAGGACGCCCTCTCCGAAGGCGGAGCCGCCGCGGCCGCCTGAGGCTCTAGCCATAGCCCCGCGCTTGGGCGATCCTCCCGGCCGCAATGAGCCTGGGGAGGGCCGAATGGCGTCTTTCTACGAGCGCCGCATCCTGCCGAAACTGCTGACCTGCGCGTGCTCGTCGCCGCAGATGATGAAGCAGCGCGCCAAGGTGGTGCCCAGGGCCGAGGGCCGGGTGCTGGAGCTGGGCATCGGCATGGGGCTGAACCTGCCGTTCTATGACGCGGACAAGGTGGAGACCGTCTTCGGCGTCGATCCGGCCGCGCCGCTGCGCGCCCTGGCCGAGGCGGCCCCGCGCGATCCCAGGCTGTCGGTCAAGGTCGAGGAGGGAACCGCCGAAGCCCTGCCCTTCGAGGACAAGACCTTCGACAGCATCGTCTGCACCTTCACCCTGTGCTCGGTCTGCGCGCCGCCGCAGGCCCTGGCCGAGGCGCGCCGGGTGCTGAAGCCGGGCGGGCGCTTCCTGTTCTGCGAGCACGGCCTGTCGCCGGACGCCGGCGTCGCCAAGTGGCAGCGGCGGATCGAGCCCGTCTGGAAGCGGCTGGCCGGCGGCTGCCACCTGACGCGGCCGGTGGCCTCGTCCATCGGCCAGTCGGGCTTCGCCCTGGAGGGCGTCGAACAGCGCTACCTGCCCAAGGCCCCGCGCTTCGCCGGCTGGGTGGAATGGGGCGTCGCCCGCCCATCGTGACGCCTTGACCGTTCAGATCATCAGGCCCGGCCGCGAGCACCTGGCCGGCTATGTCGCCGCGCTGGAGCGCGGCTGGTCGGCGGACAACGTGCGCGGGCTGCTGGCCACGCGCGAGGAGCTGGCGGCCATCGCCGAGGACGCCGACGGCTTCCTCTCGCGGCTGGACGATCCGCAAGCCAAGGGCGGCCCCCTGAAGGCCCCGGACGGCACGCTGATGGAACGCCTGCCGGGCTATCGCCGCTGGATCTGGGACGGCGACTTCGCCGGCTCCGTCGGCTTTCGCTGGAGCAAGGACGGCGGCCCCCTGCCGGCCCACGTGCTGGGCCACATCGGCTACGCCGTGCCGCCGTGGATGGCGGGACGCGGCTACGCCAGCTTCGCCCTCGGCGAGGTCCTGAAGGACGCCCGCGCCAGGGGCCTGGCCTTCGTCGAGCTGACCACCGACCCGGACAACGCCGCCTCCCAGCGGGTGATTGAGAAGAACGGCGGGCGCATGGTCGAGCGCTTCGTCAAGCCGGCCGTCTATGGAGGCGGCGAGAGCCTGCGCTGGCGGATCGAGCTCTGAGCCAGCCTCGGGGTTGAAAGCGGCCTCGCCGACCACAAATCTCTGCGCAGCCGCTTCCGGCCCGCCGCCGGAGGCGCAGGAGAAAGGACAGATTCTGGAGACACGGCCATGCGATTGGCGACCTCGGACCAGCTTATCCAACAACAGGGATTGGCCGCCGCCCTCGAACGATGGTTGCGGCCCGGCGTTGGCTTCCAACACCCGCGCGACGTGCTCAAGGATCCATTGCTCGACGCCGCCGAGAAGCGCGCCGTCCTGTCCTCGTGGGCCTCGGACGCCTCGGCCGTGCAAGACCAGCCGGGCCAGCGGTGGCTGCTCGGAACGCCCGAACCGGTGCTGCTGAGCGACGTCCGCGAGGCCCTGGCGCGGCTCGACCGGATCGAAGGGACGGCGCCGCCGAACTAAGGCCTCGCGCAGGCTTGACCACGCGCGCGCCGCCCGCCACTGCGGACGGATGAGCGAGCCTGGAGCCTCTGCGACGTCAATGAACCGGGCGATCTGGGCGATCGCCGCGCCGTCGATGCTGACCAACGTGGCGACCGCCCTGTTCGGCCTGGCCGACATGTGGGTGATCGGCCGGCTGGGCGAGGCCGCCGCGCAGGGCGCGGTGGAGGTCGGCGCCAAGCTCCTGATGACGCTGCTCATCGTCTTCAACTTCCTGCGTTCGGGCACCACCGCCCTCACCGCCCAGGCCGCCGGGCGCGGCGACGATCACGCCCAGGCCGCGGCGCTGACCCGAAGCCTGGCCGCCGCGCTCCTGATCGGCGCGCTGATCCTGATCCTGCGGCCGCTGGTGCTGCGCTTCGGCCTGCAGATGCTGGGGGCGACGGCCGACGTGGCGGACCTGGCGCGCACCTATGTGAACGTCCGCTACCTCGGCGGGGTCGCCTGGCTGGTGAACGCGGTCGTGGTCGGCTGGCTGATCGGCCGGCGGCGGGTGCGCGCGGTGCTGGCCGTGGAGGTAGGCGCCAACCTCTTCCACATCGCCCTCGACGTGACCCTGGTGCTGGGCTTCCATCTGGGCGTGGCCGGGGTGGCCGCCGCCACCCTGTCGTCGGAGACCGCCAAGCTCGTCGCCCTGCTGGCCATCACCCTGCGCGAGGCGCCGGCGCGGCGGGCGCTGGCGCTGGCCCGCGAGCGGTCGACCTGGCGGGCGGGCGAGCTTTCGGCCCTGTTCAGCCTGAACCGCGACCTCTTCGCGCGCACCCTGCTCTTGATGAGCGCCACGGTGCTGGTGACCCGCGCCGGGGCCCAGCAGGGGCCGGTGATCCTGGCCACCAACGCCATCCTCTTCCAGCTCTTCATGCTGGCGACCCTGATCCTCGACGGCTTCGAAAGCTCGGCCCAGGTCCTGTGCGGCGAGGCCCTGGGCGCGCGCGACCGGGCGCGCTTCACCGCCCTGGTGCGGACCATCCTGGGCTGGGCCGGCGGCCTGGCGGCGCTGATCGCCCTCGTCTACGCCCTGGCCGGACCGCGGCTGGCGGCGAGCTTCAGCACCGATCCGGCGGTGGTCGCCTCCACCGGCGTCTACGCCGCCTGGGCCATCGCCCTGCCCCTGTGCGGCGTGGCCTCGTTCGTGTTCGACGGGGTCTACATCGGCGCGAGCTGGACCCGCGCCATGCTGATCGGCATGGCCGCGGCCCTGGCGGTGTTCGTCGCGCTGCTGGAGGCGACGCGGCCGCTGGGCGACCACGGCCTGTGGCTGGCCTTCAGCGTCTTCTTCCTGGCCAGGGCCGCCGGCCAGGCGCTGATGCTGCCGGGCCTTGTGCGGCGCAGCTTCGCGCCCGCCTGACCGGCTACTGGTAGATCTCGCGCGCGCCGCGGGCCACGCGCCAGTTCAACAGGTCGGCCATGTCGTAGGCGTCATCCAGGCGCATGCGCACCTGCGCGACGCCGCGGAACACCACCGCCTGTCCCGTCCAGCGATCGTAGACCGTCCAACCGCCCGCCTCCTGGCGGATGTCGAAGCGTTGCAGCATGGCCCGCGAAGCCTGCGCCCCCCTCGTCCGCGCCGCAATCCCCTGCCCCTGCGACATCGGTGACAAGGCCGCCGCGCGTCTCTAAGACGGGCCGCGAGCAAGCCAACGAGCGCCGCGGAACCGACGCGGCCGAAGGAGCGGAGAACGGGCATGGGCGTCTTGGACGGCAAGGTGGTTCTGGTCACGGGCGGCGGCAACGGCATCGGGCGCGAGTGCGCGCTCCTGGCCGCGCGCGAGGGGGCCAAGGTGGTGGTCAACGACCTGGGCGCGGGCGTTTCCGGCGCCGACGAGGGCTCCGCCGGCCCCGCCGAAAAGGTCTGCCAGGAAATCCGCGCCGCCGGCGGCGAGGCCGTGGCCAACTCCGAGAGCGTCAGCTCCATGGCCTCGGTCAAGGGCATGGTCGAACAGGCCATGGACACCTTCGGCGGACTGCACTCGATCATCAATCCGGCGGGCATCCTGCGCGACGGCATGTTCCACAAGATGAGCGACGAGGACTGGGACGCGGTGATCCAGGTGCACCTGCGCGGCGCCTACAACGTGACCCGGGCCTCCATCGAGCACTTCCGCAACCAGGGCGAAGGCTCCTACGCCCTCTTCACCTCCACCTCGGGGCTGATCGGCAACATCGGCCAGGCCAACTACGCCGCCGCCAAGCTGGGGGTGATGGGCCTTTCCAAGATCATCGCCATGGAAGGCGCGGCCAAGGGCGTGCGCTCCAACGTCATCGCCCCGTTCGCCTGGACGCGGATGATCGCCACCATCCCGGTGAAGGACGAGGCCTCGGCCCAGCGCGTGAAGCGGATGCAGGAAGGCATGCGCGCCGACCAGGTGGCCCCGCTGGCCGTGGCCCTGGCCGCGCCGACCTGCGGCGCCTCCGGCCAGGTGTTCTCGGTGCGCGGCAACGAGGTGTGCCTGTTCAGCCAGCCGCGCCCGGTGAAGTTCGTCGCCCGGATGGAAGGCTGGACGCCGGAGACCCTGATCTCCCACGGCATGCCGGCCATGGCCGCCAGCTACACCCCGCTGGAAGCCTCCGCGGCGGTGTTCCCCTACGATCCGGTCTGATCGGCCGGCGGCGGGAAGCGCCAGGGCTCAGTCGATCTCCAGCACCACGGTGCCGACCTTGGTCCCGGCCTCCACCGCCTCGTGGGCGGCGGCGCACTCGGCCAGGGGGAAGCGCGCGGCGACGGAGAGTTGGCGCCCGCCGGTGGCGATCCAGCGGGTGATGTCGTCCTGTGCGCGCCGGCGCGCCTCGTGCGGGCTGACCGGCAGGTAGACCGCATGGATGCGCAGGTTGAGCCGCATGGCCGCCAGCATCGGGACCTGAGGCGTCGGATCGCCTCGCGTGGCGTAGTAGGCGATCGACCCGTTCTGGCGCACGCAGGCCAGGGTGGCGGCGATGTTGCCGCCGAAATCCACGTCGACCACGTGGTGCACGCCCTGCCCGCCCGTCAGCGCCATCACGCGCGCGGCCACGTCCTCGCGGCGATAATCGATCACGTGGTCGGCGCCGCCGGCCAGGGCGCGCGCAGCCTTTTCGGGACCGCTGACGGTGGCGATCACCGTGGCGCCGGCCCACTTGGCGAGCTGGACGGCGTAGTGGCCCACGGCCCCCGCCCCGCCGGTGACCAGCACGGTCAAGCCCTGCACCGGCCCGGCCAGGAAGAGCGCGCGGTGAGCGGTCATGCAGGGGATGCCGAGGGTGGCGCCCTCGGCGAAGGAGACCTCGTCCGGCAGCTCGCGCAGGAGGTCGACGTCCAGCTCGATGTACTCGGCCGCCGAGCCGAAGGCGCGGCCGTTGCGCTGGCCGTTGTAGAACCACACCCGCTTGCCGACCCAGGCTTGGGCCACGCCCGGCCCCACCGCCTCGACCACGCCGGCGCCGTCGCTGTTGGGGGTGATCCGCGGATAGGCCATCGGCCCTACCCCGCCGCCGCGCATGCCCACGTCCGAGGGATTGATCCCCGAGGCGCGGACGCGGATCAGCGCCTGGCCGTGGCCGGCGACGGGCGTCGGACGCTCGCCGAACTCGAGCACCTGCCGGGCCGGGCCCGTGCGGTCGTACCAGATCGCGCGCATGCGGCGTGTTCCCTCCCCTTTCCGGCGGATTGACTCGCCGCCGGCCCGGTCCATCCTGCCCGCAAAACAAACGGGGGGAAAACCATGGCCGCCACGCCGGTCGACACCAGGACGCGCCACCTGTCCATCGACGCCGTGCGCGGCTTCGCAGTGCTCGGCATCCTTCTGATGAACATCGTTGGCATGGGCCTGCCGTCGTTCGCCTACCTGAACCCGGCCTACGCCGGCGGCTCCACGGGCGCGGACCTGTGGACCTGGGCGGTCAACAACGTCCTCACCGACGGCAAGATGCGCGCGCTCTTCACCATGCTGTTCGGCGCCTCGACCGTGCTGATCGCCACCCGCGCCGAGGGCGGCAGGCCCGGACCTGTCCAGACCCATTACAGCCGCATGTTCTGGCTGTTCGTGATCGGCATGCTCCACGCCTACTTCCTGTGGTGGGGCGACATCCTGGTCTGCTACGCCCTGGCCGGGCTCTTCATCTTCCCGTTCCGCAAGATCGGCGTGGGCGTCCAGGCGGGCGTGGGCGCGGCGATCCTGATCGCCCTGCTCGGCTACCACCTCTACGAGACGCGCATCATCGACGTGATCTACGTGCGCGCGCACCTCCCGGGCGCGACGCCGGCGGCGGTGAAGGCCTGGGCCGACATCCGCCTGCTGCTCGACCCGCCCGCCGCGATGGCGGCCCAGCAGGTCGCCGGGTTCGGCGGAAGCTTCATGGACGCGCTGAAGGCCCGCGCCACGGTCTCGCAGATCCTGCAGACGACGCTCTTGCCCACCGACGAGATCCCCGAGGCGATCGGCCAGATGTTCATCGGCATGGCCCTGTTCCGCTCGGGCTTCTTCACCCTGGGCTGGTCGAACCGCGCCTATGGCTGGGCGATGGCGATCGGCTATCTCGTCGCCGCGCCGATCACCGCCGTGCTCGCCTGGATGATCTGGAAGAGCGGCTTCGAGCCGATGACCCTGCACCGGCTGGAGGTGTGGCAGGCGGCCGCCCGCCCGTTCGTCGGCCTGGCCCACGGGGCGCTGGTGCTGGTGATCGTGCGCGCCGGAATCTGGCGCGGCCTCGTCGACCGCTTCGCGGCGGCCGGGCGCATGGCCTTCTCCAACTACCTGATGACCTCGGTGATCACGACGGTGCTGTTCTGCGGGTTCGGCTTCGGCCTCTACGGCAAGCTCTCGCGCTTCGAGCAGCTCTATGTGGTGGCGGGCGTCTGGGCCTTCATCCTGATCTGGTCGAAGCCCTGGCTGGAGCGCTTCCACTACGGCCCGTTCGAATGGGTGTGGCGGAGCCTCGTGAAGATGAGCCCGCAGCCCTTCATGAAGCCCCGCCCGCGGCCGGCGGTGGCTTAGGACATCAAAGTCCCCCTCAGTCGCTCCGCGACAGCTCCCCCAGAGGGGGAGCATCTTGGCGCGGCGTCTCCAGATCCTCCCCCTCCGGGAGAGGTGGCCCGGAGGGCCGGAGGGGGACCTTCGATGATCGACGCCGGCCCCTGCCGAGGCCCCCTCCACCCCTACGGGGTCCCCCTCCCCCGCGCGGGCGGGGGAGGAGATCGAGTTGCGCCGCCGAGCCCTCTCCTCCCCCTCTGGGGGAGGGGGACCGCGAAGCGGTGGAGGGGGCTTTCACGCGATTCCGCGACAACGCCCGTCTTCGCCTGCCCCCAGCCTGCGCCGAGGTGAGCGGACGGCCGGGCCGCCTACGCGCCCACCCAGTTGCCGTGGAAGCCGAAGGGGACGCGGCGGGGGACTTCGGCGACGCCGATCGGGCCCTTTTCGATGTCCAGGGCGTCGAACACCACGAAGTCGCTGCGGTTCTCGCCGGCGCGCCAGACTACGGCGGTGACCCAGCCGTCGCCCTCGGCCGCATCGGCGGTCTTGGGCGTGAACACCGGCTCGGAGACCAGGTCCGGGCCGAACACGTGGGTCGAGCGCTTGCCGGTCTTCAGGTCGATATGGGCGATGGCGTTCATCTTCACCGAGCCCGAGTTGGTGGCGTCGCCGGCGAACCAGCCGTGGCGATAGCCGGAGCCGGCGAGGCGTTCGTCGAAGCGGGGGAACTCGCCGTCCAGGTCGTCCAGCGGCTCTTCCTTGACGGCGTCGGAGGCGCCGGTCAGGTCGAAGGTCCAGCGGGCCAGACGCGCGGCGCTCTTCTTGCCCGGCCGGCCGTCGGCCAGCGGGAACAGCGGAGCGGTGTCATAGCGGAAGACGTCGGCGATGATCTTGCCGTCCTCTTCGTAGGCGTTCATCGGGTGGAAGACGTAGCAGGCCTCCACATTGAACCAGCGGATGGTGGAGACGTCGGCGTCGCGGCGCATCACCCCCACATAACCGCCCTTTTCCGGCTCCCAGGCGTAGGCCGGCAGGCCCTTCATCGCCCGCTCCAGGCTGCCGGTCAGCGGCAGCACGGGGAACAGCACGTAGTTTTCCGTGACCAGGAAGTCGTGGATCATCGCTGAATAGGGCGCCTGGAAGTCGTCGCGGCGCACGACCTTGCCGGAGGCGTCGGTGACGCCATAGCTCATGCCGGCGCTGAGCGGCGCCTCGCCGACGCCATAGGCGAACCAGACCATCTCGCCGGTCTTGGGGTCCATCTTCGGGTGGGCCGTGGTGCGGGCGCGATAGTCCTGGACATAGCCTTTCGAGGCCAGCGTGCCCGGCTCCATCTCGAAGGGCATGTGGCCCTCCTCCAGCGCCAGGAGTTTGCCGGCGTGCCAGACGATGTTGGTGTTGGCGACGCCGGAGTCCTTGCCCATGGCCAGGGGGTCGGTGAGCAACGGATTGAAGCCGGCGAACAGCGAGCGGCCGTGCTCGTGCTCCAGCTCCCACTTGGGCGTGCGCACCCAGCGGTTCCGATAGGAGACCTTGCCGTCCTCGACGTGGAAGGCGTGGACCATCCCGTCGCCGGTGAACCAGTGGTAGTTGGGATCGCGCGGCTCGAACTGCGGATTGGGGCCGGTGCGGTACAGCGTGCCCGCCAGCTCGCGCGGGATTTCGCCCTTCACCTTCAGCTCGAAGTCGTCCTCGCTGCGCACGGGCGCGAAGTTGCCCGTCAGATAGGGGTTGATGCGAACGTCGCCGTCCATGGCGTGTCTCCCTTGTCCTGGCCGGTTCAATCCAGCCGAATGATGTGGCCCTCGTCGGGGCTGGCGCGGCCTTCGAGCACGGCGGCGTAGGCCGCCTGCAGCCCCTCCGCGCCGCGATGCCGCACCAGGCGCAGCCAGGGATTGGCGGCGACGAACTGCGACATGGCCTCGGTGAAGCGGCGGCCGAGTTCGGCCATGCCCCAGTCCCCGGCGCGCCTGCGGATCTGGTCGGGGGCGAAGAACAGCACCGGCTGCACGCCGGGCGGCGGCGGCGCCTCGGCGCGCGCCTCCCAGTGGGTGCCGCCGACGATCAGGCTGCGGGTCAGGGCCGGGCCCAGCGCGGCGTGCACGGCCGCCGTCACCGCCCGGTCGCCGGCGAAGTCCACATAGGCTGCCGGCCCCTCGAGCTTCAGCGCGCCGGCTTCGGCGTAGGGGACCACGCGGCTGAAGAGGCCGAAGCCCTCCAGCAGCGCCTTGTGGCCGGGCGAGGTCAGGCCGACGACCTCCATGCCGCGCCGGCGCGCCAGCCAGGCCAGGCCCAGGGCGGTCTTGGAACTGGCGCTGGAGAGCGCCAGCGTCCTCAGGGCCGCATCCTCGGCCAGGAAATCGTCCAGCAGGAACGAGGTCATGAACAGCGGCCGCAGGAGGGCGCGGTAGTCGTCCATCTCGTCGGCGCCCGCCTCGGCGTAGGCGTTGTAGGTGGGCGGCAGGTCGGCGCGATGGGCGCTCGCGTCCACATAGCCGCCCGGCCCCTTCACCAGGCGCGCGACGAAGCTGGTGGACATCGGCAGATAGCCGAACAGGCGCAGGCCCACGGGCGCGTCGGCGGCGCGCGATTCCACGACCGTGGCGAAGCCCCAGACCGGAATGCGGCCGAACGGCTCGGGCGCCGGGAAGAACTTCCAGTAGCCGAACGCATCGCCGATCAGGCCGTAGGTGACGTTGTTGGCGGTCAGGGAGAACCGCTCGACGGCCAGGCGCGCCTCGCCCTCGGCCAGCGGCGGCGCCTCGAATTCGCGCAGTTCGGCGCGACGCAGGTCTTTGCGGTCGATCAGAAGATCCCACTCGGACATGTCGCCGCTCCCAAATCTTTTACGTTGTAAATTTATTACGTAAGCGTTAGCTCATGGCAAGCGTATTTTTGTGACACTTGGCCCGAGATGCCCAGAGTTCTGTCAGAGTCCGACGTCGCCGACTTCCGCGAACGCCTGTGCGAGGCGGCCGAGCGGCTGTTCGCCGAGAAAGGCCCCGAGGCGGTGACCATGCGCCAGCTCGCCGCCGAGCTGGGCGTCAGCCCGATGACGCCCTACCGCTATTTCAAGGACAAGGACGACATCCTGGCCGCGGTGCGCGCCAGCGGCTTCGACCGCTTCGCCGAGGCGCTGGAGACCGCCTACGCCAAGCAGGCGTCGGCGCGGTCGCGCGGCGCGGCGGTGGGCCAGGCCTATGTGGACTTCGCCTTCACCCACCCCCAGGCCTACAAGCTGATGTTCGACCTGAACCAGCCCAGCCACGACCATCCGGAGCTGGAGCGCGCCTCGACGCGGGCGACGGCGACCATGAGCCAGTACGTGCGCGGCCTGGTGAACGACGGCCAGCTTCAGGGCGACCCGGAGGAGATCGGCGCGATGTTCTGGGTGGCCGCCCACGGCGCGGTCAGCCTGGCGCTCGCCGGCAAGATCTCCCAGGACCGCGCCCGCGCCCTGATCGCCGAAATGAACTCGGCGATCTCGCGGGGCCTGCGCCCGCAGGCTTGACGCCCCTCGCGGCAGGCACGCCAATCTCGCTCCAAAGACAGCGAGGGAGCGCACGGTGGCCGAGATCAAGCCGTTCAAGGTGGAGTGGAGCGAGGCCGCGGTGGGCGCGGTGCTGGACCAGGTGCGCGCCTATCCCTGGCCACCGGCGCCGCAGGTTTCCGACGGCTGGTCCTACGGCTGCGACGCCGGCTACCTGAAGCGCTTCTGCCAGCGCTGGACCGGCGGCTACGACTGGAAGGCGGCGGTGGAGGAGCTGAACCGCTTCCCGCAGTTCACCGCCAGGGTCGACGACTTCGACCTGCACTTCGTGCACGTCGTGGGCGAGGCCGGCGGCAAGCGGCCGCTGCTGATCTCCCACGGCTGGCCCGGCTCGCACTACGAGTTCTGGGCCTCCATCGAGAAGCTGGCCTTCCCCTCGCGGTTCGGCGGCGATCCGGCCGACGCCTTCGACCTGGTGGTCCCGTCCCTGCCCGGCTTCGGCTTCTCCTCCAAGCCCGTCCGCCCGATCGGCCAGCGCGAGACCGCGCGGCTGTTCAACATGCTGATGACCGAGGTGCTGGGCTACCAGACCTACCTGGCCCAGGGCGGCGACTGGGGCTCGCTGGTGACCTCGTGGCTGGGCAAGAACCACGGCGCCAACGTGCGCGCCATCCACCTGAACATGCTGGGCTTTCGCCCGCACGGCGGACCCAAGACGCCCGACGAGGTCGCCTGGGCGACGCACCAGGGCATGATGATGGACGTGATGGGCGCCTACTTCCGCCTGCAGGCCTCCAAGCCGCAGTCGGTGGCCTGGCTCGGAGCGGGCAATCCGGTGGGACAGGCCGCCTGGATCATCGAGCGGTTCCACGATTGGTCGGACCTGCGGACCAGGCCGTTCGAGGAGGTCTATCCGCTCGACCGGCTCATCACCAACATCATGATCTACGTGATGACCGGCAGCTTCACCACCGGCGCCTGGTACTATCGCGGGCTGATGGAGGAAGGCCGGATCGACTTCGCCGAGGGCGAGCGCTGCGAGACGCCGACGGCCTTCGCCAACTTCCCGGGCGAGCCGCTCTATTCGGCGCCGCCGCGCGGCTTCGCCCAGCGGGCCTACAACATCGTGCGCTGGACCGAGATGCCGAGCGGGGGCCACTTCGCGGCGATGGAGGAGCCCGATCTCTTCGTGGACGACGTGCGCGCCTGGGCCAGAAGCGCGGGGTGACATTCTCTCCGCCCGAAGCTTGACCTCGCCCTCCGCCCGTGCGGGAGAAGAGGGCGAACCTGACCGAGCTTGCGCATGACCGGCCGCTACGACTTCGCCTCCGACAATACCGCCCCCGCCGCGCCCGAGGCCTTCGCCGCCCTGGCGGCGGCCAATCGCGGCTTTTCCGCCTCCTACGGCGACGACGAGGTCTGCGCGGCGGCCGCCCAGGTGATCCGCGGCCTCGTGGACGCCGACGCCGAGGTGCGCTTCGTCGCCTCCGGCACCGCGGCCAACAGCGTCGCCCTGGCCGCGCTCTGCCGGCCGTTCGAGGCGGTGCTGGCGCACGCCCATTCGCACGTGGCCACCGACGAGACCGGCGCGCCGGGCTTCTTCGGCCACGGCCTGGGGATCACCGGCCTCTCCGGCGCGTCGGGCCGGATCGACCCGGAGGCCCTGGCCAAGGCGCTGCGCGCGCCCGACAGCGCCCACCACCAGGCGCCGGCGGCCCTGTCGCTGACCAACGCCACCGAATACGGCACGGTCTATTCCAACGAGGCGCTGGCGGCGCTGACCGGGGCGGCGCGCGAGGCCGGCCTGAAGGTTCACCTGGACGGGGCGCGGCTGGCCAACGCCATGGCCGCCGGCTTCGATCCCAAGGCCGCGGTCAAGGCCGGAGTCGACATCCTGGTGATCGGCGGGACCAAGGCGGGGATGACGCCCGCCGAGGCCCTGGTGATTCTCGACAAGTCGCTGGTGCGCCGCTTCGACGCCCGCCTGAAGCAATCCGGACAATTGCCTTCCAAATCAAGGTTCTACGCCGCCCCCTTCATCGGCATGGTGGAGACCGGCGCCTTCGTCGAGCGCGCCGCCCACGCCAACGCCATGGCCGCGAAGCTGGCGGCGCTGAGCCCCTTCAAGGTGGCCCATCCGGTGGAGGCGAACGGCGTCTTCGTGGAGATGGACGGCGCGGCGCACAAGCGGCTGCTGGCCAAGGGCTGGCAGGTCTACCGCTTCCTGGACGGCACGGTGCGCTTCATGTGCTCCTGGGCGACCACCGAGGAGGCCGTGGAGGCCCTGGGGGCGGACCTGAAGGCGGTGGCCTAGGTCCTTAGCCGTCTTCGCCCGGCTGGTGCGGGCGATCCAAGCGGGCCGTCAGCTCGGGGCCCCCGGATCGGCCTTCAGCCGACCGGAGGATGACGCGCGGGAGATTGGCCGCCCCTAGGCCGCCAGCCAGGCCAGCACTTCGGGCCAGTGCTTGTGCGGCAGGAAGTGGCCGATGTCGGCGAACACGCGGGTCTCGCCGGCGGCCCGGCCGAGCCAGGCGGTGGCCTCGCCGGGGGTGGCCAGCGGATCGTCGGCGCCGTGCCAGAGCGCGACGGGCGCGGCCAGCGGCGGCGCCTGGAAGCCCTCCTCGCGGGCGGCGGCGCGAACCTCGTCGGCGATGCCGCGGGCGCTGACCGCCAGGGACTCGCGGATGTAGTCGGCGATGAACTCGACGACCGCCGGGTGGGACGCCAGATAGGCCGCGTCGCTGGGCGCCGAGGCGCCGGTGCGCACGATCCTGCCGATCCGGTTGCGCGTCATCTGCACCCGCATCACCGCGAACACCGCGTCGGCCAGCCAGGCGCTGCGGAAGAGGCGCCGGCGGAACTGCACCAGGCGGTGGCGGGCGTCGCGCTCGGTCTCGGGGGCCAGGCCCGGCGGGCGCGCCGAGACCAGCAGGACGCGGCTCGCCCGCTCGCCGAGCGCCTCGGCCGCCGACAGGGCGAAGGCCGAGCCCGACATGAAGCCGGCGACGCGCACTTCCTCCAGGCCAAGCCCGTCGCAGATCGCGGCGAGGTCGCGGCCGACGCCCTGGAAGCTGTAGTCGTGGCGCGGGTCGGAGCGGCCGACGCCCGGGCGTTCGGGACAGATCAGGCGCAGGCCCAGGTCGCGGGCCAGGACGTCCGACCCCCTGGGCAGGAGACTGGAGCCCAGCCCCTGATGGACGAGCAGGGCCGGGCGCCCGCGCGGGGCGCCGTAGTCGCGGTAGGCGATGCGCCGGCCGTCGGCCAGGCGCATGAGCCGCACCGGCGGGGCGCTCTCGGCCGCGCCGCGCTCGGTGGCCAGGATCGCCGGGCCGAACCCGCCGGCGTGCGCCTCGTCGGGCTGGAAGACGCCGGCCAGGGCGCCGAGCTGGGTGAGCGCGCGCACCAGCTCGCTCTGACGGTTCAGCCCCATCTTGTCGAACACCGCGCGGAGCTGGTTGCGCACGGTGTTCACCGACACGCCGAGGGCGGCGGCCGCCTCCTTCAAGGTCAGGCCCTCCTTGAGCCGCGCGGCCAGGCGCGTCTCGGCCGCGGTCAGGCCGAAGCTCTCGCGGATGCTGGCCCAGAGCCGGTCGGTGGCCTCCACCGCCGGGAAGATGATCGCCACGCCGCTGTCGGGCGCGCGCGCGTCCGGCAGGCTCGCCGCCAGCGAGGCCGGCAGGGCGGCGGCGGGCACCACATAGGCGAAGTGCGGCCCCTCGTCGTCGGCCTGGGTGAACTTGACGATGACCTGGCCGGTGCGCGCCTCGCGCAGGCGCCGCCGGGCCTGGGCGAGCGCCTCGTGGTTGGACGGGTCGAAGAACCGAAGGCCCTTGGCCTCCAGCAGGCCCAGGCGCTGCTGGAACACCGCCTCGCCGGCGGCGTTGCAGCTCGTCACCCCGCCGGACGGGGAGATCATGACCACGCCCACCTGCGGGCCGGCGGCGGCCTCCATCGGCTGGGCCGCGGCGCGGACCACCCCGGCCGCCATCGCCTCCATGGCGGCCGGCTCCACGGCCTCGCCCGGCGCCTCGCCGAGGGCGTCGATCACCTCTTCCCAGCGATCGGGATTGGCCGCGATGGCGTACATCGTCTCGATCACGAACGAGACGTTCGCCCTGGCCTTGGGCTTCAGCCCAGGCAGCGTGAATCGGGATGAGGCCGGCACGGGCGGCAGTCTACACGACCCGGCCGCCCAGCCATCCCGCCTCGCCGTCCGGTGGAGCCGGCGGCGAGGCCCCGCCCCTTACGCGGGCGTCAGGCTCTTCAGGCCCGCCAGCCGCGCCAGGCGTCCGGCGATGATCTCCTCGGCCTCGCCGACGATGCGGGCGATCAGTTCGGCGCAGGTGGGGATGTCGTGGATCAGCCCCTGGATCATGCCCGCCGACCAGATGCCGTAGTCCGGATCGCCGGTCTCGTAGACCACCCGGCCGCGCACGCCGGCCACCAGGTCCTTGACGTCCTCGAACTTGGCGTCGCCGCGCCGCTCGATGGCCACCACCTCGTCGGAGATGGCGTTCTTCGCCACGCGGGCGGTGTTGTGCATGGTGCGGAAGATCAGGTTGGTGGCCCGCTCGTCGTTGGCGACGATCTGCTCCTTCACCTTCTGGTGGATCGGGCTTTCCTTGGTGCACATGAAGCGGGTGCCCATGTTGATCCCCTCGGCGCCCAGCGCCAGGGCCGCCACCAGGCCGCGGGCGTCGCCGAAGCCGCCCGAGGCGATCATCGGGATCTTCACCTTGTCGGCCGCCGCCGGGATCAGGATCAGGCCCGGGATGTCGTCCTCGCCCGGGTGGCCGGCGCATTCGAAGCCGTCGATGGAGATGGCGTCCACGCCCATGCGCTCGGCCGACAGGGCGTGGCGCACGGCGGTGCACTTGTGGATCACCTTGATCCCGTGCTCCTTGAAGTGGTCGACGTGCTCCTGCGGCTTGTAGCCGGCGGTCTCGACGATCTTCACGCCGGAATCGATGATCGCCTTGCGGTACTCGGCGTAGGGCGGCGGGGTGATCGCCGGCAGGATCGTCAGGTTCACGCCGAACGGCTTGCTGGTGAGGGTGCGCGCGCGCTCGATCTCGCGGCGCAGGTCGTCAGGCGTGGGCTGGGTGAGCGCGGTGATGATGCCGAGGCCGCCCGCCTCCGACACCGCCGCGGCCAGCTCGGCGCGGCCCACCCACTGCATGCCGCCCTGAACGATCGGGTGTTCGACCCCGAAGGTCTCCGTGAACCGCGTCTGCAACGCCATGACGTCCCTCCAAACGATTGTTTGGACGACACTGAACAGCGCGACGCCAGGTCAGGCAAGCCGAGGAATGCTGAAAAGGGCGCGGCCGGCTACTGAAGGCCGCTGCGGCCGATGGCGTAGAACCGCTCCGAGCGCTGGGCCTGAAGTTCGACGGGGCCCATGTTGCCGAGCGAGGTCATCTCCTGCTCGACGGCGTCGCCCACCGCCTTGATCGCGGCCTCCGGATCGGAGTGCGCGCCGCCCGGCGGCTCGTCGACGATGCGGTCGATGATGTTGAACTTCAAAAGATCCTGGGCGGTGATCTTCAGCGCCTTGGCCGCCTCTTCCGCCGTGCGTGAGCCGCGCCACAGGATGGAGTTGGCCCCTTCCGGCGGGATCACCGTGTAGATCGCGTGCTCCAGCATCAGCACGCGGTTGCCGCAGGCGATGCCGAGCGCCCCGCCCGAGCCGCCCTCGCCGGTGACCACCGCCACCATCGGCGTCTTGAGCAGCAGGCTCTTCTCGGTGGCGCGCGCGATCGCCTCGGCGACGCCCCGTTCCTCCGAGCCGACGCCGGGATAGGCCGCGGCGGTGTCGACGAGGCTGATGACCGGCAGGTTGAACTGCTCGGCCATCTCCATCAGCCGGATCGCCTTGCGGTAGCCCTCGGGCCGGGCGTAGCCGAAGTTGTGCTTCACGCGGCCGACGGTGTCGCGGCCCTTCTCGTTGCCGATCACCACCACCGGCTGGCCGCGGAAACGGCCGAGGCCGCCCATGATCGCCTGGTCGTCGGCGAACTTGCGGTCGCCGCGCAGCTCGACGAAGTCGTCGATCAGCGCCTCGCAATAGTCGACGAAGTGCGGCCGGTCCGGATGGCGGGCCACCTGCACCTTCTGCCAGGCGTCGAGATTGGAGTAGGCCTCGCGCCGCAGATCCTGGGCGCGGGCGCGCAGGGCCTCGATCTCGGCTTCAAACGAGCCGGCGCCGGCCGTTTCGGAAAGCTTGTCCAGTTCCTCGATCTTCGCTTCGAGGTCTGCGATCGGACGCTCGAAGTCGAGGTAGTGCGCAACCATGCCTGGGAATCGTCTCTGCGCCGTGGGCGGGAGGGCCGGAAATTAGGCGCGATCAGCCGGCGTCACAAGTGCGGCGCCTTGCGCCGGGCCGGCCGGTCCAGGCCGGTGGCCGAAAGCGAGGCGACGAAGGCGCCCGCCGCCGCGCTCAGCCCCCGCTCCTTGTGGGACAGGAGCACGAAGTCGCGCGCGCCCAGATCGAAAGGCAGGGCCACGACCCGGCCGGCCTCCACATGCGGGCGCGCGGCCAGCTCGGAGACGGCGGCCACGGCCTGGCCGTCGGCCACGGCGGTGAGCACCGCCTCGTTGGACGGCAGCTCCAGGGCCACGCGCAGGGCGGCCGGGTCCACGCCCCTGGCCTGCAGCGCCCGCTCGGCCGCCGCGCGCGTGCCCGAGCCCGGCTCGCGCTGCACCCAGGCCGCCTGTTGCAGCGCCGGGGCGGTGACCGGCGTGTGGGCCAGAAGGTGCGCGGGCGAGGCGTAGACGGCCACCCGGTCGCCGCCCACCTTGCGCCCGGCCAGCACCGGCGAATCCACCACGCCCTCCACCACGGCCAGGGCGCAGGCCCCCTGCGCCACCAGGGCCGCGGCCTGGGCGGTGTTGCCGACGGTCAGGCGCGTCTTCACGCCGGGATAGGCCAGGGCGAAGCGCGCCAGCCGCGCCGGCAGCCAGTAGCTGGCCACCGTCTGGCTGGCCGCCACCGCCAGCGCGCCGCGGCGCAGGCCAGCCAGGTCGTCCAGGGTCTGGGCCGCCGCCTCGGCGCTGGTCAGCACCGCCCGCGCCGCCGGCAGGAAGGCGCGCCCGGCCTCGGACAGGGCCAGGCCCCGGCCGACGCGGTCGAACAGCCGCGCCCCGTGCCGCGCCTCCAGGGCGGCCACCGCCGCGCTGGCCGCCGACTGGGTCATGTTCAGCGCCTTGGCCGCGCGGGTCATGTGCAGGTGCTCGGCGACGGCGACGAACACCCGGAGCTGCTCCAGGGTCATGGCGCAATGATCGCATATATCGATCAAACATACAAATATCATTCGTTGGATTTATGAATTCGGCGGGCGCAGCCTCGCGTCATGACCCGCCACCTTTCCCCAGCCGCCCTGCGCGCCCTCCTGCCCGGCGTCATCCTCTGCGCCGCCGTCACCGCCGCCGCCTTCGCCCTGCAGGGCCTGGAGGTGAAGCTGTTCGGGCGACCGTGGCTGGAGGCCCTGGTGCTGGCGATCCTGCTGGGCGCGGCCGTGCGCTCGGTCTGGTCGCCGGGCGAGCGCTGGAGCAAGGGCGTGCAGTTCTGCGGCAAGACCCTGCTGGAGGTCGCCGTGCTGCTGCTGGGCGCGAGCCTGAGCGCCGAGGCCCTGCTGGCGGTGGGCGCGCCGCTGCTGGTCGGCGTCGTCGGCGCCGTGGCGGTGAGCCTGGCGGCCGGCTACGGCCTGGGCCGGCTCCTGGGCCTGCCGCACCGGATGGCGACGCTGGTGGCCTGCGGCAACTCCATCTGCGGCAACTCGGCGATCGCGGCGGTGGCGCCGGTGATCGGCGCGGAGGCCGAGGAAGTGGCCGCCTCGATCGGCTTCACGGCCGTGCTGGGCGTGCTGGTGGTGCTGATCCTGCCCCCGGCGGCGGCGGCCCTGCACATGACGCCCCGCGCCTCCGGCGTGCTGGCCGGCCTGACCGTCTACGCCGTGCCGCAGGTGCTGGCGGCCACCGCGCCGATCGGCGCCCTGGCGGCCCAGGTGGGCACGGTGGTCAAGCTCTCCCGCGTGCTGATGCTGGGGCCGGTGGTCTTCGGCCTGTCGCTGCTGAGCCGCGGCGCCGTCGCCGGCGAAGCCGAACAGGCCAAGGGCGGCAAGCCGCGCCTGCAGCTCGGCCGCCTCGCCCCGTGGTTCATCCTGGGCTTCATCGCCCTGGCCGCGGCGCGCTCGTTCGGCCTGATCCCGCACGCGGCGATCGCGCCGGCCTCGCACGCGGCGACCTGGCTGACGGTGATCTCCATGGCCGCCCTGGGCCTGGGGGTGGACGTGCGGGCCGTGAGCCAGGCGGGCGGGCGGGTGACCGCCGTGGTGACCCTGTCGCTGATCGCCCTGGCCGGGGTGGCGCTGCTGCTGATCTGGGGCCTGGGGCTGGCCTGAGGCCGGAACGCCCCGGACGCCTCAGCCCTTGCGCCCGAGCGGATGCTTGGTCGCCACCACCTCGGCCAGGCGCTCGCCGGCCACGTGGGTGTAGATCTGGGTGGTGGCGATGTCGGCGTGGCCCAGCAGGGTCTGCACCACCCGAAGGTCCGCGCCGCCTTCCAGCAGATGGGTGGCGAAGGCGTGGCGCAGGACATGCGGGCTGACCCGCGCCGGATCGATCCCCGCGTCGGCCGCGGCCTCGTCGAGGAGCTGGGCGAAGCGGCGGGGCGTCAGCCGCCGGGCCTTGCCGCGGGAGGGGAACAGCCACGGATTGGCCGCGTCGCCCTTGGGCAGGAAGTCCTTGCGCATCTCCAGCCAGGCCCTGACCGCCGCCCGCGCGGCCTCGTTCAGCGGCGCCAGGCGCTCCTTGCCGCCCTTGCCCTTGACGATCAGATAGGCCGGATCGCGGGCCACGGCCGCCAGCGGCAGGGCGGTGAGCTCGGAGATCCGCAGGCCCGAGGCGTAGATCAGCTCCACCATGCAGGCCAGGCGCAGCCCCTGGCCGCCGTCGCGGGCGCCGGCCGCGGCGATCAGCCGGTCCACCTCTTGGCGGCTCAGCACCTTGGGCAGCGGCCGGCCCTTTCGCGGCGCGTCCACCCGCCGGGAGGGATCGTCCTGCCGCCAGCCCTCGCCCAGGACGAAGCGGTAGAACTGGCGCAGCGCCGCGCGGCGGCGCGAGGCGGTGGCGGGCGACAGGCCCCGCGCGCCGAGATCGGCGAAATAGGCCTCCACCTCCTCGGCCCCGGCGTCGGCCAGGTCGCGGCCGCGCCCGGCCAGGAAGCCCTGAGCATCGGCCAGGTCCTTGGCGTAGGCGGTGAGCGTGTTCTTCGCGGCCGCGCGCTCCACGGCCATCATCTCCAGGAAGGCCTCGGCCCAGCCTGACCCCTTACCGCTCATTGGAGCCCGAACAGGCCTTCGAGCACGAAGTTGCGCGCGTCGGCCTTCAGGCCCGCCGTCGAAAGGGCGCGGGCGATGCGCGCGCGGTCGGCCGGCGAGGGGCCCTGAGCCCCCGCCTCGGCGCAGGTCCACAGCGCCAGGAGCGCGGTCTGGCCCTCCAGCTTGCGCGCGGCGGCCAGGTCCATCGCCAGCATCCGGCCGGCCGGGGCCTGGCCGCCGGCCGCCTGGACGCCGGCCAGCAGGTCCAGCGCCTTGGGACTGAGGTCGCCGCCCAGGGCCGCGGTGAGGAAGGCGGCGGCGCGCGCCTTGGCGTGGGCGGCGGGCTCGCCGGCGCCGGCGCGATCGACCAGATGCTCGGTGACCGAGGCGTCCACCTGGCCGGAGGCGACCGCCAGCATCGCGTCCAGCACCGCAAGGTCGTCGGCCGACACGCCCGGCTCGGCGGTGATGAAGCCGGCGCGGACCTGCCGGGCGCCGGCCAGATCGCCGGCGGCCAGCATGGCGACCGCCGCGTCGGCGACGCTGGAGCCGGCCGGCGCGGTCCAGACCGGCGGGCCGGGCGGCTGGCCGGCCAGGGCGGCCGCCACGGCCGGGTCGGCCTTGGCGGCGGTCAGGTCCAGGCCAAGGTCGCGCGACAGGGCGAAGTCCAGGCCGTTGCGCAGGGAGGCCGCGCCCGGATCGCCCTTGCCGGCGAGCTTGGCGCCCATCAGCCGGCCGAAGACTGCGTCGCGGTCCTGGCCCTGGGCCAGGTCGTAGGTGAGCTGGGCCTCGCCCTGCTGGCCGGCCCGCTGGCGGCAATAGGCGCGCAGGCGCAGCCAGTAGATCTCGCCCCGGCCGCTGGCCAGGGTCTCGCCGATCTGGCAGGCGCGGTCGTCGTCGCCCGACAGGAGCGCGGCCTCGGCGGCCTGCTGGGCCAGGGCCGGCTCACGCTCGACGTTGGGGGTGCGCGACAGCACCGCGATCGCGCCGACCGCGTCGCCCAGGGCGTTCAGGACCTTGATGCGCAGGCTGGCGAGTTCGGCGTCCTGGCCCGCGCCGTCGGGGCCTGCGGCGCCGGTGTCCAGCACGCGCAGGGCCAGCGCCCGGGCGGCGGGCGACAGCGGCTTTTCGGCCAGGAGCGGCAGCACCGCGCGCATGGTGTCGGCCGAGGCGCCGCGCCAGAGATCGGAGGACAGGCCCGTGTCCCGCGCGCCGGCGGAGAACAGGTCGGGCGCGGCCAGCGGCGTCACCTCGACGGACTGAGAGGCGGACTGGGCGGCGGACTGGGCGGACGCCGCCGTGGCGACGCAGGCGGCGGCGAGAACGGCCGGCCAGAACAGGCGACGAGTCATGGGGCGCAGCATAGCCAACGCAGGCCATTGGCGCGAGCCCGCGCGGTCGTGTAGACCTTCGCCGTTCATGGACCGATATGCTCCTCTGCGCGCCCGCACCATCACCCTCGTGGGACTCATGGGCGTGGGCAAATCCAGCGTAGGCCGACGGCTGGCCAATGCGCTCGACCTGCCGTTCCGCGACGCCGACACCGAGGTCGAGACGGCCGCCGGCCGCTCCATCCCCGACATCTTCGCCGACCTGGGCGAGCCGGCCTTCCGCGAGGGCGAGCGGCGGGTGATCGCGCGCCTGTTGGACGAGCCGCCCCACGTGCTGGCCACCGGCGGCGGCGCCTTCATGAACGAGGAGACCCGCAAGCTGATCAAGGCCAAGTCGGTCTCGGTGTGGCTGAAGGCCGACCTGGACCTCCTGGCCCGGCGGGTGGGCCGCAAGGACAACCGTCCGCTGCTGGCGGGCAAGGACCCGGCCACGGTGCTGCGCGCCCTGGCGGCTGAGCGCTATCCCGTCTACGCCCAGGCCGACGTGACGGTGGAAACGGGGGATGCGGCCCACCATGTGGCCGTCGACCAGGTGATCCGCGCGCTCACCGCCTATCTGGAGCACAAACCGGCATGATCCGCACCCAAACCGTGGGCCTGGGCGAGCGGAGCTACGACGTCCTGATCGGGCCGGGCCTGCTGGACGCGGCGGGCGGGCGCATCGCCCCCTTCGTCAAGCGCGGCCGCGTGGCCGTGGTCAGCGACGAGACCGTCTGGCGCCTGCACGGCGCGCGGCTGACCGCCTCGCTGGAAGCGGCGGGGCTGTCGGCCCCGGCGGTGATCGTGCCGCCCGGCGAGCAGACCAAGAGCTTCGAGGGCCTGGCCGACGTGTGCGACCGGCTGCTGGCGCTGGAGCTGGACCGTGGCGACCTGATCGTCGCCTTCGGCGGCGGGGTGGTGGGCGACCTCGCCGGCTTCGCCGCGGCCATCTACAAGCGCGGGATCGACTTCGTGCAGATCCCCACCACCCTCCTGGCGCAGGTGGACTCCTCGGTGGGCGGCAAGACCGCCATCGACACGCCGCGGGGCAAGAACCTGATCGGCGCGTTCCACCAGCCGCGCCTGGTGCTGGCCGACCTGGACGTGCTGGCCACCCTGCCCGTCCGCGAGATGCGCGCCGGCTACGCCGAGGTGATCAAGTACGGCCTCCTGGGCGACTTCAGCTTCTTCCAGCGGCTGGAGGCCGACGGCGCGGCGGTGCTGGCGCGCGAGCCGCAGGCGCTGACCGACGCGGTGACCCGCTCGGTGCAGATGAAGGCCGAGATCGTCGCGCAGGACGAGAAGGAGGCCGGCCGCAGGGCCCTGCTGAACCTCGGCCACACCTTCGGCCACGCGCTGGAGGCCGAGACCGGCTACGGCGAGGCGCTGCTGCACGGCGAGGGCGTGGCCGCCGGCATGGCGCTGGCCTTCCGCTTCTCCGCCGCCCAGGGCCTGTGCTCCAGCCAGGACGCCGTGCGCGCCAGCGCCGCCATCGCCGCGGCCGGCCTGCCGACGCGGATGGACGAGGTGACCAAGACCCCGTTCTCGGCCGAGCGGCTGGTGCGCCACATGGCCCAGGACAAGAAGGCCGAGGGCGGCAAGCTGACCTTCATCCTGGCGCGGGCCATCGGCCAGGCCTTCACCGCCCGCGACGTGGACGCGCGCGCCGTGCGCGACTTCCTGACGGCGGAGGGAGCCGCGCCGTGATCGCCGCCATGATCGCGGCCCTGGCGCCGTCGCTGGTCGTCCTGCTGACCTTGTCGGCGCTGCTGTCGGCGGCCGAGACCTCGATGACGGCGGCCAGCCGCGGGCGGCTGCACCAGCTCGAGCGCGAGGGCGACCGGGCGGCCGGACGGGTCAACGGCCTGATCGCCAACCAGGAGACCATGATCGGGGCGATCCTGCTCTCCAACAACGTGATCAACATCGGCGCCTCGGCGCTCACCACCAGCGTGCTGTCGGCGGTGTTCCCCGGCCCGCTGGGCGCCCTGATCGCCACGGTGGTGATGACCGTGCTGGTGGTGGTGTTCGCCGAGATCCTGCCCAAGACGCTGGCCATCGCCCGGTCCGACGACGTGGCCAGGTCCCTGTCGATCCCCACGGTCTGGATCGTGCGCATCTTCGGCCCGCTGGCCAACGGCGCCCAGTGGATCGTGCGCCAGACCCTGCGCCCGTTCGGCATCAACCTGGACATGGGCGTCGATGTGCTGGCCGCGCACGAGGAGATCCGCGGGGCCGTGGAGTACCACCACGCCGAAGGGGCGGTGGAGAGCCGCGACCGGCGGATGCTGGGCGGGGTGCTGGACCTGGCCGACATGGACGTGAGCCAGGTGATGGTGCACCGCAAGTCGATCTCGATGATCGACGCGGACCTGCCGCCGCGCGAGCTGGTGGACGAGGCCCTGGCGAGCGCCCACACCCGCGTGCCGCTCTACCGCGACGACCCGGAGAACATCGTCGGCGTGATCCACGCCAAGGACCTCTTGCAGGCGATCGCCGAAGCCGACGGCAGGATGGACGACCTGGACATCGGGGCCATCGCCCGCGAGCCCTGGTTCATTCCCGAGACCACCAACCTGAAGGACCAGCTCAACGCCTTCCTGAAGCGCCAGACCCACTTCGCCCTGGTGGTGGACGAATACGGCGCGCTGCAGGGGCTGGTGACCCTGGAGGACATCCTCGAGGAGATCGTCGGCGAGATCGAGGACGAGCACGACGTGCACGCCCTGGCCGGCGTGCGCCCGCAGCCGGACGGCATGGTGATGGTCGACGGTTCGGTGGCCATCCGCGACCTGAACCGCGCCATGGACTGGGACCTGCCGGACGAGGACGCGGTGACGGTGGCCGGCCTGGTGATCCACGAGGCCCAGACCATCCCGCGGGTCGGCCAGACCTTCATCTTCTACGGCCACCGCTTCGAGGTGGTGCGTCGCGACCGCAACCAGATCACCGGCCTTCGGGTCTCCCCGCCGCTGGAAGCCGCCGAGAGCGCCTGAGACGCCGGCGCGCGAACGCCCCATCGGCGCGAACACCGTAGCCGTAGGTTGCGGTTCGCGCTATGCAATCCATGATTGACCCCCGCGCTGGAGCGAACCTGATGAGCGAAGGCGGCCGGTTCGACGGCTTGAGAGTGCTCGTCGTCGAAGACGAGATGATGGTGTCCATGCTGATCGAGGACATGCTGTCCGACCTGGGCTGCCTGGTCGTGGGGCCGGCCTCGCGCATCGAGGACGCGCTGGCGCTGATGGAAAGCGCGGCGATCGACTGCGCGGTGCTGGACGTGAACCTGGGCGGCCAGCCGATCTTTCCCCTGGCCGACATCCTGCGCGAACGCGGCGCGCCGTTCGCCTTCGCCACCGGATACGGCGACGCGGGCCTGCGCGAAACCGACCGCGGCACGCCGGTGCTGCAAAAGCCCTTCCGCGAGATCGACCTGGCGCGGGTGCTGGGCGAGCTGCGCGCGACGAACGCCTAGCCCTCTCCGGGGGCCAGCGCCTTGAGCGACAGGGCGTGGACCGGCCCGGCCAGCTCCTCGGACAGGGCGCGGTAGACCATCCGCTGGCGGGCCACCTTGGGCGTTCCGGCGAAGGCCGCCGCCTCGATCAGCACGTTGAAGTGGCTCTCCCCGCCGGGCCTCGACCCGGCGTGGCCGGCATGGCGCGAGGACTCGTCCTCGATCTCGAGGCGAGTGGGCTCGAAGGCCCGGGTGAGCTTGGCTTGGATTGAATCAAATATGGCGCCCATCGCCCGCATCTTCAATTCTTGAAAGGGATTCTTTGGCCCCCATACTTGGGCCATGAGCGGCGCGTTTCAATACAGGCCCAAGTTCGTCGACATCCGCGTGCGGCCCCCCAAGCCGGACGAGGAGCAGGCGCGCGACGACGACGTCTTCGCCCTCAAGCCGGGGGAGCGGGCGTGCGACCATCCCGGCTGCCGGATGGCCGCCACGGCGCGCGCGCCCAAGTCCCGCGACATGCTGCACGAGCACTACTGGTTCTGCCAGCCGCACGCGGCCGAATATAACCGCAACTGGAACTTCTTCGCCGGCATGAGCGAGGGCGAGATCCGCGCCCGCCGCGAGGACGAGGCCATGACCGGCGGGCGACCCACCTGGGAGATGAAGGCCGGGCGCCGCTCGCGCGAGGCCGCGGCCTTCACCGCCAATTTCGCCCGCGGGTCCGGCTACGCCGATCCCTTCAGCATGTTCGGCGGCGGCGGCCCGGAGTCGCGGCCGCAGAGCGCGCCCAGCCGCCGGCTCGGCAAGCTGGAGCGCAACGCCCTGGCCGACCTGGACCTGGACGAGGACGCCGAGGGCCCGAAGATCCGCCAGCGCTACACCGAGCTGGTCAAGCGCTGCCACCCGGACGCCAACGGCGGCGACCGCTCGGCCGAACACAAGCTGCAGCGGGTGATCAAGGCCTACCAGACCCTGCGCAAGGCCGGGATGGTCTGAAGCTCCGGGGCGATTGCCGCCCGCCGCGACCGGCGTAAGCTGGCGGCGAGGAAACGCCCGGAGACAGACAATGCCCGCTCTCAAGCACCTGAGCGCCGACGCCTCGCCCGAGGAGATCCGGGAGATCCTGGACACCGACGGCGCGCTGATTCTCGACCACGTGATCCCGCGCGCGCAGGTGGACGCGGTGATGGCCGAGCTCATGCCCTACATCGAGGCCACGCCGACCGGCGCCGACGACTTCTCGGGCGTGAAGACCACGCGCACCGGCGCCTTGGTGGCCCGCTCGCCGCAGGCGCGCAAGCTGGTGACGCATCCGGCGATGCTGGCCGGCGCCGACGCCTTCCTGCTGCGCTACTGCTCGCGCTACCAGCTTCACCTGACCCAGGTGATCCGCATCCGGCCCGGCCAGCCCAAGCAGCCGCTGCACCGCGACCGCCTGGCCTGGGGCGGCTGGGTGCAGGGCGTGGAGCCGCAGTTCAACACCATCTGGGCGATGACCGACTTCACCGAGGAGAACGGCGCGACCCAGGTGGTTCCGGGCAGCCCCGGCTGGGCCGAGGGCCGCCAGGCCGAGCCGCACGAGGTCGGCTATGCGCAGATGGAGCGCGGCTCGGTGCTGGTCTACTCCGGCTCGGTGATCCACGCGGGCGGCGAGAACCGCTCCGGCGGCGACCGCATCGGCGTCAACATCACCTACTGCCTGGGCTGGCTGCGCCAGGAGGAGAACCAGTACCTGTCCTGCCCGCCGCAGATCGCCCGCGACCTGGACCCGGAGCTGCAGGCGCTGCTCGGCTATGCCATGGGCAGCTACGCGCTCGGCTACTACACCCCGCCCCTGCCGCCCGGAGAGGGCCCGGAGATCGTGCCGCCCGAACACGCCCTGGGCGACACCAGCGGCGCCGGCTGGGGCGCGGCGCTGACCCCGGAGGCCCGGCGCAAGCTCGCCTCGCAGCTCTGAGCCGTCAGAGGTGGCGCACCTCGGCCGGGGCGGCCCACCAGTTGTCGTGGCGGCCGTCCATGTAGCGCACCGGCGCCTCGGCCAGCTCCGTCGGATCGACGTCGTCCAGGGTGCAGACGGCCACCGAGACGTAGTCGCCGCCGATCTCCTCGATATGGCCGTCGCCGAACGGCGCGACCCCGCAGGTGGTGCAGAACCGATGGTGGCCGCTCATCGTGCCGAACTGGTAGTCGCCGAGCGCCTCGGCGCCCTGGATCAGGCGGAAGGCGTCAGGCTTCAGCCCCACGCTCCAGTTGCGCCGCTTGGTGCAGATCGAGCAGTTGCACTTGCCCGTGCCGGCGGACAGGTCGATGTCGGCTTCGAAGCGGACCTTCCCGCAATGGCAGCTTCCGCGATAGGTGCGCAGCATGTGGGCGCCTCCCGATGGGTTTGCGAAGGCGCCCAGGGCTAACGGCGGCCTGCTGACAGCCCGCCGTCAGCAACGCGGCGGTCAGACCGGCCGCTCGCCGGCCACCGTCGTGCGGTGCATCACCCGCAGGTGGCCGTCGTAGCCGCCATCGGCGAAGTGGACCGTGCAGCGGTTGTCCCACATCAGGAGCATCCCCGGCCGCCATTTGTGGCGATAGACGAACTCGTCGCGGGTCATGTGGTCGTAGAGGAACTTCAGGATCGCCGCCGACTCCGCATGGGTCATCCCCTCGATCCCGCGGGTGTAGACCGGGCTGACGAACAGCGCCTTGCGGCCGGTGACCGGATGGGTGCGCACCAGGGGGTGGACCTCGGTCTTGTCGGCCTCGGGGCTGACGATGATCCGCATGGTCCGCTTCTCGGTCTCGCGGGCGAAGACGCCCTGGGTTCCGTAGGCGAGAGAGGCCGAGTGGACGGCCCTGAGCGGGGCCAGCATCGCCTGGAAGGCCGGCGACAGCGCCTCGTAGGCCCGGGCGCAGTCGGCGAACAGGGTGTCGCCGCCCACCGGCGGGACCACCTCGGAGCGCAGCAGGGTGGCCGCCGGCGGCTCGGGCTGGAAGCTCCAGTCGGAGTGCCAGCCGGCGCCGAAGTTGGTCGCCTTCTCGTCCGGCTCGCGGCGCAGCTCCAGGACGTTGGGATGGCCCGGCATGGGGGCGATGAAGGGATCGTGGCCGAACGGGCCGATCGCCTGGGTGAACGCCTCCAGGGCCTGAAGGCCGAGCGGCTGGTCGGGAAAGGACAGCACCGCGTGGCGGGCCCAGGCCGCCTTGACCTCGGCCAGGGTTTCGGCCGGCGGCGGCCGGGACAGGTCCAGCCCGGTGATCTCGGCGCCGAAGCCCGAAGGCTGCGGCCTGACCGTGATCGTGCGTGGTTGCGCGAGCGCCTCGCCCATGGTCGTCCTCCCGATCGCCGCGGCGTGGTCCGCCCCGGCGTTTGCGGCCAGACTAGCGCTTGCCCGGCGCGCCGGCACGCAATTCCGGCACGGCGGCGGCGGACGCGACGGAAACCGGCCCGGACGACGTTTCCCCTCGCCAGAACCTGCAAACACCCGTTTGCTTTGCGCCCGTAACCCTGTAATCGATCCGCGCCATGACTTCGTTCGCCGACACCCAAGACGACAAGCTGATCACCCTGGTCCCCGACCGGCACGTGTCCGTGCGCGACACGTTCGGCGTCGACGTGGACATGACGGTTCCGGCTTTCTCCACGCGCGACGCGCACGTTCCCGACGTCGATCCGAGCTACGTGTTCGACCCGGAGACGACCAAGGCCATCTGCGCCGGCTTCGCCTTCGACCGCCGCGTGATGGTCCAGGGCTATCACGGCACCGGCAAGTCGACGCACATCGAGCAGGTCGCCGCGCGGCTGAACTGGCCGATGATCCGCGTGAACTTGGACAGCCACATCAGCCGGATCGACCTGGTCGGCAAGGACGCCATCGTCCTGAAGGACGGCAAGCAGGTGACCGAGTTCCGCGAAGGCATCCTGCCCTGGTCGATCCAGCGGCCGGTGGCCCTGGTGTTCGACGAATACGACGCCGGCCGCCCGGACGTGATGTTCGTGATCCAGCGCGTGCTGGAAGCCTCGGGCAAGCTGACCCTGCTCGACCAGAACCGGGTGATCCGCTCCAACCCGTTCTTCCGGCTGTTCGCCACGACCAACACCATCGGCCTGGGCGACACCACCGGCCTCTATCACGGCACCCAGCAGATCAACCAGGCGCAGATGGACCGCTGGTCGATCGTGACCACGCTCAACTACCTGGCGCACGACGTCGAGGCCGAGATCGTGCTGTCCAAGGCGCCGAACTACAACACGCCCGACGGCAAGCGCACGATCAACGCCATGGTCCGCGTCGCCGACATGACCCGCAACGCCTTCATGAACGGGGACATCTCCACGGTCATGAGCCCGCGGACGGTGATCACCTGGGCGCAGAACGCCGAGATCTTCGGCGGCGACATCGCCCTGGCGTTCCGCATGACCTTCCTGAACAAGTGCGACGAGCTGGAGCGCGGCACCGTGGCCGAGTTCTTCCAGCGCGCCTTCGGCCAGGACCTGCCGGAGAGCACGGCCCGCGTGCGGGTTTCGTAGCCCTCAACCCAGAGGCTGCGACTATCCGTCGCCGAGGCAACTCTGCGATTCAGCAAGGTTTTTTACCGTTCCCTAGGCATGCGCCGAGCCTATTGCGCAGATGTCTGGCAAGGGCTCCATCGATGTCGATCTGCCCCGCGGCCGCCTGGCCGTGCGGGGGGTCGTCGCGCCTGCGCTGATCATCGTCGCCATCGTCGTCCTGGGCAGCCTGAGCCTTCTGGCCTACGCTGGCGGGGCGGTCGACCGGATGCAGCTGCGCGAGGAACGCGCCCTGGCCTCGCGGGCGATCGACAGGTCCCAGGAGAACCTGACCACCGACGTCTATGGCGTCTCCCACTGGGACCAGGCCTACCTGGCCCTGAGCGGCAAGCTGGACGCCGACTGGGCCGACGTGGAGATCGGCGACTACCTGGTGAACGGCCGCGGCCACGCCATGACCCTGGTGCTGAACCGCGCGGGACGGCCGGTCTACGCCTGGCGCGGCGACGGCCGCGTCGAGCCCGCGTCGCTGGCCGGCTTCGCCGCCAGCGCCGGCCCGCTGATCGCCAAGACCCGCGCCGGGGAGAAGGCCGCCGAGCGCGCCGCCGCCGCCGCCGGCCAGGGGCGGATCGGGGAGCCGGTCATGTTTGGCGGGGTCGTGTCGTGGAACCACGGCCTCTACATGACCGTCGTCTCCACCGTCGAGCCGGAAACCGACGTGGCTCCGCTGCGCAAGGGGCCGGGCGTCCTTCTGATCTCGACGCGCGCCATCGACGCGACGTTCCTGCGCGACCTGGACCGGGACCTGCAGATCGCCGCCGCCCGCATCGTCCCGCCCGCCGCGCGCGACGCAGAGGACGCGGCCGCCTCGATCCCGCTGGTCGGCGTCGACGGCCGCGTGGCCGAGCGCCTGGCCTGGACGCCCCGGCAGCCCGGGATGGAGGTGCTGATGCGCGCCGCCCCGGCCCTGACGACGGGCTTCCTGGCGCTGGCCCTGGCCGGATGGGCCTTCGCCGCGCGCATCCGCTGGATCCTGCGTGAGCTGGCGCTCAACGAAGCCAAGCTGGCCCGGACCTTGTGCGATCTGGTGAGCGCCCGCGACGAGGCCCAGGCCGCGAACGTGGCCAAGTCGCAGTTCCTGGCCAACATGAGCCACGAGATCCGCACGCCGCTGAACGGCGTCCTGGGCATGGCCCAGGTGATGGAGCGCGAGCCGCTGGAGCCGGCGCAGCATGAACGTCTGAGGGTGATCCGCGATTCCGGCGAAGCCCTGCTGACGGTGCTCAACGACATCCTCGACATCTCGAAGATCGAGGCCGGCCGCCTGGAGATCGACAACCACGACTTCGACCTGGACGAGGTGGTGCACGCGGCCGCCAATCCCTTCGCCGCCCTGGCCGAGGAGAAGGGCGTGGGCTTTGCGATCGACGTCGACGACGACGCGTGCGGGGTGTGGTTCGGCGACAGCCTGCGGCTGCGCCAGGTGATCGCCAACCTGGCCTCCAACGCGGTCAAGTTCACCGAGGCGGGCGAGGTGCGCGTGGCGGTGGCGGCCCGCGACGACGGCCTGGACTTCCGGATCACCGACACCGGCATCGGCATTCCGACCGAGCGCCTGGGCGAGCTCTTCGAGAAATTCAGCCAGGTCGACGCCTCGACCAGCCGGCGCTTCGGCGGCACGGGCCTGGGCCTGGCGATCTGCCGCGAGCTGGTGGTCCTGATGGGCGGGCGCCTGGAGGTGGAGAGCCAGGCCGGCGAAGGCTCGAACTTCTTCTTCCACCTGCCGCTCGAGCGCCACGCCGCGCCCGCGCCGGCCCCGGCCGAGGCGCCCCTGCCGGAAGCCGAGGACCACCGGAGCCTGCGCATCCTGGCGGCCGAGGACAACGCCACCAACCGCCAGATCCTGGCCGCGCTGCTGGAGCCGCTGGGCGTGGAGGTGGAGTTCGCCGACGACGGCGCGGCGGCCGTGGCCGCCTTCGAGCGCGGCCGCTTCGACATGGTGCTGATGGACGTGCAGATGCCGGGCATGAACGGCCTGGAGGCCACCGTCGCCATCCGCACGCTGGAGGCCGACCGCGGCGCGCCGCCCACGCCGATCCTGGCGATCTCGGCCAATGTGATGCACCACCAGATCGAGCAGTACCTGGCCGTCGGCATGACCGGCTTCGTGGCCAAGCCGATCAAGGCGGGCGAGCTGATCGCCGCCATCGAGGCGGCCGCGTCGCCCGCCGGATCCTGCCTGGCGGCCTGACCCGCCCACCCCGAAAGTGACTCGACCGCCGCGCGCCCAGCGGCGATGGTTCGCGCCATTGCAGAACAAGAGCATTTTCAAGGGGAGCGAGATGTCCAGAATTGGATGGACCACGCTGGTCGCGAGCGCGGCCTTGGCCGTGACGGGCGCCGGCGCAGCGGCCCTGGCCCAGACGCAGGCGCAGACGGCGGAGGCGCCGGCGCCGAACGACTATTCCGACAAGGCGAACTGGCTGTGCTGGCCCGGCCGCGACGACGCCTGCGCGATCGACACCACCACCACCGTCATCCAGGCCGACGGGACCATGAGCCAGGAGACCTGGGCGGCCGATCCGAACGCGCCGGTGGACTGCTTCTACGTCTATCCCACGGTCTCGCTGGACAAGGGTCTGCTGTCCGACATGACGCCCAACGCCGAGGAGCGGCGGGTGGTGGAGCAGCAGCTCGCCCGCTTCGGCGCCAAGTGCCGCGTCTATGCGCCGATGTACCGCCAGTTCACCCTGACCGCCCTGCGCGAGGCGATCGCCGTCGGCGCGGCCCCGGGCGCGGGCCGCGTGGCGACCACGCCCTACGACGACGTGCGCGACGCCTGGACCTATTATCTGGAGCACGAGAACCACGGCCGCGGGGTGGTGCTGATCGGCCACTCCCAGGGCTCGGGCATGCTGACCCAGCTCATCGCCAGGGAGATCGACGGCAAGCCGGCGCAGAAGCTGCTGGTCTCGGCGATCCTGATGGGGACCAACCTGCCGGTGGAGCCGGGCAAGGACACCGGCCTCTTCAAGTCGATCCCGCTCTGCCACGCGCCGAGCCAGACCGGCTGCGTGGTGGCCTACGCCTCGTTCCGCGACACCGCCCCGCCGCCAGCCAACAGCCGCTTCGGCCGGCCGCGCGAACCGAACTCGCCGATGGTGGCGGCCTGCGTGAACCCGGCCAACCTCGCCGGCGGGCCCGGCGAGCTGCATGCCTACCTGTCCTCCGGGGCGATGATCGCCGCCGACGCGGCCGCCCCGCCGGCCTGGGTGAAGGATGGACCGAAGGTGGAGACGCCCTTCGTCTCGGTCCCCGGGCTGCTCTCCGCCCAGTGCGTGACCAAGGACGGGTTCACCTACCTGTCGGTGCACGTGAACGCCGACCCGTCCGATCCGCGCGCGGACGACATCGCCGGCGACGTGGTGGTGAACGGAACGGTGCTGAAGGACTGGGGCCTGCACCTGATCGACGCCAACCTGGCCATGGGAAACCTGGTCGACCTGGTGGGAACCCAGTCGCAGGCCTGGCTGGCCGAACAGCCGCGCTGAGGCGGCGGGCCGGCCGCCTCAGGCCGCCAGCACCGGCAGCGCGCCCATCGGCTGCATGCGCCCGCCGATGGGCTCGGTCTGCATGCGGCACACCGCCGGGCCGGTGACGAAGGGCACGTGCAGGGCCACGCACGCCTCCAGCTCCTCGCGTGTGCGCACGTTGGTGACGGCCGGCCAGATCTTGCGCTCCTTGTAGATCGGCAGGCGCTCGGCGAAGCGCTTGAGCACGGCCAGGCGCTGGGCGCGGCCGCCGTCCGGCAGGGTCAGGGTGACGCTGGTCACCGCCCGCTCCTGCAGCTTCTCGATCTGGAAGGCCGGATCGTTGGTCCGCAGATCGACGGAGGTGAAATACTTCTCCAGCGTGGCCCGCAACTGGGACAGGGCGCCGAACGCCGGGTCGCGGGGCACGTCGTAGACCGCCGCCGCGAGCTGGTTGCGGCGGCTCTGCGGCAGGCGCTGGAACATCTGCTCGTAAGCCGCCCGCTGCGTGGCGTGGATGATGTTGGTGTAGCAGACCGGGAAGTAGAGCATCGTGCCGTGGCCGCCCTCCTCCAGGAGCTTGATGCCGGCGTCGATGCAGTCGGAATCGAACTTGAGCGGATCGGGCGGCATGTGGGCCAGGCCTTCGACCAGGCTCAGGTGCGAGCGCGCCGTGCCGGGCGTGGAGCTCATCACGTCGCCGACGAAGAGCTGGCGGCTGGTGAAGTAGATGCCCTGCACGCCGTTGAGCTGCGGCATCACCAGCACCGGGCGCTCGATCGCCTCGTCGATCACGCCGCCGATGCGCCGCCATTGCGGGCCGCGCTCGCGTTCGCCGTCGTCTTCCTCGTCGGGCTCCGCGCGCCGGGCCGAACTCGGCACGATGTGCGTCAGCCGCCCGCCGGGCGGCAGCCGGTCAGGATCGGCGACGGCCTCCATCATCGCCTCGCCGCCCAGGCCGGCGAAGGCGGTCACGGCGTCCGGCGTGCCCTCGAACAGCAGCAGGGAGACGTCGCCGGAGTCCCGCTCGCCGAACAGCTTGATCTGCAGCTCGTCGGCCAGGCGCGTCAGCTCCTCGGGGTCCAGTTCGTCGGCCCGCGGATCGGTGAGCAGGAAGGTATAGTGGTCCAGCGCCTCGAAGCGGCGCGGCCAGAGCCACCGTGTCTCAAGGTAGGCCGAGCTGAATTTCGCCACGAGCGGGCCGAGGACGGACGGCGCCAGCCCGGTGCGGTCGTTCTCGAGGGCGACCCTTAGACAAGCGATGGAGGTCAACGGTGACTCCGTTGGCGGCCCAGAAGATTCAAGTAGCTAAAGGCGTAAGGTGAACTTCGGGTTGCATCGGGTCAGCGACGCAACGTCGCACGCCATTGGGCGCTTTCCAGAGCCTCCGGCCGCGCGCTATGAGATGAACCATGGCCAAGAACCCTGAAAGCCCGACCGAACCGTTCAAGCGCGCCTTGGCCAACGCGGCGCGATCGCTGGCCGAGACGCCGGACCTGGAGATCGTCTACTCCGGCGAGGGCCCGCAGCTTCAGGGCAACCGCGCGGTGCTGCCGCACCCGCCCAGGGACCTGTCGCCCGCCGAGGCCGCGCGCATCCGCGGCCTGGCCGACCAGATGGCGCTGCGCATCGCCCACCATGACGCGGCCAGGCACGCCAAGGGCCGGCCGAGCTCGGCGCTGGGCGCGCCGATCTACGACGCCCTGGAGCAGGCGCGCGTCGAGGCCCTGGGCGCCAACGCCATGGGCGGCGTGCGCGAGAACCTAAAGGCCGTGCTGGACCACCAGTACGCCCGCAAGGTGTTCAATCCCGTCGAGGCCCAGGCCAATCCGCCCTGGGCCGAGGTCGTCTCGCTGATGGCGCGCGAACGCCTGACCGGAGAGCCGCCGCCGGACATGGCCAAGCCCATGGTCGACATGTTCCGCGCCGACATCGAGGCCAAGGCCGGCGAGGACCTGGACAAGCTGGCCGAGGTGGTCGACGATCAGCGCGCCTTCGCCAAGCTGGCGCGCACCATCCTGCGCGACCTGCAGATGGGCGACGACCTGTCCGACGCTCCCGACCAGGCCGACCAGGACGAGGAGTCCGGCGAGGACGGCGAATCCGAGGCCGCCGACGACGGCGACGAGGGCGAAGGCGAAGGCCAGTCGCCCCAGCAGGCGGCCATGGACGACAGCGAGGCCACCCATCGCGAGAGCGAGGACGCCGACAGCGAGATGATGTCGGCCGAGGAGGACCCCAACGCCGAGGACGCCGAGGAGCCGCCCGACATGGGCGAGGGCGACCAGCCCGCCCGTCCCGACCTGAAGGGCGAGGGCAAGGTGGCGACCTACAAGGTCTTCACCACCGCCCACGACGAGATCATCGCCGCCGAGGAGCTGTGCGAGGCCGAGGAGCTGTCGCGCCTGCGCGCCTATCTGGACCAGCAGCTCGCCAGCCTCTCCAACGTGGTCTCGCGCCTGGCCAACAAGCTGCAGCGCAAGCTGATGGCCCAGCAGAACCGCTCCTGGAGCTTCGACCTGGAGGAAGGGATCCTCGACGTCGCGCGCCTGACCCGCGTGATCATCGATCCCACCGCCCCCCTCTCCTTCAAGGAGGAGGAGGACACCGAGTTCCGAGACACGGTCGTCACGATCCTGATCGACAATTCCGGCTCCATGAGGGGACGTCCGATCATGGTCGCCGCGGTCTGCGCCGACATCCTGGCCCGCACGCTGGAGCGCTGCGGGGTGAAGACCGAGATCCTCGGCTTCACCACCCGCGCCTGGAAGGGCGGGGCCAGCCGCGAGGACTGGCTGAAGGCCGGCAAGCCCGCCCAGCCGGGGCGGCTGAACGACCTGCGCCACATCATCTACAAGGCCGCCGACGCGCCCTGGCGGCGCGCGCGCAAGAACCTGGGCCTGATGATGCGCGAGGGCCTCTTGAAGGAGAACATCGACGGCGAGGCGCTGATCTGGGCGCACCAGCGGCTCCTGGGCCGGCCTGAGCAGCGGCGCATCCTGATGGTCATCTCCGACGGCGCGCCGGTGGACGATTCGACCCTGTCGGTGAACTCCGGCCACTACCTGGAGCGCCACCTGCGCGAGGTGATCACCGAGATCGAGACCAAGAGCCCGGTGCAGCTCATCGCCATCGGCATCGGCCACGACGTGACCCGCTACTACCGGCGCGCGGTGACCATCGTCGACGTGGAGCAGCTGGCCGGCGTGATCGTCGACCAGCTCGCCGAGCTGTTCGACGAGGAACCGAAGAAGGTCACCCGCCGCACGGCCTCGCTGCTGCAGCCGCCGCCCTCGACCCAAGGCCCGCAGGGATCGACCCGGGGCTCGACCTTCAAGGAAGTGCGGAGAGCCACCGCGTGAGGCGTGACGGCGTGCGGCGGCCGGGCGTGAGGCGATCGGGGCCGATCGCGGCGGTCTTCGCCCTCGCCGCCTTCGCCTGCGCGCCGACGCCGCCGCCGGCCCTGCCCGCCGCGCACGTGGCCGCCGGCCCCGGCGTGACGATCGCGGCCGAACCGATCCCGCTGAACCCGCAGGACCCGGCGCAAACCAGCCAGGGCGACTTCCGCTACGCCGGGGGCTTGGCGCTCACCTCGCCGGACACCTCGCGCCTGCACGGCATGTCGGACCTGTGGATCGGCGCGGACGGCGCGCTGGTCGCCATCGGCGACGAGGGCGATCTGTTGCAGGCCCGCATCCGCCTGGACCCCCAAGGCCGCCTCGTCGGCGTGACGGACGGCAGGCTCGCCGTGCTGAAGGGCCTCGACGGCCAGCCGCTGCAGGGCAAGGAGAATTCCGATTCCGAGGGGCTGGCGATGATGCCGGACGGCGACCGCCTGATCAGCTTCGAGGAGCACGACCGCATCTGGCGCTATCCGGCCGACGGCTCGCCGCCCAAGCCCGCGCCCATGCCCGAGGCGACGTTCCCGTTCAACGGCGGGATGGAGGGCCTGGCCGAAGACCCCTATGTCGCGCCCGACGCCTATGTGGTGGGCGGCGAGGATTCGGGACGCACCTGGACCTGCCGGCTCTCGGCGGCCTGCGTCGAGGGCTTCACGGTTCCGCTGTCGGACGGCTTCAAGCTGTCGGCGATGACGCCGCTGCCGGACGGGCGCATGGCCTATGTGCTGCGCGCCTGGGACCCCGTGCGCGGCAGCCGCATCACGCTGGCCATCTACGGCGCGAACGGGCCGATCGACCGGCTGGACCTGGCCCGGCCGCTGAGCGTGGACAATTTCGAAGGCGTCGCCGCCCGCCCGGCGAGCGACGGCTCCATCCGCTTTTATTTGATTTCAGACGATAATTTCTCGAGCTCCCAGCGCACGCTGTTGCTGGCGTTCGACTGGAGCCCCAAGCGCTGAGGCGGAACTGCCCTGCCGGACGAGGCCGGAGCGCAACGAAAAAGGCCGGCGCGAGCGCCGGCCTCTTCGCTTGAAGAAGGTCCGAGGAGCCTCAGGCCGCCTGTTCGGCGAGCTTGGCCTTCACCTGCTTCTTGATCTTCAGGGCGCGCGGCGAGAGGTTCTCGTCGCGGGCGCCGACCAGGAAGGCGTCCAGCCCGCCCTTGAAGTCCAGCGTGCGCAGGGCCGCGTTGGAGATACGCAGCTTGAACGACTGGCCGAGGGATTCGGACTGCAGCGTGGCCGGCGACAGGGCCGGCAGGAAACGACGCTTGGTCTTGATGTTCGAGTGGCTCACATTGTGGCCGACCATCGGACCAACGCCCGTGAGTTCGCAACGGCGCGACATGGTGTTCAACCCTACGCGTGGAAAATCGATTGCGCGGACGGAGCCGCGCGGGAGGGCGCGATATAGGCGAAACCCGCGCTCGACGTCAAGGCGAGGCCGCACCCCCCGCTCACAATGGCCGCGCCGGCGCGAACCCGATTGTGGTTAATCGCAAATCAACTACAATCTCTAGTATGGAACAAATCCCGAATCGGGCCGAGTCAGTGATTCGGTCCTGATTCGTTTCGTGCGTGTTCCGCCAATTAACCAAGCTCCATTAATCCGCCCTCGAACGGAGCGCCCGCAGGCCCCGCGACGGGCCGCTCAGCGCTTGGCCGGCGCGACTCGATCGCCGCCCTTCGCGGCGCTTTCGGCGGGCGGGCAGGCCGACGCCGGCGCGATGGAAAGACGCCGGCCGCCGACCTCGAGCTGGCCGAAGCGGAGCGGCGGGGCGACCTTCACCGCGCCCGCCTCGAAGGCCGCGACGTCTTCGCGGCAGCCGGGCCCCGAGACCTCGGCCGCCGCCGTCCAGCGCCCGGCGTCCTCCACGTAGAGCTTGCGCTCGGTCGGCCCCAGGAAGACCACGTCGTCGCGGCCGTCGCCGTCCACGTCGGCCACCATCGCCAGGCAGCGCTGGAAGACGCCCCCGGCCTCGCGCGGCGGCGCGCATCCGCGGAAGGGATCGTCCTTGGCGGTCCAGGCCTGCTGCAGGAAGCTCGCCGGCAGCGCCTTGGCCCCGGCGACGGTGACCAGCGCGGCGCGGTCGGCGACGGCCGGCTGAACGGCTCCGTCGCCGGCCTCCGGCGCCTTGAGCGCCTCGGCCGCGCGCCGGGCGATCTCGGCCGCGCCGGGCCCAGACTTGCGCGCCGCCAGCGCCTTGAGCGCGCTCATCCCCGCCGCGCCGGCGCGGCGGCGCAGGAACGCATAGTCGAACCCGGCCGGGGAGACGGCGCCGGCGTCGAGGCGATGGAGCTGGTCCTGCACGGACAGCCGGCGCGGATCGGCCAGCGGCGACATCAGCGCCAGGAGCACGGCGACGGCGAGGTAGGCGGTGACGACGTTGGTCGGCTCGATCCGCCTCAGCCATCCGCGCCGCGCGACGGCGGCCAGCAGGTAGCCGACTCCGAAGGCCGCCCCCACGACGACGCAGGCGGCCGCGGCGACCCGCTCGGGGGTCAGGCCGTGCTGGCCGATGCGCAGGGCCACGGCGTAGGCGGCGATGGCGACCAGCGGCGCGACGATGACGCAGGCCAGCCGCGCGGCCCACTTCAACACGGCCGGCACGTCGTCGCGCCGTCCGTCCTGGTAGGCGGCGTTCGTCAGGATGATGAGCGCGGCGGCGGCCGACAGCACCACGCCCGCGGCGCTGCGGGTGTCCCACAGCGGCCTCAGCCCGGTGAATGGCAGGGCGGCGAGGAACGCCGCGCAGAACAGGGCCATCAGCGGCAGGAGCCAGGAAAGCAGGGCCAGCGCCACGGTGCGCACCCCGCGCACCAGGCTGGCGCGCATGTCGGTCAGATGGACCCCGGCCGCGAAGGCCGTCGTGGACACCGGCATGGCGAACCAGTGCTCGGTGATGGTCTTGCGCACCTCGTCGAGGCCGATGATCGCGAACAGGGTCGCGCCCAGGTGGAGCAGCGCCCACAGGGCGGCGACGAACAGGCCGCAAAGGGCCAGCCGCACGCCGTTGGTCCAGGTGAGGTCGAAATAGCGGACGTAGGCCGCGCGCCAGCGCCGCTCCTGGTCGGCCGGCTCGATCAGGTGGTGCAGGATGAAGAGCGCTGCGGCGGTTCCGCCGACGAACAGCGGCCAGGGCGTGCGGTCCATCAATTGGTCGCCGCCGGTCGCGGCGGCGTAGGCGCCCACGCCCCCGGCCAGCGCCGCGGCCGCCGCCGTCCAGGCGAGCAGCGGACCCCGGCGCATCGCGCCCAGCCCGGCCAGCAGCACGAACGGCGTCAGGGCCGCGACCGCCCGCAGGGCGGCGAGCCAGGGAGCGACCGGCCGCCCCGCCGCCGGCGCGAGCCGGTCGAACAGCAGATAGAGCAAGACGCCCTGGACCAGGCCGATCGCCAGCCTCGTCCATCCGGCCCGCGAGGTCCGCATCTCCAGATCGCCCATCCGCGCTCGTCCCCTCGCCTCGCCGCATAGTGGCGGCATCGCCGGACCAGGCCAAGCCGCCAGCCTTGCCGCCAACGCGGGATCCGACTATAGATAACTGACCAGTCAGTTATTTGAGGACCCCCGATGCTCCCCGTCGGCGAGCCGAAATTCCGCAGGCGCAAGGCCGACCGGCCCGACGAGATCGTCGAGGCGGCGCTGCAGGTGTTCGCCGCCAAGGGCTTCGCCGCCGCCCGGCTGGACGACATCGCCGCCCGCGCGGGCGTCTCCAAGGGCGCGCTCTATCTCTACTTCGCCACCAAGGAGGAGATCTTCCGCGCGGTGGTGGAGCTGGCCATCGCGCCGAATCTGAAGGGCGTGCTGGCCATGGTCGCGGCCCACCCCGGCCCCTTCGCCGACCTCGTCGCCCAGTTCACCGCTCGCATGGCCGAGGTGGTGGAGAATTCCCCGGTCGGCCGGGTCGCCAAGATGGTGATCGGCGAGGCGCAGAACTTCCCCGCCCTGGCCGGCGTTTGGCATGACGAACTGGTCGCCCCGGCGCTCGGCGCGGTGGCCGGCGCGATCGCCGCCGCCCAGGCCCGCGGCGAGGTCAGGCCCGGCGATCCGCGCGCCTACGCGCTGTCACTGGTCGGCCCTATGCTCCTGGGGGCGATCTGGCGGGAGACCTTCGTGCCCGTCGGCGCCGAACCCTTCGACCTTTCCGGCCTGGCGCGGCAGCACGCCCAGGCGATCCTGACCGGCATGCTCACCAACGAAAGCCGCGCCGCATGAGCCCGCAACGCCTGCTCGTCCCCGTCCTGGTCGTCGCCGCGGCCGTGCTGGTCGCCGTCGTGGTCCTCGTCCCCAGGCTGTCCAGGCCGCACGTGCTTTCCGGCTATGTGGAGGGCGAGCCGCTCTACATGGCCCCGCCGGTCTCCGGCACGGTGACGCAGATGCTGGTGCAGCGCGGCGACCGCGTGGCCGCCGGCCAGAAGCTGTTCGTGGTGGACACCTCCCAGGTGGGCGGCGCCCGCGACGAGGCCGCCGCCCAGGTCGCCGCCGCCGAGGCGCAGGCGCAGGACGCCCGCAAGGGCCAGCGGCCGGTGGAGCTGGCCGTTTACGACGCCAACATCGCCGCGGCCGACGCCAAGGTGCGCGACGCCGCCGCCGTGCTGAACCGGGTGCGCCCGCTGGTGGCCCAGGGGGTCTACGCCCCGGCCAAGCTGGACGACGCCAAGGCGACCTACGACTCGGCCGCCGCGGCCGCCGCGGCCGCGCGCAAGCAGCGCCAGGCCGCCGCCCTCGGCGCGCGCGAGGACCAGATCCGCGCCGCCGACGCCCAGGTGCGGCTGGCCAAGGCCAACCTGTCGGCCACCAGCGCGCGGCTGTCCGACGCCGGGCCGATCGCCCCCGGCCCCGCGCGGGTGGAGGACGTCTTCTACCAGGCCGGCGAATGGGCCATCGCCAACCAGCCGGTGCTGGCGCTGTTGCCGGACGATCGGGTGAAGCTGCGCTTCTTCGCCCCGGAGAAGAGCGTGGCGCTCTACCGGCCGGGCGAGACGGTGCGCTTCTCCTGCGACGGCTGCCCGCCGGACCTGACGGCCAAGATCACCTATGTCAGCCCGCGCGCGGAGTTCACCCCGCCGGTGATCTACAGCCGCGAGGCGCGCGACCGGCTCGTCTACATGGTCGAGGCTAGGCCCTCGACGCTGCTCAACCCCGGCCAGCCGGTGGACGTGACGCCGCTGGAGCCCAAGTCGTGACCCTGGCCATCGACGTCAAAGGGCTGAACAAGAGCTTCGGCGACAAGCACGTGGTGCAGGACGTCGAACTGCAGCTCGAGGAGGGCCGCATCTGCGGCTTCCTGGGGCCGAACGGCTCGGGCAAGACCACCACCCTGCGCATGCTCTGCGGCCTCTTGACCCCCGACAGCGGTGAGGGCCGCTGCCTGGGCTTCGACATCCTGGCCCAGTCGGAGGCGATCAAGCGGCGCACCGGCTACATGACCCAGCGGTTCTCGCTCTACGAGGACCTGACCATCCAGGAGAACCTGCAGTTCACCGCCCGGGTCTACGGCCTGGACCGACGGCGCGAGCGGGTGGCCGAGGCGCTGCGCGGCCTGGGGCTCTACGAGCGGCGCAACCAGTTGGCCGGCGCGCTCTCCGGCGGCTGGAAGCAGCGCCTGGCGCTGGCCACCGCCACCATGCACGAGCCCAAGCTGCTGCTGCTCGACGAGCCCACCGCCGGGGTCGATCCCAAGGCGCGGCGCACCTTCTGGGACGAGATCCACAAGCTGTCGGCGACGGGCCTGACCGTGCTGGTCTCCACCCACTACATGGACGAGGCCGAGCGGTGCCATGAGATCGCCTACATCAGCTACGGCAAGCTGATCGCCCGCGGCACGGCCGAGAGCGTGATCGAGCAGTCGCACCTGGTCACCCTGCACGGCGAGGGGCCGGGCATTGACCGGCTGTCGGCCGAGATCGCCGCCCGGCCCGGCGTGGAGATGGCCGCCCCCTTCGGCGCGGCGCTGCACGTCAGCGGCCAGGACAAGGCCGCCCTGGAGGCCGCCATCGCGCCCTGGCGGCGCGAGCCGTTCCACTGGAAGGAGGTGGCGCCCACGCTGGAGGACGTCTTCATCCACCTGATGGGCCGCTCGCAGGACAACTACCAATGAGCCCGTCCCACCTTCCCGCTCATCCCAGCGCAGGCTGGGACCCAAGCGGCGTCGGCCTTCGCGCGGCGATGACCGGGACAAGCCGCGAATTCAGCTTGGATCCCAGCCTGCGCTGGGATGAGCGGCGCCGGCCATGAGCGCGTCCGACAACGACGGCTTCTCCGGCGGCCGCATCGTCGCGGTGATGGTCAAGGAGTTCAAGCAGCTCACCCGCGACCGGCTGACCTACGCCATGATGCTGGCGATCCCGATCATCCAGCTCCTCCTGTTCGGCTATGCGATCAATTCGGAGCCGCGCCACCTGCCAACCGCCGTCCTGGTGCAGGAGGACAGCGTCTTCGCCCGCTCGATCCTGGCGGCCATGAAGAACAGCGCCTACTTCGACCTGGTCGCCCAGGCGCGCACGCCCGCCGAGCTGAACGAGATGATCCGCAAGGGCCAGGTGCAGTTCGCCGTGACCATCCCGGGCGACTTCACCCGCCGCCTGGTGCGCGGCGACAACGCCCAGGTGCTGGTGGAGGCCGACGCCACCGATCCTTCGGCCACCGGCGGGGCCGTCGCGGCCCTCGCCGCCCTGCCGCAGCAGGCGCTGGCGAACGACCTGAAGGGCGCCCTGGCCTCCAAGGCGCAGTCGGCCGCCCCGTTCGAGGTGGTCGTGCACCGCCGCTATAATCCCGAGGCCATCACCGCCTACAACATCGTGCCGGGCCTCTTGGGCGTGATCCTGTCGCTGACCCTGGTGATGATGACCGCGCTCAGCGTCACCCGCGAGAACGAGCGCGGGACGATGGAGTCGCTGCTGGCCACGCCCGTCCAGCCCATCGAGGTGATGGTCGGCAAGCTCGCGCCCTATGTGCTGGTGGGCCTGATCCAGACGGTGCTGATCCTGGTCTTCGCCAAGATCCTGTTCCACGTGCCGATGAGCGGCGGCTGGTTCGCCCTGGTGCTGGGCATCGCCCTGTTCATCGTCGGCTCGCTGGCCCTGGGCTTTCTGATCTCCACCGTGGCCCGCTCGCAACTGCAGGCGATGCAGATGAGCTTCTTCTACATCATGCCGTCGATCTTGCTTTCGGGCTTCATGTTCCCGTTCCGCGGCATGCCGGGATGGGCCCAGGCGCTGGGCGAGATCATCCCGGTCACCCACTTCCTGCGGGTGGTGCGCGGCGCCCTGCTCAAGGGCGTCGGCCTGGCCGACATGTGGCGCGAACTCCTCGCCCTGGCCGCCTTCGTCTGCGCGGTGACGGCCCTGGCGATGGTCCGCTACCGCAGGACGCTGGACTAGCCGGCGCTACGCCGCCTTCGTCGCGGCGATGTAGCGGTCGATCACGGTGGAGAGCACGGTCAGCGGGCAGCCGCCGGTGGTGACCACCGCGTCGTCGAAGTCGCGGATGTCGTACTTCGGCCCCAGCGCCTGTTTGGCCTTGGCCCGCAGGCGCAGGATCTCGCTGTGGCCCACCTTGTAGCCGCAGGCCTGGCCAGGGCTGGCGCAATAGCGGTCGACCTCGGAGGTGATCGCGCCCTTGGAGCGGCCGGTCGCCGAGGTCATCCAGTCGATCGCCTGTTCGCGGCTCCAGCGCTTGTCGTGCAGGCCGGTGTCGACCACCAGGCGCGCGGCGCGGAAGCGCAGGGCCTGGAAGTAGCCCAGCCGGCCGAACGGATCGTCCTTGTAGAGCCCCACCTCGTCGGCGAGCTGCTCGGCGTAGAGCGCCCAGCCCTCGATGAAGGCGTTGAAGGCCATCAGCGAGGCGATGGTCGGGATCTCGTCGTGGCGTTCGGCCAGATAGGCGCCCTGCCAGGCGTGGCCGGGGATCGCCTCGTGCATGGTCAGGCTCGACAGGGTGTAGCGCGGCCAGTTCCCCGTATCGGCCAGGTTCACGTAGTAGATCGCGGGCCTGGAGCCGTCGAGCGAGGCGAAGTTCATGTAGCCCAGCGCCGCGCCGGCCTCGATCTCCTTGGGCACCGGACGCACCTCCACCGGCGCCTTCAGGTTCAGCTTGGAGAGCTTGGACATGTAGGGCCGGATCGCCGCCAGCCGCCCGCGCAGATAGGTGAGCAGCTCGGCTCGCCCCGCGTCGGTGTTGGGATAGACGAAGCGCGGGTCCTTGGTCAGCGCGCCCATGCGCTCGCCCACCGTGCCCTGCGTCATTCCCTGGCTCTTCAGGATGGCGTCCATCTGCGCGTCGATGGCCGCGCCCTGGTCCAGGCCCATCTGGTGGATCTCGGCGGCGCTGAGATTGGTCGTCGTGCCGACCTTCAGCGACCAGCCGTAGTAGTCGCCGCCCTTGGGCAGGCGCCAGACGCCGGCGTCGTGCCCGGCCTGAGGCTGGATCGCCTTGAGCGCGGCGATCTGGCGATCGAGCGCGGGGAAGACCTTGTCGGCGACGATCCTGGACGCCGGCGTCGCATAGTCGCCCTCGATCCCCTTGGCCTTGGCGCGCTCGACCAGCGAGCCCACCAGCCGCGTATCCCCCGCCGGCTGGCCGCGCAGGGCCTCCACCTGGCTGAGCGTGGTGGCCAGGATGAAGTCGGGCGGAACCACCCCGGCCGCGGCGTCGGCGGCGATGCGGGCGTTCTCCTGGTCGAGCACCTCGGCGAAGGCGGAGAGGCGCGAGAGGTAGGCGTCGGCGTCGGCCTTGGCGTTGATCCCGTGCTGGGAGTTCAGGAACTCCGGCACGAAGGAGACGGCCCCGTTCTGCTGGCTGACCACATAGGGGTTGGCGTAGTCGATCCCGTAGGAGAACTCGCCGCCAGCCGCGCCCAGCTCCTGGGCCGCGACGACGGTGTCGTAGGTGGTGGTGTCATGGGCGTTCAGCCCGCCGCGGTCGATCGCCTTCAGCCGCTCGCGGCGGGCGGCGTAGGCGGCCACCTGGGCGCTCCGCCCGGCGGCGGAGGCGTCGGAGAGCTGGCTTTTCAGGCCGGCGCGCGCGCCCACGTCCAGGCCGAGCGAGGTGGCGGTCTCAGGCGACTCGGCCAGCATCTCGTCGACGAAGGCGTCCAGCAGCGCCGCCAGCTTGGGGTCGGCGACGGGGCCGTCGGCGGCCAGCGCCAGGCGCGGCAAGGCGCCGGCGAGGCCGGCTGCGGCGGCGGACAGGAGGAGACGGCGGCGGTCGATGTTCATGGCGGAGGCGCCTTCGGCGTAACAGGAAAGGCGGGACCGTAGCGCCGCGTGACGCCGTTTCAAGGCGGCTTCAATTGGATTACGGCGATTTAAGGGGCTAAGCGTCGCCGCGCGGCGTAACACTCCGCGCCAAGAGTTACGGGACAACCGGGAGGGGATTTCCCATGCAGAACCGCCGTGAGCTGTTTTCCACCGCCGCCGCCTTCGGGCTGGCGGCCCTGGCGCCGAAGCTGGCGCGCGCCGCCGACGCGCCCACGGGCGAAGCGGCCAAGATGTACGCCTTCTTCGACAAGGCCATGGCGGAGACCTTCCGCCGCACGCCGGAGTTGCCGAGCTACCTGGGCATCGACAAGGGCGTCCTGGCCTGGACCAAGTCGGAGCTGTCGGACTTCTCGCTCACGGCCCTGGCGGAGAACAAGGCGCGCAACACCGAACAACTGAAGACCCTGCACACCATCGACCGCAAGCAGCTCTCGGGCATGGACGCGGTCAACTACGACACCGTCGACTTCGTGCTGTCGGTGCAGAAGGACGGCGACGACAAGTTCCAGTACGGCGGCCAGGGCTCGGGCGCGCCCTATGTGATCTCCCAGCTCACCGGCGCCTATCAGCAGATGCCGGACTTCCTGGACAACCAGCACACCATCGAGACCAAGGAAGACGCCGACGCCTACATGGCGCGCCTGGAGTCCTTCGGCCGGCTGATGGACCAGGAGGTGGAGGTCGCCCGGCACGACGTGGCCCTGGGCGTGACCCCGCCCGACTTCGTCCTCGACAAGGCCATGACCCAGATGAAGGCCTTCCTGGACTACGCCGCGGCCGACGCGCCGGTGGTCAAGAGCATCGTGCGGCGCACCGCCGAGAAGAAGATCGACGGCGACTGGGCCAAGGAAGCCGAGGCGCTCTACATGGAGAAGGTGCGGCCGGCCCTGGCGCGCCAGCACGCCTTCCTGGAGGGCCTGCGCCCGAGCGCGGTGCACGACGCCGGCTGCTGGCGCCTGCCCGACGGCGGCGAGTACTACACCGTCTCCCTGAAGAACTACACGACCTCCGACATCGGCCCGGAGGAGATCCACAAGCTGGGCCTGGACCTGTGCAAGAGCCTGAGCGCCGAGGCCGACGGCCTGATGAAGAAGGCCGGCTACTCCAAGGGCACGGTCGGCGAGCGCTACCGCGCCCTCTACACCGACCCCAAGCAGATCTATCCCAACACCGACGCGGGCAAGGAAGAGCTGCTGGCCAAGCTCAACGAGCAGGTCAAGGAGGTCACCAAGAAGCTGCCTGAGTGGTTCGGCCAGCTGCCCAAGGCGCCGCTGGAGATCCGCCGCGTGCCCAAGGCCATCGAGGCCGGCGCGCCGGGCGGCTACTACAACTCGCCCTCCCTGGATGGGAAGCGGCCGGGCATCTACTGGATCAACCTGCGCGACACCTCCGAGGTGCCCGCCTGGACCCTGCCGACCCTGACCTACCACGAGGGGATTCCCGGCCACCACCTGCAGCTCTCGCTGAACAACGAGGCCGGCGACCTGCCGCTGATCCGCAAGGTGATCGGCTTCTCCGGCTACAGCGAGGGCTGGGCGCTCTACGCCGAGCAGCTCGCCGTGGAGATGGGCATGTACGACCACGACGTACTCGGCCACATCGGCCAGGTGCACGACGCCCTGTTCCGCGCCGTGCGGCTCGTGGTGGATTCCGGCATGCACTACAAGCGCTGGAGCCGCGAACAGGCCCTGAAGTTCTACGTCGACACCATCGGCGACAAGGAGGCCGCCGCGATCACCGAGATCGAGCGCTACTGCGTGTGGCCCGGCCAGGCCTGCAGCTACATGGTCGGCAAGATGACCTGGCTGGACGCCCGGGCGCGGGCGAAGAAGGCGCTCGGCCGCAAGTTCGACATCCGCAAGTTCCACGACGCGGGCCTGTTGGCCGGCGGCACGCCGCTGATCGTGCTGGACAAGGTGATCGACAACTACATCGCCGCGGCCAAGCAGGGCTGACCGGCGAGGGGCGGGCGCCGGGCGCCCGCCCCTTCCCCCTTCGGCGGGCATCTTCGCGTGCATGGCCGCCTGACGCGCGCCGAGGCTTGCGGGGCCTCGATTCCCGCCCCACCTTCGGGCCATGAGCGACCGTCCCACCGGTCAAGCGCCCGCCCGCCTGGTGGCGGTGCTGGGGCCGACGAACACCGGCAAGACCCACCTGGCCGTCGAGCGCATGCTCGGCCACGCCTCGGGCATGATCGGCCTGCCGCTGCGCCTGCTCGCCCGCGAAATCTACGACCGGATCGTCAAGCTGCGCGGCGCCCGCTCGGTGGCGCTGATCACCGGCGAGGAGAAGATCGTCCCGCCGCGCGCCGTCTATTTCGTGTGCACCGTCGAGGCCATGCCGCTGTCGCGCGAGGTCGAGTTCCTGGCGGTGGATGAGATCCAGCTCTGCGCCGACCCCGAGCGCGGCCACGTCTTCACCCACCGCCTGCTGCACGCCAGGGGCAAGTACGAGACCATGCTGATGGGGGCGGCGACCATGGCGCCGCTGGTGCGCGCCCTGTTGCCCCACGCCGAGATCGTCGCGCGCGAGCGGTTCTCGGCGCTCACCTACGAAGGCTCCAAGAAGCTCACCCGCCTGCCCCGGCGCTCGGCCGTGGTCGCCTTCTCGGCCGACCAGGTCTACGCCATCGCCGAGCTGATCCGCCGCCAGCGGGGCGGGGCGGCCGTGGTGATGGGCTCGCTTTCCCCCCGCACCCGCAACGCCCAGGTCGAGCTCTACCAGTCCGGCGAGGTCGACTTCCTGGTGGCCACCGACGCCATCGGCATGGGCCTGAACATGGACGTCGACCACGTGGCCTTCGCCGGGCTGCGCAAGTTCGACGGCCGGCGCACCCGCTGGCTGCACCCCCAGGAGATCGGCCAGATCGCCGGCCGCGCCGGGCGCTTCCGCCGCGACGGCACCTTCGGCGTCACCGGCGAAGCCGTCGAGATGGACCCTGACCTGGTCGAGGCCGTCGAGCACCATCGCTTCGAGCCGGTCGGGGCGGCCGAATGGCGCAACGCCAAGCTCGACTTCTCCAGCCTGCCCAACCTGATGGGCTCGCTGGCCAGGCCGCCCGAGCGGCCGGGGCTGAAGCTCTCCGCCGAGAGCCTGGACGAGATCACCCTGCGCCAGCTCGCCGCCGACCCGGACGTGGCCCACCGCTGCCGCGACCGCCAGGCGCTGATGCGGCTGTGGGACGTCTGCCAAACGCCGGACTTCCGCAAGACCTCGAACGAGGAGCACCTGCGCCTGGCCCGCGAGTTCTTCGGCTGGCTGACCAGCCGCGACCGCAAGATCCCCGAGGACTGGATGGCCGGCCAGTTCAAGCACCTGGACCGCGCCGACGGGGAGATCGACACCCTGTCCAGCCGCCTGGCCAGCGTGCGCACCCTGGCCTATGTCGCCAACCGCCCCGACTGGCTGGCCGACGCCGCCGGCTGGCAGGGCCGCACCCGCGCCCTGGAGGACCGGCTCTCCGACACCCTGCACGAGCGGCTGATGGCCCGCTTCGTCGACCGCCGCACCAGCGCCCTGATGCGGGCGCTGCGGGTGCGCGAGGACGTGCTGGCCGGGGTCGGCCCGGACGGGGCGGTGACCGTCGAGGGTCACTACGTGGGCCGCCTGACCGGCGTCGCCTTCGAGGCCGCCCAGGGCGGCTCGCTCTTGGAGGAGAAGGCCCTGCGCGCGGCGGCCAACGCCGCGGTGGCGCCGGAGATCGCCCGCCGCCTGGGCGCCCTGGCCGGCGAGCCGGACGAGGCCTTCGCCCTGACGCCGGACGGGGTGGTGCTGTGGCGCGGCGAGGCGGCGGGCGCCCTGGCCGGCGGCACGCCCTTCTCGCCCCGCGTGCGGCTCTACGGCGAGCTCGGCCCCGGCCACGCCCGCGAACGGGCCGCGCGGCGGCTGGAAGCCTTCGTCGCCGCCGAAGCCGGCCGCAGGCTCGCCCCCCTGCGCCGGCTGGAGGCCGCGGTCGCCGAAGGCCGCATCAAGGGCCTGGCCCGCGGCATCGCCTACCGGCTGATCGAAACCGGCGGGGTGCTGGACCGCGCCGCCGTGCGCGAGGAGACCCGCGCGCTCAGCCAGGTGGAGCGGCGGGCCCTGAAGGGCCTGGGCGTCAGGCTCGGCGCCTTCAGCCTCTACCTTCCGGGCCTGATGAAGCCCGCCGCCATGCGCTTCGCCCAGGCCTTCGCCGGCGGCGCCTGGCGCCCGCCCACGGACCGGCCGAGCCGCCTGCCCGATCCGGCGCCGGCCCCGGCGGCCCTGTCCGCCTTCGGCCTGCGGGCGGCCGGCCGCCTGGCGGTTCCGGTGGAGGCGCTGGAGCGGCTGGACGAGCTGCTGCGCGGCGCGCCGAAACAGGGCCAGGCGGTGCTGTTCTCCGACCAGGCGCGCGAGGAGCTGGGCTGGAGCGCGGACGAGACGCACGCGATCCTGCGCGCCGTGGGCTTCCTGCCGGCCGGCAAGGCCGCGCCCGGCGAGCCGCAGGCCTGGCGCCGCCGCGGCGAGCCGCGCAAGCCCCAGGCGGCCAAGGCGCCCGCCGCCTCGCCCTTCGCCGCCCTGGCCGCGCTGAAGGCCGCCCCGCCGCGCAAGCCGCGCGCCGGACGCCGCCGCCGCAAGGCCGCGGGCGCGGCCCGATGAGCGAGGACTCCTGCCGGGTGGACGTGTGGCTGTGGCGCGCCCGCTTCTTCAAGACCCGCACCCTGGCGGCCAAGTTCGCCGACGACGGGCGGGTGCGGCTGACCCGCTCGGGCCAGGAGAGCCGCATCGACAAGTGCTCGCGCGCGATCAGGGTGGGCGACCAGCTCGTTTTCGCCGTCGGCGGCCGGCTGATCGCGGTGGCGGTCGAGGCGCTCGGCGAGCGGCGCGGGCCCCCGGCGGAGGCCAGGGAGCTCTATTCGCCCTTGCAGATATCCTGAACAGCGCATGCGGCGCAGGGCCGCTATGAGGGGCAAGACGTTGACAAGGCGGGCTGCGCCCGCAAAAAACCCGCGCCCCAAACGGACGCGACCGGAGTCGAAGGTGCGATGACGTACATCGTGATGGATCCCTGCATCAAATGTAAGTTCATGGATTGCGTGGAGGTCTGTCCGGTCGACTGCTTCTATGAAGGCGAGAACTTCCTGGCCATCAATCCGGACGAATGCATCGACTGCGGGGTCTGCGAGCCGGAGTGCCCTGTCGACGCGATCAAGCCGGACACGGAGGATGATCCGGACGGCAAGTGGCTGAAGATCAACGCCGAATACTCGAGGGTCTGGCCCAACATCACGGTCAAGGGCGATCCTCCCGCCGACTCGGCGGACTTCGAGCGGGAAACCGGCAAATACGAGAAGTACTTCAGCGAGAAGCCCGGCAGCGGTTCCTGACGCGCCGCGGCAACCCTTTCTTTCGGCGTGCTTTTATGCTATCGTTACAAACGATGTGGCGATAGGCGTTCCGCGCTCGCCCGTCATTCCTGCAGAAGAGCCGCTCCCGGCCGACAAACGCCTGAAAATGGCGAAGGTGTTTTAGAGGTCAATTCCGCACCAGAGGCATGAACGACCGCGGGTCCTTAAATCCCGGGAGCGCTGTCCTGTCCTCTGGAGCCGACCCAAACAACCGTTCGTCGGGAGCTGGATGGGATTTTTGAAGAGGACTCGCGATGAGCAAGAACGGTCTGGATTTCTCGGTCGGTGATCACGTCGTCTACCCGGCGCATGGCGTTGGGCAGGTGCAGGGGATCGAGACCCAGGAAGTCGCCGGCCTCAAGCTCGAAGTCTACGTAATCACCTTCGACCATGAGAAAATGACCCTGCGCGTGCCCACCGGCAAGGCGAAGACCGCCGGCCTGCGTCCGCTGGCGGAGGGCAATGTGGTGAGCCAGGCGCTGACCACCCTGAAGGGCCGCGCCCGGGTGAAGCGCACCATGTGGAGCCGCCGGGCCCAGGAATACGAAGCCAAGATCAACTCCGGCGACCTGATCTCCATCGCCGAGGTCGTGCGCGACCTGCACCGCGCCGAGAACCAGCCTGAGCAGTCCTATTCCGAGCGCCAGCTCTATGAATCGGCGCTGGACCGCATGGCCCGCGAAGTCGCCGCGATCGAGCAGATCGACCGCGAGGCGGCGATCATCATCCTGAACAAGTCGCTGGTGAAGGCGGTGGCGGCCTAAGGCCCCGCGCCACGACGAACAACGCAACGCCCGGCCTCGCGCCGGGCGTTTTCGTTTGCGCCGCCGCCTCAGGCGCGGGCGAAGGTCTCCAGCGCCGCGCCGAGCCTGGCCAGATCCACCGGCTTGCGGATCACCATGGCGCCGGGGAAGCGCTCGCCCGGCAAGGCGCCGTAGCCGGTGGCGAAGACGAACGGCACGCCCTTGGCCTCGAGAGCCTCGGCCAGCGGGAAGACCAGCTCGCCGCTGAGGTTGACGTCGAGCAGCGCCCCGTCGACCGCCCGATTGCGCTCGGCGAGCCAGGACATGGCCGGGGCCAGCGCGCCGAACGAGGCCACCACCTCGCAGCCGAGGTCGGCCAGCATGTCCTCCATGGCCAGAGCGACGAGGCTCTCGTCCTCCACCAGCAGGACCCTGGTCGAGCTCATGCCAGCTCGAGCCTGGCGGACAGGGGAACGTCCAGGCGGAAGCAGACGCCGCCGGGCTGGAAGTCCAGCCGCCCCTCCCCGCCCAGTTCGCGACCCAGGGCGCGCTCCAGCAGGCGCGAGCCGAAGCCGCGGCGCGCCTCGTCCAGGACGGCGGAGGGCGGCGGGCCGCCGCGCTCGCTCCAGACCAGCTCCAGGCGCCGCTCGGCCGCCGCCATGTCCACGCGCCAGCTCACCTCCACGCGCCCGCCGGGCCGGCTGAGCGCGCCGTGCTTGCCCGCGTTCACCGCCAGCTCGTGAAAGGCCATGTGCATGGCCACCGAGGTTTCCGGCGCCAGGGCCATTTCCGGACCGCAGGCGCTGATCCGCTCGCCGTCGACGCCGCCGAAGGCCGCCAGCGACTCCTCCAGCACCGCGCGCAGGCTGGCGCGGCCCCAGCCCTCGCGCGTCAGCAGCTCGTGCGCGTCCGACAGGGCCCGCAGCCGGCCGCTGAAGGCCTCCACGAAGGCGGCCGGCGAGGCGGCCATGCGCAGGGTCTGGTCGGCGATCGACTGGACCGAGGCGAGCGTGTTCTTGCAGCGGTGGTCGAGCTCGCGCAGCAGGAACTTGCGCCGCTCCAGGGTCTCGTTGAGCGAGGCGTACATCCGCGCGTTCTCCAGCGCCGCGGCGGTGGCGCGGGCCATCACCTCAAGCTTCTGGATCTCCTCGTGAGTGGGATGGCGCTCCACCGACCAGTAGGCGCCGATCGCCGCGATCGGATCGTGACGGCGCACCGGGGTCATCACCAGGCTCTTGACGAAGGTCGGCCGGTAGGCGTCGTGCGGGATGCGGTCGTCGACGTAGATGTCGGGGATCACGGCGGTCTGGGCGTTGAGCATGGTCCAGCCGGAGATGCACGCCGTCAGCGGAAAGCGCCGCCCCTTCCAGAGCGGGCCGATGGCGTCCTCGTCCAGGTACCAGCACTTGTCGCCGTCGCGCAGCACGAAGGCCACCCCGTCGGCGCCTGAGATGCGCCGGGCCGAGGAGCGGACCACGGCGGCGATCTCATCGACGGTGCGCGCTTCCGACAGCCCCTCGATGGTCTCCACCAGGGTGAACAGGGGGTCGGCGTCGGCTCGTTGTGGCGCGGCCACATTCATCGGCGTCTTCCTCCGCCAGGCGGTCGCCGGAGTCGGCGCACGCAGTGCGCGAGAAATCTGAAATGATCACCCTGCGCCTGCAAGCCCTACGAATTGATGAAGTTGCGTCTCATTGCGCCGCGGCCGCCGCGACAGCCGGACCGGCGTCCAGCTCGCGGCGCAGGACCTCGCGGTCCAGGTCTCGCTCCCAGCGCGCCAGCACCAGGGTGGCCACCCCGTTGCCGCACAGGTTGGTCAGCGCCCGGCACTCGCTCATGAACCGGTCGACGCCCACCAGCAGGGCGAGCGAGGCGACGGGGATGTCGGGCACCACCGCCAGGGTGGCGGCGAGCGTGATGAAGCCGGCGCCGGTGACGCCGCTGGCGCCCTTGGAGGTGAGCATGGCCACGGCCAGCAGGGTCAGCTCCTGCACCAGGGTCATGTGGGTGTTGGTGGCCTGGGCGAGGAACAGGGTCGCCAGGGTCATGTAGATGTTGGTGCCGTCCAGGTTGAAGCTGTAGCCGGTGGGGATGACCAGGCCCACGGTGGTCTTGCCCGCGCCCAGCCGCTGCAGCTTCTCCATGATCTGCGGCAGCACCGATTCCGAGGAGCTGGTGCCCAGCACGATCAGCAGCTCCTCGCGGATGTAGGCCAGGAACTTCAGGATCGAGAACCCGGCCAGGGCCGCGACGATCCCCAGCACCACCAGCACGAAGATGAGCGAGGTGGCGTAGAAGGTGGCCACCAGGGCGGCCAGCTTGACCAGGGCCGCCACGCCGTACTTGCCGATGGTGAAGCCCATCGCCCCGAAGGCGCCGATCGGCGCCAGGCGCACCACGATGTGGATGATCGAGAAGAACACCTTGGAGGCGTCGTCCAGGAAGCCGGCCACCCGGTCGCCGAACTCGCCCAGCCGCACGCAGGCGAAGCCGGTGAGCACGGCCACCACCAGCACCTGCAGGAGCTGGCCCTCGGCGAAGGCCGAGAAGAAGGTCTCCGGGATCAGGTGCAGCAGATAGGCGGCCACGCTCTCGCTGTGCGCCGCCTTCTCGGCGTAGCCCTGGGCGACGGAGGGATCGAGCGTGGCCGGATCGACATTGAAGCCGCGCCCCGGCTGCACCGTGCGCCCGACGATCAGGCCCAGGATCAGCGCGAAGGTGGAGACCACCTCGAAGTAGATGATGGTGCGCGCGCCCAGCCGGCCGAAGGCCTTGATGTCGCTCATGCGGGCGATGCCGCCGGCCACGGTGCAGAAGATCACCGGGGCGATGGTCAGCTTGATCAGCTTGATGAAGCCGTCGCCCAGGGGCTTGAGCGCCACGCCCAGGTGCGGCCACAGGGCGCCCACCAGGACGCCCAGCGCGATGCCGACAAGCACCTGCACGTACAACACACGAAACACGCGCAGCGCGCCCATCACCCCTCCCATCCAGACACGCGCGCCTTTCCAAGCCGCGCGCGGTTAGGCTATCACCGCGCCCACGCGGCCCGGTAGCTCAGCAGGATAGAGCGGCGCTTTCCTAAAGCGAAGGTCGGGGGTTCGAGTCCCTCCCGGGCCGCCAGCGACGCGGCGGCCGAAGACCGGCGGCGCGAAATCAATCCCGAGTGGAATTCCGGCGATCCAGCTCGCCGCATGATGGTAGGATCAGCGCAGCCTTGGAGGTTGCACCCGCATGACGCGCTCGTCGACACGTCGACCTTCCAGCTCGGCGTGCTCCCGGAAGATGATCCGCAGGTGGAGCAGCCGCTCCTGGACGCCCTCGCCAGAGACGCGCGGGCCTTCGTGGAATCCCACCGCTGGGCGCCGCCGATTACCGACCTGCTTATGGCGTTTGGGATCGGCGGGATCATCGGGCTCTTCCTCGTGCGGTTCGCATGCGGGATCAGGTCCGGCGAGGGGCGAGGCGACACCGAAATCTGGGTGGTCGTGGGCGATCTGCCGTCCATCTATTTCGAGACCGAGGACATCGAGACCCCGGCCAAGGCGCTCGAAACCTATTGCGGCATCGCCGAGGACTGGGCCGCCTGCGTTCTCGAGGGCCTGGATGTCGCGGACGCCTTTCCGATCCCCGTCGCGCCGACGCGCGAACACGCCGAGATGCTGCTGAGCCGCCTGGAGACCATCCGGCGGGAGTTCATTCCGCTCGCCGAGCAGCTCTGAAAGCGAAGATTCGCCGCTCCGCAGCTCGCCCCGCTCCCGAGAACGCGGCCGCAGAGCCATTACCCTTGCGCGGCGATGGCGGGTTCCCAAGGGCCCGAGACACGTCGCTGTCGGACCGCACGCTCCGCCAGCGACGCGCAACCCCGACCGTCGGAACAACGGCCTAGCCGGCGCCCGCAGCGGCGATCTGCAAACGGGCTTGAAAATAACATAAATATCTTTTTTTATTGTCCATGGCGAAGCGGTCCCGAGCGAGCGGACGCGCGCTTTTCTCAGGACGGGAGACTGCAATGGAGTTCATGGACGTCATGGCCGCGGCGCCTATCGTGCCGCACGCCTCGCGCGAGGCGATCCATATCGGCCTGGAGGAGGCGCCGTTCGTCGACCTCGGCGACAGGTCCGCCATGCAGCTCCTCCACGTCGACCTGTCGCAGGGCCTGTGGATCGTGCGCATGCGCTTCCAGCCGGGCTATCGCATCGCGCGCCACTACCACACCGGGCCGGTGTACGCCGTCACCCAGCGCGGGTCGTGGCGCTACATCGAATATCCCGACCAGGTGAACCGCGCCGGATCCTACCTGTTCGAGCCGGCCGGGTCGGTCCACACGCTGGTGGTTCCCGAAGACCAGGCCGGCGACACCGAGGTATGGTTCGCCGTCTTCGGCGCCAACGTGAACATCGGCGAGGACGGCCAGGTGCTCAACGTTCTCGACGCCGCGACGGTCCTGGGCGCCTATCGCGCCCTGTGCGAGGCCCGCGGCGAATCCTCCCAGGCCGTCATCGTGGCGGGGGCCTGACATGCCGGGCCAGGATCGGATCGAGGTCGACGCCCTGGGCGCCGTGCCGGTGCCCGCCGGCGCGCTCTACGGCGCGCAGACGGCGCGGGCGATCGGCAATTTTCCCCTGTCGGGCCGGACCCTGGGCTCGGAGCCGGCGTTCGTGGCCGCCTTCGCCCAGGTGAAGCGGGCGGCGGCGCGGGCCAACGCCGCCCTCGGCGTGGTTCCCGCCGAGACGGCCGAAGCGATCGCCGCCGCCGCCGCCGACATGGCGGCCGGAAGCTTCAACGCCGACCTGGTGGTCGACCTGTTCGAGGGCTCGGGCGGGACCTCGCTGAACATGAACGTCAACGAGGTGCTGGCCAACGCCGCCCAGCGCCGCCTCGGCGGCGCGCTGGGCGTCTACGACCGCGCGCACCCCAACGACCACGTGAACCGGTCGCAGTCGACCAACGACGTGACGCCGACGGCGATCAAGCTGGCCTGCCGCGCGATGCTCGCCGAGGCCGAGGAGAGCTTCCGGGCGTTGGCGGCCGCCGCGCGCCGCAAGGCCGCCGCCTTCAGCGACCACCTGCGCCTGGGCCGGACCTGCCTGCAGGACGCCCAGCCCATGACCCTGGGCCAGGCCGTCGGCGCCTGGGCGAGCTTCGCCGAGCGCTCGGCCGGCGCCTTGGCCGCGCAGCGCGAGGCGCTGCTCGAACTGCCGCTCGGCGCGACCGCCATCGGCGCCGGCTTCGGCGCCGCGCCCGGCTATCGCGCCCGCGCCGTCGCCGAGCTCTCCGAGTTGGTCGGCGCGCCCTGCCGATCGACGCCGGACCTGTTCGACGGCCTGGCCAACGCCGACGTCTACGCGCGCCTGTCGGGAGAGATGAAGGCCGTCGCCGGCGGCCTGGGCAAGATCGCCGGCGATCTGGTCCTGTTGTCGTCGGGCCCGCGGGGCGGCCTGTCCGAGCTGGCGCTTCCCGATGTGCAGCCCGGCTCGTCGATCATGCCGGGCAAGGTCAATCCGGTGATCCCGCTGGCGGTCTGCCAGGTCGGTTTCGCCGTGGCCGGCTACGACGCGGTGGTCGGCGCGGCCTGCCAGCAGGGCCAGCTTGAGATCAACCCCTACGAGCCGGTGATCGCCGCCCATCTGTTCGACGAGATTCGGCTGACCACGCGGGCGGCGCGGCTGCTGCGCGAACGCTGCCTGGAGGGCCTGGAGGCCCATCGCGAGCACATGCTGCAGATGCTGCTCGAGTCGTCGGCCGTCGCCACGGCGCTCATCCCCCGCTTCGGCTACGCCGCCGCGAGCGCCCTGGTGCGGCGCGCCCGGACAGAAGGGCGCGAGTTCCTCGCCCTCGCCGAGGAGACCGGCGTGCTGAACCGCCACGAGGCCCTGGTCACGCTGCGCGCGGCGGCCGGACTGGAGCCGTGAGCCGACGCGTCCTCGTCATCGAGACCGGCGGCACGATCGCCAGCCGGCCCGGCGCGGACGGCCGGCTCGCCCCGGGCCGCGGGCTCGCGCCGCTGATCGAAGCGGCGGCCAAGGGCCTCGACATCGCCTTGCAGGTGGAGCCCTGGCGCGATCCCGACGGCGCCCCGCGCGCGCCGGTCGATTCCTGCGACATCGGCCCCGAGGACTGGATTGGGCTGGCGCGACAGGTGGAGGCGTCGAGCGCCGACGCCGTCGTCGTCCTGCACGGCACCGACACCCTGGCCTGGACCGCGAGCGCCCTCGCCTTCGCCCTGCCCTTCGGCCACAAGCCGGTGATCCTGACCGGCGCCATGCGGCCCGCGGGCGCGCCCCGCACCGACGCCCGCCGCAACGTGCGCCTGGCGCTCGCGGCCGCGGCCGGCGCCGCCACTGCGCTGCAGGGCGAGGTCGCCGTCGCCTTCGCCGGGGCCCTGTCGCGCGGCCTGACCACGACCAAGATCGACGGCCGGGCGCTCGACGCCTTCGACAGCCGCGCCCTGCCGAAGCTGCGCCCGTCGCGGCCGCACGCATTTGAGGCCGCGGCCGAGCTCTGGCGCGCCAGCCGGCCCGGCCTCGACCGATGCGCGCCCTTCAAGGGCTTTCAGGCCGACGTCGCCGTCGTCACGCTCGCGCCCGGCATGACCGCACGCAGGATCGACGACATGCTGACGCCCCGTCCCGCCGGCGTCGTCTTCCGCCTGTTCGGCGCGGGATCGGCGCCGTCCGGCCTCGAACTGCACCGCCTCGTCGACGACCTCGCCAGAGAAGGCGTGCTCAGTGTCGCGGTCTCGGCCGCCCCGCGGGCCGTCATGGACTTCAGCGCCTACGCCTCCGCCGCCGCCCTGGCCGGCTCGCAGCTCGTTTGCGGCCGCGCGCTGACCCTGGAGGCGGCCGTCGTGAAATCAATGTGGGCGGCGGCGGCCTACGCCGACCTCGGCGAACGGCGCCAGGCGCTGGCCAGGGACCTGCGTGGCGAATTTGGCGGCATCGCCTGACCACTCGCCCTCCCGCGATCGCGTCGATTGACAACCTCAAAAAAATAATATGACTAGGTTATGTCAGAATGATCCGGCGGTTTGGACAAGAGGGGAAACCGATGCGTCGTTATCTACTAGCAGGCGTCGCGTTCGCGACGTTGACGGCCGCAGCCGCGCCGGCGATGGCCGAAGCCGGCGGCGACGCCAACACCCTCACCGAGATCGTCGTCACCGCGCGCAAGCGCGAGGAAAAACTGTTCGACGTGCCGAACGCGATCACCGCCGTCGCCCCGAGCCAGATGGACGACCTCCACCTCAACGACGCGCGGGATGTGCTGACCCTGGTCCCGACGGCGTTCCTGCAGGAGAACAACGCCGGCACGGCGCGCGACATCTCGATCCGCGGCGTCGGCACGCCCACCCTGTTCGCCGAGCCGGGCGTGGCGCTCTATGTGGACGAGATCTATTCCAGCGGCTTCATCAGCTACCCGACGCAGTTCTATGACCTGGAAAGGGTCGAGGTGCTGCGCGGCCCGCAGGGCGCGCTTTACGGCCGCAACGCCGTCGGCGGGGCGGTGAACGTGATCTCCAAGGCGCCGACCGACACCTTCGAGGCCAGCCTCAAGGCCACCGTGGCGCGTTACGATCGCTACGAGCTGCAAGGCGTGCTGAACGCGCCGGTCAACGACCGGTTCGGCCTGCGTCTGGCCGCCTGGCGCACCAATCAGGACAAGGGCGAGTACTACAACCAGACCCTGGGCCGGTACATCGACGCCAGCAACAGCAGCGGCGTGCGCCTGTCCGCCCGCGCGACGCCGACCGACCAGCTCACCCTGAACCTGACGGTCGAGCACAACGAGGCCGACACCGCGGGCACGAACCTCTATTTCCCCGGCGCCGGCGAAACCAAGCGGACGATCGAACGCGACACCCAGCCGGTGAACAGCTTCGACACGACGCGCCTGTCGATGCAGGCCGCCTACGACAGCGACACGGCAGGCCGGTTCACCCTGGTGGCCGGCGGCCGCGACTACAGCCTCACCGGCCAGGAGGACACCGACCTGTCGGCGGACTTCGCCCCGTCCGCGCTGAACAGCTACCTGGGCCAGCAGGTCACCGACCGCGAGAACAAGGTCAGGAGCCGGTTCGCCGAGGCGCGCTGGCTGTCGCCGCAATACGGGCCGTTCAACCTGCTGGCGGGGATCACCTACCTGAACGATTCCGCCACCGGCGATCTCGTGTCGAACTTCAACTACTATACGCTCGCGACCGGAGCGCCGGCCGACCTGACCATCGACAATCGCCAGCGCGTGAAGTCCTGGGCCGGCTTCGCCGAGGCGACCTGGACGATCACCCCCGCCGTCAGCCTGATCGCCGACCTGCGCTACACCAACGACAAGAAGACGGCCGACTTCACCTTCCTGCCGGCGGGCGCCTTGGCCGCCGCGCTCGGCCCGCAGCAGACCGCCAAGCTCGACAAGACGTTCGACAACTGGTCGCCCGGCGTCACGCTCGCCTGGACGCCGGCCGACGACCTGCGGGTGTACGGCAAGATCCAGAGCGGCTTCCGCGCAGGCGGCTTCAACTACAACGTCGCGAACGCCGCCAACCTGCCCTACGGCGAAGAGACCTCGGTCAACTACGAGGCCGGCGCCAAGAAGCGCCTGTGGGACGGCCGCGCCTCCGTCGCCGCCACGGCCTATCTGCTCAGGCAGAAGGACGTGCTGGTGCCGCTCTATGACCTGACCGCGCCCGGCCCGCTTTCGGGCTACCTGGCCAACGCGGGCAAGGCCCGCACCTGGGGCCTGGAGCTCGAGGGCCAGGCCCGGATCACGACCGGCCTGGACGCCAGCATGGCGCTCGGCTGGCTCGACGCCGAACTGACGTCGGGAACCGGCGCCTCCGGACTTGTCCTGAAGGGCAAGGAGCTGCCGTCCTCGCGGCCGCTGACCGCCTCCCTGACGCTCAAGTACCGCCACCCGATCACGGGCGGCATGGAGCTGATGCTGGACGGCGCCTACACCTACCGGGCCAGGGGCTATCAGGACCTTTCGAACACGGCGCGGGTGAGCGACGCCAACCTGCTGAACCTGTCGGCCGGGCTGGACTTCGGCCGGTTCCAGACGTCGGTCTACGTCAACAACGCCCTCGACGACGACTACGACATCGCCTTTGGCGGCGTTCGCGGCGCCGCCTATGGCGTCTCCCGCGCCCAGGGCGAGACCTACGGTCTGTCCGTCGCCGCGAAGTTCTAGACGCCGCAACGCCGTGCAGGCGAAACGGGGGCGGCGCGCCAGGCCGGCGCGCCGCCCTTCGCGTTTCACGCGCCGCGCGGCCGCGCGTTGATGTCGACGCCGTCGCTGAAGCCGGGGCCCTCGAAGGGCACCCGGAACGTGTTCAGGAAGCTCGCCACCATCAAATAGTAGCCCACGGCCAGGCTGAGCTCGACCGTCCGGGCCAGGCCGAACGCCTCCACGGCCTCAACCACGAGCCGCCGCGAGGCCTGGCCGTCGAGCCCCACCTCCTCGGCCCACTGCACGACGATCCGCTCCGGCGTGGACAGCGCGTGGATGTCTCCGTCGTTGCGCACCGCGGCGAGTTGCGCGCCGGTCAGGCCGACGTCGCGGCCGATCCGCTCGTGGTGGCCGACCTCATAGGCCGATCCGGCCATGTGGGCCGCCCGCAGGATCGCCAGCTCGCGCAGCTTCGGGTCCAGCGCGGTCCTGTAGAGCACCATCGCGCCGTATTCGGCCGTCAGCGCCGCCGCCTGCGGCGCGTGCGCGAGGGCCTTGAACAGGTTGAGCGGCGGAACCTTGGCCAGGAAGGCGTTCTGGGCTTCATCGCCCTCTCCGGGCTGGATCAGCGGCAGCAGGGACATGGCGTTTCTCCTCGATCGCGCATTCAGAACATTATATAATTATTTTATGTGATCGCCACGCCTGCGAAAGAGGGGACTTGCGGATGCGCCTGCTGCTGAAGAACGTGCGGGTGTGGGACGGCCTGGCCGACGACTATGTCGCCGAGGGCGACGTGCTCTGCGTCGACGGGCGGATCGCCGAGATCGGCCGGGTGTCCGCGGGCGCCGACGTCACCCTGGACCTGGCCGGGCGCGCCCTGCTCCCCGGCTTCATCGACGCCCACTTCCACGCCTATGCGGCCGACGTCGACGTGCCCCGCCTGGAAACGCTGCCGCTGACCTACCTCGCTCACCACGCCGCCAATCTCCTGCGCGGCGCCCTGAGGCGGGGGTTCACCACCGTGCGCGACGCGGGCGGCGCGGACTGGGGCCTGTGGCGCGCGGTGGAGGACGGGCTGCTGCAGGCGCCGCGAATCTTCTACGCCGGACGGGCGCTGTCCCAGACCGGCGGCCACGGCGACTCGCGCGCGCCGCACGTGGAGCCATGCGGCCACCGCCACGTGGCCAACCTTTCACAGGTGTGCGACGGCGTCGACGCCATCCGCCTGGCCGCCCGCGAGACCCTGCGCCAGGGCGCCCACCAGTTGAAGATCTTCGTCTCGGGCGGGGTGTCCTCTCCCACCGACCCGATCTGGATGCGCCAGTTCACCGCCGAAGAGGTCCGGGCCGTCGTCGAGGAAGCCGCCAGCCGCCGGACCTACGTCATGGCGCACGCCTACACCGCCGACGCCATCACCCATGCGGTGCGCAACGGCGTGCGCTCGATCGAGCACGGCAACCTGCTGAACGCCAACGCCGCCACGCTGATGGCCGGACGCGGCGCCTTCCTGGTGCCAACGCTGGCCACCTACGACGCCCTGGCCCGCGACGGCGAGCGGCTCGGCCTGCCGGCGGTGTCGCGCGAAAAGCTCGCCGAGGTGGCCAGCCAGGGCCTGGCGGCGATCAGCATCGCCCGCCGCGCCGGGGTGAAGGTCGGTTTCGGCACCGACCTCCTGGGGCCGCTGCACGACTGGCAACTGCACGAGTTCAGCCTGCGGACCGCGGGCGAACGCCCCATCGACATCCTGCGCTCGGCCACCAGCGTCAACGCTGAGCTCCTGCACCGCAGCGGCGACCTCGGCCTGATCGCCCACGGCGCGCGCGCCGACCTCGTCGCCTTCGACGGCGAGCCCCTTTCCGACGTGACCGCGATCACCGCCCGGGGCCCAGCGTTCGTGGCCAAGGGCGGCGAGGTGATCGTGCGTCCCGACTAGAAGCCCGACAGCCGGGCGAGTTCGGACACCACCACGCGCCCCAGGGTCTCGTCGCTCCAGCGGTGGCCGGCCGCCGCCACGATGGTCAGCCGGGCGTCGGGCCAGGCCTGCGCCAGATCCCAGGCGCCCTTCGGCGGCGTGCACATGTCCGAGCGGCCGGCGACGATGGCGCCCGGCACGCCGCTCAGCCGGCCGGCCTGCTCGATCAACTGGTTCTCGGTCAGGAAGTAGTCGTTGGCGTCGTAGTGGGCGAAGACCCGGGCGCTGGCGAGCTCCTGCGGGTCGAGCGCGTCCGGATCGTCCGGCGGCGGCGCCGGCCAGAGATCGAGGGTCTGTCCCTCCGCCGCGCCGAGCACCATGGCGGCCGGGCCGCTGACGGCGGGGTCCGGATCGAGCACCCGACGCAGGAACGCCGCGCGCGGGTCCGCGCGCTCGGCCGCCGTCAGCAGGCTGTCGCGGGCGGCGACCACGTCCGGGAACACCTGCCGCACGCCGCTCCACCACCAGGCCAGGTCCTCCGCGCGGGCGAGAAACACGCCGCTGAGCAGCAGGCCCGCCACCCGTGACGGGTGGGCCTGCGCGTAGGTCAGGGCCAGGGTCGAGCCCCACGACCCGCCGAGCACGATCCAGCGGTCGATCCCGCGCGCGGCGCGCAGCGCCTCCATGTCCTCGACGAGGGCCCAGGTGCTGTTCTCGGCCAGCTCGGCGCTGGGGCGCGAGCGGCCGCAGCCGCGCTGGTCGAAGAAGATCCCCCGGTGCCGCGCCGGATCCAGCAGGCGGCGGTAGTAGGGCTTGATGAAGCCGCCGGGGCCGCCGTGGACGACCACCACCGGCAGGCCGTCGACCGGCCCGGTCTCCTCCCACCAGATCGAATGCGGTCCGCCGACTTCCAGCCAGCCGCTGGCGCGCGGCCTGGGCGTCGGCCGGGTGAACGCGGTGTCGATGCGATAGGCGTAGGGGATCATGGCGTCGTGCTCCGTCGCGTCATGGTCGAGAAGGTGAAGAGCGTCGGCGCGTAGGGATCGAGAACGACCCCGCCGATGTCGGCCCGGTACGCGACCACCGGATTGGCCGAGAACAGCATGACGATCGGCCGCTCGGCCCGCAGCCGCCGGTCCAGGGCCGCGAGCAGCACGCCGCGTTTCGCCGGATCGTCCTCGCCCACCGCCTGGTCGATGAGCCGGTCCGAAAGGGCGTCGGCGTATCCGGAGCCGTTGGTCCCGGAGGCGATCGACCGGCTTGCGAACAGCGCCTCCAGCATCGGCGCGGCGTCCGGGGCGTCGAGGCTCCAGCCGGTGTAAACGAGATCGAAGTCTCCGCTCGCCTGCAGCGCCTGGATCGCCGCGGTCGACCGGCGCTCGAGGTGCACGCTGATCCCCGCCTCCGCCAGATTGGACTGGACGAACTCGGCCACCGGACCGAGCTGGCCGATCAGCAGCTTCAGCGGCCGCCCGTCGTAGCCGGCCTGTTTCACCAGGGCCCGCGCCCGCTCAAGGTCGCGCGCCGGCGGCGGCGCGTCGGCGTCGTATCCCGGCGAGCCGGGCGTCAGGTATCCGGCGGACTGGCTGGCGGCGCCCTTCAGCACCTGCTCGCGCAGGGCCCGGTAGTCGATGGCCGCGGCGACCGCCTGGCGCAGCCGCACGTCGCGTAGCGGGCCCTTGCGGGTGTTGAGCACCAGGAAGCTAAGGCTAGGGCCGCCGGGGCGCATGTCGACCGCGACGCCGCGCAGCGCGCGATAGCGGGCCACGAAGGCCGCGGAGATGACGTCAGTCATGTCGACGTCGCCGCGTTCGAGCAGCAGGCGCCGCACGCCCTCGTCGGGGATCGCGCGAAACTCGACGCTGCGGAAATGCACCGGCGGCCGCTGCGCGCGCGGATTGGCGGCGATGGTCACATGGTCGTTCGGCACGATGTCGGCCAGCACATAGGGGCCGGAGCCGGCGCTGTGGGCCGACAGCCAGGCGGCGCCGCGGTCGGCGCCGGCGTGGGCGCGCACCTGGGCCGGGTTGACCACCGAGGCGGCAGGGTGGGCCAGCAACTGCAGCGCGGCGGCGTAGCGGCGCTTGAGCACCAGGCGCAGCGTCAGCGGTCCGGTCACCTCCACCCGGTCGAGCCATTCCAGATGGCCGGACGGCCCGCGCCCGATCGCCTTGATCCGGTCGAACGAGAACTTCACGGCGGCCGCGTCGACGGGCGCGCCGTCGGAGAACACGCGGCCCGGCCGCAGCCGGAAATCGATCGCCAGGCCGTCCGGCGACACCGTCCAGGACTTCGCGAGTTCGCCGACGACCCTGGCGTCGCTCGACTGCGGATCGATGGCGGTGAGCTGCTCGTAGAGCTGCGCCTCGATCGGCGCCTCCGCACCCGTAGCGCTGAACCCCGGGTCTAGCGACACCGGGCCGAACGCGTCGGCGAAGACCAGCCGCTGGGCGCGGTCGGCCGGGTCGACGCGCGGCATGCAACCCGCGGCGGCGAGCACGGCCGCCAGGCCGATCCAGGCCCGCGCCGTCATTCGGCCCGCCACGCCATCATCGCCGCCGTGCGGCTGGAGAACCGCCGCGAGCCCTCTTCGATCGTGCGCGACAGCCGGCTCAGCGGATAGGCGGTGATCCGCAGGAAGGAGGCCGTGGCCCCCACGGCTTCCCCGTCCGCGCCGAGCTCGAAGGCGAGGTGCAGCTCCTGCGCGACGCCCTGCGCGTCATAGGCGTGGAACAGGCGGCCGACGACATGGCGCAGGACAAGCGGCGCTCCGGACGGCCAGGGCGCGCCCACGGCCAGCTTCAGCTCGCCCTCCTCCAGCCACAGCCGCAGGGGCTCGGGAAGGTCGGGATGGCCATAGGTTCCGACCAGCCCCGCCAGGGCGGGCGCCGTGGCCGGATCGGCGAGGACCATCCGCGCCTCGACGTCGCCTTCGCGGCGCACGATCGAGGCGGGAGCGGACAGGAGGTCGCCCTCGATCCGCAGGCTGATCGGCTCGACCCCCACCGAGCGGCGGAAAAGTCCGTCCTCGGCGCGCGGATACGGCCGCCCGTCGCACTCCACCTCGCCCGGCGCGCCCCTCAGCGTGACCGAGGCGCCGCTCGCCTCGTCGCCATAGGTCGCGGTCCAGAGCGGCTCGGGCGCCGCCGGTCGACACAGCCTAGGCGCCGCCGCCGGATCCGGCGCGATCCCCGTCCAGATCGTCAGCATCTCGCGGGTCCGCTCGATCCAGTTGATGTCGCTGCGATTGCCGAGAACCACCGCCGCGACGTCTTCGTCGGCCATCCACATCGTGTCGCAGAGCCAGGACGAGGCGCCGCCGGAATGGCCAAGCGCCAAGCGCCCGGAGATGCGATGGCGCGCGAAGCCCAGGCCATAGGCGCTCTCGCCGCCGTCGCGATGGCGGCTGGGCCCGGCCAGGCGCGCGCGCCATCCGTAGGGATCGGTTCTCAGCCAACGCCACCAGGCGGCCATGTCGTCGATCGTGGCGACCACCGCGCCGGAGGCGCCGAAGGCCACGTCGGGGTCGTCGGGCGCGAAGCCGTCCTCGGCCTTCGCATAGGCCAGGGCCGCGTCCCGCAGCCGCGCGGCCGGCCCGTCGGCGAGCGCGGCGCCGGCCATGCCGGCCGGATCGAAGACGTAGCGCCTGAGCAGTTCCCCGCACGCCAGGCCGGACGCACGCTCGGCGGCGAGCTGCAGCAGCAGGTAGTTGGTGTTCGAATAGAGCGTGCGCTCGCCGGGCGCGAAGTTCGTCCGCGTCTGGGCGAGTTGCAGGCCCAGCACCTGGTCCAGGCGGACGCCCTGGGGCGCGGCGGGGCCCAGGGCCAGCCAGGTGAGCGGATAGGTCTCGAAGATCCCGCTCTTCATGCCCATGGCGTGCGCCAGGGTGGGCCGGTGCGCGATCCGCAGCTCCGGCACGTAGCGGGCCAGGGGGTCGTCGAACGACAGGACGCCTTGCCCTTCCAGCGCGGCCAGGGCCAGGGCGAACATCGGCTTGGTGATCGAGCAGACGCGAAAGCGCGTTTGCGCATCGATCGGCCGGCGCGCCGCCAGGTGGGCCAGGCCCTGGTGCGTGCGCCAGACGACCTCGCCCCGATCGAGCAGCAGCGCCGCGCACCCCGGTTCGGCGGCGGCGGCGGGTCGCGCGAACAGCGCGTCCAGGCGGGCGATGCGGTCAGCGCTCACGAGGCCTCCGGCGGCAGGGTCGGCGCGGCCTCCACCAGCCTGCGGGTGTAGGGATGGCTGGGATCGGTCAGGACGCGGCCGGCCTCGCCCTGCTCGACGATCTCGCCGGCGCGCATCACGCAGACCCGGTGGCAGAGGTGGCGGACGACATCGATGTCGTGGCTGATGAAGAGGTAGGCGAGCCCGCGCCGCTCCTGCAGGTCGAGCAGCAGGTTGAGGATCTGCGCCTGGACCGACAGGTCCAGGGCCGAGGTCGGCTCGTCCAGCACGATCACGTCGGGCTCGACCGCCAGGGCTCGGGCGATGGCCACCCGCTGGCGCTGGCCGCCGGAAAGCTCATGCGCCCGCCGCTCCGCGCAGGCCCCGTCGAGGCCGACCTCCTGCAGGGCGCGGACGACGCGGTCGCGCCGCGCGGCCCGCTCGCCGAGACGGTGGATCGCCAGGCCCTCGGCCAGCATCGCGCCGACCGAGGCGGCGGGGTTGAGCGAGCCGTAGGGGTCCTGGAAGACGATCTGCAGGCGCTGGCGGTCCCGCCGCGAACGTCTGCGCGGGTCCGGCGGCTGCACCGCGCCCATCACCTCGACCTCGCCGGCCGCCGGCCGCAAAAGCCCCGCCGCGACCCGCGCCAGGGTGGTCTTGCCGCAGCCGCTTTCGCCGATGACGCCCAGGCACTCGCCCTTCGCGACCGTGAGCGACACCCCGCGCAGCACCGGCGCGGCGCCAGGACCGTACGCCAGGGCGATGTCGGAAAGGCGCAGCGCGGAGGTCATGACGGCTCCCCCAGCGGCAGGCGCGTGCGGGGCGGCGAGCGGCTGGGCAAGGCGGCGAGCAGCCGCCGCGTGTAGGGCTGCGAGGGCGTCGACAGGACGGCGCTGGTCGCGCCGGCCTCCACCATGCGGCCCTGGCGCATGACCACCACGCGGTCGCAGAGCCGCCAGATGACGCCGACGTCGTGGCTGATGAACAGTAGGCCCACGCCCGTCTCGCGCGCGAGACGTTCGAACAGGTCGAGGATGTCCGCCTGCACGGTGACGTCGAGCGCGGTCGTCGGCTCGTCGGCCACCACCAGCCGGGGCTCGAGCGAGAACGCCTGGGCCAGCAGCACCCGCTGCAACTGCCCGCCCGAGAGCTCGAAGGGATAGGCGCGCAGCACCCGTTCGGGCTCGGCCAGACCCATGCGCGAGAGCCAGCTCGCCGCCCGCGCGCGCCGCGCCCCGGCCGGCTCGCGCCAACGGTGGCCGAGCGCCAGGTCGAGCTGGCGGCCGATGCGCAGCGTCGGGTTGAACGCCGTCAACGGCTCCTGGGGCACATAGGCGATCCCGCGGCCCAGGCGGCGTCGGCGCTCGCGCGGCGTCAGCCGCCCCAGCGGCTCGCCGTTCAGCGCCAGCCGCCCGACCTCGACCCTCGCCGAGGCCGGCAGCAGGCCGAGCACGGCCAGCGCGGCGGTGGACTTGCCGGACCCGGACTCGCCGACGATTCCCACGACCTCGCCGGCCGCGACCTGCAGCGACAGGTCCTCGACCACGGCCGCGCCGGCGTAGGCGACGCGCAGGCCCTCGACCTCCAGCAACGCCGCCACTAGCGCCGCCCCCGCGGATCGAGCCAGTCGCGCAAGGCGTCGCCCATCAGGATGAAGCCCAGGGCGGCGGTCGCCACCGCGAGCCCCGGCAACACCGCGCACCACCACTCGTACATGATGGTGTTGCGGCCCTCGTAGATCATCGCGCCCCACTCGGGCGTGGGGGGCTGGGCGCCGAGGCCGACGAAGGACAGGGCGCTAGCCGCCACCAGGGCGCCGCCGAGCGCCGTCGAGCCGAAGGTCGCGGCCAGGGGCGCGAGGTTCGGCAACACATGGGCCAGCAGCAGGCGGATGAAGCCGGCCCCCATCACCCTGGCGGCCTGCACATGGCCCCGCTCGCGGATGAGCAGCGCCTCGCCGCGGAAGAGCCGCACGTAGAACGGCGCCCCCAGCGCACCCAGCACGACGACGAGATTGCCCAGGCTCGGCCCCAGCGCGGCCGCCAGCGCCAGGGCGATCACCAGGCTCGGCACCGAAAGCACGATGTCGATCAGCCGCATCGCCACGCCGTCGACCCAGCCGCCGGCCAGGCCGATCGCGCCGCCCAGCACGACGCCGGCGCCGACGCTCAGGCCGGCGATGCCGAACGCCACCGCCAGGGAGGCGCGGCCGCCGAACGCCAGCCTGGACAGCACGTCGCGCCCCAGCGCGTCGGTCCCCGCCCAGTGCGCCGGGGACGGCGCCTCCAGGATGGCCGCCGGCGCGGCCCGGACCGGCGAATAGGGGGTCAGCCAGGGCGCGGCGGCCGCCGCCACCACCAGCAGCCCGACCAGCGCCGCGCCGATCCAGAAGCTGGGCGACGGGGACCTCATACGCCCCTCGCCCGCACGCGCGGGTCCACCGCCGCGTACAACAGGTCGGCCAGCAGATTGACGACGACATAGACCGCCGAGGTCACCACGGCGAAGCCCATGATGACCGGGAAGTCCATGCTGAAGATCGACTCGACCACGTACTGGCCCGCGCCGGGCCAGCCGAACACCGTCTCCACCGACACCGAGCCGTAGAGCATGGTCGCCAGCGAGGCGGCCACGACGGTGATCATCGGGGAAAGGGCGTTGCGCAGGGCATGGTCGACGATCACGCGGCCCTCCGGCAGGCCCGTCGCCCGCGCGGTCCGGATGTATTCGGCGTCGAGCACGCCGAGCATCTGGTTGCGCACCAGGCGGGCCACCAGCCCCAGGTCCAGGAGGGCGATGGACAGGGTCGGCAGCGCCAGGTGCGCGCAGGCCGTCTCGAAGGCGCGCGGATCGCCGGCCAGCAGGGCGTCGAGCGTCATCAGGCCGGTCACGGCCGGCGGCGGCGCGCCCGTGAACCGCCCGGAGGCCGGGAACCAGGCGAGTTCGCGATAGAACAGCAGGATCAGCATCAGGCCGAGCCAGAAGGCGGGCATCGCCGCCCCGGCCACCGCCAGGGCGCCGACACCGCGGTCGGCGAGCCCGCCCCGCTTCAGCGCGGCCCAGACGCCCAGCGGCGTGCCGAGGGCCAGCGCCAGGATCAGGCCCGAGCCCATCAGCTCCAGCGAGGCCGGGGCGCGCGCGGCGATCTCCCGCAGCACCGGCTTGCCGGAGACGTTCGACTGGCCAAGGTCGAGCCGCGCCAGGCGGCCGGCGTAGAGCGCGTACTGGCGCCACAGCGGCGCATCCAGGCCCAGGTCGCGCCGCACGTGCGCCACCGCCTCGGCCGAGGCCTGCGGCCCGGCGATCAGCCGCGCCGGATCGCCGGGCGCCAGGTGGGCCACGGCGAAGGTCAGCAGAGACACCCCGAACAGCACCACCACCAGCAGCGCGCAGCGGCGAAGGACGAAAGTCAGCATGGCGCCGCGGATCAGGCCCGGGACGCCGCGCCCGGCGCCCGGCCCATGCGCCGATGCGCGAAGATCGCGATCAGGATCGCCAGCACGATCAGGATCATGGAGCGCGGATCGAAGAGGCCGAAGGTCGCCGTCACGGTGTCGCCGGCCGCCTTCGACCACACGTTGGAGCCGCCATGCACGAACACCGCCGGCCAGATGCTGCCGCCGGACTGGTTCACGCAGAACACCGCGACGACCGACAGGGCGACGCAGAGCGCCATGAAGGTCGCCTGGCCGACGAGGAAGCTTCCCAGTTGCGCGCCGCCCAGGATAGTCAGCGCCTCGCGCGGCAGGTGCCAGGCCCAGTGCATCACTCCGAGCAGCAGGGCGGCGGCGAGCGGCGAGCGCATCGAGTCCTGCAGGTTGGGCCATTCGAAGCCGCGCCAGCCGGTCTCCTCCAGCGTGCCGCCCTCGTCGACGAACAGGCCGATCAGCGCGCCGAACACGACGCCGACGCCGAAGCCGCGCAGCCGATGCAGCGCATCGACCCCCGGGCCGGAAATCCAGTCGTAGGCGAACAGGCCGAAGGCGTAGACCGCCAGCAGGATGAGGTAGAGCCTGATCGCGCGGCCCGGCGCGCCTTCGGGGCCGATCGGCCGCAGGCGGCTGAGAAGCCGCTTGAGCCCTCCCCCCGCGCCGGCCGACGCCAGCAGCAGCGCCGAGATCGTCGGGGCGGCGGCGAACACGAACACCGTGATCAGCAGCGGCTTCTTGGCGGCTTCGACGCCGATGGTCAGGATGTTGGCGTAGCCCGGAGAGGCCAGGATGTGCTGGACCATCTCGCCCATCACCCCCGCCGACGGCGGATCGAGGGCGAAGGCCGCCGCGCCCACGGCCACCGTCAGGCTGGCGATCAGGAACGAGAGCAGGAAATGGGCGGCGACCGGCCGGCGGCGCGCAAAGGCAAGCATGGCGTCAGTCTCCCCTGGTCCTCGTCCGGCCGGCTCTGTCTTCGAGCTTGGCGGAACCGCGCCCCGCGCACAACAAAAAAATAAACCAATTATGTTTATGTGATGTCGCGCTCAGCGATCGGTCAGAGCGGGATCGCCCCGGTCGGGGAATAGAGCATCGCCGCCGCCGTCAGCCGCATGACGTCGGCCAGGGACGGCAGGACCGCGCGCGCGACATACGGCCCGGCCGGCTCGACGCCGGGCAGCCAGGACAGCATCTCGGCGGCGACCCGGCTGGTCATCTCCAGCTCGAATTCGTAGGGCCCCTCGAGCCGGAACGGCGCCGGAGCCGGCGCGCCCAGCGCCTCGCGGGCCGCCGCGCCGATCGCCTCGCGGGATTCGGCGGGGGTGAGCCCTGCGACGGCGCGCCAGCCGATCGCCGACTTGACGACACAGGTCTTCGCCATGGGCGAGTAGCGCTGCGCGTCGGCCGCCGTCTCGGCGTCGCCGCAGACCAGGGACACCGGCACGCCGAACTCCCCGGCCAGGGCGGCGTTCAGATAGCCCTCCGAACAGCTCACGCCGTTCAGCCTCAGGTCGCGGAAGGCGCCGCCGTGGTAGCTGTGCGCCAGCACGCCCCCCTCGCCCATCGAGCCGTTGTGGTAGCCGACGAAGAAGCACTGCTCCACGCCCTCGGCCTCGACCCCCTGCATCTGCAAGAGGGGACGCGGCCAGGACCGGATCAGCCGGACCCGCGCCGGCAGCGCGTCCGGCAGGATATTGTGCGCATTGCCGTGACCGTCGGACACCAGCACTTCGTCGTAGCCGGCGTTCAGCGCGGCCTCGGCCGCAGCCACCACCTCGCCGGTCATCCATTGGCGCGCTGCGGCCCATTCCCAGCGATCCGGCGCCAGAGCGTGCTGGCTCGCCACCCCAGCGCAACCTTCGATGTCGGCGGAAATCAGCAGTCTGCGCACGGTGGACAGCTCCGGGAACACGTGCAATTAGATAATCATATTATGTTTTGTTCGTGAAGCGCGCTTGCAGCAGTCCCCCGAAGAGATCATCGACGCCCAGGTGCGCGCCTACGAGCGTGGCGACCTGGAAGCCTTCCTGGACTTCTACGAGCCGGACTGCGTCTGCACGGAGCTGCCGGCGGGCCGGGTGCTGGCGGCGGGACACGGACAGATCGCCGACGTCTGGGGCAAGGTGTTCGCCGGCGGCCCCCGCCAGGTCGCCATCCCAAGCCGCATCGTCGAGGGCCGTTTCGTCACCGACCTGGAAGAGGTGCTGGTCGTCCGCACGGGCCGTCGCCTTCGGGGGGTGACGATCTATCATACCGGGCCCCGGCGAATCCGCGCCGTCTGGTTCCTGGTCGCACCGGGCCAACTCGCCGATGCGGACGAAGCATACTAGAGTGAAACAGCGTTCCGCGATCGCGCACAGGAGAGGCACATTGGCAGGCAGGGCCAAGGCGGCGAAACACGAGGCGGTCGGCGAGACGAGCGGCGACAAAGGCGAACGCACGCGTAAACTGATAAAGAAGGCGATCTCAAAGCTCGCGACCAAGAAAGACGTCGCCGAGATCAGCCTGGCCGACATCTGCAAAGCCGCGAACCTGACCACTGGCGCGCTGTATTTTCACTTCAAGGGCAAGGACGAAGCCATTGAGGAGATGATCATCGACGAGGTCTGGTCGATCTACACCACCTACAAGCAGGCCACCGAGGGGTGTGATTTCGACGAGGCGATCGGCATCATCCTCGACATCTCCACGCGACTGCACATCGCCAACAAGAAGCTGCCGCGGGCGATCCAGGTCGTCATCAACACCCGGCCCAAGGCCTACGCCGCGTGGATCGAGGCCCGCAGCCCGCTGATCGGCCAGCTCGAAGGCGCGATCGCCGACGCGCGGCGCGAGAAGGGGCTTCCCGTCGATCCCGCGCCCTATCTGGCGCACTTCATCCTCAATTCGGTCGAGGATCTGGCCCTCGACGTCTACCAGTGGAACAACCCCACCCTCGCGCCCTTCGCCCGCACGCCGGACGATTGGAGCAGCCGCCAGCGCGCCCTATGGTCCTGGGCGATCCTGGCGCCCTTCCCGCAGACCTGACGCGCGACGGGCGGCGGCTCGAATTCACCGGCGCAGGCATTGAAACATATTCTGTTTATATTATTGTCGTCGCAACATGAGGCGACGGCCCCGGCTGTCGGCAAGAGGGCCAACGATGTATCCAGATGAAAAGTCGCGCTCGGCCGCGCTGTTCGCCAGGGCCCAGGCGGTCCTGCCGGGGGGCAATTCACGCCACTCGCTGGCGTTCGCGCCCTACCCGATCTACGCCGCGGCGGGCGAAGGCTGCATGGTCACCGACGTCGACGGCGCGTCCTACATCGACTGCATCAACAACATGTCGGCCAACATCCACGGCCATCGCCATCCGGCGGTGATGGAGGCCGCGACGCGCCAGATGGAGAAGCTGGTCTCGGTGGGATTGCCGACCGAGGCGGAGGTGACGCTCGCCGAGCTGATGGTCGCCCGGGTCGATTCCGTCGAATCCATCCGCTTCGCCAACTCCGGCACCGAGGCGCTGATGTTCGCCGTCCGGGCGGCGCGCGCCTTCACCGGCCGAGACCTCGTGGCCAAGATCGAGGGCGGCTATCACGGCTCCTATGACGCGCTCGACGTCTCCAACAAGCCGCCCGCCGGGGCGTGGGGCGAATTGGACGCACCGGCCACGGTGCGGGAGAGCGCCGGCTTGACCGCCGGCTCCGTGGCCGACACCCTCGTCCTGCCGGTCAACCGGGTCGAGGCCACCCGGGCGCTGATCGAGCGCCACGGCGATCGGCTCGCCGCGATCGTGCTCGATCCGCTGGTGTCGCGGATGGGGTTCCTGCCGTTGACCGCGGCCTATCTGGCGATGGTGCGCGAGGAGACGGCCCGGCGCGGCATCGTGCTGATCATGGACGAGGTGTTTTCGTTCCGCCTCGGCCCGCAGGGCGCTCAGGGCGCGGTGGGCGTGCGCCCGGACCTGTCGACGTTCGGCAAGATCATCGGCGGCGGCTTCCCGATCGGCGCCGTCGGCGGCCGCGCGGACATCATGGACGTCTTCAATCACCTGCCGAAGGGCAAGCCCAGGGTCGAGCACTCGGGCACCTTCAATGCGAATCCCGTGTCGATGGCGGCCGGCGCCGCGGCGCTGAAACTGCTCGACGAGGCCGCCTTCGCCCGCCTCGAACGGCTGGGCGACCAGCTTCGCGACGGCCTGCGCGGCATCCTGAAGGAGCTCTCCATGCCGGGCCAGGCGCCGGGCCAGGGATCGCTCCTGGCGCTTCTGCTGCACGACCGTCCGGTGAGCGACTACCGCAGCTTCGTGGAGACGATGACGACCACCGGCGCGGCGCGCGAGATGGCGGCCTTCCATCGGGCGATGGTGAACCGGGGCGTGCTGCCAGTGTTTCCGGCCGCGTTCATCCTGTCGACGGCGATGTCCGAAGCCGTCGTCGACCGGATCCTGACGGCGGCGCGCGAGAGCCTGCGCGACGTGCGCGACCAGCAGACCGCGGCGGCCTGACCATGGCGGCGAGGCGGCAGGACGGACTGACGCGCCGCGCGCTCGTCGCGGCCCTGCCCGTGGTCGGCGCGCTCGCCGGGCCGGCGCGGGCCCTGGCGGCCGATGCGCGCGCCGAACGCGTCCGCGGCGCGGCCCTGGACTTCGCCAGGCAAATGCAGGCCACCGGCCGCACGCCGGGCGTCTCGGCCGCGGTCGTTCTGCCGGACGGCGGCCTCGTCACAGCCACCGCCGGCTGGGCCGATCCCCAACGGCGCCTGCCCATGACGCCCTCGACCCGGCTGATGTCGGGATCGACCGGCAAGAGTTTCTGCGCGGCGACGGCCATGGCGCTGGTCCAGGCCGGCAAGCTCGGCCTGGACGCCAAGCTCGCCCCGCTGTTTCGCGACGAGCCCTGGTTCGAGCGGCTGCCCAACGCGCCCGCCCTGACCCTGCGAATGCTGCTGGAGCACCGTGCGGGCTTTCCCCAGTTCCTGGACGAATTCGGCTTCCAGGCGGCGTTCCTGCGCGACTCCCTGCTCGGCCGCGACACCGGCTATTCCCCGCGCAAGATGCTGTCCTTCATCCTGGACAAGCCGCCGCTGACACCGCCGAACGGCGCGCATCACTATTCGGACCTGCACTACCATGTCGTCGGCCTGGCCATCGAGAAGGTGACGGGCGAGGGCTACTACGCCGCGCTGCGCCGGCTGGTGCTGTCGCGCCTGGGCGGCCACGACGTTCTTCCCGCAAACGCCAAGGCGATCCCGAACCTGGCCGCCGGCTACGCCCAGGGCGACCTGATCGCCGCGCTGGACGGCGAGACGGGCCGCTCGCTCGACGACCACGGCGTCCTGCGCAAGAACCCCTCGCTCGAGTACACTGGCGGCGGCTTGGCGCTGACGCCGCGCGCCCTGGCGATGTTCTACTGGAAGCTCGCCCACGGCCTGATCGTCGCGCCGGCCACGTTCGACGAAATGGTCAACTCGTCCGTCAAACTGCCCGCGCCGCCCGGGGTGGACAGCCGCTACGGCCTTGGACTGTTCGTGACGCGGCGCGAGGGCTTCGGCCGCTACATCAGCCACTCCGGCTACTATCCCGGCTACACGTCCAACGGCGCCTGCTATCTCGATCACGGCGTCGCCGCGGCGGTGCAGTTCAACACCGATCATGGCCCGGACGTGTACGAGGCGCTGCGCAGCTTGAGCGGAGCCGTGCTCAAGGCGCTCTAGGCTGACGCCTGACCTGCAGGCGGATGCCCCGGACTCCAATCCCGACAAGCTGAGGTCGCCCGCGATATGACGCCGCGCGCCGCATCCCACTAGGCTGAGACAATTCGCCGTCGGACCGCCCGCACCGCCAGCGACGCCTCACGCCGGCTCAGAACGAGTTCAAGTCCAACCTAAGATCGGCGCGAGCCGCCTGCATGCACGTCCGACTGAGCGAGAGTCGGACGCGACTCGAGCCGACCTCACGAGGGCGGCCAACGCGCCATCAGCCGACTTCGCCTTCGGACGGCGGCTTTCGCCGCCGGGCGCGAAGCATCTCTTGAACGCGCGGCGCTCCGGGGCTCGGCCCATCACCCGGGCGACGCCGGCGCCGCATGATCGCCGTTCTCCAGCGGTCTGGCGTCGTGGTCGGCCAGGAACGGCAGGGCCCGCGCGAGAAAATCGATGGTGCGCTTGATGTGCTCGGCCTTGGCGCGCGGCGTGTTTTCGAGGTCGCGGCGGACGAGGATGCGGACCCGCGGCGCGGTGACGAGCATGTCGAAGATCAGCGATGCCAGGAACGGCAGGTCGTCGCCCTCCACCTCCCCGGCGTCTTCGAGAATGGATCGGATGACGTCGGCGCCCGACTGCTCCCCGATGATGGACTCCGTTTCGCCCGGCTCCGGCTCGTGCATCGTCAGCCAGCGGACGAGCGCCTCCAGGCCGATGGCCTCGGGTTTCAACGCCGCATCCAGGAACTTCGTCCCGACTTGAAGCAGCCTGTCCCTCGTCGACCCGCCGGGGATATCGGAGCCGATCGGGCTCATCTGGCGGGCGACGCCCTGCTGGACGGTGGCGATGAGCAGCGACCGCTTCGATCCGAACCTGTCGTAGAGGGTGCGCTTCGAGACTTTGGCGGCGGCGGCGATCGCCTCCATGCTCGTGTCTTCGACGCCCCCGACGACAAACTGTTCGAATGCGACATCGAGGATGTGGATCCTCAGCTTCGCGGCGATCTCGCGTGACGGCCTGCCGCCCTTCGGATTGCGGGCGGGAAGCCGCCGCCGGCGGTCTCCAAGTGATCGGATCGGCATCATAAATCCATCTTTAGACATTCCCGCCCCGGCGCGCATCGCCCCCCGCTTGATCGGCTTTCGCCGCGATGATAACGACACCGCTGAGTGTAGCTATCGCGTTTTGGCGAGACCGTCGCCCTCCGAGGGGATTCGATCCATGAGCCGCCCCGTCGATCAGGTTGTCGTCCTGGCCGAGGGGGCGAACGCCGCCTGAAACCGAACTGGAGCGGGCGCCGGCCTCCGTGGCGGACGGAGGCGCGGGCGCTGTCGGTCGAACGCAGAAGAGACATAGCGGGCATGGCCACCTACCGGATTGAAGGGTTCGCCCGTAGACCGCGTGCGGCGGCCTATGCGTCCGTCATCTTGGCCCCGCTCCTTTGCGCATGCTCGTTCGCGCTGCCCTACGCGCCTCCGCAGCCGTCGGTTCCGCAGCAGTATGAGCCCGCCGCAAGCGACGCCGCGTCGATCGCCAGGATCGGCTGGCGGGACTTCTTTCAGGACGCCCAGCTCCGCGCGCTGATCGAGACGGCGCTCGCCAACAACCAGGACATCAAGATCGCCTCCGCCCGCGTGGCGGAGGCCCGCGCCGCCTGGCGCGTGGAGGGCGCCGCGCTCTACCCGGAGCTGGGCGCCGTCGGATCGGCGACACGGTCCCGCACGCTGGCCACCCTGCCCGGCCTCGGCGCGCTGAGTTACGACATCAAGGAGGTGACCCTCCAGGCCAGCGCGCAATGGGAGATCGACTTCTGGGGGCGGCTGCGCAATCTCAAGGCCGCCGCCCGCGACCAGTATCTCGCCAGCGAGGAAGCCCGTCGCGCGGTGGCGATCGAGCTGATCGCCCAGGTCGCCAACGGCTATCTGCTCGAGCGGGAATACGAGGAACGCGAGGCGCTCGCCCGCAAGACGATCGCGACGCGGGAGGAGGCGTTGCGGATCATGCGGCGCCGCTACGAGGTCGGGTCCGGCTCGAAGCTCGAGATGACCCAGGCGCAGATGCTGCTCGGCCAGGCGCAGACTGCGCTTCACGCGCTCGACCTGGACCGGCAGGTGAACCGCAACGCGCTGACGCTGCTCGTCGGCCAGCCGGTGAAGATCGCTCCCAGCGAGCTCGGCCTCGTCGAAGCCGCCTCCCCGATGGCCCTGCCCGCCGGCCTTCCATCGGAATTGCTGGTCAACCGGCCCGACATCGTCGCGGCGGAATACAACCTGCGCGCCGCCGATGCGAACATCGGCGCGGCGCGGGCGGCCTTCTTCCCGTCAATCAGCCTGACCGGGGCCTACGGCGGCGCCAGCACCGATCTCGACCATCTCTTCGCGAACGGCAGCGAGGCCTGGAGTTTCAGCCCGACGATCAAGCTGCCGCTGTTCAACGCCGGGCGCCTCGCGGCCAATCTCGACATCGCCAAGGCGCGCCAGGTGCGGGCCGTCGCCCAATATGAGCAGACCGTGCAGACCGCGTTCCGCGACGTCTCGGATGCGCTCGTGCGCCGGCGCCAGCTCGGCCTTCAGGTCGAGACCACGCGAATGGTCCTCGAGGCGGCCAACGAGCGCGCCCGGCTCGCCCAACTGCGTTTCGACAACGGGCGCTCCGCCTACCTGGAGGTGCTCGACGCCCAGCGAGACCTCTTCGACACGGAGCAGGCGCTGGTGCAATTGCGCCGCGCGCAACTGGCGAGCGGCGTGGCGCTCTACGCGGCGCTGGGCGGCGGCTTCGCCGACGCGACGCCCTTCGTCATCAACACAACCAACGCCCAGCCGGCCGGAGCAGATCCGCGATGAACATGCCCAAGCGGAAATGGATCGTTCGCGGAGCCGTCGCGGCGGCGATCGGCGCGGGCGCCCTGCTGCTCTGGCAGGCGCTGAAGCCGGCCGCCCTTCCCGCGGGGATCGTCCAGGGCAATGGCCGGATCGAAGCCGTCGAGATCGACGTGTCGGCCAAGTCCCCGGGGCGCGTCCGCGACATCCTAGTCGACGAAGGCGACTTCGTGAAGGCCGGCCAGGTGGTGGCGCACATGGACGTCGACGCCCTCGTCGCCCAGAAGGCCGAAGCCGAAGCCCAGCTCGCCCAGGCCCTGAACGCGATCCAGATCGCGCAGAGCCAGGTCGCCCAGCAACAGAGCAACCGGGCCGCCTCGGTGGCCGTCGTCCGGCAACGCGAGGCCGAGCTCGACGCCGCGCGCAAGCGGCTTGCGCGGTCGACGACCCTGGCCCGCGAGGGCGCGACCGCGATGCAGGAACGCGACGACGACGAGGCGCAGGTCGAAGGCGCCGCCGCCGCGGTGGAGGCCGCCCGCGCGCAGATGGCCGCGGTGGAGTCGGCGATCACCACCGCCGGCAACCAGGTGATCGGCGCGCGCTCGAATGTCGATGCGGTGCGCGCCACCATCCAGCGCATCCAGGTCGACATCGCGGACGGCGACCTCAAGGCGCCGACGGCGGGCCGGGTGCAATACCGCGTCGCCCAGCCCGGCGAAGTGGTCGCCGGCGGAGGACGCATCCTCAACCTCGTCAATCTGGGCGAGTCCTACATCACCTTCTTCCTGCCCGAGACGGTGGCGGGCAGGGTCGCGCTCGGAACCGACGTCCGGATCGTGCTCGACGCCGCGCCGGACTACGTGATCCCGGCCAAGGTGACCTTCATCGCCGATGTCGCGCAGTTCACGCCCAAGACGGTGGAGACCGCGAGCGAGCGGCAGAAGCTGATGTTCCGCGTCAAGGCGCGGATCGATCCGGCGCTGCTGCAGAAACACATCTCCCGGGTGAAGACCGGACTGCCCGGCGTGGCCTATGTGCGGGTCGACGCCAGGACCGCTTGGCCGGCCAAGCTGGCCGTCAACGTGCAATGACCGCCGAGACCGCCGCAGCGCCCGCCGCCCGCCTGGCCGGCGTTCGCCTGCGCTACGGCAAGACGCTGGCGCTGGACGGGATCGACCTGGAGATTCCGTCGGGCAGGATGGTGGCGCTGATCGGCCCGGACGGCGTCGGCAAGTCCAGCCTCTTTTCGCTTATCGCCGGCGCGCGCGCGCTCCAAGAGGGACGGATCGAGGTGCTGGGCGGTGACATCGCCGATCGCGGGCACCGTGACCGGGTGTGCCCGCGCATCGCCTACATGCCCCAGGGCCTGGGGAAAAATCTCTACCCGACCCTGTCGATCGAGGAGAACCTGGAGTTCTTCGGCCGGCTGTTCGGCCAGGACGCGGCCGAGCGCGAGCGGCGGATCGCGGAGCTGACCGAGAGCACCGGGCTCGCCCCCTTCCGCAAGCGCCCCGTCGGCAAGCTGTCCGGCGGCATGAAGCAGAAGCTGGGTCTGTGCTGCGCCTTGATCCACGATCCGGACTTCCTGCTGCTCGACGAGCCGACGACCGGCGTCGATCCCTTGTCGCGCGCCCAGTTCTGGGACCTGATCGACCGTATCCGCGCCGCTCGCCCGCAGATGAGCGTGCTCGTGGCCACCGCCTACATGGAGGAAGCCCAGCGCTTCGACTGGCTGGTCGCGATGGACGCCGGCAAGGTGCTGGCCACCGGCGCGCCCGCCGAGTTCTTCGAGCGCACCGGCGAGCCGACCCTGGAGCGCGCCTTCGTCGCCTTGCTTCCGGAGGACCGGCGGCGCGGCCATAAGCCCGTCACCGTCCCGCCCCGCGGCGATCGCGCCGACGCCCAGATCGCGATCGAGGCCAAGGGCCTCACCATGTCGTTCGGCGACTTCGTGGCCGTCGACCATGTCGACTTCCGCATCGAGCGCGGCGAGATCTTCGGATTCCTCGGCTCGAACGGCTGCGGCAAGTCGACGACGATGAAGATGCTGACCGGGCTGCTCAAGCCCAGCGAAGGGCAAGCTTTGCTGTTCGGTCGCAAGGTCGAGGACTACGGGATCGAGACGCGCCGGCGCGTCGGCTACATGTCGCAGGCCTTCTCGCTCTATTCCGAGCTGACCGTCCGGCAGAACCTGGAACTCCACGCCCGCCTCTTCCATGTGCCGGACGCCGAGGTCCCGGCGCGCGTCCAGGAAATGGCCGGCCGTTTCGATCTGACGGGCATCATGGATGCGCTGCCCGACGCGCTGCCGCTCGGCCAGCGCCAGCGCCTCAGCCTCGCCGTCGCCATGATCCACAAGCCGGAGATGTTGATCCTGGACGAGCCGACCTCGGGCGTGGACCCGATCGCGCGCGACCAGTTCTGGCAAATGATGATCGACCTGTCGCGCAACGACAAGGTGACGATCTTCATCTCCACCCACTTCATGAACGAGGCCGAGCGTTGCGACCGCATCTCGCTGATGCACGCCGGCAAGGTGCTGGTCAGCGACACCCCCGAGCGCATCGTCAGCCAGCGGGGCGCGCCCAACCTCGAGGCGGCCTTCATCGACTGTCTGAAGGAGGCCACGAGCCAGGAAGAGGACCCGCCCTCCCCCGCGAGCGCCGGCGCGCCGGGCGAGGTCGCCGATCCGGCGCCGTCAAGACCGCCGCTGTTCAGTCTGCGCAGGATGATGAGCTACGCCCGCCGCGAGGCGCTGGAACTCCAGCGGGATCCGATCCGGGCCACCATGGCGCTGCTCGGCAGCGTCATCCTCATGCTGATCATGGCCTATGGCATCAGCATGGACGTCAAGGACCTCCCCTTCGCCGTGCTCGACCGCGACGGCACGACGATGAGCGAGAACTACGCCCTGAACCTCGCCGGCTCGCGCTACTTCGTCGAACGGCCGCAGATCACCGACTACGCCCAGCTCGACCGCCGGATGCGTTCGGGCGAGCTCAGTCTCGCCATCGAGATTCCACCGCATTTCGCGCGCGACGTTCGGCGCGGCGTGCCGGTCCAGATCGGCGTGTGGATCGACGGAGCCATGCCCAGCCGCGCGGAGACGGTGCAGGGCTACGTGCAGGCCATGCACGCCCAGTGGCTGAGCGAGATGGCGGTCCAGGAACTTGGGGAGCGCCCGTCGGCCGGCGTCGTCAACGTCGAGCTGCGCTATCGCTACAATCCGAACGTGGAGAGCCTGGTCTCGATCGCGCCGGCGGTCATTCCGATCCTCCTGCTGATGTTCCCGGCGATCCTGACCGCCCTGAGCGTCGTGCGGGAAAAGGAGCTGGGTTCGATCATCAACTTCTATGTGACGCCGATCAGGCCCCTGGAGTTCCTGCTCGGCAAGCAGCTCCCTTACGTGGTGCTCGCGCTCGTCAACTATGCGCTCCTGGTCCTGCTGGCGGTCACCCTCTTCAGGACGCCCATCACCGGGAATTTCTTCGTCATGACGCTGGGAACGACGCTCTACGTCCTGTCGTCGACGGCGATGGGCCTGCTCTTTTCGATCTTCATGCGCAGCCAGATCGCCGCCCTGTTCGCGACGTCCATCGGCACGATCATGCCCGCCGTCCAGTTCGGCGGCCTGATCAACCCCGTCTCCTCGCTGGAAGGCGCCGGCAGGATCATCGGCATGGTCTTTCCCACCGCGCCGTTCATCACGATCTGCCGCGGCGTCTTTTCCAAGGGGTTGGGCTTCTCGGACCTGCGCGGTGAGCTGCTCGTCCTGGCGGCGACCTTCCCGATCCTCCTCACCATCTGCACCCTGCTGCTGCGCAAACAGGACCGCTGAGCCATGGACGGCCGCCTCCGCAACATCTTCCGACTGGGCGTCAAGGAGCTGCGCAGCCTGTGGCGCGATCCGATGATGATGGTCCTGATCGTCTTCGCCTTCTCGATCAACATCTACACCGCGGCGACGGGCGTTCCCGAGACGCTGCACAACGCGCCGATCGCGATCATCGACGAAGACCATTCGTCCTTGTCCGAGCGGATCGTCGAATCCTTCTATCCGCCCTACTTCACCCGGCCGGCGCTGATCGGGCTCAGTGAAGTCGACAAGGGGCTGGACGCCGGACGCTTCACGTTCGCGCTCGACATACCGCCCGATTTCCAGCGCGACGTCCTGGCGGGCCGCCAGCCGTCGGTGCAGCTCAACATCGACGCGACCCGCATGAGCCAGGCCTTCACCGGCGGCGGCTACATCCAGCAAATCGTCCAGGGCGCGTCGGCCGAGTTCGTGCAGGGCGCCCGCGCCGACACGGCCCAACCCGTGGATCTCGCGCTGCGCGCCCGCTTCAACCCGACGCTGGCGCAAAGCTGGTTCGCGTCGCTGATGGAGATCATCAACAACGTGACCATGCTCTCGATCGTGCTGACCGGCGCGGCCCTGATCCGCGAGCGCGAGCACGGCACGATCGAACACCTGCTGGTGATGCCGGTCACGCCGTTCGAGATCATGGCGAGCAAGGTGTGGGCGATGGGGCTCGTCGTGCTCGCCGCCTGCGCCCTCTCGCTGACCTTCATCGTGCGCGGCGCGCTGCACGTGCCGATCGAGGGGTCGGTGGCCCTGTTCCTCGCCGGCGCCGCGCTGCACCTGTTCGCGACGACCTCGATGGGCATCTTCATGGCCACGATCGCCCGTTCGATGCCGCAGTTCGGCCTCTTGCTGATGCTGGTGCTGCTGCCGCTGCAGATGCTGTCGGGCGGCATGACCCCGCAAGAAAGCATGCCCCGGATCGTGCAGCTGATCATGCTCGCCGCGCCCACCACCCACTTCGTGAAGATGGGACAGGCCATCCTCTACCGTGGCGCGGGCTTCGACGTCGTCTGGCCCCAGTTCCTGGCGATCGCCGCGATCGGCGCGCTGCTCTTCTCCGTCTCGCTGGCCCGCTTCCGGCGGTCTGTCGGCGCCATGGCCTGATCGGCGCACGCCTCGTCGAACTCCAGGAGACCGCTAGGCGTGCACCGGCGGCAGGCGCGACGCCCACGGGCGCGCCGCCTCGAGCTGCGACGCCAGGCGGATCAACATGGCCTCTTCTCCGCGCCTGGCGATCGCCTGCACGCCGATGGGCAGTCCCTCGGCGCTCCATCCGGCGGGCAGCGAAATCGAAGGCAGGCCCGAGACGTTCACCGGCGCGGTGAAGGACATCAGGTGGAACAGCCGGCTGACGTGGGCCTCGAAGTCCGCCGAGCCCTGGTCGGGATCGCCCACCGCCGTCGGCAAGCCGGGGACCGTCGGCGTCAGGACGATGTCGTAGGGGTGGCAGGCGATGCAGAGATCGCGGCCGATGCGTCGCATGGCTTCGATGTCCGCGGCGTGCGCCGCCCCGCCTATCCCCTTGGCCAGATCGCGGAACCCCCAGGTGGTCGACCGCAGCTCGTCGCGGCGCGCGACGCGGCCGAACAGGGCCTCGGCGCCGGCGATCCCCATTTCGGTCAGCACGGCGATGATGCGCAGATAGACCTGCCGGAACTCCATCCCCGCCAGGTCGACCGCGACCTCCTCGACATCGTGGCCCAGGTCCTGGAGAAGCCGCGCCGTCGCCTCGACCGCCTGGCGCACCTGGGGGTCGACGCCGATGGCGGCGATGGCGTCCATCGCCACGCCGACGCGCAGCCGCCCGGGATCGACCCCGACCTCCTCCAGCAACGGCCGCGCGGGCGAGGGATATTCATACGGCTCGCCGGGAAGACCGCCCCAGATGATGTCGGCGTAGGCCGCCGTGTCGCGCACGCTGATCGACACGCATCCCTCGGTAATCCCGCCGTACCAGAGATCGATGACGTCAGGGGCGAAGCTCACCCGGCCCCGCGAGGTCTTCAGCCCGACGAGGCCGCAATAGGAGGCCGGCACGCGGATGGAGCCGCCCCCGTCCGTCGCGTGAGCCAGCGGCAGGACGCGGGCGGCCACCGCCGCTCCGGAACCGCCGCTGGAGCCCCCGGGGGTGCGGCTGAGATCCCACGGATTGCGGCACGAGCCGACGAGATCGTTGGTGCTTTCCAGGCTCAGCCCCAGCTCGGGCGTCGTCGTCGTGCCGATGATGATCAGTCCGGCGGCCTTGAGGCGCTGGACGATGAGGCTGTCATGGTCGGGGACGTAGTCGTTGAGGAACACCGAGCCGGACTTGCACGGCACCCCGGCGCAGCTCAGGGCGATGTCCTTCATGAGCAGGGGCACGCCCGCCAGGATGCTGTTGCCGCCGCGCCCGACCTCCCGGCGGCCATGGTCGTAGGCCTTGGACATCATGAAGTTGAGCGTCGGATTGAGGTCTTCGATCCTGCCGACGAAGAGCTCGACCAGTTCGCCGGGCGTGACCTCACGCTTGCGGACGAGTTCCGCCAAACCGATCGCATCGCAATTCAAGGATTCGCCCTGCATGATCGCTCCTGAGCCATCTCCGCCGATGTTCGCGGACGGCCACAGGGCGCGGCGGCGCCGAGGCTGTGTTCGTCCTGACCTCGACATGTTGACGCCGAAGCGCTCGGGCGCGTCTTTTGAGCAAAGCATGCCCATATTTGCCTGACGCACTTTCGAGACCGGGCCAGGCGGCGCCGCTTCCCGCGATCCGTCATAGTGTGCGCTTTGCTGCGATACAGGGACGGAGCTTGGGGGCCGTGAAGCCATTCCAATGGGGGCGCTTTTCCGATTTCGTCGACGCGGGTCTGGTGGACGACGCGCATGTCTCGGTGGTCTGCGGCCGCGCGGCGGAGTTCGCCTCCATGTGCTGGGAGGACGGCGCGGGCGAAGGCGCCATCGAATATCTCTACACGCCCGATCTGCGGGTCATCGTCGCCGACTTCGCGATCGCCGAGGCCAAGACCTATGAGATCGTCGACGGCGAGCTCGTGCGCTTCCACTTCGGCCTCGACGTTTCGATCGAAACCTCCCTGGACGGCGTGGCGCTGAGCGCCATGAACGACAATCCCGCCGGGCTTCTCAAGGCCCCGACGGGACGACAGCTCGTCGAGACCATCCCGAGCGGGAGGCGCCAGACCTTCGTGACGATCGGCTGTCGCCTGGGCTGGGTCGAGGAGCTCTTCGGCGGCGCGCTGGAAGAGCGCGGCAAGTCGATCATCCGGCTGGCCGCGGACGTCGACCTCCACCACTCGCTGAACCTGCGCCCGACCCTTCGCAAGGCGGTGCTGGAGATGTTCGCCCGCCGGCCGCGCGGGGCGCTGCGCGCGGCGTTGGTGGCGGCCAAGTCGCAGGAGATGATCGCCCTGGCGCTGAACGACATGTTCGGGCCGGACGAGGAAGCCGCCGCGCCGATCCGCCTGACCTCGCGCGACGTGGCGGCCGTGCACGCCGCCCGACAGATCCTGGAGGAGACGTTCGCGCGCCCGCTCACCATTCGCGCCCTTGGGCTGCGCGTGGGGATCAACCGCACGAAGCTGTTCTACGGCTTCAAGCAGCTCTACGGCATGGGCGTGGCCGAGTTTCTGAACGACCTGCGCATGGAACACGGCCTGCGCCTGCTGCAGGACACGGACATGCCGATCTCGGACATCGCCGCCGAGCTCGGCTACGAGCATCAATGCAACTTCTCGACCCGGTTCCGCGCCCGGCACGGGTGCTCGCCCAGCGCCTTTCGCGCGCGCCGGCTGGCCAGCGCCTGAGCGCGGCGCCCCGGCGCCGGGGCGGTCCCTAGTAGCGCGCCGTCAAGGTCACTCCATAGGTCCGCGGCTCGCCGTAGGCCGTGGTCTGCAGGACGCCCGCGGACGAGCGGTCGTCGCTGTAGACGATGTAGCGGTCGTCGGTGGCGTTCTTCGCCCACAGGAACACGTCCCATCGGTCCGCGCGCAGTCCCAGGCGCAAGTCCAGCAAGGTGTGGGAGTCGCTCTTGAAGCGCGGCGAATTGGTCGCCTCGAAGAAGACGTCGGAGCGGTAGGTCACGTCCGCGCGGGCCACGATCTCGCCAAGCCCGATCGGATAGTCGTATTCGGCGCCGACGCGCCCGGTCACCTTCGGCGCGCCGACCAGCCTGTTGCCGGAGCAATCGGTGGAGCCGCCGCCAAGCGAGGCCGGCACGCCGCAATCCTTGTAGCGCGTGTACTTGGCGTCGATGTAGCCGGCCGAACCGTCGAGCTGCAGGCCGGACAGCGGCAGGGCCGTGAACTCGACCTCGACGCCGTTGATCTTCGCCTGGCCGGCGTTGTTCAGGGTCACGCCGGCGCCCAGAAGCTGGGAGACCTGCAGGTCGTCGTAGTTCGTCGTGAACATGCCGACATTGAGCCGCAGGCGCCGGGAGAACAGGTCCGACTTGACGCCCGCCTCATAGGTCGTCGCGCTCTCGGGCCCGGCCGAAAGGCCCTGCGCCGAATTGGCGAGATCGACGTTGAAGGCCGCGCTCTTGAAGCCCCTGGCGGCCCGCGCATAGACCATGACTTGCGGCGTGAACCGGTAGGAGACCGACAGCGTCGGCGACAGGTCCTCGTCGGAGGTCTCGTCCTGATAGGTGACGTCCGGCAAGCCGATCGAGGTGAAGACGCCCGTCGGATCCGCCTGGAGGAAATCGACCGACTTCTCCTCGTGCGTATAGCGCAGGCCCAGGGAGGCCGAGACCTGGCTGGAGAACGCGTAGTCGACATTGGCGAACGCGGCGTAGCTCTTGGTCTGCACCCGTCCGAGCTGGTTCAGCGCCGGATCGCCGAGCGGCACGCCCAGCAGGTCGTCGCCGATCTGCAGCGAGCGGTCGGTCTTGGAGCGCTGGTCGGCGTAGTAGAGGCCGACCAGATAGTTCACCTTGTCGCCCCAGTCGCCGGCGAGGCGCAGTTCCTGGGACACGAAGCTGGTCTTGTCGATGAACCGGTCGAGCGAGAGATAGTCGACCTGGTTCTGGTCGTCGTCCAGGAGCCCGCCGTACGACGAGCGGCGCGCCGCCGTGATCGAGGTGAGCCTGCCAAACGAAAAATCGTGGTTGTAGGTGAGCGAGAGCCCGTAATTGTGCCGCCGCAGCGTGTCGGGCAGGTTGTTGTCGATGGTGAGCGGGGTGTGCTCCTCGACGAGCGCATTTCCGCTCGCGCCCGCTAGGTCGGTGACCTGGAAGTAGGCCGGATGGCTGTTGTCCAACAGCTCGTCGGCCGAGATGACGAGTTCATCCTGGCTGGTCGGCGTGAAGTAGAGTTCGCCGCGCAGGGTGCGCAGGTTCTGGTCGTCGGCGTCCTGTCCGCCGGACAGATGGCGATAAACGCCGTCGCGCGTCACGTAGCCCACCGCCAGCTTGGCCGCCAGGACGTCGTTCACGGGTCCCATGACATAGGCCTGCACCCGGCGAAGATTGTAGTTGCCGGCCTCGAGCCGCGCCTCGCCTTCGACGTGATCGCCAGGCGACAAGGTGGTGATGTTGAACACCCCCGCGATGGTGTTCTTGCCGAACAGGGCGCCCTGAGGACCGCGCAGCACCTCCACGCGATCGACGTCGATCAGTTCCTGATTGTAGCTTTCCGGCCGTCCCAGATAGACGCCGTCGACATAGAACCCGACGCTGGATTCGACGCCGATGTTGCGCACCAGGGTGGCGATGCCGCGGATGCCGATCTGTCCCTGGATGACGCCGGCGACGCCGCCGCTGAAGGAGACGTTGGGCACAGAGGCGATCACGCCGCCGAAGTCGTTTATCCCGGCGGCCTCCAATTGATGCGAGGTGACCGCGCTGACCGAGACCGGCGTGTCCTGGAGCTTTTCCGCGCGCTTGCGGGCGGTGATGACGATTTCCTCGATTTCGTCGCCGGCGCCGGAGGTCGCGGCCGGCGCGTCGGCGCGCTCCTGGGCCATCGCGTTACTTGACGACAGAGCCGCGGCCAGTCCCGCGCCGGCGAGCAACACCGCGCGAAAGCTCTTCAAATGGCGAACCTGCATGCTCCGATCTCCTTCTGACCGGACCAGCTTCAGCGCGCAAAACGCCCACGTCTTTTGGCGTGCTCACGGAGGTTTTTGCAGGTCGCACGCATTGGCCGGCGCGATGTCGAGGCGAGCGCGGCCGACCTCCCGAGCGCCAGGCGTTCGCCGCACGGGAAGCCTAGATGTAGGGCCCCCACATGAAGGCGATCGTGCCGAACACCCCGGCGGCGGTGAAGGCCGAGGCCAGCACCAGGAGCGCGGCCACCGCCGCCCTGCCCGCGCCGCGAGCGCTTCTCCGGGCGGCGAAATAGAGCTCCAGCACCGCCAGCGGGATCAGGTAGCTGCCGAAGGTCAGGACGATATCGGCGGGGCCGGACAGGGTGTCGTTCATGCCGACCGGGCCCTGGTTCACCACCACCCAGCCCATGATCCCGACGCGCAGGAACCAGACGCCGCTGACCACCATGAAGGTGCGCATGGCCCAGCGACGGTGGGCCTCGAACCGGCGCTTCAGGGCCTCGCGCCAAGCCAGGCCGGCGAACGCGAGGATCAGCAGCGCATTGACGAGAATGGCCGTGGTCGAGACGGCCGACAAGGATGAGCCCCGCACCAGCGACAGCCACATGCCGCTCAGCGCCATGAAGATCGCGATCACGATGAAGGCCCGGCCGGTCCAGCGATGCAGGCCCGGCCATCGGCGGCGCAGCGCCGGCGCCAGCTGCATCAGGCCGCCGAGCGTCACCACCGAAGCCAACAGCACATGGGCGGCGAACACGGCGTCGCCCACGGGGTCGCCGGCGATATAGCCGTCGATGAGCGGCTTGTCGTTCCAGCCGGCGAAGTCCCCCGTCGCGGTGCGTACGCCATAGAAGGCCAGGATGAAGACAATGAAGGCCGCCTGGCCGAACACGGCGACGGCGAACCAGAGACGGCCCGCCCAACCGAGGGCGCTTGCGGCGGCGCCGTGCTGGGCGGAGGAAGACGAGGCGATCGACATGGGCGCTCCTGCTGCGGCCGAAGGGTCGAAGGCGCTCGTGCGCGGACGCCGCCCGCGCCGTCTCGCCGATTTGGAATTCGGCGAGAGATTTTCGACGCCGGCCTATCGGCGCGCCGCTGGACATGGCCGGGCGGGCGGCGGCATCCTTCGCGCCGAATGGGGCGGCCGATGACATCAACGGAGACGCTCGGCGCGTCCCTGGCGGCGGTCGGGCGGGGTCTGAAGCCCCGGCGGCCGCGTGGCCGGCTGCAGGTCAGCGCGGCGATCGCGGCGGCCTCCTTCGTCTGCTACATCCTGGCCCGGCTGCTGAAGGGTGACGCGGCCGCGGTCTTCTCAGTGATCGGCGTGGGCGCCTGCGGCTGGGCCTGGCTGGTGGCCCGCGCCCTGTTCGACCCGGCCGAGCGCGACGCCGCATGGGCGCTGATACTGGCCGGCGTCGTGGCGGCGACGGGGGCCCTGTCGGTGCTGGCGCCGGCGGGCGGCCTGATCGGCCGCGTGGCCGGCAACGCCTATGTGCTCAGCGGATCGGCCGCGCTGGTGCTGACGTTCGTCGAGCCCTTCCTGCGCTGGCGGCCCGACCTGCCGTCGATCGAGAAGCGGTTCCGGATCGCCTTCACGGGAGGCTACGCCCTCCTGGTCGCGGCGTCGGTGATGGATCTCTGGCCCCTGGGCGAGGGCCCGCAAGCAGTGTTGCGCGGCGACCTGATCAAGGCCGGCTGCGCCCTGGCGGGCCTGGTCGCCGTGCTGGCGGCGGCGCGGTTCCGCGGTCGCCATCCGCTGGCGGCCGCCGCGCCGCCCCGGCGCCTGGCCACGGCCGAGGATGCGCGCCTGGCGGAAAGGCTGATGCGGATGCTGGCGGACGAGGACCTGGCCGCCCGGCCCGAGCTGAAGATCGGCGAGGTGGCCGCGCGGCTGGGCGAACCGGAATATCGCGTCTCCCAGTGCATCAGCGCCGCGCTCGGCTTTGCGAACTTCAACCGCTGGATCAACCACCACCGGATCGCGCGCGCCAAGGCCCTGCTGGCCGACCCGGCCGAGCGCCGCTCGATCCTGGAGATCGCCTTCGCCTGCGGCTTCGCCTCGCTGGGCCCGTTCAACCGCGCGTTCCGGGACGACACGGGGATGACGCCGAGGGCTTATCGAGCCTCCAGTCGCGGGGCGATGTCCTCCCGTTGAACGGATAGCTTCGACAGCTTCGCCCGCGAGATGACGGGCGTTCCGAGCCGAGAGGATCAGCAAGAGGCCTTCAAAGACCAGCGACGCGGGCCCAATCCCAAGCGGATGCCCGGCGCCCCGGCCTTCATCTGATGGCGTGCTCGCTCATGAACGCCCCCGTGTCAGCTCGGGTCGATCATCGGCGCCATGGAGGAACCCATCGAGCTCATCCGGGCCGCCCCCGCGCAAGGCCTGGGCGCGCGCCCGCCGTTCTTCGCCGCCTATCTGAAGGTGTTGTTCGAGGTGTGGTCGCCCTTCAGCCAGCGCGCCAGATCCTCGTGGGCGGTCTTTCGGCGCGCCGCGTTGATCTCGGGGGCGTTCGGCGGGTCGCAGGTGAATTCCAGGATCATGCCGTTCGGATCGGACACGTACACCGAGCGGCAGTAGCCGTGGTCGAGCACATAGGTGTCGGGCTCGCGATAGCCGGCCGCGTGGATCCGCTCCTCGATCTCCTTCTGGGTCGCCGCGTCGACGTTCAGCGCGATGTGGTGGAAGGGCGAGGCGGGCATCTTCGGACCGAACAGCTCCTGGTCCTCCGCGCCGGCGAACTGGAAGAACGCGAGCGCGCCGCCGTCGCCGATCCCGAAGAAGCAGTGGCAATAGGTGCGCATCGCCCCGAACAGCTCGTCGGACTCGCTCCACGTCGCCACGAGCGGCAGGCCGATCACCTCCTCGTAGAACTTGCGCGTCGCCTCGATGTCGCGCGTGACATAGGCGGTGTGGTGGAGCCTGGTCGGCAGTCTGGTTTCCTGAGCCATGTTTCGTCCCTCGGTCTGAGTTGCGCGGAGGTCCCCGCGGCGGGGCCCCGCCTTGGTGTCGGCTACCAAAATCGGTCGGAGGCGATCCGCGCGCCCTCGGCGAGCGCGGCCAGCTTCGCCCAGACGACGTCCGGATCGACGCCGCCCTGGCCGACGTGGATGCTGAAGCCGCAGTCCACGCCCGCCATGACGTTCTCGCGGCCCACCAGCCTGGCGTAGCGGCCGATGCGCTGGGCCACGAGTTCGGGGTGTTCGATGTAGTTCGACTGGCACTCGATCACGCCGGGGACCAGCACCTTGCCCTCGGGCGGCCGCATCGTCTCGAACATCTCCCACTCGTGGGCGTGGCGGGGATTGGCGGCCTCGAACAGGATGGCCGCGGGCTTGGCCAGCGACAGCACGTCGATGATGTCGGCGAACGGAACGTCGCAGTGGTGCGGGCCGGGATAGTTGCCCCAGCACATGTGCAGGCGCAGGCGCTCGGCGGGAATGTTGCGGACCGCATGGTTCAGCGCCTCGATGTGAAGGCGCATGCGGCCGCGGAACGCCTCCAGCGACAGGTCCGCGTACTGGACGTGCCGGCCCATGGCCAGGTCCGGGCAATCGAGCTGCAGCGTCAGGCCGGCCTCGGCGATGGTCTCGTATTCGAACCGCATCGCCTCGGCGATCGCGAAGAGGTACTCCTCGTGGGTCTTGTAGTACTCGTTGCGGAAGAACAGCGAGATGACGCCCGGCGAGGCGGCGCTGGAGAACAGGCCGGCGACGCCGGCCCCCTGCGCCGAGGCGTTGAGGTTGGCCACGTCCACCTTCGCCGAGACCTCGTCCATCACCTCGATCGGCCCGTTGCAGGCCGGCGTCCTGCGCACCTTTCGGCCGGGATTGGCGAAGACACGTTCGGCGGTGCGCGGAAAGTCGACCAGGTCCTGGAAGACGAAGCTGTTGCCCGTGCCGCCGAAGCCCGACAGCCGGTCCTTGACGTAGGTGGCGTAGCTCGGCTTCGACATCTCCCCGTCGTTGACGATGTCGACGCCGGCCCGGCTCTGGCGCTCGACCATTTCGGTCACCGCCTCGCGGACGCGGGCGTCCAGCGCCTCGCGGTCGACCGGCACGCCCTCCTCCTTGGCGAACATCATCTGCACCAGGTCGTCAGGCCGAGGCAGGCTTCCCGTGTGCGTGGTCAAGAACCGGTCGGTGCTGCGGAGCATGGCGATTTTCGATTATCGAAGTATTTTTCGGAAACACGCTATCTTGGGCGACGCGCCGATGTAAAGTGGCTCAACGGGCCGCCCGGGGACCGTCGTAGGTGATCGCCTCGGCGGCGGCGTTCGACATGATGAACCCGATGGAGCGCTCGGTCTCCTCTTGCAGATGCGCCAGCAGCCCCGCCGTCCGAGCCAGGATCGAGATGCTCTTCATGGCCGTGACGGGAAATCCGATCTCCAGCAGGATCGCCGGGATGACGCCGTTGATGTTGATCGGCAGCGCCCGCCCGAGCGCCTGCGGCAGCACCTCGGCGACCACGCCCAGCATCCGGATATAGGGGCCGTCGAGCCCGCGCTCCTTCGCCAGGGCCAGCAGCACGTTGGCGCGGGGATCTCCCCCGGCGTGCTGCGGATGGCCGAAGCCGGGGATCGGCGCCTTGGACGCCTTCATCTGCGACACGCGCTCGAACGCGGCGTCCTTGGCGGGCCGCCGGCCGGAGGCCTCGACAAGCTCGTGGAGGAAGTAGCCGGCGGCCTCGGCGCTGCCGAGCACCACCGAGCCGGAGCCCAGGAGGCCGGCGGCGACGGCGCCTTGAAGCGCCTCCGGCGCGGCGGCCAGCGTCATGCGCGCCGCCTGCACGCTCGGCACCAGGCCGTGCTCGGCGATGGCCACCAGAAGGGCGTTCACGAAGAACCGCTGGTTCGGGTCCGGGTCCCGCCCCATCAGCATCAGGAAGAAGTAGTCGGCGAAGTCGATCTTGCCGATCAGCTCACTGCAGAGGTCGCGCCCCCGGACGGTGATCGTGGCCGCGTCCGAGGTCGAGATGGCGGTGTAGGGCGCGTCCTGTTTTCCGATCCGCATGGCGAGTCTCCCCCATTGGCCAAGGCTTCGGCAGCCTCCTACACCCATCGCGACGAAATTTCCACATATCGAAATTGACTTCGATAATCGGAGGTCTCTAGTCTGCCGGCCGATCGGCGTTGGGCCGTGGCAAACGACGGCGCTCGCCCCGAAGGCGACGCGCGGCCGTCATTGGAAGTCATCGGAGAGCGAATGGCCGGCGTGCTTGAGGGTCTTCGTGTCCTGGAGATGGGCACGTTCATCACCGGACCGGCCGCGGCCATGCTGCTCGGCGACATGGGCGCCGACGTCGTCAAGATCGAGCGGCCGAAGACGGGCGATCCGTTCCGCGCCTTCAAGGGCGGCCTCTACAGCCCGCACTTCCAGACCTACAACCGCAACAAGCGCAGCCTGACCCTGGACACCCGCCAGGCGCGGGATCTGGAGCTGCTGGACGCCCTGGCGGCCGACGCCGACGTCTTCATCCAGAACTTCAGGCCGGGCGTGGCCGAAGAGCTCAACGTCGGCTGCGCGCGGCTGCAGGGGATCAATCCGGCCCTGGTCTACTGCGGCATTTCGGGGTTCGGCCACCACGGGCCCGACGCGGACCGCCCCGCCTACGACACGGTGGCGCAGGCCGCCAGCGGATGGCTCCGCCTGCTGATCAACCCGAAGAACCCGCGGGTCGTCGGCCCGGCGATCGCCGACGCGGTCACCGGCTTCTACGCGGCGCTGTCGATCCTGGGGGCGCTGCACGAGCGGCAAGGCTCCGGCCGCGGCCGGCGCGTCGACGTCTCGATGCTCGAGGCCATGTGCCACTTCAACCTCGACGACTTCACCCACTACTTCTCGGCCGGCGAGATCATGGGGCCCTACACCCGCCCCAGCGTTTCGCAGTCGTATGTGTTCGAATGCTCGGACGGCGGCTGGATCGCGCTCCACATGTCCTCGCCGGAGAAGTTCTGGGAGGGGCTGGCCGCCGCCATCGAGCGGCCGGACCTGTTCGAGGACCCGCGGTTCGCCGACCGGCAGGCGCGCATCCGCCACCAGGAAGACCTGATCGGCCTCATGGCGCCGATCTTCAGGACCCGGACCCGGTCGGAATGGTGCGAGCGCCTGAAGGATCAGGGCGCGCCCTATTCCCCGATCTACGATTCCAGCGAGGCGCTGAAGGACCCGCAGGCCGAGCACCTGCGCATCCAGGTCGAGGCGGAACACCCGACGATGGGCCGCTTCCGCACCGTGCGCTTCCCCTCGAGTTTCGACGACCAGCCGCTCGACAAGGTCTCCCCGCCGCCGACGCTCGGCGAACACGACGCCGAAATCCGCGCCAAGGCGGGCCGCATCTGGCGTCAGGCCAAGGCCGCGGCCGGCTAGCTCGAAACTTCGTATATCGAAATTGACTTCGGATAGCGAAATTTATATGGGTTAACGGCAGGAAGGTTCCGATGGGCGACCCGCCCGTATGCGAGCTCCGCCAGCGCGCGGTCCTCGCGGACATCGACGCGCCGAACCCATGGTCCGGCCGTCGGGGGCAGCTTCGTTCCGGAAGATGAAAGCGGCGCGCAAAGACCGCCGCCAAACAGGGGGAAGCGAATGAAGCGGCTCGATACGCTGTGCGCGGACAATTTCATCAAGGCCTTGCTCGGCGGCGCGGGCGCCGCGGCGCTGGCCGCCGGCGCATCGCCGGCCTGGGCCCAGGACGGCCAGGCGGCGCCCGCCGCGGCCGAGCCCGCCCCGCCGGCCATCGAAGAAGTGGTGGTCACCGCGCGCCAACGCAGCGAGGGCATCCAGCAGGTCCCGGCCCAGGTCACCGCCTTCACCGAGCAGGCGATCACCTCCAAGGGCATCGGCAGCCCCTCCGACTTCCTCTCCGCCGTGCCCAACGTCACCTTCGTGGCGACCCAGAACGCCGGCACGAGCTTCATCGTGATCCGCGGCATCTCCCAGGCCCGCAACAGCGAGCCGTCGGTGTCGGTGGTGGTGGACGGCGTGCCGATGACCCAGCCGGCGCAGTTCAACCAGGCGCTGCTCGACATCAAGCAGATCGAGGTGCTGAAGGGGCCCCAGGGCGCGCTCTACGGCCGCAACGCCATCGGCGGCGCGATCCTGATCACCACCCAGCCGCCGGGCGACGAATGGGAGACGAAGGTGACGGCGGGCTACGAGAGCGGCCCCGGGGTGAAGCTGCAGGGCGTCGCCGGCGGCCCCCTCAGCGACACCCTGAAGATGCGCGCGGCCGTCTACTATTTCGACACCGACGGCCACCTGAAGAACGAGGACCGGGCCGACGGGTCGGCGGCGCGCAAGGCCGACCCGGTGAAGGACTTCAACGCCCGGCTCTCGTTCCTCTACCAGCCGACCACGGATTTCTCGGCGGACCTGCGCCTGTCCACCGACCTGTTGAACACCCGCGGGCTCTACTACGTGATCCCGGACTTCGGCTCGCCGCGGTTCAACGATCCGAACTTCACCGGCCAGCCGATCAACCTCAACAACTCCGGCCGCGACGTGCGGAAGATCTACGACGGCGCGCTGAAGCTGAACTATGACGCCCCCTACGGCGTCTTCACCTCCATCACCGGCTACAGCACGGTCTGGGAAAGCCTCACCGGCGACGGCTATCCGTTCGATCCCTTCGGCCAGAGCCGGATCGCCTTCGACTTCGCCCAGAGCCAGTTCCTGACCGCCAAGACCTTCAGCCAGGAAGTGCGCTTCACCTCGCCGTCCGACCGGCGCTTCCGCTGGATCGTCGGCGGCCAGTTCTTCAAGACCAAGCGCTACATCTCCACCGGCAACATGTTCGACGTCGCCGACGAGGGTGTGCAGCCGATCTATCGCACGCCCAATCCGGCGGTCTTCCAGCCGCAGGGCCAGATCTCGTTCCTGGCGGATTCGCAGGACCAGTTGGCCTGGGCCGGCTACCTCGACACCTCGACGAACCTGACCGACAAGCTCGAGCTGTCGCTGAACGTCCGCTACGACCACGACCGCCGCAAGAACACGACGGAGACGCCGCAAGCCTTCCTGACCGCGGCAGGCATCCCCGCCACGACCGGCGAGACCCGCTCGCATACCTGGTCGGAGGTGCAGCCCCAGGTGATCCTGCGCTACGAGGCGATGAGCAACTTCAACGTCTACGCCAGCTACGGCCGCGGCTTCCGCAGCGGCGGCTTCAACCAGACGGGCGTGGCGACCGCCGCCGCCGCCGCCGGCTTCGACAACGTCGGCGACCTGTTCGACGCCGAGACCGCCACCACCTACGAGGCCGGCTTCAAGAGCCGGTGGCTTGAGAACCGCCTGACCCTGAACGCCAGCGCCTACACGACCTCCGACCAGGGCGCGTACTACTTCGTGTTCCTGGCCTCGAACTCCACCCAGAACCTCGGCAACATCAAGAAGGCGCGGCTCAACGGCGTCGACATCGACGCGTCGATGCGGTTCACCCGCGAGCTCACCGGCAACCTCGGCTTCGGCTACACCGACAGCGAGATCATCGACTTCCCCGGCGCGTCGAGCGCCCTGGTGAAGGGCTCAAAGGTCCCGCTGGTCTCCGACTACACCCTGAACGCCTCGCTCCAGTACACGCACGAGTTGGCGAACGGCTGGGAGGCGATGCTGCGCGCCGACGACAACCTGATCGGCCCGACGACGTTCGTGATCCCCGTCCCGGCGGTCGGCGAGCCGAAGCCGATCGCGCGCCACGCGGTCAATCTCCTGGACCTGCGGGCGAGCCTCAACTCGGACGCCTGGACCCTCACCGTCTGGTCGAAGAACGTCCTGAACAAGCGCTACAACACCGAGTACTCGACGGGCGGCTTCCTCTTCAAAGGCCAGCCGCGCACCTGGGGCGTCGACCTCACCCACCGCTTCTGAAGAGACGGGGCGGGCGGCGCCAGCCCCCGCCCGCTTCAGGCCGGATGCACGGATCTGACGAGGAACGGCTGGCGGCGGAGCGCCGCCTGGATGTGCCGGGTGGCGTTCTGCAGCACCGGCAGGCGCGTGCGCACGAGTTCGTCCAGACCGACGCGGGACGTGGAGGTGGAGCAGTTGATCGCCGCCATCGAGCGCCCGCTCTCGTCGAGGATCGGCACGGCGATCGAGATCAGGCCGTAGTCGAGCTCGTCCTTGACCGCCGAATAGCCGTCGCGGCGCACCTGCATCAGCACCTGCTCGAGCTCGGCGCGCGAGGTCACGGTGTGCTCGGTCAGGGAGGCGAACTCGCCAGTGTCGAGATAGCCGTTCCTGACGTCGTCCGCCTCGAAGGCGAGCATGGCGCGCCCCAGAGAGGTCGCATAGGCGGGGAAGCGCGTGCCGATCCCCGCCGCCAGGCGGACCATCCGGTTCGTCGACACGTGCACGAGATAGAGGATGTCGGAGCCGCTGAGCACCGCCAGGGAGGAACTGTCGCCGGTCTCGTCGCGCACGGCCTGCAGATGCGGGCGGACGATTTCGCCGAGGCTCATGGAGTCCAGGTAGGCGGAGGCGAAGCTCATGACCTCCGGCCGCAGCAGGAAGTTGCGGTGGTACTTGGCCACGTAGCCCAGCTTCACCAGCGTGTTCAGGCACCGCCGGGCCGCCGCCGGGGAAAGTCCGGTGACCTCGGCCACCTCGCTCAGCGTCATCTGCGGGTTCTCGCGGCCGAAGGCCCGGAGCACCGAAAGCCCCCGTTCGAGGGTCGTGAGATATTCGGTGTCGGCGTGCTTTTCGTCGTCTGAGGCCATGCCAAATCCCGGATGAGATTTTCCGCTATGCGAAAGAACGTTCACTAGAGGCGCGCCGCGCGGTTTGTCCACGTCCCTTCACGCGAGCCGCCATTTTTTCGCATATCGAAGCTTTTTCCGCATATAGAAATTGTGTAGCTTGGGCCGACGCCGCTCAGGAGCCGCCAGAACCGTGCCCATGCGTGAAAAGCCCCACCTTTTGCTGCTGCCTGGAATGATCTGCGACGAGGCGTTCTGGCGCGCCCAGGTCGAGGCCCTGGCGGGGATCTGCGAGCCGGCGGTCATGAACTTCGGGGTGCTGGACAGCTTCGAGGCCATGGCCCGGTCGGTGCTGGCCGACGCGCCGGCCCGGTTCGCCCTGGCCGGCCACTCGATGGGAGGGCGGGTCGCCCTGGAGATCATGCGGCTGGCGCCGGAGCGGGTGCTGAAGCTCGCGCTGGCCGCCACGGACTATCGCGGTCACGAAAGCGCCGAGACGCGTGCGGCCGAGGCCGCCCGCCGCGACATGATGCTGGCCAAGGCGACAGCCGACGGCATGGACGGCTTCGGGCGGATGTGGCTGAGCCAAATCCTGCCGCCGTATCGATTGGCCGACGAGGCCCTGGCCGCCGACGTGCTCGCCATGATGGCGCGCCAGCCGGTGGAGGCGTTGGCGGCCCAGACCCGTGCGGCGCTGATGCGCGGCGACCATTCGAAGCTGCTGGCGACCATCTCGTGTCCGACCCTGATCTGCGCGGGCGACGACGACCCGCTGCGCCCCGTAGCGATCCATCAGCGGATGGCCGAGCAGATCGCCGGCGCCCGGCTCGTCGTGATCGAGCGATGCGGCCACATGGTCGCGATGGAGCGGCCCGAAGCCGTCACCGCCGCCCTGGAGAACTGGTTGCTCGCGTGATCCGCGGCCCGCGCGGCGCGGGCCGGTTCTCGCGCAAGATGGGCGAATGGAGGTCCAGTTGACGAAGATCTTGGTGCTCTACTACTCGAGCTACGGCCATGTGGAGATCATGGCGAACGCGGTGGCGGAGGGCGTGCGATCGGCGCCCGGCGCCGTGGCGAGCCTCAAGCGCGTGCCTGAACTCGTGCCCGAGGAGGTCGCCCGGGGCGCAGGCGTCAAGCTCGAACAGGACGCCCCGATCGCCGATCCCCTGGAGCTCGGCGACTATGACGCGATCATCTTCGGCACGCCCACCCGCTTCGGCAACATGGCCGCGCAGATGCGCAACTTCCTGGACCAGACCGGGCCCTTGTGGGCCAGGGGAGCGCTGGTCGGAAAGATCGGCAGCGTGTTCACCTCCACCGCCAGCCAGCACGGCGGCCAGGAGACGACGATCACCTCGTTCCACACCACGCTGCTGCACCACGGGATGATCGTCGTGGGCCTGCCCTACACCTGGGCGGGGAACGCGCAGATGGCGGAGATCAGCGGCGGCACCCCCTACGGCGCCAGCACGCTCACGGGGGCGGACGGCTCCCGCCTTCCCAGCGAAAATGAGCTCGAAGGCGCCCGATTCCAGGGCCGCCACGTCGCCGAATTGGCCGGCCGGCTCAACCGGTAGGCGGGCGCTCGCCCACGGACTGTCGGACAGGGGACGATCGGGGATAGGCTGCGGGCATGGCCGCGCCGCAAGCCTATTGCCTTGGCCGGCCGCATTTATAAAACTGCGCTCAGATTCAATTATGACGGCGCCGGCCTCTCGAGGCGGCCCTGTCCGCGACCCCGGAGGCGCAGCTTGACCCCCACTCCCATCGCCGAACCCGCCCTCGCCACCTCGCGCCGCGGGCTTCTTCGCGGCTCGGCCGGCGCCCTGCTCATGTCGGGCCTGGCCGCCTCGGCCGCCGCCGCCGCCGCCGCGCCCGCCCAGGACATCGACGCCATCATCGAACGGGCCATGAAGCAGGCGCCGTTCCCGGCCGTCGTCGTCGCCGCGCGCAAGGGCGAGACCGACGTCTATCGCAAGGCGTTCGGCTACATCGACCTGGAGAACAAGGTGGCGGCCACCACCGACGACGTCTTCCCGATCGGGTCGGTGACCAAGACCATGACCGGGCTTTCGGTGATGCAGCTCGTCGCCCAGGGCCGCATCGGGCTCGACGACACCGCCGCCACCTACCTGGACGGCCTGCCGCCGGCGATCGGCGCCCTGAAGGTCCGCAACCTGCTCGACCACACCTCGGGCCTGGTCGGCTACACCGACGTGCCGGGCTTTCCCTGGGCGAGCCAGCGGCCGTTCACCCGGCAGGAGGTGGTCGGCTGGTTCGCCGACAAGCCGCTGCAGTTCGAGCCGGGCACGCGGTGGAGCTACACCAACTCGGGCCTCTACCTGCTGGGCCTGATCATCGAGAAGGTGTCCGGCGCCAGCTACGAGGACTATCTCGCCGAGCACGTCTTCAAGCCCTTCCGCATGACCAACAGCTCCATGGCCGGCTGGGAGCGGCTGATCCCGCGCCGGGCGCACGGCTACCTCGTCAAGGCCGGCGCCCTGGAGAACGCGCCGCGCTACGATCCGCTCGTGCCCTTCTCCGCCGGCGGGGTGCTCTCCACCCTCGACGACATGATGAAGTACCGCCGCGGCGTGTTCGGCGACGGCCCGACCACGCCGCAGGTGCGCCAACTGATCCAGCAGCAGGACAAGCTCAAGGACGGCCTGGTGCTGCCCTACGCCCTCGGCTGCCTGGCGATCACCACCTTCGAGGGCCACCGCAAGATCGGCCACCCCGGCGACATCTTCGGCTTCTCCTCGCAGTATTCGTATTATCCCGACGACGACCTGACGATCGTCATGTTCTCCAACATGCAGAACGGCGCGATGCCGCTGATCTCGCTCGAACAGAAGGTCGCCCGGGCGCTGCTGGGCGTGCCGCAGCCGACGATCGTCGACCTGCCGCTGTCCAAGTCCCTCGGCGAGAGCCTGGCGGGCTCCTACGAGATCGGCGAGATCCGCTTCGCGGTCAACGAGATGACCTTCACCTTCAAGGACGGCGCGCTCTACGTCGCCTTCGAGCACGGACCGCCGATCGCGCTTCGCCATCAGGGCGGGAACGAATTCGTCTCCAGCCTGGACGACGAGCACCGCTTCCGCTTCGACACGCACGGCCGGCCGGCGCGGGTGTTCATGTCCTACTACGGCTCGACCTTCGAGGCGACGCGCGCCGAGGCGCGGTGACGCCGGCGGGCGGCGGCCGCGCGCCGCCGCCTACTGCGCCCGCCCGCGCGCCTCGACGGGCCAGATGTCGACCAGCGCGCCGTCCCGCACCACGTGGATGACGTCGTAGAGATTGACGGTCGGGTCGCAGTGCGGCGTCACGCACGAGACCACCGCGCCGGGGGCGAGGCGGCCCGCGCCGGGGGGCAGGCTGAGCAGGCCCTGTTCGTCGCCGAAGAAGGCATAGGTCGTCCCCGGCGGCGCGCCCGACGCCACGCTGGGCACGCCCGCCTCGGTGGCGAACGCCTTGCATCCGGCGTCCGTCGTCGCGCGGCCAGGCCGGGCCGCGCTCACCACCGTCGACTGCACGAACAGCGAGGTCTCGAACGGCGGCGGGCCTTCCGATCCGCCCCACACGTCGTTGTACTCGCGGTCCATGAACACATAGGAGCCGGCCTGCAGCTCGGTGAGCACGCCCAGGTCCGGATCCAGGTCGAAGGTGCCGGTGCCGCCCCCGGTGACGATCCTCGGCGCCAGGCCGCACCGCTCCAGCTCGCGCTTGAAGCCGCGCAGGAGCTCCAGCGCCGCCGACGTGGCCGCGCGCCGCGCGCCGCGGCCGCGGATGTGCATCACGTGCCCCGCGTAGCCCTGGACGCCGTAGAGCTCCAGTCCGGGCGTCTCGGCGATCAGCCGCGCCAGTTGCACGCCGTCGCGAAGCGTCGCCACGCCGGTGCGGCCCAGCCCGACGTCGATGTCCACCAGCACGCGCAGGCGCAAGCCGGCGGCGGCCGCGCCGCGTCCGAGCCGGCGCGCGTTGTCGGCGTCGTCGCACACCACCATCAGGTCCGGCGCGCGGGCGAGGAGCGCGATCAGCCGCGCCAGCCCCATGTCCGTCACCACCGGCGAGGTCAGCAGCAGGCCGGTGACGCCGAGCGCGGCGAAGACCTCGGCCTCGGCCAGCTTGGCGCAGCAGAGCCCCACGGCCCCGGCCGCCATCTGCCGGCGGGCGATCTCGCCGCACTTGTGCGTCTTGGCGTGGGGACGCAGGGCCAGGCCGCGCTGCTCGCAATACCGGGCCATGGCCTGCAGGTTGCGCTCGAACGCCGGCAGGTCCAGCACCAGGGCCGGCGTGTTCAGCGCCGCGCGCGAGCCGGCGCGGCCGATCAGACAGGCGTTCAGCCACGCCCCGTCGGCGGGACGCGTCACCCCCAAAGCTCCGGCGTGGGCGGCGACACGATTCCGCGCTCGTAGACCAGGCCGTGCGGCCGGTCGCAGCCGTGCATCAGCGGCCCGTCCAGGTCCACCACCGCCGCGCCCTGCCCCACGAGGCTGGCCGGCGCCATCGCCAGGGACGTGCCCGCCATGCAGCCGACCATCACCTGGAAACCCCGCGCCTTGGCCGCCGCCGCCAGGGCGAGGGCCTCGGTGAGGCCGCCGGTCTTGTCGAGCTTGATGTTCACCAACTGGTAGAGCCCCTCGAGCGCGTCCAGCGAGGCGCGGTCGACGCAGGACTCGTCGGCCGCCAGGCGGATGGAGCCGGTGTAGCCGGCGAGCAACGGGTCCTGCCCCCTCGGCAGGGGCTGCTCGATCAGGCTGACGCCGTGCGCCTCCATGGCCCGCGCGGCCGCGTTGAGCTGGTCCAGGTCCCAGGCCTGGTTCGCATCGACGATGATCTCGGCCCTCGGCGCCTCGGCGCGGACCATCGCCACCACGTCCGCGGCGCGCTCGGCGTCGAGCTTGATCTTCAGCAGCGGCAGGTCGGCGGCGGCGCGCGCCTTGCCGCGCACCTCCTCGGCGTCGCCGAGCCCGATGGTGAAGGCCGTCACCAGCGGCCCGGGCGGCGCCAGGCCGGCCAGCCGCCAGGCGCGCACGCCCGCGGCCTTCGCCTCCAGGTCCCACAGGGCGCAATCGAGGGCGTTCCTCGCCCCGCCGGGCCCGAGCAGCCGTTGCAGGCCCGCGCGGTCCAGCGTCGCGAAGGCGCCGCTGATCGCCTCGATCTGCGCCGTCATGGTCTTGGGCGTCTCGCCGTCGTAGGGCACGCCGGCCGCCTCGCCGCGCCCGCGCCGGCCCTCGTCGTCCTCCACCTCCACGACGATCATCGGCAGGCTGTCCATGACCCCGCGGGAGATGCGCAGCGGCGGATCGATCGGCCAGCGCTCCTCGCGCACCTCGACCCTCACGCCGCCGCTCCCGCGTCGGCGGCCAGCAGGTGGTCGGCCAGCTCGCCGGCCCCGTCGCGTATGGGATCGAAGACCGGCAGGCCGAAGCGCTGGCGAAGCTCGGCCTTCACGGCCTCGGCGGCGGCCTCGTCCAGTCCGGAGGTGTTGATCGACAGGCCCGCGCAGCGGATGGCCGGGTTGGTGAGCGCCCCTTCCAGGCGATGGCGCTCGATCGCCACCTCCGCACTGACGATCGGATAGTCGTCGAAGCTGGCCAGGGTGCGGCGCTGGGGATCCAGGCACAGGACGAAGGCGTCCGGCTGGGAGCCGTGCAGCAGCGCCAGCGACACCCCGGCGTAGGCCGGATGGAACAGCGAGCCCTGCCCTTCGATGACGTCCCAATGGCCGGCGCTGTTGTCGGGGCTGAGCCATTCGGCCGCCCCGGCCGCGAAGTCGGCGACCACCGCGTCGAGCGGCACGCCGTCGCCGGCGATCATGATCCCGGTCTGGCCGGTCGCCCGGAAGGTCGCGTCGGCGCCCCGCTCGCGCAGGGCCGCGGCGATGGCGAGCGCGGCGTACTTCTTGCCGACCGCGCAGTCCACGCCGACGGTGAGCAGACGCCGGCCCGAGCGCTTGCGCCCGGTGGCGACGGGAAAGGCGCGGGCCGGCCGGCGCACGTCGTGCAAGGCGACGCCGCGGGCCTCGGCCGCCCGCGCCAGCTCCGGCACGTCGGCCAGCCTCTGGTGCAGGCCGCTCACCAGGTCCAGCCCGGCGTCGATCGCCGCCGTCAGGTGCGGAATCCAGCTCGCCGTCACCGCGCCGCCGACCGGCGCCACGCCGATCACCAGCGATCGTGCGCCCCTCTCGACGGCCTGGGCGAAGCTCAGGTCGGGAACCCCGAGGTCGACGGCGCATCCCTCCAGGCGGTGCTGGCCGACGACGTCGTCGCCGGCCCAGTCGCGCAGGCCGAACGCGGTCTTGGCGTGGGGCGCGTCGCGCGCCTCCCCGAGGAACAGCAGATAGGGCTTCTTCAGCATCGTCGACGCGCTAGACAAAATATGACCTCAAATTCAGTTAGAGGCGCTCAGGCGGCGGTGGCCATGCGCGCGAAGATCACGAACATCAGGAAGTGGGAGAGGCTGACGACGTCGGCCGCCTGGTAGCGCACCGTGTAGGCGTCCACGCGCGTGACCTCCGGCAGATAGGCCAGCCACTCGGCGACGAAGCGCGTGCGCAGTTGCAGCTCCAGGGTCACCGGCGTCGCCACCCGGTAGGGCTCGACCTGGCCGGCCCGGGCGACGGCCTCGGCGACCGTCTGGCGCAGGCGGGCCTCGGCGACGGCCGGCGACGGGCCGACGGCCGCGAAGCTCCCGTAGGCCTCCTTCAGGATCGCGCCGGGCATGGGGCCGAGCAGCGCCTGGGTTTCGGCCACCGCCACGTCGTCGCCGGCGATCATCAGGACCGGCGCGTCGAACGCGCCGGCGATGGCGGCGCTGATCACCGCCTCGGACGCCGGCTGGCCGTTCAGCCGCACCTCATGGATGAACTCGCTGCTCAGCGTATGCGACAGGACGCCGGCCGGGTTCGAGCCGCCCCCGTGGTAGCCGACCAGGAACACGCCGTCGAAGCGGCCGCGCTCTATGCCCTGCATCATGCCCAGCGGTCGCGGCCAGGAGCGGACGAGCTGGACATAGTCCGGCAGGGCGTCGGGGTGGATGTTCTGCCCGTTGCCGTGGGAATCGCTGACCACGAGCTCCTCGGCGCCGCAGGCCCTCGCCGCTTCGCACACCGCGACCACGCTGCGGGTCATCCAGGTCCGCGCCGCCTCGTACTCGAAGCCGCCAGGCCGCGTGTGCTCCTTCGAAACCACGGCCGCGATCCCCTCGATGTCGGCGGACACATAGAATCTCATTACGGGCTCCGATCCCCTTTGCGGCCTGGCCGCGCTTCGGCGTTGCGACCGCCGACGGACAAAAGTTGAGGCAAGCCTCATATAAATGCAAGGCCCGCCGCCGCGCGCCGCCGCAGGGGCGGGGCGCCCGGCGATGACGCACACGCCGGCCCGCCCGCGCCGCCCTGGCGCGCCCAGGCCACGACAATAATAAAATATGACCTCAATCTCATCTTTTTCTTGACGAGGACGCACGCCCGCCCTCCGATCTGCCCACGGACTTAAGGCGCCCGAAGCTGGGCCAGATGCATTGGGCCCGCCGCGCCTCAGGGGGAGCCATCTCTTGGAAAATCAGTACAGCATGAAGATTCGTCTCAGGGCGCTCTGCGGCGCCAGCACGCTCGTCATCGCGGCGATGGGCGCGTCCACCGCCGCCCTGGCGCAACAGCAACAGCAGCAGGCCGACGGCGTGCTGCAGGAGATCGTCGTGACCGCCCAGCGGCGCGCCGAGAACCTGCAGGACACCGCCATCTCGGTCAGCGCCATCACCTCGCAGACGCTCAAGGACGCGGGCATCGGCCGGATGGAGGACTTCTCCAACGCCCTGCCCAACGTCTACGTGTCGCCCCGCGACCTGCGCACGACCGCCATCTCGATCCGCGGGATCTCGGCCGACACGAACAACCCCGGCCTCGACCAGAGCGTCGGCGTCTACATCGACGGCGTCTACATGGGGCGTGCGGCGACGATCAATTCGAACCTCTTCGACCTGGAGCGGATCGAGACGCTGCGCGGGCCGCAGGGCACGCTCTACGGCCGCAACACGATCGCCGGGGCGGTGAACATCCTGACGCGCAAGCCGACCGCCGAGCCGCGGCAGGCCGCCAGCCTGTCCCTGGGATCGGACAACGCCGTGCGCGCCAACGCGGTGGGCTCCGGCCCGATCGCCCAGTCGCTCTACGCCAGCCTGGCGCTGTCGGTGGACAAGCGCGACGGCCTGGTGAAGAACACGGCGACCGGGACCAAGCTCGACGACATCGACAGCCTGGGGGGCCGCTTCGCGCTGGTCTACGATCCGGGCGGCGCCTGGGACTTCACGTTCCGCGCCGACGCCTCGCGCGACCGCACCCATTCGGGCGCCTACGACGTCCTGGACAACGGCGCCTTCGCCGGCACGCCCTACGCCGACGCCTCGCCCACCGACCGCACGGTCGCCCAGTCGATCGACACGACCCAGAACCGCGACATCTACGGCGCCTCGGGCGAGCTGAACTGGCGCATGGCCGCCGGCACGCTGACCTCGATCAGCGCCTTCCGCGGCTATGACTGGAACAACGTGCAGGACAACGACTACACGGTGCTGGACCTGCTCGGCACCGGCATCCGCGAGCACCAGACCCAGACCTCGCAGGAACTGCGGTTCGCCAGCGACGCCTCCGGCCGCTTCTCCTACGTCGTCGGCGCCTTCTATTACTTCCAGAAGCTCAAGACGACCTCGCTGGTGCTGGTCGGCACGGACCTCGGCATCTATCCGACCACCGAGACGGCCACCATCCGGGCCAACGTCGACACCTCCAGCTACGCGGCGTTCGGCCGGGCGGTCTACAAGCTGTCCGACGAGCTCAGCCTGGCCGCCGGGCTGCGCTACACCTACGAGACCAAGTCCCTGGACTTCCAGCAGATCGGCGACCCCTACGGGGTGATCGCCGGCGACGTCGGCCCGCGCTCGCTGGACCTGAACGAGGACAAGGTCACGCCTTCCGTGACCCTCGAATGGCGGCCCGCGCCCAAGCTGCTCGCCTACGGGACGTTCAGCCAGGGCTACAAGTCCGGCGGCTTCAACGTCTTCTCGATCACCGACACCGACGACGGGAAGTACCGGCCCGAGACCGTGAACAACTACGAGGTCGGCCTGAAGAGCGAGTTCTTCGACAGCCGCCTGCGGGTCAACGCCTCGGTCTTCTACATGGACTACCAGGACCTGCAGCAGAACCAGCTCATCGCCACCGGCGCGGGCGTGGCCCGCTACCAGACCTCGAACGCGGCCAAGGCGCACAGCCAGGGCGTCGAACTGGAAGTCAGCGCCGCGCCGACGTCGTCGCTGCAACTGACGGCGAACTACGGCTACCTGGACGCCAAGTTCGATTCCTATCCCAACGCCACGGCCGCCGGCGCGGACTTCACCGACCACCGGCTGCCGCTGGCGGCCAAGACGAACTTCAGCGCGGCCGCCGAGTGGACCCACCCGATCACCGGCGGCCTGGACCTGTTCGTCCGCGGCGAGGCCACCTACCGCAGCCGCATCTATTTCGCGGCCGACAACGCCTACAGCGACCCGGCCCTGACCCTGCTCAACGCCCGGATCGGCGTCGGCAGCAGCGACAAGACCTGGCGGCTGTCGGCCTGGGGCCGCAACCTCGCGGACAAGGACTACGCCATCAACCGCTTCGTCGGCGCGGTCGTCCCCGGCCAGGTGCTGCAGGCGCTGGGCGCCCCGCGCAGCTTCGGCGTCGAACTGACGCTCGACTACTGAGCCGCGCCGCCAGCCTCGCCGGGTCATTGCGACCGGCGAGGCTGGCGGTTCTCATTTCATCATCTGAAGCCCGCGCCGCGCGTCAGGCGAAGATGGCGCTCAGCCGCCCGTCCGGCGAAGGCGCGCCCCGGTCAGCCCGGCCTGCGCCCGGCCGAACAGCAACAGGGCGATCAGGCCCGCCGTCCCCGTCACTGTCGTCATCGACAGGCCCACCGACAGCGGGTCGCGGAACACGTGGTCGGTGAGCACCGCCGTCAGCGCCGTGCCGGCCGCCATGCCCATGATCACGTTGCAGAACGACACCGCCGCGGTGCCGATCCCGCGCATCTTGTTCGGCACCACGTTCTGCAGGACGGTGATGCCGATCGTGCCGCTGATCGCCGACATGAAGATCCAGATCCCGAAGCAGGCGATGGCCTGCGCACCGGTGGAGGCCAGCGCGATCGCCGCGCCGAGGAGGCCGGCGGTCGCGGCCAGCATGGCCACGCGGATCCGCTGCGGATCGCCGCCGCGCGCGCCCTGGCGGTCGCTCAGATAGCCCCCCAGCACCGTGCCGGCGCCGCCGACCAGGATCGAGACCAGTCCCAGCGTGCCGGCGATCTCGCCCGGCGAGAAGCCGAAGCGCCGCGACAGGAGCGCCGGCGTCCAGTTCTGGATCGAGAAGTCGCCCGCCGAGACGATGGCCACCGCCGCGTAGAGCGGCGCCAGGACCACGGCGCGGGAGCGGAAGCCCGCCAGCACGTCCGCCAGGCGCAGCGTGCCGTGGGCGCGCTCGGCCTCGGTCTCCTGGCGCAGGGGCTCGCGAAGGGTGAGCAGCAGGAGCACCGGCGCGGTCCCGGCCAGGCCCAGCGCCACCAGCACCGCGCGCCACGGCGCGAGCGCGCCCAGCAGCGGCAGGCCGGCGAACGCGCCGCCGTTGGCGATCTCCAGCAATCCCCCGCCGATGACGATGGCCATGCCGCTGCCCACGGACATGCCCGTCAGCAGCAGGCCGATCGCCAGCCCCCGGCGATTGGGCGCGAAGCTGTCGGCGATCATCGAGACCGCCGCCGGCGCGAAGGCCGCCTCCCCCACGCCCACGCCGATCCGCGCCATGAACAGCGCTGCGAAGCTGTCGGCGTAGCCGCAGGCCGCGGTCGACAGGCTCCAGATGACGACGCCGGCGATGATCACCACCCGCCTGGGGAACACGTCGGCGATCCGGCCGAACGGCAGTCCGGCGACGGAGTAGATCATCGCGAAGGCCAGGCCCTGGACCAGGCTCACCTGGGTGTCGCTCAGGTGAAGGTCGGCGCGCACGGGATCGACGAGCAGGCTCAGGACCAGCCGGTCCGAATAGGACAGCACCGCCACCACGAAGAAGACGGCGATGGTCCACCAGGCCCGGCGGGCGGACGGCCAGGCCGCGGCCGGACCGTCCGGCGCTGCGCTGGGGATCATTGAGCGCTCCAGGGCCGCAGGTCGACGGAGACGCTGCTCGGCTGGGCCGGCGTGCGCATCACGGTCCACGCCTCGGGGCGGTCCTCGGAATAGCGGCGGAAGGCGCTCTTGTCGGCGCCGGCCAGGCTGATGCGCAGGCGATGGCCCTTGCGGATCAGCGCCGCCACCGGGAACACCGGAAAGCTCACCTCGGCGACCACGCCCGGCGTCATCGGCATGGCGTCGGCCCGGCTGTAGGTCTTGATCGGCTCGGCCTGGGCGTAGGGAACCTGGTCCGCGCCCGCCGGCTTGCGGTTCACCGCGCGGAACAGCCCCTCGGTGAGGTAGGTCGCCCGCCCATCCGGGCCCACGTCCTCAAGGTAGGCGAAAAAGGCCGGGTCGGCCGTGGCCGTCGCCACGAACAGGCGGACCGACGGGCCGCCCACCAGCTCCATGTCCTGCTCGAACGGCGCGGAGGTGTAGCTGAGCAGCGCCTTATCGGCCTCGCGCCGGTCGGCGTAGGCGGCCGGATCGCCGATCTGCGTCGTCCACCGGGTAGCCTTGCCGCTGGTGGCGTCGAAGTCCACGGCATAGAGGTCCTGTCCGGCCTTGGCGGGCGCGGCCTGGGTCAGCGACCCGTCGGGCCCGAAGTTGAACACGGCCCGCTTCACGCCGGCCGGCGGCCAGTCGGCGGTCGTCTTGAACGTCTTCGCGCCCAGGACATAGTAGTGGATCGCCCGCTCGACGGGCTTGCCGGCGCGGACCTTGTCGAGGAAGTCCGAGATCAGCCGCCACTGCTGGTCGAAGCTGGGCTCGGGGGCGTCCTCGCCCGGAAAGAACGGGTCGGTGAAATGCTCGCCGCCGTGGTTGTTGGCGGTGATCCAGACCTCCATCGGCGTGGTCGGCAGAGAGCGATAGCGCGCGAGGGTGCCGTCGGCCGTGCCCGCATCCATCCAGCTCGCCCAGTACTGCACCGGCGTCGCCTCGCGCCGGACCTGCGCCAGCCGGGCCGCCGGGCTGGAGGAGAACATGGTGTAGCCGTTGGCGCCCTTGTCGTCCCTGAACTCGGCGCCGCGGTAGTCGTCCGGCTTCCAGTGCCGGCGCTTGGCGATCGCCTCGCGCACCAGGGCGAAGTCCGGATCGGCGTCCACCGCCTGCATCCGCGGCCACAGCTTCGGGCAGTCGGCCGCGCGCGCGCCACAGTCAAGGCCGTCCTTGGGGTCCAGCGACTTGCCGTAGTCGCGCAGCACCGTGTCCCCGCCCCACAGGCTCATCATGAAGTCGTTGGCGACGCCGCCGGGCGCGAAGAGGTCCAGGTACCCGTCGAAATCGCTTTCCCGGATGACCGCGCCGGTCAGCTTCTCCGGCGAGCCGGTCGCCAGGTCGGCGGTGTCGGCCATGTAGGAGACGCCGGTGGCGAAGACCTCACCGTTCGACCAGTCCTGCGCCCGGACATGGGCGATCAGGGCGTCCATGTCCTTGATTTCTTCGGGGCTCAGTTCGACGAGCCGGTCGCCGAACGAGGCGGTGGAGCCGCGGGTGTCGACCACCACCAGCACGTAGCCCTGGGCGACCAGGTCGCGGTAGCGGCCCGCCTCGCCGTACTTGTAGACCCCCGCGCGGCCGTAGCGGGTCTGGATCAGCACTGCGGGCCGGCGCACGCCGTCGTCGCGGCCGCCGGGGAACCACAGGCTGACCGCCAGCTTCACGCCGTCCGGCATCGCCACGTAGTAGGACTTGTCGGACCAGCCCTCGGGCTTCTGCGCCGACGCCGGCTGCGAGGCCGCGGCGCTGGCCGAGGCCGCCGCGGCGCCGGCGACGACCAGCGCCGCCAAGGCCGCGCCGACCAGCGCGTAGCGCTTCATCGCCGCCCCGCGGGACCGAGCTTCGTCAACCGGGCGTCCTGTCATCTTCATGCCTGCGTCTCTTCCGTTGCGGCGGCCGCCGCTTTGACGGGCGGCGCTCCATTGCGTAACCTAAAAATGAGATTGACCTCATTTTCAGTGCGGATCAATAGCAGCGCCATGAGACCTAGAGCGTTTGTCACGGGCCTTGCCCAGGAAACCAACGTCTTCGGCCCCTTGCCGACCGGCCTCGCCAGTTTCAGCGGCAGGTTCGAGGCCGAGGGCGTGAGTCGGAACGAGGCGCCGCCCTTTCCCGAATCCCTCGCCGAGGCCGGCGAGCGCCGGCAGGCCCAGGGCCTGCTGGACCTGGTCCACGGCCCGATGGTGGGCGCCCATCCCAGCGGGCTCGTCACGCGCCACGCCTACGAGACCCTGCGCGAGGGCGCGCTGCGGCGGCTGGCCGCCGCCGGCCCGCTCGACATCGTCGCGGTCCACCTGCACGGGGCGATGATCGCGGACGGCTACGACGACTGCGAGGGCGACCTGCTGGGCCGCATCCGCCAGGTCGTGGGCGAGGACTGCGCGATCGGCGTGATGATCGACCCTCACGCCCACCTCTCCAAGGCCATGGTCGAGGCCAGCGACATCATCGTCGCCTACAAGGAATATCCCCACACCGACTTCCGCGAGCGCGCCGAGGAGGTCTGGGACCTGCTGCTCGCCACGCACGAAGGCCGCATCAAGCCCGTCTCGGCGGTATGGGACACCGGCGTCATCGCCGTGTTCCACACCTCCCGGCCGGAGGTGCGCGCCCTGGTCGAGACCATGCAGCGGCTGGAGGCCGGCGGCGAGGCCCTGTCGGTCTCGCTGATCCACAGCTTCCCCTGGGGCGACGGCCCCGACTTCGGCTCGCGGGCGCTGGCGATCTGCGACGCCGACGCGATCGGCGCCGACCGCATCGCCAGGGACTTGGCGGACCGCGCCCGATCGGTGGCCCTGGCCGGCGCTTCGTCCGGCGTCGCCACGGAGGCCGCGCTCGACCGCGTCTGCGCCGCGACGGATGCGGGCGTGGGCCCGTTCGTGCTGGCCGATTCCGCCGACAACCCCGGCGGCGGCGCGGCCGGCGATTCCACCTTCGTGCTCGAGGCGCTCCTGGCGCGCGACGCCGGCGCCGCCTGCCTGGGGCCGCTGTGGGATCCGCAGGCCGTCGAGATCGCCTTCAACGCCGGCGTCGGCGCAAGGCTCGCCATGCGCATCGGCGGCAAGACCGGCCCGTGCTCGGGCCGGCCGCTAGACCTGGAGGTGGAGGTGACGGCGCTGGACGCGAACGCCACGCAGGACTTCGCCGGAACGCCCTTCCCGCTCGGCCGCGCCGCGGCGGTGCGGACCGGGAACGTCGACATCATCCTGGTCACCGAGCGCGACCAGGCGCGCGGGCCGGACCTCTTCACCCGGATGGGCGTGGACCTGAACGCCATGCGCCTGGTCGTGGTCAAGTCGAGCCAGCACTTCCACGCCGGCTTCGCCCCCCTCGCCCGCGAGGTCATCTACCTCGACGGCCCGGGCAGCCTGCAGGCGGACCTGTCGGTCGGCCGCCAGCGGCGCATCGTCAGGCCGCGCTGGCCCATGGACAAGCCCGCCCCCGCCCCGCGGCGCGTGCTCGTCAAGCAGCACCGGACCGCTTCGCTGCAGCCGTGACCCCCACCGGCCGAACCGGCCCACGCCCTTCGCCGCTCCGCCCTCCCACGGCCCATGCGGCGGAGACGCGGGACCGCCGCCGGGCCCTAGATCCTCCCGTCCGGCGGCGGTCCCGCGGCCTCGAGCGCCTCGATTGACAGCGTCATATTTTGATGATCTCAATATTGAGGTTGATCTCATATTTGAAAATAAGGGGTTGGGGGATGCAGGCCAAATGGCTGATGACGACGACGGGTGTGCTGGCGCTCGCAATGGGCGCGCCGGCCCTGGCCCAGGTGAACGAGCCGCAGGCGCTGGACGAGATCGTCGTCACCGCCCGCAAGAAGGCTGAAAATCTCCAGGACATCCCGATCTCGATCACGGCGATGACGGCCGAGGGGATGGAGCGCGCGGGCGTGTCGACGATCGCCGACCTGGCGCGCCGGACGCCCGGGCTGCAGTACGGCGATTTCGGCGACCTGAAGCTGTCGCCCACCTCGCTGCGCGGGGTCGTCGGCAGCGCCGGCTCGGCCGGCGCGGACCCGGCGGTCGGCTACTACGTGGACGACGTCTTCGTCGGCCAGGGCGCGGGCGCCAACCTGGACCTCTATGACATCGAGCGCGTCGAGGTGCTGCGCGGCCCGCAGGGCACGCTCTACGGCCGCAACACCATCGGCGGGGTGATCAGCATCACCACCAAGCGTCCGAGCGACACGCTGGAGGCGTCGGCGACGCTCGAGGCCGGCAACTACGACGAGCTCCGCGTGGGCGCTTCGGTCTCCGGGCCGATCGTCCCCGGCGTGGTGCTGGGCAAGATCGCCGCCATCCGCGAGACGCGCAGCGGCTACGAGCACAACGTCCTGCTCAATCGCGACGTGAACGACAAGGACGTCTGGTCGGTGCGCGGCCAGCTCCTGTTCGACATCGGCTCGGACACGAGCCTGCTGCTGACCGCCGCGCACAACGAGGCCGACAACCAGCCGCTGGTGTTCGAGACGTTGAAGTACAACGACGCCGCCCTGGCGCCGATGCTGCTCGACGCCTACGGCTACGCGCGCAACCTCGATCCCTATGATCGCAAGGTGCAGTCCGACGTGATCACCAAGGAGACCCTGAACGCTTCGGACGTCGGGGCGACCTTCAAGACCAAGCTCGGCCGGTTCGGGATCACCAACGTCCTGGCCTACCACGACCACGACTACTACAGCCGCACCGACACCGACCGCTCGCCGCTGCGCATGGCCTATGACGGCGACCCGGAACACGTCTGGCGCTGGTCCGAGGAGCTGCGCGTCGACCTCTCCACCGGCCCGGTCGACTGGCTCGCCGGCCTCTATTACTTCCGCCAGAATTCGGACAACCAGAGCTACATCGAGATCGGCGCGGACCTGGCCGACCTGTTCGGCGCCGCCTCGCTGACGGGCACCCTGGCCGGCTCCAACGGCGTCCTGGACACCAAGAGCTCCTCGGTCTTCGCCAGCGCGACCTGGAAGGTCACCGACCGTTTCGACCTGACCCTCGGCGGCCGCTACACCAAGGACGAGAAGACGATCCACTACACCCAGGACGATCCGCTCGCCATTCTTGGCGGCGACACCGACATCCGGGCCAACGACACGTGGAGCGAGTTCACGCCCAACGCCAACATCCGCTTCCGCTTCACGCCGGACATCCTGGCCTACGCGACCGTCAGCAAGGGCTTCAAGAGCGGCGGCTTCAACGACGCCCTGGGCGACGCCAACGGCATCGCCTTCGCGCCGGAGACGCTCTGGAACTACGAGGCCGGGCTCAAGGCCTCGCTGCTGGACCACCGCGCGGTGTTCAACGCCGCGGCCTTCTACATGAAGTGGGACAACATCCAGATTTCCCAGGATAACCCGGCGACCGCGGTCTACGACCCGATCATCCTGAACGGCGGCGCGGCGCACTCCCAGGGGGTGGAGCTGGAGCTGACGGCCAGGCCCCTCCCGGCCCTCGACATCGGCGCGAACCTGTCCGTGCAGCAGGCCGAATACGACGAAGGCACGCTGCCCACCGGCGAGCCGCTGCGCAAGCTGCCCTACGCGCCGACCTACACCGCCATGCTGTCGGCCGAGTACCGCATCCCGGTCGGCGGCCTCGGCGAGGTCTCGCTCTACGGCGAATACCTGGCCCGCGGCGAATCCTACCTGACCGCCAACAACGACCCCGACGGCCGCGTGGATCCCTACGGCCTGGTGAACCTGCGCGTGACGCTGAACCCGCAGAACGAGCGCTGGCGGATCGCCCTGTGGGGCAAGAACCTCACCGACGAGGTCTACAAGCAGCGGCTGTTCGACCTGTCGAACCAGGATCTGGTCGGCCAGAAGTTCATCGTGCTCAGCAATCCCCGCACCTACGGGATCGAGCTGAAGGTCACCTACTGACGCAAATGGGCGGGCGGCCGCACGGCCGCCCGCCCTGCCCTTTCTCAGGAAAAGATCTAGCTCGTCAGCCGCCCCAGTTGGCGGCGACCCGCGCCTGGGTCTCGGCGTCGAACACCGCTTCCAGACAGGCCGCGGCCTCGAACGCCAGGGCGCATTCCAGCCGATCGCGAACGTCGGCGGCCCGGGCGGCCTTCAGCCGGCGGCGCGAGCCGGCCGGCAGGGCCAGGAGCCGCGCGGCGAGCGCTTCGGCCTCCGCCTCGAGCCGATCGCGCGGGACGACCGCCGAGGCCAGGCCCGCGGCGAGCATCTGCGCGGCGCCCAGGCGTTCGCCCATCCACAGCACCCGCCTGGCCAGCGCCGGACCGGCGCCCGCCTCCACGAGCATCGTCATGCCGCCGGTGGGAAAGAGCCCGTGGGCGGCCTCCGGGCAGAACAGCGTCGCATCCTCGGCCAGCAGCGCGAAGTCCGCGTTCAGCGGCCAGGCGGAGCCGCCGCCGACGATCCAGCCCTGGGCCGCGCAGACGACCGGCTTGGGCCCCAGCATGATCTGCCGCGTGACCGTCTGGAGGTCGGCGATGAAGGCTTCGGCGCCAGCGGCGTCGACCAGCCCCGCGCCGAACTCCTCAAGGTCGTCGCCCGCGCAGAAGGCGCGCCCGGCGCCCTGCAGGATGATCACCTCGGCGGCCGGCGAGGCGATCGCCCGCGACAGGGCCGCCCGCAGGCCGCCGATCAGCGCGGTGTTGATGGCGTTGAGCCGGTCCGGGCGGTTGAGCGTGATCCGCGCGATTCCGCCGGCCTCGCCGTAGAGCACCGCATCCATCTCAGGCCTCCGCCGCGGCGCGCGCCTTCAGGGTCACCTTGTCGATCTTGCCGATCGGCAGCAGCGGCAGGTTCGGATCGATCACGAACCGCTTGGGCACCTTGTAGTTGGCGAGGCGCGAGCGGCAGTGGGCTTCCAGATCGCCGACGGAGACCTCGCCCCGCGGCTCGATGAAGGCCACGCCCACCTCCTGCCAGACCGGGTCCGGCGCGGAGACGATCGCCGCCTGGGCGACCGCGGGGTGGGCCTCCAGCACCGCCTCGACCTCGCGCGGATAGACGTTGTAGCCGCCGGATTTGTACATGTCCTTCAGCCGCCCGACGATGCGGTAGCGCCCGTCCGGCCGGCGCACGGCGAGGTCGCCGGTGCGGAAGAAGCCGTCCTTGGTGAACGCCTCGGCGGTGGCCTCGGGCCGGCGCCAGTAGCCGAGCAGATTGTAGGGCGAGCGCGCCTGCACCTCGCCCTCGGCGCCGTCGGCCGCCTCGCGCCCCTCCGCGTCCGCCAGCCGCACCTCGACGCCGGGGAAGGCCGATCCCACCGAATGGCCCAGCACCTCGATGTCGCTGGTGGGCTCCAGGGCGGTGATGGCGCTGGTGGTTTCGGTCATGCCGTAGTTCGTCGCCATCCGCGGCTGGATCTGCTGCAGCCGCTTGATCATCTCCATGGGCATGGCCGCCCCTTCCCAGATGATCATCTGCACGGCCGACAGGTCGAAATCGGCGAAATTGGGCAGGCTGAGCTGCATCTGGAAGACGCTGGGCACCGAGCCCCAGAGCGTCACCCGCTCCTTGACCATCAGCGCCAGGCTTTCGGCCGGGTCGAACTGCTCCATGAAGACCAGAGCGCCGCCGGCCAGCAGGCAGGGAAGGCTGCAATCGATGACGCAGCCCACGTGGTTGATCGGGAAGTAGTTGAGCGACCGGAACGGGTCGAGCGGCCACAGCCGGTTCTGCTCCAGGCAGAAGCGCGCGATCCCCCCGTGGGACAGGAGCGCGCCCTTCGGCGCCCCGGTCGAGCCGGAGGTGTAGACGATCAGGCAGGGATCGTCGCCGCCGCAGGCCGCCCGCGCCTGCGCGAGCCGGGCCTCGGAAACCTGCGCGCCGGCGGCGAGGAACCCGGCCATCGGCTCGACGCCCTCGGCCGCCGGCTCGCCGTCGAAGGCGACCACGCGCCGAAGCGAGGGGGCGCTGCGGCGCAGGGCGGCGATGTCCTCGTCGTAGCGGCGCCCGCCGATGGCGGTGCGGGTGATCAGCACCGCGGGCTCGGCGTCGGTGATCACGTGGGTCAGCTCGCCGATGCGGTAGCGCGGATTGAGCCCCACCCAGATCGCGCCGATCGAGGCGGTCGCCAGGAAGGCGGTGAGATAGTCGGGATGCGGGGTCTGCAGGGTGGCCACGCGGTCGCCCTTCTCCACCCCGGCGGCGAGCAGCGCGCGCGCCAGCGCCTCTACCGCCTCGTGCAGGCCGCGAAAGGTGGTCCTGCGCTCGCCGAGCACCAGGGCTTCGGCGTCGGGCCTGCGCTCGGCCTGCCAGGCGGCGTAGTCGCTCACGCGGGACAGAAGGGGCGTGGAAGCGGTCATGAGGTCTGGACCTTGCTTGAAGCGCCGGCGAGGGCGAGGAACGGAAGGGAGGCGAGCGCCAGGACGCCCGGCCCGACGGCGGCGAACAGGGTCAGGGCCCTGGCGTCGTTGGACAGGGCGGCCAGCGCCAGGCCGGTCACGCTCGGGCCCAGCGCCAGCCCCAGCTTTTCGGTGGCGGTCCATACGCCGGTGAAGACGCCCTCGGCCCCGTCGCCGCCGGCCTCGGCGTGAACCAGGTGGGCGACGAGGGTGTAGGGCAAGACCTGCAGGCCCGCGAAGGGCAGGCCGGCGAGCGCGAAGAGCAGCAGCACCGCCGTCCAGCTCGCCGAGGCGTGGGCGGCCAGTCCCAAACAGCCCGCCACCGCCGCGAAGATGACCGCCGCCGCCGCCAGCGCCCGGTCCTCGCCCCATCGGCGGCCGGCGCCGGCCCAGACCGGCACGGCCAGGATCGTCGCGCCCGTCATGGCGATCATCGCCACGCCGATGTCGCCCTCGCCGCGGCCCAGCGCCTTGGTGACGATGTAGGGCGCAGCGGCGGTGAGCGCGCCCATGCCGGTGAGCTGGGCGATGTAGGCGGCGATCAGCCGGCGGAAGCGGGCGCTCTTCAGCGCCTGGGCGAGCTGGCGCGGCAGGCTCGGCGCGCGCGGGGCGTCGGCGGCGCGCAGGCCGTCGCGCCCGCGCATCACCAGGATGGGCCCGCACATCGCCACGCTGCAGGCGGCCGCGACCACCAGCGACATGACCGCATATCCGCGCCTGCCGCCGCCCGCCGCCTCCACCAGCATGGGCGCCAGGCCGGCGCCCGCCAAGACGCCGATCATCACCACGACCATGCGCCAGGAGACGAGCCGCGCCCGCTCCTCCGACGACCCGGCGATCTGGGCGGGAATGGCCGCGTAGGGCACCGCGAACAGGGAATAGACGGTGGCCAGGGCGAAGTAGCTGACCCCGATCCACAGGATCAGCCCGCTCGGCGCCAGCGGCGGCGGGGAAAAGACCGCCACGAAGGCCAGGGCCACGCCGACCAGCCCCGCGATGAGGAACGGGCGGCGCCGGCCGAGCGGCGTCGCCGTGCGATCCGACCACGCCCCGACGAAGGGATCCCAGGCGATCGACCAGATCTTCGGCACGACGATCAGCGCCGCCGCCCAGGCCGAGGCGACGCCGAGCACCTCGGTGCAGAAGTAGAGCAGCAGCACCGTCGGCACCGTCGAGAAGACGCCCGTGCCGAGAGAGCCGGCCGCATACGCCGCGACGTCGGGCCGGGCGATTCGCTGGGATGGCGGCATGGGCGCCTCAGTGCGCGTCTTGCGGCGGCACCCAGATCGACAGCCAATCGGCCACCAACGCCGGCCGCTCGACGCCTTCGATTTCGATCGTACAGCCGAAGGTGGTCAGCCAGCGCCCCTTTTCGTCCTGCTCCTGCCGCTGCTTGACGAACCGGCCGCGGATCCGCGAGCCGGTCGGCACCGGCGCCACCAGGCGCAGGCGGTCGAAGCCGTAGTTCAGATAGTGGCCCTGGCTCGCCGCGTCATCGCTCGGCGCGGTGCCGGTGGCCGAGTGCAGCAGGTGGGTGAGCAGCGAGATCGTCAGGAATCCGAAGGCGATCGTGCCGCCGTAGGGGCCGTTGGCCGCGGCCCACCGCGGGTTGATGTGCATCGGGTCCGGGTCACGCGTCGCCGCCGCGAAGGCGTCGATCATCGCCTGGTCGACGACTATCCATTCCGAAACGCCCACCTCCGCATTGATCGGGAGCGACAGGACGGGATTCGGGGCGGGCGCGAAGGTCATTCTCTAATCTCACTGTTACCACCATTTCTGAGATTGACCTCAATTTCCGTTTTTCGTCAACGTCCGGTATAGGAAGCCGCTCACAGAAGGGGCGTCATGATTTTCTCGTACATCCGTCACCTGGAGGAGGAACTCCGCGAGCGGCCGGCCAAGCAGAAGGGCCAGCGCACCCGCGAGAGGCTGAAGATCGCGACGGCGAAAATGCTTGAGCAGAAGGGCTATCACGCCCTTCGGGTGATGGATGTCACCGAGTGCGCGGGCGTGGCCGAAGGCTCCTTCTACGTCTATTTCAAGGACAAGACCGACGCCTCGGTCACGGTGCTGACCGGCCTCTTGGACCACTTCATCGCCCTGCACTCGGAAGGCGAGCGCGGCCCCACCGTCTTCGACTCAATTCGCGCGGACAACAGGAAGTGGCTCGCCGTCGGCCGGGCCAACGCCGGCCTGATGCGATGCATCTTCCAGCTCGCGGACGAGGAGCCGGAGTTCTCGGCCCTGTCGCAGCGGATCAACCGCGCCTGGTATCAGCGCGTCGCGCAGAGCGTCATCCGCCGCCGCCCCGGCGTCGAGGAAAACTCGGTCCTGCTGATGGTCTACCTGCTGGGCGCGATGATGGACGACCTGGTCCGCAAGCTCATCGTCTACCCGGACGACGAGTTCCTGGCGCTGCTGGCCTCCATGAACCTCGACGACGACAACCTCGCCGACGCCGCCAGCCTGGCGTGGGTGCGGATCCTTCACCCCAACACGCCCGAGCCGGAAAACCTGTCGCCGCAGATCAAGGCGCTGTCGGCCTGGCTCTACGGCGGCCTGCCGAACGCCTGAGGCGCGCGCCGCCCCCTGCCCGGCCGAAGATCGGCCGGGCCGCCCTGAACTCCTGAGCATCGACCAGACGCCCGGCCGCGGCCGGCGCGCCGCGCTTGCGCGCGCCTGTCCAGCCCCGCCCGCCGGATAGGGCTGGACCCGCGCCTCGCCCGGACATATACCCGCCAAACAAATAATTGAGGTCAACCTCATGAATCGCATCCGGCGTCTGCTGATCGCCAATCGCGGCGAGATCGCCTGCAGGATCATCCGCGCCTGCCGGGCGGCCGGCGTGGAGAGCGTGGCGGTCTATTCGGAGGCCGATCGCAACGCCTTGCATGTGGAGCTCGCCGACGTCGCCGCGCCGATCGGCCCCGCGCCGGCCGCGCAGTCCTACCTGGACGCCGACCGGCTGCTCGAAGCGGCGCGGCTGACCGGCGCGGACGCGGTTCATCCGGGTTACGGCTTCCTGTCCGAGAGCGCGGCCTTCGCCGCCGCCGTCGAGGCGGCCGGGCTCGTCTGGGTGGGCGCGACGCCGGCCTGCATCCAGGCGATGGGCGACAAGCTGAACGCCCGGCGGATCGCCGTCGGCGCCGGCGTGCCGGTCCTGCCCGGCGTCAGGCTCGAGCACGACGCCCCCGAGACGCTGGACGCCGCGGTCGCCGGCCTGGGCTTTCCCCTGCTGCTGAAGGCGGCGGGCGGCGGCGGCGGCATCGGCATGCAGCGCATCGAGTCCCTGGAGGCCCTGGCTCAGGCCGCCCCGCGCCTGCGCGCACTGGCGCAGCGCGCCTTCGGCGATTCGGCGATCTACCTGGAGCGCTTCATCGCCACGGCGCGGCATGTCGAGGTCCAGGTGTTCGGCGACGGCGCCGGCCGGGCGATCCACATGGCCGAGCGCGATTGCTCGCTGCAGCGGCGCTACCAGAAGATCGTCGAGGAAGGCCCCGCCCCGCGGCTGTCCGCGCGCCTGCGCGACGCGCTGCGCCAGGCCGCCGTCAGGCTCGCCGAGCACCAGCGCTACAGCGGCGCCGGCACGGTGGAGTTCCTGGTCGACGCCGACGCGGAGGATTTCTTCTTCCTGGAGATGAACACCCGCATCCAGGTGGAGCACGGCGTCACCGAGATGGTCACCGGCCAGGACCTCGTGCGCATGCAGCTCGACTGCGCGGGGGGCGAACTGGCCCTGCCGGCGCAGCACGAGATCCGCGTCGCCGGCCACGCCGTCGAATGCCGCCTCTACGCCGAGGATCCGGCGCGGGGCTTCCGCCCGTCTCCGGGGCGGCTGACGGCCCTGCGGCTCCCCGAGGGGCCGGATCTGCGCGTCGACTGCGGCTATCGCGGCGGCGACGAGATCACGCCCTTCTACGACCCGATGCTGGCGAAGATCATCGCCCACGGCCCCGATCGCGAGGCGGCCCGGCGGCGCATGATCGAAGCGCTGGAGGCGGTCGAGGTCGCCGGGGTCGCCACCAACCTGCCGTTCCTGCAAGCCCTGATCGCCAGCGACGCCTTCGCGTCCGGCGACGTCGACACCCGCCTGGCCGAGCGACTGGCCCAGGCTCCGCATCATCCAGCCAAATCGAGCCCGCCCGTGCCGGCGGGCGAATGAAGGAGCGCCGCACATGCAGATTCACGTGCGATCGGACATGGCCGCCACGGTCCTGAGCATCGACGCCGCCGTCGGAGACACGGTCGCCGATGGCGACACCCTGCTGGTGCTCGAGGCCATGAAGATGGAGCTGCCGACGGCCTCGCCGTCCGCCGGCGTGGTCCAGGCCGTTCACGTCGCCGTCGGCGACGTGATCAGCGAGGATCAGTTGCTCGTCACCCTGGAGCGCTGAGATGGACGCCGCGCCGGAAGAGGGGTGGGACGCCGAGATCGCCGAGCTGCGCCGCCTGCAGGCGCTGGCCGGCGAGATGGGCGGCGCCGACAAGGTCGCCGTGCAGCACGCCAAGGGCAAGCTGACGGTCCGCGAACGGATCGCGGCGCTGCTCGACCCCGGCTCCTTCAGGGAGATCGGCAGCATCACGGGCATGGCGACCTATGGCCCGGACGGCCGCGCCGAGCGTTTCACCCCGGCCAACAGCCTGTTCGGCCGCGGACGGATCGACGGCCGCGACGTGGTGGTCTACGGCGACGACTTCACCGTGCGGGGCGGCTCGTCCGAAGCGGCGATCCACGAGAAGCAGGCCCAGGCCGAGGCCATGGCCAACGAGCTTCGCCTGCCGATCGTGCGGCTCATCGACGGCAGTGGCGGCGGCGGCTCGGTCAAGGAGGTCGAGCGCACCGGCTACACCTACGTGCCCACCATCGTCGGCTGGGAGGGCGTCACCGCCAATCTGTCGAAGACGCCGGTGGTCTGCCTGGGCCTTGGGCCGGTGGCGGGGCTGGGCGCGGCGCGCCTGGTCTCGGGCCACTACACGCTGCTGACCCGCCAGACCGGCTTCATGTTCGCCGCCGGCCCCGCGATCGTCTCGGCCCTGGGCACGCCGGTCACCAAGGAGGATCTCGGCGGCGCCATGGTCCACGCCCGCAGCGGCGCGGTGGACGACATCGCCGAGGACGAAGCCGACGCCTTCGCCAAGGCGCGCCGGTTCCTGTCCTACCTGCCCTCGTCGGCCGACAGCCTGGCCGAGCGCGGACCGGCCGACGATCCGCCGGACCGCTGCGACGAATGGCTGGACCGGGCGGTGCCCAAGGACAGGCGCAAGGTCTACCCCATGCGCCGCGTCATCGCCTCGGTGGTCGACCAGGACTCCTTCTTCGAGATCGGCCGCCACTGGGGCAAGTCGGTGATCACCGGGCTGGCGCGGCTGGACGGATGGCCCGTCGCCGTGGTCGCCAGCGACCCGATGATCTACGGCGGCGGCTGGACCGCCGCCAGTTGCGACAAGCTGGTCCGCTTCATCGAGCTGGCCGAGACCTTCCACCTGCCGGTGGTGCATCTGGTGGACATCCCCGGGGTGCTGATCGGCGTGCAGGCGGAGAAGGAAGCCACCATCCGCCACGCGGCCAGGGCGCTGACCAGCGTCTACCAGGCCAAGACGCCCTGGTGCACCGTGGTGATCCGCAAGGCGTTCGGCGTCGCGGCGGCGGGAATGTGCGACCACACGCGATTCCGCTACCGCTACGCCTGGCCGTCGGGCGACTGGGGCTCGCTGCCGATCGAGGGCGGCATCGAGGCCGCCTATCGGGCCGAGCTGGAAGCGGCCGAGGATCCCGAAGCGGCGCGGCGCGCCATCGAACAGCGGCTCAACGAGGTCCGCTCCCCCTTCCGCACGGCGGCCCGCTTCCTCATTGAGGAGATCATCGCGCCCCGCGACACGCGCCCCCTGCTCTGCGAGTTCGCCCGGCTCGCCGCGCCGATCCGCTCCACCGAGCCGGCGCGCTTCGGCTTCCGTCCCTGAGGCCCCGACGTCGGCCGGCGCCGGCCGGCCGCGTCCCCGGCCCCGACAGCATCCGCCCCTGTAACGCCCGCTGACCGGCGGGCCGCCCGGCCGCGCCGCGCGGCCGGGGCTCATGGCGGCCGGCCGCGACCGACGTCCGCCGCTGGCGGCGCCTGCAAACGGCGAAGTCGGACGCGAACACCATCAGAAGTCGGCCCATTCTGATAAGCTCTCGCAAAAGTCGAGTTTTATCGACACCAGTCGCTGATTTTATTCAGGAATCCCGCGACCGGATTTTATAACACCTGAAGAATTTCAATATATCTAAGTATATATCTGCACCACTCAAAACATATAGAAATCGAGATTCACCCTTATTTAATTCGGCAAAACATAAAAATCGATCGCTCCTGGCATAGGGGCGCGTGGGGGCGCGTAACAATGTCACTTCGATCTACTCGAATAACAGAGATATTTATTAGTGGTCCGCTGACGGTAAGAACGTGCGCGGACTATACTTGCGACATTGTGTCGCGGCTGGAGCATGCGACGGCGGCCGCGCTCGATCTCAGCGGCTGCGACGATGTCGACATCGCCGGAGTTCAGCTCGTGGAGGCCGCGCGGCGCCACGCCGAACGCCGGGGCGTCGAGCTCAAGCTCGCCGCGCCCGCCGCCGGTCGCTGGCTCGAGGTGCTTGAACTCGGAGGGTTCCTGCGGGCCGCCGAGCCCAGCGACCGCGCCTTCTGGCTGCACGAGGCGGCCGCGTCATGAGCGCCGCGATCCTGACGGTCGACGATTCCGCGAGCATCCGCGTGGCGATCCGGATCGCCCTCAGCGGCGCGGGCTACACGGTCGCCGAAGCCTCGAACGGCAAGGAGGGGGTCGACAAGGCCAACGCCGGCGCCTTCGACCTCATCGTCAGCGACCTCAACATGCCTGTGATGAACGGGCTGGAGATGGTCGAGGCGCTGCGCCGCATCCCGGCCCACGCCGGCGTGCCGATCATCATGCTCACCACCGAATCCGACGTGGACGTGAAGGCGCGGGCCAAGGCCGCCGGCGCGACGGGCTGGATCACCAAGCCCTTTGATCCCGAACAACTGGTCCGGATCGTCAAGAAGGTGCTTGGCCGATGAGTCATCAAGAAGCGCTCGCCGTCTTCCGGGCCGAGGCCCTCGACCTGCTCGACCAGATCGAGCAGGGCCTGCTCAACCTGACCGGCGCGCCCGGCGCGCGCGAGCTGATCGACGAAGTGTTCCGCGGCCTGCACACCCTGAAGGGGTCGGGCGCCATGTTCGGCTTCGACCAGCTCGCCGGCTTCACCCACCACTGCGAAAGCGCCTTCGATCGGGTGCGCAAGGGCGAGGCCCTGGCGAGCGCGGACCTGATCTCCGCGATCCTGTCGGCCAAGGACCACATGCGCCGTCTTCTGGAGCGGCCGGACGAGCCGGGCGGCGCCGAAGGCCAGGCGCTGCTGGCCAAGCTCGAGGCGGCCCTGCAGGACGCGCTGAGCGCCGAGGCCGGCGCTGACGACGCGCCCTGCGCCCCGGACCGCTGGCGCATCCGCTTCGCCTTGCCGGCGGGCGCCCTGGTGAACGGCGCCAACCCGCTCGCCCTGCTGGCCGAGCTGCGCGAACTGGGCGAGGCGAGCGTGACCGCCGACACCTCGAAGATCCCGCCGCTCGACGAGCTCGCTCCCACCGAGTGCCACGTGAGCTGGGAGGTCGTCCTGGAGACGCGCCAGCCGCGCGCGGCGATCGAAGACGTCTTCATCTTCCTCATCGACGACATGGAGCTCGACATCGAAGCGCTGGAAGCCGCCGAACAGGCGCCGGTCGAGGCCGCGCCCGTGCGCGAAGTCGCCGCCGAGCCCGCGGCCGGAGCCGTCGAAGCCCGCCAGGCGAGCGGCGGCGAGAGCGTGCGCGTGCCGGCCGAGCGGCTGGACGAGCTGATGAACCGCGTCGGCGAGCTGGTCATCACCCAGTCCCGGCTGAGCCAGTTGGCCGACGCCAGCGGCGACCTGGCCCTGCGCACCGTCGCCGAGGAGATGGAGCGCCTGGCCACCGAGCTGCGCGACACCACCATGGTGCTGCGGATGGTTCCGGTCGGCGCCCTGTTCGGCCGCTTCCGCCGGCTCGTGCACGACCTGGCCCGCGAGACCGGCAAGTCGATCGAGCTGACGACCGAGGGCGAAAGCACCGAAGTCGACAAGACGGTCATGGAGCGTCTGGCCGATCCGCTGGTCCACCTGATCCGCAATTCGGCCGACCACGGGCTGGAGACGGTCGAGGAGCGGCGCGCCGCCGGCAAGCCCGACGCCGGGCGGCTGCGGCTTTCGGCGCGCCAGGCGGGCGGCGAAGTCGTCATCTCGATCCGCGACGACGGCCGGGGCGTCGACCTGGCCCGCGTGCGCGCCCGCGCCGAGGCCCAGGGGCTGCTGGAGCCCGGCGCCGAGATCAGCGAGGCCGATCTCCTTCAGATGATCTTCCATCCCGGCTTCTCCACCGCCCAGACCATCACCAACCTGTCGGGCCGCGGCGTCGGCATGGACGTGGTCAAGCGCACGGTGGAGGCGCTGCGCGGCTCAATCGACATCGTCTCGCGCCCGGGCGAGGGCTCCGAGATCTCCCTGCGCATTCCGCTGACCCTGGCGATCATCGACGGGCTCCTCGTCCGCGTCGGCCAAGGCCGCTACGTCATCCCGCTCGGCGCGGTGGAGGAATGCATCGAGCTGTCGCTGGACGAGGACCTGCGCCACCGCGGCCGCAGCCTGATTTCCCTGCGCGACAGCCTGGTTCCCTACCTGCGCCTGCGCGACGTGTTCGACACCGGCACGCCGCCGGAGCTGCACCAGAAGCTCGTCGTGGTCGCGACCGGCGAGGAGCGCGTGGGCCTGGTGGTCGACCAGATCATCGGCGACCACCAGACGGTCATCAAGTCGCTCTCCAAGCTCCACGCCGGCGTCTCGACCTTCTCGGGCGCGACCATTCTCGGCGACGGCTGCGTGGCCCTGATCCTCGACGTGCCGCACCTGGTCGCGGCCGGACAACGCATGGAGGCGCAGTTGCGCGCCGCCGGATGACCGAGACCCAGGACAAGCCCATGAACGCCGCCGGCGCCTCCGAAATGCAGGCCCTGACCTTCGAGCTGAGCGGGGAAGTCTTCGCGCTCGAAGCCGGGATCGTGCAGGAAATCCTCGACCTGCTGCCGGAGACCCGCGTCCCCGGCGCGCCCGGCTTCGTCGACGCCGTCATCAATTTCCGCGGCCAAGTGATCCCGCTTGCCGACCTGCGCGTGGCGTTCGGCATGGACCAGGCCGAGACCTCGATCGACAGCCGCATCATCGTCGTCGAGCTCGACCTGGAGGGCGAACCCGCCCTCGTCGGCCTGCGCACCGACCGGGTGTGCGAGGTCGCCACGCTCGGACTGGGCGCGAGCGAACCGGCGCCCAGCGTCGGCATGCGCTGGCCGAGCGAATACGTCCGTCGCCTTGTCAAACGGGAGGGCGACTTCGTCGTCCTTCCTGATCTGCAAGCGATTTTCGCGCCGCAGAAGGACGCGCCCGCCGCGTCGCAGCTGCGCCATTAGTTGGCAACCAGGGGGCTAGCCAAATGCGTTTCACCATCAAGATGAAGCTTGTGACGGCCTTCGCGGCCGTCATCCTGCTGCTCGCCGGCACCGCCGGCTTCGGCATCTACAGTCTCAGCAAGATCAACCATGCGATGAGCGACATGGTCAACGGGCCGGCCAAGCGGCTCAACCGTGCTCACGTGGCGACCGAGCAGATGCTGCTCGTCCACCGCGCTCAGAAGGGCGTCCTGCTGTCGCGCAACGACGAGGAGCTGACCAAGTACGTCGGCCGCAGCCAGACGAACCGCGCGGCGTTGAAGAAGACCCTGGAGGAGGCCTACGCCGACGCCAGCGCCCAGGGCAAGCCGGACTGGGAGAAGGCCCTGAAGGCGTTCGACGCCTACGCCGAGGTCGACGACGAGATCCAGGGCCTGGTGAAGGCCGGCAAGCACGACGACGCCATGACGCTCAGCTCCGGCCGCGGCGGCAAGGTGGCCGACACCCTCAGCGACATCATGGACGGCTCGGTGCAGCGCAACAAGGAGCGCATGGACAAGGCCGCCGCGGCGGTCGAGGCCCAGTACGTCGGCGCCCGCAACGCCCTGGTGACCGCCGCCGTGATCGCCCTGATCATCGCCGTCGGCGCGGCCCTCTGGATCGCCTACGGCATCAGCCAAGGCCTGGCCCGCCTGAAGGCGGTGGCCAACGCCGTGGCCGTCGGCGACCTGGACCAGCGCGTCACGGTCAAGACCAACGACGAGATCAAGGACCTCGTCGACACCTTCAACGGCATGACCGACAACCTGAAGGGCACCGCCCACATGGCCGACCAGGTGGCCCTGGGCGACCTCAGCGTCGAGCCCAAGCCGCTGTCCGACAAGGACACCCTCGGCAACGCCCTGCGCCGCATGGTGCTGAACCTGCGCGAGACCGCCGCGGTGGCCGACCAGATCGCCGCCGGCGACCTGACGGTCCAGCCCAAGCCCCTGTCCGACAAGGACACCCTGGGCCTGGCGCTCGCGCAGATGGTCGAACGCCTGCGCGGCGTCGTCGCCGACGCGGTCGCGGCCGCCGAGAACGTCTCGGCCGGCAGCCAGGAGATGTCGGCCAGCTCCGAGCAGCTCTCCCAGGGCGCCACCGAGCAGGCGGCTGCGGCCGAGCAGGCCTCCGCCTCGATGGAGGAGATGGCGGCCAACATCAAACAGAACGCCGACAACGCCGCCCAGACCGAGAAGATCGCCCGCCAGTCGTCCCGCGACGCCGAGACCAGCGGCGAGGCGGTGAGCCGCGCGGTGGCCGCCATGCAGACCATCGCCGAACGCATCGGCATCGTGCAGGAGATCGCCCGGCAGACCGACCTGCTGGCCCTGAACGCCGCCGTCGAAGCGGCCCGGGCCGGCGAGCACGGCAAGGGCTTCGCCGTCGTCGCCTCCGAGGTCCGCAAGCTGGCCGAACGCAGCCAGACCGCCGCGGCGGAGATCAGCTCGGTGTCCGGCGACACCGTCAAGGCGGCTCAGGAAGCCGGCGAGATGCTCACGCGCCTGGTGCCCGACATCCGCAAGACCGCCGAACTGGTCGCCGAGATCAGCGCCGCCTGCCGCGAGCAGGACGTGGGCGCCGGCCAGATCAACGACGCAATCCAGCAGCTCGACAAGGTGACCCAGCAGAACGCCAGCGCCTCCGAGCAGATGTCGACCACCTCCGAGGAGCTGGCCGCCCAGGCCGAGGAGCTGCAGACCTCCATCGCCTTCTTCCGCACCGACGCCCGGAACGAGCGTCCGCCGGCCTCGTTCGGCCGCGCCGCGCCGGCCAAGCCCCGTCCCGCCCCGGTCAAGGCCAAGCCGGCGGCCAAGGCGGCCGCGCCCCGGCGCAACGTCGTCGCCGAACAGCAGGCCCGGGTGAGCGGCTTCGCCCTGGACATGACCATGGGCGGCCCGGACGCGGAGGACGCCGACTTCCAGGAGGCGATCTGATGTCGGACGGCGGCGAAGCTCAATACGTCACCTTCGGCGTGGGCGAGGAGACCTTCGCCGCCCCCGTCTCGATGGTGCGGGAGATCCTGGACTACCGCGAGGCGTTCAAGATCCCCAACGGTCCCGCCTACCTGTTGGGCCTGACCGACGTGCGCGGCCGCGGCGTGCCCACGGTGGACCTTCGGGTCCGCCTGGGCCTGCCCAGGGCCGAGCCCACGCTGCAGACGCGCATCGTCGTCCTGGACGTGCCGGTCGAAGGGCGGGTGCTCAGCCTTGGGCTGGTCGCCGACCGCGTCCACGACGTCGTCGCGGTCCAGGCCGCCGAGATCGAGCCCGCACCGGACATCGGCGTGCGCTGGCGCTCGGACTACATCGCCGGCGTCGTGCGGCGCGAGGCGGGCTTCGTGGTGCTGGTCGACATCGGCCGGCTCTTCACCAGCCATGAGGCGGTCAGCCTGGAGGCGGCCGCGGACCTGACGTTCGCCGCCTGAGACGGGCGCCGCCCTCCTCCTCATTCCCGTCGCGCTTTCCCGGCGACCAGGAGCCCTAAGTGTCCGAACCCGCCCTCAGCTTCTCCGCCGAGATCCACGACCGCATCAGCCAGCGCAACTTCAACCGCCTGGCCCGCTTCATCCAGGGCTACAGCGGCATCAAGATGCCGCCCACCAAGAAGACCATGCTGGAGGGCCGGCTCCGCCGCCGCCTGCGCGCGACCGGCGCGGCCAGTTTCGATTCCTACTGCGACTTCCTGTTCGAGGACGGCGGGCTCGAGGCCGAGACCATCCACCTGATCGATGCGGTCACGACCAACAAGACCGACTTCTTCCGCGAGCCCAAGCACTTCAGCTACTTGGCCGACGTGGTGCTGCCGTCCCTCGCCAAGCAGGGCGTGCGCAACCTGCGCGCCTGGAGCTCGGCCTGCTCGACGGGGGCCGAGCCCTACACCCTGGCGATGGTGCTCGATCACTTCGCCGAGCGCTCGAGCGGCTTCAGGTACTTCGTCCTGGCCACCGATCTCAGCACCGACGTCCTGGCCAGCGCGCAGGCCGGCGTGTTCCGCCGGGAGATGGTCGCCCCGGTGCCGGCCGAGCTCTATCGCCGCTATGTGACGACGCCCCGCGACCGGCTGCGGCAGGACGTGCGCATCCATCCGAGCCTGCGCGCGAAGGTGGGCTTCGCGCGCCTGAACCTGATGGACGAGAGCTATCCGGTCGGCGAGCCGTTCGACCTCATCTTCTGCCGCAACGTCATGATCTATTTCGACAAGCCGACGCAGGCGGCGGTCCTGCAGCGGCTCTGCGGGCGCCTGAAGAGCGGCGGATACCTGTTCATCGGCCATTCGGAGACGATCGCCGGCGTCGACCTGCCGGTCGTCCAGGTCGCCAACACCATCTTCCAGAAGACCTAGCGGTCACCGCCCCCGCGCGCGGCCGTAGCGCCAGGTGAGCGAGGGCAGCAGCACGAGGCTGGCGATGGTGGACGTCACCAGCCCGCCCAGGATCACCACCGCCATCGGCCCCTGGATCTCGCGGCCCGCCTGCCCGGTCGCCAGGGCCAGGGGCAGCACGCCCAGGCCGGTGACCAGGGCGGTCATCAGGATCGGCGTGACCCGCTCGCGCGTGGCCAGGATCACCGTGTCGGCCGACCAGACGGAGCCCTCCTCCAGCAGTTGGTCGAGGTGCGAGATCAGCAGGATCGCGTTGCGCGCGGCCACGCCGAACAGGGTGATGAAGCCGACCAGCGAGCCCAGCGACAGGCTGGCGCCGGTCAGCCCCACGGCGACGACCCCGCCCACCAGGGCGAAGGGCGCCGCGCCGAGGATGAGGCCCACGGCCCGGCCGCCGCCGAAGGCCACCAGCAACAGCGCCACCACGCCGCCCAGCGCCAGGGCGCTGTTGAACAACAGCTCGCGGCGGGCCTCGGCCGCGCCCTTCGCCGTGCCGGTGAATTCCAGGTAGACGCCGGGCGGCAGCTTGACCTTCTCGGCGATGGCCCGCCTGGCCGCTTCCGTCACCCGCGCGACGTCGGACGGCGCGGGGTTGGCGGTGACCACCTGGCGCGGCCGCCCGCCCTCGTGGCTGATCGAGGTGCGCGCCTCGGCCAGGCGGATGCGGCCGAGCGCGCTCAGCGGCGCAAGGGTCCCGCCCGCCCCGCGCACCAGGAGCTCGCCCACCGTCTCCGGGTCCCGCCGCAGGTCCGGCGGCGTCGTGACCACCACCTCCACCGTCCGGTCGGCCTGGAAGAGCTGGGCGGCCGATGCGCCCTGATAGGCCGCCGCGATCGTGTCCATGGCGTCGGCGGGCGTCAGGCCGTAGCGGGCCAGGGCGTCGTGGTTCAGGTCGATGCGGACCACCGGCGTCGACGGCGGGGTCTGCACCTGCACGTCCACGGCGCCGGGAACGGCGCGCAGCGCCGCGGCGATGCGCCCGGCGGTCCTGTCCAGCGTGTCCAGATCGCCGCCGTAGACGCCGATCGCCAGGGCGGCGGTCTCCCCGGACAGGGACTCGCCGATCCGGTCGCCCAGGAAGGTCAGCACCTCGGTCCGCAGGCCGGGATAACTGTCCAGAATCTCATGGATGCGCGCCTGGATCTGGTCCTGCCGCGCGCCGGACAGCTTCGGCTTCAGCTCGACGTGGAACTCGCTGCGCTCGGCGCCGAAGGTGTCCTCCCCGCCCTCCGCGCGGCCAAGCTGCTGCTCGACGCTGGCTATGCCGTCCACCTTCAAGAGGTCGGCGCTGATCCGCCGGCCATAGTCGCGCATGACGGCCAGCGAGGTTCCCGGCGGGCCGGCCACCCCCAGGACGAAATGCCCCTCGCGAAAGCTCGGCAGCAGTTCGGAGTTGAACAGCATGAAGCCGGCTACGGAGATGATCGCCGCCACGGCCGCGCCCGCCACCGCCAGCCGCGGCGCCGCCATCAGCCGGCGCAGCAGCCGCTCGTGCCAGTCCTTCGCCCGCGCCAGCAGCGGCGGCTCCTCGTGCAGCTTCGCCCGCGACAGCATCAGCAGCGCCATGGGCGGGGTCACCACCACCGCCACGGCCAGGGAGGCTAAGGTGGCGATGATGAAGCTCAGCGCCAGCGGCGAGAAGAACGCGCCCTGCAGCCCGTGCAGCAGCAGCACCGGCAAGAGCACCAGGGCCAGCATCGCCGTGGCGTAGATCACCGGCGCGCGCACCTCGATCGCCGCCGCGCGGATCACCTCGCGCGCCGTCACGCCGTCAGGACGGCCGCGCAGGCGGCGCACGATGTTCTCCACCCCGATCACCGCGTCGTCGACCACCACGCCCAGCGCCACCGCGAGCCCGCCGAGCGTCATGGTGTTCAGCGTCAGCCCCATGGCGTCCAAGACGATGACGGCGGTCAGCAGCGCCAGCGGAATGCTGACGAAGGCGATGACCACCGTGCGCAGGTCGCGCAGGAACAGGAACAGCACCAGGGCGATCAGCACGGCCCCGATCGCCAGGTCCTCGGAGATGCCGCCGAGCGCGGAGCTGATGAAATTCGCCGGCCGGTGCAGCCCGGCGTAGACCTTGACGCCCTGCGCCTTCAGGGCCGGGCGCAGCTCGTCCAGCGCCGCCTCCACCGCATGCGTCGCCTCCAGCGTATTGGCGCCGTACTGGCTCGACAGGCTGATCAGCACGCCCGGCTCGCCCATGATCAGGGCGTCGCCGTTGAGCGGGGCCGCGCCGTCCACCACCTCGGCCACGTCGCCGATGCGGACCGGCGCGCCGCCGTCGCCGGCCGACGGCAGCGGCGAGGCGGCGATGTCGGCGGCGCTCATCGCCTGGCCCCGCGGCTCGATCAGGATCCGCTGCTGCGGCGTGTCGATGAACCCGCCGCCGCCCACCGTGGCGGAGGCCCGCACGGCCGCCAGGACGTCGGTCAGGGCGAGCCCCCGCGCCGCCAGCTCCCCGGGGCGGACCCGCACCTCGATGCGGCGGGTCTGTCCGCCATAGACGGTGGCGCGCGCCACGCCGGCGGCCGACAGCAGACGCGGACGAACCGTCCAGTCCACCAGGCTGCGCAGCGCCATCGGCGTCAGCTTGTCGCTGGTGAAGCCCACCTTGAGCAGGTCCATCGTCGAGGAGGTCAGCGGCGAGACCTTCGGCGTGGCCACACCCGCCGGCAGGCCGCTCACCTCGCCCAGCGCCTCGGCCACGATCTGGCGGGCGCGATAGGGGTTCGAGCCGTCGGTGAAGACGACGTTGACCACCGAGAGGCCGGCGATCGAGGTCGAGCGCACCGCCGCCACCCCGGCCGCGCCGTTGATCGTCTGCTCGACCGGCCGGGTGACGAGCTGCTCCACCTGCTGGGCGGTCAGGCCGGGGGCTTCGGTCTGCACCTCGACCTGGGCCGGCACGAAATCGGGGAAGACGTCCAGCTTGGCGTGGCTCACCACCACGCCGCCGTAGACGAGCAGCAGCGCGCTGGCCGCCAGCACCAGCCGGGGGAACTTCAGGGTCCAGGCGACGATCGCGGCGAGCATGGTCAGTCGATCTCGCCGCCGCCGGAGCCGGCCGCCAGCAGCTTGGCCGCACCCTCCACCACCACCGCCTCGCCGGGACGGACGCCGCCGGTGACGAACAGGCCGTTCGGCGTGCTTTGGCCGCCGGCCAGCACCCGCCGCTCGAACGCGCCGGCGTCACGGCGCACATAGACGAAGGTCTCGCCCGCCCCGCGCATCAGCGCCGAGCGCGGCACGATCACCCCCCGCCCGGCCGAGCCTCCCGCCAGCACGGCGGGCACGACCTGTCCGGCCGCGAGATTTCGCGCGGCAGGCCCGCGCACCAGCGCCAGCCATCCGGGCGACTGCAGGCGCGGGTCGGCCGTGCGCAGCGGGCCGAGCACCCGGGCCGTGATCGCCGGCCCGCCCGCCGGCCTCAGCTCCACCTGCGCCGGCGCCGCCTGCGGGCGCGCCGCATCGATGCGCACGAGCGCCGCCTCGCCGGCCGCCACGGCGTCTTCCAGCCGGCCGCGTTCGGCCGTCCCCATGCCCGCCAGGCCGGTCCCCCATTCCAGCTCCAGCCGCCGGCGCAGCAGCGCCAGCTTGGCCTGGTCGGCGCGGGCCAGCGCCTGCGCCGCCTCGGCGGCCTGGTTGGAGACCGCATGGTCCGCCGCGTTGAGCGCCTTGGCCCGCGCGGCCTCGGCGCGGGACGCCGCCGCCGCGGCCTCCGCCGCCGCCAGATCGGCCTCCAGGCTGGCCAGCGGCAGGGGATCCAGCACGCGGGCGAAGCCCTGCGCCTGGGCCGTCAGCGTCGTGGCGGCGAGCTTGGCGGTCACCACGCCCAGCCGCGCCTGGGCGGCGGCGTCCAGCCGCACGACGTCTTCCGCGCGGGCGGCCGTGGCGATCAGGGCCGCGGCGGCCGTGACCGCGAGGATATGGCGGCGCTTCATGATGAGCCTCCCAGCTTGGCGTCGGCGGAGGAAAGGACGGCCGCCTCGTCCGGGTCGAAGCTGCGGCGCAGGGCGTCCTCCAGGTCGATCCGCGCCAGCGCCTGGACGCGCTCGGCGTCGAGCAGGCCGAGCCGGGCGTTGGTCTCGGCCGCCTGAGCCGCCAGCAGGTCGGGCCGGTCGCCGGCCCCGGCGGCGAAACGGGCGGCGGCGTCCTGCGCCGTGCGCACGGCCGCCGGCAGGTCCCTGTCGCGCCAGCGCGCCGTCTCCGCGCGGGCCAGGGCGAGCGCCGCGGCCGCCTTGTCGGCGCCGGCCAGCACCTCGTCCTGGGTCCGCTCCAGGGTCCGCCCCGCCGCCGCCCGCGCCGCCTCGGCCTGGCGGATCCCCGCGCGGTTCAGGTCTGCGGGCGGCAGGGTCAGCGACAGGTTGAACGGCAGCTTGTTCGCGCCGTGATCGTAGAAGTAGGCCGGGCTCAGCCGAATCTCCGGGCGTTGCTTGGCCACTTCCAGGCGCAGGTCGTTCTCGGCGAGGTCGTAGTCGGCCACCACGTCCAGCACGGTGAGCCGCGAAACGGCGGCCTGGGTGCGCCAGTCCGGCAGGCCGGCGAGGTCGGGCTCCGCCGCGTCCGGCGACAGCGCGAGGTCCGCCACGGCAGACGCCGGCACGCCCGTCGCGGCCGCCAGCGCCGCCTGCGCCGCGCTCAGCCGCTGGCGAGCGCTCGCCGCGCGGTGTTCGGCCGCGACCGCATCGGCGGCGGCCATCAGTTGAACCGAGCGCGCGTCCTCCCCGGCGGCGACGCGGCGCTCCAGCACCTGCGCCCGCTCGCCCTGCAGCTTGGCCAGCCGGCTCGCCAGATCGTCCTCCTGGCGGGCGGCGCGAAGCTCGACTTCGGCCCGCGCCAGGTCCGAGCGGACGGTCCACATCGCCTCGGCGGCGGCGTAGCGCGCCTTCAGCGCCGGAAGATCGGCCGCCGTGATCCGCGCGGCGCGGCGCACGCCCGCGTCCAATGGAATGTCGGCGCCCGCGCCATAGCCCCACTGCGGATGCTCGTCGGCGAACTCGGCGGTGAGCGTCAGGGTGGCGGCCGGCCTCACGCGCGCGGCCTGGGCGGCGGCGAGGGCGGCCTCGTAACTGCGCCGGGCCGCGGCGATCGCCGGATTGCGCTCCAGCGCCGCCGCCAGCAGCGACGCCCGGTCCCAGGGCTGCGCCGCCGGACGCTCCGGCAGGCGGCGGGCGTCGTACGCCTGGACGTTGGCCGCCAGTTGCGGCGGCGCCGGCCGGTAGACGGCGCAGGCGCCGAGCGCGAGGCACAGAGCGGCGGACAGGCTGCGCTTCAAGGAACCGGATCTCCCAGCAGGGTCGGCCAGTTCACCGTGAGTCGCGCACAACCGTGCGACGGGATTTCGTCGCGGGCCGAACCGGCCCGCCGCCTCGCGGACTACTCGGCCGCGTGCTGATGCAGGATCTGCAGCTTGGTGGCGGGCTCGAGCTTGCCGGCCGCCTTGATCGCCTTGAAGGCGTCGTCGCCCGCCTCGACCGCGAAGTCGATGTCGGCCTCGGTCATCGCCGCGCAGATGAACATGTTGTGCCAGGGGTGCATGTAGACCCCCCGCCGGATCAGCGCGTCGCACCAGGCGTAGCCCTTGGCGAAGTCGGCGTCGTCCTCGAACATGATCAGCGGAAGCTGGGCCGGCCCGGTCTGGCGCAGACCGAAGCCGTGCCGTCCGGCCGCCTCGTCCAGCCCCGCGCGCAGGCGCTCGCCCAGCGCGATCGTGCGTTCCAGGTAGTCGGTGTCGCGCACCAGGCCCAGGGTGACCAGGGCCGCCTCCATCGGCGCGGCCGAGAACCAGAACGAGCCGGTCACGTAGATGGTGGCCGCGGCCATGCGGAAGGCTTCGGCGCCCAGGAGGGCCGAGATCGGGTGGCCGTTGGCGATCGCCTTGCCCCAGGAGGACAGGTCCGGCTTGACCCCCACCAGCGACCAGCTGCAGTCGCGCGCCAGGCGCAGGCCCGCGCGCACGTCGTCGACGATCAGCAGCGCGCCGTGCTCGTCGCACAGCTCGCGCGCGCGGCGGGCGTATTCCGGGCTCGGCGCTTCCTGGTCGATGAAGGCGTCGTGCTTGATCGGCGAGGCGAAGATCGCGGCCAGGTCGCCGCCGGCCGCCTTCACCGCCGCCTCCAGGCTCTCCACGTCGTTGTAGTCGTAGAACACCTGGTTGGCCCGGTCGGCCTCGGTCACCCCGTTCTTCAGCGGCGTGCACCAGGGCGCGGCCCCGTGATAGGCGCCCTTGGCCAGCACGATCGTCTTCTTCTTCGTGTGGTTGCGCGCGACCATCATCGCCATGGTCGTGGCGTCGGTGCCGTTCTTGCAGAACATCGCCCAGTCGGCGTGGCTCACCATGCCCACCATCGCCTCGGCCAGCTCCACCATCGCCGGCCCCGGCCCGGTCAGGGTGTCGCCGCCGCGCAGCCGGGCGACGTAGGCGTCGTCGATCGCCTTATGGCCGTAGCCGAACAGGTTGGGCCCGTAGCCGCACAGGAGGTCGAGGTAGCGGTTGCCGTCGGCGTCCCACATGTAGGCGCCCTCCCCGCGGCTGAAGAACTGCGGGTAGTCGTCCGGCAGCAGCATCACCGACTGGTGGCCGTACATGCCGTTGGGGATGACCGCTTGGGCGCGCTCCCGCAGGGCCCGGTCCTTGCTGTTCGTCCACGCCATGATGCGATCCTCTGTTGACGGCTTGGTGAGTTGGGAAGGCGGGCTTCGGCGTCAGGCCGGCTGGCCGGCGGCGTCCAGGCCCAGCGCGCGCTCCACGCGCGCGGCCAGTTCGCGGTCGTCGTGCCGCCACGGGTGGAAGCCCGGCAGGTAGTAGGTCAGGTACGGCAGGAACACCTGGCGCAGCAGGCCCGGCCGCAAGAACAGGTAGGCCGTCAGCCGCCGCCAGGTCTTCGGCGTGTCGATCCCGTCCTGCTGGAACAGCAGGCCGATGTCGCGCTTGCGCTCCTTCCAGAAGTCCCGGGTCACCTGGGCCATCACCGCGACGCGGAAGAACCAGCGCTTGTAGGCTGGCAGCTCGCGCGTGGCGTGCATGAAGGTGTCGAACGCCACGCCCTTGTGCTCGATCTCCTCGACGCTGTGCCAGCGCCACAGCCGCCGGATCTCCTCCGGGCAGCCCTCGAAGTGGCGCTCGTCGGCCAGCCAGGCGTGGGCCAGCATCGCGGTGAAGTGCTCCAGCGCCGCGGTCGCCGCCACGTGCACCTCGGGCGGCTCGTGCTTGGTCTGGCGGATGTCCTCGCGGATCAGCTCGTCGATCCGGCGGGTCTCGTAGCCGGCCGCCGCCACCTGGCGGTTGAACGCCATGTGCTCGCGCGAGTGGAAGGCCTCCTGCTGCGTGAAGTCGGCGATCTGGCCGCGCAGCGGCTCCGGCGCCTGGTCCAGGAAGTGGCGCACGCTCTGCACGAAATAGGCTTCGCCCTGCGGGAAGGTCAGCGACAGGGCGTTGTAGAAGGCCGTCGCCACCGGATCGCCCCCGTGCCACCAGCGCTCGCTCTCCTGACCGCGGCCGAAGGCCAGGTCCCTGGGCGTGATCTGCAGGTCGCGGGGGGTGGCCGTCGTGCTCATGGCGGACTCCGTTTCGATCGCCCGTTCGTTCTATCCGCGTTTATGATAGTGTCAACTATCTTTTTGATGCGAGCACCGCGCGCGCCCGGCTGCAGCCGCTGCGTCGCCGGGGCGCCCGGCGCCGGACGCGTTGCGACGGCGATTTAGGTAGCTTATGCTATCAAATTACGACAGCTCGCGCCCCGGCCGCCATGCGCCGGACGCGACTCGACCTTATGCTGCGCGCCGCCTGGGCCCTGGGCCCTGGAGCGCCGCCGCCTGCCCGGCGAAACCAAAAGGGGGAAACATGAGCCTGGACCTGCTCGCCATCGGCCTGACCACTCTGGACGTGGTGGCCCGGCCCATCGACGCCCTGCCCGCCGACGAGGGGACCGCGCTGATCCAGGGGTGCGAGTGCGCGCCGGCCGGCACGGCCGCGGCCCCGGCGATGATCGCCGCGCGGCTCGGCCTGAAGACCGGCCTGGTCTCGGCGGTCGGCGACGACATGACCGGCCGCCTGGTGCGCCTGGGCCTGGAGTCGGAGGGCGTGGATACGCGCTGGCTGGCCGTCCTGCCCGGCGCCCAGACTTCCACCACGCTGTTGCCGATCTCGTCGGCCGGCCGCCGGCCCGTGCTGCACGCGCCGGGCGCGGGCAGCTTCGCCGAGGCCGCGCCCGAAGCCATGGCCGCCGCTGCCGCCTCACGGTTCGTCCACTACGGCGGCGTGGGCGGGCCCAAGCTGGACGGCGGGCCCGGCGCGGAATTCCTGAAGGCGGCCAAGGCCGGCGGCGCGGTGGTCACCTGCGACCTGATCGCCCCGCGCCCCTCGGCGATGGACGAGCTGGAGCGCCTCTTGCCCTTCGTCGACGTCTTCATGCCCAGCGCCGTGGAGGCTCGCGGCCTCACCGGCGAGGCCGACCTTGCGGCCGCGGCCCGCCGCTTCGTCGCCACGGGCGCCGGCGCCTGCGTGATCAAGAACGGCGCGGAAGGCGCGGTGACCCTGTTCGATGGCGAGATCGCCGTCGTGCCGGCCCACGTCGTCGAGCCGGTGGACACCACCAGCTGCGGCGATTCCTTCTGCGCGGGCTTCATCGCCGGCCTGGCGCGCGGCTGGGCGCCGCTGGAGGCGTGCCGCCTGGGCGCGGCGACCGCCGCCCTGGTGGCCCAGGACCTGGCCACCCTGGGCCGCCTCGTCGATTTCGACCACACCGTCGCGACCATGCGCGCGACGCCGCTTCGGGAGACCGCCTGATGTCCCAGCCCAACGAGGCCGAACTGCGCGCGGCCATGACGCGCGTCATGAAGGCGATGGACGAGCGCGGCCTGAACCGCGGCACCTCCGGCAACGTCTCCGTCCGCTTCGGCCAGGACATGTTGGTCACCCCCTCCGGGGTGCCCGCGCCCCGGCTGGAGCCCGAGCACATGGTGCTGGTGCGGCCCGACGGCTCCTCGCCGGAGGGGGCGATGCGCCCCTCCAGCGAATGGCGGATGCACTGGGGCCTGCTGGCCTCGCGGACGGACGTCAACGCCGTCGTCCACTGCCATTCCCGCTACGCGACGATCCTGGCCTGCGCCGGCCGGCCGATCCCGGCGGTGCACTACATGGTGGCCGTGTCCGGCGGCAGCAGCATTCCGGTCGCGCCCTACGCCACCTTCGGCACCCCCGAGCTGGCCGAGGCGGTGGCCGCCTCGCTCGACGGCCGATACGCCGCCCTGATGGCCAACCACGGCCAGATCGTCGTCGCCCCCAGCCTCGACCGCGCCCTGTCGATCGCCGAGGAGGTCGAGGAGCAGGCCGCCGTCTATTGGGGAACCCTGGCGATCGGCGGGCCCAACCTGCTGGACGACCAGGCGATGGCGGCCATCTCCGGGCAGTTCGCCGCCTACGGTCAGCGGCCGCGCAAGCCCGCGCCCTGAGGCCGGCGGGGATTGTGCCGCCACGCCGCCGGGCGCTATGGCTGAACCGATCGCCGCGTCGCCGGCGGCGGAGGACTGGATGGACAAGCCGCTCCCGCTGAGCACCAAGAAGCGCCCGCGCCAGAGCCGCTCGCAGGAGACGTTCGAGCTGATCGTCGAAACCGCCGGGCGCCTGCTCGACGAGGTCGGCTTCGAGCAGCTCACCACCAACCTGGTCTGCGAGCGCGCAGGCCTGACGCCTCCGGCGCTCTACCGCTACTTCCCCAACAAGTACGCCCTGCTGCGGGAGCTGGGCGACCGGATCATGCAGTTGCAGGACGAGGCGGTGTTCCGCTGGATCGACGCGGGCGGCCCGGCCGGCGACACCACCGCCGAGCAGATCCGCAGGCTCCTGACCCTGCAGACCGAGATCATCGAACTCACCCGCAACTTTCCGGGCAACATCGCCATCATGCGCGCCCTGCGCGCCGCCCCGCCGCTGCACGACCTCAGGATCGCCTCGCGCGACGCGGTGGCCCAGCGGCTGTCGATCGTGCTCGCCCGCACCTTCCCGTCCATTCCCGCCGAGACCCTCAGGGTGCACACCAAGCTCTCCACCGAGCTGATGTACGCGGCGACCGAGATGGTGCTGGAGGAAGGCGGCCCCGACGCGGCCCTGCTCACCGAGGAGGCCTGCCGCGTCTTCGTGGTCGCGCTGGAGACCCTGGAGGCCGCGCACGGCGGCCAGGGCGAACGCCCCGGACGCTCGCGCGCCCGGGGCTGAGCCGCCGCCTAGTAGCGGTAGCGCAGGAAGACGCCGTAGGTCCGCGGCGGGGCGTAGCCCAAGAGGTCCACGCCCAGGCTGTCGATCGGCGAGATCGAGTTCAGGTAGCTCTCGTCGGTCAGGTTCTTGCCCCACAGGCCGGCCTCGATGGTCCGGTCCGGCGAGGTCCAGGCGAGCTGGGCGTCGACCAGCCAGAGCTCCGGATCCGACAGCCGCTCGGTCTGGGTGCTGTCGAAGTAGATCTTCGAGCGATAGGAGACGTCCACGCTGGGCGTGATCGACCCGCCCGCCGGCAGGTCGAAGCGGTAGCGCGCGCCCGCGGTCATGTTGAACTTCGGCGCCTGGGGCATCCGATTGCCGCTGTAGTCGCCGCCCTCGGACTTGTAGTCGCCGTAGAAGGCGTGCAGCCAGCCCAGGCCCAGCGACAGGTCCAGGCCGCGCACCGGCGTGGCGGTGAACTCGGCCTCGGCGCCGTACATCTCCGCCGAGGCGGCGTTGTCCAGCACCTGCACGGTCAGCCCGCCGCGCAGCACCGTCGAGTAGGCCTGGATGTTCTGGTAGTCGTAGTAGAAGGCCGACAGGTTCATCCGCAGGCGCCGGCCGAGCAGGTCGCTCTTGGAGCCGACTTCGTAGGCGTTGACCGTCTCGTTGTCGTAGGGCTCGAGCTGGCTGGGATCGTCCGCCGAGCCGCCAAAGAAGCCGCCGCTCTTATAGCCGCGGTTGTAGGTGGCGTAGACGTTGGTGCCGTCGGTGAGCTGGTACTTCGCGCCCAGACGCCCGGAGAAGTCGCTGAAGGTCTTCGAGCCGTCATAGGTGAACAGCACGATCTGGCCGTTCTCGGCGTCGCGCACGTAGTGGAAGGTCTTGTCGTCGGCTGACCAGCGCAGGCCGAAGCTGAGCTGCAGCTTGTCGGTCAGGTCATAGTCCACCTGGCCGAACACCGCGTAGGAATCGGTCTTCTGCTTGTAGGGATAGCCGAAGACGCCGATCGAGTTCTCCAGGCTGTAGCCGGTCGGATTGTCCGGCGTGATGAAGTAGGGGCGGTAGTCGCGCAGGATGTCGTAGGAGCTGCTGCTGACGAGCTCGTCGTGCATGTAGTAGGCGCCCAGCACCCACTTGGCCGGCCCCACGTCCGACTGCAGGCGGAACTCCTGCGAGAACTCCCGCTGGTAGTTGATGTAGGCCGCCGTGATCATGTCGTACGGGCTGGCGTCGGTGTTTTCCTGGTCGTTGCGGTGGACGCTCTGGTAGGCGGTGATCGACACCAGCGACAGGTCGCCGAACTTGCGGGCGGCCGAGAGCGAGGCGCTCCACAGGTCGACCCGGTCCTTGCCCTCGCTGTCGGACGAGACGTGCCGGGTGTTCTTGTCGGTGTCGGAGTAGCCCTCCAGGTCGCTGCACTGGCCGCTGTAGTAGAAGGCGGACCCGCAGAGCCCGTCGGCGCCGGTGGCCTCGGCGGTCAGCGGGAACAGCGGGCGCGACTTGGCCTGGATGGCGCCGCCGCGGTTGATGAAGCGGTTGACCTCGGCCAGCACCTCGGTGTCGTCGTCCGGCGTGTAGAGCAGCGAGGCGCGCAGGGCGGTGCGGTCGGCGTCGTTCACCCGGTGGCCGGTGTAGGTGTTCAGGCTGTAGCCGTCGTCGTTGACGTATTGGGCCGCGACGCGGAAGGCCAGCACGTCCTTGATGATCGGACCGCCGTAGGCGGCGGAGGCGTTCAGCGAATTGAACCGGCCGTACTCGATCGACGCCTCGCCCGAGGGGCTCATGGTCGGCCGCTTGGAGATCAGGTTGATCGCCCCGCCGGTGGTGTTGCGCCCGTAGAGCGTGCCCTGCGGGCCGCGCAGCACTTCCACGCGCTCAAGGTCGAAGAACGAGGCCATCTGCGCCAGGGGCGAGCCGATGTAGACGCCGTCGGCGTAGACGCCCACGCCGCTGGACGAGGACGGATTGAAGTCGTTCAGCCCGACGCCGCGGATGAAGATCTTCGGGTTGGCCGCCGCGTCGGCGCTGGAGATGCGCAGGCCCGGCGCAAGGTTGTCCAGGTCGACGATGCTCATCACGCGCTGCTCTTCCAGCGCCTTGGACGACAGGGCGCTGATCGCCACAGGAACGTCCTGCATGTTCTCGGCCCGCTTCTGCGCGGTGACGACGATCGGCTCGATGGTGACCCCGTCGTCCGCGTCGCTCGCGGTCTGTGCGTGGGCGGATGAAGCGGCGATCAGCGCGACGGCGCTGACGCTGATGAAGAAACTACGCACGAGGCATCCCCTTATATTTGACTCTGATGCATGTAGGATAGCGATGGCTATCCATTAAACAATAGCGATAGCTATGATAGGAGAGTCATGGCTTTGTCGGTCGTTTTTGCAATCATCGCGGTGGAGGAAACGCTGAAAGAATGAGCGTGAAGACGACCAGGCGCGCCGCCGCTGCCCCTCGGGAGGGCAGGGCTTCGAGGAAGGTGGCCACCGAAACCAAGCTGCAGCCGTCGCAGGCCCGCGCTCAGGACACCTTCGAGCTGATCGTCGAGACCACCGGCCGGCTGCTCGAGGAGGTCGGCTTCGAGCGGCTGTCCACCAACATGGTCTGCCGCCGCGCGGGCCTGACACCGCCGGCGCTCTACCGCTACTTCCCCAACAAGTACGCGATCCTGCGCGAGCTCGGCGACCGGCTCATGCGCGAACAGGACGAGGCGGTGCTCGAATGGATCGACGCCGGCGGGCTGGAGGCCGACACCCTGGAGGAGGCCATCGAGAGCAACCGCCGCCTGCAGGAGCGGGTGAACGAGATCACCCGCCGCTTTCCCGGCAACATCTCGATCATGCGCGCCATGCGCGCCGTGCCGATCCTGCGCGACCTGCGCATCGCCTCGCGCGACATGGTCGCCGACCGCCTGGCCGACGCGATGGCCTCGCTCTATCCGAACGTGCCGCGCGAGCGGCTGCGCATCGCCACGCGCCTGTCGACCGAGCTGGGCTACGCCGCCACCGAGATGGTGCTCGAGGAGCCGGACCGCGAGGCCGCCGAGGTCACCGAACAGGTCGCCCGCGCCCTGGTGTTCTACTACCGCAATCTTGAATGAGACGGCGTTTGCACGCTTGCCATTAGGATAGCTATCGCTACTTTATCCGCGAACTCGCGAGGGGAGAAAGCATGCTGGCCTGCTATACCGACCGTCTTAGCGTACGCCCCGGCGAGCGCTTTTCCCTGCACGCCTCGGCGCGCGGCGGCCCCTGTTCGCTTGAGGTCGCCCGGGTGGGCGCCGGCCGCGAGGTGGTGCTGAGCCGCGAGGGGATCGCCGTCGGCGACCACCCCGCGCCCGAGCACGTGGATCGCGACGGCTGCGGCTGGCCCGCCTGCCTGGAGGTCGAGGTCGGCCAGGACTGGAAGAGCGGCTACTACGACATCGCCCTGACCGACGCGGCCGGCGAAACCACCCACCACTTCGTCTGCGTCAAGCCGCCCGTCGGCGAGCGCCGCGCCAAGGCGGCCTTCGTCCTGGCGACCAACACCTACCACGCCTACAACTGGTGGGGCGGCGCCAACGCCTATTGCGACGTGACCACCCTGATGAGCGGGCGCGCCAAGCTGGCCGAGGCCATGCAGGGCGCCATCGGCGTGCTCTCCAGCCGCCGGCCCTTCGTGCAGAACATCATCGCCGCCCCGGAGGACGCGCCGCGCCTGGTCAACATGCGCAAACGCGGCTTCGAGGAGCGTCCCTGGGCCGCGGATCCGGCCTGGATGCGCGCCCACGCCGCCTCGCCCTACGACGGCTCGGCCGGCTTCCTCAACAAGTGGGAGCACGCCTTCGCCGCCTGGGCCGAGACCGAGGGCGTGGCCCTGGACTACTTCATCGACCACGACCTGGACGCCGAGCCGGACGTGCTGACGGGCTATTCGGCCGTCATCGCCGTCGGCCACAGCGAGTACTGGTCCGGCCCGCAGCGCGACCAGGTCGAGCGCTTCGTCGACGCCGGCGGCAAGCTCGCCATCTTCTCGGGCAACACCGCCTTCTGGCGCGTGCGCTGGGAAGACGGCGGCGACACCCTGATTTGCCACAAGTGGCGCGGCTTCCAGGCAGAGCCCGACGCCGGCGCGAACGGCACGCACCTGTGGTCCCACCCCGCCTTCGGCCGGCCCGAGGCCGAGCTCACCGGCCTGTCCTTCCTGTTCGGCGGCTACCACCGCCTGGGCATGTGCGTCTCGCGCGGCCAGGGCGGTTTCACGGTCTACCGCGACCGCCACTGGGCGCTGGAGGGAACCGACCTGTTCTACGGTGACGTGGTCGGCGGCGACATCCCGCTGCTGGGCTACGAGAACGACGGCTGCCGCTTCGAGTTCGGCGACGACGGCCTGCCCGCGCCGATCGCCGCCCTGGGCGTTCCGGCCAACCTGGAGATCATCGCCCTGGCGCCCTGCGCCTTCGGCGAGGAGCCGGACCGCGGCTATGCGCCGATCGTCCCGCCCGAGCAGCTCGATGTCTGCGCCCAGATCGTCTACGGCGACGCCAGCCCGGCCTCGCAGCAGCGCATGCTGCGCGGCCACACCGCGATGGCCGCCTTCCGCCGCGGCGAGGGCGAGGTGTTCAACAGCGGCACGACCGAGTGGGCCCACGCGCTGAAGGCCGGCGATCCCTTCATCGCCCAGATCACCCGCAACGTGCTGCGCCGGTTCGGCGCGCTCTAGGTCCTTGAGCGCGCGCCTGCCCGCTTTCGGCGCAATTGACGCCCCGAACGCGCCGGAAAGGATTTTCGAGCCCCCTCGCCGGCGCAGACAATAATAGCATTCGCTATCTAACGGCGAACCACAGGAGCGCCCATGAAGGTTGACGCACATTCGGCGCCGGCTTGGATCGGGGCGCGGCCGACCCTGGCGCAGAGCGCCGCGGTCCTGGCCATCGGCGTCGTCGGCGTGATGATCGCCGGCCTCCAGCCGCTGCTGCTGGGCGAGCTGCAGCACGAGGCCCGGCTCACCGCCAGCCAGATCGGCCATGCGGCCACCGCCGAGCTGATGACCATGGGCCTGACCCTCGCCCTGGCCGGCGCCTGGCTCGCGCCCGAGCGCCTGCGGCTGATCACCGCCGCGGCCGGCGCGGCGCTGGCGGCGGCGAACCTGGCCACCCTGCAGGTCAGCGGCGAGATGATCACCCTGGTTCGCGGCGTGGCCGGCGCGCCAGAGGGCCTGTTGGTGTGGGTGACGATCAACCTGATCACCCGCGCGCCGCGGCCCGAGCGCTGGTCGGGCCTGTTCCTGACGCTGCAGACCCTGGCCCAGCTCGCCATGGCCTCGCTGCTCACCGCCTTCGTCGTCGGCCGCTACGGCGCCAACGGCGGCTTCATGGCCCTCGCCGGACTGGGCGTCGTCGCCGCGGCCTGCAGCCTGGCCGTGCCGGGCCGCTTCCTGCGCCTGCCCCGCGCCGAGGAGGGCGGCCTGTCCCCGCCCGCCGGCTGGGCCGCGCTCGGCGCCTGCTTCCTGTTCCTGGCCTTCATCGTCGGCGTGTGGGTCTACGCCGAGCCCCTGTCGCGCCAGGCGGGCCATGCGCCGGCCGTGGCCGGGACGGCGGTGTCGATCTCCCTGGCCTGCCAGGTGCTCGGCGGAACGGCCGCCACCCTCCTGGCCGGCCGCGTGCGCTGGTTCTGGGCCGTGGTCGTCTGCGGCGTGGCCGACCTGGGCCTCTTGGCCGTCTTCGCCAGCCTGCCGCCGCCGGTCCTGTTCCTGGCGGGCTGCGGCGCGTTCGGCTTCCTCTGGCTCTTCGTGCTGCCGTTCTTCGCGCCGATGGCCATCGAGGCCGACCCCAGCCGGCGCGCGGCCGTGCTCCTGGGCGGGGCCCAGCTCCTGGGCTCCAGCCTCGGGCCGCTCTTCGCTTCGTTCCTGGTCAGCGACGCCGAAACCCGCGGCGCCCTGGGCTTCGGCGCCGTGTGCCTGATCCTGGCCATGGGCCTGATGGCGGGCCTGCATCTGCGCCACGGACGCGCCGCCCGCATCTGAGCCGGGCGGCTGCGCCATCGGCTTCGCGGAACTGTCACAAACTGCGGCTAGCCCTGCGCCATGCCGATCAGCGAGGAATGGGCGGGCCCGGCGCATGGCGTGATCTGCGCCTACCGTTTCCTGGACGGCGCACCGCAGCCGCTTGGGCCGGATTTCGTGCCGGCGGCCGAACCCGCCGGCGCCTGGACCTGGACCCACCTTCGCCTCAGCGACGTGCGCGCGCGCGGCAAGCTGACCGAGACGCCCGGCCTGCCGGCCGAGGCGCTGGAGCTGTTCGCCGAGGGCGAGCCGCGGGTGCAGATCTCCCAGGTCGACGGCTGGGTGATCGGCGCCCTGCCCGATCTGCAGCGCGATCTCGCCGGCCGCCCCGGCGAGGAGGGGCGGCTGGTCTTCGCCTTCGACGCCTGCCGCCTGATCACCGGGCGGGTCTACAGCCTGCACGCCGTCGACGACCTGCGCCGCGCCGTCGACAAGGGCCAGCGGCTGGAGAGCCCCGTGCACGCCCTCGTCGAGCTCGTCGAACTCTACGTCGGCCTGATCGAGGGCCTGCTCGACGACCTCGGCGACGAGCTCAGCGGCATCGAGGACTACGTGCTCGCCAAGCCGCAGCACCCGCACGAGACCCGCCTGGCCGCCGCCCGCCGCGAGATCGCCCGCCACCGCCGCGAGCTGCAGGCCCTGCGCAGCGTCCTGGCCCGCGCCCAGGCCGGCCGCCATGGCCGGCGCATCGACATGCTGGCCGACGCCTTCGTCGAGGGGCTGGCCTGGATGGAGGACGTGGACGCCGAGGCCGCCGGCCTGGCCGAGCGCGGCCGGCTGCTGCACGAAGAGATGGACACCCTGATCAACAGCGCCACCAACCGCAACATGGGCGCGCTGACGGTGATCTCCACCCTCCTGATCCCGCCGACGCTGATCACCGGCGCCTTTGGCATGAACGTGCCGGGCCTGCCCTTCGAGCATTCGCGCTTCGGCTTCGTCTGGGCCTCGGCGGTCTGCGTCGCGGTGGTCGGCGCCGCGCTGCTGCTGCTGCGCCGGATGCGCGTGCTGGGCTAGCCCCCGCCTCAGCTCCCCGGATTGATCGCCATGAGGTTCGCGCCCGTGAGCGCAATGTCCGCCAGCACGGCCGCCCCGCCTAGCGACAGGACGAAGAGCCGCGCGCCGCGCATGAAGGCCAGCAGCGCCAGCGCGATCGCCACGCAGGCGGCGAGGGCGGCGTACTGCGCCCTCTCCATCCAGACCCGGCGCGCCTCGCTCATCGAGTGCGGGTCCAGCACCAGGGGCCCGAGCGCCACCGCCGCGACGAACGGCGCCAGCAGCAGCAGGGCCCAGACCAGCCGCCGCCGCATGGCGGGGTCATGCCGGGGAAAGGTCATCGCGGCCCCGGCCAGGCAGGCCAGGAACAGCGCCAGATAGGGGGTGAAGCCGATCACGGCCGGCTCACGTGCACGGCTGGTCCATGGGCGCCCGCGACAGCGCCAGCCCGTCCGCGTCGTGGTTCGCCATGGGCGAGACCTTCGCGCTGTCAGCGCCGCCCGACAGCAGTCGGCGCAGCAGCTTGGCCATCTCGGTGTCGCCATAGAGTCCCTCCATCCGCCCCCGCTCGCGAAGCATGTTCGGATCGGGCTCCAGGATGGCGACGGTCGGGTACTTCTTGATCCCCAGCGAATTGGCGATCGTCGCCGCGCCCTTGTCCACGCTGGCCTCCGAATAGGCGAACACCGCCTGGCCGGACAGGGCGTTGACGTTCGGACAGGTCAGCGCCTGGGCGATCATGTCGCCGCAGTAGCCGCACCACCGCTCGCCGAAGACCAGCACCATCGGCTTGTGCTCGTCCAGGGCGCGCTTGTAGGCGAGCAGCGCGTCGTCGACGTACCAGCCGATCCGGCGGCCGGGCACCCCGTCGCCGCTCTGCACCAGCGCCGTGCGCGGATTGAGCGCCTGGGGATTGGGCTCGGCGGCCAGGGCTTGCGGCAGGCCGGCGAACAGGAAGGCGAAGATCACCAGGGCCGCCGTGACCGCCCGCCGCGCCCGCGCCGCGGGCCCGCATCGATTCAGGAATACGCTGACAGCCTGCATCATTGCTCTCCAATGATCAGCCGGACGCGCTGACGTCGCATCGTGGTGAAGGACAACCTGATATTGGCCCCGCCGGCCGCGTCCCGTCCAGCCGCTTTGCGGACACGAGCGCCTGAAACGGTCTAGTCTGGCCCGCCGGCGGCGGCCGGCGCGGCGGACGCAAGCCATGGCCGTGGGATGGTTCGGATCGCTCTTTCGACGGCGCGGCCTCGTCGGCGCGCCACTGGAGGCCGTGCGCGGCGCCGCGCTCTTCGGCTGGTTCTCGTTCACGCCGGACGACGAGGCGCCCGACCCGTCCGGGCGCCTCGTCCGGTTCCGCCCCGAGGGGCCGGCGTTCCGGGCCTTCGTCCTCCTCACGGCCGGGCTCGACGCGCGCGGACACATCGCCTGGCTGGAACTCGACCTCGGCCCGCCGATGCTGAGCGGCGCGAACCGGCCTTTCGGGATCGACTGCGTGAAGAGCTTCCTTCGCGCGCTCGGCCCGGATCAGGCCGCCGACCGGCGGCTGGCCCCTCTGGTCGCGGCGCTGGAGGCGCGGATGGGCGGCCCGGCCTCCGCGCCCGGCGCGCTCCGGCCGGACGCTGCCCGCGCGCTCGGCGTGATCCTGGGCGAACCGGGCGACTGCGAGGTGCGCCCGCCGGGTCTGGCCGTTTCGTTTCGGCGCGCGGCTGGCCAGGGCGGGCTTGCGATCCGCGCGCGGCCGCGTTGAGCTGGCCCCCTGCGGTCTGTGAGGAGGAGCGGTCGTGCGCGTGCTCTTCAAACGGGGATTGCTGATCCTCGCGCCCGACGACGATGACGACGGCGCCGAGATCGCGCGCTTCGGCGAGGCGTGCGAGGGCCACGTCTTCCGGATGATGCACTCCGGCGCCGGCGTGCAGTTCATCGACCTCGGCCCCGAGGACGAGGCGCGCAACCTGCCGCTCAACATCACCTCGGCCTCGCCGCCGCCACTCGACCTGATCTCCAACTTCGCCGCCGCCCCCTTCGCGCTGGACGGTCGGCGCTACGCCAGCGTCGAGAGCTTCTGGCAGTCGCTCAAGCCGTCCGACCCGGCCGAGCGGGACCGCCTGGCGGCCCTGCCGGGCGCCGAAGCCAAGCGCGAGGGCCAGAGGCTCAAGACGCCGCCTGTGTTCGACTACGACGGCGCGGCGATCCGCAGCGGGACCGCCGACCACTGGGGGCTCATGCAGCGCGCCTGCGAGGCCAAGTTCGCGCAGAACCCGGCGGCACGGCAGGCGCTGGCGTTGACCGGCGCGCGGCCGCTCGTCCACAAGGTGCGGCGCGACAGCCGCGTCATTCCCGGCGTGGTCATGGCGGAGATCTGGATGAAGGTGCGGGCCCGCATGGCCGGGAGCGCCGACGCGCCGGGCGGCGCCGGGGCCTAGTTCGAGGCCGGCTGCGGATCGTCGAACATCGAGGGCGGCTTGGAGACCAGCCGGTCGGACGGCTGCGGCTCGCGCGGCCGCGACTGCGCCAGATAGTCCTGCTGCTCCTGCTTCAGCTTTTCCAGCTCGTCCTGCGCCGCGCTTCCGCCGGGATGGGCGGCCTCGTAGCGGTTCATCTCGTCCATCTGCGCCTGGCCGGCCTGGATCTGGCTGTCGCTCGCGAGAGGGGGCATGGGCTCGGGCTGGGCGACCTTGCCGGCGGCCCCGATCATCGCGTTCTGCTGGCTACGGCTGAAGCCCATGCGCGCCAGGCCGTTGGAGCGGTGCTGGTTGAGCAGATAGGCCGCGCCGCCCACCAGGACGGCCAGGTAGACGAACGGCGCGATGACTTTCCAAACCTTGGCGATGCTGCTCATCGGACGAGGCTCCTCCGGCGTCAGATGGAGACTGGTTGCGCGTAACCATACTCGTTCAACTTCTGCTGGCGTGACTCATCAAGATTGCGCGACCGCGCCGCCTAGCGCCGATCCGGCTTGACCGCGGGCCTGGCCGGTGGCGGGGCGGCCTCGTCCGGCCAGGGACAGACCGGAACGGTCTCGCCGGGCTTCAGCGGCCCGATGTGCTCGCGCACCGCCTGGTAGCCGGGATCGGACGGGGCGTAGCGCAGCATCCCGTCGCCATGCAGGCCGCCGGGCCCCTCGGCGGTCAGGCGCAGCACGACGGCGCCGTCCGCCTCCAGCCTCGCCACGCCGATCGCCGGGCAGTCCCCCGGCTTTTCGGCGGGCGCCGCGGCCAGGACGGCGGCGCTCAGGACCAATGGCGCGATGGGCGTCATGCCGCCTCCGGTCTTTCGCCCGCCGGCCCTCGGCGCCGGCGGCAACGCCCCCATGGAGCCGCCGATCGGCCTCCAGGTCCAGCCGCTTTGCGCGCCCGCGGCCGCGCCTCTCGACTTCCCCGACGGCAGAAAGGCTGAAGAAGGCGCGGATAGGTTTTCGGAGACGTCCCCATGAAACTCGACAACACCATCTCGGCCGTCATCACCGGCGGCGCGTCGGGCCTTGGCGCGGCCACCGCCCGGCGGCTGGCCAGCCACGGCGTGAAGGTCGCCCTCTTCGACCTCAACGAGGAGCAGGGCGAGGCGCTCGCCAAGGAGCTCGGCGGGGTGTTCTGCAAGGTCAACGTCACCTCCAGCGAGGAGGTCGACGCGGCCTTCGCCAAGGCCCGCGCGGCCAACGGCCAGGAGCGCATCCTGGTCAACTGCGCCGGCGTCGGCGGCGGGGCCAAGACCGTCTCGCGCGACAAGGAGACCGGCGCGGTCAAGGAATACCCGCTGGAGAACTTCGAGCGGATCATCCAGGTCAACCTGATCGGCACGTTCCGCTGCATCACCAAGAGCGCGGCCGGCATGCTCACCCTGCCGGTGCTGGAGGACGGCGACCGCGGCGCCATCGTCAACACCGCCTCCGTCGCCGCCGAGGAGGGCCAGATGGGCCAGGTGGCCTACACCGCCTCCAAGGCCGGCATCGTCGGCATGACGCTGACCATCGCCCGCGACCTCTCCAGCGAGGCGATCCGCATCAACACCATCCTGCCGGGGATTTTCGACACCCCGCTGCTCGGCCGCGCGCCCGAGCACGTCAAGGCGGGCCTGGCCGCCTCTGTGCCCTTCCCCAAGCGCCTGGGCGATCCGGCCGAGTACGCCCAGCTCGCCGAGACCATGATCGTCAACGGCTACTTCAACGGCGAGGACGTGCGCCTGGACGGGGCGATCCGCATGGCCCCGCGCTAGGGGCGCCTGCCGCGGCGGCGCGGGTCCTGCGCCGCCGCCTCCCCGCGCCGCAGCGCGCAGCGGTTGTTGATCACACTCATAAGCTGTTGCAATCTCACGAGATCGAGGTGATTCCCCGCGCTCAGGCGAGGGAACATCGCGGTGGGGAAGGAAGCGCATGATCCATGATCGCCGCGCTCTGATCTCGTCTCTTGCGCCGCGCGCGAGATCGCCGGCCGACGGCCGCGGACCGGCGGCGCGTCCATGACCATCGCCGGACGCATCACCCTGTCCACCGTCGCCGTCATCCTGCTGACGGCCCTGGTCCTGGCGCTCGCGGTGGACTTCGGCATACGCCGCTCGCTCACGCGCAGCGAGTTCGAGCGCCAGCAGGCGTTCGCCGAGCGCCTGGCCGCCGACCTCAACGGCGACGTGCGCGGCATGCGCGAGGACGCCGCGGCCCTGGTCCTGGCGACGCCGGCCGCGGAGCTGCTGACGGCGCCCGGCGGCGCCCAGCGCGACCGGGCGAAGGACGAGGTGCTGCGCGCCTTCCGCGCCGAGCTCGCCGCCAAGCCGAGGTACCTGCAGCTGCGCATCATCGGCGAGGCGGACGGCGGGCGCGAGGTGGTGCGCGTCGAGCGCTCGGGCGAGGGCGAGCCGGTGCGCACGGTCGCCGACGCCGACCTGCAGCCGAAGGGCGACAGGCCCTACTTCACCGACACCGTGTCCCTTCCCCAGGGCGGGATCTACGTCTCGCCGCTCGAGCTCAACCGCGAGCACGGCCAGGTGCAGACGCCGCACATGCCGGTCGTGCGGGCCGGCGCGCCGGTCTATTCGCCGGACGGCCGCGCGATCGGCGCCCTGGTCGTCAACGTGGACATGCGCAGCGCCCTGGAGCACCTGCGCGCCGGCGCGGCCGACGGCGCCTATCTGGTGGACACCAAGGGCGACTACCTGATCCTGCCCGACCGCAAGCGCGACTTCGGCTTCGAGCTCGGCCCGGCCAAGCGCCTGCAGGACGACTTCCCCGGCCTGGCCGCCGTGCCCGCCGCGGCGAAGCCCCTGTCCATGGAGATCAAGGGCCCCACGGGCGAGCAGCTCGTCGTCGCCGCCGCGCCGGTGTCCCTGGGCGGCGGCCCGCGCGTGGTGGTGGTGACCATGACGCCCTCCGACCGGGCGGCGGCGACCACCGGCGCCGGCCGCGCGATCGTCATCGCCTCGCTCTTCGCGGCCCTGCTGGGCGCGGTGGCGGCCGTCCTGGTGGCCCGCAGCGTCAGCCGCCCGCTGGTGCAGATCACCGAGGCGGCCAAGGGCTTCATGAAGGCCGGCGACCTGGACCTGCCCAAGCAGCGGATCGGCGAAGTCGGCGTGCTGGCCGACACGCTGGAGCACATGCACGCGACCATCCGTGAGCGGACGGCCGCACAGCAGCGCCTGGCCGCCATCGTCACCTCCACCGACGACGCGATCCTGAGCAAGGACCTGAGCGGCCGCATCACCAGCTGGAATCACGGCGCTGAGGTTCTGTTCGGCTACGACGAGGCCGAGGCCGTGGGCCAGCCGATGTCGCTGATCATCCCGCCGTCGCTGGCGGACGAGGAACGGCGCCTCGTCGAGCGGATCGGACGCGGGGAGCGGATCGAGCACTTCGAGACCCGCCGTCAGCGGCGCGACGGCTCGGAGGTCGAGGTCTCCGTCGCGCTCTCGCCCCTGCGCGACGCCCAGGGACGGATCGTGGGCGCCTCGTCGATCAACCGCGACATCACCGAGTTGCGCCGCGCCGCCGCCGAACTGGCCCAGCAGGAACATCGCCTGCGCCAGGTGATCGACGCCTCGGCCAGCGCCATGCTGATGGTGGATAACGAGCGCACCATCCAGCTCGCCAACACCCAGGCCGAGACGCTGTTCGGCTATCCGCGCGAGGAGCTTGTCGGCCAGAAGATCGAGATGCTGGTGCCGCCGGCGCACCGCGGCGAGCACCCCGAGCACGTCAGCGGCTTCTTCGCCAAGCCAGAGGCCCGCGCCATGGGGTCCGGCCGCGAACTCTTCGGCCTGCGCGGCGACGGCTCGGAAGTGCCGGTCGAGATCGGGCTCAACCCGATCGAGATGGCCGAGGGCGTATTCACCCTCGCCTCGATCATCGACATCACCGAGCGCAAGCGCCACGAGGACGAGCTTCGCCGCAGCAACGCCGAGCTGGAGCAGTTCGCCTACATCGCCTCCCACGACCTGCAGGAGCCGCTGCGGATGGTGGCCAGCTACACCGAGCTCCTCGCCGCGCGCTACAGCGGCAAGCTCGACGAGAAGGCCGACAAGTACATCCACTACGCCTCGGACGGCGCGCGGCGGATGCAGCAGCTCATCACCGACCTGCTGGCCTATTCGCGCGTCGGCTCACAGGGCAAGCCGCTGGCGCCGGTGGATTCCCAGGCCGTGGTCTCCGGCGTCGCCGAGCTGTTCACCGCCCGCCTGGAGGAGCTCGGCGGCGAGGTGGAGGTCGAGAACCTGCCCCTGGTGATGGCCGACGAGGGCCAGCTTCGCCAGCTCTTCCAGAACCTGATCGGCAACGCCATCAAGTTCCGCGGCGAGGCCCCGCCCAAGGTGGTCGTCACGGCGCGGCGCGAGCGCGGGCGCTGGGCCTTCTCGGTCAAGGACAACGGCATCGGCCTGGACATGCGCCACGCCTCGCGGATCTTCGACATGTTCCAGCGGCTGCACGAGCGCGGCAAGTTCGAGGGCAGCGGCATCGGCCTGGCGATCGCCAAGCGGATCGTCGAGCGCCACGGCGGCCGGCTGTGGCTGGATTCCGAGCCCGGCAAGGGCGCGACCTTCTTCTTCACGCTGCAGGCCGCCTGACGCGGCTCAGGCCTCGCGGCGCATCAGGCTCAGGACGCGATCGCACAGCTCGGCCGACATGTAGGGCTTGGCGATGATCTCCAGCCCCTTGGCCGCGGCGTCCTTCACAGAGTCGCTGTGGCCCGTGGCCAGCAGGATCGGCAGCTCGGGAAAGCGGCTGCGCACCTCCTGCGCCAGCTCGATGCCGTTCATCCCGCCCGGCATGACGATGTCGGCCAGCACCAGGTCCACGTCCTCGCCGTCGTGCAGCAGCTCCAGCGCCTCCTTGGCGCGGTAGGCGAGCCGCACGGAGAAGCCGTGATGCTCGAGCATCTGCGCCGCCACGTCGGCGACCTCGGCGTCGTCGTCCACCACCAGCACCTTGCCCGTGGCCATGTCGATGTCGGCCTCGGCGCGCTCGATCCGCCGCGTCGCCGGCTCGGCCGCGCCGTCGACGGCCGGCAGGTAGAGGCGCACGGTCGCGCCGCGCCCCGGCACGCTTTCCACGTCCACCGCCCCGCCCGCCTGGCGGGCGAAGCCGTGCACCTGGCTGAGCCCCAGGCCGCTGCCCGCGCCCACCTCCTTGGTCGTGAAGAAGGGGTCGAAGATGCGCGGCATGATCTCGTCGGCGATGCCCGGCCCGGTGTCGGTGAGCTCGATCATCACGTAGCGGCCGGCCAGCCCCAGGCGCTCGTCCTCGCGCTCCACATTGGCCGCGGTCAGCTTCAGCACCCCGCCCTCGCTCATGGCGTCGCGCGCGTTGAACGCCAGGTTCAGCGCCGCCAGCTCCAGCTCGGTCGCGTCCACCTCCACGCGCCACAGGTCGGCCGGGATGTCGGTCTCCACGCGGATGTCGCTGCGCAGGGAGCCGGCGAACAGCATGGCGATGTCCTCCAGCCGCCGCGAGGGCTCGATCACCTCCGGGCGGACCATCTGCTTGCCGGCGAAGCTCAGGAGCTGGCGGGTCAGGCTCGCGCCCCGCTCGGCCGCCTGCAGGGCGATGGTCAGGCGCCGGCGGCCGCGCTCGTCGGTGGCCGTCTGCAGGGCCATCTCGATGCTGCCCATCATCACGGTGAGCAGGTTGTTGAAGTGGTGGGCGACGCCGGCGGCCAGGCGCCCGGTCGCCTGCAATTTCTGGGTCTGCTGCAGGGCGTGCTGCGCGCGCTGACGCTCGGCGGTCTCGGCCGACAGCTTCTCATTGGCGTCGCTCAGCGCCTGGGTCCGCTCGGCGACCCGCCCCTCCAGCACGGCGTTGGCCTGGCGCAGCGCCTCCTCGGCGGTCTTCTGCGCCCGCGCCAGCTCGGCGCGCATGCGCTCGCGCTCCTCGGCCTCGCGCCGGTCGACCAGCGCACGCGTCACCGCCGGGCCCAGGCGCTTCAGCCGATCCTTCAAGAGATAGTCGGTCGCGCCCTGGCGGATGCACTCCACCGCCGCCCCGTCCTCCAGCGAGCCGGTGACGACGATGAACGGGATCTTCGCGTCCCTGCGCTTCAGCTCGCCCAGCGCCGCCAGGGCGTCGTAGCCGGGCAGGGAATAGTCGGCCAGGATCACGTCGAACCCGCCGTCGGCCAGGCCCTTGTCGAGCGCGCGCACGTACTCGCGGGCGTTGGCCGCGGCTCGCCAGTCCGGCATGAATCCGGATTCCTCCAGCTCGTGGACCACCAGTTCGACGTCGGTCGAAAGGTCTTCGAGGATCAAGACGCGCAACGTGTTGGTCATACTCACTCCTGCTCTGGAGGATGGTTCGTCCGCAGCCAGTAGGCGGCGACCTGGCGGACCATCTGGGAGAACTGATCGAAGTTCACGGGCTTGACGACGTAGCTGTTGGCGCCGGCCGCATAGGCCGCCGCCACGTCCCGCTCCTCGCGCGACGAGGACAGGACGACGACGGGCGTGGCCTGCGTGCGCGGGTCGGCCTTGATGCGCCGCAGCACCTCCAGGCCGTCCACCTTCGGCAGCTTCAGGTCCAGGAACACCGCCCTCGGGCCCAGCTCCGGCGGCCGTTCGGCGTAGGCGCCCTCGCAGAACAGGAAGTCCAGCGCCTCGGCCCCGTCGCGCAGCACCTTGACCCCTGCGGAGAGCTTGCTGGCGAGCAGTTCGCGCAAGGTCAGCTCCAGGTCCTGGGGACTGTCCTCCACCAGCAGCAGCGTCACGGCCTGCCCGCTCATGGCGCCGTCCTCCTGCTCGCCGAGAGCATGCTGTCGGGACCGGCCAGCACCTGCACCGAGCGGTCGGCCGCCGCGTCGCCGAGGGAGAAGCAGAACATCGCGCCGCGCCCCGGCTTGGCGTCGGCCCACACCTGGCCGCCATGGCGCTGGATGATGCGCTGGACGATCGCCAGCCCGACGCCGGTGCCCTCGTAGTCCTCCGGCGAATGCAGCCGCTGGAAGACGCCGAACAGCTTGTTGGCGAAGCGCATGTCGAAGCCCACGCCGTTGTCGCGCACGAAGTAGACGCGCTCCTCCTCGCCCGGGTCGTCCTGGGCCACACAGCCCACCTCGATCTTCGCCGTCGAGCGCCCGCGCGTGTATTTGAAGGCGTTCTCCAGCAGGTTCTGCAGCACCAGCCGCACCAGCATCGGGTCGCCGCGGGCGGACGGCAGCGAGCCGATCCTCATCTCGACGCGCCGCTCCGGCTCGGCCGAGCGCAGGTCGGCGGCCACCTGGCGGGCGATCTCCTCCACGTCCACCGACACGCGGCGCAGCTTCTGGCGGCCGATGCGCGAGAACGACAGGAGGTCGTCGATCAGGTGGCTCATCTGCAGGGTCGAGACCCGCACCACCTCCAGGCAGTGCTGCGCCTTGGGCGACAGCTCGTCCACGTGCTCGTCCAGGAGGATGCGCGAGAAGCCGTCGATCGCCCGCAGCGGCGCGCGCAGGTCGTGCGACACCGAATAGGAGAAGGCCTCCAACTCCCGGTTCGCCGCCTCGAGCTGGGCGGTGCGGCTGCGCACCCGCGCCTCCAGCTCCCGGTTGAGGGTGCGGCTGCGGGCCTCGGCCATGCGCAGGTCGGTCACGTCGCGGATGACGCCCAGCAGCGCCGTCGGCCGGCCGCGCTCGTCGAACACCACGTCGGCGTCGCGCAGGGCCACGCGCCGCGCCCCGTCCTTGCGCAGGAACTCGAACTCGACGGGCTTGGGGCGCTCCCCCTGCTTGGCCGCGTCGCTGTGGGACTCGATGCGCGCCCGCTCCTCCTCCGAGACCGCCTGGCTCCAATAGTCGTTCCAGTCGTCGGGGCCGGCCGGCTCCAGGCCGAAGATGCGGTAGAACTGCGGCGTGCCGGTGAGCGCTCCGGTCTCCAGGTCCTTGACGAAGCTGCCGACGGCGGCGATCCGCTGGGCGGCGGCGAAGTGGGTCTCGCTCAGCCGCAGGCGCCGCTCGCTGGCGCGCAGGGCGTCCACCATGCGCCGCCGCTCGGTGACGTCGCGGATGGAGGCCAGGTAGGCTTCCTCCTCGTTCCAGTCGATCCGCTCCACGCGCATCTCGCAGATGCGCTCGTCGCCCCGCCGCAGGATCGTCACCTCGATGGCCTGGCCGTCCTTCACCGAGAAGCCGAGCAGCTCGTCGATGAAGTCCTCGCGGCGGCGGCCGAACAGCGCCAGCGCCGCCTCGTTCACGTAGCGCACCAGCCCGTCGACGTTCACCACCAGGATCGCGTCGGGGATCGTCTCCAGGATCCGCTCGAACTGGCTGTGCTCGCGCACCGCCCGGCCGCGCTCGATCAGGTGCAGCACGCTGCGCGCGAACAGCGGCCCGCCCATGTCGTCCTTGCTGAACACCTCGTCGACGCCGGCCTGCAGCGCCGCGGCCCGGGCGGCCTCGTCGACCATGCCGGAGACGACGATGATCGAGGCTTCGCCGCTGGCCGCCTTCAGGCGGCGCACGGTGTCCAGCCCGTCGGAATCGGGCAGGCGCAGGTCGAGGATGACCGCGTCGGCGCCGCCGTCGGCCAGGCGCGCCTGCGCCTCGGCCATCGTGGCGACGTGCTCGGTCCTGGGCGCGCCGACCGGCCCGTCGGCCAGGCGCTCGCGCACGTAGTCGGCGTCGGCCGGGTTGTCCTCGACAATCAGGATGCGATGCGTGCTCATCAGCCTCGCGGCTTGGCCCGCGCCCGCCGGGGCGCGTCAGGGCCTGGCCGCCCCCTCCCCGTCGAACATCTCGCGCAGCCGGCCGCGCTCTTCATCGAAGGTGTAGGTCGGCGTGCCGGTCAGGATGCCATGGACGCCCTTGAACGGCGCCAGCACGTGCAGGCCGGCCCCGTCGATCACGTACTCGCGGATGTCCTTGTCGTGGAACGTGCCGCGCATCTTCAGCACGGTCAGGCCCCGGCGCATCTCGCCGTGCAGCTCGACGTAGCGCAGCAGGATGATGGTGTCGGTGATCGTGGAGATGTGGGTCTCGGTGATCGATTCCCCGCCCAGCAGCAGCGAGGTGGTGTTGGTGAAGAGGCCGGTGATCTCCAGGTGCTTGATGGTGCTGGTCAGCGAGATCACGAACTCGCGGAACGACTTGTGCGTCGACACGCGCTCGAACGCCGACATGGAGTCGATCGCCACGCGCTGGGGCTGGAAGTCGTGGATGTCGCGCTTCATCTGCAGCAGGTGGTCCTCCAGCCCCATCACCTCGGGGTAGCGGCAGACGATCCTGAGGAGCCCGTCCTTCTCGGCCTGCTCGAAGTCCACGCCCCAGGAGGCGGCGTTGCGCGTGAGCTGCTCGCGGCTCTCCTCGGCGGCGAACAGCAGCGCCCGCTCGCCCGCCTCGATGGCGGCCTTCACGTACTGGGTGACCATCAGGGTCTTGCCGGTGCCCGTGGCGCCGCTGACCAGGATGATGGAGTCGCGGTACATGCCGCCCGCGCACATCTTGTCCAGCTCGGCCACGCCCGAGGAGACGCGGATGTCGGAGGACTTCTGCTTCAGCTCGATCGCCGACAGCGGAATGATCGTCACGCCGTCCTCGGAATCGATGGTGAAGGGGTACTCGCCCTTGTGGTGGGTCGCGCCGCGGAACTTCAGGATCTCCAGCGTGCGCCGGCGCTTCTCCTGCTCCAGGCGGTTGCGCAGCACGATGACGTTGTCGGCGACGAACTCCTCCACGCCCCAGCGGCCCAGGCCGCTGTCCTCGTCGGTGCGCTCCATGGTCACCAGGGTGGTGACGCCGAGCTGGCGCAGGCCCGCGGTGATCCGGTGCAGCTCGCGCCGGATGACGTTGGCGTCGGTCAGTTGCGGGAACAGCGCGCCGACCGCGTCCAGGATCACGCGCTTGGCGTCCACCGTGCGGATGGCGTTCTCGATCCGCGCCAAAAGGGCCGACAGGTCGTAGGCGCCGGTCTCGATCACCTCGTCGCCGGGATCGGGCGTGGCGTCGACCACGGCGATCTTCCTGTCGGTCACCAGGCCTTCCAGGTCCCAGCCGAACGACTGCACGTTCTGCATCAGGTCGGCCGGCGCTTCCTCGAAGGTCACGAAGCAGCCGTTCTCGCCGTACTGGCGCACGCCGGCGAGCAGGAACTGCAGGGCCATCACCGTCTTGCCGCTGCCCGCCGTGCCGGACAAGAGCGTCGAGCGCCCCTTCGGCAGCCCGCCGTTGGCGATCTGGTCGAAGCCGACGATGCCGGTGGCCAGCTTCTCGAGTTCATGAACGCGCGGCTCACTCACGATTGCTCTCCCTTGCTCAGGCGCTCGATGTTCAGACCAAGCAGCACTTTTTCCCGGTCGCTCAGGTCGCCGATGATCTTGCGCACCGGCTCGGGCAGGCGCTTCACCAGCGTCGGCGTCGCCAGGATCTTCTCGTTCTCGGCCAGGCCCGGGTGTTCCAGCACGTCGATCACCTCGAGTTCGTAGAGGCCCGGCAACTCCGATTCACAGATGCGTCTGAGGTTATCGATCGCCCGTTGCGACTGTGGCGTGGAACCCGTTATGTATAAGCGGAGCTTGAATTCAGTCATTATCGAGCTCCTTCCAGAAATCGTCGCCTGTGACCGACGCGGTAGTAGTCGACGAGCAACCCCATCATCTGCAATGCGAGCAATCTCGCTTCGAATACAATGGATCGGGACTGCCGGTCGTCGTACTGATTGATCGCCCGGTCGAGGGCGGCCACGTGCACGTCCAGCAGGTCGCGTGGACCGGCGTTGGCGTCGCCCATCGCCGTGGCGATCAGCTCCATCGCCCCGCGCGGCGGGCTCAGTTGGTCGACGTCGCTGTTGAGGTAGGGCTCCAGCAGGGCGAAGTAGCCGTCGACGATCCGCCGGAAGGTGTCGGGGCTGCGCGTCGAGATCGCGCCGGACCCGGCGATCGCCGCGGTGACGGTGGTGCGCTGGCTGGCCGACGACAGCTCGCGGTAGCGGTCGAGGGCCTCCTTCATCTGGCGAAGCTGGGCCTCGCGCCGGCGCGTGATGGCGTAGCCGATGGCCCGGCGCAGGTTCTGCGCGCCGACCTCGCTCTTGGCCAGGTAGTCCTGGGCGCCGGCGTCGATGCAGGCCAGGGCGAGCTCTTCGTCGTCGACGCCGGTCAGCACCACGATCGGCGTGTCGCCGGCGGACTGGCGGATCGCGCGCACGCTGTCGATCCCGGCGCAGTCCGGCAGGGTCAGGTCCAGCACGATCACGTCGACTTCCAGCGACTTGAGCGCCTTGGCCGCGTCGGCCACGCGCGGCACGTGCTCGATGCGGAAGGCGTCTCCGTCCGCGCCGGCCAGGAAATCCTGCACCAGCGCCGCGTCGCCGGGATTGTCCTCGACGAGCAGCAGCACCCGCGTCTGGACGAGCTCCTTCAGCATATGGCGTTCCCCAACATCTGGATCGTTTCGACGACGCGCTCGAAGTCGCGCCACTTCACGAAGAACCGGTCCGCGCCGACGCCGACGCTGTGCCGCCGGAACTCGTCGGGGGGATGGTTGGTGAGCGCGATGATCACGCAGGAGCGGTCGAGGTTGCGCAGCGTCTGCAGCAGGTCGAAGCCGTCGCCGTTGTGGGCCGGCACGTCGATCACCACGCAATGCGGGCGGAACTCGGCGAAGCGGCCCAGCAGCAGCCCCCGCTCGGCCGGCGTGCCGAGCACGTCGACGGTCGGCAGCTCGGCGATCAGGCGGCTGAGGCGCTTGCGCGTGACCTCGCCGTCGTCGGCCACCATGACCCGGATCTTTGGCGCGTCTCCATTAACCATGGCCCCACGATGGAGGAGGGCGTCTTTCGGCGGCAGTCGTTGGAGTTCTGAGCGCTGTCGGTAAGTCTCCGACGCGTTTGTCCTACGCCTCGTCCCCGCGCACGTAGGCGGCGACGATCTCGCCGAGCGCGTCCAGGCCGAACGCCTTGTGCAGGAAATGGTCGGCGCCGGCCGCCAGGCAGGCTTCGCGGATCGACGGCTCGGCCTGGCTGGTCAGGATCACCACCCAGCACGGCCGCCCGCTCGCGCGGATCTCGCGCAGCACCTGAAGGCCGTTGAGCTCGGGCATGCTGAAGTCGAGCACCGCCCCGTCTGGCGAAAATTTCACAAAAAATTCAAGCGCTTCCACGCCGTCGCGCGCCGGACCGATCACGTCGACGTCGGCGGTCTCGCAAAGCAGCGAGCATACGCGCTGCGCTGTATCGGCCTTGTCGTCGGCGACCAGCACACGAACCTTGGAAAGGTGCGCTGACATGTCACAAGCCTAGGTCCGCCTTGCACGGACGGGGCGTCGGAACGATTCCAATCGGCTGTCGGCTTTTTGACTACAGCAGGGTCAGGCTAGTCCACCAGCCCGTTCTGCAGGGCGTAGCGGGTGATCTCGACATGGCTCATCAGGCCGGTCTTCTCGCGGATGCGGGCCAGATAGGTGGCGACGGTCTTGTCGCTGATGCCCAGGTCCCCGGCGATCTCCTTGACGGCGCGGCCCCTGGCCAGGCGGCGGAACACCTCCAGCTCGCGCTCGGAGAGCTTGGCGTGCAGCGATTCCAGCGGCGTCTGGCCGCCGCCCTGCAGGCTGCGGGCGATGGCCGCGGCGGTCTCGGCGTGCAGATAGGTGCCGCCCTCCGCCACCCGGCGGATCGCCTCGACCAGCTCGTCGGCGGCCATGTGCTTGTGCACCAGCCCGTTCGCGCCGGCGCGCATCGACTGCACCACGTACTCCAGCTCGGTGGCGGCGGTGATCACCAGCACCGGCACGGTCCCGTCGATCGAGCGCACCAGGTGCAGCACGTCCATGAACGTGCCGCCGGGCATGAAGATGTCCAGCAGGATCAGGTCCCAGCGGCCGTGGCCGAGCTGCGCCTGCAGGCTCTCGACGTTCTCGGCCTCGCCGACCTCGATGTCGCCGAAGGCGTCGTGCAGGATCTCCCGCACGCCGCGCCGCGTGACGCTGTGATCTTCGGCGATCAGGAACCTGCGCATTTCGCTCGGCTCTAACGTGGAATCCGCACGGTGACCGCCGTGCCCTGGCCCATCGCCGAGGCGATGTCGAAGCTGCCCCCGAGCTCGGCGGCGCGCTCGCGCATGCCCAGCAGGCCCAGGGACGTGAGGATCGCCTCGTCCGGCCGGAAGCCCACGCCGTCGTCGCGCACGTTCAGCACCAGCTCGTCGTTGCTGCAGTCCAGCGCCACGTGCAGGGCCTTGGCGCGCGCGTGCCGCGCCGCGTTGGTGAGGATTTCCTGGAAGATCCGGAACAGCGCCGTGGCCTTGTCGCTGCCGGCCGGCGCCTCCTCCTTGACGAGCACGGTGGCGACCACGCCGGTGCGGGCCTCGAAGCGGCGCGTCTCGTCGCGGATCGCCGCCGGCAGGCCCAGGGCGTCCAGGGCGCTCGGCCTCAGCTCGGTGGCGATGCGCTGCACGGTCTGGATGGTGCCGTCCACCGGCCGCTCGGCCTCCATCACCTTGGCCTGCAGCGCCGCGGCCGGCGCCGGTTCGCCCTTCAGCCGCCGCTCCATCCAGCGCAGGTCCATCTTCAGCCCGGTCAGGAGCTGGCCGAGCTCGTCGTGCACCTCGCGCGAGATGCGCACGCGCTCGTGCTCGCGCACGGCGTTCAGCCGCGCCGTCAGGGCGCGCATGAGCCTGTCGCGCGACACCAGGTCCTCGTTGCGGCGGCGCAGCTCGTCCTCGCTGCGCTTCTTCTCGGTCACGTCCCGATAGATCGCCGCGATCGCGCCGCCCTCCTCGTCCTGCCCCCGCAGCCGGCAGGTGACGACGGACAGCACGACGAGGCGGCCGTCCTTCGTCAGGCGCTCGATCTCCAGGGCGTTGTCGGCGACGTCGTTGGCCACGCGGGCGAAGATGGTCTGCTGCTCCTGGGCGCCGGTCTCGTCGAGCGGGCGGATCACCTGGCTCACGTGCCGGCCCACCGCCTCGTCCCGCGAATAGCCGAAGATGGTCTCGGCGCCGCGGTTCCAGCTTTCGATCACCCCCTCGACGGAGCAGCTGACGATGCCGTCGCTCGAGGCCTCGACGATGGCGGCGAGCTGCTGGTGCAGGGTCTCGGCCAGGGCGCGGTTGCGGCGCTCGCCGACCCGCGCGATGGCGTAGCCGATGGCGCGGTTGAGGTTGGTCGAGCGGGCTTCCTGCTTGGATATGTAGTCCTGGGCGCCCGCGGCGATGCACTCCAGCGCCACCTCGTCGTTGTCCAGGCCGGTCAGCACGACGATCGGCACGTGGTCGTCCACCAGGCGGATGGCGTTGACGCAATCCACGCCGGCGCCGTCGGGCAGGTGCAGGTCCAGCAGCACCGCGTCGGCGTCCGTCGTGTACGCCGCCGCCACCGCGTCGGCCAGGTTGGTCACGTGCACCACGCGCGGCGGCCGCGAGGCCCCGTCCAGGAGGTATTCCTGGATCAGGTCGGCTTCCGCTGGGTTGTCCTCGACCAGCAGCAGCGTGCGGATCTGGTCAACCCCGGTCATGGGGCAGCTTGACGACTGTGAACCAGAAGCCCTCCACCGAACGGACGATCGATTGGAAGGCCTCCAGGCCCACCGGCTTGGTCACGTAGCAGTTGGCGCCGAGTTCGTAGCTCTTGGCGATGTCCCGCTCGGCGTCGGACGAGGTGAGCACCACGATCGGGATCCGCCGCAGCATCGGGTGGCCCTTGATCGCCTCGAGCACCTGGCGGCCGTCCATGCGCGGCAGGTTGAGGTCCAGCAGGATCAGGTCGGGCAGTTCGCCGACGCCGCCGTCGGCCGCGCGCGTGAGCAGCTCGATCGCCTCGGCGCCGTCGATCGCCACCTCGATCGCCACATGAAGCTTTCCCGCCTCCAGCGTCTCGCGGGTCAGATAGGCGTCGGCCTCGTTGTCCTCGACAAGCAGCACGCGGATCGGCGTCGTCATGGCGCGATCCTTCCGTGCGTTTCCTCCGTCCGACCGATCTTGTCCGGTCCGATCACCGCCATACCTCCCCAGCCCCAGGGGTGGACCAACGGGGGCGCAACCCATTGGCGGTCGAGCGAAAACCGCTCGCATAGGTTATGTTTCGCCGTTCGCCGCCACCTGTCAACGGACAGATTTTTTTGATGTCTTGGGAACCGAAACCGGTTCAACCGGCGCGTATCGAGGCAGATAACCCCACTATAAGTTGTATTGAGCCTCCGGCCGCGCCAGCGGCATCCGCACGAAGAACTCCGAGCCGATCCCGACCTCGGAACGACACCAGATCGCCCCGCCCTGGGCCGTCAGCGCCTTGCGCGCCAGGGTCAGCCCCAGGCCCGAACCCGGATATTCGCTGTTGTTGTGCAGCCGCGCCAGCGGCTTGAAGATCTCGTCGAAGTATTCCTGCTCGATGCCGATGCCGTTGTCCTCCACCTTGATGACGCAGGCGTCGTGCGAGACCTCGGTGGTGATGATCACGATCGGCGTCTTGCTCTCGTTGTACTTCAGCCCGTTGACCGTCAGGTTCTGCAGCACCTGGGCCATCAGCGCCTCGTTGCCGAGCACCACGGGCGCCGGACTGGTGATGATCTGCCCGCCGCGCTCCTCCAGATAGGGCGCCAGCGACGAGCGCATGCCGCCCAGCACCTGGTTCAGGTCCACCGCGCCGATCTGCGGCGGCTTGTGCAGCAAGGTGTACTGGGACATCACGTCCACCAGGTCGGCCAGGCGGCGCGCGGCGTTGTTCAGATAGGCCAGATGCTGGTCGACGCCGGCCGTGCGCCCGTCGTGCAGCGCCTCGGCGACCAGGGTCGAGAAGGTGCGGATCTGGCGGATCGGCTGCTTGAAGTCGTGGGCCAGGGCGTAGGCGAAGTTCTCCAGCTCGTGTCGCTGCTCGTCGATGATCTGCGACTGGCTGGTCACCCGGATCGAGTGCTCGATCGTGCGGCGCAGCGACTCCGGCGTGATGCGCGACTTGGGGATGTAGTCCGTCACCCCGCTCTGCACCGCGTGCGCGGCCAGCATCTCGTCGCCCACCCCGGTGCTGAGCACGATCGGCAGATAGGGGAAGCTGGCGCGCAGGCCCTGGGCGCAGGCCAGCCCGTCGATGCCGGGCATGTTGTAGTCGACGATGACGCAATCGAACGCCTCGGCCTCGCAGATCGGCTGGGCCTGGGCCGCGTCGCTTTCGGCCCGAACCTGAGCGCCGGGAAACGCCTCCTCCAGCGTATAGCCCAGCAGCTCCAGCTCGGCCGGATCGTCGTCGATCACGAAGATCGCCGGCGCGCGCATCACGCCGCCCCCGCGCCGCCGCCGCCCGTGAGGGGCAGCCGCAGCTCCACGCAGGCGCCTTGGTCGCAGTCCACCAGCCGCACGTCCCCGCCGTGACGGCGGAAGATGCGCCGGCAGATCGTCAGGCCCGCGCCCTGGCCGGGCGTGTCGCGCCGGGCCCGGTAGAACATCTGGAACACCTTTTCGCGCAGCCCCGGATCGACCCCGATCCCGTTGTCGGTGACGCGCACGACCCAGTCGGTCTCGTCGGCCGCCCGCTCCACCTCGACGCGGACCGGCGCGTCAGGGCGGCGGAACTTCACGGCGTTGTCCAGCACCCGGCGCAGGGCGTCCACGAGCAGGCGGTGGTCGGCGCGCACCGCGCCCAGCGCGCCGACGCGGATCTCCACGTCGGCGTCCTGCGCCTGGGCCAGTTGCAGCCGCGCGGCCTCGAACAGCCGCGCGCCGTCGCAGTCGGCCAGGGCCAGCGGCTGCTGCTGGACCCGCGAATAGACCCGCAGCTCGTCCAGCATGGTCTGGCAGGCGTCCGCCGCCCCGTCGATCCGCGCGACGAAGTCCCTCTGCCGGTCGGTGAGCGTGGGATCCAGGTCCCGGGCCAGCAGCCCGAGAAACCCCTTCACATGGCGGAACGTGGCCATGAGGTCATGCGAGACGATGTAGCTGAAGTCGCCGAGCTCCTGCTCCAACGCGACCGCCCGCTCGTCCACGTTCTGCCGCTCGATCAGCATCCTTCAGCCTCCCAGAGGCCCGCCCGCCGTCGTCGTGCCGCCGCGGCGCGCAACCCCAAGCTGTTCCCGCCGCACAGCGTGGCGGCGTCGAACCACCACGATACTCCTGTGAGGCGAGTTAGCAGAGAACGAAACTCAATCGCGCCCTTTTGACGCATCCCAGGAAAGCATCAAAGAATTAATGGTTTGCCCCTACCGTAGAACGTCGTTCGATGGCTGTCCTTTGCGCAGAAGGGCGTTGATGACTAGCTTGGCTATTACAACCTCGTCGCGTACCTCGGCCTACACGCCGGGCGCCGGACGCCAGCCGTTCGGCCGCGGGACCGAGTACCTCTGGAACCTGGACGTCGTCTCGGTCGACGACGACGAGGCCGACTCGTCGCTGATTGTCGAGGCCCTGCGCCGCAATCCGCACGTGCGCGCGGTCACCGCCTTCGCCGCCCCGTCCGACGCCCTGTTCCAGTTGGTGGAGGGCTTGGTGAAGCCGGACCTGATCCTGCTCGACATCCACATGCCCAAGGTCAACGGCTTCACCTTCATGCGGGCCCTGCGCGAGGCGCCGTGGATGCGCACCACCCCGGTGGTGCTGCTCACCACCTCCGGCCACAAGGAGGATGTCGACCGCGCCCGGTCCAACGACATCCTCGGCTACATCGTCAAACCCGACTCCTTCGCCGAGATGCAGCAAAAGATAAATGGCGTGATCCGCCAGATGGTTGTGGGAGAGTGAACGCTATGTTCTGGAACGAGACCGTCGTTGAAGCCCCGAAGGGTCGCGGCGCCAGACTCCGCGGACAGCCAGAACCCGCCGGTCTCCAGGTGTTGCTGGCCGAGGACGACGACGCTGACGCCTACCTGATCACCTCGGTCCTGACCCGCCACCCCAAGGTCGGCTTCGTCATGCGCGCCCGCGACGGCGTCGAGGCGCTGCAGATGATCGACAACTGCTCGATCCGGCCCCACCTGGCGATCATCGACCTGCACATGCCGCGCAAGAACGGCTTCGCCCTGCTGCTCGAGCTGGCCTGCCGCGAGGACTTCCACTTCCCCAACGCGGTGCTCACCTCCTCGGTCGCCAGCATCGACGAGATGCGCTCCAAGCTGCGCGGCGCCGACTACTTCCTGACCAAGCCGGAATCGGTGCGGGACCTGGAGACGCAGCTCTCCCAGGTGATCGCGTCGGTCTAGACCGCTCCCAGGGCGCGATAGAGGTCGATCGAGGCTTCCAGCGCGGCGGTCCTGGCCAGCACGCCCTGGTCGCGCGCCTGCCACAGCTCCTGGTCGGCCTGCAGCACCGGGTCCAGCGTCGCCTCGCCCACCTCGTGCGCGCGGCCGGCGGCGCGGCGCACGCCTTCCACCGACTCGATGAACGCCGCGATCCGCCGCGCCCGCTCCGCCGAGCCCCGCACCGAGGCCAGCGCCGCGTCGATCTCCGCCGCCGCCTGCTCGACCGTCGAGCGATAGGTCGCCAGCGCCTCGGCCTCGCGCCCCTTGGCCGAGCGCAGGTCGGCGTTCAGCCGTCCCCAGTCCAGGATCCGCCAGCGCACCGAGGCGCCGCCCAGCCACAGGCCCGCCTTCGGATCGAACAGTTGCTCCGGCTCGGTGCGCGAATAGCCGACCAGCCCGCCCAGGCTCACCGACGGATAGTACTGCGCCAGGGCCACGCGCACGCCCGCGTGGGCGGCGGCCACGGCCCGCTCGGCGGCGGCCACGTCCGGCCGGCGCGCCACCACCGCGGCGGGGGCGTCCAGCACCGCCTCGGGCAGGGCGGCCGGCAGCTCGCCCGGCATGGCCAGCAGGGCGCGGCTTTCGCCCAGCGGCGCGCCCTGCAGCAGGTCGAGCGCGTCCGCCGTCCGCTCCAGCCCCGTCTGGAGCTGCGGCTGGGCGGCCTGCAGCGCCGCCAGTTGCGCCTGCGCCTTGCGCGCCTCCACCACGGCGCCCTCGCCCACGGCGGCCCGTCGCTCGGCCAGGCGCAGCGCCTGCTCGGCCACGCCGACGCGGGCGTCCAGCGTCGCCTTCCGCTGCTGCAGGCTGCGCAGCACCACGTAGGCCCGCGCCGTCTCCGCGGCCACCGCCACGCGCGTCGCCCGCGCCTTCTCCGCCTCCGACTCGACCAGGGCCGAGCGCGCCTCGCGCGCCTGCTTGAGCCGGCCGAACAGGTCCGCCTCCCAGCCCACCGCCAGGACCCCGCTGTAGAGATCGGTCTCCCGGCCCGCCTGGAGCGCGCTCAGCAGCCGCCCCTCCGGGCCGAGCGCGCTGTCGGCGCCGCGGCCGGCCGTCGCCGCCGCCTCGCCGATGGGCAGCGACAGCGCCCGCGCCTCGTCGAGCGCGGCCCTCGCCTGCTCGATGCGCGCGCCGGCGATCTCCAGTTCGGCGTTGGACTTCAGCGCCCGCTCGACGCAGGCGCTCAGTTGCGGATCACCCAGCCCGCGCCACCAGGAGGCGAGCGACTGCGCCGTCTCGCCGCCGCCGGCCGCCTGGGCCGGAAAGGCCGCCGGCAGCTCAGGTTGCGGCGCAACATAGGGCCGCCCGACCGCGCAGGCCGCGACTCCGCCCGTCGCGGACAGGGCGGTGAGGGTCGAAAAGGCGCGCAGACAGGCCCGCCGCGTGATCATCCGTGCTTCTCCTGGCTCGGGATTGGCCGAACTCTGCGCTTTGCCGCCGACCCGCGCCGTGCTCTGGATCAATTCATGCTGCGTCGCAGCGCGCTAGGGTGATTTTCAGTTTCGCCAGTCGGTGCAACCAATGCGATTGAACATGAAACGGCTCACGCCGGTCCTCCTGGCCCTTGTCGTGCTGGCCGCCGCCGGTGCCTACCTGGTCTGGCGCGCGCAGAACCATGACGGGCTTCCGCCGGGCATCGCCCAGGCCAACGGGCGGGTCGAGCTGCAGCGCTACGTCGTCGCCGCCAAGATGGCCGGACGTCTCGTCTCGGTCGTCCCGCGCGAGGGCGACGAGGTGGCGGCCGGCGCGGTGCTGGCGACGCAGGAGACCTCTCAGCTCGACGCCAGGGCCGCCGCGGCCAGCGCCAACATCGCCGCCGCCCGCGAGGCGCAGGTCCGCGCCGCCGCCGAGGTGCGCGCCCGCCGCGCGGCGCTGGATCTGGCCCGCACCGAGACCCGGCGCGCCGACCAGCTCGTGGACGACGAGGCCGTCTCCCGCGCCGACGCCGACCGGCGGCGCACCCAGCGCGACGCCGCCGAACAGGCCCTGGCCGGCGCCCAGGCCGCCGAGGCCCAGGCCCAGGCGATGGTGGCGGCGGCCGACGCCCAGCTCGCCGAGGTCCGCTCGGCGATCGCCGACGCCCAGTTGAAGGCCCCGGCCGCCGGCCGTGTGGAGTACCGCCTGC
>NZ_JAYRZM010000001.1:0-1006567 GCF_041916435.1 Phenylobacterium sp. | reverse complement strand
CGTCGTGGCCAAGATCGTCGAGTAAGCTCGACGAACCTCCGGCTCCCCCCAAGGGAGCCGACCAGACAGATCTGGCCGCCCAGGGAAACCCGGGCGGCCTTTTCTGTGGCCGCAGGGGCGTTGAGCCGCCACGATGACAGTGGAGTCATGACCGCGAATTAAGCTGCCCGGCGCGCCGGCTGAGGGTAGCGTCCCGGCTAAATCGCAAAGGGAACGAGACGGATGCGTCTTCTGGCACTATTCGCAGCGGCCGGCTTCGCCTTCGCCGCGGGGGCGGCCAACGCCCAGTCCGTCGAGATCAAGGACGCCGTCGCCCGCGTCACGGTGATCCCGGAGGCGCGCAAGGACGTCAAGGTCGAGATCCTGAACCGCAATTCCGCCCTGCCGCTCGACGTGCGCGTGCATGGCGACCGCACGGTCATCGACGGGAACCTGGCCCGCAAGGTCCGCTCGTGCAACGGGACGGGCGGGCGCACCCGCGTGAGCGTCGCCGGCCGTGGCTGGGTCGAATGGGCGGACATGCCGCAGGTGGTCGTGCGCGTGCCCATGGACGCGGTCGTCGAAGCCGGCGGGGCCGTGTTCGGCTCGGTCGGGCGCAGCAACAGCTTGAAGCTCTCCAACGCCGGCTGCGGCGATTGGACCGTGGCCAACGTGGCCGGCAAGCTGTCCTACAGCCAGGCCGGTTCGGGCGACGCCCGGCTGGGATCGGCCGGCGAAGCCAAGCTGCGCATGGCCGGCTCGGGCGACGTCGACATCGCCAAGGTGCGCGGTCCCCTCGACGTGGACGTCGCCGGCGCCGGCGACGTGGACGTGGGCGAGGTGACCGGGCCGCTGGACATCCGGATCGCCGGCTCCGGCGACGTCGACATCGGCGGGGGCCAGGCGCCCAGCATGAACGTGTCCGTGGCCGGCTCCGGCGACATCAATTTCAGGGGTTCGGCCGGCAGCGTGAAGGCGCGGATCGCCGGCTCGGGCGACGTGAGGGTCAAGTCGGTGTCGGGCCCGGTGCAGAAGACCGTGCTGGGTTCCGGCTCGGTGATCATCGGCTGAGGCCCGTAATCCGCCCGCCGGACGCTTGACGAAGGCGAGTCGGCGGGCTATTGACGCGCCTCCTGTTGGACCGGCTGTGCAAAGAAGGGTCACCTTCGATGCAGACGCGGTTCGCAAGAGCGACCTGAAACAGTGCTAATCCAGCGTTTCGGGAAGGGGCCCTCGCGGGTTTTCGCGTGGGCCTAAATCGTTTGTGCGGACTTACGCGTACGACGCTTCGCAAGAGGCGGCGGGTCGGTCTTTGAAATGGTCAAGATCACGCGGGCGGGCCGCCGTCTGTAGGGAAACAAAAGAGCGATATGGATCGTCAGAACATCCGCATCCGGCTCAAGGCCTTCGATCACCGCGTGCTGGACCATTCCACGCGCGAGATCGTGAACACGGCCAAGCGCACCGGCGCGACCGTCCGGGGGCCCATCCCCCTGCCGACCCGCATTGAAAAATTCACCGTCAACCGCTCGCCGCACATCGACAAGAAGTCGCGCGAGCAGTTCGAGATCCGCACGCACAAGCGCGTGCTCGATATCGTCGACCCCACTCCGCAGACCGTGGACGCGCTGATGAAGCTCGACCTGTCCGCCGGCGTGGACGTCGAGATCAAGCTCTAAGGGGATCGGTCCGATGCGAACCGGCGTGATCGCCAAGAAACTGGGCATGGCGCGCTTCTTCGACGAAGACGGCGCTCATGTGCCGGTCACCGTGCTGAGCCTGGACGGCTGCCAAGTCGTGGCTCACCGCACCAAGGACAAGGACGGCTACGTCGCCCTCCAGCTCGGAGCCGGCGCCAAGAAGGCCAAGAACACCTCCAAGGCCATGCGCGGCCACTTCGCCAAGGGCGAGGTGGAGCCCAAGCGCACCGTGGCCGAGTTCCGGGTGTCCGAAGACAACCTCATCGACGTGGGCGCCGAATTCACGGCGGACCACTTCGTCCCCGGCCAGAAGGTCGACGTGACGGGCCAGACGGTGGGTAAGGGCTTCGCCGGCGCCATGAAGCGCTGGAACTTCGGCGGCCTTCGCGCCACCCACGGCGTGTCGGTGTCCCACCGCTCGCACGGCTCGACCGGCAACCGCCAGGACCCGGGCAAGACCTTCAAGAACAAGAAGATGGCCGGCCACCTCGGCCAGGAAACCGTCACCACCCTCAACGTCACCGTCTGGCGCGTCGACGCCGAGCGCGGTCTGATCATGATCAAGGGCTCCGTGCCCGGCACCGAGGGCTCCTACGTCAAGATCCGCGACGCCCTGAAGGCCGCCGCTCCGGCCGAAGCGCCGAAGCCCGGCGCGTTCCGCAAGGGCGGCGCTCAGCCGGCCGCTGCGGCCGAGACCCCGGTCGAGGAAGCTCCCGCCGCGGCGGAAGGCGAGGGTGAAGCGTAATGAAACTCGACGTCATCAAGCTTGACGGCGGCAAGGGCGGCTCGATCGAGCTGCCGGACGCCGTGTTCGGCATCGAAGAGATCCGCGGCGACATCCTGCAGCGCGTCGTGACCTGGCAGCTCGCCAAGCGTCGCGCCGGCACGCACAAGATCCAGGTCCGCAACGAAGTCTCGCGGACCGGCAAGAAGATGTACAAGCAGAAGGGCACCGGCGGCGCCCGTCACGGCTCGCGCCGGGCGGCCCAGTTCGTCGGCGGCGCCAAGGCCCACGGTCCGGTCGTGCGCAGCCATGCGTTCGACCTGCCCAAGAAGGTCCGCGCCCTGGCCCTGAAGCACGCCCTGTCGTCCAAGGCCAAGTCGGGCGCGCTGATCGTGCTGGACTCCGCTGTCGTGGCCGAGCCCAAGACGGCCGCCCTGCGCGCCAACCTGGAGAAGATCGGCGTGACCAACGCCCTGGTGATCGCCGGGGCCGAGGTGAACGACGCCTTCGGCAAGGCCGCCCGGAACATTCCGAACGTGGACGTGCTGCCGAACGCCGGCCTGAACGTCTACGACGTGCTGCGTCGCAAGACCCTGGTCCTGACCAAGGACGCGGTGGATGCGATCTCGGCGCGTTTCGCTGAGAAGGAAGCTGCGTGATGGCCGAGCCGACCGCCCGTCACTACGACACCATCCTGTCGCCGGTGATCACCGAGAAGTCCACGCTGCTGTCCGAGCAGAACAAGGTGGTCTTCCGCGTCGCCGAGGATGCGTCGAAGGACGAAATCGCCGCCGCCGTCGAGGCGCTGTTCAAGGTCACCGTCACCAAGGTCAACACCCTGGTGACCAAGGGCAAGATCAAGCGTTTCCGGGGCCGTCTGGGCCGTCGCTCGGACGTCAAGAAAGCTGTCGTGACCCTGGCCGAAGGCCAGTCGATCGACATCACCACGGGGCTCTGATCCGATGGCCTTGAAGCAATTCAACCCGACCTCGCCCGGCCGTCGCGGCCTGGTGCTGGTGGACAAGTCCGAGCTGCACAAGGGCCGGCCTGAAAAGTCGCTCGTCGAAGGGCTGACCAAGAAGGGCGGCCGGGGCGGCGGCGGACGCGTGGCCGTGCGCTTCCGTGGCGGCGGCGCCAAGCGCCTGTACCGCAAGGTGGACTTCAAGCGTCGCAAGTTCGACGTGCCGGCCACCGTGGAGCGTCTGGAGTACGACCCGAACCGCACCGCCTTCATCGCGCTGATCAAGTACGAGGACGGCGAGCTGGCCTACATCCTGGCGCCGCAGCGCCTGAAGGCCGGCGACGTGGTGGTGGCCTCGGACAAGGCTGACGTGAAGCCCGGCAACGCCATGCCCCTGCGCGGCATGCCGATCGGCACGATCATCCACAACGTCGAGCTGAAGCCGCTGAAGGGCGGGCAGATCGCCCGCTCCGCCGGCGCCTACGCCCAGCTGGTCGGCCGCGACGCCGGCTACGCGCAGATCCGCCTGAACTCGGGCGAGCTGCGCATGGTGCAGGACGGCTGCATGGCCACCGTCGGCGCGGTGTCGAACCAGGACCACATGAACGAGGTCCTCGGCAAGGCCGGCCGGACCCGCCACAAGGGCCGCCGCCCGCACGTGCGCGGCGTGGCCATGAACCCGATCGACCACCCGCACGGCGGCGGTGAAGGCCGCACCTCCGGCGGCCGCCACCCGGTGACCCCGTGGGGCAAGCCGACCAAGGGCCGTCGGACCCGGATCAACAAGGCGACGGACAAGTTCATCATCCGCTCGCGTCACGCTCGGAAGGCTCGCTAAGGCATGACCCGCTCCGTCTGGAAAGGTCCGTTCGTCGACGGATACCTGCTCAAGAAGGCCGAGGCCGCGCTGGCCGGCGGCCGCAAGGACGTGATCAAGATCTGGTCGCGCCGGTCCACCATCATGCCGCAGTTCGTCGGCCTGACCTTCGCCGTGCACAACGGCCAAAAGCACGTTCCCGTGCTGGTCAGCGAAGACATGGTCGGCATGAAGTTCGGCGAGTTCGCGCCCACCCGGTATTTCCCGGGCCACGCGGCCGACAAGAAGGCCAAGAGGAAGTAGCATGGCCAAGCAAGCTAAAAAGCGTCGCCTGAGCGACGTCGAGGCGATGGCCAAGGTGCGCACCCTGCGCACCAGCGCCCGCAAGCTGAACCTGGTGGCCCAGTCGATCCGCGGCCTGAAGGTGCAGCGCGCGCTCAACGAGCTGGAGTTCAGCCACAAGCGCATCGCCAAGGATGTGCGCAAGGCGCTCTACTCGGCCATCTCCAACGCCGAGAACAACCACAACCTCGACATCGACAGCCTGTTCGTCGCCGAGGCGTTCGTCGGCAAGAACCTTGTGATGAAGCGCTTCGCCGCCCGTGCGCGCGGCCGTGCTTCGCGCATCGAAAAGCCGTTCTCCGAGATCACGATCGTGGTCCGCGAATTGGGTGAGGCCGCCTGATGGGTCAGAAAGTCAATCCGGTCGGGCTTCGCCTCGGCATCAACCGCACGTGGGACAGCCGCTGGTTCGCCGGCAAGGGCGACTACGGCCGGCTGCTGCACGAGGACATCAAGGTCCGCCGCGAGCTGAAGAAGCGCCTGTCGCAGGCCGGCGTGTCGCGCATCATCATCGAGCGCCCGCACAAGAAGTGCCGGGTGACGATCTACGCGGCCCGTCCCGGCGTGATCATCGGCAAGAAGGGCGCGGACATCGAGAAGCTCCGCAAGGACCTGTCCTCGATGACCGAGGGCGACGTCCACCTGAACATCGTCGAGATCCGCAAGCCGGAGACCGACGCGCAGCTGATCGCCGAGAACATCGCCCAGCAGCTGGAGCGCCGCGTGGCCTTCCGCCGCGCGATGAAGCGCGCCATGCAGTCGGCCATGCGTCTGGGCGCCAAGGGCGTTCGGATCAACGTGTCCGGCCGTCTGGGCGGCGCGGAAATCGCCCGCATGGAGTGGTACCGCGAAGGCCGCGTGCCGCTGCACACCCTGCGCGCCGACATCGACTACGGCTTCACCGAGGCCAAGACGACCTACGGCATCATCGGCGTGAAGGTCTGGGTGTTCAAAGGCGAAGTGCTCGAGCACGACCCGATGGCGCTCGACAAGCGTCTGGCCTCCGAGTCCGGCCCGGCCGGCGAGGGCGGTCGTGAGCGTGGCGACCGGGGCGATCGCGGCCCGCGCCGCGAGCGTCGCGAGCAGGCGGGAGCCTGAGGGATCTAGGTCATGCTTTCTCCGAAGAAAACCAAGTACCGCAAGCAGTTCAAGGGCCGGATCCACGGCGTCGCGAAGGGCGGCTTCACCCTCAACTTCGGCTCTTACGGCCTGAAGTCGGTGGAGCCCGAGCGCGTCACCGCCCGCCAGATCGAAGCCGCTCGTCGGGCGATCACCCGCCAGATGAAGCGTCAGGGCCGGGTGTGGATCCGTATCTTCCCGGACCTGCCGGTCACCGACAAGCCGGCCGAAGTGCGGATGGGTAAGGGCAAGGGCTCGGTGGACTACTGGGCCGCCCGCGTCCACCCGGGCCGGATCATGTTCGAGATCGACGGCGTGCCGGACGACGTCGCCCGCGAAGCCCTGCGCCTCGGCGCGGCCAAGCTGCCGGTGAAGACCCGCATCGTGACGCGCATCGACGCCGCCCAGGAGCACGCGTGATGAAGATCGACGAAGTGAGGGGCATGACCCCCGACCAGCTGGCCGAGACCCTGCTGACCCTGAAGAAGGAGCAGTTCAACCTGCGCTTCCAGGCGGCGACGGGCCAGGTCGAGAAGACCCACCGCGTGGACGAGATCCGCAAGGACATCGCGCGGATCAAGACCGTGCTGCGCGCCAAGCAGGCCGCGGCGTAAGGAGAGCGATTCAATGCCCAAGCGAATTCTCGAAGGCGTTGTCGTCTCCGACAAGGGCGACAAGACGGTGGTGGTGAAGGTCGAGCGGACCTTCCTGCACCCGGTGCTGAAGAAGACCGTGCGTCGGTCGAAGAAGTACCACGCCCACGACGAGGCCAACGTCTACAAGGCTGGCGAACGTGCTCGGATCATCGAGTGCGCGCCGAAGTCGAAGCTTAAGACCTGGGAAGTGCTGCCTAAGGCGGCCTCCCAAGAAGCGTAAGGGGTCAGACCAATGATCCAGATGCAAACTAACCTGGATGTCGCCGACAACTCCGGCGCCCGCCGGGTCATGTGCATCAAGGTGCTGGGCGGCGCCAAGCGGCGCTACGCCGGCGTCGGCGACAAGATCGTCGTCTCCGTGAAGGAGGCGATTCCGCGCGGCCGCGTGAAGAAGGGCGACGTCCTGCAGGCGATCGTCGTTCGCACCAGCTCGGCGATCAAGCGCAAGGACGGCTCGGTGATCCGTTTCGACAAGAACGCCGCCGTGATCGTGAACAAGCAAAGCGAGCCGATCGGCACGCGGATCTTCGGCCCGGTTCCCCGCGAACTGCGCGCCAAGAACCACATGAAGATCATCTCGCTCGCGCCCGAGGTGCTGTGATGGCCGCGAAGATCAAGAAGGGGGACCGCGTGGTGGTCCTCGCCGGCAAGGACAAGGGCCGTCAGGGCCAGGTCCTGAAGGTCATGCCCGCGGAGAGCCGCGTGGTGGTGCAAGGCCTGAACATGGTTCAGCGCCACACCCGCCCGACCCAGCTCGACCCGCAGGGCGGCATCAAGAACAAGGAAGCGCCGATCCACGTGTCGAACGTGGCGATCGTCGATTCCAACGGCAAGCCGACCCGCGTCGGCTTCCGGATCGAAGGCGACAAGAAGGTTCGCGTCGCCAAGACCACCGGTGAGGTGATCAATGGCTGACCAAGCTTACGAGCCGCGGCTGAAGACCGTCTATCGCGAGAGCATCCGCTCGGCGATGAAGGAAAAGTTCAGCTATACCAACGAGATGCAGATCCCGAAGCTGGACAAGATCGTCCTGAACATCGGGATCGGCGAGGCCGTGGCGGACTCCAAGAAGGTGCAGGCGGCGATCGCCGACCTGACCGCCATCGCCGGCCAGAAGCCCGTGCCGACCAAGGCCCGCAAGTCCATCGCCGGCTTCAAGCTGCGCGAGGGCATGGTGATCGGCGCCAAGGTCACCCTGCGCAAGGATCGCATGTACGAGTTTCTGGACCGCCTGATCACCATCGCGCTGCCGCGCGTGAAGGACTTCCGGGGCCTGAAGCCCACGGCGTTCGACGGCCGCGGCAACTACGCGATGGGTCTGCGGGAGCACATCGTGTTCCCGGAGATCAATTACGATCAGATCGATCAGATGTGGGGCATGGACATCGTCGTCGGCACGACGGCGAAGACCGACGAAGAGGCGCGTGAGCTTCTTCGGCAATTCCAGTTCCCGTTCAACGCGTAAGGGACGGGAAGGAAAGAACGCTATGGCCAAGAAGAGCGCCGTCAACCGCAACGAGATGGTCAGGAAGCTCGTCAAGCAATACGCCTCCAAGCGCGAAGCGCTGAAGGCGATCGCCAACGACGAGAGCCTGCCGCTCGAGGACCGTTTCGAAGCCCGCCTGAAGCTCGCCGAGCTGCCGCGGAATTCGTCGAAGACCCGCATCCGCAACCGTTGCGAGGTCACCGGCCGTCCGCGCGCCTACTACCGCAAACTCAAGATGAGCCGGGTCTCCCTGCGCGAGCTCGGCTCGCTGGGGCTGATCCCCGGCCTCGTCAAGTCGAGCTGGTAAGGAGGGTCCCATGGTCAACGACCCCATCGGCGACATGATCGCCCGCATCAAGAACGCCGCCACCCGCGGCCGCTCCAAGGTCTCCACGCCTGCCTCGAAGATGCGCGCGCGCGTCCTCGACGTGCTGGCCGAGGAGGGCTACATCCGCAGCTACCAGCTGGTCCAGAAGCCGGGCGCCTTCCCGGAATTCGAGATCGAGCTGAAGTATTTCGACGGTCAGCCCGTGATCGCCGAGATCAGCCGCGTGTCGAAGCCCGGCCGCCGCGTCTATTCGTCGATCAAGGACCTGAAGCCCGTGAAGAACGGTCTCGGGATCTCGATCCTGTCGACGCCGAAGGGCGTCATGTCCGACTCCGCCGCCCGTGACGCCAACGTCGGCGGCGAAGTGCTCTGCCGGGTCTACTAAGATGTCGCGGATCGGAAAGAAGGCCGTGCCGGCGCCCGCGGGCGTGCAGGTCACCATCTCCGGACAGACGGTGACGGTGAAGGGCCCCAAGGGCCAACTGTCGTGGACCGTGCCGGACGAGATCGAGGTGCGCCAGGAAGGCGCCGAGCTCATCGTCGCCAAGCGCGTCGACACGCCCCGGGCGCAAGCCATGTGGGGCCTGTCGCGCACCTTGGTGAACAACATGGTCGTGGGCGTCACCCAGGGCTACGAGGAAACCCTCGAGCTGGTGGGCGTGGGCTATCGCGCGGCGATGAAGGGCACGGCGCTCTCCATGCAGCTGGGCTTCAGCCATGACGTGGACATTCCGGCCCCGGCCGGCGTGACCTTCGCCACGCCCAAGCAGACCGAAGTGAAGATCAGCGGGATCGACAAGCAGCTTGTCGGCGAGACGGCCGCCCGCATCCGCCGCATTCGTCCGCCGGAGCCCTACAAGGGCAAGGGCGTGCGCTATTCCGGCGAGAAGGTCCGCCGCAAGGAAGGCAAGAAGAAGTAAGCCATGGCGCTCTCTCATCGTGAAGCCACCCAGAAGCGCGCCGAGCGTAACCGGATCCGCCTGCGCAAGCTGGCCAACGGCCGCCCGCGCCTGTCGGTGTTCCGCTCGTCCAAGAACATCTACGCCCAGATCATTGACGATGAGCGCGGCGTGACGCTCGCCGCGGCGTCCTCGCTGGAAGGCGAGGGGCCGACGAAGGGCTCGGACAAGGACGCCGCCGCTCGTGTTGGCGCGCTCGTCGCCCAACGCGCGATCGACAAGGGGGTCAAGGACGTGGTGTTCGACCGCGGCGCCTACCTCTATCACGGCCGGGTGAAGGCCCTGGCGGACGCCGCGCGCGAAGCCGGCCTGAACTTCTAAGGAACAGACGATGGCTCGCAGGAACGAAGAACGGGGCGATCGCCGTCAGCGCGAAGAAGAGCGCGACAGCGAAATCGTCGAAAAGCTCGTCCACATCAACCGCGTCGCGGCCACCGTGAAGGGCGGCCGCCGGTTCTCCTTCGCCGCCCTCATGGTGGTCGGCGATCAGAAGGGCCGCGTGGGCTTCGGTCATGGCAAGGCGCGCGAAGTGCCGGAAGCCATCCGCAAGGCGACCGAGGAAGCCAAGAAGTCGATGATCCGCGTGCCGCTGCGCGAGAGCCGCACCCTGCACCACGACGGCGCCGGCCGTTGGGGCGCTGGCAAGGTGATGGTTCGCGCCGCGCCGGCCGGTACGGGCGTCATCGCCGGCGGCCCGATGCGTGCGGTGCTCGAAACCCTGGGCGTGCAGGACGTCGTCGGCAAGTCCGTCGGCTCTTCCAACCCCTACAACATGGTGCGCGCGACCTTCGAGGCGCTGAAGGCCCAGGCCTCGCCCCGCCAGGTCGCGGCCAAGCGCGGCAAGAAGGTCAGCGACGTGCTCGGCCGTCGGGCCGACAACGCCTCGGCCGCCGCGGCCGCGGACGCTGAAGGATAAGACCCATGGCCAAGATCACCGTTCGTCAGACGGCGAGCCCCATTCGCCGCAAGAAGGACCAGCGCGCCACGCTCGTGGGCCTGGGCCTGAACAAGGTGGGCCGCGAGTCGACCCTGGAGGACACGCCTTCGGTCCGCGGCATGATCGCCAAGGTCCACCACATGATTGAAATCGTCGAGGGCTAAGGCCTTCACGGCGGGACGGGGAACACCCGTCCCGTTCGACGTTTCACGACATTTCCAGCCGAGTCGGGCCAGCCCCGGCGACAGATCTCCAAGGAGAGGCGTCATATGACCAAGCTCAACGAACTTTCCCCGCGCGAAGGCTCCACCAAGGGGCGCATGCGCGTCGGCCGCGGCCCGGGCTCGGGCAAGGGCAAGACCGGCGGCCGCGGCGTGAAGGGCCAGAAGTCCCGCACCGGCGTCGCCATCAACGGCTTCGAGGGCGGCCAGATGCCGCTCCACATGCGCATGCCCAAGCGCGGCTTCAACGTGCCGGGCGCCAAGCAGTTCGCCGAGGTGAACCTGTGGCGCATCGAGCAGGCGATCGCCGCCGGCAAGCTCGACGCCAAGAAGGCGATCGACGCGGCGGCCCTGGTGGCGGCCGGCGTGGTCCGCCGCGAAATGGACGGCGTGCGCCTGCTGGGCAAGGGCGAGCTGAAGTCCAAGCTCGACATCACGGTCTATTCGGCGTCCGCCTCGGCCAAGGCCGCTGTGGAGAAGGCCGGCGGCAAGATCACCACCCTCCGTCCCGAGGCCTCCGCCGAGGCGTAAGGACGGCCGCGCCCGCTCTCGCCGGGACGTGAGGTCGCGGCGGGATGACGGGAAGCAAGATCGCGCCTATGTGTGTGCGCGCACCAGCCGTGGGGATCTAAATGGCTTCGGCCGCAGAACAGCTTGCAGCCAACATGAACTTCGGCGCCTTCCAGAAGGCGACCGAGCTTCACCAGCGCATCTGGTTCACGATCATCGCCATGATCGTCTACCGGCTCGGGACCTTCATCCCGATCCCGGGCATCGATCCGGCCGCGTTCGCGCAGGCCTTCGAGGGCCAGGCCCAGGGCATCCTGGGGATGTTCAACATGTTCTCGGGGGGCGCCGTCCAGCGGATGGCCATCTTCTCGCTGAACGTGATGCCCTACATCTCGGCCTCGATCATCGTCCAGCTCCTCGGCACGGTCTATCCGCCGTGGGAGAAGCTGCGCAAGGAAGGCGGCGAGGCCGGGCGCAAGACGCTCAACCAGTACACCCGCTACCTGACGGTGCTGCTGGCCCTGGTGCAGTCCTTCGCCATCGCCACCGGGCTGTCGGCCAGTCCGGGGCTGGTGCTGAACCCGGGCATCTTCTTCACCGTCTCCACGGTCGTCACGCTCACCGGCGGCACGCTCTTCCTGATGTGGCTGGGCGAGCAGATCACCGCCCGCGGCGTCGGCAACGGGGTTTCGCTGCTGATCTTCGCCGGCATCGTCGCGGTCCTGCCGCGCGGCCTGTGGCAGATGTTCTCGATGACCCGCACGGGTTCGCTGTCGGGGACGGCCCTGTTCCTGATCGTCGCCCTGGCCATCGCGGTGATCTTCGCCATCGTCTTCATGGAGCGCTCGCAGCGCCGGCTCTTGGTGCAGTATCCCAAGCGCCAGCAGGGCAACCGCATGGTCGGCGGGGACACCTCGTTCCTGCCGCTGAAGATCAACACCGCCGGCGTGATCCCGCCGATCTTCGCCTCGTCGCTGCTGCTGCTGCCGACCACGGCGATGGGCTTCCTGGCCACGGCCGACCTGCCGAGCTGGGCGCAATGGCTGCCCGGCCTGGTGGGCCAGCTTCAGCACGGCCGGCCGCTGTTCATGGCGTTCTATGCGTTCCTGATCATCTTCTTCTCGTTCTTCTACACGTCGATCGTGTTCAATCCCGAGGAGACGGCGGAGAACCTGCGCAAGTACGGCGGCTTCCTGCCCGGCATCCGTCCGGGGCGGCGCACGGCCGAATACCTGGATTTCGTGCTGACGCGCCTGACGGTGATCGGCGCGGCCTACATCGCCGCGGTGTGTCTGCTGCCTGAAGCGCTGATCGGCTTCTACAACGCGCCGTTCTATCTGGGCGGCACCTCGATCCTGATCGTGGTGAGCGTGACCATGGATACGGTGACCCAGATCCAGTCGCACCTGCTGGCGCACCAGTATGAGGGACTGATCAAGAAGTCGCGGCTGCGCGGCGGTCGCAATCGCTAGGGAGCACGGGGTTCGTCCGGCCGTCAGAGCCGGTCGGGGAGGGGCATTTTACTCATGAATTTGATTCTTTTCGGACCGCCCGCTGCGGGCAAGGGAACTCAGGCCAAGCGGCTGGTGGACGGGCGAGGGATGGTGCAGCTCTCCACGGGCGACATGCTGCGCGCGGCGATCGCCTCCAAGTCCGAGCTCGGCCTGAAGGTCGAGGGAATCATGCAGCGCGGCGAGCTGGTCAGCGACGACATCGTCATCGCCCTGATCGAGGAGCGCCTGCCTGAGGCCGAAGCGGCCGGCGGCGCGATCTTCGACGGCTTCCCGCGCACGCTCGCCCAGGCCGAGGCGCTGGACCGCATGCTGGCCGGCCGGGGCGCGAAGATCGACATCGTCGTGCGCCTGAAGGTGGACGACGCGGCCCTGATGGAACGGATCGCCGGCCGATTCGCCGAGTCGGGGCGTCCGGACGACAATCCGGAGAGCTTCAAGGTTCGTCTGGCCGCCTACAACGACCAGACCGCGCCGCTTCTGCCCTACTACCAGTCCAAGCTGGTCGAGGTGGACGGCATGGGAACGATCGAAGAAGTGGCTTCGGCCATCGACAAGGCCCTGGACGCGGCGCGCGGATAGCGCGTCGGCCCGGGGTCATCGGGCGGTTGAGCTGGCCTTCGGGCTGCAACCGCCCATCCGCCCGTCGGATACGGTGAAAACTTACCGTTCCGGCATTGACGGAAGCGCAACTATCCCTATAAGGGAGCGCTTCCGCGAAAGGGCGCGAAGGACGTGCCGGCCTGGGGCCTTCGGGTCATGGGGCCGGGCGCCGTTCGCGCTTCTCTGCGTGACCAGGAGATTACCCGCGTGGCCCGCATCGCTGGCGTCAACATTCCCACGAACAAGCGCGTCGTCATCGCGCTTCAGTACATCCACGGCATCGGCCAGGCGAAAGCCCGGGAGATCGTCGAGAAGGTCGGCATCGAGGACGCGCGCCGCGTCAACCAGCTGACCGACGCGGAGGTGCTGCAAATCCGCGAAGCCATCGACCGCGACTACACGGTCGAAGGCGACCTGCGCCGCGAGACGGCGGTCAACATCAAGCGCTTGATGGACCTGGCCTGCTATCGCGGCCTGCGTCACCGCAAGGGCCTGCCGGTCCGCGGTCAGCGCACGCACACCAACGCCCGCACGCGCAAGGGCCCGGCAAAGCCGATCGCCGGCAAGAAGAAGTAAGAGAGCTTAGCCGATGGCCAAGGAACCGGCTCGCGTCAAACGCCGCGAGCGTAAGAACATCACCTCGGGCGTGGCGCACGTGAACGCCTCGTTCAACAACACCATGATCACCATCACGGACGCGCAGGGGAACACCATCTCCTGGTCGTCCGCCGGCATGATGGGCTTCAAGGGTTCGCGCAAGTCGACCCCCTATGCGGCCCAGATGGCGGCCGAGGATGCCGGCCGCAAGGCCGCCGAGCATGGCGTGAAAACCCTGGAGGTCAGCGTCTCCGGTCCGGGTTCGGGCCGCGAGTCGGCGCTTCGGGCGCTGCAGGCCGTGGGCATGACGATCACCACCATCCGCGACGTGACGCCGATCCCGCACAATGGCTGCCGCCCGCCCAAGCGCCGGCGCGTCTGAGTTTTTGAGTGCTTGATCTTCCCCGCGCCGGACCGCACTTCGCAGTCCGGCGATCCTGCGTTTCGAGGGACCCCCATCCGTGATCGAAAGAAACTGGAACGAGCTCATCCGTCCCGAGAAGCCGCTGATCGAGACCGGCGCCGACGCTAGCCGCAAGGCGCGTCTGGTGGCCGAGCCGCTCGAGCGCGGTTTCGGCGTGACGCTCGGCAACAGCCTGCGTCGCGTGCTTCTCTCTTCGCTTCAGGGCGCGGCCGTGACCGCCGTCCAGATCGACGGCGTCGTGCATGAGTTCTCGTCGCTCGAAGGCGTCCGCGAGGACGTCGTCGACATCGTCCTGAACATCAAGCAACTGGCCGTGCGCATGCACTCCGAAGGGCCGAAGCGCATGACCCTGCGCGCCACCGGCCCGGGCGCGGTGACCGCCGACCAGATCGAGACCCCGTCGGACATCGAGATCCTGAACGGCGACCATGTGCTCTGCACCCTCGACGAGGGCGCGACCGTGCGCATGGAGTTCACCGTGCAGAACGGCAAGGGCTACGTGCCGGCCGACCAGAACCGTCCGGAAGACGCGCCGATCGGCCTGATCGCCGTCGACGCGCTCTATTCGCCGGTCAAGCGGGTCGCCTATCGGGTCGAGCCGACCCGTCAGGGCCAGAGCCTGGACTACGACAAGCTGATCATGGAAGTGGAGACCAACGGCGCGGTGACGCCGGTGGACGCCGTGGCCTACGCCGCCCGCATCCTGCAAGACCAGCTGCAGATCTTCATCACCTTCGAAGAGCCGAAGAAGAAGGTCGAGGGCGAGGCCAAGCCGGAACTGCCGTTCAACCCGGCGCTGCTGAAGAAGGTCGACGAACTGGAGCTGTCGGTCCGCTCGGCCAACTGCCTGAAGAACGACAACATCGTCTACATCGGCGACCTGATCCAGAAGACCGAGGCGGAGATGCTGCGCACTCCGAACTTCGGCCGCAAGTCGCTGAACGAGATCAAGGAAGTCCTGGCCGGCATGGGCCTGCACCTCGGCATGGACGTGCCGAACTGGCCGCCCGAGAACATCGAAGAACTGGCCAAGAAGTTCGAAGACCAGATGTAAGACCCCAAAATCCGTCAGCGGATTTTGGAATTTGAAGTTGGGGCCCGTTCGGGCGGCGGAACCGCAAACACTTCCGCCTGACGGGCTCCGCGCGCCGACTCCGGGCCGCTTGCGCGGTCTGGGACCGATGAAGCCGCAACAGCGGTGGAGGCCCCCGGCGCTTCGTGTTGACCCAGGCGGGAGCAGGCTGGGATTGGTCAGGTAGACGTCTGTCCCGGCAAGTCGGGAGCGTCCAGCGGGCTGTCAGCCCAGGAGATGAGATATGCGCCACGGTAAAGCGCACCGCAAACTGGGGCGGACCGCCGCCCACCGCACCGCCATGTTCGCCAACATGTCGGCGAGCCTGATCAAGCACGAGCAGATCGTCACGACTCTGCCGAAGGCCAAGGAACTGCGCCCCTTCGTCGAGAAGCTGGTGACGCTCGCCAAGCGCGGCGACCTGCATGCTCGCCGCCAGGCGATCAGCCAGGTCCGCGACGTCGAGCAGGTCGGCAAGCTCTTCTCGACCCTGGGCCCGCGCTACAAGGACCGTAACGGCGGCTATATCCGCGTCCTGAAGGCCGGCTATCGCTACGGCGACAACGCCGCCATGGCCGTGATCGAGTTCGTCGATCGCGACCCGGCCGAAAAGGGCAAGGACTCCGGTCCGGTTCAGGTGGCCGAGTTCGGCGAAGACTGATCGACGCCTGAGCGCTGGAATTCGAAGGCCCCGGACGAAAGTCCGGGGCCTTTTCGCGTTTGGCGGTCGCGTTCGCCCGCCCGCGACGGTGCGCCCTTGACGATGTGATTGCGATATGAGTTAAATATTGTGGAAAATCGTAAGGGGATTAGCCGCCATGGCAGACGCCGCCGCCAAGCGTGCCTGCACGCCGACCGTCTTCTACAAGGACCCCAAGGCCGCGCTGGATTGGCTGGAACGGGCGTTCGGCTTCGAGATCGCCTTCCTGGTGACAGACGACGCCGGCAACATCGGCCACGCCGAGATGACCTTCCGCGGCTGCACGATCGGCGTGGGCGGGGAGTGGGCCGGCCCCCAGCTCGGCGGCGCGGCGATGAAGAGTCCGGCGAGCCTCGGCGGCGCCAGCAGCCAGTTCATCTGGTTCGAACTGGAAGCCGACATCGACGGCCACTGCGAGCGCGCCCGCGCCGCCGGCGCGAAGATCGCCCAGGAGCCGGAGGACCAGTTCTATGGCGCGCGGATCTATCGGGCGCTCGACCCGGAGGGTCAGGTCTGGTGCTTCCGCCAGGAGGTGCGCAGCCTCACCGTCGATCAGATGGAGGCGGCCAGCGGCCTGAAGAACGTCTCGAAGCCGCCAAGCGATCGGTGAGCGCGACCATGGCGACGAAGGCGATGGTCATTCCGCTGCTCTGGTACGTGGACGCGCGCAAGGCGCTCGCCTGGCTGGAGCAGGCGTTCGGCTTCGAAACCGCCTTGGTGGTCGACGACGGCCAGGGCGGGGTGATCCATTCCGAACTGGTGCTGGGCGACGACCGGCTCTATGTGGTCGGCCCGCCGCGTGGCGAGGCGGCGAGCCCGGCGGCCTTCGGCGGGCGCAACACCCAGTCGGTGCACGTCCAGCTCGCCGACGGCCTCGACGCCCATTGCGAGCGGGCCCGCGCCGCCGGCGCGCGCATCGACCGCGAGCCGGCCACCCAACCCTATGGGGATCGGGTTTACACCTGCACGGATCTGGAGGGCCACGCCTGGTCGTTCGGTCAGACCGTCAAGGTGATGTCGCTGGACGAAACCGTGGCCGCGACCGGCCACAAGATTGAAACCAGTCTCTAGGAGGACGGCCATGAAAGATTGGCGCCCAGCGCTTGCGCCCGCGCTGTGCTACCGCGATCCGCGGGCGGCCCTGGTTTGGCTGGAAAACGCCTTCGGCTTCGAGACCTTCATGCTGATCGAAGGGCCGGACGGGGAGGTGCTGCACTCGGAGATGCGCTTCGGCGACGCCGCCGTCATGGTGGGCTCGGAATGGTCGGATGAATACAAGAGCCCGGCGTCCATCGGCGGCAAGGTCACCCAGTCGGTCCACATCGCCGTCGACAGCGACGTCGACGACCATTGCGCGCGGGCGCGGGCGGCCGGCGCGGAGATCCTGACCGAGCCGGAGGACCAGTTCTACGGCGCGCGCACCTATCGCTGCCGGGACCTGGAAGGTCACATCTGGACGGTCGCCCAGACGGTCAGGACCGTCAGCCGCGAGGAGGCGGAGGCCGCGCTCGGCGGCGGCGCGAAGATCACGGGGTGGCTGTGAGCGCCCAGGCCCAGACGATCGACCGCACCCTGGCGGCGCTCGCCGAGCCGCATCGGCGCCGCGTCGTCGACCTGCTCAGCCGCGGGCCCCGGCCGGCCGGCGAGCTGGCGCGCGAGCTTGGCCTGTCGCCGCCGGCCATGAGCCGCCACCTGCGCGCCCTGCGCGAGGGCGGGCTCGTGGAGGAATCCCACCCGGCGTTCGACGCCCGCGTGCGCGTTTACGCCCTGAGGCCCGAGCCGATGGTGCATCTGCTGCGATGGCTGGAGGAGGCCGAACGGCTCTGGAGCGAGCAGCTCGCCGCCTTCAAGGCCCACGTCGACGCCGGTGAGGACGAGGCGTGACCTCCAAGGTGTTCGTCGCCCTGCGCGTGAAGGCCTCGCCCGAGCGCGCCTTCCAGGCCTTCGTCGAGGAAATCGGCGCCTGGTGGCGGCCCAACCTGTTGTTCCAGACCACGCCCCGCGCGCCGGGACGTCTAGCCTTCGAGCCGGGGGAGGGCGGCCGGCTCACCGAGACCCTGGCCAACGGCAAGGTGTTCGAGATCGGCCGCATCCTGGTCTGGGAGCCGCCCGCCCGTCTGGTGTTCTCCTGGCGCCAGGCGAGCTTCCCGCCCGATCTGAAGACCGAGGTCGAGGTGCGCTTCGAGCCGGTCGGCGAGCAGACGCGGGTCAGCGTCGAGCATCGCGGCTTCGACCAGGTTCCGGCCGACAGCGCCGCGCGGCACGGCTTCCCGGACAGCGCCCTCCTCATGCGGCTGGCCGAGTGGTGGCGGACGCTGCTGGCGGCCTATGGCGGTCAAGCCGGTTGAACGCGCAGGCGTTGTTCCGGTATTGTTCCGAGATTGGGCTGGGGATCGCTGATGGCTGATGCAACCGAAAGGCCGGGGGGCCGCCGCGCCGCGTTCGGGTTCATCTTCGCCTGCGCCCTGATGAACTCGGTCTCGTTCGGCATCATGATCCCGGTGCTGCCCAACCTGATCAAGGCGTTCGCCGGGGGCGACACCGCCTCGGCCTCGCTGTGGAACACCGTGTTCGCCGTCACCTGGGGGGTGATGCAGCTCTTCTGCGGTCCGGTCCTGGGCATGCTGTCGGACCGGATCGGCCGGCGGCCGGTGCTGCTGATCTCCCTGTTCGGTCTGGCGGTGGACTTCATGTTCATGGCCTTCGCCCCCACGCTCGGCTGGCTGCTGGTCGGCCGGGTGCTGAACGGCCTGACGGCGGCCAGCTTCTCCACCGCCAACGCCTATGTGGCCGACGTCACGGCGCCGCAGGATCGCGCCAAGACCTTCGGTTGGATGGGCTCGGCCTTCAGCTTCGGCTTTCTCCTGGGGCCGGCGTTCGGCGGCTGGCTGGCCGGGTTCGACCTTCGCCTGCCGTTCATCGTGGCCGGGGCGCTCACCGCCATCAACTGGCTGTACGGCTTCTTCGTCCTGCCGGAATCCCTGGCGCCGGAGAAGCGGATCACCCGGTTCGACTGGCGGCGCGCCAACCCGGTGGGCTCGCTCGGCTTCCTGAAGGCCCATGGCGAGCTTCTGGGCCTGGCCACCGTCGGTTTCCTGTTCCAGCTCGCGCAGACGGTCCTGCCGTCGATCTTCGTGCTCTACATGGGCTACCGCTACGGCTGGGGCCCGGCGGTGATCGGCCTGACCATGGCGGGCACGGGGATCGCTGGCGTCTTGGTGCAGACGCTGCTGGTCGGCCCGGTCGTGGCGAGACTGGGCGAGCGCGGCTCGCTGCTGCTCGGCGCCTTCGCCGGTGCGGCCGGCTTCACCGCCTATGGCCTGGCCTCGCAGGGCTGGATGTATCTGGCCGTCATCCCGGTGTTCGCCGGGCTGAACTTCCTGCAGCCGGGGCTGCAGGGCCTGATGACCCGCCGCGTGGGTCCGCACCAGCAGGGCCAGCTCCAGGGCGCTAACCAGAGCCTGCAGGGCGTGGCCTCCGTGGCCGGCCCGCTCATCTTCGGCCCGACCTTCGCCTGGGCCGTGCGCCAGGAGGCGGTGTTGCACGCGCCCGGCCTGCCGATCTTCATCGCCGCAGCCCTGTTGACGGCGGCCTTCCTGCTGTCGTTGAAGGTGGCGCGCGCGCCGGCCGAGGCCATGGCCTGAGACCGCGCGCGGATCGTTCTGCGCCGTCGCCTTTTTTGCGCCCGAAACCTTCGCAGATTGGCGACGTTCCGAAAAACACTGGAGCCGCCATGCACGCGCCGCGCGTCCTGATTCCCGTTCTCGTCCTGCTGGCCGCCTGTTCGGACCCCACCAGCCGCTCGTCGGCGCAGCCGGCGCTGAGCCAGCCGACGCGCTCGCCGCCGGCGGATTCCATGACCATGCGCGCGTCCTTCGCCCCGGTCGTGAAGAAGGCCGCGCCCGCCGTCGTCAACATCTCCTCCAAGCGCCTGGTGCGCCAGCAGGCCGACCCGTTCTGGCAGCTCTTCGGCCTCGGCGCGCCGCAGGACCGGATCGAGGGCTCGCTGGGCTCGGGCGTGCTCGTCCGCTCCGACGGCGTGATCATCACCAACAACCACGTGATCGAGGGCGGCCAGGAGATCACCGTGGCCCTGGCCGACCGGCGCGAATTCCCCGCCAAGGTGCTGCTGGCCGATCCGCGCACCGACCTGGCGGTGCTGAAGATCGACGTGGGCGACGAGCGCCTGCCGGTCCTGGCGATCGACGATTCCGCCGACGCCCAGGTCGGCGACCTGGTGCTGGCCATCGGCGATCCCTTCGGCGTGGGCCAGACGGTGACCAACGGCATCGTCTCGGCGCTGAACCGCACGGCCGATCCCAGCGGCGACGCCGCCTCCAGCTACATCCAGACCGACGCGGCCATCAATCCGGGCAACTCGGGCGGCGCCCTGGTGGACATGGACGGCGACCTGATCGGCGTGAACAGCTTCATCCTGTCGCGTTCGGGCACCTCCAGCGGCGTGGGCTTCGCCATTCCGGCGGCCATGGTGCGCCGCGTGGTGGAGACCGCCGTCGGCGGCGGCCACACCCTGGTGCGCCCCTGGCTCGGCGCCCACACCCAGAGCGTCACCGGCGAGATCGCCCGCAGCATGGGCCTGGCCATTCCTCAGGGCGCGCTGGTGGCCGACGTGTGGCCCGGCGGTGCTGCGGCGCGGGCCGGCGTCAAGCAGGGCGACGTGATCGTCTCGGTCGACGGCCAGCCGGTCGTCGACGCGGGCGGGCTCAACTATGCGATCAGCACCCACAAGCCGGGCGACGAGATCAAGCTCGGCGTGCACCGCGGCGCCGGCGCGCCGATCACGCTGACGGTGAAGGCTGAGCCCGCGCCGGAGACCCCGCCGCGCGACCAGCGCACGCTCAGCGGACGCAATCCGTTCGACGGCGCCACCGTGGTCAACCTGTCGCCCGCCGTGGCCGACGAAATGGGCCTGGATCCGTTCCTGGGCCCCGGCGTCATGGTCTCCGGCGTCGGCCGCGGCTTTGCGATGAACGCCGGCCTGCGCCCGGGCGACATCATCCGCCAGGTGAACGGCCAGAAGATCCAGAGCACGCGCCAGCTCGCCGACATCGTCGGCGGCGGCGGCTCGACCTGGCAGGTGACCGTCGAACGCAACGGACAGACCATCACAGCGCAGTTCCGCACCTGACCGCGGGCGAGGCTTGCTGCTAGATTAGGGCATGACCGACCTCTTCGAAGCCGCGGGCCTCACGCCGCAGGCGCCGTCGCCCCTGGCCGACCGGCTCCGCCCTCAGCGCCTGGACGAGGTCGTCGGCCAGGACCACCTGCTGGGCGAGAACGGCCCCATCCACCGCATGGCGGCCGCCAAGCGCCTGTCGTCGATGATCCTGTGGGGCCCGCCCGGCACCGGCAAGACGACGATCGCCCGGCTGCTGGCCAAGGAGGCGGGCTATGAGTTCCAGCAGCTCTCGGCGGTCTTCTCCGGCGTCGCCGACCTGAAGAAGGCCTTCGAGATGGCGCGGGCGCGCCGCTCGGCCGGCCAGTCGACGCTGCTTTTCGTCGACGAGATCCACCGCTTCAACCGCGCCCAGCAGGACGGATTCCTGCCCTTCGTCGAGGAGGGCGTGGTCACCCTGGTGGGCGCGACCACGGAAAACCCGTCGTTCGAGCTCAACGGGGCGCTCCTGTCGCGCTGCCAGGTCTATGTGCTGAAGCGCCTGGACGAGGCGGCGCTGGAGAGCCTCCTGGCCAAGGCCGAGGCGTTCGAGGGCCGCCTGCTGCCCCTGGAGCCGGAGGCGCGCGCCGCCCTGATCGCGCTCGCCGACGGCGACGGCCGCTACCTGCTCACCCTGGCCGAGACCCTGTTCAACATCGGCTCGGCCAAGCCGCTGACGACCAAGGAGCTGGGCCAGCTCCTGCAGAAGCGCAGCCCCGCCTATGACAAGGACCGCGAGGAGCACTACAACCTCATCTCGGCCCTGCATAAGTCGATCCGCGGTTCGGACCCGGACGCCGCGCTCTACTGGCTGGCGCGCATGCTCGAGGGCGGCGAAGAGCCGCTGTTCGTCGTCCGCCGGCTGATCCGCGCCGCGTCCGAGGACATCGGCGAGGCCGATCCCATGTCGCTGGTGCTGGCCAACGCCGCCAAGGACACCTACGACTTCCTGGGCTCGCCGGAAGGCGAGCTCGCCATCGCCCAGCTCGTCGTGCATCTGGCCTGCGCGCCCAAGTCCAACGCCGTCTACAAGGCGTTCGGCGCGGCGCGACGGGCCGCGCGGGAGACCGGCTCGCTGACGCCGCCGGCCCACATCCTGAACGCGCCGACCAAGCTGATGAAGGAGCTGGGCTACGGCAAGGGCTACGCCTACGACCACGACGCCGAGGGCGGCTTCTCCGGCCAGAACTACTTCCCCGACGGCATGGACCGGCAGGTGTTCTACGCGCCGAGGGGCGAAGGCGTGGAGGCGCGCATCAAGGAGCGCCTGGACCGCTGGGCGGCCGAGCGTCAGCGCCGGGGCGGCCGTCCGGGATGAAGCCCCGCGCCACGCGCCGCCCGCGCGCGCACGAGACCCCGATCGCGCTCAGCGAGGCCGAGAGCGCCTTCGTGCGCGGCCTGGTGATCTATGAGGACGCCCAGCTCCTGGCGCTGAACAAGCCGGCGGGCCTGTCGAGCCAGGCGGGCCGCACGCCGGCCCACACGCTCGATGAACTGCTCTGGGCCTTCGCCAGGCCCGGCAAGGCGCGGCCGCGGCTGATCCATCGCCTGGACCGCGACACCTCCGGCGTGATCCTGACGGCCAAGACCAAGCCGGCCGCCGCCTTCCTCGGCAAGGCGATGATGGGCCGGCGGATCGGCAAGACCTATGTCGCCATCGTCGCGCCCGGCGCGCCGTCGCCGCCGGCCGGCCTGATCGACCAGCCCCTGCGCCGCGAGGAGATCGGCCGCGAGGCCTACATGCGCGCGTGCCCGCCCGATCATCCTGAGGCCGAGAGCGCGCGCACGCGCTACCGCACCCTTTCGGCCAACGCCGCCGCCGCGCTTGTGGAGCTGTCGCCGCAGACCGGGCGCATGCACCAGCTCCGTGTGCACCTGGCGTCGCTGCAGCGGCCAATCGCCGGCGACGCGCGCTACGGCGGCGCGCTTGTGCTCGACGGCCACGCCGTGCCCCGGCTGATGCTGCATGCCCGCGCCCTGGAGTTCCCGCATCCAGAAGGCGGGACCCGGCGGATCGAGGCGCCGATCCCAGCCGACATGGCGTCGCTGGCGGGGGCCGTCGGGCTGGAGATCTAGGCGGCCGAGCGCTCGCCGGCCGTGGCGGCCACGGCCCGGCGGCCCGCGTGGGTGAAGCCGGCCACCTGGGCCATGCCGAAGTAGTCGGCGCTGGGCAAGCCCTGCACCACCAGCGCCGGGCTGAGCCCCTTGGCCTCCATCGAGACCGCGACCAGCAGCCTGGCCAGATGGGAATCGAAGCCCACCAGGTCCGAGGCGTCCAGCGTCAGCCCGCGCAGGCGCACGTCGCGCACGGGGGAGGCCGCGCGCTTGACCGGCTGCAGGCGCACGAACACGCCGCGGCTGAGGGCGCTGACCAGGGCGTTCACCTCGGCCAGCCGTCCCGGCGGCGTGCCGCGGTCCACGTCGATCAGCTCGATGAACAGGCTGCGCTTGATCTGCTCTGCCGTGATGTCCTCGCGGCCGACGAGCTCGCGCCGGCCCTTGCGGCCGCCAAGCGAGCGGAACGAGGCCGGCACGATCAGCGGCGGCTGGCTGCGGCTGTCCTTGGGCATGAACAGCGAGGCGAAATCCAGGGCCGACCGGTCGATGAAGGCGATCTCGTCGTCCGTCAGCCGGCTGAAATGGCGCGACGGCACAACGTGGCCCGTGCTTATCCGGCTCACCGTCGGCTGCACGCGCAGGGCGGCGGTCACGTTGTGGCGCAGGCTGACCACGTGCTCGAGGGCGAAGTGCACGCTCATGGTCTCGCCGCCGGCGGTGACGAAGGAGACAGGGTTGCGCTTGCGCTCCTCCTCCGGATCGATCTCGCGCCGGTAGGGGGAGGGGCCGCCCGTCTCCGGAATTTTCTGCCGCGCCACGGCGATCCGGGTCGGGTCGAGCTCGGCGGCCGAGACGTGCATCCCGTCGATGCGGCTGACCGAGCGCACGCGGAAGTCGGCTGGGTCGGCCGAGCCGAGGAAGAAGACCAGCACCTCCTCGAGGATCTTCAGGCTGACGGCCTGGGCCGCGACGCCTTCTTCCTGGGTCATGCCGATCAGGAAATCGGTCTCGTTGAGCCGCTGGCGGATGTCCTGGTGCGAGAGGTGTTCGTCCAGCTTGCGCGCGACATAAGCCCATACGTCGTCGCGCCGGCGGGGCCAGCGGTCGCCGGCCCGCTCCTGGATCGCTTCGACGCTGATGACGGTGACGCAGCCGCGCTCCACCAGGTCCGAACCCGCCAAGCGCTCAAGCGCCGCCGCGGCGGTCGCGGAGGCTATCCGATCAATCGTCGCGCCTTCGGCAGAACTGGTCATGAGGGTCACAAAGGGTCTCTGCATCCACGTTGGCGCAGTGGGGCTTAACGCGAGGTTGCGCGCAAACGTCGCAGGCCGATCATATGGCGCGAACCGTAGGAACGGCTGGCGGCGATCGGTGTTGAAGCCGCGGCGGAGCAAGGAGCAGCAGATGTCCAGGTCAGGCTTGAACCGAGGTCTTGTCCGGCTCGCGCTGGCCGCCGCGACCCTGGCCCTGGCGGCGTGCGCGACGGCGCCGACGTTCTACGGCCCGGCCGCGTCGCCGGGCGCCGTGGGCTGGTCGGATTACCGCATCGAGCCAGACAGGTTCCGCGTGACCTTCCAGGGCGGGCCGGGCGCCTCGCTGCAACAGGTGGCCGACTACGCCTTGCTGCGCGCGGCGGACCTGACCCTGGCTCAGGGCTACGACTGGTTCCGGGTGGCCGACCGCCAGGTGCAGGGAGAGCCGAGCAAGGGGCCGCGGGTCGGCGTGGGCATGGGCACGGGGAACTACGGCCGCCACAGCGGCGTCAGCGTCGGCCTGGGCACGAGCTTCGACCTGGGCGGCGGCGCGGCGGTCGCCCAGACCCTGGAGATCGTCATGGGCCACGGGCCGGCCCCACGCGAGCCGGACGTCTATGACGCGCGCGAGGTGCGCCGCAATCTGGGCGACAAGGCCGGCGTCAGCGCCTGAGGCTAGGCCGCGGCCGCGGGCCGGGCGTGATGCAGCGCCCCCAGGGCGCGGGTGGCCGCATGGGTGCAGCCGGCCACCTCGGCGATCGGGAAGAAGTCGCGGCTGGGCAGGCCCAGCGCCAGCACCGCGGGCGCCACCGTGCGGGCCTGCGCCGCCGAGGCCAGCAGTTCGTGGGCGAGGTCGGAATCGCTGGAAGCCAGGTCCGACATGTCCAGCGACAGGCCATGCAGGCGCGCCTCGCGCATTGGTTCGGCCGCGCGCTTGGTCAACGGCATCCGCGCGAAGACCCCGCGGCAGAGCGCGCCCACCAGGGAGGCCACCTCCGCCAGGCGTCCGGGCGGCGTGCCCCGGTCCACCTCCAGGAGCTCGATGAACAGGCCATGCTTGATCTGCTCGGGGCTGGCGTCGGGCAGGTCGGTCAGCAGCCGGCGCCCGCGCCGGCCGCCGAGCGTGCGGAACGAGGCCGGCACGATCAGCGGCGGGCGCCCGTCGCCCTCCGTCGGCAGGAACAGGGCGGCGAACGCCAGGGCGGCGGCGTCGATCGCGGCGATCTCGTTGTCGCCCAGCATGCCGAGGTGGCTCGCCGAGACGGCCGCGCCCGAGCCGGCGTAGGAGATCATGGGCTGCACGCGCAGGGCGGCGACCTTGTCGTGGCGCAGGCTCGTCACCGCCTCCAGGGCGAAGCGCACGCGCAGGCGCTCGTCGCCCGTCGTCGGCGCCAGCACCGGGTTGCGCTCCCGCTCGGCGTGGAAATCCACCGGCGGCCGCAGCTCGTTGACGCTGGAGGCCGATCGCCAGGCCGTGGGAATGCGCAGCGGGTCGAGATCGGTGGTCGAGACCATCATGCCCTCGATGGCGTCGACCACGCACACCTTCAGGTCGACGGGTTCGGCCACGCCCAGGAAATGGGCGACCACTTCCTCGAGGATGCGAAGGGCGACCGCCTGCACGCCGATGGCGTCCTCGCGCGGCATGCCGATCAAAAGGTCGGTCTCATTGATCTGCTGGCGAAGATCGCCGCCGGACAGGCAGTCCTCGGCCTTTTCCGCCAGCAGCGCCCAGACCTCGTCTCGCCACATCGGCCAGCGCCGGCCGGTGCGCTCGCGAATGGCGTCCAGGCTGATCAACACCACGCAGCCGCGCTCGATCAGGTCTCCGGCCGCGAACCGCGCCATGGCCGGCGCGAACTCCGCGGCGGCGAGGCGGTCGGCGGAAGGACCTTCGAAGGGGAATTGCATGTCTACAGCCGCACGTTGTGACGCCCTAGGTTGCGGCCTTGCATTTAACGCCCGGTTTCGGCGCGCTCTTCACGGGCCTTTGCGGATGCGGCCCGGCGTCGCATAAGGGGGCATGAACAGGCGTGCATCGGTCGCCCGCGGACGGCGGCTCGCGTGAGGCAAGTCCAGATGATCGCCGTGGCCGCGGGCGAGGACGGCGTGCGCCTGGACCGGTGGTTCCGCCGCCGCTGGCCGCACCTCAGCCAGGGTCAGCTCCAGAAGCTGATCCGCTCGGGGCAGATCCGGGTGGACGGCGCCAGGGCCAAGTCCGACACCCGTCTCGGCGCCGGCGCCATGATCCGCGTGCCGCCGCTGCCGGACGCCCCCGCGCCGGGCGAGCGCGCCAAGACGCTCGATGCGCGCGACGCGGCCTTCGCCCGCTCGCTGGTGCTCTATGAGGACGAGGAGGTGCTCGCCCTCAACAAGCCCTCCGGCCTGGCGGTGCAGGGCGGCACCAAGACCACCAAACACGTCGACCGGCTGCTGGGCGCCTGGGGCGAGGGGCTGGAGCGCCCGCGCCTGGTGCACCGGCTCGACCGCGACACCTCCGGCGTGCTGGTGCTGGGCAAGACGCCGGGCGCGGCCGCCAAGCTTTCCGGCGCCTTCGCCCGCCGCCGCGCGCAGAAGACCTACTGGGCCCTGGTCGCCGGCCAGCCGAAGCCGGGGGAGGGCGTCTTGGAGCTGCCCTTGGTGAAGAAGGGCGTCGGCGACCGGGAGATGGTCGTGCCGGCCGATCCCAAGGAACCGGGCGCGGAGCCGGCCGAGACCGAGTTCGTCACCGTCAGCCGCGCCGGCCAGAAGGTGACCTGGATGGCGCTTCGTCCGCACACCGGCCGCACCCACCAGCTTCGCGCGCACATGCTGGCCATGGGCCACCCGATCCTCGGCGATCCGAAGTACAAGAACGACGCCTCCGAGGCCCTGTCCGAGGGGCTGAAGCTGCAGCTTCACGCCCGGCGCCTCACCTTGCCGCACCCCTCGCGCGGGACCCTGATCCTGGAGGCGCCGCTCAGCCCGGAGATGAAGGCCGGCTTCGCCCGCTTCGGATTCGACGAACACGAGGCCGACCCGGAGCCCTTCGCGCGCAAGCGGCGTTGAGGCGCGTCCCGGCCGCGCGGGGTTGCGGACAGCGTCCAGGGGCTGCATTCACGGCCCGATCTGATGCGAGACGAGCATGACCAAAGACATCCTGGATGAGGCCGATGCGCTGCTGGCGCGGGGCCGGCCGGCCGAAGCCGAGGCGCTGACCCGCCCGCTCGCCGAGGCCGCCGACGCGCCGCACCGGGCGCTTGCGACCCACGCCACGGCGCTCAAGGCCCTGGGCCGGCGCGACGAGGCGCTGCCGTTCAACGAGCGCGCCATCGAGCGATACGCCACCAGCGGCGTGGCCTGGCACAACTACGCCTCCACCCTGGGCGACATGGGCAAGGGCGCGGCCTCCATTGCCGCCTGCGAGCGGGCCTTCGCCCTGAAGCTCGACGCCGCCGAAACCTGGGCCGTCTACGCCCGCGCGCTGCTCGCCGTGGGCGAGCGCGATCGCGCCGAGGAGGCCTATCGCCAGAGCCTGGCGCGCCAGCCGGCCAACGTGGTGACGGCGGCCGAATACGCCAACGTGATCTGGATGCGGCGCGGCGACCTGGCCGAGGCCGAGCGGGTGATCGACGCCTGCTTCCGCGGCGGCGGCCATCCGGGCCTGCTGCTGTCGGCCAAGGCCAAGCTCTATGAAGCCTCGGGCGACGCCGCGCGCTCGGCGAACCTTCTGGCCGCCGGCGCGGCCCGCATCCCCGGCGACCCGGCGCTGCTGCTCTCGGCCGCGCAGGCGATGGTCGACGTGGGTCGGATCGCCGACGCCGAGGAGCTGACCCGCCGGGCCGAACTGATCGCGCCAGCGGAATCGAAGGTCTTCAACCAGTGGGCCATCGTCCACCTGGCGGCCGGCCGCCCCGGCGAGGCCCTGGCCAAGGCCCGCGAGGGCCTGGCGCTCTATCCCGACGATCAGTCCCTGTGGGGCTGGGCGGCCACCGCCGCCCGCGCCGCCGGCGATCCGCTCTATGGCGAGCTTTGCGACTACGACCAGGTGGTGGCCGCCTACGACATCGCCACACCGGACGGCTGGACGAGCCTCGAGGCCTTCTTAGGCGATCTCGCCAAGTCCTTGAATAAGCTGCACGGCCACGTCGAGCACCCGACCACCCAGTCGCTGCGCCACGGCAGCCAGACCCTCTACCTGCTCACCGGGTCCGACGATCCGGCGATCCAGGCCGCCTTCAAGGCGTTCGACGCGCCGATCCGCCAGCACATGGCCCGCCTCGGCCCGGGGACCGACGTGCTGCGCCGCCGCAACACCGGCGACTACCGCTTCCAGGGCGCCTGGTCGGTGCGGCTGGAGCCCGAGGGCTTCCACAAGGACCACTTCCATCCGGAGGGCTGGCTGTCCTCGGCCTTCTACGTCGAGACCCCCGACGCGGCCTTGGACCGGGAGGACAAGGAGGGCTGGATCCGCTTCGGCCAGCCGCCGGTCGCCGCCGATCCGCCCCTGCCGGCTGAGCGCTACATCCGGCCCAAGCCTGGCCGGCTGGTGCTGTTCCCGTCGTACATGTGGCACGGCACCGTGCCCTTCACGACCGACGAGGCGCGGATGACCATCGCCTTCGACGTCACGCCGAAGTAGCGCCTCAGACCAGGCGGGCCACCGGCCGGGCCGAGGCGCTGTCGGGAAACACGGTGGTGTCGAGCGCGCGACGGTCGACGCCGAGGTGGTCGGCCAGCAGGCCCTTGAAGAGGCCGCGCATGTCCAGCGTCGGCGCCACGTCGCGCCCTTCGAAGAGCGCCGCTTCCTTCAGCCCCGGCCAGTCGCCGACGATGCCGCCCGGCTTCAGCGCGCCGCCCAGCACCAGCGCCGTGGAGGCCGTGCCGTGGTCGGTGCCGTTGGTGCCGTTCACGTGGGCCGTGCGGCCGAATTCGGTGGCCACCACCACGGCCGTGTCGCTCCAGGCAGGCCCCAGGCCCTTGTGCAGGCCGTCCAGCGCCGCGTTGAGATAGGCTAGGCGCGTGGCGAGCTGGCCCTGGGCGGCCCCCTGGTTGGCGTGGGTGTCGAAGCCGTCCAGTTCGACGGCGGCCACCTGCGGCCCGCCGGGTTCGCGCATGAAGCCGGCCAGCGTCGCGCCCAGGCTGCGGGCGGCCTCGGGGCCGGGCCGCAGGCCGGCCTTGGGCGAGGCGTCCATGCCGCCCGTCGCCGCCTCGGCCATGGCCTCGGTCTCCAGCCCGCGCGCCAGGGCCGGCCCCAGCAACGGGTCGTCCTTGTAGAGGTCCTGCAGCAGGCCGGGCAGGCGGCTGTCCGCGTCCAGGGCACGGCCGGGCGACCAGGAATCCGTCGCGGCCGGCCCGCGCAGGATCAGCGGGGCCGTGGCGCCGACTGACAGCGCCTTGACCTTGCGAACGGCCGCCAGGTCGCCGATCGCGCGGTTCAGCCAGCCGCTGGAGGTCCCGTAGACCACCGCCGCGCCGCTCTCGAGCACGTCCTGGGCCTCGAAATGCGAGCGCGCCCGGTCAGGGCTGGCCACCGCCGGAACGATCCGCGCCTGGCCGGCCTGGGCCAGGGCGTGGACCGAAGCGAGGGAAGGGTGCAGGGCGAAGGTGTCGTCCAGGCGCAGCGCCTCTTCACCGAGCGCGATCGGCCCGCGCAGCCGCGCGTAGTCCGGATCGCCGATCGGCGGCGACACCGACAGGCCGTCCATGCCCCCTCTGCAGACGATCACCACGAGCTTGCGCCCGGCGAGCCCGGCGTCGGCCGCCCGCGCCGAGGCGCCGAGGAAGGAGACCGAGAAGCCCAGTCCGGCCGCGAGGGCCAGGGCGCGTCGGCGGCTGATCTGAAGGGAAGAGATCATCGGCGTTGGAACTCCGGGCTCATCAGCAACAGGGCGAAGCCTTCCGGCCGGGACTCGGCGCGGGCGATCGCGGTCGCCGCGGCGGGCGACAGCCGCGCCCCCAGCGCCTGGGATGCCAAGCCGCTGGGATCGCGCCCCTGCACGGTCGCGGCCGAAAAGTCCTGGGCCCAGGTGATCCGCTTCACCAGGGCGTCGGGCGCGGCCCAGGTCGCCGCGTCGTCGGGCCAGCCCTTGGGCGAGGGCGGACCGAAGGGTTTCTGGCCGAGCATGTTGAGGGCGGGGGCCACTTGACGGATCCGGCTGGGTGAGGCGTCCGCGGCGCGCCAGGACGAGACCAGGAACTCATAGGGCGTCTTCAGCTTCGCCGCCTGCGGCGTCCAGGCCTCGGGCGAGGCGATCAGGGTTTCGGCCACCTGGTCCAGCCGCCCGCCGCTCTCCATCCAGCTCCGCTCCAGCCGGCCGACCAGTTCGGGCGGCGGATCGTCGGCGACGAAGTGGCGGGCGATCTTGGTGCAGACGAACCGGGCGGTCTGCGGCTTGGCCGCCAGGTCGGCGAGGATCGCCTCGGCCTGGGCCTCGCCCTGCTGCGGATAGCGCACGCCCATCACCGTCCGCGTTCCGGGCTCGTGGGCGGGATCGCGAAAGATCGGAACCCCGGCCATCTGCGGGCCCTCGCGCGGCCCGCCGATGCTGAGCCCGGTCATGGCGCGGGCGAATTCGGTGACGTCGGCCTGGTCGTAGCCGCCGTCCACGCCCACGGTGTGCAACTCCATGATCTCGCGGGCCAGGTTCTCGTTCAGGCCCACCGTCCGCTTGGCGCCCTCGCGCCGCTTCAGGAAGCTCGCGGCGCGGCTGTCCGGGCCGACCGACTGCACCTGGTCCAGGTAAAGCAGCATCGCCGGATGGGTCTCGGCCGAGAGCAGCAGGTCGTGGAACGCGCCGAATACGTGGGGCCGGATGGCTTCGACCTCGTAGGGGCCGACCACCAGGGCCGTCTGCAGCTTGTTGGCCGACACGGTGAAATGGCTGGCCCAGAACAGCGCCCAGCGCTCGCGGAACCCCGCCGGCGTCGTGGCGGCGAGCTGGAAGCGGGCTAGGAAATCCTCGGCGGTGGTCTCACGCAGCTCCCGCTGGGCCATCTTCAGGGGATCGCGGGCGTCGTCGTCGCCGTCGGCGGCCTGAGCGGCGGGCTGCTTGCGCTGCGCCTCGCGGGCCTCGCGGAAAGTTCGCAGCCGGGCGATGCGCTGGGCGGCCGACTCCCCGTTGGACTGGAAGAGCTCGGCGCCCTCCGGCCGGATCTGGGCGCGCAGGAACCCCTGCGGATCGCCCCGCGCCTGGGCGATCTCGTCGGCCCTGGCGCCCAGGCCGAAGCGGGTCACGGCGAGGGCGGCGTTCAGGTCACGGTCGGTCAGCGCCATGCACGACCTCCTTGCGCAATCTCGTTCCTGCCTCCATTGCACGCGTTCGGCCCGCAGTATCCGTCGCGGGCAGGGTGGAATGAATGGTCTCCAAGGGTTTTCACGAGCCGGTCGACAAGCCGAAGCGCTTCTACAAGGAGGTCGCCGTCGAGCCCGAGGGCGCCGGCTTCGCGGTCAAGCTGGACGGGCGCACCGTGCGCACGCCCAAGGGCGGCAAGCTCGTCGCGCCGACGCGGGCGCTGGCCGACCTGGTCGCCGCCGAATGGGCCGCCCAGACCGACGTGATCGAACTGGCCACGATGCACGCCACGCGCCTGGCCAACACGGCGCTGGAGGCCCTGCCGTCGGCGCGCCAGGCGACGGCTCAGAGCGTGGTGCAGTACGCCGCCTCCGATCTCATCTGCTACTTCGCCGACGAACCCCAGACGCTGGCCGAGCGTCAGGCCCTGCATTGGGAGCCGGTGCTCGCGCGGGCCGAGGCCGAGATCGCCAGCGCCTTCGTGCGCGCCTCGGGCATCATCCACCGCGAGCAGCCGGCCGAGACCCTGGAGCGCGTGCGCGAACTCGCCGAGGCGCTGGACGATTTCCGGCTGACCGGCCTGGCGTTCGGCGCGGCGCTGTTCGGCTCGGCGATCCTGGCGCTCGGCGTCCTGCGCGGCTGGCTCAGCGGCGAACAGGCCTTCGAGCTGTCGCGCCTGGACGAAGCCTACCAGGAAGAGAAGTGGGGCGTGGACGCCGAGGCGGCCGAACGGACGGCCCGGCTCATGGACGAGGCCCGGTTGCTGGACCGCTGGTTCCGGGCGCTCGACGCCGGCTGAGCTTCCCTCCGGGCAACTTGTCAGCGATCCCAGGCGCGACTACGGCTTCATCCGGAACGGGCGTATTGGAGCCAGGCGTGAAGCATATCCTCGAAGAACTGGAACGCAGGCGGGCCGAGGCGCGGGTCGGCGGCGGCGAGCGGCGGATCCAGAGCCAGCACGCCAAGGGTAAGCTCACCGCGCGCGAGCGCATCGACCTGTTGCTCGACGAGGGCTCCTTCGAGGAGTTCGACATGTTCGTCGAGCACCGCGCCACCGAGTTCGGCATGGCCGAGCAGAAGATTCCCGGCGACGGCGTGGTCACCGGCTGGGGTACGATCAACGGCCGCGTCGTCTTCGTTTTCTCAAAGGATTTCACGGTCTTCGGCGGCTCTCTTTCCAGCGCGCACGCGCAGAAGATCCTGAAGGTCCAGCGCCAAGCCCTGAAGGTCGGCGCGCCGATCATCGGCCTGTTCGACGCCGGCGGCGCGCGCATCCAGGAGGGCGTCGACAGCCTGGCCGGCTACGCCGACATCTTCCTGGAGAACACCCTGGCCTCGGGCGTCATCCCGCAGATCAGCGTGATCATGGGCCCCTGCGCCGGGGGCGACGTCTATTCGCCGGCCATCACCGACTTCATCTTCATGGTGAAGGACACCTCCTACATGTACGTGACCGGCCCGGACGTGGTGAAGACGGTCACCCACGAGGAGGTCACCCACGAGGAGCTCGGCGGCTACCGGGTGCATGCGCTGAAGTCCGGCGTGGCCGACGGCGCCTTCGAGAACGACCTGGAGGCCCTGACCCAGGTCCGCCGGCTGATCGACTTCCTGCCGCTGTCCAACCGCGAGGCGCCGCCGGTGCGCGAGAGCTTCGACGACGTGGCCCGCGAGGAGCCCTCGCTCGACACCCTGGTGCCGGCCAATCCGAACAAGCCCTACGACATGAAGGAGCTGATCCTGAAGGTCGTCGACGAGGCGGACTTCTTCGAGATTTCACCGGACTACGCCAAGAACATCGTCTGCGGCTTCGCCCGCATGGACGGCTCGACCATCGGCATCGTCGCCAACCAGCCGCAGGTGCTGGCCGGCGTGCTCGACATCGACGCCTCGCGCAAGGCCGCGCGCTTCGTGCGCTTCTGCGACGCCTTCGAGATCCCGCTTGTCACCTTCGTCGACGTGCCGGGCTTCATGCCGGGCACGCGCCAGGAACAGGGCGGGCTGATCCGCCACGGCGCCAAGCTGCTCTTCGCCTTCGCCGAGGCCACCGTGCCGAAGGTCACCCTGATCACCCGCAAGGCCTATGGCGGCGCCTACGACGTGATGAGCTCCAAGCACATCCGCGGCGACGTGAACTACGCCTGGCCCACCGCCGAGATCGCCGTGATGGGCTCCAAGGGCGCGGTGGAGATCATCTTCCGCTCCGAGATCGGCGATCCGGACGCCATCGCCGCGCGCGAGGCCGAGTACAAGGCGCGCTTCGCCAACCCGTTCGTCGCCGCCAGCCGCGGCTACATCGACGACGTGATCATGCCGCACGGCACGCGCCGCCGCATCGCCCGGGCGCTGAAGAACCTGCGCGGCAAGGCGCTCGAGAACCCCTGGAAAAAGCACGACAACATTCCATTGTGACGCTCACGCGGGCGTGTCGGAACGCCTGCGCCTGAGCGCCGTTTTTCCTGCACCGGACATCCAGTGCAGGGAGACGGTCACATGGACAATCAATGGTACGAGCGCAGCGATGGGCGGCCCGCCCGCATCCGTCGTCCGCGCGGCGAAGCGGCGGGCCGCGACGGCGAGGATCGCGCCGCCGTCGACGAGGAGCGCGCCTTCGGGCCGCCCCGCGGCGCCTATGAGCCCGAGAGCGGGATCGGCGAGGCGCTCGGTCCCGAGGCGGCCTTCGCCGACCAGCTCGAGCGGCAGCGCTATTGGGACGGCTACAACTTCGGCGCCCCCGCCTATGGCTCCGACGCCTGGTACGACGCCCTGGAGCGGCGCGGCATGTTCCGCCCCCGGCCCAAGCCGACCTTCGGCCACGGGGCGGGGCCCTACGTCCAGCCCGGCATGGCGCCGGAGGAGCGGGGCTTCTGGGACCGCATGTCCGATGAGGCCGCCTCGTGGTTCGGCGACCGCTACGCGCGGGCGCGCCGCGAGGCCGATCACCGCGGGCTGGGGCCCAAGGGCTATCACCGTTCCGACGAACGGATCGGCGAGGACGTGAACGATCGCCTGACCGAGGACCGCCACCTGGACGCCTCGGGGATGACGGTCGCGGTCAAGGACGGCGAGGTGACCCTGGACGGCGTCGTGCGCAGCCGCCACGACAAGCATCGGGCCGAGCACATCGCCGAGCACGTCTCCGGCGTCGGCCATGTGCAGAACAACCTGCGCATCGGCATGGTCGAGGGCGAGGGCGCCTGAGCCGCGCCTTTCGCCGGGACTTGGCTTGGCGGCCGGGCTAGCCTCGGCTCATGGCGCCCGACCCGCTGACGCCCTGGATCGAACGCTGGCGGCTGGAGCCCGACGGCGAGCCTTTCGACAGCCTGAACGGGAGGCTCGCCCCCGTCCGCTTCGAAGGCCGCGCGGCCATGCTCAAGGTCGGCCGGTCGGCGGACGAGGCCCGCGGCGGCCGGCTCCTGGAGTGGTGGAACGGGCAGGGCGCCGCGCCGCTGCTGGCCAGGGAGGCCGACGCCGTCCTCGTCGCGCGGGCCGAAGGGAGCGACCTTGCCGCACTGGCGCGTTCCGGGCGCGACGACGAGGCGTCGGCGATCATCTGCGACGTCGTCGGGGCGCTGCACCGGCCCCGAGACCTGCCGCCGCCGGAAGGACTGCCGCCGCTCCGGAGCCTGTTCGCCAAGCTCCTCGGCGCCGGCCACGCCGATCCGCGGCTCGCGCAGGCGGCGCGCACGGCCGGCGAGCTCCTGGCCGAGCCGCGCGACGTGGTCGTGCTGCATGGCGACATGCACCACGAGAACATTCTGGATTTCGGGGAGGTCGGCTGGCTGGCCATCGACCCCTGGGGCGTGATCGGCGAGCGCGCCTACGACTACGCCAACATCGTGCGCAATCCCGACCTCGAGCTCGTCTGCGCGCCGGGACGGATCGAGCGGCGGCTTGAACTGCTTTCCGCGGGGGCGGGGCTGGACCGCGAGCGTCTGCGGCGCTGGAGCTTCGCCCACGCCGGTCTTGCCGCCGTCTGGGAGATCGAGGACAAGATGAACCCGGAGCGGTCCTTCGCCGTCCTGGACCGGCTGGCGGGCTGATCGGCGCGCCCTGGATCGGGGCCGCCGCTCCCCTGCGCCGACCTGCCGCCCGATGGACATGAGCTCCCCGACCACCAATCTCCTGCATGAACTGGCCATCTCCACCGGAATGGTCGGCCTGACGGTGGTGATCCACCTCGTCGGGCAGGACGTGCTGTTCGAACTCACCCGCTGGCGGTTCTCAAGCATCAAGTCCTTCGGCGCGCTGGACCGCATGCTCACGCCGATGGCGATCGTGCTGGGCCTCTTCGTGATCCACGGCCTGGAGATCTGGGCCTACGCCATCCTCTATTGGTGGATGCAGATGCTGCCGACCTTCGAAGCGGCGCTCTACTTCTCCACCAGCGCCTATTCCACCCTGGGCGAGACGGGCGCGGTGCTGCCGCGGGCCTGGCGCATGGTCGGCGTGCTGGAGGCCGTCAACGGCATGCTGCTGATCGGCTGGTCGACGGCGTTTCTCTTTCAGATCCTGGCGCATCTGGGCGCCGGCCCGCGGGGGGATCAGCTCCCCAGGGGCGCCATCGCCCGCCCGTCGCCTCGGCCGAGGGGATCGCGCAGGGGCTCGCCGTCCGGCACGAACTCCAGGGACACCGAGTTGATGCAGTAGCGCAGGCGCGTCGGCGGCGGCCCGTCGGGGAACACGTGGCCCTGGTGGCTGTCGCAGCGGGCGCAGCGGGTTTCGATGCGCACCATGCCGTAGCTGGTGTCGCGCACGGCGATCACGTGGGCCTCGTCGGACGGCGCCCAGAAGCTCGGCCAGCCGGTGCCGCTTTCGAACTTGGTCTTGGCCTTGAACAGCGGCAGGCCGCACAGCCGGCAGCAGTAGACGCCGTCCTCCTTGTTATCCAGGAGGCCGCCGCAGAACGGCGCCTCGGTGCCGTGGTGCAAGAGGACGTCGGCTTCCTCCTGCGTGAGGTCGGCCTCCAGGCGGGCGCGCTCCTCGGCGGTGGGAGGGGTGAGATCGAATCCGGAAGGGGACGTGGCGGGCATGGTCATGGAATCCTATCTAGGGTCGCAGCCGGCCGATCGGAAGCGCCGCGCGCGCGAGCGCAGGGGGCGCTATAGTATCTAGCTTCAGATTCTGCGGAGATGGAGCATGGGCGGGGGGATCGACTGGGGCGAGCTCTTCTTTTCGGGGGCCGGCCGCATCGCGCGCGCTCCGTTCCTGATCGCCTCGGCGATCCTGGTGACCGCGGCGGCTGTCTACGAGGCCGTGGTCGGGCCGACCCTGCACTGGATCACCGGCTGGTTCGTCTATCCGGCGCTCTTGTTCTGCGGCGCCTGCGTGCTGTCCAAGCGGCTGCACGACCGCGGCCGGTCTGGCTGGTGGGCGGGCCTGATCCTGTTCGCGCTGGTGGCGGTCTGGCCCCAGCCCGTCGGCTTCTTCGATTTCCTGTTCGGGCTCGTCGTGCTCTGGGCCGTGGTCGAACTCGGCGTGCTGCCGGGCGAACAGGGCTTCAACCGCTACGGGGCCAATCCCCTGCGCCCGCAGCCGGCGTGAGGCGGCGGTGGTCGAGTTCCTGTTCAGCGGCCAGGGGCGCGTGCGCCGGCGGGACTATGCTCTGGGCGGCCTGTTCCTGATCGTCTCGCCGGCGGTGTTCGCGGTGCTGGGCCTGATCGCGATCCACCTGATCTCCGCGCCGGTCTCGCGCCTCGCGCCCGGCGTGCAGGAAGGGCTGCACCAGATCGTCCTGGAGGGGCTGCATCGGGCCAATGTCGAGGCCGACCGCACGGTCGTCGGCTGGGGCGAGTCGCTGCTGATGTTCCTGCCGCTGCTGGCCATCGGCGCCCTGGCGGCGGCCTGGTCGTTCTTCGCCCTGACCGCCAAGCGGCTGCACGACGCCGGCTGGAGCGGCTGGCTGAGCGCGCTGGTGCTGCTGCCAGGCATCGGCGCCTGGATGATCTACCTGGTCATGATCTTCGTGCCGGGCCAGATCGGCCCGAATCGCTATGGCGCCGATCCGCGCGGCCGCGACACGCGACTGGCCGCCGCCCGCGCCTAGAGCGGCGGCGCCGCCGGCTCAACCTCGCCGAAGATCTCCCGAAAGCTCGCCCGCAAGGCGTCGTCGGCCTCGTCCATGGTCACCGGCAGGCCCAGGTCGACCAGGCTGGTGACGCCGTGCTCGGTGACGCCGCAGGGCACGATGCCGCCGAAATGGCCCAGGTCCGGCTCGACGTTCAGCGACACCCCGTGGAACGAGACCCATCGGCGCAGCTTCACGCCGATCGCGGCGATCTTGTCTTCGCGGGCCGGAACGCCGGGCGCGCGCCGCTCGACCCAGACGCCGACCCGGCCCTCGCGAATCTGTCCTTCCACGTTGAATCGGGCCAGCGCGCCGATCACCCAGGCTTCCAGGGCTGCGACGAAGGCGCGCACGTCGCGGCGGCGCTTGGTCAGGTCGAGCATCACATAAGCCACCCGCTGGCCCGGCCCGTGGTAGGTGAACTGCCCGCCGCGCGCCGTCTGGAAGACCGGAAACCGCTCGGGATCAATCAGGTCGCCCGGCTTGGCCGAAATCCCCGCCGTGTAGAGCGGCGGATGCTCCAGCAGCCACACCAGTTCGCCGGCGCGGCCCTCGAAGATCGCCTGGGCGCGCGCCTCCATGGCTTCGACGGCGGCGGGATAGTCGACGAGCCCGCGGCTCACGGCCCATCCGGCGGGCAGACCGTCTTCGCGGCCGAAGGCGGGCAGGGTGTCGGCGTTTAACGAGCGGTCAAGCATGTCGGCCCAATGTGGGGATCGGACGGCCCGTGGAGCAAGGCGGGCCGCGCGTCAATGTAGGGGATTTCGTTCGTGAGTCAGGTGATGGCCGTCAATGTCGAGATCGCCGTGGTGCTCGGGCGCTCGACCCTGCCCATGCAGCAGTTGCTGCGCATGGGCCGCGGCGCGGTGATTCCGCTCGACGCGTCGGTGAACGAAGAAGTCTGGATCCTGGCCAACAACCATCCGGTGGCGCGCGGCGAAATCCAGATCAACGACGAGAAGATCTCCATCGCCGTGACCCGGGCGGCGGACGTCTACGATTTCATGGCCGGGGCGGGCTGACGCCGTCTTCGAAGGCGCTCTTCACAAATGCGCGGCGGTTTGCTACGCCCCGCGCCTCACCACGAGCGGTCGTGGCGGAATTGGTAGACGCGCAGCGTTGAGGTCGCTGTGGGGCAACCCGTGGAAGTTCGAGTCTTCTCGACCGCACCAGTGAATCAGGATCGTCAGAACCGTCAGGAATCGTAAGCCGTCGAGGGAAGGGAGGTCTCCATGAGCCGAGATGTGGCCGACCCCTCCGAACCGACCGAGCTGGAGATTCCCGAAGCGGAAGAGGATCTGGAAGACCTCGCGCTCACCGAGGACTACGCCCTCAATCCGGAATTCGTCGACATGGTGGTCGACGCCGCCGACCGTGGCGACGCCGAGCGGCTGCGCGAACTCCTGGGCGCGCTGCACCCGGCCGACGTGGCCGACCTGATGGGCTTCCTGTCCGCCGACTATCGCGAGGAGGTCCTGGCGCACCTCGATCCGGAGGCGCTGGCCGAGATCCTGTCCGAGCTGGACACCGAGATCCGCGAAGAAGTGCTGGAGACCGTGGCGCCGGCCACCCTGGCCAAGGCCCTGGAGGAGCTGGATTCGGACGACGCGGCCGACGTCGTCGACGACCTTGAGGCCGACAAGCGCGCCCAGGTGCTGGCCGCCATGCCCGAGGTCGAGCGCGCGGCCATCGAGACCTCGCTGGCCTACGGCGACGAGACCGCCGGGCGCCTGATGCAGCGCGAGGTGGTGGCCGCTCCGCAATTCTGGACCGTCGGCCAGGCCATCGACCACTTCCGCCGCGAAGGCGACGAGCTGCCGGAGCTGTTCTTCGACGTCTATGTGATCGACCCGTCCTACAAGCCGGTGGGCGCCGCGCCAGTCAGCCACCTCCTGCGCTCCAGGCGCGACATCCCCCTGGCCCAGATCATGGAGCCGGTCACCGAAATCCCGGTCGACATGGACCAGGAGGAGGTGGCCTACATCTTCGACAAGTACCACCTGATCTCCGCGCCGGTGGTGGAGCCGGGCGGGCGGCTGGTGGGCCAGATCACCGTCGACGACATCGTCGGCGTCATCCACGAGGAAAGCGAAGAGGACATCCTGGCCCTGGCCGGCGTGTCCGACGCGGGCCGCAACGCCGACATCGCCGACATGGTGCGCTCGCGCCTGCCCTGGCTGATGATCAACACGGTGACGGCCTCGGTCTCGGCCAGCGTGATCCACGCCTTCGAGGGCGAGATCGCCAAGCTCGTCACCCTGGCCATGCTGATGCCGATCGTCGCCTCCCTCGGCGGCAGCGCCGGCACCCAGACGCTCGCGGTCGCCGTGCGCGCCCTGGCGAGCCGCGAGCTGTCGGCCTACAACGCCGTGCGCACCGTGGGGCGCGAGATCCTGGTCGGCGTGTTGAACGGCCTGGCCCTGGCCGCGATCACCGGCACGGTGATCTTCTTCCTGTTTCACGATGCGCGGCTCAGCCTCACGTTCGGCATGGCCCTGGTCGCCAACTTCTTCATGGCCGGCCTTGCCGGGGCGCTGGTGCCCCTGGCGCTTGACCGGATGGGACGCGACCCGGCGGTCTCGTCCGCCGTGTTCGTGACCTTCACCACCGATTTCACGGGTTTCTTCTCATTCTTGGGACTCGCCGCCCTCATTCTGTTGTGAGCGGCCCTTATCTTGCGGCTTGAGTGTAGGCGCGCGAGCGCCTGTTCCATTCTGAGGCAAGCGGGGCCCACAAGGTGCGTCATCAGGTGTCCAAAGCCGCGATCGAACTGATCAAGCGGTTCGAGGGCTATCGCCGCAAGGCGGCGCAGGCGCCTGACGGGCGTTGGACGATCGGCTACGGCCATACCCAGACCGCGCGCGCCGGCGCCGAGGTTTCCGAACAGGACGCCGAGGCCCTGCTGATCTACGACCTCATCGGCGTGGCCCATGCGGTCAACGAGTGGATCTTCACGCCGCTCACCCAGAACCAGTTCGACGCCCTGTGCGCCTTCGCCTTCAACATCGGCCTTGAGAACTTCCGCCATTCGGGGGTGCTGCGCCGGATCAACGAGGGCGCGTTGATCGAGGCCGCCTGCGCCATGGAGCTGTGGCGCCGCGCCGATTTCGAGGGCGAGCGCATCATCGTCGACGCGCTCGTGCGCCGCCGGGCCGCCGAGAAGACCTTGTTCCTGACGCCGGCCGAGGGCTGGCTGGCGGCCCCGACGCCGCTCCTGCCGCCCAAGCTCGACGCCGACCGCACCGGCCTGGTGCCTTCGCAGGCGCCGGTGGCCCTGCGTGAAGCGGCCGAGGGCGAGCGCATCGTCCTGACCCGTGACGAGACGCCAGCGCCCAGACCCGCGCCGCCGGACGAGACTGAAGAAGAAAGCCCGGTCGTGGCCGCGGCCGCCGCGCTGACGCAGCGCCTGCAGGCCATCCTGCCCGATATCGAGCCGAAGCCGGCCGCCGAAGCCGAGCCTGAACCTGAAGCGCCTTCTGCTGAGTCCGCCAAGCCGGAAACGGCCGAGCCTGTCGGCGAGACGGCCGCCGCGCCCCTCCGCATGGTGCCGCGCTCCGAGCCGCAACCCGCCGCGCCCGCGGCCACGCCGGCGCGCGTGGCCACGCCGCCGCTGCTGCTGCTCGCCGCCGTGGGCTTGATGCTGTTCGGCTGGGCTCTCTATTGGGCGTTCAGCGCCCAGCCCACGGAAGACGGCGGCATCCTCAGCCCCTTGGCGATCAGCTGGTTCATCGGCGTGATCGGCATCGGCTGCTTCGGCGTGGCCGCCTATCTGATGCTCGAGCGCCTCGGCGGCGAGGACGACCGGCTCGACCGCCCCGGCCCCCTCGGCTAGGCGCGGGGCTCCCGACGCGCGCGGCGCCGTGCTAGGGCTGCGCGCATGATCCCGAACCACGGTCCTTCCCTCGACTTCGCCCTGGGCGACGCTGCGGACATGATCCGCGAGACCACGGCGCGCTTTTCCTCCGACGTCATCGCGCCCATGGCCGCCGACATCGACGCGGCCAACAGCTTCCCGCGCGAACTCTGGCCCCGGATGGGCGAGCTCGGCCTGCACGGCGTGACCGTGGAGGAGGCGTATGGCGGTCTCGGCCTGGGCTACCTGGAGCATGTGGTGGCCATGGAGGAGGTGAGCCGCGCCTCCGCCTCCATCGGCCTCAGCTACGGCGCCCACTCCAACCTCTGCGTCAACCAGATCCGCCGCTGGGGTTCGGAGGAGCAGAAGCGGCGATATCTGCCGGGCCTGATCAGCGGCGAATCCGTCGGCGCCCTGGCCATGAGCGAGGCCGGCTCCGGCTCCGACGTGGTCTCCATGCGCCTGCGCGCGGACAAGCGCGGCGACCGCTACGTGCTCAACGGCACCAAGTTCTGGATCACCAACGGCCCGCACGCCGACGTCCTGGTGGTCTACGCCAAGACCGACCCCGACGGAGCGAGCCGCGGCGTCACCGCCTTCCTGATCGAGAAGGACTTCAAGGGCTTCTCCTGCGCCCAGAAGCTCGACAAGCTCGGCATGCGCGGTTCCGACACCGGCGAGCTGGTGTTCGAGGACTGCGAGGTTCCCGAGGAGAACGTGCTCGGCCAGGAGAACGGCGGCGTCGGCGTCTTGATGAGCGGCCTCGACTACGAGCGGGCCGTGCTCTCCGGCGGCCCGCTCGGCATCATGCAGGCCTGCCTGGACGTGGTCCTGCCCTACGTGCGCGAGCGCAAGCAGTTCGGAAAGCCGATCGGCTCGTTCCAGCTCATGCAGGCCAAGGTCGCCGACATGTACGTGGCGCTCAATTCCTCGCGCGCCTACGTCTATTCGGTGGCCAAGGCGTGCGACGCGGGCCTCACCACGCGCTTCGACGCGGCCGGCGCGATTCTGATGGCCAGCGAGAACGCCGTGAAATGCGCCCTGGAGGCGATCCAGGCCCTCGGCGGCGCCGGATATACGAAAGATTATCCCGTCGAGCGTCTGCTTAGGGACGCCAAACTCTACGACATCGGCGCCGGCACCAACGAGATCCGGCGCTATCTCATCGGACGGGAGCTGATCGGGGCATGAAGCTGGGCTGGGGGACCGGGTTGATCGGCGCGTTGGCGCTGGGCGGCTGTGCGAGCGTTCCGCCGCCGCCGCCGGCTCCGGTGGCCGTCGCCTGTCCGCAGGGCCAGGAGTCCATGCGCATGGCCCAGCTCTTCTTCGGCCGCAAGGAGGCCGGCGACGGCGTGGTCAGCGACACCGACTTCCAGGCGTTCGTCGACCAGGAGGTCACGCCGCGCTTTCCGGCCGGCCTGACCGTGCTCGACGGCGGCGGCCAATGGCGCGGGCCCGAGAACCAGCTCATCCGCGAGGCGTCGAAGATCGTGCTGATCGTCATGCCGGGCAAGGGCGACCGCGCCAAGCTCGACGAGGTGCGCCAGGCTTACAAGACGCGCTTCCATCAGGATTCCGTGCTCCTGGTGACCCAGCAGACCTGCGTGTCCTTCTAGGCGGAAGCCGCCGCCGGCCGGCGCGTTCGGCGCTACCCGCCCTGGCGCGGCATGGGCTAAGGGTGGCTGATGTCTTCCAGAGCGGGAAAACGCGGGGCGGGCGGCGCCGAAGCCATCGCCAAGGGCTCGGCCTTGCAGCTTGCGGGCGACTACGCGGGTGCGGTGCGGGCTTACGAGTCCGCCATCCGCGTCGAGCCCCGTCGCGCGGACCTGCGCCATAATCTCGGCTCGGCCCTGCGCAGCGCCGGCCGGCTTGAGGAGGCCGAGGCGGCCTTCCGCAAGTCGCTCACGCTCGCGCCGAACGAACCGCGGCTCCGCTTCGCGGTCGGCTCGGCCCTGCTCAGCCTGGGACATTACGCGGAGGGCTGGCCCCTGTACGAGGCGCGCTACGACGTGCCGGGGCTGAACGTCCCCAAGCCGGGTCTGCCGTTTCCCGAGTGGGGCGGCGAATCCGTGGCCGGGAAGACCATCGCGATCTTTCCCGAGCAGGGGCTGGGCGATCAGATCCAGTTCGCGCGGTTCGTGCGCACGCTGAGGGATCGGGGCGCGCGCGTGGTGCTGCTGTGCCATCCCGCCTTGGTCCGGCTCTTCGAAGCCAGCCTCGATGCGGAGGTGTTCGCTGGCGAGGGAATGGTGGAGTTCCCCGATCCGGACTACTGGACGACCATCACCTCGCTGCCGGCCAAGCTCGGCGTGACGCTGGAGGAGCTGGACGGCGCGCCCTACCTCCGCTGGCCGGGCGCGCCTGTGGCGGAAGGCGGCCGCGCGCCGAGGATCGGCCTGGCCTGGCGCGGCAATCCCAGCCACCGCAATGACGCCAACCGTTCGCTGACGCCCGGGGCGGCAGACGCCCTGCTGTCCCTGCCGGGCGAGGTGGTCGACCTCGACCCCAAACTCACCGGCGCCAAGGACTTCGCCGACACCGCGGCCCTGATCGGCGGGCTTGATCTGGTGATCGCCGTCGACACCTCGGTGGCGCACGCCGCCGGCGCCCTCGGCAAGCCTTGTTGGGTGCTGCTGTCGGCCATCGACACCGATTGGCGCTGGCTGCGCGAGCGCGCCGACAGTCCCTGGTACGGATCGGCGAGGCTCTATCGCCAGCGGCGTCCGGGCGATTGGGCGGGTGTCATCGCCGAGGTCCGGCGCGACCTCGAGCGGCGGTTCGCCTGAGCCCGGAAACGCGAAAGGCCGCCCCGTTGTCGGGGGCGGCCTTTCCATAGTCGGACCGCATCGCGGTTACCGAACCTATGCCAAAGCGTGGCTTAGGCGCGGACCTCGTTCGCGGAGGTCCAGGTCACGGTCACCGAGCTACGGCTTTCGACATGAGACACTGGATCACCTCCTTTCAGCTGTTGAACAGACCCTGAGAATATGGGCCGACCCTGAAGGAGTCGCAAATGCTGGAGCGCATCGCCGGCTGCGGCGCCGTGACGCTGGGCGCCCGGCCGCGGGACCTCGCCGAAAGTTCAGGCGAAGCGGCGGGTCAGCGAACCGCCGCGCCGAGCGTGCGCGGGGCGGCGGCCAGTTCCTCCAGGCTCGCTCGGCGGCGCAGGTCGGTCACCGGCCGGTCCAGCGCGTCCAGCGCCGCCGACATGGCCGCGTAGCCGTTCTCCACGGCCGGCTCGTAGGCTTCCCAGTCGCGGATCTCCACGCCCGCCACGTCCGGCGTCACCAGGACGTCGGTGGCCTCCCGCGCGGCGACCAGGTCGCGTCCGGTGGAGACGGTGGCCGCGCGCATCAAGAGCGAGACGATCGGCGGGCCCTTGCGCCACTGGCCCGAGAAGATCCAGCGCCAGACCGATTCCGGCCGCGCCACGTCGGTGGCCGTGATGCTGCGCCCGCGCGTCACGTCCACCCCGACGACCGGCCCCAACTGGATCGCGTGCATGATGTCGGCGGGGAAGTTCTTCAGCACCGCGCCGTCGACCAGCACCTCGTTGTCGTCGGTGGCCGGCGGCAGGATGCCGGGCAGGGCGATGGTGGCGCGCAGCGCCCGCGTCAGCCGTCCGCGCCGGTGCAGGTGGTAGGTGCCCGTCGTCAGGTTGGACGAGACGCAGAAGAACGGCAGCCACAGGTCCGAGATCGCCGCCTCGCCGAAGTGCTCGGCGAGCCGCTCGCTCACCTTCAGGCCCTGGGTCATCGCCAGCAGCGGGATGGCGATGTCGTCCAGCGGGCTGGAGTCCACGAAGGCCTTGCGGATCCGGTGGTCCAGCTCCTCGTCGTCCCAGCCCATGGCCACGCCCGCCGCGACGACGGCGCCCATCGAGGCGCCGCCGACGAAATCGATCGGCACGCCGCGTTCGCGCAGCGCCCGGATCGCGCCGATGTGGGCGTAGGCGCGCGCGCCGCCGCCGGACAGCACCAGCCCCACCGACTGGCCGGTGATCACCCGCGCCAGGCGCTCGATGTCCGCCTCGCCGTCGCGGCGCACATGGAACACCCGCGAGGGGTTGATGGCCTTGGCCCAGGCCTCCGAGCCCTGGGGCATCTTCCGGTCGGTCGGCTGGATGAGGATCAGGTCGACCAGGTCCTGCGCCTCCAGCGGCGCGGCCAGGCCCGGGTTCGGCGTGACGTGCGGCGGGGCCATGTCGCCCAGGCCCACGCGGAACAGCCGGTCCACCTGGCGGCTCACCAGCGCGCGCCAGCTCAGTTCGTTGGCCTCGGCCAGATAGAGCACGAAGTCGTGGGTGCGCTCGACCTCGGAAAACCACTCTGTCGGCGCGTGGGTGGCCTCGGCGCCGATCACGGTGACGGTGTAGCCCAGCCGCCCGATCGCCCGGCCGATGCGGTCGACCAGCGGGCGCAGGGCGACCGGCTTGCCCACGGTGACGAAGCCGAACACCGAGGGCACGCCCCCGCCGGCGCGCGTAGCCGCCTGGCGCGTGCGCAGGATCATCAGCCGCGCCAGCTCGGTCATCACGCCAGGGTCCTGCTCGGCGGCGTCGAAGAACACCTCGCGGGGCAGGGCGAAGATTTCCGAATCGCGCAGCGCGACCACGTCGGCGGAATGCGCCGTGCCCGCCATCAGCGCCATTTCCCCGGCCGGCTCCCCCGGCTTGATGACCCCCAGGAACTGCGGCTCGTGGTCGGCCTCGCGCCGGATCGCGCCCAGCCGGCCGGCGCGCACGAGGAAGAGCTGGTCGGCCGGTTCGCCGGATTTGTAGAGCGTCGCGCCGCCGGGCAGGGAAAACCACGTCGCCTCCTCCTCCACGCGAGGTTTGGCGAACAGGCGCGCGAGCGCCGAATCGACGGGGATGTCCGGCAATCTGGGCACGGCGCGAGCCTAGGCCCGGCGCGCCGATTGTGGAGTCCGCTTTTAGCTTTCGCCGCGCATCGATCGTGCTCTGGCGCCGGGCGAGCGGGGCGGCTATGCCTCTCCCATGCCGAAGCTCTCGACGGCCATCGATGTGAACGGGGCGGGATTCGCCGCCAATGCGGCGGTCAACCGCGCCCTCGTGGAGGAATTGCGCGCCCGCGCGGCCGCCGCGGCCCTTGGCGGGCCGGAAGGCAGCCGCCAGCGCCACGTCGCCCGCGGCAAGCTTCTGCCGCGCGAGCGGGTGATGCGCCTGATCGATCCGGGCGCGCCGTTCCTGGAACTGGGCGCGCTCGCCGCATCCGGCATGTACGACGACGAGGCGCCCGGCGCGGGGGTGATCACCGGAATCGGCCGCGTGTCCGGCCGCGAGACCCTGATCATCGCCAACGACGCCACGGTGAAGGGCGGCGCCTATTTCCCGATGACGGTGAAGAAGCACCTGCGCGCCCAGGAAGTGGCGCTGCAGAACCGGCTGCCGTGCGTCTACCTGGTCGATTCGGGCGGGGCGAACCTGCCGCACCAGGCCGAGGTCTTCCCCGACCGCGAGCACTTCGGGCGCATCTTCTACAACCAGGCCCGGATGAGCGCCGAGGGGATCGCTCAGATCGCCTGCGTCATGGGCTCGTGCACCGCCGGCGGGGCCTATGTGCCGGCCATGAGCGACGAGACGATCATCGTCCGCGGCGTCGGCGAGGAGAGCCAGGGCACCATCTTCCTGGGCGGCCCGCCCTTGGTGAAGGCCGCCACCGGTGAGGTCATCACCGCCACCGAGCTCGGCGGGGCCGACACCCACGGCCGCCGCTCCGGCGTGGTCGACCACGTGGCCGCCAACGACGAGCACGCCCTGGCCATCGTCCGGCGCATCGTTGGCGACCTCAACACCGTCAAGCGCGTCGACCTGGACCTCGCCGAACCCCGGCCGCCGGCCTACGACCCGGCCGAGCTCTACGGGATCGTGCCGCCCGACGTGCGCGCGCCCTATGAGGTGCGCGAGGTGATCGCCCGCATCGTCGACGGCTCCTCCTTCGACGAGTTCAAGCCGCTCTACGGCTCCACCCTGGTCACCGGCTTCGCCCGCATCTGGGGCTATCCGGTGGCGATCCTGGCCAACAACGGCGTGCTGTTCTCCGAGAGCGCGCTGAAGGGCGCCCACTTCATAGAACTCGCCTGCAAGCGGCGGATTCCCCTGGTGTTCCTGCAGAACATCTCCGGCTTCATGGTGGGCGGCAAGTACGAGGCCGGCGGCATCGCCAAGGACGGCGCCAAGCTGGTCACCGCCGTCGCCAGCGCCGAGGTCCCCAAGTTCACCGTGCTGATCGGCGGCTCCTTCGGCGCCGGCAACTACGGCATGTGCGGGCGGGCCTATTCGCCGCGCTTCCTGTGGACCTGGCCCAACAGCCGCATCAGCGTGATGGGCGGCGAGCAGGCCGCCAGCGTCCTGGCCACCGTCCACCGCGACGCCGGCAAGTGGACGGCCCAGGAGGAGGAAGCCTTCAAGGCCCCCGTGCGCCAGCGCTACGAGGACGAAGGCAATCCCTATTTCGCCACCGCGCGCCTGTGGGACGACGGGGTGATTGATCCGGCGCAAACCCGAGACGTGCTCGGTCTGTCCATATCTGCGGCGCTGAACGCGCCGGTTCCGGAGACGCGCTTCGGCGTCTTCAGGATGTAGCCCAAGAGGCGGGAGTTCGAACCATGTCCAATCCCATCGCCGATCCGCTTGTCGAAGTGGTCGACAGCAACGCCAACTCGCCCCTGGTGCACATCGACTCCTCGCTGGAAGGCGTGGAGGTGGTCACCATCAATCGGCCCGAGCGCAAGAACGCCTTCGACGCCGAGCTGATCTCCGCCCTGCATGAGGCCTTCGAGACCCTGCGCGGGGCCGAGGGCGTGCGCGTGGTGCTGATCCGCGGCGCGGGCAGCATCTTCAGCGCCGGCGCCGACCTGGAGTGGATGCGCGACGCGGCCGACTACACCGAGGCGGAGAACCGCGACGACGCCTACGAGATGGCCAAGATGCTGAAGTCCCTGTGGGACCTTCCGGCGCTGACCGTCGCCATGGTGCAGGGCGGCGCCTACGGCGGCGGCGCGGGCCTGGCGGCGGCCTGCGACATCGCGCTCGCCACCGCCGACGCCCGGTTCAGCTTCTCGGAGGTGCGCCTGGGCCTGATCGCGGCGACCATCAGCCCCTATGTCGTGGCCGCCGTCGGCCCGCGCACGGCCCGCGCCCTGTTCGCCACGGGCAAGGTGTTCGGCGCCGACTACGCCGAGCGGATCGGCCTGATCACCGAGGTCGCCGACGACGCCCAGGCGATGGCCGCCCGCGCCGAGAAGATCGTCGACGAGATCATGGCCTGCGGGCCCGAGGCCGTGGCCGCCTCCAAGCGCCTGGTCGGCGACATCGTCGGCCGGCACATCGACCGCGCCCTGATGGAGGACACCGCCAGGCGCATCGCCGCCGCCCGGGTGAGCCCGGAAGGCCAGGAGGGCGTGCGCGCGTTCCTGGAGCGGCGCAAGCCGAGCTGGGCGCAGCAGGGCTGAGATGCTGACCTCGGTTCTGGTCGCCAACCGGGGCGAGATCGCCCGCCGCGTCTTCCGCACGGCCCGGCGCATGGGCCTGGCCACGGTGGCGGTCTATTCCGAGGCCGACGCCGGCGCGCCCCACGTGCGCGAGGCCGACCGGGCGGTGCTGATCGGGCCGGCCGCGGCCAGGGAGAGCTACCTCGTCCCCGACAAGATCATCGCCGCGGCCAAGGCCACCGGCGCCCAGGCGATCCATCCGGGCTACGGCTTCCTGTCCGAGAACGCTGAGTTCGCCGAGGCGGTGGCCGCCGCGGGCCTCGTCTGGGTCGGCCCGCCGCCCTCGGCGATCCGCGCCATGGGCCTGAAGGACGCGGCCAAGGCGCTGATGTCCAAGGCCGGCGTGCCGGTCACCCCCGGCTATCTCGGCGAGGACCAGTCCGAGCAGAGGCTCGCGGCCGAGGCCGAGGCGATCGGCTATCCGGTGCTGATCAAGGCCGTGGCTGGCGGCGGCGGCAAGGGCATGCGCCGGGTCAACCGGCCCGAGGACTTCGCCGCGGCCCTGACCTCCTGCAAGCGCGAGGCGGCGGCGTCCTTCGGCGACGACCGGGTGCTGTTGGAGACCTACGTCCTGCGCCCGCGCCACATCGAGGTGCAGGTGTTCGGCGATTCCCACGGGAACGTGGTCCACCTGTTCGAGCGCGACTGCTCCCTGCAGCGCCGCCACCAGAAGGTCGTCGAGGAGGCGCCGGCGCCGGGCATGAGCCAGGAGGCCCGCGCCGCCGTCTGCGAGGCCGCCGTGCGCGCGGCCAAGGCGGTCGGCTACGTGGGCGCCGGCACGGTCGAGTTCATCGCCGACGCCTCCCAGGGGCTTCGCGGCGACCGCATCTGGTTCATGGAGATGAACACCCGCCTGCAGGTGGAGCATCCGGTGACCGAGGCGGTCACGGGGCTCGACCTCGTCGAATGGCAGCTTCGCGTCGCGTCCGGCGAGCCGCTGCCCCTGGCGCAGGACCAGATCAGCCTGTCCGGCCACGCCGCCGAGGCGCGGCTCTATGCGGAAAACCCCGCCACCGGCTTCCTGCCCTCGATCGGGGCGCTGGAGCACCTGCGCCTGCCGCCGGGCGTGCGCGTGGATTCCGGCGTGGAGGAGGGCGGCGAGGTCAGCCCCTTCTATGACCCGATGATCGCCAAGCTGATCGCCTGGGGCGAGACGCGGGAGGACGCCCTGGCCTCGCTCGCGGGCGCCTGCGCGGGGGTCGAGGTCTGGCCGGTGAAGACCAACGCGGGCTTCCTCACGCGCCTGCTGGAACACCCGGACTTCATCGCCGCGGAGATGGACACCGGCTTCATCGATGCGCGCCTCGGCGATCTGGCTGCGGGCGAGCCGTCGGACGCGGCCCTGTCGGCGGCGGCGGCGACGGCGGCGCTGACCCTGCGCGAGGCGCCCACCAACGAGGCCGCCACGCCCTGGCGCGATCTGGTGGGCTTCCGGCTCAACGCCGCGCCGGCCGATCAGGTGCGCCTGTTCCTGGACGGCCGTGCGGTCGAGGCGCCGCTGTGGACCGAAGGTGGCGGCCGCGACGTGCTGGTCACCGACGAGGACGACCTGGTGGTGTTTGACGCCGGCGAGGCGTTCAGCTTCTCCCTGACGCCGCCGGCCGCCCACGTGGGCGAGGCCGGCGGCGACAGCCAGGTGCGCGCACCCATGCCGGGCAAGGTCGTCGCCGTGGCGGTCGAGGCCGGCGCGTCCGTGGCCAAGGGGGATCCGCTGCTGACGCTCGAGGCCATGAAGATGGAGCACGCCCTGACCGCGCCGTTCGACGGGGTGGTGGAGAACCTGGCCGTGGCGCTCGGCGACCAGGTCAGCGAGGGCGCGTTGCTTGTGGAGTTGGCCGAGCCGGCGTAGGTCGAAGCCATGGCGCTGCATATGATCAAGCTCTGCGTCGGCTGCGACACGGTCGAGGAACTCGTGGAGTGGCAGGCGAACCGCGAGCCTGCGGGCCCCTGGATCATGCGCACCCGCCAGACGCCCAAGCGCGCGGCCGAGTTGGTGGAGACCGGCTCGCTCTTTCGCGTGTTCAAGGGCGTGATCCTGTGCCGCCAGAAGATCCTGGCCGTCGACACCGTGGGCGAGGGCGTCAACGCCCGTTGCGAGGTGACGCTCGATCCGGACTGCGTGCGCGTGGCGCCGACGCCCCGGCGCGCCTTCCAGGGGTGGCGCTATCTGGAGGGCAAGGACGCGCCGCCGGATCTGGAGCGCGGAGCGGACGGCGAGATCCCGCCCGAGCTGGCGCGGCAGTTGCGCGAAGTCGGCGCCTGGTAGGCTGCGGCGATCCGTCCACAGCCGGCGACTGTCGCCTCGTTGACGCAAAAGGCCCGCACGCTCCACGTTAACCTTTGCGAATCGGTGGCCGTACGGCCGTCTGGGAGTTGGGGGAAATCATGGGCCAGGCGAGCGTTATCGTCGTGGGCAACGAAAAGGGCGGGGCCGGCAAGTCGACCATCGCCATCCACCTCGTCACCGCGCTGCTGCACGGCGGCGCGCGGGTGGCGGTCCTTGATCTGGACCTGCGCCAGCAGTCGATGGGCCACTTCTTCGCCAGCCGCAGGGCCTGGCTCACGGCCAACAAGGCCGATGCGCCCATGCCGCTGGAATATCCGCTGAGCATCGAGCTGGCCAAGGCGCCCGACGCCGAGGCCCTGGCGCGCTTCCAGGAGGCCTTCGAGCGGGCGTCCGAGGAGGCCGACTTCGTCGTCATCGACACGCCCGGCGGCGACACGGCGGTCAGCCGCATGGCCCACGGTTCGGCCGACCTGATCGTCACGCCGATGAACGACAGCTTCGTCGACTTCGACATGCTGGGCGTGGTCGATCCGGTGTCGCTCGAGCTGAAGCGCCCGAGCCTCTATTCCGAGACCGTGTGGGACAGCCGCAAGACGCGCGCCGCCGCCAACGGCCGGATGATCGACTGGGTGGTGCTGCGCAACCGTCTGGCGCCCACCGAGGCGCGCAACCGCCGGCGGCTGGATCAGCGCGTGCAGGCCCTGTCCAAGCGGGTCGGCTTCCGCGTCGGGCCCGGGCTGCGCGACCGGGTGATCTACCGCGAGCTCTTCCCCTTCGGCCTGACCATCGCCGACCTGTCGCCGTCCATCCGGCCGGTGGCCATGTCGCTGCAGCACGTGGCCGCGCGCCAGGAGCTGCGAGCCCTCATGAGCTCGCTCGGCCTGACCGGGCTGGACACGACGCTGATGGCCGCCGAATAGGGGGCATGATCTACCTCGCGATCGGCTTTGCGGCCCTGACGCTCCTGGTGTGGCTCAGCGGCGGCAAGCCGGTCTTCAAGCGGCGCGAATGGCGGCTGCTCTCGGCGGCCTTCGCCCTGGCGTCCTTCTCGGCCGCCGCCTTCGTGGGGCTGCGCGGCGGCTGGGGCAAGGCGATCGTCCTGATCGTGATCGGCCTGTGGCTGGCGTCTTCGGCGCGGCGCACGGGCCTGGGGCCCGGCGCGCCGGCTCGTCCCGTCTCCGGCATGTCGCTCGACGAGGCCCGCTCGATCCTGGGGGTAGGGGCGTCTGCCACGCCCGAGGAAATCCGGGCCGCCCATTCGCGGCTGATGCGGATGGCCCACCCCGACAAGGGCGGCACCAGCGGCCTGGCCGCGCAGCTCAACGCCGCGCGCGACAGGCTTCTGAAGAAGTAGGCGCGATCAGGCCGACGGGCCGACGACCATGCAGGCCAGGCGCTTAGCCTGCATCGCCTTGCAGGCCGCCTTGGCCGAAGCTTCCGAGAAGCCCTTGAACTGGCTGCGATAGGCGCCGTGGATCGGCGGGGCGATGAAGCCCTCGGCGCCGGCGAACTGCTTGCCGAAGCGGCTCTTCACGAAGCCGAGCTGCTTGTGCGCGTCGGACTTGGACTTGAAGGCGCCGACCTGCACGACCCAGCGGCCGGACGCCGGCTTGGCGACCTTGGCGGATTTGGCGTCCTTGGCGACCGAGGCGGTGTGGGCCGGCGGCGGATCGGCCGAGGCCAGCACGATCTTCAGCTCATCCTGGTCGCCGTCGCCCTGCTCCACGGAGGGGCGGACCACGTCGCCGGACGGCTCGGGCTCGAACAGGTTCTGGGCGATGGTGATGTTCTCGCCGCGGGCGCGGCGGGCGACCACGTCGAAACCGGTCAGCAGCAGGTCCTGGGCGTTCTCGTCGCGCACGGCGGTGGAGGGGCCGCCCATCACCACCGCGATCAGCCGGCGGCCGTCGCGCACGGCGGAGGCGGCCAGGTTGAAGCCGGAGGCGTTGGTGAAGCCGGTCTTGATGCCGTCCACGCCGGCCATCTTGCCCAGCAGGTGATTGTGGTTGCGCAGAACCTGGCCGCGCACCGTGTACTGCTGGACGCTGAAGAGCTTGTAGTGCTGCGGATAGTCGCGCATCACCGCGCGCGACAGGATCGCCAGGTCGCGGGCCGTGGTGATCTGGCGGCTGTCCGGCAGGCCGTTGGCGTTGACGAAGCGCGTGTTGGTCATGCCCAGTTCCTGGGCGCGCAGGGTCATCAGCGCGGCGAAGCGGCTTTCGGTGCCGCCCAGCTTTTCAGCCATGGCGACCGCGATGTCGTTGGCCGACTTCAGCGCGATCGCATACATCGCGTCTTCCACGGTGATCGAGTCGCCGGCGCGAAGACCGAGCTTGGTCGGCGCCTGGGCTGCGGCGTGGGGCGAGATCGGGATGCGGTCGGTGAGCTTCAGCTTGCCCGAATCCAACGCCTCGAACGTCAGATAGAGCGTCATGATCTTCGTGAGCGAGGCGGGATACCGCGGGCTGTCCGCGCGTTTGGCGTAGAGCACCTCGCCGCTGGTCGCGTCCACGACGATGGCCGCGTACTTCGGCTGGCTGGTCGGTATGAACGACGCGGCTTGGGCCGAGGGAGGCGCGGTCAAGGTCGCGATCGCGACCATTGCTGCGATGCCGAGCGAGACCAGAAACTGGCGGGCGTGTCCGAACATGGGCGTCGACCGTCGAATTAGAACGAGTTGCAGCGGCCCCCGAGCCACCGTTGAAGACCTTATCATGCTCCTCGCGCCGTTGCCCGATGGTAAACAGAGTTTGACGGCGCCGTTTTGTCGCGGACGCCTGCGATCACAACTCGCGTGATCGGCGATTGTGCAGTGCACAAAATTACTTGACTGCTGCACTGCAACATGGCATCAAAATGCCGGTGTAGCCGCATTGCACCTGCCCAGTCCCGATCGCGGCGTAAGCCGCTAGCCCCGCATTCACCAGGAGTCGCACCCATGGCCGCCGCCGAAGCGATGAAGACCACCGTCGAACAGTTCACCACCGCCAGCAACCAAGCCTTCAAGGACGCCGTCGAAAAGACGCTTGGCGCCCTGAACGACGCCAACAGCTATTCGAAGAGCAACCTGGAAGCGATGATCGCCTCGATCACCGCCGCCACCAAGGGCGTCGAAACCCTGGGCGCCCAGGCGATGGCCTTCTCCAAGAAGTCGGTGGAAGACCAAGTCGCCGCCGCCAAGTCGCTGGCCGGCGCGAAGAGCATTCAGGAAGTGATCGAGCTGCAGACGACCTTCGCCAAGGGCGCCCTGGAATCCTACATGGCCGAAGTCGGCAAGATGTCGGAAACCGTCGCCTCGTCGGTGAAGGACTCGATGAAGCCGATCAACGAGCGCGTCACGGCCGCCGTCGAGCGCCTGCAAGCCGCTCGCTGAGCGTAAGTAAGGACGTCAATTCCTCCCTGACGTCTGAGTGAGGCCCCGGACCGGCGACGGTCCGGGGCTTTCTCTTTGCCGGCATGTCTGCGGGCCGTTCACAGGATGGGGAACCCGCGCTAGACGGTAGGCCATGTCAAAGGTCGAAGAACGTCTCGCCGAGCTCGGGATCACCCTCCCGCAACCGGTCGCCCCCGTCGCCAACTACGTGCCGTTCGTGCGCGTAGGCTCGCTGGTCCACATCTCCGGCCAGGTGTCGCTCGACGCCTCCGGCGGGGTCCGCGGAATCATCGGCGAGGAGATCGACCTGGAGACCGCCAAGGGCGCCGCGCGCCTGTGCGGCGTGAACCTGCTGGCCCAGATGCGGGCCGCCGCCGACGGCGACCTCGACCGCGTGGCGCGGGTGGTCAAGCTGGGCGGCTTCGTCCAGGCCGGCCCCGGCTTCTTCGAGATTCCCCAGGTGGTGAACGGCGCGTCCGACCTGATGGTCGAGGCTTTCGGCGACGCCGGCCGGCACGCCCGTTCGGCGGTCGGGGTCTATCGCCTGCCGATGAACTTCTCCGTCGAGGTCGATGCGGTGGTGGAGCTTTCGTGAACGCGCGATTCGGCGAGGCCTGGGATCTTCTGTTCCACCCGCCGGTGGCGCACCGGGGGCTGTGGACCAAGGACGGCGCGCCGGAAAATTCCCTGGCGGCCTTCCAGGCGGCCTGCGCGGCCGGCTACGGCATCGAGCTGGACGTCCAGCTCTCCGCCGACGGCGAGGCCATGGTCTTCCATGACAGCCGGCTGAAGCGGATGACCGGCGCCGAGGGCCGCCTGGGCGACTACACCGCGGCCGAGCTCTCCGAACTGCGCCTGGCCGGCTCCGACGAGCGCATTCCCACCCTGCTGGAGACCCTGGCGCTGGTCGGCCGCAGGGCCATGATCCACGCCGAGCTGAAGACGCCCTACGGCCAGGTCGGCCCGCTGGAGCAGCGAGTCCACGACCTGCTGATCGACCATGCCGGCCCGGTCTGCGTGATCGGCTTCAATCCCTATTCGCACGCCTGGTTCGCCGAGCGGTTCCCGGGCGTGCTGCGCGGGCTGGACAGTTACAGCTATTCCGGCGCGATCAAGCCGCCCGAGCACCTCTCCGAGGAGCAGCGCCAGGCGTTCGCGCGGCTGGAGCACGTGGAGATCGCCCGGCCGCACTTCCTGGCGCTCCACATCGACATGCTGCCGGACGAGCGGGCGGCGGCGTTTCGGGCCGGCGGCATGCCGGTGGTCGGCTGGACCGTGCGCGAGCCCGCACAGTGGGAGGCCGTGCGCGAGCATTGCGACAACCTGATCTTCGAGGGCTTCGCGGCGTGAGCCTGAAGCCGGCGGTCAGTATCCACCGCCGCATCGCCGAAATCGGCCGCGAGGCCTGGGACGCCTGCGCCGGCAATCCCGACTACGCCGGCAATCCGTTCGTCAGCTACGACTTCCTGGACATCCTGGAGGAGGCCGGCTGCGCCGTGGAGCGCACCGGCTGGGGGCCGCAGCACCTGGCGGTGGCCGACGAGGAGGGCCGCGTCGGCGCGGTCGCGCCGCTCTATCTGAAGTCCCACAGCCAGGGCGAATACATCTTCGACCACGCCTGGGCCGACGCCTATGAGCGGGCAGGGGGGCGCTACTATCCCAAGCTGCTGGCGGCCGTGCCGTTCACGCCGGCCACCGGCCCGCGCCTGATGTCGCGTCCGGACGTGGATGTCGACGAGGCCCGGCGCATGCTGCTGGGCGGGGCGCTCACCGTGTGCGAGCGCTTTGGCGCCTCCTCGCTGCACGTGAACTTCCCCACCGAGGACGAGTGGGTGTGGATGGGCGAGCAGGGGCTCTCCCTGCGCCAGGGCCAGCAGTACCACTGGCTGAACGCGGGCTACCGCGACTTCGAGGACTTCCTGGGCGCGCTGTCCTCGGGGCGGCGCAAGACGATCCGGCGCGAGCGGCGCGACGCCCAGGCCGGCCTGGAGATCCTGGCGCTGACGGGCGAGGATCTGACCGAGGACTGCTGGGACGCCTTCTTCGCCTTCTACATGGACACCGGCTCGCGCAAGTGGGGCCGGCCCTATCTGAACCGCCTGTTCTTCTCGCTGCTGGGCGAGCGGATGGCCGACCGCGTGTTGCTGGTCATGGCCCGCCGGGGCGGCCGCTGGATCGCCGGCGCCCTCAACCTGATCGGCGAGGATTGCCTCTACGGGCGCAACTGGGGCTGCGTCGAGGACGTGCCCTTCCTGCACTTCGAGCTCTGCTACTACCAGGCCATCGAATGGGCGATCGCGCGGGGCCTGCAGCGTGTGGAGGCCGGCGCCCAGGGCCAGCACAAGATCGCCCGCGGCTACCTGCCGGTCGCCGTTCGCTCGGCCCACTATATCGCCGATCCGGCCCTGCGCGGGCCCGTTCACCGCTTCGTCGAGCAGGAACGGGCCGCGGTCGAGGGCGAGATGGAATGGCTCGCCGACGAGTATTCGCCCTTCAGGAAGGACTAGTACCTCATCGACAGGCTGAGGCCGTAGTAGCGCGGCTCGCCGTCGATGAAGGTGGCCATGCCGAAGGCGTCGCCGGTGTTGCCGGCGTCCTTGATGTAGTCCTGGTCCAGCGCGTTGGTGACGAACGCCTCGACCTTCCACGGCGCCTTGTCGCGCTGATAGGCGACCCGCAGGTTCAGGAGGCCGTAGGCCTTCTGCACCTCGTCCTGGATCTTATCGAGCGACTGGAACTGCGGCAGGTCGTTGTTGCTGTCGAAGAACACCTTCGACTGCCAGGTGTAGGTCGGCGTGAAGCTCAGCTCGCCGCCGGCCACGTGCACCGAGGCCTGCACGCCCAGCGACAGGGAGTGGTCCGGCGACAGGCGGAAGCTGTTGCCCTTGAAAAGGCCGTTGCCGAAGCGGGCGTGGTTGTAGCTGTAGGTGGCGAACACCTCGATCGCGCGGATCGGCTTGTAGACCAGTTGGCCCTCGAAGCCGGTCGCGTCGGCCTCGCCGGCGTTGGCGCTGATGATCTGCCCGGCGTCGTTGATCACCGAGGTTTGGAAATTCGAGTAGCTGTAGTGATAGATCGAGCCTTCCAGCGCCAGGCGGCGATCGAAGAGCTCGCTCTTGGCGCCCACCTCGTAGGAATCCACCTCCTCGGCCGGCAGTTCGGTGAAGGTCACGTCGCCGCCGGGCGTCGTCGGCGAGCCGACGGAGAGCACCTTGGGCCGGCGGCCGCGCGCGTACGACGCATAAAGGCTGACGTGCTCGCTCGCGGCGTAGCGGGCGACCAGGCGGTAGGTCAGGCCGGAATCGGACAGATCCTTGGAGATCACCGCGCCGCCGGCCGTGGGCTGCACGAACAGGCCGCGCGCCACCGTCGGCGTGCTGGTCAGGGTCGAGCCGCCGTTCACCAGGACGGCGCTGTAGCCGCTGGTCTTGTCCTCGGTGCTGTAGCGCAGGCCCGCGGTCAGCTCGAGCTTGTCGGTGACCTTGAAGGTCATGTCGGCGAAGGCGTCGTAGGCGGTGGTCTCGCCGTAGTTGGCGTAGGTCTCGCGGTGGGCCGACTTCAGCGCCGCCGGGGCCAGCGCCTCGATCACCGGCAGAGACAGGCCCACCGGCGGCTTCAGCACGCCGGCGGCGTACAGCGCGTAGATCTTCTCGTTGAACTGCAGCGGCACGGTCTGCGAGCCGTCTTCGTGGAAGTAGCTGACGCCGCCGAAGGCGGTGACGCGGCCGCCCGCGTCGTAGTTCAGCCGGAACTCCTGGCTCGTCTGATTGCCCACCGCGTCCTCGGCGAAGACGAACAGCGGCAGGGAGAAGCCGTCCGGGTCGAACACCTCCAGGCTGTCGAACTCGCGATAGGCGCTGATCGACGACAGGGTGAGGGCGTCGTTGATGACGTAGGTCGCCAGGCCCGTCACACCCCAGACCGAACGGTCCAGGCCCAGGTCCTTGCCGCCCAGGAAGCCGCCGCCGGCCGACAGCGCCGCGCCGGAATAGCGGCTGAGGTCGCCGATCACCGCGCCGGTCGTCGGGTCGGTGGGCAGAAAGGTGAGCGACTTGAAGGACGTGCCCGAGGGGCTGTCCTGCTCGTAGTTGGCGATCAGGTCGGCGTTGAAGCGGTCGTTCGGCCGCCACTTCAGGGCCACGCGGAAGGCCTGGGTGTCGGTGGAGTTGAAGTCCTTGCCGCCCAGCAGGTTCTTCACGAAGCCGTCGCGGGCCTTCAGCCGCCCGGCGAAGCGGATGGCGAAGGTGTCGCCCACCGGCAGGTTCAGCATGCCCTCGAACATGCGGTAGTCGTAGTTGCCGACCTCGACCCGCGAGCGCGCCGCCAGCTTCGACGGATCGGCCTTGGCCTGGACGAGGTTCACCGCGCCGATCAGGGCGCCGCGGCCGTAGAGCGTCGATTGCGGACCCTTGGCGATCTCCACCCGGTCCAGGTCGAACAGCTCGATGTAGGACCCGCGCGACTTGGAGATCGACACCCCGTCCTGGAACACCGACACGCGCGGCTCGTTGGTCGCCTCGCCGGAATCGGAGGTGATGCCGCGCATCACGAAGCCGGGGTTGTTCGGCGACTGGTTCTGCACCTCGAAGCCGGGCACGTAGAGCGACAGCTCCTCGAACTCCTGCACGCCGATGCGGTCGAGCGCGTCTTCGTTGTAGGCCGTAATGGCGATCGGCACGTCCAGCGTCTTCTGTTCGCGCTTCTGGGCCGTGACGATCAGTTCCTCGATCTGGGCGTCGACGCCGCCCGCGTCGTCAGCCCACGCCGTCCCAGCCGAAGCCATGGCCGACGCGCAGGCGCCGGCCAGCAGCCAAAATCTCATCTTCATCACAGGTCCCCCTACTTGTGGTCGCGGCGCTGTATGGATCGGGGGTGACTGTTCGACGACGGTTTGGCGAAAACCCCATGAATCGTCTGTCTTTATCCGGCCCGCCAAAAACGCCGCGCGCACAACTAGAAATTTTGGACGAAGTGTCGGTTTGGACGGTGCGTTGAAGACCGGATTTGACGCTCAGGATGCACGCTCGCCGGCGGCCGTCAGCATGCACGGCCCGCGTTCCCCCCTCCCGGGGGATTTGATAGGACGGTCGCCGCCATCAGGGAGCAGGACATGAGCTTGGACGGGACCTACGACGACGACAACACCTTCGCCAAGATCCTGCGCGGCGAGATCCCGTGCGCGCGGGTGTTCGAGGATGAGCACGTCTTCTCCTTCATGGACGTCTTTCCCCAGTCGCGCGGCCACACGCTGGTGATTCCCAAGCACACCCGCGCGCGCAACCTGCTGGAGGAGGAGCCGGAGCGCCTGAGCCACCTGATCCTGGGCGTCCAGCGGGTGACGCGCGCCGTGCGCGCCGCGCTCGAGCCCGACGGCATCATGGTCAGCCAGTTCAACGGCGCGGTCTCCGGCCAGACCATCTACCACCTGCATGTCCACATCATCCCGCGCTGGGAGGGCGTGCCGCTCGGCCGTCATGCCGGCGGCGGCATGGCCGACATGGACGAGCTGAAGGCCCTGGCCGAACAGATCTCCGACAAGATCGCCTAGGGCCGCGCCGCCGCTCGCGGTTCAGGCGCTGCGGCGTCCGCCGCGCAGCAGGCGCAGCGCCTTTTCGATCATCTCTTCCTGGCGGATCGGCTTGGCCAGGTGGTCGTTCATGCCGCCCGCCAGGCAGCGCTCCACGTCCTCGGGCATGGCCGCCGCGGTCATGGCGATGATCGGCAGCGTCTCTTTCTGCGCCCCCATGGCCCGGATCGCCCGGCAGGCCTGGATGCCGTCCATGCCGGGCATGTGGATGTCCATGAACACCAGGTCGTAGGCGTCGTCGCGCACCGCCTCGATGGCGGCGGTCGCGCTGTCGACGGTGCTCGTCTCGAAGCCGGCCTCGATCAGCATGAGCGCGGCCACTTCGCGATTGATCGGATGATCGTCGACGACCAGCACGCGCGTGCCGCCGAAGCGGGCGGCGGCCGTACCGGCGTGCTGCTCGACGGGGCTCGCCGACGGCTGCGGCGCCGGCGGGAAGCTCGCCTCGAACAGGAACTCCGAGCCTTCCCCCTCCAGGCTGGTCAGGACGAGCCGCCCGCCCATCGCCTCGGCCAGGGACTTGGAGATGGCCAGGCCCAGGCCGGCGCCTTCGAAGTTGCGCGTGCTGCTGGCGTCGGCCTGGACGAAGGGCTGGAAGATCACCTGCAGCTTGTCCGCCGCCACCCCGGGCCCGGTGTCGCGCACCGAAAAGCGCACGCGGACCGGCCCGCCGTCCGCCGGCTCGTGCGTCGCCACCGACAGGTCGATGCGGCCGGCCTGGGTGAACTTCACCGCGTTGCTCAGCAGGTTGAGCAGGATCTGGGCGATGCGCCGCTCGTCGCCGATCAGCCGCCGCCGCGCGCCGTCGTCGACATGCACGCCGAACTTGATCGGCCGGCCTTCCAGCACCGGCCGGATCATGTCGGCCGTCCGCGCGGCGACGTCGGCGGGGCAGAACGGCGCATCGACCGGCAGCGAGGTGCCCGCCTCGCCGCGCGAGAAGTCCAGGACGTCGTTGATCAGCGCCAGCAGCACGTCGGCCGAGGCCTGCATGGTGTTGATCTGGTGGCGTGCGGCGGGCGGCAGGTCCTTGCGCGCCGCCAGCAGTTGGGCGTGGCCGGCGATGCCGTTGAGCGGGGTGCGCATCTCGTGGCTCATCACCGCCAGGAAGCGCGTCTTCGCCCCGGCGGCGTGTTCGGCGTCCCGGCGCGCGCGGCGGGCCTGGGCCAGGGCGTTCATGAGCCGCGTCTCGGCCCGCGCGCGCTGCGCCAGCAGGCTCGACAGGGCCAGGGCCGAGAACAGGGTGCAGGCCACATAGGCCTGCATCAGCAGCACGCCGGTCGAGGGATCGGCCTGTTCCACCGAAGCGAAGGGGCCGGAGCCGGCGACCGTCGCGGCGGCCGAGATGAAGGCGACCAGCAGCACGCTCAGGGTCGCGTAGGGCGGACTGACCCGCGTCACCGTGATCAGGCCCAGCGGAAACAGGATGAAGGCGATGGGCAGGGCGTTCTGGCTGAACACCGCGATGCTCGCCGCGCCCATCAGCGCCAGCCAGGCGGTCCGCTCGAGCGGGCTGGCCAGGCCGCCCGCGTCGTGCCGGCGGAACCTGGCCAGGGTCAGCACGGCGGGGGCGGCGATCATCATGCCCAGGAAGTCGCCCAGCGCCCAGACGCGCCACAGGTGGGCGAAGGCCGCCCCGCCCATCAGGTAGTGCGAGACCGCCGCGCCGATCGAGCCGACGAGAATCGAGGCGGGCAGGGCGGCGCACAGGGCCAGGTTGCGCAGCCGCCGCAGGTCGGTCATGTCGAGCGCCGCGCCGCAATAGCGCCGGATCAGCACCGCCGCGAGGAACGCCTCGGTGAAGTCGCAGGCCGCCATGAGCACCGCCCGCTGTGGCGGCGCGCCGCTGGCGAACGAGCTGACGAGGTCGATGGCGAGATAGCAGGCGGCCAGCGGCAAGGCCTGCCGCGCGGGCAGCAGCAGCAGGGTCGCCGCCAGGATGCCGTTGCCCACCCAGAAGACCGCCAGGCCGTTGGTGCCGAGCGCCCAGAACGTCGCCAGCGCCGTGGCGGCGGCGTAGGTGAGCAGCAGGCCGGCCGGCAGCAGCGGCGAGCGCCGGGCCTGTGCGTTTCGGAACAATCGTGTTCGGGCCATTGTCGGAGGCCGTCGGTTCGGCCTGGATCGCCCCTGCCGGTCATGCGGACCTTGGCAGGGCCGGCGGGCTGCGTCGAGTCGCCGCGCGGCGGGCGCCGCGCGATCCGTCGTCCAGGCGGAGGTCGGCGTTGGCCCCGGCGCGAGCCGGGGCCGCCGGATCAGTCGGCCAGTTCCGCGGCGTTCTCGGCCGCGGGATCCTCGATGACCGGGGCGCCGGGCTCGCGCTCGTCGTCCTCGATCTCGAAGGCCAGCTTGCCGTCCTTGAGCACCACCTTGACGTGGCCGCCCTTGACCAGCCGGCCGAACAGAATCTCGTCGGCCAGGGGCTTCTTGATGTTCTCCTGGATGACCCGGGCCAGCGGCCGGGCGCCATAGAGTTCATCGAAGCCGTTCTTGGCCAGCCAGTCGGTGGCTTCGTCCGACGCCTCGATGGTGACGTGGCGGTCGGCCAGTTGCGCCTCAAGCTGCATGACGAACTTCTGCACCACCTGCCGGATGATCTCCGGCGTCAGGGCGCGGAAGGCGACGATGGCGTCCAGACGGTTGCGGAACTCCGGCGTGAAGACGCGCTTGATCGCTTCCTCGGCCTCGTGATCGGCCTTGCCGCGGCCGAAGCCGATGGAGTTGCGCTGGGCGTCGGCGGCCCCCGCGTTGGTGGTCATGATCAGGACCACGTTGCGGAAGTCGATCTTCTTGCCGTTGGAGTCGGTGAGCTGGCCGTGGTCCATCACCTGCAGGAGGATGTTGTAGACGTCCGGGTGCGCCTTTTCGATCTCGTCGAGCAGAACCACGGCGTGCGGGTGCTGGTCGACGGCGTCGGTCAAGAGGCCGCCCTGGTCGAAGCCCACGTATCCGGGAGGCGCGCCGATCAGGCGGCTCACGGTGTGGCGCTCCATGTACTCGCTCATGTCGAAGCGCAGCAGCTCGATGCCCAGCGTCGAGGCCAGTTGCCGCGCCGTCTCGGTCTTGCCGGTGCCGGTGGGGCCCGAGAACAGGTAGCAGCCGATCGGCTTGTTCGCGTCGCGCAGGCCCGCGCGGGCCATCTTCATGGCCGCCGAGAGCTGCTCGATCGCGTCGTCCTGGCCGTAGACCGCCCGCTTCAGGTCGGTTTCGAGCTGACGTAGCGCCTCGGTGTCGGACTTGGAGACCGACTTGGGCGGGATGCGCGCGATCTTGGCGACCACGGCCTCCACTTCCTTCACGCCGATCGTCTTCTTCCGCTTGGTCTCGGGCAGCAGCATCTGGCTGGCGCCGGCCTCGTCGATGATGTCGATCGCCTTGTCGGGCAGCTTGCGGTCGGTGATGTACTTGGCCGACAGCTCCACCGCCGCCTTGATGGCGTCGTTGGTGTAGCGGAGCTTGTGGAAGTCCTCGTAGTAGCTCTTCAGCCCCTTGAGGATCTTGATCGTGTCCTCGATCGTCGGCTCGTTCACGTCGATCTTCTGGAACCGGCGCACCAGGGCGCGGTCCTTCTCGAAGTGCTGGCGGAACTCCTTGTAGGTGGTCGAGCCCATGCACCGCAGGGTGCCGGAGGCCAGGGCCGGCTTGAGCAGGTTGGAGGCGTCCATCGCCCCGCCGCTGGTCGCGCCGGCGCCGATCACCGTGTGGATCTCGTCGATGAACAGGATCGCGTCGGGGTGGTTCTCCAGCTCCTTGACGACCTGCTTCACGCGCTCCTCGAAGTCGCCGCGATAGCGGGTGCCGGCCAGCAGCGCGCCCATGTCCAGCGAGAAGATGGTCGAGCCGGCCAGGACGTCGGGGACCTGGTTGTTGACGATCTTGCGCGCCAGGCCCTCGGCGATGGCGGTCTTGCCGACGCCGGGATCGCCCACCAGGAGCGGGTTGTTCTTGGTGCGCCGGCACAGGATCTGGATGCAGCGCTCCACCTCGGCCGACCGCCCGATCAAGGGGTCGACCTTGCCCTGCTTGGCCTTCTCGTTGAGGTTGATGCAGTAGGCTTCGAGCGCTTCGCCGCCGGTCTTCACCGAGGGCTTTTCCTCGTCCTCGGAGCCCTTCACGGCCTTGGCCTCGGAGGCGCCGGCCTTCTTGGCGATGCCGTGGGCGATGTAGTTGACCGCGTCGTAGCGGGTCATGTCCTGCTCTTGCAGGAAGTAGGCGGCGTGGCTCTCCCGTTCGGAGAAGATGGCCACCAGCACGTTGGCGCCGGTCACTTCCTCGCGGCCGGACGATTGCACGTGGATCACCGCGCGCTGGATCACGCGCTGGAAGCCCGCCGTGGGCTTGGCGTCCTCGCCGTCGTCGACGACCAGCGAGCGCAGCTCATTGTCCACGTAGTTGGTGAGCGTGGTGCGCAGCGCGCCCAGGTCCACGTCGCAGGCGCGCATCACGCCGGCGGCGTCCTCGTCGTCGATCAACGACAGCAGCAGGTGCTCGAGCGTGGCGTACTCGTGCTTACGCTGGTTCGCGTAGGCGACGGCGCGGTGCAGGGACTCTTCTAGGGGGCGCGAAAACGAGGGCAATCTAGGCCTCTCAATCCTTTTCCATGGTGCATTGAAGGGGATGTTGATGCCGGCGGGCGGTATCAACCACCTGAGCTACTTTCGTTTCCGCCACCTCATATGTGAACACGCCGCACACGCCGACCCCATGTTGGTGGACATGCAGCATGATCCGCGTCGCGTCTTCGCGCGACTTGTTGAAGTACTGCTCAAGCACGTACACGACGAATTCCATCGGCGTGTAATCGTCGTTCAGCAACAGAACGCGATACATCGACGGCTTCTGCGTCTTCGGCTTGGTCTGAGTGACAACCGCCGATCTGACGCCTGTCGCCTGATCACCTTGCTTGCGCTCGGCCATCGAACGGGTCTCCTGGCTGGGCGTTCGCCCCGCCTCGTTGGAATTAGATATGGAAATAAGTCGGTATTGGAAGGGTCGAAATCGTCGCGAGGGCGTAGACCACCGTTCCGTGATCGTTTTTAGCACACCCGTAAAGGAATGAGCCAACCGCGCTCAATCGCTGAATCGAGCCTTTGCGCGCAAAGCGCGGCCCGAAGTGAGGGCGTCCGAGCCGAATCGAGCGCGAATCGAGTCCATCGTCCGCTCCCCGGCCAGGGCGCGGCGCTCGTCGCCCGCGAAGAAGTCGCCTTCCACCGCCTCCGCATCGACCAGTTCGGTCACCCCGACCCCGATCAGGCGCCATCGCCGGCCGGTCGCCTCGCCGGCCAGCAGCTCGCGCGCGACCGAGAACAGGGTCTTGGCGGTCTGGGTCGGCACGGGCAGGGCCCGGCGGCGGGTGACCGTCTTGAAGTCGTCGGTCTTCAGCTTCAGCGTCACCACCCGGCCGGCCACGCCCGCCGCCCGCGCCTGGCGGGCGACCTTGTCGCAGAGCGGCGCGAGCTTGTCCTCCAGGTCGCTTGGCCGGCTCAGGTCCTCGTTGAAGGTGGTCTCCGAGCTGATCGCCTTGCGCGCCTGGTCCGGGTCCACCGGCCGCGTGTCGCGCCCGTGCGCCAGGGCGTGCAGGCGAAGGCCGTGCGCGCCGAAGAGCTCGCCCAGCCGCTTGGCCTCGGCCCGCGCCAGGTCGCCCACGGTGAAGAGCCCGGCCCCGTTGAGCGACTTGACCATCGCCGGGCCGACGCCGGGCAGGATGTTCACCGGGCGCGGCGCCAGGAACGCCTGCGCCTCCGCCGCGCCGATCACTGAAAAGCCCCGCGGCTTGTCCAGGTCCGAAGCGATCTTCGCCAGGAACTTGTTGGGCGCCAGGCCGATGGAGACGGTGATGCCGATCTGCGCCTCGATGCGCGCCTGCAGCCGGGCGAGCGTCAGGGCCGGCGGCGCGCCGTGCAGCCGCTCGGTGCCCGACAGGTCCATCCAGGCCTCGTCCAGCGACAGCGGCTGCACCAGCGGCGTCAGCTCGGCCATCAGCGCCATGATCCGCTTGCTCTCGGCGCGGTACTTGGGAAAGTCCGGCTTGATGACCACGGCGTGCGGGCAGGCGCGCAGCGCCTGGAACATCGGCATGGCCGAACGCACGCCCGAGATCCGGGCGATGTAGCAGCAGGTGGTCACCACCCCGCGCTTGCCGCCGCCGACGATCACCGCCTGGTCGCGCAGCTCGGGCCGGTCTCTCTTCTCCACCGAGGCGTAGAAGGCGTCGCAGTCCATGTGCGCGATGGAGAGCCGGCCCAGCTCCTCGTGGACCACCATGCGCGGCGATCCGCAGGCCGCGCACCGCCTGGCCGGCTCGCCCACATGGAAGCAGTCGCGGCAGAACGCCCTCACGGCGCGGCCTCCAGCGGCCAGAGCCAGGCCGCCCCGCGCACGCCCGAGGAATCGCCGTGCAGCGCCGGGCGGACCGTCACCTCGCAGGCGTCGGTGAAGACGTGCGGGGCGATCGCGTCGGGCAGGCGCTCATAGAGCGCGGAGACGTTGGACATGCCGCCGCCCAGCACCACCATGTCCGGGTCGATCACGTCGACGATCACCGCCAGCCCGCGCGCCAGGCGCTCGACGTAGCGGTCCAGCGCGGCGGCGGCGGCCGCGTCGCCGTGTCCGGCGCGTTCGACAACCTCCAGGGCCGTCAGCCCCGCGCCGTGGTCTCGCGCCAGGCCGGGCCCGGAGACCCACAGCTCCAGGCAGCCCCGCCGCCCGCACCAGCAGGCCGGCCCCGGATGCTCGGCGTCCGAGGGCCAGGGCAGGGGCATGTGGCCCCATTCGCCGGCCACGGCGCTGCGTCCCTCCACGAGCCGGCCGTCCACGGCGATCCCGGCGCCGCAGCCGGTGCCCAGGATCGCGGCGAACACCACCCGTGCGCCCCGACCCGCGCCGTCCGTCGCCTCCGACAGCGCCAGGCAGTTGGCGTCGTTGGCGTAGCGCACCGGCCGGCCCAGCGCGCGGGCCAGGTCCGCCGGGAACGGGCGGCCGTTGAGCTGGGTGGAGTTGGCGTTGCGCATCAGCCCGCTCGCGGGGGAGGGCGAGCCCGGTCCGCCGACGCCCACCGCCGTGGCGCGCGCGCCGGCCTGCCGCTCGGCCTCGTCCACCAGGCCGCGCACGGCCTCCAGCCCCTCGTCGTAGCCGGGCGGCGTCGGCGCGCGGACCCGCGCGAGAAAGCGGCCCTGGGCGTCCAGGGCCGCCGCCTCGATCTTGGTGCCGCCGAAATCCACGCCGATGCGGATCATGCGACTCTATATACTCGATTTGTTCCGTTTCAGGCGGCGTCGCGTGCGCCGCGCCGCAGGGTTTCGGCCACGGCCTCGGAAAGCTCGGGCCACTGGTCGATCCGCGTGTGCCGCTCTGGCGCGCTGGGCGCCAGGTCGCGCAGGCGCTGGTCGGCGACCATCTGGAAGCGCGCCACCTGCGGCGCGGCCTCGGCCACCGAATCCAGATTGGGAATCAGGTCGTCGATGAAGGCGGACGGCCCGTGGATTTGGCGCACCAGCGCCGAGGCGAGCGGCCCCTTGGGCCCGCTGTTCAGGATCAGCGGATAGTCCAGGCCGTGCCGGCCGAGCCAGCGCGAGCGGGCGAGCCTGGCCTGCGCCGGGGCGTTCGAGAGGATGAGCACGCCGGCCTGCCGGGCCAGGTCGGCCAGCGCCCGGGCCGCGCCCGGGGCGGGCTCCATGTCGCCGGCGCCGTAGCGGAAGAAATCGTCGTAGTGCCGCTTGCCCTCGGCGATATCCAGGTGCTCGGTCTCCCCGGGGCGGTAGATGTTCTGGAACAGCGCGAAGCGATCGACCCGGAATTCCAGGCCGCGCTCCTCCAGGAACCTGCCGAAGCCCTCCATGAACAGGCCCAGCACCTCGTCCACGTCGACGATCACCAGCGGGCGCTGCGGATCCAGGCCGAGGGTGGCGATGTCCGGGGCCCGGGCGTCCGGGGCGGGTGCGGCGAGGTGTGCCAATGCAGGTCCTTTGCGGCTAACGCTGGTTTAAGGATATCCGTGCGATCAAACCGAATGAAGGTGGGGCCGGCGCTCGATTCGCCGCCCGATCATAAGCATCGTCGGGACGACAATGGCCAAGAAGGTCCTCATCGTCGAGGATAACGAGCTGAACATGAAGCTCTTTCATGATCTGCTCGACGCCCAGGGCTACGTGACCCTGCAAACCCGCGAGGGGCTGCAGGCGCTCGCGCTGGCTCGCGAGCATCGTCCGGACCTGATCCTCATGGATATTCAGCTTCCTGAGATCTCGGGCCTCGAAGTCACCAAGTGGCTCAAGGAAGACGAGCAGCTCGCCAGCATTCCGGTCGTCGCCGTGACGGCTTTCGCCATGAAGGGCGATGAAGAGCGCATCCGCGAAGGCGGGTGCGAAGCCTATATCTCCAAGCCGATCTCGGTCTCGCATTTCCTGGACACCATCCGCCGCTTGCTGGGCTAGCCGTCATGTCCGCCCGTATCCTCGTCGTCGACGACATCGAAGCCAACGTCCGGCTGCTGGAGGCCAAGCTGACGGCGGAGTACTACGAGGTGCTCACGGCCTACGACGGTCCCACCGCGCTCGCCCTGGCGGCGAAGGAAAAGCCCGACATCGTCCTCCTGGACGTGATGATGCCGGGCATGGACGGCTTCCAGGTCTGCCGCCGGCTGAAGGACGATCCGGAGACGCGGCACGTGCCCGTGGTGCTGGTCACCGCCCTCGACGGCCGCGCCGACCGCATCGCCGGCCTGGAGGCCGGCGCCGACGAGTTCCTGACCAAGCCGATCGACGACGTCATGCTGTTCGCCCGCGTGCGCAGCCTGACCCGCCTGAAGATGGTGATCGACGAGCTGCGCGAGCGCGAGGCTTCGGGCCGCCGCATGGGCGTGATCGCCGGCGCGGCCTCGCGCCTGGGCGGCTCGGGCGGGCGGGTGCTGATCGTCGACGACAACGAGCGCCAGGCCCAGCGCGTCTCCTCCGAGCTGGCGGTCGAGCACCGCCCGGTGATCGAGAGCGACGTCGACAAGGCCCTGCTCACCGCCCGCGGGCCGGTGGACCTGGTGATCGTCAACGCCACGGCGCGCAGCTTCGACGGCCTGCGTTTCGCCGCCCAGCTTCGCACCGACGAGGCCACGCGCCACCTGCCGGTGCTGGCCGTCGTCGACTTCGACGAGCGTCCGCGCCTGGTCAAGGCGCTGGAGATCGGCGTCAACGACCTTCTGGCCAAGCCGATCGACCCGCAGGAGCTGGCCGCCCGCGCGCGCACCCAGATCCGGCGCAAGCGCTACACCGACTATCTGCGCGACAACCTCGACCAGTCGCTGGAGCTGGCCGTCACCGACCAGCTCACCGGCCTGCACAACCGCCGCTACATGACCGGCCAGCTCGAGGCCCTGGTGCGCCGGGCGACCCACGGCGGCGATCCGGTCGCGTGCCTGCTGATCGACATCGACCACTTCAAGAAGATCAACGACGGCTACGGCCACGACGTGGGCGACGAGGTGCTGCGCGAGTTCGCCGTGCGCCTGGCCTCCAACGTGCGCGCCATCGACCTGCCGTGCCGCTACGGCGGCGAGGAATTCGTGGTGGTCATGCCCGACACGCGCCTGTCCGACGCCGAGCGCATCGCCGAACGCATCCGGCTGCACGTGGCCGGCTCGCCCTTCCGGGTGATGGGCGGCGCAGAGCTGCTCACCGTGACCATCTCCATCGGCGTGGCCGCCACCTCCGGCCCGACCGACCGCCCCGAGGCGCTGCTCAAGCGCGCCGACGAGGGCGTCTACGAGGCCAAGGCCGCCGGCCGCAACCGCGTGGTGGCCCGCGCGGCCTGAGTCGCGCCCCACAGCCAGAAGTGGTGTAGGCTCCTCCTTCCGAAGGGAGGGTGGAGAAGTGCTGAGAATTTCAGCTTGGACCGCGGTGGTCTTCGGCCTTGCGCTAGGCGTTCTCGAGGTCGTGAGAAACTGGGGCGATTGGGAGTGGTGGCCCTTCTGGGTCGTCGACTACGTCGCCGCCGCACTCCTTGTCGCTGGGGGCATGTTCACCATTCGCCGCCGAACGAGCCACGTTCTTACGGCCGGATGGGGCTTTACCTGCGCGATGTTCTGGATGTCGTTCTTCGGCCACTACAAGGGCGTTCTGGAAGCTGGGTCGGCTGCCGGCGGCCGCGAACTGCGCCTGACGTGGATCATCGGAGTGATGTTCGCCATCACTCTGTTCGGGTTGAGCGCTTCGTTGACGGCGCGAAGCGGCGATAGGCGAGCTTGAGCCAAAAAGAAAAACGCCCGGTCCTGCGACCGGGCGTCTTCCTGTCTGGGTAATCGGGCGCTAGGCGCTTACTTGATCTTGCCTTCGCGGAATTCGACGTGCTTGCGCGCGATCGGGTCGTACTTCTTCAGCACGAGCTTGTCGGTCTTGGTGCGCGCGTTCTTCTTGGTCACGTAGAAGAAGCCGGTGTCCGCCGACGAATTCAGGCGGATCTTGATGGAAGCGGGCTTCGCCATGGTCGGTCCTCGCGGGGCCGGCGAAGCGGATCGCGCCGGCGGATGTTCGAAAGAGCCGCGGACAATACGAATCGCGGCCGCAAAGTCAATGCGCAGGGCGTTCTTTGAGCGCCGCGGCGCTACAGGTGGGTCTGCGTGAACTGCTCGCCCCGGCGGAACCGCGCGAACGGTTTGGGGCGGTCAGGGTCCTCCAGGCGCAGAACGGTCTCCTTGACCACCGTGCGCGTGATGGTCGGCAGGTTCAGGCCGAGCGCCTCGTCGAAGTCCACCCAGGCGATCTCCTCCAGCTCGCCGCAGTCGGCCTGGCGCTCCAGGCTCATCAGGTCCTCGGCGCTCGCCATCAGGAACCAGGTGTCGAAGCGTTTGGCCACCATCGGCGGGGTGATCGCGCGGGCCACGATGTCCAGGGCGGAGAGATCGGGCAGGGCGCCCTGGCCAATGAAATCGCGCCAAGGCCCCGACGCGGGCCGTGGCGGCGCCGGCTTGGCCAGCAGCAGGCCGGCCTCCTCGAAGGTCTCGCGGATCGCCGCGAGCGCCAGCGCGCGTCCGCGCGGGCCCTTGCGGTGCGCCTCGAACATGGCCGCGACCTCGGGCTTCAGGTCGGTGGCGTGCGGCGCGCGGAAGTCGGAGCGGTCGACCCGGCCGCCGGGAAACACCCAGGCGTTGGGCATGAAGCTGTGGCCGCCGTGGCGCTTGCCCATCAGCACGCGGGGCTTGGGCCCGTCGCGCCGGACGATGAGCAGGGTGGCCGCGTCGCGCGGGCGGACGGCGCGGACGCCGGGTTGGCGGATCGGCCCCTCAGGGGCGCGCTTGGCGATCACGGTGTCGGTCATGAAACAAGTGTATGACCCCGCCGCGCCCGCTGGGAAGGCTGCCCTAGCGTCACCCTGGCCGGCGGCTTCCGCCGTCAGCGCCGCTTGCCGCGCCGCACGCCCTTGGGCGGTCCGCCCCGGCGGCTCTCGACCCGCCGCCGCACGCCCAGGCGCGGGCGCGGCGCGGTGGCGTCGGGCGCGGCCGGCTCGCTCAGCATTTCGAAGAGCAGCCCGCCGGTGAGCGGCGTCGCCTCGCGCAGGCGCACCTCCACCGGCATGCCCAGCGGCCAGCGCGCTCCGGTGCGCTCGCCCACCAGCGCGTGGGCCCGGTCGTCGTGGATGAAGAACTCCCCGCCCAGGTTGGAGACGGGCACGAGGCCGTCGGCCCCGGTGTCGTCCAGCCGCACGAACAGGCCGAATCGCGTGACCCCGGTGATGCGCCCGGCGAACTCGGCGCCCACCCGGTCGGCCAGGAAGCTCGCCACATAGCGGTCGGTGGCGTCCCGCTCGGCCGCCATCGCCCGGCGCTCGGCGTGCGTGATCACTTCGGCGGTGTCCTTCATCTGCGCGATGTCGCGCTCGGTCAGGCCGTCGTCGCCCAGGCCGAGCGCCCGGATCAGCGCCCGGTGCACGATCAGGTCGGCGTAGCGGCGGATCGGCGAGGTGAAGTGCGCGTAGCGCATCAGGTTCAGCCCGAAGTGGCCGATGTTCTCGGTGGAATAGTGCGCCTGCATCTGCGTGCGCAGCACCACCTCGTTGACGATGTCGGCGTGCGGGCCGCCCCGGGTCATCTCCAGGAGGCGGTTGAAACGGTCGGTGCGGACGTTCTCGCCCTTGCTCCAGGCGATGCCCAAGGTGCCCAGGAACTCGCCCAGGGACTGCAGCTTCTCCTGGCTCGGCGCGTCGTGCACCCGGTAGATCAGCGGCGTCTTCTTGGCCTCCAGGCTCTCGGCGGCGCACACGTTGGCCTGGATCATCATCTCCTCGATCAGGCGATGGGCCTCCAGCGAGGCGCGCGGAGTGATCGAGGCGACCTCGCCGTCGGCGCCGATGACGATCTTGCGCTCCAGGCTCTCGATGGCCAGCGGCGAGCGGGCGTCGCGGCCCTTCTTCATGGTCTCGTAGGCCGCCCACAGGGGCTTCAGGATCGGCTCCAGCAGGGGCCCCGTGGTCTCGTCCGGCGTCCCGTCGATCGCCGCCTGGGCCTGCTCGTAGGCGAGCTTGGCGGCCGAGCGCATCAGGCCGCGCACGAAGCGGTGCGAGCGCTTGCGCCCGTCCGCGCCGAACACCATGCGCACCGCCACGCAGGCGCGGGCCTCGCCATAGCGCAGCGAGCACAGGCCGTTGGACAGCACCTCCGGCAGCATCGGCTCCACCCGGTCGGGGAAGTAGACGCTGTTGCCCTTGTCCCGCGCGGTGCGGTCCAGCGCCGAGCCGGAGCGGACGTAGGCGGCCACGTCGGCGATGGCGACCCAGACGATCCAGCCGCCGGGGTTTTTCGGATCGTCGTCGGCCTGGGCGTAGACGGCGTCGTCGTGGTCGCGGGCGTCGGCCGGGTCGATGGTGATCAGCGGCGTGTCGCGCAGGTCCTCGCGGCCGGACAGCGTCGGCGGCTCGGCCGCCCCGGCCTCCTGCTCGGCCTCGGCCGGAAAGCCGGTCGGGATGCCGTGGGCGTAGATGGCGATCAGCGAGGCCGCCCGCGGCTGGTCCTCGCGGCCGACGACTTCCAGGAGCTTGCCCATGTGCGGGCCATAGCGGCGGTGGGCGGTCCCCACCTGGGCCACCACCAGGTCGCCGTCCTTCAGCTCGCGGGCCTCGTGCTCGGGCAGCACCAGGCTTTCCTTGCTGCGCCGGTCCACCGGCTCGACGCGGACCTCCCGGCGGCCCTTGCGGATCACCCCCAGGACGCGGTGTGCGCTCTGGCCCAGGCGCTTGATCAGCCGCGCCTCGGTCTCGCCAGTCTCCAGGGTCTCGAAGCGCACCAGCAGGCGGTCGCCCAGCCCCGGCGCGCCGGCCGCGGCCTCGCGCCGGTCGGGGGCCAGGCGCACCAGAGGCGCGTCCTCCGCCTTGGCGAGCTGCACCAGGAGTTCGCCGTCCGGATCGCGCTCCACCACGTCGACCACGCCGACGGGGGGCAGGGCGCCGGATTCGGCGAAGCCCTTGCGTCCACGCTTGCCGAGCCGCCCGCTCTCCTCCAGCTCGCGCAGCATCACCCGCAGCGCCTTGCGGTCGGCGCCCTTCAGGCCGAAGGCGCGGGCGATCTCGGCCTTGTCGGTCTCGCCGGCGTCGCGGATGAAGGCGATCAGGGTGTCGCGGTCCGGCAAGCCCTGCGGCGGGCGCGCGGCGGCCTTCTTGGCGAAGCGGTCGGACTTCGGCGTGCGGGGCGGTCTGGCCATCGCGCTCTCTTAGCGCGGAATGCGGACGGACGGGCGGGTGAAATGCGGCCGCTTCAGTCGTCCTCGTCGCGGAAGGTCCGCATCAGGGTCAACCCCTGCACCGTCGTGCCGCCGCCGTCCTTCACCACCGTGCGCACTGCCCCCTCGCCGGAGCGGGCGATCACGTCGGCCAGGCGCTGCGAATGGGTCACCAGCCAGACCTGGGTGCGCCGGGCGGCCTCGACGATCATTTCGCCGAGCGGCTCCATCAGGTCCGGGTGCAGGCTGGTCTCCGGCTCGTTGAGCGCGACGAACGGCGGCAGGCGATAGGCCATCAGCGCGCCGGCCAGGGCCAGGAAGCGCAGCGTCCCGTCGGAAAGCTCCGAAGCGTCGAACGGCCGATGCGGAAAGTCGGGCGAGGCCAGGGCGAAGCGCGCCTCGGCCCCAGCTTCGCAGACGAGCCGCGATCCTGGGAACGCCCGTTCGACCGCCTGGTCCAGGGCGGCGGTGTCCTGGCGGATCTCGGCCAGGGTGGCGAACACCGCGGCGAGGTTGGAGCCGTCCGCCGCCAGGGTCGGCGAGGCGACTGCGACGCAGGGCCGGCGCAGCGGCGAGGCCGGGTCGGTGCGCAGGTCGTGGTAGAAGCGCCATTCGAGCAGGGTGCGGCGCACCAGGTCCAGCTCGGGATGGCTGGCCGGGTCTTCCAGCCGGCCGAGGATGGTCTCGGAGGGCAGCACGTCGATGTCCAGGTCGACCGGCCGGCCGGAGCTGTGGCGCACCATCACCGAGGCGCCCTTGCGGTCCACCAGCCGATGGGCTCTGGTCCCGGTCACGTAGCTCAGGGTCTCGCCCTTGACCTGGGGCTCCTCGGGGAACGCGCCGGCGGTCGGCGGCGGATAGCCGACGCGGGCCTCATAGCGGAACACGCCCGCCTTGCCCGGCGCGGCGAGATCTATCGAGAGCTCGAGCCCCCTCGGCTCGTCCTTGCGCCGCGGGCCGGCCCACAGGGCTGCACGCAGACCTTCGGCGGCGAGCTCGCGTCCCAGGGTGTTGGCGGCGGCGGCGCGCGCCAGCGACAGCGCGCGGAACAGGTTCGACTTGCCGACGCCGTTGGCGCCGACGAACACGTCGAGCTGGGACACCGGATAGGAGATCCGGCGAAGCGAGCGGTAGCCTCTGACCGTGAAGCCTTTCAGGGCCAGCGCCATAGCCTCGCCTCAGGCGCCGGCCGCTTTTTTCGCCGGCGCCTTCTTGGCCTTCGGCGCGGCCTTGGCCTTGGCGGGCGCCTTGGCCTTCGCCGCCTTGGCCGGCTTCTTCTTGCCGTTCCCGGCCTTGGCCTCGCGCTCGGCGAGCAGCTTGACCGCCTCGTCCAGGGTCAGCTCCTGCGGATCGGAGCCCTTGGGCACGTTGGCGTTGGTCGAGCCGTGCTTGATGTAGGGGCCGTAGCGGCCGGAGAGCACGCGCACGGGCTGGCCGTCGCCGGGGTGGGCGCCCAGCTCCTTCAGCGCCGCGGCCTCGCCGCGCCGGCCCTTGCCGCCGGCCCGCTTCTGCGCGAGCAGGTCGACCGCCCGGTTGAGCCCCACCTCGAACACCTCGTCCACGTTCTCGAGGTTGGCGTAGGTGCCGTTGTGCTGCACGAACGGGCCGTAGCGGCCGATGCCGGCCAGGATCATCCCGCCGTCTTCCGGGTGCGCGCCCACCTCGCGCGGCAGGCGCAGGAGGCGCAGGCCCTTCTCCAGGTCCATCGCCGCCGCCGGCCAGGCTTTGGGCAGGCTGGCGCGCTTGGGTTTCTCGCCCTCGCCAAGCTGCACGTAGGGGCCGAACCGGCCGGCCTTCAGGAAGACGGTCATCCCCGTCTCCGGATCGACGCCCAGCTCGCGGTCGCCGCTCGCCGCCTCGGCCTCCTCGCCCTCGGGCACGGCCAGCGGGCGGGTGTAGCGGCATTCCGGATAGTTGGAGCAGCCGACGAAGGCGCCGAACTTGCCGGTCTTCAGCGACAGCCGCCCGGTTCCGCAGGTCGGGCAGACACGCGGGTCCACGCCGTCGCCCTTGTCGGGGAAGATGTGCGGGCCGAGCGCCTCGTTCAGCGCCTCCAGCACGTTGGTCACGCGCAGCTCGGCGATCTCGCCCACCGCGCCGTGGAAGTCGTTCCAGAACTCCCGCAGCAGCGTCTTCCAGTCGAGGTCGCCGGCCGAGACCTGGTCGAGCTTCTCCTCCAGGTCGGCGGTGAAGTCGTATTCGACGTACTTCTTGAAGAACTCCTCCAGGAAGGCCGTCACCAGCCGGCCCTTGTCCTCGGGCACGAAGCGGTTCTTGTCCATGCGCACATAGGCGCGGTCGCGCAGCACGGTCAGGATCGAGGCGTAGGTCGAGGGCCGGCCGATGCCCAGCTCCTCCATCTTCTTGACCAGGCTCGCTTCCGAATAGCGCGGCGGCGGCTCGGTGAAGTGCTGGTCGGCCCGGGCGGCGAGCACCTTGGCGTCGGCGCCCTCGCGCACCACCGGCAGGCGGCCGCCTTCCTCGTCCTCGGCGTCGTCGCGGCCTTCCTCGTAGACGGCCAGGTAGCCGTCGAACAGCACCACTTGTCCGGTGGCCCTTAGGCCCGTCTGGCCGTCGGCGCTCTCCAGCTCGATGGTGGTGCGCTCGATGCGCGCGGCCTCCATCTGCGAGGCGATCATGCGCTTCCAGACCAGCTCGTAGAGCCGGCCAAGGTCCGAATCCAGCCGCAGGGAGCCGGGATTGCGCGCCAGGCTGGTCGGGCGGATCGCCTCGTGCGCTTCCTGGGCGTTCTTGGCCTTGGTCTTGTAGATGCGTCCGCTCTCGGGGACGTACTCCTTGCCGTAGATCCCGCCGATCACCTGGCGGGCCTCCTCGATCGCCTCGGGGGCCGACTGGATGCCGTCGGTCCGCATGTAGGTGATCAGGCCGACGGTCTCGCCGCCGATGTCGACGCCCTCGTAGAGCTTCTGGGCGGCCTGCATGGTGCGCTGGGCCGAGAAGCCGAGCTTGCGCGCGGCCTCCTGCTGCAGGGTTGAGGTGGTGAAGGGCGGCGGCGGCGAGCGCCGGCCGGGCTTCTTCTCCACCGAGGCGACGCGGAACTCGGCCGCCTTCACCGCCGCCTGCGCCGCCTGGGCCGAGGCCTCGCTGCCCAGGTCGAACTTGGTCAGCCGCTTGCCCTGGTGCTTGACCAGGCGCGCCAGGAACGGGTCGGCGCCGGCCGAGACGTCGGCCTCGACGGTCCAGTACTCCTGGGTCTTGAACCGCTCGATCTCGATCTCGCGGTCGACGATCAGGCGCAGCGCCACCGACTGCACGCGCCCGGCCGAGCGCGAGCCCGGCAGCTTGCGCCAGAGCACCGGCGACAGGGTGAAGCCCACCAGATAGTCCAGGGCGCGGCGGGCCAGGTAGGCGTCCACCAGCTCCATGTCGATCTGGCGCGGATGCTTCATCGCCTCGGTGACGGCGGTCTTGGTGATGGCGTTGAACACCACCCGCTCGACCTTGGCGGTCTTCAGCGCGCGTTTCTTCTGCAGCACCTCCAGCACGTGCCAGGAGATGGCCTCGCCCTCGCGGTCGGGGTCGGTGGCCAGAATCAGCCGGTCGGCGTTCTTCGCCGCCTCGGCGATGTCGCTCAGCCGCTTGGCCGACTTGGCGTCCACGTCCCAGGACATGGCGAAGTCCTCGTCGGGACGCACCGAGCCGTCCTTGGCCGGCAGGTCGCGGACATGGCCGTACGAGGCCAGGACGGTGAAGTCCGAGCCCAGGTATTTGTTGATGGTCTTGGCCTTGGCCGGGCTTTCGACGACGACGACGTTCATGCGCGATCTTTGGAGCGGTCCGCGGGCGGATCGCCCGAAACGAGAGGGCGCGAAAGGTGTGGCGGGCTCACGCCCCTGTCAACGCCGCATCGGATATCAATGTTTGATGAAGCCCCTGGGGCGGCCCTCATGCCTCCGCGGCGACCACCCAGCCGCCGGGCAGCAGCTCGGCCCGCCCGGCCAGGGACAGCTCCACCAGCGCCGCGGCCGTCGCCGCGGCCCCGGCGCCGGCGCTGCGGGCGATCTCGTCGCGGGAGACCGGCGTCGGCGATAGCAGGGCGCGGATCCGCTCGCGCAGGCCGGAGTCAGCGGCGTCGTCCATCGCCGGCGGCGGGGGCTGATAGGGCCGCTCGCGCTCGCGCAGGCCGGGGAAGCCCTCCAGCGCGCGCAGCACATCCTCGACGCCCTCGCACAGGGCCGCGCCCTGGCGGATCAGATCGTTGGTCCCCTTGGCCCTGGGGTCGAGCGGCGAGCCCGGCACGGCCAACACCTCGCGGCCCTGTTCGGCGGCCAGCCGCGCGGTGATCAGCGAGCCGGAGCGGACCTCCGCCTCGACCACCACCACCGCCCGCGACAGGCCCGAGATGATGCGGTTGCGCCTGGGGAAGTCCTTGGCCTGGGCGCGCCGGCCCGGCGGGCTTTCCGAAACCACGCAGCCGGCCTCGGCGATGCGCTCATGGAGCGGCCGGTGCTCGGGCGGATAGACGTCGTCGATCCCGCCGCCCAGCACCGCGACGGTGCCGTGGGGCAGGGCGCCTTCGTGGGCGGCTGCGTCGATTCCGCGCGCCATGCCCGAGACCACCACCTGGCCGGCCTGTCCGAGGTCCGCGGCCAGTCCGCGGGCGAAGCGCTGGCCGGCGGCCGAGGCCACCCGCGCGCCCACCACCGCCACGGCGGAGCGGTCCAAGAGCTCGGCGCGGCCCAGGGCCCAGATCACCGGCGGCGGGGGATCCAGGGCGGCCAGCGCCTGGGGAAACGCCGTCTCGCAGGCGCAGATCAGCCGCGCCCCCAGCGCCGCGCCGGCGGCGAGTTCGGCCTCGACCTCGGCCTCGGAGGGGATGCGCAAGGGGCCCGACCGTCCGGCGCGGCGCGCAAGGTCGGGCAGGGCCGCCAGGGCGGCGGCGGGGTCGCCGAAGCGGGCGAGGAGCTGTTCGAAGGCGACCGGGCCGACCGTGTCCGTGCGCGCCAGGCGCAGCCAGGCCACCCGTTCGCGATCCGACAGGCCTTGGCTCACGCCGCCGGATCCGCCGCCGATTCCTCGTCGTTGGCCGCCGCCTCGGGCTTCTTGTCGCCGATTCGCGGTTCCTCGCCCTTCAAGAGGCGGCGGATGTTGGGGATGTGGCGGATGTAGATCAGCACCGCCATGAACGCCGAGAGCGCCAGGATCGGATAGGGGCGGGCCACCATCAGCACGAAGATCGGCGAGAGCGCCGCGGCCGCCAGCGCCGCCATGGAGGAGATGCGGAACATCACCGCGAAGACGATCCAGGCCAGGGCCGCCAGCACGCCGACGGGCCAGGCCGCCGCCAGCAGCGTGCCGAAGAAGGTCGCCACGCCCCGGCCGCCGCGGAAGCCGAGCCAGACCGGGAAGATATGCCCCAGGAACGCCGCGCCGCCGGCCAGCGAGGTCAGCACCGCCTGCGCCTCCTCGGTGTTGTTGCGGGTGAACCACCAGGCCAGGAACACGGCCAGCGCGCCCTTGCCGCCGTCGCCGATCAGGGTGATCAGCGCCAGGTCCCGGCGGCCGGTGCGCAGCACGTTGGTCGCCCCGATGTTGCCCGAGCCGATCTTGCGCACGTCGCCGGCGCCGCCCAGTCGCGTGGCGATCACGCCGAAGGGGATCGAACCCAGCAGGTAGCCGCCGGCGACCGCGGCGATGAGCTGGGTCTGGGTGAGGTTGTCGAACATGGACGCGTCCCCGATTTTGCGCGGAGTCCTAGCGCTTCCGCGGACTCGCCGCCAGCGGACGTTGCCGTGGAACAAAACGAATACAGATGATCGGCAGGCGTCTCAAGCCTGGTGCACGACGCGTCCGTCCACCAGGGTCATGCGCACCTCGCCCTGCAGGCGGCGGCCGTCGAAGGGCGAGTTCTTCGACTTGGAGACCAGCTTGGCCGCATCCACCACCTGCGGCGCGGCGAGGTCGCACAGCACCAGGTCCGCCGGCGCGCCCTTGGCCAGGCGCCCGGCGTTCAGGCCCAGAAGGCTCGCCGGCCGGTGGCTGACCGCGCCGATCAGGTCGATCAGCGGAATGCGTCCCTCGTGGTGGAAGGCCAGCAGCGCCGGCAGCAGGGTCTGCAGCCCCACCGCGCCGGGCGCGGCCTCGTCGTAGGGCAGGCGCTTGTCCTCGGCCGGGGCCGGGGCGTGGGCCGAGACGACGATGTCGATCAGCCCCGTCGCCAGCGCCTGGATCGTTGCCTGGCGGTCGTCCTCGCCGCGCACCGGCGGGTCGAACTTCAGGAAGGTGCGGTAGTCGCCGATGTCCACCTCGTTGAACGACAGGTGGTTGATCGAGGTCGTCGCGACCACGCTGACGCCGCGGGCCTTGGCGCGCTCCAGGCTCTCCAGGGCGCAGGCGGTGGTGATCTGGTCGACCATCAGCCGCCCGCCGGTCAGCTCGGCCAGCGCCAGGTCGCGCTCCAGCATGATCTTCTCGGCCACCGGCGGCACGCTGGGCAGGCCCATGCGCCCGGCGAACTCGCCTTCGGTGGCCGCCGCGCCGGCGGCCAGCCACGGGTCGGCCGGCCGGTGCGCCACCAGGGTGTCGAAGCCCCTGGCGTAGGCCAGCACCCGCCGCAGCACCTTGGAATCGACGATCGGCCGGTCGGCGTCGGTCACATAGAGGCAGCCGGCCTCGCGCATCAGGCCGATCTCGGCCATCCGCTTGCCCTCGGCGCCCTTGGTCGCCGCGCCGGCCGGATAGACGTGCACCAGCTCGATGTCGCGGGCCCGGCGCAGGATGAAGTCCACCACCGAGGGCTCGTCCACGACCGGATCGGTGTCCGGCTGCAGGACGATGGAGGTCACCCCGCCGGCCGCCGCCGCGCGCGAGGCCGACTTCAGCGTCTCCTTGGTCTCCGTGCCCGGCTCGCCGGTCTTGACCCGGATGTCCACCAGGCCGGGCGCCAGCATGGCCCCGTGGCCGTCGACCACCTCCACGTCGGCGCCCAGCGTGCCCAGGTCATGGCCCTGGGCGACCTCGGCGATCTTGCCGTTCTGGATCAGCAGCGCGCCGGGGCCGTCCCAGCCGCTGGCCGGGTCCACCAGCCGTACATTGACGAAGGCGAGGGGGCGGGCGGTCATAGCTGGGCGCGTCCGATCCATTTCTCGACGGTCGGCGGAACGTAGTCGTCCAGCGCCGAGAGCATGTCCTCGCCGTCGGTCCTGACGATCAGCATGTCGCGATGGGCCTGCTGCAGGAACGCCTCGCTGACGGCGTGGGCCAGAAAGGCGGCGAGGGAGTCGTAGTAGCCGGCCACGTTCAGGAAGCCGACGGGCTTCTTGTGGAAACCGAGCTGCCCCCAGGTCCAGACCTCGAAGACCTCTTCCATGGTGCCGATGCCGCCGGGCAGGGCGATGAAGGCGTCGGACAGTTCGGCCAAGCGCGCCTTGCGGGTGTGCATGTCGTTCACGACTTCCAGGCGCGTTATGCCCGGGTGCCCGATCTCGCGCTCCATCAGCGCCCGCGGCAGCACGCCCACCACTTCGCCGCCGCTTTCGAGCGCCGCGTCGGCGAGCTCGCCCATCAGGCCGACCTTGGCGCCGCCGTAGACCAGCGTCAGGCCGCGCTCGGCGACGAGCCGTCCGAACGAGCGCGCCGCGCTCGCGTAGGCCTCGCGGCGTCCGAAGTTGGCGCCGCAGAAGACGCAGACCGATTTCAGGCCGGCCATCAGGCGTTTTCCAGCCGCGCGGCCAGCGAGGCCAGCACCGCCATGCGTGCGGCCACGCCCATCTCCACCTGGTTCTGGATCAGGCTTACCGACAGGTCGTCGGCCACGTCCGAATCGATCTCCACGCCCCGGTTCATCGGCCCGGGGTGCATCACCCGCACGTGCGGGGCGGCGTGGGCCAGCTTCTCGCGGTCCAGGCCGAAGAAGCGGAAATACTCGCGCTGCGAGGGGGCCATCACCCCGTCCATCCGCTCGAGCTGCAGGCGCAGCATCATCACCACGTCGCAGCCGGCGATGCCCTTGCGCATGTCGTGGAACACCTCCACGCCCCAGCGGTCGGCCTCGGCGGGCATCAGCGTCGGCGGGCCCACCAGCCGCACCTCCGCGCCCATCATCTGCAAGAGGCCCACGTTGGAGCGGGCGACGCGGCTGTGCAGCACGTCGCCGCAGATCGCCACCTTCAGCCCCGCGATCCGGCCGAACGCCCGGCGCATGGACAGCGCGTCCAAGAGCGCCTGGGTCGGGTGCTCGTGCTGGCCGTCGCCGGCGTTGATCACCGAGCAGGTCACCTTCTGCGACAGCAGCGAGGCCGCGCCCGACGAGGCGTGGCGCACCACCAGCAGGTCCGGCTGCATGGCGTTCAGGGTCACCGCCGTGTCGATCAGCGTCTCGCCCTTGGAGATCGACGAGGAGCGCGGGCTCATGTTGACCACGTCGGCGCCCAGCCGCTTGCCCGCCAGCTCGAACGAGCTTTGCGTGCGCGTTGAATTCTCGAAGAAAAGGTTCATCAGCGTGCGACCCTTGAGCAGGTCGAGCTTCTTCGAGGTCTGGCGGTTCAGCGAGACGAAGCCGTCGGCCAGGTTCAGGAGGTCGTTCACCTCCACCGGGTTCAGATCGACGACCGACAGGAAATGGCGTCTCGGAAACGGGAAGGTCCGGGCCAGGACCTCGGTCATTCCGGTGGGCAGCGCGCTCATTAAAGGCGGGTCATAGGCGGCTTTGCCCGGCGAGGGAAGGGGCCTCTACGCCTCCGCGCGCAGGCGCTCAAGCGCGCCCTGGAGGATCCAGGCCGCCGCCATCTTGTCCACCAACTCGGCGCGCCGCGCGCGGGTGACGTCGGCCTCGTCGATCAACAGGCGATTGACCGCCATGGTCGACATCCGCTCGTCCCAGAAGGCGATCGGCAGATCGGGCCGCAGCCGCAGCAGATTTCTCGCGAACGCCCGGTTCGACTGGCAGCGCGTCCCCTCGGTGCCGTCCATGTTCACCGGCAGGCCGATGACGATCCCGGCGGCCTCGCGGCTTTCCATCAGCTTGAAAAGCGCTTCGGCGTCCTGGGTGAACTTGGTCTTGCGGATCAGCTCCAGCGGCGAGGCGACCGTGCGGCTGGAATCGGACACCGCCACCCCGATGGTCTTCTCGCCCAGGTCCAACCCCGCCAGCGCGCCGAAGCGGGGCAGGAGCGCGGGAAGCTCGAGAAGATCGACGACGGCCATGGCCGCTGCATAGCGGCAAAGCCGCCGATCGTCTCGCGCCGTCGCCGCCGCTTAAGGCCACTTTCTGCGGCTCGCGCTTGTCAAAGCCCGCCTTGCGCGGCTAACCCACCCGGCGAAGACGAGGAGGGCCCCATGGCCATCGACGCGGCGACCGTTCGCAAGGTCGCCAAACTGGCGCGCATCGCCGAGGCGGAAGACCGCCTCGAGCCGCTGGCGAAGGAACTGTCCGGGATCCTGAACTGGATCGAGCAGCTCAACGAGGTCGACACCACCGGGGTCGAGCCGATGACCTCGGCCGTGGCCGCCGAACTGCCGATGCGCGAGGACGTGGTCACCGACGGCGGCGACCCGGCCAAGGTGCTGTCCAACGCCCCCAAGACCGTGAACGGCTTCTTCGTCGTGCCCAAGGTGGTCGAGTGATGAGCGAACTGACCTCCCTGACGCTGAAGGCCGCCCTCGACGGCCTGGACGGCAAGTCGTTCTCCTCGGTGGAGCTCACCAAGGCCCACGTCGCCGCGGTCGAGAGCGCCCGCGCGCTCAACGCCTATGTGCTGGAGACGCCGGACAAGGCGCTCGACATGGCCAAGGCCGCCGACGAGCGCCGCGCCAAGGGCGAGGCCGGGCCGCTGGAGGGCGCGCCGCTGGGGATCAAGGACCTGTTCTGCACCGAGGGCGTGCGCTCCACGGCCTGCTCGAACATCTTGAAGCCCTTCGTGCCCACCTACGAATCCACCGTCACCGCCAACCTGTGGCGCGACGGGGCGGTGATGCTGGGCAAGCTCAACATGGACGAGTTCGCCATGGGCTCGTCCAACGAGACCTCGGCGTTCGGCCCGGTGGTCAATCCCTGGCGGCGCGAGGGCGGCAACGCCAAGCTCACCCCCGGCGGCTCCTCCGGCGGATCGGCCTCGGCCGTCGCCGCCGAGCTGTGCCTGGGCGCCACGGCCACCGACACCGGCGGCTCCATCCGCCAGCCGGCGGCCTTCACCGGCACCGTGGGCATCAAGCCGACCTACGGGCGCTGCTCGCGCTGGGGCGTGGTGGCCTTCGCCTCCTCGCTCGACCAGGCCGGGCCGATCGCCCGCACGGTCGAGGACGCGGCGATCCTCCTGAAGTCCATGTCCGGCCACGACCCGAAGGACTCCACCAGCCTGCCGGTCGACGTGCCGGATTTCCCGAGCTTCGTCGGCCGTTCGGTCAAGGGGCTCAGGGTCGGTATTCCCAAGGAGTATCGGGTCGACGGCATGCCCGCCGAGATCGACGCGCTCTGGGAAAAGGGCGTGGCCTGGCTGAAGGAGGCCGGCTGCGAGATCGTCGAGGTGTCCCTGCCGCACACCAAGTACGCCCTGCCAGCCTACTACATCGTCGCGCCCGCCGAGGCGTCCTCGAACCTGGCCCGCTACGACGGCATGCGCTACGGCCTGCGCGTCGACGGCGCCAACCTGACCGAGACCTATGAGAACACCCGCGCCGAGGGCTTCGGGACCGAGGTCAAGCGCCGCATCCTGATCGGCACCTACGTGCTCTCGGCCGGCTACTACGACGCCTACTATCTGAAGGCGCTGAGGGTGCGCCGGCGCATCGCCGACGACTTCGACCAGGCGTTCCAGAAGGTCGACGCCCTGCTCACGCCCACCGCGCCCAGCGCGGCCTTCGGCCTCGGCGAGAACGCCGACGATCCGATCGCCATGTACCTGAACGACATCTTCACGGTGACGGTGAATCTGGCCGGCCTGCCCGGCATGAGCCTTCCGGCCGGCGTCGACGCGGCCGGCCTGCCGCTCGGCCTGCAGCTCATCGGCCGCGCGCTCGACGAGGGCACGCTCTTCTCCCTGGGCGGCGCCCTGGAGAAGGCGGCGGACTTCAAGGCCAAGCCCCAGCGCTGGTGGTGAGGCGGCCCGTCCGGGCGGCGCGCGAGCGCCCGCCCGGAGCTATGGCGTTCAGTCGGTGGCCTTGGCCAGCGCGTCCAGGTCGGCCTGGATCGCGGTCAGCATGTCGTCGGTCAGCGCGCCGCCCGACATCGGCTCGACCTGCCGCAGGGTCATGGTCTTGAACATCTCGTAGGAGGGATGCTCGGAGATGCCCGGGACGTGCTTTTCCAGCACGGCCTTGGTCTGGGCATTGTCAACCAACTCGTAGATCGGCGTGTTGTCGACCGACGGGGCCGGGGCGGGCGCCGCGGCGGCGGGCGCGGGCGGCGAGGCCGTGGCGTTTTCGTCGGCGGCCAGGGCCGCGCTGGCGGCGGCGGCGAGCGACAGGCCCGCCAGGCCCGCCAGAAGCGTCTTGTTCATGGGTGTGTTTCCTATCCCCGACTGTCCGGGCGGCGGCGAGCAAAGCCTTGTTCGAAGCGGCCGCGCAAGGGATTTTGACGGGGTGGCTTTCGCGAACGCCCACGCCCATCTAGAAGGCGGTCATGACCGAGAACACCAAGCAGATCGAGGGCCGCACCGGCCCGTGGGAAATGGTCCTGGGCCTGGAGGTCCACGCCCAGGTCGCCTCCAACGCCAAGCTCTTCTCCGGCGCGGCCGTGGGCTTCGGCGCGGGCCCGAACGAGCAGGTCAGCCTGGTGGACGCGGCCATGCCGGGCATGCTGCCGGTGATCAACCGCCGCTGCGTGGAGCAGGCGATCAAGACGGGCCTGGGCCTGAAGGCGCAGATCAACCACTGGTCCCGCTTCGACCGGAAGAACTACTTCTACCCGGACCTGCCGCAGGGCTATCAGATCAGCCAGTTCAAGGATCCGATCGTCGGCGAGGGCGAGGTCGTCGTCGAGCGTGACGACGGCTCCACCTTCGCCGTGCGCATCGAGCGGCTGCACCTGGAGCAGGACGCCGGCAAGAGCCTGCACGACCAGGATCCCAACGCCACCTACGTCGACCTCAACCGGGCCGGCACGGCGCTGATGGAGATCGTCTCGCGGCCCGACATGCGCTGCGCCGAAGAGGCGGCGGCCTATGTGAAGAAGCTGCGGACCATCCTGGTCTACCTGGGCACCTGCGACGGCGACATGGAGAAGGGAAACCTGCGCGCCGACGTGAACGTCTCGGTCTGCCGTCCCGGCGCCTACGAGAAGTTCCGCGAGACCGGCGACTTCAGCCATCTCGGCACGCGCTGCGAGATCAAGAACGTCAACTCCTACCGCTACATCCAGCAGGCCATCGAGTACGAGGCCCGCCGGCAGATCGAGATCCTCGAGGACGGCGGCTCCATCGACCAGGAGACCCGCCTGTTCGACCCGACCAAGGGCGAGACCCGCTCGATGCGGTCCAAGGAAGAGGCGCACGACTACCGCTACTTCCCCGATCCGGACCTCCTGCCGCTGGTCATCGATTCGGCCTGGGTGAAAGAGATCGAGGCGTCGCTGCCCGAACTGCCCGACGCCAAGAAGACGCGCTTCCAGTCGCAGTACGGACTGACGGCCTACGACGCGGGCGTGCTGATCGCCGAACAGGCCCGAGCCGACTTCTATGAGGCCGCCGCCAAGGGGCGCGACGCCAAGCTCGTCGCCAACTGGGTGACCAACGACCTGGCCGCCAAGCTGACCGCCGACGGCCACGACATCGCCTCCAGCCCGATCTCGGCGCAGGCCGTGGCCGAGCTGGTCGCGCTGATCGAGGAAGGGGTGATCTCGTCCAAGATCGCCAAGGACGTCTTCGAGCGGATGTGGGCCGGCGAGGGCGCGCCGCGCGAGATCGTCGAGAAGCAGGGCCTCAAGCAGGTGTCCGACACCGGCGCCTTGGAAAAGATCATCGACGACCTGATCGCCGGGAACCCCGGCCAGGCCGAGGCGGTCAAGGCCAAGCCCCAGGCGATCGGCTGGTTCGTCGGCCAGGTGATGAAGGCCACCGGCGGCAAGGCCAATCCGGGCGCGGTGAACCAGCTCCTGCGCGCCAAGCTCGGCGTCGAGTAGGCCGAAACGCAAAGGGCCCCCGCCTCGCGGCGGGGGCCCGCACGGCGCCTTTGGCGGCCGTCAGTTGTTGATGATCTCGAAGATCAGGCCCGTGGCCAGCGCCACCAGCAGATAGTCGTCGCCGACCCGCCGCCATTCGTAGCCGCGCGGCGGCGGCCGCAGGTGGTAGCGGTAGTAGTCGTTCACGACGTAGCCGCGGTAGCCGGGCGGCAGATAGGCGCCGCGGCGCCAGGCCGCGTAGCCCGGGCGATAGTAGGGGCTGCCGTAGTAGGCGGCCGGCGGCGGGCCATAGTACCAGCGGTTGCGGTAGTAGTAGCCGTTGTAGCGGCCGCCGTCCCACCGCTCATAGTGGCGGTAGTCGCGGCGATAATCCCTGCGATCGTCCCTGCGGTCGTCGCGGCGGTCGTCCCGGCGATCCCAGCGGTCGTCCCGCCGGTGGTCGTCGTAGTGGCCCCAGCGCGGATCGGCCTGGGCGGACGTCGCCGTGGCGGCGACAGGCGCGGCCACGGCCGCGGCGGCGGCGAGCGTCATGACCAGACGTTTCATGCTCGTCGGCTCCTTGTCTTGGCCCGCCGGGGCGGGCGCATCCCTCGAAATCGCGATCAGGATGGCGGGGGCCGGCTGAACTGGCGCTGAACGGGGCCGTTATCTAAGCCGCTGTCCGCCTGGCCGGGCGCTAACGCCCCGTCAAGGGGTGTTGCCGGCGCGTAAATTCTTGAAATTCAGGCGGTTCGACGCGTGCACCCTTCGCGATCGGGCTTAACCATATGTTCAGCCCGGCGCGATTTTCCTTCTCCCATGGATGGTCGTGCGTGGCTCCAGAACGGAGTTCGGCGACCGGAGAGGGGACTGAAGACGATGCCTGCGAGCATTGAGATGGGGAACGCCGAAGGCCTGCCCTTGCCGGATGCGCACGCCACGGGGGACGAGCTGTTCCGCCTGGGGCTGCTTTACTCCACCGGCCAGGGCGGCGCGCCGCTCGACTACGTGTCGGCCCACATGCTGTTCAACCTGGCGGCCATGCGCGGTTCGACCGAAGCCAAGGTCTACCGCAAGGAACTGAGCCAGGAGATGGCCTCCGACGAGATCGCCGAGGCCCAGCGGGCCGCGCGCGAGTGGCTGGCCCACGGCTGATCCGCGCGCCGGAGCCTATCGGTTCTGGCCGTTGACCGCATAGCTGAAGCCGAACTGGATCGGCGACAGGTCGCGGAAGTATTGCTGAACGAACACGCCCGCGGCCGACACGCCGCTGCGGGGCACGTAGACGATATCGAACCGCCGCAGGGGCACGAGATCCGCGGCCGGGCTCTTCAATCCATTGAGCAGGTCGACCCGCCGCATCATGCCCGCGCCGTTCGGGCCGCGGCGGATGACGATCACTTCGCTGCGGTCGGCGCTGGACTTGAAGTCGCCGGCCTGGACGATGGCGCGCAGGGCGTCGGTGTCGCCGGCCATGTCGTAGATGCCCGGATTGCCGACCTCGCCGCCGACATACACCTTCAAGGGCGCCGCCTTGGCCGCGACATAGACCTGCGGCCGCAGCAGTTGGCCGGCGTAGGCCTGCGACAGCTCGGCCTCGACTTCGGGAATCGTGCGGTCCGCGGCCATCACCGGCGCGATCAGCGGCATGGCGATGCGCCCGTCCGGCTGCACGGTCACGGTCTTGGACAATTCCGGCGCGGAGGGCACCGTCACGTCGACGTCGTCGCCCGGATAGAAGCGGTAGGGCGGCTCGTAGTCCTCCCAGGCCGCGTAGGGAATGTTCGTGAACTTGGCCGAGGCCGACGCCGGCGCGCGGGGCGGCCCGCTGGCGCAGGCCGAAAGGGCCAGGATCGCTGCGAGAGCCGCCGGCAGGGCGTGGGACACGGGTGCGCGCATGAGTCGGAAGATAGCGCTTATGGGTAATCGCGGGTTAACAGGCGGGCCGCGCGGCGCGGCGCGAGCCTGAATCACCTCGCCTTGTTATGGGTAACGGATCGTTAAGTGCGCGGGGCGAGCTTGCCCCCTTAAGGTTCGATCGATCGGATTCCCATGACGACGCCCGGCGTCTGGACAACTCGGCGGGACGCGCAGGTCGGCGCCGGATGGGCGAACCGTCCCCGCTACGCCCTGGCCGACTTCGCCACCCTGTTGTGGCGCGAGCGGGTCCTGATCGGCGCGGTCTTCGCCGTGCTTTTCATCCTCGGCATGGCCGCCGCCTTCAGCATGAAGACCAAGTATCCGGCCTACGCCAGCGTGCTGGTGCGCCTGGGCCAGGAATACGTCTATGAGCCGCGCGCCGGCGACGCCGCCCGCGGCGCGGTGCCGGACTCCGACCAGCTCATCCAGTCGGAGACCGAGATCCTGGGCAGCGTCCAGGTCAAGCAGCGGGTGATCAACCGCCTGGGGCTGACGCGCATCTATCCGGAGCTGGGGAAAAAGTACGCCAAGGCTGATCCGGCCGAGCGGCGGCTGATCATGGGCGAGGCGCTCAAGGCGCTGGAATCGAGCCTGGCGATCGAGACCGCGCCCGACACGCCGATCATCCGCGTGGGCTTCGAGCATCCCGATCCGCGCACGGCCGCCCTGGTGCTGAACACGGTGCTCGAGGAGTACCTGATCTACCGGCGCGACATCCTGGGCGACTCGGCCTCGCCGGTGCTGGAGCAGCAGCGCCAGGCGTTCGAGAGCCGGCTCGCCGCCGCCGACGCCGCCTACGAGGACTTCCTCAACTACAACCGCATCGGCGACTTCGCCTCGGAGAAGGCTTCGCTGTCGCAGCTTCAGGCCCAGGTCCAGCAGCAGAAGCTGCAGGTCGACGCCCAGTTGCAGGACCGCGTCGGCCGCCTGAGCGCCCTCAATCGCCAATTCGCCCAGGTCTCGCCGGAGGTGCGCATCTATCGCGACGTCAATCCGGCCGGCGCCGACAAGCTGGTCGACCTGAAGGTGCAGCGCGAGGACCTGCTGTCCCGCTACCGTCCCGATTCCCAGCCGGTGCGCGAGCTCGACGCCCAGATCGCCCACATGGAGCAGGCGATCAACGCGGGCCGGACCACCGGCGACAGCGCCAAGCGCTACGGCGTCAATCCGGTCTACCAGACCCTGCAGACCGACAAGATCCAGCTCACCGCCGAGGTCGCGGCCCTGCGCGAGCAGCAGACCGCCCTGGCCGGCCAGCTCGACCAGCTCCTGCAACGGCGCCTGCGCCTGGCCCAGCTCGAGCCGCGCTTCCAGGAGCTGAGCCTCGATCGCGACGTGCTGCAGGCCAACGTGCGCGACTTCACCGTCAAGGAGGAGGAAAGCCGCGCGGCGCAGCAGATCGCGGCCCAGACCAACGACAACGTCCGCATCGTCGCCCGGGCCATTCCGCCGACCAGGGGCAAGAGCCTGAAGAAGCCGGTGGCCGTGCTGGCGCTGCTGTTCGCCGGCTTCACCGCCCTGTGCGCCGGTCTGGTGCGCATGTACCTGCGTCCGGGCCTGCCGACGCCGCGCACGGCCGCGCGGACGCTTCAACTGCCGGTGCTGGCCTCCGCCCGCCTGAAGGGCGCGTGAGCGCGCGCGGTTCGCATCGGCGCGGCTTGCGCTAGCCTGTGCCCCTTGGGCGTGCGGCGATTCGAGACATGGTGGACTTAAGCGTCGAGGCAAGGGAGCTGTGGAGGTCGCTCGGCGGCCACGCGCCCGGGCGAGGCCGCCTCGTCCAGTTCGTCGCCGCGCGGCGCGGGGAGGGGGCTTCCTCCATCGCTCGCGAACTGGCCTTCATGGCCGCGGGCCGCGGGCGTCTGTCGGTGTGGCTCGTGGACCTCGACCTGATGGCCTCGTCGCAGTACGCGGCGCTGAACGCCGAGGCCGGCCGCTACGGCGAACTCGGCCCGGCCCTGGCCGCCAGCCCTGACGGATCGATCTTCTTCACCGTGGAGCCGCCGGATGCGGGCGCCGACGGGCGGATCACCCCGGCCGCGAGCTACCTGACCGCTCACCAGGTCGGCGAACTGAACTGGTGGGTCACCCGCTTCCGCGCCGAGGCCCTGGGCGGACGCCAGACCGTCGCCATCTCGCCCAGCCGCGACTACTGGAACGCGCTTCGCAAGCACGCGGACCTGATCATCGTCGACTGCCCCTCGGCCGACCGCTCCGACGCGGCCCTGACCGTGGCGCCGTTCATGGATCAGACGGTCCTGGTCGTCTCGGCCGACGAGCCCGACGTCAAGGCGCCGGCGCTGCTGCGCGACGCCCTCGTCGCCACCGGCGCGGACGTGGCCGGACTGTTCTTCAACCGCGCCGTGGTGGAGGAGCCGCCGTTCCTCAAGGCGATCCTGCCGTGACCTATTCGGCGCTGGGAGGCCAAGCGGCGCCCGCGCCCCGCCGAGCGACGGCCTGGGATGTCGCCGGGCTCGCCTCGGCCGCCGGCCTGTTCCTGATCTACAGCCAGTTCTGGGTCTTTCCGCTGTTCGGCGAGCAGATGAGCGCGTCTGAGGGCGGCCTGCTCCGCCTGCTGTTTCTGCCGGCCTACGGCGCGGCGGTGATGGTCGCGGCGCTTTCGCCGCGCGAGACGCTGGCCGCGGCGGCGCGCCAGCCGTTCCTGCTGGTCCTGATGGCGATCGTCGCCGCCTCGACCTTCTGGTCCATCTCGCCCGACCAGACGGCGCGCCGGATCATCGCCATCGGCTTCACCACCCTTGGCGGCGTGGCCGTGGCCGCGCGCTGGCGCTGGGCGCGACTGACGGAGATCCTGGCGGCCTGCTTCGCCTTGCTCGCCGTCCTGTCCCTGGCGACGTGCGTGGCGGTCCCATCCATCGGCGTGATGCACGAACTCTTCCCCGGCGCCTGGCGCGGGCTGTGGCCCGAGAAGAACGCGTTCGGCGGCATCATGACCCTGGGCTTCGTCGTCCTGGCCGCGGCCGGCGCGCTCAATCCGGTGCGGGCGAGGCTGTGGTGGGCCTTCGCCGCGCTCAGCGTGTTCCTGGTCCTGATGTCGACCTCCAAGACCTCGCTGGTCTCGCTCATCGTCGGCATGGCGGCGCTGGTGTTCGTCGCCCTAGCGCGGCGCGGGCCGGCGACGCGGGTCGTGGTGATCTGGATGGCGGTGGTCGGCCTGGTCGCCGTGGGCGGGATCGCGCTCTTCGCCGCCGACGCCGTCTTCGAGCTGCTCGGCAAGGACGCCACCCTGACCGGGCGCACCAAGATCTGGGCGGCCGTCTGGCGGCAGATCCAGCTACGTCCCTGGACCGGCTACGGCTATGGGGCGGTCTGGGATGAGGCCGGGCCCTGGGGGCCTTTGGCCTGGATCATCAAGCAGGCCGGCTTTCGCCCGCAGCACGCCCACAATTCCTGGCTCGAACAATGGCTCGGCATGGGGGTGTTCGGCCTGGGCGCCTTCGCTCTGTTCTATCTGCAGACCCTGGCGCTGGCCGTGGTGGCGCTGTTCCGCGGCCCGGGCGCGTTCTTGGCGATCCCGTTCCTGGCCGTCTACAGCCTGGAGACCCTGACGGAGAGCGTGGCGGTCACCTACCACGACTTCCGCTGGGTGCTGTTCGTGATCGTCGCCGTCAAGCTCGCCTGGCCCGACGACGAGATTCCCGAGCGCGCCCTATAGGCCGAGCCGCCGCGCGCCTTCCTCCACCGTGACGATGTCGAAGCCGTCGGCCTTGGCCTTATCGACCAGCCGCTCCAGCGTCTGCGGCGTGCAGCCCCATGGCGACGGGTCCGGGCGAACGTCGTGGGTGTAGAGGATCAGCCAGGCGCGCCGCTTGAGCGCCTCGGCCAGCCAGCGAAGCGCCGTCGCCTCGCCATGCTCGCCCTCGACGCCCACGGCCGGCGCCTGGTTCAGGTCGCTGCCGCGCTCGATCACCCCCGGATGCAGGGCCCGCAGGATGGAGAAGCGTCCGGCCAGCGCCTGCTTGGGGCCGGCGGCCACGTCGCCGTAGGGGTAGGCGAAGGTGCGCGGGGCGGCCACGCCCCAGGCGGTCATGGCCAGGGCGTTGCGCGACACGTCGGCGGCGGCCTCGGCGGCGAGCGCCTTGCCGCAGTCCAGGTGCGAGAAGGTGTGGCAGGCGATCTCGTGCCCCGCCGCGGCGAGGGCGCGGTAGTCCTCGGCGCGGGCGCACACGCCCATCGGCGCGTGGGTCCCGGCGAGTCCGGCGGAGACGAAGTAGCAGCCGCGCGCGCCGCGCGCCTCCAGGATCCGCGCGCCCGCCTGCGCGGCCGTGAGCGGAGCGTCGTCGAAGGCGAAGGAGACCATCGGCCGGTCAGGCCCGCGCGCCAGCGGCCGCCGGTGCTGCAGGCGCACCAGCCGGCGGCGCAGCTTGCCCCTCAGCGAGCGGTCGGGCTGGTAGGCGTCGGCGTAGTTCGTCGTCATCAGACGGCCTCGGCGTAGAGGGCGGCGCGGTAGAGCCGCATGGCGAAGGCGCGCGCCGCCACCGGGGCGGCCTCGGCCAGGGCGAAGGCCTTCAGCGCCGGCCGCCACAGCCCCCGCAGCGGCGCGCGCTTCAGCAGCCGCGCGGCGCGATAGCTGGGATAGCCGGCGACGACCTCGGGGTGGGCGGCGACGACGCGGGCGAAATTGGCCGCCGACTGCTCGTACTTGGCGGCCATGGTCCGGGCGGTGTCGAGGCCCAGGTGCGTGGCCGGATTGTCGATGTGGCGGATCGGCCAGCGGCGCGCCACCCGCATGCCCCATTCCACGTCCTCCCAGCCCCAGCCGGCGAACCCCTCGTCGAACGCCTCGGCGGCGAACACGTCGCGGCGGACCAAGAGGTTGGAGGTGAACACGTGCTTTTCCGGCGCATGGCGCCGCTCGGCGGCGTCCAGGCAGTCGCTGTGCGTGGCCATGGCCCGGTGCAGGGCGTGTTCGGGCAGGGGCGGGGCCTGCTTGAGGGAAAAGCCGCCGAAGGCCACGGCCGTGTCCTGGCGCGTCTCGTCCAGCCAGACGGCCAGGAAGTCGGGCGCGTCGGGCAGCATGTCGCTGTCCAGGAACAGGAACCAGCCGCCCCGCGCATGGGCGACCAGACGGTTGCGGCCCTTGGCGCGGCCCTCGTTCGAGGCCAGGGTCACCAGGCGGGCGGGAAGGCAAAGGCCCGCCAGGGTCTCGGTGACGTTTGCGGTGAGTTCGGGATCGGCCGTGCCGTCGTCCAGCACGACGATCTCGACCTGGCCTGCGGCCTGGCCGGCGCCGTCGCCCAGCGCCTGCAGCAGCCGGCGCGGGTCGTCGCCCTTGAACGGGATCAGCACCGACAGCGCCGGCGTCGCGCCCGGCCAGGCGGCGTTGTCCGCCAGGCTCTCCGTCTGGCTCACGCGTGCGCCTCCGCGCGGCGCGCCTTGAGCATCGCCAGCGCGCGGCTGCGCAGCCGGCCGGCGTCGAGCACGGCGACGACGGCGCCGTAGACCAGCGCGCCCGCGCCGGCCTTCAGGGCCAGTTCGATCAGGCCGCCGGACGCGGGCAGGCGCGTCACCACGAACGCCATGATCGCGCTCGCCCCCAGGGCCTGGGCCAGGGTCAGCCACGGGATGGGCAGCGGCATGGCCCGCCGGCCGAGCGCCGCCGACGCCGCCAGCCCCAGGGCGTAGCTGGCCAGGGTGGCGTAGAGCGCCCCGTCCAGGCCGAAGCGCGGGATCAGCACCAGGTTGAGCGCCAGGTTGGCGCCGGCCGGAATGGTCATGGCGACCAGCAGCAGCACGGTCTTGCGGCCCAGGGTGAAGGCCTGGTGGAAGTAGTAGGTGGTCAGGCCGGCCAAGAGGCCGCTGGCGGCGATCCAGGGCGTGACGTGGGCGGCCCGCGCCGCCAGGCCCTCGCCGATCATGAGCTGCGACAGCGGCGCGGCGACCAGCGCCAGGCCGACGGCGGCCGGCAGCGTCAGCAGCAACATCACCGAGACCTGTTCCCGGGCGGCCTTGGCCAGGGCCTCGCGGCCGCCGCGCTCCAGCGCCATCACCATGGCCGGCCCGCCGGCCGCGCCCAGCCAGATGAACACCACGTCCAGGGTGCGGTTCGCCAGGCTGTAGCCGGCGTGGTAGACGCCCACCGCCTCCGAATCGAGGAAGGCGGCCAGCAGGAAGCGGTCGGTGCTGGACAGCACCAGCGCCAGGATCAGCGACATCGCCACCGGCACGCCGAAGGCCGCGTGGGGCTTCAGGCGGGCGGCCTCGAACCGTCCCGCCGTCGCCAGCCGTCGTTCGGCCGGCGCGCGCCAGATCAGGCAGGCTAGCGCGGCCAGGCCCAGGCCGATCAGCGGCGAGGCGCCGCCGAAGCCCGCCCAGGCGAAGCCCGCGCCGATGGCGAAGGCGCCGATGGTCTGGGCCATGTCCAGGCTCGCCGCGCCGGAGACCTCGCCGGCCGCGCGCTGGCGCTCCTGGACGAGCTTGACGAAGGTGCGCGGCACGACGGCCGCCAGGCCCGCCAGCACCGCGAGCTTCAGGCCCGCCGACATCGGCCAGACCGCTGCGACGAAGCCGGCGACGGGCAGGGTGATCAGCAGCGTCAGCCAGGTGCGGTAGATGGTGGCGGCGTGGTCGGCGGCGCGGCCCTTCACCTCCTCGGCGGCCCAGAGCCGGGCCATGGCGGCCTCGTTCCAGGTGAACAGGGCGGTGTGCGTCAGGCTCATCACCGAAAAGCCGAGGGCGTAGTCGCCGAACTGGGCGGGCGTGAGCAGGCGCGTGAAGGTGACGATCGTGAGCAGCCCCACGATCCCCTGCACGATATTGACCGGCAGGTACCCCAGCACCCCGCGCCAGAACATTCCCCGTCCCTCGATCCAGCGGACACGCGCCCGCAGTTTAGAGCAACCTGGGCGAAGACCCATTTCAGCTTCATAAAGCCGGGCCGCCCGAAGCCCTTTCAGCGCACCGCCTGGCTGTCGCCCAGCAGGCAGGGCAGGGTCATGGCCATGATGTAGAGGTCGAGCCAGAACGACTGGCGCTCGATGTACTCGACGTCCAGCGCCACGCGCCGGCGCACGGCGTCGGGCGTGTCCACCGGGCCGCGCGAGCCGTGGATCGCCGCCCAGCCGGTCATGCCGGGCTTCATCTGGTGGCGATGGGCGTATTCGGCGACCAGCCGCGCGGATTCGACGTCGCCGGTCATCATGCCGATGGCGTGGGGGCGCGGCCCCACCAGGGACATCTCGCCCTTCAGCACGTTCAGCAGTTGCGGCAGCTCGTCCAGGCTGGTGCGGCGGATGAACCGGCCCACCCGCGTCACGCGGTCGTCCTCGGCGCTCACCTGGCGCCTGGCGTGCAGGTCCTGCTCGGCGACGCGCATGGAGCGGAACTTCCAGACCACGATCTCTTCGTTGTTGAAGCCGTGGCGGCGCTGGCGGAACAGCACCGGCCCTGGGCTGTCGAGCCGGATGGCGATGGCGATGATCAGCATCACCGGCGCGGCCACGATCAGCGCCAGCACGCCGAACACGATGTCCTGCACGCGCTTCACGAAGGCGCGGGCGTGGTTCATCGGCGGGCCGGAAATGTGGGCCAGCGGCACGTCGGCGACGCGGGAGATGGCGTCGGCTTCGTCCTGGGCGGCCGCGCCGTCGAGCAGCAGCGAGATCTCGTTGGGCAGGACGCGCAGGCGTTCGATCAGCTCGCGCACCCGCGCCCGCGCCCGCGAGGGCACGGTGATCACGATGCGGTCGACATAGGGCATGATGCGATGGTCGAGCAGGGCCTGGGTGTCGCCCAGCACCGGCACGCCGCGGATCGCGCCGGGCGCGCGGGCGTGCCGGTCGTCGAACACCCCCAGCACATTGACCTCGCGGCTCGCCAGCAGGGACTCGATCAGCCGTTCGGCCGCGCCGGTCGCCCCGACGATGACGATGTTGGGCACCAACCGGCCGCTCGCGCGCCAGCGGCGCACGGCCGCCCACCAGGCCGTATGCAGGATGAGGAGCGTGGCGAAGACGCCGGGCGCCCAGGCGCCGATCGCCGCGGCGAGGACGTCGGGCGGAACCGAGAGCGCGATCGCCAGGTAGCCGACCGCCTGGCCGACTGCGCAGGCGATGGCGATGCGGACCAGGTGGCGCGCCAGCCCCTCGCGGCGGCCGAATTCATAGGCCTTGAAGATGCCCAGGGCCGCCAGGATCGCCAGGGCCGACGCCAGCAGGGCCGCGGCGCCGCCCGGTCCGGCGTGCAGGCGCAGGCCGACGGCCGCCGTCGCGGCCGCGACCACCATCGCGTCGCCGAGCTGGAACAGGCGCGCCAGCAGCCGGCCGTGCAGGCGCGTGCGGGCGGGAATCAGGCGTTCCGGCCGAAACGGCCCGCGCCGATCCGCGCCCGAGGCCGCTGCGGCGTCACCCGGTGTCGGGGCGGGGGCGGACGGGCGCTGAAGGTCGGCTACGGGGTTCATCGGATTGAGGATTCGGCTCGGCTGGCGTCGCAAGATGCGCCGGGCGTCTGATTGTCAGGTTAATGCGCGGCGTGGCGGCGCGCGCTTTGCGGTCTTGCCGGCCGGCGCGACTTCACGCGGGAGTTGATCGCCGGGGACAGGCCGTCCAAGCGTGATCTACAGTGATATTCGCAGGAAGCGACGCGGTATCCGCAAGTTCTCGGGGGCGATCTTATGGGTGTGGTGCGCTGGTCACGTCTGGCGTCGATCGCCTTGTCTACGGCGGTCTGGGCGATGATGATCTACGTGGGCTTCGTCGCGGCGCGACGCTGAAGGCGAAATTGTTCGGCTGCGCCTGGACGGCGGCGGCTCAGCGCCGCCAGAGACTGTAGAGCCAGAGCGCGAGGCTCACGAACAGCAGCATCCAGATGAAGACGCGAAGGGGGTTCCACGGCCGCGCGCGCCGCGCGGCTCCCGCCCGTTTCTCGTAGAGATCGAATCTCGGCATCGCCGCTACCCCCGATCTACAAAAAAGCCTATCCTTTCAAAGTATAGGCTTCGTAAAGGCGGGCGATTTTACTGCTTAGGCGCGCGACGTCGCCGGGGCGGCGTCCTCGTCGTCCGCCGGATCGCCGCCGGCCGGCGCCATGGCTCCGGGGCGGCGGCGCTCGATCGGCCGCGCTTGCGGCGCCCGCGACAGGGCGCGCAGCGGTTCGATGAAGGTCGGCCCGAGCACGGCGAACGCGCCCACGGCGTTGGCGGCGATGTCGCCGATGTCCGCGTCGCGGCCGGTCATCGCCTGCAGCACCTCGACCGCGGCGCCGGCGCAGATCGCGATGAAGGCCAGGTCCACCCGACGGCGGTTCGGAAACGACAGGAAGAGCAGGGCGGTCAGCCCGTAGAAGGCCAGGAAGTGGGCGGCCTTGTCCCAGGGGACGAACGCCTCTTCCACGCCCTGGAACGGGCCGATCATGCCCACGCCGCACACCAGGGCGGCGGCGGCCAGGACTATGCGCGCGACAACGTGCGGAGCGGGGCGTGTCATGAACGACCTCCGCTCCTACGCTGGACCTCCGCCGTGAAGACTTCGTTGCCCCACGAAGTCAGCGCGCGCGGAGACCTCGGTCAGGCGGTCGCGGCGGCGAAGAGCTTCGCGACGCCGGCCCAGAGCGCGACGTTCAGGACAAGAACGAGCGCCAGCCTCCAATTGAACAACGAGGCCCAAGTACTTGTGTGACGCACCAGCGGCGCGCTGCGGCGCAAGCCGGTATCCGCGTATGGCAGCGAAACCATCCCGCAATTCTCCTCCGCTGAAACCAGCGCGGGTCCGCCAGTTTCACGCCCTTGCCCCAGCTCGTTTACGATTAACGGCAAGTTGGGCTTAATTTTGTCTGGGAAGACGGCGAACCGTCACCCTGCGACAGATGCGCTGGTTCGCCGCAGCGCCTGGCGCGGCCGGGGTGCGCGGATCGCTGCAATGCCTTGGGCTAGCTGGCCTTTCAGGCGAACTCTGGCTAGGGTCGTTCGCGAGCCGGTTGTTTCGCGCCAGCTCATGGGATTTGGTGAAGGGGCGCGTCGCGTGCGGCTGAAACTCTTGGCGTTCATGAGCGGAGCGGCGGTCTGCGCCGCGATGGCCGGCGCGGCGTGGGCGCAGCAGGCCGTCGTCCTTCCGAGTTCGCTGGACCGCAACACCCTGGTCGCCTGGCTGCAGGCCAACACCAATCTCGACCCCAACAGCGTGATCTCGGTCAGCCCGGCGAACGTCATCGGCGTGATGGCCGTCAACCGCACCGACGCGCCGTCGGGCAGCGTCTTTCGCGCCCAGATTCGCTCCGAGGTGATCAGCGCCGAGACGATCGGCGAAACCGGCAACTACTCCTGGGCGGCCGACGTCGAGGTCGATTGCCAGAGCCGCAAGGGCAAGGTGAATCGGATCCTCGACTTCCCTCTGCGCAACCTGCGCGGGCCGCCGCGGGAGGCGGGCGGTTCGGCCGAATGGGTGTCCCCGCCGTCGGGCACGCACCTGTTCACCGTGGTCTCGGCCGTCTGCGACCAGGGCTTCCGGCGTCCGCTGGCGCCGGTGCAACAGCTCGCCCAGGCGCCGCAACAGCAGCCCCAACTCCAAGCCCAGGCCCAACCCCAGCCTCGGCCCCAGGCGCCGATCGCGCCGCCGCCCGTGCAACAGGCGCCCGCCAGCGCGCCGCAGCCGGCGCCGGCCAGGCAGGCGGCGCCGAGCCCGGCCCCGGCGATGCGTCCGCCGGTCGCCGCGCCCGCGCCGCAGCCGCCCCGTCCGGTCGCGCCGGGCCCACGCTCGCCCGTGGCGGTGCAGATCGGCGCGTCCGACAGCGAAGCCGGCGCGATCAAGGCGCTCCAGTCGGCGGCGGCGCGCTTCGGCGACCGCCTGGCCGGAACCTCGTTCGCCACGGTCAAGGTGGACGTGGGCGGGCGCACCCTCTATCGCGCCCTGGTGCACGGCTTCCCCACCTCGGGCGACGCCCAGGGATTCTGCGCCGCCTACAAGGCTTCGGGGCATGATTGCTTCGTGCGCAGTTCGCTGCCGCCGGGCGCCCACACGATCGCATCGCGATAGGGCGTCATACGCCGTTGCTCCGGCCGGGTGGTTTCGGCTATGGAGGGCGTCCTTTCCAAACCCGGCGACGCAGCGGGGTGCGGCGGGGCGGGAGACAACCCGCACAAGAAACAATGCCGGTGACGTGGCCGAGTGGCTGAAGGCGGCGGTTTGCTAAACCGTTGTACGGTGTAAAGCCGTACCGAGGGTTCGAATCCCTCCGTCACCGCCATCCAACATCCTTCAGTCTACGAACGGCCGCGGGCCGGACCCTGCCGCGGGCGAGGGCCGATCTCCTGGCGGGCGAAGGACGGCGTTAACCTTAGGCGCCCATGCTATCTCAAACCCGCTATCCGGGAGGGCGGCATGAGCGCGGGGCGCGCGGCCAGGAACAAGGCGATCGATGAGGCGCTGCGGACCATGTACCGCACGATCGCCCAGCGTCCGCTGCCGGATCGCCTGAAATCGGTGCTCGAGCAGCTCGACGCCGCCGACGAGCGCCAGGACGCTCCGGCGCTCCAGCGCCGCCGCGGCGGCTGAGGGGCGGCGGGTCAGCCGCGCTCCAGGGTCTGCGGCTCGGCCATGACGTCGGCCGGCTCATCGGCCTCCATCTCCTTCAACAGGCGGATGCGCGCCCGGTTCACCCGGCTCTTGATCGTGCCCACCGCGCACCCGCAAATCTCGGCGGTCTCCTCGTAGCTGAGGCCGGCCGCGCCGACGAGGACCAGGGCCTCGCGGTAGTCGGGCTGCAGCCGGTCCAGCGCCTGGCGCAGCGCGCGCACGGCGACACTCCATTCCTGATTCGGCGGCGTGCGCAGCGAGGCGGCGTAGGCGCCGTCCGGATCGGCCACCTCGCGTCGGCGGCGCGCGGCGCTGGTGTAGTAGGTGTTGCGCAGGATCGTGAACAGCCACGCCCGCAGGTTGGTGCCCGGCGCGAAGCGGTCGCGCGCGGCCCAGGCCTTGGCCAGGGTGTCCTGCACCAGATCGTCCGCCTCGGCGCCGTTCCGGCATAGGGACCAGGCGAACGCCCGAAGCGTCGGGATCATCGCGACGATGAGGTCGCGCCATTCGGCCGAGGCGGTCACGGGCTCTCCCATCCCGCCGGGGCCAGCCCGTCCCGGCGGCGGTCGTTCAACGCTCCGGCCGTCCAACTGTTCCGCTGGATGCGCCGCGCGCGTCTTGGATCGCTCAGGCGGGGCGCCTATCTGGGTTGCAGCCCCGGCCGCGGTCGCGGCGCACGTGCTTGCACCCGTTCCAGAACAACCGACGTGGAGACAGACGATGGCGCCGTTCACCCAGGATTTGTCGTCGACCGCGAGGCTGCAAGGCGGCGGAGCCCAGCGCGATCTCAGCTTGAGCCCGCTCGAGCGCTACCGGGCGGTGCGCAAGGCGTCCGAGACCCTGGCGCTGCCCCTGTCGGCCGAGGATCAGGCCGCCCAGTCGATGCCCGACGCCAGCCCCACCAAATGGCACCTGGCGCACACCACCTGGTTCTTCGAGACCTTCCTGCTGCGGCCGAACCTGGCCGGCTACAAGGTGTTCGACACGCGCTTCGCCTACCTCTTCAACTCCTATTACGAGGCCCTGGGCCCGCGTCAGCCGCGGCCGCAGCGGGGGCTGCTGACCCGGCCGGGTGTGTCGGACGTGATGGCCTACCGCGCCCATGTCGACGCAGCGATGGCGCGCCTGCTGGAGAGCCCGGACGCCGAGGCGCTCGGCGACCTGCTCGACCTGGGGCTGGCGCACGAGGAGCAGCATCAGGAGCTGATCCTGATGGACGTGCTGCACCTGTTCGCCCAGTCGCCGCTGAAGCCGGCCTACGCCCCGGCGCCGGCCGCGGCGTCGGCCGACCCTGGCCCGCTGCGTTATCTGGAGTTCGGCGGCGGCCTTTGCGAGATCGGCCACGACGGCCCGGGCTTCGCCTTCGACAACGAAGGGCCGCGCCACAAGGTCTATCTGCAGCCCTATCGGCTGGCCGACCGGCTGGTCACCAACGGCGAATGGCTGGCCTTCATCGCCGACGGCGGATACCGCCGCCCCGAGTTCTGGCTGTCGGACGGCTGGGCCCTGGCGCAGGCCGACGGATGGGAGGCGCCGCTCTATTGGCAGGCCGACGGCGAGGGCGGCTGGAGCGCCATGACGCTCTATGGGCTTCGCCCGCTGGACCCGCACGCCCCGGTCACGCACGTGAGCTACTACGAAGCCGACGCCTACGCCGCCTGGGCCGGCAAGCGGCTGCCCACCGAGGCGGAGTGGGAGCATGCGGCCGAGGGGCTGCCGGTGCGCGGCGCGTTCCTGGCGCGGGGGCGGTTGGCGCCGGCCGCGCCCTATCATGGCTCCGGTCCGCGCCAGATGTTCGGCGACGCCTGGGAGTGGACGCGCAGCGCCTATGCGGCCTATCCGGGGTTCAAGGCCGCGCCCGGCGCGGTGGGCGAATACAACGGCAAGTTCATGTCCGGCCAGATGGTGCTGCGCGGCGGCGCCTGCGTGACGCCCGACGGGCACGTGCGCGCCACATACCGCAACTTCTTCCATCCCCATCAGCGCTGGATGTTCTCTGGGGTGCGGCTGGCCGACGACGGGCCGGCGGCCGAGGAGGCGTCCGAAGCGCCAGGCTTCGCCGATGATGTCGTCGAGGGCCTGTCGCAGCCGCAGAAGGCGATCTCGCCCAAGTATTTCTATGACGCCGAGGGCTCGCGCCTGTTCGAGGCGATCTGCGAGCTGCCGGAGTACTATCCCACGCGCACCGAGATCGCCCTCCTGGAAAGCGTGGCCGGCGAGATCGCCCAGGCGATCCCCAGGGGCGCGGCCCTGGTCGAGTTCGGCAGCGGCGCCAGCGTCAAGACGCGCCTGGTGCTCGACGCCGCGCCGCAGATCAGCGCCTACGCGCCCATCGACATCAGCCCCGACGCCCTGGCGGCGGCCGAGGCGGCGATCCGGCGCGACTATCCCGACCTGGAGGTCGCGCCGCTGGCCGAGGACTTCACCAGGGCGCTCGCCTTGCCGGACGCCGTGGCGGGCCTGTCCTGCGTCGGCTTCTTCCCCGGCTCCACCATCGGCAATTTCACGCCGAGCGAGGCCCAGGCCTTCCTGTCGGCGGCGCGGCGGCTGCTGGGGCCGGGCGCGGCGTTCATCGTGGGCGCCGACCTGGTCAAGCCCGCCGACGTGCTCGAAGCCGCCTACGACGACGCCCAGGGAGTGACGGCCGCCTTCAACAAGAACCTGCTGGCCCGGATGAACCGCGAGCTGGGCGCCGACTTCGATCTTGACGCCTTCGATCACCGCGCCGTCTGGAACGCGGAGGAGAGCCGGGTGGAGATGCACCTGGTGAGCCGCGTCGCCCAGCAGGTGCGCGTGGCGGGCCGGGTCTTCTCGTTCGAGGCCGGAGAGCACCTGCACACGGAGAACTCCTACAAGTTCACCTTGGAGGGCTTCGCCGATCTGGCCGGACGGGCGGGCTGGACCCTGGCGCGGAGCTGGCGCAGCCCCGATCCGGCCTTCGCCGTCATGCTTCTCACCCAGACCGCGGCGGGAACGGCCCGCGCCTGAGCGGCGCGGGCGTCTCGCCGCCGGGAATCAGCTTTCCAGGTGCGCGCCGCGCCGGCCGCCGCCGCGCGAGGCCTCGCCGCCCTTGCGGCCGGCCGAGGCGGCCAGGTCGCGGTCCTTGGCGAAGCTGCGCTTTTCACCGGGCACGCTGGCGCCGCCCTTGCGCGCGATCTCGCGCCGGCGCTCCGGATTCATCGCGGCGAACCCGCGGCGGGCCCTAGGCTTCGAAGGGGTTTCCAGGCTTGCCATCACATGCTCCTCGCGGCTTGGCACGCCGCTGCGCGGCCCTGGACGTCGGGTCCGGCCACGGCCGCTTCGGCGGCGGGCTGGAGCGCGGCGCGGTCACGCGGCGGCTACAGCTAAGCAAACCCGCAAAGGGCGCAAACGGTTGCGCTGCAAAAACTTTATTCCGGCGCGGGCCGTTCAGAGGGGCAGTTGCACCCGCGCGGTGAGGCCGCCGGCGTGGCGGTTGCGCAGCAGCACGTCCCCGCCATGTCCGCGCGCCACGGAGCGGACCACGGCCAGGCCGAGCCCCGCGCCGCCGGTCTGGCGGCTGCGGGAGGGCTCGCGGCGGTAGAAGGGCTCGAACACCTTCTCCTCGTCGTCCTTGGGAATGCCCGGGCCGTCGTCGGCGATCTCGACGATGGCGGTGTCGCCCTCGCGGAAGACGCGGGTGCGGGCCCGGCCGCCGAACTTCACGGCGTTTTCCAGGAGGTTGGTGAACAGCCGGCGCAGGGCCACCGGATCGCCGTGGATGATCACCTTGTCGCTCTGCTCGACCTCGGTGTCGGCGCCGGTCTCGGCCATCTCGTCGCAGAGGCTCTCCAGCAGTGAGGACAGCTCCAGCGGCGTGCGCTCGCTGGGCCGGGTGGCGTCGCGCACGAAGGTCAGCGCCGCCGAGATCATCTCCTCCATCTGATCCAGGTCGCTGGCCATCTTGCCGCGCAGGTCTTCCGGGGCGTTCTCGATCCGGAACCGCAGGCGGGTGAGCGGCGTGCGCAGGTCGTGGGCGATGGCGCCCACCATCGCCGTGCGGTCGTCGACGTAGCGGCGCAGGCGCTCCTGCATGCCGTTGAAGGCGCGCACGGCCACGTCGATCTCGGCCGAACCCTTGAGCGTCAGCGGCTCGGCGCCGGGGTCGCGGCCGAGCCGCTCGGCGGCCTCGGCGAACAGGCTGATCGGCGCCGACAGCCGCCGCGAGAACAGGTAGGCGATCGGCGCCATGGCGATGGCCGACAGCACGAACCACAGCACGATACGCTGCTGCCAGCTGCTCAGGCCGAAGCCCTTGATCGGCCGCACCACGCGCCAGGTTCCGTCGGCCTGCTGAACGCCCACCTCGAACGGCGTGACCAGCACCGGCCCCTCGCGGTCGCCGCCCTCGCGCTCGATCCGGTCGCGCACCAGCCGGTAGGCGCGCCGGTCTGAGAAGCGGCCCTTGTCCGACGAGATGACCACGCGGTCGACCGGAACCCCGAGCGCCTGGGCCAGTTCGGCCCGCATGAGCGGCGTCATGCGCGATTCCAGGGGCGGGGAGGGCGCGCGCCGGCTCGTCGACACCACCAGGGGACGGCGCACGGTGAAGCGCGGCGGATGGCCCTGGAAGGTCTCGGTCACCTCGCTCAGCCGGTAGAAGTCCGGCACCGGCGGCGGCAGGTTGAAGACCAGGAACAGGCTGATCGCCTGGGCCGCGATCAGGCTGACGATGATCAGCGCCAGAAGCTGACCGAACAGGGACGCCGTGGGCTTGCCGGCGCCGAGCGCCTTCATGTGCGCTTCACCTTGGGGGTGAACATGTAGCCCTCGTTGCGGATGGTGCGGATCAGGTCCTGGCCGCCGCCGTCGTCGAGCTTGCGGCGAAGGCGGCTGATCTGCACGTCGATGGCCCGGTCGAAGGCGTCCGAATCCGGCCCGCGGGCGAAGTCCAGCAACTGGTCGCGGGTCAGCACGCGCTGCGGCCGCTCGACGAAGGCCCGCAGCAGCGAGAACTCGCCGCTCGACAGGTTCACCACCACGCCCTGGGGCGAGCGCAGCTCGCGGCGCACCAGGTCCAGCCGCCAGCCGGCGAATTCGCAGCCGGCGCCGATGCCGCCGGCGGAGCCGCGCTGCTCGGCCCGCCGCAGCACCGCGCGCACCCGCGCCAGGAGCTCGCGCGGATTGCAGGGCTTGGCCAGGTAGTCGTCCGCGCCCAGCTCGAGCCCGACGATCCGGTCGGTGTCCTCGCCCATGGCCGAGAGCATGATGATCGGCGGCCCGCCGGAAGCGGCGAGGCGCCGGCAGATCGCCAGGCCGTCCTCGCCGGGCAGCATCACGTCGAGCACGATCAGGTCGACGGCGCCCTTCTCCAGCACCACTTCCATCTCGCGCGCGTCCGCCGCGGTCTCCACCGCGTAGCCGTGCTTGCCCAGGAAGTCGGAAACGACGTCGCGGATGCCCGGGTCGTCGTCGACCATCAGGATGCGGGCGTTCTCGGAAGCCTGTTCCGTGCGGGTGTCCATGCGCGCCATTGTCAGACCCAGGAGTGACGACCAGATTTCACGCTTGAAACGGCTCAGCTTAGCTGTCGGCCAGCACCTCGTCGGCGACGAAGGGATTGGTGCGGCGCTCGCGGCCGAAGGTCGACATCGGGCCGTGGCCGGGCACGAACTGCACGTCGTCGCCCAGCGGCCAGAGCTTGCCGGTGATCGATTCGATGAGCTGCTTGTAGTTCCCGCGCGGGAAGTCCGTGCGGCCGATCGAGCCCTGGAAGAGCACGTCGCCCACCTGGGCGAAGCGCGCTCCGCGATGGAAGAACACCACGTGGCCCGGCGTGTGGCCCGGGCAGTGCAGCACCTCGAACTCGGTCTCGCCCACCGTCACCTTCTCGCCGTCGGCCAGCCAGCGGTCCGGGGTGAAAGACTTGGCCTCGGGCATGCCCCAGCGGCCGCCGTCGGCGGTGATCTGGTCGATCCAGAAGGCGTCGTCTGGATGCGGTCCCTCGATCGGCGCGCCGGTGGCGTCCTTCAGCGCGCTGGCGCCGCCGGCGTGGTCGAGGTGGCCGTGGGTGATCCAGATCTTCTCCAGGGTCAGGCCCTTCTCCTCGACGGCCTTCAGGAGCCGTGGAACCTCGCCGCCGGGGTCGATGATCGCCGCCCGGTTGGTCTTGGCGCACCAGACGATCGTGCAGTTCTGCTGCAGCGGGGTGACGGGGGCGATCAGGGCGTGGATGGGGAGCTCGGCGGTCACGGCGCGTCCTTGGCGTTTGAGCGCCTAGCATCGGACGCCGCAGGCCATATGAAAAGGCCCGGGGCGCGAGCCCCGGGCCTTTGGCGTCGATCTGGCGCAGCGCCTAGTGGGCGCCGGGCGGCGGCGCGCCGGGCATCGGCGGCACCGATTCCGGCGGCGCGTCGCTGGCCAGCTCGGGCACGTCGACGATGCCGCGCGCGATGTGGCTGTTGCGGTAGCCGTAGAGGAAATAGACCACCAGCCCGATCACGGCCCAGCTGACGAACAGGAGCTTCGTCTCCATCGACAGGCTGAAGAACAGGTAGATGCAGCCGGCCCCGGCCAGCGGCGCCACGAACATCACGGCCGGCGTGCGGAACGGCCGGTGGCGGTCCGGGTCGGTCCTGCGCAGCACCACTACGGCGATCGCCACCACCAGGAAGGCGAACAGCGTCCCCGAGTTGGAGATGTCCGCCAGGATGCCCACCGGGAAGAAGGCCGAGAACAGGGCCACGAACACGCCGGTGATGATGGTGATCACGTGCGGCGTGTGGAACTTCGGGTGAATGCTGGACAGGGCGTTCGGCAGCAGGCCGTCGCGGCTCATCACGAAGAAGATGCGGGTCTGGCCGTACATCATCATCAGGATCACCGAGGGCAGGGCCAGGCCGGCGGCCAGGCCGATCAGGTTGCCGATCTGCGGCCAGCCGATCTCGCGCATGGTCCAGGCGAGGGCCTCCTTCGAGCAGACCACCTTGGCGTCGCCGATCGCCTGGCAGGCTTGGCTCAGCGCGGGGCTGCCGGGGCGCAGGCCGTGGCCGGCGGAGTCCAGCAGCGGCTGGGCGCCGACCGTGCCGATCACGCCCGAGGCCACAAGGATGTAAAACACGGTGCAGATGGCCAGCGAGCCAATCAGGCCGATCGGCATGTTGCGCTGCGGGTTCTTGGTCTCCTCGGCCGCCGTCGAGACCGCGTCGAAGCCGACGTAGGCGAAGAAGATCGAGGCCGCCGCCGCCGAAATCCCGCCAAAGCCCAGCGGGGCGAAGGGGGTGAAGTTCTGCATCTTCAGCACGGGCAGGGCCAGCGCGATGAACAGGGTCAGGGCCGCCACCTTGATGGCCACCAGCACGGCGTTCACCGTCGCCGACTCCCGCGTGCCGATCACCAGCAGGGCGGTCACCACCAGGGCGATGCCCGCCGCCGGCAGGTTCGCCAGCCCCCCGTCGAAGGGGCCGCGCACGTAGGCCAGGGGTATCTGGATGTGGAACGCGTTCTGGATCAGGCCGACGACGTAGCCGGACCAGCCGACCGACACCGCGCCCGCGGCGACGGCGTATTCCAGGATCAGCGCCCAGCCGACCATCCACGCCATCATCTCGCCCATCACGGCGTAGCTGTAGGTGTAGGCCGAGCCCGAGACGGGCACCATCGCCGACATCTCGGCGTAGCAGAGCGCGGCGACCGCGCAGACGAAACCGGCGATGACGAAGGCCGCGATCATCCCCGGGCCCGCCTTCTGCGCCGCCTCGGCCGTCAGAACGAAGATCCCGGTGCCGATGATGGCGCCGACGCCCAGCATGGTGAGTTGGAACGCACCCAGCGAGCGGTGCAGCGATTTCTTTTCCGCGGTCGCCAGGATCGCGTCGAGCGGCTTAACGCGCCACATATTACCTCCTGAGAGAGAGCGACCCCCGCGCCGCTCAAAACTGGGCGCGAGCGTTGCGTGGTTGTCACGCCGGGGTCAAGCGACAAGCGCCCGAGGCGCTCGCCGGACGGCTTGGCGATGGCTTGGCGCCCGGCTAGACCGCCTCGATGCTCCCGATCCACGAGATTTTGCCGAAGCTTGAGGCGGCGCTGGCCGAAAATCGCTGCGCCGTGCTCGTCGCGCCGCCCGGCGCGGGCAAGACCACCGTGGTTCCTCTGGCGCTTCTGCAGGCGCCTTGGCGGGCGGACGGCCGCATCATCGTGCTGGAGCCCCGGCGCCTGGCCGCCCGCGCCGCGGCCGAGCGCATGGCCAAGACCCTGGGCGAGCCGGTCGGCGAAACCGTCGGCTTTCGCGTGCGCATGCAGTCGCGCGTCTCGGCCCGCACCCGCGTCGAGGTGGTCACCGAAGGCGTCTTCACCCGCATGATCCTCGCCGATCCCGGCCTCTCCGGCGTCGCCGCGGTGGTGTTCGACGAGTTCCACGAGCGCAGCCTGGACGCCGACCTCGGCCTGGCCCTCGCCCGCGAGGCCCAGGGCCTGCTGCGCGAGGACCTGCGCATCCTGGTGATGTCGGCCACCTTGGACGGGGCGGCGGTGGCGCGCCTGCTGGACGACGCCCCCGTGGTCGAGAGCCAGGGGCGGACCTATCCGGTCGACACCCGCTACCTCGGCCGCGACGAGCGCCTGCGCCTGGAGGACCGCGTCGTCCGCGCCGTCGAGCGGGGCCTCGCCGAGGAAACGGGGAGCCTCTTGGTCTTCCTGCCCGGGCAGGGCGAGATCCGCCGGGTCGAGGCGCTGCTGCGCGAGCGCGTGCGCCGGCCCGAGGTGGATATCGACCCGCTCTACGGCGCCCTCGATCCCCGCGACCAGGACCGCGCCATCGCCGCCTCGCCGCCCGGCCGGCGCAAGGTGGTGTTGGCCACCTCCATCGCCGAGACCAGCCTGACCATCGAGGGCGTGCGCGTGGTGATCGACTGCGGCCTGGCGCGGGTTCCGCGGTTCGATCCGGCCAGCGGCCTCACGCGCCTGGCCACCGTGCGGGTGAGCCGCGCGGCCGCCGACCAGCGCCGGGGCCGGGCCGGACGCACCGAGCCCGGCGTCTGCTACCGGCTGTGGGACGAGGCCGAGACCCGCGCCCTGCCGGCCTTCGCCGATCCGGAGATCCTGGACGCCGACCTCTCCAGCCTCGCCCTCGACCTGGCGCGCTGGGGGGCGAGGGACCCCGCCGACCTGGCCTTCCTGGATCCGCCGCCGGCCGCCGCCTTCGCCGAGGCCCGCGCCCTGCTGCGCCGCCTGGAGGCGCTGGACGAGGCGGACGTGCTGACCGCGCACGGCGAGCGCCTGGGCGAGTTCCCCCTGCCGCCGCGCCTGGCGCACATGGTGATCAAGGCGGCCGAGAGCGGCCAGGCGGCCCGCGCGGCGCAGATCGCCGCCCTCGTCACCGAGCGCGGCCTGGGCGGCCGCGACGTGGACCTGCGCCACCGCCTGGAGAACCTGACCCGCGACCGGAGCCCGCGCGCCCGCGACGCCCGCGCGCTCGCCGAGCGCTGGACCCGCCTGGCCGGCCCGGAAGGGAAGGGCGGGGCGCTGGACGACGGCCTGCTCCTGGCCTTCGCCTATCCGGAGCGCATCGCCCGCGCGCGGGGCGGCGCCGGCGAATTCCAGCTCGTCAGCGGACGCGGCGCCTTCGTCGAGCCGACCGACGCCCTGGCCAAGGCGCGCTGGCTGGCCGTCGCCGAGTTGGGCGGTGGCGAGCGGCGCGACCGCATCCTGCTGGCCGCGCCGGTGGACGAGGCCGAACTGCTGGCCGCCTTCGCCGGTCAACTTTCATATGAAGACCGCGTCGAGGAGACCGGCGGCGGCAAGCTGCGCGCCAAGCGGCTCGCCCGGCTCGGCCGCATCGTCGTGCGCGAGACCGTCGACGACAATCCCGATCCGGCCGTCATCACGCGCGCGCTGCTGGAGCGCGTGCGCGCCGAGGGCGTGGGGGCTCTGCCCTGGGGGCCGGCGGCGAAGGCCCTGCGCCGCCGCATCGCCTTCCTGCGCGACCTCGGCGAAACCGACTGGCCCGACCTCTCCGACGCCGCGCTCGCCGATCGCTTGGACGAATGGCTCGCTCCGCTGCTGGACGGCGTGCGCTCGCTGGCCGAGCTCAGGCCCGACGTGCTGGACGGCGCGGTGCGCACGCTCGTGCCGTGGGACAGGCTGCAGCGCCTCGAAGCGGCCTTGCCCAGCCATTGGACCGCGCCCACCGGCTCGCGCCTGCCCATCGACTACGCCGCCGAGGGCGGGCCGCGCGTGGACGTGCGCGTGCAGGAGGTCTTCGGCCTTTCCGAGCACCCGGCGGTCGCCGGCGGCAAGGTTCCGCTGACCCTGGCGCTGCTCTCGCCCGCCCATCGGCCGATCCAGATGACCAAGGACCTGCCCGGCTTCTGGCGCGGCTCGTGGAAGGACGTGCGCGCCGAAATGCGCGGACGCTATCCCAAGCACGTCTGGCCCGAGGATCCGGCCGCGGCGGCGGCGACCACGCGGGCCAAGCCGCGCGGCACGTGACGCGCTGTCGCACGCCGCGGGCTTACGTCTGCGAAACCCTGTCGTGCTAGACCTCATGGCGAGGGGCGTGAAACGACAGGTGCAGCAATGCGCACGCCTTTTCGCGCGGCGGTCCTCGCCGTGGCCGCCGGGTTCGCCCTTCTCCTCGTTCAGCCGCAGGGCGCCCGCGCCGAGGGCCTGGAGGGCGGGGTTCTCGACGAGATCAACTTCGCCCGCGCCCATCCCAGGCAGTACGCCGAGGAACTGCGCAGCGCCGCCGACGCCGGCGCCTCGCGAGGCGGCTTCGAGAGCTACGCCGACTGGGATCCCGGCGCCTTCGCCGAGGCGATCGATTTCCTGATGCACCAGTCGCCGCTGCCGCCGCTGAAGCTCGACGCGCGCCTCTCCGCGGCCGCCCGCGACCACGTGCGCGAACAGGGCGGCCAGGGCGGCGTCGGACACGCCGGGCCCGGCGGCGAGACCCTTGGCCAGCGCCTGCAGCGCCGCGGCGTCTGGGCCGGGCTGATGGCCGAGAACATCTCCTACGGCTTCGCCGATCCGCGCGGCGTGGTCGCCCAGCTCGTCATCGACAGCGGCGTCGCCAGCCGCGGGCACCGCAAGAACATCTTCGGCCGCGCCTATCAGGCGGCGGGCGTCGGCTGCGGCCGCCACGCCGTCTACGCCTCCATGTGCGTGATCGACTTCGCCGGCGCCCTGGTCGCGCGCTGAGGCGGGCCGGGGGCTAGAAGACGCCCAAGGCCAGGCCCGCGGCCAGCGCCGCACCCAGTTCGGCGCAGCGGGAAAGATCGTCCTGCCCGATCGTCTTGGGCGCCAGGATCGCCTCGGGCGTCTGGGCCGAGGTCCCCACGATGATCGGGTCGGCCACCGCCTTCAGCCGCCAGCCGGTGGCGATGCGGGCGATCTGGCGCACGGCGTTCTCCCCGTCGCTGCCGGCGCAGACCATCGCCGCGTAGGGCCGCCCGTTCAGGCGCTCCAGCGCCGGATAGTAGGTCCGGTCGAAGAACTCCTTCATCTGGCCGCTCATCGCCGCCAGGTTCTCCGGGCAGACGAAGAGGTAGCCGTCGGCGGCCAGCACCTCGTCGGCCGTCGTCTCATGTGCTGGGCGCAGCCGCACATCGACTTCGCCTTCGGCGCGGGCCGCCTGCGCCGCGGCCTCGGCCATCTGCCGCGAGCCGCCGGTGCGCGAGTGCCAGACGATCAGCAGGGTCTTCACCGCGCGCGCCTAGGCCGTCGCGGCGTAGATCATGATCCCGGTCGCGACGGAGAGGTTGAGGCTGTCGGCCCGCCCGCGCATGGGAATCTTCACGTTCACGTCGGGCAGGGCGGCCATCTCCGGCGGCAGGCCCTGCTGTTCGTTGCCCATCAGGATCAGCGCGGGCTTGCGATAGGCCGCCTCGTGATGCGCCTTGGTGGCGGTGAGCAGGGTGCCCACCACCGATCCGGGCCAGCTCTCGCGCCAGGCGGCGAAGGCGGCCTCGTCGGCGCGCACGATCGGCACGGCGAAGATCGAGCCCATGGTCGCCCGCACGGCCTCCACGGAGAACGGATCGCAGCACTCGCCCACCAGGATCACCGCGCCGCAGCCGGCGGCGTCGGCCGTGCGCACGATCGTGCCCAGGTTGCCGGGATCGCGCACCCGGTGCAGGGCCACCCAGCAGTCCGCCGCCTGCGGCCGGATCGCCTCCAGCGGCGTGAACACCTGGGCGAACACGCCCACCACGGCCTGCGGATTGTCGCGGCGGGAGACCTTGGCCAGGATGTCCTGGGTGACTTCGATCACCTCGCCCTTGGCCGCCTCGGTGGCCTGGATCGCCTTCTTCAGCAGCGGGTGGCCGGCGGCCTCGCGCCCATAGAGCAGGATCTTCGGGGCGCGGCCCAGCTCCACCGCCTCGGTGACGATCTTTAGGCCCTCGGCGACGAACAGGCCCGTGGCCTCCCGCTCCTTGCGCAGATGGAGCGCGCGGACGGCCTTGACCGTCGGATTGGTCAGCGAGGTGACAAGGCGGGCGTTCACGACGTCCACCGGGCGAAGAAGGACAGGCCGATCTCGCGCTCGCCGCTCTCCTCCACCAGCGCCAGTTCGCCCCACTGGATCGAGCCGCCGCGCCCGTCCAGCCGGTCGGCGAGCAGGCCCGCCAGGGCTGCGCCGGAGATGCGCGCGGCGTAGGCGTTGAGGATCAGGAACGAGGCCTGATCCGACAGGAGTTCAGCGCAAAGCGCGGAAAGCTCGGGCAAATCCTCGAACAGGCGCCACACTTCGCCGGTGGGGCCCCGGCCGTACTTGGGCGGATCGAGGATGATCCCTTCGTAGCGCGAGCCGCGCCGGGCCTCGCGCTGCACGTAGCGGCGCGCGTCTTCGCAGATCCAGCGGATCGGCCGGTCGTCCAGACCGGAGAGGGCGGCGTTCTCCCGCGCCCAGCCGATCGCCTTCTTCGAGGCGTCCACATGGGTCACCGCCGCGCCGGCGGCGGCGCAGACCAGGCTGGCGACGCCGGTGTAGCCGAAGAGGTTCAGCACGCGGGGCGATCCGCCGTGGGCGCGGACGCGCTGGTCGAGCCAGGTCCAGTTGGCGGCCTGCTCGGGAAAGAACGCCAGGTGGCGGAAGGCGGTGAAGCGGCCGTTGAACCGCACGCCGTTCCAGGCCAGGGGCCAGGCCTCGACCGGCTTGCCGCCGAAGCGCCAGCGGCCGGCGTCCTCCTCGTCGGCGGGGTCGAACACGGCGTCGGCGCCGTTCCACCTCGCCGCGTCCAGGCGCGGGCGCCACAGGCACTGCGGCTCGGGCCGGACCACCGAGTAGGGACCGTATCGCTCCAGCTTGCGGCCGTCGCCGGAGTCGATCAGGGCGTAGTCCGGCCACCCGCGGGTGCGCATCACCTCTGGGGCGTCGGCGACAACGGGGCGGCGGGCGCTCATGGGCCGTGCTTTAGCCGCCGCGCGGCTCGCCCGTCCAGTCCGCCCGGCGGGCGGGGCCGGGCGCGGCAAGAGGTCTCAGCCGGCGAAACCGGTGTTACGGACTTGCAACAGCGGGCGTTTTGCCGTCCCCTGACAGTGTTCAGGAATGGGAGGGAACTGGGGTTTTGACGGCAGCAACCACCACCCCGCGTAGATCGGCCCGCAAACCCAAGGGCGACGGCCACTTGCGCCGAGCGGAGATTCTGGATGCGGCCGAGCGCATTTTCGTCGCCGAGGGCTACGAGGGCGCCACGATTCGGAAGATCGCCGACGAGGTCGGCGTCTCCTCGACGGCCCTCTACATGCACTTCCAGGACAAGGGCAGCATCCTGCTCGAGATCTGCGAAGCGACGATCAAGCAGCTTCTGGAGCGCAACAGCGAGCTCTCGGCCCTGCCGCTGGATCCGGTGACCCGGGTGCAGATGATGCTCGAGGCCTACATGCGCTGGGGCTTCGGACATCCCAACGCCTACGAGCTGGTGTTCGCGCCCGGGCCTGCGGTGAGCAGCCTGTGGAACGAGGGCATGCAGGACCTGGGCGACCGCTGCTACCAGATCTTCAGCGGCGTTGTGCGCGAGATCGCCGCGGCCGGCCGCCTGCGCCGGGGCACGGCCGACAGCGCCGCCCAGGCGCTGTGGGGCGCCTGCCACGGGGTGGTGCATCTGGTCATCCACCGTCCCCACTTCGACTGGGCCGCCCAGGACGAGCTGATCGACGTCACGCTCGACGGACTGCTGCATGGGCTGATCACCGACTGACGTTCCGGGGCTGCGCCTTTGGGGGGCGATGATGCGCTTTGCGAAGTGGGTGTTCCGGCTGGCCGGCGTCTACGGCTTGATCGTGATGACGCCGTTCTACTTCCTGGAGCCGCAGATCAGCGCGGCCTCGGCCCAGCCGATCGCGCACCTGGAGTACTACTACGGCTTCGTCGGCGCTGCGCTGGCCTTCCAGGCGATGTTCCTGGTGATCTCGACCGATCCGGCGCGGTATCGCCCGGCGATGATCCCCTCGGTCCTGGAGAAGCTGCTGTTCGCCGCGCCCGTACTGGTCCTGTGCCTGCGGGGGCGGGTGGCGGCCGGCGTCGCCCCGTTCGCCGCGATCGACCTGCTGCTCGGCGTCCTGTTCGCGGCGAGCTGGCTGCGGACGAGACCGACGGCCTGAGGCCTACTGCTCGGACGAGGCGGTCATCAGGTCCGGCGTGAAGCCGTATGAGCCGCGGGCCAGGTCCTGGGACAGGGTGATCTTCGCCGAGCCGCCGTTCAGCCGCGCCCGGTAGACCTGGGCGCCCTCCAGCACGCGCATGACGTAGTTGCGCGTCTCGGAGAACGGGATGCACTCGATGAAGTCGATGGGATCGGTGCCGGAGCCGCGCGGATCGCCGCAGAAGCTGGACCACTGCGTGGGCCGGCCGGGCCCAGCGTTGTAGGCGGCCACACCCATGACGTAGGAGCCGGAGAAGCGGTCGATCATCTGGCCCAGATAGGTCGAGCCGAGGCGCATGTTGTAGTCGGCCTCATAGAGCTTGTCGGCCGTGTAGCTCACGCCCATGCTGCGCGCGACGAGCTGGGCCGTGGCGGGCATGAGCTGCATCATCCCGCGCGCGCCGGCGCCGGAGCGGATGTTCGGGTCGAAGCCGCTTTCCTGGCGCGTGATGCCCAGCACCAGCGCCGGCTCGGGCGCCTGGGCCACCTGCGGCGGGCTGCGCATCGGATAGCCCCGCTCGGGCAGGACGAAGCCGCGCTGGGCGGCTTTGCGGGCCACCTTCATCGACACGTCCTGATCGCCGTAGCCGCGGGCCAGGTCGATCAGCAGAGCCTCTTCCTCGGCGCTCGGCAGCACGTCGTCCAGCGACAGCACGAACACGCGGAAGAGGTTGTCTTCGCCGATGTCGTGCAGCATCCGCGCGGCGCGCACCGTTTCGCGGGATTCGAAGCGGGCGCGGTCGGCCGGGGTGATCACCGGGTCCCTGCCCAATTGCATCACCCCGTCGCCCACCTTCTCGCCGGCGAGCTGGCCGTAGAAGGTGGTGTTGTACTGGGCGGCCTGGGAATAGAAGAGCTTGGCCTGGATCTGGTCGCCCCGCGCCTCGGCGGCGCGGCCGCGCCAGTAGAGCGCCCGCCCGCGGGTGATCGGCGAGGAGCCGATGCGTTCGATGGCGGCGAAATGGTTGTCCGCCACGCCCGGCTTGTTCAGCCGGGTGAGCGCGATCCAGCCGGCGTAGAATTCCGCCTCGGCGGCGTCGGAGCCGTCGGTCAGGCCGGTGTCGGCGGCGGCCTTGTAGGCGCCTTGGGCGTCGCCGTTGCGCAGGGCCTTCAGGGTGAGCTGGTAGCGCTCGTTCCAGATGCGGTCGGCGGCGTCGTCGGTGGGGATGTCGTGCGGCAACTGGTCGACGATCTGCAGGGCGAGCGTGTCCAGCCCGCGGCGGCGCAGATAGGCGGCCTTCTCGAACATCACGCCCGGCTGGCCGGCGACGGAGGCGGGCAGGGCGGCGACCAGGTCGTTGGCGTTGGCGGCGTTGGCGCGCAGGGCCATCCGCGCCTCTGCCGCCGCGCGCTGGTCGGCGGGCAGCAGGTCCAGCATGTCCCGCGCCGCCGGGCCCTGGGATCCGTAGAGCAGGATGTTGGCGCGCTGGATGTGGTCGTCGACGGTGAGCAGCGAGCCGAAGCGGGCCAGCATGGCGCGCTGGGCGTCGGCCTCGAACACCTTGGTGCGCCAGACGTGACGAATCAGCTTGGCCGCGTCGTCGGGCCGGCCGGCCGCCTGAAAGGCCGAGGCGAGCGCCATCGCGCCCTCGGCCGTGGCGGGCTCGGCGCCGCCGAACCATTCGATCATGCGCGTGGGCGACATGCCCGAGGTGGCCACCAGCTTCTCGGCGGCGGCCTGGCGGCGCGCGCCGCGGGGCCAGCCGGACAGGTCGGAGCGGGCGCGCTCCACGTCGAAGAAGCCCAGGGAATCGGAATTGGCGTCGGTGAGGGCCCAGACGGCGATCTTCTTGGCCACCGGGTCGGTCAGGGAGGCGATCGCCGCCTGCGCGCCGGAGATGTCGGCGCGGCGCGCCGCATCGAGCGCCTGGCGCAGGGCCTGGGACTGGGCGTCGGACAGCGGCTGATAGCTCGCGGTCTGCGGCGTGTAGACCTGCGGCGCGCCCGCGGGCGCGGTGGCGGCGGGCGAATCAGCGGGCTCGGCGTCGGCCACGCCGGCGAGCAGGAGCAGGGCGGCGGAACTCAGAAGCGCTTTGCGGGCCTTGGCTATCAAGAACGGTCTCCGCTGGCTCGGAGGAAAACGGACGTTGCGGCGGCGGGCCTTGCCACCATATTGTCCGCGCAAATCTTTAGGCCGCAATAACAAGCGGCGTCCTTCTTGGCTTTTCGTTGACCATGTCCGATCCCTTGTTCGGGGGCGTGATGCCCGCCCTGGTGACGCCGTTCCGCGACGGCGCAGTCGATGAGACCGCGTTCGTCGCCCTCGTCGAGCGTCAGATCGCCGGCGGCGTTCACGGCCTGGTGCCCGTGGGCACCACCGGCGAGACCGCCACTTTGAGCCACGACGAGCACCGCCGGGTGGTGGAGCTGTGCGTGGCCACGGCCGGCGGCCGCGTGCCGGTGATCGCCGGCGCCGGCTCCAACTCCACCGAGGAGGCGATCGAGCTGGTCCGCCACGCCAAGGCGATCGGCGCCGACGCGGCCCTGGTGGTGACGCCCTACTACAACCGGCCGAGCCAGGAGGGGCTCTACGCCCACTACGCGGCGATCAACGAGGCCGTCGAGCTGCCGGTGCTAGTCTACAACGTGCCCTCGCGGTGCGGGGTGGACATCTCCAACGAGATCCTGGCCCGGCTGGCCAAGCTGCCCAACATCGTCGGCATCAAGGACGCCACCGGCGACCTGCCCCGGGCCAGCCAGCAGCGGCTGATGTGCGGCGAGGGCTGGGTGATGCTGTCGGGCGACGACCCCAGCGCCCTCGGCTACATGGCCCACGGCGGCCACGGCTGTATCTCGGTGACGGCCAACGTGGCGCCCGACCTGACGGCGACCTTCTTCAACGCGATCTTCAACGACGACTGGAAGACCGCGCTCTATTGGCAGGACCGGCTGATCCGGCTGCACAAGGCGCTGTTCGTCGACGCCTCGCCCTCGCCGACCAAGTACGCCCTGTCGCACCTGGGCCTGTGCCTGGAGGACGCGCGCCTGCCGATCATCCCGTGCTCGGAGGCCGCGCGCGCCGAGGTGCTGGCGGCCATGCGCGAAGCCGGCTTCAACTGACGGCGCCCATCCGATGGCAGGCAAGGTGATCGCCGAGAACCGGCGTGCGCGGTTCGACTATTTCCTGGAGGACAGCTTCGAGGCCGGCCTGGCGCTGACCGGCACGGAGGTGAAGTCGCTGCGCAACGGGCGGGCCAACATCGCCGAGTCCTACGCCAGCGTGGAAGGCGACGAGATCATGCTGATCAACGCCGACATCCCGCCCTACGCCCAGGCCAACCGCTTCAACCACGACCCGCGCCGGCCGCGGAAGCTCCTGCTGCACAGAAAGCAGATCAACCGGCTGATCGGGGCGGTGCAGCGCGAGGGGCGCACCCTGGTGCCGGTGAAGCTCTATTGGAACGACAAGGGGATCGCCAAGCTGGAGGTGGCGCTCGCCAAGGGCAAGAAGGCCCACGACAAGCGCGAGGCGACCGCCGAACGCGACTGGCAGCGCGACAAGGCCCGGCTCCTGCGGGAAAAGGGATGAGCCCGGAGGGCATCGAGGCGGTCGAGCGGGCCACCGTCGCCGCCGTCGCCCCGCGCCGGACCGCCGAGATCGGCGGCTGGCTGCTGGCCCTGGAGCCCGGCACCATCCGGCGGGCGGCCAGCGCCGCGCCGTTGGCCCACGACCTGCCGGGCGATCCGGCCGTGCTGGACCAGATCGAGGCGGCCTTCGCCGAGGCCGGCATGGCGCCGGCCTTCCGCCTGGCCGACGCGCCGGGGCTGGAGGGCGTGCGGGCCGAGCTCGCCCGCCGCGGCTATCGCTTCGAGCAGCCCACCCTGGTGAAGACCGCCGACGCCGCGGCCATGCGCGCGGTGAGCACGGCCCAACCGGCCGAGGTGCTGGAGCGGCCGGACGCGGGCTGGGCCAAGGTGTTCACCGGCGAGGGCTTCGACCCGGTGGACGGGGCCAATCGGGTGGCGGCCCTGACCCGCTCGCCCGACGCCGCCTATGGCGCGGTGAGGGAAGGGGAAGGGACCCTGGCGGTGGGCGCGGCCGCGTTCGGCCACGGCTGGGCCAGCGTGCACGGCATGCGCACGGCCAGGGACCGGCGCGGCGAGGGCCTGGCCGGGCGCGTGCTGGCGGGCCTGGCCGAGGCGGCGCAGGCGCGCGGGATCGACAAGGTGTTCCTGCAGGTGGAGGAGGCCAACGCCCCGGCGCGCGCGCTCTACCGCCGGGCGGGGTTCGAGCGCGTGTGGCGCTATTTCTACTGGAGCCGGGGCTAGGGCCGGGCGAGGCGGCCGGGACGCGGGGGCGGTGCGGGCGGCGGGTCAGGCCGAGCTTCGCCGCCGGGCCGCGGGCGCGGGGGCGTCGTCGAAGGCCAGGTCGTCGTTCTCGCCCGCCGGCGGGTCGGGCCGCGGGCCAGACGGCGGATCGGGCGCCTCGGCCAGGCCCAGGTCGCCGCGCAGGCGCGCGATCAGATCCTCGACCGGGCCCTCCAGGAACGCGTCCTCGAAGAAGGATTCCTCGTCGAGCCAGCGGCTCAGATCGACCAGCAGGGCGCCGACCTCGTCGCGCTCGGCCTCGGTCCAGATCAGCCGCGAGCCGACCTGGCCCACATGGCTCTTGCGGGCCCGCAGCCGCTCGCGCCGCGCCTCGGCGGCGCAGCGCTCGTCCTCGCGCGCCTGGCGCGCGCGCTCGCGCTCCAGCCGGGCCTCCAGCGCCAGGGTCTGGCGCAGGGACCGGGAGATGCGGTGGAAGGCGCCGGCCGCCGCCCGGGTCTCCTCGGGCGTCTCGGCGGCCATGGCCTGCTCATGCAGCTTGCGCGCCAGCCCCAGGCACATGTCGGCCACCTCGGCGAGCATCCCGCCGCGCCGCTCCTCCATGTCCGTGACCGCGCTCGACATGAACAAAAGGAGAACATAGGTCAAGGCCGAGGTCAAGGATTTTCAGGGCGTGGCCGTGCAGGCGCGGCCGGGGACAAGGGGCGGAATTGGGCTCATTGCGGGCTTTGGAAAGGTCTGGTTTCCGGCACTGGACGAAAATAGTTTCTACTAGCCTGGGGGCGACACATTGAGGACAATCACGTCTATCTGCTTCTCATGTTGCGGGCTCAGGTCGGCTCGCAGCATGGCTTCCAACTCTGATGCAGACTGCGGCACCTTGCGGTCTCTCCGCGTAGGTGTCTTTCGCACGGCGGTGCCAAACCAAAAGACCAAGTAGATGCCACGACCCGCGCTTCCGCTTGAGCTCACGTAGCCTTGCAGCTGCGCAGCTGGCGCGCTCCAGAGGTTGGGGTGGAAGTGCCGTTTGATCTCCACAGGCAGGCTCTTGCCGGCTCCGGTGAGGACTAGGAGGTCGGCCCGTCTCTCCTCCGCCTGTCGGCCTTCCGGGAACGCGCCTGCGATATGATAGGTGCCTAGCCGGGGCCTCAGCTTGTCCAATAGAATATCTCGGCATTGGTTCTCGACCTTTGGCGTCTCCGGCTTGCCGGCAGAGTCAGTGTTCCAAAAGTGCTTCCACGGCGTGACATCCGCGGCGTGAAGGCCGTCACGCACTCTCAGAAGCTCTTCCTTGACCACGGCCGCCAAGTCGGCACCGTTTGCCGGAGGTCCACCCGATAGCGCGGAACGCAGCGCTTGGGGCGGGGCATAGGCGTAGGTCTGATCTCGCTGAATGCGCGCCTGTACGGCGACTGCGTGTCGGATCGTTGCCCGCCATGCCGCTAGGCTCGCTTCGTCCGCTAGACGCGCAAGAACCCGACCGGCTTCTGTACCCGGCATCCTCGACAGCCAGTCAATCGACCGGCGTATGCGTTCGCTCATACGCCTGTTGCGAGTGATGCCTCCCTCGTCGTCCTCATCGCCGATGAAGTCTACGGGAACGTACCGGGCCCCCAGGATGACAATCACCAATTCTTCGCGTCTGGCCCAGGTATCAGGATCGTGTGGCGCGTACGCGCCCATTAGCCCTCGATCAACGTCCTGGTCGAACAGATCGATGGCCGCCTCGTCCCGATGTGAAGCGATGAACGCGTCGGTGTACTTTTGCGGGTTCGTGGCGTAGGCGATAAAGGTCCAAATCCGCCTTTGTGAGTCCGTTAGGGACGGCAGATCGAGCGCCATCGCTGAATAGTCGGCAAGGAGAGCGCGCGGCAGTCTGCTTGCCGCAAGGCGCAACAGAAAGTCGAGTGTCTCGGCGGGTGCCGTAGGCCGCTCGGCCAGCAGTTGTTCAATTGCAGACGAAAGGCTGTGGCATTGCTCGTCTTCCAGCCGCAAGAAAGCGTCGAGCCGCGTGCCGCCGCTGTCGAGGACCGCACCCGCATATTGAAGCAAAGCAGCGGTACCCAAATCTAGGTCGGCGTCGAGCCGCCGCGCGGCCCACTGCTGGAATTCCCTACGTTGATCCTCGGGGAAGACCCATACCTGCCGCAAGGCCACGAGCGCGAGGGTGAGCGGAATGTCATGGAGTGCAGGCAGGCGGTCGTCAGAGGTAAGTCCGATCAGCCCGACCAGAGCAGTATACTCAAGTGTATTGTACTGATTGTTGGCTTCCAGTCGCCCAAGATGGGCGGCATCAAACGCTTGCTGCTCACTGAGGGCGATGTTCTCCCAACCTTGGAAGATCGCCTCGGCGGTAGACTCATCTACAAGCGATCGGATTCGTGCCAGCCGGCTTGCACGATCCCTTGGCCCGTTCGAGTCCTGAAGATAGTGGTTGGCAGCCCACGTAAGGGGCCCGGTGCGCACGCCAGCCGCCATTTCCTCTCGGATTGGAGCGAGGGCTTCAATGTTCTTCCGGCGCTCCACCTCCTTCTTGCGCTTCCGCTTTCGCGCATATCCGTACTCTTGGCGCTTCCACGTTGGAATCGGGACGGTCGTCAGCTGCGCAAGCAGTCTCTTCCTACCCCTCTCGCCAGCAAGAGCGTTGTAGATTGACCAATACGCATTCGGATCAAGGTCAGAGCGATGCCCTAGGTTGACCGCGATTTCGTACATGCGCTTCGAGAGGTTCCGGTCACGCGTTCTCCGGGCCTGATCCAGAATATAGTGCACCATGGACGGCGTCGGCGTTCGATGCGTCACCTGGGTGTAGGTGTTCGCAGGGATCCATGCTCCTTCGTTTGGGTCTGCCTGGGCCACTATCTCACCGAAGAGAGCAACGTCGCGACCTGGGACGGCATCCAACCACTTGGTGACGGCGCCGCGCGTCTCTTCATCTTGATTTGAGTAAGTGGCGAGTCGCCGATTGCGGGACCATGTCAACAGTCGCTTGGCGTCGAGGTTCGGCGTGCCCGCAATTGCGGCACCGAGCGCGTGATCGAGGAGACTGCCAACCTCTAGGGAAACCCGCCCGTCCTCGGAACGCTCAAGCCAGTCGGTGATAGAGAGGTCAAAAAGGTCAGGACGCGGTTCGCGTTCAAGGCGGCGCTGCAATCGCCACAGATACCCGATCGTGTTGTCTTCGCGCGTCACATTGAACCCGCTGATTACACCCCTGATGTCCGCCACTGGAAGCAACGTGTCAGGAAGATCGGCAGCCAAGTTCGCGCGTAGTACCTCCCTCGCACGCGTCAGCGGTTGCGCGGTCAGTTCGTCGAAAACTCCGCGCTGAGCAGTGGCAGGATCTTCGGCTCCATTGAGCCAAGCTTCCAGAGCGCGGCTTCGCTCCCACAAGGAGCGGCCTGCATCTAGCGCGATCTCTCGGAGCAATGGGCGCAACGATTGAACAGGCGAACCCGTGGTCAGTGCGTCCATGATAGTGATGAAGCGGTGAGAGCCGTCGGCCCCATCGAGCAACACGCGACGAAAGTCTAGCGCGAGGTCTTCCCCGGCGAGTCCTCCAAGGGCCGTAAGCCCTCTGTCGGACATGCGGAAGTATGGGTCGTCACGGTCGAGATTCTGCAGAATTGCGCGTCGGCTGTCAGTGTCGAATGCTGCGGCGTCACCGTAAGCGAGGATGCTCAGGGCGTCCGTTTGAATTAGTCGGTCGGCTCCCTGGGCTTCCCCGAGTTGGGCTAGGTGGGCTGCAAACCACGCAAATAGGCCGCGCAATTCGGTCGGCGGCTTTCCATCATCGCCAGTGATCATGGCTAGGGCGCGCATCAATGGGAGTGCCGCGCGGCCATTCTCTCCCCGGACAGCGCGCGCTAGGCTTTGTCCAGCTAGGAACTCCGCCACAGCCCGGTGCATCGGCTCGAAGGCATCCCCCTCGCCACGAAATAGGGCCGTGTCGAGCACGTCGGTGAGGAGGTCGTAGTGAACCCCCAGTTCATGCGACGTGACAAACGCCCGTTCGTCTTTCCCATCCGGAGGTTCGTCATGAGCGCGCCATACCGCCCGACTTCCAGAAGCAAGTAGAACTAGGCAGACATCTTCTGCGGCTCGCAAGATTTCGTCGGGAGACCGACGGTCCTTCCGTCGGTGCTCCGCGTTGCGCTCGAAGGCTAGCCGCTTCACGGCTGCTAAGAACAACGAGAACCGGTTGGGGGGCCATGATGCGCGCTCGGCAACCGCCTTGTGAAGCAGGGTCAGGCTCAATGGGCTTTCAGTGAAAGCCAACGCTCCCAACCTCACCGCTTTTTGGAGGAATTCTTGCGGGCGCTCCTCGCCAGAATTGGCCAAGATTGCGACCGCTTCATCCTCGTCCAGCCGCAGCAGTTGGGCGACTACGATGTCGGTGCCTCGAGTCGTTTGCTTAATGGGCTCAATGTCGGCTGCCTTGCGCCAGTCCTCTGAACGGCAGGAAATGCGCCATTGGTCGGCACCTGTCGCCTGGATCGCACTTGCGAGACCGTATGCCTTGTCGGCGGGACTCCCGTCGACGCGGTACTCGTCAAGGGCGTCCAAGAATAGGGGACCACTATCGTCTGGAATCGCGCCGGTCATGAGGGCGCGCACCTTGAGCACTGGAACGCCAGCGTGGGTTGCTTCGCGCTGAAAGGCCGAAGTCTTCCCAATGCCGGGTTCGCCAAGCAGCACAACGAACGGCAGCAGTCGAAGGTCGCTAACCCTCCGGCAGCTCGCCTTTTGATCCGCTGTACCTTCGATGACCTCGACGCGTCGGTCTAGGTCCGCGAGTTCTGTGCTCATTGTGAACGCGACGCTACCTCCGGTCGCAGCCTACCGCGAATCGCGGCTGCAGCGATCATTGTCGGTGCGATGGCGTTAGCCTGGTAAGGTCGGAATCCGGCCACGACGCCAACCCCCGCTCATGGCGCGAAGCCGGCAGCAGGCGAAGGAGGATCGGATGAGCGGCGGCGGTCACTACCTGGCGGTCTTCACCAGCGACAAGACCGGGCCGCGCTGGCGGGCCTGGTACGCGATGTCGGACGCGGAGCGCGAGGCGAAGGACCGGGAGGGGCTGGCGGCGCTGGCGGCGTGGGACGAGGCGCACCGCGACGCGATCGTCTATCCGGGCGGGCCGCTGGGGCCGACCAAGCGCACCACGGCCGAGGGCGTGGCGGACGTGGTGAACCTGCTGACGGTGTTCGTGGTCGTCCGCGCGCCGTCGCACGAGGCGGCGGCGAGGCTGTTCGAGAATCATCCGCACTTCACGATCTTTCCGTGCGACGGGGTCGAGGTGATGCCGCTGCTGGGAGCCAGGCCGCAGCCGTAGCGTTCGCGTCAGGACGCCTTGCGCGAGCGGGCGTAGGCCTGCGTGCCCAGGTGGAGCACGGCGTCGGTCGGCAGCACCGCGTCGGTGTCGAGGTCGGCGGCTTCGGCGAGCTCGGCGTAGAGCGGGGCGAAGTCGGTCTCCAGGGTCTGGCGCAGCAGGTCCTCGAAGCTGTCGATGACGAAATAGGTCTGCTGGTAGTCGTCGATGCGATAGCGCGTGCGCATCAGGCGCCGGAGGTCGAAGCCGATCCGGTTGGGCGAGGGATCGTCCAGGGCGAACACCGATTCACCCGAGCTGGAGACGATGCCGGCGCCGAAGATGCGAAGGCCGGCGTCGGAGCGGACGAGGCCGAATTCGACGGTGTACCAGTAGAGGCGCGCCAGCCGGGGCATGGCGTCGAACCGGAGCGAGCGCAGGCCGCCCTCGCCGTAGGCCTGCATGTAGTCGGCGAACCGCGGATCGGCCAGGAGCGGCACGTGGCCGAACACGTCGTGGAAGACGTCGGGCTCCTGCAGGTAGTCGATCTGCGCGGGCGTGCGGATGAACCGGCCGGCGACGAACGTGCGGTTGGCGAGATGGCGGAAGAAGTCCTCGTCGGGCACCAGGCCGGGGACGGCGACGACGCGCCAGCCGGTCAGGGCGTGAAGCCGGTCGGAGAGCTCGGCGAAATCGGGGATGCCGGGCCTCGACATCCGCAGCACCTCGATCCCCCGCAGGAACTCCGGCGCGGCGCGCCCGGGCAGCAGGCGCGACTGGCGCTCGAACAGGCGGTCCCACATGGCGTGCTCGGCCGGCGTGTAGCTCTCCCACGCCTGCGGGATGGTCCAATCGGCGGCCGCGCCAGGCGGCGGTTGCGGCGGCGAGGCCTTGGTCTGGGTCATGGATATAAAATGACCGAATCCGCTGGATATTCTTTTCAATCGACGCTCAGGGTGAGCTGATGGAGAACGAACGTTCCGCGTCGTGCGGGAATGTGAAAGGAATCCGTCTTGGACGAGGTCGACAGGAAGATTCTCCGCGCCCTGCAGGACGACGCGAGCCTGAGCCACGCCGCGCTGGCCGAACGGGTGGGGGCGGCGCCGACGTCGTGCTGGCGGCGGATCCGCGCGCTGGAGGCGGCGGGCGTGCTGCTGCGGCAGGTGCGGCTGGTGGATCCCGAAAGCGTGGGACGGGGCGTCAACGTCATGCTGCAGGTGCGCATGAAGTCCCACTCCATGGACGCGCGGCGGGACTTCGAGGCCTTCGTGGAGCGCCGGCCCGAGATCATGGAATGCTATTCGATGTCGGGCGAGTGGGACTACCTGATGCGCGTGGTCGCCGCCGACGTCACGGCCTATGAGCGCTTCCTCATGCGCGAGCTCTTGAACCAGCCCAACGTCGCCACCTCGGCGTCCCACTTCGCGCTCAGCCGGGTCAAGTACACGACCGCGGTTCCGGTCTGATCGGAGGGCCGAGGCCGGCGGTGGGCTTTAGGCGGACGGCGGCCGCGCCTAGGGCGCGCAGCGGCGGGTGCGGCGCCAGGCCTTGGGGTTGGCGCCGGTGGCGCGCTTGAAGACGCGGGAGAAGTGGGCCTGGTCGGCGAAGCCGCAGGCGACGGCGATCTGGCTGAGCGCCTCGTCGCCGGAGATCATCAGGAGCTGGGCGTGCGAGACGCGCCGGCCGAGGATGAAGGCGTGGGGCGGCTCGCCGTAGGTCTCCTTGAAGGCCCGGGAGAAGTAGCTGACGCTGAGGCGCGCGGCGCGCGCCAGGTCGCCGACCGCGATCGGCCCGTCCAGATTGTCGTCGATATGGGCGAGCACCTTGCGCGCCTGCCAGGGCGCCAGGCCGCTGGGCAGGTCGGCGGCCGAGGGCTCGGGGCCCAGCAGGGCGGCGGCCCGATGCAGCAGGCCCCGCGCGGCGTCGCGGTCGGCGTCCAGGGCGCGGGTGGCCTCGTCGATCAGGCGTCGCAGCACCATCACGGGCGGCGCGGCGTCGCCGGGCGGGCGCGGCCCCGCTGTGGTCGTCACGACGGCCGATTGCACGCTCATCCCCAGGCTCCCAGTCTGCGAACTCACCGACAAGGCTAACCATGGCCGCGGCCGCCGCCTCGCTCGGAGCGACTGATCCGCAATAGCTAATTCGAGTAGACGCCCATGCGGGCGGCCGGGTCAACGCAGGTCGAGAAAACCCCGGCGGATGGCGATGGTGACCGCGTGGGTCCGGTCGTTGGCGCCCAGCTTGGCCAGGATCGTGCGCATGTGGTTCTTCACGGTGTCCTCGCTGATGCCCAGGCGCGCGGCCACGACCTTGTTGGAGGAGCCTTCGGCCACCCAGGCCAGCACCTCGATCTCGCGCTCCGACAATTCCTCGCCGGTGGCGTGGGCGGCGATGTCGAAGGAGATCTCCGGCGGGATGCGCTTGCCGCCGGCGTGGACGGTGCGGATGGTCTCCAGCAGGTCCTTGCGCAGCATGCTCTTCAAGAGATAGCCGGAGGCGCCGGCCTTGAGCGCGCGCAGCGCCTGGACGTCGCCGCGGAAGGTGGTGAGCACGACGAACTTCGCCTTGGGCAGCTGCTGGCGGATGGCGCGGATCACGTCGACGCCGCTCATGTCGGGCAGGGCGAGGTCCACCAGCGTCACATGCGGATTGTGCGCGTGATGCAGGGCGAGCGCCTCGCGGCCGCTGGCGGCTTCGGCCACCAGCTCCATGTCGGACTGGCTGCTGATGAGGGCGGCGACGCCCTCGCGCAGGATGGCGTGGTCGTCCACCGCCAGCACGCGGATCTTCTGATCGCGTTGGCTCATGGCGGGTTCGGGCCCGGTTCGGGACGAAGCGTGGTCGTCATGTGCGGAGACTAGCCCTCCGTCGCTCGGGGGAGCTAGCATCACTCGCCCCCGGGTTCTGCGCGCCCGCCGCAGGCAGCCTAGCCCGAGGCCCGCCCGCCGGCTGCTTCCAAAGCCCCATTCGCGGATAGTCATTTCGGGCGGCGGCTTCGCGGACCGGCGCCGTCGGCCTAGGAAGGAGTCCATTGCAGCGATCGGGGGACACGCCGCGGCATGGCGAGGGCGCACGACAAGGCCCGGAGGCGAGGCCGGTGACGGGCCTGGCGCGCCTAGCCCTGGCGCTCGCGCTGGCGGCCGGGATCTGCGGCGCCGCGGCGGCCGGGCCGCTGGGCGACTTCAAGCACGTGCGCTGGGCCTATGGCGAGGGCGCGCCGAGCCGGATCAACGCCATCACCCAGACCACGGACGGCTATCTGTGGATCGGCGGGGTGGAGGGGCTGTTCCGCTTCGACGGGGTGATCTTCGAGCCGGTGGGCGAGCGGCCGAAGGGCGCCGGGCGGCTGGTGGTCTCGGCCCTGCTCGGCGCGCGGGACGGGGCGCTGTGGGTGGGGCTCGCGCGCGGCGGCGGCGTGGCCGTCTACCGGAACGGGCGGCTGGCGGACGCGGGCCTGCCCAATCCCTCGCGCCAGGTGAACGACCTGGCCCAGGACGGCGCGGGCGGCCTCTGGGTGGCGCGCGGCGGGCGCACCAGCAACACGCTCGCCCGCTACTGGCGCGGACGCTGGCGCGAGTTCGGCCCCGCCTCGGGCCTGCCGGCGCAGGAGGTCTGGCGGCTCCTGGCGGCGCGCGACGGCGCCCTGTGGGCCGCGCTCAGCGACCGGGTGATGGTGCTGCGGCCCGGCGCGGAGCGGTTCGAGGACGTCGGCGTCAGCACTTCGCCGCGGGCCAGCCTGTCGCAGGACCCGCGCGGGCGGGTCTGGCTGACCGACGCCACGGGCGTGCGGCTGTTGTCGGATTCCGCGAAGGGGCGCCGGTTCGGCCTGGCGGCGCGCTCGCCCGTGGGGCAGGTGGGCGGGGTCTGGACGATCATCGGCGAGGCCGGCGACCTGTGGGGCGCGACCTGGAACGAGGGCGTGTTCCGCCTGGCCGATCCCGCCGCGGCGCTGGCCGATCCCGGCGCGGGGCCGGCGAGCCTGCAGACCTATACGGCCGGGGACGGGCTGACCTCGGAGCAGACGCGGGCCGTGTTCCAGGACCGCGAGGGGAACATCTGGGTCGGGACCGAGCTTGGCCTGGACATGTTCCGGCCGGCGAGCGTGATCGTCGAGCCGGGCGTTCCGGCGAACTCGCCGACCAGCTACCGCATGGCCGCCGCCGACGACGGCGTGGTCTACATCGCCGACGCGTCCGCGCTCTACGCCATCCGGCCGGGCGCCGCGCCCAGCCGCGTGATGCGGACCGGATCGCCGGCGCAGGCGCTGTGCGCCGGCTCGGACGGGGCGGTGTGGGTGGCGCTCGCCGACAGGATGCTGCGGATCGGCGACGGACACGCGACCGAGACGCCGACGCCGCCCTCGACCCGCGCCCTGGGTTGCGCGCAGGACGGGGCGGGGCGGCTCTGGATGCCGGCGCTCGAGCAGGGGCTCTTCCGATGGGAGAAGGGCGCCTGGCGCCGCTGGCCGGCCGAGGGGGGCGAGGCGGGGCTGCCGGCCAACGCCGCGGTCGATCCCTCCGGCAAGGCGGCCGTGGTCTTTCGCCGCCGCCCGCCGGCGCCGGCGGGCGAGCTCTTCACGCCGGTGTTCGCCGAGCGGTTCGGCGTGGGCGGCGTCGAAGGGCTGGCCGAGGGGCGCGACGGGCTGTTCGTCGGCGGGGCGAAGGGGCTGGCGCGGCTGAGCAACGGCCAGGTGCGGACGCTGTCGGCCGAGCGCTATCCCTGGCTGGCCTCGGTCAACGGCCTGGTGCAGACGCCGGCCGGCGACACCTGGACGATCGGCGACGCGGGCATCGTGCGCATGTCCACCGAGGACCTGGGCCGGGCCTTCGATTCCGGCGGGGCCCTGCCGCACCGCGTGTTCGACTTCCGCGACGGGCTGAACAGCTTCGTGCAGAAGGCCCCCGGGGCGCAGGTGGCGGTCGGCGGCGACGGCCGGGTCTGGTTCCTCACCCGGCGCAACGTGGTGCGGATCGATCCGGCGCGGCTGGCGGTCAACAGGCTGGCGCCGCCGGTCCATATCCGCGCGGTCTCGGCCGGATCGCGGCGCTTCGCCGATCCGGCGTCGGCGGTGCTGCCGGCCGGCGCGACCAGCGTGACGATCGACTACACCGCGCCCAGCCTCTCGGCGCCCGACCGCGTGCGCTTCCGCTACCGGCTGCAGGGGGTGGACCGCGGCTGGGTGGAGGCGGGGGCGCGCCGCAGCGCGCTCTACGCGGGGCTGGGGCCGGGGCGCTACCGGTTCCAGGTGACCGCGATGAACAACGACGGGGTCTGGAATCCGTCCGGGGCGAGCGTGGAGCTGAGGATTCCGCCGACGCTGCTGCAGTCGTGGTGGTTCCGCGGCGCGCTGGCCGCGCTCGCGGCGCTGGCGCTTTGGCTCGGGCTGCGCTGGCGGGTGCGGGCGGAGACCGCGGCGGCGGTGGCGCGGCTGTCCGAGCGCCAGGCCGAACGAGTGCGCATCGCGCGCGAGCTGCACGACACGCTGCTGCAGGGCTTCCAGGGGCTGCTGGTGCGCTTCCAGGTGGTGGCCAACGCCATGGCCGAGGGCGACCCGGCCAAGCCGATGATGGACTCGGTGCTGGATCGGGCGGACGAGATCCTGGTCGAGGGCCGCGACCGGGTGCGCGACCTGCGCACGGAGGAGGATTCGGCCTCGCCGCTGACGCGGCAACTGGAGCGGCTCGCCTACGAGCTCGAGCGCGACTATGCGATCCCGATCGACATCCGCGCCTCGGGCCTGGCCGAGCCGCTGAACGTCGACGCCCATCGCGAGATCCTGGCGATCGCGCGCGAGGCGCTGACCAACGCCTGCCGGCATTCGCGGGCGCAGGAGATCGTCTGCGAACTGACCGCCACCGGACGCAAGCTGGTGCTGGAATGCCGCGACGACGGGGTGGGGATCGACCCGGCGCTGCTGCGCGCCGGCGGGCGCGACGGCCACTGGGGGCTGCGGGGCATGGAGGAGCGGACGCGCCAGCTCGGCGCGACGCTGAAGATCGCCAGCGCGCCCGGCGGAACGCTGGTTCGGCTCGTCGTGCCCATGCGCGTGGCGCGCCTTCGGCCGTCGAAGGGCCGAAGGCGCCGGTTCGGCGGCGAAGCCTAGGCGTCCAGGCGCGGGGAGGGACCGCGCCGAGGCCGGGCGAACGGCGCCGCGGCGCCCCGCCCGGCCTCTCCGGAAAGATCAGGGGCCGAGCACCAGATCTCGACGGCGCCGACCAGGGTGCGCCCGTCGACGCGGCACAGGGCCACGCCGACCTGACGCCAGGCCCAGATCGGGCCCGGCCGGGAAGCTCCTTGGCCGGCGCCGCGCATCGCCCGCGCCTAGGAGCGGATGAACGCGAGCAGGTCGGCGTTGATCACGTCGGGGTTGGTCGAGGCCATGCCGTGCGGATAGCCGGGGTAGGTCTTGAGCGTGCCGTGCTTCACCAGCTTGATGGTCTTGAGCGCGGAGTCGGCGATGGGCACGATCTGGTCGTCCTCGCCGTGCATGACCAGCACCGGCACGTCGATCTTCTTCAGATCCTCGGTGAAGTCGGTCTCGGAGAAGGCCTTGATGCAGTCGTAGTGGGCCTTGACGCTGCCGACCATGCCCTGGAGCCACCACTTCTGGATCAGGCCCTGGCTGACCTTGGCGCCCGGCCGGTTGAACCCGAAGAACGGGCCGGCCGGCACGTCGAGGAACATCTGCGAGCGATCGGCGAGCAGCGCCTGGCGGAAGCCGTCGAACACCTCGATCGGCAGGCCCTCGGGGTTGCTGTCCTTCTTCACCATCACCGGCGGCACCGCGCCGATGAGCGCGGCCTTGGCCGCCCGATCGGTTCCGTGACGGCCCAGATAGCGGGCGACCTCGCCGCCGCCGGTGGAGTGGCCGACGTGGATGGCGTCCTTCAGGTCAAGCGCCAGGACCACGGCGCGCAGGTCGTCGGCGTAGGTGTCCATGTCGTGACCGCCCCAGGTCTGGGTCGAGCGGCCGTGGCCGCGGCGGTCATGGGCGACGACGCGATAGCCCTTGTCGGCGAAGTACATCATCTGGGGGTCCCAGTCGTCCGCCGTCAGCGGCCAACCGTGGCTGAACACGATCGGCTGGCCCGACCCCCAGTCCTTATAGAAGATCTCGGCGCCGTCGGCGGCGGTGACGTAGCCGCTGCCGGCCGCGGGCTTCGACGGCGCGGCCTCCGCGGCGGAGGCGGCGACGGAGAGCGCCGCTCCCGCGGCCCCCACGGCGAACACCGTACGCCGGGTCGCGCCCGATTGGTCTTGGGACATTGGAGACTCCTCTTGTTAGAGCCTCGCAATCTCGCCTTGCCCGTCCGGCGGGTATTGAACGCCGCTTCGCGTATTTGGCACGGTCTGCCCTGCAATCTCCCGCGTCGGGCGTGGAGGGCGACGCCCGTCTGCCGTCTAGCCGTCGAGCAGCGCGCGGGCGCGGGCGAAGACGGTCTCGAACATCTGCGGCGTCAGGCGGCCGGTGTTCGTGTTGAGGCGCGAGCAGTGGTAGCTGTTGAGCACCACGTAGGGGCCGGCCCGGAATTCGGAGCCGTGGCCGGGGACGCCGGCGGAGGCCTTCAGGCCGAGGGCGCGCAGGACGTTGCGGCGGGCGACGTCGCCCAGGGTGACGATCACCTTCAGGCGGGGCAGGGCCTCGATGCGGGCGGTCAGGAAGGGGCGGCAATGGGCCTCTTCGGCCGTCTCCGGCTTGTTGCCGGGCGGGGCGCAGCGCACGGCGTTGGTGATCATGCAGTCGACCAGCTTCAGGCCGTCGTCGGGGCGCGCCTGATAGCGGCCTTCGGCGAAGCCGGTCTTGATCAGGGTTTCGTAGAGCAACACGCCGGCGAAATCGCCGGTGAACGGGCGGCCCGTGCGGTTGGCGCCGGTGCGGCCGGGGGCCAGGCCCGTGACCAGCAGACGCGCGGCCGGATCGCCGAACGAGGGCGCCGGGCCGTTGAACCAATCGGGATGGGCGGCGCGGTTCGCCTCGCGGTAGGCCACGAGCCTGGGGCAGAGCGGGCAGTCGCGAGGCGGCTCGGCCGGCGTCCTAGACGTCGGCATCCGCCTCCCTCTCGCGGTCGGTGAGGTTGGTGCGGCTTTCCTGGATGAACTTGGGTAGGCGCGAGGGCCGGCCGATGATGTCGGCCAGGTCGGCCAGGTCGACGAAGTTGTCCGCCTGACGGCGCAGGTCGTCGGAGGCCATGGGCGGCTGCGACTTGACCGTGGAGACCACGGTCACCCGCGCGCCCTTGCGCTGCACCGCCTCGACCAGGCAGCGGAAGTCGCCGTCGCCGGAGAACAGCACCATGTGGTCGGCGTGGTCGGCCATCGACAGCATGTCGACGGCGATCTCCACGTCCATGTCGCCGCGCCAGCGCTTGCGGCCCTGGCTGTCGGTGTATTCGCGCGCCGGCTTGGTCACCAGGCGGAAGCCGTTGTAGTCGAGCCAATCGACCAGGGGGCGGATGGGGGAGTACTCCTGGTCCTCGACCAGGGCGGTGTAATAGTAGGCGCGCACCAGCACGCCGCGCTTGCGGAACTCTTCAAGCAACTTGCGGTAGTCAATGTCGAACCCCAGCCCCTTCGCGGCGGAATAGAGGTTCGCCCCGTCGATGAAGAGCGCCAACCTGTCCGTGGGGTAGAAAGTCATTAGATCGGAAATTCCTTTAATGGGCGGGCTGATGAATCTGGACGAAGCAGTCGTCGTCGCCTTGGGCAGCAATCTCGCCGGCGGCTATGGTTCGTCCGAAGCTCTACTCGAAGCTGCGCTCGCGCGTTTCGCCCAGGCGGGATTGCCTGTGTTAAGTCGTTCGAGGTGGTGGGTTTCCACCGCCTGGCCCGATCCTCGCAAGCCTGAGTATCGCAACGGCGTCGTCCTTGTCGAGGCGCAGATGGACGCGGAACAAACGATTCGAACATTGTTCAGGATCGAGGCGGCTTTCAAGCGCCGCCGCGGCGCCGCCAATGCTCCGCGTACGCTGGATCTGGACCTGATCGCCCATGGCCGCACGGTGCTGGACACCCCCGAGCTGGCGCTGCCGCACCCGCGCGCGCACGATCGGCTGTTCGTGATGGGACCGCTCGCTGAAGTGGCGCCGGGCTGGCGTCATCCGGTGCTGGGCCGCACGGCGGCCGAACTCGCCGCCCAGGCGAGCGTGGGCGCCGACGCCCGGCCGCTCTGAGCACGTTCGCGGCATTGCACAATGGGCCGGGAGTCTCTATTTTCCACTGTTCTATCCCGCTTCTGAGAGACTCCATGGCTCGCGTCACCGTCGAAGACTGCATCGAAAAGGTCCCGAACCGCTTCAGCCTCGTGCTGCTGGCCGCCCATCGCGCGCGCGCCATCTCGGCCGGCGCCCAGCTCCTGGTCGACCGCGACAACGACAAGAACCCGGTGGTGGCCCTTCGCGAGATCGCCGACGACGTGGTCGACGCCGAGGACCTGCGCGAAAACCTGATCGGCACGCTGCAGCGGGTCGACGAGCGCTCCGAAGCCGAGGAAGAGGCCGAAACCCTGGCGCTGCTGGCCGATCCGACGCACATGCAGATGAGCGAGCTGGAGCTGGTGCGCGCGCTGCAGAGCGACCGCGACGGCGGCCAGGAGGAGCGGTACTGAGCCCTGAAGGCGCAGAACCCCTCTCCATAGACACGGCGGCGCAACCCGTCGCCGCGCCCGCTAAAGGCGCGCCCGCCGCGTCCAAGCGGCCGAAGATGCTCCGCCAGTACGAGCTGATCGAAAAGGTCTGCTCCTACGATCCCACCGCCGACGAGGCGCTGCTGAACCGCGCCTACGTCTACGCCATGCGCATGCACGGCTCGCAGAAGCGCGCCTCGGGCGACCCCTACTTCGCCCACCCGATCGAGGTGGCGGGCATCCTGACCGACTACCGGCTGGACACGGCGACGATCGTGACCGCCCTGCTGCACGACGTGATCGAGGACTGCCCGGTCACGCCGCAGGACATCGAGGAGCTGTTCGGCGCGGAGATCAGCGAGCTGGTGCAGGGCGTCACCAAGCTCTCCAAGCTGGAGCTCTCCAGCGAGCTGACGCGCCAGGCCGAGAACCTGCGCAAGTTCATCCTGGCCATCTCCAAGGACGTGCGCGTGCTGATGGTCAAGCTGGCCGACCGGCTGCACAACATGCGCACGCTGGAATACATCCCCAGCCCCGCCAAGCGCGAGCGCATCGCCCGCGAGACCCTGGACATCTACGCGCCGCTGGCGCGCTCGATCGGCTGCCACCGCATCTGCTCTGAGCTGGAGGAGCTGGCGTTCGAGCACCTCAACCCGGTGGCCCGCGACGCCATCGGCCGGCGGCTGGAGGCGCTGCGCTTCGAACAGGGCGGGGCGGTGTCGCTGGTCTCCCAGGAGATCGCCGCGCGGCTCGAGGACGCCGGCGTTCCGGCCCGCGTCTTCGGGCGCGAGAAGCATCCCTATTCGATCTGGCGCAAGCTGCAGCGCAAGTCGATCGGCTTCTCGCAGCTTTCGGACATCTACGCCTTCCGGGTGATCGTCGACACCGAGGACGACTGCTACCGGGCGCTGGGGGTGATCCATCGCGCCTGGCCGAGCGTGCCCGAGCGGTTCAAGGACTTCATCTCCACGCCCAAGCGCAACAACTACCGCTCGCTGCACACCACCGTGGTGGGTCCCAAGGGCATGCGCATCGAGATGCAGATCCGCACCGAGGCCATGGACCGGGTGGCCGAGGAGGGGGTGGCCGCGCACTGGCGCTACAAGGACCAGTCCTACGGCTTCGACGCCGAGGCCCAGGCGGCGGCCGGCGGGCGCGACCCGCTGGTCAACCTGCGCCACCTGGTGCAGGTCTTGGAGCACGGCGGCGACGCCGAGGAACTGATGGAGCACGCCAAGCTCGAGATGTTCCTCGACCAGGTGTTCGTGTTCACGCCCAAGGGCCGGCTGGTCAGCCTGCCGCGCGGGGCGATGCCGCTGGACTTCGCCTACGCCGTGCACACCGACGTGGGCGACACCTGCATCGGCGTGAAGATCAACGGCGAGCTGAAGCCGATGCGCACGCAGCTTTCCAACGGCGACGTGGTGGAGGTGATCCGCGGGCCGAAGCCGGTGGTGCCGCCCGACTGGCGCTCGCTGACGGTGACCGGGCGCGCCCGCTCGGCGATCCGCCGGCACATCCGCCAGACCGAGAAGGAGGAGTTCACCAGGCTCGGCCGGGCGACGGTGGACCAGACCTTCGAGCGGGCCGGCAAGAGCCGCCGGGACGTGTCGCTGCGGCCGGCGATCGAACGCTTCGCCGTGAGCGGCGAGGACGAGCTGTTCGAGGCGGTCGGCCGCGGGCGGGTGACGCCCTCGCAACTGCTCGACATCGCCTTTCCGGGCCTCAACAGCGCCGAGCGCGAGGCCGCCGCGGCGCTGCGGCGGATCGAGGACGGCAAGGGCGCCCGGCTCTATGTGCGCGGCAGCGGCCTGACGCCGGGGGTCTCGCTGCACTTCGCCGAGTGCTGCAGTCCGGTGCCGGGCGACCGGATCGTCGGCATCCTGCAGCACGACGGCTCGGGCCTGGCGGTGCACACCATCGACTGCGAGCGGCTGGCCGAGTTCGAGGACCAGGAGGAGCTCTGGCGCGACCTGCAATGGACGCCGGAGGCCGAGCGCAACACCGTGGCGCGGGCGCGGCTGACCGCGACGATCAAGAACGCGCCGGGCGTGCTGGGCCAGGCCTGCACCATCATCGGCGAGGCCGGCGGCAACATCGTCAACCTGCGCATGCATCACCGCCAGCAGCACTTCTTCGACGTCGATTTCGACATCGACGTGCGCGACGCCAAGCACCTGACCAACATCGCCGCCGCGCTGCGGGCCAATCCCAGCGTGGAGACCGTCGAGCGCGCCAAGGGCTGACGCCCCCGCCGGCCTTGCGTTGACGCGCCGTAACGCGCGAGCCTGCCGCCCAATCAAGAACGCAAGGCGAGGAAGCAGGCATGTCGATCGACTTCGAGATCCCGAAAGAGGCCAAGGCGGTGCGCGAGAAGGTGCGCCAGTGGGTGCAGGACGAGTGCATCCCGGCCGAGCAGCGGCTGATCGAGGGGGCGGACTACAAGACCGTGCTCGCCGAGCTGCGCGCCAAGGCCCGGGCCCAGGGCCTGTGGTGCCCGTTCATCCCCAAGGAGTACGGCGGCATGGGGCTGGGGCCGCTGGCCAACGCCCTGGTGCAGATGGAGCTGGGCCAAAGCCACCTGGGCGCCCTGTCGATGAACACCCAGGGGCCGGACGACGCGACCATGATGACGCTTCTGGCGCACGGCACCGAGCACCAGAAGGAAAAGTACCTGAAGCCGCTGCTGAACGGCGAAAAGCGCATCTGCTACTCGATGACCGAGAAGGCGGCCGGCGCCGACGCCACCGGCATGCAGACCCGCGCGGTGAAGGACGGCAACGAGAACTATGTGCTGAACGGGGAGAAGTGGTTCTCATCGGCGGCCAGCGTGGCGGACATCGCCCTGGTGATGGCCATGACCGACCCGGACGCCCCGCGCCACCAGCGCTATTCCACCTTCATCGTCGAGCTGCCCAACCCCGGCTACCGCATCGTGCGAGACATCGAGACCATGGCCGCCGAGGGGCCGCTCTCGCACATCATGGGCGGCGGCCATTCCGAGGTGGAGATCAAGGACCTGGTGGTGCCGGCCGACGACCTCTTGGGCGGGGAGGGCGCCGGCTTCAACATGGGCCAGCATCGCCTCGCCTACGGGCGGCTGCGCCACGGCATGCACAATGTGGCGATGGCCCAGCGGGCGCTGGACATGGCCACGGCGCACGTGACCCAGCGCTCGACCTTCGGCAAGAAGCTGTCGGAGCGCCAGGGCGTGCAGTGGATGCTCGCCGACTGCGCCTCGGAGCTCTACATGGCCCGGCTGATGCTGCTGCACATCGCCTACAAGGCCGAGAAGGGCATGGACCTGCGCCAGGAGAACTCCATCGCCAAGGTGTTCCTGGCGCACATGGTGCACAAGGTGGTGGACACGGCGATCCAGCTTCACGGGGCGCTCGGCTACTCGATGGATACGCCGCTGGCCCGCTGGTACACGCACATCCGCTCCCAGCGCCTGGTGGACGGCCCGGACGAAGTGCACCGCTGGACCGTGGGCCGCAACGTGATCAAGGCGTTCGAGCGAGACGGCACGACGGCCGCAGCGGCGGGCGGGGATCTATTGTAGGAGCGGGTGACCTGGCCCCTCCCTTTCGGGGGAGGGGGCGAGGCCAGGGGGCGGGCGCCCATCGGGCTCGGCGAAGCGACCCCACGGCGACACGCCCTATGTCCCGATCCACTCACCCGTGAGTTCGGCAAGCGTGACGTTGACCAGCACGAACTCGTCCCCGCCGCCGAGATCGACCACCACGTCGTCGCCGACTTGGCTCTCGCTGTGCGTCATTCCCGGGTCGAGAACGATGCGATCGCCTTCCGCCCGGCTGAAGTCGATGATCCGGTCGATCTCTTGGCCCGCGAAGGCGTGGAATACATCTGCGCCAGCGCCGCCGGCCAGGGTGTCGGCGCCGCTCTCGCCAAAGAGGGTGTCATTGCCGGCGCCGCCCGATACGGAGTCGTCGCCCCGGTTGCCGTTCAGGTAGTCGTTCCCCGCTTCCCCCTGGACCGTGTCGTTGTCCTTTCCGCCCAACAGGGTGTCCGTCGCCTCGCCGCCCACGACAAGGTCATCGCCGCGGTTGCCCTGGCCGAAGTTCGCGCCCGATCCCATGCTGAGGTAGTCGGCGTCCTGGCCGCCGTAGATGGTGTCGTTCCCATCGCCGCCCAGCAGATGGTCCGATCCCTGGTTGCCCTGCAGCACGTCGCCGCCGGCGCCCCCATCCAACGTGTCGCTTCCCTGGCCGCCGAAGGCCGCGTCACCGGTCGCCGCGCCCGTGAAGCTCTCATCGCCCGTATCGCCGATGAAGACCTTCGAGCCGTCCGCCATCAACAGGCCGCCGGCTTTGGAGACCGCCGAGATGTTGGCTCCGAAGGTGACGGTCGTTCCCGCCATCGTCACGGTGATGGTGTCGGTCCCATACTGGATGCTGAGCCCTGTCGCGCCGTCCGGGAACGAGACCTTGTCCGTCGCGCTGATGTTCAGCGCCGCGGAGGACGCGATGCTGGAGAACGCCGATGTCTCGGCCGGCTGGTCGGGGGTGGATGGCGGACTGGTCGGCTGGCTGGGGGTGGAGGGCGGACTTGTCGGCACGGCGCCGACGTCCACCTGGACGGCGTCCACGACATTGGCGGCGGATATGTCGTCGAGAGTGCGCCCCTGCAGGATGACGGCGACGTCGAGCGGCTTGTCCGGCGACTCGTCATAGACGTAGTAGCCCACGGCGTAGCCCCCGGCGCTCGGCAGCCGCACATAGGTCGAAGAGTCGGCGTGGTTGTTGTTGGCGAAGACAATGACGTCAGAGCCCACCTGGGTTGCGACAAAGGTCACCGGCGCATTGCGGACCAGGTTCTGGGCGTCATCGTAGGCGGCCTGGAAGCTCGCCGCCGTGCGTTCCGTGTAGCCGCCGGAGTTCGTGAAGTCCAAAATGTCGCCCGGCGACCAGTCGGTGACGACCTTGGCGGCGGCCGCGTGCGCGTCCCGATCGTCGGTGTAGGTGAAGGTGAAGGTGTCGTCGCCCGCGCCGCCCGTCAGGGTGTCTGCGCCCGTGCCGCCGTCCAGAGTGTCGTCGCCATCTCCGCCCAGGAGCACGTCGGCGCCGTCATGGCCCACGAGCTTGTCCGAGCCCGACCCGCCTTCCAGCCGATCGGCGCCGCCGCCGCCGTCGATGGAATCGTCGCCCGCTCCGCCAGTGACGGTGTCGGAGCCGAGCCCGCCGTTCAGGGAGTCGGCGGCCGATGACCCATTGATGGAGTCGTTCCCGGAGCCGGTTTCAACCACCTCGATATTCGTGAAGGTGATGCGGCCTGCCGGAATGACGGCGTCCCCATGGGTGAAGGCCGACGTGGTGGCGACGCCGGCCTCCATGTCGACCGTCATGTTCCCGGACGTCGGGCTGTTGTAGCTCCAGAACGCGGACAGCCGCAGGTCATCGCTGCCCGCGCCGCCGTCGATCGTGCTGAAGCCTGGATCGCCGTCCCCGTTCACCGGACTGCCGTAGCCGGACATCGCGGTATGGAAGTAGGTGTCGAACGGCATGAAGACGTCATTCCCGTCGCCGCCGTCGATCACGTTGGATCCGCCGCCGCCGGACAGGAAATCCTCGCCGCTGCTGCCGATGATGCTGTCGTCGCCCGCACCGCCGTGCAGGTTGGAGCCAAAGACGCCGTGCCAGGGCTCCGCAGCTATAAGGGTGTCGTTTCCGGCGTCGCCATAGCCGCTCTCGACGTTCTGGATCAGGTCGTTTCCGTCGCCGCCGAAGCCGGTCGTTCCCTGAGTGCCGATGAGCACGTCGTCGCCGGCCTGGCCGTCGAGCGTGTGCAAGATGCCCCCTGCGGTCAGGGTGTCGTTCCCCTCCAGGCCGATGAGGTAGTCCATGTTGTTGCCGGGGCCGTCCGCGCTGCCCGTCAGCGAGTCATCGCCCGAGGTGCCGACAATGGTGCTCAAAGGACTTCCCCCGTATTCGCCTCGAGGCGGAGCGTCCAAGCGCCGTCGCCCACCCACTCGCCGCGATCCGCGCCAATTCGGCGGACAAGTGCGACGCCCCACCCGTCAGAATCGACGGCCAAGCGACCCATGCAGCGCTATTGTTGCAACGGGAAGGGGTTGCAATCGTCGCTAGAGTCGCTTTGTCGCCTGTTGCGGGAGACGGCCCCTCGCATGCCGCCTATCCGTGCTCACCTGACCGTGGCCAAGTCAGCTCTTCACCATGCCCGGTTGTATCGATCGGCTTTCCTCCGCTAGCCTCGCCAGAGACCTGGAGGCGGACCGTGCGCAGGTGGCTGATCGCTCTCTTCCTTGCGTTGCCCTGTTCCACGGCCGTGGCGGAGCAGACCGCGGACATGGGCGGCGACCTGTCCGTCGCGGCGGCGAAGTATGGGCGAGGGCAAGGTCCCGTGGTCGCGATCGACGCCGCGCACCATAACTTCCACACCGCCGACGGGCGCTACGCGCCGTTCGCCACGGTGCTGAGGAACGACGGCTTCAGGGTCGTCTCCCTCGACGAAACGATCACGCGCGCCAGCCTGGCGCCAGTCCAGGTCTTGGTGATCGCCAACGCGCTCGACGCGTCCAATGTGAAGAGCTGGAAGCTGCCGACGCCGTCGGCCTTCACAGACGAGGAGGTGGAGACGCTTCGCCAGTGGGTGAGCGAGGGCGGCTCCGTGCTGGTCATCGCCGACCACATGCCGTTCGCCGGAGCCATCCAGAAGCTCGCGGCGGCGTTCGGCTTCGCGTTCGACAACGACTATGCGGCGAAGGGCGACGGATCGGCGCCCGAAGTGTTCTCCCGCTCGGCGGGGACGCTGCCTGAGAACGAGATCACGCGCGGCACGCGCGGGGGCGCCGGGGTGACCGAGGTGCAGACCTTCATCGGCTCGTCGTTCCGGGCGCCGGCGGGCGCGATCCCGCTCATGCTGATGGACGACGGCTGGACGCTCTTCGAGCCCAGCGCGGCGGGCAAGTTCAACGAAACGACGCCCCGCCGCGCCGCCACGAGCCAGGACCTGCGCGGCGCCGCGCTGGCGTTTGGCGAGGGCCGCGTGGTCGTGATCAGCGAGGCGGCGTTCCTCACCAACCAGATCGTCAACGGCGCGCCCTACGGCTTCGGCCTGCCCACGGCGGCGCAGGACAAGCAGTTCCTGCTCAACGTGGTCGAATGGCTCGGGCGCGCGCCATAAGTGGGCCGGGCGAGAAAACCCTGGCGTTTCTCGAAGGGAGGCCGAGCAGGGTCAAAGTCCCCCTCAGTCGCTGAGCGACAGCTCCCCAGAGGGGGAGCATCTGGTCGGCGCCGTCAGCGCCGGCTGAACTCGGCCATCAGGCGCATGGCTTCGGCGACCGTGGCCGGATCGCGGGCGTAGCTGATGCGGATGCTCGTGTGGCCACGCTCGCGGTCGAAGTCGACGCCGGGGGTGACGGCGACGCCGGTGGCGTCCAGGAGGTCCTTGCAGAACTGCACGCTGTCGCCGGTCAGGTGGCTGACGTCGGCGTAGACGTAGAAGGCGCCGTCGGGCGGGGCGAAGGTGGTCACGCCCAGGTCCGGCAGGCCGGCGAGCACGATTTGGCGGTTTTCGCGGTAGCGGGCGACGTGGCCGTCCAGCTCCTCGGACGCCTCGAAGGCGGCCGTGGCGGCGATCTGGGAGATGGTCGGCGGGGAGATGAAGAGGTTCTGCGCCAGCTTCTCGATCGGGCGCACGAAGGCGGGCGGGGCGATCATCCAGCCGATGCGCCAACCCGTCATGGAAAAGTATTTCGAGAAGCTGTTGATGACGATGGCGTTTTCGTCATAGGCGGCCGCGGTGACGGCCGGGGCGGCGTATTCCAGGCCGTGGTAGATTTCGTCGGAGATCAGGGTGATCCCAGCGGCGGCGCAGTAGCCGGCCAGGGCCTTCATCGCCGCGTCGTCGATGATCGAGCCGGTGGGGTTGGAGGGGCTGGCGACCATCACGCCGGCCAGCGGGCCGACCGATTCCAGAAGCTGCGGCGTGACCTGGTAGTGGGTCTCCGGCCCGACCGGGATCGGCACGACCTCCACGTCCACCGCGCCCAGGACGTTGCGGTAGCAGGGATAGGCCGGAGCGGCGATGGCCACCCGCGCGCCGGCGTCGAAGGCGGCCAGGAACGTCAGCACGAAGGCGGCCGACGAGCCCGTGGTGGCGATGATCCGGTCGGCGGGGACGCTGACGCCGTAGCGCTCGGCGTAGAAGCGGCTGATGCGCTTGCGCAGCGGCGGGATGCCGTGGGCGTCGGTGTAGGCCAACAGATCCTCGTCCAGCGCCTTGGCGGCGGCCTGGCGCGCCAGCACCGGGGCGCGGGTGGAGGGCTGGCCGACCTCCATGTGGAAGACGCGGCGGCCGGCGCGCTGCATCTCGAAGGCGGCCTTGCTCATCTCCATGACGACGAAGGGCGGTATGTCGCCGCGGCGGGACAGGCGCATGGGCAGGAACTCGCAGGCCGGGAGGAGCCGGTTAGGGGATGACGATGCCGTAGCCGCGGGCCCGGGGATCGGGGGCGACGACCGGCGTACGCCCTAGCACCTGAACCGCCTCGATGTCGCCGTTGAAGTCCTGGGTCTGGATGCGGTAGCCGCGGGCGATGAGCTGGCGGGCCACGTCGCCGCGGGCGGGGGCGTAGGGCTCGAAGAAGATGGTGTTCACCGGCAGGAGCTGGTGGTGGAAGCGCATGGCCGTCACCGCCGCGTCGAGCGGCAGGTCGAAGTCGTAGACGTTGGCCAGCACCTGGAAGACCGAGGTGAAGATGCGCGAGCCGCCCGGCGTGCCCAGCACCATGGCCGGCAGGCCGTCCTTGACCAGGATCGTCGGGGTCATGGAGGAGAGCGGCCGCTTGCCGGGGGCGATGGCGTTGGCGTCGCCGCCGACCACGCCGTACATGTTCGGCGCGCCAGGCTTGGAGGAGAAGTCGTCCATCTCGTCGTTGAGCAGGAAGCCCGCGCCCTCGACGACCACGCCCGAGCCGTACCAGCCGTTCAGCGTATAGGTGTTGGAGACCGCGTCGCCCCAGCGGTCGACGACGGAGAAGTGGGTGGTCTGCGGCTTTTCCAGGCCCGGCGAGATCGCCTTCATGGGGGAGGGCCGGTCCGGGCTGATCGCCTTGGCGCGCTTGGCCAGGTAGGCCGGATCGAGCAGGCGCTGGACCGGAACCTTCACGAAGTCCGGATCGCCGAGGTACTGGGCGCGGTCGGCGAAGACGCGCTTTTCGATCTCGGCGACCAGGTGGATGTACTGGGCCGAGTTGAGCGGGACGTCCTTGAAGAGGTCCTTGGCGTCGGCCTTCATGGTCAGGAGCTGCATCAGCGCGATCCCGCCGGAGCTGGGCGGCGGGGCGGTGATCACCTGATAGCCGTTCCAGGTGGCGAGCAGGGGATCGCGCCAGACCGCGCGATAGTCGGCCAGGTCCTGTTTGGTGATCAGGCCGGGCCGGTCGCCACGGGCCATCTGGGCCACCAGCAGGTCGGCGGTCTGGCCGGTGTAGAACTCGTCGGCGCCCAGCTTGGCGATGCGCTCCAGGGTGGCGGCCAGCTCGGGCTGCTTGAAGGTCTGGCCGGCCTTCATGGCGCCGAAGTAGCCGTCGAAGTTGGTCTTGCCGTTGAATTCGGCGTGAGCCTCGTCGCGGATGCCGATGAGCTGGGGCGAGACCTGGAAGCCGCGCCGGGCCAGGCGGATGGCCGGGGCCAGGTCGCGCTTCCACGGCAGCTTGCCGAAGCGGGCGTGCGCCTCGGCCAGGCCCCGGACCGTGCCGGGCACGCCGGAGGCCAGGCCGCCGATGATGCTGAGGTCCGGCACGACCTCGCCCTTGTCGTCCAGGTACATGGTCGCCGTCGCGGCGGCGGGCGCGCGCTCGCGATAGTCCAGGAAGTAGGGCTTGCCGTCGACGTAGAGGGTCATGAACCCGCCGCCGCCGAGGTTGCCGGCCTCCGGATAGGTGACGGCCAGGGCGAAGGCGGTGGCGACGGCCGCGTCCACGGCGTTGCCGCCGGCCTTGAGGATCTCCTCGGCGGCCTCGGCCCCGTAGCGGTCGGGGGCGGCGACCGCGCCGGCCGACAGCGGGCTCGGCGCCTCGGCGGCCAGGACGGCGGCGGCGGGCGCGGCGAGCGCCAGGATCAGGGCGAAGGCGAGGCGGGCTAGAAGCTTCAAGGCGTGAACGCTCCTCGTTGGAATCGTTCGACCTTAGCCCGGCCGGGCGCGTCCCGCAGCCCGCCGGTGACGATCAGAGCTCGGCTTCGCCGCGCAGCATGGGCGCGCAGCCGCCGCCGATGGTGGCGCGCACGCCGTCGGCGGTCCAGCGGGCGGCGGCGTGCAGGCGGCTCGGCCGGCCCATCTCCACGCCCTGAACGATGTCGAACTCGGCCGCCTCGGCCTCGCTGAGCGACAGGAGCAGGGCCGCCAGGGTGGCGTTGGCGCTGCCGGTGGCCGGATCCTCGAAGGTGCCGGCCAGGGGCGCGAACATGCGCGCGCGCAGCTTGCCGGCGCCGTCGTGGGCGTAGAGGTGGATCGACAGGCGCTGGGGATCGAGGCCCGCCGTCGCCGCGACGGTCTTGCGGAAGGCGGTCACGTCCGGCGTGGCGCGGGACAGGGCCTCGGCCGCGACCTCGGCGAAGACGAAGTCGATGCCGACGGAGGCGACGACCGGCTTGTGGTTGGAGGTCACCAGATCGCCCGGTGACAGGCCGGCGCAGGCGGCGATCGCCTCGACGGGCAGCTCAAGGCCGGTGGCGAGCGGGCGCGGGGCGGAGATGTCGGCGCCCTGGGGGCCGGCGCGCACCTCCACCAGGCCGGCGGGCACCTCGAAGGTGAGGAGGCCGTCCTGGCCAAGGCCCCGCTGGGCCAGCACCCAGCCCGTGCCGATCATCGGATGGCCGGCGAAGGGCATCTCTGCCGTGGTGTTGAAGATGCGCACCCGCGCGGTGTGGGCCGGATCGGACGGCGGCAGGACGAAGGTGGTCTCGCTGAGGTTCATCTCGTTGGCCAGAGACTGCATGTCGGCGTCCGACAGGCCGCGGGCGTCGGTGAACACGGCCAGCGGGTTGCCGCCGAAGCGGGTGTCGGTGAACACGTCGACGGTGACGAAGGGATAGCTCGGCATGGCCAAACCTCTGCAATGGGAGGCGGCCTAGTTGACATGATTTAGTCAGTTGGCAAAGTGCCAAAATGGAAATGGCGGACACCCTGCGCGCCCTGGCCAACGAGCGGCGCCTGCAGATTTTGGACTGGCTGAAGGACCCGGTGGCGAATTTTCCGCCGCAGGTGGACGGCGACCTCGTGGAGGACGGCGTGTGCGGCGTGTTCCTGGCCGAAAAGCTTGGGGTTTCGCACCCCACGCTCAGCGAGCACATGAGGGTGCTGGCGGCCGCGGGCCTGGTCACGCCCAAGCGCATCAAGCAGTGGACGTTCTATCGGCGCAACGAAGCGCGCATCGCCGAGGTCAAGCAGGCCATCGCCGCGGGCGTCTGAGCCGCGCGGGGCTCGATTGCGCCGCTTGGGCCCGCATCCCAGATGACAGGCGAGGCCGGGTTCGCTAATCGGCGTCAGGCCAGGAGGATGCGCATGACGACTGAAGAGGTCCTTGAGGAATTCCGTGCGGCGGGCGCGCTGCGCGAAGGCCATTTCGTGCTGTCCTCGGGGCTGCACTCCGGCGTCTTCCTGCAGAAGAACCTGGTGTTCCAGTATCCGGACCGCACCGAGCGCCTGTGCAAGGCGCTGGCGGCGAAGATCCGCGAGGCGGTGGGCGAGGTGGACGTGTGCGTCTCGCCGGCGGTGGGCGGGATCATCCCCGGCTACGAGACCGCGCGGCACCTGGGCGTGCCCTCGATCTACGTCGAGCGGGAAGGGGGCGTCTTCAAGTTCCGCCGGGCCTTCTCGATCAAGCCGGGGGCGCGGATCGCCATGGTGGAAGACATCGTCTCCACGGGCCTGTCGTCGCGCGAGTGCGTGGACGCCATCAAGGCGGCGGGCGGGAACGTGGTGTGCGCGGCCTGCCTGGTGGACCGTTCGGGCGGGCGGGCAGATCCCGGCGCGCCGATGGTCGCCCTGGCGCGGCTGGACGTGCCGGCCTATCCGGCCGACCAGCTTCCGCCGGAGCTGGCCGCCATTCCGGTGGAAGATCCCGGCAGCCGGAGACTGCACGCATGAGCCGCCTGCGCCTGGGTGTGAACATCGACCACGTGGCGACGATCCGTAACGCCCGCGGCGAGAGCTATCCGGACCCGGTGCGGGCCGCCGAGATGGCGATCGCCGCCGGCGCCGACGGCATCACCGCGCACCTGCGCGAGGACCGCCGGCACATCTCCGACGCGGACATCGACGCCCTGGCGGTGATCGTGAAGCGCCGCGGCCGGCCGCTGAACCTGGAGATGGCGGTGACCGCCGAGATGGAGTCCATCGCGCTGGCCCACCGGCCGCACGCGGCCTGCCTGGTGCCCGAGCGGCGCGAGGAGGTGACGACCGAGGGCGGCCTCGACGTGGTGAAGGGCCACAACGCGATCGCGCCCGTGGTGGGCCGCCTGGCCGCGGCGGGCATCCGCGTGTCGCTGTTCGTCGATCCGGACGTGGCCCAGGTGGCGGCCGCCAAGAGCGTCGGCGCCCAGGTGGTGGAGCTGCACACCGGCGCCTACTGCGACGCCGTGCGTCATCGCCGGCCCGACGCCGAGGCCCGGCTGGAGGCGCTGAAGGCCGCCGCCAAGGAGGCCGCGCGGCTGGGCCTGGAGGTCCACGCCGGCCACGGCATCGACTACGAGACGGTCAAGCCGGTGGCGGAGATCCCGGAGCTGATGGAGCTGAACATCGGCCACTTCCTGATCGGCGAGGCGATCTTCATGGGCCTGCCGGCGGCGATCCAGCGGATGCGCGCGCTGATGGACGAGGCCCGCGCCGAGCGGGCGGCGTGACGGGGCGTCCGTCGTGATCGTCGGGATCGGCTCGGACCTGTCGGACATCCGCCGGATCCAGGCGAGCCTGGATCGCTTCGGCGACCGGTTCAGGCGCCGGGTGTTCACCGAGATCGAGCGCACCCGCTCGGACAGGAAGCCGGACGCAGCGGCGAGCTACGCCAAGCGGTTCGCGGCCAAGGAGGCCTGCGCCAAGGCGCTGGGCACCGGCATGCGCCGGGGCGTCTTCTGGCGCGACATGGGCGTGGTGAACATGCGCTCGGGCCAGCCGACCATGGCGCTGACCGGCGGGGCGCTGGCGCGGTTGAACGAGATCATGCCGGCGGGGATGGAGGCGGTGATCCACCTGTCGCTGACCGACGACCATCCCTACGCCCAGGCGTTCGTGATCATCGAGGCGCGGCCGGCGAACGGCTAGCCCTTGCGGGCGGCCAGCAGCACGAACAGATCCTCGATCAGGTCCTGGGGATCGGCGCGGCCCTTGCCCTTGCGGTCCAGGTGGCCGGACAGGGCCAGGTCGACGGCGCCGTGGGTGATGGCGCGCATCAGCGAGGCGACGCGCTCGGGATCGCCCTTGGGCAGCTCGCCCGCGCTCTGGGCGTTGGCCACGGCCTGCACGAAGATCTCGCGGGCCTCGTGGGCGGCGTGGCTGAGGTCCTCGTCCGGGCGGCTCCAGGCGCCGTAGGTGAGCTTGAAGCGCTGCGGGCGCAGCAGCGCCCAGCGCATCTTGACCATCAGCATGCGCTTGACGCGGGTCAGCGGCGCCAGGGTGGGCGAGACCGCGAGCCGGGCCTCGGCGAGCTTGCGCAGCTCGGCGGCGGCCACCGCGGCGAGCAGGGCTTCCTTGTCCCGGAAATGCTTCAGGGGCGCGTTGTGCGAGACGCCGACGGCCTTGGCCACGGCGCGCAGGGTGACGCCCGCGGGCCCCTCGCGATCAAGCAAGCCCGCGGCGGCCTCGACCATGGCCAGGCGTGTGCCCATGTCTCGCCCCCGCGACACGTGGTCTGTAGTCTGGTCCGGGAAGGTCCGGACGGCGGAGCTTAGCCCGCGGTCCGGGGAAATTGCGAGCAACCGCCCCAACGGACAGGTGATTTTCGCCGTCGGCGCGACCGTTGGCGGCGCCGACGCCTGCTAGACGGTCGTGCGGATCACCCGGCGCAGCATCGGCCAGAGCAGATTGACGGCGAGCCCGCTCATCACCAGCCCCGCCGCGGCGATCTTCCAGACGGGCATGGGCTCGCCCAGGACCAGCGTCGAGGCGCCCATGCCGAACACCGGGATCAGCAGGGCCATCGGCGTGATGGTGGCGGCCGGGTGGCGCGCCAAGAGCCAGCTCCAGGCCGCGTAGCCGAACAGCGAGTTGCCCACCGACTGCCAGATCACCGCCGCCCAGGTGGCCGCGTCGGCGGCGCGCACCCCGGCGGCGATGGCCGGCCAGCCCTCGACCGCCAGGGACAGGGCGAACAGCGGCGGCACGGCGAAAAGGCTCGACCAGACCACGTAAGCGACCGTGTTCACCGGCCCGGCCGCGCGCGAAACGGTGTTGCCGCCGGCCCAGCTCATGGCGGCGGCCAGCACCAGGACGAGGCCCAGCGGGGTCACGTCGCCGTTGGTGTGGGTGAGGATCACGACGAGGCCCGCCGCCGCCAGGCCCAGGGCGGCGAGCTGGAACGGGCGCACCTGCTCGCCGGTCAGGCGCATGGACAGGCCGATGGTGAAGAAGACCTGCATCTGGATGACCAGCGAGGCCAGGCCCGGCGAGATGTGGCCCTTCATCGCCAGGAACAGCAGGCCGAACTGGCCCGCGCCGATCAACAGGCCGTAGCCGGCCAGGTTGCGCCAGGACACCGGCGGGCGCTTCAGGAAGAAGATCGCCGGGAAAATGACCAGGGTGAAGCGCAGCGTGGCCAGGGTGAGCGGCGGCAGATGCGCCAGCGCCGCCTTAATCACCACGAAATTGGTCCCCCAGACCGCCACGACGGCCAGGGCGAGAACGACATGCGGCCAGGGCAGGGCGGAGCGACTCATGATTTCGGCTAGATAGAGCCGCGGCCACGCTTTCGCCACTCATCGCGGCCAAGCGCCCCATGTCGGAGAGTTCACGGGCGCCAAGCTTGCTCCTGGCGTATCGAGCGTCTAGCTAACTGCCGGTCCGGCGTTCCCGGCCGCTATCAAGGTACCTTCATGAGCGAACACGCGCAGAGCGCCGAGCACTCCGAGAAGTCCGGCGCGGTGAATGAACTCATCGAGATCGTGAAGACGGTCGTCTACGCGCTCTTGATCGCGCTGTTCCTGCGCGTCGTGTTGTTCCAACCCTTCACTATCCCCTCCGCTTCCATGGAGCCGACGCTCCTGGAGGGCGACTACATCATCGTCTCCAAGTACTCCTACGGCTGGTCGCACCATTCGATCCCGTTCAGCCCGCCGATCTTCCACGGCCGGATCTTCGAGCGCACGCCGACCCGCGGCGACATCATCGTCTTCAAGCTGCCGCGCGACGGCCACACCGACTACATCAAGCGCCTGATCGGCCTGCCCGGCGACCACATCCAGGTGAAGGGCGGGGTGCTGTTCATCAACGACAAGGCCGTGCCGCGCACGCCGATGTCGCCGGAGATGGTGGATACCGGCTACGGCTTCTCCCGCGAGGTCGAGCGCTTTCGCGAAACCCTGCCGAACGGCAAGACCTATGTGACCTACGACTTCGGGCCCGACGGCCAGGAGGACGACACCGGCGTCTACGTGGTGCCCGAAGGCCACTACTTCTTCATGGGCGACAACCGCGACAACTCGCTGGACAGCCGCGTGCCGCCGGCCGAGGAGGGGGTGGGCTACGTGCCGGCCGAGAACCTTGTGGGCAAGGCGCAGATCATCCTGCTGTCGTGGAACAAGGGCGTGTCGGTGTTCAAACCCTGGACCTGGTTCACCGACGCGCGGCCCGGCCGGTTCTTCAACATCCTGAAATGAACAGGCGCGAAGCCGCGGTCTCGGCGCTGGAAGCGCGGATCGGCCGCTCCTTCGGCGATCCGGAGCTGCTGGAGCGCGCCCTGACGCACGCCAGCGTCGGCGAGGGCGCGGTCAAGGTCGCCCACAACGAGCAACTGGAGTTCCTGGGCGACCGGGTGCTGAACCTCTTGGCCGCCGAGGCGCTGATGCGCGAGCGGCCCGAGGCGCGGGAGGGCGAGCTGTCGCGCATGGTGGCGGCGCTGGTGAACTACGAGGCCTGCGCCAGGGTGGCCCGGCGGATCGGCCTTTCGGAGGCGCTGCGCCTGTCGGCCAGCGCCACCAAGGTCGGCGCGCGCGACAGCGACGCGGTGCTCGGCGACGCCTGCGAGGCGGTGATCGCCGCCATCTACCTGGACGCCGGCCTGGAGGCGGCGCGCGACTTCTTCGCCCGCTTCTGGGGCGAGGAGGTGTCGCGGCTGGACGAGCCGCGCGCCAAGGACGCCAAGACCGCCCTGCAGGAATGGGCGCAGGGCCGCGGGCTCGGCCTGCCGGCCTACCGCGTGGCTGAGCGGTCGGGCCCCGACCATGCGCCGACCTTCACGGTGGAGGTGGCCGTGGAGGGCTTCGCGCCGGTCTCGGCGGAAGGAACGTCCAAGCAGGCGGCGGAAAAGGCCGCCGCCCGACGAATGCTGGACCTGCGGGAGGCGGGCCTATGACGCGAGCAGGTTTCGTGGCCGTGATCGGCGCGCCGAACGCCGGCAAGTCGACCCTGACCAATCGGCTGGTGGGGGCGAAGGTCTCCATCGTCACCCAGAAGGTGCAGACCACGCGCTTTCCGGTGCGGGGCGTGGCCATGGCCGGCGACACGCAGATCATCTTGGTGGACACCCCCGGCATCTTCGCGCCGCGCCGGCGGCTGGACCGGGCGATGGTGCAGTCGGCCTGGACCGGGGCGCAGGACGCCGACGCGATCGTGCACCTGGTCGACGCCGCCGCCGAGCTGGCCGCGCGTGAGCCGGGCGCGAAGTCGGCCGACAAGCGCGCCGTGCACGACGTGCAGTCGATCATCGAGGGGCTGAAGGCCAACGGCCAGACCGCGATCCTGGCGCTGAACAAGGTCGACAGCGTCAAGCGCGAACGGCTGCTCGAAGTGGCCCAGAGTCTTTTCGATACAGGCGTCTATTCCGAAGCCTTCATGATCTCCGCCAGCACCGGATCGGGGGTCGACGACCTGAAGGCGAGGCTCGCGGCGCTGATGCCGGAGGGGCCCTGGCTCTATCCGGAGGACCAGACCGCCGACCTGCCGGCGCGGCTGCTGGCCGCCGAGATCACCCGCGAGAAGCTCTACCTGCGCGTCCACGAGGAGCTGCCCTATGCGGCGGCGGTGGAGACGGCCGCCTTCCAGGAGCGCAAGGACGGCTCGGTGCGCATCGAGCAGAACATCTACGTCGAGCGCGAGAGCCAGCGGCCGATCGTGCTGGGCAAGAACGGCCAGACCCTGAAGTGGATCGGCCAGCACGCCCGCGAGGAGCTGGAGCAGCTCCTGGAGCGCAAGGTGCACCTGTTCCTGCACGTGAAGGTCGACGAGCGCTGGCAGGACCGGCGCGAGCTCTACGGCGACGTGGGGCTCGACTTCGACGCCTGAGGCCGCGCGATGGAATTCGAAGACGACGCCTTCGTGCTCTCCGCCCGCGCCTTCGGCGAGTCCGGCGCGATCGTCGAGTTCCTGACCGCCGAGCACGGCAAGTACGCCGCCCACGTGGCCGGCGGCGGCTCGCGGCGGCTGCGCCCGTTCCTGCAGGCCGGGGCGCGGGCGCGGGTGCGCTACCGCTCGCGGGTGTCCGACCAGCTCGGCGCGGCCAGCCTGGAGCCGGTGGGCGAGGGGCCGGCGGCGCTGTTCGACGACGCCATGGCGCTGGCGGGGCTGTCGGCCGCCGCGGCGGTGGCGGCCGGCGCGCTGCCGGAACGCGAGCCGCACCCGGGCGCCTTCCTCGCCTTCGAGGCGCTGAGCCTGGCGCTCGCCGATCCGGACATCTGGCCGGCGGTGTTCGTGCGGTTCGAGGCGGGCCTGCTGCAGGAGCTGGGCTTCGGCCTGGACCTGTCCAAGTGCGCGGCCACCGGCGCGGTGGACGAGCTGATCTATGTGAGCCCGCGCACCGGCCGGGCGGTGAGCCGGCAGGCGGGCGAGCCCTACAAGGACCGGCTCTTGACCCTGCCGCCGTTCATGCTGGGAGCGCAGTCGCGCCTGATGCCCGGCGACGTGCGCGCGGGGCTGGACCTGACGGCCCACTTCCTGGAGGCGTTCGTCTTCGGCCCGCTGAACCGGCCGCTGCCGCCGGCGCGGCTGTGGCTGATCGACCGGCTTTCGGAGGCCGGAAAGCTCTAGCTGGCCTGGCGGGTGAGGGCGCGGGCGGCGGCTTCCTCCAGCGCGCGGCCGGCCGCCTCGGGCGAGGCGACCTCAGCGACGCCGATGTCGAACTCCACCACGAACGGCGGCTTGCCGTCGCCGGCCTCGAAGGCGGTGCAGCCGATCACCGCGCCGATCCGCTCGCCCGCCGAACGCGCGGCGGCCTGGGGCGTGGCCGGCAGGGCCAGGGCGAAGACCTCCGGTCCCAGGCGCGCGGCGGTGTCCTCCACGCGCACGAGGCGGCCGATCATCGAGCCGATCTGGGGGATGGCGCGGTCCAGCCAGCCGGTGGCGCGGGCGGCGGCCACCTCCGGCCGGTCGGCGACGCGCAGGACGCAGACCGACAGCGGCCGGCTGCGCTCCTTGGCCGCCACGGCCAGGCGGATGAGGTGGTGGGCGAAGAGGTCGCGGGTGAACAGGCCCGTGGCGGAATCCATCAGGCCGGAGCTGCGCGCCTTCTCCAGCGCCTTGCGGATCGAGATCTGGCGGCGATAGCAGCGGGCCAGCTCGATCACGCGCCGGGCGGTGTCGCGCTCCGGCGTCTCGGGCGAGGCCACGTCGGACACGCCGCGATGATAAGCCTCCGCCGCGGTGACGTAGGATTCCTCGCGCATGTAGAGCAGCGCCGGCACGTGGTAGAGGCGCGTGTTGCGCCGCATGCCCGCGGCGATCGACAGGGCTTCCTGGGAATTGTCGCCCGCCCACAGGACCACGGCGTCGAACGGCCGCTCGTGCAGATAGTCGAAGGCCGTGTAGGCGGTGAAGGCGCCGACGATCTCGGCCCCGCTGCGCGACAGGGCGTTGGAGAGCGCCAGGAACTGGGGCGCCGGCTCGCCGATGGCGAGGACGCGGAACGGGGCGTCGTCCGTCTCGATCGGATCCAGGCTGCGGCCGCGTTCGGCCAGGGTCTGCGCCCGCAGCTCGAACTCCTCTTCGGCCACGGCCATGCGCACCAGGCTTTCCAGGCGCATGACGGCCTGGGCCGGGTGCAGCGGCGCGGAGAGCACCAGGTCGAAGTCGTGGGCGGCGTCGGTCTCCAGGTCGCCGATGGCGATCACCGGCAGGCGGCGCGGGGCGTAGACCTCGCGCAGGCGCTTGGGCAGGTTCATCGCCTCGTGCCCGGCGCTGGCCAGGTCGACGATGGCCGCCTCGATCTTCAGATCCGCGAGGGCGGCGACCGCCGCGTAGGGACCGCGCGCCGTGATCGTGCGCCAGCCCAGGCGGTCAAGTCCCTCGGCCAGGGGACCGGCGAGCGCATCGTCGCGCGCGACGATTAGAACCCGCGCTTGGATCCCTGCCATTGCCTCATCCTTGACGCACGCCCCTGCGGTCTCCACACGCGCTTGCGCCGTTGGAGAATCGAAACGCAGCTTATACGCGGCGATGCAAGTGTGACAGGCATGGAAGATTGAGAGATGGGGATGGAATCGACGCTTAAGGGCCTGACTGCGCTGGTGACTGGAGCCTCGGGCGGGCTGGGCGCGCACTTCGCCGAATTCCTCGCCGCCCAGGGCGCGTCGGTGGCGCTCGCCGCGCGGCGCGTGTCGATGGTGGAGGCGCGGGCCGAGGCGATCCGCGCGGCGGGCGGCCAGGCGATCGCCCTGCCTCTGGACGTGTCGGACGCGGCGGCGATCGGCCCGGCGATGGACGAGGTGGAGGCCCGGCTCGGCCCCATCGCGATCCTGGTGAACAACGCCGGCGTCGGCGGCGAGGGGCTGGCGCTGGAGATCTCGGTGGAGGACTGGGACCGCACCTTCGACGTCAATGTGCGCGGGGTCTTCCTATGCGCCCGCGAGGCGGCCCGGCGGATGATCGCCTCGGGCGTGGCCGCGCGCGGGCAGGCGCGGATCGTCAACATCGCCTCGATCCACACCTTCGAGCCCAAGGGCGGGCTGGCCGCCTACTGCGCCTCGAAGGCGGCGGTGGGGATGATGACCAAGGTGCTGGCGCGCGAATGGGCCCGCCAGATGATCGCGGTGAACGCGATCTGCCCCGGCTACATCGAAACCGACATCAACGCCGACTGGTTCAAGACCGAGGGCGGCCAGAAGCAGCTCAAGAGCTTTCCGCGCCGCCGCCTGGCCGAGGCGGAGGATCTGGACGCGGCGCTGCTGATGCTGGCCGGTCCGGCGGCGCGAGCGATCACCGGCACGCTGATCACCATCGACGACGGCCAGTCCCTGTCCTGAGGCTTGGTTGACCGCGCGTCAGTCCGCTTAGATGGCCGCGAACAAAGGGAGGAAGCCATGCGCCAGGGACCGCTGACCGGACTGAAGGTGGTCGAATTCGCCGGCATCGGCCCCGGGCCGTTCTGCGGCATGCTGCTGTCCGATCTGGGCGCCGACGTGGTGCGGATCGACCGCAAGGGCGCCGGGCGCGCCTCGCCGAGCGACATCACCAGCCGCGGCCGCCGCTCGGTGGGCCTGGACCTGAAGAACCCGGCGGCGACCGAGACCTGCCTGAAGCTGATGGAGACGGCCGACGCGGTGTTCGAAGGCTTCCGGCCGGGGGTGATGGAGCGCCTGGGCCTGGGGCCCGACGTCGCGCTGAAGCGCAATCCGAAGCTGGTCTACGGCCGGATGACGGGCTGGGGACAGTTCGGCCCCTACGCCCAGGCCGCCGGCCACGACATGAACTACATCGCCATCACCGGCGCGCTGAACGCCATCGGCACCAAGGACAAGCCGGTGCCGCCGCTCAACCTGGTGGGCGATTTCGGCGGCGGCGCGCTCTACCTCGCCTTCGGCCTGCTGGCCGGCGTGATCCACGCGCGGGAGACGGGACGGGGCCAGGTGATCGACTGCGCGATGAGCGACGGCGCGGCCTCGCTGATGTCGATGTTCTACGGCTTCAAGGCCGGCGGCGCCTGGAAGGAAGAGCGCCGGGCCAACCTGCTCGACGGCGGCGCGCACTTCTACGACACCTACCAGTGCAAGGACGGCAAGTGGGTGTCGATCGGCTCGATCGAGCCGCAGTTCTACGCGCTTTTGCTCGAAAAAACAGGGGTCAAGGATCCTGAGTTCGCGGCGCAGATGAAGCGCGAGGGCTGGGACGACCTGCGGACCAAGCTCGCCGCGGCGATCGCCACCAAGACCCAGGCCGAGTGGACCGAGATCATGGGCGGCACCGACGTGTGCTTCGCGCCCGTGCTCGACCTGGACGAGGCGCCGAAGCATCCGCACAACGTGGCGCGCCAGACGTTCGTGGAGATCGGCGGCGTGACCCAGCCGGCGCCGGCGCCCCGGTTCTCGGCGACGCCCGGAGCGATCCAGGGCCCGCCGCCGGCGATCGGCGCGCACGACCGCGAGGCGCTGGGCGACTGGGGCTTCTCGGCGGCCGACATCGAAGCGCTGCAAGCGGCCGGCGCGATCGGCGAGCCGGTGGGCGCCTAGCCCCTCCAACGCCTGTCAGCCGCGTTCAGGCAGGGTTCAGGCGGGGAGTCTCAAATTCGACCCAGGTTGGTCGTCGCGATCTCTCGTCCCTCGAAGCGACGCCCGGCCCGGTGGACAGACACGCCCATCGGCGGCGCGTCGCCTCTCTCGCGGGCGGCGCGCCGTGTCCATTTTGGAGTCTCGGCTTGCGTTGCAGGCCCGAGTTGCCCACGGTCCGGCCATGGCGATCCCGAGGATTCTTGAGCGAGCGCGCCGGATCGAATGGGATCCGATCCACTGGCTGAGACGGGCCCTGCAGATTTTCGGCAAGGCGCTGGTGCGCCTGTGGGGCCGCGACGTGATGCTCTACGTCGGCGGCGTTTCGTTCTTCGTCATGCTGGCGGTGTTCCCGGGACTGGCGATCCTGATCGGGCTCTACAGCCTGCTGGCCGACCCCTCGCGGGCGGCGGCCGAGGCCGAGGTGGTCACCCGGCTGATGCCCGCGGGGGCCAGGGCGCTGTTCGAGGCCGAACTCACCCGGCTGACGCACGCGCCGAGCCAGGCGGTGTCGACGCAGAGCGGCCTGGCGCTGGTGATCGGCGGCTACGCCGCGCACCGCGGCTTCAAGGCGCTGCTCGCGGGCCTGTCGTTCATCCACGAGGAGGATCGGCCGCGCGGCTTCGTGGGCTTCAATCTGCTGGCGCTCGGCGTGCTGATCGCCGCCTTCGCCCTGATGGCGCTGGTCTCGGCCCTGTTCCTGGGGCTGCGGCTGATCTCGGCCACCTTCGACCTTCGCCCGCTCGCCGGGGTTTCTTGGCTCTACAGCGAATGGACCTGGACCAGCGCGAGCCTGACCCTGGCCATGAGCCTGATCTACCGCTTCGCCATGTCGAGCTCGCCGGTGGCCTGGCGCGCGGCGATCGCGGGCGGGGCCTGCGCGACGCTCTTGTGCCTGGGGGCCTCGTGGGCGAGCGCCTTCTACGTGGAGCAGGTGGCCCACCTGGGCGCGACCTACGGCTCGGTGGCGGCGGTCGTGGTGTTCCTGATCTGGCTGTCGTGGAACGTGAACGCCGTGTTCTTCGGCGGCGCCCTGGCTACCGAGATCGAGATCGCGCTGGACACCTTCCACGTGACGCCGCCGGTCCCGGAGGACGCCCAGGCGGCCGACGAGGCCAAGCCTAGGCTGGTTTCGCGATCAGGAAGCTGAGGACGCCGTCCGCGTCCGCCGTCTCCAGGAGCTCGGCGCCGACGCCGCTCAGGAAGTGCGGCACGTCGATCCGCGCCAGGGGATCGTCCGCCAGCAGGCGCAGGCGCGCGCCGGGGCCGGCCTGCTCCAGGGCGCGCCGCAGGCGAAGGGTGGGCACGGGGCAGCGGTGGCCGCGGGCGTCCACCAGGATCTCATCGTCGTCCATGGCGCCCCACTAGGCGGTTTTGCTCAGTTTGGCGATGCGGCCGACGCGGCGGCGCGCTCGCGCTCCCATTCGGCCGGGTGCGCGCCCAGCCGCGAGACGGGCAGGCGCCATTCGGCCGGGGTTTTCGACATCCGCACGGTCGGGCGCAGGCGGCGGATCGGCCCGAAGCCGCCCTGCGGCATGTCGATCATCCAGGACGCGAGCTCGGCGGGCGCGTGCGCCTCGGCCGTCTGGAGGCGCGAGGCCGGCCCGCGGCCGAGCGAACGCACCCACATGGCGGTGCGCGACAGGGACACCCGCACGAGATAGCTGCCGCCATAGAGCGCACGCCGCCGAAGCGCGATCATCGAGCCCAGGGCCGCCAGGAAGCCCGTGGTGTAGTCGGTCACGGCGCCCGGCTGCAGCACCGGGCCGCGGGCGCTGTCGAACAGATCCTGGCCATGCTCGACGGCCATGCCGGTGACGGTCTGGGCGAGCTGCTCCCAGCCGGGGCGTCCGGCCCAGAGGCCCTCGTGGCCATAGGCGTTGACCGAGGTGCAGATCACCCCCGGGCGCAGCCGCGCCAGCTCCAGCGGGCCGAAGCCCATGCGCGCCAGCGCTCCGGCGCGGTAGCCCTGGCTGAACACGTCGCAGCCGCGGACGAGCTCGCGCAGGCGGTCGGCGTCGCCGGGCGCGGCGAGGTCCAGATAGCAGGCCCGCTTGCCCGGATTGGTGTCGGAGACGAACCATTCCGTCGTCGGCAGGTTCGGCGAGGAGACGTAGAGCACCTCCGCGCCATGCTGGGCCAGGGTGCGCGCGCAGGTCGGGCCCGCCAGCACGCGGGTCAGGTCCAGCACGCGAAAGCCCGAGAGGGGCGCGTCGGGGGCGGGCGAGAGCGCCTCGGGCGGGCTGTCGGCGAAGCGGACGACCTCGACGACCGGCGTGGCCGCCAGGATGCGGCCCTGTTCGCTGTCGTCCCATTCCTCGGGGCTGCGCGCCATGGCCCCGCACAAGCCGGCGTCGGCGATGGCGTTCTCCAGGTCCTGGGCGGTCCAGCGCATGGCCTCGGCCGCCACCGCGTCGCGGTCGGCCGGCGCGCCCAGCATGGCGTGCAGCCGGGCGGCGCTATCGGGAAAGCTCGGATGCAGGAAGACCCAGCGGCCGTCGCTGGTGGGGAAGAAGCCCATGGCCGGGGTGCCGCGCGCGGAGCCGGCGCCGGCGTCGTCCGGGCGGGCCGGCGGCGCCAGGGCGGGATCGCCGAAGGTCTGCAGGGCGAAGCTCACCAGGGCGGCGGCGGCCTCGCGGGTGGAGACGCGCACCTCCTGGGTCTCGCCGGTCCGCAGGGTCCAGAGGTCGGCCGCCGCGACGCCGATCGCCGCCAGGGCCGCCGCGGCGGCCTCCTCGGCGTAGAAGCGCGTCTTCATCGCGTTGGCGCCGCCCTCGATCACCGCCCATTGCGGACGCTCGCGCCCGGCGATCTGCATCAGGGCGTCCAGGGCGGCGTAGGCTGGGGACATGTTCGGCTCCGGCGACTGGCTGTCGCGCCAGTATGGGCGGAGGGCGCACCTGAGCACAATCGTCGCAGGGGCGGGCCGCGAGGGCCGCGTAAACAGGTCTGCAAGAATGGTTCCGTAACGTCACCAACGACTTGGGGCGACTCCACGGAATGAATTCACTCTCAAGACGGTTCCTGATCAGCGTTGGGCTGATGTCCCTGGCCGTGACGGTGCTGGCCACGGTGGGCGCGTTCGTCGTGTTCCAGCGCGAGCTGTCGAACCGGCAGATCGCCTATCTGGCCGACTACGTGCGCGAGCGCAGCAACAACATCGACCGCCGCTTTTCGAACCTGGCGTCGCTGCAGCGCTCGGCCGCGCAGGAGCTGGAGCGGCGCGTGGACCTTTTGTCGGACGACGAGGCCCGCCGGCTCGCCGACGCCTATTTCCCAAGACAGCCGGACGGCACGCGCCGCAGCCGGCCGGAATACTTCGACGGCGCCAAGGACGCAGCCGGCGGCTACGTGTCCGGCATGGGCGCCTACCTCGCCCACGCCGACTCCACCCCGCCGGAGGAACTGAAGGCGCTGGTGGCGGCCTTTCCGCTGGTGGCCAGCTTCGGCCAGGCCGCCCGGCACGACTACGACAACTTCTACTTCTTCACGCCGGCCACGCGGCTGGTGATGTACGGCCCGGACCGGCCCGACCGGCTGATGTTCTATCGCCATGACGCGCCGCCGGACCTCGACGTCAGCCACGAGGAGATGGCGCAGATCGCCTTGCCGGAGAACAACCCGCGCCGGCTCACCCGCTGCACCAACCTGCAGCGCCTGGTGCAGGACAAGGAGGGCGTGCGCGTCGGCACCGGCTGCGTGACGCCCGCCTATGTGCATGGCCGCTACATCGGCGCGTTCGGCTCGTCGATCGAGCTGACCGGCTTTTTCCTGGAGGCGGTGGAGAACACGCTGCCAGGGGCTTCCAGCATGATCGTCACCGACGCCGGCAAGCTGATCGCCTATCCGGGGCTGATCGTGCCGGGCAAGGCCGGCTCGGGGCGCGTGTCCGACGAGGTGATCGCCGGCGTCGAGAAGCGGCTCGGCCTGGCGGAGGTGATCGCCCGGATCCGCAAGCAGGACGCGCCCTACGGCGTGATCGACGGCGGCGACGGCAAGAACATCGTCGCCTACGGCCGGCTTTCGGGGCCCAACTGGTATCTGCTGCTGAGCTATCCCAAGGCCGCCGTCGCCGCCTCGGCGGCCTGGTCGGCCTCGTGGGTGCTGCTGCTGGGCGCCCTGGCCTCGCTGGTCCAGGCCGTGCTGGCGACGGGGCTGGCGCGCGGGGCGATCGTGCGGCCGATCAGCCGGCTGGCCGCCTCCTGCGAGGCCGAGGACGCCGGGCAGGCCGAGCGCGTCGACGTGAGCGACGTCGAGCGGCGCAACGACGAGATCGGCGTGCTGGCCACGGCCCTGCGCGCCGAGCGCGAGAAGGTGGAGGACGTGCTGGCCTCGCTGGAGGACCGGGTGCACGAGCGGACCGCCGAACTGGAACGCGCCAACGCGGAAAAGTCCCGTTTTCTCGCGAATATGAGTCACGAACTTCGCACGCCGCTTAATGGCGTGATCGCCATTTCCGAGACCCTGGCGCGCGAGCAGACGACGCAGCGCGGGCGCGAGCTGGCCGAGCTGATCGTCTCGTCCGGCCGCCTCCTGGAGCGGGTGCTGACCGACGTCCTGGACTTCTCGAAGATCGAGGCGGGGGAGATCACCTTCAGCCGCGACGAGTTCTCGATGGAGCGCCTGGTGAGCCGCATCGCCGAGCTGCACCGGGCCGCGGCCGAGGCCAAGGGGCTGGCGCTGGAGTGGAGCGTGGCGCCCGAGGCCAGCGGCGCCTTCATCGGCGACGCGGTGCGCCTGACCCAGGTGCTGTCGAACCTCTTGAGCAACGCGGTGAAGTTCACCGAAACCGGCGCGGTGCGCCTGGCGGTGACCCGCAGCGGCGAGGAGACGCGGTTCACCGTCACCGACACGGGCATCGGCTTCGACGACGAGGTCAAGGCCCGTCTGTTCCGCAGGTTCGAGCAGGCCGACGCCTCGATCAGGCGCCGGTTCGGCGGCACCGGCCTGGGGCTGGCCATCAGCCGTTCGCTGATCGAGCTGATGGGCGGACGGATCGAGGTGGCCTCGAAGCCCGGGCGCGGCTCGACGTTCGTCGTCACCCTGCCGCTCGAGCGGGGCGGCGAGGGCGCGGCGCCGCAGCGGGCCGACGCGCCGGCGCCCGGCGACATCACCGGCCTTCGCGTGTTGCTGGCCGAGGACCACCCCACCAACCAGAAGGTGGTGCAACTGATCCTGCAGTCGATGGGCGTGGAGCCGGAGATCGTCGAAAACGGCGTCCAGGCGCTGGAGCGGCTCGCCGCCGGGCGCTTCGACGTGGTGCTGATGGACATGCAGATGCCCGAGCTGGACGGCCTGTCGGCCACCACCGAGCTTCGGCGGATGGAGCGGGCCAAGGGCCTGCCGCGCACGCCGGTGATCATGTTGACCGCCAATGCGTTGGACGAACATGTTCGCGCGAGCCTGGAAGCGGGGGCGGACCTGCATCTGTCCAAGCCGATCCGGGCGGCGAGCCTGATCTCGGCGATCGCGGCGGTGGCGGCGAAGGACGCCGATCCGGAGCGCGCCGCGGGCGCCGCCTGAGCTTTGGTGCTGGCCTCTTGGCTCGGCTCATGCGTTAAGCTCGTCGCCTCAGTCCAGCAGGCGTATCTTGAGCGACGTACCGACTTCTTCACCGCGCGCGCGGCGCGCCCGGCGTTTTGGCGCTCTGCGCCTCGCCGCGGCGATCCTGACGTTGCTGGTGGTCGCCGTGCTGGCGCTCTACCTGGCCCGGCGGCTGGTGGCCAAGGAGGTGCTGATCAGCTGGCTCGAGGCGCGGGGCGTGCGCTCCGAGGTGACCTTCGAGAAGCTTGATCTGGACGGGGCCGTCGCGCGCGTGCGCGTCGGCTCGCCGGACGACCCGGAACTGAGCATCGAGCGCGTCGAGGCGGACTACCGGCTGCGCGGCTTCTGGTCCGGCCGCCCGCTGGGCGCCGACGTGAGCCGGGTGCGGCTGGTGCGGCCGGTGCTGCGCGCGGCTTGGCGCGACGGAACCCTGAGCCTGGGGTCGCTCGATCCGGTGATCGAGGAACTGCGCAAGCTGCCGCCGGAGCCGCAGGCGGTGAAGCCGCTGATCCTGATCGAGGACGCCAAGGCGCGGCTTTCCACGCCCTATGGCGCGGTCGCGCTGCAGGGCGACGCGCGGATCGCCGACGACAAGCTGGAGCGGCTGGAGGCGCGGCTCGGGCCGGCGGTGCTGGGCGGCGACGACTTCAAGGCCGAGGTGGAGGGCGGCAGCCTGTCCATGGTCAGCCGCGGCGCGTCGGTGGACGCGGCCGTCTCGCTGAAGGCCAAGAGCCTGGCCTCGGGGCCCTATCAGGCGGACGACGCCACGGTGAGCGTGACCGGACGGCTGCCCTATCCGGATCTTCAGGCCGGCCGCGCCGACGGCCCGGTCTCGCTGACGACCGAGGCGCAGATCGGCCAGGCGCGCGACGCCGAGGCCTCGGCCCGCGACGTGGCGGTCACCGCCAATTTCGACGGCCGCGCGAGCGGTCCCTTCGCGACCGTCGCGCTGGCCGGACCGCTGCAGGCCAGCCTGAGCGCCGCCCAGCTCGAAGGCGCCGACGCCAAGGCTTCGGGCCTGAAGATGGGCTTCGCCGGCCAGGTGCGGGTGGCCAAGGCCGACTGGCTGGCGCAGGGGACGCTTTCGGGCGCGACGCGCGGCTCGTGGAGCGGGCTCGGCGCGCCCGCGCGCGGGGACGAGCCGGCGGTGGCCGCGGTCAAGCGGGCGGCGGCCGACTTCGACCTGTCCGCCCCGGCCCTGGCGGTCTCGGCGAGCCCGAGGATGCTGCAGCTGAGCGTGCCCGCGCCGGTGCGCGTGAACGCCCGGTCCGGATTGACGGCGACCCTGTCGTCGCGGCCGCGCAGTCCGCTGTTCAACGCTGACCGTGGCGCCTTCAACGCCCAGGTGCGCGGGGGCGGCGCGCCGGACGTCGACCTGGCCGTCGAGCGCTACAGGCTCACCTCCGACGGCCTGGTCGCCAACCTGTCGGCCAAGGCGGCGGGCTCGTTCGGCCCGGCGCAGGATGCGACCATCGAGACCGCCGGCGCCCTGACGCTGAAGAACGGCGAGACGACCTACGCCGCCGAGGACTGCCGGCCGGTGAGCATCGCCAAGCTGGAGATGGGCGACAACGACGTCGAGCGCCTGGACGCGAGCCTCTGTCCGGCGGACGCGCCGCTGCTGACGATCAGCAAGGCCGGCGCCTGGCGCGCGCGGGGCAGGCTGAGCGAAGGCAAGGGCTTAGCGCCGTTCCTTGAGGCCCGCGCCGAGGACGTGAGCGCCGATTTCGACGCCAAGGGGCGCGGGGAGACGCTGGGCGCCAGCCTGCACCTGGCCGCCGCGCGCCTCATCGACACGGCCAAGGAGACCCGCTTCCATCCGGTGCGCGCCGCGGGCGAGGCCACGATGACGACCAAGGCGGTGAGCGGCGCATTCCAGGTGTCCGACGGGGCCGGGCGCGCGCTCGGCAAGGCCGAGCTGGACACCAGCCTGGTCGACGGCTCGGGCGGCGTCACCTTCGACACCGGCGAGCTGACCTTCGCCGAGGGCGGCCTGCAGCCGGGCGCGCTGTCGCCGCTGGCGGCCTCGATGATCGCCTCGCCGACGACCGGCAAGGCGCGCTTCGAGGGCGGGCTGCATTGGGCGGGCGAAACGACGACGAGCCAGGGCGTGCTCACCGTGCCGGGGCTCGACTTCAAGAGCGTGGCCGGCCCCGTCGCCGGCCTTTCCGGAACGGTCCGCTTCGACAGCCTCATTCCCCTGGTCACCGCGCCGGGCCAGCACCTGCACGTCGACCGCATCGACAGCATGGCGGCCCTGACCAACGCCTCGCTGGATTTCCAACTGGTGGACACCGAGCTCAAGATCGCGGCCGGTTCGGTCGACGTGGGCGGCGGACGCGTGGAGCTGGAGCCCGCCACCGCGCCGCTGGACGGCAAGCCGTTCGAGGGCGCGGCGAAGATCGAGGGCGTGCAACTGGCCGGGATCGTCGCCAAGTCGCCCTTCGCCGACCGGGTCTCCATCGACGCCAAGGTCAGCGGGCGGCTGCCGTTCGTGATCTCCAAGGACGGCGTGCGGTTCATCGAAGGCAAGCTCGACGCCGACCAGCCCGGACGGCTGTCGATCCACCGCGAGGCCCTGGTGGACGTGGCGGCGAAGGGCGGGCAGGCGGCGGTGGCCGACGGACTGCCCGCGCCGGCCGCGCCGCAGGAGACCAACACGGTGACCGAGTTCGCCTTCCAGGCGCTGGAGTACCTGGCCTTCGACGATCTGGCCGCCGAGGTGAACAGCCTGCCGAACGGGCGCCTGGGCGTATTGTTCAAGATCCAGGGCGCCTATGAGCCGCCCAAGGAGCAGGACCTGAAGATCCGGGTGGGGGATCTCCTGAAGAAGGACTTCCTCAATCGGCGCCTGCCATTGCCGTCGCACACCAAGGTGAATTTGACGCTCGACACCACGCTGAACCTCGATCAACTGCTGCAGGACTTCGCGCAGACTCAGCGAGCCGGTTCAGGCTCCGTTCAGCCGTGACCTGCGAGAACCAGCGCAACCACCCCAGGGAAAGGGCGAGGCAGATGAATTTGACGCGGAGATCGCTGGCCCTGAGCCTGGCTGTCGCAGGTGCGGGAACCGCGCTTGCGGGATGCGCCTACACGGTCAAGCTCGACGTGCAGCCGATCACCATTTACGCCAAGCTGGATGCGGACGTCCGCGTGCGCCTCGACGAGGACGTCAAGGCGCTGATCCAGCAGAACCCCAATCTGTTCTGAGGACCTGCTGATGACTGGCAAGACCTTCACCGCCATCCTCGCCGGCGCCGTCGGCGCGCTGATGCTGACGGGCGCGGCCCTGGCCGACCCGGCGCAGTCCAAGGCGCTGGTCGACGCGGCCAAGAGCCGTGGCGACGTGGGCGAGCAATACGACGGCTATCTGGGCTTCGTGAAGCCGGCGTCGGACGCCGCGCTCAAGGCCGCGGTCGCCGAGATCAACGCCGGCCGCGCCCAGCTTTACCGCGAGGCGGCCGCGCGCAACAACGTGACCCCCGAAGCCGCGGGCATCTCGGCCTTCAAGACCGTGGTGCAGGCCAAGCTCGCGCCTGGCGAGTACTACAAGACCCCCGAGGGCGCCTGGGTGAAGAAGTAGGCCCAGTTCGTAGGCCCAGTTCGTAGGCTCAGTTCAGAAATAGGCCGCCAGGTTGCGCCGGATGCGCTGAAGGATCGGCTCGTCCGGCGCCGGCGGCTCGAACGCCTTTGCGGTGATCATCTCGAACGCGCGCACATAGACCGCGGCGGTCTCCAGGATCAGCTCGGCCGGAATCTCCGGGATCGGGTCCTTGTAGGGATCGCAGCGGTCGGCGACCCAACTGCGCACGAAATCCTTGTCGAAGCTCGGCGGCCGGCCGCCGGCCTCGAACGCCGCCTCATAGCCCTCGGCGAACCAGTAGCGGCTGGAGTCCGGCGTGTGAATCTCGTCGGCCAGCACGATGCGGCCCTCCGGGTCCAGGCCGAACTCGTACTTGGTGTCCACCAGGATCAGCCCGCGCTCGGCGGCCATCGCCTGGCCGCGCGCGAAGAGGGCGAAGGCGTAGCGGCTCAAGGTCTCCCACTGCTCGGCCGTGAGCAGGCCCTTGTCCAGGATCTCCTCGGGCGACAGCGGCTCGTCGTGGCCGCCGTCGAAGGCCTTGGTGGTGGGGGTGATGATCGGCTCGGGCAGGCGCTGGTTGGGCTTCAGGCCGTCCGGCAGGGTGACGCCGTACATCTGGCGCGCGCCGGTCTTGTAGAGCGTCAGGATCGAGGTGCCGGTCGTGCCCGCCAGATAGTCGCGGACGACGATTTCCACCGGCAGGATGTCCAGGCGGCGGCCGACCACCACGTTGGGGTCGGGATAGTCCAGCACGTGGTTCGGGCAGATGTCGGCGGTCGCCTCGAACCAGAACCGCGCCGTCTGCGTCAGCACCTGTCCCTTGAAGGGGATCGCCGCCAGGATGCGGTCGAAGGCGCTGATCCGGTCGGTGGCGATGATGATGCGCCGCCCGTCGGGCAGGTCGTAGTTGTCACGCACCTTGCCGTGATAGGCGCCGGGCAGCTCCGGAATGGTCGCGTCGTTCAGAACCTGATGCGCGTGGGCGCGAAGCACCGCCAAATCCATGAATCGAATTCACCTCCGGCCGGGAAGGGCGCTTCCTTACACCAGCTTGCGCGTCGCGCCGAGGGTGTCTTGGGACGCAGCCGCCTCGGGGCCGTCAGTCGGTGAAGACCACGGTCTTGGCGCCGTTCAGGAGGACGCGGTCCTCCAGGTGGTAGGCCACGGCCCTGGCCAGCACGCGCCGTTCGATGTCGCGGCCCTTGCGGATCAGGTCGTCGGGGCTGTCGGCGTGGCTGATCGGCTCGACGTCCTGGACGATGATCGGACCCTCGTCGAGGTCGGGCGTCACGTAGTGGGCGGTGGCGCCGATCATCTTCACGCCGCGGGCGTGGGCCTGGTGGTAGGGCCTGGCGCCCTTGAAGCCCGGCAGGAAGCTGTGGTGGATGTTGATGCAGCGGCCGGCCAGGTAGCGCGAGAAGTCGTCGGAGAGGATCTGCATGTAGCGGGCCAGGACGATCAGCTCGGCGCCGCTCTCCTCGACGATCGCCTTGATCTGGGCCTCCTGCTCGGCCTTGGTCTCCCGGGTGATCGGCAGGTGGTGGTAGGGCGCGTCGTCGCCGACCGCGTGCCTGAGCGCCTCGCGCGGGTGGTTGGAGACGACGCCGGCCACGTCCATGCGCAGCTCGCCTGTGCGCCGGCGATAGAGCAGGTCGACCAGACAGTGGTCGAACTTGGAGACCAGGATCAGCACCTTCGGGCGCTCGTCGGCCGGACGCAGCCGCCAGGTCAGGCCCAGAGGCCCGGCCAGGACGCCGAGCCTGAGGCGCAGCTCGCCGACGATCCCCGGATTGGCGCCGAGGTCGAAGACCACCCGCATGAAGAAGCGGCCGGTCTCGCGGTCGTTGAACTGCTGGGCCTCCATGATGTTGCCCCCCAGCTCGAACAGGAGGCCGGTGACCTGGGCCACCAGGCCGGGCCGGTCGTCGCAGGACAGGGTGAGGATGTAGACGTCTTTCATGGGACTCGCGGCGGTCGTTACGGCTTACTGGCGTGCGCAATGACGGCTGCGGGCCGCCGCGGTCAAGTTCCCGCTCGGACAGGCGCGGCCGGCTAGACCGCCCGGGCGAAGATTTCGGTGGGCGCGATCACCCCGCGCTCGAGGTTGGCGGCCATGTTCGCCGACTTCACGCCGGCGTCGGCGCCCATGACGATGTGCAGGCCGAGCGGCGGCGGGCCGTTGGCGGCCATGCGGGCGCGCATGGCCTTGAAGAACTCCAGGGCGAACGCGCGGCGGCTGCGCGTGGCGTCGACGGCGAAGCCCGCGTTCTCCAGCGCCCGGCGATAGCCGGCGGCGTCGGCCAGGAAGCTGGTCGCCGGGCTGGAGGCCCAGGCGACGGGGTAGGCGACCTCGCCCTCGCCGGGCTCGGCCATCACGTCGTAGACGGCGAAGACGGCGCCGGGCTTCAACACCCGCCGGATCTCGGCGAACAGGGCCGGCTTGTCGGCGATGTTCATGCCGACGTGGAACATGTAGCCGCCGTCGAACGCCGCGTCGTCGAAGGGCAGGGCGAGGGCGCTGGCCTGTTCGTAGCTCACCTTGCCTTGCAGGCCGACCAGGGCGGCGAGGGCGCGGGCCGTGGCGACATATTCCTCGGTGAGGTCGACGCCGCTCACCTGGCAGCCGTGCGTCTCGGCGAAGTAGCGCGAGGCGCCGCCCAGGCCGCAGCCGATGTCGATCAGGCGCATGCCCGGCTTCAGGTCGAGCTGGGCGGCCACGTCCTCGGTGGCCTGGCGCCCGCCCATGTGGAACTCGTCGACGGGGGAAAGGTCGGCGGGGACCAGATGGGCCAGGTCCTTGCCGGCCGCCTGGAGCCCGCCGAGGATCGCCTCCTCCAGCGCCCCGTGGGCGTAGTGCGCGGCGACCGAGCGTTCGTTGTCCATCGCAGGCCTCCCGTCCCGTCAGGACGCGCCGGCCCCGCCGGACGGGCGCGATCATCCTTGTTACGCCATCGCGGCGCGCCCGTCTTGGCCAATGGGCGCTACGCCGCCTCGCGCAGGGCGGCCGTGCGCATGAAGCGGCCGGGCGGCAGCCCGACATGGCGGCTGAAGGCGGTGCTGAAGGTGCTCGCCGATCCATAGCCGACCCGCTGCGCCACCTCGTCGAGCGCCACTCCGCCGGCGCGCAGCAGGTCCTTGGCCACCGCCATGCGCCAGGCCAGGAGGTATTCCATCGGCCTGACCCCGACCGTGCGGGCGAAGCGCTCGAAGAAGGCGGATCGGGACATGCCGGCTTCGCGCGCCAGGTCGGTCACGGTCCACGGCCGAGCGGCCTGGCCATGCATGCCGCGCAGGGCGGCGGCGACGCGAGCATCGGCCAGGCCGCGCAGCAGGCCCGGCTGCGCCGCCTCGGCCGGGACCGAGCGCAGCGCCTCGATCAGCAGGATCTCCACCAGGCGCTCCAGGATCAGCTCGCGGCCGATCCCGTCCCTGGCCGCCTCCTCGCCGACGAGGCGGACCAACTGCACCAGCCTGGGAACGCCGCGGACATGGATCATCCGCGGCAGCAACGAGACCAGCAGCGCGGCGTCGGGCGATTCAAAGGCGAAATAGCCGCCGTACTGGCGCACGTCGGCGGGCCCGTCCGGGCGGCCGTGGCGCACCTCCTGGCCCGCGGCGAGCTGCAGGTCGGGATCGAGGCGCACGGGCGCGGCCGGCTCGAAGCCGCACATGGTGAAGGCCGGCGTCGCCGGCAGGAGCACGAAGTCGCCTTCCTCCAGCACGGCGGGCTCTTCGCCGTCGACGAGGAGGCGGCAGCGGCCCTCGGTGACGGCGCAAAAGCCGGGCTGGCCGAATGCGGCGTAGCGCACAGCCCAGCGACCGGCGCCGCTGATCGTCTTGGCGAAGACGGCGCGGGGGCGCAGCAGCGCGATCACCTGGGACAGCGGATCAGTCATTTCGGACTATCGCCAACGAAAACCAGACTATCGATTGATGATGATCCTGATCGTGCCGGTTATCTCCGCGGCGTCAACATGAAAGCGGAGATCGACATGAACACCGTCCTCATCACCGGCTGCTCGTCCGGCTACGGGCTGGAGACCGCGCTGCGGTTCCATGCGCAAGGCTGGAGCGTGATCGCCACGATGCGGCGCCCGCGCGAGGGACTGCTGCCCGCCTCGGAGCGCATGCGCATGCTGGCGCTCGACGTCACCGCGCCGGAGAGCATCGCCGCGGCCCTGGAGGCGGCGGGGCGGATCGACGTGCTGGTCAACAACGCCGGGATCGGCCTGGCCGGCGCGTTCGAGGCGACGCCGATGGCGCTGGTGCGCAAGGTGTTCGACGCCAACACCTTCGGCGTCATGGCGATGACCCAGGCGGTGATCCCGCAGATGCGCGCGCGCGGCTCGGGCGTGATCGTGAACGTGACCTCCAGCGCGACGCTGGCGCCGATGCCGCTAGTCGCCGCCTACACGGCCAGCAAGCAGGCGATTGAAGGGTTCAGCGGTTCGCTGGCGCATGAGCTCGGCGCCTTCGGCGTGCGGGTCAAGCTGGTGGAGCCCGGCTATGCGCCGACGACGCGGTTCGCGCAGAACACCGACGTTCCCGTCGCCGATCTCATCCCCGAGGCCTACGCCGCCTACGCCGGGCCGGTGTTCGAGGGCTTCGCCAATCCCGCGCTGACGACCAGGGAGGCCGACGTGGCCGAGGCGGTCTGGCGCGCGGCGACCGACGCCACCGACCGCCTGCGCTATCCGGCCGGGCCCGACGCCGTCGCCCTGGCCGGGGCGGCCTGAGCGGCGGGAGAACCCGGCCGGCGCGGGCGGACCTAGTAGGTCCCGCCGCTCTGCTGGGTGGTGGTCTTTCCGTCGCCGCCGGCCAGGATCGGGATGGTGCAGACCATGCGCATCACGGTGTCCCCGACGTTGCGGATCTGATGGGCCTCGTGAGGGGCGGTGTAGACGGCGTCGCCGGGGGCGAGGCGGGTTTCCTTGCCCTCGCCGTCGACGATCGCGGGCTCGCCCTCGAGGAAGAAGAACTCGTGCTCCTCGGCGTGAGCATGCAGGGAGGTGTGGCCGCCCGGGGCGAACTCCATGACCCGCAGGGCGTAGTGCGGCATGCCGTCGTCGCCGGTGAGCGCGAAGCGGGCGGTCATCCCCTGAAATCCGGGCTTGTCGATCGCGACGCCGGGAACCTGGGCGTAGGGCTTTCTGATCATCTGTCACTCCATGGGCTTGAATGGGCGCGGGCTCGCCGATGGCGGCCCGTCCGTGGTCACGCCGGCGTCGCCGGCCAGAAGTTGAAGAGGGTGAAGTCGTCCGTGAAGCTGTGCGGGCGGTGCGCGACCCCCGGCGGGATGCGCAGGAACGCGCCCCGGCGGAGGGGGATGTCGCCGACGCCGGCCACCGACATGACCGCCGCGCCGGAAAGCACGTAGAGCACGTCGCTCTCGGTCTCGTGGACGTGCTCGAAGACCTCCGCCGCCGGGGACATCCGCACCAGGGCGCAGTCGAACGGCGCCTCGCCGCGCGCCTTTTCCATCAGCCAGGAGAAGCGCACGCCAGGAAAGCGAGGGTGGGGAACCCAAACCATCTGGCTGTCGGCGCGCGAAATGAGATCGGGCATGATGGGGCTTCCGGATGTTGGCTGGACTCACGAGCGCGATGCGCCCCGCCGATGTATGATTGAAACAGCATACTGCGAGAAACAGTACTATGTCAAACAGCAGGTCGACACGACAGCAGTCGCGGCACCTTCCCGCTTTCGTCCTGCTGTTTCTGGCGGAGACCCCGATGCACGGGGGCGCGCTGCAGTCCGCCCTGAATGAGAAGCTTCCGTCCCTGAAGGCGGACTCGGCGGCGGTCTATCGAACGCTCAAGCAACTGGAGAAGGACGGGGAGGTGGAATCGGCCTGGGTGACGGCCGACAGCGGCCCGGCGATCCGCGTCTACAAGCTCACCATCGCGGGCTGGGACAAGCTCGACTACTGGCGCGCGGACATCGCCGAGCGGCTGGAGAACCTCAACCGCTTCATCGAGGCTTATGAGCAGCTACCGCCGGGACGCGGGGACTGACAGCCGCGAGGTCTGCGATTCCACCAGGGCGCGGCGGCAAGATCGGCGCTGGCGGATGGGGTGGGATTCGAACCCACGGAGGCTTGCGCCTCGCCGGTTTTCAAGACCGGTGCCTTAAACCGCTCGGCCACCCATCCGCATTAGGCTTCAAGACCGCTGCCTTAAACCACTCGGCCACCCGTCCGGACCCGGCGCTATAGCAGCCCGGCGGGCGCGCCTCCACAGCCTAGCCGTTAACCATCCGCCTTAACGTCAACCAAACGCAGCCGGGCCATCATGAGGCTTCACCTGCGCCTGAACGGCGCGCCGTGAAGGATGGCTCATGATCGCGCTACCCAGGTCCGTCGCTGCGTCTCGCAACCTGGCGATCGTCCTGCTGGCCGGTGCGAGTCTGGCGGCCTGCGCCACGCCGCGGCCGGAATATCCGGCGCGGTTCCCGCAGGCGAGCGGGGCCGGCCCCGCGGGGCGGACGCCCGGCGCCATGCCGTCGGGCGCCGGCGGCCGCTACAAGGTGGGCAAACCCTATCAGGTGGGCGGCATCTGGTACGTGCCGCGCGAGGACCCGAACTACGACAAGCGCGGCGTGGCCTCCTGGTACGGCGACCAGTTCCAGAACCAGAAGACCGCCAACGGCGAGATCTTCGACAAGAACCAGTTGTCGGCCGCCCATCCGACCTTGCCGCTGCCTAGCATCGTCGAGGTGACCAATCTGGAGAACGGCCGCTCGATCCGGGTGCGGGTGAACGACCGCGGCCCGTTCGTGGGCGGGCGCATCATCGACCTGTCGCACGAGGCCGCGCGCGAACTGGGCTACGACCGCCAGGGACTGGCCAAGGTGCGCGTGCGCTATGTCGGGCCCGCGCCGCTGAAGGGCGAGCGCTCGGCCCGGATGGAGGAAGAGGCCTGGCGCGCCGCCGCGCCCACCTCTCCGCCGCCGGCTGCGCCAGCCGTCGTCCCGCCGATCGCCCCGCCGCCCGTGGCGCAGGTGAGCGCGCCGGCCGAGGCGGCGCCGGAGCGTGACGTGGCCTGGGCCGAGCCGGCGGCGCCCGCCGCGCCGGATATGGCGATCACCCAGTCCGAGCTGCCGCCTGTGGCCTCGATGGCGCCGCCGCCGATCAATCCGCCGGACGAGCACGTCATTTCCATGCCGAGGCCGGTTGAGGCCGCCTCGAACGGCTTTCGTGTGCAGGCCGGCGCCTTCGGCCAGCTCGTCAACGCCCAGCGCGCGGCCGCGGCCCTTTCGAAGGCAGGGGTGCAGGCGGTGATCGAGCCGATGGAGCGCGGCGGCACGACGCTCTACCGGGTGGTCGCGCCGGCCGGGCCGGACGAGGCCCAGGCCTGGGCCACCCGCGACCTGATCGCCGACAACGGCTTCTTCGACGCCAAGGTCATCGGGCCCTTCTAGGCGGGGCCCGTTCCAGGCCGCCCGGCTCTGGACTTTGCCGGCGAACGGGCCAATTTGAGCCCGTGGCGCGCGGGCGGTTCATCACTTTCGAAGGCGGCGAGGGGGGCGGAAAGTCCACCCAGGTGAAGCGGCTGGTCGAACGGCTGCGCGCGGCCGGGCGCACGGTCGTCGCCACGCGCGAGCCGGGCGGCTCGCCAGGGGCGGAGACCATCCGGGGCCTGCTGGTGAACGGCGCGGCCGACCGCTGGTCGCCGGTGACCGAGACGCTGCTGATGTACGCCGCGCGGCGCGACCACATCGAGCGGGTGATCGCCCCGGCCCTCGAGCGGGGCGAGTGGGTGGTGTGCGACCGCTTCGCCGATTCCACGCGGGCCTACCAGGGGGCGGCGGGCGGCGCCGATTCGGGGCTGATCGCGGCGCTGGAGGCCCATGTGCTGGGCGAGGTTCGCCCGGACCTGACGCTGATCCTGGACCTGCCGGTGGAGACGGGCCTGGCGCGGGCCGCCAGCCGCGCCGGCGGGGAGAACCGCTTCGAATCCAAGGGCGCGGCCTTCCACGAGCGGCTGCGCCAGGGCTTCCTGGCGATCGCCGAGGCCGAGCCGCAGCGCTGCGCGGTGATCGACGCCGGCGCCGACATGGACGCGGTGGGCGCGGCGATCTGGCGCGTCGTCGAGGCGCGGGGCCATGGCTGAGCGGCCGGCCATGCCCCATCCGCGCGAGACCTTCGAATTCATGGGCCACGACGGCGCGGAGGACGCGTTCGAGGCGGCCCGGCGGCGCGGGCGGCTGCACCACGCCTGGCTGCTGGTGGGGCCGGAGGGCGTGGGCAAGGCGACCTTCGCCTATCGCGCGGCGCGGCGGCTGCTGGGCGCGCCGCCGTACGGGCATGGGGCGCTGGGCGCCGATCCGGCCCATCCGGTCTGCCGCCAGATCATCGCCCGCTCGCATCCGGACCTGATGGTGCTGGAGCGCGTCGGCGAGGATGGCAAGCCGCGCAGGGCGATCCCGGTGGACGAGGCGCGCGCGCTTTCGGAGTTCTTCTCCAAGTCGCCGGCCGTGGCCGCGCACCGGGTGGCGATCATCGACGCGGCCGACGACCTGAACATCAACGCGGCCAACGCGGTGCTGAAGACCCTGGAGGAGCCGCCGCCCAGGGGCGTGCTCTTCCTGATCTCCCATTCGCCGGGCCGGCTTCTGGCCACGATCCGCTCGCGCTGCCGCCGGCTGACCTTCCAGCCGCTGGACGAGCACGTGGTCGCCGACTTCGTGCGGGCGCGCGCCGACGTGACCGCGGAGGACGCGCTGCGGCTGGCGGCGATGAGCGGCGGCGCGCCGGGCCGGGCGGTGGCGCTGGCGGCGGCCGACGCCATCGGCCTGGACGACGCCGCGCGCCACATTCTGCACGAGTTGCCGGCGCTGGACGAGGCCGCCGCCCTGGCGCTGGCCGACAAGTTCCGCGGGGGGGAGGGGCAGGCCCAGTTCAACCTGCTCCTCGAGCGGCTGGCCGACCGGGTGCACGACCATCTGGTGGACCGGGCCCAGCAGGGCGCGCCGACGCTTGATCGATGGGCCGCGGCGTGGGAGACGCTCCAGCGCCTGCCCCGCGAGGTGGAGGCGGTCAATCTCGACCGCACCGACGCCTTCTTCACCGCCCTAGCCGAACTGCGCGCCGCCGCGCGCGCCTGAACCCCTTTCGCCGCATGTTGATCGACAGCCACGTCAACCTCCACGCTCCGCAGTTCGACGAGGACCGGGCCGAGGTGATCGAGCGGGCGCGCGCCGCCGGGATCGCGCTGATGGTCAACATCTGCGACCGGGTGTCGAACTACGCGGCCGTGCGCGCCGTGGCCGAGGCGGACGACATCTGGTGCACGATCGGTACGCATCCACACGAAGCCAAGGAAAATCCTGAGCTTGCGGCGCAAACCTTGATCGATGTCGCAGGCGATCCCAAGGTGGTGGGCGTCGGCGAGACGGGCCTGGACTTCCACTACGACCTCAGCCCGCGGGACATCCAGGCGCAGGTGTTCCGCGCCCACGTGGCGGCGGCGCGGGAGACCGGCCTGCCGCTGGTGGTCCACACCCGCGAGGCCGACGCGGTGATGAGCCAGATCATCGAGGAGGAGTACGCGCGCGGCCCGTTCCGGATGCTGATGCACTGCTACACCTCCGGCGCGGAGCTGGCGGCGCGGGCCGCGGCGCTGGGGGCCTGGTTCTCGGTGTCGGGCATCGCCACCTTCAAGGCCGCCGAGGACGTGCGCGAGGTGGTGGCGCAGATGCCGGCCGACCGGATCATCGTGGAGACCGACTGCCCCTATCTGGCGCCCGTGCCGTTCCGCGGCCGGCGCAACGAGCCGGCGTTCCTGCCGCATGTGCTGGCCAAGCTGGCGGAGATCCGCGGCTGGTCGATGGCCGAGGCCGAGGCGCGGACAGAGGACGCCTTCTTCGCCCTGTTCGACAGGATCCCGCGCCCATGACCGGCGCGCTGGAGGTGACCATTCTCGGGTGCGGCTCCTCGGGCGGGGTGCCGCGGGCCGACGGCGACTGGGGCGCGTGCGATCCGAACGATCCGCGCAACGCCCGCTCGCGCTGCTCGCTCCTGGTGCGGCGGCTGGACGAGGCGGGGCAGGCCGAGCAGCAGACCACCGTGCTGGTGGACACCTCGCCGGACCTGCGGCTGCAGACGGCGCGGGCTGGGGCCAAGCGGCTGGATGCGGTGCTGATCACCCACGACCATGCCGACCAGACGCATGGGCTGGACGACGTGCGCGCCTTCTTCATCCGCCAGCGGGCGCGCATTCCCTGCTGGATGGACGAGGCGACCCACGTGTCGCTGCACCGGCGCTTCGGCTACATCTTCGCGCCGGAGGCCGGCTATCCGGCGATCTGCACCGATCATCGCCTGCCGCCGCACGGCCAGAGCTTCGCGATCGAAGGGCCGTCCGGCGCGGTGCCGGTCGTGACCTTCGACCAGGACCATGGCGCGATCCGCTCGGTCGGCTACCGCTTCGGCGGGGTGGCCTATTCCAGCGACGTGGTGGGGCTGGACGAGGCGGCCTTCGAGGCGCTGGCGGACCTGGACGTGTGGATCCTCGACGCCCTGCGCTGGCGTCCGCACCCGACCCACGCCCATGTGGAGCTGGCGCTGGAATGGATCGAACGGGTCAGGCCGCGACGGGCGATCCTGACCAACATGCACATCGACCTGGATTTCGCCGACCTGGCCGCCAGGCTGCCGAGCGGGGTCGAGCCGGCGTTCGACGGACTTTCGTTCGTGCATGAGCTGGACGAATGAACGCGTTGAATAGAAAGCCCCTTCGCCTCGGATTCCTGGCGTCGCGCAACGGCTCGAGCCTGCGCGCGGTCGTCACCGCCATCGAGGCGGGGGAGCTGCCCGCCGAAGCGGCCGTCGTGATCAGCAACAACCGCTCGTCCGCCGCGCTGGAGTTCGCCCGCGAGCACGGGGTGAGCGCCGTCTGCATCCCCACCAAGGACGACGCCGAGGCCGCCGACGCGCGGCTTTGCGAGACGCTGGAGGCCGCCGGGGTCGATCTGGTGGTGCTGTCCGGTTACCTGCGGCGGCTGGGGCCGCGCACGCTGACGCGCTACCGCAACCGTGTGCTGAACATCCACCCCGGGCCGCTGCCGCGGTTCGGCGGGGAGGGCATGTACGGCCGGCGGGTGCACGAGGCGATCATCGGCTCCGGCGCGAACCAGAGCGGGGCGACCATCCACCTGGTGGACGAGGAGTACGATCACGGCCCGGTGGTCGCCGAGCGCGTGCTGACGCTCGAGCCCGGCGAGACGGCCGAGAGCCTGGAGGCGCGGATCACCGCGCTGGAGCCGGTGTTCTTCGTCGAGACCCTGAAGAAGATCGCCAGCGGCGCGCTCGAACTGCCGGCCGCCTAGCCCTGGTCCGCGGCCGCCGTGACGCGGCCTTCACCGGTGAGATCGGCCAGGATCGGGCAGTCGGGCCGGTCGTCGCCGGCGCAGCAGCGCGAGAGCTCGCGCAGGGTGTCGGCCATGGCGGTCATCTCGGCGATGCGGGTGTCGAGATCGGCCAGGTGGCGGTCGGCGATCGCTTTGACCTCGCGGCTCGGCCGGTTGCGGTCGCGCCACAGGGACAGGAGCAGGGTGATCTCGGCTACCGAGAAGCCCAGGCTGCGCGCCCGCCGCACGAACCGCAGCTCATTGATCTCGCGCTCGCCGTATTCGCGGTAGTTGGCGTCGGTGCGGCTGGTGGGCCGCACCAGGCCGATCTCGTCGTAGTAGCGGATCATCTTGGCGGTGACGCCGCTGGCCTTGGCGGCCTGGCCGATGTTCATGAAAGACTCCCGACAGGCGGTTTGAAGGCGCGCAGGCGCAGGGCGTTCAGCACCACGCTGACGCTGGAGAGCGCCATGGCGCCGGCGGCGAACACCGGCGAGAGCAGCACGCCGAACGCCGGATAGAGGGCGCCCGCGGCCAGCGGGATCAACAGGGCGTTGTAGCCGAAGGCCCAGGCCAGGTTCTGGCCGATGTTGCCCATCACCGCGCGGCTCAGCGCCACGGCGGCGGCCACCGCCCGCACATCGCCGCGCATCAGCACCACCTGGGCGCTTTCGATGGCCACGTCCGTGCCCGCGCCCATGGCGATCCCCACGTCGGCGGCCGCGAGGGCCGGAGCGTCGTTGACCCCGTCGCCGACGAAGGCGATCGGCCCGTGGCGGCGGCGCAGGTTCTCGATCGCCTCGACCTTGCCGGCGGGCAGCACCTCGGCGACCACGTCGTCGACGCCGAGCGCGCGACCCACCGCGGCGGCGGTGGCCGCGCCGTCGCCGGTGACCATGGCGATCTTCACGCCGAGCGCGCTCAGCGCTTTCAGGCCCTCGGCGGCGCTGGGCTTGATCGGGTCGGCCACGGCGACCACGGCGGCCAGGCGGGCGTCGACCGCGGCGTAGAGGGCGGTCTTGGCCTCGCCGGCCAGGGCCTCGGCGCGCCCGATCAGCGGCGAGACGTCGATGCCCAGATCCTGCATGAACCGAGCGCCGCCGATCTGCACGCGCTTGCCGCCCACCTTCCCCTGGGCGCCGGCGCCGGTCGTGGTCTCGAAGCCCTCGACCTCGGGGATCTGCAGCTGGCGGGCGTCGGCGGCCTCGACCACCGCGCGGGCGATCGGATGCTCGGAGCGGCGCTCCACGGCCGCGATCAGGGCGAGGACCTCGGCCTCGCCGAAGCCCTCGGCGGGCTCCAGGTCGGTCAGGGCCGGGCGGCCCAGGGTGAGGGTGCCGGTCTTGTCGAAGGCGACCACCTTGACGCCCTGCAGGGCCTGCAGCGCGTCGCTCCGGCGGAACAGCACGCCGAGCTCGGCGGCGCGGCCGGTGCCGACCATGATCGAGGTGGGGGTGGCCAGCCCCATGGCGCAGGGGCAGGCGATGATCAGCACCGCCACGGCGTTGACCAGGGCCAAGGTGAGCGCCGGGGCCGGGCCGAACACCAGCCAGACGGCGAAGGTGAGCACTGCCGCGGCGATCACCGCGGGGACGAACCAGCCGGTGACCTTGTCGACCAGCGCCTGCACCGGCAGCTTGCCGGCCTGGGCCTGCTCCACCATGCGCACGATCTGGGCCAGCATGGTGTCGGCGCCGACCTTCTCGGCGCGGAAGCGGAAGGCGCCCGTGGTGTTGAGCGTGCCGCCGGTGACCTTGGCGCCGGGCGCCTTCTCCACCGGGATCGGCTCGCCGGTGACCATGGATTCGTCGACGAAGGAGCCGCCGTCGACCACCTCGCCGTCCACCGCCACGCGCTCGCCCGGGCGAACGGCGACCACGTCGCCGGCCACGACCTGGTCGATCGGGACCTCCTGCTCGGCGCCGTCGCGGACCACGCGGGCGGTCTTGGCCTGCAGCTTCATGAGCTTGCGGATCGCCACGCCGGTGCGGCCGCGCGCCTGGGCCTCGAACAGGCGGCCCAGGAGAATCAGGGTGACGATGACCGCGGCGGCCTCGTAGTAGACGTTGCGCGCGTTCGCCGGGAACAGGCCCGGCGCGAAGGTGACGGCGGCCGAATAGAGGAAGGCCGCGCTCGTGCCCAGCACGACCAGGGAGTTCATCTCCGGCGACAGGCGCAGGAGGTTGGGAAGGCCAGCCTTGAAGAACCTGAGCCCCGGGCCGAACAGGGCCACGGCGGCGAGCGCGAAGCTGACATAGCTCCAGGTCTGTTCGCCGATGGAGGCGGCGATCCAGTGGTGGATGGCCGGCGCGACGTGGCCGCCCATCTCCACGACGAGCAGCGGCGCCGTCGCCAGGGCCGCGATCAGGGTGTCGCGCTTGAGGCCGGCGATCTCCCTGGCGCGGGAGGCGTCGTCGCCGCCCATGTGGTCGTGCATGTGGCCGCCGGCGTGCGGCGCATGGGCCTTGTAGCCGGCCTTGGCCACGGCGGCCTCCAGCGCCTTTTCCGTGGCCGCGCCGTGGAGCACGGAGACCTGCGCGCGCTCGGTGGCGAAGTTGACCGAGGCGCCGACGACGCCCGGCGCGTTGCGCAGCGCGGCCTCGACCTTGTTGACGCAACTGGCGCAGCTCATGCCGCCGATCTTCAGGTCGACGGTGTCGACCTGCGGCTCGTAGCCGGCCTTGCGGATGGCCTCGACCACGGCGGCGGCGTCGCCTTGGCTCGCGAGCTCGACGTGGGCGCGCTCGGTGGCGAGGTTCACGCTGGCGTCGGTGACGCCGGGCGCGGCCTTGATGGCGCGCTCGACGCGGCTGACGCATCCGGCGCAGGTCATGCCGCGGATGGCGATGTCGAGCGGGGCGGTGGGCGAATTCGGCATGTCTGGACGCTCCTGGAACTGGCCGTCCTCGACAAGCTAGGGATTCCCATCATGGGAAGGTCAAGGGCCGGAAGGCGGCTTGACCTTCCAACGGCGGGAACCTGCATCAGGTCGGCGAACCAGAACTGGGATTGTCGAAGATGACTGACCTGAATCGCCGGCGCCTGCTGCGTGCGGCCACCGCCTTCGGCGGCTCGGCGGCGCTGGCCGGCCTGCTGCCGGCCTGGGCGAGGGCGGCGGACGCGCAGGCGGGGCCGGGCGCCACGCTCTCGGGCGACGACATCGCCCTCAAGATCGCGCGCACGCCGGTGCGCATCGACGGCCGCAAGGGCACGGCGGTGACGCTCAACGGCGCGATCCCGGGGCCGCTGCTGCGCCTGAAGGAAGGCCGCACGGTGCGCATCGCCGTCACCAACGACCTGGCCGAAGACACCTCGGTGCACTGGCACGGCCTGCTGGTGCCGTTCCAGATGGACGGCGTGCCGGGGTTGAGCTTTCCGGGAATTCGGCCGGGCGAGACCTTCGTCTACGAGTTGCCGGTGCGGCAGTCGGGCGCCTACTGGTACCACAGCCACTCGGGCCTGCAGGAGCAGGAGGGCCACTACGGGCCGATCATCATCGACCCGGCGGGGGACGATCCGGTGGCCGCCGATCGCGAACATGTGGTCGTGCTGTCGGACTACAGCTTCATGCGGCCGCAGGAGATCATGCGCAAGCTGAAGGCCGAGCCCGGCTACTTCAACCGCCAGCGCCAGACGATCGCCGGCCTGCTGGCGGGGCGGGACCAGCCGCTGGCCGAGCGCGTGACCTGGGCGGGCATGCGCATGGACCCCACCGACATCCTCGACGTCACCGCCTCGGCCTACACCTATCTGATCAACGGCCATGGGCCGCAGGACAACTGGACGGGCCTGTTCGAGCCGGGCCAGCGCGTGCGCCTGCGCATCATCAACGCGGCGGCCATGACCATCTTCAACGTGCGCATTCCGGACCTGGCGATGAGCGTCGTCCAGGCCGACGGACAGAACGTCGTGCCAGTAGAAATCGATGAGTTTCAAATCTCACCGGCCGAGACCTACGACATCGTCGTAACGCCTGGCGATCGCGCCTACACCCTCGTCGCCGAGAGCGCGGACCGCTCCGGCATGGGCCGGGCGACGCTTGCGCCGCGCCCGGGAATGACCGCCGCCGTCCCGCCGCTGCGCGCGCGGCCGGTGCTGGGCATGCGCGACATGGGCATGGACATGACCACCGGCATGGAGGGCGGCATGGCCGGGATGGAGATGCCCGGAATGGACATGGCCGGGATGGACCACGGGACCATGAGCGGCATGGACCATGGCGCGATGGATCACGCCTCGATGGATCATGGGGCGGCGCAGACGGCGATGAGCCATGGGACGATGTCGATGCGCGACCTCTCCGCCGCGCCCGAGGTCAAGCCGGGGCCGGGCGTGCAGATGATTTCGCCCATGCCCGCGGATCGCACGGGCGAGCCCGGCGTCGGCCTGCGGGACGTCGGTCACCGCGTCCTGGTCTACGCCGACCTCGTGGCCCTGGAGCCGGGGCCCGACCCGCGGCCGCCGTCCCGACAGATGGAGATCCACCTGACCGGCAACATGGACCGCTTCATGTGGGGCTTCGATGGCGAACGCTACGGGCCCTTCACCGAGCCGATCCCGTTCCGGCGCGACGAGCGCGTGCGCGTCACCCTGGTCAACGACACGATGATGGCCCACCCGATCCACCTGCACGGCCACTTCTTCGAGGTGGTGAACGGCCATGACGGGCGCCATCCGCGCAAGCACACCGTGACGGTGCAGCCGGGCGCCAAGGCGACGTTCGACCTGACCGCCGACGCTCCCGGGGACTGGGCCTTCCACTGCCACCTGCTCTACCACATGCACGCGGGCATGTTTAACGTGGTCACGGTTCGGCCGCTGGATGGAGAAGCGGCGTGAACCGTTTGATTTTCCTGATTCTGTTGTCGTCCGCGGCCGCCGCTCCGGCGCTGGCCCAGACCGATCCGCACGCCGGCCACGACATGAGCGCCATGGGAGGCGCCATGGGCGACGACATGCCGGCGATGGACCACGACATGTCGTCCATGAAGGCCCCAAGCGCGTCCGCCGCCGCGCCGCCGCCGGCGCCCAAGGACCATGCCGCCGACACGGTGTTCCCCGCCGGCCGGATGGCCCACGCCCGGGCGGTGCTGACCGACGAGCACGGCGGCCATCCCTTCTGGAAGGTGATGGTCAACACCGCCGAGATGCGCGCGCATTCGGGGACGGACGACTACGCCTGGCGCGGCGAGGCCTGGATCGGCGGCGACATCAACCGCCTCGTGGTCAAGTCCGAGGGGGAGGGCGCGTCCGGCGAGCGGCCGGAGGCGGCCGAGGCGCAGGCGGTCTACTCGCGCGCGATCAGCCCCTATTTCGACCTGCAGGCGGGGCTTCGGCAGGACTTCCGGCCCGAGCCGTCGCGCACCTTCGCCGTGCTCGGCCTGGAAGGGCTGACGCCCTATGGCGCGGAACTGTCGCTGGCCGGCTTCGTCTCGAACCGCGGCGAGGCCTCAGCGCGGCTGGAGGCGGCCTACGACTTCAGGATCACCCAGAGGCTCGTCCTGCAGCCCCGCACCGAGATCAACCTGGTCGCGCGCGACGCGCCCGAACGCGGCCTGGCCTCGGGGCTCAGCGACGCCGAGTACGGACTGCGCCTGCGTTATCACCTGGCCAGGGAATTGGCCCCTTACATCGGCGTCGTGCATCTGCGCAGATACGGCGGAACCGCGGACCTTGCCCGCGCCGCCGGCGAGGATCCGACACGGACCTCGCTGGTCGTCGGGGTGCGGGCCTGGTTCTGACCGCCGGCCGGAACCGCCTGCGCGCTTGACGCCAGTCAAGGCGGGCCCCGCCGTCGGGCCCGAGGATTGTGCAAATCAAGAGCAAGGAGGCGGCCGGTGTTCCGCGACATGTTGGTGGTGGTCGACGAGACCGAGGAGTGCATCGTCCGGGCGCGGACCGCGGCGGAGCTGGCGGCGCGCTGGCGCGCCCATCTCACGGGCGTGTTCCTGACGAGCGACTTCCTGCGCCAATACATGGCCGCCGACGGGCTGTCGTTCCTGCCGCCGGACACCGTCGAACAGGTGCTCAGCGACCACGCCAAGGCGATCGACGCGGCCAGCGAGACGGCCCGCCAGCGCCTGGAGGCCGCGGCCGGCGAGACCGGCGCGAAGATCGACTTCATGAAGATCGGCGGCGACAACCCCGAGAACCTGATCGCCTGCACGCGGCGCACCGACCTTACGATCATGCCGCTGTCCGCCCGCGCCTGCCTCAGCGAACATGCGGTGGCCGCCGCGCGGGTGGTGCTGGCCAGCGGCGGGCCGGCGTTGATCCTGCCGCCGCAGGGCTATGCGCCGCCGGTGGGCAAGCGGGTGCTCGTCGCCTGGAATGGCAAGCGCGAGGCCGCGCGGGCCCTGCGCGACGCCTGGCCGCTGATCGCCGAGGCCGACGAGGTGCATGTGCTGGCCGTATCGCCGCAGAGCGAAGCCGGGCCGGACGGCATGTTGCAGCGCTATCTGGAGCGTCACGGCTGCAAGGCCAACCTGATCGTCGATCCGGGCCCCGACGAGACCGCCGCCGAGGTGATCGAGAGGAACATCGCCGAATACGACGCCGATCTCCTGGTGATGGGCTTGTTCGGCCATTCGCGGCTGCAGGAGCTGGTGCTGGGCGGCGTGAGCCGGCACGTGCTCAGCCGGCCGCCGATTCCGGTGTTCGTGTCGCACTAGCCCCCGCGCAGGCGGGGCGGGGAGGGCGATCATGCGTGAGCAGAGCCGAATCTTCGCCGACCGGGAGGAGGCGGGCCGGGAACTGGGCGAGGCCCTGGGCGGGCTCGCCCTGGACCACCCGGCCGTCTACGCCCTGCCGCGCGGCGGCGTGCCGCTGGCGGTGGCCGTCGGCCGGCGGCTGAAGGCGCCGGTCGATCTCGTGCTGGTGCGCAAGATCGGCGCGCCCGGCTCGCCCGAACTGGCCCTTGGGGCCGTCGCCGACGGCGCGGAACCGTTCACCGTCGTCAATCCCGAGGTCAAGCGGATGACCGGCGCGAGCGACGCCTATCTGGAGCGCGCCCGGGCCGAGCAACTGGCCGAGATCGAGCGGCGCAGGGCGCTCTATCTGGGCGACCGCCCCAGGATCGATCCGCGCGGGCGCACGGCGGTCATCGTCGACGACGGCCTGGCGACCGGCGCCACGGCGCGGGCGGCGGCGACGGCCCTGCGCGCGCAGGGGGCGGCCCGCGTCATCATCGCCGCGCCGGTGGCGCCGCCGGACACCGTGGCCGAGATGGAGGCGGCGGGCTACGAGGTGGCCGTGCTGGAGCAGCCGCAGCCGTTCTTCGGCGTCGGCGGCTTCTATCGCGACTTCCACCAGCTATCGGACGAGGACGTGGTGCGGCTGCTCGCTCAGGACGCGGCCGACTGAGCGCCGGGCTGCTGGCGGCCGGGACGGGCGGGCGAGGCCAGGGTGTCCTGGCACCAGTCGATGGCCAGGCGCACGACCTCGTAGAGCGCGCCGGGCTCCTCGAAGAGATGCGTGGCGCCGTCCACCACCTCCAGCCGCGAGGCGGCGTTCAGCTCCATCAGCGCCTCGCGGTTCCAGGTGAGCACCGGCTCATCCTGGGAGCCGACGATCAGCAGGACGGGCGCCTCGACCTCGGCCAGGCGGTCGTGCGCCAGATCCGGCCGGCCGCCGCGCGAGATCACCGTGCGCACCCGGCGAGGACGCAGGGCCGCGGCCTGCAACGCCGCGGCCGCGCCGGTGCTGGCGCCGAACAGGCCGATCGGCAGGTCGGCGAGCTCGGGCTGAGAGCCGGCCCAGTCGATCGCATCCACCAGGCGCGCGCCCAGGCGGTCGATGTCGAAGACATTGGCGCGATGCTGGGCTTCGTCCTCGGTCAGCAGATCCAGAAGGAGAGTTGAAAATCCCGACGCGACAAGAGCTTGTGCGACGCTCTGATTGCGCGGGCTGAAGCGGCTGGAGCCGCTGCCGTGGGCGAAGATCACCAAGCCGCGCGGCTTGTCGGGGATGCGAAGCTCCGCACCCAGTTGCAGCGGCGGGATGCGGACGAAGCGGGCCGACATGGTCATTGAGCGTCTCCTCTCCGCTCATCACGTTAATCAATCCGGCGGGCCGGAGCTTTGACCGTCGTCAAGGCTTGCGGTCGCCGATCGCGCTCTGGTGGGCGGCCGGAAAGGGCCCTGCTTGCGGGGAGGGCGCCGAAGGAGGCCGCCATGTCGACGCCCGCTGCGCCAGCCGTCCTGGATCTCGCCGGGGTGCTGCGTTCGGCCGCCAGGCCGCTGCCCGACATCGACGACCCGGACTTCGCCGCCGCGTTCGACTCCTTCGGCGACGCGCGCGTCGTGCTGCTCGGCGAATGCACCCACGGCACGGCCGAGTTCTATCGGGCGCGGGCGGCGATCACCCGCCGGCTCGTGGAGCGCCACGGCTTCCGCATCGTGGCCCTGGAGGCGGACTGGCCCGACGTGGCGGACCTGGACCGGTTCGCGCGCAACCGCGGCGTCTGGGGCCAGCACGACAGCTTCGTCAACTTTCCGCGCTGGATGTGGCGCAACGCCGAGTTCGGCGCCTTTCTGCACGGGCTGCGCGCCTGGAATCTGCACCGGCCGGCGCAGGACCGGGTGGAGGTGCGGGGGCTGGACGTCTACAGCCTGTCGCAGTCGGCCGCCGAGGTGATCCGCTACCTCGACCGCGTGGACCCGGCCGCCGCCGCGCAGGCGAGGGCGCGCTACGGCTGCCTGACGCCGTTCATGAGCGAGCCGCAGCTCTATGGCGCGGCCGCGCGGCTGGGGGAGGCGGACTGCGAGGACTCCGTCGTCGACCAGCTCGTCGCCGTGGTCGGCCAGCGCTACGCCTACGCCGCGCTCGACGGCGAGGACTATCTGGACGCCGAGCAGAACGCCCGGGTCGTGGCCGCCGCCGAGACCTACTACCGGGCCATGTACCGCAGCTCGATCGAGAGCTGGAACCGCCGCGACGGGCACATGTTCGCCACCCTGCTGCGGCTGCTGGAGGCGAGGGGGCCCGAGGCCAAGGCGGTCGTCTGGGCGCACAACTCCCACATCGGCGACGCCTCGGCCACGGCGATGGGCGAGGCGGGCGAGTTCAATATCGGCCAGCTCTGCCGCGAGGCGTTCGGACCCCGCTGCGTGGCCATCGGCCTTGGGACCGACCACGGCCGGGTCGCGGCCGCCGACGACTGGGGCGGGCCGGTGCGGATCAAGGACATCTTGCCCAGCCGGCGCGGAAGCTGGGAGCACGCGTTCCTGCAGGCGGGCCATCCGCGCGCCCTGGTGGACTGGCGGCGCGATCGCGAGTTGGCGGCGGCCCTGTCGCGGCCCAGGCTGGAACGGGCGATCGGGGTGATCTATCGGCCGCAAACCGAACTGCAGAGCCACTATTTCAACGCGCGGCTGTCGCGGCAGTTCGACGCCTTCCTCTGGTTCGAGGAGACGGCGCCGGTGACGCCCCTGGCCGGCGCGCCGCCCGAGGGCGCGCCCGACATCTATCCGTTCGGCGTGTGACGCGCGATTTGAGGATCACCTCAAAGTATTTTGTATTTACTGGATATTCCTGCGTCTTCAGGCGACTTCATGTCCTGCGTGAAGCGGGCCCAGAACGCAAAGAAGCGCCCGGACGGGCCGGACGCTTCCTGGGTCGGAATCGGGCCTTGCGGCCGTTTGTTCATTCGCCCTTGGCGGGCTCCAGGGCGCGGGGCTGGCCGGTGACGCCGTCGGTGACGGTCGTGGCGCCGGGCTTGCCGGAATCGCCCACGCGCCAGCCGGCCGGGCACGCGCCCTGCAGCGTGTAGTGGCGCACCTGTTCGTACATCGGGGCCTTTTCGTCCTGGCGGGTGACCGCCATGTCGACGGTGAAGTCCTTGGCCTGGTCGCCGGTGACCGAGGAGCCGGCGCGATAGAGCTGGTCGCCGACGCGGCAGCGCACCGAATAGGTGTCGGCGGTCTCCACGGCGTCGTCGACACGGACGCATTCCTTGCCGTCGACCGAGGGCGCCGGGCGGATGAAGCCGGCCTGGGTGTCCTTGTCGGCGCAGATGTCGATGGTGTCGGTGACCTTGTCGCCATCCATCACGTCGACGCGCCAGAGATTCGGCGGCACGGCGCCGAGCGGCGCCGTCGACTCCGCGGCGGCTTCGGTCTTGGCGGCCTTGGGACCGCATCCGGCCACGGCCAGCAGCGCCGTGGCGGCGGCGACGGTGTAGGCTACCTTGAACTGAGGCATAGATCGGCTCCGTTGAATGATTGCGGCGTCACAATGAGATTGCGTGGCGAAAAGACATTGAGCGGGATCAAGTTCCATTTCGTCGATAGCTCATATTTCCGATAATCTTCCTTAGGCGAGATATTGGCGTGGTGACGCGCCCGCGTCGGCTGTCACCGACTCCAAAAGCTGCGAATCGCCCCCTCGCCGCCACGAGTCGCCCTGGCGTTCTCGAATCCGGAAAATTCCGACTCCAATACCCGCGCGCCCGAGACGCGAGCGCTGCGCTGCAGGCAGTCGAATCCGCGCGCCGCCTGCCATCCGTCCCCTTCCGAAGCACCCGAGCGGATGACGCTGCGGAACTCCCAAGCCTGCGGGACCAGAAGCCGACAATCACCTCGGCGGAGGACGGCCAAATGCGCCCAGCGCCATTCCCGATGATGCGGATGCTCGAGGCCGCCCCGTTCGGCCTGAGCCGGCCTCCTCGTGACGTCGGCGACCGCCAGTTCGTGGCTTGCCGCCGCCTCGACACCCTCGCCGCGATTTTCGAAATCAAAGCGCGCCTGGCGCCAGCCCAACCCGAGCGCCGTCAGCGGAGCGTCAGGTTGGGCGCGGAACGGGCCATGCGGCTACCAGCGCTTGGTCGCCGACACGCTGACCACCCGGCCAAGGGCGGTGTAGTTGGTCGAGTCGAATGGCGGCTCGTAGGGCAAGGTGGTGGCGATGGTGTCGGGATCCGTATCGAAGAGATTGCGGACCGACGCGGTCAGCTCGACGCCGTGCAGCGGCCCGTCGCGTGAGGAGCGGTAGACGGCGTTGAGATCCAGGGTCGCGACGGCCTTGACGTCGGCGGCCACGGCGCCCCGCTGGTCCTTCAGCGCGCCGGTGTAGTTGACGAAGCCGCTCAGGGCCAGGGCGTCGCGCCGCCATAGCAGACCCACGCGGCCGCGCAGCTTTGGCGGATTGAACACCTGGCCCGACAGAGACTCTGTGGGTGCGCCTGCCAGGAGGTCCTGCTGGCTGTCCAGGTAGCTCGCGTCGCCCAGGACCGTCAGGGCCCCAGAGGTCAGCCCCTCCAGGCTCCATCGGAAGTTCACGTCGACGCCCTGGATACGCTGTTCGGCTGCGTTTCGGTTGGTGTTGTCGATGAGGGCGACGACGGTCGCGGGATCCAGTGTCCCCACAAGGCTGGTGGTCAGCTCCGTGGTGGCCATGGCCGCCGCCACCTGCGCCGTCGTGGGCGCGTAGGTGACGAGGGAGCCGTAGATCGGACTGGCCAGCGCCTGCGAGGAGGACGGGATCGGGGTGACGATGCGGTCCTTGTAGACCACGTGGAAGTAGCTGACCTCGAGCTTGAGCCCCGGGACCGCATCCGGCCTCCAGACCACGCCCGCGGTCCAGGTGGTCGCCCGCTCGGGCTTGAGGTCGGCGTTGCCGCCCGACAGCAGGACGGCCGTCGCGCCGGCCGGGTAGCCGCTCGCCCCCAGGCGCGCCACCGGATAGATGATCGTCTGACGCACATTGTATTGCTGGAAGAGCGTCGGGGCCTTGAAGGACTTGCCCCAGGCCGCCTTGAACTCCAGCGCGTCCGTCGGCGCGAAGGACAGGCCGATCTTTGGCGTGACCACTTCGTCGATGTCGACGTATTTCTCGTACCGGGCCGCGAGGTTCAGCGACAGCCGCCGCACATAGGCCAGGTCCTGCGCCTCCGAGACCAGCGGCAGGTTCAGCTCGCCATAGGCGTAGTAGTCCTCCTGCGTCTTCAGGATCGGATAGATCGGCCGGCGCGCGTCGAAGTGGTTGCTGCGGTAGCCGCCGCCAAAGGCGGCCCGCACGGGCCCCGCGGGCAATGACATGAGCGGGCCGTCGGCGGTCGCCTCCAGCTGGGTGGAGTTGTTGCAGTAGCAGCCGTTGTATTCGCTCATCACGCCCTGCACGTGCGAGCGGTTCGCGAAGCGCGCCCTGTCGTCCCCGTAGGCGCCGAAGACCTCGCCTTGCCAGCCGCCCCCGAGTTCGGCCTTCAGCGCCGGGGCGATCAGGATCGAGCGCGTGTCGGACCAGACCGTCTGGCCGTTGTAGAGCGGCTGTCCGCTGGTGTCGGTGGGGAAATCGAAACTGCTGCGGCGGTGGTTGAAGAGCGCGTCGAGCTCGAAGGTCAGGACCTCGGTCAGGTCCTGATGGCCGCTGACAAGGAGATTGTAGTTCTCCATCAGCGGATAGAGCGTGATCCCGGGCTTCTGGCTTGAATAGTCGCGCTGCGAGGACACCACGGGCTCCTGCCGGCCGTATTCGGCGGCCGCGATGACCCCGCCCGAGCCCCATCTGCGCCCTGTCGTCACTCCATAACGCTGCTGGAAGCCGCCGCCGTCGGTCGACCCGCCAAGGAGCGCCGAGACGGCCAGGCCATCGTAGTCGCGCTTGAGGATGATGTTGGCGACGCCGGCGACTGCGTCCGAGCCGTAGAGCGCCGAGGCGCCGTCCACGACGACCTCGATGCGATCGACCGCGTCGATCGGGATGGTGGACACGTCCACGCTCTGGCGCGAAGCGGCGTAGGAGAAGCGACGACCGTTGAGGAGGGTCAGGGTCGCGTCCGATCCCAGCCCGCGCAGATTGATGGATGAGGCGCCGTTGACGTTCACGCCGTTGGCGGCCGGCACGCCGACGCCGACGCCAGGGTTCTGCCCGCCGCCGAAGTTCTGCGGGATGTCGCGCAGGAGATCGGCAAGGGTGTTCTGTCCTTCCTCGCGCATTTGCTCGCGCGAGCGCACGATCACCGGCGAGGTGGGCGGCGCGCCTCGGATGCGGGTGCCGGTCACCACCACGGCCGAGAGTTCGTCGGCCGAGGCCGAACCGCCCTTGAGGCGCGCGGGTGATCCGACCACGATGACCGCCCCGACCCGTCGAGACTTCAGACCGCTGCCCTCGAGCAGCCGGGCGAGCCCGTCCTCGGCGGTGAATTCGCCGACGAGCGCGACGCTCTTGCGCGCGCCGACGTCGGCGGCGTCGAACGCGATCTGCTGGCGGGACTGCTGACCAAAGGCACGCAGCGCCGAGCCCAGGTCCTGGGCGGGAATGTTGAAACTATGCGTCTGCGCCTGGGCCATGGCGGGCGCGGCCATGCCGACGGCGGCGACGACGGCGGCGGCGGAAAGCGGGTGATGGTTCATCAAGACAGATCCCCCGAGGCCATCATGACGATCAGATGACGCTCTCGGCACGTGAGACGTGGCTCAACGCCAACTGCACACCCCCCTACCCGCGATCGACGCTCACGAAGCGCCAGCCGCCGTCCTCGGTGGGCTCGGCGCGGACCGGCCAGACGGTTGTGACACCCGTGACGAACGCGGCCGTGTCGCCGGCGGCGAACACCCCGCTGACGCGCACCTGGGCGGCGGCGGCGTCACCGATCGACAACTGCTCGGCGCTGTAGCGGTTCAGCCGCTCGACGGCCGAGCCGAGGGGCTCGTCATCGAAGATCAGCTGGCCGGTCTCCCAGGCCCGGGCTCGCGCGGGATCTGCCGGAGCGATCTTGACCTCGTCCGCCGTCGTGGATGCGATCAGCTCCTGACCGGGTCTGAGCGTCAGCTCGTCGCGGCGATGCGGGCGCGACGACGCCGAAGCCGCCGGCTTCGGCCCGCCCGCGTCGTGCAGGACCGCCACCTGGCCCTGGAAGAGAACGACCCGCACGTCCTGGCGCAGGAGCTCAACGCTGAATTCGGTGCCGGTCGCCACGACGACGCGTCCCCCGGCCGCTACCGAAAACGGACGCAGCGGGTCCTTCGCCACGGTGAAGGTCGCGCGCCCGCGGCGCAGCCACAGCTCGCGCCGGTGCGGTCGCAGCCTGACGTCGACGCGGCTGTCTCCATCCAGGTTGAGGCGCGAACCGTCGCCAAGCACCACGACCTGGCGCTCGCCGACGGCCGTGGCGTAGCGGGTCGGCGCGAGCCAGACCCAGACGCCGGCGCCGAGCATCAACAGCACGGCCGCGGCGACGGCCCAGCCGACCGATGCGCGCCGCCCCCGGCCAAGGCGGGGACGGGCGATGGAGCCGACGGCGCGGCGGCGCATCGCCGTCAGCTCCGGCGAAGCGGCGATCTGGTCCAGGGCCTGGGCGACGGCCGACGCCCGGCCGAAGGCCTCGGCGTTCGCCGGGTCGGCCTGAAGCCAGGCCTCCAGCTCCGCGCGCTCGTCGGGCGCAAGGTCGCCGGCGTCCAGGCGCAGTCGCCACAGCCCCGCGGCTTCGAGCCGCGCACGCTCCTCGCGGTCGCCGGGCGAGCTCATGGCCGGCCCTCCAGCTTCAAGGTCAGGTGCGCCATCGCCCGCGCCAAGTGCTTCTCCACCGCACTGACGCTGACCCCCAGTTCGGCGGCGATCTCGATGCGCGTCATCTTCTCCAGCCTGTAGAGCAGGAAGATGTTGCGCGTTCGCTCTGGAAGCTCCGCCAGGCCCCTTGTGAGGATCTGCAGGTCCTCACGCGCGGCGTGCACCCGCGCCGGATCGAGCCATTCGACCCGCCGCGCCTCCAGCGCGCCAAGGCCCTGACGGTGCTCGCGGCGCACATGGTCGTGGCGCAGGCGATCGCGCAGGAGATTTGCGGCGACCTGGAAGACGAAGGCCTGCGGCTGTTCGATATGGGCGCCGGTGCGGGCCAGGCGGATGAAAACCTCCTGCGTCAGGTCCTCTGCGTCGGCGTGATTGCGCAGCCGGCGCAGGAAAAACCCCATCAGCGCCGGTCGAAACCGTCGATCCAGCGCCTCCAGCTCCTGTTCCGCGCTCGGCCGCACGCTTCACCTCGCCCCCGCAGCGCTGAGGGCGCCGCATGGGGTAAGACGACCATCCCCCCAAAGTGCGCATCAGAAAACGCCTGCGCGCGCACGATCGGGCCGGTGCGCCCGTCTAGGGCGCCTTGGCAGGCGCCGGGGCGCCGCATCGCGGCGGGGCGGCCATGGCGTCCCAGCGTGCGTAGCGGGCCGCCTTGGCCGGGTCCGGGTCCTTGTGGCCGTTCAGCCAGTAGTCGTACCAGTCGACCAGCATGCCCTGCGCCGCCAGGCGCTCCGACGGCCGGACCAGCATGTGGGCGCCGTTGCGGATGTAGAGCAGGTCCACGGGCTTGTCCTGGGCCCGAAGCGCCGCGTAGCTCGACCAGCCGTAGGCCAGGGCCACGGGGCTGTTGATCTCGATGAGCGAGGGCGTGCAGAGCCCCTCGGTGCGGAAACCTTCCGCCCGATCGAGCCAGAGCTTGAGGCCGGCCCCGAAGGGCTTGGCGCCGATCACGTCGCGGAACATCCGTTCGCGGGCCTGGCCCATGTAGTCGATGTTGTTCAGGTAGATCGGATAGGAGTTGTAGGAGGCCTCGGCGAACACGGCCGCGGCGAAACCGGAAGGGTCGTCAAGCAGGGCCGACATCACATGGGGGCCGTAGTGGCTCCAGGCGCTGATCCCCACGCGCTTGGGATCGGCCAGGCCCTGCTCCACCAAGCTACGCACGCCGGCCCTGTAGCCGGCCGAGGCGATCTCCGATTCCTGCGGCGTTCCAGCGCCCTGGCTCGGTTCACTGACCTGCAGCACGAGGAAACCGCGACCGGCCAGGGCCTGGGCGGCGAAGCCGGTGGCCGAGGGCCCGTCGATGAGAAAACGCGAGCGATCCAGGCCGTGGCTCTGGACGACCAGCGGATAGCGCCGCCCCGGCTCGAACCCCGCGGGCTTCACCAGGGCCCCCTCCCATCGTCGCCCATCCGGCGCGGTCCAGGCGTAGGGCTCGACGGCGCCGAGCGCGACGCCCGCCAGTTGCGGGTTGGGATCGAAGACCGTGCGCAGATCGCCCTCCCCCGTCCTGACGCTCAGCACAGGCGGGCGGTCCATCGCCTCCTCGATCTCGACCTGGAGCCCCCCGGCCCGCGCCCTGTCCGGCGTGCGCGCCCATCGCCCGCCTCGCTCGACATAGACGCTCGTTTCAACCTCGTGGGGCGCGTTTGCTGTGGCGCGCCGCACGGTCAGGGCGCGGCCGTCGGCGGAGAAGGCCATGGCCACGATCTGCGGACGATCACCCCATCCAGGCCCCCCTGGCGGGCGGGCATGGGCCGTCTGAAGACAGCTGAAGCCTTCGCCGGAGGCCTCGACGACGGCGAGCGCGCACGGCAGGACGCCCCCGTCATCGCCGTTCGTGGCCGGAGCGAGCCGCGGATAGGCGCCCACCAGGGCCAGGCGCCCGCCAGGGCCCCAGGCCGCGCCGATGTCGACGAACGTGGCGTCGATATCGAAGGGCGCGTCCAGCACGGGCCGCACCCGACCGGTGTCCAGGTCGAGGACGGCGTATCGCCGTGGACGAAAGACCCCCTCGACAACCGGCTCGCCGGGTTTGTCCGCCTTGAAGGCCGGGGTGGCGTAGCCGGGCGGCCGGTAGCGCTCCCAGGAGGCCGGGACGACCTTGGCGAAGGGCGTGACGAGGAGCTTTCGCCCGTCGGCGGACAGGACCAGCCGCGAGCCTTTCAGATGGATGGGCGCCCCGTCAGGGTCGGCGAGCGGGTGCGGCTGACCGTCGGGGCCCGCCTGCCAGAGCGTATCGGTCCAGGTGTCCAGCAACTGGTCCAGGGCTGTCGGGAAGAGCAGGCTGAGAAGGCTCTCGCCACGGGCTTCGACCACGTCAGCCAGGCCTTGGCCGCCCGTCTGCAGGAGCGCCTCGGCGGGCACGGCGTCATGGGACAGGAAGACGAGTTGTCCTGCCCGCTCGTCATAGGCGGTGACATCCTGCCCCTTCGGGGTGAGAGGGGTGATCTCCCCGCCGCTGACGGGAAGGCGATAGACGCGCCGCGCCCCGTCGTCGTCAGCTCCCAGGAAGACGATCGCCTCGCCGTCGGAACTCCAACGGAAGTGGCTCACCGGAGCGATGTTGGAGGCGCTCGCCCATCGCCCGACCGGCTCCGGCGCCGCCCCGGCGCCTCCGGGCCCGGCCATGGCGGCGGCGTCGAACACCCAGAAGCTCGCCACGCGCCGGTCCTGCGACAGGTCCCCCTTCAGGGTGACAACCAGATATCGCTTGCCATCGGGCGATCGCACGACTCTGGGCGTGGCCTGCAGGTTCTCGTTCTCGGGCGGCAGGAACGTCGAATAGCCGACGTCGTCAGCCACCGTGAAGGCGCGCGGCGGACTGGCGAGGGCCGCGCCCGCGAAGGTCATGGCCGCAGCGGCGCAAAGGGCGAATGTCGATCGGAAGTGTGGACGCATGGAGTCTCCAGCCGGCGCAAGGGCGGCTGCAGTCGAAGCTGCGTCCCGCCTAGGGGCTTAGACGGGCGACGGGGGCGAATGCACAGGCGCGTGCAAAGCGGTCGCCGGCCATCAGGTGAGTTGGCTAAGCGCTCTTCGTCCGCCTGGCCCTGTTTGCTCCATCCGGGCTCGGCGAACAGACGCCGGAATTCCTCAGCTCCCGCTTGTGGGGATTCGAACCCATGGATCACAGCCTGCGCCCCCTCTTTCGGGCGTAAACATTTCGGCGATGCGCCATGAGCGGACGTTGGGGTCAGACCGGAGAGCGGCCAACTCTTCCACGGCGGCGGCGGCGGCAGGCTTGAGGCTGCGCATGCCCCAATCAGTCCAGCGCCGCGACGACGGCCTTGAGGTTGAGGTATTCATCGAGGCCGAAGTGCGAGCCCTCACGGCCCAGGCCGGATTCCTTCACCCCTCCAAAGGGCGCGACTTCCGTGGAGATCAGGCCGGTGTTGAGGCCCACCATGCCGTACTGCAGCTGCTCGGGCACGCGCCAGGCGCGCTTGGCGTCGGTGGTGTAGACGTAGGAGGCGAGTCCGGCCCGCGTGGCGTTGGCCAGCGCGACCGCCTCGGTCTCGGTCCTGAAAGTGACGATCCCGGCCACCGGGCCGAAGGTCTCTTCGCGCGCCAGCAGGGCCGAGGGATCCACCCCGGCCAGCACCGTGGGGGCGTAGAAGTCCCCGGGGCCAGGCCTGGCCTCGCCGCCGGTCAACACCCGGGCACCGCCCGCCACGGCGTCGGCCACGTGGCGCTCCACCTTGGCCAGGGCCCGGTCGTCGATCAGCGGCCCCTGGTCGGTCTCGCCAGCCAGGCCGTCGCCCACGCGGAGCTGCGCCGCGCGCGCGGCCAGCTTCTCGGCGAAGGCCTTGGCGATCCCCTCCTGGGCGTAGAAGCGGTTGGCGCAGACGCAGGTCTGGCCGGTGTTGCGGAACTTGGACGCGATCGCGCCCTCGACCGCGGCGTCCAGGTCGGCGTCGTCGAACACGAGGAAAGGCGCGTTGCCGCCCAGCTCCAGCGAAACGCGCTTGACCGTCTCCATGCACCGGGCCGCCAGCATCTTCCCAACGGGCGTGGAGCCGGTGAAGGTGAACTTGGCGATACGGGGATCGGCGGTGAGCACTTCGCCGATGGGCGCGGCCCGCCCCGTGACGATGTTGAAGACGCCCGGCGGCACGCCCGCCTCCTCGGCCAGCACGGCCAGCGCCAGCGCCGAGAACGGCGTCAGTTCCGAGGGCTTCAGCACCACTGTGCAGCCCGCCGCCAGCGCCGGCCCCACCTTGCGGGTGATCATCGCCGCCGGGAAGTTCCAGGGTGTGATGGCCGAGACCACGCCCACCGGCTGCTTCAGCGCCAGAATGCGGCGGTCGGCCTGATGGCCCGGGATCACCTGGCCGTAGGCCCGCTTGGCCTCCTCGCCGAACCACTCGATGAAGGAGGCGGCATAGGCGACCTCGCCGCGCGCCTCGGCCAGCGGCTTGCCCTGCTCCGCAGTCATCAGGCGGGCGAGATCCTCCTGGTGGGCCATTATCAGGTCGAACCAATGGCGCAGCACCTGGGCCCGCGCCTTGGCCGACCGGGCCGCCCAAGCCCCTTGCGCCTCGGCCGCCGCCGCGACCGCCCGCTCGGTGGCTGCGCCATCCAGGTCCGGCACATGGCCGATCGGCCGGCCCGTCGCTGGATTGACCACGACGATCGTCTGCCCAGCCTCGACCCAGCGACCGCCCACGTATCCCGCCTCGCGCAGCAGATCCGTGCGCTTCAGCGCCAGGCGCGTGCGCTCGGCGGCAGTTTCCATTGTCTCAGGCATCAGTCCATCCTCAACGCGTCTTCGAGGCGATCCAGGCCCTCGTCAAGAAGGGCGTCGGGGATCGTCAGCGGATAGAGCAGTCGGATCGTCTCGCCGTGGACGCCGCACGACAGCAGGATCAGCCCACCCTCCAGCGCCCTGCCCGTCACCCGCTTGGCTGCGGCGCCGTCCGGCTCGCGCCCGCCCCGCGACGCCACAAGATCGAAGGCGACCATCGAGCCAGGGCCGCGAATTCCGGCGATGGGTAGAAGGTCGTTGCGCGTTTCGAACGAGGCCAAACGCGCCCGTGTGCGCTCGCCCAAGGCCTCGGCGCGAGCCAGGAGCCCCTCCTCCACGATCACGTCAAGCACGGCCAGAGCGGCGGCGCAGGCCACCGGCGAGCCGGCGTAGGTGCCGCCGAGCCCACCCGGCTCGGCCGCGTCCATCACCTCGGCGCGCCCCACGACGCCCGACAAGGGGAAGCCGCCCGCCAGCGCCTTGGCCACGGTGATCAGGTCCGGCTTCACGCCGCTGTGCTCGACGCCGAACATCCGGCCCGTGCGCGCGAAACCTGCCTGAACTTCGTCGACGATCAGCAGTATCCCATGCCGGTCGCACAGCTCGCGCAGCGCGCGCAGGAATTCCGGCGGCGCCGGATGGAAGCCGCCCTCTCCCTGCACCGGCTCCAGGGTGATCGCAGCCACCCGGCCGGGCTCCACGTCGGCGCGAAAGATGAATTCCAAGGCGCGCAGGCTGTCCTCGACCGTCACGCCGTAGTGGGCGATCGGGAACGGGGCGTGGAACACCTCGGCCGGCATCGGCCCGAACTTATGCTTGTAGGGCAGAGCCTTGCCGGTCATCGCCATGGTCAGCATGGTTCGGCCGTGGAATCCGCCGGTGAAGGCGATCACGGCCGACCGGCCGGTGGCCGCGCGGGCGATCTTCACGGCGTTCTCCACCGCCTCGGCGCCCGTGGTGAAAAGGATCGTCTTGGCCGGCCCCGCCACGGGCGCCAGCGCGTTCAGCCGCTCGGCCAGCGCCACATAGGGCTCGTAGGCGGCGACCTGGAAGGCCGTGTGGGTATAGAGCCCGAGCTGTTCGGCGACGGCGGCCATCACCTTGGGGTGGCGGTGCCCGGTGTTGAGCACCGCGATCCCGGCGGCGAAGTCGATGAAGCGCCGTCCGTCCGCGTCCCACAGCTCCGCGTTCTCGGCGCGGGCGGCGAAGATCGGAGCGGCGGTCGACACGCCGCGCGGCACGGCGGCGGCGCGGCGGGCCAGCAGGTCCGAGTTTGCAGTCATATCGGATACTCGCATTCTTGAGGTCAGGTGGTTTGGTCGAGCCTGCGGGCTGGCGGCGAGGCGAACGCCGCGGAAAGGCAGAGGCCGACAACAGCGAGGACCACCAGGCGGGGGAAATGGGTCTCGCCCAAGAGCACGCCGCCCAGCGCGGGCCCGGAGGCGAGCCCGAGTTTGGAGGAGAAGCCCGCCAAGGTCGCGCTGCGACCGCCGACGTCGAAGGCCGCGCACAGGCCGAGCAGGTAGGGGATGACGAACGCCCAGACGGCGGCGGTGACGATGTTGGCCGCGACGAACACCCAGGCCAGGTCGCTGCGCAGGAACGCCAGCGTGCCGGCGACCGTGACCGCCGCGCCGAGCACTATCGGCCAAAGCCGTCCCCAGCGCAGCCCTACGGCGACCACCAGCGCCGAGCCCAGCGCGCCAATCCAGTTAGCCGCGCCCAGCGTGTCGCTGATGAAGCGCAGCGACAGGCCGTAGTGGCGGCCAAGGCCGATGATATAGGCGCCGAGCGCCATGTTGGCCGCCTGGAAGGTGAACACCGCCAGCAGGGCCGCGCTGAGCGGCGCCCATCGGGCCAAAGCCGCCGCGGGCGAGGCCGCGGGCGACGGCGACGCCTCGCGGGGCGGATAGTCGCTCGTGAAGGGCAGCATGAGGCCCGCGCAGAGGCTGAAGGCCGCGAGCGCTAGAAACAGCACCGGCGTTCCGAACTTGGGCACCAGCCCCGGAAGCACCAGCAGGCCCAGCCCGCCCAGGCCGAACTGCACCACCAGCAGCATGCCGAACGTCCGGTCCGGCGTCCGCGTGCGGGCGATGACCGCGAAGCCGATGCCGACCAGCATGCCGCCGACAAGGCCATGCACGAAGCGCAGCGTCATCAGCGCGCCGGGGCTCGTGACTCGAGTCGAGACGAGGTCGATGCAAATCAGGGCGCAGATCAGCACGAGCGCGACGGGCTTCCAACGGACCCGCGCGACAAAAAAGACCGCGGCCAAGGCGCCGATCGCGGCGCCGTAGACGTTCATCGAAGCCACTAGTCCCGCGCTGCGGGCCGAGAAGCCAAGTCCGTCCTGCAGGCCGCTGACAAGGGCGGCCATGATGTTCACGTAGAACAGGCCCGCCGTGGCGATGAACGACAGCAGGATGCTGGCGACCAGCCCATCGGGCGCGACCTTCCGCACCGCGAAGCGGCTGGGCGAAGTGTTCAGCCGCGCCGTCATGAGCAGAGCGCCTTCACCTGGTTCGCCACCTCGGCGGCCGGCCCCCAGTCGAACACGTTCTCGTCGCCGAAGGCGTAGAAGACCACGCCGTTGGGAAAGACCACGATGGAGATTCCGCCGTAGCCGGACAGGAACGGCGTCCACACCGGCCGCGCGCAGCCGACCAGCGGCGCCACGTCCCGCGCCCAGAAGCCGTGTGCGTAGCGCAGGCCCGTCGAGCCAGCGGCCAGCCCCCTCTCCTGCCCGGGCCGCTGCAGCGCCTCGCCGATAAGCGCCGGATCGAACAATCGGTCCTGCTCGGCGGCGTTGGCGCGCGACAGGAACACGCCGAGCCGCGCGGCGTCGTCACGGGTGAGGAACAATCCCCAGCCGGTGAAAGGCTGACGGGCCTCGTCGAGGGTGCGCCGGGTCTCGTCGAGCGCGGGGCTGAGCTTCAGCCCCCGCCAGATCGGGCGCAGCACGTCGTCGTAAAGGTCGGCCTTCCCGCCGGCGCGCAGCGCCCCGGTCATCGCCGTCCCCAGGAGGTAGGTGTCGGAGGTGTGGTAGACCCACGTCCGGCCGGCCGGCTCGCGCCGAGGAAAGCGTCGGCAAGCGAAGGCCAGCTTCTGGGCGTGCGTGCGCGACAGGAAGAACGGCAGCGTGCCGGCGGCGTCCTCGTCAGCCTCGAAGGCGGCCGAGCGGTAACGGCCCGTCGCCATGTCGAGAAGGTCGAGAAGGCGCACGTCGGTCCAAGGCTCATGCGCCAGGCAGTCCGGCGCGAGTTCGGCCACCGCCCGCCCGGCCAGGCCCGGCTGCAGCCGTTCCAGCCGCATCAGCCCCAGTCCGCCCACGAGCGACTTGGCGAGCGAATAGGACGGCAGGGTCCGGCCCTCGCAGTAGGGGTCTTCGCCGAAGCTCATCCGGCAGGGCGCGGCGTAGTTCACTCCGTCGACCACCAGACCGTAGACGGCCTGGTCGTCGCCCGCCGCCTTGGCCAGCCTCGCCAGGTCGACGCCCGGGTAGGCCTCGGGGAGAGCAGCGATCGGTGCGACCGGCAACTGCGCGACGCGGTTCTCCCGGTCGCGCGCGACCAGGGCTTGGCGGCCGTCGACCGGTCCGGCGACGAAGTGCGCCGCGCCCGCCGCCCAGGCGTCGAACTTGTAATAGACGCAGGTCTCCGCCCCGATCTGCACCTTGGCGCTTCGGACCGCCCCGCCGGAGGCCAACTCCAGCCGCAGAAGGCCGTTGTGCACGCAGTTGGCGTTGATCTCGCGAAGCGCCACCGGGAAGACGGCGACGCTCCCTTCGCCCGCCGCCCAGATCCGCCCTGGCCCCGCCGACCAGTCCCATTCGCCCGCCGCCGCGTCGACGTGGACGACCCTGGGGATCAGCCGCCCGCCATCCTCGACGACGTCGGCGACGAACGCCGGCCAAGCCGACCGCGGGTCGCGCCCCAGCGGCGGCGTGTCGTCGCGCAGCACGTTCATCCCGTCGGGCGCGGGGCCGAAGACGACCTCAAGCCGCCCCTCCAGCGGCGAGGCAGGCGCCTCGGCGCCCGGAGGCGGGGTGAACGCGGCCATGGGCTCCGGGCGCGAGGCCGGCGTGGCCCAGGCGAAGGCTCCCCAGCCCGCGCTCGCGAGCGCCACGCCGATAGCGAGCCAGCGCCTCACAGCACGCCCTCGGCCCGCAGCCCCTGGGCCAGGGGCGCAAGCTGCGCCTCGTAGCGCCGCCACAATCCGAGCGAGTCCCGATAGATCGGCCGGCGCACCTGGGCCGCGCTCGCCGTCGCCGCCGGCGCCCGGTTGGCGTGGAACGCTAGGCACCCGGGCTCCCAATCCAGCCCCGCCGCCGAGACGAGCCGTCGGCTCTCGCCGGACTGGTTGTCGATGAGCGCCTCGTAGTCGATCTCGATCATCCGGCCAGGCAGCGTTGTCCGCCAGTGCTCCATCAGCCGCCGGTAGGCGCCGGTGTACCGGGCGATGTCCGATTGGCTGTAGGAGTAGGGGCAGCCCGTGCGGAACATCGTCTTCAGCAGCGCATAGCCGTTGTCCATCGGGTCGCGCCGCACATGCACGATCCGCGCGTTCGGCAGACTGAGCGCGATCAGGCCGATGTAGAGGAAGTTGGCCGGCGTCTTGTCGATCAGGAACGGCGCCCTGGCCCCGTAGGTCCGCTGTCGACCAAGATAGGTCTGCCCGAGCGCGCCGAAGTCGAGCCGCGCGCACCGTGCGACCAGAGCGGCCTTGTCGGGCGCCGGCCCCGCCGTCTCGGTCAGCGCCAGGGCGAAGTCGCTGATCTCGCCCAGGCTCTCCACCTGGCTGTGGGCGCTCAGGATGCGATCGACCAGCGTCGTGCCCGAGCGCGGCAGGCCCAGCACGAAGATCGGCCCCGCCCCCCCTTGCGGCGTCGGCGCAGACTTCAGGAGCTCGGCGCTGAAGGCCTCTGCGATCTGGGCCATGGTCTCCAGGTCGGCCTCGACCCGGTAGCTCAGAAGGCTGCGGCGGAGGGCCGCCCCACGCGCCAGCCACTCCCATGCGGCCGGATGGTCGCCCAGATCCTCGAGCTCCTTGGCGAGCGCATAGCTGAGCACGGCCTGGCCCCCCGGACGCCGCGCGCGCGAGACGGCCTCGATCAGCGCCGCCACATGGTTCGTCTCCGGCGTCCAGCGCTTGAGGATCGCGCGGTTGTAGAAGGCGTCGGCGTCGGACGGATCGAGCACGATCACCCGATCGAAAAGCGCTTCGGCCTCGGCGTGGTCGCCCGTGGCCACCAGCGCGGCGGCCAGGTTGTAGAGCGCGCCCGCCGAATTCGGGGCGAGCGCCACGGCCTGCCTGTAGCACCGGACGGCGTCGGCGTAGCGGCCGTTGGCCAGGTGGATTTCGCCTGCGCCCTGCAAGGCCTGGGCGTCGCCCGCCAGGGACGGCTCCAGCCGGCGCAGCGCCTCGTCGGCCTCGCCGCGCCGGCCTCGCTGCGTCAGGGCCCGCACGGCGTCCAACCCCGCTCCGCCCCAGGAGGCGGCGCCATGGCGGATCGGCGGTGAGAGCCCTGGCTGGGTCATCGCGGCGTCAGAATGCGTAGTCGAGCGTCAGCCCGACCGTGCGCGGAAGGGTGATCAGATCCTTCGCGCCGTCGCCGTAGTAGCCCGCCGCAGGATCCGTGCCCATGTAGCTCTCGGTGAAGCGCCCCGTCACGCCGTCGGCGTTGAAGATGTTCTTCACGAAAAGCGTCGCCGACCACTTGTCAAAGGCGGCCGTCGCCGATGCGTTCCAGATCTGGAACGGCGGCAGGCCGACATTGATCCGGGTCGAGGTGGTCACCGCGTTCCGCGTCGACGACTGGTAGTAGCCGTTCAGCCGGCCGGTCAGGACCACCCCGTTCGAAAGGGTCGTGGAGTGGTCGACCGCGAAGGTCACGGCGTGCTCGGGCGCGCCCGGCAGACGCGCGCCCTTCAGCGCGACGGGGCGGGTTCCGCCGGTCGGAGGATAGGTGTCCTCGGTGAGCTTGGCGTCGGTGTAGGTGTAGCCGAGGTTGTAGTGGACGCCGGCCAGGCGGCCGTCGACCTGCGCCTCAAGCCCCGCTGAGCGGGCCTTGCCGCCGTTCTGAGCGACGAAGAAGCCCCAGTTCGGCGTCACCGTGTTGATCTGGATGTCCTTCCAGTCGATGTAGAAGAGGGCCGCGTTGTAGGTGATCCCGTGGGAGATCCCCTTCAAGCCTGCCTCGTAGTTGACGACCCGGTCGGGCCCGTACTGCTGCCAGAGCGGGTCCTCGGCGTAGCGGCCCACTGTCGGCACGGCGTTGGCCCCGCCACGCCGGTAGCCTTCCGACACGGTGGCGTAGGCCAACCCGCGCGCGCCGAACTTCCAGGAGACATTGGCCTTGAAGAGCGCCTTGCTGTCCGAGGACTGGAAGCGCGCGTTCGTCGGCGCCGAAAGCGCCGTGTAGACCGGCACGTCCATGAAGGTCGCGCTCTTCGACTCGTTGTCGAACCAGCGAACCCCGCCAGTCGCCTGCAGGCGGTCGGTGAAGTGGTAGGTCAGCTCGCCGAACAGCGCCTTGTCCGTGAAGTCCTCGTGGCGGTTGTAGATGAAGTCCTGATCCGACTGCACCGCCGAGGCGTACGCCGGATAGGCGGCGTCCCACCAGCGTTTGAAGCCGCGCAGATAGCTCGCCTGCGTCGCGCCCAGCTTCTGCTTCGCATAGAAGGCGCCGACCACGTAGTCGACCGGCCCCTCGGTGTTCGACACCAGCCGCAATTCCTGGATGAAGGCCTTGTCGGAATAGGTGCGCACCGCCGAGGCCATCGGCCGCGGGAAGTTGTAGTAGAAGCTCAGCCAGCCGTTCTGGGCGTAGTAGCCGGTGTTCTCGCTGACGCTCTCGCCGTGGTGGTCGTACGACGAGGTGGACGAGGTCAGGGTCGCGAAGCCAAGGTCCACCGTGGCCTCCAGCGCCGTCAGGGCGACGTCGCGCGACGAGGGCTCCAGCTGGACCGAGCCGTTGTCGTACTTGCCATAGGGCCGGCCATAGCCGTCGACCCCGCGCGTCACCTGGCGGCGGCCGCCGATCTCGTCGGATTGCTGGGTGTAGGACAGCGTCAGGTCGAGCCAATCGGTCGGCTGCAGGCGCAGGGCCGCGCGGCCGTACCAGATGTTGACCGTGTCGGCGTCCTTGTGGCGCTCGTAGACGGCGTCGGGCGACAGCACGCCCGACGGGGCCACCGGAATTCCCGAGGCGTCGAGCTTGTAGACGTTCACGTAGTCGGTGACGCCCGGATAGTCCTGCACGCTGCCGGTCAGCCGCAGCGCGGCCTTCTCGCCGAGCGGCATGTTCAGCGTGACGTCGCCGGCCCAGCCCACGCCGCCCGAACCATCGACCTTCGAGGCCGTGGCGCTGGCCTTGCCGCCAAACTCGCCGAGCTGCGGCGATCGCAGGATGTAGCGGATCGTGCCGCCCAGCGAGCCGGAGCCGTAGAGCGTGCCCTGCGGGCCGCGCAGCACCTCGACCCGGTCGACGTCCTTCAGGGCGAAGTTCGCATAGACCGGCGTGTCGTTGACGTAGCTCGACACCGGCGCGACCGCCGAGACCGCGTAGTCGCCGAGGATGGCGCTGTCGACGTTCAACCCGCGGATCTGGATGCTGTTGGAAACGCCCTGATTGCGGTAGCCGCGGTCGACGACCGACACGCCCGGCACCGTGCGCAGCAGTTCCGCCGAGTTCTGCACCTTGGCCTGGTCGATCGCCTGACCGGACACCGCCGAGATGTTGTAGGGCACGTCGAGCACACGCTCTTCGCGCCGGGTGGCCGTGACCACGATTTCCGAGACGATCGACGGCTCGCCGGATTTCGCCGCCGTCTGGGCCATCGCCTGGGAGGCGATGAGCGACAACGACACTGCGGTCGTCGTCATCAGAATGGACCTCAACATCTACCCCTCCTTCTTGTCGTATTGGCTTGGCCGGGGCGACGACGCGGGGGCGTCTGCACCGCCCGCCCGGTCAAGGTTCGCCCCGGGCTTCTCCAGCGGCCCCAGCGCGGTCAGCGGCGCCGAGACGGCGCCCTCGCGGTAGGGCGGATAGGTGGACGGGCCGTCGCGGAAGCTCTTCAGCACCTGGCCCAGGCCGTGCCAGCCGCGCTCGCGCACGCGGCGCACGTAACCGAGATCGAGCTCTGCGGCGATGACGTCGCGGCCGGAGCCAGCCTGATAGATCACTTCGCCGCCCGGCCCGTAGACGGCCGAGCGGCCGTTGCCCAGTTGGCCTGCCAGGTTCACGTCGACGAAGTAGCACTGGTTCTGCGCCGCGCTCGCCCGGGCGATCGAGAGCTCGACATCGCGGTCGATGGTGTTGGTCAGACCCGGATGGACGATCGCCTCCGCGCCCATCCAGGCGAGCGTGCGCGAGGTCTCCGGGAACCACATGTCGTAGCAGATGGAGACGCCGACCCGCCCGATCTTCGGGATATCGAAGGTCATGCATTCCGAGCCGCCGGCGACGCCCGCCTCATAGGGCCGGAACGGGTAGATCTTGCGGTACTTCAGCACCACCTCGCCGGTCGGGTCGATCACCGGGCAGGTGTTGAAGACCTGGTCGCCGACCCGCTCGAAGATCGATCCGCCGACCAGCCAGACACGGTTGTCCCGGGCCACGGCGCGCAGCCGCGTCTCGGCCGGACCGCCGGGCTCCTGGGCGTAGGCCACCGAAGGCCCGTAGGCGGCGAGTTCGCCAAGGACGATGAGATCCACCCATGACAGCCGCCGCTTGGCGGCCGCGACCTCGTCCGAAATCCTATCGAGGTTGTCGCCGGCCTGAAGGTCGAGCTGAAGCCCGGCGACGGCCAGATGCGACATGCGAAAGTCCCTCCACCCGCGTGATGTGAAGGGAAGGTGACGGCCTTGAGCGCTTCAGCGTAGGTCCAGTTCTCGAAATCTATGGCGCCAGATTCGCCCTAAGCGCGTCGTCATCGGTCGCGGCGTTCGGCTTGATCACGCCGCGGTTGAAAAGAAGCCGGTCGGATCGATACCAGCGGATCTGGTCACCCTCGACCACGGTCAGGAACCGGGCGGTCTCGCCGTAGGACCACTCCTTCCATCGCCGGCACCAGAAGTCGCCCTCCATCCACCAGGAGCCGACGTCGCAGTCCTCGTGGGCGTAGCCCGCCTTGCCGATCAGCCGCCCGTCCGGCAGCACGTCGACCTCGTAGGGATCGCCATAGGCCGTGCGGCACAGAAGCTTGGCGCCCGACATCTTCGTTCGCAGCGCGTCCCCGTCCATCCAGGCGTGGGCCTGCGGGTCCAGCTGGTCGAGGCTGGGTTGCGTCAGGCTTCGGATCACCTCGGCCAGGATGGCGACGCCATCGCGGATGTTGCCGGCCGCAATGGCGGTCACCCCCATGCGGAACTGGTTCGGAGCCGCTCCCGGCGTAGCGTAGAAGCGGTCCGCCGGCTCGATCAGCACCCCGCGCCTGGCCGCCTCGTTGGCGAGCTGGCGCGCCGACAGCTCCGCCGGCCCCTCCACCCAGATCGCCGTGCCGTTCGAACGTGGGTCGATCGCGACCAGCTGCGGCAGGTGGTAGTTCAGGGCGTCGCGCAGGGCGTTCAGCCGCTCGCGCAGCACCCGCTGCTGCCGGCCCAGGATGGCGTCGTAGTGGCCGAGCGACAGAAAGAAGGCCGCCGTCCGCTGCGCCGCGCGGGGCGCCGGTCCGGCGATCAGGGTCCTGAGGCGTCGCAGCTCGCGCACGAGGTCGGCGTCGGCGACTATGAAGCCGAGGCCCAATCCGGGCCCCAGGACGTCACAAAGATCGGCGACGTAGATCACCCGCCCTGCTTGATCCATGCCGCGCAGCGCCGGCGCGGCCTGGTCGGTGAAGCCGCCGCTGGCCGCCAGGTCGTATTCGATGATGAGCCGGTCGTCGGCCTCGGCCTGTTCCAGCAGACGCCGTCGGCGCTTCTGCGAAAGACGCGCGCCGGTCGGGAACTGGCAGGCTGGGGTGACGAAGACGAGCCCAGCGCCGCGGTCGACTTCATCCTCGACGATCCCTTCGGCGTCCACCGCCGTCGGCGCGACCTCGGCGCCCTGCAGCCGCAGAAGCTGCACAAGGTCGGGGAAGCCTGGCTCCTCGACCGCCGCTCGCGTGCCCCGGTTCACAAAGGCTCGGATCAGCAGGCTGAACGCCGCGCGTCGCCCGCCCACGACCAGCACCTCGTCAGCGCCCGCCTGGACGCCGCGTCGTGGCAGGATCTTGGTGCGGATCTCGTGGATCAGGCGCGGATCGTCGAGTTCTCCGCCATCCTGGCTCCACTCGGCGAACTCCCGCGTGCTCAAGGTCGAACGCACCGCATCACGCCATTCCGAGCCCGGCGACAGCGAAGCGTCATAGGCCCCATCCAAGAACGGATAGGGATTGAGCTCCCAGCTTGGCGGCGCGCGGCCCTCCCCCTCGGCTCGGACCACAGCCTGCAGCCGCGGACGCCAGGGCGAAGCGGCCGGCGGGTGGCGCTCCTCGCGATAGCGTCCCGTGCGCACCGCTTCGAACAGGGCGTCGCTGACGAACACGCCGCTGCGCTCGCGGCCGGTCAGATATCCGTCGGCGACCAGCTGCTGATAGACGAGCGAGACCGTATTGCGCGCGATCCCCAGGTCGACGGACAGGCGGCGCGTCGAGGGCATTCGCACCCCCGGCTGCAGGCTGCCGGAGACGATGGCGTCGATCACCCGTTGCCGCAGCTGCATCTGCAGGCTCTGCGGCCCATCCCTGTCCAAATGGAATAGAGCTTCCGCCATGCACGCCTCGCCATCCGCCTTGAGGCCGCCCGTCAGCTCGTGCCGCCGGCGGCTGCTTTGAAGGACGCCGGCCAACCCTGCCCCGTCCAAGCGTCCATGGCCAAGCTCTTCGCTTCGGAAACGGCGGAAGCCGTCGCGCGCGGCGCCCTGCAGACGCTGGGCGGCTACGGCTAGTTGGAGGAGTTCGACCTCGCCAGAATCTATCGCGACTTGCGCGTTCGCCAAGTCTACGAAGGCGCGTCCGATATCCGGCGCCTCGTGATCGCGCAACTTCCAAGATATTCGGACCGTGTCGAACCTGTCTTCCTGTCGTCATGGTCGCCGTCACCGCCCAGGCGGACCGAGGCCCCAGCAGCGGCGCTCGCTGATCGGTCTCAGTCGACCCTAGGCGCGGCGCCAGCCACGGGGTCCACCACGATAGGCTCGACGCGTCCATGGCCGAGGTCGAGGGCTTGCCGGCGGCCTGGCGGCGCGCGCGGCGAAGATCAACGGCGGGTCAGCGGCGCGAACGCCGTCACCTTGGTCTGGGTCATTTCCTCGAGCGCGAAACGGACGCCTTCGCGCCCCAAGCCGCCGGCCTTGAAACCGCCGAACGGCATGGCGTCGTGCCGGAAGTCCGACGACATGTTGACCATGACGCTGGACGCCTGAAGCCGGCGTGTGGCCGCCAGCGCCTGATCGAGGCTGCCGGTGAAGATCGCCGCATGCAGGCTGATCTCGGTGGAATTGGCCAGAGCGAGCGCCTCGTCGAGATCGTCCGCGGCGACGATGGAGACCACCGGGCCGAACGCCTCTTCAACTGACAGCCTGGCCTGCGCCGGCGTGTCGGCGAGCACGGCGGGCGCCAGCAGGGCGCCGCGCCGCGCGCCGCCCGTCAGCAGCCGCGCGCCCAGCCCGGTCGCCTCGCCGATCAGCGTTTCCACCCGGCTGGCGTGGTCGGCGTTGATCATCGGGCCGACGTCGACGGTTTCGTCCATGGGATCGCCCAGCCTGAGCGCGCCGGCCGCCGCGGCGAAGGCGCTGGTGAACGCCTCTGCGATCGGGCGCTCGACGAGGATGCGCTGCACGCCCACGCAGTTCTGGCCTGCGGCCCAGAAGGCTCCAGACACGCAGGACGCGACCGCGGCGTCCAGGTCGGCGTCGGCCATCACCAGCACTGGCGCGACGCCCCCCAGGTCCATGGCGTAGCGCTTCACGCCGCCCGCCCTGACGATCGCCTCGGCCGCCGCCGTTCCCCCAGTGAAGGAGATCATGCGCACGCAGGGATCGCCCGCCAGATGGCGCACCGCCTCGGGACCGCCGTTGATCACCGTGAAGACGCCCGGCGGCAACCCGGCCGCCTCCAGACGCGAGGCCAGGGCCATGGCGCTGAGCGGCGCGAGCTCCGACGGCTTGAGGATCAGGGCGTTGCCGCCGGCTATGGCTGGGCCGGCCTTGTGGCAGACCAGGTTCAGCGGATCGTTGAACGGTGTGACGCCGAGGATCACCCCCAGGGGCTCGCGCTCGAAGAAGCCCGTCACGCCTTCGGCCCCGGCGAAGGAATCGAACGGCAGGGTCTCGCCGCACAGGCGCCGGGCCTCGGCGGCCGAGAGACGCAGCGTATTGACGGCTCGGCGCACCTCCTTGCGCGCCTGGGCGATCGGCTTGCCCGCCTCCTGGGTGATCAGGCATGCGGCCCCCTCGGCGTCGGCTTCCAGGCTGGCGGCCGTGCGATCGAGGATGTCGCCCCGGGCGGCGCGGCTGAGACCGGCGGCGGCGACGGCGCCGGCGCGGGCGCGCTCGAGCGCGGCCTCGACCTGCGGTGCGCCCGCCGCCGGCAGTTCAGCCAGCACCGCGCCGGACCAGGGATTGCGGACGACCATGACGCCGGGACGCGAAACGCAGGCCGGCGCGGTCATGAACGTCCCCCGATCCGGGCTTTCAACTCCAGAAGGTCGGAGAGGAGCGCGAACGCGGTCTGGGCCCGCCCCGCGCCCGGCCCGACGATCGTCGTCGGGCCCAGGTCGTCGGCGTCCAGGGTCAAGGCGTTGGTCGGGCCGCTAACGCCAGCGAGGGGATCGCTGAGCTCCAGCCGCATCGGCGCGACCTCGGCCTCGATCCGCCCGTCCGGACGGCGCGACGCCCGGCCAATCAGCTTCCAGCGTCCGGGCGGGGCGCCGTGGGGCGCGTCGGCCACCTGACGCGGATCAAGGCCGCTCAGCCCCGTGCAGGCCACGTCGTCGGGCCGAAGGTCGGCGCCCAGCAGCAGATTGGCCAGGATGACCACCTTCAGCCGCGCATCATATCCTTCGATGTCGGCCGTGGGGTCGGCCTCGGCGTAGCCCTCGCGCTGCGCCTCCGCGACCGCCTCAGCCAGGGACGCGCCAGCCTCCATGCGGCCCAGCACGTAGTTGGAGGTGCCGTTGAGCACGCCCCAGAAACCGCGGAACCGCGCGCCGGGATAGGCCAGGCGCGCCGAGCGCAGGACCGGCGTGCCGCTCATGACCGCGCCCTCGAACAGGAAGTGGCCGCCCCGCGCCGCAGCGAGAGCCAGGAGCTCCCCCGCGCCAAACACCGCGGGCCCCTTGTTGGCCGCGACGACCGACTTGCCGGCCGACAGCGCGGCCCGGCAGAGCGCCAGCGCCGGTTCGCCGCGCAGCGGGTCGGTGACCGAGGCTTCGACGACGACGTCCACATCCGGGCTCGACGCCAGGGCGGCGTTGTCCGCTTCGGCCGAGCCGCCCGGCGCCGACTCCAGACCGCCCCGCTGGAGCGGCGCCTCGCGCAGCAGGTCGAGGTCCAACCCGCCGGCGGCGAACGCCGACCCCTGGTAGAGATCCGACACCGCCGTCACAGCGAAATCCCGGCCCACGTCGTCGCGGCGCGCGCGCAGCATGTCGACCAGCGCCCGATTGACGCCGCCAAAGCCCACAAGTCCAAGACGGATGGTCATCGCCCTCTCCTCCGCTGATGGATCGAAGGCTTGAGCTTGCGGCGCGGACACGACCGTGAACGCCGAGCGATGCGCTCATCACCGCACCGCCGATGAGCGATCCGCTCGGATCAGGTCAGTTCGACCGGGCTGTCCAGGGCGAAGGCGGTCGTGATGTCTGCGGCGCCCTCCAGCCGCGCCAGGCCCTGCCAAATCTCGCGCAGGCGCTGCTGTGACGGCGCCTGCAGCACCGCCAGGATATCCAGCTGGCCGCTCAGCACCCAGCAGCCCCGGACCTCCGGCGTCTTCTTCAGAAAGGCCAGCACGTCGCCGCCCCGCATGCGGTCGCGGCGCTGGATCAGCAGGACCGAGGTCAGCACCTCGGCGGTCGGCGGCGGCGCGCGCAGGGTGTAGCCGCCGATCACCTTGTCGCGCTCCATCCGCTGGATGCGCAAGCGCACCGCGTTGCGCGACAGCCCCACTCGGTTGGCCAGGGTCTGGACGGGCAAGCGGGCGTTGCGGGCCAGCTCCCGCAGGATCTCGCGGTCGTAGGCGTCGAGCGCCGTCACCCGGCCTGGGCTTCGTCGAAAAAGCGCCGGCACAGGGCGACCCACAGGGCCGCGCCGTGGCCGATGGCCTCGTCGTTGAAGTCGAAGTGCGGGTTGTGGAGCAGGCATCCGCCTTCGCCCGAGCCGTTGCCGAGCAGCAAGTAGGCGCCGGGATTTCGCTCCAGCAGGAAGGCGAAGTCCTCCGAGCCCATGAGCGGCGGAAATTCCGTGGCGACCCGTTCGGGCCCGACCACGTCGACTGCGGCGCGCGCGGCCAGGGCCGCGGGGGCCTCGGCGTTGATCACGGAAGGATAGCGCAGCTGATAGGTCAGGGACGCCGCGACGCCGTAGGCCTGGGCCAGGCCGGCGCACTGCATCTCGATGCGGCGGCGAATCTCGTCGCGGACCTTCGGATTGAACCAGCGGACGGAGCCGGCGAGCCGCATCTCGTCGGGCAGCACGTTGTAGGCCGAGCCGCCGTGGATGCGGGTCACCGCCAGGATCGCAGCCTCATTGGCGTCGACGTGGCGCGGCACGATAGTCTGCAGGTTGAGCGCGAGGGCCGCGGCGGCCGTGACGGCGTCGCCGCCCTCCGCGGGCATCGCCGCATGTCCGCCGGGCGCGCCGATGACGATGTCGAAGGTGTCGAAGCCGGCCGCGACAGGTCCGCCCCGAACCATGAACCTGCCCACCTCCAGGCCGGGCATGTTGTGCATGGCGAAGACGCTCTGCATGGGAAAGCGCTCGAAGAGCCCCTCCTCCACCATGCGACGGCCCCCGCCTTCATTCTCTTCGGCGGGCTGGAAGACGAAGCGGATCGGTCCGGGCGGAGGCCCGACGCGGGCGTGATGCTCGGCCAGATAGCGCGCGGCCGCCAGCAGCATGGTGGTGTGGCCGTCGTGGCCGCAGGCATGCATTCGGCCGGGGTGGCGCGAGACGTGCGCGAAGCTGTTGGCCTCCTCGATGGGCAGGGCGTCCATGTCGGCGCGAAGACCGATCGCCGGCGCCTGGCCGCCCGGCAGGACCGCCACCACGCCGGTCCGGGCCACGCCCGTATGGACCTCCAGGCCCCAGGCGTTCAGCCGCTCGGCGACGAAGGCGGCGGTGCGGGTCTCCTCGAAGGCCAGCTCCGGATGCGCGTGCAGGTCACGCCGCCAGGCGACGATCTCGTCGCGGCGCTCCTCGTACCAACGGCGAAAGTCGTCCATGCCAAGCCTCCCGCGGTTCAGGCGCCGAGGTCGTCGAGGAATTGCGCGACCAGCTCGCTATAGGCCTGCGGCTGATCGAAGAACGGCGCGTGGCCGCCGCCGGCGACCATCTGGCCCGCGCCGCGCCATAGGTTCTTCCAGCTCAGGTCGTCGAGACGCGAGGGATCGAAGAACGGCTCCAGCTCACCCTGGATGACCGCGATGGGGTTCGCCCACTCGGCCACAACCGTGCGCTGATGAAACCCCTCCTGGGCCGCCAGCCAGTGCTCGGCGAAGCGGGAACGCAAGCGCCCGTCGCTTCGGCGCGCGGCGGCGAAGAAGGCCTCCGGGATCGGCCGGCGCGGCCCGTAGACATGCCGCACATAGGCGCTCAGCTGGTCGGCGGACGGGTCCTCCATGAAGGTGACCTCCATTTCCTCGCTCTCGTGAAAGCTCTCGGCCACCTCGTCAGGACCGGGCCCGCACGGCGGTGTGCCGGTCAGGATCATGCCGGCCATGCCGACGCCCTGTCCGGCCGCCTCGATCGCCACGTGCCCGCCCAGGGACCAGCCGAGCACCACCGGATTGGCGAGCCCCAGCGCCGCGATCGTCTCGGCCGCTGTCCGGGCCATGCCGGGGATGGTGTAGGCGCTCTGCGGGTCGGCGGCGTTCGCCGCCTCGCCGCACCCGGGCAGGTCCATGGCGACCAGATGGCGCCCGCTGAGCGCCGGCGCCTCGAACATCCCGGCGAAGACGCCCTTGGACGCGCTGTTGCCGTGGATCATCAGCAGCGTCGGCCCGGCTCCGGGCCGGTCCCACACCGCGACGGGGCCCGCGGAGGTTTCGAGCCGGCGGGCCGTGACGCCGGCCGGCGGGGTTTCGACGAGGTCGCCCTGCACGCTCATGACCGTCTAGAACCGCCCCGTCAGGGTGACGCCGTAGGTGCGCGGCTCGCCGTAGGCGGTCGTCTGCAGCACCCCGACGGACGAACGGTCGTCCTTGTAGGTCTCATAGACCTCGTCGGTCAGGTTCTTGCCCCAGACGAAGGCGTCCCAGCGCTCGGTCCGAAGGCCGATCCGGGCGTCCACGACGCTGCGCGCGTCGCTCTCGAACCGCGTCGAGTTGGTCGCCTCGAAGTAGGTCGACGACTGCGAATTGAAGTCGACGCGCGCCACCACGTCGCCCATCGAAACCGGATGCGTGTATTCGGCCGCCGCGTGGAAGGTGAACTCCGGGGCGCCGATGACCCTATTGCCCGAACAGTCGGTCGAGCCGCCGCCCAGAGAGGTCGGGACCCCGCAGTTCTGGAACCTGTCGTAGGTGGCGTCGATGTAGCCCGCGGAGGCCTCCAAGCGCAGGGCCGGAGAGACATAGCCGGTCAGCTCGACCTCCGCCCCGTTGATCGTGGCCTTGCCGGCGTTGCTGAGCGTCACGCCGGACCCCAGGAGCTGGGAGACCTGCAGGTCATCGTACTTGGTCGTGAAGACGCTGACGTTGGCGCGCAGGCGCCGGCCGAACAGGTCAGACTTGACGCCGGCTTCGGTCGTCGTGGCGCTCTCCGGTCCCGCCGCGAGACCCTGGGTGGAACTGACCAGGTCCACATTGAACGCCGCGCTCTTGAAGCCGCGGGCGACGCGGCCATAGGCCATGACGTCGTCGTTGAACTTGTAGGAGAGCGAGACCGTGGGCGACAGGTCTTCGTCCGACGTATCGTTGGCGTAGCTCAGGCTGGGCAGGCCGAGCAGCTGGAAGACGCCGTCGCGGTCGTCCTGAACGAAGTCGACCGACTTGTCCTCCTTCGAATAGCGCAGCCCGAGCGAAGCGGTCAGGCGATCGGTGACGTGGTAGTCCACATTGCCGAAGGCCGCGTAGCTGGTGGTCTTGACCGAGCCCACCGTGGTCAACGCCGGATCGCCCGGAATGCCGAAGCCCAGGCCGATGGTCAGGATGCGATCGGTCTTGATGGTCTGGCGAGCGTAGTAGGCGCCGACGATGTAGTTGACCCGCTCACCCAGGTTCCCCGCCAGGCGCAGCTCCTGGGAGAAGACCTTGGTGGTGTCGCTCCACAGGTCGGACGACAGGTAGTCGACCTGGTTCTGGTCGTCGTCGAGCGAGGCGTCATAGGACGAGGTGCGGTAGGCGGTGATCGACGTCAGGGTCCCGAAGTCGAACCTGTAGGTCCCCGTCAGCGAGGCGCCGTAGTTGTCCCGCGACAGTGAATCGGGGCGGTTGTTGTCGATCTTGTGCGGCGTGGTCTCCTGGATCGTCGCGTTGGGCGAGGTGTAGCCGGCCAGATCCGTGACCTGGAAGAAGGCCGGATTGCCTCTGTCGTTGAGCCCGTCCAGCGACAGGACGACCTCGGCCCGGTCGCTCGGCGTGAAGTAGAGCTGCGCGCGATAGGACGCCAGGTCCAGCGCGTCGCCATCCTGGCCGCCGGACAGGTTCTTATAGACCCCGTCGCGCTTGACGTAGCCCACGGACAGCTTCCCGGAGAGCGTGTCGGCGATCAGCGGGCCCATGACATAGCCCTGCGCGCGGAAGAGGCCGTAGTCGCCGACCTCCACCTTCAGCTCGCCCTCGGGAACGCTGGAAGGCGTCTTGGTGGTGATGTTGAAGACGCCGGCGATGGTGTTCTTGCCGAACAGCGTGCCTTGCGGGCCGCGAAGGACCTCGACGCGGTCCACGTCGATCAGTTCCTGATTGTAGTTGTCCGGCCGCCCCAGATAGACGCCGTCCACATAGAAGCCGACCCCGGATTCCACGCCGATGTTGCGCACCAAAGTCGATATGCCCCGGATGCCGACCTGGCCTTGCAGAACGCCGGCGATGCCGCCGCTCATCGCCACGTTGGGCAAGGTGGCCGTGAGATGCTGGAAGTCGTTGATGCCGGCCGCCTGGATCTGCTTGGCCGTGATCGCGCTGATGGACGCCGGCACATCCTGGAGACGCTCGGTCACCTTGCGGGCGGTGACGACGATCTCCTCGACCTGACCGGCCTCGGCCGGCGCGGACTGGGCGGCCGCCATCTGCGCCGCGCCCAGCCAGGCGGCCAGACTGACGCCCAGCATCAGCATGGCCTTGCGATGCGGCACGACGAGTTCGGTTGGCAGACGCATGGTGAGGATCCCCCTTCGGCGCTTTAAGCCGAGCCAGGGTGCACATCTGTCGTCACGGCGTCTTTTGGCTGTCACACTACCTTTTTTTGGCGCGCCACTCTTTCGCCTGGATCGATTGCGCGCGCCGGTCGGCTATCGTCAGCTTGATGACGACATCAGCCGAAAGCCGCCGCGCGATGCACGAGTTCCAATGGGGAGATATCGACGACCTGCTGGCCTGCGCCAAGGTCGGCGAGTTCTCCACGACCAGCAGCGAGGAAGGTCAGGGCTCGAGCCTCAGCCGCATCGAACTGCACCCTCAGGACGGCGCCGGGGAGATCGAGTACTACGCCGACGACGATCTGCGCGTCCTTATGTTCGACTGCGCCTTTCGCGCGGGCCGCACCTTCTATGTGCGCGACGGCGACTGGATCCGGCTGAACTTCAGCCTCGACATCTACATCGACATGGCGTTCGGCTCGCAGCTCAGCGTCCAGGAGCTGCAGCCGTCCTGGCGGTTGATCCGCATGCCGCCGACCGACGTGGCCGTGGAGGTCGTCTCACCCAGCTCGCGTCTGCAGTGGGTGACCATCTGCTGCAAGCCCGAACGGCTGAGCCATCTGGCGGGCATCGACCCTGACGATCTGCCGTTCCGCCTGAAGGGCGCGCCGACCGCGGACGACGACATCATCTATCGGCCGTTCGCGCTCACGCCGGCGCTGAAGGCGTTGACGACCAATCTCATTGGCGGCGTGCGGCCGCGCGGCGGACTGGGCCGCGCCTACGTGGCGCGCAAGGCCGACGAGTTGCTGATCCTTGCGCTGGACCACCTGCTCAATGATCACAGCATCGAGTCGCTGCAGGTGCGGCTCACGGATCGCGACCTCGAGGCGATCCAGGCCGCGCGCATGATCCTGGACGAGAACCTGGCCCATCCCCCGACGATGAAGGCGCTGAGCCAGCGGGTCGGGATCAATCGCAACAAGCTGTACTACGGCTTCAAGAACCTCTTCCAGATGAGCGTTTCGGAGTACGTCCAGAGCCGCAAGATCGAGCTGGGCCGAAACCTGCTGGCGACGACCGACGTGCCCGTCTCCGACATCGCCGCGATGGCGGGCTTCCGCCATCAGTGCAACTTCTCCACGGCGTTCAAGGCGCGATATGGCGTCTCGCCCATCGTCTTTCGCCAGCAAGGCCGCCCGCCCCGTCCGATCCTGCGCGCGCCCGAACTGCAGGCATGACGCGCCGAGCCGGGCGCGCGCAGGATTGGCTCTGCGACCTCGCTGAGCCCCACGGCGTCGGCCCGCCGCCGGGCTGAACAGGAACCCGTCCCCGCGGATCGCCATCGGTCGGCCTTGTCGAGTGTCCGAAGCCGCAGGTTCGATCCCTGACCAGCCCGGGGGAATCGAACCTCGGGAGATGGAGGCCGGGCGCCAGGTCCGGACTTCGAGCATGGGCCGGATGTCGGCCGCTCACCCTTCAGGGTGCAGACCCGGCGCTTCCTGGCCCGTGCGGGCGACATATTCCGTGTAGCCGCCGCCGTACTGATGGACGCCCTCCGGCGTCAGCTCCAGCACGCGGTTCGACAGGGCCGCCAGGAAATGGCGGTCGTGCGAGACGAAGAGCATGGAGCCCTCGAAGTCCGCCAGGGCCGCGACCAGCATCTCCTTGGTCGCCATGTCGAGGTGATTGGTCGGCTCGTCGAGCACCAGCAGATTCGGCGGATCGAACAGCATCTTGGCCATGACCAGACGCGCCTTCTCGCCGCCGGACAGGACGCGGCAAGGCTTTTCGACATCGTCGCCGGAGAAGCCGAAACACCCCGCCAGCGTGCGCAACGCGCCCTGCCCCGCCTGCGGGAAGGCGTCGTCAAGAGACTCGAAGATGGTGTCCTCGCCGTCCAGCAGGTCCATCGAGTGCTGGGCGAAATAGCCCATCTTGACGCTGGCGCCGATGTTGACCGCGCCCTGGTCGGGCGCGGTGGCGCCGGCCACCAGTTTCAACAGCGTCGACTTGCCGGCGCCGTTGGCGCCGAGCACGCACCAGCGTTCCTTGCGGCGCACCAGGAAATCGAGGCCTTCATAGATCGGCTGGGCGCCGTAGCCCTTGTGGACATTGCGCAGGCTGATCACGTCCTCACCCGACCGCGGCGGGCTCCTGAACTCGAACCGAACCGACTGGCGGCGGCGCGGAGGCTCTACGCGCTCGATCTTGTCGAGCTTCTTGACGCGGCTCTGGACCTGGGCGGCGTGCGAGGCGCGCGCCTTGAACTTCTCGATGAACTTGATTTCCTTGGCCAGCATGGCCTGCTGGCGCTCGTACTGCGCCTGGCGCTGCTGCTCGCCGAGCGCGCGCTGCTGGTCGTAGAAGTCGAGATCGCCCGAATAGGTGATGAGCGAACCGGCGTCGATCTCCACCACCTTGCCGATGATGCGGTTCATGAAGGCGCGGTCGTGCGACGTCATCAGCAGCGCGCCGTCGTAGGTCTTGAGGAAGGCCTCCAACCAGATCAGGCTTTCCAGGTCGAGGTGGTTGCTGGGTTCGTCCAGCAGCATGCCGTCGGGACGCATGATCAGGATGCGGGCCAACGCCACCCGCATCTTCCAGCCGCCTGACAGCAGGCCGACATCGCCGTCCATGCGTTCCTGGCTGAAGCTCAGGCCGGCCAGCACTTCACGCGCCCGTGCTTCCAGGGCGTAGCCGTCCATTTCCTGGAAGCGCTCCAGCACCTCGCCATAGCGTTCCATGTTGGCGTCAAGGTCGTCGGCCTGATCCGGATCGACCATGGCCGCCTCGAGCCTGGCCATTTCGGCGGCCAGCGCGCTGACGGGACCCACGCCATCCATCACCGCGGCGACCGCGCTCTGGCCCGCCATCTCGCCGACGTCCTGGCTGAAATAGCCGATCGTCATGCCAGGATCGATCGCGACCAAGCCGTCGTCGGGCTGCTCCTGACCGGTCATCATGCGGAAGAGCGTCGTCTTGCCCGCGCCGTTGGGGCCGACAAGCCCGACCTTTTCGCCCTTCTGGACGCCCATCGAGGCTTCGATGAACAGGATCTGGTGGCCGTTCTGCTTGGAGATATTGTCGAGGCGGATCATGGGTCGGCCTGCTAGCGCGGGAGCGAGGCGAACACCACCCTCAGCCTATGGGCAGATCGCCCCAGGGCCGCAGCGCGACCGCCCCCATCCCTCGGACGTCCCCTCGGCTCAATTGTCACTTCCTGGACATTCTCCACCGCCGACTTCGGCTTGATGCGCTCGCGCGCCTGCGTCGCGCCGACAATGAGATCTGGGAGAAACGCCCGTGCTTCGTTCCCTGGCCGCGACGGCTGTCGCCGGCGCATCCGTCTTCGTCCTCGGCGCGCCGGCGCTGGCTGAGAGCGATCCGCCGACCGCCGCGACGATCGCCCACAACAAGGCCGTGGCGGCCGCCGCCCCCTTCGCCGACCGCCAGGACTTCGATTTCGCCAGCCGCGGCTACATGGGCACGCTGAAGGACCCGCTGATCCGCGCGGCGGACGGACGCGTCGTGTGGGATCTCAACGCCTTTTCCTTCGCCAAGGGCGACGCGCCGGCGACGGTGAACCCCAGCCTGTGGCGCCAGGCCGAGCTGCTGGCCAAGAGCGGCCTCTTCAAGGTGACCGACCGCATCTACCAGGTGCGCGGCTTCGACCTGGCCAACATCACCTTCGTGCAGGGCGACACCGGCTGGATCGTCATCGACACCCTGACGTCCGAGGAAACCGCGCAGGCGGCCTATGACCTGGTCAGCGAGAAGCTCGGCAAGCGGCCGATCACGGCGATCATCATCACCCATTCGCACGGCGACCATTTCGGCGGCACGGGCGGTCTGAAGCCGTTCATGACGGCGGACGCGCCGATCATCGCGCCCAAGGGCTTCATGGAGGCCGCGGTCAGCGAGAACGTGATCGCCGGCCCGGCCATGGGCCGCCGCGCCCAGTACCAGCTCGGCACGCCGCTGGCGCGCGGGCCGACCGGCACGGTCAACTCCGGCATCGGCCAGGGGCTGGCGATCGGCACGCAGTCGCTGCTGCCGCCGACCCGGGAGATCGAGACGACCGGGACCGAACTGACCCTGGACGGCGTACATCTCCTGTTCCAGGTGACGCCGGGCACCGAGGCGCCGGCCGAGATGAACATCGCCTTCCCCGACTGGAAGGTCGTGGACATGGCCGAGAACGCCAACGCCACCCAGCACAACATCCTGACCCCGCGCGGCGCCGTGGTGCGCGACGCCAAGCGCTGGGCCGACGGCCTGACCGAGGCGGCCGACATGTTCGCCGGCTACGACGTGATGATCACCAGCCACGCCTGGCCGCGGTTCGGCGCCGACGCAGTGGCCCAGTTCCTGGCCAAGCACCGCGACGCCTACGCCTATCTGCACGACCAGACCGTGCGGATGATGAACCAGGGCATGACGGGCGACGAGATCGCCGCGGCGATCAAGCTGCCGCCGGCGCTCGAGCAGGCCTGGTACGACCGCCCCTACTACGGCTCGTTCAGCTTCAATTCGCGGGCCGTCTACCAGTATTACATGGGCTGGTACGACGGAAATCCGGTGCACCTGGCGCCGCTGACGCCGCAGGACGGCGGCAAGCGCTATGTGGAGGCGCTGGGCGGCGCCGAGCGGGTGCGCGAGCTGGCCAAGGCCGCCTTCGACAAGGGCGACTACGCCTGGGCGGCCGAACTGCTGAACCGCGAGGTGTTCGCCGACGCCGGGGACAAGGCGGCGCGCGAGCTCCTGGCCCGGTCGTACGACCAGCTCGCCTGGCAAAGCGAAAACGCCTTGTGGCGCAACATGTACCTGACGGCTTCTCAGGAACTGCGTGAAGGCGTGGCCAAGGCCCAGGGCCTGGCCGGCGGCGGCATGGCCGCGGCCCTGCCCACGGCGGACATCTTCAGCCTGATGGCGACGCGCATCGATCCGGCCAAGGCCGGCGACGGCGCGGTCAAGCTCGCCTTCGTCTTCCCCAACCGCAACGAGCAGGTCTCGGTGACGGTGGAGAACGGCGTGCTGATCCACCGCGAGGCGCCGCCCAAGGGTCCGGTGGACGCCACCCTCACCGTCAACCGCGGCGATCTTCTGAAGGCGCTGGTGACGGGCGAGCCGCTGGCCGGCAAGATCGCCTCGGGCGAGGCGAAGATCTCCGGCGATCCGGCGGCCCTGGCCAAGTTCGTGAGCTGGCTCGACAAGCCGACGCCCGGCTTCGCGATCGTCACGCCCTAGCGGCGCTCAGCCGCGGCGGGGGCTCAGGCCCCCTGCCCGGCGCCCTTCTGCGCCCTGGCCGTCAGCCGGCCGACCAGCGGGCCCATGGTCGAGCCCTGGACGACGACCGAGAACATCACCACGACGTAGGTGGTCGCCACGATCAGGTCCTTCACCGGCCCCGCGGGCAGCGACAGGGCGAGCGCGATGGAGATGCCGCCGCGCAGCGCGCCCCAGGTGAGGATCGGCAGGGACAGGTTGAACGGCAGCAGCTTTCGCCAGAAGACCAGCAGCCCGGCGACCGAAAGCCCGCGGGCCAGCAGGATCATCGGCACGGCCAGCAGGCCCGCGCCCAAGAGGCCCACGCGGGCGCTCAGCGCCACGCCCTCCAGGCCGATCAGCAGGAAGAGCACGGCGTTCAGGATCTCGTCGATCAGCGCCCAGAACTTGATGAGGTAGTCGCGGGTGGTGTCGCTCATGGCGTAGGCGACCCCGTGGTTGCCGATCACCAGGCCGGCGACGGCCATGGCGACGGGGCCGCTGACGTGCAGCGGATGGGCCAGGGCGTAGCCGCCCATGACCACGGCCAGGCTGATCAGCACCTCGACGTTGTAGTTGTCGATGGAGCGCATGGCGCGGAAGGCGATCCAGCCGATGACGAGGCCCAGGAGCGCGCCGCCGCCGGCCTCCTCCAGGAAGAGCTGGCCGGCGTGGCTGAAGGTCAGCGCCTCGCCGCCGGTGGCGGCGGCGAGCAGGATGGTGAAGACCACCACGCCGACGCCGTCGTTGAACAGGCTCTCGCCGCCGACGGTGGCCTCGAGCGTGGGCGGCACGCTGGCGCCCTTCAGGATGCCGAGCACGGCGACCGGATCGGTGGGGCTGATCAGGGCGCCGAACACCAGGCACCAGATGAACGGCGCCTCGACGCCGATGAGCAGGCTGATCAGCTTGAAGCCGGCGGCGATCAGCACGGTGGAGACGACCACCCCCAGGGTGCTGAGCGCGATGATCGGGCCGCGCCCCAGGCGCACCTGGGCCAGGTCCACGTGCAGGGCGCCGGCGAACAGGAGGAACGAGAGCATCCCGTCCATCAGGGTCGACTGGAAGTCGACGCGCTCGAGGAAGTCGCGGGTCAGGCCCGCCAGGTCGCTGCCCGGCAGGGCGCGGTCGATGCCGATGACCACCAGCGAGGCCAGCGCGCCGACGATGGTGAGCGCGATGGTCTGGGGCATGCGCAGGAAGCGATGGTTCAGATAGCCGAGCACCGCGACCAGCACGATGACGATCGCGGCCGCGTCGAACGCCGACAAGGCGATCAGGTCCATGGCTCATCCCCGAAACGCGGCGCTTCGCCTCGCCGCCCCGCCGAAGTAGCCGAGCCCGCCGCGGGCGTCACCCGCCGAGCGCGCGGTAGGCGACGTAGACGGCGACGACGAGCACCAGGGCGGCGAACAGCCGGCGGCCCAAGAGGGCCCTGCCCGCCAGGAACCGCGCGCCCTGCAGGCCGATCCAGCCGCCGACCGCGCCGCCGGCGATGAAGAGGCCGGCCACCGGCCAGTCGACCAGGCCCGACAGGGCGTAGTTGGTGGAGGTCGCCGCGCCGAAGATGGCGACCGACAACAGCGAGGAGGCCGTGGCGTTGGCCAGGGTCATGCCAGTGGCCGCCATCAGGCCCGGCACGATCAGGAAGCCGCCGCCGATGCCGAAAAAGCCGGCGGCGAAGCCGGTGACCAGGCCCATGGGCGCGAGCCGCGCCATCAGCCGGGCGGTGATGTGGACGGCCGGGTCGCCCTCGTCCTTCGGCCTGCGCAGCATCGAAAGCGCGATGGCCGCCATGGCGAAGGCGAAGAAGAGCAAGAGCCGCTGGCCATCGACCATCTTGGCGACGGTCGAGCCGGCGAAGGAGCCGGCGAGCCCGGCCGCGGCGAACACGCTGGCGCAGGGCCACTTCACCCGCCCGCCGCGGGCGTGCCCCATCAGGTTCATCGCCGCGTTGACCGCCACGGCGGCGGTGGAGGTGCCGATGGCCACGTGCGGGTCCTTCACGCCGACTACATAGAGCAGCAGCGGCGTGGCCAGCACCGAGCCGCCGCCGCCGAACAGGGCGAGCAGCAGGCCCACCGCCGAGCCGCTGAGCACGGCCAGCACGATCGTCGTGACGGTCAGGTCCATGGTCAGGCGCCCCTCTCCCGCCGCCGGCTCATCACGCCGGCCAGGGCCTCGAGCAGGGCGGCGGCGTCCTCGTCGGCGATGCTGTAGAAAATCGTCTGGCCCTGGCGGCGGGTGGCGACGACGCGGTCGCTGCGCAGGCGGGCCAGATGCTGCGACAGGGCCGATTGCGACAGGCCGACCAGCTCGGCGAGCTGTCCCACGGAAAGCTCTCCGCCACGCAAGGCGCACAGCACCAGCAGGCGATGCTCGTTGGCCATCACGCGCAGGAGATCGGCCGCCTCGCGGGCGTTGGTTTCCAGGTCGCTGACGACGTGCGTTGGTTTCGCCATGTGACGAATATATGCCATGTTGCTAATTTAGCAATGGTGCATATATTGGCGGTGAAAAGGAGCCTGGCATGTCCGTTCAGCATCACGCCTTCTTCCACGAGGCCACCTCGACCATCACCTATCTGGTGTGGGACGAGCAGACCAAGGACGCCGCCGTCATCGATCCGGTGCTCGACTACGAGCCGAAGTCGGCGACCGTCTCCACCGTCTCGGCCAACGCCGTCATGACATACGCAGCCGAGCGCGGGCTGAAGCTGCGCTACGTGCTGGAGACCCACGCCCACGCCGACCACCTGTCGGCCGCCGACCACATCCGCAAGACGACCGGCGCGAAGGTGGTGATCGGCGACCACATCGGCCAGGTGCAGGCCCATTTCGCCCCGATCTTCGACGCCGACGACGTCACGCCCGACGGCTCGGTGTTCGACCGGCTGGTGGCCGACGGCGACGAGCTGCAGCTCGGCGAATCGACCATCGGCGTGATGCACACGCCCGGACACACCGCCGCCTGCGTGACCTATCTGATCGACGGGTCGGCGTTCGTCGGCGACACCCTGTTCATGCCTGACTACGGCACGGCGCGGACCGACTTTCCCGGCGGGGACGCGACCACGCTCTACCGGTCGATCCAGCGGATCCTGTCGCTGCCGCCGCAGACGAAGATCTTCGTCGGCCACGACTACCTGCCCGAGGGGCGCAAGAGCTTCGCCTGGGAGACCACGGTGGCCGACGAGCGGGCCAGGAACGTGCACGTCCATGAGGGGGTGAGCGAGGCCGAGTTCGTGCAGCGCCGCCAGGCGCGCGACGCGACCCTTGCGCCGCCGGTCCTGATCCTGCCCTCCTTGCAGGTGAACATCCGCGCCGGCGCCCTGCCCCCGCCCGCCGCCGACGGCAAGGTCTTCCTGCGGTTGCCGGTCAAGGTCGTCTGAGCCCCCGATCCCAGGAGCAAGCCATGAGCTACTATTTCGCCAAGACGCTGCAGGCGCCGTTCGCCGACGCCGTCGCCAAGGCCCGCGAGGCCCTGGCCGCCGAGGGCTTCGGCGTGATCACCGAGATCGACGTGCAGAAGACCCTGCAGACCAAGATCGGCGTCGATTTCCGGCCGTATCTGATCCTGGGCGCCTGCAATCCGGGGCTGGCCCACGAGGCGCTGAAGCTGGAGGACAAGGTCGGCGCCATGCTGCCCTGCAACGTCGTGGTGCAGGACCTGGGCGAAGGCCGCGCGGAGGTGGCCGCGATCGACCCGGTGGCCTCGATGCAGGCGATCGACAATCCGGCGCTGAAGGAGAAGGCCCAACTCGTCGCCGACAAGCTGAAGGCGGCGATCGCCCGGCTCTGAGCCGGCTTGCCTTCCGTGCGGGCAGCCGCGGTCTCCTTGGCGCACACAGGGAGGATGCGGCATGGCCAGGGTGGTGAAGATCGGCGGCGGGGGCGGATTCCTGGGCGATTCCTCGGTCGCCGCGCCGCAACTGCTGGCCGCCGGCGGCCTCGACTACATCATCCTCGACTACCTGGCCGAAGCGACGATGGCTGCGCTCGGCCGGATGAAATCCGCAAGTCCTGACGAGGGTTATGCGCGGGACTTCACCGAATGGGTGTGGAAGGACAACCTGCGTGAGCTGAAGGCGCAGGGCGTGCGCATGGTCACCAACGCCGGTGGGGTGAACCCGCGGGCCTGCCGCGCGCGGATGGAGGCCCTGGCCCGCGAGGCCGGGCTGGACTTCAAGATCGCGGTCGTCGAGGGCGACGACCTGACCCCGCGGCTGGCGGAGCTGGCCGGCCGGGGCCTGACCGAAATGTTCACCGGCGCGCCCTTCCCCGACACCGCCAAGGTCTTCACCGCCAACGCCTATCTGGGCGCCAAGCCGATCGCCGCGGCGCTGGCGGCCGGCGCGGACATGGTGATCACCGGACGGGTGGTCGACAGCGCCCTGACCCTGGGCCCCTTGATGCACGAGTTCGGCTGGACCGAGGCCGACCTGGACCGGCTGGCGGCCGGATCGCTGGCCGGCCACGTGATCGAGTGCGGCGCCCAGGCGACCGGCGGGCTCTTCACCGACTGGGAGGACGTGCCGGACTGGGCGCACATCGGCTATCCGATCATCGAATGCCACGCCGACGGGAGCTTCGTGGTGACCAAGCCGGCCGGGACCGGCGGGCTGGTGTCGCCGGCGGCGGTGGCCGAGCAGATCCTCTACGAGGTGGGCGATCCCCAGGCCTACGCCCTGCCCGACGTGGTGTGCGACTTCGCCCAGGTGAAGGTCGAGGCGGCCGGGCCGCAGCGGGTGCGGGTGACCGGCGCCAAGGGCTATCCGCCGAGCGGAAGCTACAAGGTGTGCGTCACCTTCCAGGACGGCTCGCGCTTCCTGGGCGCCATGCCGGTCGTCGGGCGCGACGCGGCCAGGAAGGCCGAGCGCCAGGCGGCCGCGGTGCTGGAGCGGGTGAGCGAGATGCTGCGCGACCGCAACCTGCCGCCGTTCCGCGACACGCGCATCGAGGTGTTGGGCGCTGAGTCGAGCTACGGCGCCAACGCCCGGCCCGAGGCCCGGGCGACCCGCGAGGTGGTCTGCCGCGTGGGCGCGGAGCACGAGGACGCCGCCGCCCTGAAGCTGATGACCCGCGAATTCGCCTCGCCGACCACCTCGATGAGCGTGGGCTCGACCGGCTGGTTCGGCGGCCAGCCGACGATCTCGCCGGTGAGCCGGGTGTTCTCGGTGCTGATCCCGCGACAGGACGTTCCCGCCGCCGTGGACCTGGACGGCGAGCGCCTGGAGGTGGCGGTGACGCCGCCGCAAACGCCGTTCAGCGCCGAGATGGTCGAGCGGCCGCAGCCGCCGGCCGCGCCGAAGGCCGAGGGCGAGATGGCGAGCGTGCGGCTGATCGACCTGGCCTGGGCCCGGTCCGGCGACAAGGGCGACGCCTTCAACGTGGGCGTGATCGCCCGACGCCCCGAATATCTGCCCTGGATCCGCGAGGCGCTGAGCGAGGCCGCGGTGAAGACCTTTTTCGCGCACGAGTTCGAGGGCGCGCCGAACCCGCAGGTGATCCGCTACGAGGTTCCCGGCCTGGACGCGCTGAATCTCCACTGCATCCAGGCGCTGGGCGGCGGGCAGTTCGCCAGCCTGCGGCTCGACCCGCTCGCCAAGGGCAAGGCCCAGCAGCTTCTGGACATGGAGCTGGCGGTTCCCGCGGAGCTGGCGCCGCAGACCTGACCGGCGAAATGAAATCGCGGTCATGAAACAAGCCGGCCCTCGTTTGGCCGCGAGCGACGCCTTATGTTCAGGGCCGATCGAACGCGTTTCAGGAGTCCGCCATGCGTGTCCTGCCCATCGCCGCCCTCGCCGCCGTCGCCTTCGCGACCAGCGCCTCGGCCGAGGTCTATTCCAGCCAGGCGCCGGCGCCTGAGGTCACCGTCTCCGTCGGGCCGAAGCTGCAGAAGCTGGCGCACGACAAGTACGGCGAGCGGGACATCAACGAGCTGGCCGCCGAACTGCAGCGCGACGTGCAGCGCGAACTGGGCCGCACCGGCGCCCTGGCCGGCGGCCACGTGGACCTGGTGCTGGTGGACGCGGTGCCGAACCGGCCGACCTTCAAGCAGCTTTCCGACAAGCCCGGGCTGTCGTTCCTCAGCTTCGGCGTCGGCGGCGCGCGGATCGAGGGCAAGGCGGTGAGCGCCGACGGCGTGGAGACGCCGATCAAGTACAGCTGGTACGAGACCGACATCCGCAACGCGCCGATGCAAACCACCTGGTCGGACGCCAACTGGACCATCGACCGCTTCGCCCGCCGCGTGGCGCGCGGGGAGCTGCTCGCGTCCCGATAACGCCGATATGGCTTGCCCCAGCGAGCGCCGCAGGGTCTGATCCGCGCGTTCATTGAGGGATTTGCATGACGAACGAGCGGCGGTCGAATTGGACCCTGGCGGCTTTGGCCTCCCCCTGTCTTCCGTTGGCCGGCCTTGGCCTGCCGCTGGTGGTTTATCTGCCGGAGTTCTACGCCAGCGAGCTGGGGCTCAGCCTGACCGCGGTCGGCACGGCCTTCATGGCGGTGCGCTTCCTTGACATGGGATTCGACCCGTTCATCGGCTCGGTGATGGACCGCACGCGCACGCCGCTCGGCCGCTTCAAGCTGTGGTTCGCCATCGCCACGCCGATGCTGATGCTGGCCTCGTACATGCTGTTCATGGCCAAGGCGGGCGTCAGCGAGCTCTATCTGTGGTTCTGGCTGCTGGTGGTCTACGCCGGCTTCTCGATCGCCACCCTCGCCCACCTGGCCTGGGCCGCGGTGCTGTCGCCCAACTACGACCAGCGGTCGCGGATCTACGGCTTCTGGCAAGCCGGCAACGTCGTGGGCATGATCCTGGTGCTGACCCTGCCGGCGCTCTTGCCGCTGGTCGGGGTGAAGGGCCACGCCCAGGGCGTGGCGGCCATGGGCTGGTTCATCGTGATCCTGATGCCGGTGTTCGTGGGCCTGGCGCTGTGGCGCGTGCCGGAGCCACGGATCACCACCAAGCCCAAGCACGCCGGCCTCAAGGAATACCTGGCGCTGATCCGTCGGCCGTCCGTGGTGCGCATCCTGGTCGCCGACCTGTTGATCGGCACGGGCCCGTCGATCACCGGGGCGCTGTTCTTCTTCTTCTTCCAGCGGGTGAAGGACTTCGAGAAGGGCGAGGCGAGCGCGCTGCTGCTGATCTATTTCATCGGCGGGCTGGTCGGCGCGCCGGTGTGGACCTGGCTTTCCATGCGCATCGGCAAGCACCGGGCGCTGGCGATCTCCGGGGTGGTCTACGCGACCATGACCATGTCGGCCCTGCTAATCCCGCCGGGCAACCTGCCGATCGCGGCGATCCTGATGTTCATGATCGGCGTGCCCTACGCCGCCGGGGCCTTCCTGCTGCGGGCGATGATGGCCGACATCGGCGACGAGGAGCGGCTCGAGAGCGGCGAGGACCGCACGGGCCTGCTCTACGCCCTGCTGAACGGCACGGTGAAGGTGGCCGCCGCCGCCGCCGTGGGCGCGAGCTTCACCGCGCTGCAGGCCATGGGCTTCGACGCCAAGGCCGAGGGCGTCGACACCGGCCTGGCCGGCCTGTCGTTCCTGTTCGCGGCGATCCCGGCGGCCCTGGCCCTGATGGCGAGCTGGATCGTCATCGGCTTCCCGCTCACCGCCGAGCGCCACGCCGAGATCCGCATGGCCCTGGCCGAGCGCGACCTGGCCGAAGGCGAGGCGCTGGCCATGAGCGAAGTCGTCGTCACCGAGGAGATCCATGTCGCCGCCCGCCTCGCCGAATAGGGCGCAGGCCGAGGCCGAGCGCCCGATCGATCGCCTGCTGGCCATCATGGCGCGGCTGCGCGATCCCGAGGGCGGCTGCGCGTGGGACCTGGAGCAGACCTTCGCCACCATCGCGCCCTACACTGTCGAGGAAGCCTACGAGGTGGCCGACGCGATCGAGCGCGGCGACCTGAAGGACCTGAAGGAGGAGCTGGGCGACCTGCTCCTGCAGGTGGTGTTCCATGCGCGCATGGCCGAGGAGGCCGGCCAGTTCGACTTCGAGGACGTGGCCGAGGTCATCTCCGAGAAGATGATCCGCCGCCACCCGCACGTGTTCGGCGAGGCCGACTATCGCACCAGCGCCGAGCAGACCGAGGCCTGGGAGGTGGTGAAGGCCGCCGAGCGCGCCGGCAAGGGCCGCGACGGCAGCCTGCTGGACGACGTGCCGGCCGGCCTGCCCGCCCTCACCCGCGCGGTGAAGCTGACCAAGCGGGCCGCCCGCGTCGGCTTCGACTGGCCGCACGTGGACTTCGTGCTGGCCAAGCTGGAGGAGGAGATCGGCGAACTGCGCGCCGAGATCGCCGCCGGCGACGCCGAGCTCGCCCGCCAGGAGCTGGGCGACGTGCTGTTCGTGATGGCCAACCTCGCCCGCAAGCTCGACATCGAGCCGGAGGACGCCCTGCGCTTCACCAACGCCAAGTTCGTGCGCCGCTTCCGTTTCATCGAGGCGGCGCTGGCCGAGCGCGGCAAGACGCCGGACGAGTCGAGCCTGGAGGAGATGGACGCCCTCTGGAACGCGGCCAAGGCGGCCGAGAAAGCCTAGGGCGGCGCGCCGGCCGGCAGCACGACCTGCTGCGCCGTGGCCTTGGCGACAAGCTGGCCGTCGGGGCGGCGGAAATCCACCTCCACCGAGACCAGCCGCCTGGTGCGGGCCACGACGCGCCCTTCGATCCGCAGGGCGAGCGCCGGGCTGACGCGAAAGTACTGCACCGCCAGATTGGTGGTGCGGAACACCTCGTCTTCGGCCATCACGGTCATGGCGGCGAAGGCGGCCGACTGGTCGGCGAGCGCAGCCAGGTGGCCGCCGAACAGCGTCCCGTCAGGCCCGATCACCGCCGGGTCAGGCTCCCAGGTCTTGCGTGTCCAGCCCTCGCCCCAGTCGTCCAGCAGGCCCATGCGCAGGGTGCGGGTCACCAGGGGAACATCGGCCGCGCCGGCCTTCAGGGCGTCGAGCCGTTCGGTCCACCAATTCATGCGGGTCTCCTTTGCGCGGCGACTTTCCGAGCTAAGCTCAGGTTTCGAAACTCGCCTTTGAGCGCGTGGGAGGGACGATGGCCGCGGAGCCAAGGCGCAGGCCGAAGCAGGAGCGCTCGAAGGCCACCGAGACGGCCGTGCTGGAGGCGGCGGCTCAGATTCTGGAGGAGGCCGGCGAGGCCGGCTTCAACACCAACCGGGTCGCCGAGCGGGCCGGCGTGAGCATCGGCTCGCTCTACCAGTACTTCCCCAACAAGCAGGCGATTCTGGTGGCCCTGTCGCGCCGCGAGGTCGGCCGGATGCGCGAGCGCATGGCGGCGGAGATCGCCGGGGCGGCCGATCCGGTGCGCGTGATCATCCATCGCCAGATCCACGCCTTCGAAGGCCGGCCGACCCTGCGCAAGGCGGTCGTGCGCGCGGCGATGGCCGAGGAGAGCGCACGCGCCCTGGGCGGCGAGACCGACCGCACGCGCGCCTTGCTGCCGCCGATCGAGGGGCTGACCAGGACCGAAGCCTACGCGATCAGCCGCGCGGTCATCGGCGCGATCCGCGCGGCGGTGCTGGAGGAGCGGCCCGAGCTCTATGAGCCCGAGTTCGAAGAGGCGCTGATGACCCTGGTGGACGGCGTGCGGGCGCTTGCGGCGGCGCGGTCAGCCGCCGCGTAGCTCGGCGCTGGGGAAGAGCTGCTCGAACTGGCCGAGGGCCTGGGGCGTCAGCCGCACGGCCAGGCGCACGGCGCCGTCGTCTTCGGTGGTGCGGTCGATCACCCGGCCGTGGCGATAGAGCCAGGCGATGGCCGCCCCCTCGCCCACCGGCACGTGCGCCTCGACGGGGGCGGCTTCGTCGACCAGGTCGGCGACGGCGGCCAGCAAGGCGTCGCAGCCCTCGCCGGTGACCGCCGAGACCAGGATCGCCGGCGGATGGGCGCGGCGCGCGTCGCCTTCCAAGAGGGCCCGCTGATCGGCCGGAACCTGGTCGATCTTGTTCCAGACCTCCAGGACGTTGCGCTCCTCGATGTCCACGCCCAGGCGATCGAGCACGCCGCGCACGTCCTGCGCCTGCGCATCGCTTTCCTCGCTGGCGATGTCGCGAACGTGGAGGATCACGTCGGCCTCGCGCACCTCCTCCAGGGTGGCGCGGAAGGCCTCGACCAGCTCGTGCGGCAGGTCGGAGATGAAGCCCACGGTGTCGGACAGGATCGCCGGGCGGCCGTCGGGCAGCTTCAGCATCCGCAAGGTGGGGTCCAGGGTGGCGAACAGCATGTCCTGGGCCACCACCTCGGCGGCGGTGAGCCGGTTGAACAGGGTCGACTTGCCGGCGTTGGTGTAGCCGACCAGGGCCACGGCCGGGTACGGGTGGCGCTGGCGCGCGCCCCGCTGCAGGGTGCGCGTGCGGCGCACCTCGACGAGGTCGCGCTTCAGCTTGCCGATCTTCTCGGCAAGCAGGCGCCGGTCGGTCTCGATCTGGGTTTCGCCGGGCCCGCCCATCACGCCGAAGCCGCCGCGCTGGCGCTCCAGGTGGGTCCAGGTGCGCACCAGGCGCGAGCGCTCGTAGGACAGGCGCGCCAGCTCCACCTGCAGGCGGCCCTCGCGGGTGCGCGCGCGGCGGGCGAAGATCTCCAGGATCAGGCCGGTGCGGTCGATCACCTTGGCCTTCCAGGCGCGTTCCAGGTTGCGCTGCTGCACCGGCGTCAGCGCGTCGTCGACGACCACGACGTCGATCTCGTCGGCTTCAACGGCCTCGCCGATCTCGGCGACCTTGCCCTTGCCGAACAGGGTGGCGGGCGTCAGCCGGCGCAGGGGCGCGATCAGACGCCCCTCGATCACCAGGTCGAGCGCCATCGCCAGGCCGACGGCTTCTTCGAGCCGGGCCTCAGCCGTGCGGGAGAAGCCACGCTCCTCCCGGTCCGGGTGGATCACGAGGGCGCGCTGGGGCGGCGCCTCGCGGTCAATGAATTTCGCGGTCAATCCGCCTCGTCTTCCGCCGGCTCGTAGAGCTGCACGGGCTGGGCCGGCATGATGGTGGAAATGGCGTGCTTGTAGACCAGTTGCGACTGGCCGTCCCGGCGCAGAAGCACGCAGAAGTTGTCAAACCAGCTCACCACACCCTGCAGCTTCACGCCGTTCACCAGGAAGATGGTCAGCGGCGTCTTGGATTTGCGCACGCTGTTGAGGAACGTGTCCTGCAGGTTCTGTTTCTTGTCGCTCATTGGCTTTTCGCCCTTTGTTTTGATCGGAGGACGACACCGCCCTCCACACACGCAAGTTGAGGCTAGACCGTGTTTCGTGACCGGCGCAATCGCAGGCGCGCCGTTCAGACAGCCGTGGCCTTCGCACGCTCGATATAGAGGCTGCGAAGCCTCAGCGCCACCTCGCCCACGGCGCCGTCGCCCACCGGCTTGCCGTCGATGGCGGTGATCGGCGTCACCAGGCTGCCGGCGCCGGTAATGAAGGCCTCGCGGGCGTGCAGCGCCTCTTCGGCGGTGAAGGGGCGCTCCTCAACCTTCAGGCCTGTCTCGGCGATCACGTCCATCAAGGTGCGCCGGGTGACGCCGCGCAGGATGTTGGCGTTGGTGTCGCGGGTGCGCAGCACGCCGTCGGAATCGAGGATCCAGGCGTTAGACGAGGCGCCTTCGGTGACGAGGCCGAGCTCGTCGACGAACCAGGCCTCCACCGCGCCGCGCTCGCGCGCGGCCTGCTTGGCCAGGACGTTGGGCAACAGGCCCACGGTCTTGATGTCGCAGCGGCCCCAGCGGTTCTCCGGCACGGTGATCACGGCGCAGCCCTTCTCGGCCTTGGCCTGGGCCGCGGACCGGTCGACCGCCTTGCAGGTGATGACGATCGAGGGGGGCGTCTCCGCGCCGGGGAAGGCGTGGTCGCGCGGCGCGACGCCGCGGCTGATTTGCAGATAGAGCAGTCCTTCGCGCACGCGGTTGCGGCGCACGGTCTCGCGCAGGACGATCGTCAGCGCCCGCCGGCTCATCGGCATCGGGATGCGCAGCTCGGCCAGGCTGCGCTCCAGGCGGGCGAAGTGGCCCTCGGCGTCGCCCATCTTGCCGTCGAACAGGGCCCAGACCTCATAGACCGCGTCGGCGAGCTGGTAGCCGCGATCCTCGATGTGCACCGCGGCCTCGGCATGGGGAACGAACCGTCCGTTCACATAGGCGACACGCCCCATCAACCGACATCCTCTTCAACGGCGCGCGCGCCGGACAGACCCAATGACTTCAGCTTGCGGTGCAGGGCCGAGCGCTCCATGCCGATGAAGGCCGCCGTGCGCGAGATGTTGCCCGAGAAGCGCAGCATCTGGGCGTTCAGGTACTCGCGCTCGAACACCTCGCGGGCCTCGCGCAGCGGCAGCGCGATGATGCGCTCGGCGCCCAGAGTCGAGCCCTGCTCGGTCTGGGCGGGCTCCTGCGGCAGCATGTCGGCGGTGATCGGCTCGGCCGGATCGCCCGAAGCCAGGATCAGCATGCGCTCGACGTTGTTGCGCAGTTGCCGCAGGTTGCCGGGCCAGGCGCGGACCTGGAAGGCGGCCAGGGCGTCGTCGGCGAGCTGGCGGCGGGCCATGCCGGTGGCCTCGCAGATGCGCTGGATGAAGTAGTCGACCAGCTCGGGAATGTCCTCGCGCCGCTCGGCCAGGCCCGGCACGTTCACCGGCACGACGTTGAGGCGATGGAACAGGTCCTCGCGGAAGCGACCGGCCTCGATCTCTTCGCGCAGGTCGCGCGAGGTGGAGGAGATCACGCGCACGTCGACCTGCACGTCGGAATCCCCGCCCACCCGGCGGAACCGCTGGTCGACCAGCACGCGCAGGATGCGGCTCTGGGTCTCGCGCGGCATGTCGGCCACTTCGTCGAGGTAGAGCGTGCCGCCGTGGGCGCGTTCGAACACGCCGATCTTGGCGGGGCGGCCGCCCGCGGCGTCCTCGCCGAACAGCTCCACGTCCATCCGCTCGGGGGTCATGCCGGCGGCGCTGATGGCGACGAACTCGCCATGGGCGCGCGGGCTGTCCTGGTGGATCAGGCGGGCCACCGTCTCCTTGCCCGAGCCGGGCGGGCCGGCGATCAGCACGCGGCTGTTGGCCGAGGCGAGCTTGCTGATCATCTGGCGCATCTGCTGGGCGGCCATCGAGCGGCCGAGCAGGCCCTCCGGCTCGATCGCCTGGGTGCGCAGGCGCCGGTTCTCCCGGCGCAGGTTCGCCGCTTCAAGCGCGCGTTCCACAACCAGCAGCAAGCGGTCGGATTTGAACGGCTTTTCCAGGAACTCGTAAGCCCCGCGCTTGATCGCCGACACCGCCGTCTCGATGTTGCCGTGACCGGAGATCATGATCACCGGCAGGTCGGCGTCGAGCTTCTTGACCAGATCTAGAAGCTCCAGGCCGTCCATCCCTCCGCCCTGCATCCAGATGTCCAGGATCAGCAGCGACGGCTTGCGCGCGCGGATCGCGCCGAGCGCCTGTTCGGAGTCGGCGGCCGTGCGCACGGCGTAGCCCTCGTCCGACAGAATGCCCGCCACGAGCTCGCGGATGTCCGCTTCGTCGTCGACCACCAGGATGTCAGCCGCCATCATCCACCTCAGACAGTTTCAGTCGTGCGCGCGGCCTGGGCCGCCCGGGCCGTCGTCGGCGCCCGCAGGATCGCCCGGGCCCCCTGCCCGCCGCGCGCGTCGGTCAGGATCAGTTCGCCCCCGTGGTCCTCCATGACCCGCTTGACGATCGCCAGGCCAAGGCCGGTGCCCTTCTCGCGGGTCGTCACATAGGGCTCGGTGAGGCGGTCGCGGTCCTTGGGGGGCAGGCCCACGCCGTTGTCCTCGATCTCGAACGCCACGCCGTCGTCGTCCACCACCAGCTGGGCGGTGATCTGGCCCTTCAGCTTCGGCTCGGCCTCGCGCCGGGCGGCGACCGCCTCGGCGGCGTTCTTCAGGACGTTGGTCAGGGCCTGGGAGAGCATGCGGCCATCAGCGACGATGGTCGCCTCGGGCGTCGGCTCGACCAGCTCGACCTTGATGTCCGGCGAGGCCACGCGGCGGGCGAACACCGCCGCGCGCAGCAGCTCGGCGGCGTCCTGCTCGGCGAACACCGGCGCCGGCATCCGCGCGAAGGCCGAGAACTCGTCCACCATGCGGCCGATGTCGCCCACCTGCCGCACGATGGTGTCGGTGCAGCGGTCGAAGGTCTCCAGGTCGCCGCTGGCCACATTCTTGCGGAACTTGCGGCGCAGGCGCTCGGCGGAGAGCTGGATCGGGGTCAGCGGGTTCTTGATCTCGTGGGCGATGCGCCGGGCCACGTCCTTCCAGGCGGCGTTGCGCTGGGCGGCCACGAGCCGGGTGATGTCGTCGAAGGTCAACACCAGGCCGCCCTCGCTCTGGTTGGCGCGCACGCGCAGGCGATAGGTCTCGCGGTCGCGCGAGACGTCGACCTCCTCCTCGGCCTCGCCGGTGGCGCCGGCGCGCTCGGCGACGCCCGCCAGCTCGGGCGCCACGTCCGCCAGCGCGCGGCCGCGGCCCTGGTCGCGCGGCAGGTGCAGCAGCGCCGCCGCGGCCCGGTTGACCGCCGAGATCCGGCCGTCCACGTCCAGGCCGATCACGCCGGCGCTGACCTCGGCCAGCACGGTCTCGATGAACTGGCTGCGGGTCTCGGCCTCCTCCCGCGCGCGGCTGAGCGCGGCCTGCTGGACCTGCAGGTCGTTGGTCATGCTGTTGAAGGCGTGGGAGAGCACGCCGATCTCCGGCGGGTCGTGCTCGGCGTCGACGCGCGCGGTGAGGTCGCCGGCGGCCACGCGCCCGGCCGCCTGCACCAGCCGCGCCACCGGCCGGGCGATGGCGTTGGCCGCGGACATGCCCAGCAGCACCGCGCCGACGAGCACCAGCAGGGCCGTCTCGAAATAGCTGAGGGCGAAGGCCGCCTGGATCCGCGCGCGGTTCTGCTCGGCCTCGCGGTAGGAGGCGAGCGAATCCTGCGTCTCCTTCAGGTGGGCGATGATCCCCCGCTCCACGGGGCGAGCCACGTAGAGATAGGCGTCCGGATAGTCCTTCAGCCGGTAGAGCGCGCGCATCAGGTCGGCCGAATCGAAGGCGCGCAGCGAGATCTCGCCGTCGTCCGCGGCCTTGAAGCTGCGCTCGGGCGGCACGACGAAGGCCGGGGCGTCCGGCGTCTCGGCCCGGGCCAGCACGCGCCCGTCCCGGTCGATCAGATAGGCCGCCGGAAAGGCGTGGTAGGAAGCCTGGTAGGCCAGGAACTGGCTGAAGGTGATCGGGCTGGAGCCCAGCGCCGGCGCGGCGCGGTTGAGGTCCACCGCCATCAGGCCGATGTGGTGCTGAATGTAGGCGGTCTGGTCCTCGAAGTAGGAGCGCGCCACCGTGGCGGAGTTCTCCACCACGGTCTGCACCCGCTGGCTGAACCAGTTCTCCACGCCGCGGTTGACGAGGACGCCATAGAAGAAGGCGACGACGACGGCGGGCGCGACGGCGGCCAGGGCGAACAGGGTGACGAACCGCAGGTGCAGCCGCGCGCCGGCGTCCCGCGCGCGGGCGCGCAAGAGGTCGCGCAGGCGCAGCACCGTGAGCGCGGCCAATCCCAGGATCAGGATCAGATTGAAGCCCAGGATCGTCAGGATCAGGTGGCTGGCCGGGCCCAGCGGCCCCGTCTCCGGCGGCGAAGCCGCCATGAGAATGGCGATCGCCGTCAGGATCGCGGCGAAGGCGTAGCCGCCGCCGACCACATAGCGGGACTGGAGCGCACGCCACAGATTCGTGGTCGGCGCATCATCAGGTCCACCATCGGGAGCCGGCGACGCCATAGGCGCAGATTAGGCGTGACTGTGCCTCAAATTCAACAGCGTTGTTGCGCTGAAGCTTCAGCGACGGCCGCGATTCATCTCCACGCCCAAATCCTGGATCTTCTTGCGCAGGGTGTTGCGGTTCAGGCCCAGAATCTCGGCCGCGCGCACCTGATTGCCACGGGTCGCGGCCAGGGTGAGCTGGATCAGCGGACGCTCCACCTCCTCGAGCACGCGATCATAGAGCCCCGGCGGCGGCAGGCCGTCCGGCTGCTCGGCGAAGTGGCCCGCCAGGTGGCGCTCGACCAGGGTGGAGAGCGTGACCGGCCCTTCCTGGCCAGGCGCGGCCGGGGTGTGGTCCTGCAGCTCGCGCTCGACGATGCGGGCGGTGATCAGCTCCTCGGCGTAGAGGGCGCAGATCCGGCGGATCAGGTTCTCCAGCTCGCGCACGTTGCCCGGCCAGGCGTGCAGCTTCAGCCGCTCCAGGGCGCTGGCGTCGATGGTCTTGGCCGGCAGGCCCTCGCGGTTGGCGCGCAGCAGGAAGGCGCGGGCGAGGTCGGGAATGTCCTCCACCCGGTCGCGCAGGGGCGGCAGGCGGATCGGCGCGACGTTCAGGCGGAAGAACAGGTCCTCGCGGAACAGGCCGTGCTGGATCAGGGCGCGCAGGTCGCGGTTGGTGGCGGCGATGATGCGCACGTTGGGCCGGCGGCCGGTCTTGGGATTGATCGCCTGCTCGGAGCCGTCGATCACGCGCAGCAGGCGGGTCTGGGCGTCCAGCGGCATGTCGCCGATCTCGTCGAGGAACAGGGTGCCGCCGTCGGCCTCGATCAGCTTGCCCGGCGCCCCGTCCTCGCGGCCGAACAGCTCGGCCTCGACCCGCTCGCGCGGCACGGCGGCCAGGTTGATGACCACGAACTTGCCGTCGCGGCGGCGGCCCATGTCGTGCAGGGCGCGGGCCACCAGCTCCTTGCCGGTGCCGGATTCGCCGAGGATCAGCACCGTCAGGTCCGCGCCGACCAGCCGGGCGATGGTGCGGTAGACGTCCTGCATCGGCCCTGAGCGGCCGATCAGCGGCAGACGCTCGTCGCGCAGGGCGCGGGCCTGGGCCTTGGACGCCTCGGCGTCGGCGGGCCGGGCGAGCGCGCGGCGCGCGACCGAGGTCATGTCGTCCAGGTCGAACGGCTTGGGCACGTAGTCGAAGGCGCCGATCTCGGCGGCGTTGACCGCCGTGAGCAAGGTGTTCTGGGCGCTCATGACGATGACGGGCAGCTTGGGGCGCTCCTTGCGGATGCGCGGCAGCACGTCGAAGGCGTTCTCGTCGGGCATCACCACGTCGGTGACGACGAGGTCCCCCTCGCCGTCCGACACCCACTTGAGCAGCGTCGAGGCGTTGCCGGTGGCGCGCACCTGATAGCCCAGGCGGGTGAAGGCCTGGCTCAGCACCAGCCGGATGGACGAGTCGTCGTCGGCGATCAGGATTTTCTTGGTCGCGGCGTTCATGCCGTGAGGTCCTCCTGGGAAGCGATGGGCAACAGCACCCGGAAAGAGGTGCGCCCAGGCTCGGATTCAAAGTCGATCAGGCCGCCGTGGCCGGCGACGAGCTTGGCCACCAGCGCAAGGCCCAGGCCCGCGCCGTAGGTCTTGGTGGTGACGAAGGGCTGGAACAGGCTGTCGCGCAGGTGCGGCGGCACGCCCGGCCCGTTGTCCACCACCCGCACCTCCAGCGGCGCGCCGTGGAGCGCCTGGCCCTTGGCCGCGCGCACCCGCACCCCGTGGCGATAGGCTGTGGTGATGGTGATCGCGCCGCGGCCATCGCCCCGCGAATGGGCCGCCTCGGCCGCGTTCTTCACCAGATTCAGGAAGATCTGGATGAGCTGGTCCTCGTCGCCCAGGGTGGGCGGCAGCGAGGGGTCGTAGGTCTCGCGCAGGATCAGACCGTCGGCGACGCCGTTGGCGGCCAGGGCGCGGACGCGGTCGAGCACCTGGTGGATGTTGACCGGCGCGCGCACGGGCGGCGCGTCGTCGGAGAAGGCCTCCATGCGGTCCACCAGGCGGCGCACGCGATCGGTCTCATCGACGATGAGCTGGGCGAGCGGCGCGTCCTCGGCCTTGGCGCCGGATTTCAGGAGCTGCGCGGCCCCGCGGATGCCGGCCAGCGGGTTCTTGATCTCGTGGGCCATGATCCGGCCCAGGCCGACGATCGAGCGCAGGCTCTCGGCGCGCTCGGCGCCCAGGTTGTTGGCCCTGATGTGCAGGCTGAGCAGGATCGAGCCGTCGCCCAGCGGGGCGGCCGCGCCGTCGGCCTCGAAGGGCGGCAGGCCGAAGAGCGAGATCTCCACCCCGCGCTCGCGGACAGGGCCGCCCTCCTCCACCGCCCGATTGATCAGCGAGACCAGCGCCGAGCCCGGCGGCAGGGCCGCCAGGAAGCGGCCGCGCGCCAGGAGGCCCAGGCCCTGGCCGAACAGGGCCTCCGCCGCCTCGTTCGCCGCGACCAGCGCGCCGTCGGCGCTGACCACCATGGCCGGTTCCGGACTGAGGTCGAAGGCCGCGGCCTTCAACGTGTCCAGGCTCATCCCCGATTTTGATGTTTTGATTTGGCCGTTCATGCCGCCAATCTCGTTTGAGGGTCGCGCCAGAGCGCGACCAGGCTGCGTTCGACCTCCCGGGCTTCCTCCGTGCGGCACAGGGCGGAGCGCGCCGTGCGCCTGGCCTCGGCCTGCGTGGGCCAAGGCGCGTTTTCGATGTAGGCGGCCAGGTGCTTGCGGAAGATCCGCAGGCCCAGCCGCTCGCCGTAGAAGGCGAGACTGTCTCTGAAGTGATCCAGCACGACGCCCAGCCGCGTCTCCGCGTCCGGGGCGGCGTAGGGCCGGCCGGCCAGGACCGCGTCGATCTCGGCGGCGATCCAGGGCCGGCCGTAGACGCCGCGGCCGATCATCACCCCGTCAGCGCCCGAGGCGGCCAGGGCCTGGCGGGCGCTGGCGCCGTCGACGATGTCGCCGTTGACGATCACCGGGATGGACACGGCGTCCTTCACCGCGCGGACCGCGGCCCAGTCGGCCCGGCCCTTGTAGAACTGGCAGCGGGTGCGCCCGTGGACGGTGACGGCGGCCACGCCCAGGGCCTCGGCCCGCGCGGCGAACTCCGGGGCGTTCTTCGAGGCGTCGTCCCAGCCCAGGCGCATCTTCACCGTGACGGGAAGGTCGACGGCGTCCACCGCCGCGCCGACGAGGCGCTCGGCCAGGTCGAGGTCGCGCATCAGGGCCGAGCCGCAGAGCGCGCCGGTGACCTCCCGCGCGGGGCAGCCGAAATTGAGATCGATGATCTGGGCGCCGGCTTCGGCCGCCAGGCGCGCGCCCTGGCGGATCTGCTCCGGCTCGCGGCCGATGAGCTGCATCACCATCAGCGGCAGGCCCTCGCCCACCGCCGCGCGCCGCACCACGTCCGGGCGGCCGCGCGCGAATTCGGCGCAAGCCACCATCTCGGTCGCGGTATAGGCCGCCCCCAGGCGACTCGCGGCTTTCCGGAACGGCAGGTCGGATACGCCGGTCATCGGCGCGATCCAGGTCCGCCCGGAAACTTCGATTTTACCTACGCTGAGCGCATTGCTCATTTTATGATCATCCCCACCGCCGGCTTTTTAGGCAATTTGTGCACCGCCGTAAAGCCTGGACAAGTGACCGCCGTGAACTAAACAGCCGGCATGGAATTCTCGGCCGTCATCGTCGCCGCCGGCAGCGGGACCCGGGCCGGCCCCGGCGCGCCGAAGGCCTGGCGGGACCTCGCCGGCCGCCCTGTCGCGGCCTGGTCGGTGGAGGCGCTGAACGCGGCCGGGGCGCGGCGGATCGTTGTGGTGGCGGCCTTGGACCGCGTCGCCGACGCCGAGCGGCTCATCGCGAACATCCCCGGCGCGGCGTGCGTGGCGGGCGGGGCCACCCGAGCGCTTTCGGTGCAGGCCGGGCTGGCCGCTCTGGGCGACGACGCCCCCGAGGCGGTGCTGATCCACGACGCGGCGCGACCGTTTGTCACGTCCGCGCACGTGAGGGCCCTGGTCGCCGCGCTGGACGGCTGCGACGGGGCCGTTCCCGCCCTGCCCGTCCCGGACACGCTCAAGCGGGGGGACGGCGTGATCAGCGCGACGGTCCCGCGCGAGGGCCTGTGGCGCGCCCAGACCCCGCAGGCCTTCCACCTGGAACGGCTGCGCGCCGCCTATCAGGCCTGGCCGCCCGGCGAGGAGCCGACCGACGACGCCGGCGTGATGGAACGGTTCGGCGGGCGCGTCGCCCTGGCGCCGGGCGATCCGATGCTGCTGAAGCTCACCTATCCGGAGGACTTCGCCATGGCCGAGCGGCTGGCGGGCGCGGCGCGCATCACGCGGATCGGCCAGGGAGTGGACGCCCACCGCTGGGGCCCTGGCGAGGCCGTCTGGCTGTGCGGCGTGCGCATCGACCACGACCAGGCCCTGATCGGCCACTCCGACGCGGACGCGGGCCTGCACGCCCTGACCGACGCGATCCTGGGGGCCATCGGCGCGGGGGACATCGGCGAGCACTTCCCGCCGAGCGACCCGCAATGGAAGGGCGCCTCCTCCGACCGCTTCCTGGCGCACGCGGTGGCGCTGGCCCACGCCCGCTCGGCGCGGATCCTGAACGCCGATGTGACCCTGGTGTGCGAGCGGCCGAAGATCCGCCCGCACCGCGAGGCCATGCGGGCGCGCCTGGCCGAACTGCTGGGCCTGCCGGTCGACCGCGTGAGCGTGAAGGCCACCACGACCGAGGGCATGGGCTTCACCGGACGCCAGGAGGGCCTGCTCGCCCAGGCGGTCGTGGCGGTCGAGACCCCGGCCTGATCCGGCCCTCCGTATCCGGCCCTCCGTTCAGGGCAGCCAGGTCCAGCGCTGCTGCAGGCGCCGGTAGACCGCGCCGACGAGGTTCACATAGTCGTCGGTCCAGGGGCGGACCTGCGTGGGATGGGCGTAGTCCCAGCGCACGTCGTTCTCGAACGGCGACAGGCCGGCGGGACCGCGGGCGATGATCACCACGTCCTCCGAGGATTCCCAGAGCGGCGGCGAGGACGCGGCGGCGGTATGGTTCTGCACCATGGCCAGGCCGCCGGCCGCCTTGGCGGCGGCCACCGCCGGCTCGACCAACTCCAGGTGGCGGTTGGACAGGTGCAGCATGAGCAAGCCGTCCGGCTTGATGTGCGTCAGGTAGCCCCGGATCGCCTCGGTCGTCAGCAGGTGCGTGGGGATGCTGTCGGACGAGAAGGCGTCGATCAGCAGGACGTCGAACTTGTCCTTCGGCTGCTTGGCCAGGGTCAGGCGCGCGTCGCCCAGCACGTAGCGGATCGTGCCCTTGGCGCAGGCGGTCGTGTAGCTGAAGTGCTTGGGGTCGGTGGAGACGCGCACCACCTGGGGGTCGATCTCGAAGAAGGTCAGGGAATCGCCGGGCCGGGTGTAGGCGGCCACCGACCCCGTCCCCAGGCCGACGGCCCCGGCGGTGAAGTCGGCGTGGATGGTGCGCATGGCGCTGAACACCTGGCCGATCGGGGTCTCCGGCGCGTAGTAGGTCAGAGGCCGGCAGCGGTAGCGCGGATCGAGCGCCTGGGCGCCATGCAGGGTGGTGCCGTGCGACAGCATCCGCACCGTCCCGCCCATCGGCGGAGAGTTGTAGACCGACTGGCGCAGGACGCCGAAGAAGCTGCGCCAGCTATGCTCCACGTCGCGCCGGTCGCCGACGCCGTTGGCGCTGATGACGAGCACCGAGATCAGGCAGAAGAACGCCAGCGCCCGGCGGCGCACGATGAACGCCATCACTGTCACCGTGGCCAAGAGCAGCTTGGCGACCAGGTCCACGCCGTGGAACGTCGTCCAGATCGGCGCGGCCACGCCCGCCGCGACGCCGACGGCGATCGTGGCCCAGCGCCAGGCCTCCAGCCCTCCGCGGCCCCAGGGACGCACCAGGCAGGCGAGCGCGAGGACCAGCGGATACTCGTAGACCGCGTTGAAGATCACGGGCGCCAGGAGCGCGTTGAAGGCGCCCCCGAGCACGCCGCCCACCGACATCCACAGGTAGAAGTCCGTCAGCCGCGACGGCGGTGGCCGGCGGGCCACCAGCGCCTGGTGGCACATCAGCGCGGTGAAGAAGAAGGCCGTGAGGTTGAGGAACAGGACCAGCAGGATCTCGGTGCCGGCGAACGGCAGCTCGATCACGCAGCCGGCGAGCGCCGCGGCCTGGAACAGCAGCACGCTGTCGGACGAGATCAGCGGGCGGTCCTGGAAGGCGATGATGAAGGTGACGAGGTAGAGCGCGAGCGGCAGCACCCAGAGCAGCGGCGCGGAGGCCACGTCCATGGTGATGTGGGTGGTGACGCCCAGCATCAGGCTGGAGGGGATCGCCGCCAGGACCACCCACAGCGCCCGCTCGCGCCAGGGCGTGGCCGGCCCGCTCGCGTGCTCGGCCGGCGCGGCGACGGCGCGGACGCGCAGCGCCACCAGGGCCAGGGCGGCGATCACCAGGACGAAGCCGCCGTAGCCGATCGACCACTCGGTCCTCTGCGCCCCGAGCGTCTGGGTGGGCTCCACCAGCGCCGGATAGGCCAAGAGCGCGATCAGGCTGCCGAGGTTGCTGGCGGCGTAGAGGCTGTAGGGCTCCTTGGCGTCGGCCGCGGGCATGATGCGCGCGTGCCAGGCCTGCACCAGCGGCGCAGTGGCCGAGAGCGCGGCGAACGGCGCGCCCACCGACACGGTCAAGACGCCCAGCAGCCAGAGCGCCGGATGCGCGGACGACGGCTCGCCGAAGAGGCCCGTGACCCGGAGCGGCAGGGCGAGCGCGGCGAGCAGCAGCACCGCCCCGTGCAGCGCCGCCTGCGCCTTGAGGCTGCGAATCTTCTGGACGGCGTGGGCGTAGCCGTAGCCGGCCAGCAGGCAGGCCTGGAAGAACACCAGGCTGGTGTTCCACACCGAGGGCGCGCCGCCCAGCAGGGGCAGCACGAGCTTGGCGATCATCGGTTCGACCAGGAACACCAGCAGGGCGCTGGCGAACACGGTCGCGGCGAAAAGGGCCTGGGCGCCCCTGGGGGCGGGCGCCTGGGAGGCGTCCAGCGCGGTCATGGGCGGCTTTCGGCTTGAACTGGAGGGCGGCGCGATGCTCTGGTCACGCCTCCAGATTGCCTAGCTCCGGAGCGCGCGTCGATGTTTCCTCTCGAGATCGAAACCCTGGCCCGGCTGCTGATCGACGAGGCGCGCTCGCGTTCACTGCGGATCGTCACCGCCGAAAGCTGCACCGGCGGGCTCGTGGCGGGGGCGATCTGCTCCATCGCCGGGGCCTCGGACGTGTTCGAGCGCGGCTACGTGACCTACACCAATCGCGCCAAGCAGGAGCTGCTCGGCGTGCCCGGAGACCTGATCGCCGACTTGGGCGCGGTGTCCGAGCCGGTGGCGCGGATGATGGCCGAGGGCGCGCTGGAGAACTCCAACGCCCACGTCGCCGTGGCGATCACCGGCGTCGCCGGCCCCGGCGGCGGCACGCCGATGAAGCCGGTGGGCACGGTGCACATCGCCACCGCGCGGGCCAACCAGGGGCTGATGCACCGCGCCGAGCTGTTCGAGGGCGAGACCCGCCAGGCCGTGCAACTGGCCGCCGTGCAATCGGCGCTGGAGATGCTGCGCGAGCGGATGCGCTAGAGCCGACCGGCCATGCGGTCCTCCACCGCGCTCCATAGCTGGTCGATCTCCTGGGCCGCCGGTCCGGGGGGCGTGAGCTCCTCCACCGACAGGCCCATGCTGAGCGCCTCCTGATAGGCCATGCGCGCGCGGATGATCACCGGCGCGATCGGCGTGTGCAGCAGCTTCAGCGCGTCCAGCGCCTTGCGCACCGGCGGCGGCTCGGCCCCGGCGCGGGAGAACGGCGCCTGGTTCAGCACGATCAGCCCGGGCCGGCCCAGGCGATGCAGGATCTCGACCGTCCGCACGGCCATGACGAGATCCAGGTAGGTGGGGCGGACGACCACCAGGGACAGCTCGGCGAGCACGATCGCGTGGCAGACCTCGGTCTCCGGGCCGGCCGGGGTGTCGATCACCAGGGTTTCGACGCCGTCGCGCAGCGCGGCCACTTTCAGGGCGAAGAGTTTGGGCCCGGCGGTCTCGACCACCTGCGGACCCGGAATCTGGCGAAGCCTCAGCACCTCGGTGGAGGAGCGCTGGGGGTCGGCGTCCGCGAGCATCGCCTGGCGCCCCCGCAGATGGGCCGCCAACGCCAGGTGCGTCGCAAGCGTCGTCTTCCCCGATCCGCCTTTGCGGGCGATCACGGCGATCGTTCGCATCTGCCCGGCTGTCCCCCTCACCCGCAGCGGGCAAACAGAACCAAACAGCACAACAGATTGCAGCCGCCCTAGCCGCAATCTGCATTAGCACTGCTCAATAATTGCTCGTACTTGGATACTGTATCTTCACGTCATTATCTTGACGAGCGCGCTCTGATTTGAGGCGAGCTGGCGAACTACACCGCGCAACCGTCAGGCGAGTCGGGATTCAATCGCTGAGGAAAGTCGCGACAAGTCTAGGAGTTGCACAGTTCCTCGGCAGCATTCGGCGGATAGAGCGTCCGCGCCCGCGCCTCGAAACAACCCATGAGTCGTTCCACGGCGGTATGGAAATTCGCCGCCAGCACCGCCTCGAGCAACCGCGACTTGAACGCGAAGTCGATATCGAACTCGACGCGGGTTCCGCCCTCGGCCTCGTGGAAGGCCCAATGGTTCTGCAGCTTGCGGAAGGGACCGGACAGCAGGGTGACGTCGATGGTGCGCGCGGCGGCGTCGCGCCGCACGTGGGTGGCGAACTTCTCCTTCAGCACGGAGAAGCCGACGCGGACCTCGGCGTCCAGGCCCTCGACGCCCTCGCCTTCCGGCCGCTTGTTCCAGACGCGCATCGCCTGCACCCAGGGGACGAACTCGGGATAGGCCTCCACGTCGCCGACCAGCCGGAAGAGGTCGTCCGGCCGGTAGGGCAGCATCTTTGAGAGCTGGTGGCGCAAGGCGCGTCTAGGCCGCGGCCTCGCGCGCGCGCCGCGCCGCCTGCAGCTTGGCGAAGTCCTCGCCGGCATGGTGCGAGGAGCGCGTCAGCGGGCTCGCCGAGACCATCAGGAAGCCCTTGGCCCGGGCGATCTCCTCGTAGGCCTTGAACTCCTCGGGCGTGACGAAGCGGTCGACCGCGGCGTGCTTGCGCGTCGGCTGCAGGTATTGGCCGATGGTCAGGAAGTCGACGCCGGCCGAACGCATGTCGTCCATCACCTGCATCACCTCCTCCTTGGCCTCGCCGAGCCCGACCATCAGGCCGGACTTGGTGAACTGCTGCGGATCGCGTTCCTTCACGCGTTCGAGCAGGCGCAGGGAGTGGTAGTAGCGCGCGCCGGGGCGGATCGACAGGTAGAGCCGCGGCACGGTCTCCAGGTTGTGGTTGAAGACGTCCGGCCTGGCGTCGATCACCAGGGCGGCGGCCTCGGCGGGCTTGCGCAGGAAGTCGGGCGTCAGGATCTCGATGGTCGTGCCGGGCGCCGCCGCGCGGATCGCGCGCACGACCTCGGCGAAGTGCGCCGCCCCGCCGTCATCGAGATCGTCGCGGTCGACGGAGGTGATGACGACGTGCTTCAGGCCCATCTTGGCGACGGCGTCGGCGACGCGCGCCGGCTCTGTCGGGTCCAGCGGCTGGGGCTTGCCGGTCGTGACGTTGCAGAAGGCGCAGGCCCGCGTGCAGACCTCGCCCATGATCATCATGGTGGCGTGGCTCTGGGTCCAGCACTCGCCGATGTTGGGACAGGCCGCCTCCTCGCACACCGTGACCAGGCCGTGCGTCTTGACGATGTCCCGCGTCGCCGAATAGCCGGCGGAACCGGGCGCGCGGACGCGCAGCCACTCAGGCTTGCGCAGGATGGGCGTGTCCGGCCTGTGCTGCTTTTCCGGGTGGCGCGGCCGGCCGGGCCCCAGGCGGTCGATGACGACGGTCATGGAGTCTAAATCGTCCGTCGCGAGGCGCGGATCAAGGCGCGAATGCGCGCCCTTGCGTTCCAATGGCGGGACGGGAACAGATTTGGCCATGAACCGCGCGTTTCGACTCGTCGCTGCGCTGCTGCTGCTCGCCGCCTGCGACCGGGGCGGCTCGCGCGAAGCGTTCATCGAAAGCCGGGCGCCGCCGGGCCTGGCGACCCGCTACCTGGAGCCCGAGGGGTGGGCCTGGGGGGCGCTGCAGGTGGGCGACGATCCGGTGCAGCGCTACGGCGTGGCCAGTCCCGACGTCGTGCCCAAGGGCCAGGTGGTGATCGTGCCCGGCTACGGCGAGACCGCAGAGATCTGGTTCGAGACCGTGCGCGACCTGGAGGCGTCCGGGCTGACAGTCTGGGTGCTGGACCGCGCCGGCCAAGGCGGCTCACAGCGGTTCGTCGAACCGCGCGACCTGGGCCACGCTCCGAGCTTCGATCCCGACCGCCGCGCGCTGGAGGCCCTGGTGCGCCAGATCGTGCGTCCAACGCCGGACGCGCCGGTGACGATCCTCAGCCACGGCGACGGGGCGGTCGTCGCCCTGCTCGCGCTGGAGGACGGCCTGCCGGCGGACGGGGCAGTGCTCAGCGCCCCGCTCGTGCGGCCCTCCGGCGAGCGGCCGCTGTCCATGCTGGAGCGCCTGCTGCGCAGCGACCAACGGCCGCCGGCTGGCTGGCGGCCGTGGCGCCGGTCCCGCCCCTGGGCCTCGCGCGCGGACCTCGCCGCCGACTGGCAGCTCGCCAACCCGGACCTGCGCATGGCCGGGCCCAGCCGCGGCTGGCGGCTGGCGCTGCAGGCCGCGAGCAGGGCCGCGCTCGACAGGGCCGGCGAGGTGCGCACGCCCGTGCTCGAGGTGGGCGCGGCGAGCGGGAGCGATCCGTGCGAGCGCCTTCCCCGCTGCCTGCACGCCTCCGTCAGGCCCGCATCCAGCCCGCACCTGGCGGACGACGCGGCGCGCTCCGCCTGGCTCAAGGCGGTGGCCGGTTTCGCGCTCAGCAGATCGCCGATGGTGGACGACGAGCCCTTGCGCTAGGTTTCACGTATCGTAACCGATCTTTTCAATGGTTGAGCCTATGGCTAGGCTCCGACGAAAAACAACGGCGTAACAATTGGGAGGCGTTCGCTTTTGCCGCGTTCGTTTGACTTGACTTCCAGCCGGCGTTCCTTGTTCGACGCCCTGCTCGACGCCCGCGCCAAGTACGGCGCCAAGAAGCTGATCCTCGAGGACCAGGAGCGCAATCCGCTCAGCTACACCGACGTGGTGCGAGCCGCGTTCGCGCTCGGCCGCAAGATCGCCGCCATGACCCAGCCCGGCGAACGGGTGGGCGTGATGCTGCCGGCCAGTTCGGCCGTGGTGGTCACCTTCTTCGCCCTGCACGCCTTCGGCCGCGTGCCGACCATGCTCAATTTCACCGCCGGCATCCGGAACCTGAAGGCCGCCTGCGCGACGGCCAAGGTCAAGCGCGTGCTGACCTCCCATCGCTTCATCGAACAGGGCAAGCTGCACGACCTGACCGACGCCCTGGAGCAGATCGCCGTCGTCACCTACCTGGAGGACGTGCGCGAGAAGGTCGGTCTGGCCGACAAGGCGTTCGCCGCCGCCGCCGCCCTCTTCCCCAAGCGCTTCCGCGCCGAGACCGGGCCGGACGATCCGGGCGTGATCCTGTTCACTTCGGGCAGCTTCGGCGCGCCGCGCGGCGTGGTGCTGAGCCAGGGCAACCTGATCGCCAACGTCGAGCAGATCGCCGCCCACATCGCGCTGGACCCGGACTGGGTGATGTTCAATCCCCTGCCCACCTTCCACTGTTTCGGGCTGACCGGCGGGGCGCTGCTGCCGGTGCTGACCGGCATGAAGGCGTTCCAGTACCCCTCGCCGCTGCACATCAAGCAGATCCCGCCGCTGGTGAAGGACACGCACGCCTCGATCCTGTTGGCCACGGACACCTTCGTGAACCAGTACGCCCGCTCGGCCGAGCCGGACGAGCTGTCGGGCCTGCGCTTCATCGTCTGCGGCGCCGAGAAGGTGCGCGACGAGACGCACAACCTGATCAACGAGCGATTCGGCGCGGTGCCGGTGCTGGAAGGCTACGGCGCCACCGAGGCCGCGCCGGTGATCGCGGTGAACAAGCCCGAGGACAACCGCCGGGGCACGGTGGGCGGCCTGCTGCCGGGGATCGAGACCCGCCTGGAGCCGGTGGAAGGCATTCCGGGCGGCGGGCGGCTGTTCGTGCGCGGCCCCAATGTGATGACCGGCTACATCAACGCCGACGGGGCGCTGGAGGCGCCGGCGGACGGCTGGCACGACACCGGCGACGTCGTCGACCTGACCGAGGACGGCTGGATCACGATCCTGGGGCGGGTGAAGCGCTTCGCCAAGGTGGCCGGCGAGATGGTCTCGCTCACCGCCGCCGAGGACCTCGCCTCCGCGGTCTGGCCGGACTCGCGCCATGCGGTGATCGCCATGCCCGACAACAAGAAGGGCGAGCGGCTGGTGCTGGTGACCGACCGGCGCGACGCGGCCGCCGCGCCGCTGGTGCGCCACGCCCAGTCGATCGGCGCGCCGGAGCTGGCGGTGCCGCGCAAGATCATCAAGGTGCCCGAGGTGCCCGTGCTGGGCACCGGCAAGACCGACTATGTGGCGATCCAGCGGATGGCCGAGGCCGACGGGCGGTCGCGGGCGGCGTAACGGCCGCTCGGCGGGCGCAAGCGGCGGTTGTCGGGGGCTCGCGCTGAGGGGCGCCTGATGCACGGACGCAACGGCGCGAAGGAATAGACGCAGGCGCCCTCGCGCCGACTCATTCGCGTTCCCATCTTGAGGCGGCGTAAGGAGCCTCATGGACGTCCTGTTTCAAACCGTAGCCGAGTTCATCGCCAGGCATCATCTGTGGGCGGGGCCCGTATTGGGCGCAGTGACGCTTCTGGAATCGATCGTTCTTGTGGGCGCTTTCGTGCCGGCGACGCCGCTGCTGGTCATGGCCGGCGGGCTGGTGGCCGCGCGCGTGCTCGATCCGGCCTCGGTGCTGGCCTGGTGCATCGCCGGGGCGATCCTGGGCGACGCCTTCTCCTATGCGCTCGGCCGGCGGCTGGGCCCCAGGGCGCTGCGCGGCCGGCTGTTCCGCGGCCATCGCCGCAAGCTGGCGCGCACGCGGCTCTTCACGCGCCGCCATGGCACCGCGTCGATCTTCATCGGCCGCTTCTTCGGCCCGGCGCGGGCGTTCGTGCCGCTGCTGGCGGGGATGCTGCAGATGCGCCGCAGCACGTTCCAGGCCGCCAACGCCGTCTCCGCGGCGGTGTGGGTCCCCGCGGTGCTGGCGCCCGGCTACTTCGCGGCCAAGGGCCTGGCCCATCTGGAGGCGCTGGGCGAGGCCGACCCGATGACCATCGCCATCATCGCCGGCGTCGCCATGCTGGTCGGCGCCTTCGCGCTGCTGGGCGTGCTTCGGGCGCGCCACGTGCGGCGGGAGGCCGCCGCGGCCGCGCTGGCGGCGGCGCGCGCGGTCGAGGCCGGCTAACTCACCAGACCTTCCACCAGGGCGCCGATTCCAGCGCCGGGTCGCCCGGACGCACCTCCTGCTTGCCCCAGGAGAAGACGATGAACGCCTTGTGCGCGCGGATCATGGTCGCGCCCTCGACCCGGTCGGCCATGTGCAGCGGCGCGCCGGTCTTGGCGTCGTAGGCGAACAGCAGGAATTCGGCGATCCCGGTGCGGTCGCGGCGCGCGTAGAGCGGCAGCTCGGGGATGGTGAAGAGGCCCAGGGTGGAGATGTTGGGCAATGTCACCGACGGCACGCCCACCAGCCGGTTCATCTCGTCGATGGAGAGGGCCGCCTCGCGCACCTCCAGCACCACGTCGGCGTCCTCGGGCCGCGGCGGCAGGGCCATGCCCCGCGCCGACAGGGCCGCGCGCAGGGCGCTGACCGCATAGTCGCCTTCCGAGCCGGTGAATCCGGCCGGCCGCAGGAACACCCGCGTGCCAGGCTTGAGCGGAATGTCGAGCTTCTTGGCCGCCTGTTCGGCGGCGTGGGAGATCAGGAGCTGTTCGGTGGCCGTGCGGGGCGGCGTGGTCTGGGTGGCCGTCGCGCAGGCGCTCAGCGCAAGGGCGGCGGCGCCGAGCGCGGCCAAGCGGATGCTGCAAGGGGCGTTTGGGCGGAACACGGGGGCGTGCCTCCCACTGGTCTTGGGCGGTTTGAAGGCGATTGGCGGCGCTGTCGCTGGGCGACACGCCGCCGGCTCAGATGTGCAGCACCTTGCCGAAAGCGTCCAAGGACGCCTCGTGCATGGCCTCGCTCATGGTCGGATGCGGGAAGACCGTGCCCTGCAGCTCGGCCTCCGTGGCTTCCATGGTGATGGCGATGGCGAAGCCCTGCACCATCTCGGTCACCTCGGCGCCGATCATGTGCGCGCCGATCAGGGCGCCGGTGGCCCCGTCGAACACGGTCTTGACGAAGCCCTCGGTCTCGCCGGCGGCGATGGCCTTGCCGTTCACGCGGAACGGGAAGCGGCCGACCTTGACGGCGATCCCCTTCTCCTTGGCCTGGGCCTCGGTCAGGCCGACCGAGGCGATCTGCGGCTGGGCGTAGGTGCAGCCGGGGATCGGAGCCGTCAGGTTCGACGGCTTCAGCCCGGCGATGTGCTCGATGCAGTGCACGCCCTCGTGGCTGGCCTTGTGCGCCAGCCAGGGCGGGCCGGCGACGTCGCCGATCGCGTAGAGGCCGGGCACGCCCGTGGCGCCGTGGGAATCGGTGACCACGTGGGTCTTCTCGATCTTCACGCCCAGGGCCTCCAGCCCCAGGTTCTCCACGTTGCCGACGATGCCGACGGCGACGATCGCCACCTCGGCCTCCAGGGTCTCGGCCTTGCCGCCGGCCTCCAGGGCCAGGGTGACGCCGGTCTTGGACTTGGAGAGCTGCTTGACGCCGGCGCCCACGCGGAACTTGATCCCGCGCTTTTCGAACGCCTTGTGCGCGGCCTTGGAGACCTCCTCGTCCTCCACCGGCAGGATGCGCGGCAGCGCCTCGACGACCGTCACGTCGGACCCCAGCGCCCGGTAGAAGCTGGCGAACTCGATGCCGATGGCGCCGGAGCCGATCACCACCAGCGACTTGGGCGCGGCCTTGGGCGCGAGCGCCTCGCGGTAGGTCCAGACGCGTTCGCCGTCCGGCTCCAGGCCGATCGCCGGGATGGTGCGGGCCCGCGCGCCGGTGGCGAGGATCACGTGCTTGGCCTGCAGCGAGCGCGAGCCGCCGGCCTTGAGCGCGACGACCACCTTGGGCGCGCCCTGCCCCTTCTCCAGCCGGGCCGAGCCCTCGATCACCTCGATCTTGTGCTTCTTCATCAGGAAGGCGACGCCGGAGTTGAGCTGCGCGGCCACCTTGCGCGAACGCTCAACCACCTTGGCGAAATCGAAGCTCGCCTTCTCCACCTTCAGCCCGTAGTCGGCCAGATGGCCGAGCTGCTCATAGACCTCGCCGGACTTCAGGAGCGCCTTGGTGGGGATGCAACCCCAGTTCAGGCAGATCCCGCCCAGCAGCTCGCGCTCGACGATGGCGGTCTTCAGGCCCAACTGAGCGGCGCGAATGGCCGTGACATAGCCGCCCGGCCCCGCGCCGACGACGATGAGGTCGAAATCCATAAGCACTCCCTCAGACGATCATCGTGATCGGGTCTTCCAGCAGGATCTTGAAGGCCTGCAGCCAGCGCGCGCCGGTGGCGCCGTCCACCACGCGGTGATCGCAGGTCAAGGTGACGGTCATCACCGTGGCGATGGCGATCTGGTCGCCGCGCACCACGGGCCGTTTCTCGCCCACGCCGACCGACAGGATGCAGCCCTGCGGCTCGTTGATGATCGACCCGAACGATTTGATCCCGAACATCCCCAGGTTGGAGACCGAGAAGGTGCCGCCCTGGAACTCCTCGGGCTTGAGCTTGCGGGTGCGGGCGCGCTCGGCCAGGTCCTTGGCCTCCGTCGCGATCTGCGCCAGGCCCTTGGTCTCGGCCGCGCGGATGATCGGCGTGATCAGCCCGCCGTCGATCGCCACGGCCATGGCGATGTCGGCGTGGTGGTGCATGGCGATCCCCTCGGGGGAATAGGAGGCGTTGGCTTGCGGCACCTGCTTGAGGGCGATGGCCGAGGCCTTGATCACCATGTCGTTGACGCTGACCTTCACGCCCTGCTTCTCAAGCATAGCGTTGATGCGCGTGCGGCCCTCCAGCAGCTTGTCGATCTCGATGTCGATGTTCAGCGGGAAGTGCGGCACGTCGCGGAAGCTGTCGGCCATGCGCCGGGCGACGGTCTTGCGCATGCCGTCCAGCGGGATCAGGTCGTAGCTGCCCTCGGGGATGCCCATCTGCTGCAGCGACAGCACCGGGCGCGGCGCGGCGGCCGGCGCGGCGCCTGGAGCGGCGGACGGGGCGCGGGCGCCCGGCTTGGCCGCGTCGATGTCGCGCTTGATGATCCGGCCGTGCGGGCCCGAGCCCTGCACCACGGCCAGGTCGATCCCCTTCTGCTCGGCCAGCCGCCGGGCGAGCGGCGAGGCGAAGATGCGCCCCCCCGCCCGGCTGGGCGCGGCCGGCGCCGGCTTGGCCGCGGGCGCGGGATCCGGCGCGGCGGCCTTGGGCGCTTCCACCGCCGGCGCCTTGGGCGGATCGGCCGGGGCTTGCGCCGGCGCCGGGGCGGCGTCGCCTTCGCCGGAGAGCCTGGCGATGGGGGTGTTGACCTTCACGCCCTCGGAGCCCTCGGGCACGAGGATGGCCTCGACCACCCCCTCGTCGACGGCCTCGACCTCCATGGTCGCCTTGTCCGTCTCGATCTCGGCGATCACGTCGCCGGAGGACACCTTGTCGCCGGCCTTCACGTGCCACTTGGCCAGCGTGCCCTCCTCCATCGTCGGGGACAGCGCGGGCATCAGTACGTCGATCGACATGAATCCGTTTCCGTCAGGCGTTCATCAGGCGTCGGCGGCCGGGGCCGCCGGGCTCAGCGATAGGCGACGGCCTTGGCGGCGGCGACGATCTGGTCGACCGACGGCAGCGCCATGGCTTCAAGGTTCGCCGCGTAGGGCAAGGGCGTGTCGGCCTGGCAGACCCGGGCCGGCGGGGCGTCGAGGTAGTCGAAGGCGTGCTCCAGCACCCGGGCGACGACTTCGGCGCCGACGCCCATCGGGCCCCAGCCTTCCTCCACCGTGACCAGGCGGTTGGTCTTCTTGACGCTCTCGACGATCGTCTCGTGATCCAGCGGGCGCAGACTGCGCAGGTCGACGACCTCCGCCTCCAGGCCCTCGGCGGCGAGCTGCTCGGCGGCCGCCAGGGCCAGGCCGACCATGCGCGAATGGGCGGTGATGGTCACATGGGCGCCGACGCGGCGCACCTTGGCCTTGCCGATCGGCACCACCCAGTCCTCGACGTCCGGGATCTCGAACTCGTGGCCGTAGAGCATCTCGTGCTCCAGCACGACGACCGGGTTCGGGTCGCGGATGGCCGCCTTGAGCAGGCCCTTGGCGTCGGCCGCGTCATAGGGGGCGACCACCTTCAGGCCCGGCACGTGGGCGTACCACGACGAATAGTCCTGGCTGTGCTGGGCGGCCACGCGGGCGGCCGCGCCGTTGGGGCCGCGGAAGACGACCGAGCAGCGCACCTGGCCGCCGGACATGTAGTGGGTCTTGGCCGCCGAATTGATGATCTGGTCCATCGCCTGCATGGCGAAGTTCCAGGTCATGAACTCGACGATCGGCTTGAGCCCGCCCATGGCCGCGCCGACGCCCATGCCGGCGAAGCCGTGCTCGGTGATCGGGGTGTCGACCACGCGGCGGTCGCCGAACTCCTGCAAGAGGTCGCGGCTGACCTTATAGGCGCCCTGGTACTGGGCGACTTCCTCGCCCATCAGGAACACCGCCTCGTCGCGGCGCATCTCCTCGGCCATGGCGTCGCGCAGGGCGTCGCGCACGGTGATCTTCACCATCTTCACGCCGTCCGGCAGCTCCGGATCGGCCGGCGCGGGGGCCGGCGGCGGCGCGACCGCCGCGGGCTCGGCGGCGGACGGAACCGGCGCCTCCACGGCGGCGGGCGGCGGCGGAGCCGCGGCCGGCGCGGAGTCTCCGGAAAGCCTGGCGATGGGGGTGTTGACCTTCACGCCCTCGGAGCCCTCGGGCACGAGGATGGCCTCGACCACCCCTTCGTCGACGGCCTCGACCTCCATGGTCGCCTTGTCGGTCTCGATCTCGGCGATCACGTCGCCGGAGGACACCTTGTCGCCGGCCTTCACGTGCCACTTGGCCAGCGTGCCCTCCTCCATCGTCGGAGACAGCGCGGGCATCAGTACGTCGGTCACTGCGCGGCCTCCACGTAGACGTCGGTGTAGAGCTCGGAGGCTTCGGGTTCGGGGCTGGTGCGGGCGAATTCGGCGGCGTCGGCCACCACCTTCTTGACCTCGGCGTCGATCGCCTTGAGCGCGGCTTCGTCGGCGTAGCCTTCGTTGACCAGGCGCTCCTGCAGGTGGTCGATCGGATCGCGCGTCTTGCGGACGGCCTCGACCTCCTCGCGGGTGCGGTACTTGGCCGGGTCGCTCATGGAGTGGCCGCGATAGCGGTAGGTCTTCATTTCCAGGATGTAGGGCCCGCCGCCGTTCCGGGCGTGCTCGGCGGCGCGGCCGGCCGCCTCGCGCACGGCCAGCACGTCCATGCCGTCGACCTCTTCACCGGGAATGCGGAACGAGGCGCCGCGCTTGAACAGGTGCGTCTCCGAGGAGGCCCGCTCGATGGAGGTGCCCATGGCGTACTGGTTGTTCTCGATGATGTAGATGGCCGGCAGGCGCCAGAGCTCGGCCATGTTGAAGCTCTCGTAGACCTGGCCCTGGTTGGCGGCGCCGTCGCCGAAGTAGACGAAGGCGACCTTGCCGTTCTGCCGATAGTGGTTGGAGAAGGCCAGGCCCGTGCCCAGGCTGACCTGGGAGCCGACGATGCCGTGACCGCCGTAGAAGTCGGCGGCGGTCGAGAACATGTGCATCGAGCCGCCCTTGCCCTTGGACGAGCCGCCCGAGCGCCCGGTCAGCTCGGCCATCACCTCGCGCGGGTCCATGCCGCAGGCCAGCATGTGGCCGTGGTCGCGATAGCCGGTGATCACCTGGTCGCCCGGCTGCTTGACCGACTGGACGCCGACCGCGATCGCCTCCTGGCCGATGTAGAGGTGGCAGAAGCCGCCGATCAGGCCCATGCCGTAGAGCTGGCCCGCGCGCTCCTCGAAGCGGCGGATCAGCAGCATGTTGCGATAGGCGCCGATCAGCTCGTCCTTGCCCCACTCGGCGGACACCGCCTCATCGGCCTTCTTTTTCCGCGACGTTGAGCTCTCTTGCCCGCGCGCCATCCGCTTCTCCGTCGATGCCGTCGTCGTTGCGCCTCGCCAGGCGTCACGCCTGTGAAACGAGCAAGGCGCCTCAACGCTTCAGGCGGATCACATAATCTTTCGGGTCGGAGAAGCCTAGCAGAGACCGCGCCCGTTCTTCCAACAAGTCGGCGGACAGGCTCGTGTCGCGCAAGAGATGGGCGCGCGCCTCCAGGGACTCACGCTGCTTGCGCAGATCGGCCAGTTCCTTGGTCTTCACGGCCAGGGTCTCGTCGCGCTGGCGCGTGGACAGAATCCCGCGGTCGCCGGTGAAGGCGTGGAATCCGAAGTAGAAGATCAGGAAGGCCAGGGCGGCCGTCGGCAGATATGGACGAAGACGGGCGAGCACGGCGAATCGAGCAGCTCCTGGACCCGCCCATTTCGCGCCGCCATGCTTAATTTTGGGTTGCGAGCGGGCGCCTTTCGGCGCCCTGCCCGCCAGAAACCCGGGCCGCCGGAAGCTCAGAGGCGCTTGATCGCCTTGCGGCCGGGATAGATGGCCTGGTCGCCCAGCTCCTCCTCGATGCGCAGGAGCTGGTTGTACTTGGCCGTGCGGTCCGAGCGGGCCAGCGAGCCGGTCTTGATCTGCCCGCAGTTGGTGGCCACGGCCAGGTCGGCGATGGTGGAGTCCTCGGTCTCGCCCGAGCGGTGGCTCATCACCGCCGTGTAGCCGGCGCGGTGGGCCATATCGACCGCGTCCAGGGTCTCCGACAGGGTGCCGATCTGGTTGACCTTGACCAGGATCGAGTTGGCCAGGCCCCGCTCGACGCCATCGGCCAGGCGCACGGGATTGGTGACGAACAGGTCGTCGCCGACGAGCTGCAGTTTGCCGCCCAGCTTGTCGGTGAGGATCTTCCAGCCGTCGAAGTCGTCCTCGGCGCAGCCGTCCTCGATGGTGACGATCGGGAACTTGGCGGCCAGGCCGGCCAGGTAGTCGACCATGCCGGCCGGATCGAGGGTCTTGCCCTCGCCTTCCATCACGTACTTGCCGTTCTTGAAGAACTCGGTGGAGGCCACGTCCAGGCCGAGATGGAAGTCCTCGCCGGCCTTGTAGCCGGCCGATTCGCCCGCCTTGACGATGAAGGCCAGCGCGTCCTCGGCGCTGGCGAGGTTGGGCGCGAAGCCGCCCTCGTCGCCGACGTTGGTGTTGTGGCCGGCGTCCTTCAGGGCCTTCTTCAGGCCGTGGAAGATCTCCGCGCCCATGCGCAGCCCCTCGGCGAAGGTGGGCGCGCCGGTGGGCAGGATCATGAATTCCTGTACGTCGATCGGATTGTCGGCGTGGGCGCCGCCGTTGATGATGTTCATCATCGGCACCGGCAGGGCGCGGGCCGAGACCCCGCCGACATACTTGTAGAGCGGCAGGGCGGCGCTGCCGGCGGCGGCCTTGGCCGTGGCCAGGCTGACGCCCAAGATGGCGTTGGCGCCCAGCCGGCTCTTGTTCGGCGTGCCGTCCAGCTCGATCAGGAGGTTGTCGATGCGGCGCTGGTCCTCGGCGTCCATGCCGGACAGGGCGTCGAAGATCTCGCCGTTCACGGCCTCGACGGCCTTGAGCACGCCCTTGCCCTGATAGCGCGACTTGTCGCCGTCGCGCTTTTCGACGGCTTCGTGGGCGCCGGTGGACGCGCCGGAGGGCACCGCGGCGCGGCCGAGGGAGCCGTCCTCCAGCACCACGTCGACCTCGACCGTCGGGTTGCCCCGGCTGTCCAGGATTTCGCGGGCGGTGATGTCGACGATCTCGGTCATGGAGGGTCCTGTCGCGGCTAGGTTTTCCGGCGCGCAGGCTTTAGCGCGCCGTCCGCCGGCTTCGCAACCTCGCGTATGTGGCGGTTGACTTCCGCGGCGCGCGGCGGGCTGGCTGCGCCGCCCGAAGGAGGACCGCATGCTCAAGACCGAGATCATCGACGCGATCGCGATCATCACCATGAACCGGCCGGAGGCGATGAACGCGCTCTCCAAGGGGCTGCGCGCGGAGCTGGCCGGCGCCTTGGCCGCGATGGACGCCGATCCGGCGGTGCGGGTGATGATCCTGACGGGGGCTGGCGAGCGGGCCTTCACTGCGGGGCTGGACCTGAAGGAGCTGGGGACGGACCCCGGCGCGCTGTCGGCGGCCAACCCGGACGGGACGAGCCCCGATCCGGTCACCGCGCTCAACGCCTGCCGCAAGCCGGTGATCGGGGCGATCAACGGGGTGGCGATCACCGGCGGGTTCGAGCTGGCGCTGGCCTGCGACGTCCTGATCTGTTCGACCAACGCCCGCTTCGCCGACACCCACGGGCGGGTCGGCATCACCCCCGGCTGGGGCCTGTCGCAGCGGCTGTCGCGGGTGATCGGCCCCTATCGGGCCAAGGAGCTGTCGCTGACCGGCAACTTCCTGGACGCGGCCACGGCGCTCGACTGGGGCATGGTCAACCGGGTGGTGGCGCCGGGCGAGCTGATGGAGGCGGCCATGGGCCTGGCCCGCGACATGAGCCAGGTCGAGCCGGACATGCTGGCCGAGCTGAAGGCGATGATCGACGACGGCTACGCCCTGGCCTTCGGCGAGGGCCTGGCGCTGGAGGACACCCGCTCGCGCGCGCACAACAAGGCGGTGAGCCCGCAGATGGTCGAGGCGCGCCGCGCCGGCATCCTGGCGCGGGGACGCACGCAGTAGCCGGACAAACGAACGCACCCGCCCGGTCGCCCGGACGGGTGCGCTTGGACTCGTCAGACCGAAGGCAAGGCGCGCTCGCGCCCGGCCCTTAGTCTTCCTTCGGCGTCAGAACCTGGCGGCCCTTGTACATGCCGGTCTTCAGATCGACGTGGTGCGGCCGCTTCAGTTCGCCCGTTTCCTTGTCTTCGACGTAGGAGTTGGCGCCCAGGGCATGGTGCGAACGACGCATGTTGCGACGCGAGGGCGAGACTTTTCTTTTAGGAACGGCCACGGGAGAATCTCTCAGGCGTGAAAAATGGAGACGGCGGCCGTGCGGGCCGCCGACGTGAGCGCGGGTGTATGCCGCAAACGCCGCGCCGGATCAAGCATCGCCTTGCGCTTTGACAAGGCGGCCGGGCGGCGCGGCCCCGCCCCTACGGAATCCGCAGCAGACGGTCCAGCGTCCAGGCCCCGCCGCCCTTGGCGATCAGCGGCAGGAACAGCGCCGCCCAGCTCAGGTGCGTCGGCCAGGCGTCCGGATAAACGAAGATCTCGATGACCAGGGTCATGCCCAGGAGCGCGGCAGCCGCGACGCGGGTGAAGAGGCCCAGGACCAGCAGAATCGGGAACAGGTGCTCCGAATAGGCCGCCAGGTGGGCGGCGATCTGAGGCGGAATCAGCGGCAAGGCGTATTCGGTGCGGAAGAGCTCGTAGGTCGAGGGCGTGATCGTCAGGATCCCCTCCACCTTGGTGCGTCCCGACTGGAAGAACACGGCCGCCGCGCCCAGGCGCGCGGCGAGCAGCAGCAGCGAATCCGGCAGCACCTTCGAGGCGATGCGGCCAAGACCGGAGAACGGCGCGCGCCAGGCGGCGCCCGCGACGACGGAAGTCATGGGGCTATGTCCTTGTTCCTAAAGCAAATCGTGGGGCCTGGCGAAAGCCCCGTGTGAGATGAACTCGGCGAAGCGCGCGCCGAGGTCGAAGGCCGGATCGACGGAAAGCGCGATCTGCGCCGCCTCGCCCAAGGGCGCGCCCTGGTCGACGGCGTCGAGGAACTCGAAGGCCGGCCGGTCGAGCACCATGCTCAACACCTCGCCGTGCGGCCGGGTGAGCAGCATCCCCTCCCCGCGCCACTCGATCTGCAGTTCCTCGCCGGTCGGCTCGGCCGGCGGACGGTTCAGCCGCCAGATGGTCGCCGCCGGGGTCTGCGACCAGGCGAAGCGCGCGGCCGGGTGCAGGCCAAGGCGCAGGCCGAAGAGGCGCTCCGGTCCGAGCGTGGATGCGGCCTCCCCGTCCAGGGCGACGCCGTCGGCGGCGGCGTGGGTCTCGCTCCAGAGCCGGTCGAGCAAGGCCACGTCCGGCAGGTAGGCGAGTTCGGCGGCCGATGGAAACCGCGCCAGGAAACTCGGAAAGTCCTCGCCATAGGCCAGGAGCGGCGGAATGGCCGGCGGGCTGGAAGCGGCGTAGAGCCTGGCGCAGTCGGCGAACCAGTCTTCCCCGACGAGCCGGCGGACCGTCGGAAAGTTGGCGGCGAGCGCGTCAACCATGCCCTTGAAGGTGGTGTTGCGGTAGACGCGCAGGCCCGCGGCGACGGCGGCCACGTCGCGCTGGCCGGGCAAGGCGTCGTCGCCGCGCAGGGCCTTGGCGAAGGCGTCCTGGAACTTCGCCAGTTCAGACATGGGCTGGCTCGCGGGAGAGGGCCTCGCAGGCGTGCAGCACAGCCTGGGCGCGGTCGCGCTCGGCCAGCAGCACCTCGAAGGCGGGAATGTCGTCGTCGCGCTCGATCAGCGTCGGCCTGGGCCCGATGCGGCCGATCAGGCGCTCGTAGAGCGCCCAGACCGCTTCGGCGATCGGCGCGCCGTGGGTGTCGATCAGCAGCGCCTCGCCGAGGTTGGGATCGGCACTGTGGCCGGCGAGATGGATCTCGCCCACCGCCGCGGCGGGGATGGCGTCCAGATAGGCTCGCGGGTCGAAGCCGAGGTTGTTCGCGCTGACGTGGACGTTGTTCACGTCCATGAGGAGGCCGCAGCCGGTGCGGCGGGCGAGCTCGGCCAGGAACTCGGTCTCGGAGAGCTCGTGGCCCTCCAGCGGGATATAGAGCGAGGGATTCTCCACCAGGATCGGGCGGCGCAAGGCCGTCTGGACGATGTCGACGTTACGCACGATCCGCTCCAGCGCCGCGCGGGTCCGCGGGAATGGCAACAGGTCCGGGTGGTAGGCGCCGCGCCAGGCGCTCCAGGCCAGGTGCTCGGACACGAGCTGGGGCTGGTAGCGGTCGACCATGGCCTTCAGCCTGGCCAGGTGGTCGGCGTCGGGATCGGCGTCGGCGGCGAGGGACAGGCCCACGCCGTGGAGCGACAGGGGCCGCTCCCGGCGCAGCGCCTCCAGCATGGCCGGGCGCGGACCGCCGGCGGCCATGTAGTTCTCGGGATGAACCTCGAACCAGAGGCCGACCGCCGGCGAAGCCAGCGCCGTCTTGAAATGTTCGGGCTTGAAGCCCAGTCCGGCGGTCGGGGTCATCGTCGTCAGGCCTTGGGCGTCAGCGAGCCCATGCCCTTCGGCGTCTTGATCGAGGTGCAGGTGCCGGCCGGCACGTTCTTCCAGGCGTTGCCCTGGTAGTCGGCCTTGGAGGTGCCGGCGCAGGTGGTGCCGGCTCCGGCCTTGCAGTCGTTGTGGCCGGCCTTGGCCACGCCGTAGCACTTCTCCATGGCCGGAGCCATGCTGTCGGACGCCATCTTGTCCTTCTCGGCGGCGTGGGCGGCGCCGAAGGCCAGGGCGGCGAAGGCGGCGGCGGCGAGCGCGGTCTGGGCGGTCTTCATGGGGTCTGTCTCCGTGAGGTTGGCGCGCCGACTGTTCGCCGCCGCGGCGCCGCCCGGCCCAGCGGGCCACGGCGGTCACCTTCGCCAATTCGGCGCCCCGTCCGGATCGGTTACATTGGCCCTGGAAGAATCTTCGGCCAGCGGGAAACACTGGCCGCAGGCTGCGCGCGGTGTAACCAAAGGCCGCGCACGCGCGAATTGGGGGGCGAGGAGCTCGAGTGACGGCTGTCGAGGACCGACTGAAGTCCCTGATGCTCCGCGGCCTGGACGGCGACGCGGCCGCTCAGCGTGAGCTGCTCAGCGAGCTGGCGCGTCTGCTGCGCCGTTACTACGCCCGTCGGCTCGGCGACGAGACGGCGGACCTGGAGGATCTTGTGCAGGAGACGCTGATCGCCGTCCATGTGCGCCGCGCGAGCTACGACCGCGCCCAGCCGTTCACGGCCTGGGCCTATGCGATGGCGCGCTACAAGCTGATCGACCACTACCGCCGCCGCCGCACCCGCAGGGCCGTGCCGCTGGAGGACGCCGGCGCGCTGTTCGCGCCGGAAGACACGGAGGCCGCCACCGCCGGCGCCGACGTGGACCGGCTGCTGGGCGAGCTGCCGCCCAAGCAGCAGGAGGCGATCCGGCTGACGCGCCTGGAGGGCCTGTCGGTCGCCGAGGCGGCCGAGCGCAGCGGCCAGTCGGAATCCTCGGTCAAGGTGGGCGTGCACCGGGGACTGAAGACCCTGATGGCGCGCCTGCGCGGAGACGGCTCGTGAACACCGACGACCTGATCTCGCGCCTGAGCGCCGATACGGCGCGCACGCCGCCCAACGCGGCGCTGGGACGGCTGCTCATGGCCATCTGCCTGGGCGCGGCGGCGGCGCTCGTCGCCCTGCTCGTCGTGCTTGGTCCAAGGCCGGACCTGGCCCAGGCGATGGGCGAAGGCTCGTTCTGGATGAAGGCCGGCTATACCGGCGCGCTGTCGCTCGCCGCCCTGCTGACCCTGATGCGCGTGGCCCGGCCGGGCGGAAGCGGCGGGGCCGCCTGGATCGCCGTGGCGGCGCTGCCGGTGCTGGTGTTCGCCCTGGCCGCGCTGGAGCTGGCGTCCGCCGCGCCGGCGGCGCGCCACGGGCTGATGATGGGCCATAGCTGGATGCTCTGCCCCTGGCGCATCCTGGGATTCGCCGCGCCGGTGTTCGTCGGGCTCATCTGGGCGTTTCGCCGGCTGGCGCCGACGCGGCTGCGGCTGGCCGGCCTGGCCGCGGGGCTGACGGCCGGGGCGGTCGGCGCGACGGTCTACGGCCTGGCCTGCACCGAATACGCCGCCGCGTTCCTGGCCATCTGGTACACCCTGGGCATGGCGGCGGCCGGCCTGCTCGGCGCGCTGACCGGCCCCAGGCTGCTGCGCTGGTAGGCGCCGGCTAGACCAGCCGGCTGCGTTCCTTGGCCGCGCCGATGAAGCTGGCGAACAGCGGATGGGGCGCGAACGGGCGGCTCTTCAGCTCCGGATGGTACTGCACGCCGACGAACCAGGGATGGTCCTCGCGCTCGCAGATCTCCGGCAGCACCCCGTCGGGCGACAGGCCGGAGAACACCAGGCCCGTGGCCTCGATCGCCTCGCGGTAGGTGATGTTCACCTCGTAGCGGTGGCGGTGGCGCTCGCTGATGGTGGTCGTCCCGTAGATCGCGGCCACCTTGGAGCCCGGCTTCAGCACGGCCTCGTAGGCGCCCAGCCGCATGGTGCCGCCCAGGTCGTCGCCGGCGCGGCGGAACTCGCGGTTGTTGCCGCGGGTCCACTCGGTCATCAGCCCGACGATGGGCTCGGAGGTGGGGCCGAACTCGGTGGACGAGGCGTCCTTGATCCCCGCCAGGTTCCGCGCGGCCTCGATCATGGCCATCTGCATGCCGAAGCACACGCCGAAGTACGGGATGGCGTGTTCGCGGGCGAACTGGACGGCGCGGATCATCCCCTCCGATCCCCGCTCTCCGAAGGCGCCGGGCACCAGGACGCCATGCACGCCGGTCAGCCGCTCGCTGATCATCTCGACGTCCCGCTCGAAGGCCTCGCCCTCGATCCAGTCGAACTTCACCCGCACGGTGTTGGCCACGCCGCCGTGCACCAGCGCCTCGACCAGCGATTTGTAGGCGTCGGTCAGGCCCGTGTACTTGCCGACGATGGCGATGTTCACCTCGCCGTCCGGGTTGGACAGGGTGTTGGAGATGCTCTCCCAGCGCGACAGGTCGGGCGCCGGCGCGTCGGTCAGGCCGAAGACGTCCAGCACCTCGGCGTCCAGACCCTGGGCGTGGTAGTCCAGCGGCACGGCGTAGATGTTGGCCGAATCCATCGCCTGGATGACGGCCGTTTCGCGCACATTGCAGAAGAGCGCGATCTTGCGCCGCTCGCCGGGCGGGATCGGCTGCTCGCAGCGGCACAGCAGCACGTCCGGCTGGATGCCGATCGAGCGCAGCTCCTTCACCGAGTGCTGCGTCGGCTTGGTCTTCATCTCGCCGGCGGTCTTGATGAACGGCAGCAAGGTGAGGTGGATGTAGCAGGCGTGGCCGCGGGGCAGCTCCTGGCCGAGCTGGCGGATCGCCTCGAAGAACGGCAGGCCCTCGATGTCGCCGACCGTGCCGCCGATCTCGACGAGGACGAAGTCCACCCCCTCCCCCGGATCGGACAGGACGAAGCGTTTGATCTCATCGGTGACGTGCGGGATCACCTGCACGGTCGCGCCCAGGTAGTCGCCCCGGCGCTCCTTCTCGATGATGGTCTTGTAGATCTGGCCCGTGGTGATGTTGTCGGCCTTGGTGGCGTTCACCCCGGTGAAGCGCTCGTAGTGGCCCAGGTCCAGGTCGGTCTCGGCGCCGTCGTCGGTGACGAAGACCTCGCCGTGCTGATAGGGGCTCATCGTCCCCGGATCGACGTTCAGATAGGGGTCCAGCTTGCGCAGGCGGACCTTGTAGCCGCGAGCCTGCAGCAGCGCGCCGAGAGCGGCGGACGCTAGACCTTTTCCAAGGGAGGAGACCACGCCTCCGGTGATGAAGATGTACCGGGCCATGGGCGTTCAGATTAGCCGTGATTCGGGCCGGGCGCCCTGCGTCGATTCGCCAGTGTCTGTGGATGGGCGGGCGGCGTCGGGACGGTCAGGCAACAGCAGGGTCTCCTCGGGCCGCTGGCGCGGTCCGGAACGGGGGCGTCGTGTCAAAGGGATCAGGGCTTGGCGGGCGCGGAGTCGGAGCCGCCGCCTTCACCCAGCAGCGGGTTGCGCACCTGCGGGGTCGGCGCCTCGATCGGCGCCTCGCCGCCATTCTGAGCGGGCGCGGCGGCGGCCGGAGAGGCCGGCTGATTGAGCTTGCTCGGGTCGATCGCGTCGATCTTCACCCGGTCCACCACGGAGGTCGCGCCGTGTTCGCGGCCCGCCAGCATGGTCAGCAGCAGGCTCAGCCCGAAGAAGATCGCCGCCAGCACCCAGGTGGTCCGCGTCAGAAGGTCGCCCGCGCCCCGCGCCGTCATGAAACCCGACGGGCCGCCGCCCATGCCCAGGGCGCCGCCTTCGGAGCGCTGAAGCAGCACCACGCCGATCAGGAGAATGGCGACCAGGATGTGGATCGTAAGCAGGATGCCGAGGAGCATGAACAGTTCCGGTGCGTTCGGGCGGACACAGCCCGCCGAAAAGAAGCGGGCGCTCTACCACTGCGAGGGCGCAAAGGCCATAGCTAGGACGTTCAAGCCCGCAGGCAAGCCATGATTCTCGGCTTCGACAACCCGCCCATCCTGGAGACCCAGCGTCTGCGCCTGCAGCCCCTGGCGCAGGAAGACGCCGAACTGCTGTTTCCGATCATGAGCGATCCGGAGGTCATGGCCCATTGGGACGTGCCCGAGATCGAGGATCCGGCCCTGGTGGCGGCCATCGTGGAAAGCCAGGTGGCCGCCATGCGCGAGGGCCGCGCCATCTACTGGGCGATCCGCACCCTGGATGACGACGCCTTCAAGGGCTGCTGCGACCTCAGCGAGATCGACCGCTGGCACCGCCGGGCCGAAGTCGGCTTCATGCTGGAGCGCGGCTCCTGGGGCTACGGCTACGCGCTGGAGGCCATGCAGTCGGTCGTGGCCTATGCGGCGGTGTCCGGGCTGCGCCGGCTGGCGGCGCGCACGCACCTGGGCAACCGCCGCTCCGAGGCCCTGCTGGAGCGGCTCGGATTCAGGGGCGAGGGCCTTCTGCGCGGCCATGTCCTGCGCGACGGCGAGCGGCGCGACTGCCGCCTGTTCGGCCTGCTGCTTTAGCCCCGGTGTTCACGCCTGCTTAAGCCTACCGGGGCACCTTCCGATCAGGTTCCTGGGGATGCTTATGCTTTCGACGATCAAGACGCGTATGCGCGCGTCGTGGACGGGCGGCTTTCTCGCGATCATCGCCGTCCTTGTCGCAAGTCTGATGGCCTTGAGCGGCGTCCACGGACGCGGCCAGGAGGTCAATGCGCGGTGGCTGCCGGCCCTGCGCGACCTCGATTCGATCTCCATCGCCCTGGACGCCGGTCAGACCAGCGACATCGCCAAGCTCGACGAGACCGTGCGGCCTCACGTCGCACGCCTGGAGGAGACCCTCCGCGGCGATGCGCTGCACGACGACGCAGCCAGCTTCCAGACGGCCTGGGACGGCTTCGTCGAGGCGAAGAATCCGGCCGCGCTGGCCCCGGTGCGCGCAGCCCTGTCCGACCTGTCCGGCAAGGCCGAGACCAGGGCCGCCGCCGCGGCCTCGGCGGGCGACACGCTCTACAAGCGCGTCTTCAGCCTGGCGATCGCCGCGGGGGTGCTGATGGCGATCGGCGTCGTCGTCGGCGCGGCCTTCTTCGAACGGCTGGTGGTCGCCCCGCTGGTGCGGCTGGCGGCGACGATGCGCAAGCTGGCCGGCGCGGACTACAGCGTGGCCGTGGAAGGCGCCGATCGCCGCGACGAGGTCGGCGACATGGCCAGGAGCGTGCTGGTGTTCAAGGAGAACGGCCAGGCCCGCGCCAAGCTGGAGGCCGAAGCCGCCCGCTTCCAGGACGACCTGGACCGCAAGCTGAAGGAGACCGAGGCCGCCTTCGAGGTGGCCGGGCGCGAACAGAAGCGGGTGGTCGACGCCCTGGCCCACAAGTTCCTGCGCCTCGCCGACGGCGACCTCTCCGCCCGGCTGAACGAGAACGTGGCCGCCGAGTACGACGAGCTGAAGCGCGACTTCAACAGCGCCATCGCGCAATTGGAGGCGGCGATCGGCGCGGTCGTCTCGGCCACCGGCGGCATCCGCTCCGGCGCCGGCGAGATCGCCCAGGCGTCCGACGAGATCTCCCGCCGCAGCGAGCGCCAGGCCGCCAGCCTGGAGGAGACCGCCTCGGCGCTCGAGGAGATCGCCACCACGGTCAAGCGCACCGCCTCAGGCGCCCAGCAGGCCGCCGGCGTGGTGCAGGCCGCCCGCCGCGACGCCGAGGAGTCCGGCCAGGTGGTCGCCCAGGCCGTGGCGGCCATGGGCCAGATCGAGCAGTCCTCGCACCAGATCAACCAGATCATCGGGGTGATCGACGAGATCGCCTTCCAGACCAACCTTTTGGCCCTGAACGCCGGGGTCGAGGCGGCCCGCGCCGGCGAGACCGGGCGCGGCTTCGCCGTGGTCGCCTCGGAAGTTCGCGCGCTGGCCCAGCGCTCGGCCGAAGCGGCCAAGGAGATCAAGGACCTGATCAGCGCGTCCACCGCCCAGGTCGAGGCCGGCGTAGAGCTGGTGGGCCGCACGGGCGAGGCCCTGCAGCGTATCGTCGGCCAGGTCGCCGAGATCCACGAACTCGTCACCGAGATCAGCCGCTCGGCCCAGGAGCAGGCGGTCGGCGTCAATCAGGTGAGTTCGGCGGTGACCGAGATGGACCATGTGGTGCAGCAGAACGCCGCGGTCGTGCAGCAGTCCACGGCCGCCACCCATGCGCTGAACACCGAGGCCGAGGAGCTGACCAGCCTGGTGCGCCGCTTCAAGGTCGAGGTCGTCCAGCCCTCGGGCAACCAGGTGCACGCGGCCCGGTCGCGAATCGAGCGCTTCGCCGCGGGCGGCCGCGCCTAGAGCGCGCCGACGATCCCCAGGAAGTCGGCGGCCTTCAGCGAGGCGCCGCCCACCAGGGCCCCGCCCACGTCCTTGACCTTCAGGATCTCGGCGGCGTTGGCCGGCTTCACCGAGCCGCCGTAGAGGATCGGCCGCGCCGCGCCTTCGTCGCCGAACAGCTCCAGGAGGGCCGCGCGGATCGCCGTGTGCATCTCCTCGATCTCGGCCAGGCTCGGCGTCAGGCCCGAGCCGATCGCCCACACCGGCTCATAGGCCACGGCGAAGTCCTTCCCGGCCAGTTCGGCGGGCAGCGAGCCCCTCACCTGCCCGGTGACGACCGCCAGCGCCCAGCCGGCCTTGCGCTCCTCCAGGGTCTCGCCGACGCAGATGATCGGCTCCAGGCCGCCACGCAGGGCCGCGCGCACCTTGGCCGCGACGATCGCGTCGGTCTCGCCGTGGCCGGCGCGGCGCTCGGAGTGGCCGAGGATCACCAGCGCAGCGCCGGCGTCGGCCAGCATCTCGGCCGAGACGTCGCCGGTGAAGGCGCCGGACGCCTCGGCGTGGCAGTCCTGCCCGCCCGTCAGCACGGCCGTTCCGGAGAGCGCCGAACTCATCCGTTCCAGGAGCGTCGCCGGCGGGCACAGCGCCACCCGCGCGGCGGCGGAGCCCAGGCCGGCGGCCACCGCGCGCGCCTCGCCCAGGGCCGCAGCCAGGCCGTTCATCTTCCAATTGCCGGCGATGAGGGGGATTGGAGCGGTCATCAGCTTCACCTTCGTCGTGTTCTCGGGCCGGTTAAGGCGCCGGGCGGCGTCTGTCACGTGCTTGCAGTGGCGAAGGGGCCTCCACTATACCCGCCAGACGCTCGCTCGCCCCGGAAAGGGTCACATGCTCTCCACCATCCGCGCTCTCGCCAAGACCTGGGTCGCAGGGCTCCTCATCGGCCTTCTGATCATCAGCTTCGCCGTCTTCGGCGTTCGCGACGTCTTTCGGGCCAAGCTCAGCACCTGGGTGATCCAGGCCGGATCGCGCACGGTAAGCCCGACCGAGTTCCGCCAGGCGTTCGACAACTTCCGCAAGCAGGCCGAGCAGCAGTACGGCCAGCAGATCAGCGCCCAACAGGCCGCCGACGCCGGGCTCGACATCCGCCTGCTGGACGAGCTGGCCACCCAGGCGGCCTTCGCCGGGGCGCTGGACAAGGCCGGCGTGCGCCCGTCCGACAAGCTCGTCGCCGAGCAGCTCAAGCAGATCCCGGGCTTCTTCAATCCGGTGAGCGGCCAGTTCGACAAGGCCCAGTACCAGCAGCGCCTGGCCGAAAACGGCATGACCGAGGCGTCCTTCGAGCGGACGCTGCGCGACGAGCTGGCGCAGAATCAGTTCGCCACCGCCGTCGTGAACGGCCTGAAGGTTCCGCGCGCCTACACCGCCCTCGGGGCGCTCTACGGCCTGGAGGCCCGCGACGTGGGCAGCTTCCCGGTGACGGCGGCGATGGTGAAGCAGCCCGACCTGCCCACCGACGAGCAGCTGAAGAAGTTCATGCAGGACAACGCCGCGCGGCTGATGCGGCCGGAGACGCGGATCGTCACCCTGGTGCGCTTCGATCCGGCGCAGTTCGCCTCGTCGATGAAGGTGAACGAAGAGGACGTGAAGAAGCGCTTCGACTTCCGCAAGGACACGCTGTCCAAGCCGGAGACGCGCTCGCTGGTCCAGATCCCCGCCAAGGACGCCGCCACGGCGCAGACCATCTCCGATCGCCTGAAGAAGGGCGAGGATCCGGCCGCCGTCGCCAAGTCGCTGGGCGTCGACGCCGTGACCTATGAGGACAAGCCGCAGAGCGCCATCGTCGACCACAAGGCGGCCGCCGCCGCCTTCGCCCTGAAGGACGGCGAGGTCAGCGGGCCGGTGCAGGGCGACCTGGGCTACGCCGTCATCAAGGTGACCAAGGTCAATCCCGGCCATCAGGTCACGCTCGAGGAAGTGCGCCCGCAGATCGAGGCGGAACTGCGCAAGGACGCGGCCACCGAGAAGGTCTACGCCGAAAGCCAAAAGTTCGAGGACGCCCAGACCGGCGGCGCCAGCCTGACCGAGGCGGCGCAGAAGGCCGGCGTGGCGGCGCTCACCATCGGTCCGTTCTCCGAACAGGGCCGCGGTCCCGACGGCGCGCCGGTGACCGGGCTCTCGGCGAAGATCGTCAAGAAGGCCTTCGAGCTCAGCCAGGGCGAGGAAAGCGACATCGAGGAGGACGGCGACGGCGCCTACTACGCCCTCAAGGTCGACCGGATCACGCCCTCCGCCCTGCCACCGCTCGAGGAGGTCAAGCCGGACCTGACTCGCGCCTGGATGGTGCGCCAGATGGTCGAGCGCATGCAGGCCAAGGCCGACGAGCTGGCCGAGCGCGTGCGCAAGGGCGAGAGCCTGGAGAAGGTCGCCGCGTCCGTCGGCTCGCACGTGACGCGCACGGTGGGCCTGGACCGCGCCACGGCCGAGAACAACAAGTCGCTGGCGCCCGAGGCGATCAACGAGACCTTCAGCGTCAAGGCCGGCGACGTGTTCACCGCCCGCGGCCAGCAGTTCGAGATCATCGTCGCCAAGCTCGAGGCGATCCGCGAACCCACCGGCGAGGACGTGGCCAGGCTCACCGAGCAGAGCCGTCCGCAGGTGACCATGGCGCTGTTCCGCGAGTTCGGCCTGGCCGCCGAGCGCGGCGCGCGCACGCTGACCAAGGTGCAGACCAACCAGAACCGCGCCCGCCAGGCGCTGGGCCTGGATCCGATCGAGCCGGCCAAGGCGGCGCCCGCCGCCTCCACGGCCGAGCCCGCGAAGAAGGCGGCGCCGGAGAAGAGCAAGTGACCCTGGAGCCCGCTTTCGACGACTTCGAGGCTCGATATCGCAGCGGCGCGCCCCAGGTCGTCTGGACGCGCCTGATCGACGACCTGGAGACGCCCGTCTCGGCCTATCTGAAGATCGGCCACGGGCGGCCCTACGCCTTCCTCTTCGAGTCAGTGGAAGGCGGCGCCTGGCGCGGCCGCTACTCGGTGGTCACGCTGAAGCCGGACCTGGTGTGGCGCTGCTGGGGCGACAAGGCCGAGATCGCCGAGGGCGACGACATCGCCGCGGGCCGCTTCACCGAGCAGGCCGGCGGGGCGCTGGAATCCCTGCGCGACCTCGTCTCCGCCTCGCGCATCGACCTGCCCAAGGGCCTGCCGCCGATGGTGGCCGGCGTGTTCGGCGCCATCGGCTACGACATGATCCGCTTGGTGGAGCGCCTGCCCCACATCAATCCGGACCCGCTGGGCCTGCCGGACGGCCTCATGACGCGCCCCTCGATCGTGGCGGTGTTCGACGCCATCGCCCAGGAGATCCTGCTGGCCACCACGGTGCGCCCGACGGCGATCACCGCCCGCGAAGCCTACGAGGCGGCCCAGGCGCGGCTCGACGCGGTGATGATGGATCTGCGCAAGCCGGCGCCGCCGCTGTCGCACGCCGGCAGCCCCGAGCCGGACCGCTTCACCACGCCGGTGAGCCGCGAGGCCTACAGGGAGATCGTGGAGAAGGCCAAGGCCTACATCCGCGCGGGCGACATCTTCCAGGTGGTGCCCAGCCATCGGTTCCGCGCGCCCTTCGCGCACGATCCCTTCGCGCTCTACCGCTCGCTGCGGCGGATGAACCCCTCGCCGTTCCTGTTCTACCTGAACTTCGGCGACTTCCAGCTCGCCGGCTCCAGCCCGGAGATCCTGGTGAGGCTGCGCGACGGCAAGATCACGATCCGCCCGATCGCCGGCACCCGGCGGCGCGGCGCCACGCCCGAGGAAGACCTGGCGCTGGAGCAGGAGCTCATCGCCGATCCGAAGGAGCGCGCCGAGCACCTGATGCTGCTGGACCTGGGGCGCAACGACGTGGGCCGCGTGGCCATGCTCAAGCACCCCGGCGCCAACGCGCCGCGCGAGAAGCAGACCGGCCCGCGCGTGCGCGTCACCGACAGCTTCTTCGTCGAGCGCTACAGCACCGTGATGCACCTGGTCTCCAACGTCGAGGGCGACGCCCCCGAGGGGCTGGACCCGGTGGACGTGCTGATGGCCGCCCTGCCCGCCGGCACGCTCTCCGGCGCGCCCAAGGTGCGGGCCATGCAGATCATCGACGAGCTGGAGATCGAAAAGCGCGGCATCACCTACGCCGGCGCGGTGGGCTACTTCGGCGCCGACGGCTCGGTGGACACCTGCATCGTGCTGCGCACGGCCGCCTTCAAGGACGGGCAGATCTACGTCCAGGCCGGCGGCGGGGTGGTGGCCGATTCCGATCCCGACGCCGAGTACGACGAGACCCTGCACAAGGCCCGCTCGATCCGCCAAGCGGTCGAAGAGTCCTGGCGCTTCATCTGAACGGCGCCCGGTCCGGCCCTAGGCCTCGGCCGGCACGGCGAAGACGATCACGATCACGGCCAGGACCAGGCCGAAGGCGCTGAGCCCCGCGGTCCAGGGGCGGCGCAGCTTTACGGCCGACACCGTCGCCTGCAGGCATTGCAGGGCGTAGTAGGCGACGAACGCCTTCGAGGCGTAGGTAATGATCTCGTAGATGTCGCCCGACCAGGTCACGCCGATGGCGGCGACGGCGGTGATCAGGTTGCCGAGCCGCACCTTCAGCCGCCGGCCGGACGCCTCGGCCAGGAGCCCGCCGGCGCCGTTCATGTCGGCGACAGCCGCCGAGAGCTGGGAGGCCAGCGCCGTCAGGATGATCAGCGGGCCGACCGCCGTCCCGATCGGCTTGAGCATGTCGATGATCGCCGTTTCGCCGCCCTCCGCCGGCAGGCCGTCGCGGAAATAGGGCGTGATCAGCAGCATGAAGGTCAGATAGACGCCGGTGGCGATCCACTGGGCCCACTTCATGGTCTTGATGCGCGTGTCGGCGTCGTAGGCCGCGCCCAGGTAGCGGGAGGTCTCGAAGCCCTGCACCAGGATCACCAGGCCCAACAGGATGCGCGCCTCGTCGAAGCCGTGCGGATGGGGCTCGTGCGCCCAGCCGTAGGTTCCGCCCCGCACGGCCATGAACGCGGCGAAGCCCAGGGCCACGAAGAGGCCGCCGATCAGCGACAGCTTCAGCGCCACCGCGCCCACCTCCAGCCGCTCCAGCGCGTCCAGCCCGCCGCGCAGGCCCACCGTCCCGACCACGGCGATCACGACCGAGGCGGCGATCTTGATCCAGACGGGGTTGACGATGTCGCCGACGCGCAGGCCGAAGGCGGCGAACAGGTTGAGGTAGTAGGCGACCGACACGAAGTAGGCGAGCGACAGCGTCAGCTCCGAGGCCCGCTCCAGGCCGGCCTCCAGCTTGGTGGCGTCGTGGGCCAGATGCGGCTCGACGTAGCGGATGTTGTGCCGGATCGCCGCCCCGAACAGGTAGCCGACGGCGCACAGGCCGAGCATCGCCGCCCAGGCCGCGTTGCCCGAGGCGTGGGCCAGGATCGGCCCGGCCACCAGGAAGCCGGAGCCGATGATCGAGGCCAGCGGCGTGACCGTGGCCTGCCACAGCTCGGCCTTCAGCAGCCGAGGCTGGAAGAGCGCGCCCGCCAGGATCAGCGAGGCGACGATCAGGGTGACGTTCGTCGCCGTCATGATTGGAGCCCCGCCCGCACGGCGCCCTAGGGCGCCGCGTCCTTGACCGTGTGCGAAAGCGTGGTCGGCGGCGCCATGACCATCGCCGTGGCGAGCATTAGGGCGCAAAGCGCCATGAAGGCCGCCGCCCCGAGCGCGGGCAGCGCCGAAGCCTTTTCCTGAGGCTGGCGCAGCAGGGCGCGGGCGCGGTTCAGTTCCTGGCGGTCGAGCGTCGAGTCGGCGGGAGGCATGGCTTCAGGATCGCCTCATCGTCGGCCCCGCGCAATGCGGCCAAAGCGGCTTCCCCTTTGGGCATAGGCGTTCTAGAGAACCGGCATGATCCTGGTGATCGATAACTACGACAGCTTCACCTACAACCTCGTCCACTATCTGAATGAGCTTGGGGCGGAGACGGACGTCTATCGCAACGACGCGATCAGCGTTCAGGAGGCGCTGGGCCTGAAGCCCGAAGGCGTGCTCCTGTCGCCGGGCCCGTGCACGCCCAACGAGGCGGGCGTCTGCCTGGACCTGATCGCCGGCGCGCCGCAGGAGCTGCCGATCCTGGGCGTGTGCCTGGGCCACCAGGCGATCGGCCAGGCCTTCGGCGGCCAGGTCGTGCGCGCCCAGCACCTGATGCACGGCAAGACCAGCCCGATCCACCACACCGGCGAAGGCGTCTTCAAGGGCCTGCCCAACCCGTTCACGGCCACGCGCTATCACAGCCTGTCGGTGGCCAAGGACACCCTGCCCGACGTGCTGAAGGTGACCGCCTGGACCGACGACGGCGAGATCATGGGCTTCCAGCACAAGACCCGGCCGATCTTCGGGGTGCAGTTCCACCCCGAATCCATCGCCACCGAGGGCGGCCACCAGCTTCTCGCCAACTTCCTCGAGCTTGCGGGCGCCAAGCGCCTGGCCGACGCTTAGCGGCATGTCCGACGCCTTCAAGCCGCTCCTCGGCCGCCTCGCCGACGGCGCCACGCTGTCCAGCGAGGACGCCGAGGCCTTCTTCGGCGCCTGCCTGCGCGGCGAGCCGACGCCGGCCCAGGTGGCCGCGGCGATCACGGCCATGCGCATGCGCGGCGAGACCGTGGGCGAGATCACCGCCTGCGCCAAGGCGATGCTGGGCGCGGCGGTCATCCTGGAGCATCCGTTCGACGTGATCGACGTGTGCGGCACCGGCGGGGACGGGCTGCACACCTACAACATCTCCACCGCCGTGGGCTTCGTGGTCGCCGGCGGCGGGCTGAAGGTGGCCAAGCACGGCAACCGGGCGCTGTCATCCAAGACCGGCACCGCAGACGTGCTCACGGCGCTGGGCGTGGACATCAACGCCGGGCCGGAGCGGCAACTGCGCGCCCTTGACGAGGCCGGCATCTGCTTCCTGTTCGCCCAGGCGCACCACGGCGCCATGCGGCACGTCTCGCCGATCCGCGCCGAGCTCGGTTTCCGCACGGTCTTCAACCTGCTGGGACCGATCTCCAACCCCGCGCGGGCCAAGCGCCAGCTCCTGGGCGTCTACGCCGAGCGCTGGGTGGAGCCGCTGGCCCACGTGCTGGGGGCGCTGGGCTCCGAGCGCGCCTGGGTGGTCAACGGCGCGGGCATGGACGAGATGACCACCACGGGCGAGACCCAGGTGGCTGAATGGCGCGACGGCCAGGTGCGCCTGTTCCGCATCACCCCCGAGGCCGTGGGCCTGCCGCGCGCCGACATCTCCGAGCTGAAGGGCGGCGACGCGAGCGTCAACGCCAAGGCGCTGCGCGAGCTGCTGGAGGGCCGCAAGGGGGCGTACCGCGACATCGTGCTGCTCAACGCCGCCGCCGCGCTGCTGATCGGCGACAAGGTGGAGACCCTGCGCGAGGGCGTCGAACTGGCCGGCCAGGTGATCGACGACGGACGCGCGCTCAAAGCGCTGGAGCGCCTCGCCGCGGCGACGTCGGCATGAGCGACATCCTGCAGCGCATCGCCGCCTACAAGCGCGACGAAGTCGCCGAGCGCAAGGCCGCACGCACCAGCGCCGAGGTGGAGGCCGTCGCGGCCGCCGCCTCCCCGCCCCGCGGCTTTCGCGCGGCGTTGGAGCGGGGCCACGGCCCGGGCCGGCTGGCGCTGATCGCCGAGATCAAGAAGGCCTCGCCGTCGAAGGGCCTGATCCGCGCGGACTTCGATCCGCCGGCCTTGGCGCGCGCCTACGCCGAGGGCGGCGCGAGCTGCCTTTCGGTGCTCACCGACGCGCCAAGCTTCCAGGGCGCGGACGCCTATCTCGTGGCCGCGCGCGAGGCCTGCGCCCTGCCGGCCATCCGCAAGGAGTTCCTGGTCGATCCCTGGCAGGTGGCCGAGTCGCGCGCGCTCGGCGCCGACGCGATCCTGGTGATCCTGGCCATGGTGGACGACGCCCTGGCCGCGGCGCTGATGAGCGAGGCGCGCCGGCTGGGCATGGACGCCCTGGTGGAAGTGCACGACGCCGCCGAGATGGAACGGGCCGGCCGGCTCGGCGCCGACCTGGTGGGCGTGAACAACCGCGACCTGCGCAGCTTCGAGGTGGACCTGTCGATCACCGAGCGCCTGGCGGCCGCCGCGCCAAGCGGCGCCCTGCTGGTGACCGAGAGCGGGATCTTCACCCGCGACGACGTGGTTCGCCTGGAAAGGAGCGGCGCCAAGGCCATGCTGGTGGGCGAAAGCCTGATGCGCCAGCCCGACGTCGCCGCCGCCGCGCGAATCCTCACCGGCGCCTGAGTCGGCCCCTGGGCCGCGCGCGACCGCGAAGCGACGCGCAAGCCGTCAAAAATCCCTCATAAAAACAATGCGGTCGGCGGTAACTTGACATTAAACAAGAACACCTAGAGAACATCGTCAGCGTTTGCGCTTTGTTCTTCGAGGGCTCGACAGCCATGCTCACCCGCAAGCAACATGAACTGCTTATGTTCATCCATGAGCGGATCAAGGAAACCGGCGTCTCGCCGTCGTTCGACGAGATGAAGGAGGCGCTCGACCTGGCCTCCAAGTCGGGCATCCACCGGCTGATCACCGCGCTGGAGGAACGGGGCTTCCTGCGCCGCCTGCCCCACCGGGCCCGCGCGCTGGAGGTGGTGAAGCTGCCGCAGCAGGCCACGACCGCCGCGCCGCCCAAGGGCCGCGCGCCCTTCAAGCCGCAACTCGTCGAGCCGGGCGAGGCGCCGGCGCTGCCGCCGGCCGCCAACGACACCCGCGAACTTCCGGTGCTGGGCCGCATCGCCGCCGGCACGCCGATCGAGGCGATCCAGCAGGAGCGCGACCGCCTGCCTGTGCCCGAGGCCATCCTGGGCGCCGGCGAGCACTTTGTCCTGGAGATCCAGGGCGATTCCATGATCAACGCCGGCATCCTCGACGGCGACTACGTGGTGATCCGGCGCACGGACACCGCCAATTCCGGCGACATCGTCGTGGCCCTTGTGATGGGCGAGGAAGCCACCCTGAAGCGCCTGCGGCGCAAGGGCGCCTCGATCGCGCTGGAAGCCGCCAACCCGGCCTACGAAACCCGCATCTTCGGGCCCGACCAGGTCTCGGTGCAGGGCAAGCTGGTGGGCCTCATCCGCCGCTATCACTAAGCCCGCCTCGGGCGGTCCAGGGCCGGTCCCCGCGCAGGTCCTGGGCCCAGAGCGCGCGCCAGCCGCCCGCCGTGCGATAGAGCTCCACCGCGCCGCCGCGGCGGAAGTCGTCGGCGGCGAGCACCGCCACGCCGACGCAGCCGCGCGGATTGGCCTTCGCCCGCATGACCAGCACCTCGGCGCCGGCGCACAGGGATTCCTGGCCGCGCAGGCCCGGCGGGCGCACCGACCAACTGGCGGCGACGGGAGAGACCCCGGCCAGCGGCGAACAGCTCCAGCGCGTACAGGCGAAACGCCCTTCCCGCGCGTCGGTCTCCCGCACCTGCAGGCCGCGCCGCTGCGCCCAGGCCTCGGCGGAGAAGCGCTTCACGTCCGGCCTCAACAGCACCGCCTCGCCGCCGACGCGCACCGCCATGGCCGCGCCGTCGGCGGCCACCCAGGCGTCCGGCGGCGGCCCGCGCGGCGCCAGGCTGACCGCCAGCGCCAGGGGAAGGCCCGCCAGCCTGAGCGGGCCGCGCCACAGGCATAGCCAGAGGATGCCGAGGAACGCCGCCGCCAGCGCCCAGTTCGGCGCGCTGGGGACCAGCAGCACCGAATGCGGCGCGCCGGCGGCCGTGGCGGCCACCTTCGTCATCAGGCCGATGGCGAACCTCGCCGCCGCCAGGGGCCAGGCGCCGAGCCCGAGGGGCGCCAGCGCCGCGCCCAGGGCCAGGGCGGGCATCATCAGAAACGAGACGATCGGCGCGACCGCCAGGTTGGCCAGGAGGCCCAGGGTGGCGACGCGGTTGAAGTGCTGGATGGCGAAGGGCCCGGTGGCCAGGCCCGCCACGAAGCTCGCCGCCAGGCTCGCGGCGATCCAGACGCCGACGGCCTGCACGGCGCGGATCGGCCAGGGCGTGTTGATCTCCCGCGCCGGCGCGCGCCAGGCCTCGGCCAGCGCCACCAGGGCCGCCGTCGCCGAGAACGACATCTGGAAGCCCGGTTCGGTCACCGCCTCGGGCTGCAGGATCAGGATCGCCATGGCCGCCAGGGCCAGGGCGTGCAGGCTGATCGCCCGCCGGTCCGCCAGGATCGCGCCGAACGCCACGGCGGCGGTGATCGCCGCCCGTTCGGCCGGCGGCGGCGCCCCGGAGATCACCAGATAGCCGCAGACGGCCGCGAGCCCCGCCAGGGCCGCGACCTTCTTGCCGGACACCCTGAGGGCGGCCCAGGGCCAGGCGGCGACCAGCAGGCGCACCGCGGCGAAGGCGAAGCCGCCGACGATCGCCATGTGCAGGCCGGAGATGGCGATGATGTGCGCCAGCCCCGCCGCGCGCATGTCGTCGACCTGGGCCTGGGGGATGAACGCCTTGTGCCCGGTGACCATCGCGGCGGCGAGGCCGCCGGTCTGCGGGCCCATCTCCTCGACGATCCGCCGGGCCAGATTCCAGCGCGCCCGGTTGACCGCCATCTGCACGCGAAGACGCCAGGGCGGCGCATCCAGCGTCGCCGGCGCCGGCGGCGTCAGCGCAAGGCCGACCCCGCCCACGCCCTCGAAGAAGGCGTCGCGGGCGAAGTCGTAGGAGCCGGGCGAGGCCGGCGGCGGCGGCGGGTTGATCAGCGCGCGCATCCGCACCGCCGACCCCGGCGTCGGAACCGGGACGTCGCCGCGCAAGGTGACGCGCACGCGGATGGGGGTGGCCTCCGGCGCGAGACCGGCGATCCGCACGGGCGCGATCAGCAGCCGCTGTCCCCCGCGGCCAGGGCTCGCCACATCGACCACCCAGCCTTCCAGGCTCGTCACGCGCAGGTCCGCCGGCGCGACCGGCGCGCGAACCCGCTCGGTGCGCAGCTTCGCCGCGCCGAAGCCCGCCGCGAACAGGGCGCAGAGCACGCCGAGCGCCAGGACCGCGCGATTGGGCGCGAGCCTGCGCGCGGCCAGCAGGCCCGCCGCGGCCAGGGCGAGCAGGCCCCAGGCGACGGCGGCGACGGGCTCCCTCGGCAGGGCGAAATAGACCGCCGCGCCGCCGCCGAGCGCCACCGGCGTCCACAAGGTCCAGCGGTCGGCCTGCAGCCGGGTCTGCGCCCGCAGCCATGCCGTAACAGCCCCCAGGCTAGGAGGGCCGCGGCGCAACGTGCTAAGAGCCGCCGCTTCGGGCCCATGGCCCTCGCCACCCTCTGCAATCTCGAGTTCGATGTCCGACCGCCCCGTCGTCACCCGTATCGCCCCCTCGCCCACCGGCATGATGCACATCGGCACGGCCCGCACGGCGTTGTTCAACTGGCTATATGCCCGCCATACGGGTGGGAAGTTCCTTCTTCGCATCGAGGACACCGACAGAGAGCGGTCCACGGCCGAGGCCGTGCAGGTGATCTTCGACGGGATGGCCTGGCTGGGGCTCGACGCCGACGCCGAGCCGGTGTTCCAGGCGCAGCGCGCCGACCGGCACGTGGCGGCCGCGCAGGCCATGCTGGAGCGCGGCGCGGCCTACCGCGACTACATGACCCCCGACGAACTGGCGCACGAACGCGAGCTCGCCCGCGCCGAGGGCCGGGTGATCCGCTCGCCGTGGCGCGACCGCGGGCCGGGCAACTACGACGAGACCCAGCCCTACGTCGTGCGCCTGAAGAGCCCGCTGGAGGGCGTGACGGTGATCGACGACCAGGTGAAGGGCGAAGTCACCTTCCACAACAAGGACCTGGACGACCTGATCCTGCTGCGCTCGGACGGCACGCCCACCTACAACCTCGCCGTGGTGGTGGACGACCACGAGATGGGCGTCACCCACGTGATCCGCGGCGACGACCACCTGGCCAACGCCGCGCGCCAGACGCTGATCTATCAGGCGCTGGGGTGGGACGTTCCGGTGTGGGCGCACCTGCCGCTGATCTACGGCCCGGACGGGACCAAGCTGTCGAAGCGCCACGGCGCCCAGGCGGTCAGCGAATTCGACGACATGGGCTATCTGCCCGAGGCCATGCGCAACTACCTGGCCAAGCTGGGCTGGGGCCACGGCGACGACGAGATCTTCGGCGACGCCCAGGCGATCGACTGGTTCGACATCCGCGACGTGGTGGCCGCCCCCTCCCGCCTGGACTGGGACAAGCTCAACCACCTGAACAACCACTACATCCGCCAGGCCGACCCCGAGCGGCTGACCGACCTGGTGATGAAGGTGCACGCCAGCCGCGACTGGCCGCTGCACGACGGCGACCGCGCGCGCCTGGCCCGCACGATCCCGCTGGTGCGCGACGGCGCCAAGACCACCCTGGAGCTGGCCGACATGACGGTCTTCGTCCTGAAGCGCCGGCCGCTGGCGCTGCCGGACAAGGCCAAGGGCCTGCTGACCGACGAAACCCGGGCGCGGCTCTCGCGCCTGCGAGATCAACTTACCGCGAGTGCGAACTGGGACGTAACGTCGCTGGAGGCCCTGATCCGGGGCTTCGCGGAGGCCGAAGGCGTCGGGATCGGCAAGTTCGGCCCGGCTTTGCGCGCTTGCCTGTCGGGCGGCTCGCCGGCGCCGGACCTGGCCAGCGCCCTGGTGGCGACCGGGCGGGACGAAAGCCTGGGCCGGATCGACGACGCCCTTTCCCACGCGGCGTAAAGCGCTATAAGGCGACCCAAACTCGTGTTTGATTTTCCGCAGATCTGAAAGGGGATGGCATGGGCGATACGGCGAAAGTGAGCATCGGCTCGAAGACCGTTGAACTCCCGGTCTTGAAGGGTTCGGCCGGCCCTGAGGTCGTCGACGTGCGAAAGCTCTACGCCGAAGCTGATGTCTTCACCTACGACCCGGGCTTCACCTCGACTGCGAGCTGCGAGAGCAAGATCACCTTCATCGACGGCGATGCGGGCGTTTTGCTGCACCGCGGCTATCCGATCGACCAACTGGCCGAGCAGTCCAGCTTCCTGGAAGTCTGCTACCTGCTGCTGCACGGCGAGCTGCCCAACGCGGCCGAACTCGCCGAGTTCGAGCACACGATCACCTACCACACGATGCTGCACGAGCAGTTCGATCGCTTCTTCATGGGCTTCCGGCGCGACGCCCACCCGATGGCGATCATGGTGGGCGCGGTCGGCGCGCTGAGCGCCTTCTACCACGACAGCACCAACATCGATGATCCGCAGCAGCGGATGATCTCCTCGCACCGCCTGATCGCCAAGATGCCGACGATCGCCGCGCGGGCCTTCAAGTACTTCCGCGGCCAGCCGTTCGTGCATCCGCGCAACGACCTCTCCTACTCGGAGAACTTCCTGCGCATGTGCTTCTCGGTGCCGGCCGAGGACTGGAAGCCGAACCCGGTGCTGACCCGGGCGATGGACCGGATCTTCATCCTGCACGCCGACCACGAGCAGAACGCCTCGACCTCGACGGTGCGTCTGGCCGGCTCGTCGGGCGCCAATCCGTTCGCCTGCATCGCGGCCGGCATCGCCTGCCTGTGGGGCCCCAGCCATGGCGGCGCCAACGAAGAGGCGCTGAACATGCTGGCCGAGATCGGCTCGGTGGACCGCATCCCCGAGTACGTGCAGGGCGTGAAGGACCGCCGCTATCGCCTGATGGGCTTCGGCCACCGGGTCTACAAGAACTACGACCCGCGCGCGAAGGTCATGCAGCAGACCTGCCACGAGGTGCTGGCCGAGGTCGGCCATTCGGACGACCCGCTGCTGAAGGTGGCGATGGAGCTGGAGAAGATCGCGCTCAACGATCCCTACTTCATCGAACGCAAGCTCTATCCGAACGTCGACTTCTACTCGGGCATCACCCTGCGCGCCCTCGGCTTCCCGCCGGAGATGTTCACGGTGCTGTTCGCCCTGGCCCGCACCGTGGGCTGGATCTCCCAGTGGAAGGAGATGATCGAGGACCCGAACCAGAAGATCGGCCGTCCGCGCCAGATCTACACGGGCGCGACGCATCGCGACTACGTGGCGGTCGACAAGCGCTAAGCCGCTCCGGCGCCTTCGCCTCGAACAAGCCCCGCCTGGTTCCGCCAGGCGGGGTTTTTCATGCGCGCCGCGGCGTTACGACCGGGCGAAACGGGCGTAGGCTCGCCTTGTCGGGCGTGCAGCCCGGCCAAGCTGACAGGAGGCGGCCATGACGATCATGGTCAAGTACGCCGCGCCCAACGTCACGCGCGACGTCTATGCGTCGGTCCGTAAAGCCATCAACTGGGACGCCGATCCGCCCGCGGGCGCGTTGCTTCACCTCGCCGCCTTCGACGAGGCGGGCGGCCTGCAGTCGGTCGACCTGTGGGACTCGCGCGAGCGGCTGGAGGCGTACCTGCACGACCGGTTCGAGCCGACCGTGCGTAAGCTCGGCGTCGTCTCGCCGGCGCCCGAGATCTATGAGATCGCCGTGGCGGCGGCTTCACCCGACATCGACACCTTCATCCTGCCGGTGTTCACGCCGCCGCGCGTTTCGGCGCCGCATCACGCGATCGACCTCGCCGCCTTCCAGACCTCGACGCCGGAACGCCCGATCTAGCCGCCGGCGCGGGCCTCCAGGACCTTCAGCACGGCCTCGGCCGCCGCGTCCGAGGGATCGGGCCCGCCGCGCCCCATCTTGTCCAGCGCCGCGTTCTGGGCGGCGACCTGGCGCGCGCGCAGCGCCGGATCGTCCAGCCGCGCGGCCAGCGCCGCAGCCAGTTCGGGGCCGTTGCAGTGGTTCTGGACGAATTCGGGCGCGACGAAGTCCTGGGCGGCGATGTTGAAAAGCGTGATGTAGGGCGTGCGGATCAGGAGCTGCATGATCGCATGGGTCATCCGGCCCAGCCGGTAGCCGATCACCATCGGGCAGCCGGCGATCGCCAGCTCCGTGGTCACGGTGCCCGAGCACGCCAGCGCGACCGTCGCCGCGCGCATGGCGTCGCGCTTGGCCGTCTCGCCCTCGACGACGAAGACGCGATGGGGCCAGCCGGCGACGCGGGCCTTGACCGTCTCGGCGACCGTCGGCGCGGCAGGGATGACGATCTGCAGGTCCGGCCGGCGCTCCTTGAGGATGCTCAGCGCCGCTTCAAAAGCCGGGAGCACGTTCTTGATTTCGCTGGGCCTGCTGCCCGGCAGCACCAGCAGGATCGGCTCGCCGGCGGCGATCCCCAGGCCGTCGCGCAGCCGCTGCGGATCGGCGCGGGAAAAGTCCACCGCCAGGGCCGCGTTGCCCACGAAGGTGACCGGCAGGCCCTCCTTCTCGAAATAGGGGGCGTCGAAGACGTGGATCGAGAGCAGATGATCCACCGTCTTGGCCAGGGTCTTGGCGCGCCCCGCGCGCGAGGCCCAGACCTGGGGGCCGACGTATTTGATCAGCGGCAGGGCCGGATCGAGCCGGCGCAGCTCCTGGGCGACGCGCAGGGTGAAGCCCCAGGAATCGATCAGCACCGCCACGTCGGGCTTTTCACGGGCCGCGAGGGCCACGGTGTCGGCCACCCGGCGCACCACCTTGCGATAGGCCAGGAGGCCCTCCAGCAGCCCCAGGATCGACAGCTCGGAGATGTCGAACGGGCTTTGCACCCCCTCCTCGGCCATGCGCGCGCCGCCGACGCCGACGAAGCGCACGGCGTCGGCGCCGAGCCGGGCTTTCAGCGCCCGCGCCAGGCCCGCGCCGCGGTCGTCGCCCGACGCCTCGGCCGCCACCAGCATGACGCACAGGGGCCGGGTCACGGGACCTGCGGCTCCACGCCGTAGATGAAAAGGCCCAGGTCGTCGGCCAGCTCGACGACGGCCTCGCGGTCGAGCACCAGCATGTGGCCGGCCTCGCCGACAATGCCCGCCAGGCCGGCCTTGGCGGCGCGCTGGACGGTGCTGAGCCCGATGGTGGGCATGTCCACCCGCTTTTCCTGGATCGGCTTGGGCGTCTTGGCCAGGACGCCGCGCGGATGCTCCGCCGTGCCGCGGAGCTGGCTCGGCAGCTCGCCCACGCGGCGCAGCATGGCGTCGGTGCCCTCCTGGGCCTCCACGGCCAGGACGAGGCCGTCGCAGACCACGGCGCCCTGCCCCACGTCCAGCCGCCCGATTTCGCGCGCCACCGTCAGGGCCCGGTCGATGTCGGCCATCTGGTCGGACCTCGGCGCATGGCGGCCGAGCGGCCCGGCCGGCAGGGCCAGCTCGCCCATGGCCTGGTGCGCCCCCTCGACCGAGAAGCCCTCCTTCTCGAATTCGCCGATCAGCATGCGCAAGAGCGCGTCGTCGCCCTTGCGCGCCGCGGCGATCACCTGGGGCAGCAGCGCCAAGCCCCGCAGGTCGGGCTTAAGCGCGCCGAAGTCCGGCCGCGCCACATTGCCGGCCAGGCAGACCGCCTGGCAGCCGGCGCGCCTCAAGGTCTTGAAGCACTTGCCGAGTTCGGCGAGGCCCACCTCCGCGCCCGGAAAGGCGTCGAGCTCGGTCCCGGCGATGCCTTTCAGGCGCACGACGAAGAACGGGCGCCCCGATTGCTCGCAGGCTTCAGCGATCTCGACGGGAAGCGAACCGCCGCCGGCGATCAGGCCGAGCTTTCGCATGGCGGCCTCACACCTCGCGCTCGGGCAGGCAGAGGGGACGGCCCGCCTCGGCGCGGATGAAGTCGATGATCTCCATCACCTCGGCGCAGTCCGAATAGGTTTCGACCGTATCGTCGAGCCGCTCCTGGAAGGTGCCCTCGTCGGCGAACAGCAGGCGGTACGCCGCGCGCATGGTGTTGATGGTCTCGCGCGAGAAGCCGCGGCGCTTGAGGCCCACCAGGTTCAGCCCCTCCAGGTGGGCGTGGTTGCCCCACACCGAACCGTAGGGGATGACGTCCTTCACCACGGCCGCGAGGCCGCCGATCATCGCATGACGGCCGACGCGCGTGTACTGGTGCACCGCCGCCAGCCCGCCAACGATCACGAAGTCGCCGATCTGGCAGTGCCCGCCCAGGGTGGCCTGCTTGGTGAGGATGACGTTGTCGCCGACCTTGCAGTCGTGCCCCACGTGGGACTCGATCATGTAGAAGCCGTCGGACCCCACATAGGTCACGCCGCCGCCGGCCGCCGTGCCGATGTTCATGGTGGCGTGTTCGCGGATGATGTTGTTGTCGCCGATGACCAGGCGGGTGTCCTCGCCCTTGTAGGCGGTGTGCTGCGGCGGGCCGCCCAGCATGGCGAAGGGATAGATCGAATTGCCCGCGCCGATCTCGCAGCGCCCCTCGATCACCACGTGGGAGAAGAGCCGCGTGCCCGGGCCGATGACCGTGTGCTCGCCGATCACGCAATAGGGCCCCACGCTCACGTCGTCGGCCAGGACCGCGCCCGGCGCGACGAGCGCAGTGGGATGGATGTTCGCGCTCACTGGGTCTCCACCACCATCGCCGCGAACTCGGCCTCGGCGGCCAGCTTGTCGCCGACCAGGGCCTGGCCCCGGAACTTGAACACGTCGCCGCGCGCGCGCAGCACCTCGACGGGCATGCGCACCACGTCGCCCGGCCGCACCGGATGGCGGAAGCGGCAGTTGTCCACCGACATGAACAGGATGGTCTTGCCGGCCACGTCCACGTCCAGGGACTTCGACATCAGCACCGCGCCGGTCTGGGCTAGGGCCTCGACGATCAGCACGCCCGGCATCACGGGGAAGCCCGGGAAGTGGCCCTGGAAGAACGGCTCGTTGAAGGTCACGCACTTGATCCCGACGATCGACTGGCTGGGCCGATACTCCTCGGCGCGGTCGACCAGCAGGAAGGGATAGCGGTGCGGGATGCGCGCGAGGATCTCGGAAATGTCGATCACGTCCGGCGTTTCGTTGACGGGGGCCTTGCGGCTCATTCCTCCGATCCTTCCTTGCGGCGCCGGGCCATCTTCGTCAGCCAGGCGGTTTCGCGCATCCATTCCCTAAGCGGCTTGGCGGGGTATCCGCTCCAGGTCTCGCCCGGAGGGATGTCCCGCATGACGCCCGCCGCCGCGCCCACGCGCGCGCCGGAGGAGATGTTCACATGATCGGCCACGCCGGCGCGACCGCCGAACATGACGCCGTCGCCGATCGTCACGCTTCCGGAAATGCCCGTGTAGGCGGCCATGGCGCAATTGCGACCCACCCGCACGTTGTGGGCGATATGCACGACATTGTCGATCTTGGTGTTCTCGCCGACGATCGTGTCCTCCCAGGCCCCGCGGTCGACGCAACTGGTCGCGCCGATCGTCACGCCGTCCTGCAGGATCACGCGGCCGAGCTGGGGAATGTCGATCAGCCCCTTGGGTCCCGGCGTCGCGCCGAAGCCGGCCTCGCCGATCGCCGCGTTGGCGAGGATCTTCACCCGGTCGCCGATCAGGGCGAAGCCGATCACGGCGCCCGCCGAGATCATGCAGTCGCGCCCGATCGCCACGCCGGGCCCGATGACAGCGCCGGCGCCGATCGTCGTGCGCGCGCCGATCCGCACGCCCGGCCCGATCACCACGTTCGGCGCGAGGACGACGTCCTCCTCGAGCACGGCCTCCGGCGAAACGGCGGGCCCCGGCCCCAGGAGCCGCGGCCGATGCAGCCGGCCCGCCGCCAGGGCGTAGGCCGCCTGGGGCGCCGGCGTGACCAGCGCCGCGCAGGTCTCGGGCACGGCGGCGGCGTCGCGTTCGGTGACGAAGCAGGCGCCCGCATGCGTTTCGGACAAGAGCCCGGCCAGCTTGCGATCCGACAGGTAGGTCACGCTGTCGGCGGTCGCCTTGGCCAGGATCGCCACGGACTGCACCAGGGCCTCGCCCAGCTCGGGCCGGGCGAGCCGGGCGCCCGTGACCTCGGCCAGCTCGGCCAGGGACACGGGGCCCAGGTTTTCGAAGAAGCGCGGATCGGGCATGCAGTTCCCTGAACGCGACCCGCCTCGCTGAAGCAGCGAGTCGCCGATTACTTAGTCTGGGCGGGGGCGGCCGGCTGGTCCAGATGCTCGCGGTCGAAAGCGAACTGGGTGATCTTGCCGTTGAGGCCGGTGATCACTTGCGGCGTGATGTCCATGGCCGGATTGGCGATCACCAGGGCGTCGCGCGACACGAGCATGCTGCACTTCTTCTGCTCGTAGACTTGCCGGATGAACGGCTCCAGTTCCTGCACCACGCGGCCGACGGCCTTCTGCTGGGTGGCCTGGACTTCGCGGTCACGAAGCTGAGCCTTGCGCTGCAGGGCGTTGGCGCGGACCTGCAGGGCCGCGGCGCGTTGCTCGTAGGCGTTCTGGTCGATCGTGGCGCGCTGGCCGTCGAGCGCCTTGGCCTCGTTGTCGATTGCGGTCTTCTCGGCGTTCAGCTCGGAGTTCACCTGGGTGATGATCTGCTCCATCCGGGTGTTGACGTACTTGCCCACCGTGGAGGAGGCGATGGCGCCTTCCATGGAGAAGATGCAGACGCCGGGGATCGCCGGGCCGTGGGTCACCGCCGGGGCGGCCGGCGCGGCGGCCTGGGCCAGCGCCGCCGAACCGGCGGACAGCGATAGGGCCGCGACCAGAGTCGCCGCGACGAGCGGTTTGTTGATCATGAGAGTCTAGAACCTGGTTGAGGTGGAGAACTTGAAGGTTTCGGTCTTGTCGTAGTCTTCTTTGGCCAAAACTTGGCTGATGTCGAAACGGATCGGACCCATCGGCGACTTCCAGAAGATGCTGATGCCGGCCGAGGCGCGCAGCGAGAAGTCGTCCTTGATGTTCGGGTCGATCGTTCCGTCGGCGGCGCGCTTGTCCTTGTCGTCGAGCACGCCCAGCGAGCCGAAGTCGCTGAACAGCGCGGCCTTGATGCCGTACTGCTCAGGCAGGAACGTCGGCACGGTGAGCTCGACGGTGCCGATCGCATAGGCCTTGCCGCCCAGGGCGTCGGAGCGGCTGTAGGTGGTGTCGCGCGGCCCGATGCCGGCGGTCTGGAAGCCGCGGAAGCTGTTGCCGCCCTTGTAGAAGCGGTCGTTCACGCGGATCACGTCGCCGTTCCAGCCCTCGATGTAGCCGGCCGAGCCGGTCAGGCTGAGGATGAAGTCCTTGTTGAAGCCGTGATACCAGCCGGCCTGGGCCTCGGTGCGCAGGTAGTTCACGTCCCCGCCGAGACCGGCGAGGTCCTGGCTGAAGTTGGTGTAGAAGCCGCGGGTCGGATTGACCGGGTCGTTGCGGCGATCGAGGCTCCAGCTGTAGCCGACCAGCGAGGTCAGGTAGGAGCCGCGCTGCGAGCACAGGGCCAGCGAGACCAGCAGGGCCGAGGGATCGCAGTAGCTGGCGTCGATCTCCACGTCGTCCGAGCGCAGGGTGTAGCGCAGGCCCAGCCGCGAGTTCAGCGTCAGCGGGAAGCCCAACCGCAGGCCGGTGCCGACGGTGCTGGTCTTGTAGGCCGAATAGTCGGTCAGGTCGTAGACGTAGTAGTAGAGGTCGTAGCCGGCCTGCAGGTCGCGGCCCTGGAAGCGCGGTTCGGTGAACGAGAAGTCCACCTGCTTGCGCAGGGAGCCGACCGAGACCCGGGCGCGGACGTTCTGGCCGCGGCCGCGGAAGTTGCGCTCGGTGACGCCCAGGTCGAGCACCACCTGGTCGACGGAGCTGTAGCCGGCGCTGAACGACAGCTCGCCGGTGGGCTGCTCCTCGACCTTCACCTGCAGCCCCGTGCGGTCGGGCGCGGTTCCGGGCGTCTCGTCGATGGTGACGTCCTTGAAGAAGCCCAGCGCACGGATCTGATTGCGCGAGCGGTCGACCAGGGCGCGGTTGTAGGCGTCGCCCTCCACCACGTTCATCTCGCGGCGGATCACGTAGTCGAGGGTGCGGGTGTTGCCGACGATGTCGATGCGGTCGACGTAGACGCGCGGGCCTTCCTTCACGTCGAAGGTCACGTCGACCGTCTTGGTCTCCTTGTTGGCCGTGTAGCGGGGCCGCACGTCGACGAAGGCGAAGCCGGCCGCGCCAGCGGCGAAGGTCAGGGCGTCGGTCGCCTGCTCGATCTTCTCGTCCTGGTAGGTCTCGCCGGAATGGATCGGCAGGAGCTGCTGCAGGATGTCCTTGTTCAGCTTCTTCAGCTCGGTCTCGACGGTGACCTTGCCGAACTTGTACTCCGGACCCTCGTCCAGGGTGTAGGTGACCACGAAGCCGTTCTTGTCGGGAGACAGCTCGGCGACGCCCGAGATGACGCGGAAGTCGTAGAAGCCGCGATTGCGGTAGTACTTCCGCAGCTGCTCCTTGTCGTACTCGATCCGGTCGGGGTCGTAGTTGGCGTTGTTCGAGAAGAACTTGTACCAGGTGCTCTGCTCGGTCACGACCACGTCGCGCAGGTCGTTGTCGGAGAACTCCTTGTTGCCGAGGAAGTTGACCCGCAGCACGCCGCTCTTGGGGCCTTCGTCGATCTTGAAGATCAGGTCCAGGCGCTTTTGCGGCAGCTCGACGATCTGCGGCGTCACCGTCGCCGAGATCCGGCCCGAGCGGCGGTAGAGCTCGATGATGCGCTGGACGTCCTGCTGCACCTTGGCGCGGGTGAAGATGCCGCGCGGGCGCACGGTCACCTCGTCGCGCAGCTTGTCTTCCTTCATCCCCTTGTTGCCCTCGAAGATCACCCGATTGATGATCGGGTTCTCCACGACGGTGATGGTCAGATCCCCGTTGTTCAGGTTGATCTTCACATCCGAGAACAGGTCGGTGCGGTAGAGCGTCTTCAGCGCCAGGTCGAGGCGGGCCGCGTCGACCGTGTCGCCGGGCTGGATCGGCAGGTAGGAGACGATCGTGCTCTGCTCGATCCGCTCGTTGCCCTGCACCAGGATCCGCTGGACCACGCCGCTCTGCTGGCCCTGCGCCTGAGGCGGGGCGGCAGCTTCTGGCGCGGACTCGGGCGCGGCTTCGGGGGGCGCGGCCCCGGCGTCCTGCGCCAGGGCCAGTTGCGGCGTTGCAAGCGCGGTCGACCCGAACAACAGGGCGAGGCCAGTGGCGAGCGCGGCGCGGCGGGCGCTAGGTCTATGCATCGGGTCAGCCGTCAAAGGGAAAAGGGCGGGCTTCAGGAGAGAAGGTCGCCGAGGAATTTGAACACGCGCAGTTGTTGCAGATCGTTCCAGGTGGCGAACAACATCAATCCCACCAACAGCGCAAGACCTACGCGATAGCCGGCGGCCTGGACCCTGGCGTCCAAGGGGCGGCGCGCGACAGCCTCGTAGGCGTAGAACAGGAGGTGGCCGCCATCGAGCACGGGCACCGGAAGCAGGTTCATGAAGCCGATTCCCACTGAAAGCACAGCCGCCAGGTTCAACAGCGCCACTCCGGCGCCCAGCAGCATGGAGCCCACGTCGCCCGCGCCGGCCGCGCCTTCCTTCGCCGCCTGGCCCGAGGCCTGGGCGATGCGCAGCGGGCCGCCGAGCTGGTCGGCCGTCTCCTGGCCGCTCACCAGCCGGCCCAGGTAGTAGACCGTGGTGTCGAGGATGTTCCAGGTCATCTCGACGCCACCGCCGACGGCCTGGACGGGATTGTAGCGGCGCACCTGCCGGTCGCGCAGGCTCTCGCGGCTTTCGATGCCGAGCACCCCTACCCGCGCCTGGCCGCCCATCTCGTCGCTCACCGTCTGGCGCTGCGGCGTCGCGGTGAGGGTCAGCTTGCGGCCATCGCGCTCGACGACGAAGGCCGTCGGCGCGCCGGCGCGCAGGAACACGACCTGGCGCAGGTCCAGGAAGCTGTCGATGCGCCGCCCGTCGGCGCGCACCACCACATCGCCCACATGGAAGCCGGCGCGCTCGGCCGGGCTGCCGGGGACGACGCCGTCGACGCGCGCGGGATAGATGACCTTGCCGAAGGCGGTCAGCAGCAGGGCGAAGAGCACGATCGCCAGGACGAAGTTGGCCAGGGGGCCGGCCGCGGCGATCACGGCGCGCTGCCAGATCGGCTTGAAATGATAGTAGCGCTTCTCCGCGCCCACGCCCTCGCGGGCGACGATCTCGCGGCGCAGCGCCTCCAGGTCGTCGCCATCCGGCACGCTGGCCGCATTGGCGTCGCCGGCGAAGCGCACGTAGCCGCCCAGCGGCGCCCAGCCGATGCGCCATTGCACGCCGGCCCTGTCGGTCCACTTGGCGATCGAGCGGCCGAAGCCGATGGAGAAGCGGTCCACCGCCACGCCGAACGCGCGCGCGGCCAGGAAGTGGCCCAGCTCGTGGACGGTCACCACCAGCGTGAGAACCAGCAGGAACGGGATGATGTAGGTCAGCGCGCCCTGTGCGAAGCCGAGCATGCGGCGAGTGCTCCTCTAGGCTGTCTGCGACCGGAGCGGAGCCGCCACGAGGCCGCCGGCCACGCGTCGCGCCGCCGCATCGGCATCCCGGGCCCGCTCCAAGGCGTCGCCGCCTCCGTCGAGAGCGCCATCCGCATCGAGACGTTCCAGGGTCTCGGCTACGGTGGCGGCAATATCGAGAAAGCCGATCCGGCGGTCAAGGAAGGCGCTCACGGCCACTTCGTTGGCCGCGTTCATCGCCGCCGGCGCCATCCCGCCCGTGCGCAGGGCGTGCTTGGCCAGCGCCAGGGCCGGAAAGCGGTCCAGGTCGGGCGTCTCGAAGGTGAGCGGGCCGCTCTTGGTGAGGTCCAGCGCCGGGGCGTCCCAAGGCAGCCGGTCCGGCCAGGCGAAGGCGCAGGCGATGGGGGTGCGCATGTCCGGCGCGCCCATTTGGGCCAGCGTCGATCCGTCGGCGTACTCGACCATGCTGTGAATTATGGACTGCGGATGGATCAAGACGTCGACGCGCTCCGGCGGCATGGCGAACAGGTAGGCGGCCTCGATCATCTCCAGGCCTTTGTTCATCATGGTTGCTGAATCGACCGAAATCTTGGCGCCCATCGACCAATTTGGATGGGCGATGGCCTGTTCACGTGTCGCCGACGCCATCGCTTGTCGGCTCCAGGTGCGGAACGGCCCGCCCGAGGCGGTCAGGATCAGCCGCGCGATACGCTGGACGTTCTCGCGCTCGAACACCTGGAAGATCGCCGAGTGCTCGGAATCGACCGGGATCACCATCCCGCCGGCAAGCTTGGCGATCCGCAGCAGCTCGGGCCCGGCGCAGACGAGGCTTTCCTTGTTGGCCAGGGCGATGATCGCGCCGGTGGCGGTCGCGGCCAGGGTGGGCGCAAGGCCCGCGACGCCGACGATCGCCGACATCACCCACTGGGCCTCCATGGCGGCCGCCTCGATCACCGCCGCCGGCCCGCCCGCCGAACGGACGCCGGAGCCGGCGAGCCGCTCGCGCAGGGCCGGCAGCGCCGCCTCGTCCTCGATGACCGCCACGGCGGGGCGCCACTTCAGCGCCTGTTCGGCTAGCTTCTCGACGTTGCGGCCGGCCACCAGGGCGACGATCTCGACCTCTCCCCCCGCCCGCTCCAGCAGGTCCAGGGTGCTGACGCCGACCGAGCCGGTGGAGCCCAGGACGGTGACTTTGCGCGGCAGGCTCAATGGTCCCATCCCAGGTGGTTGACGAGGCGCGCGGCGGCCACGACGACGACGGCGAACATCAGCCCGTCGACCCGGTCCAGAAGACCGCCGTGCCCGGGGATCAGGTCGCCGGAGTCCTTCACGCCGAAGCGGCGCTTGAGCATGGATTCCCAAAGATCGCCGGCCATGGTCGCCAGGCCGCCGAGCAGGCCGATCACGCCGGCGGCCACCGGGTTCAGCCGGAACGGGGGGGCGAAGGTCATCAGCGCCCCGACGGCGAAGGCGCCGATCAGCCCGCCGACGAAGCCGGACCAGGTCTTGTTGGGCGAAAAGCGCGGCCAGAGCTTGGGGCCCTTCAGGGCGTTGCCGACGCCGAAGGCGGCGATGTCGGCGGCCCAGGTCACCGCGAACAGCATCAGGGTCCACCACTGGCCTTGCGGGGTGGAGCGCACCCAGATCAGGCACAGGCACGGCGCGCCCACATAGACCACGCCGAAGGCCGCGTCGGCCGGATGCTCGGAGATGCCCCGCGCGATCAGGGCGGCCAGGAGCGCGCCCACCCCGACCGCCGCCCAGCCCAGCGGGAACTGGCCGTCATGGGCCAGGAACACGCCGCACAGGACCGCCACGGTGATCGCGGCCGACACGCGGGCCGGCGCGCGCGGTGCGCTCATGCCGCCCCACTCGATGGCCAGCAGCGCCGCGGCGATCGAGACCATCAGCAGGAAGGGCCAGCTCGCCTCTGTCCACACGGCCCACAGCACTGCGGGCACCAGCACGGCGGCGGAGGCGACGCGGATCCAGAGGTTGGACCAGTCGAAACGCTTAGCCTGTGGCAAGAACGTCATCGGCGACGGCTCCGCCGTATCGCCGCTCGCGGGTGTGGAACTCGTCGATCGCGGCTTTCAGGTGCTCAGGGCCGTAGTCGGGCCACAGCACGTCCTGGAACACGAACTCCGCATAGGCGGCTTCCCAGAGCATGAAGTTGGAGAGCCGCTGCTCGCCGGAGGGGCGCACGATCACGTCGGGCGCGGGCGTGTCGCGGGTGCTGAGGTAGCTGGCGAAGAGCGCCTCGTCGATGTCGTCGGCCGCCACCTTGCCGGCGGCCACGTCCCCGGCCAGCTTGCGCGCGGCCTCGGAGATGTCGGCCTGTCCGCCGTAGTTGAAGGCGATCTGCAGGAAGAAGCGGTCGTTGGCGGCCGTGCGCGCCTCGGCCTCGTCGCAGATGTCGACGAGATCCTGCGACAGGCCCTCGCGGCGGCCGATGATGCGCACGCGCACGCCGTCGCGCTCCAGCCGGCCCAGTTCGGACTCGAAGTAGCGCTTGGGCAGGGCCATCAGCTCGGCCACCTCGGCGGCCGGCCGGCTCCAGTTCTCGGTGGAGAAGCCGAACACCGTCAGCCAGCGGATGTTGAGATCGGGCGCGGCGGCCACGGTGCGCTTCAGGGCCTCCACCCCGGCCCGGTGGCCCAGGGTGCGCGGCAGGCCGCGGCGCTTGGCCCAGCGGCCGTTGCCGTCCATGACGATCGCCACATGCAGCGGCGCCGGGGCTTCGCGGGCGGCGGGCGCACCGGTCAACGGCTGTGTTCGGGCGACGGCCATGGGGAGTCCCGGGCGTCCTTTCTCAACGTCTGCCGACGGTCAGACCTGCATGATCTCTTGTTCTTTGGTTTTCAAGGCTTCGTCCACACGCTTGATCGCCTCGTCGGTGATCTTCTGGACCTCGCCCTCCATGCGCTTGTGCTCGTCCTGGGTGATGACGCCGTCCTTTTCGGCCTTCTTCAGGTCGTCCATGGCGTCACGGCGCACGTTGCGCACGGCCACGCGCTGTTGCTCGGCGTACTTGCCGGCCAGCTTGGCCAGGTCGCGGCGGCGCTCCTCGGTGAGCGGCGGGATCGGGATGCGCAGGTTCTGACCTTCGACGACCGGGTTGAGGCCGAGCCCGGAGGCGCGGATCGCCTTCTCGACCGAGACCACGACGCCGCGGTCCCAGACGTTCACGGAGATCGAGCGCGGTTCGGGCACGCTGACGGCGGCCACCTGGTTGAGCGGAACGGTCGACCCGTAGGCCTCGACGTGCACCTGGTCCAGCAGGCTGGCGGAGGCGCGGCCCGTGCGCAGGCTGCCGAACTCCTCCTTCAGGGCGGCGACGGCCTTGTCCATGCGGGCCTTGTATTTCGAAAGCACCGGCTTTTCTGCGGTGGCCATGGGCGCTTCTCCAATCTTGCAGGTCGTTGGCTCAGGCGATGGTGGTGTAGACCCCCTCGCCTTTCAAAACCTTGAGGAAGTTGCCCCGTTCGCGGATCGAGAAGACCACGATCGGGATCTGGTTGTCGCGCATCAGGCTGATGGCCGAGGCGTCCATCACGCGCAGGTCCTTGGCCAGGACCTCCTGATAGCTCAGGCTCTCGTAGCGCTCGGCGGACGGATCCTTCTTCGGGTCGGCCGTATAGACGCCGTCGACGCTGGTGCCCTTGAACAGGGCGTCGCAGCCCATTTCCGCCGCCCGAAGCGCGGCGGGCGTGTCGGTGGTGAAGAACGGCGCGCCGAGGCCGGCGGCGAAGATCACCACGCGGCCCTTCTCCAGGTGGCGGATGGCCCGGCGGCGGATGTAGGGCTCGCAGACCGCGTCCATCGGGATCGCCGACTGCACGCGGGTGAAGACGCCGATCTTCTCGAGCGCCCCCTGCAGCGCCAGGGCGTTCATCACCGTGGCGAGCATGCCCATGTAGTCGGCGCTGGCCCGCTCGATGCCCTTGCCGGCCAGCGACACGCCGCGGAAGATGTTGCCGCCGCCGATCACCAGGCAGAGCTCCACCCCGTGGCGGACCACCTCGGCGATGTCCTCGGCCACCGCCTCCAGGGTCTTGGGATCGATGCCGAACTTGGACTCTCCCATCAGGACCTCGCCCGACACCTTCAAGAGGATCTTGCGGTAGCGGAGGTTCAGGGCGGGTTCGGGCATCGCGGCGGCTTTCCGATTCTGGAGGGCAAGATAGCGCAAGGGCGCGGCGCGCGTCGAACGCGCCGCGCCCCTATTCGGCTAGATCGGCCGGGCTCAGGCCTGGCCGGTCATCTGGGCCACTTCGGCGGCGAAGTCGCCTTCCGGGGCCTTCTCGACGCCCTCGCCCAGGGCGAAGCGGACGAAGCCCTTCACCGCCACCGGCGCGCCGACGGCCTTGGCCGTTTCCTCGACGAGCTGGGCGATGGTCTGGTCGGGGTTCATCACGAACGGCTGCTGCAGCAGGACCACTTCTTCCTGCCACTTGCGGATGCGGCCCTCGACCATCTTCTCGGCGATCTCGCGGGGCTTGCCCGATTCCATCGCCGTCTGGGTCTGGATCTCGCGCTCCTTGGCCACGACCGCCGGGTCAAGCTCGGCGGTGGTCAGCGCGAGCGGCGGGGTCGGCGTGCCGGCCACGTGCATGGCGATCTTGCGGCCCACGTCCTTCAGCGCCTCGGCGTCGCCGGCGGACTCGAGCGCCACCAGCACGGCCAGCTTGGCCACGTCGTCGCCCTGCCTGTTGTGCAGGTAGAGCGCGACCGCGCCGGAGCCGACGCTTAGGCGGGCCGAGCGGCGCAGACGCATGTTCTCGCCGATGGTGGCGATCAGGTTGGTGATCGTGTCGGAGACAACCTCGCCCTTGGCGGTCTTGGCGGCCAGGATCGCGTCCACGTCGCCGTCGACGCCCAGGGCCACGTCGGCGAAGTCGCGCGCGGCGGTCTGGAACATCTCGTTCTTGGAGACGAAGTCGGTCTCGGCGTTCAGCTCGACCAGCACGCCGGTCTTGCCGTCGGCGCTGACCTTGCCGGCCACGAGGCCCTCGGCGGCGGCGCGGTCGGCCTTCTTGGCGGCCTTCGACAGCCCCTTGGTGCGCAGCCAGTCGATGGCGGCTTCCATGTCGCCGCTCGTCTCCTGCAGGGCCTTCTTGCAGTCCATCATGCCTGCGCCGGACTTCTCGCGCAGGTCTTTGACCAGCGCAGCGGTGATCTCCGCCATGGTCAGCTCCTTCAGTCTAATGGTGTTCGGCGAGGCCCTAGATGGGGCCTCGCCATAACGATTTCACGACGCCCGTGAAATTGGGCGTCAGCCGGCGGCTTCTTCGGAGGGAGCTTGCGCCGCCTCTTCGGCCGCGGGGGCCTCCGGCGTCAGTTCGCGCGCCAGGGTCGGCTCGACGGGAGCCTCGGAGGCGCCGAGATCGACGCCGGCCTCGACCTGGCCGGCGGCCAGGCCGTCGAGCACCGAATCGGCCATCAGGTCGCAGTAGAGTTGGATGGCGCGCGCGGCGTCGTCGTTGCCCGGGATCGGGTAGGTGATGCCGTCCGGATCGCAGTTGGTGTCCAGGATCGCGATCACCGGGATGTTCAGCTTGCGCGCTTCCTGGATGGCGATCGCTTCCTTGTTCGTGTCGATCACGAACATCAGGTCGGGGATGCCGCCCATGTCCTTGATGCCGCCCAGCGACAGCTCCAGCTTGTCGCGTTCGCGGGTGAGCTGCAGCAGCTCCTTCTTGGAGCGGCCCAGGGCCTCGCCGTCGAGCACGCCTTCCAGTTCGCGCAGGCGCGCGATCGACTGGGACACGGTGCGCCAGTTGGTGAGCGTGCCGCCCAGCCAGCGGTGATTGACGTAGTACTGGGCGCAGCGCTTGGCGGCGGTCGCCACCGGCTCGGACGCCTGGCGCTTGGTGCCGACGAACAGCACGCGGCCGCCCGAGGCGGCGACTTCGCGCACCTTCACCAGGGCCTGGTGCAGCAGCGGGATCGACTGCGACAGGTCGATGATGTGGATGTTCGAGCGGCTGCCGAAGATGTAGCGGTCCATCTTCGGGTTCCAGCGGTGCGTCTGGTGGCCGAAGTGGGCGCCAGCTTCCAGGAGCTGACGCATGGAGAATTCAGGAAGCGCCATCGGGCTTTGTCCTTTTTCCGGTTGGCCTCCGCAGGCAACCCTCGAATGAGGACCGGAATGGAAACCGCGGGATGTCTCCCCGTGATACCCAAACGCCTGCGTGTGGAATGGGCGCGCATTTAGGCGAAAACCGCCGTCAATGCAAGCCGCACCCGCCAGGCGCGAACCCTCTGTACGGGTATTGGCGCACGAACTATACCCATGCGCGATCGGAGGGCGCATGCGCATTTCACTCATCCTCGCGGCGGGCGCCATGGCCCTGACGGCCGCTTCGGCCGCGACCGCCGCCGGACCGGGCCTGGGCACCGCCGGCCAGCCTTCGCCGGGCCTTGGAACGTCAGGACGTTCCTCGCCCGGCCTCGGCGCGCCGCTTGCGCCGCGCGCTCAACCGGCCGACTCGTCCAACCTGCCGACCCGCCGACCGTACTACGCCCCGGCCGCTCCGATCGCCAAGATCCCCGAGCCTCAGCCCGCCGCCGGCTTCAAGCCGTTCAAAGCCCGCTCGACCTATGATGAACCCGGCCGGTCCAGCAACTCGCCAGGCGCGCCCAGGCCGAAGGGCTATTCCAGCACCTACTGACCGGTCCGCGCCTAGAGATCTTCGATGAACGACACGCCCGGCGTGACCTTCAAGGCCCCCCGCACATTGGCGTTCAGGCTGTAGCGGCCGGGCAGCTTCAGTTCGACCTCGCGCCCGCCGCCGACGCCGGCCACCAGCACGATCTCGCCGCCCCGCTGGCTGCTCATCTCCTCCAGGCGCCTCTTCAGCACGTCGATCTCGGCGCTACGCGGCGTCATGTGCACCCGAAGCCCGGCGACGGCGTTCTCGATCGCGCGGTCCACCGGCTCGGCGTCATCGCCGAAGAAGCGCACCTCCCCGTCGCGGGCCTTGGCGCGCACGCGGATGGCCACCGCCTTGCCCGGCTCCAGCAGGTCGCGGCATTTGCGCAGGGACTCCGGCGGGAACAGCACCTCGTACTCGCCGGTCGGGTCGGAGAAGGTGACGAAGGCGAACTTCTCCCCGCTGGACTGGGAGGCCCGCTCCTGCTTGCGACGCACGACGCCGGCCATGCGGAAGGCCTCCGCCCCGGCCTCAGCCTTGGTCACCGCGTCGGTGTAGAGGTCAGTGCGCTTGCGGCGCAGCGCCTCGACCATGTCGTCCAGGGGATGGCCGGAGAGATAGAAGCCCACCGCGGCCAGTTCCTCGTCGAGCCGCTGCACCGGGTTCCAGGGCTCGATCTTGGGCAGGCGCGGGCGGCCCGCCTCGGCCTGATCGCCGCCGAACAGGCTCGCCTGGGCCGAGGCCCGCTCGGCCGCCACGCTCTGGCTGTAGGCGGTGAGGGCGTCGGCGGCCGCGACGATCTGGGCGCGATTGGGGTGGATGTTGTCGAAGGCGCCAGCCCGGGCCAGGGTCTCCAGGGCGCGCTTGTTCACCAGCTTGGGGTCGACCCGCTCGACGAAGTCGAAGAGGTCGCGGAACGGCCCGCCCGCGCGGCGCACCTCGACCAGGTGCTCCATGGCCTGCAGGCCCACGTTGCGCACCCCGCCCAGGGCGTAGAGCACCTCGCCGCCCGCCACTTCGAAGTCGGCGCCGGAGCGGTTCACGCAGGGCGGCTGGATCTTCACGCCGAAGCGCTTGGCGTCCTGGTAGAACACCGCCAGCTTGTCGGTGTTGGAGATGTCCAGGCTCATCGAGGCGGCGAAGAACTCCACCGGCGCGTTCGCCTTGAGCCAGGCGGTCTGGTAGCTGACGACGGCGTAGGCGGCCGCGTGGCTCTTGTTGAAGCCGTAGCCGGCGAACTTGTCGACGAGGTCGAAGATCGCGCCGGACTGGTCGGCGCTGACCCCCTTCTCGGCGGCGCCGGAGACGAAGCGGGCGCGCTGCTGCTCCATCTCCTCCTTCTTCTTCTTGCCCATGGCGCGCCGCAGAAGGTCGGCTTCGCCCAGGGAGTAGCCCGCCAGGATCTGGGCGATCTGCATCACCTGCTCCTGGTAGACGATGATGCCGTAGGTCTCCTTCAGCACCGGCGCCAGCGACGGGTGCAGGGTGTCGATGGGCTTGCGGCCGAACTTGCAGTCGATGAAGGCCGGGATGTTGTCCATCGGGCCCGGGCGATAGAGCGCGCCCACGGCGGTGACGTCCTCGATGGAGTTCGGCCGCAGCTGGCGCAGGGTGTCGCGCATCCCCTGCCCTTCAAGCTGGAACACCCCGACCGTCTGGGCCTGGCTCATCAGCTCGTAGGTCTTCTCGTCGTCCAGCGGCAGGTCGGACATCACCACCCGCGCGCCGCGCTGCTCCAGGTACTTCAGCGCCCGGTCGATCACCGTCAGCGTCTTCAGGCCCAGGAAGTCGAACTTCACCAGGCCGGCGCTCTCCACCCACTTCATGTTGAACTGGGTGGCCGGCAGCTCCGAGCGCGGATCGCGATAGAGCGGGGTGAGCTCGGTGAGCGGGCGGTCGCCAATCACCACGCCGGCGGCGTGGGTCGAGGCGTTGCGGTAGAGCCCCTCGAGCTGCAGGGCGATGTCCAGGAGCTGGGCGACGGCCTCGTCGTCGTCCTTGGCCTGACGCAGGCGCGGCTCGATCTCGATGGCCTTGGCGAGCGTCACCGGATTGGCCGGGTTGGCCGGCACCATCTTGGCCAGGCGGTCCACCAGCCCGAGCGGAAGCTGCAGCACCCGGCCCACGTCGCGCAGCACCGCGCGCGCCTGCAGGGTGCCGAAGGTGATGATCTGGGCCACCCGGTCGCGACCGTAGTGCTGCTGCACGTAGCTGATCACCTCCTCCCGCCGCTCCTGGCAGAAGTCGATGTCGAAGTCGGGCATGGACACCCGCTCCGGATTCAGGAAGCGCTCGAACAGCAGGCCGTAGCGCAACGGGTCCAGGTCGGTGATCGTCAGCGACCAGGCCACCAGCGAGCCGGCCCCCGAGCCCCGTCCCGGCCCCACCGGAATCCCGCGCGCCTTGGCCCACTTGATGAAGTCCGACACGATCAGGAAGTAGCCGGAAAAACCCATGTGGCAGATCACGCCGATCTCGCGCTCCAGCCGGGCCTCATAGTCGTCCAGCGAGGCGGCGGTCTGGCGGACCGAGGCCAGCCGGGCCTTCAGGCCCTCGCGCGCCTGGTGGGCCAGCTCCTCGTCCTCGCTGCGCCCGCCCTCGGTGGGAAAGCGCGGCAGGATCGGGTTGCGCTTCTTGACCATGAAGGCGCAGCGCCGGGCGATGTCGAGGGTGTTGTCGCAGGCCTCGGGCAGGTCGGCGAACAGCGCCCGCATGTCGTGGGCTGGCTTGAACCAGTGCTCGGGCGTTACGCGCCGGCGCTCGTCCTGGCCGATGAAGGCGCCGTCGGCGATGCAGAGCAGCGCCTCGTGCGCGGCGTGCATGTCCGGCGTGGCGAAATAGGCGTCGTTGGTGGCGACCAGCGGCGCGTCGAACTCGTAGGCCCAGGCCACCAGCTCCGGCTCGGCGGCCGCCTGCACCGGCAGGCCGTGGCGCTGCAGCTCCACATAGAAGCGGTCGCCGAACACCGCGGCCATCTCGGCCAGGGCTGCGCGGCCCTCCTCGACCTTGCCGGCCGCCATCAAGGGATCGACCGGCCCGTCGGTCCCGCCGGACAAGAGGATCAGGCCGGCCGAATGGGCGGCCACCTTCTCCCACGGCACATGCGGCTCCTCGTGCGCCTCCACGTCCAGGAAGGCGGCCGAGGACAGGGCCGACAGGTTCAGATAGCCCTCTTCGCTCTGGGCCAGCAGCACGATGGTCGGCGTGCGCGCCCAGCGCTCGGGCGGGCCTTCGCCGATGCCGCTGACCGGCAGGGCGCAGCCGACGATCGGCTGGACCCCCACATCCTTGGTGACGACGGAGAACTCCAGCGCGCCGAACAGATTGGCCCGGTCGGTGAGCGCGACGGCGGGCATCTCGCCCTTGGCGGCGAGCTTGCCGATGGCGTCGGCCTTGATCGCGCCTTCCAGCAGCGAATAGGCCGAGCGCACGCGCAGATGGACAAATCCCTCGCCGCCCGCGCTCATCGCCGCCTCCTCGCTGCTGACACGCTCAGCCCACCATGTGGGCCATCGTGCAGACCATCCAAACGAACCCCGTCACAGACGCAAATGCCAGCGATTCCCGCGCCAGACGAACCATGGCCGAACCCCCTTGAAAATGTTCCTTGTATGTTCTTATTCTGGTTTTGTTCTCATCGTCAAGCCCGGAGACGCGACGTGGACCAACGGCTCAGCCTGATCACCCTTGGCGTGGACGACCTGCCCCGCGCGCGGCGGTTCTACGAGGACGGCCTGGGCTGGAGCCCGCTGCAGGCCCAGGACGACGTGTGCTTCTACCAGCTGCCGGGGCTGGCCCTGGCGCTGTTCGGCCGCCAGGCGCTGGCCGAGGACGCGCGCCGCCCGGTCGACGGCGGCTTCAGCGGCGTGACCATCGCCATCAACGAGCCCTCCCCGGCCGACGTCGACCGGCTGTTCGCCGAGGCCCTGGCGGCCGGCGCGACGGCGCTCAAGCCGCCGGAGCCGGTGTTCTGGGGCGGATATTCGGGCTATTTCGCCGACCCGGACGGCCACGTCTGGGAAGTGGCGCACAACCCCGGCTGCACCATCCACCCGGACGGGCGCACGACATTCTAGGCGCCGCGCGGGCACCTAGAACCGATGCGGCTCCAGGCGGCCGTCGGTCAGGGCGTAGACGCGGTCCATGTGCCGGGCGAGCTCGAAGTTGTGGGTGGCCACGACGGCGGCGACCCCCTCCTCCCGCGCGAGCGCATAGAGGCTTTCGAACACGCCCGCTGAGGTGTGCGGGTCGAGGTTGCCGGTGGGCTCGTCGGCCAGGAGCAGGCGCGGGCCGTTGGCGAGGGCCCGGGCGATGGCCACCCGCTGCTGCTCGCCGCCGGAAAGCTGGGCCGGCTGGTGCGTCACGCGCTGGGCCAGGCCCAGTTCGCCCAGCAGGTCGGCGGCCCGCCGGCGCGCGGCCTTGCGCGAGGCGCCGGCGATCATCTGCGGCAGGGCCACGTTGTCGAGCGCCGAGAACTCCGGCAGCAGGTGGTGGAACTGGTAGACGAAGCCGATGGTGGCGAGCCGCACGCGCGTGCGCGCCCGATCGCCCAGGTCCGAGCAGTCGCGCCCCTGGATGATGATGCGGCCGGCGTTGGGATGTTCCAGGAGCCCGGCGGCGTGGAGCAGCGAGGACTTGCCCGAGCCCGACGGCCCGACGAGGCCGACGATCTCGCCCGGCGCCACGTCCAGATCGACGCCGCGCAGCACGGTCAGCGGCCCCGCCCCGGTCGTATAGGTGCGCTCCAGGCCGCGGATGGACAGGACGTGCTCACTCATAGCGGAGCGCCTCCACCGGATCGAGGCGCGAGGCCCGCCAGGCCGGCGGTAGGGTGGCCAGGAACGACATGGCCAGGGAGAAGCCGACGATCACCGCCACCTCGGTCCAGTCCACCTTGGCCGGCACGTGCGAGAGGAAATAGACGTCGGAATTGAACACCTGGGCGCCGGTGACCCACTCCACGGCCTTCTGGATCGGCTCGATGAAGATGCAGAAGAGCGTGCCCAGGCCGAAGCCGGCGAGCGTGCCGAGCGCGCCGATCGAGGCGCCGGCCATGAAGAAGATGCGCAGGATCGCCCCGCGCCCCGCGCCCATGGTGCGCAGGATGGCGATGTCGCGGCCCTTGTTCTTCACCAGCATGATCAGGCCGGAGATGATGTTCATGGCCGCGATCGCCACCAGCAGCATCAGGATCAGGCGCATGACGTTGCGCTCCACCTTCAGCGCGCCCCAGAAGGCGGCGTTGCGTTCGGTCCAGTCGGTGATCACCGCCGCCGGACCGGCGGCGCGGGCGACCTGCGGCTTCATGGCGATCGCCCGGTCGGCGTCGGCCACGCGGATCTCGACGAAGTCGATGGCGGTGTCGCGGCCGAAGAAGAGCTGGGCCTGCTCCAGGGGCATGTAGATGAACGAGGCGTCGTACTCGCTCATGCCGACGCTGAAGGTGGCGGCCACGGTGTAGGTCTTGCGCTGCGGCGTCGCGCCGAAGGCGGTCGCCCCGCCGGTGGGCGAGATCAGCGTCAGCGGATCGCCCGGCTGCACGCCGAGGGTTTCGGCCAGCTTCTGGCCCACCACGATCAGGTCGCCGCCGTATTCGCCCTCGCCGAAGCCGTCGAGCGAGCCCTGGACGATGTTGTGCGAGATGATCGTCGTGTCGGCGAGGTCCTTGGGCGTGACGCCGCGCACGATGGCGCCGGAGATCTGCCCCATGCCGAGCGCCATGGCCTGGGCCTCCACCACGGGCGTGACCTGGACGACGCCGGGCAGCTTGCGCACGTCGCGCACGATGCGGTCGCGGTCCGGCGTGGAGAGGATGTCGCCGGAGATGTAGAGGTGGCCGTTGAAGCCCAGCATCCGGTCCAGCAGCTCGGCGCGGAAGCCGTTCATCACCGACATGACGATGATCAGCACGGCGACGGCCAGCATGATGCCGATGAAGGCGATGATGGAGATCATCGCCACCCCGCCCTCGCTGCGCTTGGCCCGCAGGTAGCGCCCCGCGAGCATGCGCTCCCATTGTCCGAAGGGCGGCGCGCGCCCGCTCAGCCCGTTCACGCGCGCTCGGCTCCGCGGCGGACCTTCAGACGCTTTGTGCGATTGGACTCAGGCATGTCGGCGTTTCTGCCCTCCATGGCGCGCCAGATAGCGCCGGGCCGAACACCTTGGCAATGTCGCGGGCGAAATGATGGCGTTCGCCAAGAAAGAGGGCCGCCTGCTCTTGGCGGGCGGCCCTCAAGGTCATCGGGGAAAACGCCACGGGACGAACCGTACTTGATCCGTCGCGGTGGCTCCGTCGTAACGCAGGTTACGGGTCCCGCCGCGGAATGTGACGGCTCGATGGCGTAGGAACTGGTCGTTCGCTCAACTTTTGAGCGCGCCCGCCAGCGCCCCTGCGGAACGAACGGGCGTTTCAGCGGCCGGACGGCAGGCTGGGCAGAGGGATCACCTTGAAGTGCACCAGGAGCCATATGAAGACGAAGACGACCGCCGACACCCAGGTGGTGGTGATGAACTTGCGCTTCAGCTTCGGGTCCACCGGCGAGCCCGGATCGGTCCCGTCGCCGCGGTCGATGCCGGCCTCGTAGTGGCTCTGCACGCCGATCGGCAGGACGGCGAAAAGCACCGTCCACCAGATGGTCAGATAGAGCGCGACGCCCGTGAACGGGGTGATCATCAGTGCGGCTCCTTCGGCGTCTCCATGAGCTCGACGAGCACGCCGCCCATGTTCTTCGGATGGATGAAGATCACCGGCACGCCGTGCGCGCCGATACGCGGCTCGCCCGTGCCCAGCACCGTGGCGCCCTTGGCGCGCATGTCGTCGCGCGCGGCGATGATGTCCTCGACCTCGAAGCAGACGTGGTGCTGCCCGCCGGCCGGGTTCTTGGCCAGGAAGCCGTGGATCGGCGAGGCCTCGCCATAGGGCTCGATCAGCTCGATCTGGCTGTTGGGCAGGTTCACGAAACACACCCACACGCCCTGTTCGGGCATGGAGAACTTCTCGCCGATGGAGGTCGCGCCGAGAACGTCGCGGTAGAGCTTCACCGACTCGTCGATGGAGGGCGTCGCCACGCCCACGTGATTGAGTTTGCCGATCATGGGCTTCCTATAGACCTCTCCGCGGGCGGGCGCGAGATCACGCGACGACAGGTCTCACGTGCGCAGGACGATGGTCTCCACGACCGGCCGCCGCCCCCAGATCCGCTGGCTCGCCTTCTTCACGGCCCGCGACACCGCCGTCTCGACGGCCTCGTCGTCGTCGCGCTCGCCGCCGCTCAGCCGCCCGAGCGCCGTCTCGGCCGCATCGGCCAAGTCGTCCAGCGCCTCATCCAGGGGATAGTCCTCCTCGGTCGGCAGGCCGATGGCGCGCAACTGCGGCCCGGAGATCAGCCGGTTGCGCCCGTCGAGCGCGATGGCGACGCTGAGGACGCCGTTGTGCGCGGCGTGGCGCCGCTCGCGCAGCGCCTCGCCGTTCTCGGGCGTGAGCACGCCAGCGTCGACGAACAGCCGGCCGGCCGGCACCTCGTCGACGATCTCGGCGCGTCCCGGCGCCAGGCGCACCATGTCGCCGTTTCGCGGGGTGACCTGCTGGGGCACCTGCAGATCGCGGGCGAAGGCGGCGTGCTCCAGAAGGTGGCGGCGCTCGCCGTGGGTCGGCACGGCGATCTCGGGGCGCGCCCAATGGTACATCTGGGCGAGCTCGTCGCGACACGGGTGGCCGGAGACGTGGATGCCCGGGTGGTCGCGGTCGGTGTAGAGGCGCACGCCGCGGTCGGCGAGATGATCCTGCAGCTTGCGGATCGCCACCTCGTTGCCCGGGATCACCCGCGAGGAGAAGATGCAGGCGTCCCCCGCCCCCAGGTTCACCAGCGGATGCGCGCCGGCGGCGATGCGCGACAGCGCCGCGCGCGGTTCGCCCTGGCTGCCGGTGCACAGATAGAGGATGCGGTCCTCGGGCACGTTGCCGGCGTCCTGTTCGCTGAGGAACGGCTGCACGTCGGCCATCAGCCCGACCGACTTGGCCGCCGCGCTCATGCGGTGCATCGAGCGCCCCACCAGGCACACGCGCCGTCCCGCCGCCTCGGCCGCGCGGATCACCGAATCCATCCGCGCCACGTTGGAGGCGAAGCAGGCCACGGCCACCTTGCCCTTCAGCCCGCCGATCAGCTCGGTGAGCGCCGTGCGCACGTCGGCCTCGGAGCCCGCCGTCCCGTCGACGAAGACGTTGGTGGAATCGCACACCATCGCCAGCACGCCCTCGTCGCCCAGGCGGCGGATGGCGTCCTCGTCGGTCACGCCGCCGAGCAGCGGGTCCGGGTCGATCTTCCAGTCGCCGGTGTGCAGCACCGAGCCGAGCGGCGTGCGGATCGCCAGGCCGTTGGGCTCGGGGATCGAGTGGGTGAGCGTGATCAGCTCCAGATCGAAGGGGCCGAGCGTCAGCTTGCCGCCCAGCGGAATCTCGGTGATCTGGGCCTCGCCCTCCAGCCCGACGTCGCGCAGCTTCTCGCGCAGCAGGAAGGCGGTGAACGGCGTGGCGTAGAGCGGCGCGCGCAGCTTGGGCCACAGCCAGGCCACCGCGCCGATGTGGTCCTCGTGGGCGTGGGTCAGGACGATGCCGAGGATGTCGTCGGCGTATTCGGCGATGAACTGCGGGTCCGGCAGGATCACCTCCACGCCGGGCGTGGTCAGGTCGCCGAAGGTGACGCCCAGGTCCACCACGATCCACTTGCGCGCGTGCGGCGGGCCGAAGCCGTAGAGGTTGAAGTTCATGCCGATCTCGTTCGACCCGCCGAGCGGCAGGAAGACGAGTTCGTCGGGGGCCTCGGATCTGGCCATCAGGCCGCGGCCGAGTTGCGGCGGTGGATCTCCAGCAGGCCGCGGATCGTCAGGTCGGGGTCGAAGTGGTCGATGGCCATGGTGGCTCCGTGGAACAGCGAGGCGACGCCGCCGGTGGCGACCACGGTCATCGGCGCGCCCCATTCGGCCTTCAGCCGCGAGATCAGCCCCTCGATCAGGGCGATATAGCCCCAGAAGACGCCCGATTGCATGGCGCCGACGGTGTCCTTGCCCAGCACCCGCTGCGGCTTCTGGATGGCGACGCGGGGCAGCTTGGCGGCGGCCTGGTGCAGGGCTTCCATCGACAGGTTGATGCCGGGCGCGATCACCCCGCCCTCGAAGCCGCCGTCCTCGGCGATGACGTCGAAGGTGGTGGCCGTGCCGGAGTCGATGACGATCAGCGTGCCCGGATAGACGACGTGCGCGCCGATGGCGTTGACGAGGCGGTCCGCGCCGGCCTCCGAGGGCTTGTCGATGCGGATCGGAATGCCGAGCTCGGCGTTCTCGCCGATCACCAGCGGCTCCACGTGCAGGTAGCGCCGCGACAGGTTGCGCAGGTTGAAGATCGACTGCGGCACGACGCTGGAGATGATGCAGGAGTTCAGCCCGGAGAGCTGCAGGCCGTTCATCGACAGCAACTGGGCGAGCCAGACGGCGTATTCGTCGGCCGTGCGGCTGGAATCGGTGGCCGAGCGCCACTGGGCGATCCACTCGGTTCCGTCGTGCACGCCGAACAGCGTGTTGGTGTTGCCCTGTTCGATGGCCAGCAGCATCAAGCTTCTCCGAAGAAGACGTCGCCTGCGGTGACGCGCGCCACGGCTCCGTCGTCGAGCCGCAGCCTGAGGGCGCCGTCGCCCTCCAGCCCCTCGGCCACGCCGCTCAATGTGGTGTTGGGCAGGCGTGCGAGGCAATGTTCGCCAAGACCGATGGCACGCTCGGTCCAGGCCTCGGCGATGGGCGCGAAGCCCTTCTGCTCCCAAAGGGCGCGCCAGCGCTCGAAGGCGCCGGCCAGCACCTCGAGGGCGTTGAGCGGCTTCGGCGGCGGGCCGGTCATGAAGTCGGCGAAGGCCGTGGCCGGGCGCTCGACGTCATCGGGCGCGTGGGCCAGGTTCACGCCGATGCCCACGGCCATCCACAGCTTCCCGTCCGGCCGCGCGCCGGACTCGATGAGGATGCCGACGGCCTTGCGGCCATGGACCAGCACGTCGTTGGGCCATTTCAGCCGCGCCGCGCCGGGGCCGAGGCAGGCGTCCGCCAGATCGGTCGCCGCCAGCGCCGCGATGAACGAGACCTGCGCGGCCTCGGCGGCCGGCTTGTCGGTGAGGAAGAGCAAGGTGGCCGCCAGGTTGCCCGTCACGGTGGACCAGGCCCGGCCCCGCCGGCCCCGGCCCGCGGTCTGGCGGGCGGCCGTGATCCAGACCGGCCCGCCCTGCCCCGCCTCGGCGCGGCGGCGGGCCTCCGCGTTGGTGGAGTCCAGTTCCTCGTAAGCCTCGACGGGCGGACGCGCCACCTAGGCCAGGCCGAGCGCGGCCGCCGCGGCCTTGGCGAGCGGATCCAGGAACGTCAGGGCCACGATCACCACGGGGAAGGCGAACAGCGCCGAAGCCAGGGCGACGATGCGCGCTTCCGGCGCGGGGGCGTCCACGCCGCCGGGCGCCGCGTCGAACCACATCACCTTGATCAGGCGCAGGTAGTAGAACGCGGCCACCACGCTGCCGATCAGGCCCAGCACCGCCGGCGCGCCCAGGCCGGCGCCGATGGCGGCCTTGAACACATAGACCTTGGCCCAGAAGCCGGAGAACGGCGGCAGGCCCAGCGCCGAGAGCGAGAAGGCGGTCATGGCCAGGGCCATGCCGGGCCGCTCCTTGAAGAGGCCGGCCATGTCCTCGATCGTCTCCATCGGCTTGCCCTGCCGCGACAGCGCCGCCAGGCAGGCGAAGAAGCCGGTGACGTCGATCATGTAGAGGATCATGAACATCAGCATGGCCTGCACGCCCTGGGTGTCGCCGGCGGCGAGCCCCAGTACGGCGTAGCCGACGTTGGCGATCGACGAATAGGCCCACAGGCGCTTCAGGTTCTTCTGCACGAGGCCGGCGAAGGCGCCCCAGCCGATCGACAGCAGAGCCAGCAGGATCAGCACCTGGCGCCACTGCTCCACCGCGCCGGCGAAGCCCTCGGCCAGCAAGCGGGCGAACAGCACCATGGCGGCCAGCTTCGGCGCCCCGGCGAAGAAGGCGACGACCGGCGTGGGCGCGCCCTCGTAGACGTCGGGGGTCCACATGTGGAACGGGGCGGCCGACACCTTGAAGGCCAGGCCGCAGATCAGGAAGATCAGGCCGAACAGAGCGCCCACGCCCGCGCCGGAGTGCACGGCCACGGCGATGGCGTCGAAGCGGGTGGAGCCGGCGAAGCCGTAGACCAGCGAGGCGCCGTAGAGCAGCATCCCCGAGGAGAGCGCGCCGAGCACGAAGTACTTCAGTCCGGCCTCGGACGCCTTGGCGTCGTCGCGGTTCATCGCGGCCAGGACGTAAAGCGCCAGCGAATGCAGTTCGATGCCCACGTAGAGCGAGATCAGGTCGCCGGCCGAGGCCATCATGCCCATGCCGAGCGCGGCCAGGATCACCAGCACCGGGAACTCGAAGTGCTTGATGTTGCGCCGGGCGAACCAGCCCTGGCCCAGCGGAATGGCCACGGCGCTCGCCAGATAGATCGCCACCTTGGCGAAGGTGGAGGCCGCGTCCGTCACCAGCCCGCCCGAGAAGGCGCGGCCGAACGGGCTCATCGCCGCGGCCACGGCCGCCAGCACGAGGGCGGCCACCGACGCCAGGGTGAAGACCGCGCCGGCGCGCGGCTGGAAGGCGCCCCACACCAGAAGCACCATCGCCGAGGCGGCGAGGATCAGCTCAGGGACCGCAAGGCCGAGGGAATTTTGAAACGTCATAGCCTAGAAGCCCCTCACCCGCCGATCGCGGCCTGATAGACCGTCACGAGCTGGTCGACCGACGCGGCCGTCAGGTTGGTGATAAGATTGGGCTGCACGCCCAGCACGAGGGTGGCGATGATCAGGGGCGTGAAGATCGCCACCTCCCTCCAGTCCAGATCGGTGATCTGTGCCAGGGCCGGATTGGTCATCTCCCCGAAGATCACCCGCCGATAGAGGGTGAGCGCGTACATCGCCGACAGGATCACGCCGGAGGCCGCGAACAGCGCCGTCCAGGTCGAGGCGCGGTAGGTCCCGGTCATGGTCAGGATCTCGCCGACGAAGCCGGAGGTGCCTGGCAGGCCGACGTTGCCCATGGTGAACAGCATGAAGACCGCCGCGTACCAGGGCATGCGGTTCACCAGCCCGCCGTAGAAGGCGATCTCGCGGGTGTGCATGCGGTCGTAGACCACGCCGACGCAGAGGAAGAGCGCGCCGGAGATCACCCCGTGGCTCAGCATCTGGTAGATCGCGCCCTGCTCGCCCTGCAGGTTCCCCGAGAAGATGCCCATGGTCACGAAGCCCATGTGGGCCACCGACGAATAGGCGATCAGCTTCTTGATGTCGGTCTGCCGGAACGCCACCAGCGAGGTGTAGATCACGGCGATCACCGACAGGGCGAAGATCAGCGGCGTGAACTCCAGCGACGCCTGCGGGAACATCGGCAGCGAGAAGCGCAGGAAGCCGTAGCCGCCCATCTTCAGGAGGATCCCCGCCAGGATCACCGAGCCGGCCGTCGGCGCCTCGACGTGGGCGTCGGGCAGCCAGGTGTGCACCGGCCACATGGGCATCTTCACCGCGAACGAGGCGAAGAAGGCCAGCCACAGCCAGGTCTGCAGGCCCGGATCGAACTTGTAGTTCATCAGTTCCGGGATCGAGGAGGTCCCGGAAATGCCGATCATGGCCAGGATCGCGGCCAGCATCAGCACCGAACCCAGCAGGGTGTAGAGGAAGAACTTGTAGGCCGCGTAGACCCGCCGCTTGCCGCCCCAGATGCCGATGATCAGGAACATCGGCACCAGGCTGAATTCGAAGAAGACGTAGAAGAGCACCAGGTCCAGGGCGCAGAACACGCCGATGACCAGCGTCTCCAGGATCAGGAACGCGATCATGTACTCAAGGACGCGGTTCTCCACCGACTTCCACGAGGCCACGATGCACAGCGGCATCAGGAACGCGGTCAGCAGGACGAACAGCACCGAGATGCCGTCCACGCCCATGGTGTAGCGCAGGCCCGCGAACCAGGGCGCATCCTCCAGGAACTGGAAGCCGGCCACGTTCGGATCGAACTGCGCCACGAGCAGGATGGAGAGCGCCAGGGTCGCCAAGGTGGTGACGAGCGCGATCCACTTGGCCGCGTCGACCGTCTTGGCGTCGTCCGAACGGCCGAACGCGCGCAGGATCAGGATCGCCAGGACCCCGACCAGCGGGGCGTAGGTGGTGAGCGACAGGATGCCGGTCATGGCCTAGAGCCCCCTTCTCAGGCCGCCCACGCCCAGAGGGCGTAGGTCAGGAGCCCTGCGACGCCGAGCAGCATCACGAAGGCGTAGTGATAGACGTAGCCGGTCTGCAGCTTGCCGGTCCGGCGGCCGACCTCGTAGGACACGGACGAGACGCCGTCCGGCCCCAGGCCGTCGATGAGCTTCTGATCGCCCCCCTTCCAGAAGAGGTCGCCGAGCAGCCGCGCGCCGCGCACGAAGGTGGCGTCGTACAGCTCGTCGAAGAACCACTTGTTGTAGAAGAAGGTGTAGAGCGGCCCGCCGCGGGCGGCCAGGCGAGCGCCGAGGCCTTCCTTGATCAGGTACATGTAGGCCGCGTAGGCCAGACCGATCAGCGAGACCACCAGCGGCGCCCAGACCGCCCAGGTCGGCGCCTCGTGATGCTCCATCACGTGGTTGGCCGGGGCGTTGAAGATGGCGCCGCGCCAGAACTCGGCCTGCTCGTGGCCGACGAAGCGGCCCTCGAAGGCGAAGCCGGCGGCGACGGCGCCCACCGACAGCAGGATCAGCGGGACCAGCATGGTCCAGGGGCTTTCGTGCGGCTTGTGGTCATGGCCGTGGCCGTGATCGTCATGCGCGGCGGCGTGATCGTCGTGCGCGTGCGCGTCGTGCCCATGGTCGTCATGAGCGTGGTCGTCATGAGCGTGGTCGCCATGGGCGGCCGCGTGCTCGGCCTCATGGCCCCAGCGGGCGTGGCCGTTGAAGGTGAAGAAGGCCACGCGCCAGGAGTAGAAGGCGGTCAGGCCCGCGGCCAGCACGCCGATGACGAAGGCGAAGTAGGCCACCGGGTTGTCCTGGCCGGCGACGAAGGCGGCGTGGATGATCGCGTCCTTCGAGTAGAAGCCGGCGAAGCCCCACTCCAGCCCGGGAATGCCGAGGCCGGTGATGGCGATGGTGCCGATGGTCATGGCCGCGAAGGTGATCGGCAGATACTTGGCCAGGTCGCCGTAGCGCCGCATGTCCTGCTCGTGGTGCATGCCGTGGATCACCGAGCCGGCGCCCAGGAACAGGAGCGCCTTGAAGAAGGCGTGGGTGAACAGGTGGAACATCGCGGCCTGATAGGCCCCGACGCCCGCGGCGAAGAACATGTAGCCGAGCTGCGAGCAGGTCGAATAGGCGATGACCCGCTTGATGTCGTTCTGCGTCAGGCCGACCGTGGCGGCGAACAGGGCCGTCACCGCGCCGATGATGGTGACGATCTCGCGCGCCACCGGGGCGTACTCGAACATCGGCGAGAGCAGGCAGACCATGTAGACGCCGGCGGTCACCATGGTGGCCGCGTGGATCAGGGCCGAGACCGGGGTCGGGCCCTCCATGGCGTCCGGCAGCCAGGTGTGCAGGAAGAACTGCGCCGACTTGCCCATGGCGCCGACGAAGAGCAGCGCGCAGGCCAGGTCCATCAGGTGGAAGCTCTGGCCGGCGAATTCCCAGGTGCGGCCGGCCGCGCCGGCGACCTGCGGGAAGATGTCGGCGAACTGGATCGAGCCGAACGCCCAGAAGGTGGTCATGATGCCCAGGGCGAAGCCGAAGTCGCCGACCCGGTTGACCACGAAGGCCTTGATCGAGGCGGCGTTGGCGCTGGGCTTCTTGAACCAGAAGCCGATCAGCAGGTAGCTGGCCAGACCCACGCCTTCCCAGCCGAAGAAGAGCTGCATGAAGTCGGCCGCGGTCACCAGCGACAGCATGGCGAAGGTGAACAGCGACAGGTAGGCGAAGAACCGGGGCTTGGAGTCGTCCTCGGCCATGTAGCCCCAGCTATAGAGGTGGACGAGCGCCGAGACCGACGTGACCACCACCAGCATCACCGACGACAGCGCGTCGATGCGGATCGACCAGTTGGACTGGAAGGCCCCCACGTCGATGAACGGCGCGAGCGTGACGGTGAAGGGCTCCAGCCCGCCCCAGGTCCACATCGAGAAGATGGTCCAGGACAGGGCGCAGGCCAGGAACAAGAGGCCCGTGGTGATCGCCTGCGAGGCCACGTCGCCGATCCGGCGGCCGAAGAGGCCGGCGATGACGGCGCCCGTAAGCGGCGCGAAGACGAGAAGCGTGACGAGGGACTGAGGGGTCATGTGCTCGGCTCAGCCCTTCATCATCGAGGCGTCGTCCACGGCGATGTCGCCGCGGTTGCGGAAGAAGGTCACCAGGATCGCCAGCCCGACGGCGGCCTCGGCCGCAGCGACGGTCAGCACGAACATGGCGAAGATCTGGCCCACCACGTCGTGGAGATAGACCGAGAAGGCCACCAGGTTGATGTTCACTGCGAGCAGAATGAGCTCGATCGACATCAGGATGATGATGACGTTCTTGCGGTTCACGAAGATGCCGAAAACCCCGATGGTGAACAGGATCGCGGCCACCGCCAGATAGTGCTCCAGTCCGATGGTCATTCGCCGATCCCCTCGCCGGGCTTGATGGTGATCACGCGCATGCCGGTCTTGGGCGAGCGCGCCACCTGGTCGGCGATGACCTGGCGGCGGACCCCCGGCTTGTGGCGCAGGGTCAGCACGATCGCCCCGATCATGGCGACCAGCAGCACCAGGCCCGCGGCCTGGAAGAAGTAGACGTAGTCGGTGTAGAGCACCCGGCCGATCGTCTCGGCGTTGGTCACGTCCGGCAGCGAGGCGGCCGGCGCGGCGTTGGCGGCCGCGGCTCCGTGCCCGGCCACCGCCGTGGAGACGACGATCATCTCGATGGCCAGGATCCCGCCCACCAGGCCGCCTAGCGGCATGTAGCGGGCGAAGCCCTGCCTGAGCGCGGCGAAGTCCACGTCGAGCATCATCACGACGAACAGGAAGAGCACCGCGACGGCGCCCACGTAGACCACCACCAGAAGCATGGCCAGGAACTCGGCGCCGAGGAGCACGAACAGCCCCGCGGCCGAGAAGAAGGCCAGGATCAGGAACAGCACCGAGTGCACGGGGTTCCTCGCCGACACAACGGCCAGCCCTGCCGCGACGGTTATCGTCGCCAGCAGATAGAAAGCGATCGCCTGCAAGGCCATCGGCGGATCAAGCTCCCCTCAATGCGATGCCCGTCCAGCGCCGGCCGAGCCGGCTTGGTCGAGGATCAAAACAGCCTCCGGAATCGCGCGCGTGTCTTAGCGATACGGCGCGTCGAGTTCCAGATTCTTCGCGATTTCCCGCTCCCAACGGTCCCCGTTTTCGAGCAGGCGTTCCTTGTCGTAGTACAGTTCTTCCCGCGTCTCGGTGGCGAACTCGGTGTTCGGCCCCTCGACGATGGCGTCCACCGGGCAGGCCTCCTGGCACAGGCCGCAGTAGATGCACTTGACCATGTCGATGTCGTAGCGCGTCGTGCGCCGGCTGCCGTCCGCGCGCGGCTCGGCCTCGATGGTGATGGCCTGGGCCGGGCAGATCGCCTCGCACAGCTTGCAGGCGATGCAGCGCTCTTCCCCGTTGGGATAGCGCCGCAGGGCGTGCTCGCCGCGGAAGCGCGGCGATTGGGGCCCGCGCTCGTTGGGATAGATCACCGTCGCCTTGGGCCGCAGCATGTACTTCCAGGCCAGGCCGAAGGCGCCGGCGAAGTCCAGCAGGGCCGCGCCCCGCATGGCTTGTCCGATACGTTGCATCATTGCGCGTCAGCCTTCGTCTTCTCGCACGAGTAGTCTTGGATCTTGCGGGCGTTGCCGTCCTTCACCAGCGCCAGGTGGCCGCCCTTGGCGTTGCAGACCGCCGTCGCCCGCGCCAGGTCGTCATAGGTCGCATAGCCGCCGTTGGGCTCGACCGACGAGGCGCAGGCGCTGAGCGCCAGCGCCGCGGAGAGGATCATCAGCGCCCTCATGCCGCCCCCGGTCCGAACACGCGCCAGGCCGCCACCAGGGCCACCGCCACCAGCGAGGTCGGCAGAAACACCTTCCAGCCCAGCCGCATGAGCTGGTCGTAGCGGTAGCGCGGCACGATCGCCTTCACCATCGCGAACATGAAGAAGAAGAAAATGATCTTCAGGAAGAACCACATGAAGGCGAAGAAGCTCGCCGCCGTGGGGTTCCAGCTATCGAGGAACGGCGTCGGGAACGGCGCCTGCCAGCCGCCGAAGAACAGGATCGAGATCATCGCGCACATCAGGACGATGTTCGCGTACTCGCCGATCATGAAGAGCAGGTACGGCGTGGACGAGTACTCCACCTGATAGCCGGCCACGAGCTCGGACTCGGCCTCGGGCAGGTCGAACGGCGGGCGGTTGGTCTCGGCCAAGGCCGAGATGAAGAACACCACCATCATCGGCACCATGACGATGATCATCGGCAGGTTCTGCAGGCCGCCGCCGAAGACGTTCCAGTTCCAGAAGCCGCCGGCCTGCTTCTCAACGATGGTCTGCAGGTTCATCGAACCGGCCAGCAGGATCACGGTGATGATCACGAAGCCGATGGAGACCTCGTAGGAGACCATCTGCGCGGCCGAGCGCAGGCTGCCAAGGAACGGGTACTTCGAGTTCGACGCCCAGCCGCCCATGATGATGCCGTAGACGCCGAGCGAGGAGATCGCGAAGAGGTAGAGCACGCCGACGTTGATGTTCGACACCACCCAGCCCGGCGCCAGCGGGATCACCGCCCAGGCGGCGAAGGCCAGGGTGAAGCTGATCAGGGGCGCGAGCAGGAAGACCGCCTTGTCGGCCCCGTCGGGGATGACGATCTCCTTCAGCACGAACTTGAGGAAGTCGGCGAAGGACTGCAGCAGGCCGAACGGGCCCACCATGTTGGGGCCCTTGCGCATCTGCACGCCGGCCCAGATCTTCCGGTCGGCCAGCAGCAGGAAGGCCAGCGACAGCAGGATCCAGATCATCACGGCCAGGATCTGGCCCAGGGTGATCAGGGTCCAGCCGCCCGGCGTGGCCCAGAAGTTGGTCGTCGCGTCCATGCCCTACTCCGCCGCGATCTTGGTCTGGCCGGACGCCAGCGCCTGGCATTCGGCCATCGTCACGCTGGCGCGCGCGACGGGGTTGGTCAGATAGAAGGCCTTGACCGGGCTCTCGAACGGCGCGTCCGAAAGCTCGCCGGCGCCGCCGAGGGCGGCCAGGTCGAGCGAGGCCCCCTCGCCCGCCGGCGCATAGTCGATCTGGCCGAAGCTCGGATGGTCGGCGAACAGCTTGGCGCGCAGTTCGTCGAGGCTGTCGTAGGGCAGCTTGGCGCCGACCCGTTCGGACAGCGCCCGCAGGATCGCCCAGTCCTCGCGGGCGTCGCCCTTGGGGAACACGGCCCGCTGGCCCATCTGCACCCGGCCCTCGGTGTTGACGTAGAGGCCGTTCTTCTCGGTGTAGGCCGCGCCCGGCAGGATCACGTCGGCCTTGTGCGCGCCGGCGTCGCCGTGCGTGCCGAGGTAGACGGTGAAGGCGTCGGACGAGGTCGCGTCGATCTCGTCTGCGCCCAGCAGGAACAGGACGTCCAGCGCGCCCTTGGCGACCATTTCCTTGGCGCTCTTGCCGCCCTCGCCGGGGATGAAGCCCAGATCCAGGCCGCCGACGCGGGACGCCGCCGTGTGCAGCACGTTCCAGGTCGCGCCGAAGGTCTTGGCTGCGCCGGCCGCCGCCTTGAGCACGGCCGCGGAGTCCGCACGGTTCAGCGCGCCGGCGCCGACGATGATCGCCGCCTTCTTCGCGCCCTTCAGGGCCTTGGCGAAGTCGCCGCGGGACTTGGAAAGCCCGGCCAGGGTGTCAGGCCCGGCGCCGAGGTAGTCGTAGGGATAGGTCAGGTCGGCCTGCTCGCCGATCACGCCCACCCGCAGGGCGCCGGCCAGCCAGCGCTTGCGCAGGCGCGCGTTCAGCACCGGGGCCTCGAGCCGCGGATTGGTTCCGACCAGGAGGATGACGTCGGCGTCCTCGATCCCGGCGATGGTGGAGTTGAAGAGCCAGCTTTCGCGCGGGCCGTCGCCCAGCGCCATGCCGTCCTGGCGGCAATCGAGGTTCTTCACGCCGAGACCGCCGAACAGGTCGAGCGCGGCCTTCATGGATTCGGCGTCCTGCAGGTCGCCGGCGATCACGCCGATGCGCTCCGGCTGGGCGGCCTTCAGCTTGGACGCCACCAGCTCCAGGGCCTCGGCCCAGGTCGCGGCGCGCAGCTTGCCGGCCTCGCGCACATAGGGCTTGTCCAGCCGCTGGCGGGACAGCCCGTCGACGGCGTAGCGCGTCTTGTCGCTGATCCACTCTTCGTTGATGTCGTCGTTGGTGCGCGGCAGCACGCGCAGCACAGCAGGGCCGCGAGCGTCCACGCGGATCGACGAGCCCAGGGCGTCCATCACGTCGACGCTCTCGGTCTTCCTCAGCTCCCAGGGACGGGCGTTGAAGGCGTAGGGCTTCGACGTCAGCGCGCCGACCGGGCACAGGTCGATGACGTTGGCCGACAGCTCGCTCGTCACCGCCGAGCCGAGATAGGTCGTGATTTCAACGTCTTCGCCGCGAGAGATGAGACCGATCTCAGGCGTGCCGGCCACCTCGGTGATGAAGCGCACGCAGCGGGTGCACTGGATGCAGCGGGTCATCACCGTCTTGATCAGCGGACCCATGTGCTTTTCTTCGACCGCGCGCTTGTTCTCCGCGTAGCGGGAATCGTCGCGGCCATAGCCCATGGCCTGGTCCTGCAGGTCGCACTCGCCGCCCTGGTCGCAGATCGGGCAGTCCAGCGGGTGGTTGATGAGCAGGAACTCCATCACCCCTTCGCGGGCCTTCTTCACCATCGGCGTGTTGGTGAAGATCTCCTGGCCCTCGGCGGCCGGCAGCGCGCAGGACGCCTGCGGCTTCGGCGGGCCGGGCTTCACCTCGACCAGGCACATGCGGCAGTTGCCGGCGATGGACAGGCGCTCGTGGTAGCAGAACCGCGGGATTTCCTCCCCGGCCAGCTCCGCCACCTGCAGGACGTTCATGCCGGGTTCGAACTCGACCTCGACCCCGTTGACCTTGGCTTTGGGCATCCCGGTTACTCCGCCGCCGCCAGGCTGGCGCCCTGCACGTGGGGCTTGCCGGCGCGGTACTGGGTGATGCGCTCCTCCACCTCGTGGCGGAAGTGGCGGAAAAGGCCCTGGATCGGCCAAGCGGCCGCGTCGCCCAGGCCGCAGATGGTGTGACCTTCCACCTGGCTGGCGACGTCGAGGAGCATGTCGATCTCCTTCATCTCCGCCTCGCCGGTGACCATGCGCTCCATGACGCGCCACATCCAGCCGGTGCCCTCGCGGCACGGCGTGCACTGGCCGCAGCTCTCGTGCTTGTAGAAGTAGGAGAGCCGGGCGATCGCCTTGATGATGTCGGTGGACTGATCCATCACGATGACGGCGGCCGTGCCGAGGCCCGACTTCAGGGCCGACAGCGAGTCGAAGTCCATCAGCGCGGTCTCGGCCTCGTGCGCCGGGATCATCCGCACCGACGAGCCGCCGGGGATCACCGCCTTGAGGTTGCCCCAGCCGCCGCGCACGCCGCCGCAGTGGTCCTCGAGGAGCTGCTTGAGCGGGATCGACATGGCCTCTTCGACGACGCAGGGCTTCATCACGTGGCCGGAGATGGCCATCAGCTTGGTGCCGGTGTTGTTCGGACGGCCGAAGCCGGCGAACCACTCGGCGCCGCGGCGCAGGATGGTGGGCACGACGGCGATGGTCTCGACGTTGTTCACCGTGGTCGGGCAGCCGTAGATGCCCGCGCCGGCCGGGAACGGCGGCTTCAGGCGCGGCTGGCCCTTCTTGCCCTCGAAGCTCTCCATCAGCGCGGTCTCGTCGCCGCAGATGTAGGCCCCGCCGCCATGGCTGACGTGGATGTCGAAATCCCAGCCGTGGACGTTGTTCTTGCCGACCAGCTTGGCCTCGTAGGCCTGCTTGATCGCAGCCTCCAGGCGCTCGCGCTCGTAGACGTACTCGCCGCGGATGTAGACGTAGGCGGTGTGCGCCCGCATCGCGTAGGCGGCGATGAGGCAGCCTTCGATCAGGTTGTGCGGGTCGTTGCGCAGGATCTCGCGGTCCTTGCAGGTGCCCGGTTCGGATTCGTCGGCGTTGACCAAGAGGTAGTGCGGCCGCTCGCTCTCCTGCTTGGGCATGAAGGTCCACTTCAGGCCGGTGGCGAAGCCCGCCCCGCCGCGGCCGCGCAGGCCGGAAGCCTTGACCTGGTCGCAGATCCACTCCGGCGTCTGCTGCAGGATCTCCCGGGTCAGGTGCCAGGCGCCCCGCGCCTTGGCCCCCTCCAGCCCGAAATCATGCAGGCCGTAGAGGTTGGTGAAGATCCGGTCCTTGTCTTCGAGAACGCCGGTCACGCCGCGGGCTCCTTCTTGGCCTTGGGCTTGGGCTCGGCGTTCGGCAGCTTCTTGATCGCCTTGGAACGCGAGCCGTCATAGAGCTTCGGATCGGTCAGCGCCTGCGGGCCGCCCTCGGGCGCGGAGCCCTGGCGCTTGATCGCTGAACCGGGCTTGGGCGACTTGCCGGCGGCGAAGTCGTCCAGGAGGGCCTCGAAGCTCTCGGCCGTCAGGTCTTCGTAGTAGTAGTCGTTGATGGCGGCCATCGGCGCGTTGGCGCAGGCGCCCATGCACTCGACTTCCTGCCAGTAGAACTTGCCGTCGGCCGACAGGTGGTCCTTCGGGCCGAGCTTCTTCTTGCACACCGCCATCAGCTCGTTCGAGCCGCGCAACATGCAGGGCGTGGTGCCGCACACCTGAACCAGCGCCTTGGAGCCGACCGGCTCCAGCATGAACATGGTGTAGAAGGTCGCCACCTCCAGCACCCGGATCTGGGCCATGTCCAGCATTTCGGCGATCGCGCGGATAGCCGGCTCGCTGACCCAGCCTTCCTGCTTCTGGACGAGCCACAGCAGCGGGATCACGGCCGAGCGCTGGCGCCCGGGCGGGAACTTGTCGATCCACCACTTGGCGAGCTTCAAGGTCTCGGGCGAAAAGGCGAAGCTTTCCGGCTGGTTCGGCGATAGGCGACGGACGCTCAAGAGGCCCTCACTTCACGAAATCGACGCGGACGATCTTGCCGTTCGCGATGGTGTAGATGGCGGCGACCTCGAACTGCGGCCCGTCGGGGCCGCGGGTCACGTGCTCGTGGTCGATCACGACGTCGCCGATCACGATCCGCGTCTTCAGTTCGGCGTGGTTCTGAGGGAACTCCGCGAACATCTGCTCCAGCATGGCGCGCAGGGCCGGAACGCCCCGCAAGGTCACCTCGCCGTTCAGGTTCGTCGCGATCAGGTCGTCGGCGTAGCAGGCGCAGTGCCCCTCCACGTCCTGAGCGTTGTAGGTGTCGAGCTGGCACGCGACGAGGTCGGCGGGCGAAAGGCCGGTCTGGATCGTCACCGGTCGATCTCCCCGAACACGATGTCCAGCGAGCCGAGGATGGCGGACACGTCGGCCAGCATGTGGCCGCGGTTCATCCAGTCCATGGCCATCAGGTGCGGATAGCCCGGCGCGCGGATCTTGCAGCGGTACGGCCGGTTGGTGCCGTCGGAGACCAGATAGACGCCGAACTCGCCCTTCGGCGCCTCGACGCAGGCGTAGACCTCGCCCTCGGGCGTGGAGAAGCCCTCGGTGTAGAGCTTGAAGTGGTGGATGAGCGATTCCATCGACCGCTTCATCTCCCCGCGCCGAGGCGGAGCGACCTTGTTGTCCTCGCTCAGCACCGGCCCCGGCGTCTTGCGCAGGCGCTCGCAGCACTGGCGGATGATCTTGGTCGACTGGCGCATCTCTTCCATGCGGCAGAGGTAGCGGTCGTAGCAGTCGCCGTTGACGCCCAGCGGGATTTCGAACTCCAGGTCCGAGTAGCACTCATAGGGCTGGTTGCGGCGCAGGTCCCAGGGGATGCCAGAGCCGCGCACCATCACGCCGGAGAAGCCCCAGGCGAAGGCCTGGTCCTTCGGCACCACGCCGATGTCGACGTTGCGCTGCTTGAAGATGCGGTTGTCGGTGATCAGGCCCTCGATGTCGTCGCACACCTTGGGGAAGTGCTCGGCCCAGGCGTCGATGTCCTCGATGAGCTGCGGCGGCAGGTCCTGGTGGACACCGCCGGGACGGAAGTACTTGGCGTGCAGCCGGGCCCCGCAGGCGCGCTCGTAGAAGATCATCAGCTTCTCGCGCTCTTCGAAGCCCCACAGGGGCGGCGTGAGCGCGCCGACGTCCATCGCCTGGGTGGTGACGTTCAGGAGGTGGTTCAGGATGCGGCCGATTTCCGAATAGAGCACCCGGATGAGCTGGCCGCGGATCGGCACCTCCACGTCCATCAGCTTCTCGATGGCCAGGCAGAAGGCGTGCTCCTGGTTCATCGGCGCCACGTAGTCGAGGCGGTCGAAGTAGCCGATGTTCTGCAGGTAGGTGCGGTACTCCATCAGCTTCTCGGTGCCGCGATGGAGCAGGCCGATGTGCGGGTCCACCCGCTCCACCACCTCGCCGTCCAGCTCCAGCACCAGACGCAGCACGCCGTGCGCGGCCGGGTGCTGCGGGCCGAAGTTGATGTTGAACTTGCGGATCTTGGTCTCGCCGGCCACGGCCGGGATGTTGGCGTCGTCGGCCATCACTTGGTCTCCGCCTTCTCGTCGCCCGGCAGGGCGTAGTGAGCGCCCTCCCACGGGGAGAGGAAGTCCCAGTTGCGGAACTCGACGGACTTCACCGGCTCATAGACCACGCGCTTGAGCTCGTCGTCGTAGCGCAGCTCGACGAAGCCCGTCATCGGGAAGTCCTTGCGCAGCGGATGGCCGTGGAAGCCGTAGTCGGTGAGGATGCGGCGCAGGTCCGGGTGCCCGTCGAAGAACACCCCGTACATGTCGAACGCCTCGCGCTCGTACCAGTCGGCGTTGGGGAACACCCCGGTCACGCTCGGCACGGCGGTGTCCTCGTCCACCGACAGCTTGACCCGCACGCGCAGGTTCTTGGCCATCGACAGCAGGTGATAGACCACGTCGAAGCGGGCGTGACGGTCCGGATAGTCCACGCTGGTCAGGTCGATCAGCAGGTTGAACTTCAGGTCGGCCGCGTCGCGCAGCCAGATCAGCGCCTCGACCACATGGGCGGTCGTGGTGGTGAGCGTCAGCTCGCCGAACGCCACATGGTGGCCGATGAAGCCGTGCCCCTCGGCCACGATCTTCTGGCCGATGGCGTCGAAATCCACGTCGGGGGTGAACCAGTGGCTCATCGTTCGATCGTCCCCGTGCGGCGGATCTTCTTCTGCAGCTGCAGCACCCCGTAGACCAGGGCCTCGGCGGTGGGCGGGCAGCCGGGCACGTAGATGTCGACCGGCACGATCCGGTCGCAGCCGCGCACGACGGAATAGCTGAAGTAGTAGTAGCCGCCGCCGTTGGCGCACGAGCCCATGGAGATCACGTAGCGCGGGTCCGGCATCTGGTCGTAGACCTTGCGCAGGGCCGGAGCCATCTTGTTGCACAGGGTGCCGGCCACGATCATCACGTCCGACTGGCGCGGGCTGGCGCGCGGCGCGAAGCCGTAGCGCTCCAGGTCGTAGCGCGGCATCGACGCCTGCATCATCTCCACGGCGCAGCAGGCCAGGCCGAACGTCATCCACATCAGCGAGCCGGTGCGGGCCCAAGTGATCAGGTCGTCGGCCGCGGCGGTGATGAAGCCCTTGTCGGCGAGCTGGTTGGTCACGCCGTCGAAGAACGGGTCGTGGACCTTGGGATCATAGCCCTCGACGCTCGAGCGCGCGGCGGAGCCGGCGGGAACGATCACTCCCATTCCAGGGCTCCCTTCTTCCATTCGTAGATGAAGCCGACGGTCAGCACGCCCAGGAAGGTCATCATCGACCAGAAGGCGAACTGCGAGGCCTCGGCCGGCAACTTCATCAGCGACACGGCCCACGGAAAGAGGAAGGCCACTTCGAGGTCGAAGATGATGAAGAGGATCGAGACCAGGTAGAACCGCACGTCGAACTTCATGCGCGCGTCGTCGAACGCATTGAAGCCGCACTCATAGGAAGAGAGCTTTTCTGGGTCGGGCGCCTTAGGCGCCAGGACGGCGGCGGCCAGTACGAAGACCAGCCCCAGAGCCCCCGCGATCCCTAGGAAGATCACGATCGGCAGGTACTGCAGGAGAAACGCGTTCATGGAGTCCTCGACGGAGTCGCGGACCTTCTAGACCAGCAATGGCCGGGGTTCAAACACCCCAAGCGTTGATGCGAAGCGCTCGCAACTATCGACGCTCATTCCGGCCGATCAACGAACATTGGTCGGTTTCTCGGCGCCGCGGCGCCGCGCCTTCGGGCGGCCGCGCCCGGCCTTCAACCGGGCGACAAACCGCTCTAGGGTTTCGCTCACCGGGGAGGCGCGTGTGAGCCGAAAATCCGTCGTACACAGGGCGCTGGACGCCATCGAGCGCCTCGGCGACCGGCTGCCGGACCCGGTGTTCATCTTCGCCTGGATCATCGCAGCCCTTGTCCTGGCGAGCGTTGTGTGCGCCGCCCTCGGCGTCAGCGCGGTCAATCCGGTGGACGGCGAGGTGCTGCGCGCCCAGAGCCTGATCGATCCGGCGAACATCCGCACGCTCCTGGTGGAGATGCCCAGGACGCTCACCGGCTTCGCGCCGCTGGGCTATGTGCTGCTCATCATGCTGGGCGCGGGCGTGGCCGAGCGGGTCGGCCTGTTGTCGGCGGGGATCCGCGTGATGATGGGCGCGAGCCCGCGCGTGCTGGTCACGCCGATGGTGATCCTGCTAGGCCTGCTTTCGAATCACGCCGCCGATTCCGGCTTCGTGATCCTGCTGCCGCTGGCCGGCGCGGCCTTCGCCGCGGTGGGCCGCCACCCGATCGCCGGGATCGCCGCGGCCTTCGCCGGCGTGGTCGGCAGTTTCGCGGGCAATCCCCTGCCCGGCCAGTTCGACGCCCTGATCCTCGGCCTGTCGGAACCGGCGGCGCGGCTGATCGACGCGCACTGGACCGCGAACCTGGTGGGCGACTGGTGGTTCACGGCCGCGGGCGCGGCGGTGTTCGTGCCTGTGGCCTGGTGGGTGACGGTCAACGTCGTGGAACCACGCCTGGGCCCTTGGGAGCCGCCGGCCGGCGTGACGCCCCACGACACGCCGCTTTCGCCGGTGGAACGCCGGGGCCTCGGCTGGGCCGCGCTGACGGGGCTCTGCGTCGCCGGCCTCTGGGCCGCCCTGGCCTTCCTGCCCGGGGCGCCCCTGGTGGACCACGCCGTCGAGGGGCCGGCCCGCTGGACGCCGTTCTTCCGCTCGCTGGTCTCCGGCTTCTTCGTCCTCTTCCTGGCGACGGGCGTCGTCTACGGCGTCATCGTCGGGGTGATCAGGAGCGACCGGGACATCGTGCGCCTGGCATCCGAATCCATGGCGGCGATGGCGCCCTACATCGTGCTGGCCTTCGCCGCGGCCCATTTCATCGCCATGTTCACCTGGTCGAACCTGGGCGTGATCATCGCCATCCACGGGGCCGACGGCCTGCGCGCCTCGGGCCTGCCGATTCCGGTGCTGCTGATGGCGATCGTCATCCTGACCGCGGCCCTGGACATGCTGATCGGCTCGGCCTCGGCCAAGTGGGCGGCGCTGGCGCCGGTGCTGGTGCCGATGCTGATGCTGCTGGGCGTGAGCCCGGAGATGACCACGGCCGCCTACCGGATGGGCGATTCCAGCGTGAACATGGCCTCGCCGCTGATGCCTTACTTCGGCCTGGTGCTCGGCTTCTGCCAGCGATGGAAGCCCGGCTTCGGCGTCGGCGGCCTGATCAGCGCCATGCTGCCCTACTCCATCGCCATGATGACCGCGGGCATGCTGCTCACCGGCGTCTGGGCGGCCCTGGAGCTGCCGACCGGCCCGGCGGCGCCTGTGCATTATTCGGCTCCGCCCGCAAAGGCCGGTTGACACGATTCCGGCGCGAACCTATCAAGCGCGCCTCGCGCTTCGCGAGCCCTACGCGGGTGTAGCTCAGTTGGTTAGAGCGCCGGCCTGTCACGCCGGAGGTCGCGGGTTCGAGCCCCGTCACTCGCGCCATTCGGCTTCAAGAGCCGCTTTCCCGAAGCCCCCGCCCTCCTTCTGCTGAATCGGCCTGGTCTGGAGCATCCGCCGTCGACGGTCCGCCTTCGGCGCGCCAGGCCTCGACCGCGCCGACCAGCGCGCAGTTCCGGTAGAGCCGCCACAGGTTCATCTCGTTGGTCTGCAGCGCCTCGCTCGAAAACGGGGCGAACGTGCCTTCGAACACGACGTAGCCGTCGCCGGTCTGCTTGCAGAGGCCGACCTCGGCGAGGCGAACGAGCCGCCGGCGGGCGGTCTCTAGCTTCATGTCCACCTCCTCGGCCATCCGCGAGGCCGTCACCGGCTGATCGAAGGCCGCGCCGTCCGTGGCGTTCATCCGCATCATCTGCATCAGCAGCAGGGCCGTGAGGTTGTCGCTCCAAGCCTCGCGCAACATCTCCGCGGCCCGAAGCGAATAGTCGGTGACCAGGCGCGTGACGGCGCGCGGCGGCGACATGGCCGGCTGGCCCGACGGCTCCGGCAGGGCGCGGGCCTCGAAGAAGCCCCCCGCGGCCAGCCGGTGGAAGGTCTGCGCCGTCATGGCGTTCACGGCGGCGACGGCGACCTTGCTCTGCTGCTGCTCGAAATAGGCGGCCGGCACCATCACGCCCCGGCGATGCATCTCGCAAAATCCGCGGTCGCAGAGCGATTTCACATGCCGCCGCACGGTCTCGAACGGAAGGCGCAGCCCCTGCGCGAGCCGCGAGATGCTGACGGGCCGCCGCATCGCATCCGGCGGAATCGCGTCGAGGTCGCCATAGAGCAGTTGGGCGTCCAGTTCGCCGGTGGCCGCGGCGATGTTGGCCTGCACCACGCCCGCGCGGATCAGCGTGTCGATCACGTTCAACGGCCCCTGGCTCGCACGCAAGAGGTCCAGGATCAGGTCGCAGGAGACGTGAAGCGTGGAGATCGCGGCCCTCGCCGCCGGGTCATTGCGCATTTTCAAAGACATCATCGACGACACGGCGAATGTTCGAAGCGAGGCCGCACGGCGATCGCCACGCGAACGCCGCCGCGCCCTCCCCTGGGGATCGCCTGCGTGCTAGCGCAACGCTTCGCGACGCTAGGCGTCGCAGCCGCGCGGAAGACTTTCCGCCAAGGAGAACGAAGTGATCCCGAGCCGAGCCGCTTCCGCCCGCATTTTCATCATCCTGGCGGGCGCGGCGCTGGCCGTCGCCTGCCAGACGACGCAGGGCGCCGAGGCCCGCGAGCCGCCCGCGCCTGAAGCGGCCACCACGACGGACACCATGGGCGACGCCATGCGCCAGCCGCTCACCGACCTCAACATCGCCCCTGAAGAGATCCCGACGGCGCTGAAAGAGGCCGCCGCGGCGCCCTACGCCGCGCCGGCGGACGGTCCCTGCGCCGCCATCGCCGAGGAGATCGGCCGCCTGGACGGGGCGCTCGGCCCCGACCTCGACGCCGCCGCGCCCGCGGAGCCCGGCCAGGGCGTGAAGCTCGCCGCCGGCGCGCTGCGCAGCCTCACCACGGGCTGGATCCCCTTCCGCGGCGTTCTGCGCCATCTGACGGGGGCGGAAGCCCACGCCGAGGCCGTTCGCGAAGCCGTGCTCGCCGGCGCGGTGCGGCGCGCCTACCTGAAGGGCCTGGGTGAAAAGCAAGGCTGCACGCCTCCCGCGGCCCCGCAACGCCAGCCCGCTCCCGCCGCGCCCTAGGCCTTGGCCCTCTTGTCGCGCGGGGCGGCCTGGTCGACCACGTGCAGGCGCTTGATCGTCAGGTCGTCGACCTCCAGACGCTTCACCCGCAGCCGGCCGACAGCCATCAGCCCGACCGCGATGCGGCCGATCGCCAAGGCTCCCAGCGCCACGGCGCCCAGGGCCATCGCGCCGACCGCCGCAGCCCCGAGGGCGCCGGCCGGCGCCGCGACCGGCCGCACGGCCGGCGCTTGCGCCCCTGCCGTCGCCGCGGGCGTGGATTGGGTCTTGTCGTAGCTCATCGCGCGATCTCCCTCGGACGCCGTGAGGCCCATTCTCATCGCAAGACCGCCCAGCGGCCTTGACCGCCATCAAAGCCGCCCCGGCCTCAGGCGACCAGCTCCGGCTTGCGTTCGAGGATGAAGTCGTCGGGATTGGGCTTCAGCGTGGCGCGCCAGTAGTCGACCAGGGCGAAGGGCCAGTTCTGGGTCACCCGGCCGGCCTCGTTCTTGTACCAACTGGTCACCTGCGGCGCGCCCCAGGCCATCAGCCTGTTGCCCTCGTCGACCTTCCGGTTGAAGGCGTCGTGCACGGCCTGCTTCGGCTCCAGCGCCGCCGCGCCCGTCTCGGCCAGGAGCTTCAGGCAGCCGACGATGTAGCGGACGCTGCACTCCGAGAAGAAGATGATCGAGCCGTTGACCACGATGTTGGTGTTGGGCCCGTAGATCATGAAGAGGTTCGGGAACCCGGGCGCGGTCATGCCCAGATAGGCGCGGGGCTCGCCCGCCCAGGTCTCGTGCAGGTCCTTGCCGCCACGCCCCTTGATCTTCATCGGCCACAGGAAGCGGCTGGCGTGGAAGCCGGTGGCGTAGATGATCACGTCGACCTCGTGGGTCGCGCCGTCCTCGGTGACGACGCCCTTGGGCGTGATCTCCACGATCCTGGAAGTGGTCAGCTCGACGTTGTCGCGCTTCAGCGCCTTGATCCACACGCCGTTGTCGAACAGGGCGCGCTTGCCGCCCAGCGGGTAGCGGGGAACGATCTTCTCCACCAGATCAGGGCGGTCCTGGGCCTGGGCGGCCAGCGCCTGGGCCAGCATCTCGCCGAACATGGCGTTGTCGGCCCCCACCGCATTGGACGGCCCGTTCCAGCCCGGATCGGCCTTCACCGCCGGCAGGAACCCGTCGGTGGCCATCCAGAACAGGTAGAAGCGGTACCACTTGTCGTACATGGGTGCGTGCTCGAGCAGCCACTTGACGCCCTCCGGCACGTTCTCGTGGTAGTGCTCGGCCGGGAACGCCCAGGGCGGCGTGCGCTGGAACACGGTCAGCTCGGCCACCTTCGGCGCGATCTCCGGCACGAACTGGAAGGCGCTGGCGCCGGTGCCGATCACCGCCACCCGCTTGCCGGTCAGGTCGACGTCGTGGCGCCATTCGGCCGAGTGGAAGGCGATCCCCTCGAAACTGTCGCGGCCCTTGATGTCGGGGATCTTCGGCCGGTTGAGCTGGCCGACGGCGGTGATCACGGCGTTGGCCTCGACCACCTCCTCGCGGCCGTCCCCGGTCTTCAGGCGCACCTTCCAGACCATGGCCGTCTCGTCCCAGGCCATGTCGACGACCGTGGTCTCGAAGCGGATGCGCTTGCGCAGATCGTATCGGTCGGCCACGCCGCGGAAGTAGTCCAGCAGCACCGGCTGGGTGGAGAAGTGCTGCGGCCACATGTGGTTCGGCTCGAACGAGTAGGAGTACATGTGGTTGGAGCTGTCGACCCGGCAGCCCGGATAGGTGTTCTCGTACCAGGTGCCGCCGACCTCGGGGTTCTTCTCGATGATCTCGAACGGCACGCCCGCCTGGGCGAGGCGGATGCCGGAGAGCAGGCCCGACATGCCGGCGCCGACCACCAGCACCTTCATCTGCCCGGCGGCGGCCCTGATCTTCGGCGCGTCGAACTGCGGGTCCTTGGAACTGGCCCCCGTGATGGCCAGCTCGTCGGTCAGGAAGTCGCTGTAACCCGCCGGAATCTCGGCGCCGATGAAGAAGTCGATCATCTTGCGCAGGAGGTCGAGCGGCAGGTCGGCCTTAGGCTTGATCTCGCCGTCCAGGTAGGCCTGCAGCAGCTTGCGCGCCTCGGCGCGGATATTGGCCTGCTCCTCAGCGCTCACGCCGATCTGGTTGCGGTCCAGCGGGTCGTATTGCGGCCGCCACTCCGGGCGCAGGTAGCGGTCATCGCCGCTCAGGTGGACGAGGCTCATCACAAGCGCGGGCAAGTGGGCGGCCTCGAGCGCCTCGTCGAGGGTGGCCTGGACCTGGGTCATGGAGCTTCCTGCCTAAGTTATCGTTGTTATGCGGAGCAGAATACGCGTCTCGCGGGATCACGGAAGTCTCGCCCGAACACAAAGCCGCGCGGTTCCGTGGCGTCAGGACGAGAGGCCCGCCTGAACCTGCCGCACGCGCGCCATGACCTCGTCAGGCAGGACCAGCCCCGAGGCGGCCATGTTGGCTTCAAGGTGCGCCAGGCGCGTGGTGCCGGTGACCGCGCAGGCCACGTGCGGATTGGCCAAGACGAAGGCCAGCGCCGCCTGGGCCCCGGTCATGCCGGGGGTCTGCTCCAGGAAGGAGAAGCGTGCGCCCCGGCCGATGTCGGCGCGATGGTTCTTCAGGGCCCTCAGCGCATACCAGACGTCCTGCGGCCCGCGCAGCCTCAGAGCCTGGCGGCCCGGATGGCCCATGGCCAGGGCCATGCCGGCGAGCACCCCCTTCCCCGCCGCGGCGGCCCTGGCGATCAGCGGCTCGCGCTCGGGGCGCAGGACGTTGTAGTCGATCATCACCGCGTCGAACGTCGGCAGGCCGATCACGTGCTCGATCACGGCCGGATCGAAGCTGTTGACGCCGAAGGCGCGCACCAGGCCGCGCTCGCGCAGGCGCTCCAGCGCTTCGAGCAGATCGTCGGTGAGTTCGACCGCGGCCGGACCATGCAGCTGCAGGAGCGCCAGCCGCTCCAGCCCCAGACGCTTCAAGCTGGCCTCGGCGCTGGCGACGACGGCCGCGGGCGAGAAGTCGCGCACGGTGCGCCCGCCGGCGTGCCGCGTGCCGGCCTTGGTGGCGACCACCAGGTCGTCCGTCGCCCTGCCCTTCAGCGCCCGCCCCAGGCGCGGCTCGGCCTCGCCCCGCGAATAGGCCGCGCCGGTGTCGAAGAAGGTGATCCCGCCGTCCAGGGCGGCGTGGACGAGGGACAGGGCCCTGGCCTCGTCGAAGCGCCTCAGCCCCCAGTAACTCGCCGCCCCGAAGCCGATCTCGGAGACCGCAAGTCCCGTGGCGCCGAGCGGCCTATAGCGCATGGAAATCGTCCGCGTGGAGCAAGTGGTGGGCGGCGAGGGGTTCGAACCCCCGACCCCCTGGGTGTAAACCAGGTGCTCTGACCAGCTGAGCTAGCCGCCCGTCGGGCCACGTCATAGTGCATTTCGCGCCCGCGGGGAGCGCCCATGAAGAAGGGCGGCCGCCGCGGAGACGACCGCCCTTTCCAAGATAGCTGTGTCGCTGAGCTCGAAAGCCTTAGCTGTTCAGCGCGCCCTTCAGGCCCTCGCCGACGCGGAAACGCGCCGTGGAGGACGCAGGCCGCTTCACGGTTTCACCCGTGCGCGGATTGCGCGCGGTGCCGGCCGCGCGCTTCACCGGCACGAAACTGCCGAAACCGACAAGCCGCACTTCCTGCCCCGCTTTCAGCGACGCCGTGACGGAGTCGATGAACGCTTCCAACGCATCCTTCGCCTGCGCCTTGTTGAGGCCCGCCTTGTCGGCGATCGCCGTCACGAGTTCGGCCTTGGTCATTTGTTGTATCTCCAGCCCATTTTGGCAAATGGCGTCGCGCCTCGCCTTTGACGACGCTGCTTCGCTTCGCGCGATTATGCGAGCTTCGCGGTTCGCGTCAAACGACAGCGGCGCGGGAAACGCCCCGCGCCGCCAAATTTAACGTAGATAAGTGCCCAATTTAGTGCGTGACGACGGACTCCACCCCATCGTCCTCGGCTGTGACGCGTGCGGACGGTTCGGGCTCGGTCCATTCGATGGGCTCGGGCTGGCTGGTGAGGGCCCGCGACAGGACCTCGTCCATCGTCGAGACGGGAATGATTTCCAGGGCCTTCTTCACGTTTTCCGGGATGTCGGCCAGGTCCTTCTCGTTCTCTTCCGGGATCAGCACGGTCTTCACGCCGGAGCGCAGCGCCGCCAGGAGCTTTTCCTTCAGCCCGCCGATCGCGGTCACCCGGCCCCGCAGCGTGACCTCGCCGGTCATGGCGATGTCCTTGCGGATCGGGATGCCCGTCAGCACCGAGACGATCGCCGTGGCCATGGCCGCGCCCGCGGAGGGGCCGTCCTTGGGCGTGGCGCCGTCCGGCACGTGGATGTGCACGTCGGTGCGCTCGAACACCGGCGGTTGGATGCCGAACTTGGTCGCGCGGCTGCGCACGTAGGAGTTCGCCGCCGAAATCGACTCCTTCATCACGTCCTTCAGGTTGCCGGTGATGGACATGCGTCCCTTGCCCGGCATCTTGACGGCCTCGATGGTCAGGATGTCGCCGCCGAATTCGGTCCAGGCCAGGCCCGTGATGATGCCCACCTGATCCTCTTCGTCGGTCTCGCCGTAGCGGAACCGGCGAACGCCGGCGTACTTGGCCAGCCGCTCGTCGTCGATGGTGATCGACTTGACGTTCTCGCGGGCTAGATCGCGCACCGTCTTGCGCGCCAGGTTGCCCAGCTCGCGCTCCAGGGAGCGCACGCCGGCCTCACGCGTGTAGTAGCGGATCAGGTCGCGGATCGCCTGGTCGGGCACCACGAACTCGCTCGCCGACAGGCCATGGTCCTTCATCAGCCTCGGCAGCACGTGGCGCTTGGCGATCTCCACCTTCTCGTCCTCGGTGTAGCCGGGGATGCGGATGATCTCCATGCGGTCCAGCAGCGGCTGGGGCATGTTCAGGCTGTTGGCCGTGGTGACGAACATCACCTGCGACAGATCGTAGTCGACCTCCAGGTAGTGGTCGGCGAAGGTTCCGTTCTGCGCCGGGTCCAGCACCTCCAGCAGGGCCGAGGACGGATCGCCCCTCCAGTCGGAGCCCATCTTGTCGATCTCGTCCAGGAGGAAGAAGGCGTTGGTCGTCTTGGCCTTCTTCATCGACTGGATGATCTTGCCGGGCATGGAGCCGATGTAGGTGCGCCGGTGGCCGCGGATCTCGGCCTCGTCACGCACGCCGCCCAGCGACACGCGCACGAACTCGCGGCCCGTCGCCTTGGCGATCGAGCGGCCGAGCGAGGTCTTGCCGACCCCGGGCGGGCCGACCAGGCACAGGATCGGGCCCTTCAGCGAGCCGGTGCGCGCCTGCACGGCCAGATACTCCAGGATGCGCTCCTTCACCTTCTCCAGGCCGTAGTGATCCTCTTCCAGGATCGCCTCGGCCTTGACCAGGTCGATGGGCTTCTGGCGCGCCTTGCCCCACGGGATCGACAGCAGCCAGTCCAGGTAGTTCCGCACGACCGTGGATTCGGCCGACATCGGGCTCATGTTGCGCAGCTTCTTCACCTCGGCCTCGGCCTTGGCCCGGGCCTCCTTGGAGAGCTTGGTCTTCTTGATCCGCTTCTCGAGCTCGATCAGTTCGTCGCGCGCGTCGTCCTGTTCGCCCAGCTCGCGCTGGATCGCCTTCATCTGTTCGTTCAGGTAGTACTCGCGCTGGGTCTTCTCCATCTGGCGCTTCACGCGCGACCGGATCTTCTTCTCGGTCTGCATGACGCTGATCTCGCCCTCCATCAGGGCGTAGACCTTCTCCAGGCGCTTCACGACGTTGAAGATCTCGAGCAAGTTCTGCTTCTCGCCGATCTTCACCGACAGGTGCGAGGCGATGCGGTCGGCCAGCTCGCCGGGGTTGTCCACCTGCGGCATGGCGGCCAGCGCCTCGGGCGGGACCTTCTTGTTCAGCTTCACATAGTTTTCGAACTGCTCGACGACCGCGCGCGACAGCGCCTCGGCCTCGGCCGACGCGCCGCCGTCCTCCGAGATCAGGGCGATCTCGGCTTCATAGAACTCCTCGCGGTCGGTGAACCGCGCGACGCCCGCGCGCGCCTTGCCCTCCACCAGCACCTTCACGGTGCCGTCGGGCAGCTTGAGCAGTTGCAGCACGGTGGCCACGACGCCGACGTCGTAGATGGCCTCGGGGGCCGGATCGTCGTCGTCCTTGTCCTTCTGGGTCGCCAGCAGGATTTCCTTGCCCTCGGTGCGCATCGCCTCCTCGAGCGCGCGCACCGACTTGTCGCGTCCGACGAAGAGCGGCACCGGCTGGTGCGGGAACACGACAATGTCGCGCAAGGGCAGAATCGGTAGGGTCTTAATCTCGGACATGATGCTTCACACTCCTGACCAGCCTCTCGCGCACGAAAGACCAGGTCCTCGGAACGCCGTCACTCAAACGATGCGCCTGAGTCGCGCGTTCCGTCCGCCGGGCTTCGACGGCTTCGTTGGTCATTTATGTGGACGTTTTGCGCGGGCGTTCAAGCTCGGCCGAGCCGTTTCGCTGCGGCGCAGCGTCGTCGCGTCGGTTCGCCGGCGCCGCGAGCGCGACCGCCGGCCCTGGCGAAGGCCGGCGCGCCTGTCCTAATCTGCCCCGGACGTGTGAAAGGCCCGCGACATCATGGTTTCCGACATCCGCGACCTGGCCGCCGACGCGCGCAGGGAGGCCGAACAGGGCGATCCCCAGGCGCAGCTTCGCCTGGGCCGCGCTCTCCTCACAGGCGAAGGCGCGGCCTTCGCGCCCGAGGAAGGCGCCGCCTGGGTCCGACGCGCGGCCGCCGCCGGCTCGCTGGAAGCCATCGGCCTGGCCGCCACCCTGTCGGCGGGAGGCATCGGCCTGCCGCGCGAGCTCAACGAGGCGCTGGACCTCCTGGTCGTCGGCGCCGAACGCGGGGATCCGCGCGCCCAAGGCCAGCTTCGCGCCCTCGGCGCGGCCGCGGGGCCGGACGCGTCGTGGCGCGACCTGCGCGCCCACATCGACATCCTGGCCTGGATGCAGCCGGCCGAGCGCATTCCCGTCTGCGAGGCGCCGCGGGTCCGCTCGATCAAGGGCTTCGCCTCGCCGGAGGTGTGCGACTGGATCATCACCGCCGTGCGCGACCGGATGAGCCGGGCGATGATGTACAATCCAGAGACCAAGCAGGACGAGCCGCATCCGGGCCGCACCAACAGCGGCGTCTTCCTGGACGTGCACACGACCGACGTCGTCATCTCGCTGGTGCGGATGAAGATGTCGCTGACCCTGAAGATCCCGGAAGCCTGCTTCGAGCCGACGCAGGTGCTGCACTACCGGGTCGGCGAGCAGATCGCCCCGCACTTCGACTTCCTGGAGAAGCGCGAGATGATCGACGTGCGCACGGGCGCGCCCTACGAGGGCCAGCGGATCGTGACGTTCCTGCTCTATCTGAACGACGACTTCACCGGCGGCGAGACCGAGTTCCCGCGCGCGGGCGTCAAGTTCCGCGGGGCCAAGGGCGACGCCCTGTTCTTCGCCAACGTCGACCTGGAGGGCCGGCCCGACCGCGCCACCCTGCACGCCGGCGTGCCGCCGATCACCGGCGAGAAATGGACACTGTCCCAGTGGATCCAGAACCAGACCTTCACCGGCGTGAAGGCCTGATGCGAAAACGCCCGCGGTCCTGGCGGAGCCGCGGGCGTCTCGAAGTTCAGTTGAGAGACGAGGCTTAGGCCGCGCCGCCCTTGTCGCGCCGCTCGGCGTAGATGATCAGCGGCTGGGCGCGACCGTCCACCACCTCGGCGTTGACCACCACTTCCTCGACGCCGTCGTAGGTCGGCAGCTCGTACATCGTGTCGAGCAGGATGCCTTCGAGGATCGAGCGCAGACCGCGCGCGCCGGTCTTGCGGGCGATGGCCTTGCGGGCCACGGCGCGCAGGGCGTCGTCAGTGAAGGTCAGCCCCACGTTCTCCATGTCGAACAGGCGCTGGTACTGCTTGATGAAGGCGTTCTTCGGCTCGGTGAGGATCTTCACCAGGGCGGTCTCGTCGAGATCGTCGAGGGTGGCGATCACCGGCAGACGGCCGATGAATTCCGGGATCAGGCCGAAGCGCAGCAGGTCGTCCGGCTCCACCTGGCGGAACACCTCGCCCGTGCGCCGCTCGTCCGGATCGGCCACCTTGGCGCCGAAGCCGATCGAGGTGCCCTGACCGCGCGCGGAGATGATCTTCTCCAGGCCGGCGAAGGCGCCGCCGCAGATGAACAGGATGTTGGTGGTGTCGACCTGCAGGAATTCCTGCTGCGGATGCTTGCGCCCGCCCTGCGGCGGCACGGAGGCGACGGTGCCTTCCATGATCTTCAGCAGCGCCTGCTGCACGCCCTCGCCCGACACGTCGCGGGTGATCGAGGGGTTGTCCGACTTGCGGCTGATCTTGTCGACTTCGTCGATGTAGACGATGCCGCGCTGCGCGCGCTCGACGTTGTAGTCGGCGGCCTGCAGCAGCTTCAGAATGATGTTCTCGACATCCTCGCCCACGTAGCCGGCTTCGGTCAGCGTGGTGGCGTCGGCCACGGTGAAGGGCACGTCGATGATTCGGGCCAGCGTCTGGGCCAGCAGCGTCTTGCCGGTGCCGGTCGGGCCGATCAGCAGGATGTTGGCCTTGCCCAGCTCAACGTCGTTGTTCTTCGTCGCGTGGTTCAGGCGCTTGTAGTGATTGTGCACCGCGACCGAGAGCACCTTCTTGGCGTGGTCCTGCCCGATCACGTAATCGTCGAGGACTTCGCGGATCTCCTTGGGAGTCGGCACCCCGTCCTTGGACTTCACGAAGGAGATCTTGTGCTCCTCGCGAATGATGTCCATGCACAGCTCCACGCATTCATCACAGATGAACACGGTCGGGCCGGCGATCAACTTGCGGACTTCATGCTGGCTCTTGCCGCAGAAGGAGCAATACAGCGTGCTCTTGGAATCCCCGCTCGCGGCCTTGGTCATGGTCGTTTCTCACTCTGTGGTCGACGCCGGAGGGATCCGACGCAGGCCCGCCCCCGAGGCGTTCCTGAACCCATCAATGCAGGATACGCGCCGCAGGTTGTCTAATCCTTGACATTCCTCGATCCACGCCCCGATCACAACCCTTGGATCGCTCATTCGGTGCGTGATTTCGTGGCGCCTGCCAGGCAGGCACGTCCGAGATATAGATGGTGTTGCGCCGATACGGCACAAGATTGCGTCCCCAATTCGGGATGCGTCGGTCGGGGCGATCGGCGGACGGGGCCGCCTGGGGGCGATGGGGATAGTGATGGGCAGACGCGTCTTGCGGCGGGGCGTTCACGCGCGCGGCGGTCAGGTGAACGAGCCGGCGCTGATGGGCGGCGTGGTGGCTTTCGATTTCGACGGCACCCTGACGATCCGCGACAGCTTCATGGCCTTCCTGCGCTGGCGCTCCGGCGGCGCGCGCTACGCCCTCGGCCTTGTACGCCTTGCGCCGGCGGCCTTCGCCTATCTGTTCGACCGCAACCGCGGGCGGCTGAAAGCCGCGGCCGTGCGCGAGTTCTTGAAGGGCGTTCCCCGCGCGACGCTGGAGGAGGAGGCGCGCCGCTTCGCCGAGACCACCTCGGGCGACCTCCTGCGGCCCGACGCCCTGCGGGTCTGGCGCGAATGGCGCTCGCGCGAGGCCAAGCTCGTCATCGTCACCGCCTCCCCGGACGTGCTGGTGGCGCCCTTCGCGCGCGGCCTGGCCGCCCACACGCTGATCGCCACCAAGCTCGCCTTCGACGCCGACGATCGCGTGGCCGGCGGCTTCGATGGGGCGAATTGCCGCGCCGCGGAAAAGGTGCGCCGCCTGCGCGAGGTGTTCGGCGCTGACCTGCGCCTGAAGGCCGCCTACGGCGACACCAGCGGCGACCGCGAGATGCTCACCCTCGCCGAGGAGAAGGGCTACCGCGTGTTCACGGAGAAGCCGTAGGCCGCCCCGGCCCCTCGGCCGTCTCCAGCGACGGCGCCCCGACCACCTCCAGCCCGATCAGGCCGCGCCCCAGGCGGCGGAGCTGAACCGGCGCGCCGCGTTCCTCCAGGCGCCGGCGCAACAGGATCAGCCGGGTCTCCAGGTTGTCCTTGATGTCCGGCAGGCGAAGGCTCTGTTCCAGCCGGATCTCACGGTTCGTGAATTCGCGCCGGCCGGTGGCGACATAGACGCTCAGCAGGTGGAACAGCAGCCGGCCAGGCACGCCCTTGATGACATAGGCGCCGTCGATGAACACGCTGTCGTCGAAGCTGTAGTGGCGCACGCCGAAGGGCGCGCCCGTGCCGCGCGCCGCCGCTCGCGCCGCCGGCGCGGCGTCGGGACCGCGCCCCTCCAGCTCCAGGAGCCGCAGCCCCGCGGCCACCTGCCCGGCCACCAGGACCAGAGCGTTCTCGTCGTCGTGGGAGAAGGCGAAGCGTTCCGTCGATTCCAGGAAGAGCACACCGAACAGGCGCTCGCGGCTGATCATCGGCACCGCCAGTTGGCTCTGGGCCTCGCCCAGTCGCGGCAGGGGGATGAGCCGGGAGGTGTCCAGCTCGGCGGCGACCGCCGCATTGAAGCGCCGCCCCCGGCTCATGTCGCTGAAGCGCACCGGACGGCCCGTCCGGGCCGCGATGCCGATGGCCCCCCGCCCCACCTCGACCTCCGAGCCGACGCCCGCCGTCGCGTAGCCGCGGCTGGCCAGGGTCAATAGCCTCCGGCCGGTCTCATCGGGCGTCAGGGCCATGGCGTTGGCGTAGCCGAACAGTTCGACCAGTCCGTCCAGCGCCCGATCCAGCATGGCGTCGGCGTCGGGCTCGGCGGCGATCACGGCCGCGAGGTCGGCGGCGGCGGCCAGGCGGTCCGGGCGGGTCGGCTCCGATGGCGTCGGGCCGGCCGCCTGAGGATTCGGCACCGGCCAGTGATCGACGACGCGGTAGAGGTCGGCGCTGCGCAGGGCCATCACCTCGCCCATCCCCTGCTCGGAGCTGGCCGCCTCGAGCTGCGCGGCCATCCGCTGGAAGAGCTCGCCCTCGGCCACCGCGCCCACGTAGCGCAGATCGAGCATGTGCTGGTCGCCTGTGCGCGCGTCGACCACCAGCACCGTCGCGCCGCCCGTCGTGCGGACGTTCGCCGCCGTCTTCGAGAAGAACTGGTTGGACAGCGCCACGTGTTCGTCGTCCACGAAGTGCACGTGCGACAGGTAGGAGACGTTGGGCAGGCCGTCGGCGTCCACCGTCGCGATGATCGAGGGGATCACGCCCTCGAAGCAGTTTCGGATGTCGCGCAGCGAGGCGCTCATCGGCCCGCCCCCATGGGCTCGCCGGCGCTGGGGCCCGGCGTCTGCTGGAAAACCATGCGAGGCGAAAGCGTGAGGCGCAGCAGCCCTTCACTCGTCAGCCAGCAGGCGATCTGGCGGGGCCCGACCCCCAGGCCCATCAGGACGCCCGTCATCCGCTCGACGTATCGGCCGGCCATGTCGCGGTCGGCCGCGTCGGCCGGCGCGATGTCGGCCAACTCGCCCTTGATCTGATAGGTGACGTAGTCGGTGGGACGGCACACCGTGAAGGCCACGGCGGCGCCCGGCGCCAGGTGTGTCACCGCCCGCGGCCACTGAGTCTCGGAGGTGACGACGCCCAGGCGGCCGTCCGGCTCACGCCGGGCGCCAAGGCCGCGGGCGAGCGCGGCGCGACCGTCGACGCCCCGCGAGGCGACCACCATCATCACCGAGCTTTCGATGAAGGCTCCCAGCCGATCGTCGATCATGCCCGCACCGATTGAATCCGGCGCGACCCTAGCCGCATAGGAATCTCTTAGGAACAGCCTGTGCGCTTAGGAACCATTTAGGAAGCTGACGGCGTTCGCCGACCTTAGAAGCCTCGACCCGAAGCCGGCCGACGACGGCCCGCGCCAATCGGGAGATCACCATGACCAATTCGAACGCCACGAGCCTGCCGCACGGCCGGTGGGACATCTACGGGCCCGTCCACAAGGGGCTCCGCCTGGCCGCCACCGACCTGATGATCCGGCTGGGCCGCGCCGATCCCCTCGACGAAGAGGCGATGAAGGCGGTGCTGGGCGACCTCGCCGCGCACCTGGCGCTGGCCGCAACCCACCTCGCCCATGAAGAAGCCCACATCCACCCGGCCCTGGCCGAACGCAACGCCGCGGCGGCGACCCGGCTTTCAAGCCAGCACGCCGATCACCGCACGGCCTTCGCCGAGCTCGACCGCCTGATCGGCGCGGCGGCGCTGGCCGCTCCGCACGCCGCGGCCGCGCGCATGCGCGAGCTCTACCTGGCGTTCTCGGCGTTCGTCGCCGACGACCTCGTCCACATGCACGAGGAGGAGACGGTCACCTGGCCGCTGCTCTGCGCGCTGTTCAGCGACGAACAGCTGGCCGAGATCGAGATGAGCATCATCGCCACGCTCTCGCCCGAGGAGAACGTGGGCTTCATGCGCCTGATGATCCCGGCGATGAACCGCCAGGAGCGCGCGGCCCTGCTGGGCGGCGTGAAGGCCTCGGCGCCGCCCGAGGCGTTCGCCGCCGTGCTGGAGGCGGCCGCGCGCCCGACCCTCAGCGACGGCGAATTCGCCGAGCTCGGCCGCGACCTGGCCCTGGCCGCCTGACTGGCCGGGCGCCGTCCCTCGGCCTAGACTGGAGTTCGGAACGCAGACCGTTCCGAACTCCGTTTTCGTTGGATGGGATGAAGCACGCCGGCGCCCAGGCCCTGGATCAGCTCGAGCCGCTGTTGGCGCAGGTCCGCGCGCTGGGCGGCCTGAAGGAGGCCTCGCGCGGGGTCTTCTATCGAAAGGGCCGCGCGTTCCTGCACTTCCACGAGGATCCCGCGGGCCTGTTCGCCGACCTGCGCGGCGCGGCCGATCCGGACTTCGTGCGAATGGAGGTCACCGAGGCGGCGGGGCGCGCCGCGCTGATCGCGGCGGTGAGCGAGCGGCTCTAGCCGCCGGGCCGCATCGACCAGGGACTGGTGACGCCGACGGTGGCGAGCGGCGCGTCGGATTCGATCGCCGCCAGCACGCCGGCCGAGATTTCCGCGTTGGTGTTCCAGCGCGCGCAGCCGTCCTCGACGCGGAAGCCCAGCACCACCTGGCGCAGCAGGCGCCCGTCCAGCCCCTCGGCCACAGCCGCCGCGGTCGCCAGCCGGTCCGGGCGAGCCGGATCGGCCACGGCCGAGCCCAACACCTGGATGTAGCGCCCGGGCGCGCCCGGCTCGCCCACCGCCTCGGCCAGACGCCGGGCGGCGGCGAGCTTCACATCATGGAACCAGGCGACCGCGAGCCCGACCGGACCGTCCCGGGCCACGGCCCTGGCCAGCGCCGCCCGGAAGGAGGCTTCATCGTAATAGTCGCAATCGTAGCCGCTGACCGGCTCATGGCTGGCGAAGGCCGAGGCGCGGCGGGCGAGCACGCTGACGCGCCAGCCCCGCCCCGCCAGCTCACGCGCGGCCGGCGCGAGCATGCCCGTGGCGCCGACCATCAAGGCGTGGCCGGCGCCGCTCATGGCCTCTAGGCCGGGGTTTCGGCGTCGGCGCGCTTTTCGAAGACGTGGTCGACCAGGCCCCAGGCCTTGGCCTCTTCGGCGGTCATGAAGTAGTCGCGGTCGAGGGTCTTCTCGACCTCCTCGACGCTCTGGCCGGTGTGCTTGGCGTAGAGCTCGTTCAGCCGGCGCTTGGTCTTGATGATGTCCTCGGCGTGGCGCTCGATGTCCGAGGCCTTGCCCGAGAAGCCGCCCGAGGGCTGGTGCACCATGATGCGCGCGTTCGGCAGCGAGACGCGCATGTCCTTCTCGCCAGCCATCAGGAGGAACGAGCCCATCGAGGCGGCCATGCCCATGCACACCGTCGAGACCGGGCTCTTGATGTACTGCATGGTGTCGTAGATCGCGAGGCCCGAGGTCACCACTCCGCCCGGGGAGTTGATGTACATCGAGATCTCTTTCTTCGGGTTCTCGGACTCCAGATAGAGGAGCTGCGAGCAGATCAGCGCCGACATCCCGTCCTCGACGGGGCCGTTCAGGAAGATGATCCGCTCCTTCAGGAGGCGCGAGAAGATGTCGAAGGCGCGCTCGCCGCGGCTGGTCTGTTCGACCACCATCGGCACGAGGTTCAGCGCGGTGGTTTGCGGGTCACGCATGTGGAAAGAACCCTTCTCCGTGCGGGCGCGTTGAGTCGCGCCAGTGCTCCCTTTCGATATCGCGTGCGGACCGCCCCGTTGCAAGGCGGCCGGCCGTCGCTGGGATCGTCAGGAGCCGATCAGCCCGCCCCGTAGCCTTCCGGCATTTCGTCTTCCTTAAGGAGCTCCTCCTTGGAGACCTCCTCGTCCTCGACCTTGGCCTTGGAGACGATCAGGTCGACCACCTTGTCCTCGAAGATCGGGGCGCGAAGCTGGGCCTGGAAGTTCGGGTTCTGGCGGAACATGTCGAAGATCTGCTGGGCCTGGGCGCCGTAGCGCATGGCTTCCTGGCGCATCGCCTGCAGCAGTTCCTGCTCGCTCACCTGGACGTTGGCGGCCCGGCCGATCTCGGCCAGGACCAGGCCCAGGCGCACGCGGCGCTCGGCGATCTTGCGATACTCGGCCTGGAGCTGGTCGTCAGTCTTGTCGGCGTCTTCCGGCGGGAGCTGGCCGGCTTCCTTGTCCTGCTGCACCTGTTGCCAGATCGCGGCGAACTCGGCGTCCACCATCTTCGGCGGCAGCGGGAAGTCGTGCTTGGAATCCAGCACGTCCAGCAGGGCGCGCTTGACCTTGAAGCGCGAGGCGCCGGCGTACTGCTCTTCCAGGTTCTTGCGCAGCAGGTCCTTCAGCGCGTCCAGGCTCTCCAGGCCCAGGCGCTTGGCCAGCTCGTCGTCGATGGCGGTCTCGACCGGGGCCTTGACCTCCTTCACCGTGACCTCGAACTCGGCGTCCTTCCCCTTCAGGGTCTCGGCCTGATAGTCGTCGGGGAACTTCACCTTCACCATCACGGTGGAATCGGGCTTGGCGCCCACGAGCTGTTCCTCGAAGCCGGGGATGAACTGGCCCGAGCCCAGCACCAGCGGGGTGTCGGTGGCCGAGCCGCCCTCGAAGGCCTCGCCGTCGATGCGGCCGATGAAGTCGATGACCACCTGGTCGCCGTCCTTGGCCTTCACGGTCTTGCCGGTGCGCGGCTCGTAGTTGCGGCTCTGCTTGGCCAGGTTCTCGACGGCCTCGTCCACCTCGGCGTCGCTCGGCTTGTAGACCGGGCGCTTCAGCTCCAGCGTGGCCGGATCGACCGGCTCGAACTCCGGCATCAGCTCGACGGCCAGCTCATAGGCCAGGTCGGCCTTGCCCTCGATCACCTGCTCGATGTCGCCCTCGGGCTTCAGGTCCGGCTCGCCGGCCGGGCGCAGGTTGTTGTCGTTCAGGACCTTCTGGGTCGACTCGTTGAGCGCTTCCTGCACCACCTCGGCCATCAGCGCCTTGCCGTGCAGCTTGCGCACGTGGGCCGGCGGCACCTTGCCGGGGCGGAAGCCCTTGATCCGGAGCTGCGGGGTGATCTCGGCGATCCGGGCGTCGAGGCGCTGGGCGAGCTCCGCCACGGGAACCGTGACGCCATAGACGCGGCTCAGGCCTTCACCGGACTTTTCAACGATCTGCATCGACATTCTTGAGTTTTCGGACTCGGCGCGTCTGCCGCGCGTCTGGGTCCGCCTTCACATGAAAAGAGGATCGCCGCCGGACGAGCGGCGGCGGGCGGCGCCCTTATGTCACGCCGCCTTCACGCCTCCAAGCCCAAAGGTTGGGCCAGCACCTTGCCCGGGTTGAGGATGTCCTTGGGGTCGAGCGCGCTCTTCAGGGTGCGCATCAGGGCGATCTCGGCAGGCGAGCGCGAACGGTCCAGATAGGCGCGCTTTTGCAGGCCGATGCCGTGCTCGGCCGAGATCGAGCCGTGCGCCTCGGCCAGCCGGCCATAGACGATGTCCTCGACCTCGTCGCGGGCCTCGCGGCTTCCGACGCCGACGATCAGGTGCAGGTTGCCGTCGCCCAGATGGCCGAACACCACCAGGCTCGCCTGCGGCCAGCGCGCGGTCAGCGCCTGGCGCAGGCCGGCCAGGTAATCCGGCATGGCCGAGAGCTTCAGGCTGACGTCGAAGGTGAAGATCGGCCCGTTGCGGGCGACCTGGGCCACGTCGTCGCGCAGGGCCCACATCCTCCGCCGCTCGGCCTCGGACTTGGCGATGGCCGCGTCTTCGACGAGTCCCTCCTCCAGCGCCGCGCCGAGCACGGCCTCCAGCCGCTCGGCGTCGGCCGCCTGGTCGCCGCCGAGAGTCTCCACCAACACGTAGAAGGCCGAACCGGGCGGCAGCACCGGCTTGCCGGCCGCCGGCGGCGTGGTGACCAGCTCATAGAACTCCGGCCACATCACCTCGAAGGCCGAGAGCCCGCCGGCCAGGTCCCGCTCCAGGCGGCGCAGGAGCTTAGGCAGGGCCTCGAAGTCGCCGACGGCCAGGAAGGCGGTGTTCTGGCTGGCCGCCTGCGGGCGCAGCCGCAGCACCGCGCGCGTGACCACGCCGAGCGTACCCTCCGAGCCGATGAAGAGCTGCTTGATGTCGTAGCCGGTGTTGTTCTTCATCAGCGGGTTGAGCGCGGAGACCACCGTGCCGTCCGCCAGCACCGCCTCCAGCCCCAGCACCATGTCGCGCATCATGCCGAAGCGCAGCACGCGGTTGCCGCCGGCGTTGGTGGAGATGGTCCCGCCGACGGTCGCCGAGCCGCGCGAGCCGAGGTCCAGCGGCAGGAAGAGCCCCGCCCCTTCCGCCGCCTCCGCCGCGGCCTGCACCGGGCAGCCGGCCTGAACGGTCATGGTGGCCCCCTCGCGGTCGATCTCCTCGACGGCGGCCATCCGCTCCAGCGACAGGGCGATCGCGTCCTGGGCGTAGGCGCCGTCGACCAGCCCGGTTCGCCCGCCCCAGGGGACGACGGCGATCCCGGCGGCGTTCGCCATGCGCAGCACCGCGGCGACCTCCTGGGTCGATTTCGGGCGGGCCACGGCGGCGGGCTCGCCCAGGCGGGTCCAGACGCTGTGCGCGGCGGCCTTGGCCTCCTCGCCGGTCAAGAGGCCCCCTGGTCCGAGCGCGGCGGCGATGTCGGCCATGACCTTGTCCATCGGCGTGTCCTCCCTTTTGCCGGGGACTATGGCCGATGGCGGGCGCGCTCGCCATGGTGCGGGTGAGAGGACTCGAACCTCCACGCCTTGCGGCGCTGGAACCTAAATCCAGTGCGTCTACCAGTTCCGCCACACCCGCGCGGGCGCAGCCTTGCGACGGCGGCGGCAGGCTCGTCAAGCGCGATAGCAGATGACAGCGCCCTACGGCTCGGCCAGAAGGCGGCGATGCTTGAGCGCGTGCTGTTCGTCCATTCCAACTTCCCGGCCCAGTTTCGCGACCTGGCGCGCGAGCTGGTCGCGCGGGGCGTCGCCTGCGCGGCGATCGGCGGCCAGACCTCGCCGGGCCTGGAGGGCGTGCGCCTTGCCAAATGGTCCAACAGCAAGGCCTCGACGCCCGGCATCCTGCCGCTGGCCGTCCGCGCGGAAGCGGACCTGATCCGAGGTCGCGCGGCGCTGGACGCGGCCCTGGAGCTGAAGGCCGAGGGCTTCGAGCCGGACCTGATCATCGGCCATCCCGGCTGGGGCGAGACCGTGTTCCTCGAAGAGCCGTTCCCCAAGGCGCGGCGCATCCTCTTCTCGGAGTTCTTCTACAAGGGCCGCGGCGCGGACGTCGGCTTCGACGACGAGTTCCTGCCCACCAGCTTCGAGACCATCATCGGCGCGACCGCCAAGAACGCCGTGCTGTCGCTGGCGCTGACCCAGGCCGACGCCATCGTCTGCCCGACCGAGTTCCAGGCCTCGACCCATCCGGACATCTTCCGGCCGCGCATGCGCCTGATCCACGAGGGCGTCGACACCCAGGCGATCCGGCCGGCGCCGCGCACCCGCATCATCCTGCCCGACCGCACGCCGATCGAGCCCGAGACGCCGCTCATCACCCACGTCAACCGCAACCTGGAGCCCCTGCGCGGGCTGCACGTCTTCCTGCGGGCCCTGCCCCGCGTGCTGGACGAGGCGCCCGACGCCCGGGTGCTGATCGTGGGCGCCGAGGCCAAGCGCGGCTACGGCGGCTCGCCGCTCGACGGCCGCAGTTGGAAGGAAGTCTGCCTGGACGGGCTGGAGGACAGGCTCGACTGGTCGCGGGTCCACTTCCTGGGCCGCCTGCCCCACAACCAGATGCTGACGGTGCTGCGCGCCTCCACCGCCCACGTCTACTACAGCTATCCCTTCGTGCTCTCCTGGTCGCTGCTGGAGGCCATGGCCAGCGGCTGCTACATCATCGGCTCGGACACCGCGCCGGTGCGCGACGCGCTGGCGGACGGGGTGAACAGCCGCCTTGTCGACTTCTTCGACGTGGACGGGCTCTCCGCCGCCCTGATCGACGCCTGCCGCCGGCCGGAGGCCTTCGGCGCCCTGCGCGCGGCCGCCCGCGCCACGGCGGTCGAGCATTTCGACGCCGCAGCCGGCCGGGCGGCCTGGCTCTCGCTGATCGACGAGGTGACGGCCACGCCTAGGCGTGGCTGAGCATCGGCCAGAGCGACAGCACCAAAAGGCCGGCCATCGTCAGGTTGAACGCGCGCAGCGCCGCCGGCCGGTCGAGGAAACGCCGCATGCCCACGCCGAAGCCCGTCCAGGCGCCGATGCAGGGCAGGTTCACCGCCCAGAAGACCAGGCCCATGATGGCGAGGTTGACCAGGTATCCGGCCTGGGGCGTGTAGGCGCTCACCGCGCTCACCGCCATGGCCCAGGCCTTGGGATTGACCCACTGGAAGCCGACCGCCTGCAGGAAGCTCATCGGCCGGCCCGCGGCCGCGGCCTGCCCCAGGCCCTTGGCGGTGGCGAGCTTCCAGGCCAGCCACAAGAGGTAGGCGCCGCCCAGCGCCTTCAGGACGACGTGCAGCACCGGATAGGCGGTGAAGAGACCGCCCAGCCCGAAGCCCGCGGCCAGGATCAGCACGAGAAAGCCCAGCGACACGCCGGCCATGTGCGGCAGGGTGCGCTTCAGGCCGAAATTGGCGCCCGAGGCCATCAGCATGGCGTTGTTCGGCCCCGGCGTGATCGACGAGACGAAGGCGAACAGGGCGAGCGCCGCGAGCAAGTCGGGCGTGAAGGACGTCGGCGGTGTGGTCATGGCAGGATTGCTCCGCTGGGCTGGCCGGTCCGGCGGAGCGAACATCGCAAGGATCCCCGTTCCGTCGCCGGAAAGGGGTCGATGACTGATGATCGTGGGATCGATCCTAGAGTCCGCGTCCTTTCCGCATGCCAGCCGCCATCCACCAGGCGCTGGCCTGGCAGGCGATAAGTGCGGCGGCGGATACGGTCGTGCGGAGCATGGTCTCTAGGCCGAAGGACGCGTCTGCGTCGCTCAGCCGCCTAGCACGAACCGCGGCGGCGCGCCACGGCCAAGCCTTCAGATCGCGCCCGCGCCATAGAGCCTGCGCAGGATCGCGGGCGCCAGGCCCGGCAAGTCCTCGGCGATCAGGCCAGGTCCGTGCAGGTCGGCCGCCTCGGCGTGGATCCAGGCCGCCGCGCAGGCCGCCTCGAAGCTCTCCATCCCCTGGGCGACCAGTCCGCCGATGAAGCCGGCCAGCACGTCGCCCGAACCCGCCGTCGCCAGCCACGGCGAGCCGTTGACGTTCACCGCCGCGCGCCCATCCGGCGCGGCGATCACGGTGTCGGCCCCCTTGAGCAGAACGACCGCGTCTGCGCGCTTCGCGGCCGTGCGCGCCGCCGTGATCCGCTCCGGCCCCGCCTTCAGGAGGCCGGGGAAGATCCGCTCGAACTCGCCGGGATGCGGGGTGAGCACGTCGTCGCGGTCGAGCACGGAGAACAGCTCCTCCGGATCGTCGCGGAACACGGTGATGGCGTCGGCGTCGATCACCAGCGCCGAGCCGGTGCGCGCCAGGGCCAGCACGTTCAGCAGCGTCGTCTCGTTGACGCCCGCCGCCGGGCCGATGACCGCAGCGTCGACGTCGGCGGCGGCGGCCTCCAGTTCGCCGTCGGTCTCGAACGGCTGCAGCATCACCGCCTCCAGGTGGGCGGCGTTGACCGCCAGCGCGTCGGGGGGCGACAGCACGGTGACCAGCCCCGCCCCCAGCCGCAGGCCCGAGCGCGAGGCCAGCCTGGCCGCCCCGGTGCGCCAGGCCGGCCCGCTGACCACGATCATCCGGCCGCGCGCATGCTTGTGCGAGCTGGCGTCGGGCCAGGGAAAGCGCGTCAGCCAAAGCTCCGGCGTGTTCTCGAACAGGGTGGCCGGCGTCGGCCCCAGGCCGATGTCGGCCACCACCACCTCGCCGCACCGTTCGCGCGCCGGCTCAAGCACATGCGCCGGCTTCTTGGCATGGAAGGTGACCGTCAGCGCCGCCGCCGCCGCCGGCCCGGCCGTCTCGGCCAGGTCGCCGCGCACGCCGCTCGGCATGTCCACGGCGATCACCCGCTCCGGATGCTCGGCCAGCCGCTGCGCCGCCGCCGCCGCCGCCCCGTCGAGCGGACGCGACAGGCCCGCGCCGAACAGGGCGTCCACCACCAGCGTTCCGTCCTGCGCCACGAAGCCGTTCAGCGGGCCGGTTTCGCCGTCCCAGAGCGCGGCCGCCGCCTTGGCGTCCGCCGTGGCCGGCGCCGCCAGGGCCTTCACGGTGGTCGGCCAGCCCCGCGCCTTCAGCAGCCTGGCGACCACATAGCCGTCGCCGCCGTTGTTGCCGGGGCCGCAGAGCACGGTCACCGGCCGGGGGGCGAAGCGCTCGACGATCGCGTCGGCCACCGCCGCGCCGGCCCGCTCCATCAGCACGCTTCCGGGCGTTCCCGCCGCGATCGCCGCCTGGTCCGCCGCGCCGATCTCCGCGACGGTGAGAATTGTACGCGCCGCCACGGCCCGCTCCGCAGACGTCAGAGAACCTGGGTGGAGGCTTCGCGCCCCTTGGTGATCAGGGTCAAGGACCGTCCGTCGGTCTCCAGGACGCTGATCGAGGCGTGATCGGGCCGGAAGTTGACCACGTGCTCGTCGCCCGTGAGCGTGGAGATCACCGCGTTGATCGCCACGAAGTGGCTGAACACCGCCGTGTCGCCGCGCGCCAACAGCGACTGGGCGATCGAGCGGCGCCAGGCGTCGTAGTCGAGGTCGCCCTCGATCTCGCGCCACAGGCCGCCGAACGCCTTGCGCAGCCAGGCGCCGCGATCGCTCATCGGCACCGCAGCCGGCGTCGGGATCTCGCCGACCCTGGGGTCGACCTCGGCCGTCACGCCCAGCGCCGCGGCCAGGGGCGCGGCGGTTTCGCGGCAGCGGCGCAGGGGGGAACTGACCACCAGCGAGGGCCGTTCGGCCGGCGGCAGGCCGAGCAGGACGTCGCGCGCCGCCTCCGCCTGGCCCCTGCCCTGGTCGTCGAGCCCCGGATCCTCGTCCGCGTCGCCCCAGGTCGCGGCGGGCTTGCCATGGCGAATGAGATACAGGCGCGGCATCGCGGGCTCCGGCGTCTTGCGGCGTGGACGCGCCGTAAGGGCCATGACTGGGCCGGCTTGTCACCCCCGTTTCGCGCCGGCCCGTCGGTTTCCCGACGCAGCCTACGCGCCGCAATCTTCAGCAACTTTCACTGTGGCGATGCGCCCGGCGCCGCATGGCCGCGCAGCGGATCGCCGATTCGCGAGCCCGACAGGTCATCCAGTTGCATGATCAAGCCGCGCGGAGCGCTGCTGAGAGCCGCTCGCACCCCTTCCACGGCCCAAACCCGAGGCGAATTGCGACATGAGCAAATTATGTGCGCTTGGCGCCCGCCATATAGGCGCCAGTCAGGAGCGTAACCATCCCGACCAGGAGGGGCGCCGACGCCCCCTTGCGCGGCCCGGCTGCGACGTGCTCCGTCGCGGCGACCGTTTCGGGGCGGTCGGCCGAGTGCGAATTGAGCTATGAAAAAAGTCGAAGCCATCATCAAACCGTTCAAGCTGGACGAAGTGAAGGAAGCCCTTCAGGAGCTTGGGGTTCAGGGGATGACGGTGATGGAGGCCAAGGGCTACGGGCGCCAGAAAGGGCACACCGAGCTCTACCGCGGCGCCGAGTACGTGGTCGATTTCCTGCCCAAGATAAAAGTCGAGATCGTGATCGCTGACGATCAGCTAGAGCCGGTTCTCGAAGCCATCACCGGGGCCGCCCGCACGGGCCGCATCGGCGACGGCAAGATCTTCGTGTCCGAGATTTCCAATGTCCTGCGTATCCGGACAGGGGAAAGCGGCGCGCAAGCGATCTGATTTGAGACGAACACCGAATTCCAAAAGGGGATGACAACATGGCCACCGCAAAAGACATCCTGCACCTGATCAAGGAAAAGGAAGTCAAATACGTAGACGTCCGCTTCACCGACGTGCGCGGCAAGATGCAGCACGTCACCTTCGACATCGATCTCGTCGATGACGACTTCCTGACCGACGGCACGATGTTCGACGGCTCGTCGATCGCGGGTTGGAAGGCGATCAACGAGTCCGACATGAAGCTGCGTCCCGACCTGGACACGGCCTACATCGACCCGTTCTACCAGCAGACCACGCTGTGCCTGTTCTGCGACGTACTGAACCCCGACACCAACACCCCCTACAACCGCGACCCGCGCTCGATCGCCAAGGCGGCGCTGAATTTCGTCAAGTCCTCCGGCGTCGGCGACACGGTGTACTTCGGCCCCGAGGCCGAGTTCTTCATCTTCGACGACGTGCGCTGGTCCGTCCAACCTAACAACACCGGCTACACCTACGACTCGACCGAGCTGCCGGTGAACTCAGCCAAGGAATATCCGGAAGGCAACATGGGCCATCGCCCGGGCCCGAAGGGCGGCTACTTCCCGGTCAATCCGGTCGACAGCTGCCAGGACCTGCGCGGCGAAATGCTGGCCGTCATGGGCGAACTGGGCATGAAGCCGGAAAAGCACCACCACGAAGTGGCGCCGGCCCAGCACGAACTTGGCCTGAAGTTCGACACCATGATCACCATGGCCGACCGTCTGCAGCTCTATAAGTACGTCATCCAGAACGTGGCCGCGGCCTACGGCAAGACGGCCACCTTCATGGCCAAGCCGATGTTCGCCGACAACGGCTCGGGCATGCACGTTCACCAGTCGATCTGGGGCGACGGCAAGCCGCTGTTCGCCGGCGACAAGTACGCCGGCCTGTCGGACACCTGCCTCTACTACATCGGCGGCATCATCAAGCACGCCAAGGCGATCAACGCCTTCTCCAACTCGACCACCAACAGCTACAAGCGCCTGGTGCCCGGCTACGAAGCCCCGGTGAAGCTGGCCTACTCGGCCCGCAACCGCTCGGCCTCGATCCGGATCCCGCACGTCGAGAGCCCCAAGGGCAAGCGTATCGAAGCGCGCTTCCCCGATCCGATGGGCAATCCCTACCTGACCTTCGTCGCGCTGCTGATGGCCGGCATGGACGGGATCATCAACAAGATCGATCCGGGCGGCCCGGCCGATAAGAACCTCTACGACCTGCCGCCGCGCGAGCAGAAGAAGATCCCGGAAGTCTGCGGCTCGCTGCGCGAAGCGCTCGAGAACCTGGACAAGGACCGCGCCTTCCTGAAGGCCGGCGGCGTCATGGACGACGACTTCATCGACAGCTACATCGAGCTGAAGATGGAAGAAGTCATGCGGCTGCAACTGCACCCGCACCCGGTCGAATTCGACATGTACTTCAAGTGCTAAGCTTCAGCGCTTGAAGTCGGGCGAGAAGGGCCGCGGAGCAATCCGCGGCCCTTTTCATATCGCCGAAAGGCGAGACGCGCGCAGGCGCGCGCCTCCGGACGCCCCCAGACCGCCCAGGCGCTCAGAGCTTCTGGGCGACGTACCAGTAGAGGGCGAACATCACCGCCGCCGGCGCGGCGTAGCAGCCGGCGAACAGCCAGGGCGACGGATTGCTCGGCAACGCCGCCGCGATCGTCGAGCCGATCAGCACGGTCAGGAAAATCGCCAGGGCCGTGCCCATGATGTTGATGAGTTCGCGCGGCAGGCTGCGAAAGAGCTGAAGATGGCCGCGGTTGCTGACGTCAGACATTCATGTTCCTCCAACGCGGACGGCCGCTTCTTGTCCGGCCGCGCCCTGGGGACGCGGACGCCGACGCATGTCCGTTCGCTTAACGCATGGTCACGCAAAACGAGCGCTCATGGCAAGTGTTCCTTGCACGTGCGCTGGGCGACGCGACCGAGAAGCCCGCGCGACGGGCGCCGCGGCGCGGCGCGGCCCTTGCCCTGGCGGCCGGCGCGCCGCATACGGCAGGGGTCCGAATCGCATCAATTTCCAGAGTCATGCCCAAGGCCACCGCCCAAGCCTCCCTGTTCGACGACGCCCTGAACCCCGCGCCGGCCGCGCCGCTCGCGCAGAGCCACGAGCCCCGCGCGGAGCCGCCGGCCCAGAGCGACAAGCCGTCGGGCGGCTATTCGGCCAAGGACATCGAGGTCCTGGAAGGCCTGGAGCCGGTGCGCAAGCGCCCCGGCATGTACATCGGCGGCACCGACGAACGGGCCCTGCACCATCTGTTCGCCGAGGTGCTGGACAACGCCATGGACGAGGCGGTGGCCGGCCACGCCAAGGTGATCGAGGTGCGCCTGGACGCCGAGGGCGTGCTCACCGTCAAGGACGACGGCCGCGGCATTCCGGTGGACCCGCACCCCAAGCATCCAGGCAAGTCCGCCCTGGAAGTGATCATGACGGTGCTCCACTCGGGCGGGAAGTTCTCCGGCAAGGCCTATGAGACCTCCGGCGGCCTGCACGGCGTGGGCGTGTCGGTGGTGAACGCGCTGTCCGAGCGCGTCGACGTGGTCGCCTTCAAGGACGGCTTCGAGTGGCGCCAGTCGTTCTCGCGCGGCAAGCCCCTGGGCGCGATCGAGAAACTCGCCCCCACCCGCAAACACGGCACGGCGATCAGCTTCAAGCCGGACCCGGAGATCTTCGGCGACAACACCGCCTTCAAGCCGGCCAGACTCTATCGCATGGCCCGCTCCAAGGCCTACCTCTTCGGCGGGGTGGAGATCCGCTGGTCCTGCGATCCGTCGCGCATCCACGACCAGACGCCGCCCGAGGCGGTGTTCCGCTTCCCCAACGGCCTGGCCGACTTCCTGGCCGAGCGGGTCAAGTCCGTGGAGACCGTCACCCCCGAGCCCTTCGCCGGCCGCTACGAGCGCCCGGGAGAGACCGGCAAGGTGGAGTGGGCCGTCACCTGGACCGGCGCCGGCTTCGGCGAGGCCGACGGCTTCATGCAGTCCTACTGCAACACCGTGCCCACCCCCGAGGGCGGCACCCACGAGGCCGGGCTGCGCGCGGCCCTGACCCGGGGCCTGAAGCAGTACGCAGAGCTCACCGGCGAGAAGCGCGGCGGGCTGATCACCGCCGACGACGTGATCGCCCAGGCCGGCGCCCTGGTCAGCGTGTTCATCGCCAACCCGGAGTTCCAGGGCCAGACCAAGGAGAAGCTCTCCTCGTCGGACGCCCAGCGCCTGGTCGAGAACGCCCTGCGCGATCCCTTCGACCACTGGCTGACCGCCCAGCCCAAAGCCGCCAGCGCGCTGCTGCAGTTCGTCATCGACCGCGCCGAGGAGCGGCTGAAGCGGCGCCGCGAAAAGGAAGTCGCCCGCGCCTCGGCCACCCGCAAGCTGCGCCTGCCGGGCAAGCTCGCCGACTGTTCCGGCCAGGCGACCGACGGCACCGAGATCTTCCTGGTGGAAGGCGACTCGGCCGGCGGCTCGGCCAAGCAGGCCCGCGACCGCCGCACCCAGGCGATCCTGCCCCTGCGCGGCAAGATCCTGAACGTGGCCTCGGCCTCCAGCGACAAGACCGGCGGCAACCGCGAGCTTTCCGACCTCTTGCTGGCGCTCGGCGTCCAGGGCGGCTCGAAGTTCCGCGAGGAGGATCTGCGCTACGAGCGCGTGGTGATCATGACCGACGCCGACGTCGACGGCGCGCACATCGCCAGCCTGTTGATCACCTTCTTCTTCCGCACCATGCCCGACCTGATCCGCTCGGGACGGCTCTACCTGGCCCTGCCGCCGCTCTACCGCCTGAGCCACGGCGGCAAGGTGGTCTACGCCCGCGACGACGCCCACCGCGAGGAGCTGCTGGCCAGCGAGTTCAAGGGCAAGAAGCCGGAGATCAGCCGATTCAAGGGCCTGGGCGAGATGATGCCCTCGCAGCTGAAGGAGACCACCATGGATCCGAACAAGCGGATCCTGGCGCGGGTCACCCTGCCCCGCTCTGAAGAGGCGGTCGAGGAGCTGGTCGAGGCGCTGATGGGCCGCAAGCCGGAGCTGCGCTTCCGCTTCATCCAGGAGAACGCCGAGTTCGCTGCGGCCGACCTGGACGTCTGAAGTCTGCCGCTTTGGCGGCGCCTTCGGCGTCTTCGCAGCAGAATTCCGTTCAGCGCGTTGACTTGAAAGTGCTAACCCGTATGTTCCGGCCCGCGCGACGATCGCCGTGCGCGCCGCCGCGGATCGCATGCCTTCTTGGGCGGACCGACCGCCTACATTGCCGCTGATGACCGATTTTTCCGACCTGGGCCTTTCGCCTGCGACGCTCAAGGCTGTCGCCGAAACTGGCTATACGACCGCCACTCCGATCCAGGAGCAGGCCATTCCCGTCGCGCTCGCCGGCCGCGACGTGCTGGGCATCGCCCAGACCGGCACGGGCAAGACCGCCGCCTTCACCCTGCCGATGATCGACCGGCTCGCCGCCGGCCGCTCCAAGGCGCGCATGCCGCGCTCGCTGGTGATCGCGCCGACCCGCGAACTCGCCGACCAGGTGGCCTCGTCCTTCGAGAAGTACGCCGCGGGCCAGAAGCTCTCGTGGGCGCTGCTGATCGGCGGGGTGTCCTTCGGCGACCAGGAAGCCAAGCTCGACCGCGGGGTCGACGTGCTGATCGCCACGCCGGGCCGCCTGCTCGACCACTTCGAGCGCGGCAAGCTGCTGCTCACCGGCGTGCAGATCATGGTGGTCGACGAAGCCGACCGCATGCTCGACATGGGCTTCATCCCGGACATCGAGCGCATCTTCAAGCTGACGCCGCCGAAGAAGCAGACCCTGTTCTTCTCGGCCACCATGCCGCCGGAGATCACCCGGCTCACCAAGCAGTTCCTGAACGATCCGACACGGATCGAGGTCGCCCGTCCGGCCACGACGGCCGAGACCATCGCCCAGCACATCGTTCCCCTGCCGACCTCCGAGCCGAAGGCCAAGCGCACGGCGCTGCGCGCCCTGATCGAGCGCGGCGAGGTGGTCAACGGCATCGTCTTCTGCAACCGCAAGTCCGAAGTCGACATCGTCGCCAAGTCGCTGAAGAAGCATGGCTTCGACGCGGCGGCCATCCACGGCGACCTGGACCAGGCCACGCGCATGCGCACCCTGGACAGCTTCCGCAAGGGCGAGCTGAAGCTCTTGGTGGCCTCCGACGTGGCCGCCCGCGGCCTGGACATCCCCGCCGTCGGCCACGTCTTCAACTACGACGTGCCGCACCACGCCGACGACTACGTCCACCGGATCGGCCGGACGGGGCGCGCCGGGCGCACCGGCGAAGCCTACATGATCACCACGCCGGCCGACTCCAAGAACCTGGACAAGGTGCTCAAGCTGATCGGCAAGACGCCCGAGACGCTGAGCCTGGACCTGGACTGGGACAGCCTGAAGGACGAGGGCGGCCGCAGCCGGCGCCCCTCCACCCGCGAGCGCGGCTCCGCACGCTCCCGCGACCGCGATCGCGACCGCACCACCTCGCGCCGCCCGCGCCGTGAGGACAGCGAAGCCGCCGCCGAGGCGCCCGCTGCGCCCGAGACCGCCGAAGCCCCCGCGCCCGAGGCCCGGCCCGCCCGCGCCAGGCGCGAAGAGGCCCCCAAGGCGCGTTCGGCCGAGGCCAAGGCCCCGCCGCGCGAGCGTCGCCGCGACGAAGACCGCGACTCCGTCGTGGGATTCGGCGCCGACGTGCCGGCCTTCCTGATGCGCCCGCCGCCGGCGACCTCCGGAAAGAATTGACCGTCGCACTGCGACTTTTAACCGCTCATTTGAGACTCGCCCCTATCGTCAAGCTGAACGCTGGGTCGTGACGGAGAATCCGTCGGCCCCCGCAGGGTGGGGAAAGTCGAAGATGTCGGACGATCTCGAGATCAGGCTGCGTGGGCCCGGCGCCTACGCCTTGGCTCGCCAAGCTGTCGAACAGATGGAAAAGCACGGCGTCTGGCCGACGGCGCTGAATTTCGAGATCTGGATGTACTATGTGGCCGCGCCCGACAGCGCGCTCGGCCGCGAGGTGGCCCGCCTGCTCACCACGGGCGAAGCCTTCACCGACAAGGTCAGCGACGAACTGGCCGCGCTCTATCTGCCCAAGGCCCGCCTGAACGAACAGATCCGCGACGCGGGCGACCAGTTGAGCAAGGAACTGGCCTCGGTGTCCCAGGCCATCCAGTCGGCGCAGAAGTCCAGCGAGGCCTATGGCCAGACGCTGGCCGACGCCAGCCAGAGCCTCGGCGCCCAGGTCGACGTGGACGCCCTGCGCAAGACGGTCGACAACCTGGCCAGCGCGACCAAGCGCGTGCAGCGCGAGAACAAGTCCCTGGAAAAGCGCCTGGCCGAGTCCAGCGCCGAAGTGTCCAAGCTGCGCGAACACCTGGAGCAGGTGCGCCGCGACGCCACGACCGACGGCCTGACGAACCTGGCCAACCGCAAGTCGTTCGACGACGAACTGGCCCGCGCCTGCGCCGAGGCCGACGCCAAGGGCGAGGCGCTCACCCTGGCGGTGATCGACATCGACCACTTCAAGAGCTTCAACGACACCTGGGGCCACCAGACCGGCGACCAGGTGATCCGCTACGTCGCCAGCGTGATCGGCCGCGTGGGCGCCCCGCCCCGCTTCGCCGCCCGCTACGGCGGCGAGGAATTCGCCCTGATCTTCCCGGGAGAGGGCGCGGACATGGCCGCGGGCACCCTCGAGGAGATCCGCGAAGAGGTGTCCTCGCGCATCCTCAAGCGCCGCTCCACCAACGAAGACCTCGGCGCGATCACCGTCTCCGCGGGCGTGGCCCAGCGCCGCCCGGGCGAAAACGGCCACAGCGTGATGGAACGGGCCGACGCGGCGCTCTACGCCTCCAAGCGCAGCGGCCGCAACCGGGTGACCAACGCCGAACCGGTCGCCAACGCGGCCTGACCGCGGGCGATTTCCGCTAGCCTGACGTGGGGGCGCCTCCCCTTAAGATCGCCGCAAGACGATCTGAACGGGAGGATTCCTTGGGCTATCAGAAGATCAAGGCGCAGGTCGCCGACGGCATCGGGATCATCACCCTGTCGGACCCGTCGACGCTGAACGCCGCCGGCCTGGACCTGATGGAAGAGCTGACGCACGCCTGCGCGACCTTCGCGGCGGACGGCTCCGGCGTGCGGGCCCTGGTGATCACCGGCGAGGGCCGCGGCTTCTGCTCCGGGGCGAACCTTTCCGGCCGGGGCGGCGCCATGCCCGAGCCGCCGCCTGGGGGACCGGATTCCGGCGCCGCCCTGGCCACCGTCTACAACCCCTTCGTCTCGATGCTGCGGGAGTTCCCCGCCCCGATCGTCACCGCGATCAACGGCGTGGCGGCGGGCGTCGGCTGTTCGCTGGCGCTGATGGGCGACATCATCGTGGCCGCCGAGAGCGCCTATTTCCTGCAGGCGTTCCGTCGCATCGGCCTGGTGCCCGACGGCGGCTCGACCTACCTGCTGCCGCGCCTGATCGGCAAGGCGCGGGCGATGGAGATGATGCTGCTGGGCGACAAGATCCCCGCGGCGACCGCGCTGGACTGGGGCCTGATCAATCGCTGCGTGCCCGACGCCCAGTTGATGGAAAGCGCCGTGGAGATCGCCCGCGCGCTCGCCACCGGCCCGAAGTCGCTGGCGGCCACCCGCAAGCTCGTGTGGGACAGTCTCGACGCCGACTGGGCCGAGCAGCTCTGGGCCGAGCGGATGGGCCAGCGCGACGCCGGACGCACCGAGGATTCCCGCGAAGGCGTGATCGCCTTCCTGCAGAAGCGCCCCGCCGAGTTCAAGGGCCGCTGAGGTCGCTTCGAGGCCGGTCCGCCGGGGCCGGCCTCAGCTCTCCAGCTTCGCCGGCTGGATCGTCACGCTCTCGCCGCAGCCGCAGGCGTCGGTCTCGTTCGGGTTCTTGAACACGAACTTGGCGGCCAGGCGCGTGACCTCGTAGTCGATCTCGGTGCCGATCAGGAAGAGCACCGCCTTGGGCTCGATCAGGATGGTCACGCCCTTGTCCTCGACCACCTCGTCCAGCGGGTCGGCCGTCTCGGCGTACTCCAGCACGTACTCCTGGCCGGCGCAGCCGCCGTTCTTCACCCCCACGCGCAGGCCGGCGTAGGGCTTCTCGGCCTTGGCCATGATCTCGCGCACGCGTTCGGCGGCGCGGTCGGTCAGGGTGACCACCTTGGGCCGGGGGCGGCGGGCGCGGGGTTGCGGGGCGGCGTGCAGGGTGCTCATGGCGTCAGAACATGTTCAGTTGCAGCTTGGCCTCGTCGCTCATGCGCGAGGGATCCCACGGCGGATCGAACACCAGCTCGACGGTGCACGACTTCACCCCCGGGATCTCCATGACCGCGTCCTGCACCCAGCCGGGCATCTCGCCGGCCACCGGGCAGCCCGGCGCGGTCAGGGTCATGTCGATCGCCACGTCCTTCTCGTCGGACACGTCGACCTTGTAGATCAGGCCGAGCTCGTAGATGTCGACGGGGATCTCCGGGTCGAACACCGTCTTCAGCTTCTCGATGAGCTGGTCGGTGATCTGGTCCAGTTCGGCCTGCGACAGCGGCGTCGGGGCGTTCGGCTCGATGTGGGCGGCGTCATCCATGGCGTCTACGCGAAAAAAGCCTGAGTTCGGTTGAGCGCGTCCACGAAGGCGTCGGCCTCCGCGTCCGTATTATATAGGGCGAAGGACGCGCGGGCGCTCGAGGTCACCCCGAAGCGGCGCATCAGGGGCTCGGCGCAATGGGTTCCGGCGCGCACGGCGATCCCGTAGCGGTCCAGGATCTGCGCCACGTCGTGGGCGTGGGCGCCGTCGACGGTGAAGGCCATCACGGCCCCCTTCCCCGGCGCTTCGCCGATCACCTTCAACCAGTTGGCGCCGCTCAGCCCCTCGCGCACGCGGGCGTAGAGCCTGGCTTCGTGCTCGGCGATCGCCGCCCGGTCCAGGCCCGACAGCCACTCGATCGCCGCACCCAGGCCGATCGCCTCCAGGATCGGCGGCGTGCCGGCCTCGAAGCGATGCGGCGGGTCGGCGTAGGTGATCGCCTCCAGGCTGACGGCACCGATCATCTCCCCGCCCCCCTGATAGGGCGGCAGGGCGGCCAGCCGCCCGGCCTTGCCGTACAGCACGCCGATCCCGGTGGGCCCGTAGAGCTTGTGCGCCGAGAAGACATAGAAGTCCGCGTCCAGCGCCTTCACGTCCACGGGCGCGTGCACCACGCCCTGGCAGCCGTCGATCAGGGTCAGGGCGCCGGCGGCCTTGGCCTGGGCGATGATCCCGGCGATCGGATTGATGGTGCCGAGCACGTTGGACATGTGGCTGACCGCCACGACCTTCGTTCGGGGCCCCAGGAGGCGCGGCAGGGCGCCCAGGTCCAGGCGGCCGTCGTCGGTCACCGGAATGAACTTCAGCACCACGCCCTGCCGCTCGCGCAGGAAATGCCAGGGCACGATGTTGGCGTGGTGCTCCATCTCGGTGAGCAGCACCTCGTCTCCGGCCTTCAGCAGCGACAGCCCAAGGCCCGAGGCGACCAGGTTGATCGCCTCGGTGCCGCCCTTGGTGAAGACGATCTCGTCCTCCCCGGCGTTCAGGAACCGGGCGACGCTCCTTCGGGCCTGCTCGTAGGCCTCGGTCGTCTCGTTGGCCAGGGTGTGTAGCCCGCGGTGCACGTTGGCGTAGGAATGCTCCATCGCCCGGGTCATGGCCTCGATCACCGCCCGCGGCTTCTGGGCGCTGGCGGCGCTGTCCAAGTAAACCAGCGGCTTGCCGTTCACCTGCCGGCGCAGGATCGGGAACTCGGCCCGGACGGCCTCGACGTCAAACGCCATCGCCGCCTCCAAGCCTGCGCTCAGCCCAGGCGCGGGCGGCCTCGCGGGCGGCCTCGTGTTCGATGCGCTCGATCACCTCGCCGACGAAGGCCCTGGTGAGCATCGCCCGGGCTTCAGCCTCGGGCATGCCGCGCTGGCGGGCGTAGAACAGGGCGTCCTCGTCCAGGGCGCCGATCGAGTTGCCGTGCGCGCAGGCCACGTCGTCGGCATAGATCTCCAGCTCCGGCTTGGCGTCGACCTCGGCCCTGTCCGACAGGATCAGCGCATGGTGGCCCATCCGCGCGTCGGTCTGGTCGGCGCCTTCGGAGACCACGATGCGGCCCTGGAACACGCCACGGGCCTGGCCGTCGACCACGCCCTTGGTGAGTTGATCGGTCCGCCCGTCCTGCCCGGCGTGCACGAGGATGGTGGTCAGATCCGCGTGCCGGCGCTCCGCCAGCACATAGGCCGCGTCGAGCCTCACCTCCGCGCCGGCGCCGGGGTGCGTGACCCGCGTCTCCAGGCGCTGGCGCTTGGCCCCGTCGGTCAGGCTGGTCTGCATGAGTCTCGCGTCCGGTCCTAGCACCACGTCGGCAGCGGCCACGCGCACGGCCTCGGCGCCGTCGCCGGCCAGCACGACGCGCTCCAGCACCCCGCCCTCGGCGATGTCGATGTCGAGCGCCACGTCGGCCACATAGCCGTCGCCCAGCGCCTCATGGCTTTCCAGCAGGATCAGGCGCGCGCCCGCGCCCACCCGGACCTTGGCCTCGACTGCATGCGAGGTCTCGGCGGTGGCCGCCACGAAGCGCAGGCGAAGCGCCCGCGTCTCGCCCGCCGGCACGGCCAGGGCGCCGGCGTCGCCGCGGACTACGCCGTTGACGAAGGCGACCTCGCCCTCGCCCGCCTCGCCGAACGGCCCGGCGGGCAGCGGCCCGTCGAACGCCGGCGCGGCCGGCGGCAAGGCGCGCAGCAGGCCGCGCAGGTCCGTCCAGCGCCAGTCCTCGTCCCTGCGGCTGGGCAGCAGGGCGACGTCACGATCGCGCAGAGCGGCGGCCAGACTCAAGCGGCGGCCCTCGCGTACTTGTCGTAGCCCTCGCGCTCCAGCTCGTGGGCCAGCTCAGGCCCGCCGGAGGCGACGATCCGCCCGCCGGACAGCACGTGGACCCGGTCGGGTTTGATGTAGTCCAGGAGGCGCTGGTAGTGGGTGATGACCAGCATCGAGCGCTCGGGCGAGCGCAGGGCGTTCACCCCGTCGGCGACGATGCGCAGGGCGTCGATGTCCAGGCCGGAATCGGTCTCGTCCAGGATCAGCAGGCGCGGCGAAAGCATCGCCATCTGAAAGATTTCCATGCGCTTCTTCTCACCGCCCGAGAAGCCGACGTTGAGCGCGCGCTTGAGCATGTCGAAGTCAATCTTCAGCGCCGCGGCCTTCTCGCGGGCGAGCTTCAGGAACTCCGGCGCGGTGATCTCCGGCTCGCCCCTGGCCTTGCGCTGGGCGTTCATCGCCGTGCGGATGAAGGTCAGCGCCGGAACCCCCGGAATCTCCAGCGGATACTGGAACGACAGGAAGACGCCGCGCGCCGCCCGCTCGTTGGGCTCCAGGGCCAGGAGATCCTCGCCGTCCAGGGTGGCCGAGCCCTCGGTGATCTCATAGCCCTCGCGGCCGGTGAGCACGTAGGACAGGGTCGACTTGCCCGCCCCGTTCGGCCCCATGATCGCGTGCACTTCGCCTGCGGGCACGTCCAGCGACAGGCCCTTCAGGATCGGCTTGCCCTCGACCGAGGCGTGGAGGTTTTCGATCTTCAGCATTCAGCGGGTCTCGTCGGCGAGGTACTGGGCGATGACCAGGAGGGCGTCGTCCACGCCCTCCACGGCTTGCTGCTTGCGCGGCGCGCTCGCGCCCGGAACGGAGGTGTTGCGCTTGTCGGCCGAGCGCACGTCGGCGTTGCCGCCCTCGAAATAGGCAGTGATGCGGAATTCCTCGTGCTCCAGCGTGACCGTGAAGCGGGTGGCGGACATCTGCAGCGTCAGCCCCTTCTCCGCCAGGAAGGCGGTCTCGCCGCTCAGGCGGTCGTAGAGCGCCTGGGCGTTGGCCAGGTCGAGCTCCTGCTGCTTGCGCTCGGCGTCCAGCCGGGCCTGGCGCTCGGCCTCGCGCCGGGCGTGCTCGGCCTCGAACGCCTGCTCCAGCGAGATCGACGGGGACTTGGCGACGGCGTCAGAACTCATCCGACGGAACCCTCCAGGGAAATGGCGACGAGCTTCTGGGCCTCGACGGCGAATTCCATCGGCAGCTCCTGAAGCACGTCCTTGACGAAGCCGTTGACCAGCAACTGGACGGCCTCTTCCTGCGATAGACCGCGCTGCATCGCATAGAAGAGCTGGTCTTCCGAAAGCTTGGTGGTGGTGGCCTCGTGTTCGAACACCGCGTGGCCGTTGCGGGCCTCGATGTAGGGCACGGTGTGGGCCGCGCAGCGCTTGCCGATCAGCAGGCTGTCGCACTGGGTGAAGTTGCGCGCGCCCTTGGCCTTGGGATGGGCCGAGACCAGGCCGCGATAGGTGTTCGACGAGCGGCCCGCCGAGATGCCCTTGGAGATGATCCGCGAGCGGGTGTTGGCCCCCAGGTGGATCATCTTGGTGCCGGTGTCGGCCTGCTGGCGGCCATTGGTGATGGCGATGGAGTAGAACTCGCCGACGCTGCCCTCGCCGCGCAGCACGCAGGACGGATACTTCCAGGTGATCGCCGAGCCGGTCTCGACCTGGGTCCAGGACACCTTGGAGCGGTCGCCGCGGCAGTCGGCGCGCTTGGTGACGAAGTTGTAGATGCCGCCCTTGCCGGTCTCCGGATCGCCCGGATACCAGTTCTGCACGGTGGAGTACTTGATCTCGGCGTCGTCCAGGGCGACCAGCTCGACCACGGCGGCGTGAAGCTGGTTCTCGTCCCGCTGCGGCGCGGTGCAGCCTTCCAGGTAGGAGACGTAGGCGCCCTTGTCGGCGATGATCAGGGTGCGCTCGAACTGGCCGCTCTCGGCGGCGTTGATGCGGAAATAAGTCGACAGCTCCATCGGGCAGCGCACGCCCGGCGGCACGTAGACGAAGCTGCCGTCCGAGAAGACCGCGCTGTTCAGGCAGGCGAAGTAGTTGTCCGAGACCGGCACGACCGAACCCAGGTACTTTTTCACCAGCTCCGGATGCTCGCGGATCGCCTCGCTGATCGAGCAGAAGATGACGCCGGCCTCGGCCAGCTCCTTCTTGAAGGTGGTCACCACGGAAACGGAATCGAAAACCGCGTCGACGGCGTAGCGCGGCGCGCCCTGAACGCCGGCCAGAACCTCCTGCTCCTTCAGCGGGATGCCCAGCTTTTCGTAGGTGGCCAGGAGTTCCGGATCGACCTCGTCCAGGCTCTTGGGCCCGGACTTCTCCTTGGGCGCGGCGTAGTAGTAGGCGTCCTGGTAGTCGATCTTGGGGAACGACACCTTGGCCCAGTCCGGCTCGTCCATGGCCTGCCAGCGCTCGAACGCCTCCAGCCGCCAGGCCAGCATCCATTCCGGCTCGCTTTTCTTGGCCGAGATGAAGCGCACGATGTCGGCGTTCAGCCCCTTGGGCGCGAACTCCTGGTCGATGGCGGTGACGAAGCCGTGCTTGTACTTCTCCAGCGCTTCGACGTGCTCGACGGTCTGTTTGACGGCGGCCATACGCGAACTACCTCAAGCGGCCGGCGCGCGGCGGCGCGCGGCGTGGCGGTCGTGAGCCTGACGCCAGGCCTCCACGAACCGGTTCCAATCTTCCTTGGTCGTGGCCCAGCCGCCGCTGACGCGGATGGCGCAGCCGGCCAGGTCGCCCTGGCCCATGGCGGCGAGCACGTGGCTGGGCGTGACCTTGCCTGACGAGCAGGCCGAGCCGGCGCTGACCATCACGCCGGCAAGGTCCAGCGCCATCACCTGCAGCTCCGAGCCATGGCCGGGAGAGGCCACGCACAGGGTGTTGGCGACGCGCTCGGCGCCCGCCCCCATCGCGACGGCGCCCATCGCGGTGAGCTCGGCCTCGGCGGCGTCGCGCCAGGCGGCCTGGGCCTGGATCGCCGCCACGCCCTCGCGGGCCGCGCGGGCGGCCGCGCCGAACCCGGCGATCCCGGGGGTGTTCTCGGTGCCGCCGCGCCGGCCGCGCTCCTGCCCCCCGCCGTGTTGGCGGCGCGACAGGCTGGCGCGCGGCCCGAAGGTCAGCGCGCCGACGCCTTGCGGGCCGCCCAGCTTGTGGGAGGAGACGACCAGGGTGTCCGCGCCCATGGCGCGGCTGTCGAGCGCGATCTTGCCGGCGGCCTGGATCGCGTCGACGTGCAGCCAGCCCTCCGCCTCGCGCACGATCCGCGCGGTCTCGGCGACCGGCTGGATCACGCCGGTCTCGTTGTTCGCCGCCATCAGCGCCACGAACGGGCGGCCGTCCGCGGCGTCCCAGCCGGCCAAGCGCGCCTTCAGCCATTCCAGGTCGATCACGCCTCGGACATCGACCGGCGCCAGCTCCACCGCCACGCCCGTCGCCTTGGCGCCCTCCAGCACGCTGGCGTGCTCGACAGCGCTGACGATCAGCCGCCGCGAGCCGGCGGCGACCGCGCTTTCGATGGCGAGCGCATTGGCTTCGGTGCCGCCGCTGGTGAACACGACCGTGGACGCCGGCGCGCCGATCAGGGCGGCCACCTCGCCGCGCGCCTCCTCGACGATCGCCCGCGCCGCGCGGCCGGCGGCGTGGACCGAAGAGGGATTGCCCCCGACCTCAAGCGCGCGCGCCACCGCCGCAGCCGCGTCGGGCCGGACGGGAGCGGTGGCGTTGTAGTCGAGGTAGACGGCGTTCATGCCGCCTCCTGGTGGTCGGCCGCCAGGCGCCCGGAGACGACGTCGGCCAGGCTCACCGACTGCAGATAGTCGTGGATCCGCTGGCCCATCTGCTCCCACAGGTCGTGGGTCAGGCAGCGCTCGCCCTTCAGCATGCAGCCCTTGCGGCTGCCCTGGCCGCCGCAGCGGGTGGCGCGCAGCGGCTCGTCCACGGCCAGCACGATGTCGGCGATGTTGGTTTCCTCGGCTGGCCTGGCCAGCCGGTAGCCGCCGCCGGGGCCGCGCGAGCTCTTCACCAGGCCGCGACGCCTGAGGCGGGCGAACAACTGCTCCAGATAGGACAGCGAGATTTCCTGACGCACGGCGATCTCGGCCAGCGACACGGCGCGGTCGTCCTCGCGCCGGGCCAGGTCGGCCATGGCCATCACCGCGTATCGTCCCTTTGTGCTAAGGCGCATCTGGCGAACCCGATTGCAGTTTTCGCGCGCATCCGGTTTCGCTTGTGCTACAAGCCGCGGCTTCGCGCGGGGCTCTCTGACGAGACGGCCGGATGGTCGCGATCTAGGAAGACCGAGCGCACTAGTCAAGTATTCTGCGCGCACCAAGAGAGGTTGGCATGCCAGAAGTGGTTCTGACCGGCGCCGCCGGGCGGATCGAAGGACGATATTCGCAGGGCAAGAGCGAGACCGCGCCGATCGCGCTAATCCTCCACCCGCACCCCAAGGCCGGCGGTCAGATGAACAATCCCGTGGCCGTGCAGCTCTTCCATCTGTTCATGAAGCGCGGCTTTTCGGTGCTGCGCTTCAACTTCCGCGGCGTGGGCCGCAGCCAGGGCGAGTTCGACGCCGGCGTGGGCGAGCTGGCTGATGCGGCCACCGCGCTCGACTGGCTGCAGGCGACCAATCCGGCCGCCGCGCAGTGCTGGGTCGCCGGCTACGACTTCGGCGCCTGGATCGGCATGCAGCTCTTGATGCGCCGGCCGGAGACCGACGGCTTCATCTCGGTCTCGCCGCCGACCAATATGTACGACTTCAGCTTCCTGGCGCCCTGCCCGGCCTCCGGCCTGATCCTGCACGGGGCGGCCGACACCGTGGTCCCGCCCGTGGAGGTGGACCGCGTGGTCTCCAAGCTGCGCACCCAGAAGGGCATCGTCATCGACCATGAGCTGGTCGAGGGCGCCAACCACTTCTGGACCGAGCACCTGCCGGAAGTGGAGCGGCGCGTGGGCGCCTATCTCGACCGCCGCCTGGCGGTCGAAGCCTAGCTCGCCGAGGGCCGCACGATCCGGCCGCCGGGCAGCGGCCTGGGAACGCCCGTCGTCTTGGGAAACGAGATCGGCAGGCCCCGGGCCGTGCGGGCGGCCAGATAGGCGAACGCCTCCGCCTCGATCGAATCGCCGCGCCAGCCGACGTCCTCGGCCTTGCGCACCGGCATGGAGAGGCGCTGGGCCAGCGCCTTCATGATCTCCGGATTGTGCCGGCCGCCGCCGCACACCACCACCTCGCTCGGATCGGCCCCCGCAAGCTCGAAGCCCCGGCGCACGCCCTCGGCGGTGAAGGCCACCAGGGTCGCCGCCGCGTCCTCCAGCTTCAGAGGCTCCAGCGGCGTCAGCGGAAAGTCGTAGCGGTCCAGCGACTTGGGCGGCGGCGCCGAGAAATAGGGATGGGCCAGGAGCGCGTTCAGCACCGCCTCGTCCACCATGCCCACGCTGGCGTAGCGCCCCATCTCGTCATAGCGGCCGGCGCCGCGGCTTTGCAGCAGAAGGTCGATCATGCCGTTGCCGGGGCCGGTGTCGAAGGCGGCGAAGTCGTCGCCGCCGAACCAGAAGGTCACATTGGCCACGCCGCCGATATTCAGCACCGCCAGCGGCGGCGCCATGCCCGAGGCCCGGGCGCGGGCGATGTGATAGACCGGCGCCAGCGGCGCGCCCTCGCCGCCCGCCGCCACGTCGGCCGTGCGGAAATCGAAGGCCACGGGGACGCCGGTCGTGTCCGCCAGCCACTGGCCGTCGGCGAGCTGCACCGTGCGGCCGACGACGCCGTCCTTCGGCCGCTCGTGCAGCACGGTCTGGCCGTGCATGCCGATCAGGTCGATGTCGCTCCAGGAAAGGCCGTTGGCCTTGAGGAACGCCTCGCCGGCCACGTAGTGCTCCTCGGCGCCGGCCACCGCCGCCTCGTCGAAGATGTCGGGCCTGGGCTCGCCCCGCCCCCACTTCAGGGCCACTTCGGTGGCCCTGAGCATCAGGTCGCGCAGGGGCTCGCTCAGCTTGCGCTCCCCGGCCGGGCCGAAGCCGGCGATCGTCTCGCCGTCGGTGTCGAGCACGGCCATGTCGACGGCGTCGAGCGATGTGCCAGTCATGAATCCCAGAACGCGCATTCGCCTTGACTGCCACGGCCCCGGCTTTGTAGCTAGCCGCATGATCGAGCCCCGCGCCCTCGTCGCCCGCTATTACCGCCTGCCCTGAAGCAGGCGCAGCTCGATCCCTTGCGCCAACCCCAGGTCGGCGCCCTTCCCCATCAGATCGGTCCCGGCCGCCCGTCCGGAGACCTCATATGCCCCTCGATATTCCGCCCGGCCGCATGCTAGAGGCCGAGCCTTCCTCGCCCGAGTCATCGCCTATGTCCGCTGAGCCGACCTTCCGATCCCAGTTCCTGCGCACCATGCAGGATCGCGGCTACATTCATCAGATCACCCATCCGGCGGAGCTGGACGAGGCCTGCGTCAGCGGCGTGATCACCGCCTACATCGGCTTCGACGCGACGGCCTCCAGCCTGCACGTGGGCCACCTGATCCAGATCATGATGCTGCGGCGGCTGCAGCAGGCCGGCCACAAGCCCATCGTGCTGATGGGCGGAGGCACCACCAAGGTGGGCGACCCGACTGACAAGGAAGGCCAGCGCCCGCTGCTGACCGAGGCGCAGATCCAGGCCAACATCGACTCGATCAAGTCGACCTTCAGCCGGTTCCTGACCTTCGGCGACGGGCCCACCGACGCGGTGATGGTCAACAACGCCGACTGGCTCGACAAGTTCGGCTACGTCCAGTTCCTGCGCGACTACGGCGTGCACTTCACGGTCAATCGCATGCTCGCCTTCGACAGCGTCAAGACGCGGCTTGAGCGCGAACAGCCGATGACGTTCCTCGAGTTCAACTACATGCTCATGCAGTCGGTGGACTTCCTTGAGCTGGAACGCAAATTCGGCTGCGTGCTGCAGATGGGCGGTTCCGACCAGTGGGGCAACATCGTCAACGGTGTGGAGCTGATCCGCCGGGTCGACGCCAAGCCGGCCTTCGGCCTGACCACGCCGCTGCTCTCCACCGCCTCGGGCCAGAAGATGGGCAAGACCGTGGGCGGGGCGGTGTGGCTGAACGCCGACATGCGCAGCCCGTACGACTACTGGCAGTTCTGGCGGAATACCGAGGACGCCGACGTCGGCCGCTTCATGCGGCTGTTCACCGACATGCCGCTGGACGAGGTCGCCAAGTACGAAGCCCTGGAAGGCGCCGAGATCAACGAGGCCAAGAAGGTGCTGGCCAACGCCGCCACCACCCTGCTGCACGGCGAGGAAGCCGCCCAGCACGCCGCGGCGGCGGCCCAGGCGGCGTTCGAGGAAGGCAAGCTCTCGGCCGACCTGCCGACCCACGAGACGCCGAAGGCCGAGCTCGAGGCCGGGATCGTGCTGGCGGCGCTCGCCGCCGACGCGGGCCTGGCCGGCTCGCGCGGGGAAGCGCGGCGCCTCGCCCAGGGCGGCGGGCTTCGCGTGAACGACGTGCAGGAGACCGACGCCAACCGCGTCGTGACCGCAGCCGACCTGAAGGACGGCGTGATCAAGCTCGCCGCCGGCAAGAAGAAGATCGTGCTGGTCAAGCCCGTCTAGGCTCATCGGCGCGCCCGCTTGCCGCGCGCGGCGGGCGCGCCTAACTCCTCACGTCAGCACGACGAAGGGGATTCCATGAGCGATCTGGTCGAGGGCGCGCCGGCGCCGGACTTCGAACTGGCGGGCGTGAACGGCCCGATCCGTCTGGCCGACTTCAAGGGCAAGGCCCTGGTGCTCTACTTCTATCCGAAGGACGACACCTCCGGCTGCACCCGCGAAGCCCAGGAATTCACCGCCGCGATCGACGACTTCGCCGCCGCGGGCGCGGCCGTCGTCGGCGTCTCCAAGGACTCGCTCGCCCGCCACGCCAAGTTCGCCGACAAGTACGACCTGAAGGTCCTGCTCGGGTCCGATCCCGACGGCGTCGTCATCGAGCGTTACGGCTCCTGGGTCGAGAAGACGCTCTACGGGCGCAAGTACATGGGCATCGACCGCTCCACCTTCCTGATCGATTCGGCCGGCCAGGTCCGCCGGGTGTGGCGGAAGGTGAAGGTTCCCGGCCACGTGGAGGCAGTCCTTGAAGCCGCCCGCCAGTTGTAAAATTCGTGCGTCGAGGCAGATGGAAGCATCGCGCTGGAACTGACGCCCTATTCCACTGTTGTAGAAACGCCGCGGCTCGCGGCTTTTCGGGTCGCGGCGCAGATGAGCCGTTCGCCGGTCGGCAGACCGCGTTAAGCTCTCGTTCATCACCCGAGTGAACACTCGGCAAATCAGCCTTGCGCCCGGTTGCGGCGTTTAAGGCCCTTGCGTGTTTCAGAAAAGTCATTGCATATCGCAAAACCCGTTGTGCAGTTGGGAAGCGATACGCATGACACGCCTCGCGCGCCTTCGCCGATCGCTTGAGGACCTCTTCCCGGAGCGTCACCTCTACATTCGGTCCCGCGGCGAAATGCGCGCGCTTGTTCTCACCACTCGTCGGCAACTGACGATCGCCGGGTGCGTGGCCGGCGCGGCGCTCTGGCTGGGCGTGGGCACGGCGGCCATGCTGGTGAACGCCATGTCGCTGTCCTCCAGCGACCAGGAAGTGGCGCGCACCCAGGCCAAGTACGAACGCTGGATCGCCGACCGCCAGGCCCGGCTGAACAGCGCCGTGGCCCAGCTCAACGCCGCCAACGGCTCCATCGACGATCTCGCCGCGCGGGTCGAGAAGCGCCATGCGGCGCTGGCCCTGCTGCTGACCGACTTCAAGGACGATCCCGGCGCGGCCAAGGCGCTCGCGCCCGCGCTCAACAAGGCCGCCGCCATCCCCTCCGACGCCGATCCGGTGCATCGCGTGGAGATGGTGCGCACCAGCCAGGAGCGCCTGATCGCCGCCGCCGACAGCTACGCCAAGGGCCGCGCCGAGCGCCTGCGCCTGGCCTTCCGCCTGGCCGGCCTGTCGCCCGACGTCTTCATGCCCCGCGGCGGCGCCCTCGGCGGCCCGCTGATCGAGGCCAAGGATCCCCGCGCCCTGGCGGCCGTGCTCGACGTGAACGAGAGCTTCGCCGAGCGCATCCAGCACGCCGCCCAGAACATCTCCGAGGCCAAGGCCCTGGACCAGGCCGCCGCCAAGCTGCCGCTCTCCAAGCCCACGCGCGCCGGCGAGCGCTCCAGCGGCTTCGGCGTGCGCCTCGACCCGTTCACGCACCGGCCGGCCTTCCACTCGGGCCTGGACTTCGCCGGCGGCTTCATGACCCCCGTGCTCTCCACCGCCCCCGGCGTCGTGTCCTTCACCGGCGTGCGCTCGGGCTACGGCAACACCGTGGAGATCGACCACGGGCACGGCTTCAAGACGCGCTACGCCCACCTGGCGGCGATCGCCGTCCACCCCGGCCAGCCCGTCGCCGTCGGCCAACGCGTCGGCGCCATGGGTTCCACCGGACGTTCGACCGGCGTCCATTTGCATTACGAGGTCTGGGTGAACGGTCGCGCCCAAAACCCGGACCGTTTCGTGAGGGCCGGCGAGTATGTTCAGCAAAGCGGCTAAGGGCGGCGACAAGGCCCAATCCAAGCCGGAGGGCCAGCCGGCGTCGGCCTCCGACAACGCGCGCAAGGCGCCGAAGGTGGCCTCGCTGATCGCCGAGCACATGGCCCTCGAAGGCGCCATCGCCGGCGACGGCGAACTGCACCTCGACGGATCGGTCCGCGGCGACGTGCGCGTCAGCAAGCTCACGATCGGCGAGACCGGCCACGTGGAAGGCGCCATCGTCGCCGACACGGTCGAAATCCGCGGCCGCGTGATCGGCACGCTCAGCGCCAAGCAGGTGCGTCTGTACGGCACCGCCTACGTGGACGGCGACATCACCCACGAGCAACTATCGATCGAGGCCGGCGCCTTCTTCCAGGGCCGCAGCCTGAAGTTCCAGCGGCCCGCCGCCACGCCGGGCCCCGCCGCGCCAGCCAAGGGCGAAATCCTGCTGGCCGACGCCGAGCCCGCGCGCAAGGCGACGCAACCCGCCGGCTGACTTGGCCGCTGGCTGACTTGGCCGCCGGCCGAACCGGGCGCCGGCTAGCCGGCCGCCGCCCCGTCCCGCGTCGCGCCGACCCGCTGGGCCAGCGACGCGCCCATGAACTGGTCGAGATCGCCGTCGAGCACGCCTTGCGTGTCGGAGGTCTCCACGTTGGTGCGCAGGTCCTTCACCATCTGGTACGGCTGCAGCACGTACGAGCGGATCTGGTGGCCCCAGCCGATGTCGGTCTTCTGGTCCTCCAGCGCCTGCTGGGCGGCCTCGCGCTTCTGCAGCTCCAGTTCGTAGAGCCGCGCGCGCAGCATCTTCCAGGCCTCGTCGCGGTTCTGGTGCTGCGAGCGGCCGGCCTGGCAGGCCACCACCACGCCGGTGGGAATGTGCGTCAGGCGCACGGCCGAGTCGGTCTTGTTGATGTGCTGTCCGCCCGCGCCCGAGGCCCGGTAGGTGTCGGTGCGCACGTCGGCCGGATTGATGTCGATCTCGATCGCGTCGTCGACGACCGGATAGACCCACACCGAGGCGAAGCTGGTGTGCCGCTTGGCGGCCGCGTCGAACGGGGAGATGCGCACCAGCCGGTGCACCCCGGCCTCGGTCTTCAGCCAGCCGTAGGCGTTGGTCCCCTTAACCTGCAGGGTGACCGACTTGATCCCGGCCTGTTCGCCCGCCGTCTCTTCCAGGAACTCCACGCTCATGCCGTGGGCGTTGGCCCAGCGCGTGTACATGCGCAGCAGCATGCCGGCCCAGTCGTTGGACTCGGTGCCGCCGGCGCCGGAGTTGATTTCGACGAAGGCGTCGTTGCCGTCGGCTTCCCCGGACAGCAGGGCTTCCAGTTCCGCCCGGTCGGCGCGTTCCTTCAACGCCTTGAGCTGGGCGCGGGCCTCGTCGAGCGAAGCCTCGTCGCCCTCCTCGTCGGCCAGCTCGGCGAAACCCGTGGCGTCGGCCAGGTCGCGCTCGAGCGACTGCACCGCCTCGACCTGGCTGGCCAGGCGCTGGCGTTCGCGCATGATGGATTGGGCGGCGGAGGCGTCGTCCCAGAGCGTCGGGTCCTCGACCCGCGCGTTCAGCTCATCGAGCCGTCGGAGCGCAGGCTCCCAGTCAAAGACGCCTCCTGAGCAGTCCGATCGACTGCTCGATGTCGGCCGCAGCGGCCTCGACATCCGGTCTCATGAAAACTCCTCAGGATTCCTGCATGAAGCAAGGGCGGGCCGGATAGCGCGCCCGGCCGGTCAATACAACCCGCTCATATCGTCCACGGGCTTCTTCGGCTGCACGGCGGCCGCGCCCGATTGCGCGCCGGTCACCAGCCCCTCCGGCCATACCTGCGAATAGGGCTGCGGCCCTTCGGGCACGACCATCGGCTCCAGCCGCGGCTCGGTGCCGGGCCGGAACGCCTCGTCGATCCCGTGGACATAGGCGAACTTTGCGTTCTTCGGGGCCTTGAACTCGGTCTTGGGCAGGCCCTTGGTCGCCTCCTTCATGAAGTCGATGAAGATCGGCACCGCCGCCCGCGAGCCCGTCTCGGCATTGCCCAGCGAGCGGTTGTCGTCGAAGCCGACGAAGATGCCGGCGACGATCTGCGGCGAGAAGCCGACGAACCAGGCGCTGCGGTACTCGTTGGTGGTGCCGGTCTTGCCGCCCACCGGCCGGTCCAGCACCCGGGCGGACACGGCCGTGCCCCGCTGCACCACCCCTTCCAGCATCGAGGTGATCTGATAGGCGGTGATCGGGTCCATCACCTGCTCGCCCTCGGGCGGAATGTGCGGGCTCTCCTCGCCGGAGAAGCCGGCCTTGCAGCGATCGCAGTCGCGGCGGTCGGCGCGATAGATCACCTTGCCCTCCCGGTCCTCGACCAGCTCGATCAGGTGCGGATCGACCTTGCGCCCGCCGTTGACGAAGCTGGCGTAGGCCGCCGTCAGCTTGAAGGGCGTCGTCTCGCCGGCGCCCAGCGACATCGCCAGCACCGGCGCCATGTCCTTCACCACGCCCAGCTTGATGGCCATGTCGCGGATCTTGCGCATGCCCACGCCCTGGGCGAGGCGCACGGTCATGGTGTTGCGCGACAGCTCCAGGCCGCGGCGCAGCGGCATCGCGCCGTAGTACTTGCGATTGTAGTTCTCCGGGCTCCAGACCTCGCCTTCCTTGGCGCCCGGCAGCGAGATGGCCGAGTCGAGCACCATGCTGGCGGGCGTGTAGCCGTTCTCCAGCGCCGTGGCGTAGACGATCGGCTTGAAGGCCGAACCGGGCTGGCGCATCGCCTGCGTCGCCCGATTGAAGTTGGACAGCGAGAACGAATAGCCGCCCACCATCGCCAGCACGCGGCCGGAATAGGGCTCGATGGCCACCAGGGCGCCGTTGACGGTCGGCACCTGGCGCAGGCGGTAGCCCCCCTGCCCGTCGGGCTCGACGAACACCAGGTCGCCCACGGACAAGCCCTTGCCCGCCCGGGCCCAGGTCACGTCCTCGCCGACGATCGCGCCGGTCTCGCCGCTGTCGGCCAGTTGCACGCGCACGGCCCCTTGCGCCTGGGTGACCACCGCGGCGCGCCAGCCACGCCGCTCGGAAGGCGGAGAGGTCTTCTTGGCCAGGGCCTCCCAGCCGGGCGCGACCTCGACATGGCCCCAGGCGCCGCGCCAGCCGTGGCGGCGGTCATAGGACTCCAGTCCGCGCATCAGGGCCACGCGCGCGGCGGTCTGCAGACGCGGATCCAGCGTCGTGCGCATGTAGTAGCCGCCCTCGTTGATCCGCTTGCCCAGGGTCGCCAGGCCCCGGCGGCGCACCTCCTCGACGAAGTAGTCGGCGTCCCGGTACTTGGCGCGCGTCGGCGCGTTCTGGACCTTCAGGTCCTCCTTCATCGCCGCCTCGGCCTCGGCGCGGGTGATCCAGCCGCTCTCGGCCATCTGCCCAAGCACCCAGTTGCGCCGCGCCATGGCCGCGGCCTTGTGGCGGATCGGGTGGTAGTTGTCCGGCCCCTTGGGCAGCGAGGCCAGATAGGCGCACTCGGCCAGGGAAAGGTCGGAGATCGACTTGCCGAAATAGTTGTAGGCCGCCGCGCCGACCCCGTAGGAGCGATAGCCCAGCCAGATCTCGTTGAGATAGAGCTCCAGGATCTGCGTCTTGCCGAGCGTCTGTTCCAGGCGCTGGGCCAGGATCGCTTCCTTCAGCTTGCGCCCGATGGTCGCGTCGCTGGTCAGGAGCACGTTCTTGGCCACCTGCTGGGTGATGGTCGAGCCGCCCTCCAGCCGGCGCCCGCGCACGGCGTTCATCACGTTCTTGATCATCGCCCGGCCCACGCCCATCGGGTCGACACCGCCGTGATGGAAGAAATTGCGGTCCTCTGCGGCCATGAAGGCCTCGACCAGCCGCGGCGGCATGGCGTCATAGGGCACGTAGATGCGCCGCTCGCGCGAGAACTCGCCGATCAGGGTGCCGTCCCAGGCATAGGCGCGCGTGGCCGTGGGCGGGCGATAGTCCACCAGATCGCCCGCGTCGGGCATGTCGCGAAACAGCCAGGCCGCATAGACCGCCACGGCGAAACCGGCCACGGCGATAGCGCTCAGCACGGCCACGCCGAGGATCGCGACCCATCTCTGAGGGGGATTCAAGACTGGCAAACCTCCGCGCGCGTGTTGCGCCCGCCCGCCGAGGTCTAGAGTGCGTTCCGGCAAAGGGGAAGACGGTTTTGCGGCCTGCGTCGCCCTGGCGCGCGGCCTGTCGGCCGGCGGGCCCTAGCGCGCGGCCAGCCGCGTCTGTTGGTTGAAGTAGTCGTCGATCGCGTCGCCGACGGAATCCATGAACACCGCGCGCCGCTTGGCGCTGCGCAGCAAGGCCTCGTCCTGGTCGTTGTTGACGAAGCCCATCTCCAGCAGCACCGCCGGCACGTCCGGCGCCAGCAGCACCACCAGCCCCGCCTCGCGGTGGCTGCGGCGCAGGAGCTGGACGTGGTCGTCGATCCGGTCGAGCAGGTCCTCGGCGAACATGGCCGAGCGGTTCTTGGTGGCCCGCTGGGTCAGGTCGAGCAGGATGTCGCTCACGCCGCCCCCGGCCAGGCTGGCCTTCATGAACCAGTCGTCCTGGTTGACGAAGTGCGCCGAGCGGCTCGCGGCCTTGTCGGACAGGGTGTAGACGCTGGCGCCGCGCATGTCGGTCGTCGGCCCGGAGTCGGCGTGCAGCGAGATGAACAGGTCCGCATCGGCCCGCCGCGCGATCTGCACGCGCTCTTCCAGCGGCACGTAGACGTCGCTGTCGCGGGTCATCACCACCTTGTAGCGGCCGGACTTCTCGAGCCGGGCCTTCAGGGCCCGGGCCGCGGCCAGGTTGATGTCCTTCTCCTGGCTGCGCGCGCCCTGGGCGCCGGGGTCCTTGCCCCCGTGGCCGGCGTCGATCACCACGACCCGCTTCAGCGACACGGCCTTAGCCTTAACCGTCATGTGCGCCGAGGTCAGCTTCACGTCGGGATTGGCCGGCGGGTTCGTCGCGGCCACGTCGATCACGTAGCGGTAGAAGTTCACCCCGTCGGCGGGCGGCAGCAGGAACCGGCGCTTGATCTTGGCGTCGTCGGACAGCTCGACCTTCAGCCGCGCGCCGCCGGCCGTGTCGTCCAGCGTCCAGCTCTTGACCAGGCCGTGACCGTCGCCCTGCAGGTCGCCGCGCACGTCCACGCCGCCAAGGGTGAGCACCACCTGCCCGTCAGCGCCGTCCGAAGCCACCTTGCCGGAGGCCGAGCGGTCCAGGTCGATGACGATACGGGTTTCCTTCAGGTCGCCGCCCAGGCGCACCTTCAGCACGCCGGCGCCGGCCGTCGCCGCCTGGGAAGCGGCCACGGCGGCCAGGCAGATCAGGCCGCCGACGACGACCGCCGCCCGCGCGCCCTTGCGCCTGAACATCCCGCCGATGCGCGCCAACATGCGCCGCAAAACCCTGCCTCGATGTGGAGTAACCTTGAACGAATATACGCTCCAGCTCTGTGCACAAACGGTTAAACCCCCTGCGCGAGCGACAGCGGCTTTTCTTTTTCCGCCTTGTGTTGCAAAGTCGCGCCGCGCGAGAAGAGCCCCGCCAGTCGAGGGTCGGTTCCGCGCGACATGGCCGCGTCGGGTTCGATTGATCCCGGCGGCGGCGCATCATCATCCGATCCGCGCCATAGCGGCGCGCCTGGGAACACATCATGGGCCGCCCCGCTCAAGCCCCATTTCGGCTTTTGGCCGCCTGCGCCGTCGGACCCGACGACGCGGCCGGCGCGGCGTCGCGCGCCCCCATCACATTCCGGCAGCGCCTGGGCCTAGCGCCCGTGGCGCGCCCTGGAGATCCGCTTAATGTCAAAGAAGATGCTAATCGACGCCGCACACGCCGAAGAGACGCGTGTCGTGGTGGTCGACGGGAACCGCGTTGAAGACTTCGATTTCGAAAGCCAGAACCGCAAACAGCTTCGAGGGAACATCTACCTCGCCAAAGTCACCCGCGTAGAACCGAGTCTGCAGGCCGCCTTCGTCGAGTACGGCGGCAACCGGCACGGTTTCCTGGCCTTCAACGAAATCCATCCCGACTACTACCAGATCCCCCTGGCCGACCGCGAAGCGCTGCTGCGCGAGGAAGCCGAGGAGGATGACGACGAGCCCATCTCGGCGGCCGAGGCCGACGCCGAGGCGGAAGGCGAGGACGCCGTCTCCGACGACGAAGACGACGTCATGGAGGAAGAGGTCGCCCGGCGTCGCCGGCGGCTGATGCGTCGCTACAAGATCCAGGAAGTGATCCGCCGCCGGCAGATCATGCTGGTGCAGGTCGTCAAGGAAGAGCGCGGCAACAAGGGCGCGGCGCTGACCACCTACCTGTCCCTGGCCGGCCGCTATGGCGTGCTGATGCCGAACACCGCCCGCGGCGGCGGCATCAGCCGCAAGATCACCACGGCCACCGACCGCAAGCGCCTGAAGGGCGTGGTGCAGAGCCTGGACGTGCCCGAGGGCATGGGGCTGATCGTGCGCACGGCCGGCGCCAAGCGCACCAAGGCCGAGATCAAGCGCGACTACGAATACCTCCTGCGCCTGTGGGAGAACATCCGCGAGACCACCCTCCACTCGATCGCGCCTGCGCTGATCTACGAGGAAGAGGACCTGGTGAAGCGGACCATCCGCGACCTCTACGACAAGGACATCGACGAGGTCTGGGTCGAGGGCGAGGCCGGCTTCAAGGAAGCGCGCGACTTCATGCGCATGCTGATGCCCTCGCAGGCCAAGAAGGTGCAGCCCTATCGCGACGTGGTCCCGCTGTTCGTCAAGAACAAGGTCGAAGACCACCTGGCGCAGATCTACACCCCGGTCGTGCCCCTGCGCTCCGGCGGCTATCTGGTGATCAACCAGACCGAGGCCCTGGTGGCGATCGACGTCAACTCCGGGCGCGCCACCCGCGAGCGCAACATCGAGGCGACCGCGCTGAAGACCAATCTGGAGGCGGCCGAGGAAGCCGCCCGCCAGCTTCGCCTGCGCGACCTCGCCGGCCTGATCGTCATCGACTTCATCGACATGGACGAGGCCAAGAACAACCGGGCCGTCGAGAAGAAGCTGAAGGACTGCCTGAAGGACGATCGGGCCCGCGTGCAGATGGGCAAGATCAGCGCCTTCGGCCTGATGGAGATCAGCCGCCAGCGCCGCCGCACCGGCGTGCTGGAGGGCACCACGCACGTGTGCGAACACTGCGGCGGCACCGGCCGGGTGCGCTCTGTGGAGTCCAGCGCCCTGGCGGCCCTGCGCGCGGTGGAGATCGAAGCCCTGAAGGGCGGCGGCGAGGCGACCCTGAAGGTGCCGCGCGCGGTGGGCCTCTACATCCTCAACGAGAAGCGCGGCCACCTGGCCCGCATCCACGAGAAGCTCGGCCTGTTCGTCACGGTGCAGATCGACGACGCCCTGCCCCACGCCGAGCATGAGATCGAGCGCACCGCCAGCGAGACCCGCGCCGAGCACGCCCAAATCACCTACGCCTCGGCCCCGACGCCCGCCTACGAGCCGGCCGCCGACGAGGCTGAAGCCTTCGACGAGTTCGACGAGGAGCTCGAGGAGGAGGAAGAGGACGAAGAGCCGGAGGCCGCCGAAGCCGAAGAGGCCGAGGAAGACGCCGAAGACCGGGGCGGCCGCGGCCGCCGCCGCCGTCGGCGTGGCCGCCGCGAGGAGGCCGCGAGCCGCCCGACGCCCGCCGAGACCGCCGAGGATGCCGCCGCGGGCGGCCGCCGCCGGCGCCGAGGCCGGCGCGGCGGACGGCGCATGCGCGACGAATCGCGTCCGCTGGACGCCTTCTCCTGGGTGCGTCCGTGGGTGCCCTACGGCGACGATCCGTTCGTCTGGTACGACCCGGCCGAAGACATGCGCCTGCCGACGGTCCCCGAGGCCGCCGCCGAGGCGCCGGTCGCTCCGGCCGCGCCCGAACCGCAGGCCGAGACGATCGCCGAGGTCGTGAGCCCGCCCGCCGTCGCCGCGTCGTCCGAGGACGAGGAAGTCTGGGTCGAACTGCCCGCGGTCGAGGAAAAGCCGAAGCGCGCCCGCCGTTCGCGCAGCCGCAAGACGGCCGAGGCGCCCGCCGCCGAGCCGGCGGCCGAAGCTCCCGCGGCCGAGGCGGTCGAAGCCGTCGCCGAACCGGCCCCAGAGCTGGCGGCGGAGGTTGCGGCCGAGCCGCCGCCGGCCAAGCCCGCCCGCGCGCCGCGTCGCCGCAAGACCGCCGCCAAGGCCGAAGCCGCCGTCGAGACTGTGACGGTTGAAGCCGCGCCCGAGCCGGCCGCGGCCGAGGCCGAGCCGGCCGAGCCTGCGCCGGCTGAACCGACGCCGGAGCCGGCCATGGCCGAAGCCGCGCCGGAGCCGGCCGAACCGGACCCGAACGAGATCACCGCGCCGCCGGCCAAGCCGCGCCGGGGCTGGTGGCGCCGGGGCTGAGGCGTCCAGGCGCGTCTGGCGAATGCGTGAGCAGATCGCCGGACGCCGCCTCGATCCTGCGTTCGGGGGTACGATTCAGCGGTCAGGTGATTCCACCTGACCGCATCGTGCTTTAGGATGCTTGATCTGGGTCTGGAGGGGGCGTTCGGAGTTTAGTCATGAGCTTCCCTGCCCGGTCTTTCTCCCGCGCCGCGCTCGCCGCGGTCCTGTCGATCGGGTTGGCCGCCGCGCCAGCCGTCGTCGAGGCCCAGGACAGCAGCGGCGGCATGACGCTGATCCGCGACACCGAGATCGAGGCGATCCTGCGCAAGGACGCCGAGCCGATCTTCAAGGCGGCCGGCATTCCGTCGGACAACATCAACATCCTGCTGATCGGCAGCAAGGAGCTGAACGCCTTCGCCGCGCCCGGCACCATGGCGGTGTTCACCGGACTGATCATGGAGACCAAGAACCCCAACGAGCTGCAGGGGGTCATGGCCCACGAAGTCGGCCACTTGGCCGGCGGCCACAGCGCCCGCTCCGGAGAGATGACCAAGGCCGGCATGACGCCGTTCCTGCTGACCATGGGCCTGGGCGTGCTGGCCGCCATCGCCGGCTCCGGCGACGCGGCGGCGGGCCTGATAGGCAGCGCCAGCTATTTCGGCACCCTCGGCGCGCTCGGCTACAGCCGCGAACAGGAGGCCCGCGCCGACCAGGCCGGGGCCACCAACCTGGAGAACGCCGGCCTTTCCGGCCGCGGCCTCGTCGAGTTCTTCGACAACTTCCGCTATCAGGAAGTGTTCCAGGACGCGCGCAAGTACGCCTACTTCCGCAGCCACCCGATCTCCTCGGACCGGATCGAGGCGCTGCGCGCCCGCGTCGAGAAGCTGCCCCACTACAACGAGGTCGACAGCCCCGAGGCCATCGCCGAGCACAACATCATGAAGGCCAAGCTCGAGGGCTTCATCGAGCCGCAGAAGGCGATGATCGACTTCCCGGACACCGACCAGTCCTATCCGGCCAAGTACGCCCGCGCGATCGCCTACTATCAGCTCAAGGAGCCCGAAAAGGCGATCAAGCGGGTGGACGAGCTGATCACCGAGCAGCCGAACAATCCCTACCTGTGGGAGTTGAAAGGCCAGATCCTCTTCGAATACGGCCACGCCGATCAGGCCGAGGAGCCGCAGCGCAAGTCCGTGGAGCTGAAGCCCGACGCCCCCTTGCTGCGCATCAATCTCGGCCAGACGCTGATCGCCCTGGACGACAAGGCCAAGACCGAGGAAGGCGTGACCGAGCTCAGGAAGGCCCTCACCCAGGAAGGCGACAACGCCGTCGCCTGGCGCCTGCTGGCCGAAGCCTATGACAAGCTCGGCGAGGACGGCCGCGCCCGGCTGGCCACGGCCGAGTACAACTTCGCCATCGGCGATTCCCGCCAGGCCCGCGTCTTCGCCATGCGCGCGCGCGAAATGCTCAAGCGCGACACGCCCGAATGGCGGCGCGCCACCGACATCGTCTTGACCTCAGATCCCACCAAGCAGGATCTGCAGGACCTCGCCCGCGAGGGCTCCATCACCCGCGGTTCGATCCACTGATCCGCGGCCAGACTTCGAGAGACATGCGCAAGACCCTTCGCCTGATCGCGCTCGGCGCGACCGCCGCCCTGACTCTTTCCGGCTGTCAGAAGATCGACGACCAGGCGTTCGGCCAAAAGGTCCGCGCCTATCTGCTGGAGCATCCCGAGGTCATCCAGGAGGCCGTGGAGAAGCTGCAGGCCAAGCAGCAGGCGGCCGCCGCCAAGGCCGCGCAGGACGGCATCTCCAAGTATCGCAAGGAGCTCGTGGCCGACAGCCGCGACTTCGTGGCCAACCCCAACGGCTCGATCACGGTGGTGGAGTTCTTCGACTACCGCTGCGGCTACTGCAAGCTGGCCGCGCCCGAGGTGCTCAAGCTGATCAAGGAGAACCCGGACGTCCGCTTCGTGTTCAAGGAGTTCCCGATCTTCGGCGACGCCTCCGACCTGGCCGCCCAGGTCGTGCTCTCGCCGGCGGCCAAGCCGAAGTCCCTGGAGCTCTACGGCCGCTTCATGGCCGAGAAGGCGCTCGACGAGGCGGCCATCGACCGCATCCTCACCGAGGTTGGCGTCGATCCGGCCGCGGCCAAGGCGGGCGGCTCCACGCCCGCCGTGCAGAAGCAGATCGCCGACGTGCGCCAGCTCGCCCAGGACCTGATGATCGAGGGCACGCCGGCCTTCGTGGTCGGCGACACCATGATCTCCGGCGCGGACATCGGCGCGCTCAAGCGCGCCATCGCCGAGGCCCGGGCGAAGACCATCAAGCCCGCCTGACGAATCGGCTCGCCTGTTCCGCGCCAGGACTTTCCCAAAGGCGCGGCTCATGCCTAGGCTCGCAGGGGCGTGGATGCGCCCCTGGGCCACGCAGGGAGGCGAGATGGCCGAACGTGTGCTGGTGATCGGCGCCGGCGTGGCCGGCCTCAGCGTGGCGCTCGCGCTCGCGCCGACCGGCCGCCAGGTCGTGCTGCTCGAACGCGACCCGCCGCCGCCCGAGGGCGACGCCGATCTGGCCTTCACCGACTGGGCGCGCCGAGGGGTCGGGCACCTGCGCCACAGCCACGCCTTCCTCGCCCGCCTGCGCGCGATCATCCGCGACGCCCACCCGGCGCTCCTGGCCGACCTGCGCGCCGCCGGCTGCCGCGAGCTGGGCTTTGACGGCATGCTCACAGATCTGCACCGCCAGACCTATGCGCCCAGGCCTGAGGACGCCGACTTCGTGGTGCTCACCAGCCGCCGCACGACGCTGGAGACGGTGATGCGCCGCTATGTCGAGCGCCTGCCCGGCGTCGAGATCCGCCCGGAGACCTTCGTGCGCCGCCTCCTGGTCGAGCGCCCGGACCTCGGGCCGCCGGTGGTCGCCGGCGTCTCGGCGGCCGACGGCTCCGGCGAGCGCCATGTGCTGGCCGACCTCGTGGTCGAGGCGGGCGGCCGCACCGCCGCCGGGATCGAACAACTGGCCGAGGCCGGCGTTTCGGTCCGCGAAGAGAGCGAGGACTGCGGCATCCTCTACTTCACCCGCCACTACCGGCTGCTGCCGGGCCAGGCCGAGCCGCCGCGCGGCAAGGCGTCGGGCACGGGGGACCTGGGGTTTCTGAAGTTCGGCGTCTTTCCCGCGGACAACGGCTGCTTCTCCATCACCCTGTGCCTGCCCGAGATCGAGATGGAGCTCAGAAAGGCCGTCGTGCGCCCCGAACTGTTCGACGCGGTCTGCGCCCAGATGCCGGGCCTGGCGCCCTGGATCGATCCGGCCCGCTCGCAGGGCGTCAGCCGCGTCTTCGGCATGGGCGACCTGCAAAGCCGCTGGCGCGAGCTGGTCGATCGCGGCGAGCCCCAGGTGCTGGGCTATGTCGCGGTGGGCGACGCCCTGATCCGCACCAATCCGCTCTACGGCCGCGGCTGTTCCTTCGCCGCCATCGAGGCCTATCTCCTGCGCGACGTTCTCGAGGCGACGGCCGATCCGGGCGACCGGCTCGTCCTGTTCCAGCGGGCCGTGCGCGGCGAGCTTCGCCCCTACTACGACTCCATGCGCGCTCAGGACCGCTCGGCCGTGCGCCGCGCCCAGCGGATGCTGACGCCCGGATACAGCCCCGATCTGCGCGCCAGGCTGCTGAAGAGCTTCGTCGAGGACGGGGTGAACATCGCCGTGCGCTCCGACCCGGACATCCTGCGCGAGGCCCTGCGCGGCTTCCACATGCTGGAGCATCCCTCGGCCTGGCTCAGGCGGCCGGCCAACCTCGCCAAGGTGCTGGGCTACTGGGCGCGCGGAAAGGCGCGCAACGCGGCCGCCTATCCGCCCAGGCCCGGTCCGGGGCGCGAGACCCTGATGCGGGCGCTCGGCCTGTCGCCGCAGGCCGACGTCGAGCGGCTGGCCGCCGGCGCGTCCTGAACCCTCAGATCAGACCGCTCAGCGGCGAGGACGGATCGGCGTACATCCGCTTGGGCATGCGCCCGGCCAGGAACGCCTCGCGCCCGGCGATCACCGCGTGCTTCATCGCCCGGGCCATGCGGATCGGATCCTTCGCCTCGGCGATGGCGGTGTTCATCAAGACCGCGTCGCAGCCCAGCTCCATGGCCACCGCCGCGTCCGAGGCCGTGCCGACGCCGGCGTCCACCAGCACCGGCACCGTGGCCTGCTCGACGATCAGCCCCAGGTTCAACAGGTTCTGGATGCCGCGGCCCGAGCCGATCGGCGCGCCCAGCGGCATGATCGCCGCAGCGCCCGCCTCCTCCAGCTTCTTGGCGTAGACCGGATCGTCGGTGCAGTAGACCATCACCTGGAAGCCGTCGGCGATCAGCAGCTTCAGCGCCCTGAGCGTCTCTTCCATGTCGGGCAGGAGGTGCTTGGTGTTGGACAGCACCTCCAGCTTCACCAGGTCCCAGCCGCCGGCCTCGCGCGCCAGCCGCAGGGTCCGCACCGCGTCCTCGCCGGTGAAGCAGCCGGCGGTGTTGGGCAGGAAGGTGAAGCGGTCGGGTTTCACATAGTCGACCAGCATCGGCTGGCTGGGGTCGGACAGGTTCACCCGGCGCAGCGCCACGGTGACGATCTCGGCCCCCGCCGCCTCCGCCGCCGCCGCGTTCTGGGCGTAGTCCTTGTACTTGCCCGTGCCGACGATCAGGCGCGAGCGGAAGGTGCGCCCGGCGACGCTCCAGGTGTCCTCGGCGTGAACGGAGCCATCCATGTCAGCCGCCTCCAATGAAATGCACGATCTCGATCCGGTCGCCGTCGGCGAGCGCGGTGGTGTCATAGGCCGATCTGGGCACGATCTCCAGATTGCGCTCCACGGCCACCTTGCGCGCGTCGAGCCCCAGCGCCGCCACCAGGCCGGCCACGTCCCTGACGCTTGAAAAGCTGCGTTCCTCGCCGTTGATCGTGAGCTGCATCAAGCCCGTTCCTGCTCCCTCTCGACCCCAGCGCTTGTGACCCCCGCCCGCTCCCGGTACAAGACCCCGGAATCGACCATGGGGCCGAATGTCGAAACCGATCTATGTGCTGAGCGGGCCGAACCTCAACCTCCTTGGCCAGCGCGAGCCCGAGATTTACGGAAAAGAGACCCTGGACGATGTCCGCAGGGCCTGCGAACTGCGCGCGCAGGCGCTCGGCCGCAGCATCGTTTTCCGCCAATCCAACCACGAGGGCGACCTGATCGACTGGGTCCAGGAGGCCCGCGAGGCGGCCAGCGCCCTGGTGATCAACCCGGCCGGCTACGGCCACACGTCGGTGGCGCTGCTCGATGCGCTGAAGACGCTCTCCATTCCCATCGTGGAATGCCACCTGTCCAACCCGGCGGCGCGCGAGACGTTCCGCCGTCACACCTATGTGTCCCTGGCCGCCACCGGCGTCGTTTCCGGCTTCGGCTTGGCGAGCTATGAACTGGCCGTCGAGGCCGCGGCGGGCAAGTCCCGCTAGGCGGGCTCCGCGCGAATTTTAAGGAAGTTCCCATGGCCAGCAGTCCCAAGGCCCCTGCCGATCCGATCGATGCGCGTCTGGTCCGCAAGCTGGCCGACATCCTCACCGACACCGGCCTGTCCGAGATCGAGGTCGAGCGCGACGGCCTGAAAATCCGCGTGGCCAAGACGCTGATGGCCGCCGCCGCGGCGCAGGCGCCGGTCTTCGCTCCCGTCGCGGCGGCGGCCCCCGCGGCCGTGGTCGACGGCGCGCCCACGGCGGCGCCGGCCGCCGAGGCGCCGCGCAAGGGCGACGTGGTCAACTCGCCCATGGTCGGCACGGTCTACCTGCAGCCGCAGCCCGGCTCTCCCTCCTTCATCAAGGTCGGCGACACGGTCCAGGCCGGCCAGACGCTCATGATCGTCGAGGCGATGAAGACCATGAACCCGATCCCCGCGCCCAAGGGCGGCAAGGTGGTGGAAATCCTGGTCGAGGACGCCCAGCCCGTCGAATTCGGCGAACCGCTCGTCGTCATCGAGTAGGACGATGTTCGACAAGATCCTCATCGCCAACCGCGGCGAGATCGCGCTTCGGGTCCACCGCGCCTGCAAGGAGATGGGCATCTCCACCGTCGCCGTGCATTCGGAAGCCGACGCCGGCGCCATGTGGGTGCGCCTCGCCGACGAGAGCGTCTGCATCGGCCCCGCGCCAGCCGCCAAGAGCTACCTGAACATCCCCTCGATCATCGCCGCGGCCGAGATCACCGGCGCCCAGGCGATCCATCCGGGCTACGGCTTCCTGTCGGAGAACGCCCGCTTCGCCGAGATCGTCGGCGCGCACGGCTTCACGTTCATCGGGCCCAAGCCCGAGCACATCCGCATGATGGGCGACAAGATCACGGCCAAGCAGGCGGTGAAGGACGCCGGCATCCCCGTGGTCCCCGGCTCGGACGGCGCGGTCACGACCGAGGAAGAAGCCTTCGCCGCCGCCAAGGCGATCGGCTTTCCCGTGCTGATCAAGGCGGCCGCCGGCGGCGGCGGACGCGGCATGAAGGTGGCCAAGACCGAGGAAGACCTGGCCGAGGCCGTCGCCACCGCCCGCGCCGAGGCCCGCGCGGCGTTCGGCGACGACGCGGTCTACATGGAGCGCTACCTCCAGACCCCGCGCCACATCGAGATCCAGGTGATCGCCGACGCCTTCGGCAACGTCTGCCACCTGGGCGAACGCGACTGCTCCCTGCAGCGCCGACACCAGAAGGTGCTGGAGGAGGCGCCCTCCCCGGCCATCGACGCCGCGGCGCGCGAAAAGATCGGACACGTCGTCGTCGAGGCGATCCGCAAGATCGGCTACCTCGGCGTCGGCACCATCGAGTTCCTCTACGAAAACGGCGAGTTCTTCTTCATCGAGATGAACACCCGCCTGCAGGTGGAGCATCCGGTCACCGAGGCCATCACCGGCATCGACCTGGTGCGCGAGCAGATCCGCATCGCCGCGGGCCTGCCGCTGTCCTTCGCCCAGAAGGACGTGGTCTTCGAAGGCCACGCCATCGAGTGCCGCATCAACGCCGAGAACCCGCGCACCTTCACCCCCTCGCCGGGGCTGGTGACCGACTTCCACGCGCCCGGCGGCCTGGGCGTGCGGCTCGATAGCGCGCTCTACGCCGGCTATTCGATCCCACCCTACTACGACAGCCTGGCGGGCAAGCTGATCGTGCACGGGCGCGACCGCGAGGAGTGCATCGCGCGGCTGAACCGCTGCCTCGGCGAGATGGTCGTGGGCGGGGTGGAGACCACCATTCCCCTGTTCCAGGACCTGTTGCTGAACCCGGACATCCTGGCCGGCGACTACAACATCCACTGGCTGGAACACTGGATGAAGGCCCAGGCCGCGGCAGACGCGGCGGCCTGATCGCGCGCCCCGCGCCTGCCGGCCGGGCCGATTTACTGTAAGCTCTGGCGATGACCGTCTTCGGCCCGCGCGAGCTTCTGACCTGCTACGCCAGGGGGGTGTTCCCCATGGCCGACGCGCGGGAAGACGAGCGGATCTTCCTGATCGACCCCGAGCGGCGCGGCGTCATTCCGCTGCGCGGCTTCCACGTCTCGCGACGGCTGGCGCGCACCGTGCGCTCGAACCCGTTCGAAGTGCGGGTGGACACGGCCTTTTCCGAGGTGGTCGGCGCCTGCGCGGCCGAGGGGCCGGGCCGCACGGAGACCTGGATCAACCGGCCGATCGAGTCGCTCTACGCCGACCTTTTCGCCACCGGCTGCGCCCACAGCGTCGAATGCTGGAAGGACGGCGAACTCGTCGGCGGGCTCTACGGCGTGGCCCTGTCGGGCGCCTTCTTCGGCGAGAGCATGTTCTCCCGCGCCCGCGACGCCAGCAAGGTGGCGCTGGTGCACCTGGTGGCCCGCCTGATCGCCGCCGGCTTCGTCCTGCTGGACGCCCAGTTCATCACCGAGCACCTGGCCCAGTTCGGCGCCCAGGAGATCTCCCGCGTCGAATACCATCGCCGGCTGGGCGCGGCCCTTGCCGTCAGCGCCGACTTCAACGCCCCGCCGCTCTATGACGGCGCGGCGGCCCTGCAGGTGATCAGCCAGGCGTCGTAGACCGGGTGCTCCAGCGGATCGAGCCCCGGCGAGGAGGCGAACATCCAGCCGCGGAACACCTGGCGCGGGGCCGGCGTCGGCTTGCCCGGCGCGGCCTTGGGCTGGCTCTGGATGGTCAGATAGGCGATGGCGTCCGGCGTCTCTTCGTCGGGCGTGGAACGCTCGCAGGCGCGCACGGTGAACACCAGGCTCTTGTAGCGCACCGGCTTGCCCACCTCGGCCTCGAAGCGGACGGTCTCGGCGGTGATCTTGTCCAGCGCCTGCAGCACGGCCACGTCGTAGCGCGCGCGCTTGGCGGGCGGTTCAGGCTCCGCCGGCGGCGCCGGCTCGGCCTGGACTGCGACCGCCGGGGCCGGCGCGGGCGTCGGCTCGGCGGCGGGAGGCGGCGCCGGCTCGGCCGGCTTCAGCGCGGCGGACGGAATCGGCTCTTCCGGCGGCAGGGCGAGAGTCTTTTGCGGCGCGGCTTCGCCCGCGGGCGCGGCGGCCGGCGGCTGGGCTGAAGACTCGGGGACCGTCTGAGCGCCCGCCGCGCCCGCCGCGAGGGCGGCGGCGCAGGCGGCCACGGGCAGCATCCGGCGAAGCTTTGACCGGTCCATGGAAAGCAGGGCGGACCGCTTCACGGGCGCCTACTCCGGCTTCCAGGCCTCGTAGTCGCCGGCCGCACGGGCGCGCTCGCCGCCCCGCGTCAGCGAGCCCTTCGGCCGCCAGGCGTAGACCGTGCCCGACAGGTTCGGGATGTGGTCCTTCTCCCAGGCCCGGCGCAGCAGCGGCTGGCGGGTGGGCGGCTCGTCGAAGGTGTAGCGCAGCCAGCCGTGCCACTCGGGCGGCACCTTCGAGGCCTCGGCGTAGCCGTCGTAGATCACCCAGCGGCGCTTGCGGCCGTCGTAGCTGTCCTTGGCGTCCCGCGCTTCGTAGTACTTGTTGCCGTAATCGTCCGTGCCCACGAGGACGCCGCGGCGGCCGATGTGGAAGCGAGCGCCGAACGCTGCGCCGTTCCACCAGGTGAAGATCGCTTTCAGCACGTTTGGAAAACCCGGACTGGCAGGAGACGGCGCGGACTATAGGCGCCGTCGGCGACGCGGTCCAGCGGCCTTCGCGCCGCATATCTTGGCGTACGTCTTGCCGCACACCCAACATCTATTGCCTCACCTTGCCACGAATCCTTTACGCTGTTCGCGCGTTCAACCAGGACGCTGCGGCGAGGCGAAAAGGTGCGGATCGAACGGCGAATTCTCGAACGCGCGAGCGATGCGATCGAGGTCCTGGCGCCGTCGGCCTGGACGGACGCCAGGGTCGAGGCCTGGGTCGACTGGGCCGATGGCGCGGCCGACCTGCCCGAAGCCATGTTCCGCTTCGCCGAGGAGCTGATCCAGCGCCCGGCCGCCCAGGGCCTGTTCACCGCGCCGCGTGAGCGCGCCGCCTTCCGCCGCGACCTGGGCGCGGCCATGCTGTCCGGCGCGCTCGCCATTTCACGCATCCCCTCGCCCGCCCATGCGCCGCTGGTCGCCAAGGCCGGCGACCCCGCGTTCGAGGCCACCCTCGCCGCGTTCCGCGCGCGCCGCCGAGGCCGGATCGCCGCCGCGGCCGCCGCGGTCGAACTGGGCGCGCGCCTTCAGGCGGTGATGGACGCCATCCTGCGCTGCGAGGGCGACGCCGAAGCCTGCGCCGACCTGAAACGCAACACGAGCCTCGCCCGCGCCGCCGAGGCGGCCCGCACCGCCGGCGCCACCGACGTGATGATCCTGGAGGCGATCACCCGCGCGCGCGCCGGCGACGGCGTGGCCGAGGCGCAGCTCCCGGAGCTCGGTCCGGATGAGGCCCTCGTGGTCCTGGCCGCGCGCAACGCCTTCTCGGGCGAGGCCGGCGCGGCGCTCGCCGCGGCCGGATGGGAGACGGGCGCGCTCAGCGTCTGCTTCTCCGCCGCCGACGCCCAGCGCCTGGCCCAGGCCGGCGGGGTCGTCCGCGGGGCGGTGGACCTGATGGCCTTCGGCGCCGGCGACGATTTCGACGCGGCGGGGTTCGAGGCGGCCGTGCGGTTGCTGGCCCTGGCGCTGCGCGCTTCCGGCGGCCGGATCGCCCTGGCGCTCGGCGGCCTGTCGGAATGGCTGGCGGCCCAGGGCCTGGCCTACGATTCCGAAGCCGCCCGCAACGCCGCGCGCGGCCTTCACGCCCGCGCCGAGGCGGTGATCCGCGCCGCCGGCCTGGAGGGCGAAGGCGGCCTGGCGGTGTTCGAGGACGCCGAACTGGAGCTCATGCTGGGCGGCGCCCAGCTTTCGGCCGAGCCCTGGCGGGGGCCCGTCACCCTGGCCGAGACCGAGGACGGGCGCATCGTGCGCGTGCTTTCGGAAAGCTCGCTGCAGGCCTTCGCGCGCCTGGGCGTCGACGCGGCCGCCGCGCGAGCCCACCTGCTGGGCGCCGGGGACCTGGCCCAGGCGCCGGGCGTCAGCCATCGCGAACTGACCGCGCGCGGGTTCACCGAGCACGAGATCTCGGCCGCCGAGGCCGCCCTGCCCTTCGTCTCCGGCCTGTCGGAGGCGTTCGGTCCCGACGTGATCGACCAGGGCTTCCTGCGGGACGTGCTGGGCCTGTCCGAGGACGACCTGACGACGCCGGGGTTCGACGTGCTGGCCGCGGCGGGCTTCTCGCCGGCCGACGTCGCCGCGGCCGAGGCCCACGTGCTGGGCCGGCCCACGCTCGCCGACGCCGAGTTCCTGACGGCCGAGCAGCGGCGCGTGCTGCAGACCGGCGAGGACCTGGGCCACGGGCCCTACCTGGCGATGCTCGCCACCCTGCAGCCGACCCTGGCCTGGCCGGGGACGGCCGAGTTCACCCTGTCCTGGGACGCTTCGCCCGAGGAGGCCCGCCAGCTCTTCGCCGACGCCGCCGAGGCCGGCGCAGGCGCCGTGCGCGTGCGCCGCAGCGCGCCGCTGGCCAATTTCAAGCTCGACCTGCCCCGCCCCGCCGAGGCGGCCGCCCGTCCGGGGCGCGAGGCCCAGCCCGCGCCGCCGCCGCAGGTGGAGGAACGCGTCGTCGAACGCATCGTCGAGCGCGAACGCACCCGCCGCAAGCTGCCCGACCGGCGCAAGGGCTACATCCAGAAGGCGGCCGTCGGCGGCCACAAGGTCTATCTGCACACAGGCGAATACGACGACGGCGAACTCGGCGAGATCTTCATCGACATGCACAAGGAAGGCGCGGCCTTCCGTTCGTTGATGAACAACTTCGCCATCGCCATCTCCATCGGCCTGCAATACGGCGTGCCGCTGGAGGAATTCGTCGACGCCTTCGTCTTCACCCGCTTCGAGCCCGCCGGGCCGGTGACCGGCAACGACACGGTCAAGTCGGCGACCTCGATCCTGGACTACATCTTCCGCGAGCTCGGCGTGTCCTATCTGGGCCGCGACGACCTGGCCAACGGCGACCCCGCCCGGCTGAACGCCGACGGCCTGGGCCGGGGCAAGGCCGACGATTCCGATCCCGATCCCGAGGGCGAGACCCTGCAGCCGGCGTCGCGGTTCATCTCGCGCGGCTTTTCCCGCGGGGCGGCGCCGGACAACCTGGTCATGCTGGCGCCCGTGGCGCGGCGCGGGGGCGGACCGACGCACCGCGAGGCCGCAGACGTCTGCGCCGAGTGCGGCGACGTGGCGGTGGTGCGCAAGGGCATGAGCCTGATCTGCGAGACGTGCGGCGCGCGGGCCGGCCGCCATGGCGGCGGGGACGCAAGCGCTTGATCCGGCTGGCCCCAAGCTTGCACGCTCGGCTCAGCCATGCACCAGCCCGGGAGGCGTTAGCTGTGAAGAAGATCCTCGCCATCGTCGGCCTGTCCGCCGTCCTGGCCGCAGGCGCGCCCGCCTTCGCGCAGAACGCCGCGCAGATCGCCAAGGCCCGCCAGGGCGTGAGCTGCCCCAAGTGCAACCTCTTCCAGGCCGACTTCAACGGCCTGAACATGGCCGGCCGCAACTTCTCGGGCTCGCGGCTGCGGCAGGCGGACATGTCGGCTGCGGTGCTCAACCGCACCAACTTCGCCGGCGCCGACCTGCGCGACGTCAACGCCTACGGCGCGGTGTTCTCCAGCGCCAACTTCTCCGGCGCCAACCTGACCCACGCCACCTTCGTCGGCGCGTTCCTGCAGGGCTCCAACTTCAAGGGCGCGATCCTGGACGGCGCCAACTTCGCCGGAGCCGAAATGAACCGGGCGATCGGCCTGACCCAGGCCCAGCTCAACCACGCCTGCGGCGACGAAAGCACGCTTCTCCCGCGTGGATTGCATATTCCCCACTGCTAAGCCGCTGAGAATTACCGCGAATTAAGTGGCGTCCGGCCGGCGCAAAGCTCACACGAAGGTGTCATGAGCCAATCGCCATGGAGCAGATGACCAGATTAGTCCGCATCCTGCTGGCCTTCAGCGCCTTTGCGCTCGCCGCGCCCGGCGCGGCCCGGGCCATGGGCGCCGGCGACAAGGAGGTCGCGCGGGTGGTCGCGTTCGGCGGGTCCTGCGCCAAGTGCGAGCTGTCCGGACGCAAGCTGTCGGGCGCGCGCTTCATGGGCGCGGACTTCTCCGGCGCGTCCCTGGTGGGCGCGGACCTGCGCGACGCCAAGTTCATGGGCTCGGCCTTCACCGGATCGGACCTCTCCGGCGCCGACCTCAGCGACGCCCAGATCTTCGGCGCGGACTTCACCCGCGCCACCCTGTCCAACGCCAAGCTTCAGGACGTCGAGGCCAAGGGCGCCTCCTTCCGCGAAGCCACGCTGAACGGCGTCAACGCCTCCGACCTGTCCGGCGTGGGCTCGATCTTCGAGCGCGCCAGCCTGCGCAACGCCAGGTTCTCCGACGCGAACCTGCCAGGCGTCATGATGGTGCGCGCCGACGGCCGCGATTCCGACTTCAGCGACGCCAACCTCGAAGATTCCAACCTGTCCGGCAGCCGGTTCGACGGCGCGAACTTCCGCGACGCGGACCTGCGCCGGGCGACGCTCACCGGGGCCAGCTTCGTTGGCGCCGACTTCCGAGACACGGACCTGCGCGGCGCAATGCTCTCGGGCGCCGATTTTTCGCGCGCCCGGCATCTGACCCAGGAACAGATCGACAAGGCCTGCGCGGACGCCTCCACGCGCCTGCCTTCGGGCCTCGTGGCGCGCGGCTGCCGCGGGGTGCGCGTGATGGTGCGTGTCCGCGAGGCCGCCGAGGCTCCGCCCGCCCCGCCTGCGCCGCCCGCGCCGCCGGCCAATCCCCGCCACCTCGTGGCCGTCGACATTCCGTAGACCGCTGGCGCTGGCTCCGCGCCGCCGGCCGGGCGCCGCGCGATCAGGCCGTCTTGATCGGCGGGGCCAGGCGGATGCTGAGCTCCTTGAGCTGCTTGTCCGTCACCTCGGAGGGCGCGTTCATCAGCAGGTCCTGGCCCTGCTGGTTCAGCGGGAAGGCGATCACTTCGCGGATGGCGGTCTCGCCCGCCAGCAGCATGACGATCCGGTCGATGCCGGGCGCCAGGCCGCCGTGGGGCGGCGCGCCGTGGCGGAAGGCGTTCAGCATGCCGCCGAACTGCTCCTCGACCACGTTGGCGCCGTAGCCGGCGATCTCGAACGCCTTCAGCATCAGCTCGGGGATGTGGTTCCGGATCGCGCCGGAGCACAGTTCGTAGCCGTTGCAGACGATGTCGTACTGGAAGGCGCGGATCGTCAGCGGGTCCTGCGTCTTCAGGGCCTCAAGGCCGCCCTGCGGCATCGAGAACGGGTTGTGCGAGAAGTCGACGCGCTTGTCGTCCTCGTTCCACTCGAACATCGGGAAGTCGACGATCCAGCAGAAGCGGAACTGGTCTTCGTCCACCAGGGAAAGGTCGGTCGCCACCTTGGTCCGCGCCAGGCCGGCGAACTTGGCGAACACCTTGGGATCGCCGGCCACGAAGAAGGCCGCGTCGCCCTTGCCCATGCCGAGCTGGTCCATCAGCGCCTGGGTGGGCTCGGGACCGAGATTCTTGGCGATCGGGCCGCCCCAGCCGCCCTGGTCCTCGCTCCAGAAGATGTAGCCGAGGCCCGGCTGGCCCTCGCCCTGCGCCCAGGAGTTCATGCGATCGCAGAAGGCCCGGCTGCCGCCCTTGGGCGCCGGCACGCCCCACACGGCGTTCTTCTCGTCCTGCAGGATGCGCGCGAACAGGCCGAAGCCGCCGCCGCGGAAGCGCTCGGAGACGTCCTGCATGACGATGGGGTTGCGCAGGTCCGGCTTGTCGGTGCCGTAGCGCTGCATCGACTGCAGATAGGTCAGCCGCTCGAAGCCCTTGTGCTCGATGGTCTTGCCGAAGTCGTCCACGTAGGACATCGGCTCGTCGATCGGCGAGACGCGCTTGCCCTGGCCGAACTCGGTGAACACCCCGTGCATCACCGGCTCGATGGCGGCGAACACGTCTTCCTGGGTGACGAAGCTCATCTCCACGTCGAGCTGGTAGAACTCCAGGCTGCGGTCGGCGCGCAGGTCCTCGTCGCGGAAGCAGGGCGCGATCTGGAAGTAGCGGTCGAAACCGGCGACCATCAGGAGCTGCTTGAACTGCTGGGGCGCCTGCGGCAGCGCGTAGAACTTCGTCGGGTGCATGCGCGAGGGCACCAGAAAGTCGCGCGCGCCTTCCGGCGAGGAGGCCGTCAGGATCGGCGTCTGGAACTCGGTGAAGCCCTGCTCGATCATGCGCCGGCGGATCGAGGCGATCACGTTGGAGCGCAGCACGATGTTGCGGTGCAGGGTCTCACGGCGCAGGTCCAGGTAGCGGTTCTTGAGGCGGATATCCTCGGGATATTCCGGCTCGCCGAACACCGGCAGCGGCAGTTCGGCCGCTTCCGACAGCACCTCGACGGCGCGCACGCGCACCTCCACCTCGCCGGTGGCCAGGTTCGGGTTCACCGTTTCGGGCGAGCGGGCCACTACGTCGCCGTCCACGCGGATCACGCTCTCGGCGCGCAGGCGCTCGACGACGGCGAAGTCCGCGGTCTCCGGGTCGATGACGAGCTGGGTCAGGCCGTAGTGGTCACGCAGGTCGACGAACATCAGTCCGCCGTGGTCGCGCTTGCGGTGGATCCAACCGGAAACTCGAACGGTGGAACCCGTGTCGGCGGCGCGGAGCGCGCCGCAGGTGTGGGTGCGGTAGGCGTGCATGGGAGTCGCAAAACGTCTGGAAAATCGAGGCGCGGAAGGGGACACGTAGGGGGCGCCTTGTCAAGGCGCTGGGGCCGCCGTCCCGCGTCCTTCCCCCGCCCCTACTTCTTCGGGTCGACCAGGGCCTGGTAGACCAGCGTCCGCGTCGCCGTGCCCAGGTCCTCGCCGCCGGTGCCGCCCAGGCGCTGGATCATGCCGACGAACACCACGTCGTTGGTCGGATCCGTCCAGAACCAGGTGCCAGCCGCCCCGCCCCAGCTCATCGTGCCCTTGCCCTGCAAGGTCCCGGCCTTGCGCGGGTCGTTCACCACCGCGAAGTCCAGGCCGAAGCCGACCGCGTCGTTGAAGCTGGTGGCGACCGTGCCGTTGGAGGAGACCAGCACCTTGTCGGGGATCATGTTGGTGCCCATCAGCTCCACCGTCGCCGGCGAGAGGATGCGCACCCCGTCGAGTTCGCCGCCGTTGGCGATCATCTGGGCGAAGCGGGCGTAGTCGGTGGTGGTGGAGAGCAGTCCGCCGCCGCCGGATTCCATGCGCGGGGGCTGGGTGTAGTCGGGCAGGTCATAGCCGAAGAGCTGCTTGGCCTCCTCGATCTTGCCGGTCTTCGGATCGCCCACATAGACCGGCGACAGCCGCGAGATCTGGCTCTTGGGAACCACGAAGCCAGTGTCGTTCATCTTCAAGGGCTTGAAGATCTTCTCGTCCATGAACTGGCCGAGCGGCTCGCCCGACAGCTTCTGGACGATGTAGCCCTGCAGGTCGACGGCGACGCTGTAGTACCACTGGGTCCCCGGCTCGAACATCAGGGGGATGGTCGCGACCTTGTCGACCATGTCCTGCAGGCCGTTGGAGGCCAGCACCTCCTTGTCGCGGAACATCTTGTCCACGGGGTGCTTGTCGTTGAGGCCATAGCCGAAGCCGGCGGTGTGGCTCATCAGTTCGCGCATGGTCGGCGGCCGGTCGAGCGGGACAAGGGTCTGATTACCCGCCCCGTCGATCTTCATGAGCTTCAGGTCCTTCAGCTCGGGGATGAACTTGGTCACCGGATCGTCCAGCTTCCACTTGCCCTCCTCGAACAGGATCATCATCGCCACGCCGGTGATCGGCTTGGACATCGAGTAGATGCGGAAGATCTCGTCCTTGGGCATGGCCTGGCCGGCGGCCAGGCTCGCCTTGCCGTAGGTCCTGAACTCCACGACCTTGCCGTGACGCATCAGAAGCGTGGTCATGCCGGCCACCCGGCCGTCGTCCACCACCTGCTGCATGGCCGCGTCCAGGCGCTTCAGCCGCTCAGAGGAAAAGCCCACGCTCTCGGGGCTCGCCGCCGGCAGGGCGGCCGGTTCGCGGGCCAGGACGGGTGCGGCGGGCGCGAGCGCCAGGCTCGCGGCCAGGGCGGCGCCAAGCAGCCGCGCGCGAAAATCGATCATCTGAAAATGCCCCTAAAAGAACGCTCCGCGACTTCGGCGCGGTTGCGCCGACCTTATCGGCTCGACCGGAGGCCGCAAGGGCGAGAAGGGCTAGGCGCCCTTCGGCCGGAAGCGCTTGCTCGTCGGGAAGCCCTTGGGCGCGAGCTTGCCGGCGGCGGCGCGCTTGCCCTTCCACTCGGCCCACTCCGGCCAGGTGCGCGTGCGGCCGGCCCCGTCGATCCAGCTCGCCCCCTCCTCGGCGGAGAAGAGCGTCGCATCGCGCAAGCCCCCCTCGCGGTAGGCCTGCAGCTTCACGCCCTTGCCGCGCGGCATCTCCGGCAGTTCGGCGACCTCGAAGATCAGGATCTTGCCGTTGTCGCCGATGACGGCGACGTGGTCGCCGGTGATCGGCATGGCGAAGGCCGAGCCCTTCTTGTCGACGCTCAGCACCTGCTTGCCGGCCTTGCGGAAGGCGATCGCCTCCTCCTCGGGCAGGATGAAGCCATAGCCGGCCCGGGAGGCGACGAACCGCTTGGTCCCGGGCTTGTGCGCGAAGACATCGATGATCTCGACCTTGTCGTCCAGGTCGAGCATCAGCCGCAGCGGCTCGCCATGGCCCCGCGCCGAGGGAAGCTTGTCGCAGCCCAGGGTGAAGAAGCGGCCGTCGGAGGCGAAGATCAGCAGCTTGTCGGTCGTCTCGGCCGGGACGATGAAGCCCAGCTTGTCGCCTTCCTTGAACTTCAGCTCGGACGGGTCGTCCACCTTGCCGCGGGCCGCGCGGATCCAGCCGCGTTCGGACAGGATCACGGTGATCGGCTCGCGCGGGATCATCGCCTCGATGGCGGCCTCGGCGTCCACCTGCGGCGCCTCGGCGAAATGGCTGCGGCGGCGGCCCAGCTCGGTCTCGGGCGAGAGCGCCTTGCGCACGTCCTTCAGCCCCACGCCCACCAGCTTCCACTGCTGGGCCTCGGAGGCCAGCATCTTCAACAGGCCGTCGCGCTCCTCGGAAAGCTCGCCGTGCTCGCGCTTGATCTCCATCTCCTCCAGCTTGGCGAGCTGGCGAAGGCGGGTGTTGAGGATCGCCTCGGCCTGGATCTCGGAAAGGTCGAAGGCGGCGATCAGCTTGGCCTTGGGCTCGTCCTCGTAGCGGACGATGCGGATCACCTCGTCCAGGTTCAGGTAGGCGATCAGCAGGCCTTCGAGGATGTGCAGCCGCGCTTCGATCTTGCCGAGCCGATGGCGGGCCCGGCGCACCAGCACTTCGCGCCGATGGTCGAGGAAGGCCTTCAGCGCCTGCTTGAGGCCCATCACGCCGGGCGTGCCCCGCGCGTCCAGCACGTTCAGGTTCACCGAGAACCGGGTCTCCAGGTCGGAGAGCTTGAAGAGGCTCTCCATCAGGATCTCGGGCTCGACGTTGCGGCTCTTCGGCTCGAGCACCAGGCGCACGTCCTCGGCGGACTCGTCGCGCACGTCGCCCAGCAGCGGCGCCTTCTTGGCCTCGATCAGCCCGGCGAGTTGCTCGACCAGGTCGGCCTTCTTCACCTGGTAGGGAATCTCGGTGACGACGATCTGGTAGGTCCCGCGCCCGGTCTCTTCCTTCTCCCAGCGCGCGCGGGTGCGCACGCCGCCGCGGCCGGTCTCGTAGGTTTCCAGGAGCGAGGCCGTCGGCTCGACGATCACCCCGCCGGTGGGGAAGTCCGGCCCCTTCACGTGGGCCATCAGGTCGGCGGTGGAGCAATCGGGCTTGTCCAGGATCACCAGGCAGGCGTCGATCAGCTCGGCGGCGTTGTGCGGCGGGATCGAGGTGGCCATGCCCACGGCGATGCCGGTGGTGCCGTTGGCCAACAGGTTCGGGAAGCCAGAGGGCAGGACGACGGGCTCCTCGTCCTCGCCGTCGTAGGTGGGCTTGAAATCGACGGCGTCCTCGTCGATGCCGTCGAGCAGCAGCTTGGCCGCGTCCGTCAGCCGGCACTCGGTGTAGCGCATGGCCGCGGCGTTATCGCCGTCGATGTTGCCGAAGTTGCCCTGCCCGTCCACCAGCGGGTAGCGCTGGGCGAAGGTCTGGGCCATGCGCACCAGGGTGTCGTAGATCGCCTGGTCGCCGTGCGGGTGGTACTGGCCCATCACCTCGCCGACCACCTTGGCGCATTTGCGCGCGGCGGTGTCGGGGTTCAGCCGCATCTCGTTCATGGCGTAGAGCACGCGGCGCTGCACGGGCTTCAGGCCGTCGCGCACGTCCGGCAGCGCCCGGCCGGTGATCACCGACAGGGAATAGGCCAGGTAGCGCCGCGACAGGGCCTCGGAAAGCGGCTCTTCGATGATGCGGTCGCCGTCCCCATCGGACGGCGGCGGGGTGTGCTTGGTCATGGGCGGGTCATTTCAGAATCAGCTCGCATTAGGCCCTTCCCGCGTCGCGGGCGAAAGCCGCAATGGGCGCGACCTCAGGCCGCGAGCTTGGCCAGCTCGGTCAGGATGCGTTCGGCCGCGTTCAGGCGCTCGGTCGGGGTCTCCCACTCGCCCTTGACGACCACCTTGTTGTCGGGACGAACGCGCCAGACCGCCGCGTGCCTCTGGACGTAGCCCACCAGGCCGACGGGGTTCTTGAACTCGTCGCCGCGGAAGCTCACCACCGCGCCCTTCGGGCCCACGTCGATCTTGGCCACGTTCGCCTGGCGGCACATGCCCTTGATCGCCACCACCTTCAGGAGCTGGCCGGCTTCCGGCGGCAAGGGGCCGAAGCGGTCGATCAGCTCAGCGGCCAGGGCTTCGCGGTCGTCGGCCTTCTCGGCGTCGGACAGGCGCCGGTAGAGCGCCAGCCGCACGTTGAGGTCGGGCACGTAGTCCTCGGGGATCAGCACGGCCGCGCCGGTGTTGATCTGCGGCGACCAGCCCCGGTCGACCAGGCCCTCGCCGCCGCGCTCCTTCAGCTCGGCGACGGCGTCCTCCAGCATCTGCTGATAGAGCTCCACCCCGATCTCGCGGATGTGGCCGGACTGCTCCTCGCCCAAGAGGTTGCCGCCGCCGCGGATGTCCAGGTCGTGGCTGGCGAGCTGGAAGCCCGCGCCCAGGCTGTCCAGCGACTGCAGCACCTTCAGCCGCTTCTCCGCGGACAGGGTCAGCGGCTTTTCCGCGGGCGTGGTCAGATAGGCGTAGGCCCGCGCCTTGGCCCGGCCGACCCGGCCGCGAAGCTGGTACATCTGGGCCAGGCCGAACATGTCGGCCCGGTGGATGATCATGGTGTTGGCCGTGGGGATGTCGAGGCCACTCTCCACGATGGTGGTCGAGAGCAGCACGTCGTATTGGCCGTCGTAGAAGGCGCTCATCACCTCCTCGAGCTGGGTCGGCGCCATCTGGCCGTGGCCCACCACGAACTTCACCTCAGGCACCTGCTCGCGCAGGAAACGCTCCAGCTCCGGAAGATAATTGATCCGTGGCGTGACGAAGTAGCTCTGGCCGCCGCGATACTTCTCGCGCAGCAGGGCCTCGCGCAGCGCCACAGGATCCCACGGGGTGACGTAGGTGCGCACGGCCAGGCGGTCGACCGGCGGGGTGGCGATGATCGACATCTCGCGGATGCCCGACAGCGACATCTGCAGGGTGCGCGGGATCGGCGTGGCGGTCAGGGTCAGCATGTGCACGTCGGCGCGAAGCTCCTTGAGCTTCTCCTTGTGCTTGACCCCGAAGTGCTGCTCCTCGTCGACGATGACGAGGCCGAGGTTCTTGAACTCGACCTGCTTGGAAAGCACCGCGTGGGTGCCCACCACCACCTCGATCTCGCCCTTCTTCAGCCCGTCGCGGGTCTCGGCCGCCTCCTTGGCCGGAACCAGGCGCGACAGGCGGCGCACCCGCACCGGCCAGCCCTTGAACCGCTCGGCGAAGGTCTTGAAGTGCTGGCGGGCCAGGAGCGTCGTCGGGCAGACGATCGCCACCTGCTCGCCGCTCATGGCCACCACGAAGGCCGCACGCAGCGCCACCTCGGTCTTGCCGAAGCCGACGTCGCCGCAGATCAGCCGGTCCATCGGCTTGCCGGCGGACAGGTCCTCCAGCACGTCGCCGATGGCGTTGAGCTGGTCGTCGGTCTCCTCGTAGGGGAAGCGGGCGCAGAACTCGTCGAACACCCCATGCGGCGGATCCACCGGCGTGGTGGTCTTGGTCGCCCGCTCGGCGGCGATGCGGATCAGGCCCTCGGCCATCTCCCGCAGGCGGGCCTTGGCGCGCGCCTTGCGGCCCTGCCAGGCCGCCCCGCCCAGCCGGTCCAGGATCACGCCCTCGGAGTCCGAACCGTAGCGGGTCAGAAGGTCGATGTTCTCGACCGGGAGGTAAAGCTTGGCTTCGCCGCCGTACTGCAGCTCCAGGCAATCGTGCGGCGCGCCCTGCACGTCCAGGGTCTTCAGCCCCTCATAGCGGCCGATGCCGTGGTCGATGTGCACGACGAGGTCGCCCGGCGTCAGCGACGAAGCCTCGGCCAGGAAGTTGGTCGCCCGGCGCTTGCGCTTGGGCCGCGACAGCCGGTCGCCCAGGATGTCGGTCTCGGAGATGACGGCGAGATTGGGCGTCTCGAAGCCGGACTCCAGCGGCAGCACCACCCGTTGCGGCACCTTCGGGTCTGCCGCCTTGGCCGCCTGCCAATAGGGCGCGAAGGGCACGCGCGTCAGGCCGTGGTCGGCCAGCATCAGCCCCAGCCGCTCCGAGGAGCCGTCGGTCCAGGAGGCGAAGAGGACGCGCTTGCCCTGGGCCGAGAGCGCCTTGGCGTGGTCGGCCGTGGCCTGGAAGAGATTCACGCTGTCCTGCGAGCGCTCGGCGGCGAAGGTGCGCCCGAGCCTGGCGCCCATGTCGACCGCGGTCTCGCTCTCCACTTCCTGGAAGGCGGAGAAGCGCCGGGTCGGGCGCTCGGCCAGGCGCGCCTTCCACTCCTCGGCCGGCAGGGTGAGCGCCTTCGGCTCCAGCGGATGGTAGTGCACACGCCGCTCGGCCTGGGCGCGGGCGTCGAAGGCGTCCTGGATCATCGCCCAGCGCTCGTCCCTCGCCTCCTCGGCCAGGTGGTCGACGCCGATCACCGCGTGGCCCGGCAGGTAGTCGAACAGGGTCTCGAGCTTCGGATAGAACAGCGGCAGCCAGTGCTCCATCCCCGCCCGCCGGCCGCCTTCGCTGACCGTGGCGTAGAGCGGATCGTCCCCAGGCGCGCCGAAGGTCTCCAGGTAGCCGCTGCGGAAGCGCGACACCGCGTCGGCGTCCAGCAACGCCTCGCTCACCGGCAGCAGCTGCACCTCGCGGAGCTGCCTGGTCGAGCGCTGGGTCTCAGGATCGAAGGCGCGGATCGATTCCAGGGTGTCGCCGAACAGATCCAGCCGCACGGGCTCGTCGGCGTTAGGCGGGAAGACGTCGATCACCCCGCCGCGGATGGCGAACTCGCCGCGCTCGGAGACCGTCGAGGCTCGCGTGTAGCCGTTGACCGCGAAGTAGCGCTCCAGGTCGGCGATCTCGACCGCATTGCCCACGGTCGCCGAATAGCTGGCGTCCTTGATCGCCGAGCGCGGCGGCACCCGCTGCATCAGCGCCGGCACGGCGGTGACGATCAGTTGCGGCTTGCCCGAATCCAAGCCGTGCGCGAGGCGCGCCAGGGTGGTCATCCGCTGGGCGGCGATCGCCGGCGAGGGCCCCACCCGGTCGTAGGGCAGGCAGTCCCACGAGGGGAACGGCAGCACCTCGATCTCGGGAGCGAAGAAGCCGAACGCGTCGACGAAGGCCGACAGGCGCGAGCCGTCCCGCGCGACGAACACCGAAACCCCGCCCCGGCCCCGGGCGATGTCGCCCATCACCAGGGCGTCGAAGCCTTCCGGCGCGCCGATCAGGTCGACGCGGCCCTCGTCCTGCACGAGCCGCTTCATCTGGCCGGGACCGACCGGCCGAGCGTCGTCAGCCGCCACGGTCCGGCCCCCGCGCGCTGTGCGCCTCGTCCCGGAAGGCCTTCAACATGCGCATGATTTCGCCGTCCATTTCCGGCGGCGTCGGATCGCGCTCGACGATCCAGTTGTAGAGGTCGTGGTCGGGCGCCTGCATCAGGCGCTCGAACTCCTCGATCTGTTCGAGACTCAGGCTCGAGGCGTGCTTGTCCGCGAACGGCCCCAGAATGAGGTCCGCTTCCCTGAAGCCACGGTGCCAGGCCCGGAACTTCAGTCGTCGGAGGCGTGCGTCGTCGATCGTCATGAAGGAGCGGCGGATATAGGCCGGCTCGCGGTCGAACGCCAGCCCGCGCGTCAGGCGGCGCCCTTTTGCCCGCGGATGGGCGATAAGCTGCACCCATGCGGCCCGAGATTCTGTTTCCGCTCTATGCGCCGATCACCTCGCTGAAGGGGGTGGGCTCGCGCGTGGCGCCCGTGCTGGAGAAGATCGCCGGGCCGGTCGTGCGCGACGTGCTGTTCCTGAAGCCCCACGGGCTGATCCGCCGCCACCAGGCCACGGTCTCCACGGCCGTGGAAGGCGAAGTGCAGATCTTCAAGGTCGAGATCGAGGCCTACCAGCGCCCCCGCTCGCCCTCCCAGCCCTGGAAGGTCAGGACCTACGACGGCACCGGCTTCCTGACGCTGGTGTTCTTCGGCGCTTACGGCGGCCAGCTCGAGGCGCGCCATCCGATCGGCGCCAAGCGCGTCGTCAGCGGCAAGGTGGAACACTTCGGCTCCGAGCTGCAGATCGCCCATCCGGACATCGTTCCGCCGGAACAGGCCGACGCCATCCCGCTGCTGGAGCCGGTCTATCCCGCCTCCGCCGGCCTTCCGGCGCGCAGCGTCCGCCGCTTCGTCCACGAGGCCCTGGAACGCGCGCCCGAGCTGCCGGAGTGGCAGGACCCCGCCTTCGCCGCCCGCGAGCGCTTCCCAGCTTGGCGCGAGGCCCTGGCCCATCTGCACGCGCCCCTGAGCGAGGCCGACTTCTCGCCCCAGGCTCCGCACCAGCGTCGGTTGGCCTATGACGAGCTCCTGGCCCATCAACTGGCCATGGCCCAGCGCAAGGCCGCCCGCCGGGCCGAGCCGGCCCGCCCGGCGCCGGCGAGCCCGGTCGCCGAGGCCGTCCGCGCCGATCTGCCGTTCAAGCTCACGGAGGCGCAGAACCGCGCCCTCGGCGAGATCCGCGGCGACCTCGCCTCCGGCGAGCGGATGAGTCGTCTGCTCCAGGGCGACGTCGGCTCCGGCAAGACGGTGGTCGCCATGCTGGCCATCGCCGACGTGGTCGCCTCCGGCGGCCAGGCGGTCCTGATGGCGCCCACCGAGATCCTGGCGCGCCAGCACTTCGAGACCCTGGCGCAACCCCTTGAAGCCCATGGGATCGCCGCCGTCCTGCTCACCGGCCGCGACAAGGGCGCGGGCCGCGCCGACAAGCTTCGGGGCCTGGCCTCGGGCGCGATCCAGGTGGCCGTGGGCACCCACGCCCTCTTCCAGGACGACGTGCATTTCCAGCGCCTGCAGCTCGCCGTCATCGACGAACAGCACCGGTTCGGCGTGGGCGAGCGCCAGCGCCTGCAGGCCAAGGGCCAGGCGGTGCACCTGCTGGCCATGTCGGCCACGCCGATCCCGCGCACCCTGGAGCTGACGGTCTACGGCGACCTCGACGTCTCGCGCATCGACGAAAAGCCCCCCGGCCGCACGCCGGTGGCCACCCGCGCCGTGCCCATGCCCCGCGTCGCCGAGGTCGAGGCGCGCCTGCGCAAGGCGGTGGCCGAGGGAGCCCAGGCCTTCTGGATCTGCCCGCTGGTCGCCGAGTCCGAGGTGGTTGACATGAAGGCCGCCGAGGTCCGCGCCGCCGAGCTGCGCGAGCGCGTCGGCCCCGGCGTCGGGCTGATCCATGGGCGCATGTCCGGCCCCGAGAAGGACGCGGTGATGGCCGCCTTCGCCGACGGCGAGGTCAAGGTGCTGGTGGCCACCACGGTGGTCGAGGTCGGCGTCAACGTGCCCAACGCCACGATCATGGTGATCGAGCAGGCCGAGCGCTTCGGCCTGGCCCAGCTCCACCAGCTTCGCGGCCGCGTCGGCCGCGGCCATCGCGAGAGCGCCTGCGTGCTGCTCTACGACCCGCCCCTGTCGGAAATCGCCCAACGGCGGCTCGACATCCTGCGGCGCACCGACGACGGCTTCGTCATCGCCGAGACCGACCTGGAGCTGCGCGGCGGCGGCGACGCGCTGGGCCTGCGCCAGTCCGGATTTCCCGACTACGTCTTCGCCGACCCCTTCGCCCACCGCGACCTGATCGCCGCGGCCGGCGACGACGCGCGCCTGATCGTCGCCCGCGATCCGGACCTGACCAGCGAGCGCGGCCAGGCCTTGCGCATCCTGCAGGAGCTGTTCGACTGGCGACCGGGCGCCAAGCTGAACGACGCCGGTTAGCCCGCCGCCGGGACCAGGGCGGCGGCGGCCATCGGCGCGCGGTCGAAGTCCAGGAACGACAGGATCTCGCGCGCCGCCACGTCCGCGCCCTCATTCGGCAACATGTGCCCCTCGGTCGAGAACACGACCTCCTTGGACCGTGCGAGCCTGCGCGCCATGTCGTGCTGCCTGGCCGGCGCGACGACGACGTCGCGCTCGCCGTTGAGCAGGAGCACCGGCGCCTCAACCTCGCCCAGCCGCTCGTCGATCGACAGGTCCGCGGAGGTTTCCAGGAACATGCGATGCACCTCGCCATCCACCATGGTCACGGCGTCGATCACGGCCTCCAGCATCCGCCCCGGCGCGCGAACGAACATATGCCGGAACATCTCGCGCATCATGTCGCGGTCGCGGCCGTGCTCGACGAGAAGCTGCATGGTCTCGGCGGGCGTGTCGCCGGTGACGGTCGCCGCCGCGGGGGTCAGCAGACATAGCGCCGCAAAGGCTCCGGGGTGACGGATTTCGGCGAAGACGCCGGTGAAGCCGCCCAGGGAATGGCCGACGTAGACCGGCGCGCCGAGGCCGAGGGCGCGTGAAAAGGCCACGACGTCGTCGGCGAGGGCTTCAACCGACCAGCCCTCCAGCGCCCCGGCCGAAGCGCCGTGCCCCCGCAGGTCGAGGGCGTAGACCGTGTAGCGGTCCGCCAGCAGGTCGATGAGCTGCTCATAGGGACCGCCCGTCGAGCGCACGCAATAGCCGTGCACGAACACGAGCGGCGGCTTGCCGGACCCGTCGCCGTGCACGCTGTAGCCGAGCGTCACGCCGTTGAGCGAAATCGTCCTGATCGTCTGGTCCACCACGCTTTCCTTCACGGATCACCTCGCTTCGCCGTCTGTCGCCTAGTACCGATAGTGCAACTCGACCCCGACCTCGCGCCGGGGCTGGATCGTGCCGTTGGTGATCGAATTGATCACGGCCGAGCCCACCACCATGGTCGCGTAGGTGCGCTCGTCGGTCAGATTTCGCCCGTAAAGGCCGAACCGCCACCGCCCGCCCGGCGCCTCGTAGGTCGCGTAGGCGTTCACCCGGCCGGATGCGCCCTGGGAGATCAGCGGAAGGTTGAACTCGGAGAAATAGACGCGCGACTTCCAGTCGTATCGCGCCGCCAAGGTGAGCTCGCCGCCGTCGCCGAGGACATGGCTGTAGACCGGGCCGATTCCGGCGGTGAATTCAGGCGCCTGCGGCAGCCGGTTGCCCTCCAGGTTGAGCGTGCCGAGCGCCGGACGCGCGCTGTCCTCAGTGATGAACCGATCAAACCGCGCATCCAGCCAGCCGCCGTCGAAGGCGATGCGGAATTCCGGCGTCACGTGCTGGACGAGCTCGATCTCGGCGCCGTTGATGGTCGCCGCCGCCGCGTTGGTGACCTGCGAGAGGACGCCTACGACCTGGTTCACCTGCAGGTTCTGATAGGATGTGCGGAAGAGCGCGAGATTGGCTTCCAGCCGCCCGTCGAAATAGGCGCCCTTCAGGCCCAGCTCCCACATCTTGCTGGTTTCCGGCGCGAACGCCGGGGCCAAGCCGCCCGCCGAGTAGCCGCCGCTCTTATAGCCGGTCGCGTATTTCAGATATCCCGTGCTGGTCGAACTGAACTCGTAGGACGTGCCGATCTCGAAGGTGGGCTTCGACCAGCGGTCGGACTGCGTGAGCGCGCCGATGAAGTTGTTGCTTTCGGTCAGCCGCTTCTTGTCGCGCGACATGCGCGCGCCGCCGAAGACCTTCCAGGCGTCGGTCAGCTTGTATTCGGCGTGGCCGAAAACGGCGGCGGACCGGGTGTCGACGTCGCCGGTGATGGTGACGGGCGCAGGCAGATAGATGACGGGGACGGCGATCGCCTGGGTCTCGGAATCGTCGATGTAGTTGGCGCCCAGGATGTAGGAGAAGCGCCGGTCTGCGTCGGAGCTGTAAAGCAGCTCGGCGTAGGTGGTGTCCCTGGACTGGTCGAAGATGGTGCTGTCGAAATCGACCGCCGTGCCGTCGCCGTCGTTCTCCGTGTAGACCTTCGTATGGCGCCTGGACACGGTGGCTCGCAGGTCGCCGCCGACGATCTTCCAATCAACGAACAGCGCCACGCCCTTCTCCATCAGGTTGGCGGCGCCATGGGTGACGGCGATCCTGTCGTCGCTCGGGGTGGCGATGAAGGTGTTGGAAAGCAGGGCCGGCAAGCCCAGGTCGGCGTTCGGCGTGCCGACGAGATAGTAGGCCGGTCCCGTCTCGTCCGACTTCTGGTAGTCGGCCAGCAGGCGGGCGCTGAAGTCCGCCGTGGGTCTCCATTCTAACTGCAGGCGGCCGCCGTAGTTGTTCTTGCCCTCCAATCGATCCGGGCCGCCCGGAGCGACGTTCTCCACCGCCCCGCGGCGGTAGGTCTGCTGCACCGCCGCCCGGCCGAGCAGCGTGCCGGCCGCGTTGATCGGCCCGCTGGCGAACATCGCGACGTGCTCGCCCACAGGCGCTCCAACCGACGCGTCGAGGCCGAAGGCCGGGCTCGCCGTCGGCGTATTGGAGATGACGTTGACGGCGCCGCCGGTGGCGTTGCGGCCGAACAGGGTTCCCTGCGGCCCACGCAGCACTTCCACGCGATTGACGTCGAACAGCGAGGCCAGGGCGATCGCTGTGTCAGGCACGTAGATCCCGTCGACGTGAAACGCGACCCCAGGATCGTTGCCCGCCGTCTGCAGGTTCGTGCCGATCCCCCGGATGGCGATGTTGGTGTTCGCGCCGCTGGTGCCGAGCTGGATGTTCGGGCTTTGGGTGACCAGCGCCGAGAACGTCTCCACGTGCTCCTTCTCAAGCTGGTCGCCGCCGTAGGCGGAAAGCGCGATGGGCGTGTCGCGCACGCTCGCCTCGCGCCGGGAGGCGGTGACGACCACCTCGCCCAGCTCCCGGGCATGATCGGCGGATCCGCCCGTCTGGGCCGCCGCGCCAGTCGCGGCGGCGAGCGCCGCGCCGGCGGTCGCCGCCAGCAACGCCGCCCTGCGCGGCGCGCGGATCTTCGTGTGCGCCCCCATGAACGCCCTCCCCTCTCGTCATTGGTCTTTTGCCGGGGACCATGAGGGCGGCTGGGGCGCCGAGAAAGGACCGGAACGCGCAGGTCCCGGCGGAAAGCCGGGACATTTCCGGTCAAAGCTGCATGAGGCCGACGATCTCCTTCATCCGCGCACACAGCAGTTCCGGCGAGACGGCGCTGGCGAAGTCCTGCCGTATCTCGCTTGGCGTTCGCCCGGTCGCGCGCTTCACGAACCGCCTGAGGCTGCGGGCGTCCGCATAGCCGAGGTCGGCCGCGATCGCTTCCAGGCTGTGCGACCCGGCCTTGAGCAGATCCAGGGTGACGTCGAGCAGCGCGCGCTCTCGGAGCTGGCGAAACCCCGACCCGTTCCTGACCAGCATGCGCCGGTAGGTCGACGGCGACATCATCTGCTCGGCCGCGAGCCGCTCCAGGCGCAGATCACGGTTGTTGACGCCCGGCGGGGGATGGTCCGGCGTCATCTCCAGAAGGCTGATGGCCTCCTGCATCGGACGCCAAGCGAACTCGTCCAGCCCCGGCCCGGCCGCGCGACGGGCCAGCAGCGCCTTCGGAAAGGCTATGCCCGCGCACGCGTGGACCCCCACAGGCCCTCTGATCGCATAGTGGGTGGAGCCCAGGCAGCAGTGCTCCGGGTCGCGCGTGCCGACCCACAGGGCCGGGAAAGGCCGCCCCAGGAAGCAGGTCAGGCCCATGTAGAGATAGGTGAGCTGGATGTCCTCCTGCAGATGCGCGCCGCCCCGGTCGTCCTCCACCTGAAGCGCCAGGAAGGCCTGCTCGCCCTCGGTGGAAAGCTGCAGCCGGATCGCAGACGAGGAGAGTTCATGGAATTTGGCCAGGGCGATCAGCCCGTCGCCCAGGCTGGCCGCGCCGAACAGGATGCGAAATCCAAGCGGGCCGAACGTCGGCGCCACCCGCCGGCGCAGCAGCGCGTGCGTGCCGTCATCGGTTTCAAGCACCAGCGCGGCGAAGAACAGGATGAGCTGAAGCGGCGAGATCTGGTCCCGATCGTCGCCAAATCGCGGGGCGATCAGCGCGCGCTCGAACAGGCCGTCAAGCGAAAGCCCGCTCGCCACGGCGCCGGCCGCGCGCCGCTCGGCCCACGACAGCGGGATCTGCCTAAACGTCATGCCTCCCGATCGCCCTCAACTGGCCTGAGCGTGGCTTGAGCGCCCGGCCCATGCGCCACGGCCTCTCTTTTCGAGAGGACAGGATGATCACCTTCTCGCCGGTTTGAACACCCCCTCACATTCGACGCGTTCGGAAGGTTCTCAGCCCACCTTGACCATGCGCTTGCCGCGGTTCTCGCCGTGGAGCAGGCCGATTAGAGCGGCCGGGGTGTTCTCCAGCCCCTCGATCACGTCCTCCTGCACCTTCAGCTCGCCGCTCTCCACCCAGGACTTCAGCTCGGCCAGGGCCGCGTCGCGCTTGTCGTAGAAGTCCGAGACGATGAAGCCCTGCAGGGTCAGGCGCTTGGTGACGATCAGGCCGGGCACGCCCCTGGGCCCGTGCGCCGGCGCGGCGCCGTCATACTGCGAGACCGCCCCGCAGCAGGCGATCCGGCCGTGGGTGTTCATGGCGAACAGGCAGGTCTCGAAGATGTCGCCGCCCACATTGTCGAAATAGACGTCGATCCCGCCCGGACACGCCGCCTTCAGCTCCTGGCGCAGGGCGCCGGCCTTGTAGTCGACGGCCTCGTCGAAGCCGAGCTCGTCCTTCAGCCAGGCGCATTTCTCCGCCCCGCCGGCGACGCCGACCACGCGGCAGCCCTTGATCCTGGCGATCTGGCCGACGATCGAGCCCACCGAGCCGGCCGCCGCCGACACCACCACCGTCTCGCCCGCTTTCGGACGGCCGCATTCCAGGAGGCCGAAATAGGCGGTCAGCCCGGCCACGCCGTAGACGCTGAGCAGGTGGGTGAGCGGCTCCATCGCCGGCAGCTTGGAAAGTCCCTTGGCCGGCACGGCTCCGTATTCGCGCCAGCCCATGTCGGCGAACACCAGGTCGCCGGGCGAGAACCCCGGCGCACGGCTCTCCACCACCTCGGCCAGCGCCCCGCCGGCCATCACCTGGCCCGAGGTCAGCGCCGAGCGGTAGGTCGCCCCCTGCATCCAGGCCCGGTTGGCGGCGTCCAGCGAGATGTAGCGGGCCTTCAGGAGGAGCTCGCCCTCCGCCGGGCTCGGCCGTTCGGCCGCCTCCAGGCGAAAATGCTCAGGGCTGAGCCTTCCCTGCGGAATGGAGTCCAGCACGATCTGGCGGTTCGAAGCGGTCATGGCGCCAGCCTCCCTTCATGGTCTTGATTGGGCGCGAACATGGGCCGCGCGCCAGGCGCCGCCAAGCCCTCAATCGATGCGGCGCAAGGGGTGATCGGCCATGGCCTGCGCCGCGGCGGTCGCCGCGCCGGGCTTGGGAAAATCCGGCTCGGCCGTCAGCGCCGCCAGCCTGGCCTTCGCGTCGGCTTCAAGATCGCCATAGAAGAGATTGTATCCGGGCGCCTTTCGCCGGTCGGCCCAGGAGCCGATGCGCCTGAGCGAGGTCGATTTCGGCCGAGAGACCCTGAGCACCCCGTCCTTGCACACGGCCGTGACCTGCCGGGTCATGAACGGCGGGCGCGCGCCCCATTCCAGGCCGGTGGCGTTGGCGGCCCCCAGGTTGAGCCGAGCCGGCGCCGGCTCGTCGCTCACCTTCCCCAGCAGCGGATTGAAGCACATGGGCCTGCGCCCGTTCAGGTTCACGAGTTGGCCGGCCCTGTCCCACACCAGCGAGCGGTTGAGGATGTCGGCCACGCCTTCCAGGTCGCCCTCGCGCACCGAGGTCCAGGCCGCCAGGCAACCGGGCTGGCCGCGCGCCGTGCAAGGCGGCAGCGGCGCTTCGCCCGCCGGCACGGCCGTGTCGATCAGATAGGCGGCGGCGATCAGCCGGCGCATCCGCTCGTCAGGGGCGATCTCCTCGGCGATCAGCCGCTCGGCCAGGGTCCCGCCCTGCTCCACCCCGACCACGATGAAGGGCCGCCCGTTGTTGTATTCGTCCCTGTACTGACGGAACGCCGCCGCCACGTCCCGATAGGCGAACGCGCGCGCATCGCGGGCGTCATCGCGCAGGGTGAGCAGGGTGTAGAGGCTGGCCTGGCGATAGCGCGGGGCGAACAGGCGCCCCACCCGCACGAACGGGCCGGCGTAGTTCGGCGCCATGGTGCGGCGGAACAGGCGCTCGGCCTGATCGTCGTCGATCGGCGCGTTCCACTGGGCGCCGCCGTCGTAGGTGGTCGGCGACACGAAGAAGATGTCTGCCGGCGGGTCCGACGGGCGCGCGGCGTCGGCCGGATTGGGCAACAGATACCAGGACGCACGCATGGCGTAGTTGGGCGCCGGGGGCGGCTGGTAGGTTTGGAACGGCACCTTCGGATCCAGCGCCGTGCGCTGGATGTCGTCACGCCAGACGTAGCCCGCCGCGACCAGCACGGCGACGACCACCGTCAGGCTCATGACGAGCCAGCGCCTGAAACCCTTCGGCCGCTTAGCCATGGCCCCTGCCTACACGATGGGGCCCCACCGCTCCAACCCCGTCAGCGATACGGATCGGGTTGGGAGAGGTAGCCCTTCACATAATCGGCGATCCCCTCCTCCAGCGGCGTGAAGGCGCGCGGATAGCCGGCCGCGCGCAGGCGCTCCATCCTCGCCTCGGTGAAGTACTGGTACTTGTCGCGGATCGCCGGCGGCATCGGCGTGTAGTCGATCTGCGCGTTCTTGCCGGCGGCGGCGAACACCGCGCGGGCCATGTCCTCGAAGGACCGCGCCTGGCCCGAGCCCAGGTTGTAGACGCCGTTGACCTGCGGATTGGCCACCAGCCATTCGGCCACCTCGGCCACGTCGCGCACATAGACGAAGTCGCGCTTCTGGCCGCCGTCCGGCACGTCGTCGCGATACGACTTGAAGAGCTGCACGCCCTGGCCGTCGCGCACATGCGGCCAGATCTGCGAAGCCACGGACTTCATCGAGTGCTTATGCTCCTCGTTGGGCCCGTACACGTTGAAGAACTTCAGCCCCACCCATTGCGGCGGCGCGTAGTCCCTGGCCGCCTGGCGCGCGGCGAACAGGTCGAACAGCGCCTTGGACCAGCCGTAGGTGTTCAGCGGCCGCAGCTTCATCAGCGCGTCGTACCTGTCGTCGTCGTCGAAGCCGAGCGCCCCGTCGCCGTAGGTCGCCGCCGAGGAGGCGTAGATGAACCGGCGCTGGCGGTCCGTGCACCAGCGGAACAGGTCGCGGCTCAGCGAAAAGTTGGAATGGATGATCTTGTCGGCGTCCGGCTCCATGGTCGACGAGATCGCCGCCATGTGGACGACCACCTCCACCTCGCGCCAGCGCTTCTCTAGCCAGTCGAACATGTCGTTCGGGGCGACGAAATCGCCGATCGGATGCTTGGCGATGTTGCGCCACTTGCCGAGCTCAGCTTCGCGCAGGCGGTCGCACACCACCACGTCCAGGCCGCGATCCTCGGCCAGCTTGGCGACGATGTTGGAGCCGATGAAGCCGGCCCCGCCGGTGACGAATGCGATGCGGCGGTTCATGAGCCGGCCGTCTCCTTGTTCGAGAGCTTGGCGATGGCCGCGGTGGTGGAGAAGCCCTCCACGATCGGCGCCAGCTTCACCTCGCCGCCCCAGCCGCGCACTTCCCTGGCGCCGACGACCTGCTCTTCGGTGTAGTCCGCGCCCTTGATGAGCACGTCCGGACGCGCCAGCTCGATCAGCTTAATCGGCGTCTCCTCGTCGAAAGGCGCCACCAGGTCCACCGCGCCGAGCCCCGCCAGCACCAGGGCGCGGCTTTCCAGGTCGTTCACCGGCCGGCCGTCGCCCTTCAGCGCGCGCACCGAGGCGTCGCTGTTCAGCCCCACCACCAGCCGGTCGCACCAGGCCCGGGCCTGGTTCAGGTAGGCCACGTGCCCGCGGTGCAGGATGTCGAAGCAGCCGTTGGTGAAGCCTACCTTCAGCCCCTTGGCGCGCCACCGGGCGACCTCTTCGGCCATGCGCTGCGGCGTGGCGATCTTGGCTTCGGCCGGGGCCATGTGCGCGGTGAGCGCGGCCTCCACCAGCTCCTCGGGCGAAACGGTCGCCGTGCCGATCTTTCCAACGGCCACGCCGGAGGCGAGCTGGGCGAACTGCACCGCCGCCTCCATGGGCGCACGGGCGGCCAGCGCCAGGCCGAGCGCCGCCAGGGTCGTGTCACCCGCCCCGGAGGCGTCGAACACCTCCTTCGGCACGCCGGGGAAGTGGCGCACCGGCTCGCCGCGCACGCCCAGCGAAATGCCCTTGGCCGCCCGCGTCACCAGCACCGCGCGCGCCTCGCAAAGCTCCAGCGCCTTGGCCAGCGCCGCCTCGATCTCGGCGTCGGTGGAGACCGGCATGTCCGTGGCGTAGGCGAGTTCGGCGGCGTTGGGCTTGATGATGTCCACCTCGCCGTAGCGGGCGAAGCTGCGCGCCTTGGAATCGACGATCACCTGGGCGCCGTCCTTGGAGGCCGCATGGCAGGCGGCGATCACCGCCGGCGTCACCACGCCCTTGCCGTAGTCGGAGATCAGGATCACGCCCGCGCCCTTAGCCACGTCGCGGATGGTGCGCACCAGGCGCTGCTCCACCTCGCCGCCGGCCGGCTTGCTCTCTTCCAGGTCCACGCGCAGCAGCTGCTGGCCGCCGGAGACGAAGCGCGTCTTCAGGGTGGTCGGCCGGTCCGGGTCGTTGACCAGGAAGCCTTCGACCCCGCTTTCGCCGCCCACCAGGCGCAGCGCCTCGTGGCCCTCGGCGTCGCCGCCGATCAGGCCGACCAGCGCCACCGAGCCGCCCAGGGCCGCGACGTTGCGCGCCACGTTGCCGGCCGCGCCCAGCATCACCAGCTCGCGCGTGCGCGCCAGGACCGGGATCGGCGCCTCCGGCGAGACCCGCGTGACCTCGCCATAGACGAAGCGGTCGACCATCAGGTCGCCCACGCACACCACCCGCGCGCCGGAGACGGCGGCCAGCACCTGCTGCAGAGCCGATAGATCCATGGGCTCAGCCTCTCGCCCGCGTCGCCGCGCGGGTCAAGCGGCCTGCGCGCGGCGCTTGGCCAGGGCGTCGTAGTCGAGGAGCTCGCGCACCAGCGGCTCGAAGTCCTTCATCGGCACCATGTTGGGCCCGTCCGAAGGGGCGTTGTCCGGGTCGGGATGGGTTTCCATGAACACCGCGCCCACGCCCACGGCCACCGCCGCGCGCGCCAGCACCGGCACGAACTCGCGCTGGCCGCCGGAGCTCGCGCCCTGGCCGCCCGGCTGCTGCACCGAGTGGGTGGCGTCGAACACCACCGGGCAGCCGATCTGGCTCATGATCGGCAGGGCGCGCATGTCCGAGATCAGGGTGTTGTAGCCGAAGCTGACCCCCCGCTCGCAGGCCATGGCGTTGGGGTTGCCGGCGTCGGTGATCTTGGCGATCACGTTCTTCATGTCCCAGGGCGCCAGGAACTGGCCCTTCTTGACGTTGATCGCCCGCCCGGTCTTGGCCGCGGCGACCAGCAGATCGGTCTGGCGGCACAGGAAGGCCGGGATCTGCAGCACGTCGATCACCTCGGCCACCTCGGCGCACTGCTCGCGCTCGTGGACGTCGGTCAGGGTCGGCAGGCCCACCGACTCGCGGATCTCCGCGAACACCGGCAGCGCCTTTTCCAGGCCCATGCCGCGCTGGGCGTTGCCCGAGGTGCGGTTGGCCTTGTCGAACGAGGTCTTGTAGATCAGCCCGATCCCCAGCCGCTGGGCCGCCTCCTTCAGCGCATGAGCGGTCTCCAGCGCATGCTGGCGGCTCTCCATCTGGCAGGGGCCGGCGATGATCGACAGGCGCTCGGCGTTGCCGATGCGCACCGGGGCGCCCTGCGGCGTCTTGATCTCGATTACGGCGTTGGGCTGGGTCAAGGTCGCCATCCGTCAGGTTTGCGATTTGCGCTTAAGTGGCCCGGACCTGTGGCGCTCACAAGGCCGAAACGCCACCTGCGACCCCGAGCCTCCCCTCGCCGTCCTCCTCCGGCCGGCTGAAAGCCGATCCGCCGGACCCAAGCCGAAGCCCCGCTTGGATCGCCCGGACCAGCCGATTCGCCGCTCGCGCGGAAATAGTGTTATGGTCCGTTTAACATATGAGGGGGTGCGACCATGGCGCTGGCGCATGAACCATCAGTCGTCGTCGTTCGGGGAGCGACGGCCAATCTGGTCTCCGAAGCGCCGGAGCTGGCCAAGGCTCCGGCGGCGTTCCGCACCGCGGTCAATCTGGTCGCCAAGGGCTGGACCCGCGGCGCGGTGTCCTTCGTCCTGCCAAGCGGGCGCGAGCTGCGCGTCGAGGGCGAAGTGCCCGGTCCCGAGGCCCGCCTCGTGGTCCACGACTACCGCTTCATGAACCGGGTGCTGAGCGCCGGCGACATCGGCTTCGCCGAAGGCTACATGGCCGGCGAATGGGACACGCCCGATCTGTCGGCCCTCCTGTCGGCGATGAGCCTGAACTTCGACGGCATCCAGCGCGTCGCCCTGGGCAGCCCGCTGGCCTGGCTGGTCAACTTCGTCGCCCACATGATGAACGACAACACGCGAAAGGGCTCCAAGCGCAACATCCACGCCCACTACGACCTGGGCAACGCCTTCTATTCGCGCTGGCTCGACCCCACCATGACCTACTCCTCGGCCCGCTACGAGCGGCCGGGCCAGGCGCTCACCGAGGCCCAGCGCAACAAGTACCGGGCCCTCGCCCAGAGCATGGACCTGCGCCCCGAACACCATGTGCTGGAGATCGGCTGCGGCTGGGGCGGCTTCGCCGAGTTCGCCGCCCGCGACCTGGGCGCGCGGGTCACCGGCATCACCATCTCCAAGGAACAGTACGACTTCGCCGCCAGGCGCCTGTTCGAGCAGGGCCTGACCGAGCGCGCCGAGATCCGGCTGGTGGACTACCGCGACGTCGAGGGCCAGTTCGACCGCGTCGCCTCCATCGAGATGTTCGAGGCCGTGGGCGAGCGGCACTGGCCGGCCTACTTCTCCAAGGTGCGCGACACCCTCAAGGCCGGCGGCCGCGCGGGCCTGCAGATCATCACCATCCGCAACGAGCTGTTCGCCACCTACCGCCGCCGCGCCGACTTCATCCAGAAGTACATCTTCCCGGGCGGCATGCTGCCGTCCGAGCGGCGGCTGAAGGAGGAGACCGCCAAGGCCGGCCTCTCCTGGGGCGGGATCAGCCGGTTCGGCCAGAATTACGCCGACACCCTGGCCGAATGGGGCCGCCGGTTCGAGGGCGCCTGGGACGACATCCGCCGCCTGGGCTTCGACGAACGGTTCCGCCGCCTGTGGAAATTCTACCTGTCCTACTGCGAGGCCGGATTCCGCACCGAGCGCACCGATGTCGTGCAACTGAGCCTCGCGCGGGGATGATCGCCCCCTGGCCGGATCGCCAAGCGTCACCTAAGTAGCGAGCCATGACCATTGCTCGCAGCGTCCTGGACGCCATCGGCGACACGCCGCTCATCCGCCTGAACCGGGCCAGCGAGGCCACCGGGTGTGAAATCCTCGGCAAGGCCGAGTTCCTCAACCCCGGCCAGTCGGTGAAGGATCGCGCGGCCCTGTTCATCATCCGCGACGCCGAGGCCAAGGGCCTGTTGCGGCCGGGCGGACGCATCGTCGAGGGCACCGCCGGCAACACCGGCATCGGCCTGGCGATGGTCGGCATGGCGCTGGGCTACAAGGCCACCATCGTCATCCCGCGCACCCAGAGCCAGGAGAAGAAGGACGCGATCCGCATCTTCGGCGCCGAGCTGGTGCAGGTGGACGCCGCGCCCTACTCCAACCCCGCCAACTACGTCCGCTACTCCGGCCGTCTGGCCGAGGAGCTGGCCGCCAAGGAGCCGAACGGGGCGATCTGGGCCAATCAGTTCGACAACGTCGCCAACCGCCAGGCGCACATCGAGACCACCGGTCCGGAGATCTGGGCGCAGACCGGCGGCAAGGTCGACGGCTTCATCTGCGCGGTCGGCTCCGGCGGCACCCTGGCCGGCGTCGCCCATGCCCTGAAGGAACGCAATCCGGGCGTCGCCATCGGACTAGCCGACCCCTACGGCGCGGCGCTCTATTCCTACTACACGTCCGGCGAGCTGAAGTCGGAGGGCTCGTCGATCTCCGAGGGGATCGGCCAGGGCCGGATCACCGCCAATCTGGAAGGGCTTTCCGTCGACCGCGCCTATCGCATCAGCGACGAGGAGATGCTGCTGGCGCTCTATGACCTGGTCGAGCACGAGGGCCTGGTGATGGGCGGCTCCACCGGCGTGAACGTGGCCGGCGCCATCCGCCTGGCCAAGGACCTCGGCCCGGGCCACACCATCGTCACCGTGCTCTGCGACTACGGCCAGCGCTACCAGAGCAAGATCTACAATCCCGAGTTCCTCAAGGAGCGGGGCTTGCCCCTGCCGGGCTGGCTCATCTGATGGCCGATCCGCTCGTCTCCACCGACTATCTGGCCTCGCGCCTGGGCGCGGCCGACCTCAGCGTGGTGGACGCCACCTGGTACATGCCGGCCGAACAGCGCCTCGGCCGCGACGACTACCTCAAGGGCCACATCCCCGGCGCGGTCTTCTTCGACATCGACGAGATCGCCGACAAGACCGTCGACCTGCCACACATGCTGCCGACGGCCGAAGCCTTCGAAAAGGCCGCCGGTGCGCTCGGCCTGTCGCCCGACCATGAGGTGGTGGTCTACGACGCCCAGGGCCTGTTCTCCGCGCCGCGCGTCTGGTGGACCCTGCGCATCATGGGCTTTCGCCGCGTCTTCGTGCTGGACGGCGGCCTGCCGCGCTGGATCGCCGAGGGCCGCCCCCTGGAGACCGGCGCCGCCGAGCCCAAGCCGAAGACGTTCACCGCCGCCTTCGACCCGGCGCTGGTGAGCAGCCTGGAGCACGTGCGCGCCGTGGTCGAGGACCGCTCGCGCCAGATCGTCGACGCCAGGCCCGCGGCCCGCTTCACCGCCGAGGCGCCGGAGCCGCGCGCGGGCCTGCGCGGCGGCCACATGCCGGGCGCATCCTGCCTGCCCTTCAGCGCGCTCCTCGGGCCCGACGGCCGGCTCAAGCCCGCCGACGAGCTCGCCAAGGCGTTCGCCGAGGCCGGGATCGACCTCGACCAGCCGATCATCACCACCTGCGGCTCCGGGGTGGCCGCCTCCGGCGTCGCGCTCGCCCTCGCCCGTCTCGGACATGATCGCGCGGCGGTCTACGACGGCTCCTGGACCGAATGGGGCGCGCGCGGGGACACGCCGGTCGCCACGGGCGCCTGACATGGGCTTTAGGGTCCGCCTCGCCTATCCCGACGAGGTCGACCAGCTTCCGCCGGTCGAGCGCTCGGCGGCCGAGCTGTTCCGCGGATCAGCGCAGGACCACGTCGCCGACGGCGAGGTCTCGCCGGCGCCGTTCTACCGCCCCCTCGCCGAGGCCGGCCTGGTGTGGGTCGCCGAGGCCGGCGACGGGATCGCCGGCTTCGCCGCCTGCGAGGCGTTCGACGACGCCCTGCACATCTGGGAGCTGGCGGTGGCGCGGCCGTATCAGGCGCGCGGCATCGGCCGGGCCCTGGTCGAGGACGCCGTCCGCGCCGCCCGGACGATGGGCCTGCCCGCCGTCACCCTGACCACCTTCGCCGACATCGCCTGGAACGCGCCGCTCTATCGCAAGCTTGGCTTCCGCGCGCTGGACGGCGCCGAGCGGCCGCAACGGCTGCGCGACGTGCTCGCGCGGGAGGCGGCCAGGGGCCTGACCGGCCGTTGCGCCATGCGGCGCGACCTCGCCTAGCGGATCGGCGGGGCGTAGATCAGGCCGGGCTTGGGCGCGCTCCACAGGGCGTTCAGCCCCCGCTCGAGCTTCAGGCCCGAATCCGCGCCGATGTTGCGGCGGAATATCTCGTCATAGGAGCCCACCTGCTTGATCGCCTGGAAGGCCCAGTCCTTCTTCAGGCCCAGGAGCGCGCCGTAGTCGTCCTCCAGCCCCAGGAGCCGGCGCGTGCGCGGATCGGACACGGTCTGCAGCGAACTCTCCACCGTCTTGGAGTTGACCCCCAGCTCCTCGGCCAGGATCAGGGCGTAGACCGTCCAGCGCACGATGTCGGTCCAGGCCGGATCGTCCTCGCGCACGACCGGGCCCAACGGCTCCTTCGAGATCACCGTGGGCAGGATCACATGGGCGCCGGGGTTGTTCAGCACGGTGCGCGAGGCCGCCAGCGCCGAGACGTCGGCGCTGAAGACGTCGCACTTCTCGTCCTGATAGGCGTTGCGCGCCTCCTCTTCCGAGGCGGCCGGCACCGGGGTGTAGGTCAGGCCGCGAGCGGCGAAATAGTCGGCCAGGTTCGTCTCGCTGGCGGTGCCGGTCTGCACGCAGATGCGCGCGCCGTTCAGCTCGTCGGCGCTGGTCAGGTTCAGCGAGCGCGGGGCCATGAAGCCCTGGCCGTCGAAATAGGTGATCGCGGCGAAGTCGAGGCCCAGCCCCGCGTCGCGCGCCAGGGTCCAGGATGTGTTGCGCGACAGGATGTCGATCGCCCCGCTCTTCAGCGGCCCGAAGCGGTTCTTGTTGTCGATGACCGTGAAGCGGACCTTGTCGGCGTCGCCCAGCACGGCGGCGGCCACGGCGCGACAGACGTCCACGTCGAAGCCCTGCCACACGCCCTTCACGTCGGGATAGGCGAAGCCCGGCAGGCCCGGATGCACGCCGCAGCGCAGATAGCCGCGCTTCTTCACCGCCTCCAGCGTGGGGCTGGCCGTGGCCTTGTATTCCACGGTCGTGGTGGTCGAGACGGCCGGCGGCGGGGCGGGCGGCGGCTCGGGCGCCTTCTTGGCCTGTTCTCCGCAGGCGCCGAGGGACAGCGCGAGGGACAGAACCGCCGCAAGGCGTCTGATCATGCCGGGCTCCTTGATCGCCGGGGTTGGGGAGGGTCTAACTGCGAAGATCAGTTTCGCCCCCGTTCGTTCCGGCCAGTCAACCCGCATGTCAGAAGAAACCCGCCTGATCCACGCCGGATCGGCAGATCCCGTCCTGGTGAAGACCGTCGGCCCGCCCGTGCAGAAGGGCTCCACGGTCCTCTTGCCCAACGCCGCGTCGCTCTACGACGACCACAACCACCTCACCTACGGCCGCCAAGGCCTGTCGGCGCAGTTCGCGTTCATCGAGGCGATGAACGAACTGGAGGGGGCGAGCGCGACCACGCTCTATCCGTCGGGCCTGGCCGCGCTCACCGGCGCAATGCTCGCGGTGCTGGCGGCCGGCGACGAAGTCCTGGTGGTCGACACCATCTACAAGCCCACGCGCCGGTTCTGCGACCGGGTGCTGAGCCGCTACGGCGTCAAGGTGCGCTACTACGATCCGTACACGGCGCCGGACGAGCTGATCGCCATGACGACGCCGGCGACAAAGCTGATCGTGCTGGAATCGCCCGGCTCGCTGACCTTCGAGATGCAGGACATCGGCGCGATCGCGGCCCTGGCCAAGGCGCGGGGCGTGCTGACGCTGGCCGACAACACCTGGGGGGCGGGCTATCTCATCAAGCCGCTGGCGCATGGGGTCGACATCAGCGTCCAGGCGCTCACCAAATACGTCGGCGGCCATTCGGACGTCTTCATGGGCTCGGCGTCCGCCGCCGATCCGGCCGTCGCCGCCAGGCTGGCCGAAGGCGTGCTCGACATCGGCTGGGCGGTGAACGGCGAAGACGCCTATCAGATGCTGCGCGGCCTGCGCACCTTGCCGACGCGGCTGGCCCGCCACGGCGAGAGCGCCCTGGCGGTCGCCCGCTGGCTGACGGAGCAGCCCGAAGTGAGCGCCGTCCTGCACCCCGCCCTGCCCGGCGATCGCGGCCACGCGATCTGGAGCCGCGACTATTCGGGCGCCTGCGGCCTCTTCGCCTTCGCCCTGGCCGCGCCTGCGCCCGCCGGGGCCGTGAACGCGCTGCTGGATGCGCTTGAGCTGTTCGGCCTGGGCTTTTCCTGGGGCGGCTTCGAAAGCCTGGCCATCGCCGTCGACCCGCAGCTCAAGGATCGCGTGGTCAAGCGCGACTACGGCGGGCCGCTGGTGCGCCTGCACGTGGGCCTGGAAGACCCAGACGACCTGATCGCCGACCTGCGCCGGGGGCTCGACGCCTTCGCCCAGGCCCGGTGAGCGCGGCCGACGCCGCCTGGCTCGACGCCTTCATGGCCGCCGAAGCCCTGCCGCCGGCCTTCGCCGATATCGTCGAGGCGGTCTGGCGCCCGCTGGCCGGGCGCATCGCCCAGGCGGCCGAGGGGCGCGGCCCCGGCTTCATCGTGGGCCTCTGCGGCGCCCAGGGCAGCGGCAAGTCGACGGCCGCGGCGGTCCTGGTCCGCCTGCTCGAGGACCAGGGCCTTACGGCCGTCTCCCTGTCGATCGACGACTTCTACCTGACGCGCGAGGAGCGGCTGGAGCTGGCTGCGCGCGTCCATCCCCTGTTCGCGGTGAGGGGCCCGCCCGGCGCCCACGACGTCGCCCTCGCTCACACGGTGTTCGACGCCCTCGCCAAGCCGGGCGAGACGGCCCTGCCCCGGTTCGACAAGGCCGCCGACACCCGCAAGCCTCCAGACCAGTGGGACCGGGTGAGCGGCCCGGTCGACGTGATCTTGTTTGAAGGCTGGTGCGTCGGCGCCAGGGCCCAGCCGCGCGCGGCTCTGGCGGAGCCGGTGAACGCGCTGGAGCGCGAGCGCGACCCGGACGGCGTATGGCGCGGCTATGTGAACGCCCAGCTCGAGGGGCCGTACCGCAAGCTGTTCGAGCGGATCGACCGCCTGGTGCTGATCCAGGCCCCGGGCTTCAAGGCGGTGCTCGCCTGGCGCCGGGAACAGGAGCGCAAGCTGCGCGAACGCCTGGCCCGCGAGGGGCGCGACCCGGCGCTGGCCATGAGCGACGAGGCGGTCGCCGACTTCATCGCGTACTACGAGCGGGTGACGCGGCATATCCTGGCCGAAATGCCCGGCCGCGCCGACGAGGTGATCCGCCTGGACGCCGATCGCCGTCCCGTCGGGCCTTGACGGCCGCTGCGTCATCGGCGCCCTGTTGCGGCCAAACATCATGGGAGCAAGCGCACATGGGCCCCTTCAAGCTCTTGATCAACGGCCGTCTGGTGGACGGCGCGTCTTCGATGGACGTCATCAATCCGGCCACCGAGGAGGTGCTGAGCGCCTGTCCCCGCGCCTCCAAGGCTCAGCTTGACGAGGCGGTGGCCGCGGCCAAGGCCGCCTTCCCGGCCTGGGCGGCGACGCCGATCGCCGAGCGCAAGGCCGCGCTTGTCGCGATCGCCGACGCGATCCAGGCTAATGTGGCCGAGCTTGGCCGCATCCTGACCCAGGAGCAGGGCAAGCCGCTGCAGGACGCCATGGGCGAAGCCTTCGGCGCTTCGGCCTTCTTCCGCTACTTCGCCAGCCTCGACCTGCCCGCTCAGGTGATCGAGGACAGCCCGCAGAAGAAGGTGGAGGTGCGCCGCCGTCCGCTGGGCGTGGTGGGCGCGATCGTGCCGTGGAACTTCCCGCTGGTCCTGATGGCCTTCAAGGTTCCGGCCGCCTTGCTGGCCGGCAACACCGTGGTGCTGAAGCCGGCGGCGACCACGCCGCTGTCGACCCTGAAGATCGCCGAACTGGTCAAGGACCTGCTGCCGCCGGGCGTGCTCAACGTCATTTCCGACGCCAACGACCTGGGCGGCGAGATCACCAAGCACCCGGACATCCGCAAGGTGTCGTTCACCGGCTCCACCGAGACCGGCAAGAAGGTGATGGCCGGCGCCGCCGAGGCGCTCAAGCGCATCACCCTGGAGCTGGGCGGCAACGACGCCGGCATCGTACTGGGCGACGTCGACCCCAAGGAGACCGCGCCGAAGATCTTCGGCGCCGCCTTCCAGAACTCCGGACAGGTCTGCATCGCCATGAAGCGGGTCTACGTCCACGAGAGCATCTACGACGCCATGTGCGACGAACTCGCCAAGCTGGCCGAGGCGGCGGTGGTCGGCGACGGCCTGCAGCAGGGCGTGCAGATGGGGCCGCTGCAGAACAAGGCCCAGTACGACAAGGTGCTGGCCTACATCGAGGAAGGCCGCAAGGACGGCAAGATCATCGCCGGCGGCGCGCCTCATGACGGCAAGGGCTACTTCATCCGCCCGACCATCGTGCGCGACATCGACGACGGCTCGCGCCTGGTGGACGAGGAGCAGTTCGGCCCGGTGCTGCCGCTCATCAAGATCAAGGACGGCGAAGACGCCCTCAAACGCGCCAACAATTCGTCCTACGGCCTGGGCGGTTCGATCTGGTCGACCGACCTGGACAAGGCCTACGACCTCGCCACGCGCATGGACACCGGCACGGTGTGGATCAACAAGCACGCCGACCTGGCCCCCAACATCCCGTTCGGCGGGGCCAAGATGTCCGGCATCGGCACGGAGCTGGGCGAGGCCGGCCTGGCCGAGTTCACCCAGGCTCACGTGATCAACATGGCGCGGGCGTAGAGGCTGGTCCCGCCAGACGCTCCGTCTGGCGGGCCCGCGGCCCTGGAGACCGGCGCGTCCCGGATGCTAAGGGACGCGCCTGTTCATTTCCGGAGGCCGCCATGGAAGGACCCACGTCCCACTTCTATTTCTCCCAGCGGCTTCGCCTGCACTACGTGGACTGGGGCAACGAGACCGCCCCGCCGATGCTGCTGGTCCACGGCGGGCGCGACCATTGCCGCAACTGGGACTGGGTCGCCGAGCGCCTGCGCGACCGCTACCACGTCATCGCGCCTGACCTGCGCGGCCACGGCGACAGCGCCTGGGCGATCGGCGGCGGCTACGACATGGGCGCCTACATCTACGACCTGGCCCAGATCGTCCATCAGAAGGCCATGGCGCCGGTGACGATCATCTCCCACTCGCTGGGCGCGGGCATCGCCCTGAACTACTGCGGCGCCTTCCCGGACAGCGTGAGGAAAATCGTCGCCATCGAGGGCCTGGGCCCCTCGCCCGCGATGATGGCCGAGCAGGCCAAGCGCACCATCGACGAGCGCCTGCGCGCCTGGATCAAGGATCGGCGCGAGAACTCCGGCCGCGCGCCGCGGCGCTACAAGAGCCTGGACGATGCGATCGCGCGCATGGCCGAGGAAAATCCCCACCTGTCGCCCGAACAGGCGCGCCACCTGACGATCTACGGCGCGCACCAGAACGAGGACGGCACCTACTCCTGGAAGTTCGACAACCACGCGCGCTGGGGCGGCGGCGTGGGCGGGCTCTCCCACGAGGACCAGCACGCCCTGTGGCGCAACATCACCTGCCCGGTGCTGCTGGTTCGCGGCGCCGAGTCCTGGGCGTCCGACCCGGTCGTCGACGGGCGCATCAAGAACTTCGCCGACGCCCGGCTTGTGAACTTCGAGGGCGCCGGCCATTGGGTCCACCACGACAAGCTCGACCCCTTCATGGCCGAGGTGGAGACCTTCCTCGCCGATGAGCACGGCGTGGCGTAAGGGGCCGAGATATGGACGACGCGGAGGACGCGACGGAGCTTTCCGCGGCCGCGGAGATCGTCGGCATCTACAGGCGCCACGCCCTGGCCTGGACCACGGCGCGCGGCGACCGCCTGGCCGAGGGCGGGTGGCTGGAACGCTTCACGCGTCTCCTTCCTGCCGGCGGGCGGGTGCTCGACCTCGGCTGCGGCTCCGGCGTCCCGATCGCCCGCTTCTTCGCGGCCGACGGCCATCGGGTGACCGGGATCGACAGTTCGCCCGAAATGATCGCGCTGTTCCGAGCGAACCTGCCGCACGAAGGGGCCGAGATCGCCGACATGCGCTCGCTTTCGCTCGGGCGGGAGTTCGACGGGCTGATCGCCTGGGACAGCTTCTTCCACCTGGACTTCGCGAGCCAGCGCGGAATGTTCCCGATCTTCCGCGCGCACGCCGCGCCGGGCGCGCCGCTGATGTTCACCAGCGGCCCGAAGCACGGGGTGGCGATGGGCGTCCTGGAGGGCGAGGCGCTGTTCCACGCCAGCCTGGCGCCGGCCGAGTACCGGCGCCTGTTCGAGGAGCACGACTTCGATGTCGTGGCTCACGTGGCCGAAGATCCCGCCTGCGGCGGCCGCACGGTGTGGCTGGCGCGGCGCCGATAGCCGCCGCCGAGCGCCCTAGGCCGGCGCGCCCAGGGCCTCCAGCGCCCGCGCCTTGACGCCCTTGTAGTCGACCTTGCCGTTGGGCGCGCGGCCGATGGACTCCACCAGCACCAGCTCGCGCGGGGCCTTGTAGTGGGCCAGGTGGGCGCGGACGTGCTCGGCCATTTCCGGCAGGTCGGGCGCCTCGGCGCCCTCCTCCAGCTCGACGACGGCGCAGATTCGCTCGCCGAAGCGCTTGTCCGGCACACCCACCACCACGGCGTCGCGCACGGCCGGATGGGTCTTCAGCGCCTCCTCCACCTCCTCGGGGAAGACCTTCTCGCCGCCAGTGTTGATGCACTGCGAGCCGCGCCCCAGAAGCTTGAGCGAGCCGTCCGGATTGACCTCGGCCCAGTCGCCGGGCACCGACCAGCGCACGCCCTCGATCACCTTGAAGGTCTTGGCGCTCTTTTCCGGGTCCTTGTAGTAGCCCGCCGGCAGGAAGCCCGACACCGCCACCTGCCCCCGCTCGGGCGAGCCGGGCTCCACGCGCCGGCCGTCCTCGGTGAAGACCGCGCAGGTCGGCCCCAGCATGAAGGCGGCGGTCTGCGCCTCGGCGCCCGCCGTGGAGGCCGACGCGCCCAGGCCCACGGCCTCCGACGAGCCCAGGCTGTCGAAGATCATGGCGTTGCGGCAGAACGACAGCAGACCCTTCTTGTTGTCCTGGCTCCACATCGAGCCGGACGAGCTCATCGAACGCACGTGGGATAGGTCCCAGCGGCCCGGATTGGCCTGCAGCGCCTCCAGCATCGGCGTGGAGAAGGCCAGGCCGACGATGACGACGCCGTCGGCCTTCAGGCGCACCACCTCGTCCCACAGCTCGACGGGGTTGAAGTGGCGCGACGGCAGGGTGGCGACGGTCCCGCCCAGGTTCAGGGTGATGAAGGCGGAGAACTGGCCTGTGCCGTGCATCAGCGGCGGGGCGACCAGCGAGGTCCACGGGCTTGGCCCGGCCGGGTCGAGGCGCGCGGCCGCCGCCTCGGGGCTGGCGACCGGCTCGATCGCGAACGCCGCGTAACCGCCGGACCCGATCACGTTGAAGAGGTCGTCCTGGCGCCACATCACGCCCTTGGGCATGCCGGTGGTGCCGCCGGTGTAGAGCAGCAGCAGATCGTCGGGCGAGCGGCCCCACGGCGCGCGGTACGGCCGCTCGGCGGGCGGGCGGGCGACGATGGTCTCATAGTCGGCGGCCCAGGCCGGCGCGGCGTGTCCCGGCTCGGCCACCGCGATCCAGGTCTTCACCTTGGTCAGGCGCGGGCGGATCGGCTCCAGCGTCTCGGCGAAACTCGCATGGAAGACGACGGCTTCCGCATCGGCGTTGTCGAACAGGTAGAAGAGCTCTTCGGCGCCGTAGCGATAGTTGGTGTTGACCGGCGCCAGCCCCGCCTTGAACGCGGCGAAGTAGGTCTCCAGGTACTCCGGGCCGTTGTAGAGATAGGCCGCGACCTTGGATTGACGCTCCAGCCGGGCGGTCGCCAGGGCCGCCGCCAGGGCGTCGGCGCGGGCGTCGAACTGGCCCCACGTCACCACCCGCTCGCCCTGAATCTGCGCCGGCCGATCCGGCGTGCGCCCGGCGATCGCCTCCCACACGTCCGCAAACATCCATGCGGTCATGCGCTCCTCCCTATGGCGCGTTATGGGTCCGAGTTGGCGGACAACACGCTACGGAAGTCAACGGCGAGGAGAGCGCGGCGAGGAGAGGCGCGCGCTCGAGGGAATGGTGCGTCAGGCAGGCCAGTAGTCGCCGGCGCGAGCCAGCAGCGGCTCGCGCTGCTTCGGCAGGAGCAGTCCAGCCTCCTGCAGCGCATCGACCGCAGCGCCCCAGGACCGCAGAAAGCCGTCTCGATCGCCATGCAGTTCGATCATCCGGGCGCGATCGAAGAGAACGCTGCGCCCCAGTAGGTCAGCCAGGCCGGCGGAGTGGACGCCGACCGCGGCGGCGACCTCAGGCGGTCGGATACCGCCCAGCACATTTCCCACCGCGTCCAGGGCGTAGGCGGGCCGCGGGCCGCTGACGTCGATGGCCAGCAGATCGAACCGCGGCGGGGCTTCGCCCTCTTTCATCCATCGCGCCAGGAAGCGGATCGCGGCGTCAGAGACATAGCCCCACTCGACGAGGTTGCGGCCTTGCTGGTCGCCGCCGGCGTCGACCACGCCGTCCCGCTCGCCCGCCCGGTTCTTCATCGCCGTCGCCGAAGGCGGGGCGTGCGGCGCGCCGGCGATCTGCCAGGTGCGGAAGCTGTCGGTGTCCGGCTGGCGCGCCGGGTAGTGCATCAGGGACTCGGCCTGAGTGTCGACCACCATCACCGGCACGTCGCCGCGATCGGCGACCCGGCTCCACGCGGCGTTGCGCGTGCCGCCGGCCAGATCGAAGAGACTGGCGAGGCTGCGCTCCTCCAGCGGCGAGGCCACGCCAAAATGCGACAGAAGGAGAAAGCCGTCGAAGATCTTGCGGTGCGGGTGGACCGCATTGACGAACGTGGCCAGGCGCAGGGCCGATTGCGAGCCGCCGAGCGCGAGCACCTTGTCGGTCTTCAGGTCCGCCAGCGGACCGCCGGGCCCCTCGGCCGATCGGGCCAGCGCCTGCGACACCGCGCTCGCGAAGATGTCGTACGAATAGGCGTCGCCCGGGTGGCTGAGCGCGCCATAGCGCGCCGGGTCCCATTGCCGAAGGCCGTATTGCTCCTTGTTGCGGCCGCCGTTGACGCCGTCGGCCTGCGCCGAGACGGCCATCCAGGCGTAGCCGCTGTAGATCTCCTCGCCCGTGGGCCAGCCGTTCTCGTAGCCAGCCGACACGTTCTGCCAATGAGCGAGCAGGACGCCGTTGTACCTGGCGGGGTCGGATGGCCGCACGACGAAGATGCGCGTCGCGAACGGCGCCGCTTCATCCGGCTCGGCCGCCCAGTCGCCGTCGAACTCGGCGGAATGGCCGTCGGCGAATTTGAACGAGCGGGCGGTTCCCGAGACGAAGAATTCCTCGACGACGTAGCCGACGGCTGCGAGGTCCATCGCCGGGGCGCGGTAAATCCACCCCTTGTCGCCGCCGGTGATCGGACCAGTCACGACGGGGCCCGCGGAATCGGTTTGGGCGTGGGAAGCAGTAGACATCAATGCGGTCGCCATGAGCGCGGTCAACGCCGCCGATCCGGCGAGCAGAGCCTCTCGGCGGCTTTGACTGAACTGCATCGACACAATCCTTGTGGCGCCTCCCGCCAGAGCCGATCCGGGAACGATGGCTAAAGCCGCTTTCGCGCCAGGTGCTCAAAGCCTGGCGCGCCCGGCAGGACTCGAACCTGCAACCGTCCGCTTAGAAGGCGGATGCTCTATCCGGTTGAGCTACGGGCGCCCTTGGATCGGCGCTCAGTGCGTCCAGGGCATCTTGCGATTGAAGGCGAAATTGTCAGCGTAGGCCTTGATGATCCGCTTCACCGGCTTGGGATCGACGAGCTGGAAGGAGATGCCGTGATCCTGGGCGTAGGCGACCGCCTCGTCCTTGGTCTCGAACTTCAGGCGCACCTGGCCTTCGGTGTCGGCGGTGACGGTCCAGCCCATCAAGGGGTCGGGAGCACGGGCCGATGTGGGCTCGAACTCCAAGACCCAGTCGTGGGTCTTGCCCTTGCCGGACTGCATGGCGTTCTTGGATGGACGATAGATGCGCGCGAGCATGCGTGTTCAACCCTCAGACCTCGCCGGCGCGCTGGTCGGGGCGGCGTGATTCGAACACGCGACCCTCTGCTCCCAAAGCAGATGCGCTACCAGGCTGCGCTACGCCCCGTGTGAAGCGCCAGCGACGGCCGTCTCTTGCCATGCAAGCGGCTGCGCCGCAACGCGCGGCTTGGCCGCAAGCCGTCCAGCACCCTCGGGCGCCCCTAAACGCCCCTAGACGCCCTTGTGCATCAGCTTGAAGACGCCAGAGGCGCGCACCACGTCGCGCTGGCCCACATGGGCGCGGCCCTCCACGAAGACGACGTCGCGGGTGGCGCGCGTCACCTTGGCCTCGCCGAGAATCCATTCGCCGGCCCTGGCCATGTGCAGGAAGTCCACCGACAGGTGGATGGTCACGCCGGTCTTGCGCGTGGCTCGGAACACCGCCGCGCCCAGAAGGCCGTCCATGAAAGCGGTGAGCATGCCCCCATGCACCAGGCCGACGCCGTTGGTGTGGCGGGTGAGCGCATAGAAGGCGTGCTCGGTGACCGGCTCGCCCTCGACCACGCGGTGGAACAGCGGCCCGTTGTGGCTGGAGAACGGTCCCCGGCCGGAGGACGGAACGAATCCTTCGGGCGGCGCGGGAACCTGATCCTTGTCGCTCACTGGGCCTTGCTCGTGGCGAAGATGCGGTGGACGACGCGGTCGCCGGGCAGAAGGCCGATCTCCTCGGCGCGGCCGCCGGCGATCTCCAGCACGCCCAGGATCGGGCCGCCGGACGGCAGCGGCGTCTCGTCCATCGGCCGGGCGTGGGCGATGGAGAGCACCCGTCCGTCCGGCTTGATGTAGACGATGTCCAGCGGGATCAGGGTGTTCTTCATCCAGAAGTACACCTCGCGCGGCTTCTTGAAGTCGAACAGCATGCCGCGGTCCGGCGCCAGCGACTTGCGGAACATCAGGCCGCGCTCGCGCGAAGCGTCGGTGTCGGCGATCTCCACCATGAACTTCGTGCGGCCCTGGGGCGTGATCACCTCCAGGGGCTCGAGCCGGCCCGGCGCGGGCGCCGGCTGGGCGGAGGCGCAGGATGCGGCTTCCAGCGCCGCGACCGCCATGAGCGCCAGGACGGCGCGGCGGCCCATCAATCGAAGGGACATGGACATCCTCGGGGCGATCGAACGACCGCCCCTCTTAGCCTGCGCCGTGCGCCGGGGCGAGCCCCGGTCCGTCGGTCAGGCGTGCGCTTCGATCTCGGCGACCACCAGGCCCTTGGGCCCCTCGGCGAAACGCACCATCACGTCGTCGCCGGGCTGCAGGTCCTCGATGCCGGAGCGGCGCAGGGTCTCGATATGGACGAAGATGTCGCCGGGCTCGGCGTCGCGCACGACGAAGCCGTAGCCCTTGGCCCGGTTGAACCACTTCACCTTCGCCCGCTCGAGCGGACCGCGGGCGGCCAGCGGCCGGCGCGGCGGCCGTTGCTGGAATCCGCGGTCGAAGCTGTCGCGCTCGCGGCGGAAGCCGTGATCGTCCTGCCGTCTTCGCTCGGTGGGCGGCGGCGCCGCGCTCTCGTCGAGCTCGACCACCTCGGCCACCTGCCAGCCTTTCGGACGGCGAACCACGTCGCAGACGATGATCGCCCCTTCGAGCGCGCTCTCACGCCCGGCGTTGCGCAGCGACGTCACATGCAATAGGACGTCCTTCAAGTCGGTCTGGCTGGGATCGTCGGGAATGATGAACCCGTAGCCTTTCCCAGCGTCGAACCACTTTACGCGCCCGCTGATCCGCACGGATTCTACGTGCGTCCCAGCCCCTTCAAAGTCGTAACCAGACATTTGCCCCTCTGGTCCGGCCTCCCCCGATCCGAACGGACACGGACCAGCTATAACACTGTTCTCGTAAGTTAACGGGCGTCAATGGGGCTTTTTCAATGCAGGCAGGAGTTTGCCGCATTTTTTCGCGCTTTGGGCGAACTCTGCGTGGCAGTCCCTAGGGGAGTCGAACCCCTCTTTTCAGGTTGAAAACCTGACGTCCTAACCGATAGACGAAGGGACCGCGGACGCGAGGGCGGCTCTATATCCGCCTTCCCCAGTGCGCGCAACCCGCCTCGTTTCGCAAATGTGACGCGTCCTGTGGATCACTGCGCAGCCGAGGCGCCTCCCTGGCGCGCCCTGGGGTCGGCGACGTCCTCGATCTCCAGTTCGACGCCCTCGCGGCCCTTCCAGTCGTCCGGCTTCAGACGGCCGGCGACGTGCACGGCCCCGCCCCCCTCCACCAGTAGCCGGCGGCCGAGCTCGGTGTCCTCGCAGCGCCAGGCCACCGCCTTCAGCCGACCGCCTGAGTTGTCCGTCAAGGTCACGCGGACGTGACCGCCCCGCATGGCGATCGGGCGTTCGATGCGCACGTCGGCGGCGGCGAACACCGGCTCCGGATTGCCCGGACCGAACGGCTCCAGGCGGCGAAAATCCGAAAGCAGCGCCCGGTCGGCGCCGCGCGTCGTGACCAGGGCGTCGATGTCGAGCGCGTCCTCGGCCGCCGCCGCGTCGGCCTCGGCGGCGAGACGCTCGCACAGGAAGGCGCGCAGCTCGGGGATCACGTCCGGCCGCGCCGTCAGGCCGGCGGCCATGGCGTGGCCGCCGCCGGCGAGCAGCAGGCCCTCCTCGAACGCGGCCTGGACCGCGCGGCCCAGGTTCACCCCCGGCTGCGAGCGGCCCGAGCCCTTGGCGACGTTGGCCGCCCGGTCGATCCCGGCGACGATCACCGGCTTGCGGTAGCGCTCGCGCAGCCGCCCGGCGACGATGCCGATCACCCCCGGATGCCAGTCGTCGGCGGCCACCAGGATCAGCGGCGCCTCGGCCTGGTTGCTCTCGCGCTCGATGATGCGCACGGCCTCGTCCAGCACCTGCCGCTCCACCTCCTTGCGCGAGGCGTTCAGCGCGTCGAGCTCCAGGGCGAGGTTGTGGGCTTCCTGTGGATCGTCGGTGGACAACAGCCGCGCGCCGAGGTCGGCGCGGCCGATCCGCCCGCCGGCGTTGATCCGCGGGCCGAGGATGAAGCCGGCATGGAAGGTCGAGGCCGGCCCTTGGCTGGCGGCCACCTCCAGCAGCGCCTTCAGGCCCGGATTGCGCCAGGCGGACATCACCTTCAGGCCCTGGGCCACCAGGGCGCGGTTGAAGCCGACAAGCTGGGTCACGTCGCAGATGGCGCCCAGGGCGGCCAGGTCCAGCCACTGCCTCAGGTCCGGCTCGCCGCGCCCGGAGAACAGGCCGCGGCGGCGGGCCTCGCGGTTCATCGCCGCCAGCAGCACGAAGGCCACGCCCGCCGCGGCGAGCTGGCCGAGCCCGGAGGCGCAGCCGGGGCGGTTGGGATTGACCAGGGCCGCGGCGGCCGGCGTCTCCCCGCGCATCAGGTGATGGTCGATCACCACCACCTCCAGGCCGATCTCGGCGGCGCAGGCCAGCGCCTCGTAGGCGGCCGCGCCGCAGTCGACCGTGACCACCAGCTCCGCGCCGGCCTCCTTCAGGCGGCGGAAGGCGGCGGGAGACGGCCCGTAGCCCTCGGCGATGCGGTCTGGAACATAGATGGGCAGGTCCTTGCCCATGGCGCGGAACCAGCGCACGAGCTGGGCGGCGCTGGAGGCGCCGTCGACGTCGTAGTCGGCGAAGACCGTCATGGGCCGGTCGCGCTCCAGGGCGTCGACCAGGATCGAGGCCGCCCGGTCCATGTCCAGGAAGCTGGAGGGATCGGGGAACTGGGCCTTCAGCGTGGGGCTGAGATAGTCCTCGCCCTGCCCCTCGACGACGCCTCGGGAGGCCAGGGCGCGAGCCAGGGGCTCGGACAGGCCGAGCGAGAGCTGATGGCGGCGGACCGTCTCCGGGTCGGCCGCCCGCTCGCGCCAGCGCCGGCCCGAGAGCGAGCGCGCCACGCCGAGGTAGCCGGCCAGATGGGAGCCGTCGGCCATGTCAGCCGCCCTCCCCGCTCGCAGACGTCTCCGCGCCGGCGCGCGCCATGCCTCAGGCCTTTCTGCGCATCCGCACTTCGCGCACGGTGCGCGTGGAGGAGTTCATGACCAGCGTGTGGGTGTGCACGAAGCCGCCGGACAGGCGCACGCCGTCCAGCAGCGCGCCCTTGGTCACGCCGGTGGCCGCGAAGATCGCGTCGGCCCGGACCATCTCGTGCAGGTCGTACTTCTTGTCGAGGTCGGTGATGCCCACGCGCTTGGCGCGGGCCCGCTCGTCGGCGTTGCGGAACACCAGGCGGCCCTGGAACTGGCCGCCGACGCACTTCAGCGCCGCGCAGGCCAGCACGCCCTCGGGGGCGCCGCCCTGGCCGATGTAGAGGTCCACGCCCGTCTCCGGGTCGGCGGTGTTGATCACGCCGGCCACGTCGCCGTCGGTGATCAGATAGACCCGAGCGCCGACCGAGCGCACCGAGGCGATGATGTCGGCGTGGCGCGGCCGGTCGAGGACGCAGACGGTGATGTCCTCCGGCTTGACCTTCTTGGCCTTGGCCATCGCCTTGACGTTGTCGGCCGGCGAGGCGTCCAGGTCGATCACGCCCTCCGGATAGCCAGGACCGCAGGCGATCTTGTCCATGTAGGTGTCGGGCGCGTTCAACAGCGTGCCCTTGGGCGCCCAGGCCATCACCGCCAGCGCGTTGGCCATGGCCTTGGCGGTCAGGGTGGTGCCTTCCAGCGGATCGAGGGCGATGTCGATCTTCGGCCCTTTGCCCGCGCCGACCTTCTCGCCGATGTAGAGCATCGGCGCCTCGTCGCGCTCACCCTCGCCGATGACGATCTCGCCGTCGATGTTGAGGTCGTTGAGCGCCGTGCGCATGGCGTCGACGGCGGCTTGGTCGGCGGCCTTCTCATCCCCGCGGCCAACCAGGCTCCAGGCGGCGATGGCGGCGATCTCCGTCACCCGGACCGCGTCCAGCACCAGACCGCGGTCCAAAACCTCTCCACTCATCAAACGTCTCCCGAACGTTCCGCCCGCGCTGCCCAAGCGCGGAATTATCGAAGGATTCTCAGATGCGCGCGATCCGCAACAGCCGAGGCTTGGCGATGACCGCCGGCAGCTGCTCGATCTGCAAGATCGCGGCCATCAGCACGGACTCGCTGACGGCATGGGTGGTGAGCACGATCGGCACGCCGTCGGCGTTCTCGACCGGCTTTTGCAGGAAGCTTTCGATCGACACGCCCGCCTCGGCCAGGGTCTCGGACACCGCGGCGATCACGCCGGGCTCGTCCTTGACCATGAAGCGCACGTAGGCCCGCGTCTGTGTCTTGCTGGGATCGACCGGCGTGAACGGGCGCAGCGCCGCGGCCGGCTTCTGGAACACCGGGCGCACGGCCCTGGTCATCACGTCGGCGATGTCGGCGGCGACCGCCGCGGCCGTCGGCCCGGAGCCCGCGCCGGGCCCCTGGATGAAGATGCGGCCGATCCGCTCGCCCTCGATGAACAGCGCGTTCAGCGCCCCGCCCGCCTGGGCCAGCGGATGGCTGAGCGGCGCGAGCGAGGGATGCACGCGCACCGAAACCCCGTCCGGCGACCAGTCGGCCGAGGCCACCAGCTTGATGCGGTAGCCCAGGTCCTTGGCCAGCTTGATGTCCAGGAGCTCGATCTGGTCGATCCCCTCGATCTCGGCGGCGGCGTAGGTGGGCGCGCAGCCGAAGGCGAGCGCGGCCAGGATGGAGATCTTGTGCGCCGCGTCGAAGCCGCCGACGTCCATCGTCGGCTCGGCCTCGGCGTAGCCCAGGCGCTGGGCCTCGGCCAGCACGTCGGCGAAGGCCCGCTCGCCGGCCTCCATCTCCGTCAGGATGTAGTTGCAGGTGCCGTTGAGGATGCCCGCCACCGAGCGGACGGTGTCGCCCACCATGGCCTCGCGCAGCATCTTCACCGCCGGGGTGCCGCCCATCACCGCCGCCTCGAAGAGCAGCGGCGCGCCGGTTTCCTCGGCCAGGCGCGCCAGTTCGGCGCCGTGCTCGGCGATCAGGGCCTTGTTGGCGGTGACCACGGGCTTGCCCGCCTTCAGGGCCGCCTCCACCGCGGCCTTGGCCGGGCCGTCGGAGCCGCCGATCAACTCGACGAAGATGTCGTTGTCGTCCGACAGGGCCAGGGCCACCGGATCGTCGAACCACGGCAGGTTGGAGATGTCGAAGGGCCTCGGCCGCGAGCGTGAGCGCGCCGATACGCCGGTCACGGCGGCCCGCCCGCCGGCGGGGGCGAACTCGGGACTGTCGGCCAGGAAGTTGAGCAAGCCGCCGCCGACGGTGCCCAGGCCGGCGACGCCGATGCGCCAGAAGGTCCCGCTCATTGGGCGGCCATGGTGTTGTGGGCGCGGCCCAGGATCTCCTCGGCGTTGGCCAGGAACTTCTTCACGTTGCGCGCCGCCTGCCGGATGCGGTGCTCGTTCTCGACCAGACCCACGCGCACATAGCCCTCCCCGTATTCGCCGAAGCCAACGCCCGGCGCGACGGCCACCCCGGCCTCTTCCACCAGGAGCTTGGCGAAGAGCATGGAGCCGGCCTCCTTGAACTGTTCGGGCACAGGCGCCCAGGCGAACATCGACGCGGCCGGCGACGGGATCTCCCAGCCGGCGCGGGCCATGGCGCCGACCAAAGTGTCGCGCCGGGCCTTGTAGATGCCGCGGATCTCGGCGACGCAATCCTGCGGGCCGTTGAGGGCCGTGGCGGCGGCCACCTGGATCGGCGTGTAGGCGCCGTAGTCGAGGTAGGACTTCACCCGCGCCAGGGCGTTGCACATGCGCTCGTTGCCCACGACCATGCCCACGCGCCAGCCGGCCATGGCGTAGGTCTTCGACAGCGAGTTGACCTCCACGGCGATGTCCTTGGCCCCTTCGACCTGCAGGATCGAGGGCGGCGGATTGTCGTCGAAGTAGATCTCCGAATAGGCGATGTCGGAGATCACCAGCATCTCGTGCTTGCGCGCCAGCGAGATGACCTCGCGGTAGAAGTCCAGGTCGACGCACTGCGCCGTCGGATTGGACGGATAGCTGACGATGAGCACGCTGGGCGGCGGCGCGGAGTGCTTCACCGCCCGGCTGATGCCCGACAGATAGTCCTCCGGCGACAGCGCCGGCACGTGGCGGATCACCCCGCCGGCCATGATGAAGCCGTAGGCGTGGATCGGATAGGCCGGGTTCGGGCAGATGATCACGTCGCCCGGCGCTGTCAGCGCCTGGGCGAGGTTGGCGAAGCCCTCCTTCGAGCCCAGGGTGGCGATCACCTCGGTGTCCGGATTGAGCTTCACGCCGAAGCGGCGGTCATAGTAGCCGGCCATGGCGCGGCGCAGGCCGATGATGCCCTTGGAGGCCGAATAGCGGCCGGCCTTCGGATCGCGGGCGGTCTCGATCAGCTTGTCGACGATGTGCTTGGGCGTCGGCATGTCCGGGTTGCCCATGCCGAAGTCGATGATGTCGACGCCGTCGGCGCGCAAGCGCGCCTTGATGCGGTTCACCTCCTCGAGGACGTAGGGGGGAAGGCGTCGGATGCGGTGGAATTCGGGGGTCATGTTGAGCTCTGGCCGCCAGGCCGGCGGCGAGTGGGAGCTGAAGTCGCGCATGGATAGACTCCGACCGGGAGTCCGCCAAGCAGGTTCGGTGGGTTTTGCGCCTCCGCGGGCCGTTATCTCGGCGACGGAGGCGGTGTAGCTCGCTCGCGGGCGGCTCGGGCGAAAGCCTCGGCGTCGGAGTTGGCGTTGGGAGCGGTGTCGGCGTTGGCCGTGTTGGCGGCCTGGCCGGCGAAGGCGGCCGTGCCGCCCAGGCTCCAGGTGTCCGGCGCGGTCTCGCGCACCAGCTTGTCGCGCGCGGCCTCGACCTTGGCGGCGGCCTGGCCCCACGCCTTCGGCGAGCGGTCGTCCGTGGGCTTCTTCGGAATGTCGGAGAACTTCGGAAAGGCCCCGCGGGCGGCCGCCGCCTTGGCCGCTTCCGGCGCGATCGGCGAGTTCGGATCCAGCGGCTTGGCGGCGAACGGGTTGGCCGATGCGCCCGCGCAACCGGCCGCCAGCATCGCCGCGCCCAGGCACAGGCCGACGCGCAGCGCCGCGATCGGCGCCGCAACGCGCCGTGACGGCTTCACAAATCGGTCTCGCCGAGCGTTCATTAGGGCTGCTCTTATGCGATGATCGCATTCAACGAAAGAGCGTGCGTTCCGGCTTGGGAGGAAGGGCCACATGAGTGCAGAGCCGTCGCGGCCGACGAAGGCGTCGTCCGGCAAGCCGAAGGCCGCCAAGAAGCCCGGCAAGGCCAAGGCCGCGCCGAAGGCCAAGAGCGAGGCGAAGGCGTCCACCAAGCCGAAGGTCGAGGTCAAAGTCGAGACCGCGCCCGGCCCCGCGGCGCAAACCGCGCCGCCGCCCCGGCCCGAGCCCGCGCCCGAGCCGGCCTCCTCCTCGTCCGGGCCGTTCACGCCGCAGCAGCGGGAGATGATCGAGAAGCTCTCGGCGAACCTGGCGCGGGCCGCCCTCACCGCCCAGGGCGCGATCGCCGAGGCGGCCCTGCGCCAGGCCGACCGGCCCTCGGCCCTGTCGCCCGATCCGTTCAACGTGGCGCCGGCGTTTAACCAGGTGATGGGACGCCTGGCGGCGCAGCCCGACCGGCTGATGCGCGCCCAGGCCGACCTGTTCACCCGCTACATGGCCCTGTGGCAGTCGGCGGCCAAGCGCGCCATGGACGGCGAGGTCAGCGCGCCGGTGGCCGCGCCGGCCAAGGGCGACAAGCGCTTCAATGACCCGCAGTGGGCCGAGAACCCAATCTTCGACACCATCAAGCAGTCGTACCTGCTCACCTCCGACTGGCTGAACACGCTGATCTCGGAGGTTGACGAGATCGAGCCGATGGCCAAGCGGCGCGTCGAGTTCTTCATGAAGATGCTGACCGACGCCTTCTCGCCCTCCAACTTCCTGGTCTCCAACCCGGCGGCCCTGAAGGAGGTGATGAACAGCCACGGCGAGAGCCTGGTGCGCGGCATGGAGAACTTCGCCGGCGACCTGGAGCGCGGCGGCGGCCAGTTGGCGATCAGCCAGACCGACTACGAGATGTTCAAGATCGGCGAGAACGTCGCGACCGCGCCGGGCAAGGTGATCTTCCAGAACGACATCATCCAGCTGCTGCAGTTCGATCCGACGACCGAACAGGTGCACCAGATCCCGCTGGTGATCTTCCCGCCCTGGATCAACAAGTTCTACATCCTGGACCTGCGCCCGGAGAACTCGATGATCCGATGGCTGACCGGCCAGGGGATCACGGTGTTCGTCGTCTCCTGGGTGAACCCCGACGCCTCGCTCGCGACCAAGACCTTCGAGGACTACATGGTCGAGGGCATCTACGCGGCGACCTCGGCGGTGATGAAGCAGTGCGACGTGGAGACGGTGAACACCGTCGGCTACTGCATCGGCGGCACCCTGCTCTCGGCGACCCTGGCCCACATGGCCGCCATCGACGACAAGCGCATCGGCTCGGCCACCTTCTTCGCCGCCCAGCAGGACTTCACCGAGGCCGGCGACCTGTTGCTGTTCACCGACGACAACTGGCTGAAGACGCTGGAGCAGCAGATGGACGCCGGCGGCGGGGTGCTGTCGGGCCAGGCCATGGCCGACACCTTCAACGTGCTGCGCTCCAACGATCTGATCTGGTCGTTCTTCGTGTCCAACTACCTGATGGGCAAGGAGCCCAAGCCGTTCGACCTGCTCTTCTGGAACTCCGACCAGACGCGCATGCCCAAGACGCTGCACATGTTCTATCTGCGCCGCTTCTACGGCGACAACGCCCTGGCCAAGGGCGAGCTGGAGCTGGGCGGGATCAAGCTGGACCTCTCCAAGGTCAAGACGCCGGTCTACGTGCAGTCGTCCCGAGAGGACCACATCGCGCCGGCCCGCTCGGTCTACAAGGGCGCGCGGCTGTTCGGCGGGCCGACCACCTTCACCATGTCGGGCTCCGGGCACATCGCCGGAGTGATCAACGCCCCGGCGGCCAAGAAGTACCAGCACTGGACCAACCCGGAGCTGCCGCCTACCCTGGAGGAGTGGCAGGCCGGCGCGGTCGAGCATCCCGGCTCCTGGTGGCCGCACTGGGCCGAATGGCTGAAGTCCCGCTCCGGCCCGATGGTCCCGGCGCGCGATCCGGCGCACGGCAAGTTCAACCCGATCGAGGAGGCGCCGGGCAGCTACGTGAAGGTGAAGTCGTAGGCGCGCGCCGTCACGCCTCGACGAACTTCAGCGCCACGCCGTTGTTGCAGTAGCGCAGGCCCGTGGGCCTGGGGCCGTCGTTGAAGACGTGGCCCTGGTGCCCCAGGCAGCGGGCGCAGTGGTACTCGGTGCGCAGGTAGCCGATCTTGAAGTCGTTCTTCTTGCCGAGCGCGCCCTTGATCTCGGTGTAGAAGCTCGGCCAGCCGGTGCCGCTGTCGTACTTCCAGTCCGATTTGAAGAGCGCCAGGCCGCAGCCGGCGCAGACGAAGGTCCCCTTGCGATGCTCCTTCAGCAGCGGGCTGGTGAAGGGTCTTTCGGTCGCCTCGCGCCGCAGCACCTCGTAGCTGGCTTCAGGCAGGCGCTGCTTCCAATCGGCGTCGGCGAGCTGGCGCCACTTGTCGCCGGCGTAGGGATCGGACGCGGCGCTGGCGAGTCCAGGCGCGGCGGCCACGAGAAAGGCCGATCCCATCAGGAAGCGGCGGCGGTCGATGAGGGCTTGGGCGGGGGTCATGCCTACCAATACGGCCCGGGCGCTCGTTCGGTTACAGCGGCGAGCGCAAAATCCGCGTTTCAGCCGCGCCAGACGTAGAGCGCGTCGGGCTCCTGCTCCTCGTTGCCGGCGCCGTCGGTGAGCTTTTCCAGCGCAAAACCGCGCGCCTCGTAGAACGCCCGCGCGCGATGGTTCTTCTGGAAGGTCCAGAGCCGCACCTCCGAGCCCTCGGTCAGCGCCAGGCGCAGGAGCTGGGGTCCGATCCCGCGGCCCTGCTGCTCGGGGTGGACGAACAGGTGGTCGATCCAGCCGGGGCGGAAGGCGATGTAGCCGACGACCGCCGCCTCGGTCTCGGCAAGCCAGACCTCGCGCTTGGGCAGCAGCTCATGGCCGAAGAACCACAGATCGTCCTCGGGCGTGTGCAGCTCGGGCAGGAACGGCAGGCTCGCGCGCACCGTCAGCCGGTGCAGCCGCGCCAGGGCCTCGGCGTCGTCGGCCCGGGCGCGGCGCTGGATCACAGCCCGGAGGCCTCGTCGAGGCCCAGCATGAGGTTGAGGTTCTGCACCGCCGCCCCGGACGCGCCCTTGCCCAGGTTGTCCAGCAGGGCCACCAGCCGCGCCTGACCCTCGGCGACGCTGCCGAAGACGTAGAGCTTCATGCGGTTGGTGCCGTTCAGGCCCTCCGGATCCAGGGTCTTGACCGCGGCGGCCTCCTCCAGCGAGGCGACCTCGACGAACGGCTCGCCCGCATAGGCCGCGGCGATCGCCGCGTGCACATCGGCCAGGCCCGGCTTGCCCGGCAGGGCCCAGAGCTGCAGCGGGACCTCGACGATCATGCCCTGGGCGTAGCGGCCGACGGCCGGCGCGAACAGCGGCCGGTGGGTGAAGCCGCCGAACTTGGCCATCTCCGGCACGTGCTTGTGCGCCAGGGGCATGGCGTAGATGCGATAGGGCGCGGTGGTGTAGTCGGCCGCCGTCTCGTCCTCGAACTCGGCGATCATCCCCTTGCCGCCGCCGGAGTAGCCGGACACGGCGTTGACCGTGATCGGCCAGTCGGCCGGGATCATCCCCGCGGCCGTCAGCGGCCGGGTGAGCGCGATGAAGCCCGTGGGATAGCAGCCGGGATTGGACACCCGCGTCGAGCCGGCGATGGCCGCGCGCTGGGCCTTGTCCATCTCGGCGAAGCCGTAGGTCCAGCCCTCGGCGACCCGGTGGGCGGTGGAGGCGTCGACCACGCGCACGGCGCTGGAGGTGATCATCGACACGGCTTCGCGCGCCGCGTCGTCCGGCAGGCACAGCACCACCGCGTCGGCGGCGTTCAGGAGCTCGGCGCGGGCCGCCGCGTCCTTGCGCTTGTCCGGGTCGATGGACAGGACTTCCAGGTCCTTGCGGCCCGCCAGCCGCTGGCGGATCTGCAGCCCCGTGGTGCCCGCCTCGCCGTCGATGAATACCGTCCGCATCTTTCAAACTCTCCAGCCGATCGGACATGGAAAAAGGGCGCCTCGATCTCTCGAAGCGCCCTTCGCAAACACGCGATGTTTCGCGCGCGATCCTAGCGCTTCGAGAACTGGAAGCTGCGTCGGGCCTTGGCCTTGCCGTACTTCTTCCGCTCCACGACGCGGCTGTCGCGGGTCAGGAAGCCGTGCGGCTTCAGCACCGGGCGCAGGCCCGGCTCGTAGTAGGTCAGGGCCTTGGACAGGCCGTGACGGATGGCGCCGGCCTGGCCGGAGAGGCCCGAGCCTTCCACCGAGACGATCACGTCGAACTGGCCGAGGCGGTCGGTCACCTGCAGGGGCTGGGCGATCATCATGCGCAGCACCGGGCGAGCGAAGTAGACCTCCTGGTCGCGGCCGTTGATGGTGATCTGGCCCTTGCCGGGCTTGATCCACACGCGGGCCACGGCGTTCTTGCGCTTGCCGGTGGCGTAGGCGCGGCCGTACTTGTCGATCTTGGGCTCGGCCGGAGCGGCTTCCGGGGCCGAGGAGAGGCTTTGCAGGGCCTCGAAACCTTGAGCTTCAGACATGCCTTAGAGGCTCCGCACGTTCTTGGCGTTCAGGTCGGCGAACGCGATGACTTCGGGGTTCTGCGCTTCGTGCGGGTGCTCGGCGCTGGCGTAGATGCGCAGGTGCGTCATCTGCTTGCGGGCCAAGGGGCTTTCCTTGGGCAGCATGCGTTCGACGGCCTTTTCCAGGATGCGCTCGGGGAACTTGCCGCCGAGGATCTTGTCCGCGGTGCGTTCCTTGATGCCGCCCGGATAGCCGGTGTGCCAGTAGTAGGTCTTGTCCTGCAGCTTCTTGCCGGTGAACTTCACCTTGTCGGCGTTGACGACGACGACGTAGTCGCCGCAGTCCACGTGCGGGGTGTAGTCGGGCCGGTGCTTGCCGCGAAGACGCATGGCGATGAACGAAGCCAGACGGCCGACAACGGCGTCCTGCGCATCGATCACGATCCACTTCTTCTCGACCTCGGCGGGCTTCAGCGAAGCCGTGGTCTTCATCATGGGAACGGGTCCGTAAACTTGAGCGGAGAACGGGCGAATTCCCGCGATCCGGCGTGAGGCGCGGCTGTTACGGCGCGCGCGCGGCCCTGTCAACAGGATTTGCGCGCACCCCGGCGGAAACCCTTACGGGATAAGGGATTGGCGAGCGCGGTACTATAATACCGCACCAACCTCGTCAGACCCGCCGCACCCGCCAGGCGAAGGCCACCGCCAGGCTCAGAACGATCGCCGCGGTCGCCTGGTGCAGCATGCCGAGCCACAGCGGCACGCCGGTCATCAAGGTGATGATCCCCAAGGCCGCCTGGAACAGCACGGCCGAACCGGCCACCGTCGCCAGGCCCTTCACCTCCGGCGCCAGGTAGCGCGAGCGCCTGGCGCCGACGATCAGGGCGATCGCCGCCGCCGTCAGCAGATACGCCGTCACACGGTGGTGCAGTTGCACGGCCGCCTGGCTGTGCGCGATGGTCTGCCAAAGGCCGTCGCCCAGGTAGTCGCGCGGGAAAATGGCGCCGTTCATCAGCGGCCAGTCCCGATAGACCAGGCCTGCGTGATTGCCGGCCACCAGCGCGCCCAGCAGGATCTGCAGATAGATGAGGCCGATGAAGGCGGCCGAGCGGCGCGTCCACGGGCTCGGCAGGGTCTGCCGCGCCTGGCCCGACCAGGCGTCGAGGCCGGTCCAGACCAGGGCCGCCAGCAGGATGAAGGCCAGGCCCAGATGGGTCATCAGACGCTCCGGCGCCACCGAGACCCGATGCTCCAGCCCGCTGGCCACCATCCACCAGCCGACCAGGCCCTGCAGCCCGCCGAGCGCGAACAGGCCCACGCAGCGCAGGATCAGCCGCCTCGGAATCTCGCCGCGGATCAGGAAGAAGACGAACGGAACGGCGAAGACCAGGCCGACCAGCCGGCCGAGCAGCCGGTGCGACCACTCCCACCAGTAGATGGTCTTGAACTGGGCCAGGCTCATGTCCGGGTTCAGGAGCTTGTACTGCGGAATCTGCTTGTAGCGGACGAACTCGGCGGTCCAGTCGGCCTGCGACATCGGCGGCACGACGCCGGTCACCGGCTTCCACTGGGTGATCGACAGGCCGGAGTCGGTGAGCCGCGTCGCGCCGCCCACCATCACCATGGCCAGCACCAGGACGGCGACGGCGAACAGCCAGATCGCGACCGGACGTGACCGGTCGGAACGTAGGAATGAAGTCATAACGCCCGCATTTGCGCGTTTTCAGGGCCTAAGTTGGGCGTCGGGCTAGCTCAATACGGCCCTCGCGTCCATGCGCCGCGCCCAGGAACCAACCAAGCTTGGCCGCATTCCCCATCAAGATCGTGAGAGGAGGAGCAATCACGATGAGCGGAGTCGGAATCCTGGGCGCGATCATCATCGGCCTGTTGGCCGGGTGGATCGCCGAGAAGGTGATGAAACGCAACCACGGCCTTTGGACGAATCTGGGCGTGGGTCTCTTGGGCGCTTTGCTGGGCGGCTTCGTCGCCGGACTGGCGGGCATCCACTTCGCCGGCTTCGTCGGCAGCCTGGTGGTCTCCACCCTCGGGGCGATCCTGCTTCTGGTGATCCTGGGCGCGCTCAAGCGACGGTGACGCGCGCGGGCCAAGCGCCTATAGAGCCCCCTTCCCCCGCTTTCGGGGGCTGGTGTGGAGCAGGAACTTGAGCGCGCGCGTCCGCAAGCTGATCGGCATGGTCGCGATCCTGGCGTTCCTGTTCTTCTACGTGGCGGCCGCGATCACCCTGGCCGACAAGGTTCCCGAGCAGCCGGTGCTGAAGCTCGTCTATTTCGTGCTGGTGGGGACCTGCTGGTTCGTCCCGATGATCCCGCTCGTGAAGTGGATGAACCGGGGACGCTGAGCCCGCCGATGGTCGGAGCGGCGGGATTCGAACCCACGACCCCTTGACCCCCAGTCAAGTGCGCTACCAGGCTGCGCTACGCTCCGACATCGGCAAGGCGCGCCTTATAGGCGGCGCCCTCAGGAGGGGCAATCGCAAAAAGCCGGGCGACGGCGGCGGCCCGATCAGCGGCCGTTCAGCGCCCCGTCCAGCCGGTGCTTGGCGGCCTCCAGGTCGCGAAGCGCCAGGGCGAGCCGGCGCAGGCCGACGTCGTCCAGCTCGGCGGCGGTGACCTCGACCAGCTCGGCAGAGGCCGCATCGCCGGCGGACGCAGCCACGGCCCCCGCGGCGACCAGCCGGCGCAGGCCATGCTCGCGGTGCAGCTTCTGCACGCCTTTGATGGTGTAGCCTTCGTCGTGCAGCAGCCGGCGCACGCCGCGCAGCACGGCGATGTCCTGCGGGCGGTAGAATCGCCGCCCGCCGGCGCGCTTCATCGGCCGGATGAAAGAGAACTTGGTCTCCCAGAAGCGCAGCACGTGCTGCGGCACGTCCAGTTCGTCGGCCGCTTCCGAGATCGTGCGAAAGGCGTCCGGGCCCTTCGCCACGGCCTAGTCCTCCTTGGACAACGCGTCGTCGACGCGCGCCTTCATCACCTGAGAAGCCCTAAAGCCGATCACACGCCTCGGCTCGATGGCCGCCGGTTCGCCGGTCTTCGGATTGCGGCCCATGCGCGCGCGCTTGGCGCGCACCTGGAAGACGCCGAACCCGGACAGCTTCACCTGCTCGCCGTTCTCCAACGCCATGGCCATCAATTCCAAAGTCCGCTCCACCAGCTCTGCACAATCCTGGCGTGTCAGACCAACTTCCTCGTGGACCGCCTCACATAGGTCAGCCCGTGTCACGGTAGCGCCTTTCATCATCCCCCTGCCCCGGATTTTGTCGGCAAACCGTCATGACGCGATTATCGCGTCAGGTCAAAACCTTCTGCGTCGAATTTCGGCGACAGCTCAAAGCCGGAGCACGCATGCGCCCCAGGTGAGCCCGCCGCCCATCGCCTCCAACAGCAGAAGTTGTCCTGGTTTGACACGACCGTCGGAAATTCCCTGCGCCAGCGCCAGCGGTATCGAGGCCGCCGAGGTGTTGGCGTGTTCGGCCACCGTCGAGATGACCTTCGATTCGTCGATTCCCAGCCGCCGCGCGACGCCTTCCAGGATCCGCTGGTTGGCCTGGTGCGGGATGAACCAGTCCACGCTGACCACCTCCACGCCGGCGTCCTCGGCGGCGGCCCGCACGGCCTCGGAGATGTTGACCACGGCGTGGCGGAACACCTGGTTGCCCTGCATCCGCAGGTGGCCGATCCGGCCGTTGGTGGAGACCCCGCCGTCCACGTAGAGCAGGTCCTGCTTGGTCCCGTCCGCGCGCAGGGCGAAGCCCAGAAGGCCGCGATCGGCGGTCGTGCCCTGCCCCTCCATGGGCTCCAGCACCACCGCGCCGGCGCCGTCGCCGAACAGCACGCAGGTGCCCCGGTCGGTCCAGTCCATCAGCCGGGTCATGGTCTCCGCGCCGATCACCAGGGCGCACTTGGACCGGCCGCGGGCGACGAAGCCGTCGGCCACCGACAGCGCATAGACGAAGCCCGAGCACACCGCCTGCACGTCGAAGGCCACGCCCACCGGCGCGCCGAGCTTGCGCTGGACGATCGCGGCGGTGGCCGGGAAGGTCAGGTCGGCCGTGGTGGTGGCGACGATGATCAGGTCGATGTCGGCCGCGGTGCGGCCGGCGGCCGTCAGCGCCTTCTCCGCCGCGGCCACGGCGAGGTCGGACACCGGCTCGTCGTCGGCGGCCTTGTAGCGCTTGCGGATGCCCGTGCGCTCGACGATCCACTCGTCGCTGGTGTCGACGATCTTGGCCAGATCATCGTTGGTGACCACGTTCGCCGGGAGGTGGCCGCCCACCCCGGTGATGACGCTACGCAAGATTTGGCTCAATTCATCCGGCTCCATCGGCGGCCGGCGGACACGACTCGCCCACCGCGGCGACCAGCTTCCTCATATTGCGTTCGATCTCGGCTGCGTAGTCGCTTCTCGCCAGGGTGCAGGCCACGCGGATCGCGGCGGCGAAATCCTGATCGGTCGCGCCGCCGTGGCTCTTCACCACCACGCCATTGAGGCCCAAAAGCGGCGCGGCCGGATCGGGGTTCATCTTCGCCCGGAACGCGCGCAATGCGCCGCGGGCCAGCAGCGCCCCGAGCGTGGCCAGGGGCGAGGACGTAAGCGCCGCGCGCAGCTCGCCGGTGATGAAACGGGCCACGCCCTCGGCGGTCTTCAGCGCGACGTTGCCGGTGAAGCCGTCGGTGACCACCACGTCGACCACGCCCTTGGTCAGGTCGTCGCCCTCGACGAAGCCGTGGTAGGCGATGTCGAAGCGGCCCTCGCGCAGGATGCGGTGGGCCTGGCGCACTTCCTCGTGGCCCTTCATGTCCTCGGAGCCGACGTTGAGCAGCCCCACCGTCGGCCGGGCCACCCCATGGGCCGCCCGGTGGAAGGCCTCGCCCAGGATGGCGAACTCCACCAGCCGCTCGGCGTCGCAATCGACGTTGGCGCCCACATCCAGCACGGTGGAGACGCCGCCGTTGGCGGTGGGCCAGGAGGCCACCAGCGGCGGGCGCTCGATGTCCACGCTCATGCGAAGCTGCAGCTTGGAGATGGCCATCAGCGCGCCGGTGTTGCCGGCCGAAACGGCCGCGTCGGCCTCGCCGGTCTTCACGCACTCCACGGCGTTCCACATGCTGGTGCCCTTGGAGCGGCGCAGGGCCTGAGCGGGCTTCTCGTCCATCGCCACGATGGTGTCGGTGTGGCGGATCTCCACGCGGCCCTTCAGTTCGGGCCGGCGCGCGATCTCCGGCGCGAGCCTGGCTTCGTCGCCGTGCGCCAGGAAGCGAACGCCGTCGGGCGCGCGCTTGGCGGCCAGCGCCAGGGCGGGGATCACCACGGGCGGGCCGTGGTCGCCGCCCATCGCATCAACGGAAATCACCAGGGATCTGTTCGCGGCGTCGCTCAATAAGCCCCCCAAACTCAAGACCTCCGCCGTCAGAGTCGCGGACGATACAGTCCACCTCCGGCAATGCAAAGCACAGCCGCGAGAGCGGCCCGCCTTGCGACCTGCGGGTCAGTCCTCCTTGTTCTTCAACTGCTTGAGCACCGCGAACGGCGATTCCTCGTCCGGCGGCGGCGAATAGTCGAAGGTCGCGCCCGGTTTTCTCGGGAACGGATCGATCTCAAGGGCCAGATGTTCAAGCACATAGCCGGTGACGTCGAGCTCCTCGCCCTCCAGGCGGTCCGGCGGATCCGGGGCGTCCAGGTCCAGGGTCAGTTCGCCGCCCGGCTCGGCCTCCTCGACAGCGTTGGGGCTGCCCGGCGGCAGCGCCTTGACGTCGAAGGTCCCGGAAATCGGCTGCTCGAAGGGCTCCAGGCTGACGCCGCAGATCTGCTCCACGCGCCCGTCGAACCGCCCGGCGATCTCCGCGCCGTCAAGCCAGGGGCGAACCTCCACCTCGGCGACCAAGGCGGGCAGGCTTTCCAGCCTCAGCTCCCGGGCGATGGACGCGCGGGTCGCGGCGTCCGGCTCCAGGCGAAGGCGCAGCGGACCGCGCGCCAGCTCGCGCAGGGCCACCGGCCGGCCCCACGGCAGATCGGTCACAGCACCGCCCACGCGACCTCGCCGGACATCACCCGCCCCAACTCCTGGTCGGCGAGGCCGGCGCGCTGGGCGAGCACATAGTCGGCCAGCCGCGGCGCCTGGGCCATGTCGGCCTCCGCATAGACCGTGCGCTCCAGGAGCGCGATCAGCGCCGCGGTCTGCGGCAACTCGGCGAAGGCGGCCTCATAGGACTTGGCCCGGCCGTAGAAGGCTTCGCCGAGCTTGCGCATCTTCTTGCCCACCGACAGGTCGCCCACGCCCATCTCGCGCAGGGCGTCGTCCAGCGCCTGGACATAGGCGTCGAACAGGGCCTGGGAGGCCTCGGCCGCGGCCTGCCCCTGCCCGCGCAGGCGATCCAGCAGCAGCATGACGTGCAGGGTGTAGAGCTCGAATCGCCCCTCCACCGTGTCGGGCGCGCCCAGCTCGACATAGAGGCCGGGCGTGCGCGCCTGGGCGACCACGGCGGCGTAAAGGCGCTTGGCGGCGGCCTGGGGCCCCCGCGGGCGGAACAGTCGATCCAGTATCATCTCGGCCTCGATTTCGCCCAGCAACGCGGCTAGACGCAAGCGGCAGGCCCACTTGGCCCAGCGCCCGCGTCAACGCTCGCCATTGAACTAAGGGCCGGCGGGCGATAGGTCAAAGCCTGCTAGTTCGAACCGGTTCGGAACATCCATGCTTCGTCGCGCCGCCTACGCCGCCCTGACCGCGAGCCTTCTCGCCGTCAGCGCGTGCGCCCCGATCACCAGCTATTCCGGCTTCCAGGCGATTGAGGCCAGCCCCACCGACGTGAAGGTGGGCGCCGACACCAAGTCCAGCGTGCGCGCCCGCCTGGGCTCGCCCTCGACCACCTCGACCTTCGACCCGAACGTCTGGTTCTACATCACCCAGGTGAAGGAGCGCATCGCGTTCCACCGCCCGCAGGTGTCCGACCGGCAGGTGACGGCCATCACCTTCGACAAGGAGACCGAGCAGGTGACGCACGTCGACGTGCTGGGCCTGAAGGACGGCAAGGTGGTGGCCTTCAACAACCGCGAGACGCCGACCCGCGGCCGCGAGATGACGATCCTGGAGCAGATCCTCGGCAACGTCGGCCGCGGCGGCCTGCTGCCGCGCGACGACGACGAGACGCTGCCCGGCAACCGCCCCGGCGACAACCGCTAGGCCGACCGGCCTTTCGTCCGGCGCCGCGGCGCCGGCCGGCTTCGCAAAGAAAAACGCCCCGGAGATCGCTCTCCGGGGCGTTCGCGTTTCCGCGACGGGCGCGGCGGCCTAGGCGACCGCCCCGTGGGCCAGCACCGCCAGCAGCAGCAGCGCCACGATGTTGGTGATCTTGATCATCGGGTTCACCGCCGGGCCGGCGGTGTCCTTGTAGGGGTCGCCGACGGTGTCGCCGGTGACCGCGGCCTTGTGGGCCTCGGAGCCCTTGCCGCCGTAGTTGCCTTCCTCGATCAGCTTCTTGGCGTTGTCCCAGGCGCCGCCGCCCGAGGTCATCGAGATGGCGACGAACAGGCCCGTGACGATCACGCCCATCAGCATGGCGCCGAGGGAGGCGAAGGCGTTCACCTTGCCGGCGATGGCGTTGATCACGAAGAACAGCACCACGGGCGAGGCCACCGGCAGCAGGCTCGGCACGATCATCTCGCGGATAGCCGCGCCGGTGAGGATGCTCACCGCCCGGCCGTACTCGGGCTTGACCTCGCCGGTCATGATGCCGGGGTTTTCCTTGAACTGGCGGCGCACCTCGGCGACCACCGCTTCAGCGGCGCGGCCCACGGCGGTCATCGACAGGCCGCCGAACAGGAACGGCAGAAGGCCGCCGAACAAAAGGCCCACCACCACGTACGGGTTGGACAGGTCGAAGGCCACCGTGCCCAGGCCGTCGAAGAACGAGCCCGGCGCGGCGTTGGCCGAGAAGAACTTCAGGTCCTCGGTGTAGGCGGCGAAGAGCACCAGGGCGCCCAGGCCGGCCGAGCCGATGGCGTAGCCCTTGGTCACGGCCTTGGTGGTGTTGCCCACCGCGTCCAGGGCGTCGGTGGAGACCCGGACTTCCGGGGGAAGACCGGCCATCTCGGCGATGCCGCCGGCGTTGTCGGTGACCGGGCCGAAGGCGTCCAGCGCCACGATCACGCCGGCCAGGGACAGCATGGAGGTGACGGCGATGGCGATGCCGAAGAGGCCCGCCAGGCTGTAGGTGACGATGATGCCGGCGATGATCACCAGCGCCGGCAGCGCGGTGGATTCCAGCGACATGGCCAGGCCCTGGATCACGTTGGTGCCGTGACCGGAGACCGAGGCCTTGGCCACCGACTTCACCGGGCGGAAGCCGGTGCCGGTGTAGTACTCGGTGATCACCACGATCAGGGCGGTGACGATCAGGCCCGCGACGCCGCAGTAGAACAGGCTCGTGGCGTCGAAGGTGTGGTCGTTGACCGTGACCGGCGCCGCGACCAGCGTCTTGGTCACCCACCAGATGCCGCCCACCGACAGCACGCCGGTGACGATCAGGCCCTGGTAGAGCGCACCCATGATGTTGTTGGACTTGCCCAGGCGCACGAAGAAGGTGCCGACGATGGAGGTCAGGATGCAGATCCCGCAGATCGCCAGCGGCAGCAGCATCATGGTCCCAACCACGTCCGAGCCGCGGAAGAAGATCGCGGCCAGCACCATGGTGGCGACCGTGGTCACCGCGTAGGTCTCGAACAGGTCGGCGGCCATGCCGGCGCAGTCGCCGACGTTGTCGCCCACGTTGTCGGCGATGGTGGCGGCGTTGCGCGGATCGTCCTCGGGAATGCCGGCCTCGACCTTGCCCACCATGTCGCCGCCCACGTCGGCGCCCTTGGTGAAGATGCCGCCGCCCAGACGGGCGAAGATGGAGATCAGCGAGGCGCCGAAGCCGAGGGCCACCATGGAGTCCACCACCTCGCGGCTGGTGTTCTCAAGCCCCAGGGGGCCGGTGAGGATCGCGTAGTAGCCGGCCACGCCAAGCAGCGCGAAGCCGGCGACCAGCATCCCGGTGACCGCGCCGGAGCGGAACGCCAGCGACAGCCCCTTGGCTAGGCCCTCGGAAGCGGCCTGGGCGGTGCGCACGTTGGCCCGCACCGAGATCAGCATCCCGGCGAAGCCCGCCAGGCCCGACAGGGTGGCGCCGATCGCGAAGCCGATCGCCGCGTGGGCGCCTATCAGGAAGAAGACCGCGACCAGGATCACGACGCCGACGGCGGCGATGGTCGTGTATTGCTTGTTCAGGTAGGCCTGCGCGCCTTCCTGGATGGCGGCTGCGATCTCCTGCATCCGCTCGTTGCCTGCGGACGCCCGCAGGAGCGAGGCGGACTGTACGATGCCGTACACCACCGCCAGCAGGCCGGCGATAATCACCAGCGTAAGCGTGGAAAGACCCATGTTGTAAGCGCCCCTTTGCGACTGCGCATCGAGCCGGAGCCGCTCTAATTACGCGGCGGCGTTCCGGCTCGTGTTTCCCCAACGGGACGCCGGAATAGCGCCCCCCTAATTTGACGCGCGACCTTGCCAAATACGCCAGCCCGGCGCAACGGGCCGCGATGTCGAGCGTCTTGGGGGATGCTTATGCGCCGGGCGGCTTGGGCAGGCCCGTGGTGCGCTTGGGCGACTGGGAGAGCACGACCACGTCCTTGATCATCCCCTGCCCGGCGATCGCCGCGCCGTCCCGCATCATGGCGGCCTTCAGCTTGGCCTCGTCTATGCCGACGTAGGTCTTGGCCGAATTGAAGGGCGTTCGGTGCGCCGCCCGCACCAGCGCGTCGCGGAAATAGGGCTCCTTCGCGCGCAGCTTGGTCGCGTCCGCCTTGGAGGCGAAGTCGATGCGCACGTAGACGAAGATGTAGTTGATCACGACGCCGCTGACGACGATCGGCAGGGCGACCGGCAGCAGCTCCACGTACTGGCCGACGGGCGCCGGCTTTTCTTTGGGCTTGCCGGAGGCCAGGGCCGCCGAACCGCTGAGGGCGAAGGCGGCGGCGAGGATCAGGGCGCGACGGTTCATGCGCAGATCCTGCCTGAATATGGTTGCCGCAAACTTGCGCCTCAGGCGTGGCGCCATCCGCCCGGGCCGGGGTCGATCCGCTCGCCACCGGCCACGACGGCCAGGCCCGGTTCGGCGGTGACCTCGCCGATCACCGTCAGGCCCAAGGCGTGGGCGTCGGCCGCAGGCGCGGTGCAAACCACCTGGTAGTCGTCGCCGCCGCTGGCGAGCCGCAGGCGCGCGGCGGCGCGGTCGGGCTGGCGGTCCAGCCAGGCGCGGGCCGCGTCCGACAACGGCGCGAGGTCCAGGTCCATGCGCAGCCCCACACCGCTGGCCTCGGCGATGTGGCCCGCGTCGGCGATCAGGCCGTCGGAGACGTCGGCCGCGGCGCTGGCGTGGTCCAGCAGCGCCTGGCGCAGGTCCACCCTCGGCTCGGGCAGGCGATAGCGGCCGGCCAGATAGCCGTCCGGGTCATCCAGCTCGCCAAGCGCGGCCCGCAGCCCCAGCCAGCCGTCGCCGATCGGCCCGGACACCATCAGCTTGTCGCCGGGCCGCGCGCCGGAGCGCCGCACCATGGCGCCGGCCGGAACCCAGCCCAGCATGGTGACCGACGCCGTGAGCGGACCGGGCGTGGACGTCGTGTCGCCGCCCAGCAGGGTCAGGCCATAGGCTTCGCCGTCCGTCGCCAGCCCCGAGGCGAACGCCTGGCGCGCCGGCCAGCCGGCGGCGGGCGGCCAGCTCACGGCCAGGAAATAGCCCCAGGGCTCGGCGGCCTTGGCCGCCAGGTCGGACAGGTTCACCCGCAGCAGCTTGCGCGCGATCAGCTCCGGCCGCTCGCCCTTCGGGAAGTGCACGCCCTCGACCACCGCGTCCTTGGTGACGACGAGATCGAAGCCGGGCCGCTGCGGGATGACCGCCGCGTCGTCCAACAGGTCCAGGGCCTCCGGCGCGCCGCGGGCGAGCGGGCGGAACAACCGCGCGATCTGGCCGAACTCGTCGGGCGGCTGATCAGGCCCGGACATCCTGGGCCACGCCGTCCAGGGCCGCGTTGACGAAGCCGGGCTCGGGGCCCTCGAAGAAGGACTTCGCCAGTTCGACGTACTCGTTGATCACCACCTCGGTCGGCACGTCCGCCCGGTGGGTGAGCTCGTAGGCGCCGGCGCGCAGGATCGCCCGAACCGTGGCGTCCAGCCGCTCCAGCCGCCAGCCGCTGGCCAGGCGCTTGACCACGGCGGCGTCGACTTCGCGCTGGCTGCTCACCACGCCGCGCACCAGCTCGGCGAAGAACGCCTCGTCCGCCGTCGCCAGAGTATCGCCTTCGTCCTCCAGCGCCCGGTCGAAGCGATGCTCGGAGAACTCGCGGATCACCGCCTCGACCCCGGCGCTGGAGACCTCCATCTGGTAGAGGGCCTGGACGGCCGCGAGACGGGCGACGCTGCGGGCGGACTTGACGCTCATCGCGCGCCGCCCAGCAGGCGGCGCTTCAGCACCACCATGTCGAGGGCCGCGCGCGCGGCGCCGCCGCCCTTGTCGCCCTCGCTGCGCCGGGCGCGGGCCCAGGCCTGCTCTTCGTCGTCGACGGTCAGCACGCCGTTGCCCAGGGCCAGGCGCCTGGCGACGGCCAGATCCATCAGCCCGCGGGCGGATTCGTTGGAGACCACCTCGAAGTGATAGGTCTCGCCGCGGATCACCGTGCCCAGAGCGACATAGCCGTCATAGAACTTGCCGGCCGGGCGATGGCCGCCCTCGTCGGCGAAGGCGATCGCCGCCGGAATCTCCAGCGCGCCGGGCACGCTGATCACGTCGTACTCGGCGTCGAAGGCCTCGATCGCCTCGGCGGCGCCGGCCAAGAGCTCGTCGGCCAGGTCCGAATAGAACCGCGCCTCCACGATCAGGATGCGGATCTTGTCTTCTAGCATCGGCAGGTCCCTTCCGGCGCGGATCGCCGCACCGCTTTAGGCCGTTTCTCGCCAGCGGGCGAGATAGCGCGCCAACATGTCGATCTCCAGGTTCACGCGCGAACCGGGCTTCAGCCCCCCGAGCGTGGTCACCTCCCAGGTGTGCGGGATCAGGTTCACCCCGAAGACGTCGTCGTCCACCTCGTTGACCGTGAGCGAGACGCCCTCCACGGCGATGGAGCCCTTGGGCGCGATGTAGCGGTGCAGCGGCCGCGGAACGCGGATGCGCACGCGGTGCGAGCCGCCCTCGCTGTCGATCGACAGCACCTCGCCCACCCCGTCCACGTGGCCGGAGACGATGTGGCCGCCCAGCTCGTCGCCCACCCGGGCCGAGCGCTCCAGGTTCACCGCCCGCCCCTCGTCCCAGTCGCCCAGCGTGGTCTTGGACAGGGTCTCGCCGGAGACCTCGACCGCGAACCAGCCCTCGCCCTTCTCCACCACGGTCAGGCAGCAGCCAGCGTGGGCGATCGAGGCGCCCATGTCGATGGTGGAGACATCGAAGCTCGTCTCGATCTCGAAACGGCGGTCGCGGTTGGTGTCGCGCACGGCGCGCACGCGCCCCACGTCTGTGACGATGCCTGTGAACATTCAGATCCTTTCGTACCGTTCCCACAGGTCGTCGCCGACGCTGCGGACGTCAAGCCTGCGGAACCTGGGCGCGGCGGCCAGGGCCGCCAGGGCGAGATCGGCGACCGCCGCCCGCCCTTCGCCGCCGATGACCATCGGCGCGCGGAACCATTCCAGCCGCTCGACCAGGCCCGCGCGCAGGAAACTCGCCGCGACCCGCCCGCCGCCCTCGACGAAAAGGCGCTTCTGCCCCTGCTCGGCCAGCGCGGCGACCACGGCGTCCAGGTTGTCCATGCGCCGGACCTCAAGCACCCGGACGCCCTTCTCCACCAGGCCGGGCTGGGGCGGCGCCGAGCTGACCACATAGGTGGGCGTGACCCTGGCCGTGGCGGCCAGCTTGCTGTGCGCCGGCAGGCGCTGGCGGCTGTCGAGCACCACGCGGGCCGGATGCGGGCCGGCGTAGCCCTCGAGCCTGACCGTCAGTTCGGGATCGTCGGCGAGCGCGGTCTCCACGCCGATCACCACCGCGTCGTGCTCGGCGCGCAGCCGATGCACCGCCTCGCGCGCCTGCGGCCCGGTGATCCACCGGCTTTCGCCGGATGCGGTGGCGATGCGGCCGTCAAGGGAAGTGGCGAGCTTGAGAGTGACGTGCGCGGCCCGGCTCGCCGGCGCGTCAGTCGTCATCCTCCGCGCCCTCGCTGAGGCCCTCCTCGCCGAGGAAGCGGGCGAAGTCGCTGGTTTCCTTGAAGTCGCGATAGACCGAGGCGTAGCGGACATAGGCCACGTCATCGAGGGCCTTGAGCTGCTTCATCACCATCTCGCCGACCACGGAGGACGGCAGCTCGGTCTCGCCCATGCTTTCGAGCTGGCGCACGATGGAGGAGATCATCCGCTCAACCCGCTCCGGCTCGATGGCGCGCTTGCGGATGGCCACGGCCACCGAACGCTGCAGCTTCTCGCGGTCGAACGGAGCGCGGCGCCCGGAGCGCTTGACGATGGTCAGCTCGCGAAGCTGCACCCGCTCGAAGGTGGTGAAGCGCCCCCCGCATTCGGGGCACAGACGACGACGACGGATCGCCGCCCCGTCCTCGGACGGGCGGCTGTCCTTCACCTGGCTTTCGGCGTGGCCGCAGAATGGGCAGCGCATGATGTAGCCCCCTTACGGCCTACCATCTACTATCTGCTGTAGATGGGGAAGCGCTTGGTGAGCGCCAACACCTCCTCGCGCACCTTGGCCTCGACGGCGGAATTGTCACCGCCCTGGGCCAGGCCGTCGACCACCTCGGCGATCATCTCGCCGATCCGCTTGAACTCGGCGGTCCCGAAGCCGCGGGTCGTGCCGGCCGGAGTGCCCAGGCGCAGGCCCGAGGTCTGCATGGGCGGAAGCGGGTCGAAGGGGATGCCGTTCTTGTTGCAGGTGATGTGGGCCCGCTCCAGGGCTTCCTCGGCCGCCGCGCCGGTCACCTCCTTGGGCGTCAGGTCCACCAGCATCAGGTGGCTGTCGGTCCCGCCGGAAACGATCTTCAGCCCGCCGGCGGCCAGCGCCTCGGCCAGGACCTGGGCGTTCTCCTTGACCTGGCGCGCGTAGACCTTGAACTCCGGCCGCAGGGCCTCGCCGAAGGCCACCGCCTTGGCGGCGATCACGTGCATCAGCGGCCCGCCCTGCAGGCCGGGGAAGACGGCCGAGTCGATCTTCTTGGCCAGCTTCTTGTCGTTGGTCAGGATCATCCCGCCGCGCGGCCCGCGCAGGGTCTTGTGGGTGGTGGTGGTGACCACGTGGGCGTGGGGGAACGGATTGGGATAGGCGCCGGCCACGATCAGGCCCGCGTAGTGCGCCACGTCGGCCATCAGGATGGCGTCGACGCTGTCGGCGATCTCGCGGAAGCGGGCGAAGTCGATGTGACGGCTGTAAGCCGAGCCGCCGGCGATGATCACCTTGGGCTTTTCGGCGAGCGCGATTTCGGCGGCTTGATCGTAGTCGATCAGGTGATCCTGGGTGCGCACGGTATAGGCCACGGGCCGGAACCACTTGCCCGACTGGTTCAGCGCCATGCCGTGGGTCAGGTGGCCGCCGGCGGCCAGGTTCATGCCCATGAAGGTGTCGCCGGGCTGCATGGTGGCCATGAAGACCGCCTGGTTGGCCTGGCTGCCGGAGTGCGGCTGCACATTGGCGAACTCGCAGCCGAAGAGCTGCTTGGCGCGCTCGATGGCCAGGCTCTCGGCCACGTCGACCACCTCGCAGCCGCCGTAGTAGCGCCTGCCCGGATAGCCCTCGGCGTACTTGTTGGTGAGCACCGAGCCCTGCGCCTCCAGCACGGCGCGGGAGACGATGTTCTCGGAGGCGATCAGTTCGATCTGGTCCTGCTGACGCGCCAGTTCACGACCGAGCACGTCGGCCAGGGCCGGATCCGTCTCGGCCACGTTGGCGGAGAAGAAGGCGTCGAGCGAGGGCGCGGCGGGGGCATGGACGGTCACGGCGGGCCTTTCAGGCGAATTCATGGAACGCGTTGAGGCGCGCTCTTTACCCCCAACCGGGCCGCGATCCAATCCGCCGACTGAACACGGGAACGATCGGACGTGGCCGACGTTGTGGCTGGGCGGCATGGCGGCGCCGTCGACCCGCGCGTAGGCAGTCGAACCCTGGAGTGACAATGGGGGACCAGATGAGTGTGGAGGCCGAAGCCGAGGGGCCCTCTGGCGCGGATCAACTCCGCTTGGTCTCGGAGATCGTGGCCGCCTTCGTCAGCCGCAACGCGGTCGCGCCCGAAGCGGTGCCGGACCTGATCCGCTCGGTGAATCAGGCGCTCTCGGGCCTGACCGCCGCCGCCTCCAGCCCCACGCCGGAAGAACGCCCCCGCCCCGCCGTGCCGATCAGCAAGTCGGTGCAGCACGACTACATCGTCTGCCTGGAGGACGGGAAGCGCCTGAAGATGCTCAAGCGCTACCTTCGCTCGCGCTATGACATGAGCCCGGAGGAATACCGCCGGCGCTGGAACCTGGCGCCCGACTATCCGATGGTCGCGCCGGCCTACGCGGCGCGCCGCTCCGATTTCGCCAAGAAGATCGGCCTGGGCCGGGGCGTGCGCCGCCGCAGCTAGGCCGCGTAGCCGCCCACGCGCTTGATGTTGCAGTGCGCCCACAGGCGCTCGAGCGCGTCGGCCAGATCGTCCATCATCCGGTCGTCGTGCGCCGGCGACGGCGTGAAGCGCAGCCGCTCGGTGCCGCGCGGCACGGTGGGATAGTTGATCGGCTGGACGTAGATCCCGTAGTCGGTGAGCAGGATGTCCGAGATCATCTTGCAGTGGACGGGATCGCCCACGAGCACCGGCACGATGTGGCTGACCGAGGGCATCACCGGCAGGCCGGCCTGGGCCAGCCGCGCCTTCAGCGCCGCGGCGCGGGCCTGGTGGGCGACGCGCACCTCGTTGTGTTCCTTCAGCCACCGAATCGAGGCCACCGCCCCGGCGGCCAGGGCCGGCGGCAGCGAGGTGGTGAAGATGAAGCCGTCGGCGTAGCTGCGGATGGCGTCGACGATCACCGGATCGGCGGCGATGTAGCCGCCCATCACGCCGAACGCCTTGCCCAGCGTGCCTTCGATGATGTCGATCTGGTCCATCACCCCGTCGCGCTCGGCCACGCCCGCGCCGCGGGGGCCGTACATGCCGACGGCGTGCACCTCGTCGAGGTAGGTCATGGCGCCGTACTTCTTGGCCAGCGCCACCGTGCCCTTCATGTCGGCGATGTCGCCGTCCATGGAATAGACGCTCTCGAAGGCGATCAGCTTGGGCGCGTCGGCCGGCGCGGCGGCCAGCAGGCTTTCCAGATGCTCCAGGTCGTTGTGCCGGAACACGCGGCGCTGCTCGCGCCCGCCGGCCCGGATGCCGGAGATCATCGAGTTGTGGTTCAACTCGTCGGAGAAGATGATCAGGCCCGGCAGGATCTTGTAGAGGGTCGACAGCGACGCCTCGTTGGAGACGTAGCCGGAGGTGAACAGGAGCGCCGCGTCCTTGCCATGCAGGTCGGCGAGCTCGCGCTCCAGCTCGACGTGATAGCGGGTGGTGCCGGAGATGTTGCGCGTGCCGCCCGAACCGGCGCCGGCTTCCTCGATGGCCTGGTGCATGGCGTCGAGCACGACCGGGTTCTGCCCCTGGCCGAGGTAGTCGTTGGAGCACCACACCACGACCTCGCTCTGGGAGCCGTCGGCCTGGGTCCAGGTGGCGCGGGGGAACTCGCCTCGGTGACGCTTCAGATCGGCGAAAACGCGGTAACGTCCTTCAGCGCGGACCTTGTCCAGCGCGTCACGGAAGGCGGCCTTGTAATCCATCGAACAAAAACTCCGGTCGCGCGCGCCGGGCCCCTTTTCCTTGTGACGGCTTTTCGCACCGCCATGCCGGCTTGTCTACAAGACGGCGCGTCGCGGGCGCTTGATCTGCATCAATAGAAAATGGGCCCGCCGACGGTGTTCGGCTAGGTCGGCGCGTTGCCGCGAAGCATTTGCAGAATCGCGGAAAAGTCCTTGGAGCCCCCGCCGAGACGATCGAACAGCGCATAGAGCCCCTCGGCCTGGGCGCCCATCGGCGCGGCGGCGCCCGACTTGGCGGCGGCCTCCTGCGCCAGCTTCAGGTCCTTCAACATCATCGCCGTGGCGAATCCCCCGGCGTAGTCGCGGTTGGATGGGGCGGCGGGCACCGGGCCCGGCCAGGGGCAATAGCTGGTCAGGCTCCAGCACTGGCCGGACGACTGGGCGGCGATGTCGAAGAACCGCGCCGGGTCCAGGCCCAGCTTCTCGGCGAGCGCGATGGCCTCGCACGTCCCGATCATCGAAATGCCGAGCAGCATGTTGTTGCAGATCTTCGCCGCCTGCCCTGCTCCGTGGTCGCCGGCGCGGAACACCACCCGCGACATCGGCTTGATCACCGCCTCGACCTCGGCGAAGTCGGGCTCGTCGCAGCCGACCATGAAGGCCAGGGTCCCGGCCTCGGCCGCCGCCGTGCCGCCGGAGACCGGCGCGTCGGCGAAGCGGAAGCCGGCGCCTTTGGCCTGGGCCGCCACGGCGCGGGCGCTCTCCACGTCGATGGTCGAGCAATCGATCAGCAGCGCGCTCTTGGGCGCATGCGCCAGCACCTGCTCGCCGTAGACCGAGCGCACGTGCGGGCCGGCCGGAAGCATGGTGATCACCGCGTCCGCCCCGGCCACCGCCTCGGCCACCGAGGCGGCCGGCGCGCAACCGGCCGCCTTCGCCTTCTCCAGGGCCGCCGACGACAGGTCGAACGCGGCCACCGCGCGGCCGGCCTTGGCCTGGTTGGCGGCCATGCCGCCGCCCATGTTGCCCAGGCCGATGAAGGCGATCTTCATTGGGAACTCCCTAGTTATTCCGGCTTCTTGAACTTGTAGATGAACTGATCGGTGTGGCCGCGGATCACCGGGTCGAACACCTTCAGAGTGTGCTCGTCGGCCGGGTTGCGCAGGGCGTCGTCCTCGCCGACGAAGACGAAGCCGGCGGCCTCGACCTCCCTCTTGACGATGGCCGGATCGATGCGGTGCAGCTCGTCGGCGCTGGTGATCGGGCTGCCCGGCGCGGCGGCGTGGTCGAGCACCACGTAGAGGCCGCCCGGCTTCAGCGAATCGAAGACCGCCTTGTTCACCTTGGCGACGTCCAGATGCAGCCGGCTCAGATGCAGGTCGTGGTAGTTCTGCGAGGTCCAGATCAGGTCGGCCTTCTGCGGCAGGCTCAGGCTCTCGAACTGGGCGGCGACCACCTGCACGTTGCCATAGGCCGGATCGGCGGCGATGCCGGCGACCGCCGGCGGCTTGTCGCCGTTGGCCTGGGCCTCGCTGATCACGGCGAACACCTTGCCGTCGGCGCCCACCGCCTTGGAGAAGATGCGGGTGAAGTAGCCCCCGCCGGGCAGGAAGTCGGCCACCACCTCGCCCGGATGGACCTCGGCGAAGGCCATCATCTCGGCGGGCTTGCGCTCGGCGTCGCGGGCGACGTCGGCCTCCGGACGGGCTGGATCGGCGACGGCCTTGGCGATCACCTCGTCCGCCGCAGCGGCCGGCGCGGAGACGGCGGCGCCGGCGGTCAGGGCCAGGGCGGCGACGGCCGCGAGCATCAGGCGTTTGGTCATGGAGTTCCTCCCAGGATCAGATCGGGCGCCGCAGCGCCCCGCTCTACGCATCCGCTAATCCAGAGGCGACCACTCCTCGGCCGCAGGCAAAGGCGCGAAGATCGCGTCGAGCATCGCCTCGCCGACCCCGGACACGGTCGGCGGATTCCATTTAGGACTGTTGTCCTTGTCGACAATGACAGCCCTGACACCTTCGAGGAAATCCGGAAGCTGAACGACCCGGGCGCCGATGCGGTACTCCATGCGCATGTTCTCCGCGAAGGTCTTGGCCTGGCCGCCGAGCTTGAGCTGGCGGAAGGCGACCTTCATCGTCTGCGGCGACTTCGTCGCGAGAACGTCGAGCTGGACCTTGGACCAGTCGGACCCGTCGGCCTTCAGCGCCGCCAGGATCGCCTCGACGCTTTCGCCGCCGAACAGGTGATCGACCTGGTCCTGGTGCTCGGCGAAGGCCGGCCGGCCGGCGTCGCCCTCGTACTCGGTGAGCAGGGTCTCGATCGCGCCCGGATCGGCGACGATCGCGGCCTTCAGCGCCTCGACCCGCCCGCTGTCGACGAAGTCGGTGGCCACGCCCAGGAGCTCGCAGTCGGCCGCCCTGATCCGCGCGCCCGTGAGCGCCAGCCACAGGCCCGCATGGCCCGGCATCCTGGGCAGGAACCAGCCGCCGCCGACGTCGGGGAAGAGGCCGATGCCCGTCTCCGGCATGGCGAAGACCGTGCGCTCGGTCGCCACCCGGTAGCGGGCGGGCATGGACAGCCCCACGCCGCCGCCCATGGTGATCCCGTCCATGATCGCCACCACCGGCTTGGGATATTCGAACAACAGGTGGTTCAGCCGGTACTCGACGAAGAAGAACTCGCGCGCCTGCCGGCCGTCGCCCGCGCCGCTCTCGGCCAGCATGCGGATGTCGCCGCCGGCGCAGAAGCCGCGCTCGCCCGAGTGGTCGAGCAGAACCAGCTCCACGGCCGGGTCGGACCGCCAGGCCAGCAGCGCCTCGGTCATCTGGCGGCACATGGCCGTGTTCAACGCATGCAGCGCCTTTGGGCGGTTCAGCGTGATGCGCCCGACGCGGCCCTCGACGCGGGTGAGGACTTCAGCCTCGCTCATTGACGGAACATCTCCCGGGCGATGATGACGCGCATGATCTCGTTGGTTCCCTCCAGGATCTGGTGGACGCGAAGGTCGCGCACGACGCGCTCCAGCGGATAGTCCTTCAGATAGCCGTAGCCGCCGTGGAGCTGCAGGGCCTGATTGGCCACCTCGAAGCCGGCGTCGGTGGCGAAGCGCTTGGCCATGGCGCACAGCTTGGTCGCCGCCGGATCGCGCCGGTCCAGGGCGTCCGCGCCCCGCCGCACCATCAGGCGCGCGGCCTCCAGCTCGGTGGCCATGTCGGCGATCTTGAACTGCAGGGCCTGGAAATCGGCCAGCGGCCGGCCGAACTGCTTGCGCTCGGTCAGGTAGGCCCTGGCCGTCTCCAGGGCGAAGGCCGCCCCCCCCAGCGAGCAGGCGGCGATGTTCAGCCGCCCGCCGTCCAGTCCCATCATGGCGAAGCGGAAGCCCTCGCCTTCCTCGCCGATGCGGTTGGCGACCGGCACGCGGACGTTGTCGAAGTTGACCTGGGCGGTCGGCTGGGCGTTCCAGCCCATCTTGCGCTCCTGGGCGCCGAAGGAGACGCCGGGCAGGTCCTTGTCGATCACCAGGGTGGAGACGCCCTTGGCTCCCTCCCCGCCGGTGCGCACCATCACGACATAGACGTCGGAGGTTCCCGCGCCGGAGATGAAGGCCTTGGAGCCGTTGACCACATAGGAGTCGCCGTCCAGCCGCGCCGTGGTGCGCAGGGCCGCCGCGTCCGACCCCGAGCCGGGCTCGGTCAGGCAGTAGCTGGCGATCAGCTCCATCGCCGTCAGTTTCGGCAGGTAGCGGGCGCGCAGGTCGGCCGAGCCGAACCGGTCGATCATCCACGAGGCCATGTTGTGGATCGACAGGAAGGCGGCCACGGCCACGTCGCCGTAGGACAAGGCCTCGAAGATGATCGCCGCGTCCAGCCGCCCCAGCGCCGAGCCGCCCACGTCCTCGCCCACGTAGATGCCGGCGAAGCCGAGCTCGGCGGCCTGGCGCAGGACGTCGACCGGAAAGATCTTCTCCTCGTCCCAGCGCGCCGAATGCGGCGCCAGCTCGGCGGCGGCGAAGGCCCGGGCGGCGTCCTCGATCGCGCGTTGGTCGTCTGTCAGGCTGAAGTCCATGGGTTTCCCGCTGTTGGCGCGTCTTCTCCCGGACTCGCCGTTGCGGCTTGAGGAACTGTCCGCGCTGAAGCACCATGTCAACCTGGATGGGCCGTGCGGAGGGGGCGATGACCTCTGACTCGAGCGTCGGACGCGCCAATGAAACGGCGAGGAACCTGGCCCTGGTCAACTACGGGCTGCTGTTCGCCGCGATCTTCTTCGCCGGCGTGCCGGCCCTGATCGCCGTGATCATCGCCTACGCCCAGCGCGACGAGTGCGATCCGAAGCTGCGCAGCCACCACGACTTCCAGATCCGCATCTTCTGGGTGGCCTTCGCCCTGACGCTGGCGGCCGGGATCTGCTTCCTGGCCGCCCTGGTCAGCGGCGTCGCCGAACTCTTCCAGTACACCCAGGCCAACGGCTGGGACACTCTGGGCGAGATCCGGATCGACCTGTCGCAACTGACGATCGACGGCGCGATCGTCGGTCTGGTGGTGGCCTCGCTGGTGCTCACCTTCCTGTGCGCGGTCTGGCTGATCGCCGCGCCGGCCTTCGGCTTCATCAGGCTTGCATCGGAGCGGGGGATCGGCCACCACGGCCAGCCATGAGCCTGCCCCCCCTCGCCGCTTACCCCGCCCTGCGCATGCGCCGTCTGCGCCAGGCGGACTGGATCCGCCGCCTCGTGCGCGAAACCGTGCTGACGCCCGCCGACCTGATCTGGTCGATGGTGGTGCACGAGGGCGAGGGCCGCGTGCCGGTGGCCTCGATGCCGGGCATCGAGCGGCTGTCGGTGGCCGAGGCCGCCAAGGCGGCGGTGGAGGCCCGTGACCTGGGCATTCCGGCCATCGCCATCTTCCCGCACATCGACGGCGCCAGGAAGGACGCCTTGGGCACGGCCGCGGCCGATCCGGACGGCCTGATCGCCCAGGCGGTCAAGGCGATGAAGGACGCCGCCCCCGAGGTCGGGATCATGTGCGACGTGGCGCTGGACCCCTTCACCGATCACGGCCACGACGGCGTGCTCGAGAACGGCAAGGTGCTGAACGAGGCGACGATCGAGCGGCTGGTGGCCCAGGGGCTGATGCAGGCCCAAGCCGGCGCCGACATCCTGGCGCCGTCCGACATGATGGACGGCCGCTGCGGGATCCTCAGGCGCGAGCTGGAGGGCGCGGGCCTGCAGGACGTGATGATCATGTCCTATGCGGCCAAGTACGCCTCGGCCTTCTACGGGCCGTACCGGGACGCGATCGGCTCGGGCAAGCTGGGCACCGGCTCCGTCGAGAATCCGGGCGACAAGAAGACCTACCAGATGGACCCGGCCAACACCGAGGAGGCCCTGCGCGAGGTGGCCCTCGACATCGCCGAGGGCGCCGACATGGTGATGGTCAAGCCGGGCATGCCCTATCTCGACATCGTGCGGCGCGTGGTCGAGACCTTCTCCATGCCCACCTTCGCGTTCCAGGTGTCGGGCGAGTACGCCATGATCATGGCCGCCGCCCGCAACGGCTGGCTGGATGAGGAACGCTCGATCCTGGAGAGCCTGTCGGCCTTCAAGCGAGCCGGCGCGGCCGGCGTGATCACCTATTTCGCCCCGCGCGCGGCGCGGATGCTGGGCGCTTGACGCCCGTCGAGGTCGTCACGGCGCTGATCCGCGACGACCAGGGCCGCCTGCTGGTGGTGCGAAAGCGCGGGACCGAGCGGTTCATGCTGCCCGGCGGCAAGGCCGAAGCCGGCGAAGCGGCCGCCGACACCCTGGCGCGCGAGCTTTCCGAGGAACTCGGGCTGGCGCTGGTCCAGGCCCGCTCGTTCGGCGTGTTCGAGGCCGACGCCGCCAACGAGCCGGGACGCCGGGTGATCGGCCACGTTCATCACGCCCTGACGACCGGCGCGCCGGCGCCGGCGGCCGAGATCACCGAGATGCGCTGGATCGCGCTCGCCCCGCCCTACCCCGTGGCGCTGGCGCCGCTGCTTGAGACGCAGATCCTGCCGGCGCTGATCGCGGTCAGTCCATCATCCGGCTGAGGAAGACGGCGAACTCGCCCTCCTGGTCGGTGCCGTCGTAGACGGTCAGGTCCAGGCCCGTGATCTGGAACCCCATGGCCTTCATCGCCTCGATGCCCGGCAGGTTGCGGTTGCCGGTCATCAGCCAGATGTGCAGGGCGCCGCGGCGCGCGGCCTCGGCCTGGACCGCCTGCATCAGCTCCCAGCCGACGCCCTTGCGGCGCGAATGGGCGTCCACGTAGAAGTGCTCGATCGTCAGGCGCCGGTTGTCGGGCTCGAAGCCGGTGGCGGCGAAGCCGCAGATCGCGTCGTCCTCGATGGCCACCCAGGCGCTGTCCCACGGCTCATCGCGCAGGAACAGGCCCTCCAGGTCGAAGCGCTTGGTCGCCCGATCGCCCATGATCAGGAACTCGAAACCCGTCTCTCCGGGGATCGCGGCCAGGATCGCGTCGGTCTCGACGCTGGCGTCCAGCGCCTCGACGGCGTCGGCGTCCTGCGGCAGGCGGATCGGACGCACCTCGCTCACGGCCGCCCCGCCCCTTCGTTCATCGAATCCACGCCGTCCTCCGCCGCCTTGTCCGCAACCGCATCTTAACGAGCCGCGCGCACCTTGCGGCTCGAAACACGCTTAACACCGAGTCACCCATGGCGCTCAGCAGCGAAGCCCCAATCGTCATCAAGAAGGTGAAGAAGGGCGGCGGCCACGGCCACCATGGCGGCGCCTGGAAGGTCGCCTACGCCGACTTCGTGACCGCCATGATGGCCTTCTTCCTGCTGATGTGGCTGATCAACACCACCAGCCCGGAACAGAAGCGCGGCATCGCCGACTATTTCGCCCCGGCCAGCGTCTCGGAAACCACCTCCGGCTCCGGCGGCATCCTGGGCGGCACGGCGCTGGGCCAGGACGGCGCCAAGGCCGCCGGCTCCATGTCCGTGATCGAGGAGATGCAGCCCGAAGTGACCGACCCCAGCGAGGGCAAGACCCAGGACGCCTCCACCTCGGCGCTCAACAACACCAGCACCGACGCCCTGCGCGAGGCGCTGCAGAAGCGCGAGCAGGCCGCCTTCGAGTCGGCCGCCCAGTCGCTGCGCCAGGCCATGCAGGACATGCCCGAGCTGGCGGAGCTGTCGAAGAACATCCTGATCGACCAGACCCCCGAGGGGCTGCGCATCCAGCTCGTCGACCAGGAAGGCCGCTCGATGTTCGACGAGGGCTCGGCCCAGCCGAACCAGCGCGCGCGCCTGCTGCTGCGGGCCGTGGCCAAGGTGATCAACCAGTTGCCGAACCGCATCAGCATCTCCGGCCACACCTCCACCGACCAGAACGGGGCGCGCGCCGACGGCGACTGGCCGCTCTCGGCCGCGCGGGCCGACAGCTCGCGCCGGGTGCTGCAGGCCGCCGGCGTCGATCCGGACCGCATCTACCAGGTCTCCGGCAAGGCCAACTCCGAGCCGCTCTATCCCGACGACCCGACCCTGCCCGGCAATCGACGCATCGCCATCGTTCTGTTGCGCGAGGCGCCCGTTCTTCCACCGGATCACGGCCTATGACGCCTGTGGCGTTACAGCGCTTGCGCAAGCTGAGCTCATGACGCCTAATTAGGCTAGGGCGTATTGGTTTGAGGGCGATCGCAGGTCCGTGACGCAACACTTCCCGACGCGACAGCTCCGGTTCTTCCTGACCGCGCCCTCGCCGTGTCCGTATCTGCCCGATCGGCATGAGCGCAAAGTGTTCGCGCACCTGCCGCTGTCGGACGGCGCCTCGGTGAACGACTCGCTGACCCAGGTGGGCTTCCGCCGCTCCCAGAACATCGCCTACCGCCCGGCCTGCGAGGCCTGCCAGGCCTGCATCTCCGCGCGCATCCCGGCGAAGGACTACGTGTTCTCCCGCTCCGAGCGGCGCGTGCTGGCGCGCAACGAGGACGTCGAGCGCCATCTGGTCGAGGCCGAGGCGACCATGGAGCAGTTCGACCTGCTGCGCCGCTATCTCCTCGCCCGCCACGCCGACGGCGGCATGGCCGAGATGACCTGGCCCGACTACGTGGCCATGGTCGAGGACACGGCGGTGCGCACGCACATCATCGAATACCGCCAGCGCTCCGAGGACGGCGGCCCCGGCGACCTGATCGCCTGCGCCCTGGTCGACCTGATGCACGACGGCCTGTCGCTGGTCTACAGCTTCTACGATCCGGCGATGACGCGGCGCAGCCTGGGCTCCTTCGTGATCCTGGACCACATCGTCCAGGCCTGCCTGACCGCCATGCCCTACGTCTACCTGGGCTATTGGGTGCGCGGCTCCGAGAAGATGGACTACAAGATCCGCTTCTCGCCGCTGGAGCTGCTGCGGCCCGAGGGCTGGAGCCTCTATTCCGCCCGCGACCGGATTCCGCCGCGCGCCGCCGAATAGACGACGCCGTCTCCCCGCTTTCCACACGCGCCGGCCACGCTCGTCCCCAGGCGGGTGGAAGCTGTACATCGACCGCGGGCGGACGGGTTGATATAATAATCATCATGAACTCGCGTGGATTTTGGGCATGGCGCAGCAGCTTCGTCTGAGGCTCAGGCGTCCGCGCTCGTACCGGCGCGAGGAGTTCATCATCGGCCCTTCCAACGCGCACGCCGTCGCGCGGCTGGACGCCTGGCCGAACTGGCATCTGGGCTGCCTGGCGCTGGTCGGCCCCGAGGGCGTGGGCAAGACCCATCTGGCGCGCGCCTGGGCCGAGGTCGCCGGCGCGGTGGTGCTGGACCGCGAGGCGCCGGACCTGGCCGCCGCGGCCGGCCACCCCGTGCTGATCGAGGACGTCGACCAGGGCGTCGACGACGAGGCGCTGTTCCACCTGATCAACATGGCCGGACGGGAGGGATCGGGCCTGCTGCTCACCGCGCGCAGCGCCCCGGCCTCGTGGCCCGCCGCCCTGCCCGACCTGCGCTCGCGCCTCAACGCGCTGCCCGTCGTCGAGATCGAGGAGCCTGACGATCAGGTGCTCGAGGGCGTGTTGCGGAAATTCTTCCGAGAACGGAGCATTCGCGCGCCCAAGGACGTCTTTCCCTATCTTCTGCGCCGCATGCGGAGATCAATCCCGCATGCGCGCGAGATTGTCCGCCGCATCGACGAAGTGGCGGATGACGAGCAACGCCCTATTTCAAGAACGCTTGCACGACAGATTCTTGAAGATGATGCGGAGAATCTTGACCTTTTCGAGTGAAGACTTGTTTCCCGCATTTGTCGGCGCCAGAACGGGTCGCCACACGCGCCCGAGGAGCTTTCGCCGATGAACAACCCCGCGCCGATCGAGACCCTGGCGGCGAAAGAGGAGTCCAAGCCGCTGGCCTGGAACGCCGAACTGGCGGCCTCGCCGGACCGGTTCTTCAATCGCGAACTGTCGTGGCTGGCGTTCAATCGCCGGGTGCTGGAGGAAAGCAAGAACCCGCGCCACCCGCTCCTTGAGCGCCTGCGGTTCCTGTCCATCTGCGCCAACAACCTCGACGAATTCTACATGGTGCGCGTGGCCGGCCTGAAGGCGCAGGTGCGCGAAGGCGTGCGCGTGCTCAGCCAGGACGGCCTGACGCCCGCCGAGCAGCTCGAGCGCGTCAACGCCGAGGCCGCCCTCTTGATGGCCGACCAGCAGACCCGCTGGCGCCAGCTCTGCATCGAACTCGCCGGCCAGGGGCTGCATCTGCTGGCGGCCTCGGACGTGCCGCTGACCTCCCGCTCGATGCTGGAGGAGGCGTTCCTGACCCGCCTGTTCCCGGTGCTGACGCCGCTGGCGATCGACCCGGCCCACCCCTTCCCGTTCATCCCGAACCTGGCGTTCTCGCTGGTGCTGAAGCTGCGCCGCAAGTCCGACGCCAAGCTGCTCTACGCCCTGGTGCCGATCCCGGCGCAGGTGGCGCGCTTCTGGGACGTGCCGGCGCCCAGGGGCGGCCGCCGCGGCAAAGCCGACCGGCGCTTCGTCTCGCTCGAGGGCCTGGTCGCCCTGTTCCTCGACCACCTGTTCCCCGATTGCGACGTGGAGGCGCAGGGCGTTTTCCGCCTGATCCGCGACAGCGACGTGGAAATCGAGGAAGAGGCCGAAGACCTGGTGCGCGAGTTCGAGGCCCGCCTCAAGCAGCGGCGGCTGGGTTCGGTGGTGCGCGTCGAGATCGAGGCGGCGATGCCCGAGGAGCTGCGCGACTTCATCGTCGGCAACCTGCACGCCCAGCCCGAGGACGTGATCCTCATCGACGGCCTGCTCGGCCTGGACGAGCTGTCGCAGATCATTCCGTCCGACCGGCCCGACCTGAAGTTCAAGCCGTTCCAGCCGCGCTTCCCCGAGCGCATCCGCGACCACGCCGGCGACTGCTTCGCCGCGATCCGCGAGAAGGACATCCTGGTCCACCACCCGTTCGAGAGCTTCGACGTGGTGGTGCAGTTCCTGCGCCAGGCCGCGCGCGACCCCAACGTCCTGGCCATCAAGCAGACGCTCTACCGCACCTCCTCCGACAGCCCGATCGTCGCCGCGCTGATCGAGGCCGCCGACAACGGCAAGAACGTCACCGCCCTGGTGGAGATCAAGGCCCGCTTCGACGAGGAAGCCAACCTGAAGTGGGCCCGCGACCTGGAGCGGGCCGGCGTGCACGTGGTCTTCGGCTTCGTGGAGTACAAGACCCACGCCAAGCTCTCGATGGTGGTGCGTCGCGAAGGCGACCAGTTGCGCACCTACTGCCACTTCGGCACGGGCAACTACCACCCGGTGACGGCGCGCATCTACACCGACCTGTCGCTGTTCACCACCGACCCGGCGCTCGGTCGGGATTCGGCCAAGCTCTTCAATTACATCACCGGGTATGCTCGTCCGGACTCGCTGGAAAAGCTGTCGTTCTCGCCGATCACCATGAAGCACGACCTGCTGGCCCTGATCGGGGTGGAGGTCGCCAACGCCAAGGCGGGCAAGCCGGCGGCGATCTGGGCCAAGCTGAACTCGCTGGTGGACCCGGAAGTCATCGACGCGCTCTACGGCGCGAGCCAGGCGGGGGTTTCCATCGACCTGGTGATCCGCGGCATCTGCTGCCTGCGGCCGGGCATCGCCGGCCTGTCGGACAACATCCGCGTCAAGTCGATCGTCGGCCGTTTCCTTGAGCACGCCCGCATCGTGGCCTTCGCCAACGGCGCGCCGATGCCCTCGTCCGAGGCGCGGGTGTTCATCTCCTCGGCCGACTGGATGCCGCGCAACCTCGACCGCCGCGTCGAGGCGCTGACGCCGGTGGAGAATCCCACCGTCCACCAGCAGGTTCTGCAGCAGATCATGGTGGCCAACCTGAAAGATGAAGCGCAAAGCTGGACCCTGGACGCCGACGGCGGCTATAGCCGTGATCCGTCCTGGAACCATCCAAGCGCTTTTTCGGCGCACGAGTACTTCATGACCAATCCCAGCCTCTCCGGACGGGGACAGAGGGTGAAGGACATGCCGCGCGCGATCGATCATGTGGCGTCACGCGCTTAGCGAACCCAGTCCCAAGCCGGCCCCGGCCGAGACCGGCCGCCAAGCGGCCGTCATCGACATCGGATCGAACTCGGTGCGCCTTGTCGTCTACCGGGTCGAGGGCCGGGCGCTGTGGACCGTCTTCAACGAAAAGGCCCTGGCCGGCCTGGGCCGCGACCTGGTCTCGACCGGGCGGCTCTCGCCCGAGGGCGTCGAGGTGGCGGTCGCCGCCCTGCGCCGCTTCAGCGCGGTGCTGGACGGCTGGCATCCCTCGGCCATGCACGTGGTCGCGACCGCCGCGGTGCGCGAGGCCGAGGACGGGCCCGACTTCCTGCGCCGGGTGCGCGAGGAGACCGGCCTGGAGGCCCGCGTCCTGTCCGGCCCCGAGGAGGCCCGCTACGCCGCGCTCGGCGTCATCGCCGGCCAGCCCGACGCCGACGGCGTGGTGGGCGACATGGGCGGGGCGAGCCTGGAACTGGTCCGCCTGGAGCACGGCGCGCCCGGAGAGGGCGCCACCCTGCCGCTCGGCCCGTTCGCGCTGGGCGCGCCCAAGGCGCTGAGCGTCGATCCCGTGCGCAAGGCCGTCGACGCGGCGCTGGCCCCCTACGCCAAGCGCTTCCGCGCCCAGGAGTTCCACGCCGTCGGCGGCGCCTGGCGCAACCTGGCCCTGCTGCACATGGCCATGGCGAACTATCCGCTGCGGGTGGCCCACCAGTACCAGATGAGCCGCGCCGACGCGGTGGACGTGGCCCGCTTCGTCGCCCGCCAGTCGCGCCACTCGCTGGAAGGCATCGAGGGCCTGTCCAAGAAGCGGATGGAGACCCTGCCCTACGCCGCCCTGGTGCTGGAGGCGCTGATCGACCACCTGCGCCTGCAGCGCGTCGTGGTCAGCGCCTACGGCGTTCGCGAGGGCCTGCTGCTGGAGGCCATGTCGCCGGAAGTGCGCCGGCGCGAGCCCCTGCTGGAGGGCTGCGCGGCCCTGACCGCCGGCCGCGGCCTGACGCCGGAACTCGGCCCGGCGCTGGAGCGCTGGCTCGGCCCGGCCCTGTCGAGCCTGCCGCCGCTGTTCGGAGGCCGCGACTCGATCCTGATCGCCGCGGCCTGCCGCCTGGCCGACCTCGGCTCGCGCCTGCACCCGGACCACCGGGGCTCGCTGGTGTTCGACCAAGTGCTGCGCGCGCCGATCGCGGGCATGAACCACGCCGAGCGCGCGTTCCTGGCCTGCGCCGCGTTCGCCCGGCATTCGGGCTCGAACACCACGCCGGAGCCCGACACCATCAGCCGGGTGCTGTCGGGCGAGCGGCGCCAGCGCGCCCGCGCCCTGGGCTCGGCGATCCGGCTGGGCTGCGACCTGTCCGGCCGCAACGCCGAACTGCTGGCGCGCACCACCCTGGCCATCGACGGCGAGACCTTGAAGCTCACCGCCGATCCCGGCTGGGCCGACATGCTGCTGGGCGAACAGACCGCCAAGCGCGCGGCGACCCTGGCCTCGACCCTGAAGGTGGATCTGTCGCTGACCTGAGCGGTCAGAAGATCACCTTCTCCTCGCCGAACCACAGCGGCGACCTGGAAAGATCGACGAACTTCTTCTCGTCCTCCAGCAGCAGCCGGCCGGCCTCCTGGGCGGCGGGATCGGCGTTGCGCGCGGCCAGGTCCTCAAGGCTCGCCCACCAGAGCTGGGCCACGCCGTCATACGGCTCCGGCGCGCCGCGACTGGCGCGGATCGGCGCAGACACGTCGTCCGGCAGGCTGTGGAGCTGCACGTAGCGCTGGATGCGCAACGGCTCGCGCAAGCTGGCGACCAGCGGCGCGTGCTTGTTGAACCAGTAGTCCTGGAACGCCTCTCGGCTGAGGTGCGGCAGGCGGACGAGCGCGAAGGTGAGCTTGATCATGGCGCCATCCTGCCGTCCGGCGCCGACCTTGCCTACTGGGCGGCGGCCTTGGCCTTCGGCGCGCGGCGCACCTCGACGACGCGCACGCGCGAGCCGTCCAGCACCAGGGCCAGCTCGCCGCGCTTCAGCTTCAGCGCGTCCTCGCCGAACGCCTCGCGCCGCCAGCCGGTCAGCGCCGGGGTCTTGGCGTTGTCGTCGTTGGCGATCTGCTCCAGGTCGGCGACCGTGGCGATCAGCTTGGAGGCCACGCCGGCGTCCTCGGCCCGCGCCTTCAAGAGCACCTTCAGCAGCTCCACCACCGCGCCGGCCGCCGGGAACGACGGGCCCTTGGCCTTCTCGATCACCGGGGCGTAGGCCTCCGGATCCTTCAGGGCCTCGCGCACGGCGGTCAGGAGGTCAGGCCCGAACCGCGAGCCGGAAAAGCCCTTGGGCACCGAGCGCAGCCGGTCCAGCGCGTCGGCGTCCGCCGGCGTCTGCGTGGCGATCTCGTCGATCGCCTCGTCCTTCAAGATGCGGCCTCGCGGCTGGTCCCGCATCTGGGCGGTGCGCTCGCGCCAGGCGGCGACGGCGCGGAAGACCGCCAGGTACTTGGCCGTGTGCCGGCGCGGCTTCAGGCGGCGCCAGGCGTTCTCCGGGTCGACGTCGTAGTTGGCCGGGTCGGTGAGATTGACCATCTCGTCGGTCACCCAGGCCAGCCGGCCCTCCTTCTCCAGCCGGCCGCGCAGCATGGGGAAGAGCTCGGCCAGGTGCGTCACGTCGGCCAGGGCGTAGGAGAGCTGGGCGTCGGTGAGCGGCCGGCGCGCCCAGTCGGTGAAGCGGCTGGACTTGTCGATCTCGATCTTCAGCATCTGCCGCACGAGGGCGTCGTAGGCGATCTGCTCGCCGAAGCCGGCGGCCATGCCGGCCACCTGGGTGTCGAACAGCGGCCGCGGCATGGCCTTTAGGTTGTTGAAGATCTCCACGTCCTGGCGGGCGGCGTGGAACACCTTCGGGATCGCCTCGTCGCGCAGGACGGCCAGGAACGGCTCCAGGTCGATGCCCTCGGCCAGCGGGTCGATCACCGCTTCGGCGCTGGGCGCAGCGGCCTGGATGAGGCACAGTTTGGGCCAGTACGTGGTCTCGCGCATGAACTCTGTGTCCACGGCGACGAAGGGCTGGCCCTTCAACTGATCGCAAAACGCCGCCAGTTCGGCGGTGGTGGTAATCGGCGTCATCGGCTAGCTATAGCCCCGCGCGCGCCCGAGTCTGCAAGCGCGCGATACGTCTCAGCGCCTTTTCTCGAGAATTCCGCTCCATGACTGATCGACCGAACGGCCTCACCTACGCCCAGGCCGGGGTGGACATCGATGCGGGCAATGCGCTGGTGGACCGCATCAAGCCGCTGGCCAAGGCCACGCGCCGGCCCGGCGCGGAGGCCTCGCTCGGCGGCTTCGGCGCGCTGTTCGACCTGAAGGCCGCCGGCTACGCCGATCCGCTCCTGGTCACCACCACCGACGGGGTGGGCACCAAGCTGAAGATCGCCATCGACACCGGCCTGCATGACACCGTCGGCATCGACCTGGTGGGCATGTGCGTCAACGACCTGTTGGCCCAGGGCGCCGAGCCGCTGATGTTCCTGGACTACTTCGCCACCGGAAAGCTCGACGTGGACGCCGCGGCCAAGGTCGTGGCCGGCATCGCCGAGGGTTGCCTGCAGGCCGGCGCGGCCCTGGTGGGCGGCGAGACCGCCGAGATGCCCGGCATGTACGCCGAGGGCGACTACGACCTGGCCGGCTTCTCCGTCGGCGCGGTCGACCGCGACAAGGTGCTGCCGCGGCTGGCGGACCAGGCGGCCGGCGACATCCTGATCGGCCTGGGCTCGTCGGGGCCGCATTCCAACGGCTATTCGCTGATCCGCCGGATCGTCGAGCGCTCGGGCCTGGCCTGGGACGCACCCGCCCCCTTCGAGCCGGGCAAGACGCTGGCCCAGGCGCTGATGGCCCCGACGCGCATCTACGTCAAAAGCGTGGTGCCGCTGATCAAGGCCGGCCTGATCAAGGGCCTGGCGCACATCACCGGCGGCGGTCTGATCGAGAACCCGCCCCGGGCCATCGCCGAGGGTCTCGCCGCCGAGTTCGACTGGGACGCCTGGAGCCTGCCGGCCGTGTTCGCCTGGCTGCAGGAGACCGGCGGCGTGGCCGAGGAAGAGATGCGGCGCACCTTCAACTGCGGCGTCGGCATGGTGCTGATCGTCGCCCCGGACCACGCGCCCGAGGTGCTGTCGTCCCTGCTCGAGGCCGGAGAGGAAGTGTTCGTCTGCGGCCAGCTCGCCGCGGCGTAGCGCGCAAACGAAAAGCCCCGGCCTTTCGACCGGGGCTTGAATTCTTCGAGCTCTGGCTCGGCTCAGCCGACGATCTGGTCGTCGGTGAAGAACTGGGCGATCTCGATCGCGGCGTTCTCCTGGCTGTCGGAGCCGTGCACCGAGTTTTCGCCGACGTTCAGGGCGTAGGCCTTGCGGATGGTGCCTTCGGCGGCCTGCTCGGGGTTGGTGGCGCCCATGATCTCACGGTACTTGGCCACGGCGCCGGCGCCTTCCAGCACCTGCACCACCACCGGGGCGGACGTCATCTGAGCCACCAGCTCGCCGTAGAACGGGCGCTCCTTGTGGACTTCATAGAACTTCTTGGCCTGGGCTTCGGTCATGCGGATGCGGCGCTGAGCGACGATGCGCAGGCCCGCATCTTCGATCATCGCGTTGATCTTGCCAGTCAGGTTCCGGCTGGTGGCGTCCGGCTTGATGATCGAGAAGGTGCGTTCGGTCATGGCTCTTGTCGTGGCGTTTTTCTGTACAGACTACGCGGGGAGTCGCGAGGTGGCGGGCTTATAGCCGCCCGCTCCGGCCCCGCCAAGGCGACGCCGCGTTATTCCCTCGCGACGGGAGCGCCCGTCTCTGCTATGGACCCGCCCCAGGTCAGGCGGGCGGCGGCTTCAAGACATATCTGACCTTCGCAACGCGGCGGCGACAGCCGGTCCGCGCGTCATCTATTTTGTCCGCAAGTTTCCCATGCTTCAGATCCGTGAACTCGTCTTCGACGCCTGGGGGCGCCGCTTCTTCGACGAGGCTTCCGTCTCCCTGCCCAAGGACGCCAAGGTCGGCCTGGTCGGCCGCAACGGCGCGGGCAAGTCGACGCTCTTCAAGCTGATCCTGGGCCAGCTCACCATCGGCGGCGGCGAGATCTCGCTGCCCAAGGCCGCCCGCATCGGCTCGGTGGACCAGGAGCACCCGGCCACCCCGGTCTCGCTGCTCGACACCGTGCTGGAGGCCGACGTCGAGCGGGCCGGCCTGCTCGCCGAACTGGAGACCGCCCCGCCCGAGCGGATGGGCGAGATCTACGCCCGGCTGATCGAGATCGACGCCGACCGGGCGCCCTCGCGCGCGGCCGAGATCCTGTCGGGCCTGGGCTTCTCCAACGCCGACCTCGCCCGCCCCATGGCCGAGTTCTCCGGCGGCTGGCGCATGCGCGTGGCCCTGGCTGCGGCCCTGTTCGCCGAGCCGGATCTGCTTCTGCTCGACGAGCCGACCAACTATCTGGACCTGGAAGGCGCCCTCTGGCTGGAGGCGCGGTTGCGCAAGTACCCGCACTCGGCCGTGATCATCAGCCACGACCGGGAGATCCTGAACAATTCCTGCGACCACATCCTGTACCTGAACCAGGGCAAGCTGGAACTCTATACCGGCGGCTACGACTCCTTCGAAGCTCAGCGGTCCGAGAAGCTTCGCCTGCAGGAGGCCACCCGCGCCAAGATCGAAGCCCAGCGGGCGCACATGCAGGCGTTCGTCGACCGCTTCCGCTACAAGGCCTCCAAGGCGACCCAGGCCCAGTCGCGCCTGAAGATGATCGCCAAGCTGCCGCCGATCTCGGCCGTGCTGCGCGAGCATACGGCCGACTTCGTGCTGCCCTCGCCCGACCGGCCGCTGGCGCCGCCGCTGCTGCGGGTGGAAGGCGGGAGCGTGGGCTACGGCGGCCCGCCGATCCTGAAGAACCTCAACCTGCGCCTGGACGTGGACGACCGCATCGGCCTCCTGGGCGTCAACGGGGCCGGCAAGTCCACCTTCGCCAAGCTGGTGGCGGGCGCGCTGAACCTCGACGAAGGCGAACTGGTCCGCAGCCCGCGCATGCGCGCCGGCTGGTTCCACCAGCACCAGATCGAGGCGCTCGATCCGGACGACACGCCGCTCGACATCATCCGGCGCATCCTGCCGGAGGAGACCGAGGCCAAGCGGCGCTCGCGCCTGGCCCAGTTCGGCCTGGGCCACGAGAAGGTCGAGACCAAGGTGGCGAACCTGTCCGGCGGCGAGCGGGCGCGGCTGCTGCTGAACCTCGTGGCGATGGAAGCTCCGCACCTCCTGATCCTCGACGAGCCGACCAACCACCTGGACATCGACAGCCGCCGGGCGCTGCTGGACGCGCTGAACGACTACGAAGGCGCGGTGATCCTGATCACCCACGACCGCTCGCTGATGGAGCTGGTGGCCGACCGGCTGTGGCTGGCCGCCGACGGCACGATCACGCCGTTCGACGGCGACATGGAAGACTACGCCCGCTACGTGCTGGAGCGCGCCAGGGCCGCGGCGCGCGCGCCCACCCAGGTGGCCGCGCCCCCGCCTCCGCCCAAGCCCGAGCCGGTCAAGCGCGCCAAGGTCCCCAGCGGGCCGGCCCGCCGCCGGGCCGAAGCCGCCGAGGCGGCGCTGGCCAAGGCCACCGAGACCCTGGCGCGGATCGATGCGGCCCTGACCGATCCGGACATCTTCGCCAAGAACCCGGCCAAGGCCGCCGACCTCGGCCGCCAGCGGGACGCCGCCCAGGCCGCGCTCGCCAAGGCCGAGGCCGAATGGCTGGAGGCGGCCGAAGCCTACGAGGCGATCCGGGAGTCCTGAGCGCGGCGCTCGAAGAGGATCGTCTCGTCGCCGTGGTAGACGCTGCGGGCGTATTCGCGGAACCCGACCTTGCGGGCGAGCGCGATGGACGGGGCGTTGTCCGGGGCGATGATGCAGACCGTGCGCGCGCCGCCGAACGCGTGATCGCCCCAGGCCATCAGAGCGCTCACGGCCTCGGAGCCGAATCCCTTGCCATGAGACCAGGGCGCGAGCACCCAGCCGGCCTCGGGCGCGTCGCCCAGCGGCGGGTCGATGGCGCGGTGGAAGTCGGCGAAACCCACCTCGCCGACGAAGCGGCCGGTGGCGGTCTCGCGCGCCACCCAGTAGCCGAAGCCCTTCAGGAGCCAGTGGCCCGGATAGCGCAGCAGCCGCGACCAGACCTCCTCCTCGGTGAACGGCCGCCCGCCGATGAACCGGGTCACCTGCGGATCGCTCCACATGGCCGCGCTGTCGGCGAAGTCGTCCAGGGTGTGGGCCGCCAGGGTGAGGCGTTCGGTCTTAAGCGTGGGCGCGGACGCTGGCATATGGAGCGCTTCTCCTGGCAAGCTTGAGCGTCAGAACCCTAGCCGGAATCCGTCCGTGTCGTCGCACGTCTTCAACAGCCCCGGCCCGCAAGCCCGCGCATGACCCAGGCGCTGGCGCTCTATCTGGCCGCCGTGAACGCGGCGGCCTTCTTCCTGTTCGCCGCCGACAAGCGCAGGGCGATCCGCGACGAGCGGCGCATTCCGGAGCGGGAACTGCTGACCTGCGCCGCGCTGGGCGGGGTGTTCGGCGCGGTCGCGGCCCAACAGATCTTCCGCCACAAGACCCGCAAGGAGCCGTTCCGCAGCGTCCTTTGGGCGATCCTGGCGGCGTGGGCGGCGCTCGGGCTCTGGCTGCTCTACCGCTGAGGCGGCGTCAGCCGCATTTGACCTCCTTCACGATCCCGGTCTCGGCGTCGAAGAAGAAGTTCAGCCGCTTGGGATTGAAGTCCATCGTGATGGCGCAGGTGGTGCAGGCCACCCGCTGCAGGGCCACGTCGACGGGCACCGGAATCTCCGTGCGCGGGCGGCCGACGAAGCGCTGGGCGGCTGTCGCGCCGCACAGGTCGGGGGGCGGTGGAGGCGACGGCGGGGGCGGTGGAGGTTGCGGGGGCTCTGCCGGCGGTTCGGGCGGCGGCGCGGGCGGCTCGCTGGCGCAGCCCGCCAGCACCAGGACTGCGATCGCGCACGCCGGGGCCCGCCATCCGTTCATGCCTGTTTCTCCCACCCTCTGGCCATCTGCCGCCAGTACGAGGCGGACAGGCCCTTGGCCTTGATCGTGCGCCACTGCGCCCGCGCCTTGGCCAGCGCCGCTTCGTCGCGGCCGTCGAACAGGACGACGCAGCGGGTGTAGCCGGAAAGCTCGCCCTCCTCCGCGCCGTCGATCAGGAACAGCGCCTGGGCGGCGTTGGGGTTGTCGAAGCCGGTGGTCAGCAGCACGGGCTGGCGCGCCGCGCCCGGCTCGTCGTCCGGCGCATGCGGCAGGAAGCTGTCGTCGCGGTAGCTCCAGAGCCAGCCGTCCAGGTGCTCGATCCGCTCGCCCTCGCGCGCGCGGACGACGGCGCGCCAGCCCCTGGCCAGGGTCTTCTCCAGAAGCTCCGGCAGGACCTGGTCCAGTCCGGACCGTTCCAGGTGATAGAACCAGACCTCGCAGGCGGGCTCGGACATGCCCCTACCTATCAGCCGTCCAACTGGTCCGCCAAGGCGGCGAGCGCGCCGGCGACGGCGGCGGCGTGGGTGACGATCGCCAGATGGTGCAGCGGAAGCTGGATCACCGGCCAGCCCAGCCGCCCGGCGATCCTGGCTTCGGCGTCGTAGGCGCCGCTGAGCCGCAGGTAGGCCGCCGGTCCGGACAGCTCGAGCGCCGGGGCGGCCTCCTCGAAATAGGTGATCGGGAGCGGCTCCAGCTCGCTGAGCACGGCCTCGCGCGCGGCCTCGTCGGGCACCAGGCGCGCCAGGGCGCCCGGCGGCCACCAGCCGTCCCACGACGGCAGGAGCCCCTGTTGCGCGCCGGCGCGAAGTTGGTCGCGCAAGGCCGCCGGCGCAGTGTCGAACCAACTCTTGCCCGGATGCGGCAGGATGGCGTCGACGAAGACCACCTGGGCGAATCGGCCCTGGGCCGCGGCCAGGGCGGCCGGAACCGCCGCCCCCGCCCCGCTGTGCGCCACCAGCACGTCCCCCGCGGCGCCGGCGGCCCGCGCCGCCGCCTCCCCGAGGGCCGGATAGTAGTCGTCCTCGATCTCCAGCAGGGACGGCAGGCGCGCGACCACGGCCTCGTGGCCCAGCTCGGCCAGGGCGGCGGCGACCGCGGCCCAGCTCGCCGGGCCGAGCAGCGGACTGGGCGCGAGGACGAAGCGCACGGCCCCGCCCTAGCCTTCGTACTTGTCGGCCACCATGCGGTTGAGCAGACGCACGCCGTAGCCGGTGGCGCCTTCCGGGATGGTCGGCACGCTGGAGGGCTTCTTCCAGGCGGTGGAGGCGATGTCCAGGTGCGCCCACGGCAGGTCGTTGACGAACTTCTTCAGGAACAGCGCCGCGGTGATCGAGCCGCCCGGCCGGCCGCCGGTGTTCTTCACGTCGGCGATCATGCTCTCGATCTGCTTGTCGTAGGCCGCCGGCAGCGGCATGCGCCACAGGGGCTCGCCCTCGGCCTTCGAGGCGGCCAGAAGGTTTTCCGACAACTCGTCGTTATTGCTGAACAAGCCGGCGTAGTCGTTGCCGAGCGAGATGATGATCGCGCCCGTCAGGGTGGCGAGATCCACCATGAACTTCGGCTTGAATTCGCGCTGGGTGTACCAGAGCGCGTCGGCCAGCACGAGCCGGCCCTCGGCGTCGGTGTTGATCACCTCGATGGTCTGGCCGGACATGGAGGTCACCACGTCGCCCGGACGCTGGGCGTTGCCGTCCGGCATGTTCTCCACCAGGCCCACCACGCCCACGGCGTTCACCTTGGCCTTGCGGGCGGCCAGCACGTGCATCAGGCCGGAGACGGCGGCCGCGCCGCCCATGTCCCATTTCATGTCTTCCATGCCGTCGGCGGGCTTAAGGCTGATGCCGCCGGTGTCGAAGCAGACGCCCTTGCCGACGAAGGCCACCGGCTGGGCCGCCGGATCGGCCGCGCCGTTCCAGCGCATCACCACTAGCTGGCTCTCGCGCCCGCTGCCCTGCCCCACGCCCAGCAGCGAGCCCATGCCGAGATCCTTCATCTCGGCCTCGCCCAGGATGCTCACCTCCAGGCCCAGGCCCTCCAGGGCCTTGAGCCGCCGCGCGAACTCCACCGGGTAGAGCACGTTGGCCGGTTCGGACACCAGGTCGCGGGCGAAGGCCACCGCGTCGGCCAGGGCCGCCTGGTCGGCGAAGGCGGCCAGCGCGGCGTCGGGATCGGCCGCGACGATCTCGGTCATGGTGATGGAGGGCTTCTTCTCGGCCGGCTCCTTGGTGCGGTAGCGGTCGAAGCGGTAGGCCGCCAGGCGCGCGCCCAGGGCGGCGTGGACGGCCCCCCGTTCGGCGGCCGGATCGGCGAAGGCGATGCGCAGCACCTCCAGGCCGGAAGCCTTCACGGCGCTATAGCCGGAGGCCGCGGCGTGCTCGGCGGCGATGTCGTCCCAAGCCTCGCGCTTGCCCGCGCCCACCAGGACGATTCGGCCGGCCGGCGCGCCCGTGGGGGACAGCAGGTCCAGCGTCTGGCCCTTGCCGCCGGTGAAGCGCGTGTTCGCCAGCGCCCGGGTCAGGGCGCCGCCGCTCGCCTTGTCGATATCCGCGGCCGAACCGGACAGGACTTCGCCCTCGAACACGATGACGGCCAGGGCGGCCTTTTCGGGCGCTGCGGCCTCGAACTTGACGAACTCGATCTCCATTCGGCTCTCTCAAAACAAGTGCTTCAGACGTGCGGGCGCGCCCTTGGACCTGCGGGCGCCCCGTCGGCGCGGCGGTTGTCTCACGCCGCGACGCATGGTTTAGAACAGGTCGTTCGTCGGAGCGCGTCGAAATTTCGCCCCGCCACTCCTATTTTTCGACCCAATGCGCCTGATCGACCGCTATCTGATGCGCCAGTTGCTGGCCCCGACCCTGTTGGCGACCCTGGCGCTGACGGCTGTGGCGCTGCTCAGCCAGAGCCTTTCGGCGCTCGACATCATCGTCAGCCAACGTCAGAGCGCCCTGGTTTTCCTGAAGATCACGCTGCTGGCGATGCCGCAGTTGATCAACATGATCCTGCCCATCGCCCTGTTCGTGGCCGCGCTGACGGCGCTGAACCGGCTGCACACCGAACAGGAGATCGTGGTCTGCTTCGCCGGCGGCATGAGCCGCTGGCGCGTGATCTCCCCGGCGATGCGCCTGGCGGCGATGATCACGCTGGTGGCGCTGGCCATCAACCTGTGGGTCCAGCCGGCGGCTTCGCGGCTGATGCGCGAGATCCTGTTCGAGGTGCGCACCGATCTGGCCTCGACCCTGATCCGGCCCGGCGAGTTCACCTCACCCACGCCGGGATTGACCGTCTATGCGCAGTCGGTTGATCAGAAAGGCATTTTCCACAACCTTTTCATTCATCAGGAAAAGAGCGACGGCGGCGCGACCACCTACACCGCGGCCGAGGGCGAACTGACCGAGCGGGCCGGCCGCGAGGTGCTGCTCATGCGCCGCGGCTCCAACCAGGAGTTCAGCGCCACGGGCGTACTGAACTACCTGACCTTCGACGAGTTGCCGTTCGACCTGACCGAGATCACGCGCACCAGCCAGCTCGTCCACTACAAGACCTCCGACCGCTACCTGCACGAGCTGTTCTTCCCGGACATGCAGCAGGACTGGGAACGGCGTAACCGCCTGGAGCTGCTGGCAGAGGGCAACGCCCGGCTGGCGACCCCGCTCTACAACATCGCCTTCATGGCGCTGGCGGCGGCGGGCATCATCGGCGGCGGCTTCAGCCGGATGGGCTATGGCCGGCGGATCGCCGCGGTCAGCGCGGCGGCCGCGATCTCCCGCATCCTGGGCTTCATCGTCCAGGCGGCCTGCGAGGAGAGCGTCTGGCTGAACCTGATGCAGTACGCGATTCCGATCGCCACCACCGCCTTCGCCCTGCGCAGCATCTTCCGCCAGCGCGTGTCGCGCTTCATCGACATCCGCAAGCGGCCCCGGCGGATCGTGCGCGAGGCGGCCGCATGACCGGGCTCGGCCGCATCGAACGCTATGTGATGAACCGCACGCTCTCCGGCGTGGCGGCGGCGCTGGCGGTCATCTCGGCGGTGATCCTGCTCGTCCAGTTCGTGGACCTGTCGCGCTCGGTGGGCGTGCGGGCGGACGTGACGGTCGGCCAGTTGTTCGGCCTGACCCTGCTGCAGGCGCCCTCGGTGATCCTGATCCTGCTGCCGTTCGTCTTCCTGTTCGGCGGGATCGCCGCCTTCGTCGGCCTGAACCGCAGGAGCGAGCTGGTCGCCATGCGCGCGGCGGGCGTCTCGGCCTGGCGCTTCGTGCTGCCCTCGGCCGGCGCGGCCTTCGTGGTCGGCGCCCTGACGGTGGCCCTGCTCAACCCGGCGGCGGCGGCGCTGAGCGCCCGCTTCGAGCTCGCCCGCGCGCGGCTGATGGAGAACTACCTCAACGACGCGCCCAAGGAGGTGTGGCTGCGCCAGGGCGACGAGCGCACCCAGATGGTGATCCACGCCAAGGCCCGCACCGTCGAGAACGGGGTGGTCAAGCTCAAGGGCGTGTCGCTGTTCGTCTACCAGAAGAACAAGAAGGGCGAGATCGAGTTCAAGCGCCGCCTGGAGGCCGCCGAGGCCAGCCTGCAGCCCGGCTTCTGGAAGCTGACCGACGTGCGCGAGGCCACCGCCGGCGAAAGCTCGGTGCGCTCCGACAGCCTGTCGATCCGCTCCTCCCTCGATTCGGAAGCCGCGCTCGAGCGCTTCTCCTCGCCCGAGGCCATCGCCTTCTGGCGCCTGCCCGCGGCGATCCGGCTGACCGAGCAGGCCGGCTTCAGCGCCGCCGGCTATCGCCTGCGCTTCCAGCAGCTCCTGGCCACGCCGGTCCTGTTCGCCGCCATGTCGGTGCTGGCGGCGGCCTTTTCGCTGCGGCTGGCCCGGCTGGGCGGCCTGGCGGGCTTGGCGGGCGCGGGCGTGGCCCTCGGATTCGTGTTCTTCTTCTTCAACGCTTTCGCCGGCGCGCTGGCCGACGCGGGCATCCTGCCGCTGTTCGCGGCCGCCTGGGCGCCGCCGGCGGTGGCCCTCCTGTCCGGGCTGGCGCTGCTCTGCTACACCGAAGACGGTTGAATCCCGCGCAAGTCCGGCTATCCATCCGGGCGACGCCGGGAAAGGAATCCAGGTTTGATGCGTTCAGGTCGGCGGTCGCCGCCAAGCTCGGCCAAGTATGGCTTGCTCGCAGGCGTCGCCCTGGCGGTGCTCGCCGTCGCGGGCGCGCATGCGCAGGAGAAGGCCCCGGCGAGCGCTCCGTCGGCTGACGGGCTGCAGCCGGACGAGCTGTACATGGAGGCCGACCTGGTCGTGCGCGACGATGCGCACAAGACCATCACGGCCCGCGGCGACGTGGAGGTGCGCTACAACGGCCGCACCCTGCGCGCCCAGGAGTTGGTCTACGACGAGGGCCGCGGCGTGATCACCGCGCGCGGCGACGTGCAGACGATCTCGGCCGACGGCACCGTGGAATACGCCGACGAGGTCACCCTCGACGACGAGATGAAGGCCGGGGTCGCCACCGGCTTCTCCACGCGCATGCAGGACAACGCCAAGCTGGCCGCGGCCTCGGCCATCCGGCGCAGCGACACGGTCAACGAGCTGAACCAGGCGATCTACACGCCCTGCGAACTGTGCGTGAACGACAAGCCCAAGAAGCCCAGTTGGTCGATCAAGGCCGACAAGGTGGTCGAGGATCGCGACCGCCAGATCGTCTACTACCGCAACGCGGTGATCCAGGTGCTGGGCGTGCCGGTGCTGTACCTGCCGGTCTTCTGGCACCCAGACCCCGAAGCGACGCGCAAGTCCGGCCTGCTGCCGCCGACCATCTCGGCCTCCAACCGCCGGGGCTTCTCCTACCAGCAGCCCTACCTAATCGTCCTGTCGCCCTACTCGGACCTGACGCTCAGCCCGCAGATCAACTCCAAGGTCAATCCGTTCCTCAACGGCCACTACCGCAAGCGCTTCTACTCCGGCCAGATCGACGCCCGCTTCGGCTACACCTACGACCGGGACTTCGATTCCAGCGGCGATCCCTTCGGCGATCGGACCTCGCGCAGCTATCTGCTCGCCAGCGGCGCCTTCCGCATCGACGACAAGTGGCGGTGGGGCTTCACCGCCGAGCGCGCCTCCGACGACTACATCTTCGACAAGTACGAGGTGGGCAACGTCTATCACGCGCGCGGCCCCTATCTGACCGACGACCGGCGTCTGATCAGCCAGATCTATTCCGTGCGCCAGGACGAGCGGTCCTACCTGTCGATCGCCGCCTTCAGCATCCAGGGCCTGAGGCCCACCGACGTCGATCGCACCTTCCCGCTGGTGGCGCCGCTGATCGAGGCCCGGTGGGAGCCGCAGCGCAACGTGCTCGGCGGACGCTTGCGGGTGAACGCCTCGGCCGTCGCCCTGACGCGCGACCAGTCCTCGGAAGACCTGACCCAGCGCCTTCCCGGGCTGGACAGCCGCAGGGCCACCGGCGGGCTCGACTGGCGGAGCAGCTACACTTCTCAGATCGGCGTGCGCGTCGATCCGTTCGTCAACGTCCGCGCCGACGCCTACAGCCTCTCCGACCTGCCGACGGGCGGCTCGAAGACCACCTCCCGGGCGCTCGCCGTGGCCGGCGCCGACATCACCTACCCGCTCTACCGCCGCTTCGGCGATTCCACCGTGGTGCTGGAGCCGGTGATGCAGGTGGCCGTGTCGCCCAGCGCCAAGCAGATCACCTACGTCGACTACAGCGGCGCCACCGTCTACCTGGACGAGGACAGCCGGTCCTTCGAGTTCGATGAGACCACGCTGTTCCGCGCCGACAAGTTCCCCGGCTTCGATCTCTACGAGGACGGCGCGCGGCTGAACGTCGGCGCCCGCGCCTCGGTGCTGTGGGACGACGGCCGCCGGGCCGAGTTCCTCGTCGGCCGCAGCTTCCGCGACGCCGTCAACAGCGTCTTCCCGGCCCGCACCGGCCTGCAGCCGCGCGCGTCCGACTGGATCGTGGCCGCCGAGGCCCAGCCGATGAAGGGACTTTCGGTGTTCTCGCGCGTGCGCCTGGACAGCGACAGCCTGGACGTGGAGCGCGCCGAGGCCGGGGCCAACTTCGCACTCAAGCGCGCCTCCGGCTACTTCCGCTACCTGCGCGACGATTCCAACGTCAACGGGGTCAAGACCGAGAACCTGGACCTCGGCACGGAAGTGCCGATCGGCCAGCACTGGGGCGTCACCGCCTCGGGCAGTCTCGACCTGGAGCAGTCGGCTTGGATCGTCCGCAACCTGGGCGTTTTCTACCACGACGACTGTCTGCGCGTGGACATCATTTACCGCCGCGAGGACACCGTGGTCGGCCGTCTGGGTCCCAGCGACTCCATCGCCTTCCGCCTCACCCTCGCCACATTGGGCGAAGCAATAAATGCGAACTAAAGTCAGCGGCGCCGTCCGCCGCCTGCAAGGAATGACTCCGACTATGACGAGCGTGCGCAAAGTCTGGGGCGCCAGCGCCTGCGGGCTGGCCTTGGCGGCTGTCTTCGCCGCCAGTCCGATCTCAGCCTCTGCGCAGGACGACGCGGCGGCCGACGTCACGCCGCTGGCGGGCATGAGCGAATCCGTCGCGGCCACGGTCAACGACGGGATCATCTCGACCTACGACCTGGCCCAGCGCATGCGCCTGCTGATCGTCACCTCGGGCGTGCAGCCGACCCAGCAGAACCTGCCGCAGATCCAGCGCGAGGCCCTGATCTCGCTGGTCGACGAGCGCCTGCAGATCCAGGAGCTGCGCCGCGTCGAGAAGGAGCAGAAGTTCGAAATCGTCGCCACCGACAAGGACGTCGACGAAGAGATCGAGCAGATGGCGCGCGGCAACAACATGTCGCCCGACCAGTTCATCGGCGCGCTCAAGGCCCAGGGCGTCTACCAGTCGCTGCGCGACCAGATCCGCGCCCAGACCAGTTGGCAGCGCTGGATCCGCGGCCGCTACGGCTCGCGCCTGCGCATCGGCGACGACCAGATCACCGCCGCCCTGCAGCACGCCGAGGCCGCGGCCAGCAAGCCGCAGTACGAGGTGAGCGAGGTGTTCATCGAGGCCGCCCGCGTCGGCGGCATGGACACGGCCGTCCAGGGCGCCGCCCAGCTCATCTCCCAGATGCAGCAGGGCGCGCCGTTCGCCGCCGTGGCCCGGCAGTTCTCGGCCTCGCCGACGGCCGCCAGCGGCGGCGACGCCGGCTGGGTGACGGCCGGCGAGTTCCCGCCCGAGGTCGACAACGCGCTCGAGCAGATGCGGCCGGGCCAGCTCTCCCAGCCGATCCCGGTCACCGACGGGGTCTACATCATCTATCTGCGCGACAAGCGCTCGGGCTCGACCGCCCAGCTCGTGCACCTGAAGCAGGTGGCCATCGCCGTGCCGCAGGACGCGCCCGACAGCGTCGTCGCCGCCGCGCGCCAGAAGCTCGAAGCCCTGCGTCCGAACCTGAAGGGCTGCGACGGCCTGGAGGCCACCGCCAACAAGGTCCAGGGCGTCGTCTCCGGCGACCTGGGCGAGGCCGAGGTGAAGGACCTGGCGCCGGCCTTCCGCCAGGCGGCCGAGACGCTGCAGCCCGGCCAGCTTTCCGAGCCGATCCGCACGACGGCCGGCCTGCACCTGATCGCGGTGTGCGGCAAGCGGGCCGCCGGCGGTGAACAGCTCACGCGAGACGAGATCGAGAATCGCCTGTATGGTCAGCAGCTAAGCATGCTCTCTCGACGTTACATGAGAGACCTGCGCAACTCCGCGACCATAGAGACCAGGTGAATAACAGCCCCCTCGCCCTAACTCTTGGAGATCCGGCGGGGGTCGGCCCTGAAATCATCATGAAGGCCTGGGCGGCGCTGCGCGCCGGCGGGCCGCCCTTCGTCGTGGTCGGCGACTTCGACGCCCTGGCGTCCGCCTCGCTGGGCGGCGCCTCGGTGGTGCGCAGGGTCACCTCCCCGGCCGACGCCATGGACGTCTTCGCCCACGCCGCGCCGGTGCTCGACCAGCCGCTGCGCTCGCCCGTGGTGGCCGGCCGGCCCTCGCCCGCCGCGGCCGGCGCGATCATCGGCTGGATCGAGACCGCGGTGGGCCTGGCCCTGTCCGGCGCCGTGCGCGGCGTCGTCACCGCGCCGATCGCCAAGGCGCCGCTCTACGCGGCCGGCTTCAAGTTTCCCGGGCATACCGAGTTCCTGGGCGAGCTGACCGGTGGCGCGGCCTTCGACGGCGCGCGCGGCCCGGTGATGATGCTGGCCGCCGGCGGCCTGCGCGCGAGCCTGGTCACCGTCCACGACCCGCTGGCCAAGGTGTCCGAGGCCCTGTCGGTCGACCGCATCGTCAGGACCGGCCTGATCACCGCCCAGTCGCTGCGGCGCGACTTCGGCGTGGCCGAGCCGCGCCTGGCCGTGGCCGGCCTCAACCCGCACGCGGGCGAGGACGGCTCGATCGGTCGCGAGGAGGTGGAGATCGTGCGGCCCGCCGTGCAGGCGCTGCGCGACCTGGGCGTCGACGCCTCCGGCCCCTGGCCGGCCGACACCCTGTTTCCGCCGGAGATGCGCGAGCGCTACGACGCGGCGATCTGCCTCTACCACGACCAGGCGCTGATCCCGATCAAGATGCTCGACTTCTGGGGCGGGGTGAACGTGACCCTGGGCCTGCCGATCGTGCGCACCTCTCCCGATCACGGCACCGCCTTCGACATCGCCGGGCGCGGCATCGCGCGGGCCGAGAGCCTGATCGCCGCCGTGCGCATGGCCGACGAGATCGCCGCCCGGCGCGAGGGATGAACCTCTCGGACCTGCCGCCGCTGCGCGAGAGCCTGGAGGCCCACGGCCTCTTGGCCAAGAAGAGCCTGGGCCAGCATTTCCTGCTCGACCTGAACATCACCCGCAAGATCGCGCGCCTGTCCGGCGTGGGGCCGGACGACCTGGTGATCGAGGTCGGCCCCGGCCCGGGGGGGCTGACGCGCGCCCTGCTCGAGGCCGGCGTGCAGGTGATCGCCGTGGAGAAGGACCCGCGCTTCCTGCCCCTGCTCCAGGAGTTGAGCGAGGCGGCGGGCGGGCGCCTGCGCGTCGAACTGGCCGACGCGATGGAGGTGGACGAAGCCGACTTGACCGGCGGCCGGCCGGCGGCCGTGGTCTCCAACCTGCCCTACAACGTCGGCACGCCGCTGCTGGTCAAATGGCTGACCGGGCCGTTCACCCCCACGTCCATGACCCTGATGTTCCAGAAGGAGGTGGCCCAGCGCATCGTCGCCCCGCCCGGCGCCTCGGCCTATGGCCGCCTGGCGGTGCTGGCCCAGGCCGCGGCCCGCTGCGAGCTGGTGATGGACGCCCCGGCGCGCGCCTTCACGCCGCCGCCGAAGGTGGATTCGGCGGTCGTGCGCCTCGTCCCCCGCGACGACCGGCCGCCGGCCGAGCTGATGGACGCCCTGCAGACGCTGACCCAGGCGGCCTTCGGCCAGAGGCGCAAGATGCTGCGTTCCAGCCTGAAGGCGCTGGGCGGAGAGGCGCTGTGCGCCGGCGCGGGCATCGACGCCGCGCGCCGCGCCGAGACCTTGAGCGTCGCCGAGTTCCTGACCTTGGCCCAGGCTCGCCTCGCCCTTCGGTGACGTGACCCTCAGGTGATCCGCTTGGGCGCGGCCGGATCGCTGCCGGGAAAGCTCTCCTCGACCGCCTCGTCGATCAGCGCCTCCTGCCGGCTTTCGGCCTCCTGCTCCCAATCGGCGAGCTGATCGGGCTTTTCGTCGCGCCCCAGCTTCTTCACGTGCCGGGCCTGCGGGACCTTCGGGTCCGCCTCGTCGTGCGCATGTGTCGTCATCGGCCAGTCTCCCGTCCGCGGCCGAGCCGCCTGAAGGAACAACGGCCGGCCCCCGGCGGAGGTTGCGTCGCCCGCGAGCCGCGGCGACAGTGCGCCATGCTTACGCTCTATCATTGCGCCGACGCCCGTTCGTTCCGCCCCCTCTGGGCGCTGGAGGAGCTGGAGCTGCCCTATGAGCTGAAGATGCTGCCGTTCCCGCCGCGCGTGCTGGCGCGGGACTATCTGCAGGAAAACCCCCTCGGCACCATTCCGCTGCTGGTCGACGGCCAGACGCGCATGACCGAGTCGGCGGCGATGATCGACTATCTGGCCCGTCGCCATGGCGGCGGCCGGCTGGCCGTGGAGCCGGACGAGCCGGGCTTCGGCGCCTACCTCAACGGCCTGGCCTACGGCGAGGCGACGCTGACCTTCCCCCAGACCCTGGTGCTGCGCTACAGCCGCCTGGAGCCGCCGGAGCGGCGCCTGCCCCAGGTGGCCGACGCCTACGGACGCTGGTTCCTGGCCCGCCTGAGGGGGCTGGAGGCCGCCCTGGCCGGCGCCGACCACTACGCCGCCGGCCGCTTCACCGGCGCGGACATCTCCATCGGCTACGCCCTGTTGCTCGCCCGCACCCTCGGCCTGGACGCGGAGTTCTCGCCGGCCGTGCAGGCCTATTGGGAGCGCCTGAGCGCCCGTCCCGGCTTCCAGCGCGCCAGGAAGGCCCAGGCGGCGGCCGGCGAGGCCCAGGGCGTCAAGGCCACGCCGCTCTAGGCGCGAAAGGCGGGCTCAGCCCTTCGACGGCTGATGGTGGCGCGCGGCGGCCTGGGCCAGGCCCTCGACGATCTGCCGGCGCACCTCGCTAGGCGCGTCCGAACGGTGCAGCAGCCGCATCGAGGCGATGTGCACCCCGGTCACGCGCAGGTCGTGCGGCTCGCCCTCGCTCACCAGGTCCAGGTAGTCGCAAAGCGAGCGGGCGGCCTCGTCCAGGCCCTCGGCCGGAAACGCCCCGCAAAGGCCGACGATGTCGGCGCTGTGCTTGTACATCGCGTCCAGGTCCGGCTGGGCGGACTTGGCGCTGGTCTCCAGGGCGTCGAGCGCCTGGTCCACGGCGTCGAGGCAGCCGGCCTCGAGCTCGCCCAGAGCCACGTCCGCGCGCCGAAGGGCCTCGGAGGCGGAGATGTCGCCGGCCTCCTTCATCATCTTCGTCAGCGCCGTTTTGGGCAGGAACTTGCGCACCACGCTCATGAGGTGACTTTCTGCGGCTTGATGAGGTTGTCGAGCTCGTCCTGGCTCATGTTCGGCTCTGCGGCCTGACCGATCTCGACGGGCATGTCGTCGCGCCGGCGCCCGTCTGGGAACTCCGGCGGCGGCCCCTCGTGCTTGTAGCGGCGGTCGGGGCCGAAATAGGTCTCGCTTTCGATGAACACGCGGTCGCCGCGCGCCACCCACTGGATGCGCCGCAGCAGCACGGCCGGCGTAATCGGCTTGGCGACGATGAAGTTGGCGCCGCAGTCGCGGGCCTTCATCACATTGGCGCGGCGGGTGTGTGCGGTGACGATGAGCGCGGGCACCACGCGCGTGGCCTCGGGCCCCTCGCGCCGGATCCAGCGCACGAGGTCGTATCCATCGACCCCGGGCATCTGGGCGTCGGTCAGCACCAGGTCGAAGACTTGCCGAAGCACGTATTCCTGCGCCTCCGCGCCGTCGGACGCGCGCACGATGTTGCGCACGCCGAAGCTCATCAGCACGCTGACCATGATCTCGAGCGACTGGACGTTGTCGTCGACGACCAAAACAGTCGCCTTCTCAAGGGCATGATAGGAGCCGGCCAAACGGTGTCCCCCGAGGCGTCCTCCCCCTGAAGACGCCGCGCCAACAGTCGTTGAAAAGGCTTAAGAGATATTGACGCCGCCGCGGCCCGCGGCCCTAGAGCTTCTCGTCCAGCAGCTCCTGCACGAAGGGCGTCAGCCAGGCGTTGCGCGCCCGCCTCAGCCGCTCGGCGTGATAGATGTGGGCCAGGTCCGAATAGGCCTGGTCGTAGTCCTCGTTGACGATGACGTAGTCGTAGGTCCCCCACTGGGCGATCTCGTCGTAGGCCCGGCCCAGGCGGCGCTGGATCACGTCCTCGGCGTCCTGCGCGCGCGCGTGCAGCCGCCGCGACAGCTCGGCCATGGACGGCGGCAGGATGAACACCCGCACCACGTCGCTGGGCGCGCGCTGGGTGATCTGTCCGGCCCCCTGCCAGTCGATGTCGAACAGCACGTCACGGCCGGCGTCGAGCGCGGCCATCACCGGCGCGCGGGGGCTGCCGTAGCGGTGCTCGTGCACGTTGGCCCATTCCAGGAAAGCGTCCTGGGCGATCATCTCGTCGAACGCCGCGCGGTCCACGAAGTGGTACTCGCGCCCGTCCAGCTCCCCGGGGCGCGGCGCGCGGGTGGTGGCCGAAATCGACAGGTCCAGCTCCGGGTGATCGGCCACGAGACGGCGCGACAGCGAGGTCTTGCCCGCGCCCGACGGGCTGGAGATCAGCAGCATCAGGCCGCGGCGGCGGCGTTCGGAAAGGTGGGCGCTCATCGGGCGCGGCTCCCCCGCGCGGACCGGACGGCCTGCGCCGACTTACTCGACATTCTGCACCTGCTCGCGGAACTGTTCGATCACGGCTTTGAGGTCCAGCCCCACCTGGGTCAAGTCGCCCAGCGCCGACTTGGAGCACAGGGTGTTGGCCTCGCGCATGAACTCCTGGGTCAGGAAGTCGAGCTTGCGCCCCACCGCCCCGTCCGACGCCAGCAGCTTGCGCGCCGCCGCCTCGTGGCTCGCCAGCCGATCGAGCTCCTCGCGCACGTCGGCCTTCACCGCCATCACCGCCGCTTCCTGGACGATGCGCTCCTCGCTGGCGGCCTCGCCCACGAGTTCGGCCAGGCGGCGGGTGAAACGCTCCTTGATCGCCGCCGGCTGCAGGCCGGCGGTCGCATTGGCCTTGAGGCCGAGCTCGGCGATAGAGTCCAGCAGGCCGTTCAGCACGCCCAGCAGGCTTTCCCCCTCATGCCGGCGCATCTCCGCCAAGCCAGCCATCGCCTGGTTGATCGAGGCGATCATCGCCGCCTCCACCCGGGCCAGGGCTTCCGGATCGTCCACCCCGGCGTCGGCCTCCAGCACCCCGCGCAGGGCCAGCAGACCGTCCAGGCTGGGCGGACCGGCGCGGCCCGCGGCCAGATAGGGTTCGCCCGCCGCCAGATAGCGATCGAGCACTTCGAGGTTGATCCGCACCGCCGCCGCGTTCTCGGCGCGCTTGGCCTGGACGCCGACCGTGAACTGGCCCCGCTGGAAGCGCGCCTGCGCCGCCTCGCGGGCCGCGCGCTCCAGTCCGTCGAACCCCGGCGGGCCGCGAAACCTCACCTCCAGGTTCCGGCCGTTCACCGAGCGGGCCTCCACCGACCAGCTCCAGTCGCCCTCGGCGCCTTCGGCGCGCCCGAACCCCGTCATTCCCGAGAGCGGCATGTTCCGTCCTTCCCGCAATTGTCCTGGACGCCGCAAGCCGGCGCCGAACCGCCGCTAGCTGTCGGCGGTCTTGCCCTGGCCGGCCTTGGCCGGCTGGGCCGCCTTGGCCTTCTCCACCGCCCGCCAGTGCTCGACGTTCTTCAAATGCTGTTCGTAGGTCGAGGAGAAGGCGTGCCCGCCCGAGCCGTCGGCGACGAAGAACAGCTCGTCCGTCTTGGGCGGATTCATCACCGCGGCCAGGGCCTCGCGGCCAGGATTGGCGATCGGCGTCGGCGGCAGGCCGTCGACCACATAGGTGTTGTAGGGCGTCTGCGAGGTGATCTCCGACAGCTTCAGCCCGCGTCCCAGGGGCTTTCCGCCGGTGAGGCCGTAGATGATGGTCGGGTCGCTCTCCAGCCGCATGCCCTGGCGCAGACGGTTAATGAACACCGCCGCGATCCTGGGCCGCTCCGCCGGAATGGCGGTCTCCTTCTCGACGATCGAGGCCAGGGTCACCGCCTCCTCGGGCGAAGAGAACGGCAGGTCCTGGTCGCGCTGGGCCCACAGGCGCGCCACCAGGGCGTCGCGCTCGTCCATCATCCGCTTGAGCACGGCCGCGCGGTCCTCGCCGCGCTCCACCTGGTAGGTCTCGGGCAGCACCGCCCCCTCGGGCGGCGTCGGCGCGACGCCGGTCAGGATCGGCGAGCGGGCCAGGATGTCGGCCACCGCCTGCGAAGTCATGCCCTCGGGGATGGTGATCATGTGGCGCACGACGTCGCCCGCGCGCACCGCCGCCAGGATCTTGGACATCGAGGCGCCGGAGGCGACGGCGTATTCGCCGGCCTTCAGGCTGCGCGAGCCGCCGGTGATCTGGGCCGCCGCCACGAACAGCGACGAGGACCGGATCACGCCCTCGCGCCGCAGGGTGGCGGCGATCTCGGGCAGGCTCGCGCCGTGGCGCAACACGACGGTGGTCGCCTCGCCCTCGGCCGCCTTGGGCCCGGGCCCCTCGTAGGTCCAGAGCGCCCAGCCGAGCGCCAGCACCACCACCAGGGCCAGGGTCACGCCGGCGCTGCCCGCCATGATCGCGAGCCGCCGCAAGGGCGCCAGTCCGCCCTTCATCGAGGATCGGGATCGCGGCCGGCGGCTCACGAGACCTTCTTGAAGACCACCGACGCGTTGGTGCCGCCGAAGCCGAAGCTGTTGGACATGGCCACGTCGATGGCCATGGGCTTGGCCTTGTGGGGCACCAGGTCGAGGGCGGTCTCGACGTCGGGATTGTCGAGGTTGATGGTCGGCGGCGCGATCTGGTCGCGGATCGCCAGGATCGAGAAGATCGCCTCGATCGCCCCCGCCGCGCCCAGCAGGTGCCCGGTCATCGACTTGGTGGACGACATGGCGGTCTTGGACGCCGCCTCGCCCAGGAGCCGCTCCACGGCGCCCAGCTCGATGCCGTCGGCCATGGTCGAGGTGCCGTGGGCGTTGATGTAGTTCACCTGGTCGGCAGACATGCCGGCGTCCTTCAGCGCCGCCTTCATGGCGCGGAAGCCGCCGTCGCCGTCCTCGACGGGCGCGGTGATGTGGTAGGCGTCGCCCGACAGGCCGTAGCCGGCCACCTCGGCGTAGATCTTCGCGCCGCGAGCCTTGGCGTGCTCGTACTCCTCGAGCACCAGGATGCCGGCGCCCTCGCCCATGACGAAGCCGTCGCGGTCCTTGTCGTAGGGGCGGCTGGCCTTCTGCGGCGTGTCGTTGAAGGCGGTGGCCATGGCGCGGCAGGCGATGAAGCCGGCGATGCCCACCGGGCATATCGCCGCCTCGGCCCCGCCCGCGATCATCACGTCGGCGTCGCCGTACTTGATCAGCCGGGCCGCGTCGCCGATGGCGTGCGCGCCGGTGGCGCAGGCCGTGACCACCGCGTGATTCGGGCCCTTGAAGCCGTACTTGATGGACACCTGGCCCGAGGCCAGGTTGATCAGGGCCGACGGGATGAAGAACGGGCTCACCTTGCGCGGGCCGCGCTCGTGCAGCTCCACCGAGGTCTTCTCGATGGTCGCCAGACCGCCGATGCCCGAGCCGATGATCACGCCGGTGCGCTCGCGGCTTTCCTCGTCCTCCGGCGTCCAGCCGGCGTCCCTCACCGCCTCGTCGGCGGCGGCGACGGCGTAGAGGATGAAATCGTCGACCCGCCGCTGGTCCTTCGGCGACATCGCCGAATCCGGGTCGAAACTGCCAGCCACGTCCGGCCCTCCGCCGCCCCTGCCGTCCACGCGCGGGACTTCGCAGGCGACCTGACAGGCGTAGTCGCTGGCGTCGAAGGTGGTGATCCGTCCGGCGCCGGACGTTCCGGCGAGGATGGCTTTCCAGGAATGCTCGACGCCCTGCCCCTGAGGGGTCAGGAGGCCGAGGCCGGTGACGACGACACGACGCATCAGAATCTCACTCCTCGCCGGTGCATACGAAAACCGCCGCGGCTTACCGGCGCAAGGCCCTTAAGCGACGCGGCGGTCCGCAGTTCGGCGGGGCCTGATTAGGCTCAGGCGCCCAGGCGTTCGGCGATGAACTTCACCGCGTCGCCGACGGTCTGGATGTGTTCGGCGGCGTCGTCCGGGATCTCGATGTCGAATTCTTCTTCGAACGCCATGACGAGTTCGACGTTGTCCAGGCTGTCAGCGCCCAGGTCGTCGATGAAGCTGGCCTTCTCGGTGACCTTCTCGGGATCGGCGTCGAGGTGCTCGATGACGATCTTCCGCACGCGCTCGAGGATGTCGGACATTCGGTTTAGTCCCTCAATTATTCACTTGCTGCATCCGCGACGGCGGACGTGTTGTCAACCGTTGCGAGACTTGGGTTCTAGGGCCTTTCGGGCCCTGGATTCTAACGTCGGAAAGCGCCCTAGCATGTTCCTTTGGGCGAGGCCAGCGGCCGCAATCTGTGTCAGATCATCGCCATGCCGCCGTTCACGTGCAGGGTCTGGCCCGTCACGTAGGCGGCTTCGTCGCTGGCGAGATAGACGCAGGCCGTGGCCACCTCGGCTCCCGTGCCCAGCCGCTGGGCGGGGATCGTCGACAGGATCTGGGCCTTCTGCTGGTCGTTCAGCGCATCGGTCATCGGGCTCTCGATGAACCCGGGGGCGACGCAGTTGACGGTGATGCCGCGGCTGGCGACTTCCTGCGCCAGCGACTTGGAAAAGCCGATCATGCCGGCCTTGGACGCGGCGTAGTTGGTCTGGCCCGGATTGCCCATCACGCCCACGACCGAGGTGATGCCGATGATTCGGCCGTGGCGGCGCTTCATCATCCCCTTGATCGCCCCGCGGGCCAGACGGAAGTAGCTCTCCAGGTTGACCTTGAGCACCGCCTCCCAGTCCTCATCCTTCGTGCGCAGGAGCAGGCCGTCCTTGGTGATCCCGGCGTTGGCCACCAGGATGTCCACGGTCCCGCCGCTGGCGGCCTCGGCGGCGGCCACCAGGCCGTCCACCGCCGCCGGCTCGGAAAGGTTGGCGGCCACGGCGTAGGCCCGGTCGCCGAGTTCGGCGGCCAGGGCCTCCAGCACGGTCTCGCGGGTGCCCGAGAGCACCACCGTCGCGCCCTGGGCGTGCAGGGCCTTGGCGATCTCGGCGCCGATGCCGCCGGTGGCGCCGGTGACGAGGGCGGTCTTGCCGGTAAGGTCGAACATCGCGCTTACATCTCCTCGTCTGTTCACAGGCTCTTGGCGAAGGCTTCCAGGTCGGCCGGGGCGTTCAACGGAATCGCCTCGGCGTCCGGGGCGATGCGCTTGGCCATGCCGGACAGCACCTTGCCCGCGCCCGCCTCGGCGAAGCGGGTCACCCCGCCCTCCCCGGCCAGCCACAACATGCTCTCGCGCCAGCGCACGCGGCCGGTGACCTGCTCCACCAGCAGCCGGCGGATCTCCTCGGGGTCGAGGGTCGGGCGGGCGGTGACATTGGCCACCACCGGCGCGCGGGGGGCGATGATCGCAGCCTCGGCCAGGGCGGCGGCCATCTCGTCGGCGGCCGGCTGCATCAGCGGGCAGTGGAAGGGCGCGGAGACGTTCAGCGGGATCGCCCGCGCGCCCAGCTCCTTGGCCTTCTCGATGGCGCGGTCCACGGCGGCCTTGGCGCCGGAGATCACCACGTTGCCCTGGTTGTTGTCGTTGGCGACCACGCACACGCCCAGCTCGGCGCCGGCCGCGGCGGCGGCCTCGGCCAGGGCGACGTCGGTCTTGGGCCCGATCAGCGAGGCCATCGCCCCCTCGCCCACCGGCACGGCCCGCTGCATGGCCTGGCCGCGCAGCTTCAGAAGGCGGGCGGTGTCGGCCAGGCTGATCGCCCCGGCGGCGGCGAGCGCGGAATATTCGCCCAGGCTGTGGCCGGCGACGAAGGCGGCCTTGTCGACGCCGACGCCAAATTCCTTCTCCAGCGTGCGCATCACCGCCAGGCTCACGGCCATCAAGGCCGGCTGGGCGTTCTCGGTGAGGGTGAGATCGCCCTCCGGCCCCTCCGCCATCAGCTTCGAAAGGCTCTGGCCCAGGGCGTCGTCGACCTCCTGGAGCACCTCGCGGGCGGGGGCGAAGGCGGCGGCCAGGTCGACGCCCATGCCCACGGCTTGGCTGCCCTGGCCGGGAAAGATGAAGGCGAGGCTCATCGCGAGGCTCCCAGTTTCTGTCGCGGCGCTTGCGCGCTCTATCGATTCCGAGCCGGGAGGGTTAGGGGATAAGCAAAGCCCCGGCAAGGCGGCGTGAACGGGAGTGAAGCGATGCGCGCAGTGATCCGACGCAACAAGCAGCTCGTCTGCGACCAGATCGACGAGCTCGAGCCGGGCGAGGGCCAGGTGCTCGTGAAGACCCTGGCCTGCGGCATCTGCGGCTCGGACCTGCACGCCCTGCACCACATGGAACACATGGTCGAGGTGAGCCGCCGGGGCGGCGGCGGAACCATGAATTTCGACCCCACGGCCGACACGGTCTTCGGCCACGAGTTCTGCGCCGAGATCCTCGACCACGGCCCCGGAACCACCGGCGCGCTGAAGGCCGGGGCGCGCGTGGTCAGCGTGCCGGCGACGATGACCGCCGGTGGCGTCGAGCTCCTGGGCTACTCCAACCGCCTGCCGGGCGGGTTCGCCGAGCGGATGGTCCTGACCGAGGCGATGCTGCTGCCGGTGCCCAACGGCCTTCCCACCGACGCGGCGGCGCTGACCGAGCCCTTCGCCGTGGGCGCGCACGCGGTCGCCAAGGCGCATCTGGACCCCAATTCCGTGGCCGTGGTGATCGGCTGCGGGCCGGTCGGCCTGGCGGTGATCGCCAGCCTGAAGGCGCGCGGCTACGGCCCGGTGATCGCCGCCGACTACTCCCCCCGCCGCCGCGCCGCGGCCGAGGCGCTGGGCGCCGACGTGGTGCTGGACCCGGCCAAGGAGTCGCCGCACGGGCGCTGGGAGCAGCTCGGCGTGCCGATGGCCAGCGCGGCCCAGAAGATGATGCGCATGATGGGCGCCCAGTTCGGCCGGCCGGTCGTCTTCGAATGCGTCGGCGCGCCGGGCATCCTGCAGAACCTGATCGAGTCCTCCCCCGCGGGGACCCAGATCGTGGTGGCTGGCGTGTGCATGGAGACCGACCGCATCGAGCCGGCCGTGGCCATCACCAAGGAGGTCGAGCTGACCTTCGTCTTCGGCTATTCGCCTGAAGAATTCGCCGCCACCCTGGACGACATCGCCGAGGGCCGGATCAACGTCTCGGGCCTGGTGACCGGCAAGGTCGGCCTGGGCGAGGTGGCCGACGCCTTCGTCGCCCTGGGCGATCCCGAGGCGCACGTCAAAATCCTGGTGGAGCCCGTCCGCTAGAAGGGCTGGCGGGCCGCCGCGCGCGGCCCGCATGTCGGCCCGGAAATTTTCCGGCCAAGCAAAGGCCCTAGCGTCTGCCGTCTAGACGCAGGGGCTGCTCGGCCCGCCCCATGCGCAGCGTACCGAAGACAAGAATTCGGGCCAGGGAGGCGTAAGGGTGAAGAAGACGACGCAGGGCGCCCTGCCGGCGCTTTCGTTCAAGACCAAGCTGGCTTTCGGCGTGGGCAGCGGCGCGGAGTCGATCGCGCTGTTCACCGTCAGCATGTTCGCCATGATCTACTACAATCAGGTTCTGGGCATGCCGGCGCACTGGGCCGGCGTCGCGATCTCCGCCAGCCTGTTCCTCGACGGCGTCTCCGACCCGCTGATCGGCTCGCTGTCCGACCGCACGCGCTCGCGCCTGGGCCGCCGGCACATCTACATGTTCTTCGCGCCGATCCCGATCGCCCTGTCCCTCGTCGCGGTGTTCAACCCGCCCGACGGCTTGTCGATGGGCCAGCTCTTCGCCTGGTTCGCGGTCTCGGTGGTGGCGCTGCGCCAGTCGATGACCTTCTTCCACACTCCGCATCTGGCCCTCGGGGGCGAGCTGTCGAGCGACTACACCGAGCGCTCCAAGGTGATGGCCTACAACAGCTTCTTCCAATGGGCGGGCGCGGCGGCCACGAGCTGGGTGGCGTTGAGCTATTTCTTCAGGGCCACGCCCGAGTATCCCCGGGGCCTCCTGAACCCGGCCCCCTACCTGCCCTATTCGCTGGTGATGGCGGGGCTGGCGCTGCTGATCCTGTTCAGCTCGGCCTGGTTCACCCGCGACCGCATCCCCCACCTGCCCAAGCCGCCCGAGAACCTGCCCCGGTACAGCCCCTTCGAGTTCTTCAAGGACCTCGGCAAGGCGTTCTCCAACCGCAACTACTGCTGGCTGCTGGCGGCCTACTTCTTCCTCAGCATGATGGTCGGCCTGCGCTCGGGCCTGCACCTGTACACCAACACCTTCTACTGGGAGCTCACCAGCGAGCAGTTGCGCTGGTACGTGATCGGCAGCTTCGCCGGCTACTTCAGCGCCTTCCTGGCCGCCGCGCGCCTGCACGGCCACTACGACAAGCGCGCGGTGATGATCATCTCGGCGATCATCTACGCCGTCGCGCCGGCCATTCCCGTCGTGCTTGGCGGGCTCGGACTGTTGTCCGCCGCCACGCCCGGCCTGCTGGTCATTCTGGTGTCGTTCTCGGTCCTCAGCTACGGCGCGGCCAGCATCCTGTCGATCAGCGTGATGTCCGCTCTGGCCGACATCGCCGACGAGAACGAGCTGAAGTTCGGCATTCGCCAGGAGGGCGTGCTCTATTCGACCCGCTCGCTCTTCGCCAAGGTCGACCAGGCGGTCGGCGCGGCGCTGGCGGGCTTCGTGCTGACCCTCATCGCCTTCCCGGTGAAAGCCCAGGTCGGCGAGGTCCCGAGCGAGACCGTCTGGAACCTGGCCCTGTGGGACGGCGTGCTGGCCGGCGTGCCGGGGTTCATCGCCGTCTTCTTCTATTCGCGGTACGGCATCACGCGTCACACCTACGCGGCCACCAAGGCGGCCCTGGACGAGCGCCGGGCGACCCTGACGGGCCCGCCGACCAGCGCTGTCGACCTTGCCTCGGACGTGCCGGCGCCGCAGATCGAAGGGGTCGCGCCCTCCCCGCGCTGAGACGCAGCCGGCGGAATCCGGTTAGATCGCGGCCCGTCGAGAGGATCCGACCATGCGCATGCGCACCTCCTACGTCGCCTACGAAGCCGCCCCCGGCTTGACCGTCGCCGGCGCCCTGTCCACGCCGACGGAGGGGCCGCCCGCGCCGGCGGTCCTGATCTGCCACGGCTCGGACGGGGTGGACGGCCGCGGCGCCTTCCACGCCGCGGCGCTGCACGAGGCCGGGATCGCCACCCTGGAGATCGACATGTGGGCGGCTCGCGGGACCAATCGCGGCGCGGCCGGGCGTCCGCGCTCGCCGCTGGAGACCCTCGCCGACGCCTTCGGCGCCCTGAAGTTCCTGCGCGCCCAGCCGGAGATCGACCCGGCGCGCATCGGGATCATGGGTTTTTCCTGGGGCGGCGTCGTCACCCTGCTCTCCGCGGTCAAGGCCAACGCCGAACCCTATCTGGACGGCCAGCCCGGCTTTTCCGCCCACGCGGCCTTCTATCCGGTGTGCTGGGCCTACGACGCGGTTCCGGGCCTTGGCCTGACCGGCCTCACCGGCGCGCCGATCCTGATCCAGACCGGCGAGGCCGACGCCTATGACCCGCCCGGCGCGGCCCAGGCCCTGTTCGAGCGGCTGCAGGTCCGCGGCGAGGCGCCCGTGCGCGGCGTCGCCTATCCGGAGGCGACCCACGGCTTCGACCGCGACCTGCCCGCACAGACCATCAACGACCCCTTCGCCCACGCCGGCAAGGGCGGTCCGGTGCTGATGGCGTTTCATCCGCAGGCGGCGCAGGCTGCACGAAAAGAGGCGGTGACGTTCTTCCTGGAGGCGCTCGCCTAAACCGCAAACGCAATTGCGAGTGAAAATTAAAGTCGTCAAGAAACGGTGACGGCGTCGTCATGGACGCGCGCCATCCGACGCCGATCCAGCCATACGACTGGAAGGGGAACAGACGCATATGTCGCAATCTCACCGCGCCTGGCTGCTGGCGGGCGCGTCTATTGTCGCGGCCGGCCTGACAGGGGCCGCGTCGGCCGCTGCGCAGGTCCACGCCATCCGCGAGACCGATCCCGTGGCCTCGCTCGACGACGCCGCCGACGACCCGGCCATCTGGCGCAATCCCGCCGATCCGGCCGCGAGCCTGATCGTGGCCACGGACAAGAAGGCGGGCCTGAACGTCTATGGCCTGGACGGCCGCCGCCGCGCCTCCATCGCGGCCGGCCGCGTCAACAACGTCGATCTGCGCGCCGACGTGGACATCGCCGGGGCGCCGGGCGTGCTGGTGGCGGCGTCCGACCGCAACGACGCGACCCACGGCGTCCTGGCCCTCTTCAAGCTGTCGACGCCCGATGGCGCGCTCACCGAGATCGCCAGGATTCCGGCCGATGTGACGGAAGCCTATGGCTTTTGCCTGTGGCGCAGGGCCTCCGACCGCGCGGTGTTCGCCTTCGTCGTGGCCAAGGACGGCGCCATCTCCCAGCTCCAGGTCGACGCCTCCGGCGCCGCGCCGACGGCCAAGGTGGTGCGCAAGCTCAAGCTCGCCACCCAGTCCGAGGGCTGCGTGGCCGACGACCGCACCGGCCTGCTCTACGTGGGCGAGGAGGACGTGGGCGTCTGGCGCTTCCAGGCCGATCCCTCCGCTTCGCCGACGGGCGAGCTCACAGCCAGGGCCGACGGCGTCCATCTGGCCGCCGACGCCGAAGGCCTGGCGATCGCCGCCGAGGGGGCCGACGGCGGCTATCTGGTGGTCTCCAGCCAGGGCGACTCGGCCTTCACCCTCTACCGGCTGGGGGACATGGCCTTCGTCGGCCGCTTCCTCGTCACGCCGGGGCCGAACGGCGTGGACGGGACCAGCGAAACCGACGGCCTGGAGATCTCCACCGCCGGCTTCGGCCCCGACTTTCCCGGCGGCCTGGTGGTGGCGCAGGACGGCGACAACTCGCCCGAGGCCCAGAACTTCAAGCTGATCGCCTGGGACGAGGTGCGAAAGGCCCTAGCCCTTCCCTAGCCCCGGCTGGGCGGGCGCTGGGCCAGCGCGGCGACGGCGGCCGAGCCGATCGGCCCCGTCGCGTCGTGCAGGAAGCATTCGCCGATGGCCACCCCGTCGGTGGCGTGGTGGTTCATGGATTCGAAGCCGACCCACTCGCCCGCCGGCAGGCGGTGCAGATAGAGCGTCACGTCGGTGTTGATATAGCCCAGCCCCTGGTCCGAGGCGTTGGCGAACGGGCTGGCGAAATCGCAGGCCACGGCGACGCGGGTGAACGGGGTGTGGGGCGCGCCCTCCACCAGCTCGCGCACCTCCTTCATCCAGGCCTGGCGCGGGCCGTAGCCGCGGATGCCCTCGCCCACCTGGCGCATGGACCACATGCCGTTCATCCCCATGCGCGGATCGTCCGGCACGGGCATGGCGTCCGGATCCGGCGCGTCCCAGGCCGCCGGCTCCCACACCTTGCCCGGGGGATTGGCCGTGCGCCGCAGGAACTGGCAGGTGGCGCGGGCCTGGCTGACGCCGGCGGAAATCCACTCGGCGTCCACCACGCGGATGCGCCCGCCCTCGCGGACCACGCGCGTGGTCACCTCGATCGGCGAGAAGTCCGGCAGGCGGTACATGTCCACCGTCAGGCGGGCCGGAACGAAGTCCGGGTCGCCATGACGTTCCTCCAGCACGAAGGCCAGCAGGCCGGCGATGACGCGCCCGTGCAGGGAGTTGGGGTTCCAGGGGCCTCGGGAGGCGGTGGTCGGGTGGAAATGATCACCCATGCGCTTGAAAAATGGCTCGGTCATGATGGCCGAGACCCTGCGCGATTCTGGTTGGCGGCGCGACCATCCTTCCCGACCTTGGCCTTCCCGACCTTGGCCTTCCCGACCCTAGCCTTCCGGCGTCTGGGCGCAGGCCGAGCGGCGGCCGGCCTTGCACGCCTTCACCGCGGCCCGCCAGTCGGTCATGGCCTTGGCGTGGGCGGCTTCGGCGGCCTTCTGCTGGGCGGCCCTCTGTTCGAGATCGGCGTTGTAGGCCGCCACTTCGGCGGCGTGCGCCGCCTGCGCGGCCTGATAGGCCTGAAGCTGCTGGGCCTCCTGGGCCTGCAGGCTGCGGCCGAGGTCCGCGTACTTCAGGTTCTGCTGGGCGGTGATCTCGTCAGGCGTCGGGGTCTGTCCCGGCGTGGCGGCGGCCGTCTGCGCCGCGGCCGGTCCGGCCAGGACGGCGGCGGCCAGCGCGACGGTGATCGCGTGTTTCATGTCTTCATGCCTCTCATGCGTGTCGCGGCGCCGACCGCTTCATCGCGTCCGCCTACGGACCAGGCGCGGCGCCTGCATGCGGGAAACGCGAAGAATGTTTCGCGGTTGCGAAGACAATCGGCCGCCGGGTTCGTATCATCGGGGCAACCGGAGGATTTCCCATGAAACGCTTCGCCGTGGCGCTCGCCCTGACCGCCTTCGCCGCCACCCCCGCCCTCGCCGCCCTGAAGGAAGGGGCCAAGGCGCCCGACTTCTCCGCCAAGGGGTTCCTGGCCGGCAAGCCAATCAGCTTCTCCCTGGCCGAGGCGCGCAAGAAGGGCCCCGTGGTGGTCTATTTCTTCCCGGCCGCCGAGACCAAGGGCTGCAACCTCGAGGCCCACCTGTTCGCCGAGGCGATGGACGACTTCAAGGCCCAGGGCGCGACCGTGATCGGCGTCACCGCCGGCAATCTCGACAAGCTGCAGTCCTTCTCGGCCGACACCGAGAAGTGCTCGGGCAAGTTCCCCGTGGCCGCCGACCCGGACCTGTCGATCGCCAAGCAATACGACGCCACTCTGGCCCTGCGCCCGGGCTGGTCGAACCGCACCTCCTACGTGATCGCCCCCGACGGCACGATCGTCGACGCCTACTCCAACCTGGCGGCCGACAACCACGTGACCGAGACCATGAACGCAGTGAAGGCCTGGAAGGCCAAGGCCGGGAAGTAGCCGGGGCCATCTAGGCCTTGCCCTGAAAGCGTTTTTCCCGTATCAGCGCCCGCTTTCACGGAGAGCGGTCTTACGCGGAGCTCCAATGGGCCGGGACACCCCCGGCCGCCGCGCAAGAGCCATCGTTTCCGGCGGACCTTCCGCCGCCGGACGCGCCGCCCTCCAGACCGGAAGAAGGAAAACATGGCGCTTTACGAACACGTGGTCATCACGCGGCAGGACATCTCGCCGCAACAGGCCGAAGCCCTCAACGACCAGCTCAAGCACATGCTCGAGGAACAAGGCGGCGCCGTCGCCAAGATCGAGTACTGGGGCCTGCGCAACCTCACCTACCGCATCAAGAAGAACCGCAAGGGCCACTACTCCCTGCTCGCCATCGACGCTCCGGCCGAGGCGGTGAAGGAGATGGAACGCCAGCTGTCGATCAACGAAGACGTGCTGCGCTACATGACCGTGCGCGTCGACGAGCTCGACCTGGAACTGTCGCCCGTGCTGGCGCGCCGCGATCGCGAGCGCCGCTCCGACGATTCTTCGCAATCCTAAGAAAGGGAGGAGTTCATGACCGACACCTCCACCACGCCGGCCGCCGGCGCCCCCGCCGGGCCCGCCCGCCGTCCGTTCTTCCGCCGCCGCAAGGTCTGCCCGTTCTCCGGCGCCAACGCCCCGAAGATCGACTACAAGGACGTCAAGCTCCTGCAGCGCTACGTTTCCGAGCGCGGCAAGATCGTCCCCTCGCGGATCACCGCGGTCTCCGCCAAGAAGCAGCGCGAACTGGCCAAGGCCATCAAGCGCGCCCGTTTCCTGGCGCTGCTCCCCTACGTCGTGAAGTAAGGGAGAGGCCAAGATGAAAGTCATTCTGCTCGAACGCCTGGAAGGCTGGGGCGGCCTCGGCGACGTCGTCGACGTCAAGGACGGCTACGCCCGCAACTTCCTCCTGCCGCGCTCCAAGGCGCTGCGCGCCACCTCCGCGAACCTGAAGGTCTTCGACGCCCAGCGCGCCGAGATCGAGGCCCGCAACGCCCGCGCCCGCGACGCGGCCGCCCAGTCCGGCGAGAACCTGGACGGCGCGTCCTACGTGCTGATCCGCCAGGCCGGCGAAAGCGGCCAGCTCTACGGTTCGGTCTCCGGCCGCGACGTGGCCGACGTGATCAACGCCGAGGGCGGCAAGGTCGAACGGGCCATGGTCCAGATGGACAAGCCCATCAAGACCCTGGGCGTGCACGAAGTGAAGGTGCGCCTGCATGCTGAGGTGACGGTCACCATCATGCTCAACATCGCGCGCAGCGAAGACGAAGCCGAGCGCCAGGCGCGCGGCGAAAACGTCATCGCCTCGCAATTCGAAGAGGAACGCCTGGCGGCCGAAGAGGCCCAAGCCGACCTCCTCGAAGGCGGCGCCGGCCAGATCGAAGGCGACTACGTCGAGGCCTGACGCCCCGGCGAGACGCGCGATCGAAAAATCGGGCGGTCCGGACTTTCCGGGCCGCCCTTTTTGCTGCATGCCTAGGCGCATGGCTCATCACGTCCACGAGGGGCGGTGCCTCTGCGGCGCCGTGCGCTTCCAGGCCAGCGGTCCACCCAAGTGGACGGGCTATTGTCATTGCGAGAGCTGCCGGCGGCACACCGGCGCGCCGGTCGCGGCCTACGCCGGATTCGAAGCCGAGATGGTGAGCTTCTTCGGCGAGCCGATGTCGGTCTACCCCTCCTCGAAGGGCGCCGAGCGGGGCTTCTGCGGAACCTGCGGCTCCACCCTCACCTACAGCAGCGCCCGCTGGCCCACCGAGATCCACTTTCACGTGGGCGCCTTCGACGCCCCGCAGGATTTCGCTCCCACCGAAGAGGCCTACGCCGAGGAGCGCGTGGCCTGGCTGCACCTGGTCTTCGACCGCTAAGGCCATGGGCCTCGCCCCGCCAGCCGAAGGCCGCCAAGAGGGGCGCATGCTCGCCGATTCCTCCCGTCTGACGATCGACCTGAACGCCCTGGCCGGCAATCTCGGCGCGATCCGGGCCGAGGCGGCCGGCGTCGAGGTGGCCGCCGTGGTCAAGGCCGACGGCTACGGCCTGGGCGCGGCCCAGGTGGCCCGCCGCCTTTGGGCCGAGGGCGTGCGCAGCTTCTATGTGGCGCGCCTGACCGAGGGCGAGGCCCTGCGCGCGGCCCTGGGGCCGGACCGGGAGGCGGCGATCCTGGTGCTCGACGGCCTGCCCCCCGGCTCGGGACCGCGCCTGCTGGCCGCCGGCCTCGTCCCGGTGCTGGCCAGCCCCGTCCAGGTGGAGGCCGCCGTGGCGTTGGCCGCCGGCGCCGGCCGGACGCTGACCTGCGCCCTGCACGTGGACACCGGCATGAACCGTCAGGGCCTGACGCCCCAGGAGACGGCGGCCCTCGCCCAGGCGCCCGGCCGGCTGCGCGGCCTGCACGTGGACCTGCTGCTCAGCCACCTCGGCTCGGCCACCGCGCCGGCGCATCCGCGAAACGCGCTGCAATTGGAGCGCTTCAACGCCGTGCGAGCGCTCTTCCCGGACAGCCGCGCCAGCTTCGCCGCCTCGGCCGGCGTCTTCCTGGGCCGTTCCTATCGCTTCGACCAGGTGCGCGGCGGCATCAGCCTCTATGGCGGCGGACCCGAAGAGCGGCCGGACCCGCGCTTTCGCGCCGTGGCGACCTTCGAGGCGCCGATCCTGGACGTGCGCAGCGTCGAGCCGGGCGAACTGATGGGCTATGGCGAAGGCGTGCGCGCCGAACGGCCGACCCGACTGGCCGTGGTCGGCGCGGGCTACGCCGACGGCCTGATCCGCGCCGCGCGCGGCGGCTACGCCTGGTATGCGGGGGCGCGGCGCCGGCTCGTCTACGTCACCATGGACCTCACCGCCATCGAGATCGGCGACGCGCCCGCGCGCATCGGCGAGATGGTCGAGCTGCTCGGCCCCCACGCGCCGATCGACGAGCTGGCCGCCGCCGCCGGCACCGTGGCGCACGAGTGCCTCGTGCGCCTGGGCGGCCGCGGCGAGCGGGTCTACCTCGGCGAGGTCTAGCCGGCCTTGGCGGCGGTCTCGAGCTTGGCGAAGTCCACCGCCTGAACGGCGGCCTTCAGGTCGTCGATGTTCACCCCGTCGCCCTCGGCCTGCACCATGAAGCGGTCGGCCACGAACACGCCGTACTCGCCGTGCTTGGACGAACGATCGTACTTCTCGACGGTCATGCGCCCGTCGACCTTGCCGAAGCGCTCGTAGCTGCCGTCGGTTTCCTTGTTGGACTGCACGTTGAACGCGCCGGCCATGGCCGTGAGCGCCCCGGCCGCGCCCATGTCGACGACGCGCAGGGTCAGGTGGTCGTCGCCCCGGCCGTAGTCGCCCTCGGCGGCCGAGCCGTTCATGCCGCCCACGCCGCCGCTCGACGAGGAGATTTCCGTGCGCTGGAACCCGGCGATCGCGGCCGGCAGATAGGCCTGCAGCGCCGACGGGTCGACCGCCTTGATCTTGCCGTCCTTCATGCCCTCGGCGGCGGCCTGCATGCGCTTGGAGGCCTCCTCCAGGTCGCTGACGTCCACGCTGCCGCCAGGGGTGTTGATGGTCACCTCGTGATGGCGCGGGCCGAACATTCCGGCGTCGCGGTGCGACATGCCCATCGGCCCGCGGCCGAGCATCATGACCGGCCCGAGGATCGCGCCGATGACGATGCCGATGACGAGCAGGGCGACCACCACCACGGCGGTGTAGGGCAACGCCTTGTCCTGCGGCGTCTTCATCAGGATCGGCAGCCCCTTGTAGAGCAGGTAGAGGCTGTAGAGGCCCAGGATGCCCAGCACCGACAGCGCGGGCAGCAGCTCGAACACCCCCGCCACCCACGAGGCCGTCCCGGCGTAGGCGGCGACCTTGAAGGCCTGCATCCGGTTCCGCGTGCCACCGAAGCTGGGCGCCAGGGCGTCGATCACCAGGGCCACCACGTAGACGCTGCCCAGGGTCAGCAGGAAGGTGATGAACTGCGAGGTGAAGGCCCACACGATCGGCGTGCGGTAATGGACCCCGAAGCCCATGAAGCCGAAGCCGTGGCCGAACGCCGACGCCCCGATCAGGCCGCACACCGCTGGAATCAGCGCCAGCGGGATCACATATGACCGGTAGAGCCCCCCCACCGTCGCCTGTTCGCCGTCGATGACCTCCCAGGTCTTCGTCGGCTGAAGCAGGATGTCCTTCACACGCTGCACAAGATTCGAGGCGCCCGGCCCCGGTTCCACCACGCTCATGGTTCGCTCCCCGGCCCTCAGGCCTCTCCACCTGCCCCCGCGACAACCTAGCCGAAGCACGAAGATCGGCAACGGTCGAGCGCACGCCGGACGCGCCGGCCCGCGGGCGCTAGAATCCCCGCATTCCCGAATCAGGAGCTCCCATGGCCCGTGACGGCGCCGTCTATGTCTGCCAGTCCTGCGGCGCCGCCCAATCCAAGTGGTCCGGCCAGTGCCCGGCCTGCTCGGCGTGGAACACCCTGGTCGAGGAAGTGCAGGCGCGGCCCCCCGGCGCGATGGCGCCGAGCCGCGCCTCGCGCGCCCGCGGTCTTTCCTTCGAGGGCCTGGCCGACGCCACGCCCGCCCCGCCCCGAATCTGCACCGGCGTGGACGAGTTCGACCGCGTCTGCGGCGGCGGCGTGGTGCCCGGCTCGGCGATCCTCCTCGGCGGCGACCCCGGCGTCGGCAAGTCGACGCTGCTCTTGCAGGTGGTCGGCGAGGCGGCCCGGCGCGGCGCGCGCTGCGCCTACATCTCCGGCGAGGAGGCGATCGAACAGGTGCGCGCCCGCGCCCAGCGGATGGGCCTGGCCGACGCGCCGGTGAAGCTGGCCGCCGAAACCTCCCTGCGCACGATCCTCGACGGGCTGAAGCATGAGCCCTTCGACCTGGTGATCATCGATTCCATCCAGACCCTGTGGAGCGACGCCCACGACGCCGGCCCAGGCTCGGTGACCCAGGTGCGCGCCGCCGCGGGCGAACTGGTGCGCCTGGCCAAGAAGCGCGGCCTGGCCGTGATCCTGGTCGGCCACGTCACCAAAGAAGGGACCATCGCCGGCCCCCGGGTGATCGAGCACATCGTCGACGCCGTGCTCTCCTTCGAGGGCGAGCGGGGCTATCCCTTCCGCGTGCTGCGCGGGGCCAAGAACCGCTTCGGCGCCACCGACGAGATCGGCGTGTTCGAGATGGGCGACGCCGGCCTCGCCGAGGTGAAGAACCCCTCGGCCCTGTTCCTGGACACCTCCGGCGAGCGCGCGGCGGGGGCGGCCGTGTTCGCCGGCATCGAGGGCTCACGGCCCGTTCTGGTGGAATTCCAGGCGCTGGTCGCGCCATCGGCGTACGGCACGCCCCGGCGCGCGGTGGTGGGCTGGGATTCCGGCCGCCTGGCCATGGTTCTGGCCGTGCTGGAGGCCCGTTGCGGCCTTGGCTTTGGCGACCGTGACGTTTATTTGAACGTCGCCGGCGGCCTGCGGATCAGCGAGCCGGCGGCGGACCTGGCGGCGGCGGCGGCGCTCGCCTCCTCGGCCCTGGATCAGGCCCTGCCGCAGGATTGTGTCGTGTTCGGCGAAGTCAGCCTGTCTGGCGACATCCGGCCCGTCAGCCGGATGGATGCGCGCGTGAAAGAGGCCGCCAAGCTGGGCTTTCGCCGTGCGCTCGCTCCGCGGGACCTGGAAGGCGGCGGCGTGATCAAGGTTTGCGGCGCGGCCCGTCTGGCCGACGCCATCCGCCGCATCGGCGACGGTGATTGGGACTAGGCCCGGTGACTCTGTTCGACATCATCGCCCTGTCGCTGCTGGTGGTGTCGGGGATCGCCGGGTTCGTCCGCGGCGCGACGCGCGAGATGGTCACCGTGCTGGCCCTGGTGCTCGCCGCCTTCGCCTGCGTCTACGCCCTGCGCTACACCGGCCCGATCGCCCGCCACGCCATCCATCCGGACTGGATGGGCAACGTCGGCGCCATGCTGGCCGTCTTCGTGGTGGTCTATATCGTCCTGCGCCTGCTGGGCGGGATGCTGGCCAAGAAGATTCAGGACACCGAAGGGCTGAGCTTCCTCGACCGTTCGATCGGCCTGGGCTTCGGCCTGCTGCGCGCCCTGGTGGTGCTCGGCGCCTTCAATCTGGCGTTCAACGCCGCCACGCCGCCTGAGCGCGTGCCCCAATGGATCTCGGGTGCGGCGCTTTATCCCTTGACCGCGGGCGCTGCTCGGGTGCTGAAAGCCTTCGCGCCGAAGGGACTTGACATGGCTGGTAAGCTCAAGCCCGCAATCGCTGACGCCGTCCGTGACGGCAAGGGCGATTCCGCATCCGACAATGGCTATGACGCCCACGATCGAAGCGTCATCGACGATCTGGTGGAGAAATCCCGATGAACGACGTCCTGGACACGCGTTTCGGCCGACATTGGGCCGGCCCCAGCGAGCGATGGACCCCGCCGACGCGTGACCCGGACGACGATACGCCCCGCCTGGAGTGCGGCGTGTTCGGCGCGTTCGACATCGCCGAGGCCGCCGCGATCACGGCGCTCGGCCTGCACGCGCTGCAGCACCGCGGCCAGGAGGCTTGCGGCATCGCCAGCTTCGACGGCCAGCGGTTCCACACCGAGCGGCACATGGGCCATGTGGGCGACGCCTTCACCGGGCCGGACCTGGTCGACCGCCTGCCCGGCCGCGCCGCCATCGGCCACACCCGCTACTCCACCGCCGGCGGCAGCTTCGTGCGCAACGTCCAGCCGATGTTCGCCGACCTGGAGGCCGGGGGCGTGGCCCTGGCCCACAACGGCAACCTCACCAACTTCCTGACCCTGCGCGAGCAGCTCGTGGCCGACGGGGCGATCTTCCAGTCCACCTCGGACTCCGAGGTGATCCTTCACCTCCTGGCCCGCTCGCGGAAGGCCCGCTTCGTCGAGCGCTTCATCGAGGCGCTCAGCCAGATCGAGGGCGGCTACGCCCTGGTGGCGATCACCAACAAGAAGCTGATCGGCGTGCGCGACCCGCTGGGCATCCGCCCGCTGGTGCTGGGCGACCTGGACGGCAAGGCCGTGCTGGCGTCGGAGACCTGCGCCCTGGAGATGATCGGCGCGCGCTTCGTGCGCGACGTCGAGCACGGCGAGATGGTGGTGATCGACCACAGCGGCGTGGAGAGCCTTCGCCCCTTCCCCGCCGCCCGCGCGCGGCCCTGCATCTTCGAATACGTCTACTTCGCCCGGCCGGATTCGGTGGTGAACGGCCGCTCGGTCTACGAGGTGCGCAAGCGCATGGGCCAGCGCCTGGCCCAGGAAAGCCCGGCGGACGTGGATGTGATCGTGCCGGTCCCCGATTCCGGCGTGCCGGCCGCCCTGGGCTTCTCGCAAGAGATCGGCGTGCCGTTCGAGATGGGAATCATCCGCAACCACTACGTCGGCCGCACCTTCATCCAGCCCACCCAGGGCGCCCGCGAACTGGGCGTGCGCATGAAGCTGTCGCCCAACCGCGCCGTCCTGGCGGGCAAGCGGGTGATGCTGATCGACGATTCCATCGTGCGCGGCACCAACTCGGTGCGGGTCGTGCGCATGGTGCGCGAAGCCGGCGCGGCGGAGGTCCACCTGCGCTCGGCCTCCCCGCCCATCAAGTGGCCTGACTTCTACGGGATCGACATGCCCGACCGCGACAAGCTGCTCGCCGCCAACCATTCGGTGGAGGAGATCGCCAAGATCCTGGAGGTGGACTCCATGGGCTATCTCTCGGTGGACGGCCTCTACTGGGCGATGGACTCCGACCCGCGCGATCCGGTCGAGCCGCAGTTCACCGACCACTACTTCACCGGCGACTACCCCACCCGCCTCTTGGACCGCGAAATCGCCCTGGGCCGCAACGACTCCGCCGACCGGCAGCTGTCGTTCCTCGTGGACGCGTGAGCGCCAAGCCCGCGGGCTGGCTCACGCGGCTGAGACCAGACTGGTACATCGTCCTGATCGTCAGCATGGTGGCGCTGGCGAGCGTCCTGCCCGCGCAGGGCGCGGCCGAGCCTGTCTTCAAGGTCGCCACCAAGATCGCCATCGCTTTCGTCTTCTTCCTGCACGGCGCCAAGCTGTCGCGCGAGGCGGTGATCCGGGGCGTGACCCACTGGCGCCTGCACCTGCTGGTGCTGGCGACCACCTTCGGCGTCTTCCCGCTGCTGGGCCTGGGCATGGCGGCCCTGCCTTCCGTCATCACGCCGATGGCCCTGGCGCCGGGGATCGTGTTCCTCAGCTGCCTGCCGTCGACCATCCAGTCCTCGATCGGCTTCACGGCCATCGCCCGGGGCAACGTGGCGGCCACCATCGCCTCGGCCACCGCCTCGAACCTGCTGGGCATCCTGCTGACGCCGGTGCTGGCCGGCCTGCTGATGAACGCCCACGGCGGCCTTTCCCTGCATTCGGCGCAGTCGATCGTCGTCCAGCTCCTGGTGCCCTTCGTCGCCGGCCAGCTCCTGCGCCCGCTGATCGGCGGCTGGGTGGCCAATAAGGCCAAGCTGCTCTCCTACGCCGACCGCGGCTCGATCCTGCTGGTGGTCTATTCGGCGTTCAGCGAGGCCGTGGTGGGCGGCATCTGGCGCCAGGTCAGCGCATTGGACCTGCTGCGCCTGCTGCTGCTGTGCGGCTTCATGCTGGCCGTGGTGCTGGGCTTCACCCTCTGGGCCGCCCGCACCTTCGGCTTCGCCAAGGAGGACGAGATCACCATCGTCTTCTGCGGCTCCAAGAAGAGCCTGGCCAGCGGCGTGCCCATGGCGGGCGTGCTGTTTCCTGGCGCGACGCTCGGCCTGATGCTGCTGCCGATCATGATCTTCCACCAGATCCAGTTGATGGCCTGCGCCACGATCGCCCAGGCCTATGCGAAGCGGGCGGACAGCCCCGCCGAGACCCGCTAGAAGACCCGCCCATGAGCACCGACCTTCCGCTTCAGGGCAAGATCGCCCTGGTCACCGGCGCCTCGCGCGGCATCGGCCGCGCCAGCGCCATGGCGCTGGCCAAAGCCGGCGCGCACGTGATCGCCACCGCGCGCACCCAAGGCGCCCTCGAGGAACTGGACGACGAGATTCGCGCCGCCACCGGCGCCTCGGCCACCCTCGTGCCGCTGGACCTGGGCGAGCCCGAGGGGCTCGACCACCTGGGCCTGGCCATCCACCAGCGCTTCGGCAAGCTGGACGTGCTGGTCCACGCCGGCGCGATCCTGGGCCTGCTCACGCCGGTCAGCCACATCGAGCCGGCCATGTGGGACCGGGTGATGGCGGTGAACCTGACGGCGACCTACCGGCTGATCCGCTCCGTCGAACGCCTGCTGCGGGTTTCCGACGCCGGGCGGGCGATCTTCATCACCACCGGCCGCGTCGAGCGCCCCCGCGCCTTCTGGGGGGCCTACGGCGCCTCCAAGGCGGGGATGGAGCACATCGTGCGCACCTGGGCCGACGAGCTGGAGAACACCCAGATCCGCGCCGCCCTGGTCGACCCCGGCCAGATGCGCACCAAGATGCGGGCCGAGGCCATGCCGGGCGAAGACCCGATGACCCTGCCTCATCCGGACGAGATCGGCCCCCTGATCGTGGAGCTGGCGCAGGCCGAGCTCGGCCTGCCCAAGGTCAACGTGAGCTTTTCGGCCTGGAAGTCGGCCGGGACGCTCGCTTCGGCTTGACCCCCGGGCGGGCGAGCTTGGCCGCCCGTCCCTTCGGCGAACCTGTCGGCTTCTTGGCCTTCGCCTTGGCTGGCGCCGCGGCGCTCACCGCGCCGGCCGCCTTGGCGCGCGCGGCGGCGACGCCCTTGGGCTGGCGCGCCTTGGGACCGATCTTCGGCGCGAACGACGGCGCCGACACCGGGGCCGGGCCGCCCTTGGCCTCCCCTTCGGCGTAGGGGTTCTTGTTCGACTTGACGGTCAGGCGCATGGGCACGCCCGGCAGGTCGAAGCTCTCGCGCAGCGAATTGATCAGATAGCGCCGGTAGTGGTCGGGCAACTGGTCGGCCCGGCTGGCGAACAGCACGAACGTCGGCGGCCGCGCCTTGGTCTGGGCCATGTACTTGGGCTTCACCCGCCGGCCGTTCACCGCCGGCGGCGGATGGCGCTGGATGGCCATCTGCAGCCAGTCGTTCAGGTCGCGGGTCTTCACCTTGGTCGACCAGTCGTCATGCACCTTGAAGACCGCCGGCATCAGCCGGTCCAGGTGGCGGCCGGTCTCGGCCGAGAGCGCGATCACCGGGGCGCCGCGAAGCTGCGGCAGCATCCGCTCGGCCTGTTCGATCACCTCTTTCAGCCGCTGGCCCGGCTCTTCCACCAGGTCCCACTTGGCTAGGCAGAAGACGAGCCCCCGCCCTTCCCGCTCCACCAGGTCGGCGATCTGCAGGTCCTGGATCTCGAACGGATGGGTGGCGTCCATCACCAGGATCACCACCTCGGCGAAGGTGATCGCCCGGATGGTGTCGGCGGTGGAGAGCTTCTCCAGCTTCTCCTGCACGCGCGCCTTGCGGCGCAAGCCGGCGGTGTCCACCAGGCGCACGGGCCGGCCTTCCCAGGTCCAGTCCACGGGAATGGCGTCGCGGGTGATGCCGGCCTCGGGGCCGGTCAGCAGCCGGTCCTCGCCGATCAGCCGGTTGACCAGGGTCGACTTGCCCGCGTTCGGTCGCCCGACGATGGCGATGCGCACCGGCTTGTCGGCCTCGTCCTCGGCCTCCTCGTCGTCGGCGGGCGCCACGGCGGCCACGGCGGCGAAGAGATCGGCCATGCCTTCGCCGTGCTCGGCCGAGATCGCCACCGGCTCGCCCAGCCCCAGGCCGAAGGCCTCCATCACCCCGGCGTCGGAGGCTTTGCCCTCGGCCTTGTTGGCGGCCAGGATCACCGGCTTGTCGTGCTTGCGCAGGATTTCGGCGAACACCTCGTCAAGCGGCGTCACCCCCTCGCGCGCGTCGACGACGAAGAGCGCCACGTCGGCCTCCTCGATCGCCCGCACGGTCTGGGCGCGCATGCGCGATTCCAGGCTTTCGTCGGTGACGTCCTCGAAGCCGGCGGTGTCGATCAGCTCCAGGTCCAGGTCGCCCAGCCGCCCCGTGCCGAAGCGCCGGTCGCGGGTCACCCCCGGCCGGTCGTCGACGATGGCCAGCTTCTTGCCGGCCAGCCGGTTGAACAGGGTCGACTTGCCGACGTTGGGACGCCCGACGATCGCTATCTTCAGCGGCATGGGAGTCCTTCCGTCGCCCCTATTTCAGGGCGACGAGCTGAGCCTTGTCGGTGGCGATGTAGATCATCCCGCCCGCCGCGATCGGACCGATCAGCACCGGCGCGCCGATGTTCTCGCTCTTCTCGATCTCGCCGGTCTTCGGGTTCAGCGCGACGAGCTGGCCGGCGCTGGAGCCGATGATCAGCCGGTTGGAGGCCAGGAGCGGGCTCGACCACACCGGGCGCACCACCTTCTTGCCGAACAGGCCGAACGCCCGCTTCTTGGTCACAGGCAGGCCCGCGTTGAGATCCTTGATCCAGTAGACCTGTCCGCTCTCGCGGGCCACGCAGTAGACCTTGCCGTCGCGCGAGACGACGTAGACCACGTCGCCGGCGACCCAGGGGCTGGTGATGCCGGCGATCGGCAGGGTCCAGCGGGTGGAGCCGGTGCGAAGGTCGGTGACGGCGAACACGCCGGAGTGGCTGACGGCGAAGACGTCGCCTTCATAGATCACCGGCCGGCCGGGAATGTCGCGAATCTCCGACAGGGCGTTGGAGCGGTTCGCCCGCGACAGGGTCTCGCTCCACAGGTCGATGCCGTTGGCCACGCGCAGGGCCACCAGTTCGCCCGACCCGAACGAGGCCACCACCGTGTCGCCCGACACCGCCGGGCTGGAGGCGGCCAGGATGCGCGCGGGCTCGGACAGGGCCTGGTAGTTCCAGCCCGGATCGCCGGTTTCCGCGTTGAAGGTCAGAAGGGTGTTGTCGATGGACACGGCCATCACCACGCCGGACGCGACGGTGGGCGCGGCGTGGATCGGCTCGTCCGTGGCCTTCTTCCATTCGACCGCGCCGGAGTTGGCGTCCAGGCGCGCGGCGAAGCGGTAGCCGGAGGTGACGTAGAGCTTGCCGTCGGCGAACGCCAGGCCGCCGCCGAAGGCTTCGCGGTCGCGCTTGTTCGACGGCCGCAGGTCCTTGCGCCAGACCACCTCGCCGTTGGAGGCGTTGATCGCCGAGACGGTCGCCTCGCCGTCCATCACGAAGACCTTGCCGGCCGCCATCACCGGCGGCGCGGTGATTTCCTTGCCGCGCTTGGAGGCCTCGCCGAAGCCGCGCCGCCAGGCGACGGACAGGCTGTGGCCGGCGTCCACATGAGCCACGGACTGCGAGAGCGTGCCGCCCGGCAGCGGCCAGTCGGCCAGCGCCGTCGGCTCCGGCAGGAAGAAGTCGGCGCCCTTCAGGCCCTCGGCGACCTCGACCTTCTCGTCGTCGGCCACGATCGAGATGCGCTGGCCGTCCCCGGCGACCTCCGACGGTCCCTTCGGGCCGTGGAACGGGTTGATCCGCTTGACCGTCGAGCAGCCCCCCGCCGCCAGGGCGAGGGACACGAGGGCGACGGCCAGTGTGAAGCGACGCATGGAGCTCATTTGGAACCGGGGGCTTCTTGTTGCGGCGCGAGCGCGCCGGCGGCGGGTGCTGGGGCCGGGGGCGGCAGGGCGGCGGCGGCCTTGACCACGGCGGGCAAGGCCTTGGCCCCGCCGGAATCGATCAGTTCGATGGCGGCGCCGGCGCGTTGGCGCGCGCCGTCGGGCGCGTCGATCATCTGCTCGATCACGCTGAAGTCGCCGCGCGCGCCGGTCAGGTCCCCCGCCATCAGCTTGGCGAAGGCCAGCGCCTCGCGCGCCTGGGCCCGATAGGGCCGGCCGTCATCGGTCAGCGGCGTCAGGCGCGCCTCCATGTCCTTCAGGGAAGCGGTGTCGAGCAGGGCGAAGGCGGATTTGAGGCGGGCCGCGTCACCGATCAGCAAGGTTGGCGCGGCCTCGGCGGCGGCGTCGAACAGCTTGATCGCCTCGTCCGTCTTGCCGTCGGACAGCAGCACCCCGCCCTGCTGCATCAGGGCCAGGCTCTTGTAGCCCTTGGACGGCGACTGGGCGACTTCGCCCCACAGCTTGAAGGCTTCGTCCTTCTTGCCCTGGCCGTAGGCGTCCATGGCCTTGGCGTATTCCTCGGAGGCCTTGGCGTCGGCGCGCGCGGTGTAGCTCTGCCAGCCCCAGACCCCCAGGGCCGCGACCAGGGCGAGCACCAGCAGCCCGGCCACCCAGGGTCCGATCTTCAACGCAAGCGTTTTGTAGCGGTCGGAGCGAAGCTGCTCTTCGACCTCTTCGAACAGATCGGTCACGAATGGGGACTCCGCGCTCGGGCGTTTGAATGGGCGGCGAACCTATAGTGCATGGCTCCGCGCCGCAACGCCGAGGCGGCGCGGACGCATCCCTAGAATTCGTCGATCAGCCGGCTCACCACGAAGCCCAGCGCCAGCAGCGCCAGACCGATGGCCGCCCAGACGATCGGCGAGCCCACCGGCGTGGACGCCAGAAGGCCGGCCTTGGGCGCCACCTGGCTCCAACTGGCGCTGATCACCCGGGCCGAACCCTCCGAGGCCGTCTCCAGCCGGTCGACGAAGCGGGACAGGACAAGCTGGCTCACGCCGATCACCCCGCCGACCAGGCCGGCGCCGCCGATCATCAGCCGCCGGATCATCCAGCCGCGGTCGAGCCGCCGCCCGATCCGCGCGGCGAACGCCTCGGAATCGGCGAGCGGCGGCGCGTCCATGAACATCCGCTCCAGGGCGCGTTCGAAATCGACTTCAGCCATTTTCGCGCCTCCCTTCCCCAGCGACGTCTTGAGCAGGCGCCAGTCGCGTTCTGAGCCTATCCAAACCACGTTTGACATGGGATTTGACCGTTCCAAGCGGCAGGTTCAAGGCTTCGGCCGCCTCGGCGTGCGACAGGCCCGCGCCGTAGCACATCGACACGCACAGGCGCTCCGGCGCGCTGAGGCTCTTCAGCGCCCCGTCCAGGTCGATCCGGCCGGCCGCGGCCCCCTCATGTCCCGTGTCGGGCGGGTCCTCCGCCTCGCTCGTAAGCGCGCGCAACCGGCGCTCCTTCTGCAACTTGCGCAGATAGCCGCGCGCGGCGATCCGCCGAACCCAGGCGGAGAAGGCCCCTTCCCCGCGAAATTCCGCGATGCGTTCGAACGCCGTCAGGAAGGCGTCCTGGGCCACGTCGTCGGCTTCGGCCTCCGCCGCGCCCATGCGGCGCAGCAGGCCCCTCACCGACGATCCGTGGCGTCGCACCAGTTCACCGAAGGCCCGATGCTCGCCCGTGGCGGCCTGGGCGGCCAACTCCACGTCGTGCAGGCTGGTGAATGTCTGTTTTTGGGCGCCCCTCATGGGCTTACCCCCCTCCGCGCGGCGCCTAGGACTTGCGACGCCCGATCAGGGCGATGACGATGAAGGCGGCGCCGATGAAGCCCGGGAACGTGGCGATGGCGAGCATCGGGAAGGTCGCGTCGGGCTCGGCGAATCCCAGCACCCAGCCGAACGCCGCCACGCCCAGGGCGACGAACAGCCAGATGACGCCCGTGCGCATGTCACGCTGCGGCGACGGCGGCGGCTTCAGCTTCACGTGCGAGCTCATCGCCTCGATCACTTCCGGCGGCAGCGTCTGCCCCTTCTCGATCGCCGCGCGGAGCGTGTCCTGCAGCTTCTGCCGCTCCTGGCTTCGCAGGTAGCTCGGCACGATGAACAATGATGCGATGGATCCAAACACGATCAGAACGATCAGCACCGCCTCCATGGCGTTTTCCTTTTCTCAGACTTGCGGGCCCTTTCGCCCGTCCTGTGCCCTATTGAGGCGCTGAGTAGGCTTTATGGATGCGTCGGGCGCCATGAAATGTTCGTCATGTTCGCAGACCCGCCCACTCCGGCGCCAGCCCCCAGGCCGCCAGTCCCGCGCCGGCCGGCCCCGGCTAGGCGATCTTGTCGATCGCCAGGAACGCCAGGGTCTGGTTGACTAGCATGTAGGCGATCTCGCCGAAGGTCACCGGCCCGACGAACGAGCCGGTCTTCTTGCCTTCCAGCCCCGCGTATTCGTAGTTGAGGATGCAGTTGCAGGAGAACGCCACGCGGCCGAGCTCCTTTTCGCGCGACTGGCGGGCGAACGCGCCCACGTAGTCGTCGACCGGCTTGGCGAAGCGGTATTCGACCCCCTTGAAGACCGGCGCGTAGAAGTCCACGCGCCCGGCCTCTTCGTCGACCGCCTGGATCGAGACGTTGATCATCGCGTCGTTGTAGTCGGCCACCAGCGGCAGCTTGATGTCGAGCCCGCGCTCGGCGATGTAGGCCGCCAGGTTCGCCGGCGCGCAGCCGATCTGGCACTCGCCCTCGGCGCTGAAGCCGTCGGCGTCGAACACGATCGCCTCGCCTTCGCCCTGGGTGAACAGATTGACGATGTCCACATATGCGATCTGTCCAGCCGGGAGCGTCACGTGCATGGCCACCGCCTGGGCGTCCAGCGGCGCGCCGTCTCCGGCGAAGCACTTGGGCGTGCGCTGGCCGATCTCGGAGAGGTCCACGCCGGAGATCCAGCCGACCAGCGGGGCGTTGAACACCCCCTCGTAGGTCTGCACGTCCTTGGCGAACGCCGCGTGCGCCTCGCTCAGGCCCGGCACGATCACCACGGTGAAGCCGCCGTCCGGATAGTTCGCGCCGATGTCCTTGAGCGTGGCGAGGTCGTAGGTGCGGATCCGCACGTCGCGGGCATGTTCGGTGATGTCGGTCACGAGGATGCGCCCGCGCTCGGTGGCGCCGCCCTCTGCGGAGATGAAATTGACCGCCGTGCCGCCGATCCAGCGGCCCGCCGGCAGCGCCGACAGCAGCGCCTCGTCCCCCGCCAGCAGCAGCACCCGCCCATCCCGGATCATCCGGGCGGTCTCGGCGACGGTCTCCATGCTGGTCGTCGACATGCCGTCCCTTTCCGCGAGCGGAAGATCGCCGAGCCGGCTGCGACGCCCAGCCCCCGCGGGTCGGTGATGGGCGGCGGCGCGCCGCATCGCTGAACGCATGCGGGGCCCGGCCCCGTCGGCGCGCACGCGCCGTCGAAGGCGCGCGTCGATACGACCATGGTTTGGATAAGGGCGGCTTAAGCGGACGCCGTCCGGACGTGCGACATATGGCCCGTCGCCGCCGGCGGCCGCCTCAACCCCGGACCGCGGCGGCGTAGGCGTCGGGCTTGAACCCCACCAGCAGCCGGTCGCCCAGATCCAGCACCGGGCGCTTGATCATCGAGGGCTGGGCCAGCATCAGCTCGATCGCCTTGTCCGCGTCGATCCCCTGCTTGGCCTCGTCCGGCAGCTTGCGGAAGGTCGTGCCCGCCTTGTTGAGCAGCGGCTCCCAGCCGAGCGCCCTCACCCAGGCCTCCAGCCGCGCCCGGTCGATCCCGGCGGTCTTGTAGTCGTGGAAGGCGTAGGCCACGCCGTGGCCGTCCAGCCAGTCGCGGGCCTTCTTCATCGTGTCGCACGCCTTGATGCCATAGATGGTGACGGGCTTGGACACGGCGGCGGCTCCCACAATATTGGCTTGAGGTTGGTGACATAGTCGCCCTTAGGCGCTACCGCCATCCCGGCTGCGAACCGTTCGCGCCGCGTCCATCGCCGAGCAGAGACACGTCATGCCCGCTTACCGTTCCCGAACCTCCACCCATGGCCGCAACATGGCCGGCGCCCGCGGACTCTGGCGCGCCACGGGCATGAAGGATTCCGACTTCGGCAAGCCGATCATCGCGGTAGTGAACTCCTTCACCCAGTTCGTGCCCGGCCACGTGCACCTGAAGGACCTGGGCCAGCTTGTCGCTCGCGAGATCGAGCGCGCCGGCGGCGTGGCCAAGGAGTTCAACACCATCGCCGTGGACGACGGCATCGCCATGGGCCACGACGGCATGCTCTACAGCCTGCCCTCGCGCGAGCTGATCGCCGACAGCGTGGAGTACATGGCCAACGCCCACTGCGTGGACGGCATGGTCTGCATCTCCAACTGCGACAAGATCACGCCCGGCATGCTGATGGCCTCGCTGCGGCTCAACATCCCCAGCGTCTTCGTCTCCGGCGGGCCGATGGAGGCCGGCAAGGTGATCCTGAAGGGCAAGGAAGTGGCCCTCGACCTGATCGACGCCATGGTCGCGGCCGCCGACGACAAGGTCAGCGACGAAGAGGTCGCCTCGATCGAGCGTTCGGCCTGCCCGACCTGCGGCTCCTGCTCGGGCATGTTCACGGCCAACTCCATGAACTGCCTGACCGAGGCGCTCGGCCTGTCGCTGCCGGGCAACGGCTCGACCTTGGCCACCCACGCCGATCGCGAGCGCCTGTTCCTGGAAGCCGGACACCTGATCGTCGACATCGTCAAGCGCTACTACGAGCAGGACGACGAGAGCGTGCTGCCGCGCAAGGTGGCGAGCTTCGCGGCCTTCGAGAACGCCATGAGCCTGGACATCGCCATGGGCGGGTCGACCAACACGGTGCTGCACCTGCTGGCCGCCGCCCAGGAGGCCCAGGTCGACTTCACCATGGAGGACATCGACCGGCTGTCGCGGCGCGTGCCGTGCCTGTCCAAGGTCGCGCCGGCCAAGTCCGACGTGCACATGGAGGACGTCCACCGCGCCGGCGGCATCATGGCGATCCTCGGCGAGCTGGAACGCGGCGGCCTGATCCACACCGACACGCCCACCGTGCACAGCGCGACCCTTGGCGACGCCCTGGCCCGCTGGGACGTGCGCCGCGCCAACAGCGAGGCGGTGCAGACCTTCTATCGCGCCGCCCCCGGCGGCGTGCCCAGCCAGACGGCCTTCAGCCAGAACCGCCGCTGGGACGAGCTGGACCTGGACCGCGAGGGCGGCGTCATCCGCGACATCGAGCACGCCTTCTCCAAGGACGGCGGCCTGGCGGTGCTGAAGGGGAACATCGCCCTGGACGGCTGCATCGTGAAGACCGCCGGCGTCGACGACAGCATCCTGAAGTTCTCCGGCCCGGCGAAGGTCTATGAGAGCCAGGAGGCGGCGGTCAGCGGCATCCTCAACGGCTCGGTCACGGCCGGCGACGTGGTGGTCATCCGCTACGAAGGCCCGCGCGGCGGCCCCGGCATGCAGGAGATGCTCTATCCGACGAGCTATCTGAAGTCGAAGGGCCTGGGCAAGGCGTGCGCCCTGATCACCGACGGCCGCTTCTCCGGCGGCACCTCCGGCCTGTCCATCGGCCACGTCTCCCCCGAGGCGGCCGAAGGCGGGCTGATCGCCCTGGTCGAGGACGGCGACCTCATCGAGATCGACATCCCCAACCGCACGATCCGTCTGAACGTGTCCGACGAGGTGCTGGCGCAGCGCAAGGCCGCCATGGAGGCCAAGGGCGAGGCCGCCTGGAAGCCGGCCAAGCGCGAGCGCAAGATCTCCGCCGCGCTGAAGGCCTACGCCGCCTTCACCACCAGCGCCGCCCGCGGCGCGGTGCGCGACGTGGACCAGCAACGGCGCTGATCAGACGATGACGGCCTCGGGCGGGCGCCGCGCCGAATAGGGCGTCTGCGGGCCGTAGCCGAACCGCATGACGATGTCGGGACGCCGCCCGGGCAGGCCGACCAGCTTGGCGAGCTCCGGCCGCAGCGCCGCGACCTCGACCGGCTGGTTGATGAACGCCTGCTTCAGCCCCATCGCCGTGGCCTGCAGGGCGAAGCGCTGGCAGGCCCGGCCCGCCAGCGTCCAGTGCTCGGGATCGGCCTGTTCGGCGACGAAGACCACGACGCCCGCGGACGAGCGGATCTGGCGCCGATAGCGCTCGTTCTCGGTCTCAGCCTTGAAGAAGAGGTCGAACATCGTCGGCCCAAGCCATTCCGGCGCCGTCGGATTTCCGCTCGAGGCGCTGAACAGGCCGTCGGCGGTCTCCATCGCATGGCGGGGGCTGAACCTGAGCCACGAGCGCAGCTCGCGCCGGAAGGCCGGATCGGCGATCTGCGCCGAATTCCCGGCGGCCACCAGTTCGCCGAGGCGATCGAGCTGCGGCCGATCGGTGATGAAGACGATGTCGACGCCCGGCGTCGCCGCCGCCTGCGCCAGCCGGCGCACGTCCCCGGCGGCGAGCGGGCGGCCGTCGTAGTCGGCCCGCGTCGACTGGCGCCGGACGATGGCGTCGAACAGCGCGGTCTGCCCGGCCCGGCCGTTTCCCGACGTGAAGCGCACGCCGCCGCCGTCGTCGGCCTGGAAGCTCACCTCCCCGCCCCGCCCCCGCGCCGCCGCCGCGATGGCCAGGGTCTCGGCCGCGCAGCCCAGGCTGACGAACAGATGGTGGTCGTCGGGATCGACGACCGGCGTGCGGCGCGAAAGGTCGGGCAGGATGTCGATGTGGCCGGCCTCGGGCCGGAACCGCCAGGGCTGGGTGTTGTGCCCGTTGGGCGCGAGCGTCGCGTAGCGGACCAGTTCGCGGGTGTCCGGCCGGGCGGACATCGCCGCCCTGATGCGCGCCACGGCCTGGTCGTAGGCCGCCATCGACCCGTAGTCGCGCACGCCCAGATAGGCGCCCCCGCCCAGGAGGGCTGCCGCCCCGCCGCCGATCAGGACCTCGCGACGACCGACCATCGCTCCACGCCCCCGCGCCATCATCGGGGCCCATTAGGCCGCCGGCCGCCGCGCCTCGCAACCGCCGATGCGAACGGGCCGTCGAAAACGCCGGCCGGGGCCGCTCCGCCCATGCCCCCGCCCGGCGGCGATGGTAGTCTTGCGCGACGACCAAACCCGGGAGGACGCCATGAGCGGCGATCTGGTCTTCTACACCAACCCCATGTCCCGCGGCCGCATCGCGCGCTGGATGCTCGAGGAGGTCGGCGCGCCCTACGAGACGGTGCTGCTGGACTTCTCCACCACCGCCAAGACCGACGAGTACCTGCGCCTCAACCCGATGGGCAAGGTGCCGGCCATCGTCCACCGCGGCCACGTCGTGACCGAATGCGCGGCGATCTGCGCCTATCTGGCCGAGGCGTTCCCCGACGCGGGCCTGGCGCCCGCCGAGGACGAGCGCGCCGACTACTATCGCTGGCTGTTCTTCGCCGCCGGGCCGCTGGAGCAGGCGGTCGTCAACCACTCGCTCGGCCTGGACCCGCCCGCCGAGCGGCGCGCCATGGTGGGCTACGGCTCCTACGACCTGGCCGTCGACACCCTGGAGACGGCCGTCAGCGCCCACCCCTATGTGGCCGGCGAGCGCTTCACCGCCGCCGACGTCTATGTGGGCAGCCAGATCGGCTGGGGCATGAGCTTCGGCGCCCTGCCCAAGCGCCCGGCCTTCGAGGCCTACATGGGCCGCATCTTCATGCGTCCGGCCGCCGTGCGCGCCCGCCAGATCGACGACGACCTGATCGCCAAGGCCGCCCAGCCGGCCTGAACCTCAGGGCGCGCTTCCCAGCGTTCCGGCGGCCAGAGCCAGCGTCGCCGCGGCCGAGAGCGCGGCGCTGCGCGCGTCGGTCGTCAGGTCGCGCGCCTCCAGCAGTTGGCGTTCGGCCGCCACGACGTCCGTCGAGCTTCCGACCTCGTTGCGATAAGCCGCCAGCGAGGCGTCATAGGTGGTCTGGGCCGCGGTCAGCAGCGCCTGCGCGGCGGAGTATGTCTCCAGCGCGGTATGCAGCGCGTTGCGGCTCATCAGGATCTGATCCAGCGCCTGCTGCTTGACGCGATCCAGCGTCAGGCGGGCCGTGTCGGCCCTGATACGCGCCTGATCGTGCAGCGTGCGGCGGCGACCGCCGTCGAACAGGGGCGCCGTCACGCCCGCGATGATCGACGTCCCGTGGCGTCCCCCGGAAAGATTGAGCGTGGGCGACTGGTCGCCGATGGCCGGGATCGCCGTCAGGCTCGCGTCGCCGCTCGCCGTCGCCGCGCTGCCGGACGCGAACAGCTTGGGCCAGCGTTCGGCCTCCGCGGCCGCCTCCCGCGCCGTGGCGGCCTTTTCCGCCGCATAGGCGGCCAGGACGTCCGGCCGCCGCGCCAACGCCGCCGAAAGCAGGTCCTCGACCGGCGCCTCGAGATCCGGCGACAAGGGCCGGTCGGGCATCGGCGCGATACGGATCTTGGCCAGGGGCGAAACCCCCATCGCCAGCATCAGGCGGACATAGCCGTCGCGTTCCGCGCCGTCCGCCCGGACCTGGGCAAGCCGCGCCTGCGCGGTCGCCTGACGCGCCTGCGCCACCTCGATCACCGTACCGACGCCGTGGGCGTAGCGCGCGTCCGCCGCCGCCTCCACCGCTCGGGCGTCGGCCATCGACTGCTCGGTCGTCGCCACGCGGGCGCGCGCCGCCGCGTAGGCGTAGTAGGCCAGGGCCACGCTGTGGATCAGCTCCTGATGGGCCGCCGTGAAGCGGATATCGGCGATCACCACGTCCTGATCGGCGGCCCGCGCATCGGCCGCGCGCTCGCCGAAGTCGAACAGCAGCCACTGCAGCGAGACCGCGCCGAGCCGGCCGTCGGCCGACCCATCGTCGCCGCCGCCCAGCCCCAGCGCCGAGACGTTCCCGTGGCTGGTCTGCCAGGCGCCCAAGGCCGTCGCGGCCAGGCTTGGCAGGAAGACGCTGCGCGCAAGCCCGGCGGCCAGCGCCGCGTTGCGCGCCTGATTCCAGGCGATGCGGGTGTCGGGACTTTGCGCCTCGGCCAGGTCGATCAGGTCGGCCAGGCCGTACTCGCGGGCCGGATCGATCGCCGGCAGGGCCGGCAGCGCGCCGGCCGCCGCATTCTCCGGCAGCACGTAGCCCTGCTCCGCGCCCGGCTCGCCTTCCCGCGCCTGAGGCCCCGCCAGAATCTCTCCGCCCGGTCCGGTCGCCGGACGCCAGGGCTGGTCGGGCGCCGCCGGCGCCCGTTCCAGCGCTCCGGTCCCCATGCACCCGGCCAGCAGCAGCGCGCCGAGCGCCGGCGCGACGCGCAGGATGTGAACGCGGCTAGCCAAGGGCCTGCTCCAGCTCTTCCAATCCTTCGTCGAGCCGCCGGCGCGCGGGATTCGCCGGCGCGCGCGCGGACCGGCGCTCGGCTTGCGGCGCGGGGCTCTCGGTCTCGGCGGCGGCTGGGCCTTGCGCGGCGCCGATCCGCGCCGCGATCCGGTCCAGGCGGTCGGCGAGCGCATCGTCGGGCCGGCTCAGCAGCAGCGGGCCCTCCAGCCCCTGGATCGCCTCCAGCGCGCGGCCGCGACGCGCGGCCCAGTCGCTGCCGGGCCGCAGGCCGGCCGGCTCATAGCGCGCCACCAGCAGATCGCTCCGCAGGCCGCCCGCCGTCGTCGCGAGCTCCGGCAGCAGCCTTCGCCGCGGGCCCGGCGCCGCCAGCCGAGCCAGCCGGCCAAGGCCGCGAAGCAACTCGGCCATGGCGGTGTCGACGCGCGCCGTCACGCTCACCGGCCACAGCCTGGTGAAGATCGCATAGACCACCAGGTTGCCGATCAGGATGCCGATGACCCGGTCACGCGCGACGACAAGGTCGAAAGCCGGGGCGCTTCCCTGGATCACGCACAGGAAAAAGGCGAAAGCGATCTGGAAGCCGGCGTAGGAGATGCGCGGGGCGCCCGCCGCGACCCAGGCGGCCGCCAAGGCGCCGAGGAACACCACGACCAGCAGTCCGCCGATGGTGGTCAACGCAGGCATCAGCCAGACGATGGCCGCCACGCCCGCCGCCGCCCCGACCAGGCAGCCCAGGATGCGCAGGGTCAGCTTCTCCACCGTCTCGGCCGCCGTGCCCAGCGCGACGATGTAGCAGGTGATCAGGCAGGTGTGGATGCCGGGCCAGTCCGCCAGCGAATAGAAGAGGTAGCAGATCATCGCCGCGGCGGTGGTCTTCAGGGCGTATTGCACATGCACCGGGTTGGTGAAGGCGTCCGGCAGGAAAAAGCCGCCCTTCGCCTTCTGCGGTTGAGGCAAGGCTTCGGAAGGAGGATCGGTGAAACGCTCCAGCGTCCGGGCGAACTCGGCGGTGAGTTCGGCGATCGGCCCCGCCCGCACCGACTCGATCGTGATCCTCACAGGATAACCGCCGGATTCGAAGGCTTCCGCCATCTCGATGAGCGTCGCCGCCGCCTCGCGACGCCACGCCTCCGGCGCCCCCTCGGCGTCGGCCAGGGCGTCGACGACAAACAGCAGCGCTCCGGTGGAATAGGCCGCTTCGGTCAGCCGGACGATGTCGACCGGCGGCGACGTGCGCTCCAGGCCCGCCAGCCGCAGCCGCCCGAGAATCTCCGCCACGCCCTCGTCCAACAGGCCGGCGAACGCGCCCCGCTCCTCCTGGGTCGGTCCGCGCAGCATGGCCGCCGCAGCGCGCAGTCGACGGGCCAGGGCGCGCTCGGCGAGTTTGCGCGGCGCCGGCGCGATCAGCAGGTTGACCACCACCGAGATCGCCGCGGGCGTTGCGACGAACAGCCAGGCGTAGAGCGCGCCCCGCGTGGCGGCTTCGCCCAGCGGAATGGCGCCCAGAAGATCCAGCGAATAGGCCACGACCATCGCCAGAATGCCGGCGATCGGCTTCAGCTTGCTGGCCGAGGCCAGGAACAACATGCTCAGCGAGATCAGGGTCATGACCGCCAGCCGCAGTCCGGGCTGGTCGACGACCGTCCTGGCGATCAGCAGGATGAAGCCGACGACGATCGTGATCAGCACGGTCATGATCACGTTCAGCAGCAGGCTGCTCGTCCGGTCCGGCCGATTCAGGAAGAAGACGACATAGGCGGTGAGCGCCGCGCTCGGCGCCCGGTAGATCTCCGTGGCCAGGGTTGTGAGCGTGCAGATCAGCGCCAGCCGCAAGGCGAACTCAGCCCGCTCGGGCATGGGCTCGACGACGGCCCGCGCGAGCGCGGCCGCGCGGGCGCCAAGGTCAGCGGCAGGCCGCGCCACGCCCCACCTCGATCACGGCGCTCGCCCCGAGCCGCATGAGCCCAGGCGGCGGATCCTTCAGGCGCAGCCGCACCGGGAAACGCTGGGCGACCCGGACCCAGTTCAATGACTTCTCCACATAGGGCAGCGAGCGCGGCAGATTGATGCGCGCGTCGTCGAGCACGCCGGACCCGACGCCGTCGACCACGGCGTGGATCGCCCGCCCGCGATCGATCATCGAATAGACCGTGGCGCACTCGCCCACGTGGATGCGCTTGAGCTCGGTCTCCCGGAAATTGCCGACCGCGAACCAGCTATCCGAGGCGACCAGCGTGAACAGGGACTGCGAGGGCGCGACGACCTCGCCGGCGGCGACCGAAAGGCCCACCACCCGTCCGTTCTGCGGCGCCCGCACCGTCGTGTCCGCCAGCGCTCGCCGCGCGACCACCAGCGCGGCCTCGCGCGCCTGCACCGCCGCGCTCGCCCCGGCCACGGTGTCGACGGCCCCGGACGCGGCCGTCTGCTGCTCGCGCGCCTGGCGCAGCGAGACCTCGGCGTCGCGCAAGGCGACCTCGGCCTGGTCGAGCTGTTGGCGCGGGATGTAGCCCTCGGCGGCCAGCGGGCGGAGCCTTCGCACCGTGCGTTCCGCCAGCGCGCGGTTGGCCTCGGCCCGCCGAATCTGGTCTGCGGCGACCACCGCAGTGGAGCGCTGCGTGGCGACCAGCCGCCGCTGCGTTTCCAGCCCCGCCTGCGCCAGGTTCAGGTCCGCCTGCGCCTGGGCGAGCGTGGCCTGGTAGGGAACCGGGTCGATCTGGAACAGAAGATCGCCCTTGCGCACCTGGGCGTTCTCCTCGACGCCGATCCGCACCACCTTGCCGCCCACCAGCGAAGCGACGTGCACGACGTCGGCGTCGATCGTCGCGTCGTCCGTCGCCGGATGGACTGTCGTGCGCCGCCAGGCGGCGAAGAGCGCGACGGCCGCAAGCAATATGATCGCCGCCGCGGCGAGCTTCGCCCAGATCGCAGGCTTGCGCCGGCCTTCCACGTCCATCGCCCTACCCGATCCAGATGAGCCACAGGAGGCTGGCGACGATCGCGCCGATCGCCGCGCAGACGAAAAGCTGAGCGGGTATCACGTCGGCCAGCTTCAGCGTGACGAAGACGACCCGCGCCGCGATCGCCGCGGCCACACCGAGCAGCATGCACAGCAGCCACGCCGGGAAGTAGGCGCCGAACGCCGACACGGACGGCGCGGCGCACCCGCTCAGGCCCAAGGCGAACGACACCGGCAAGGCTCGTAGGCGTCCCACGCTCGCGTCTCCCCGTCGCCCGGCGCCGGCGGCCGTCAGCGCTTCATAGCCGCCTGCGCGACCATCGGCCAAGCTTCAACGTGCGGGCGAGTTGGCGATCGTCGAACCCCGCCAATTCTTAGGCGATCGCCTGGGCGCCGCCGTAAAGATACTGCAATGCGTCTGTGGTTAGTCCGGTGCAGCCCGATTCCGGACGCGCTCTTGATGGCGCCTCAGGTTCCGGGCGACCATCACGCAAACCGCTTCAGCGCCTGGCCCTGGCGGCGCGTCGCGCGCACTCCAGGCCGGCCAGGGCCAGACCGACGAAGGACGAACAGGACGATGCAGGCGTCATCCGCATACACGCCGAGCCGGGGCTACGCCCTGCTGCCGCAGGCCCTGGACGCCGCCGAACTGGCCGGGATCGAGGCCGCCCTGGCCGAGCTGATGGCCTTCGCCGACGCGCGCCTGCGCGGGAGCGACCAGCCCTGGCCGGGCCCGCAAGAGGCGCCGATCGTCGTCGCCGAGCGGTCCGATCCGCTCAAGGTCTGCCGCGTCGAGCATCTGGTCGGCTCGAGCCCGGCGTTCGCGCGCCTTGCCGCCGAGCGGCTGCGCCCGTGGGCGGAGGCGGCCGCCGGCCAGCCGATGGCGCTCTTCAAGGACAAGTGCAATCTCAAGCAGCCCGGCGGCGGCGCGTTCCGGCCGCACCAGGACATCACCGCCTACAAGGGCTTCGGCCCGGCCTTCCACCTGACCGTGGCCATCGTGCTCGACGACGCCACCGTCGAGAACGGCTGCCTGGAGTTCGCTCCGCACTACCTCGAGGAGCTGTCGACGCCGCGCGAGGCCGGAGAGCCGGGCCGCGCGCTGGACGCCTATGAAGGCGGGCCCCGCAACGGCGACGTCGTCGACGAACTGGCCGAGCGCCTGACCTGGGAGAGCACGCCCGCACGGCGCGGCGACGTCGTCTTGTTCGATTCCTACGTGCCGCACCGCTCGGACGTGAACGCCACCGGCTCCACCCGGCGCATGTTCTTCTTCACGTTCAATCCCCTGGCCGAGGGCGATCACTACGCGCGCTACTACGCGATGAAGCGCTCGGAGCCGGACAATCCGATCTTCCACGTCTCCACGCCGACGGCGCACGCCAGCCTGGCGGCCGTTTCGGAATAGGCGGAAAGGCCGCCCCTCACTCCCACTCGATGGTGCCGGGCGGCTTTGAGGTCACGTCGTAGACCACGCGGTTCACGCCCTTGACTTCATTGATGATCCGGGTCGCGCAGCGGCCCAGGACATCCCAGGGGAATTCGAAGAAGTCGGCGGTCATGCCGTCGGTGGAGGTCACCGCGCGCAGGGCCAGCACGTCCTCGTAGGTGCGCGCATCGCCCATCACGCCGACGGTCTTCACCGGCAGCAGCACGGCGAAGGCCTGCCAGATGGAGTCGTAGAGGCCGGCCTTGCGGATCTCGTCCAGATAGATGGCGTCGGCCTTCTGCAGCACCGAGACCTTTTCCGGGGTGATCTCGCCGGGGATGCGGATGGCCAGGCCCGGCCCCGGGAACGGGTGGCGGCCGACGAAGGCCGGCGGCAGGCCAAGCTCTACGCCCAGGGCCCGCACCTCGTCCTTGAAGAGCTCGCGCAGCGGCTCGACCAGCTTCAGCTTCATGTAGTCCGGCAGGCCGCCGACGTTGTGGTGGCTCTTGATCACGGCGGACGGGCCGCCGCGGGCCGAGACGCTCTCGATCACGTCCGGATAGAGCGTGCCCTGGGCCAGGAAGGTCGCGCCCTCGATCTTGGCGCTTTCCCGGTCGAAGACGTCGATGAACAGCTTGCCGATGGTCTTGCGCTTGGTTTCCGGATCGGTGACGCCGGCCAGCGCGCCCAGGAATTCCTTCGAGGCGTCAACGTGCACCAGCGGGATGTTGTAGTGGTCGCGGAACATGGTCACGACCTGCTCGGCCTCGTTCAGCCGCAGAAGGCCGGTGTCGACGAAGACGCAGGTGAGCTGGTCGCCGATGGCCTCGTGGATCAGGACGGCGGCCACCGAGGAATCCACGCCGCCGGAAAGGCCGCAGATCACCTTCTCCTCGCCCACCTGCTCGCGAATCCTGGCGACCATCTCCTGGCGGAACGAGGCCATGGTCCAGTCGCCCTTCAGCCCGGCGATGCGGTGGGTGAAGTTGCGCAGCATCAGCGCCCCGCGCGGGGTGTGGGCCACCTCCGGGTGGAACTGGATGCCGTAGAAGCGGCGGCCCTCGTCGGCGATCACGGCGAAGGGCGAGCCCTCGGAGCTCGCCACGACCTCGAAGCCCAGCGGCACGGCGGTGATCTTGTCGCCGTGGCTCATCCAGACCGTCTCCTTGGCGCCCACCTCGCCGAGGCCGGCCAGGAGCGGGCTCTCCTTCTCGATCAGGATCTCGGCCCGGCCGAACTCGCGCGAATGGCCGCCTTCCACCCTGCCGCCCAGCTCGGCGCACATGGTCATCTCGCCGTAGCAGATGCCCAGCACCGGCACGCCCTGCTCGAAGACCTTGTGGGTCACCGCCGGGCTCTCGTCCTCGTGCACGCTGGCCGGCCCGCCCGACAGGATCACCGCCTTGGGGCCGAAGGCCTCCAGCATGGGCTCGACCTTGTCGTAGGGGTGGATCTCGCAATAGACGCCGCTCTCGCGCAGCCGCCGGGCGATCAGCTGGGTCACCTGGCTGCCGAAGTCGACGATGAGGACGCGTTCGTGGGCGGGTTCGGTCATGGGTTCGGCTTTGCGGGGTCTGAGGTGGGCGTCTTCTCCAGCACGGCGACAAAGAAGCCGTCCGTAGCGGAGGACAAGGGGGTCAGGCGAAGAAAGCCCTCGGGCGTCAGGCGATCCGCCAGCTCGGCGGGCGCCGGTGCGGGGCGGACGGCGAAGCCGTCATGGCGGGCGAGGAAGGCGGCCACCCGGTCCTCGTCCTCCTCGGGCAGGATCGAGCAGGTGACGTAGATGATCCGGCCGCCGGGCTTCACGAAGCCCGCGCCGGCGTCCAGCACCGCGTCCTGGTCGGCGGTGCGGCGCGCCAGCGCCTCGGCCGTCAACCGCCACTTGGTGTCGGGATGGCGCCGCCAGGAGCCGGAGCCGGTGCACGGCGCGTCGATGAACACCACGTCCATGCGCCCCTCCAGCCCCTTCAGCGGGTCGGGGTTCACGGGAGAGCGGACCTGCAGGTTGCGCACCCCGGCGCGGTCGCCCCGGCGGATGGTGTCGGCCAGGCGCCGGGCGTCGGCGTCGTAGGCGTAGATCTGGCCGGTGTTGGCCATGGCCGCGGCCAGGGCGAGCGTCTTGCCCCCACCCCCGGCGCACAGGTCCAGCACCTGCTTGCCCTTCACCTCGCCGGCCGCCGCCGCGGCGATCTGGCTGCCCAGGTCCTGCACCTCGAACCAGCCCTTGGAGAAGGCGGGGATGGTCTCCACCGCCCCGCCCCGCGCGGTCGGGTCCGGCGCGGCCATGCGCACGGCCGTGTCCAGCAGCCCGGCCGGCTGGGCGTTGAGCGGCGCGAGCGCCTTCAGCGCCCGCTCCGGATCGGTCTTCAGGGTGTTGACGCGCAGGTCCACCGGCGCGCGTTCGGCCAGGGCGGCCAGCTCCTCGGCGCGGCGCGCGCCGAACACCCGCTCCAGCGACGGCTCCAGCCAGTCGGGATAGTCGCCGCGCACCGGCGCGGGCGCGTCGTCGAGCGGCCTGGGCGTCGCCAGCGCGGCGATCTCCGCTTCGCTCAACGCCCCAGGCCCATGCGGCGCCTCGCCAGCGGCCGCGGCGATCCGCTCCACCGGCCAGCCCCACAGCAAGCCAAGCGCGGCCAGGGCGGCGGCGCGCGGGCTTTCCTCGCCCATGCGCCAGGCCAGCGAGCGGCGGCGGCGCAGCACGTCGAGCACCAGGCCGGAAACCCACGCCCGGTCCTTGGAGCCGGCGTAGCGCGCCCCATCCCCCCACGTCTTCAGCGCCAGCCTGACGGGCCGGTGGCGCATTTCGACTTCGGTGAGGACATCGATGGCCGCCGCAAGGCGTCCGCCGTCACGCAAGGGCCGGCCTCATAGGAAGATCGCAGCGAGCACGAGGAGGATCCCCACCAATCCCACGGTCCAGACCAGGCTGCGGACCATCGGCGCGCCCGCCGCATAGAGCGGGACATAGAGCGCGCGGGCCGCCACATAGAGCCCGGAGCCCCACAGGGTGAGCGGCCCGAGCTTTCCGGCCAGATAGGCGACCACCACCACCGCGGCGAACAGCGGGAAGGTCTCCAGATAGTTGCGCAGCGCCCGCTCCAGCCGCCCGGCCACGCCGGTGAGCGGGCGCGGCTCGTCGCGCGAGCCGATCGCCCAGCCCAGGTCCGCCCGCTGGCGGTTGGCCGCCGCCGCCGCCCAGAGGATCTGGACGACGCCGACGGCCGCGCCGACGGCCAGAAGCTGGAGCTCGGGCGCGGTCTTCATCGGCTAGACCGGGCTCGTGTAGTTGGGCGCCTCGCGCACCATCATCACGTCGTGCACGTGGCTTTCGCGCAGCCCCGCGCCGGTGATGCGGATGAACCGGGCGTTCTTGCGGAACGCCGCCAGGTCCGCCGCGCCGGTGTAACCCATGGCCGCGCGCAGGCCGCCGACCATCTGGTGCAGGATGGCGCTGATCGGGCCCTTGTAGGCCACCTGTCCCTCGATGCCCTCGGGCACCAGCTTCAGCGCGTCCGACACCTCCTTCTGGAAGTAGCGGTCGGCCGAGCCGCGGGACATGGCGCTCAGCGAGCCCATGCCGCGATAGGCCTTGTAGGATCGGCCCTGGTAGAGGAACACCTCGCCGGGCGACTCGTCGGTGCCGGCGAAGGCCGAGCCCATCATCGCCACCTGGGCGCCCATGGCGAGCGCCTTGGCCAGGTCGCCCGAGTACTTGATCCCGCCGTCGGCGATGATCGGCACGTCGGTGCCGGCGGCGGCGCGCACGGCGTCGGCGATGGCCGTGAGCTGGGGCACGCCGACCCCGGCGACAATGCGGGTGGTGCAGATCGAGCCGGGCCCGATGCCGACCTTCACCGCGTCCGCGCCCGCGTCGATCAGGGCCCTGGCGCCGTCATAGGTGGCGACGTTGCCGGCGACGATCTGCACGCGGTTGGTCTCGCGCTTGAGCCGGCCGACGGCCTTGGCGACGTCGGCGTTATGGCCGTGGGCGGTGTCGATCACCACCACGTCGACCCCGGCGTCCACCAGGGCGGCGGAGCGCTCGAAGCCGGCGTCGCCCACCGTGGAGGCCGCCCCGACCAGGAGGCGGCCCTGGCCGTCCTTGGCCGCCAGCGGATGGGCCTGGGCCTTCTCCATGTCCTTGACGGTGATCAGGCCCACGGCGCGGTAGTCGTCATCGACCACGATCAGCCGTTCGATCTTCTTCTCGCGCAGGAGCTGGCGGGCCTCGGCCTGGGAGACGCCCTCGCGCACCGTGACCAGATCGGTCTTGGTCATCAGCGCCCTGGCCGGCGTGTTGTCGCCGTTCTCGAAGCGCATGTCCCGGTTGGTGAGGATGCCCACCAGCTTTCCGGTGTCCGGCTCCACCACCGGGAAGCCCGAGATCTTCCGCTGCGCCTTGATCTCGCGGACCTCGCGCAGGGTCGTGTCGGGATTGATGGTCATCGGATTGATGACCATGCCGCTTTCGTAACGCTTCACCTCGCGGACCTGATCGGCCTGCTCCTCGATGGTGAGGTTGCGGTGAAGGATCCCCATGCCGCCGGCCTGGGCCATGGCGATGGCCAGCCGGCTTTCGGTGACCGTATCCATGGCGGCGGACACGATGGGGATATTCAGACTGATTTCGCGCGTGAACCGGGTGGACGTGTCCACCTGGGTGGGCATCACGTCGGATGCGCCGGGTTCGAGCAAAACATCGTCGAAGGTGAGCCCTTCGCGAATCTCCATGAGACTCTCCGTTTTGCGGGGCGGGTATCTTCGCAAACCGGCCCCGAGTCAATTGACCTGACGCAGAATGGCGAAGGCCGATGGCGTTCGCATGTCGGCGCGCCTCGCCAGGACGGCCGTGTCTGCTAGAAGCTCGGTTCGGTCCAGGGGACGCGTGGGAGATTCAGGGGCGTGACGTCGAGCTTGGCGATCTACATCGGCGCGGGCGCCTTCGCCTCCGACCGCAATCCCTTCGGCCGGACCATCGCCAACCGCCAGCTCTACCGCGCCGTGGCGCTGCACGGCGGCTTCGATCCGCTGACCTTCGTCACCCAGGAGGCGGCGACGCCCGAGGCGCTGTCGCAGACCTTCGGGCTGGACGGCGCGCAGCCCCCGCCCCGCCTGGCGCAGCGCGCCTCGCCCGAGGCGCGCGAGGCGGCGATCCGGTCCGGCGTGCTCTTCCGCGGCGATCCGGATCTGCAGGACCTGGCCTGGGAGCGCCGCGCCGCGGCCGGCGACGAGGCCTACAGCCTGGTCGGACTGGTGCACACGCTCGCGCCGCCGGCGCTGCTTCAGCGCATGGTCAACGCCGCGGTGGCCCCGACCCGGCCCTGGGACGCCCAGGTCTGCACCTCTCCCTCGGTGCGCGACGCCCTGGCCGGCGTCTACGACGCCTGGGACGCCTATCTCGCCGACCGTTTCGGCGGCCGGCCGGGGCCGCGCCCCATGCTGCCGGTGGTCCCGCTCGGCGTGGACGGCGCCCGCTTCGCCAGGAGCGCCGACCGGCCGGATGCGCGGGCCGCCCTGCGCGCGGAACTCGGCCTGGAGGCCGACGACGTGCTGGTGCTGTGGGTCGGGCGGCTGTCGTTCTTCGAAAAGGCCTATCCCCAGTCCATGTTCCGGGCGCTGCAGGAGGCGGCCGCGGAGACCGGCGCGCACGTGCATTTCGCCATGGCCGGCTGGTTCCCCGACGCCGACGCCGACCAAAGACGCTACCGCGAGGCCGCCGAGGCCTACGCCCCCCAGGTGCGCGTCACCTTCGAGAACGGCAACGACCAGGCCCGGGTGGCCGATCTGTGGGCCGGCGCTGACATCTTCATGTCGCTGGTCGACAACATCCAGGAGACCTTCGGACTCACGCCGGTGGAGGCGATGGCGGCGGGCCTGCCGGTGGTGGTCAGCGACTGGGACGGCTACAGCTTCACCGTGCGCGACGGCCAGGACGGCTTCCTGATCCCCACCCTCGGCGGGCCGCTGGACGGATCGGGCCAAGCGCTCGCCTGGCGCCACCTGATGCAGGTGGAGAGCTACCAGTCCTATGTGGGCACCGTCGCCCAGCACACCGCCGTCGACGTCGGCCGCGCGGCGCGGGCGTTGGCCGAGCTGATCCGCTCGCCGGAGCTTCGCAGGCGCATGGGCGCGGCCGGGCGCGCGCGCGTCGCCGAGGTCTTCGACTGGCCGGTGGTCATCGGCCAGTTTCGCGAGCTGTTCCAAGAGCTTGCGCAGATCCGTTCAGCCGCCGCGCCAGAGCCGGAGCGCCGCGCGCTCAACCCCGTCGTCATCGACCCCTTCCGCCAGTTCGCCGGCTTCGCGACCGCCACGCTCGCCCCGGCGACGCGCCTGGCGATCCGTCCCGGTGCGACGATCGACGACCTGACGCGCGCCAACGAGATCGCGCTCGACCGCGTGGCGAGCTACGTGCGCGCGCCCTTCGCGCAGGCCGTCCACGCCTTCGGCCTCATCGAGCGCGGCGAGGCGGCGACGGTGGCCGAGGTGTTGGCCAAGACGCCGGGCCAGCCGGCCGGGCCGATGCGCCTCACCCTGGCCTGGATGTGCAAGCTCGGCGTCCTGGCCTGGGAGGCCTGAGCCCTCAGCGGCCCTTGAAGCCCGTGGCCACGATATAGACCTCCGAGGACTCGGCCCGGCTGGCCTTGGGCTTGACGTTGCGCACCTCGGAGAAGCGACGCTTCAGCTCGCCGATGAGCTGGGCGGTCTCGCCTCCCTGGAACGCCTTGGCCACGAAGGCGCCGCCGGGCTTGAGCACCGAGACGGCGAAATCGGCCGCCGCCTCGATCAGCCCCATGATGCGCAGGTGGTCGGTCTGCTTGTGGCCCACCGTATTGGGCGCCATGTCCGACAGCACCACGTCCGGCGCCCCGCCCAGCAGCTCGATCAGCCGGGGCCCGCAGGCCGGGTCGGTGAAGTCCATCCGCAGGATGTGAGCGGGCGGGATCGGATCGACCGGCAACAGGTCCACGCCCGCGACCGCGCCGACGCCGCGCTCGATGGCCAACTGCGTCCAGCCGCCGGGCGCCAGCCCCAGGTCGATCACCCGAGCGCCAGGCTTCAACAGCCGGAAGCGGTCGTCGATCTCGGCCAGCTTGTAGGCCGCGCGCGAGCGATAGCCGTGGGCGCGGGCCTTGGCGGCGAACGGGTCGTTCACCTGGCGCTCCAGCCAGGCCTGCGAGGAGGCCGTGCGCAGCTTGGCGGTCTTCAGCCGCTGCGGCTTGCCCCGCCCCTCCTCGACGCCGCCCTCTGGCGGCTTGACCATGCGCTTGCGCGGCGGCTCGCTCATGCAGCCTCCGATCTGCGGGACGGGCCGCGACGGCGACGGCGGCGACGACGGCCGCGTCCGGCGATCAGCGACATCAGTATGCCTTCGCGCAGGCCGCGGTCGGCCACGCGCACCCGCGAACAGGGCCAGAGCTCCTGCACCGCCTGCAGGATCGCCGCCCCGGCCAGCACCAGGTCGGCCCGGTCGGGCCCGATGCAGGGCTGCTCGGCCCGCTCGCGCGCCGACAGCGCCAGGAGCTGGCCCGCCGCCGCGTCGCATTCGGCCCGGCTCATCCAGATGCCGTCCACCTGGGCGCGGTCGTAGCGGCGCAGGCCCAGGTGCATGCCGGCCAGACTGGTGATCGCGCCGGAGGTGCCTATCAGGTGGGCGCGGTCCGCCTCGAAGAGATCGCGCAAGGGATCGGCGCGGCGAAACGCCGCGATCTCGGCCTTAACCGTGTCGACCATCTGGCGGAACCAGCCCTCGGTGGCGACCTCGCCCTCCGGGAAGCGTTCGGCCAGGGTCACCACGCCGATCGGCACCGACAGCCAGGCCCGGATCGGCAGTTGCCCGGGGGTGACCCGGCCGCCCGTCGCCTCGGGCCCGCCGCCCGACAGGTCCACCCAGGAAAGCTCGGTCGAGCCGCCGCCGACGTCGACCACCAGCGCCGCCTCGGCGCTGCGGTCCAGCAGGTTCAGACAGCCCGCGACGGAGAGCTGCGCCTCCTCCCGCGGGGTGATGATCTGCAGGCGAAGCCCCGTCTCCTCGGCGACCCGGTCGACGAAGGCCTGGCCGTTGTCGGCGATGCGGCAAGCCTGTGTGGCTATGGCCTTGAGCCGCACCACCCGACGGCGGCGCACCTTCTCGGCGCTGACCTTCAGGGCCGCCAGCGCCCGCTCCATGGCCGCCTCGGAGAGCCGGCCGCTCTGGCTCAGTCCCTCCCCCAGCCGCACGATGCGGGAATAGGCCTCGACCACCCGGAACCCGCCTCCGGCCGGCGAGGCGATCAGCAACCGGCAATTGTTGGTGCCCAGGTCGAGCGCCGCATAGCACGGCTGCTCGCTCGCGGACTTGCCCCGGCTACGCGCTCTGGCGCCGGACGCACTCGGCGCCTCTGACATGGACCGCCACCTGTCCTTCGCAGGCGCGCCGCACTGGTACGCCTCACTTCACAGACGACTTTAACAAGGCCGCTCGCGCGCCGAAAGGCGCTGGGTTGCGGACTGTCACATGATCGATACGTTCACCTCTCGGTCAGGAGAGGGGGCTTAGATTCGACGGCATGGACGCTCGACTCGCCAAGTTCCGTATCGGCCAAGTGGTGAGGCACCGGATTTTTCCGTTCCGGGGCGTGATCTTCGACGTCGATCCGACCTTCAGCAATTCCGAGGAATGGTGGCTCTCCATTCCCGAGCACATCCGGCCGCGCAAGGACCAGCCGTTCTACCACCTGCTGGCGGAGAACGATGAGAACGCCTACGTCGCCTATGTGTCCGAACAGAACCTGCTGCCCGACGACACGGGCCAGCCGGTGGGCCACCCCCAGGCCGCGCTGATCTTCGAATCGTTCCGCGAGGGCCAGTACAAGCTGCGCCCCAGGATCACCCACTAAGCCGACCGGCCGGCTGCGCGCACGGCCGCGCAGGCGCGCTTGGCTGCGCCTCAGTAGTCCTTGCGCCAGCGCACGGCGAGCTTGGCGTCGCCCTGGCCGCCGACCTTGGAGATGATCGACAGGCTGTCGCGCACGCGCCACTCCACCTGGGCCGAGGCGCCGTCGCGCCCGCCGCCGGTCAGCTCCAGGTAGACGTCGTCGGTCAGGTACTTGCCGCCCGAGACGGTCACCGCGCTCTGCCCGCCGCCGCCCAGCGCCAGGCGGTCCAGCCCCGCGAAATTGCGCAGGCCGCCGATGACATCGAAGCCGCCGCCGCCGGCCAGCGACGACAGCGCCGAGGCCAGTTGCGCGGCCTCCAGCGGCGATAGCTGCGAGGCCGAGGTGCCGAACAGGACCTGCGAAAGCACCTCGTCGCTGGGCAGCACCGGCGTTGACGTGAGCGTGATCTTGGGTTTGGCCGCGGCGCCCAGGATGCGCACCACCGCCACGAGCGAAGTGTCCGAGCGCGTCGCGGTCAGGTCCAGGCGCACGTTTTCCGGGTCGGTCGACAGATAGACCGTCCCGCGCGGATCGAACTCGAAGCGCTTGCCGGCGAACTCGTAGTCGCCGCGCACCACCCGCGCTTCGCCCGTCAGCAGCGGATTCGAGGTGGTCCCGCCCACGTGCGCGTTCATGGAGAACTCCACGTCCAGGCCGCGCCCGCGCAGGAAGACCCGCCGCGGCGCCTTCAGGCTGACGTCGAGCGCGATGCCGGGCCCGACGCGCGAGGGCGCCGCCAGCGAACTTTCCAGGTTCACCGGCTTGTGGATCTCCACCACGTCCATGGCCACAACGCCCGAGGGCGTGGGCGTCACGGCGGCGATCTCGGCCTGGTCGATGGTCAGCGCGCCCGACAGGCGCACCTTGCCGTCCGAGCCGCGATCGATGGTCGCCTGGCCGCTCGCCGTGGCGCTGGCCTGTTCGTTGTCGATCAGTCGGAAGCCCTTCAGGTCGAGGCGGAAGCTGGAGGCGCCGTTGCGCGCCAGGCTCATGCGCCCGCCGCCGGACACCAGGCCGCCGTGGCCGTCCGAGGCGGTGGCCTCCGACACGCTCACCGCGTTGTCGGCGAAGTCGGCCTTGAGCTGGACGTCGCCCAGCACCAGCCCGATGCCCGCGTCGGCGAAGCGGCCGCCGTCCACCTGGGCGTGCCCCACGGCGCGGGGGTCGGCCAAGGTGCCGTCCAGGCTGCCCTGCATGCGCACGTGGCCGGAAAGGGTGCGCTCGCCGTCGGAGAACAGGTCCCACAGCGGCCGCACCTCGCCGTCGGCGAAGAACGTGCCCTTCACCGGCTTGGTGCGGTCGAGCGCGATGCGGAACGGCGAGGCCGAGGCTTCGGCCGGCAGGTCCAGGTTCGCCTGGGCCTTCAGGCCCTGGCTGTTGGCGCCCTGCGCCTCGATGTGCAGGCTCGGCCCGTCGAGCTTGGCGTGGAGCACGCCGTTGAGGCCGGTGGCCGGATCGGCGCCGCGGCCGCGCGCACCGTCGAGCTCAGCGTCCAAGGCCCCGTCCAGCCGCTCGCCGCGGCCGTGCAGGGTCAGCGTGGCGTTGGCCCGGCCGGCCAGGTCCTCGTTGAACAGCCCCATGTCGACGCCGTCGGCCTTGACCTTGATGTCGGCGTCGCCGTCGGTCATGCGCGCGTCGATGTCCAGGGCGCCGCCGTCCGAGGCGGCCAGCCGCATCCGCGCCCCGCGCGCCGCGCCGGCGAGCTGCAGATGGGCGGTCTCCACCGTCTTCAGCTCGCGCCGGCCGAGCTTGCCGCCGCCGTCGAAGGTCAGCGCGCCGTCGCCGTAGGCGCCCTTGCCGTTCAGGCTCCAGCGGCCGCTGCGCGAGGCGCCGTCGGCCGTCACGACAAACGGCAAGTGCGAAAGCGGTCCGTCCGCGCTCAGCCGCGCCTGGTGGATCGCGAAGCTGCGGCCGGGGAACAGGGCGTCCTCGGCGGTCAGGGTCGCCAGCGCCCGCGCGCCGCCCTCGCCGTCGGCCATCTTGATCTGGCCGTCGATGCGCCCGCTCTCCAGGAACGCTCCAGGCCCCACGGCCAGGTCCAGGTCCGCCCCGGAGGCGCCGTGGCTGCGCAGGGACACCGAGCCGGAGGCGTCCACCCCGCCCGCCTGCACCTTGACGTCCGTCAGGTCGAGGCCGCCGTCCGGGAAGGCGAAGGCCGCCTGCGCGCGCGCCGGGCCGTAGTCGCTGGCGGCGGTCAGGGCCGCGTGGCCGCTGGCGCCGTCCGCGGCGCGCTGGAAGTCGAGCGTGAGCTTGGCCGTCTTCAGCGGCAGGCGCGGCACGTCGATCGCGTCGATGTCGGCGACGAGCTCGGCCTTGGGCGTGGCCAGGGCGCCGGTCAGGGTTCCCGAGCCCGCCGCCTTGCCGGTCACCTCCACGGGCCCGGCGTGGAACGGCCCCGAGGCGCTCCAGTCGAGCTTGAAATCCAGTCCGCCGTCCTCGGCGACCACGCCGGAGCTTTGCGCCGCCACCGCCGCGCCGTTCAGCCGCACGTCCGAGACCGTCAGCCGCCGGCCCTCCAGCGCCGCCTCGCCATGCAGGCTAGGCTGGGCGCCCAGCATCCGGTCCAGCTCGGAAATCCCCAGCGCCAGCCCCTTGCCGCCGGCGTCGAAGCCGAAGCGCCAGGGCCCGTCGGCCTTGCTCTGGTCGGCCGACCAGCTCGCCGTCAGCTCCCCGGCCGCGCCGGGCCGGGCCGCCTGCAGGTTGAAGAGCCGCGCTTCGCCCCGGAACGTCAATGCGCCCAGCAGCGTGCGCGCGCCGCTGGCGTCCAGTTCCAGGCCCGAGCCCTTCGCCGAAAGCTGGCGCAGCAGGATCCGGCCGTTCTTCAGCCGGCGGGCCTCCATCTCCAGGCGCGGCGCAGCGCCCAGCAGCGCGGCCATGTAGCCCTGCCCCGCTCCGCCCGCGCCGTCGAACTTCAGCTTCAGGGCCAAGTCGTCGCCCTGCCGGCTGAACTCCACCGGCCCGCTCAGGCCCGCCAGCTGGTAGGCGCCTGTCGTCACCCGGCCGACGTCGGCCTGGCCGGTGAAGACCAGATCGTCAGCGCGTCCGCGCAGGGCGCCGTCGATGCGACCGGGCCCGAACCCCTCCACGCCCGCCAGCTTGGACAGGTCCGCTGCGCTCAGCGACACCGCCAGGCCCGCCGGCCCGGTGCGCCGCTCGCCGATGTCGCCCTGGCCCCGCGCCGTGACGGTCAGGTTGGCCGACGAGAGCCGGCCGTCCAGCAGGTAGAGTTCTCCAGGAGTCTTGCGGCCGTAGAGCATGAAGCTCACGTCGTCGCCCAGCCGTTCGGCCAGCCCGCGGGTCAGGCTGGAGGCGGTGAGCGACACGCGCCCCTCGGCCTGGCCGCCCTGTTCGCTCCAGTCGCCGTGCGCCTCCAGCGGCGTCGTTTCGCCGGAGACCGCGCGCGCCTTGAACTGGCCGGCCGACATCCGCCCGCTCGCGCGCACCTGCAGGTCGAACGCCTGGTCCGCCGGCAGGCCCAGCGCCCCGGCCACCGCGCCGCCCTTGGCCTCGTTGGCGTCGATGTCCAGCAGCAGCGGGCGCTTGCCGCCCATGTCGAAGCGCGCGTTGACGTGGTCGCCCGCGTGCAGAAGGCTCTTGGCTGACACTTGGCCGGCCTGGCCCTCGTCGTCGCGGCGCAGCTCCAGCGAGGCCGTCAGATCATAGAGCCCGCGGCTGTAGCTGAAGTCCGGCAGCATCTCCACGCGCGTGCGCAGGTCGGCGATCCGCACGTTCACCGGCATCCCGCCCTCGCCCGTGGGCGGGCCGAGCTGCGGGCGGCGCAGCACGCGCAACTGCTTGGCGGTGAGCAGGTCGATCGCCACCGTGCGCGCCCACAGCGCCGAGGGCCGCCAGCGCATGTGCAGGTCCTGCGCCTCGATCCAGACGCCCTTGTCGTCGGCGATGGCCAGGCGCTTGACGGTGAAGTCGCGCCACAGGTCCCCGTCCAGGCCGCTCAGTTGAAGCCGGCCCACCCGGCCGGCCTTCAACCCGTCGACGTGGGCCTCGATGAAGTGGCGGACGCCGGGGGCGAGCACGGCGAACCGCGCGCCGACCGCCAGGCCGACGAGCAGCGCCACGGCCGCCGCCAGGGCCAGGCCGATCCGCAGGCCGTGCCGCGGCTTCCGCCGCGCCGGCGCAGGCTTGGTCTCCTCGCCGCTCAAAAGCTCTGCCCGATGCTGAGGTAGATCTGGAAGCCGGAGTCGCCTCGCCGCTTGTCCAGCGGCACGGCGATGTCGGCGCGGACGGGGGCGAAGCCCAGGTCGTAGCGCACGCCAAGGCCCGCGCCGGCGCTCAGGTCCTTGCCCGCCGGAAACCGGTCGGTGCCGACGGCGCCGGCGTCAAGGAAGGCGACCACGGCCCACTTGTCGGCGACCTTCTGGCGGACCTCCGCCGAGGCCTCCAGCAGCGAAAGCCCGCCCTGCGGCGTGTTGTCGGCCAGACGCGGCCCCACCGCCTGGTAGGCGTAGCCGCGCACCGAGCCGCCGCCGCCGGCGTAGAACCGCCGCGAGGCCGGAACCTCGGGGATCGAACCCCCGACCGTCGTGCCCAGCTTCAGCCGCCCGGCCAGCACCGTGCGCGCGGTCTTGGTCAGCGGCAGATAGGCCGTCGCCTGCGACTGGACCTTCAGGTACGGCAGCGCGCCCTCGCCCGCCAGCAGGGTGGGCTCGGCCCGCGTCTCCAGCCGCCAGCCGCGCGTGGGATTGAGCGGATCGTTGCTGCGGTCCAGCGACAGCACGCCAAGGCCGGTGAAGATCGCCAGGTTGCGCCCCAGGGTGCTGAGCGTGGCGGTCTGCTTCTCGATCGTGCGACTCAAGTCGACCGACGCGCCGAGCGTCAGGAACGAGGTCTTGCCGAAGCGCCGGGTCACGTCCGCGCTGAGGCCGACGCCGGTCTCGTCATAGGCGCTCGTCCGGTCGTTGTAGGCCGATCCGCCGATCTTCAGGGTCTGCTGCGCCCGCCGCCAATGGGGCAGCGACAGGTTCAGCCCGACCTTGCTGTCGATGTCGGAGGCGCGGATCACCGCGGCCAGGGTGTCGGCGCGGCCGAGCACGTTGTAGCGCGTCCAGCTTCCGTCCAGGCCGGCGCCCTCGCTGGTCGAATAGCTGGCGCCGAGCTCCAGGGTCCGCTTGTCGCGGTCGGCCAGGCTGACGATGATCGGCCGCCGCCCGTCGGCCTGGGCCTTCTGCTTGGGCGCCAGCGCCACGGTGACCGAGTCGTACACCCCGGTGTCCAGCAGCCGGCGCTCCAGTTCGGCCACGTCGTCCGGGTCATAGGCGTCGCCGGGCTTCCAGGTGGCCAGCTTGTCCAGCCAGCGCTTGCGGGTGCGCCCGTGGGTGATCAGCTCGATGCCGTCCAGCCGCACGAGATCGCCCGCCTCGATGCGGAAGGTGGGCCTGACCGTGTGATCGGCGTGATCGACGATCACCTCGCGCGGGGCCGCCCGCACGTCGGCGTAGCCCTGCTTCTGCACGGCCGCGACGATCCGGCCCTCGGCGGCCACCACCTCGGCGGCCCGGCCCGGGCCGCCAAGCCGCAGCGCCATGGCCTTGTCGCCCGCCGCCTGCGCCGCCTCGCCGGGCGCCGGCTCCAGCCATTCGATCTTCGGGGCGGCGATGGTGAACAGCGGGCCGGGCGTGACCTGGATCACCGGCGTCGGCGCGTCGCCCTCGCCCACCACCGGCTCGACCTCATAGGCGTAGTAGCCTTCCGAACGCAGCACGGCGATCGCGTCCTCGCCGGCCTCGCGGGCCCGGCGGCGCGCCTCGAAACGGTTCTGGATCGGACGGTCCGTCTCCCCGACGGCCCTGGCGATCGCCTCGCGAAGACTGGAATCCAGCTCGCCGTCGATCCGCGCCCTCGGCGCCTCGGCGCCGGCCGCCAAGGCGGGCGCGAACAAGGACCAGGCCGCCGAAGCGGCGAGCGCATAGACCAGACGTCGCAAGCAACTCACCCTTACGCCCCCGCCCAGCGGTGTAACCGGGGCCATCTGAACTGTCACCTGGGGTGCGAAGCGAGAGATGCTTTCCATGCGCGCTGAAACTGATCAAATATTGAGCACTCACCGCCCGCGCGGTCGCTGAGCCTGAAATCGCGCTCCAAACCATTGGAGCGATCCTAGGTTCGGAGACGGTGTGAACGCGAAAGGTGTCATTCGAGTGGAGCTCAGCGTGGCCAAGGCGCAGCGTTCGGACGAAACTCCCGTCCCCGTTCAAGAAACCGCGCCTGCGCCATATGACGAGATGTCTGCGGCGGACGCGACGGTGCGTCCTCATTACGCCGCCCTGGCGCGCCGGCTCGCCGCCCTGAGCGGCGCGGACCTGGCCGAGCGCCAGCGCACCCTGGAGCGCTTCTTCCTGCTGCAGGGCATCACCTTCACCGTCTATGGCGCGGAAAGCTCCACCGAGCGGATCATCCCGACCGACCTTCTGCCGCGCATCATTCCGGCCGACGAATGGGCCAAGATCGAGGCTGGGCTGACCCAGCGGCTGCGCGCGCTGAACATGTTCCTGGCCGACATCTACGGCGACCAGCAGATCCTGATGGACGGGATCGTGCCGCGCGAGTTGGTGCTGGGCGCGCCGTCCTACCGCCGGGAGATGCAGAACCTCTTCGTGCCGCACCAGGCCTACGCCAACGTCTGCGGCTCGGACCTGATCCGCCAGCCCAACGGCGACTTCGCCGTGCTGGAGGACAATCTGCGCGTGCCCTCGGGCGTCTCCTACATGCTGGCCAACCGCGAGGCTTCCAAGCGCACCTTCCCGGGCACGTTCCGCGCCTCGGGCGTGCGTTCGATCGACCGCTATCCGGACCTGCTGCTGGCCACCCTGAAGAGCATGGCCGCCGAATGGCGGCCCAATCCCCAGGTCGTGGTGCTCACCCCCGGCGTCTACAATTCGGCCTACTACGAGCACGCCTATCTCGCGCGCCTGATGGGCGTGCCGCTCGTCGAGGGCCGCGACCTCGTGGTCCACGAGAACCTGATCTACATGCGCACCACCACCGGCCTTCGGCGGGTGGACATCATCTATCGCCGGGTGGACGACGATTTCATCGACCCCCTCACCTTCCGCCGGGATTCGGCGCTGGGCGTGGCCGGCCTGTTCAACGCCTACCGGGCCGGCAACGTGGTGATCTGCAACGCGCCGGGCACCGGCGTGGCCGACGACAAGGCGGTCTACGCCTATGTGCCGGAGATCATCCGCTACTACCTGGGCGAGGACGCCATCCTGCCCAACATCGAGACCTACCTGTGCCGCGAGCCGGCCCAGCTCAGCCACGTGCTGGCCAATCTCGACAAGCTGGTGGTCAAGGCCGTCGGCGCCTCGGGCGGCTACGGCATGCTCGTGGGGCCGCACTCCACCCAGGCCGAGCGCGAGGCCTTCGCCGAGGCGATCCGCGCCAATCCCGACAACTACATCGCCCAGCCCACCATCAGCCTGTCCACCGCCCCCTGCCTGATCGAGGGCGAGATCGACGCGCGCCACGTCGACCTGCGGCCCTTCATCCTGTCGGGCGACAAGATCGTCGTCACGCCCGGGGCCCTCACCCGCGTCGCCCTGCGCAAGGGCTCGCTGGTGGTCAACTCCAGCCAGGGCGGCGGCTCGAAGGACACCTGGGTGCTGGCCGATACCAAGGAGCCCCGCTCATGATGTTGGCGCGCGTGGCCGACAGCCTCTACTGGATCGGCCGCTACGTTGAGCGGGCCGAGCACATCTGCCGGCTCTCCGACGTGATGCTCAACGCCACCCTGGACCGCACCGACGGGGCGGCCCAGGTGGCGCGGATCGCCCTGGCCGCCGTGGGCGATCCGGACCCCGAGCGCGCCGCCGCGCCCTACGAGGTGGCCACCTCCCTGGTGCTCGACAAGGAAGACCCCGGCTCGATCGTCTCGTCCCTGGCCCGCGCCCGCGAGAACGCCCGCCAGGTGCGCGACCAGATCACCACCGAGACCTGGGAGCGGCTGAACTTCGTCTTCCTGCGGATGACCTCGCACGAGGCCAACAAGGCCTTCGCCGACGGATCCTCCGTGTTCCTGCACGAGATCATCGCCGACCTGCACCTGTTCAAGGGCGCGGCCGACGCCACCATGAGCCACGGCGAGGGTTGGCGGTTCCTGCTGCTGGGCATGTACCTGGAGCGCGCCCAGCTTGTGGCGCGACTGCTGGAGGTCTGCTTCGGCGACACGCACCGCCCAGCCCTGAACGACCACTTCGCCCTGACCAGCGTGCTGCGCATGGGCTGCGCGCTGGAGCCCTACCTGCGGGCCTACACCGCCGACATCCAGCCTCGGCTGATCCTGCGCTTCCTCTTGCTGGACGAGGATTTCCCGCGCTCGCTGCGCTTCGCCACCGCCCAGATCGAGGAGCACCTGGCGAGCCTGACCAAGTACCTGGCCGTGACGGCCCACGTCAGCCCCGAGCGGCTGGCCGGGCGGCTGCGCGCGCGCATGCAGTACGCCGACATGCAGGAGATCGAAACCCAGGGCGCGGGCGTGTTCCTCGCCAACATCGGCGATGAGTGCGCGGCCGTGCACCACGCCCTGCACGACGCCTTCGTCGCCTATCCCCTCGAAGCGCGGCTGCCGGCCTAAGGACGCGAACACGTGCTGCTCGAAATCCGCCACGTCACCCAATACCTCTACGACTCTCCGGTGCGCGAAAGCGTCATGGAGGTCTGGATGCAGCCGCAGAAGGGCGCCGGCCAGCGGCTGATCAGCTTCGAGCTGGAGCTGGACCCGCCGGCCCAGCTCTTCTCCTACGCCGACACCTTCGGCAACGCGGTCTACCATTTCGACGTGCCCCAGCCGCACGACCGGCTGACCATGGTGGCCCGCTCGGCCGTCGACACCCAGGCCCCGGCGCCCCTGCCCGAGGCGCTGGACGTGGGCGAATGGGACCGCCTGCGCAGCGACTTCGTCCGCGGCGAGAACTTCGACTTCCTGCGCCCGCACGGCTTCGCGGTGGAGACCGACGCCCTGAAGGCGTTCGTCAAGGAGAAGAACCTCGAGGAGCTGCGGGTGCGCGATCCGCTCTCGGCGCTCTTGGAGCTCAACGACATCCTGTCCAAGTCGTTCGGCTACGAGGCGGGCGTCACCGACGCCGACAGCCCGATCGACCACGCCCTGGAGGCCCGGCGCGGGGTCTGCCAGGACTTCAGCCACATCATGATCGCCATCTGCCGCTCGTGGGGCGTGCCGGCGCGCTACGTCTCGGGCTACCTGTTCACCGACCGCAAGGCCGGCGACCGCTCCGATCCGGACGCCACCCACGCCTGGGTCGAGGTGTTCCTGCCCTCCACACGCTGGTTCGGCCTGGACCCCACCAACAACGTCGTCGCCGGCGAGCGCCACGTGGCCGCCGCCGTGGGCCGCGACTACGCCGACGTGCCGCCGTCGCGCGGGGTCTACAAGGGCGAGGCCGAAAGCCAGCTCGCCGTGGGGGTTTCAGTGCGCCGGGCGCGGGCGGCCATGACCGAGCCGGAGTTCCTCCGGGTCTCGCAGCCCTCGGCCTCGCCGCGCAACAACCGCCGACGCGGCCCGTTCGGCGGGATCACCTACGACCAGCAGCAGCAACAGCAGCAGTAGCGCCCTACGACGCCAGCCTGCGGCTCGCCGAGCGCACGATCATCGGCGAGGGCATCGGCATCAGCCGGCCCAGCGCGAACATCGGCGAGCGCGAGGCGTCGTAGATCAGGAGCACGGTCAGCCGCCTCGGCTGGGTGACCACCGAGACCTGCATCGTTCCCGAGCCCAGCGCCGCGCTCGCCGCCAGCGCCCGTTCCGCCTCGGCCTTGGCCTTGCCCTCCCGGGCGTCGACGTTGATCTCGGCGACGGCGGCGGCCAGGGCGTCGTCGGCGGCGGCCTGGATCTGGCGCGAGAGCCAGAAGTAACCGCCCCAGGTCAGCAGGCCCGCGACCAGCAGCGCCAGCGCGGGGGCGAGACAGGCCATCTCCATCGCCGTGGCGATGCGCGGCGAGGTTCGCCATCGGGCCAGTTTGCGGATCAGCGCCCCCATATGCGGCCTATAGCCGCAATCCCGTAAACCACGCGTTACGGTTGCGTTCGGCCGGCGATGATTTTCTAGGGTGGACGTCGGGCCTGCGTCGTCGCAACACCGGCGCTTCAGTTCAAGGGAATCCGCCGTGTCCGCCGCCGAAACCGCCGTGCGCGCCCGCCGCAAGCTCACCAACAAGCTCATCGCCTCGCACGAGGCCGCCCGCCTGCGCCCGTTCCTGGCGCCGGACGTCAAGCTGATCACCGGCGACGGCGGCCTGATCCTGGGCGCCGACGCGGTGGTCGAGGCCTTCGCCGGCCAGTTCCGCGATCCGGCCTTCATCACCTACGTGCGCGCCACCGCCGACGTGCGCCTGGACCAGGCGCAGACGCGCGCCGCCGAGGCCGGCGACTGGACCGCCCGCTGGCGCGGCGCCGGCGGCGAAACCACCATGTCCGGGACCTACCTGGCGGTCTGGCGCAAGGTCACCGGCCAATGGGTGCTGGAATCGGAGCTCTACGTGACGCTCGAGGAGCCGGCCGCCTAGGCCGCGTCGGCCATCCACGCCCGCAGCACGGCCAGCACCTGGTCGGCGGGGGCGTAGCCGCGCGTCACCACGCCATAGACCCCTTCGTCGTTGGGGCCGGCCACCAGAGTGGGAAAGCCGGTGACGCCGGCGCGCTGCGAGATCGCGTAGTCGCGCCAGGTCTCCTGGCGCGCGTCGACCGTGTCGAGCTGGTGCAGGAAGGCGTCGCGCCGCACACCCAGGTCCGCGGCGATGTCGGCCAGCACCTCCAGCGAGGTCACGTCGCGGTTCTCGGCGTAGAACGCCGCCTGCAGCCGGCGCAGGTACTCCAGCGCCAGGTTCGGATGGTTGCGCCGCAGCAGCACCACCGCGCGGGCGGCCGGATCGGTGTCGTAGATGAAGCCCTCGCGGTCCAGCACCGATTCGTCGAACGGCTGGCCGGACGCCTCGGTGACATGGGTCCAGTGGTCGCGCAGCGAGCGCTTGGCGTCCTCGCTCAGCGGCTCCTCCGTACCGGGGCGAAGGCCGCCCATCACCACACGGATCGGCAGCTTGTCGCCGAAGGTTTCGCGGATGTCCTCGATCACCGGCGAGAAGCCGTAGCACCACGAGCACATGGGGTCGGAGAAGTAGATCAGGTGGCGGCCATCCATGGGAGCGCCTCCTCTGTTCGGTCTGCCGAACGGGAAGGCTAGCCCCGCTATGGCTCCCCCGCCACCCGGCGCGGATCACAAGTTGCGGGGTGGCGCTCGAACCGGCTTTGCGAAAAACTGGCGGCAAGGCTCGGCGTGATCGGGCCAGGTTGGGGGAGCGCGCCGTGAAGCCGTCGAACTACATCATCATCCTGGCCGACGATCTGGGCTACGGCGACCTGGGCTGCGACGGCGGCAGGATCATCCGCACGCCGAACCTCGACCGGATGGCCGCCGAGGGCGTGCGCCTGACCGACTTCTACGCCTCGGCCAACGTCTGCAGCCCCTCGCGCGCCGGCCTGCTCACCGGCCAGTACGCCATCCGCCACGGCCTGGCCCACGAGGTGATCCAGCCCTCCGATTCCATCGGCCTGCCGCCGGGCGCCTTCACCATCCCCAAGGCCCTGAAGCCGGACTACGCCACCGCCCTGATCGGCAAGTGGCACCTGGGCCACGTGGCGCCGCACTGGCCGCCCATGGCCTACGGCTTCGACGCCTTCTACGGCCTGCCCTACAGCCACGACATGCGCCCCCTGGCGCTCTACGCGGCCGACGCGCCCGACGCCCCGCTCACCGAGAGCCGCGTCGACTTCCCCAAGCTCACCCAGCACTTCTTCGAACGCACGCTCGCCTTCGCCGAGGCCAACCAGGACCGGCCGTTCTTCATCCTGCTGGCGCTCACCGCCCCGCACGTGCCGCTGCGGCCCAATCCCGACGACCTCACCGGCTCGCCCGCCGGCGCCTACGGCGAGGTGGTCGAGGAGATCGACCGCAATGTCGGGCGCCTGATGGAGCGCCTGCGCGCGCTCGGCCTGGAGGAATCGACCATGGTCGCCTTCACCTCCGACAACGGGCCGTGGTTCGAGGGCTCCTCCGGCCCGTTCCGCGACCGCAAGGGCGGCGCGGCCTGGGACGGCGGCTATCGCGTGCCGTTCATCGCCCGCCAGCCGGGAACCCTGCCGGCCGGGCGCGTCTCCGGCGCCCTGGCCTCCAACCTGGACCTGTTGCCCACGCTGATGGCGCTGTCCGGCAAGGCTCCGCCAGCCGATCTCGAGCTCGACGGACGCGATCTGTCCGCCGTGCTGCTCGGCGACGCTCCCTCGCCGCACGAGGAGATCGTGCTCTTCAACAACGCCCAGGTCGCCGCCCTGCGCACCGCGCGCTGGAAATACATCGTGCGCTCCTACTACCGCACCTACGACATCCCGCTGGACCGGCACGGCTATCCTTTGCTGTTCGATCTCGAACAGGATCCCGGCGAAAACTACAGCGTCGCGGCCCTGTTCCCCGACGTCGCCGCCGAGATGAAGGCCCGCCTGGAGCGCGCGCGCGACAAGTACGAGCCCATGGCCGCCGCCTTCCCGCCCTACGTCGCCCCGGCGTCGGCCGCCGACCACCCGGACTAGCCGCCGGACCAAACTGCACCATCGAATCGCCGTTTTGCCGCCATCAGCCGACGGTTAAGCTCGCCTGCCAAGAGAGCAGGAGCGCGCCTCCATGGCGGTTGCGCCGATCACGATTCGCAGCTTCGAGCCCGACGACACGGCCGCCGTCGTGCGCCTCATCGTGGGCGTCCAGCGCGACGAGTACGGCGTGGAGATCACCGCCCAGGACCAGCCCGACCTGATGGCGATCCCCGACTTCTACCAGTCCGGCGCCGGCGGCTTCTGGGTGGCCGAGCGGCTCGGCGCCGTGGTCGGCACGATCGGGCTGAAGGACATCGGCGGGCGCATCGGCGCGCTGCGCAAGATGTTCGTCGACCCGTCAGCCCGGGGCGCCGGCGGCGCGGGTGGACGGCTGCTGGACGTGCTGATCGCCCATGCGCGGGCGGTGGGCCTGTCCACCATCTACCTGGGCACGACCGACCGGTTCCTCGCCGCGCACCGCTTCTACGAGAAGAACGATTTCGACGAGATCGCCGCCGACGAACTGCCCGCCAGCTTTCCGCGCATGGCGGTGGACACGAAATTCTACCGGCGCGACCTTGTCAGGCAGGCGGCGTGAGGAATCTGCGCGTGCGGGGTTTGGTAGGCCGGCTGGGGGTCGAACCCAGGACCATTCGATTAAAAGTCGAATGCTCTACCACTGAGCTACCGGCCCTTGGCGCGGCGCGCGGGACGCGCCGGGCGAAGCGGCGCGGACCTTAGGGCCCAGCTCTCTTCGGAGCAAGGCCGGCGACTGGCGATTTCGGGGCGGTTGAAACAGGACTAGAGTGAACATCCATGCGCGTCGCAATCACGATGAGCGCGGCCCTCCTGCTGCTGATGGGCGGCTGCACCACCACGCCGGCGGACGGTTCGCCGAAGATCCAGACCACCTCCGAGGCCAATCGCGAGGATCTGGAGAGCGCCGTGCAGGCGCCCCTGCGCGACGTCAACGTCTTGCGCACCAAGATACCGGCGGTGCTGCTCGAGGCGCTGGCCGATCCCTATGCGCGGCCGGACAAGCGCCTGACCTGCCACACCATCGAGGCCCTGCTCGCCCCGCTGGACGACGCCCTGGGCCCCGACCTCGACCAGCCGCCCGAGCCTGGCGATTCGATGGGCGAACAGGGGCGTGACGGCGCGCTCGGCATGGTGGCCGGCGCCGCCAGCGACGTGATCCCCTTCCGAAGCTGGGTGCGCAAGCTCACCGGCGCCGAGCGGCACGACCGGCTCGTGCAGAAGTCGATCCTGGCCGGCGCGGTGCGCCGCGGCTACCTGAAGGGGCTGGGCGAATCCAAGGGCTGCAACCCGCCGGCCACGCCCGCGCACATGGCCGAGCCGCCGCCCGTGGTCACCCAGGAGTTCAAGCCGCGCTATCCGATCCGCTGAACCGCGCGGCGCCTAGCCCGACGCGCCCTGGCGCGCGGCGAAGGCCCGGCGGAAGGCGTCGAGCCGGCCCTCGGCGATGGCCGCTCGCATCTCGCCCATCAGGGCCTGGAAGAAGGCCAGGTTATGCCAGGAGAGCAGCACCTGGCCCAGGATCTCCTGGGCCTTCACCAGGTGGTGCAGATAGGCCTTGGAATAGGCCGACGACGCCGGGCAGGCGCTGTCGGGATCGAGCGGCGCCTCGTCCTCGGCGAAGCGGGCGTTCTTCAGGTTGATCGGCCCGTCCCAGGTCCAGGCCTGGCCGTGCCGGCCCGAGCGGGTCGGCAGCACGCAGTCGAACATGTCCACCCCGCGCGCCACCGCCTCGACCAGGTCGATCGGCTTGCCCACGCCCATCAGGTAGCGCGGACGGTCCGCCGGCAGCATGGCCGGCGCATAGTCCAGCACCTCGCACATCGCCTGGTGGCCCTCGCCCACGGCCAAGCCGCCGATGGCGTAGCCGTCGAAGCCGATCTCCACGAGCCGCTCGGCCGATTCGCGGCGCAGATGCTCCACGGTCGAGCCCTGCTGGATGCCGAACAGCGCCTGGGTCTCGCGCTCGCCGAACGCGGCCTTGCAGCGCGCGCCCCAGCGGGCCGAGCGGCGCAGCGCCTCGGCCGCGACCGTCTCCTCCGCCGGCCAGGCCACCAACTCGTCGAGCTGCATGACGATGTCCGAGCCCAAGAGGTCGGCCTGGATCTCGATGGACCGTTCCGGGCTGAGTGCGTGGCGCGATCCGTCCAGGTGGCTCTGGAACGTGACGGCCTCCTCGGTGACCTTGGAGATCTTCGACAGGCTCATCACCTGGAAGCCGCCGGAGTCGGTCAGGATCGGCCGCTCCCAGCGCATGAACTTGTGCAGGCCGCCCAGCCGCGCCACCCGCTCGGCCGTGGGCCGCAGCATCAGGTGGTAGGTGTTGCCCAGGAGGATGTCCGCGCCGGTCTGGGCCACCTGATCCACGGTCAGCGCCTTGACCGTCCCGGCCGTGCCCACCGGCATGAACGCCGGCGTGCGGATCTCGCCGCGCGGCGTGGACAGGACGCCGGTGCGCGCCGCGCCGTCGGTCGCCTTGATCGTGAAGGGGAAGGCCGCCATCAGGCCGCCCTCCAGAGCAGGCTCGCGTCGCCGTAGGAATAGAAGCGGTAGCCGCTCTCGATCGCATGCGCATAGGCCGCGCGCATGGTCTCAAGGCCCGCGAAGGCGCTGACCAGCATGAACAGGGTCGATTTCGGCAGGTGGAAGTTGGTCATCAGCCCGTCGGCGGCGCGGAAGCGGTAGCCCGGCGTGATGAAGATCGAGGTCTCCGCGGCGAAGGGGCGGATCACGCCGTCCTCGCCGGCCGCGCTTTCCAGCAGCCGCAGCGAGGTGGTGCCGACGCAGACGATCCGCCCGCCCGCCGCCCGCGCGGCGTTCAGCCGCCCGGCGGTCGCCGCGTCCACCTCGCCGAATTCGGGGTGCATGCGATGCTCGGCGATCACCTCGGTCTTCACCGGCAGGAAGGTGCCCGCGCCCACGTGCAGGGTCACGAACTCCAGGGCTACGCCCTTGGCCCGCAGCCGCTCAAGCAGCTCGGGGGTGAAGTGCAGGCCCGCCGTCGGCGCGGCCACCGAACCGGACTCGTCGGCGTAGACGGTCTGGTAGTCGGCGCGGTCCTGGGCGTCCTCGCCCCGCTTCGCGGCGATATAGGGCGGCAGCGGCATGGCGCCCCGCTCGGCGATGGCCGCGTCCAGGTCGGGGCCGGCCAGGTCGAAGGCCAGGGTGACCTCCCCGCCCTCGCCCTTCTCCGCCACCGTCGCGTCCAGGCTGGCGAGCAGGCAGGCGCGGTCCTCGGTCTCGCCGAACGCCACCCGGTCGCCGGGCGCCAACCGCTTGCCCGGCCGCATGAAGGCGCTCCAGCGGCTGGGCGAGAGCCGCCGGTGCAAGGTGGCCTCCACGGCCACGACGGACTCGCTGCGGATGCGCCGGCCCTTCAGCCTCGCCGGGATCACCCTGGTGTCGTTCAGCACCAGCACGTCGCCCGCGCGCAACAGGTCCGGCAGGTCGGACACCCGAAGGTCGGCGAGCGGCGCCGCGGGCTCGACCAGCAGCAGGCGCGCGGAATCCCTGGGCGTGGCGGGCCGCAGCGCGATCCGGTCGTCCGGCAGGTCGAAGTCGAAGTCGGCAAGCTGCATGAGGCCCGGGTCAAGGCCATGCGCCGGCCTGTGCGTCAAGCCGCAACGCATGCTAGAGCCGCCCGATGTCCCTGCTGCGCCGCCTCCTCCTGCGGGCCCTGTCGACGGCGGCGCTCACCGTGGCGGCCGTCTGCGCGTCGGGCGCCGTGGCCGCCCTGGGGGGCGTCTTCAGCCGCCGTCTCGACATATTGACCCACCTCGCGCCGATCTGGCTGGCGGGCGCGTTCGCGGCCGCCGTGCTGGGCCTGGCGGCTCCGGCGGGCGCGGCGCGGCGGGCGACCTTCGCCCTGGCGCTGGCGGGGCTCCTCGCCTCCGGCCTGCTGATGGCCCCGGAATACCTGCGCCCCGACCCGCCCGCCGCGCCGGCGGACGCGCCGCGGCAAATCCGCCTGGTGCAGTTCAACGCCTGGGGCGGGCGCAACGCGGACGTCGACGGGGCGCTCGCCTGGCTCCTGAAGACGCATCCCGACGTGATCGTCATGGAGGAGCCCTCGCGCGCGCTCGTCGCGGCCCTGCGGAATGCGGGCGGCTATCACGCGAGCTGCTACACCGCGCACGACAGGTTCTGCGGATCGGTCGTCCTCAGCCGCGCCAAGCCGCTGTCGCGGGGCTTCGAAGAGGCGGCGGGCCGGCGCGGGCGCATTCCCGCCGCGCGCGCGGTGCTGCCGGCGCCCGGCGGCGGAACCTTCACGGTGATGGCCGCCCATCTGCTCTGGCCGACCAGCGCCAGGGGCCAGGCCTGGCAGCGGCGGCGGATCGGCGAATTGCTGGACCCGCCCGGCCGGCGCGACCGGCTCATCCTGGCCGGCGACTTCAACTCCACGCCCTGGTCGTTCGCCCGCCGGGCCGACGACCGGGCCTGGGGCCTTCGGCGGCGCACCCGGGCCCTGTTCAGTTGGCCCACGCCGTTCGCGCAGTTGCGCGGTCTCGGCGCGCCCTTCCCGCTCCTGCCCATCGACCACGTCTACGCCGGATCGGCCTGGCGCACCGTCAAGGTCGAGCGCGGCCCGGCGATCGGCTCCGACCACTATCCGGTGCTGGTGGTGCTGGCGCTCGCGCCTCAGGCCTGAGCCAGGCCCGCGAGTTCTCGCTCGACGTTGGCCCGCGCCTGGGCTTCGAGCCGGCCGGCGAACCCCGGATCGGCGTAGATCGCCGGCGCATCCAGGAAGGCCTTCAGCACGCGCGCGCGGCCAGTCCGCCACGCCGCCTCGGGCACGTGGGCGTATTCGGCGCGCACGTCGCGCGCATAGGCGTCATAGGCGCTCGCGGTCGCGCCCAGGATCGCCAGGTCGATGGAGACCAGGATCGCCCCCAGCCGGTCGCCGGCCGCCACGGCGTGGCCGGCGGTCAGCCCGATCAGCCGCGCGACCTCCTCCCGCTCGGCCGGCCCGACGCCGAGGCCGGCGAGGTCGCGCCGCGCCATCTCGGCGCTCCGCGCCTCGTTGTCCGGCGCCTTCGGGTCATAGACGGCGTCGTGCCACCAGATCGCCCAGGTCAGGAGCCGCCGGTCGGCCCCGCTCAAGCCGTCCACCTGGTCCAGCAGCGCCAGACAGGCGTCGATGTGAGCGCGGCCGTGATAGCGCCGGTGCGGCTCGGCGTAGGCGGCTTCCAGCCCGGGCGTCATCGGCCTCAGGCGTCCGCGGCCACCTTCATGGACACGATCTTGCCCGGCGCGCGCGGCGGCTCGCCCTTGGGTAGTTCGTCCACGTGCTCCATGCCGTCGACCACCTCGCCCCACACGGTGTACTGGCCGTCCAGGAAGGTGGCGTCGTCGAAGCAGATGAAGAACTGGCTGTTGGCCGAGTTCGGATTGGGCGTGCGGGCCATCGAGCAGACGCCGCGCACGTGCGGCTCGTCGGAGAACTCGGCCTTCAGGTTCGGCCTGTCCGACCCGCCGGTCCCGGTGCCCGTGGGATCGCCGCCCTGGGCCATGAAGCCCGGGATCACCCGGTGGAACACCACCCCGTCGTAGAACCCTTCGCGCGCCAGTTCCTTGATGCGCTCCACGTGGCCCGGAGCCAGGTCCGGCCGCAGGCGGATGGTCACGGGGCCGGTCTCCAGCGTCATGATCAGGGTGTTTTCGGGATCGGTCATCGAAAGGCGGTCCTGTCTTCAGGCCGCGCGGTCCCGGACGATCCGGACGCGCGGCGCGTGTTCGCCCCCGCAATAGCCGAAAACGCCGGACGTTCCGACCCTTCGATGATCGGCGCGCGCGTGGGCCCGCGTATCCACAGACGATCCACGCCTCGTGCGCATTCAGGCAAGTTTGTGGCTGAGCGTGACATTAATGTCATTTTCGACACGTTCGCACAGAACTAGCTATTCCCCGGAGCCGAGTCCCTCGAACTCGGCCAAAAACCGGGGAACTCCATGTCTTACCGCACCTTTCTATTCGCCGCCGCTTCGGCCGGCAGCCTGCTCGTCGCAGGCCAGGCCCTCGCCCAGGACGAGCCGACACAGGTTGAGGAATATGTCGTCACCGGGACGCGCGCGGCCAACCGCTCGGCCCTGGACACCGCCGTTCCGGTCGACGTCGTCGGCGGCGCCGAGCTCACCAAGAGCGGCGTGACCGAGCTGAACCAGGCCCTGTCGGTGGCCCTGCCTTCCTTCAACTTCCCCCGCCCCGGCCTCGCCGACGGCACCGACACCATCCGTCCGGCCACCCTGCGCGGCCTCGCGCCCGACCAGACCCTGGTGCTGGTCAACTCCAAGCGCCGCCACCAGAGCTCGCTGGTCAACATCAACGGCACCATCGGCCGCGGCTCCTCGGCGGTGGACCTCAACACCATTCCCGCCTCGGCCATCCGCTCGATCGAAGTGCTGCGTGACGGCGCCTCGGCCCAGTACGGCTCCGACGCCATCGCCGGGGTGCTGAACGTGCGCCTGCGCGAGGCCTCCCACGGCGGCGGCTTCAGCGCCACCTACGGCGCGCGCGTGACCACCGTCGACACCAAGGTCGGCGACCCGCCTGCCGGCGCCACCTGGAGCGTCGCCGACAAGGCGTCCTACGACCGCACCGACGGCGAGACCGCCAACCTCTCCGGCTGGGTGGGCCTGCCGCTCGGCGACAGCGGCTTCCTGACCCTCTCGGGCGAATACCTCAATCAGCAAAAGACCGTGCGCACCGCGCCCGACTGGCGCCAGCAGTACGACCTGGTGAACGGCGCTTTCGACCCGCGCGAGGCCACCTTCAACCGCTACGACGCCTGGTTCGGCGACCCGCGGATCAAGCAGTACACCCTGTTCGCCAACGCCGGCTACGACCTCGCCAACGGCGTGCACCTCTACGGCTGGTCCAGCTACCAGGACCGCGACTCCACCTCGGCCGGCTTCTTCCGCCGCGCCTCGGACTCCCGCAACATCACCGCGATCTACCCTGACGGCTTCCTGCCGCTGATCAATCCGGAGGTGAAGGACTTCTCGGCGGCCGGCGGCGGCACGTGGAAGTGGGGCCAGTGGGACATGGATTCCTCGCTGGTCTACGGGTTCAACAAGATGGACTTCACGATCCGCGACACGCTGAACCGCTCCATCGGCCCGACGAGCAAGACCACGTTCAACGCCGGCGGGTTCGAGTACAACCAGCTCGTCTTCAACTTCTCCGGCGTGCGCACCTACGACGTGGGCCTGGCTTCGCCGCTCAACGTGGCCGCCGGCCTGGAATGGCGGCGTGAGGGCTACAAGATCCACGCCGGCGAGCCGGACTCCTATCGCAACGGCGGCGAGCTGCTGAACGGCCAGCCCACCGCGTCCGGCGCCCAGGTGTTCCCGGGCTTCCGTCCCTCCAACGCGGTGGACAAGGACCGCACCGCGGTCAGCGCCTACGTCGACCTGGAAGCCAACCTGACCGACGCGCTGCTGGCCTCGGCCGCGGTGCGCGGCGAATCCTACTCCGACTTCGGCGAGACGCTCACCGGCAAGATCGCCCTGCGCTACGACTTCACCCCGGCGTTCGCCCTGCGTGGGTCGATCCAGAACGGCTTCCGCGCGCCGTCGCTGCAGCAGCAGTACTTCGCCACCACCTCGACCAACTTCATCAACGGGGTGCCGTTCGACATCACCACCTTCCCGGCGACGGACCCGGTGGCCGCGGCCCTGGGCGCCAAGCCGCTCGATCCCGAGAAGTCGGTCAACTACTCGCTGGGCGCGGTCATCCGCCTCGGCCGCGTGAACGTCACGATCGACGGCTACCGGATCGAGATCAAGGACCGCATCGTGCTGTCCGAGAACCTGACCCAGACCAACGTCCGCGACTACCTGACCTCGCTCGGCTTCGTGGGCATCGGCGGCGGCCGGTTCTTCATCAACGGCGTCGACACCACCACCAACGGCGTGGACATCGTGGCCAACTTCAAGCTCGACACCGAGCAGGCCGGCCAGTTCGCCTTCACCCTGGGGGCCAACTTCAACGACACCAAGGTCGACAAGGTGCCGGAAACCGCGCCGCTGGCGGCCCTGTCGCCGTCGCCGGAGCTGTTCGGCCGGGTGAACATCCTGACCTTCGAGAAGGGCACGCCCGACTCCAAGCTCACCGGCTCGGTGGATTGGAAGCGGGGCCCGTTCGGCGCGACCCTGCGCGCCACCCGCTACGGCGAGGTGCTGAGCCCCGGGACCACGGCGGCGACCGACTTCACCCTCAAGGCCAAGACGGTGGTGGACCTTGAAGGCCGTTGGGACGTGATCGACCACGTCCAGCTTGCGCTGGGCGCGGACAACATCTTCGACGAATACCCGGACGCCTACCCGGCGTCCCTGAACTCGACGTCGAACACCCCGTTCTCCAACTACTCGCCGTTCGGCCGCTCGGGCCGTTACGTCTACGGGCGACTGTCGGTGAACTGGTAGGACGCCTCAGGCCGCCGCCTCGCCGGGTCCGATCCCCGGCGGGGCCGCGGCTCCTCTCCCCGCCTCGACGGGGGCTACTTCACCTCGACGGGAATCTTCACGCCGCACGGCGAGATGTGGCCGCCGTTCAGCGCCTTGTTGCGGGCGATCTCGGCCTGGAACCACGGCCCCTTGGGATCGATCACGCGGATCTTCGGCCGCTCGGCCGCCGGCATGTCGGCCAGGAGCTGCACCTTGGTCATCTTGTCCTGCGGCGGGTCGACCGGCTCGCCGGTCTTCAGCGCGCGCACCACGTCCAGACCCGAGATCACCCGGCCCCAGATGGTGTAGCGCTTCTCCAGCTTCGGATACTCGTCGCGCATCAGGAAGAACTGGCTGTTGGCCGAATCCGGCTCGGAGCCGCGCGCCATGCCGGCCACGCCCGGACAGAACAGCCCCCAGGCGTTGACCTTGCCGTCCGCCGTCATCGGCATCAGCATCGAGGACTGGCTGATCACCGGCACCGGGCCGATGAAGCCGAGCTCGGCCACCGACTGGTCGTCGGCCACCACCATCGGCGTATCCGTCCCGCGGCGGAAGGTGAACTCGGCCGGCAGGTTCGGCAGGTCGCTTTCGCCGGTGCCGTTGTCCAGCGGATCGCCCGTCTGGGCCATGAAGCCGTCGATCACCCGAAAGAAGGTGCGCCCATCATAGACGCCCTTGCGGGTCAGCTCGCGGATGCGCGGCGCGTGCAAGGGCGCGGTCGTGGGCGTGATCTCGACGATGATCCGGCCCTTGTTGGTGTCGATCACCAGGATGTCCTGCGGGTCGGGCGCGCGCCAGTCGTTCGGACCCGGCGCGGTTTCCGCCGGCGGGGTCTGGGGCGTCTGGGCGGCGCTCGGGGCGGCGAGCGCCAGGGCCGCGAGGGCGGCGGCGGTCAAGGCGGTGCGGATCATGGGGGTCACTCGTAATAGGCTGCGGAATCCACCGCCAGACCATCTGGGTTGAAGCGCAGCACTTCGACGGCCTCGGCGCCGGTGCGCGAGCTGAAATAGCGGATCGCCACCGCGTTGGGACCGGAAAACACCGATCTGAGGGTGAAGGTCAGGTCCGGCGCGTTCTCCAGCGCCCGGCGCCAGTAGGCTTCCAGGGCCGCCTTGCCTACGACCCGCCCGCTGGGGTCGCCCGTGTAGCGGCTCGAGGCCGGGCTCGTGAAGACCACGTCCTCGGCATAGTGCGACAGGATTCGCGCCAGGTCGTGGCTGTTCCAGGCCTCGACCCACTCGGCGGCGAAGGCCTTCGGGTCGATCAACCGCGCCCGACCTTGTCCAGCAGGCGGTCCTTCACCCTGGGGCTGACGAACTTGGAGATGTCCCCGCCCAGCACGGCGATCTCCTTGACCAGCCGCGAGGCGATCGCCTGGTGGCGCGGATCGGCCATCAGGAACACGGTCTCGATCTCGCGATCGAGCTGCTGGTTCATCGCCGTCATCTGGAACTCGTATTCGAAGTCGGCCACCGCGCGCAGGCCGCGGATGATGACCCCGGCGCCCACCTCGCGCGCGAAGTTCATCAACAGCCCCTCGAAGGGCTCGACGACGATCTCGGCGCGATGGTTCAGGTGCTCGGTCTCCGAGCGCAGGATCTCGACCCGTTCTTCCAAAGAGAACAGCGGCCCCTTGCCGGCGTTGATCGCCACGCCGATCACCAGCTTGTCCACCAGCTTCACCGCCCGCCCGATGATGTCGGTGTGGCCATTGGTGATCGGATCGAACGTGCCCGGGTAGAGACCGATACGCTGCATACGGCGAGACCCCCCAACTGGTTCTTTTTCGCGTGTCGCCGCCCGGCGCGGCGAAAGCAAGCGCAAATTCGCCCGCCGGCCGCTTCACGGCGCGTCACCCGCGCGATTGTGATCGCCTCTCAAGTCCGCAGGATTTCAGCATATCTCCAGCGCGTTCACACGCCGCGCCGGGTCCGCGACGGGTCAGGCCTCGGCTTCGGGCGGCTCCTCGACCTCGTCGTCCTCGCCGGAATCGGCCAGGCGCTCGACGCTGACCACGTGCTCGTCGGCCGCCGTGCGGAAGATGGTCACGCCCTGGGTGTTGCGCCCGGCGATGCGCACCTGGCTCACCGGCGTGCGGATCAACTGGCCCTGGTCGGTCACCAGCAGGATCTCGTCGGCTTCCTCCACGGGGAAGGAGGCGGCGAGCTTGCCGCCGCGCTTGGTCAGGTCCTGGGCGATCAGGCCCTGGCCGCCGCGGCCGGTGCGCCGGTAGTCGTAGGCCGAGGTGCGCTTGCCGAAGCCCTCGGTGGAGACGGTCAGGATCAGCTCCTCGGCGGCGCTCAGCTCCACATAGCGCTCGGCGGTGAGCTCCACGTCCTCGGCGCCTTCGGCGGCTTCCTCCTCCTCGACCGGCGCGCCCTCCTCCTCGGCCCCGCCGCCGCGCACGGCGTTGGCGCGCTTCAGATAGGCCGTCCGCTCGGCCGGCGTGGCCGCCACCGAACGCAGGATGGCCATGGAGATCACCGCGTCGCCGTCAGCCAGGCGCACGCCGCGCACCCCGGTGGACTCGCGGCCGGCGAACACCCGCACCTCGTCCACGGCGAAGCGGATGCAGCGGCCCAGCGCCGTGGTCAGCAGCACGTCGTTGACCTCGGCGTTGCACACCGCCACGCCGACGATGGAATCGCCCTCGTCCAGCTTCATGGCGATCTTGCCGTTGCGGTTGATCTGCACGAAGTCGGACAGCTTGTTGCGCCGCACGTTGCCCGAGCGGGTGGCGAACATCACGTCGAACTGGTCCCAGGTCGCCTCGTCCTCCGGCAGCGGCAGGATCGAGGTGATGGTGTCGCCCGGCTCGATCGGCAGGAGGTTCACGAACGCCTTGCCGCGCGAGGTCGGCGTGCCGATCGGCAGGCGCCAGACCTTCAGCTTGTAGACCTTGCCGGCGGAGGAGAAGAACAGCACCGGCGCATGGGTGTTGGCCGAGAACACCCGGGTGACGGCGTCCTCGTCCTTGGTGGCCATGCCCGAGCGCCCCTTCCCGCCCCGGTGCTGGGTGCGGTAGGTCGCCAGCGGCGTGCGCTTCACATAGCCGCCGTGGGTCACGGTGATGACCATGTCCTCGCGGGCGATGAGGTCCTCGTCCTCGACGTCGGCGTCGCCCTCGACGATCTCGGTGCGGCGCGGCACGGCGAACTGGGCCCTCACCTCGACCAGCTCCTCGCGCACCACGGCCATGATGTTGGCCCGGCTGGAGAGCAGGTCCAGGTGGCCCTGGATGGTCGCGGCCAGCTCGCGCGCCTCGCCGAAGATCTCGTCGCGGCCCAGGCCCGTCAGGCGCGACAGGGTCAGCGCCAGGATCGCGCGGGCCTGCTCCTCGGTCAGGCGCACCTTGTCGCCGTCCACCAGCACCGTGCGCGGGTCGGCGATCAGGTCGATCAGCGCCATCATGTCGCCCGCCGGCCAAGGCTTCGCGACCAGGCGCTCGCGCGCCTCGGCCGGATCCTTGGACGAGCGGATGATGTGGATCACCTCGTCGATGTTGGCCACGGCGATGGCCAGCCCGACCAGCACGTGGCCCCGGTCGCGGGCCTTGGAGAGCTCGAACTTGGTGCGCCGGACGACGACCTCCTCGCGGAAGTCGACGAAGGCCTCGAGCATCTCCTTCAGGCCCATCTGCTGCGGTCGCCCGCGGTTCAGGGCCAGCATGTTCACGCCGAACGAGCTTTGCAGCGGCGTGTAGCGGTAGAGCTGGTTCAGGACGACGTCGGCCGAGGCGTCGCGCTTCATCTCGATGACCACGCGCATGCCGTCGCGGTCGCTCTCGTCGCGCAGGTCGGCCACGCCGTCCACGCGCTTCTCGCGCACCAGTTCGGCGATGCGCTCGACCAGCGCGGCCTTGTTCACCTGGTAGGGGATCGCGGTGATGACGATCGCCTCGCGATCCTTGCGGATCTCCTCGATCGACGCCTTGCCGCGCATGATCACCGAGCCGCGGCCGCCCATCAGCGCCTGGCGCGCGCCCGTGCGGCCGATGATCTCGCCGCCGGTCGGGAAGTCCGGCCCCGGCACGATGTCCAGCAGCTCGTCCAGGCCGATCTCGGGGTTGTCGATCATCGCCAGACAGGCGTCGACCACCTCGCCCAGGTTGTGCGGCGGGATGTTGGTGGCCATGCCCACCGCGATGCCGCCGGCGCCGTTCACCAGAAGGTTCGGGACCCGCGAGGGCAGCACCACCGGCTCGCGGAAGGAGCCGTCGTAGTTGTCCTTGAAGTCGACCGTGTCCTTGTCCAGGTCGGCCAGGATCGCCATGGCCGCCTTGGTCATGCGCGATTCGGTGTAGCGCATGGCCGCCGGCGGATCGTTGTCCACCGAGCCGAAGTTGCCCTGGCCGTCGATGAGCAACAGGTTCATCGAGAACGGCTGCGCCATGCGCACAAGGGTGTCGTAGATCGCCGCGTCGCCGTGCGGGTGATACTTACCCATGACGTCGCCGACCACCCGGGCGGATTTCACATAGCCGCGGTCGGGCGTGTGCCCTTCCTCGTTCATCGAGAACAGGATGCGGCGGTGCACGGGCTTGAGGCCGTCGCGCACGTCGGGCAACGCGCGGCTGACGATCACGCTCATCGCGTAGTCGAGATAGGAGCGGCGCAGCTCGTCCTCGATGGCGATAGGGGCGATGCCCCCGCGCCGGCCGTCGTCCGGAGGAGTGATGGTCTCGTCAGTCAAAGGAGGGATTTAGCCGTCAGAATCGGACACAAAATCGTCCTGTCGGTTGTTAACATCGCAGGGGCGCCGACGCCAACTTTACCGCCCGCATAAGGAGCGTTTCCAATGAAAATCCTGCCCCTCGCCCTCGCCCTCGCCACTGTCGCGAGCACGGCCGCCTCGGCCGCCGACTTCGTGGAGTTCCAGTTGAAGACCAACGCGGGCGAGAGCGCGGGCATGGCCAAGGTCACCGAGTCGCCCAAGGGGGTGATCCTGCACATCGAGGCCAAGGGCCTGCCGCCCGGCTGGCACGGCATGCACTTCCACGAAAAGGGCGACTGTTCGAAGTCCGACTTCACCTCGGCCGGCGGCCACGTGCACGCCATGACCCCGGTCGTCCACGGCCTGCTCAACCCGCAGGCCAACGATTCCGGCGACCTGCCGAACCTCTTCGTGGCCGCCGACGGCACGGCGAGCGCCGAACTCTTCTCGCCGTTCGTCTCCCTGCGCGGCGCCGGCGGACGCCCGGCCCTGCTGGACGCCGACGGCTCGGCCCTGATCATCCACGCCCAGCCCGACGACTACACGACCCAGCCGATCGGCGGGGCCGGCGCGCGCGTGGCCTGCGGGGCGATCATCAGCAGCTGATCGCGCCGTCCTCCCCCTTGGCGGTCGCCGCCGCCCTGCCTAGGCTCGCGGCCGGGCGGCGGCGGCCGCGCAGACCAGGGGAGCGAACATGGGCCAGGTGCGCAGCCGCGGGACGCGCTTCATCGACGAGGCCGGACGCCAGGTCCTGCTGCGCGGGGTGAACCTCGGCGGCGACTGCAAGGTCCCCTACCCCGACGGCGGCACCGACCGGCCGAGCGACTTCTCCGACCATCGCGAGGTCTCGTTCGTCGGCCGCCCCTTCCCGTTGGACGAGGCCAACGAACACCTGGGCCGGCTGCGCGGGTGGGGTTTCAACTGCCTGCGCCTGCTCACCACCTGGGAGGCGGTCGAGCACGCCGGTCCCGGCCGGTACGACGCCGCCTATCTCGACTACCTGGCCGAGGTCGTGCGCCGGGCGGGCGAACACGAGCTGCAGGTCTTCATCGACTTCCACCAGGACGTCTGGAGCCGCATGAGCGGCGGCGACGGCGCGCCCGGCTGGGTGTTCGAGGCGCTCGGGCTGGACTTCACGCGCTTCGGCGCCGCCGGCGCGGCGCACGTCATGCAGAACCTCTACGACTATTCGAGCCCGGTCCGCCGTCAGGAAGACCGCTATCCGATGATGACCTGGTCGCGGAACTACCAGTACCCGGTCAACGGGATCTGCTGGACCGCCTTCTTCGCCGGCAGGACCTTCACCCCCGACTGGAACGTCGGCGGCCGCAACGTCCAGGACTTCCTGCAGGACCACTATCGCGGCGCGATGCGCGCCGTGGCCGAGCGCGTCGCCGGCCTGGACAACGTCATGGGCTTCGACAGCCTCAACGAGCCGGGTTCGGGCTGGAGCGGCCAGCGCCTGTCGCAGCGCCACACGGAGGCCACGCCGGAAAACCCGCGCCCGCCCCGGCCGGGGCCGGTCTGGTCGCCGCTCGACGGCTTGGCGGTGGCCGCCGGCCTGCCCGCGCGCCTGCCGGTGATGGGCCTGGACCCGCAGAGCCGCCGGATGGTCGTCGCCGACGAGCTGGAGGTGAACGCCGGCGCCGTGCGCATCTGGCTGGACGACGGACCCGATCCGTTCGAGCGCGCCGGGATCTGGAAGCCCGAGGGCGGCGAGCCCCTGGCCCTGCGCGAGGACGCCTTCGTCATGGCCGGCGCCCGCAAGGTCGACCACGAGAACGACTTCATGGCCCCCTTCATGGCCGACGTGACCCGCACGGTGCGCGAGGTGCGCGGCGACTGGCTGCTGTTCGCCGAGCTGGATCCCTTCGCGGCGGCCACCGGCCACGGCTTCGGCGAGCTGCCTCCGGGCTCGGTCAACGCCAACCACTGGTACGACATCCGCACCCTGGGCCTGAAGACCTTCGACGTGAACGCCGACGCCGAGCGCACGCGGGCCCGCTACATCCGCCAGCTCGGCCAGGTGCGCGAGGTCGGCGAGCGCGCGGGCGCGCCCACCCTGATCGGCGAGTTCGGCATCCCCTACGACCTGAACGGCGGCGAGGCCTACGAGGCCTGGGCCAGGGGCGAGCGCTGGCCCAAGGTCTGGGAGGCGCACGAGAAGGCGCTGTCCTTGATGTACGACGCCATGGACGCCCTGCTGATCTCGTCCACCCAGTGGAACTACACCGCCTCGAACCGCAACGACCTGCGCGTCGGCGACGGCTGGAACCAGGAGGACCTGTCGATCTTCTCCCGCGACCAGGAGGCCGGACCCGACGACGGCGGCCGGGCCGTGCGCGGCTTCGCCCGCCCCTATGTCCGCGCCGCCCAGGGCCGGATCGTCAGCCAGGCGTTCGACTGGGAGAGCGGCGTGTTCACCGCCGAGATCGACGTCGACCCGGCGGTCAAGGCGCCCAGCGAGATCGTGGCGCCCGCCGCCTGGTTCCCGACGGGCGGGACGCTCGCCTGCGACGGCGCCGGCGTGGAGCGCGACGGCGACATTTGGCGCGTCTCGGCCCTTGGAGCCGGGCGCCTGCGCCTCCATCTAGCCTGAGACGTGCGTCACGGGCTCGCCCCATTCGCCGGGCAAGGATGAAGAATGAAATCTAAGTTGCTGCTTCTCTTCGCCTTCATCGGGATCGCCGGCCCCGCCGCCGCGGCCGAAGGCATCCTGCCGGGCTATTGGGAGAGCACCAACCGGCTGCTCTCGCCGATCCACACCAAGTCGGTGGAGCAGCGGTGCATCACGCCCGAGGAAGTGACCAAGTTCATGATGGGCCCCTCGAACCACCACTACACCTGCACCTATCCGCTGAAGAGCTTCGAGGGCGGCCGGATCAAGCTGAGCGGCGAGTGCGTCAGCAAGAAGGGCCAGAAGGTCAAGGTGGCCGGCGAGGGCTCGTTCACCCCCACCACCTTCCAGCTCACCGCCACGGTGGCCACCGACATCCTCGGCATCCCGATCGCCGCCAAGGCCAGCACCGAGGCCCATCGCATCAGCGACGTGTGCCCGCCCAAGCCCGACAAGAAGAACTAGCCCGCAAGAATTGAAGCCCGCAGGCGCGTCCGACGGACCGCGCCGGCGGATGACCGCGTTTTAGGCGCCTCGTCGCCGCCTCGGTGGGCGCCGGCGGCGAGGAAAGCGCGCACCCTTCAAGTATCACGCGATTTGTCGCGGAAATCCGCGCCACGGCGTTTACACGCGCTGAAATCTGTGATGCGTTCGCGTTGTTCTGATGTTTTTCAAACCTAATAGAGCTCTTTTCGTCGAAAAACTGCGCGACGACGTCAGGCGGCGTCTTCGCGCCGGATGAAGGGGGCGAACCGAAGTACAGAGGTGGCGTCAGTTTCAGTGCTCAAACGCTGGACGCCGCGTTCACCTCGCCGACAAATCTGCGGACGCCACCACTCATACGTGGCCGACGCGAAATCAACCATGGCTTGAGCGGGCCCGAACCCGCTTCGAGCGCAACCGTTTGTCTCGGGGGATACAAGGATGAGCGCCGGCAAGAAGAGGCCCTTGTCAGTTCTACTGCTCGCCACGGCGCTTTGCCTGCCGGGCGCCCTGGCCCGCGCCGAGGCGCCGGCGGAAATGAAGGCCGCCGCCATCGCCGACGTCGACGCCAACGCCACGCTCGTCCAGCAGATGGTCGACCAGGTGTTCAGCTACGCCGAGCCAGGCTTCCAGGAGTTCAAGACCCAGGAGTACCTCACCGGCATCCTGGAAAAGAACGGCTTCAAGATCGTCAAGGGCGTGGCCGGCATCCCGTCGGCCTGGACCGCCACCTGGAGCAACGGGACCGGCGGGCCGAAGATCGCCCTGGGCAGCGACGAGGACTGCCTGCTCGGCCTGTCGCAGGTGCCCGGCTCGCCGCAGATCAAGCCGATGGTGGAAGGCGCGCCGGGCCACGGCGAGGGCCACAACGCCGGCATGCCGCTGATCGTCGCCGCCGCCCTGGCGGTGAAGGACCAGATGGTCAAGAACCACGTCAACGGCACCTTGATGCTGTGGCCGGGGATCGCCGAGGAGCTCTTGGCCACCAAGGCCTTCTACGTGCGCGACGGCCTATTCAAGGACGTGGACGCGACGATCTTCACCCACGTCAGCAGCGACTTCTCCACCGGCTGGGGCCCGGCCGGCAACAACGGCATGGTCTCGGTGGAGTACACCTTCCACGGCAAGACCGCCCACGCCGCCGGCGCGCCCTGGGCGGGCCGCAGCGCGCTCGACGCCGTCGAGATCATGGACGTGGCCTGGAACTTCCGGCGCGAACACCTGCCGGTGACCCAGCGCTCGCACTACGTCATCACCAACGGCGGCGACCAGCCCAACATCGTGCCGGGCAAGGCCAGCGTCTGGTATTACTTCCGCGAGCAGACCTTCAAGTCGATCCGCGACCTCTACGAGACCGGCAACACCATCTCCGAGGCCGCGGCCATGGCCACCGGCACCACGGTGGAGCACCATATCCTCGGCTACGCCGCGCCCAACTTCGCCAACAAGCCGATGGCCGAGGCGGCGCAGAAGAACATCGAGCTGGTCGGCATGCCCAAGTGGAGCGCCGACGACCAGGCCTTCGCCAAGGCCGTGCAGGAAACCAACCACTTCAAGATCCAGCCCCTGCGCAGCGAGGTGGCCAAGCTGTCGACGCCGGAGACCCGCGGCCAGTCCATCGGCGGCGGCTCCGACGACATCGGCGACATCATGTGGACGGTGCCGACCATCACCATCCGCTTCCCGTCGAACATTCCCAACACCATCGGCCACAACGTGACCGCCGCCATCGCCATGGCCACGCCGATCGCCCACAAGGGCGCGGTGGCCGGCGCCAAGGCCGTGGCGCTCACCGTGCTCGACCTGATGACGACGCCGAGCCTGCTGGCCGAGGCCAAGGACTACTTCAACACCGACCAGCAGAAGTACGACACCTACGATCCGGTCCTGACCAAGGACGACAAGCCGGCGATCTGGTTGAACACCGACCTGATGGAACGCATGCGGCCGAAGATGGAGCCGTATTACTACAACTCCAAGAAGTACAAGACCTACCTCGACCAGCTGGGCGTCAAGTATCCGGCCCCGGCGGCGGCCTCGGACTGATCCGCCCGCCAGTCGAAAGAGCTTGAGGGCGGCGCTTCGGCCCACATCGCGCGCCGCCTCAAGAGCCAGAGCCCCATCGGCCGCGAGATCCCGATTTCAGTCTCGCCGCCGCGGCTTTGGACCAGCGCCCCGCGCCTACCCCTTGGGCGCGGGGCGCATCGTTTTCGCCCCTACGGACGTTCCTGGAAGACGATCGGCGGCGTCGAGCGGCGGGCCACCTCGCGGATGACGAAGCTCGAGCGGATCCGCGAGACATGCGGCAGGGTCGACAGCTCGCGGCGATAGACGCGGTCGTAGTCCTCAAAGGACTCCACGTTCAGCATGATCAGGAAGTCGGTGTCTCCCGAGACGAAGCCGCAATAGGACACCGACGGACACTTGACGACTTCGCGCTCGAACTCGTTGAGCGCCTTTTCGGCCTGCGAGCTCAGTTCGATGGCCACGAAGACGACCACGCTGAATCCCAGCATCGGCAGGTTCAGGTTCGCGGTGTAGCTGAGCACCGCCTGTCGCTCTTCCAGGATCTTGCGCCGGCGCGCGACCGCCGTGCTGGACAGATTGATCTTTTCGCCCAGCCACACGTCGGACGCGCGACCGTCGGCGCAGAGCTCCCGCAGGATTTGGAAATCGACGGCGTCCAGGCCGACGTGTTCGAATTTCGACATGACTCTCCCGATGTGATGCATAAATCGTCGGCAATAAGCCGATTTTTGCGGGGAACCGCGGCTAGGGCAATACAAATAAATGCGCCCCCAGTATTGTTGTTGAGACGAGATGATATTGGCAGGCTTCGGAGGAGACTTCGCGGCCGTCGCTAGCCAATGACTACGCGTCCCGTTCAAGAACTTACAGGGGGTCTCCATGTGCGGTTTTCAGAGAAGGTCTCATACGACTTACGTCACGCCTGCGCTTTTTGACAAAATCGTCAAAGCCAGCACTCGCCATCCACTTTAGCGACGGGCGTGTCAAAAGCGTGACGTTTGAAAGACATGTCGATCTATATTCCATTGTAGATCGCCGTTTCTGAGGGGGTCTTCGCTCGCCAGCGACGCCCTCCGAAAGCCGAGCGCCTTTCACCCAAGTGTTCCTTCAGCCGTTGGCGGTGAACCCGCCGATGACTACGCGCGACCGTTCTCCGACACACCGAAACAGCCGCTCGATCGCGAACGACCTCGCGATCTGCTTGCAAAAACTCTTCGAGATTGAGGATAGACATGCACGTTTCACCCAAGTTCCGCTCCGCTCCCGGCGCGCGACGCTATGCGCTCGCCACCGTCAGCGCCCTGGCGCTGTGCATGCACGCCGCCGGCGCCCTCGCCGCCGACGCTGACGCCGACACCGCCGCGGCCGGCGGCGAAACCAGCGCGCTCGACGAAGTGGTCGTCACCGGCTCGCGCATCGTGCGCGACGGCTATGACGCGCCGACGCCGGTGAACGTGCTGGGCACCGAGGAGATCCAGGCAGAAGCGCCGGCGAATATCGCCGACTTCGTCAACACCCTGCCCTCGGTGACCGGCAGCGCCACCGCGGCCTCCTCCTCCGGCGCGCTCTCCAACGGCCAGGCGGGCATCAGCGCCCTCAACCTGCGCGCGCTGGGCACGGGCCGCACCCTGGTGCTGTTCGACGGCCAGCGCTCCGTGGTCTCGGCCTCCACCGGCCAGGTCGACACCAACACCTTCCCGCAATCGCTGATCAAGCGGGTCGAGGTGGTGACGGGCGGCGCCTCGTCGGTCTACGGCTCCGACGCCGTCGGCGGGGTGGTGAACTTCGTCCTCGACAAGGAGTTCACCGGCCTGAAGATGACCGCCGAGTACGGCGAGACGACCTACGGTGACAACCAGAATTGGAAGTTCAACGTCACCGCTGGCGAGAAGTTCGCCGGCGGCAAGGGCCACGTGCTGTTCAGCGCTGAAAAGGTCAGCCAGGACGGCGTCCAGAACATCGACCGCAAGTGGAACCAGAACGGCCACTTCGGGATCCTGAACCCCGACAAGTCCGCGGGCGCGCCGACCTATATCGTCACCGACCACGCGGGCATCTCCAGCTACACGCCCGGCGGCCTTATCACCTCCGGCCCGCTGAAGGGCACCTATTTCGGCGTCAACGGCTCGGTGAACCAGCTCGCCTATGGCGACGTCGCCGGCCAGTGGATGGTCGGCGGCGACTGGCAGTACTCCTCCTCGGCGATGAACGGCTCGAACACGCTGTCTCCCGACGAGGACCGCGAAAGCTACTTCGGCCGCGTGAGCTATGAGCCGACGCCGAACATCTCGGTGTTCGCCCAGGCGTCCTACGCCAGCTACGAAGGCATGTCCTACTACGTCCAGCCCACCAACACCGGCGTGACCATCTACGCCGACAACGCCTATCTGCCGGCCTCGGTCGCAGCCCAGATGGCGTCGCTGGGGCTGTCCTCCTTCACCATGGGCACCAACAACGCCGACATGCCGGCCTCGGGCAGCAAGAACAAGCGCGACACCGAGCGCTATGTCGTCGGGGCCAACGGCGACTTCAACGCCTTCGGCCTGGGCTTCAAGTGGGACGGCTACTACCAGTATGGCGTCACCAACACCCGCGAACACCTGATCAACATCTGGAACAACGCCCGCCTGGCGCTGGCCACCGACGCGGTCGTCGATCCGTCCACCGGCGAGATCGTCTGCCGCTCGACGCTGACCGACCCGACCAACGGCTGCGTGCCGCTGAACCGCCTGGGCGTGGGCGTCGCCAGCCAGGAAGCCCTGAACTACGTGCTCGGCACCCCCACCCGCGACCAGGAGTTCAAGCAGAACGTCGCGGCCATCAACTTCACCACCAGCGACATCCAGGGCTGGGCCGGACCGATCTCGGTGGCCTTCGGCGCGGAGTACCGCAAGGAGGAAATGTCGGGCTCCGTCGACGCTCAATACGAGGGCAGCGGCTGGAAGTACGGCAACTACCGCGTCACCAGCGGCGACTACAACGTCAAGGAAGCCTACCTCGAAGTCGTCGCGCCGATCATCAGCACGCTCGAGTTCACCGGCGCCTTCCGCTACACCGACTACTCCACGTCGGGCGGCGTGAAGACCTGGAAGGTCGGTCTGACCTACTCGCCGATCGAGGACATCAAGTTCCGCGGTTCGGTCTCCCGCGACATCCGCGCGGCGAACATGAGCGAGCTGTTCGACTCCGGGACCGCGCGAAGCAACTCGGTGGCCATCAACGGCGCCTCGGTGGCCTTCGTGCAGAACCTGCAGGGCAATCCCGGCGTGCAGCCTGAAGTCGCCGACGGCTACGGCGTGGGCTTCGTGCTCCAGCCGCGCTTCCTGCCGGGCTTCGCCGCCTCGGTCGACTACTACGACATCAAGGTCGACGGGGTGATCAGCTTCGTCACCGCCCAGCAAACCGCCGACTACTGCACGATCAACCACGTGCAGAAGTACTGCGACAACATGAACTACGTGAACGGCTCGCTGAGCACGATCGACCTCTACTACGACAACCTCAACAGCCTGACCGCCAAGGGCCTCGACATCGAGGTCTCCTATCGGTTCAACGTCGAAGAGATGTTCGGCAAGGGCGCCGGCGACGTCACCCTGCGCGGCATGTTCACCCACTACATCGAGAACATCACCGACGACGGCGTGACCGTTCAGGACAGCGCGGGCGAGAACACCGGCAGCACGCCGGACTGGATCTACCGCCTGACCGGCACCTACAAGCTCGATCCGTGGACCTTCAACGTCACGGCCCGCGGCGTCAGCTCCGGCGTCATCGACAACGACTTCATCGAGTGCACGACCAACTGCCCGACGGTCTCGTCGCCGCAGTACACCATCAACGACAACCACCTGGACGGCGCGCTCTACTTCGACCTGTCCGCGTCGCGCAGCTTCGAAATCGGCAATGCGTCGGCGGAGGGCTACATCTCGGTCAAGAACATCTTCAACAAGGATCCGGTGCTCACGGCGAACCCCGCCTACCAGGGCTACGAAAACACCCTGGCCTACGCGCAGACCAACCGGACCCTCTACGACGTTCTCGGCCGCGTCTTCCGCGTCGGCCTGCGGATGCAGTTCTAGTCCGGATACGAAATCGCCCCGCGGAGCGATCCGCGGGGCGAGACGGTCCCGAGGCGGCGCGGCCATTCCGGCCCGCCGCCTTTCTGTTTGCGGCCTAGAACGGGATTTCGTCGTCCAGGTCGGCCGAGAAGTCCTCGCGCGGGCCCGAGCTCTGCTGACGCGGCCCCGAGCCGCTGGAGAAGCCGCCGGAATAGCCGCCGCCGTAGTCGTCGCCGCCGCGCTCGGCGCCGCCCTCCCCGCGCCCGTCGAGCATGGTCAGCTCCCCGCGGAACTTCTGCAGCACCACCTCGGTGGAGTACTTCTCCTGGCCCGACTGGTCAGTCCATTTGCGCGTCTGCAGCGAGCCTTCGATGTAGACCTTCGAGCCCTTGCGCAGATAGTTCTCGGCCACCTTCACCAGGTTGTCGTTGAAGATCACCACGCGGTGCCATTCGGTGCGCTCGCGCCGCTCGCCCGAGCCGCGGTCGCGCCAGGTCTCGGAGGTGGCCACCCGCAGGTTGGCCACCCGGTCGCCGGAGGTGAGGGTGCGGATTTCCGGGTCGGCCCCGAGATTGCCCACCAGAATGACCTTGTTGACGCTGCCCGCCATGTCGATGTCCTTGAAGCTTCCGTAGATTGCGGGCCTGGCCCGCACGCACGCTAGACCGACGCGTCGCGCCGATCAAACCAAAATGTTCCACCTATGTTCCTCGCCGCCTACTGCTGCGGCATGGCGCCGGGGATGGCCAGGCGACCGTCTCCCGTGCGCACCAGGGCCAGGTAGCGGCCCGACTGCAGGGAGGGGGACGTGAAGATCCCCTCCCTCTGCAGGAAGAGGAAATTGCCCTGATAGGCGCCCATGATCTCGCGCTGGTTGCCGCCCAGCATCAGGAACTTGATGCGCATGGCCTCGAGCCGCGCCGCGCAGACCTCCAGGCTCGAAGCCGGGCCGCCCACCTTGTTGTACTTGATCGTGCCGTCGGTCATGGGCACGGCGTGATAGCAGACGCCGACGTCGCCCGGCGGCTCGACCCGCTTCTGGCAGGCGCTGAGCGCGAGGGCCGCGGCGGCGATGATCAGGGTGGTGCGAAACATGGCGCGAAACCTACACGGCCGGCGCAGCCTAGGCGAGGATTCTCGTCGCGCTCAGCCGACCAGCGGCGTGGAGCATCCCGGCCCCTGCTCCACCAGGGTGCGGAAGGTGTGGTTGTCGCTGGAGACCTCCACCCGCCCGGGCACCAGGCGCAGGGTCTGCTGCATCCAGCGGCCGTAGCTGGCCTGCCCCGGCTTTTCACAGCGGCCGGCGAACAGGGCCTGCACGCAGGCGTTCAGCGTCAGGTCGCCCGGCAGCCGCCGCCAGTCGCCCGCGTAGCGCCAGCAGCCGCCGGCGGGGCCCGAGGCGGCGCCGCTGCTCGCCGCCGGCTCCAGCGGCGTGACCGGCGCGGGCTCGGCCGCGGGAGGCAGCGGCGCCAGGTTGGTGCCGGCCTGGTCGGCGGCCGCCAAGGCGCCGTTCTCGTCGATGCCCACGTCCAGGGCGTCGGTCGCCACGCCGTTCTTCTTGGCGCAGTCGGCCAGCGTCAGCTCGCCCACGAACTGGCCGGCCACGAAGCAGCGCAGCGGCTTGGCGCCGTCCGGCTTGCCGTCGTCGGCCGCGCTCGTCGATTCGACCACCAGCCCGCCGCGCGAGGCGGGCGGCGGCGTGTTCGCCCCGCGGCCGCCCGACATCAGGGCCATGGCGATGAGAATCCCGGCGGCGAGCGCCACCGCGCCGCCCATGAGGATGAAGACCACTCGCCGGTCTTTCAGCAGTTCCATGGGTTCTCGCTAGACCGGGGCGTTCGTGGTTTCAAGCGCGAGCCTCGCCCGGCGCCTAGCCGCCGCCGGTCAAGCGGTCCAGACCGGCCTGGTAGTTGGCGATCTGCGCGGTCAGATAGGCGGGCGCGGTGCCCTTCACATTGGCCAGCGGGTCCTTCGGCGTGGCCGCCGACTGCAGGTCGCGATAGGCCGTGCGCACCGCCGACATGGCCAGGCTCAGCTTGTCCAGGGCGTTCTTCACGTCGGTGTCGCTGTTCAGGCTCACGTCGCGCGGCAGCTTCAGTGCATACATCGGCGAGCCGCCGTCGGCCGGAACGATCTTGTCGGTCTTCTTGTCGATCGTCGTCGCGCGCACGAAGCCTTCCTGCAGCCCCAGCGCCTCCAGCGCGTCCTTGCCGCCCGTCCCGCCCAGGATCTCCAGGCTGTAGCGGTCGTTGATCGGCTTGATCTGCAGCTTGCGGCTGTCGACGTCGGAGACCACGTCCACCTTGACGGTGTAGCCGGTCACCCGGCGGATCTTTTGGGCCAGGGTGTCGAGCGTGTCGTCGTTGCTGATCGAGATGGTCACCGCCGGCCCGCCGATCCGGGTGCGGATCTGGAAGCTGTCGCCGTCGCGGGCCGCCGTGGCCGCGGTGATGAGCTGGCTGTCCTTGTAGTTGATCGTGCCTTCCGGCAGCCCCAGGCGGTCCAGCACGCTTGAGCCGGTCTGCCCCACCGTGATGGTGTTGGGCGTGGCGAAGCCGTCCTTGCCGGAGAAGCGCTGGGAATAGCCGACCGCGCCGGTCGCCACGTCCAGTTCGGCCACGAAGCCGTCCACGTCGCCGATCGGCGCGGCGCCGCCGATGTCCCCCTTGGAGGTGCCGGCGATCCAAACCTTGCCGCCGGACACCGTCACCGCGGTCGCGTGTTCCGAGCCGGAGCCGCCGTAATAGGCGATCGCGTCGGAGGCCGTGCTCGACAGGTCGGTGGAGACCGTGGCGGCGAAGGCGTCGATGTCGCCGGAATAGGCGCGCGTGGTCGTGCCGACGCTCAGCACCCCGCCCGAGGAGCCGGCCAGCACCACCTTGCTCCCGTCCAGGGCCACGCCGGCCAGGCTGCCGCCGCCCAGCGAGCCCAGGTCGCGCGTCGCCGCCAGCGTCGGCGCATTGGCCGTGGTGAAGTCGAACTGCCGCAGCTTGGCGTCGCCGCCTTCCTGGGTGGCGACGATCACGTTGTTCCCGTCGACCACCAGCCCGGCCATCTTGTCGTCGCCGCTCGTGCCGAACTGGTTCGTCGACACCAGGGTGCCGTTGGTGTTGTAGCTGCGCAGATAGCCGTCCCAGCCGCCGGACGCGCTCTGGCCGGACAGCGCGCTCTTGGTGCGCCCGGCCACATAGAGCGTGCCGTCCGCGCCCCAGGCCACGCTGGTCGCCTCGTCCTCGTCGCGCGCGCCCTGGCGCTGGGTCCAGACTTCCTGGCCCTGGTCGTCGAAGACCGTGACGAAGCTGTCCGCCGTCGTCGGATCGGCGCCCGTCTCGCCCCGGATCAGTCCGCCGGTCACCGAGCCGGAGATGGCGATCTGGCCGTCGGCCGACACCGCCAGCCCGAAGCCGTCGGCGTTGCTCGCCGCGCCCAGGGTGCGCGTGTAGATCAGCTTGCCGGCCGAATCGTACTTCATCAGGGCCACGTCGCTCTGGCCCTTGATGGTCTGGCCGTCGACCTCGCCGTTCACGTCGGCCAGCATGTAGATCGAGCCGTCCGCGCCGGTCACGGTCTTGCGGACGCTGGTCACCTCGCTGGGCAGGTCCACGGCGAAGACCCGGCCGTCCACCCAGTTCACGTCGCCCGGCCGGCGCACCGCGTCGGAGGCGGTCCCGGTCTCCAGCTTGAGCAGTTGCTCGTTCTGCACCGCGTCGTTGGTGCTCGGCTTGCCGTCCGGGTCGGGATCGCCGACGGTCTGCGTCACATAGACGGCGGGCGCGGTCGTGTTCGCGGAGAACGTGAGCTGTTCGGTGGTATCCCCCTGGATTTTCAGGGCGAATTGATCGACGGCCTTGGACAGGGTGATGGTCTTGCCGTTGACCGTGGTGGTCTGGTCCTGCCCGGCGATCCGGTCCACGGTCACGCGGGTGTAGACCCCGGCGGCGGCCAGCTTGTCGTTCATGTACTTGACGACGTTGTTCATCGACCGCGTCGTCGAGCCCATCTCGGAAAGGTCGAACGTGACGTTGGTCGTGACGTTGGCCAGGCTCTTGACCGCCAGGTTGAAGCTGACGTTCCCCTGGAAGGCGTCGACCGCGTCGTCGGCCGAGCCGGCCTGCAGCGGCGCCGTCACATAGGTGGCGTTGGTCTTGGGCACGCCCACGCTCATCCGCGCCTGGGTGGTCATGTCGCCCTGGGTCAGGCGGAACTCGTCGAACTTCGCCGTGTCGAGATAGGACGAGACCTCGCTCATGCCGCGGGTGAACGCCGCCTGAATCCGCTTGAGCTCAGCCGCCGAGGTGTCCGAGGAATTGGCCTTCTCGGCCAGGGCGTTCAGCGTGGCCAGGGCCTGGTAGACCGAGAACAGCTTCTTGTAGTCGCTGTTGGCGTCCTTGACGTCGATCTTGGCCGCGTTCTCGTCGACGAACTTGTGCCCGTTCAGCACGCCCTTCATCAGGTCGTCGGGCTGCGGCGACTTCGAAAGCGTGCTCCACGGCGCGGTGGGCACCTTCTTCTGGTTGGCCGCCGAGCCGGCCGCCGCCTGGGCCGCGAACTGGCTCGCCCCGACGCCGGTCCGCGCCTGGTAGTAGGCAAGCAACACGTTGCTGTCCAAACTGATCACGACGACGGCTTTCGGTTACAGAGTCACTCGATTGAAACGTGACGGACAAGGACTGACGAGGCGTTAAGCCGGGCCGTTAACGCCTAAGAAAAAGCCCCGGAGCCGCCGCGCGGCCCCAGGGCTTTGACGCTCCCCAACGGAGACCGGGCTTACTGGAACAGGCGCAGGATGATCTGCGGCGCCTGGTTGGCGATCGACAGGGCCTGGGCGCCGAGCTGCTGCTGCACCTGCAAGGCCTGCAATCGCGCGCTTTCCTTGGCGATGTCGGCGTCCACCAGGTTGCCGATGCCGCTTTCGATCGTGTCCTGCAGCTTGCCGACGAAGGTCACGTGCTTTTCGATCTGCTTGGCCTGGGCGCCCAGCTCGGCCAGCGAGGAAGTGACGTTGGCGATCGCCGAATCGAGCCTGGCCAGCACCGACTGCGTGGCCGTCGTCGTGCCGGTCAGCGAGGTGCCGCCCAGGTTGATGATCGAGCCGGACACGGTGAAGTTCTGCGGCGACAGGTTGACGTAGCTGTCGCCCTCGGCGTTGGCCAGGAAGGAGATGGCGGAGGTGATGGTGCCGTTCAGGATCGACACCCCGTCGAACTCGGCGGAGTTGGCGAACTGGCCGATCGCTTCGAGCAGGGTCTGATATTCGTCGTCGAACGCCTTCTTCGAGGCCGTGGAGGCCGAGCCGTCGGCCGCGCCCACCACCTTCTCGCGCATCTGCACGAGGATGTCGGAGATCTGCTGGCCGGCGGTCATCGCCACGTCGGTGATGGAGTTGGCCCGATCCAGGCTCATCTTCACCGCGTCGAGCGAGCTGAACTCGGCCCTCTGCTTCTGGGCGATGGCGTAGACCGCGGCGTTGTCCTTGGCGTTCGAGACGCGCAGGCCGGTGTTGATGCGGGTTTGGACGTCCGCCAGCTTATCGTTGGTCGCGTTGAGGTTCTGCAGCGCGATCAGCGCCGACTTGTTCGTATTCACCGAAATCGCCATGGCGGCCGTCTCCTTCAGAGAGGCTTGGACGGCGCCCGACTCGCACCCCCCAAAGCATGGTTAACGCTAGAGGGGACATGGTGAGCAGAAAGTTAACGGCCTAACGCGCTCAGCCGCGCATCGGCGGGCGCCGATCGCGGTGAAAGCCCTTGCCGGGCTTGGGGTCCGGCCCGCTGGCCGGCCGCGGGCGTCAGGCCTGCGTCTTAATGACCGTTCCGGACTCGTAACCCTCGGCGTGCTGCATCTTCAGCACTTCTTCGCGGGGGATCTGCGAGACCACCTCGCCGGTGCGGCGGTCGATGGTCTTGTAGACGAAGGTTCCGGTGTGGCCGTTCTCTTCGATCACGAGGCGCAGGTCGGCTTGGTCTTGCCGGGGTTCGGGCGCCGCGGGTGCGGCGGCGGGAACCGAGGAGCGGACCGGCTGAACCGGCTCGATATCGTGGAGAGGCGCAGTCGATGCGACGTTGTTCTCCATCTTTCCCTTCGCCGTCTCTTGGTCGAGCGCGGCGACTCCCGTTGAAAAATGACGGCGGGAAGGCTCGCCTCCCCGCCGCCGACGTCATTGGGCGCGGACGAACCGCGCCCGTAAGACTTATCGGAACAGACCCAGGAGGATGCCCGAGGACTGGTTGGCGATGGACAGAGCCTGCACGCCGAGCTGTTGCTTGGTCTGCAGGGCCTGCAACTTCGCGCTTTCCTTGGCCAGGTCCGCATCCACCAGGTTGCCGACACCGGCGTCCAGGGTGTCTTGCAGCTTGCCGACGAAGGTCAGGTGCGTGTCCAGCGCCTTGGCGCCGGTGCCCAGCTTCGAGAGCGCCGAAGAGACGTTCTGGATGGCGGTTTCGATGTTGGTGATGTCCGAGCTGGTCACGGTGCCGGTGAGGCTCGTGAGCGTGCTCGCGATCGCCGAGTTGGTGGTCGAGAGGTCGACGTGGTCCACGTCGATCGTCGCCGAAGCGTTCGCGTTGGCGATCGCCTTGATGCCGGTCGAGCTGGTCGCGACGGCCGAGATCAGGTTCACGCCGTCGAACGAAGCGTTGCCCGAGATCGTGTCGATCTGAGCGCGAAGAGCTTGGTACTCGTCGCTGAGGGCTTGCTTCGAAGCGGAGCTGAGGCCCGTTTCGGAGGCCGCGACGACCTTTTCCTTCATCTGAACCAGCAGATCGGAAATGGCCGAGCCGGCGTTGAGCGCCACGTCCACCACCGATTGGCCGCGTTGCAGCGACGACATGACGGCGTTCAGGGAGCTCGATTCGGCGCGTTGGTTCTGGGCGATGGCCCAGATGGCGCCGTTGTCCTTCGCGGACGCGATCTTCAAGCCGGTGTTGATGCGGCTTTGCGTCGTTTGAAGGTCTTTGTTGGTGGAGTTGAGGTTCTGCAGGGCGACCATCGCCCCAACGTTCGTATTAACGCTATTCATTCCCATAGCGAGTAGTCCTTTTTCTCAGGGACCGACGTCATTTTGACTGTCGGGGGCGTTTTGCCCGGTTAGGCGACAAGCAAGCGCCAGGCCAGTCGCCGACGCCCTCCATACCCATTGATTTCGCTGATGTTTTGACCCCACCCGCCCGCGCGCCGGGCGGAGGCGGCGCTCATTGCCCGGCAAATTCTGCCGGGCGGCGGCAGGATTTGCCGCCCCACGACCTCCCGCCGAAACGAAAACGCCGGCCCGATGGGCCGGCGTCATGTCGTCGATGATCTGGCGCGATCAGGCGGCGGCGGACGAGGTGCCGGGGCCGGCCAGGGCCTGCATGATCATCTTGTTGATCTCGATGAGATCCTCGAACGATTCCTCGCCGCGCATCACCAGGCTGGAATGGCGGCTGACCCAGATGCTCAGGCTGATGATGTTGGCCCGCACCTGCGCCGGCAGCTTGTTGCCGGGATTGGCGCAGTCCTGCGCCAGGGCCGACCAGAGCCGGCGATTCCAGTCGATGGCGTCGATCCGCGTGGCGAAATCGAACTTGTCGGACTGGGAGGCGCGCATCAGCGCGCGAGTCACCTGCCCGAACAGCCGATATTCTGCGTCACGCGGAGGCTCAGCCCGGCTGGCCGCCTGCTGGTACGCTTGAAGCGACATTCCCCAACCTCACGTCTTCGTACTCGATCAGCTTCCGACACAGCATCAGCGCCTTGTAGTACTCGCGCGCCATGGTGTGCTTCGAGATCGCGACGCAATCCGCCAGGATCTCCGGATTGCGGATCGCCCCCATGAACTCCGTCAACCGCTCCGCGAATTCGTCGTAGTAGCGGTTGGCCCCAACTTCGTCCAAGTACATCATCATCATCGGGAAGTAGATACGCCGCGCCGGCGAGTTCGCTTCCTCAGGCTGCATGATATCCTTTTCACGAAGGACGGACGCTTTGTTTTGCAGCACCAGCGTCGTGCGACGGTCCCCGTTCTGAACGACCGCGCCGTTGAGAACGAACTTCTCACCGGGCTTCAGGGACAACTTCAGCGGCATTCCTCAATCTCCAATAGCCGGCCCCTCCGGCTTGAGGCGTGTCGCCCGGTCGCACGACGCGGAAGTCCGCTTCGTGAACGAGGGCACGCTAGGTCCACGGGAGTTAACCGCTCGTTGCGCGAACGCCTCCCGACCGCATTAGCAGACCGTTAAGCATGATTTTTCAAGCTCGCCTCGAAACCCAAGTGGAAGAGGTGGCGCATGGGCGCGCAAACCGACCGAGCGCCGCCCCTGGCGCGCGATCCTAAGGCTTTGGCGCCGGCGGGCGACAGCGCGTCCAAGGAAGCCCTCAAACGCCTGCGCAAGGAGCTGGCCGACGCCCGCGCCGTGCAGGCCGCCCTGCCCCACCTGAACGGCGCCCTGGCCGCCGTCTCGGCCGGCCAATTCGAACGCGCCCTGAAGCTGTGCGCCAAGGCGCTGAAGGCCGACCCCAGCAACTTCTTCGGCCACCACATCGCCGCGATCGCCCACGAAAAGCTCGGCGACTGGGCGGCCTCGATCGATTCCTACGAACGCGCCCTGGCGCTCAATCCGGACAGCCCCGAAATCGCTAACGACTTGGGCAGACTGGCTTTTCGCATGCAGATGCTGCCTCAGGCCGAGGCGCTCTTCCGCATCCACCTGGCCGCGCGGCCCTACGCCCCGGAGAGCTCCAACAACCTGGCCTGCGTGCTGCGCGAGCAGATGCGCTACAGCGACGCGATCGACGTGCTCAAGCCCGCCATCCAGGCCGCGCCGGACCGCCCGCTCCTGTGGAACACGCTCGGCACGGTGATGGCCGACCTGGGCGAGACCGAACAGGCGGCGATCTTCTACACCGAGACCCTGCGCCTGGATCCGAAACACGTGAAGGCGCGCTACAACCGCTCCAACGCCCTCTTCACCATGGGCGACACCGAGACGGCCATCGCCGACTGCCGCATGGCGATGAACGCCTGCACCGCGCCGGACGAGAAGGAGACCATGCGCCTGGCGCTGGCCACCATGCTGCTGGCTAGCGGCGATCTGCCGCAGGGCTGGGAGGCCTACGAGGCGCGCCTGTCGCCGGACTTCCACGACCCGATTCACTTCCTCATCAACCGGCCGCAATGGACGCCTTTCGAAGACATCGACGGCAAGCACCTGCTGCTGGTCGGCGAACAGGGCCTGGGCGACGAGGTGCTGTTCGCCAACATGCTGGACGACCTGTTCGCCGCCCTCGGCCCGGGCGGCCGCCTCAGCATCGCCGTGGACCGCCGGCTGGTGCCGCTGCTGCAGCGCTCGTTCCCGCGCGCGAACCTGGGCGTGCACAACACCTTCAAGCGGCACGGCCGCAACATCCGCTCGGTGCCGATGATCACCGACTGGGCGGACGTCGATTGCTGGGCGCCGATGGGCCAGCCGCTGCGCCAGTTCCGCCTGAAGCTGGAGGACTTCCCCGAGCGTCCCGAGGGCTTCCTGAAGGCCGACCCCGAGCGCGTGGCCTATTGGCGCGAGCAGTTCGCCGACCATCCGGGCCCCAGGATCGGCCTGGTCTGGACGAGCATGCTGATCAACTCGGCGCGCAAGAAGTACTTCTCGCCCTTCGACCGCTGGGGCCCGATCCTGCAGACGCCCGGCGCGACCTTCGTGAACCTGCAGTACGGCGACTGCACGGCCGACATCGAGATGGCCCGCCGCGAATTCGGCGTGGAGATCATCCAGCCGCAGGGCATCGACCTGAAGATGGATCTGGACGACGTGGCCGCCCTGAGCTGCGCCATGGACCTGGTGATGGGCCCGGCCAACGCCACCTCCAACATCGCCGCGGCCTGCGGCGTGCCCACCTGGCTGATCTCCACGCCAGGCGCCTGGACCCAGCTCGGGACCGAGCGCTACCCCTGGTACACCGGCGTGCGCATGTTCTCGGCCAAGACCTTCGGCGACTGGGATCCGGTGATCGCCGAGATCGCCGAGGCGATGGGCGAATTCGTCGGCCAGGGAACGCGAAGCGCCGCCGCGGGTTGAATGGGCGAGGAGCGCCGCCGGCGCTCGAGCCTGGGGAGCGGCCCATGCCCGGCCAGTGGGGCGACGACGCCGATTTCGATCCGCAGGACCGCGCCGAGGCGGCCGACGAGACCAATTTCAGCGACGACGGCGAGTCCTTCATGACGCTGGAGGACCTCGACGACGTGCTCGACGTCACCCGCGCCGACGGCGACCAGGACGAGGACGAGTTCGACGAGTCCGCCTTCGACGACCGCGACCTCGAAGACGACGACGAGCTGCGCTACCGCGCCGGCGAGGACGACGGGGACGGCTTCGTCGACCTGGACGCCGAGGCCGAGGACGACGCCCTCTTCTCCCCCGACGAGATCGACGGCCTGGACACTGTGCGCGACGCGGCCGAGGCCAGCGGCGGCGAGGACGACTTCGCCAACTTCCAGGCTCGCGACGTGGCCGACGAGGATCTGCGCCGCATGGGCTACCTCGACGGCGAATCGCCGGCGCCGCGCCGCTGAACGCCGCCCGCTAAGCGCGCACCTGACGTCGCGTGCGCCTTCACGCGACGTTCAAGCCGCTTGAATGTCGCGCGTTGGCCTATAGTTTGACGACAGTTGAAACAATTGTTCGAGCGCGGACCCGCGCGTCCCGCGACAGGAGCCCTGATGAGCACGCGATTTGAAGGCACCGACAATTACGTCGCCACCGAAGACCTCAAGGTTGCGGTCAACGCCGCTATCGCTCTCGAAAGGCCCCTGTTGATCAAGGGCGAGCCGGGCACCGGCAAGACCGTCCTGGCCTATGAAGTCGCCAACGCCCTGGGCGCGGACCTGATCACCTGGCACATCAAGTCCACCACCAAGGCCCACCAGGGCCTCTACGAGTACGACGCGGTCACCCGCCTGCGCGACAGCCAGCTCGGTGACGAGCGCGTCAAGGACGTGCGCAACTACATCAAGAAGGGCAAGCTCTGGGAGGCGTTCACCGCCGGCAAGCGCCCGGTGCTGCTGATCGACGAGATCGACAAGGCCGACATCGAGTTCCCCAACGACCTGTTGCAGGAACTCGATCGGATGGAGTTCTACGTCTACGAGACCGACGAGACCATCAAGGCCGAGGTCCGGCCCGTGGTGATCATCACCTCCAACAACGAAAAGGAGCTGCCGGACGCCTTCCTGCGCCGCTGCTTCTTCCACTACATCCGCTTCCCCGACTCCGACACGATGAACGAGATCGTCGAGGTGCACTATCCGGGCATCAAGCAGAAGCTCGTCTCCGAGGCGCTGCGCATCTTCTACGACATGCGCAAGGTGCCCGGCCTGAAGAAGAAGCCGTCCACCTCCGAGCTGCTCGACTGGCTGAAGCTGCTGATGGTCGAGGACATCGACGGCGACGCCCTGAAGGAAAACGATCCGACCAAGCTGATCCCGCCGCTGCACGGCGCGCTCCTGAAGAACGAGCAGGACGTTCACCTGTTCGAGCGCCTGGCCTTCCTGGCCCGCCGCGAAGGCGCCGGATCGCGCCCGGGCCAGTAAGCGGCTTACCGCGAATTCACTCGACCTGACGCGAGCCTCCGGTCACCGTTCAGCCACGAACGGGACCGGAGGCTTTTTTCATGAGACTGTTGAGCGCGACGGCCGCCGCGGCCCTGGCCCTGACGGCGGGCGGGTGCGAAGCCGAGAGCGTCCACAGGGCGGTGGCCCGGCTCGATTGCCCGCAGAGCGAGGACGGCCTGCGGCGCGTCAGCCAGGCCGCCGACGGCAAGACCTGCGACTACGTCTCCAACGACGGCGCGCAGATCACCCTCAAGCTGATTCCGGTGAGCGGCGGCGTCGACGCCACCCTCGACGGGGTCGAAGCCAACCTGCGCGCCGAGTTGAAAGGCGAGGCGCCGCCCGCCGAACCCGCCGCCAAGGCGGGCGCCGAAGCGCCGGCCGACGCCGTGGTCCGCGCCGAGCCCGGCGCCACCACGGCCCGGGACGCCGCGGCGGCCGAGGCGCAGGCCCAGGCCGACGTGGGCGCGGCGAAGTCCGGCGAGCCCCGAGCCACGGCCACGGCCACGGCCGAGGCGGTGGCCGATTCCGGCGAGACCGATTCCGGCGAGACCGACCAGGACTGGAGCGCGTCGACCCCCGCACGCGAGAAGACGCGCGTGGACCTGCCGGGCGTGCACATCGTCGCCGACGACAGCGACGATTCCGCCCAGGTGCGCATCGGCCCCCTGCACATCGACGCCGGCAAGCACGGCGCGGTCGTGCGCATGCAGCGCGACGTGCGCCTGAAGGGCGAGTCCCTGAGCCCGGCCAAGAACGGCGTGCGCGCCACCTTCATCCTGGCCGGCGAGGACCTGCCTGGCGGCTACAAGTTCGCCGGCTATGAGGCCGGCGGTCCGCGCTCCGGGCCGCTGACGGTCGCCGTCGTCAAGGGCCGCGACGGCGGCGACCACGACGACGTCTACGACGCGGTCTCCAAGCTGGTGCGGCGCAACGGCGGGGTCTGACGCCCTATTCGGCGGCCGGCCGCACCTCCACGACCTTGTAGGTCAGCGGGCGGCCGTCCTCGTCGGTCACGGTGACGTATTCGCCCACGGCGAAGCGGTGCTCGCCCAGGCGGTGGACCGGCTCGTCGTCCTCGGTCTCGCCCGCCTCGTAGTCGAAGTACCAGCGCGTTCCGCGCCGGGCGAGCCGCCCGTCCGCCGGGTCCTCGTCGGGCGCGAAGCGGTGCACGGTGCACTCGCCCTTGGTCTTGGCGTAGAGGCCCTCGTCCAGATGGCCGTCGGCGGTGAGCGGAGCGATCAGCGAATAGCCGCGATGGTCGTCGCCGCCGGCGAACTCGGTTCCGGGATTGCGGGCGAGCCGCATTACGATGCGCGAAAGGGGCATGGCAGCACTTCGTCCTTGAAATCAGTGGGAAAGGAAGAGCGACGGCTCGTCGGCGTTCAGCAGCGAACGGGTCGTTCCTCCGAAGATGAATTCCTGCAGCCGCGGGTGGCCGAAGGCGCCGGCCACCAGCACGTCGGCGCCAGCCTTCTTGGCCGCATAGAGCAGCAGCGGCGCGGCGTCGCCGGCGTCCGGCAGGATGTCCACGTCGGCCTTGATCCCCCGCGCGGCGTAGTAGGCCTGCAGCCGGTTCGGATCAAAGCTGCGCGCGGTGGCCTTGGGCGCCGACAGGATCACCACCTTCGAGGCCTTCTCCAGGAGCGGCACGGCCAAGCGCGCGGCGCGCGAGGCTTCCTTGCCGCCGTCCCAGGCCACGGCCACCGCCGAGCCCACCTTCAGCCCCGGCCGCGCCACCATGATCGGGCGCTGCTCGTCGGCCAGCATCTGCTGGAAGGCTTCGGCCAGCGGCCCCCTGCCCCGCGCCGGGTCGTCGCCGAACACCACCACGTCGGACAGCCGGCTCTCGGCGGACAGGCCCGCCCACACCGGCGTCTGCAGCGCGACGAACGACTTCTTGGCGTAGGCGCAGGCGCCCATCGCCTTCTTGGCGTTCACCTCGCCGGCCATCGCCGCCTCTTTCAGCGATTCGAGCGCGGTGGTCTGCACGCCGCCGAGGAAGCCCTCGCCCATCCAGGGCATCACGTCGGCCACGTCAGCCGGCGTGTAGACGCCCGCCAGTTCGGCGCCGAACGGCTCGGCCAGGGCCGCAGCCGCGGCGATCGCCTCCGCATCCCCAGCCCCGCCCGACAGCGGCGCCATGATTCTCGCCCAGCTCATGCCTCTCCCTCGCAAATTCGCCGCGGACCCTGCGTCCCGGCCGCACACGACGCGTTGATCTTTCTCAAGCGTTCAGCCAGTTCACAGACCATCCGATCTCACGACCTTGACTGTGGAAGGAACGCTTCGTTGAGAAAAGGGCTGCGTAGCGGAAAAAGAGAACCCAGGGCGTGGCAGCGCATGCTGTCGGGCCGCCGGCTCGACCTGTTGGACCCCTCGCCGATGGACATCGAGGTCGAGGACATCGCCCACGGCCTGGCGCGGGTCGCGCGATGGAACGGCCAGACCGTCGGCGAGCACGCCTTCTCGGTGGCCCAGCACTCCGTCGTCGTCGAGGAGATCGTCGCCCACGTCCAGCCGGACATCGAGCCGCGATGGCGCCTGGCCGCCCTGCTGCACGACGCGTCGGAATACGTGATCGGCGACATGATCAGCCCGTTCAAGGCCGCGCTCGGCTACGACTACAAGACCTTCGAGGAGCGGCTGGAGACGGCCATCCACGTGCGCTTCGGCCTGCCGGCCAAGACCCCCGTGGCCATCAAGAAGCTGATCAAGCAGGCCGACCGCGCCTGCGCCTTCTTCGAGGCCACCCAGCTCGCCGGCTTCACCCACGCCGAGGCGCTGACCCTGTTCGGCGCCCCGCCGCCGGGCTACGAGCTGCATATCGAGCCGCAATCGCCGAGCCACGCCCAAGAGCGTTACATTCAGCGCTACTGTGTGCTTTCCGAGGCGGCGGGATTCGCCGCCACGCCGGCGGCGTTCGACACGGAGTAAGGAGCCGATGACCATCATCGTGTGCGGACTGGGAGATGTGCCGGCCACCCTGGCCGCGCGCCGGCCCTCGCACATGGTCACCCTGCTCGACCCGGCCACCATGATCCCCACCCCCGGCGGGCTGGACGAGGCCCGCCACCTGAAGCTGGCGGTCAACGACATCGCCGAGCCGACGGAGGGGCTGGTCCTGCCGAACGAGGACGTGGTCGGCCGCCTCATCGCCTTCGCCCGCGACTGGGACGAGACCGCGCCCATGCTCATCCACTGCTGGGCCGGCATCAGCCGCTCCACCGCCAGCGCCTTCGTCCTGGCGTGCGAGCGCAATCCGGGGGCCGACGAGCGGATGATCGCCGCGGCCATGCGCCGGGCCGCGCCGCATGCGTCGCCGAACCGGCGCATCGTCGCGCTGGCCGACGACCTGCTGGACCGGCGCGGCCGCATGATCGACGCGGTCAATGCGATGGGCGACTATGACTACGCCGCCGCCGCCCCGTTCGATTTCCCGGTCCGCTACTGATGCGAAGCGCCTGAGCCCATGGCCGACCCAGTCGTCATCGGCCTGTCGGCGGTGATCGTGGCGATCCGCGAGGGCGAGGCCGTGGTGCTCACCGTGCGTCCCCGCGACGGCGACGGCCGCGCCTCCGAGCTGGCCGGCCTGCCCTTCGGCCCGTTCGACCCGGACGCCCACCGCACCTTCGAGCTGGCCCTGCGCGCGTTCGTCACCCAGCAGACCCGCTTCGACCTGGGCTATGTGGAGCAACTCTACACCTTCGGCGACCGGGGCCGCGACGCGCCGGTCGCCAACATGGGCCCGGGCGCGGCGCCCTCGCGGGTGATCTCGGTGGGCTATCTGGCGCTCACGCCCCAGGCCGTCGACACCCACGCGCCCGACACCGAATGGTCGTCCTGGTCGCGGTTCTTCCCCTACGAGGACTGGCGCGGTGGCCGGCCGCGGGCGCTGGCCGTGCTGGAGGTGGCCCTGCGCCGCTGGGCCGAGATGGGGCGCGGCGCCGAGGCCGCCAGCCGCCTGGCCCGCGCGCGCCTGGCCTTCGCCCTCGACGGCGCGCCCTGGAACGAAGAGCGCGTGCTCGAGCGCTACGAGCTGCTCTACGAGGCGGGCCTGGCGCCCGAGGCGGCCCGCGACCGCGGCGAGGCGTGCGGCGCCCCGTCCGAGGAACTCTCGGCGGCGCTCGGCGAGCCGATGATCTCCGACCACCGGCGCATCCTGGCCACCGCCCTCTCGCGCCTGCGCGGCAAGCTGAAGTACCGGCCCGTGGTGTTCGAGCTGATGCCCGAGGCCTTTACCCTGTCGGCCCTGCAGCGCACGGTCGAGGCGATCGCCGGGGTGGCCCTGCACAAGCAGAACTTCCGCCGCGCCCTGGAGCGCGCGGGCCTGGTGGAGGGGCTGGGGCGGCTGGAGACCGACACCGGCGGCCGGCCGGCCGAACTCTTCCGCTTCAGGCGCGAGTTGCTGAGTGCTCGGCCGGCGTCGGGGCTGTCGCTGCCGCTGCTTCGGGATTAGCCGCCCGCCACTGCGCCTTCAGCATGGCCGAGGTCTCGCGCGATCCGTCCGGACTCCAGCCCGGCGGGCCGAAGACGTAGCCGGCGGCCTCGCCGGGCGAGCGCGACTTCGCCAGGTCCCTGGCGATCGCCGCCCATTCGTGGAACGCCACGCGCAGCGGATTGAAGGTGGCCAGGTTCTTGACGATCCCGTAGCGGCAGGCCTCCTCGTCCAGCTCCGGCTGGAAGGTGCCGAACAGCCGGTCCCAGATGATCAGGATGCCCGCGTAGTTGCGGTCCAGGTAGCGCGGGTTCCTCGCATGGTGCACGCGGTGATGCGAGGGCGTGTTGAACACCGCCTCGAACCAGCGGGGCATCTTCCCGATCGCCTCGGTGTGGATCCAGAACTGGTAGACGAGGCTGATCCCCTTCTGGATCGCCACCATCGCCGGCGGAAAGCCGAGGAAGCTCAGCGGCAGCCACAGGACCCAGGTCGCCGCCACGCCGCCCGTCCAGGTCTGCCGAAGCGCCGTGGACAGGTTGTAGTGCTGGCTGGAGTGATGGTTGACGTGGGCCGCCCACCAGACGCGCCGCTCGTGGCTCAGCCGGTGGAACCAGTAGTAGGTCAGGTCCTCCAGGAGGAACACCGCGACCCAGGCCCAGACCGCCGTCATGGGGATGTCGAACAATCGGTGCTGGTAGATCCACAGGCTCGCCGCCGCGATGGTTCCGGCGAACAGGATCCCCGCCACCGTGCTGCCCAGGCCCATTATCAGCGAGGTCAGCGTGTCCTTGGCCTCATAGGCCGCCTTGGCCTTGCCCATCCGCCCGGCCAGCACTTCCAGGATGATGGCGATGATGAAGAACGGCGTGGCCAGGGTGACCGGATCGATCGCCTTCATGCGGCCAGGTCCTTCGGCGGCCAGGCGTCCAGCGCCAGCTCGGCCCGGGGCGCGGCCATCTCGCCCAGCTCGATGCGCAAGCGTCCGTCCCTCAGGCTGGAGCTCAGGGCCTGCGCCCAGGGGATATGCCGCGCCGCATAGCCGTCGCCGACGCGGCAGATGACCAGGGCCGCCGCCCCCGAGCGCGCCAGGGCGCCGGCGCCGTCGCTCGCCACCCAGACCTGCCCGATCGGGCGGTCGGGAAACTCCTCGGCGATCAGCGCGCGGGCGCGGGCCTCGTCGAGCGGCGGCGTCGGCCGCGCGATCCGCGCCCAGGCCACCAGCAGCACCAGGGCGCCCACGGCCAGGGCCGAGGCGGCGAATTGAATCAGGAAACCTGCGTTCAAGGCGTTTTCTCCCGTGGCCAAGGTCCCCGCAACCTCGCCCGCGGTCAAGAAGAAGCCCTCCCCGCCGACAGGGAGGGCTTCCCGGGCCGCGCTCCCCGGGGCTCGCCGGATAGGGGCCGGCCCGAGCCCGGCGGAGCATGGTACGCATCCCCGCCGAGCTTCACGCGCCGGCCGATCTCAGCGAACGGCCGGCGCGCTAGGCGGGATCAGAACTTGTGGACGTAGCCCACCGAGACCACGTCGGCGCTGTCTTCGCTGTGCTGGAACTCCTCGCGCGTGTAGTCCGCCCGCACGCCGTTGGCGCCGTCGACGAAGTACTGGCCGCCGACGCTGTAGTTCCAGGACTGGACGGTGTTGGTGTCGGGCACGCCGGCGGCCTTGGTCTTCAGCTTGGTGTCGCCGTAGCCGACGCGGGCGTAGAGATCGGCGTTGGGCGCGACGGGCAGGAAGCCGACGCCGTAGACCGCACCCTGGGCGAGCTGCGATTCGTGCACCTTGGTCCCGGCGAGCCAGGTGTCGTCGTTCCTGGCGCCGAGGCCGATCTCGCCTTCAGCGCCCAAGTATTTGCCAAATCGAGCGCCGAGGCGTCCCTGAATCGCGCCAAGATCGGCGCCGCTGTCGTACGATCCTTGGGAATATCCGACAGAACCGTAGCCTTTCATGCTCAGATCTTGCGCGTTCGCGACGAAGGGAAATGCTGCGGCGACGGCCGTCGTGGCGGCCACGATGATGAGAGATTTCATTTTAGTTATACTCCTACTCGACTCGTACTCGTCCCCTCAGCCACGAAACCTGTGCTCCTGAAACGAGGCGGGAAGGAGTCGGTTCGCGGGCGATCCACGGGCGGGCCGGGCCTGTGGCTCCCGCGCCACATGGACGACGACGCTCGGGCGATGACGCGGGCGTCAGGCGTGCTATCTGTCTCGGCTTGCCCGCGGACACGGGCGTCATCGGAGGATCTGGTCCTTGTCCAACGCCGTCATCGCCGCCACCGGGCTCTACACCCCGCAGGAAACGCTCTCGAACGCCGAGCTGGTGGAGACCTTCAACGCCTATGTGGAGCGCTTCAACGCGGCCAACGCCGCCGCGATCGAGGCGGGCGAAGTCCAGGCGCTGGCCCCCTCCTCCGTCGAGTTCATCGAGAAGGCGTCCGGCATCAAGTCGCGGCACGTGATGAACAAGACCGGCCTGGTCGACCCGGATGTCATGCGCCCGGTCATCCCCGAGCGGCCCAACGACGAGCTTTCGATCATGGCCGAGATCGGCGTGGCCGCCGCCCGCCAGGCGATCGAGGCGTGGGGCAAGCCGGCCAGCCGGATCGACGCGGTGATCTGCGCGGCGTCCAACATGCAGCGCGCCTATCCAGCCATGGCCATCGAGGTGCAGCAGGCCCTGGGAATCGACGGCTTCGCCTTCGACATGAACGTGGCCTGCTCCTCGGCCACCTTCGGCGTGAAGACCGCGGCCGACTACATCGCCGCCGGCGCCCGGGCGGTGCTGATGGTCAATCCGGAGATCACCTCCGGCCACCTGAACTTCCGCGACCGCGACAGCCACTTCATCTTCGGCGACGTGGCCACCGCCGTGATCGTCGAGGCCGCCGACCAGGCCACGCCCGGCCAGGGCTGGGACATCCTCGGCACGCGGCTGAAGACCGTCTTCTCCAACAACATCCGCAACAACTTCGGCTTCCTGAACCGCGCCGCGCCCGAGGGCGTGGGCAAGGCCGACAAGCTGTTCGTACAGGAAGGCCGCAAGGTGTTCCGCGAAGTGGTGCCGATGGTCGCCGAGATGATCCTGGCCCACGCCGCCGACCTCGGCCTCGACACCACCGGCCTGAAGCGCTTGTGGCTGCACCAGGCCAACGTCAACATGAACGAGCTGATCGGCAAGCGCGTGCTCGGCCGCGAGCCGACGCCCCAGGAGAACGTCATCATCCTGGACGAATACGCCAACACCTCCTCGGCCGGCTCGATCATCGCCTTCCATACCGCCAACGGCGACTTCGCCCCCGGCGAGATCGGCCTGATCTGCTCGTTCGGCGCGGGCTATTCGGCCGGCACGGTGTTCGTGAAGAAGCGCTGAGGCGCGCGCCTCATTCCGGGAAGTCGATGATCTGGCGCACCTCGCTGGAGCCGGCGAGGAAGCGACCGCGCCGGGCCCATTCGATCGCCTCCTCCAGGCTGTCGACGTCGACGACGTAGTAGCCGCCGGCCTGTTCGAAGCCGGGGCGCGCCGGTCCGTCCAGCGTCTCCACCAGCCCGTCGGGATGCATGCGCACGGTCGCCGCCTGCCCCGGCGGGGCCAGGAACACCAGTTCCGAGCCGTTCGCCTTCAGCGCCCCGATCAGGGCGCCGAGCTGGGCGGCGTGGCGCGTTTGCTCGGCCTCGTTCAGCTCCTCCCAGACGCCTTCGACTTGGTTGAAGGTGATCATGTATCTCATGGCTGCACGGCCTTGGGGTGAGTGGCTTTCCAGTCCATGGCCAGTCGGATGCGCCGGCCCACGGACGGGTGATCGTAGAACAGCACCTCCTCCAGCCGCGAGGGAGTCGCCGCGCGATATTCCACCGTCTTCACCAGCGCCCTGGCCAGGCCGTCCGGCTCGTTCACGTGCTGCAGCGAATAGCGGTCGGCGTCGGCCTCGATGGTCCGGGTGATCGCGTTGGTGACCGGCGTGCTGAGCAGCGCCAGCATGGCCATGATGATCGAGATCACCGGAAAGCCCGCCGGGTCGGCCAGGCCCGTCACGCCCTTCGCCCCGGTGAGCTCGAGCACCGGCCGGAACAGCCGGTCCACCAGGAAGAAGGCGGCCAGCCCCAGCACGCCGTAGGACAGCGTCAGCCAATAGATGTGGCCGTGCACGTAGTGGCCCATCTCGTGGCCGACGACCGCCTTCACCTCGGCCAGGTCCGCGCCCTTCTTGAACATCACGTCGCTCATGGCGATCCGCGCGGTGCCGCCGATGCCCATGACGTTGGCCGTGTAGCGGTTGGACTGCTTGGAGCCGTCGTAGATCAGGATCTTGTCGGACGGCACGCCGTTGGCCTTGGCCATCTGCACCACCGCGTCGCGCACCGGCCCGGACGGGGCCTCTTTATAGTTGTTGAGCAACGGCAGCAGCGTGACCGGCACGATCACGATGGCGAACAGGAACACCAGCGCCGTGGCCGCGCCGCTCCAGATCCACCAGGTCCGCGGCGCGCGCCGGATCAGCGCGTAGACCAGCACCAGCAGGACGACCGTGATCAGCGTGACGAAGCCCGTCATCAGCGCCCAGTCGCCCAGCCAGCCGCCGAACCCCTGGCTCGACAGGCCATAGGCGCGCTCGCGCCACCAGTCGGCGTAGGCGTTCCAGGGCAGGCCCAGCACGCTTTCCAGCACCCCGTCGACCGCCAGCACTGCGAACGCCGCCAGCCAGGGGCGCGGCCTGCCGCGCTCGATCCCGCCGCGCAGCTTCACCAAGACGCCCGAGCGCAGCACCAGCCAGGCGACGATGACGCCCACGAGCGCGCCCCACAGGAGCAGCCAGTGGCCGCCCTGGGTGTATGCCTGGGCCTTGGCGTGCGCCGCGGGCGGCAGCTCGGCCAGATAGGCGGCCGTCGCCGCGGCCGGATCGAACTGCGCCATCTCTTCCCTCCCCATGCTTACGCTTCGCGCGGAAGAGGCCAGACTTCGCGCGTCCTGTCAGGTGAAAAGCCCGCAATGCCCGACTGCGCCTGACACGGCGCCGCCGCCCGCTATTGTCTGCACCTGCATCGGCCAGAGGAACACGCGCGGAAGACCCCATGAAGACACCGACCGCCATCGCCCTGGCGCTGAGCCTCTTCTCCGCCCTGGCCGCCTCGGCCTCCAGCCCCAACAGCCCCGAGCAGGACTTCGACGTGGTGATCCGCGGCGGGACCATCTACGACGGGACCGGCGGCGCGCCCTTCGTCGGCGACGTGGGGATCGTCGGCCAACGCGTCGCCTATGTCGGCCCGCACGCCACGGCCGGCGGCCGCACCGAGATCGACGCCAATGGCAAGGCCGTCGCGCCGGGCTTCATCAACATGCTGAGCTGGGCCACCCAGAGCCTGATCGTCGACGGCCGAGGCCTGAGCGAACTCTCCCAGGGCGTCACGCTCGAGGTGATGGGCGAAGGCGCCTCCATGGGCCCCTACTCGCCCGCGATGAAGGCCGAGGCGCTCAGCCACCAGGGCGATATCAAGTATCCCATCGACTGGACCACCCTGGACGAATACCTCACCGGCCTCACGCGGCGCGGCGTCTCCCAGAACGTCGCGTCCTTCGTCGGCGCGGCGACGGTGCGCATCCACGAGCTCGGCGAGGACGACGTCGATCCCACGCCCGAACAGCTCGATCGCATGAGGAAGCTAGTGGACGAGGCCATGGAGGACGGCGCCCTCGGCGTCGGCTCCTCGATCATCTACGCGCCGGGCAGCTACGCCGAGACCCCCGAACTGGCGGCGCTGGCCACCGAGGCTGGCCGCTGCGGCGGCATCTACATCAGCCACATGCGCTCGGAGGGCGACCGCCTGCTGGAAGCCGTCGACGAACTGATCGAGATCTCCAAGGAGTCCGGCGCGCCGGCCGAAATCTACCACATGAAGGCGGGCGGCCGCGCCAACTGGGCCAAGCAGAAGGCCGCGATCGCCCGCATCGAGGCCGCCCGCGCCCAGGGCCAGCGCATCACCGCCGACATGTACACCTACACCGCCGGCTCCACCGGGCTCGACGCGGCCATGCCGACCTGGGTCCAGGCCGGCGGGACCGACGCCTGGATCGCGCGGCTGAAGGATCCCGAAATCCGCAAGAAAGTGCTCGCCGAGATGCGCGAGGAGCATCCCAGTTTCGAGAACCTCTACCTCCACGCCGGCGCCGAGGGCACGCTCTTGGTCGGCTTCAAGAATCCGGCGCTCAAGCCCCTCACCGGCAAGACCCTGGCCGAGGTCGCCAAGGCCCGCGGCGAGAGCCCGGAAGACACCGCCATCGACCTGGTCATCGAGGACGGCAGCCGCGTGCAGGTGGTCTACTTCCTGATGTCCGAGGACAATGTGAAGGAGTTGGTCGGCCTGCCCTGGATGAGCTTCGCCTCCGACGCCTCGGCCCAGGCGCCCGAAGGCGTGTTCCTGAAGTCGTCCACCCACCCCAGGGCCTACGGCAACACCGCCCGCCTGCTCGGCAAGTACGTGCGCGACGAGCACGCCACGACCCTGGCCAGCGCCGTGCACCGGCTCACCGGCCTGCCGGCGGCCAACCTCGGCCTGCACGACCGCGGTCTCTTAAAGCCCGGCTACTACGCCGACGTGGTGGTGTTCGACCCGGCGACGATCGCCGACCACGCCACCTACGAGAACCCGCACCAGCTCTCCACCGGCGTCGAATGGGTGCTGGTCAACGGCGAGACCGCCCTGATGGACGGCCGCGCCACCGACGCGCGTCCCGGCCAGGTGGTGCGCGGACGCGGCTGGACCGGCTGGCCCGACGGCGGCTGCCGCGTCTCGGCCAAGGACTGGACGTGGGCCTGGTGAGGCGGCCGTTCCTGTAAAATCGTCATGGCCGGGACAAGCCCGGCGATGACGCTGTCCTTGCGCGAGACCGCCTAGCGGTCCTTCTCGCGCTCGCCGATGGCGGCCTGGGCGGCGGCCAGACGGGCGATCGGCACGCGGTAGGGCGAGCAGGACACGTAGTCCAGGCCCACCTTCTCGCAGAACGCGATCGAGGCCGGGTCGCCGCCGTGCTCGCCGCAGATGCCGAGCTTGGCGTTCGGCCGCACGGCCCGGCCGCGCTCGGTGGCGATGCGGATCAGGTCGCCCACGCCTTCCTGGTCGAGGCTGACGAAGGGATCCTTCTCGAAGATGCCCTTGTCGATGTAAGCGTTCAGGAACCGGCCGGAGTCGTCGCGGCTGATGCCGAACGTCGTCTGGGTCAGGTCGTTGGTGCCGAAGGAGAAGAACTCGGCGTACTCGGCCAGGTCGCCCGCGCGGATCGCCGCCCGCGGCAGCTCCACCATGGTGCCGACCATGTAGTCGACCTGCATGCCCTTCTCGGCCAGCACCTCCTTGGCGGTGCGGTCGGTGAGCTGGCGCAGGAAGCGCATCTCCTCGCCCTTGGCCACCAGCGGGTGCATGATTTCCGGGATCGGCGCGGCCTTGCCCGAGGCGGCGATCTCGCAGGCCGCCTCGAAGATGGCCCGAACCTGCATCTCGTAGATTTCGGGATAGGACACGCCCAGCCGGCAGCCGCGGTGGCCCAGCATCGGGTTGGTCTCGTGCAGTTCCTTGGCCCGGCGCCACAGCTTGCCCGCGTCCAGGCCCGTGGCCTCGGCAACCGCCTTCACGTCCTCTTCGGTGTGCGGCAGGAACTCGTGCAGCGGCGGGTCGAGCAGGCGGATGGTGACCGGCAGCCCTTCCATGATCGTGAAAAGCTGCACGAAGTCGGCGCGCTGCATCGGCAGGATCTTGGCCAGCGCCGTGCGCCGGCCCTGCTCGTCGTCGGCCAGGATCATCTCGCGCACGGCGGCGATCCGGTCCTCGTCGAAGAACATGTGCTCGGTGCGGCACAGGCCGATGCCCTCGGCGCCGAACTGGCGGGCCGTCTTGGCGTCGAGCGGGGTCTCGGCGTTGGCGCGCACCTTCAGGCGGCGGGCCTGGTCGGCCCAGCCCATCAGGGTGGCGAAGTCGCCGGACAGCTCCGGCTCGATCATCTTCACCGCCCCGGCCAGCACTTCGCCCTTGGCGCCGTCGACGGTGATGATGTCGCCGGCCTTGAACACGCGGCCGCGCACGCGGAACTCGCCGGCCTTCTCGTCGATCTGGATCTCGCCGGCGCCGGAGACGCACGGCCGGCCCATGCCGCGGGCCACCACGGCCGCGTGGCTGGTCATCCCGCCGCGGGCGGTCAGGATGGCGCGGGCCGCGTCCATGCCGCGGATGTCCTCAGGGGACGTCTCGTCGCGCACCAGGATCACCGCCTCGCCAGCCGAGCCCTGATGTTCGGCCTCCTCGGCGGTGAAGACGATCTTGCCGGTGGCCGCGCCGGGCGAGGCCGGCAGGCCCTGGGCGACCACGTCTCGCGGGCTGGAGGGGTCGATGGTCGGGTGCAGAAGCTGGTCGAGCGAGCCCGGCTCGACGCGCATCACCGCCTCTTCCTTGCTGATCACCCCGGCCTCGGCCAGGTCGACGGCGATCTTCAGCGCGGCCTTGGCGGTGCGCTTGCCGTTGCGCGTCTGCAGCATGTAGAGCCGGCCCTGTTCGACCGTGAACTCGATGTCCTGCATGTCGCGGTAGTGCGTCTCGAGGGTCTCGACGACGGACTTGAACTGGGTGAACACCTCCGGCAGCGCCTCCTCCATCGAGGGGGCCTTCTCGCCCATCTCCTCGCGGGCGGCGCGGGTCAGGGCTTGCGGCGTGCGGATGCCGGCCACCACGTCCTCGCCCTGGGCGTTGATCAGGAACTCGCCGTAGAGCCGCGCGTCGCCGGTGGAGGGATTGCGGGTGAAGGCCACGCCCGTGGCCGAGGTGTCGCCCATGTTGCCGAACACCATGGACTGCACGTTCACCGCCGTGCCCCAGCTTTCGGGGATGTCGTGCATGCGGCGATAGAACTTGGCCCGGTCGTTCATCCAGCTGGCGAACACCGCGCTGATCGCGCCCCAGAGCTGGGCCTGCGGCTCCTGCGGGAACGGCTTGCCGAGCTCGGCCTCCACGGCCTTCTTGTAGTCGGCGACCACGCGTTCCCAGTCCTCAGCGGACAGGGCCGTGTCGATGGTGACGTCCAGACGCTCCTTATGCTCGTCCAGGATCTCCTCGAACATGTGGTGGTCCAGGCCCAGCACCACGTTCGAGTACATCTGGATGAAGCGGCGGTAGCTGTCGAAGGCGAAGCGGCGGTCGCCGGAAAGCTTGGCCAGGCCCGCGACCGTCTCGTCGTTCAGGCCCAGGTTCAGGACGGTGTCCATCATCCCCGGCATCGAGGCCCGCGCGCCCGAGCGCACCGAGACCAGCAGCGGGTTGGAAGCGTCGCCGAAGCGCTTGGCCGTCAGTTCCTCCACCCGGGCCAGGCCCTTGAGCACCTGGGCCTCCAGCTCGGCCGGATAGCTGTTCTCGTTGGAATAGTAGTGCGTGCAGCACTCGGTCGTGATGGTGAAACCGGGAGGCACCGGCAGACCCAGCGACGACATCTCGGCCAGGTTCGCGCCCTTGCCGCCCAGGAGGTTTTTCATGGAGGCGTCGCCGTCCGCGCCGCCGCCGCCGAATGCATAGACCCACTGCGTCTTGGTCAGCGTACCGGTCGTCATGCTGAAACTTCTCCTCAGCCCGTCACTTGCGAGAAGTCCGCGACGCCGCCCATGGCGTCGCGCACCTGCATTAGAAGTCGAAGACGGTTGGCCCGTTCCGCCTCGACCTCCGAGTTCACCAACACCGCGTCGAAAAACGCGTCCACTGGCTGGCGTAAACCCGAAAGGGCACGCATCGCGCCAGAGAAATCTTCAGTCTGCAAAGCCTGCGCCACCATTGGCCGCACCGATCCGAGCGCCGTGATCAGCGCCGTCTCCTCGTAGGGAGCGCCCGGCATGGCCTCCAAGGCGCCTTGCGGCAACGCGCCCTTCTTCTCCTCGGCCCTGAGGATGTTCGTCGCGCGCTTGTAGCCGGCCAGCAGGTTGGCCCCGTCCTCGGTGGCGAGGAAGCCGTCCAGGGCTTCCACCCGCGCCACGATGCGCACCAGGTCGTCGTCGCCCAGGGCGAACACCGCGTCCACCAGGTCGTGGCGCTTGCCCTGCTCGCGCAGGGACACCTTCAGCCGGTCGGCGAAGAAGGCCAGCAGTTCGGCGGCGGCCGACGGCGCGCCCTCCACCTTGGCGAACCGGCGCTGATGGGCCGCGGCCGTCTCCAGCAGGGACAGGCGCAGCCCGCCCTCCAGCACGATGCGGATCACGCCCAGCGCGGCGCGGCGCAGGGCGTAGGGGTCGCGCGAGCCGGTCGGCTTCTCGTCGATGGCGAAGAAGCCCACCAAGGTGTCCAGCTTCTCGGCCAGGGCCACGGCGGCCGACACGGGCGCCACGGGGACCGCGTCGCTCGGGCCCTGCGGCTTGTAGTGGTCGCGGATCGCGTCGGCGACGACCTCGGGCAGGCCCTCGGCGCGGGCGTAGTAGCCGCCCATGATCCCCTGCAGCTCGGGGAATTCGCCGACCATGCCGGTGACCAGGTCCGCCTTGGCCAGCCGCGCGGCCTCGGCGGTCGCCTCCGCGTCGGCGCCCGTCACCTTCGCCAGGTCGCGGGCGAGCGCGGTGATCCGCTCGACCCGCTCATGGACCGTGCCCAGCTTGGCGTGGAAGGTCACGCCCTTCAGCTTCTCCAGGCGGTCCTCCAGGCGGACCTTGCGATCCTCGTTCCAGAAGAACTGCGCATCGCTCAGCCGCGCCGACAGCACCCGCGCGTTGCCCGCGGCGATCGCCTTGCCGCCGTCCGGCGCCTCGATGTTGGCCACGGTGACGAAGTGCGGCGCCAGCCCGCCGCTCGCCGGGTCGCGCACGGCGAAGTACTTCTGGTGCGTGCGCATGGAGGTGCGGATCACCTCGGCCGGCAGCGCCAGGAAGGCCGGCTCCATGTCGCCCAGGATCGGCGTCGGCCATTCGGCCAGGCCCGACACCTCGTCCAGGAGGCCCGCGTCCTCCACCAGCTCCAGGTTTCGCGCGAAGCAGAGCGTGCGGGCCGCGTCCATGATGCGCGCCCGGCGCTCCTCCGGATCCAGCACCACGAAGTGCTTCTCCAGCCCGTCGCGGTAGGCGTCGAAGTCGCGGGCGCGGAACGGCTGGGCGTCGCCCATGAAGCGGTGGCCCTCGGTCGTGTCGCCGCTGTCGATCCCGTCGATGTCGAACGGCACGACCTCGCCGTCGAAGACGCACAGGATGCGCTTGAGCGGGCGCACCCAGCGCAGCGTGCCCCGCCCCCAGGTCATCGACTTCGGCCAGGGAAAGCCGCGCACGATGGCGTCGACCATCTCGGCCACGATCTGCGGCGTCGGCCGGCCCTTGCGCTCGATCAGGGCGAAATAGACCCCGTCGCGCTCGATCAGGTCCTCGAACGGCACGCCGGCCGAGCGCAGGAAGCCCTCGATGGCCTTTTCGGGCGCGCCAACGCGCGGGCCCTTGCGCTCTTCGCAGCGGTCGCCCTGGGCGGCCATCAGCCCGTCGGCCACCAGGGTCAGGCGGCGCGGCCCGGCGAAGGTGGTCAGCGCTTCGGGCAGCAGCCCCTGCTCGGCCAGGCGCTCGCGCGCCATGCGCTCCAGGTCGCGGGCGGCCTGGGCCTGCATGCGCGCGGGAATCTCTTCGGAGAAGAGCTCGAGAAGCAGTTGAGGCATGGGACTAGCCGTTGCCCCCTTCATTGGCCACCCAGGCCTGGGCGCACATCTTGGTCAGTTCGCGGATGCGGCCGATGTAGCTCTGGCGTTCGGCCACGGCGATCGCGCCGCGCGCGTCCATCAGGTTGAACAGGTGGCTGGCCTTGAGCACGTGGTCGTAGGCCGGCAGCACGATCGCCTGCCCCTGCGGGCCCTTCATGGCCAGCAGGCGCGGCACCTGGCGCTCCATGTCCTCGAACTGCCGCTTCAGGACCTCGACGTCATAGCCTTCGAAGTTGGCCGTCGACTGCTGGCGCTCGTTCTCCAGGAACACGTCGCCGTAGGTCTGCGGCGCCGGGCCGTCCGGGTCGTTGAAGGCCAGCTCGGTGAAGTGGTCCACGCCCTGCAGGTACATGGCCAGCCGCTCCAGCCCGTAGGTCAGCTCGCCGGACACCGGCCACACGTCCAGCCCGCCCACCTGCTGGAAGTAGGTGTACTGGGTCACTTCCATCCCGTCGCACCAGACTTCCCAGCCCAGGCCCCAGGCGCCGACCGTGGGGTTCTCCCAGTCGTCCTCTACGAATCGGATGTCGTGCAGGCGCGTGTCCAGACCGATGGCCCGCAGCGAACCGAGGTAGAGGTCCTGCAGGTCGTCGGGGTTCGGCTTCAGGATCACCTGGTACTGATAATAGTGCTGCAGCCGGTTGGGGTTCTCGCCGTAGCGGCCGTCGGCCGGCCGCCGCGAGGGCTGCACATAGGCCGCCCGCCAGGGCTTGGGGCCCAGGGCGCGCAGCACGGTCGCCGGATGCAGGGTGCCCGCGCCGACCTCCACGTCGTGCGGCTGCAGGATCACGCAGCCCTGGCGGCTCCAATAATCATGGAGTTTCAGGATCAGGCCCTGAAACGAAAGCGGCTTTTCAGAGGACATGGAGATGGGCGTATTCGGGGGCGCAAAAAAAGTCGGCGGACCATAGGGCCCGCCGATCCTCGCTTCAAGACGCGCCCGAAAAGCTTTCAGTCGCCGTCGGCCGCGGAGCGTTCGCCGGCGCGCGGCGAAGGCTCCAGCCGCCCCCGCCGCCGCCGGGCGTCGTCTTAGTGCTGCGGTTCGGCCGGCGCTTCGGCCGCCGGCTCGGCGGCCGCAGGCGGCGGCGTCCAGTCCGGGTTCAGCACCTTGTCGATCACGTGGATGACGCCGTTGGTGGCCATCACGTCGGTCTGCACGACGTCGGCGTCGTTGACCATGATGTGGTCGCCGCTGCCGTCGATCTCCACGTTGACGCCCGCCACCGTCGGCACCGGACCCTTCGCGCCCTTGAACTTGGAGGAATCCAGGCTCGCGTTGACGATGTGGTAGATCAGCAGCTTCTGCAGCGCCGCGCGGTTGTCGGGCGACATCAGCTTGTCCAGTTCGCCCGGCGGCAGCGCCGCGAAGGCCGCGTCGGTCGGCATGAACACGGTGATGTTCTTCGTCTGGCTCAGAAGGTTCGTCAGGTTCGTGGCGTCGACCGCCTTGAGGAAGGTCGTGAACTGGCCCGACATGCGCGCGGTCGTGACGATGTCGCCCTGCGCGACCACCTTGGGCGCCTCGGCGGCCGTGGCGGGCGGCGACGCACCGGCCGGCTGTGCGGCGTCGGTGGGCTGGGCCTGAGCGGCGCCGGCCATCATGGCCGCCACGGCGGCGGCGGTCAGCAGTCGATTAAAATACATTACAGTCCTCTTGCCGTTGGTGGGGGCCGTCGCGCCCCGCTTCCGTCAGAACGTCCGCGGGACTGGGCCCGGCCGACGGGCGCCTTTTACGCCTGTTGACCGACAGGGTTGCGGCGCTCACGGGTTCGTGAACGCCTGCCTCGGGACGGCCTCATTTCCGCCTGCGCAGCGACCACCCAGCCCGGATTTCGCACATAGATTGGGCGCCGGAGGCGCTTCGCCGCCCGTTTTTTGGGCTCGCGCAACCTTTCCTTGATCAGAGGTTACCGCACGCGTCCGCCTTCGGGTCCCTGTCGATAGCGTCAACTTCGCCGTCGAACAGCAAGATCATGACGGCTCGGATAACCACGAGGGGCGCGGGCCAGTCTTCTGGCTGCGCGGGAGCGAGCGGATGAAACTGATCATGGCGATCGTCAAACCCTTCAAGCTGGACGATGTGCGCGAAGCGCTCGTCGCCGCCGGCGTTGAAGGCCTGACGGTCTCGGAAGTGAAGGGGTATGGCCGGCAAAAGGGCCAGACCGAGATCTATCGGGGCGCGGAGTACCAAGTGAACTTTGTGCCGAAGGTGAAACTGGAGGCCGTGGTCGACGACGCTGCGGCGTCGAAGGCCGTGGAGGCCGTCAAGGCAGCCGCCGCCACCGGCAAGATCGGTGACGGGAAGATCTTCGTGCTCAACGTCGAGGACGCCGTGCGCATCCGCACCGGCGAAACCGGCTCGGCCGCGCTCTGACGCGCGCAGTCTACGGGACAAGGGGATTAAGCGAGATGAAGTTCAACCCAATTCAACGGCTGGCCGGGCTAATGCTCGCCGCCGCGATCGTCGGGGCGCCTTTGGCGGCTCCGGCCCTGGCGCAGGAGGCGGCGGCGCCGGCCGCGGCCGAAGCGGCCGCGCCAGCGCCTGACGCCGCCGCGCCGGAAGCTGCGGCGCCCGCGCCCGAGGCGGCTGCGCCCGCCGAGGCCGCGCCTGCCGCCGAGGAGGCCGGGCCGCCTCTGATGGCGCACCAGAAGAAGCTGGAACTGGACGGCGGGGCCGCCGCCTGGATCCTGACCTCCACCGCCCTGGTGCTGATGATGACCATCCCGGGTCTGGCGCTGTTCTACGGCGGCATGGTCCGCAAGAAGAACTTCATCGCCACGGTGGCCCAATCCTTCGCCATCACCTGCGTGGTGACGATCGTCTGGATGGCGCTGACCTACGGCATGTCGTTCGGGATCAACCCGTCGGAGGGCTTGAACAAGTACATCGGCAGCTTCGATGTCCTGTTCCTGCACGGCGTGACGATCGACACGGCCTTCGCCGCGGCGCCGCAACTGCCGGAGTTCCTCTGGATCGTCTACCAGATGACCTTCGCGATCATCACCCCGGCCCTGATCGCCGGCGCCTTCGCCGAGCGCATGAAGTTCTCGGCCCTGCTGCTGTTCATGGTCCTGTGGTCGATCTTCGTCTACGCGCCGATCTGCCACTGGGTGTGGGGCGGCGGCTGGCTCGGCGGCATGGGCGTGCTCGACTTCGCCGGCGGCACCGTGGTGCACATCAACGCCGGTGTCGCGGGTCTGGTCTGCGCGCTCGTCATGGGCCCCCGCAAGGGCTACGGCACCGAGAACATGGCGCCGAACAACCTGGTCTTCACCATGGTCGGCGCCAGCCTGCTGTGGGTCGGCTGGTTCGGCTTCAACGCCGGTTCGGAATGGGCCGCTGACGGCCTGGCCTCCGCGGCCATGCTGAACACGCAAGTGGCCACCGCCGCTGCGGCCATGGCCTGGATGACCGTGGAGTGGATCGAGCGCAAGAAGCCCGGCATGCTGGGTCTCGCCTCGGGCGCGGTCGCCGGCCTGGTGGCCATCACCCCGGCCGCCGGCTTCGTGAACCCGCAAGGCGCGCTGATCGTCGGCCTGGCCGGCGGCGTGGCGGGCTACGCCGGCGCGGTCTGGATCAAGAAGGCCTTCAAGTACGACGACAGCCTGGACGCCTTCGGCGTGCACGGCATCGCCGGCATCACCGGCGCCCTGCTCACGGGCGTCCTGGCGGACAAGGCGATCAACAGCGCTGGCGAAGGCGCCAGCATCATGAAGCAGCTCATGGGCGTCAGCGCCACCATCGTGTGGTCGGGCGTCATGACCTTCGTGATCCTGATGATCTGCAAGTTCACCACCGGCCTGCGGGTGTCCGAGGAGGGCGAAGTCGAGGGCCTCGACATGGCGCTGCATGGGGAAGCCCTGCACGAGTAGGGCTGGCGCCAGTCCTGGCTTAAGGAGCGGGGGTCCTTCGGGGCCCCCGCTTTCGTTTTGGGCTTATGTTCGGGCTTGCGCCGGAACCGTCGCCCGGCCGGGGCCTCAGCCCCAGGGACCGCCCAGGCGGCAGCGCCTGACCCACCAGTCGGGCCGCAGGCCCGCCAGCCGCCCGGCCAGGCTCTCGGCCTCGTAGTCTCCCGCGCACAGGGCAAAGCAGGTGGCGCCCGACCCGGTCATGCGCGCCAGCAGCGTCTCCGGCTCGTCCTGCAGGCAGGCCAGCACGTCGCCGATCTGGGGCGCGAGCCCCACCGCCGGCGCCTGCAGGTCGTTACGCTGGCCAAGCAGCCAGGCGGCCAGTTCCTCGACGCCCTCGAACGCCTCGGGCATGGGCGGCGGCGTCACGTCCGAGAAGCTCCCCGCCGCGTCCAGGGCGCGGAACACCGCCGGGGTCGACACCGGCGTGCGCGGATTGACCAGCACTGCGTCGACGACGGGCAGGCCCGGCGCCGGCGTCAGGCGCTCTCCCCGCCCCTCGGCGATCACCGGCCTGCCCCACAGGCACGCCGCGCCGTCGGCGCCCAGTTCGGCGGCGATCGCCTCCAGCGTCTCGCCGGAAAGGTTCAGCCCCAGCGCCCCGCTGAGCAGCCGCAGGGCGGCCCCGGCGTCGCTGGAGCCCCCGCCCAGGCCGGAGGCCACCGGCAGCATCTTCTCCAGCATCAGGCCGAAGGGCGGCTTGGGCCCCGGCGTGGCGGCCAGGATCGCCCGCGCCGCCCGCAGCACCAGGTTGTCCCCCTCCCCGGCCAGGTCCTGGGCGAAGGGGCCGTCCACCACCATCTCGATGGCGTCGGCCGGATAGACCGACAGCCGGTCGCCCACGTCGGCGAACACCATCAGGCTGCACAACGGGTGATAGCCGTCCGCCGCGGGCGCGCCCACGTGCAGGAACAGATTGACCTTGGCCGGGGCGAAAGCCTGGAGCGCCATGGACTCTTAGGGCGTGGCCACGCGCGAGGTCTTGGCCGGCCCGGCCGGGCCCAGCCCCGAGGCGAGCTTGGCCTCGGCGTCGGCCTTGATCTTGTCGTCCGGATTGAGCGTCAGCACCCGCTTCCACTGGAACCGGGCCTCGTCCCTGCGCCCGACGCGCCAGTAGGCGTCGCCCAGGTGGTTGTTGATCTCCGGATCGCCCGCCTCCAGCTCGATCGCCTCCTCCAGGAGGTCCACGGCCTTGGCGTAGTCGCCCAGCCGGTAGTGCGCCCAGCCGAGGGAATCGATCATCGCGCCGTTGTGCGGATCGGCGGCCACCGCCTTCTCCACCATGGCCAGCGCCTCCTTCAGGTGCTCGCCCCGGTCGATCCAGGAATAGCCGAGATAATTCAGCAGCTCCGGCTCGTCGGGCCGCAGCTTCAGGGCCGCCTGCATGTCGGCCTCGGCGTCCGGCCAGCGGCCGACGCGCTCGTAGCAGACGCCCCGCGCATAGAGCAGCCGCCAGTCCGGCTCGCTCTCCTCGGCGATCAGGCCCGACAGGATGTCGGCGGCCTCGCCGTAGCGCTCGTCGGCGCGCAGCAGGTCGGCCAGGTTCAGGCGCGCGTCGGCGGCGCCGCCCTCGGCGGCCTCGCGGGCGACCTTGATCGCCGACTCGGAATCGCCGGACGTCTGATAGGCCCAGGCCAGCTTGGCGCGGGCGTCCACGTACTCGGGCGAGCCGGGCCGCACCTTCTCATAGGCGGAGCGGGCCTGTTCGAGCTCGCCGGCGCCGGCCATCACGTCGCCCACCATCACCCAGGCTTCGGCCTTGCGCGGATCCAGCCGCAGGGCCAGCCGCAGATAGGCCAGGCCGAGCTGGTTCTGCTTGGCCGCGAGCATCGCCGCGGCCGGGGCCAGCATCACCTGGGCCGCGCCCTCGCGCAGCGTCGGCGCCGGGGGCGCAGTGCGGCCCGCCGCGGCCCGCTCCCGCGCGGCCAGGATGCTCGAGCGATGCGGATCGGCCGTCAGCGCGGTGTCGTAGAGCGCCACGGCGTCCTTGCGCCGCCCGCGCCGCTCCAGGAAGCCGCCATAGGCCAGGACGGCCATCTCGGTGGTCCGCTCGCCCTCGGCGAGGGCCTTGAAATCGGTCTCGGCCTCGTCGTAGCGCCGCGCGCGCTCGAACAGATAGGCTTGGCCGAGCTCGCCGATGTACTCGACCAGCCGGTCGTCCTTCAGGTTGGGGCGCACCAGCGAGCCGCTGGTGTCGCCGGCCATGGCCGCGGCCCAGGGCGCCAGCAGCGCCGCGGCGCTGCGATGGGGAAATCCGATGTCGTCGCCGTCCAGCAGGGTGCGGGCGTCCTTGCCCTTGCCCTCGGCCATCTCCTCGACGGCGACGGTCAGGAGCCCCAGCCGCCGGCCGCCCTCGGAGGCGTCGTCGCCGGTGGGCGCCAGGGCCGCCGCCTTCTCCACGTCGCCGGCCATCAGCGCGGCGGCGAACGCCCGCTCGGCCACCACGCCGCCGTCCAGGTCGCCGGCCTGCGCGGCCTGTTCGAAATAGTCGGCGGCCTGGGCGTTGCGCCCGTCGTTCAGCGCCGCCTGGCCGGCCAGGAACAGGCCGTACCCGGAGGTCGACATCGGCCCGCCGCCGAAGTCCAAGCCCCCGGCCGCCGCGTCAGGCCCGCTTGGGACCGTCGCACAGGCCGAAAGCAGGACAAGCGGGGCGGCGGCGATCAGAAAAGCAAGACGCATCTGCGGAAACTCGGCTCTTTGGCGCGGCGCCGCAAGTGCGCCACGCGTCACATGTTCGGGTAGTTCGGCCCGTCGCCCCCTTGTGGCGTGGTCCAGTTAATGTTCTGCGAGGGATCCTTGATGTCGCAGGTCTTGCAGTGGACGCAGTTCTGGAAATTGATCTGGAACTTCGGGTTCTTGCCGTCGTCGTCGTAGAGCACCTCATACACCCCCGCCGGGCAGAACAGCCGCGCCGGCTCGCCGAACCGGGGCAGGTTCACCTCGATCGGGATGCTCGGGTCCTTCAGCTTCAGGTGCGCCGGCTGGTTCTCGTCGTGGTTGGTCGACGACAGGAACACCGAGGAGAGCTTGTCGAAGCTGACCTCGTTGTCCGGCTTCGGATAGACGATCGGCTGGTAGTCCTTGGCCAGGCCCGTGGCCGCCGCGTCGGTCTTGCCGTGCTTCAGCGTGCCCCAGGGCGACCAGCCGCCCAGGATGTTGGCCATGATCGCATCGAGCCCGCCCAGGCCGATGCCGGGGATGGTGCCGAACTTCGACCACAAGGGCTTGAAGTTGCGGACGCTCTTCAGCTCCTTGGCGACCCAGGACTTGTGGTAGCTGTCCTCGTAGCCCTTCAGCTCGTCGCTGGACCGGCCGTCCTGGAGGGCGGCGAAGGCGGCCTCGGCGGCCAGCATCCCGCTCTTGACCGCGTTGTGGCTGCCCTTGATGCGCGGCACGTTGACCATGCCCGCCGAGCAGCCCAGGAGCGCCCCGCCGGGGAAGTAGAGCTTGGGCAGCGACTGGTGGCCGCCCTCGGTGATCGCCCGCGCGCCGTAGGCGATGCGCTTGCCGCCCTCCAGATAGGCGCGGATCGCCGGGTGGGTCTTGAAGCGCTGGAACTCGTCGAATGGCGACAGCCAGGGGTTCTTGTAGTTCAGGTGCACCACGAAGCCGATGGCCACGTAGTTGTCCCCGAAGTGGTACATGAAGCTGCCGCCGCCGGTCTGGTTGTTCAGCGGCCAGCCGAAGGTGTGCTGCGTCAGGCCGGATTCGAAGTTCTCGTCGGGAACCTGCCACAGTTCCTTGATGCCGATGCCGAACTTCTGCGGCTCGCGGCCTTCGTCCAGGCCGAACTTGGCGATCAGTTGCTTGGCCAGCGAGCCGCGCACGCCCTCGCCGATGAAGGTGTACTTGGCGTGCAGCTCCACGCCCGGCTGATAGTCGGGGCCCGGCTCGCCGTCCTTGCCGATGCCGAACACGCCGGCCACGACGCCCTTCACCGAGCCGTCCTCGTTGTAGACCACCTCGGAGGCGGCCATGCCCGGATAGATCTCCACCCCCAGGCTCTCGGCGTGCTGGGCCAGCCAGCGGCACACGTTGCCGAGCGAGGCGATGTAGTTGCCGTGGTTCAGCATGAACTTGGGGAACGGCAGCCAGGAGATGTCCAGCTCGCCCTGCGGCCCCAGCACCAGGAACTTGTCGCGCGTCACCGCCGTCTCCAGCGGCACGCCCTGCTCCTTCCAGTCGGGGATCAGCTCGCTGATGCCCTTGGGATCGATCACCGCGCCCGACAGGATGTGGGCGCCCACTTCGGAGCCCTTCTCCAGCACGGCCACGGACACGTCGGTCCCGGCCTCGGCCGCCAGTTGCTTGAGCCGGATCGCGGCGGACAGGCCGGCCGGCCCCGCGCCGACGATGACGACGTCGTACTCCATGGACTCGCGTTCGACGTCTTGGCTCATATCCCCGAAGCTCCCATCTGGCGCGGTCGTGGCCCCCTCGTCCAATCGCCGCGCGGCGTTGATCCCTCGCGCGACTTATCGGAAGCTGATGCGCTGGCGGTCAAGAATAATCAGCCCGCCGCGTTTCAAGGCCCACATGACTGCGACCTCCGCAACAACACCTGATCGGACCGCCGAGAGCCTCCTGGCGTTCTGGGCCGAGGCCGGCGTCGACGCCATGCTGCTGGACGAGCCGATCGACCGGATCGCCGCCGGCAAGATCGCCCCGCCGCGGCCGCCGGAACGCATCCCCGCCGCCCCGCTCAAGCCCGCCCCGGCCGCCGCCCGGAACGCCGGGCCGGACATCTCCAGCGCCGTGGCCGAGGCCCGCCGCCTGGCCGCCGCGGCGCAGGACCTGGACGCCCTGAAGGCCGCCATCGCCGGCTTCGAGGGCTGCCCGCTGCGCTTCGAGGGCGCCGCGCACCAGGCCGTGTTCGCCCGCGGCCGGCCCGACGCGCCGCTCGTCATCGTCGGCGAGGGTCCGGGGGCGGAGGAGGACCAGCGCGGCGAGCCCTTCGTCGGCCGGGCCGGCCGCCTGCTGGACCGCATGCTCGCGGCCGCGGGCCTCACCGACCGGGTGTTCATCACCAACACCGTCTTCTGGCGACCGCCGGGCAACCGCACGCCCAGCCCCTCCGAGCAGATGATCTGCGCCCCGTTCGTCGAGCGGGCCATCGAGCTGATCGCGCCGCGGATGCTGCTGTTCCTGGGCGCGGCGGCGGCCAAGTCGATGCTCAAGCGCGAGGAAGGGATTCTCTCCCTGCGCGGCCGCTGGTTCGAATGGCGCGGCGAGAACGGCCTGGAACTGCCCGCCATGCCGACGCTGCACCCGGCCTTCCTGCTGCGCCAGCCGGCAGCCAAGAAGAAAGCGTGGAGCGACCTCGTGACGCTCACTGAAAGGCTTGATCGGCCGGAGCGCCCTGGTTAAGCCTAACGACGCATCGAAAAAAGGGCCGCGCAGTCAAATCGTTAACGACTGCGCGTGGGGAACGGCATGACGCTCTTGACGCGCATGCGGAGTGTGGCGGGGGCCGCGCTCCTCATCGCCGGCATCGCCAGCCAGGCCGCTGCGGCTCCACAGGCGCTGTCGCCGTGGGACGCTCGACGCTACGCGGCCGCCTTCGCCTCTGTCGAACAGGGCGACTTCATCGGCGCCCAGATGCAGTTGGCCGAGATCAAGGACCAGTCGCTCACCGGCGAGCTGACCTTCCACCAGCTCATGCACCCCTCGGCGCACACCGCCACCTTCCAGGAACTGGCCGACTGGCTGGCCAAGTACGCCGACCTGCCCGGCGCCGACCGGATCTACGCCCTGGCCATGAAGCGCAAGCCGGCCGAGGCGGCGGCGCCCCGCGCGCCGCTGATCGCCTCCGCCGCCTGGGGCGCGGTCGAACGCGCCGCCAGCCGCCTGGCCGGTCCCCTGCCCGGCGATCGCGCCCGCCGCGCGCGCGAAGCCTACTATTCCGGAAACGTCCGCCTGGCCCTGGAGCTGGCGCCGCGCGCCGGCGATCACTGGATCGCGGGCCTGGCCGCCTACCGGCTGAAGGAATACGCCAAGGCCGAAACCTACTTCCAGAAGGTGTCGGAGACCTCGACCGACCCGTGGCTGAAGGCCGCCGGCGGCTTCTGGGCCGCGCGCGCCGCCGACGCGGCCGGCGACAGGGACGCGGTCGAGCCCCTCCTGCGCGTCGCCGCCAAGGAACGCCAGACCTTCTACGGCATGATCGCCGCGCGCCGGCTGAAGCTGGCGCCCGATCCGGCGCCGGTGCAGGTCTCGCAGGCCGCGCCGCGCCTTTCGCCGCTGTTCATTCCCGCCGATTTCGACGGCCCGGCCATGGACCTGCCGCGCTTCGTCAAGACCAACCCGCGCGCCCATCGCGCCGCGGGCCTGGCGCAGATCGGCCTCGTCAACGACGCCGGCCTTGAGCTGCGCGCGGGCCTGACCCTGGCCAAGACCGACGCCGAGCGCAGCCTGTGGACCGCCCTCATCCTGGCGCTGAACGCCCCGCTCACCACGGCCGGCGATTCGACCGTGGGCGGCTTCCGCGACTATCCGACCCCGATCCTGCAGCCGCAGTGGGGCTTCACCGTCGACAAGGCCCTGGTCTACGCGATCGTGCGCCAGGAAAGCCGCTTCAACCCGATGGCGACGTCCGGGGCGGGCGCGGTCGGCCTGATGCAGCTCACGCCCGACGCGGCGGCGCGCGCGGCCGGCGACGACAAGCTGAAGACCGACATGAGCCCCTTGTTCGATCCGTCGTTCAACCTGCGGGTCGGCCAGGAGTATCTGACCTGGCTGATGCAGCGCGGCGTGGGGCCCGATCTGCTGCGTGCTGTGGCCGCCTACAACGCCGGCCCCGGCGTCCTGCAACGCACCGTGCAGATGCTCGGCGACGACACCGACAGCCTGATGGTGATCGAGAGCATGCCGGCTCAGGAGACCCGCAACTACGTCGAAAAAGTCGTGGCCGCCTATTGGGTTTACCGGCGCCTGTTCAACGAGGACACCAACACCCTCGACGCCCTGGCCGCCGGCGCGAAGGTCGCCGACGCCACCTTGGACTTCAAGCTCGGGTTCTAGGACAGCCTGGGCGCGCGCCCGGCGTGGCGGCGCAGGGCGTCCAGGTCCGCGCCCGGCCCCAGCGCCTCCACCGCCGCGCGCTTCAGGAGCACGCCGGCCTTCGACGGCCCCTTCAGCCGCGCCAGCCAGCCCTCCGGCTCGGTCGCGTCCACCAGCAGCGCCGCCCCGCCGCCCCGCTCCAGGTGCGCGACGACCGCCGCGTCCCAGCCGCGGCGCAGGCGCAGGTCCACCGGCAGGGCCAGGATCCAGTCCCCCCGCGCGCGCCGCGCCGCCTCGGCCAGCGGCACGTCCAGCACGTCGGCCCCGGCGTCCTCGCAAAGCTCGTGCGTGCCGTCGCTGGAGCCGCCGTCCAGCACCAGCACCTGGCGCACCAGCCCCTCGGCGGCGGCCGGCACCAGGGCGCTCAAGAGGGCGTGCAGCTCTCGCGCGGCGTTCAGCGTGGGGATGACGGCGGTGATCATGGGCGGAGGAAGCGGCCCGCTTCGGCTTGGGTCAAGAAGTTCTTGTTTTGTTCTTTTCGCCATGCTCCATTGCACCCATGTCCAATGCGGCTCCCCAGTTGCGCGGGCGCGGGGCGCGGTCCAACGCCACCGGCCGCTATGAGGCCCGGCTGCGCGAGGCTTTCGACGACGGCTGGAACGAGGCCGACGCCGAGGTCCCGGCGCTGAAGACCTCCGTCACCCCCGAGGCGGCGCGCGTCATCATCACCCACAACGACAGCCCCGACGTGGGCTTCGACAGCTCGATCAATCCCTACCGGGGCTGCGAGCACGGCTGCATCTACTGCTACGCCCGGCCCGCCCACGCCTATGTCGGGCTCTCGCCCGGCCTCGACTTCGAATCCAAGCTGTTCTTCAAGCCCGAGGCCGGCCGGCTGCTGGAACGAGAGCTCTCCTCCCCCCGCTACAGGCCCGACGTCATCCACATCGGCGGCAACACCGATCCCTATCAGCCGCAGGAGCGGCGCCTGCGCGTCACGCGGGCGGTGCTGGAGGTGCTGCAGCGCTTCTCCCACCCCTTCTCGATCATCACCAAGTCGGCCCTGATCCAGCGCGACCTGGACATCCTGCGCCCCATGGCGGCGCAGGGCCTCGTGCGCGCCGCCATCTCGGTCACCACGCTGGACCGCAGGCTCGCGCGCAGCATGGAGCCCAGGGCCGCCACGCCGCAGCGGCGGGTCGACACCATCCGGCGGCTGTCCGACGCCGGGGTTCCGGTGCTGGCCATGTTCGCCCCGGTGATTCCCGGCCTCAACGACCACGAGATGGAGGCGGTGCTCGAGGCGGTCGCCGACGCCGGGGCCGTCTCGGCGGCCTATGTGGTCCTGCGCCTGCCGCTGGAGATCAAGACGCTGTTCGAGGAGTGGCTGGCCAGCGACCATCCCGACCGCGCCGCGCGGGTGATGTCGCTGGTGCGCCAGACGCGCGGCGGCCAAGCCTATCAGGCCGAGTTCGGCAAGCGCATGAAGGGCCAGGGCCCGATCGCCGACCTCCTGCGCCAGCGCTTCGCCGCCGCCAGGCGCCGCTTCGGCCTGGACGGCGCCCTGCCCGCGCTCGACCTCTCCCGCTTCCGCGTCCCGCCCAGGGCCGGCGACCAGATGGACCTGTTCGGAACCTGAGCCGCGCCCCCGCCCTTTCGGCGACGCCGCCAGAATGCTCCCCCTCTGGGGGAGCTGTCCCGCAGGGACTGAGGGGGACTTCGAGTCATGCTCGCCCTCTGGGGAAGGATTTCAGGCTTCGGCCTAGCGCGAGAACACGCCGATCAGCTCCATGTGCGCCGACCAGAGGAACTGGTCCACCGGCAGCACGCGCTCGAGCGCGAAGCCGGCGTCGATCAGCGTGCGGGCGTCGCGGGCGAAGGTCGCGGGGTTGCACGAGACGCCGATCGCCCGCGCCACGTCCGAGCGGGCGATCTCGGCGGCCTGCTCGGCCGCGCCGGCCCGCGGCGGGTCGAACACCACGCAGTCCACCTTCTTCAGTTCCTCGGCCAGCACCGGCCGGCGCACCAGGTCGCGGGCCTCGGCGGTGATCGCCTTCAGCCCCGGCGCGGTGGCGATGGCCGCGGTCAGGGCGCGCACGGCCTCCCCCGCCCCGTCCGCCGCCAGGACCGGCGCGATCCCGGCCAGGGGGAAGGTGAAGGTGCCCGCCCCGCAGTAGAGGTCGGCGATGCGCTTGGCCCCCGCCGCCTCCGCCGTCACGAACGCCGTCATCGCCGCCTCGGCCTGGGGCGTGGCCTGCAGGAACCCGCCCGCCGGCAGGGCCACGCTCGCCTGGCCGAACCTCACGGTCGGCTGGCGGGCCAGGTAGGCGATCTCCCCGTCCAGGGTCACGCGCGCCAGGTCGGCCTCCGCCGCGGCCTCGGCCAAGCGTAGCCGTGCATCCGCCGACAAACCGCCGCTTTTGCGCTCCACCCCTGAAATATCGACGTCGAGACCGGCGGCCGTGAGCGTCACGTGCAGGGTGGGAGCCGACTTGGGATGTTCGAACAGAGGGGCGGCCAGCCGCGCCAGCGCCGGGAACGCCGCCACGAGGCGCGGATCGGCGATCTCGCAGGCGGAGACCTCCACCAGGCTCCACGACTTGCGCGCCTTGTAGCCCAGGCGCGCGGCCGTCTTGCTCCCCTGCCGCGCGTGCAGCGCCAGGCGCCGGCGCGTGCGTGGCTGGGCGGCGAAGGCCGGCAGGAGTTCGGTCTCGACGTGCTGGCGCGCCAGCGTGGTCCTCAGCCGCTCCACCTTCCAGGCCAGATAGGCGCCGTGCTCCCAGTGCTGCAGGGCGCAGCCGCCGCAGGCGCCGAAGTGCGGGCACGGCGGCGCGACCCGCTCCGGGCTCGCCTGAAGCACCTCCACCAGCTCTCGCCGCTCGCCGCGCCCGGCCAGCCGCACCCGCTCGCCCGGCAGGGTGAAGGGCGCGTAGATCGGACCGGCCGCCACGCCGTCGCCCTCGCCGCCCATGGCCTCGATCACGATCTCGACCACCGGCCCGGCGTCCTGCCCGGCTTCCTGCCCGATTCCGGCCTTCGAACCCGCCTGCGGCCGCCGCGCGGGTCTGGAACGTCGCATGTTCAAACTCTATTTCCCCAGCGGATGCGGTCCGCCCCGCCGCCCCGCGTCCGGCCAGATGAACGAAGATGAACGAACCGCTCAAGCATCGTTCAGCTTGGCCCTGCCATTGTCACGTTCGAAACGCGGCGAGGGGCGCCGCTTATACGCCAAGGAGAGGTCCATGAACCGCACCGTCGTTCTGGCCGTGGCCGCCGCGATCGCCGCGCCGGCCTTCGTCGCCCCGCAATTCGCCGCCGCCCAGTCCGCCCGCAACTACGGCGAGGGCGACATCTGCAAGGCCGAGCAACGCCGCTCGGCCAACACCGGCACCGCCGTCGGCGCGGTCGCCGGCGCCCTGTTCGGCTCGGCCGTCGCCTCGCACGGCCGCAAGACCGAGGGCGCCGTGCTCGGCGGGGCGGTCGGCGCGGTCGCCGGCCACGAGATCGGCAAGCGCCGGGTCAAGTGCCTGAAGTATCCCAAGCGCGTCGCCGCCCGCGCCGACTGCCACTGGGTGCAGGAGTACTACGGCGGCCGCAACCACGACTTCGAAGTCTGCCGCGGACGTGACGGCGTCTGGCGGCCGAGCGGCCGGACCTGAGCCGGGCCGATCGAAGAATCCCGTTTTTCAAGGAGTGTCTGATGTCCAACCGTACCATCATCGCCAAGGGCGCGACCGCCGCGGTCGCGGGCGTCATGGCGCTCACCGGCGCCCTGTCCATCCCCACCTTCGCCGCGGCCCAGTCGGCCGGCTACTACGACGGCGGCTCGTACAACTATGATCCCTGCCGCCGGGCCTCCACCAACCGCGGCACCGTCGGCGCCCTGATCGGCGGCGCCATGGGCGCGGTGATCGGCTCCAACGCCGCCGCCCGCAACGCGCGCACCGAAGGCGCCCTGCTCGGCGGCGCGCTCGGCGCGGCCACCGGCGCGGCCGTGGGCAACCGTTCGGCGGCCTGCACCTCGTCCTACGCCCCGCCGCCGCCGGCCCCGCGCACCAGCTACTACCAGCCGCGCTACGACAACCGGTACTACCAGGGCCGCTACGACGACGACGGCGACCGCGGCTACACCGAGAGCTATTCGGTCACCGAGCGCTCCGGCCCGCCGGCCGATAGCTGCACCCTGGCCGAAAGCCCGATCTACCTGCCCGACGGCCGCGTCCAGAAGCGCTTCGTGCGCGTCTGCCGCGACGACTCCGGCCGCTATCAGGTCGTCGACTAAATCGAACACCCCGGCGCCGCCTGCCCCTACAGGCGTCGGGACTGCGTGCTTGGACCGCTCTTCGCTTAAGTATTGAAGCGCGGACCAGGGCGTCGGAAAGGCCGCTCCGCTCCTCCGCGGGCGGCCTTTCTTGCATCCGGGTTCAGGCCGCCTTGGTCGCCCAGACCAAAAACTCCAGATTGCCGTCGCCTCCGGCGATCGGGCTGTCGGCGCGGCCGCGCAGGCGCCAGCCCGCCGCTTCCAGGAACGCCTCGGCGTCCGTCACGGCCTTCAGCCTCACCGCCTCGTCCTTCACCATCCCGCCCTTGCCCACCTGGGCCGGGCCGGCCTCGAACTGCGGCTTGACCAGGCAGACCAGGTCCGCCCCGGCCGCCGCCAGCGCCAGGGCCGCCGGCAGCGCCTTGGCCAGGCTGATGAAGCTCACGTCGCAGACCACCAGCTCCGGCGCCTCGGGAACCAGCGCCGCCGTCAGGGCGCGCGCGTCCGTGGCCTCCAGCGAGACCACCCGCGGATCGGCCGCGATCTTGGGGTGAAGCTGGCCGCGCCCCACGTCCACGGCGTAGACGCGCGCCGCGCCGCCGGCCAGGCAGACCTCGGTGAAGCCGCCGGTCGAGGCGCCCACGTCCAGCACCACGCGGCCCTCCACGCGCACCGGCCAGATCTCCAGCGCCCGGGCCAGCTTCAGCGCCCCGCGCCCCACCCAGGGATGGGCCGCCTGCGCCGTCAGCTCGGCGTCCGGCTCCAGGAGATCGGAAGCCTTGGCCACCGGCCGCCCGGCCGCCGTCACCCGCCCCGCCTCGATGGCGGCGCGGGCCTTGGCGCGGCTGTCGAACAGGCCGCGCTCGACCAGCAGGACGTCGGCGCGCTTGCGGGTCAGGGCCGGCTCAGGCGTCGGCCCCCTCCTCGGCGAACAGCTTCTTCAGCTCGTTCTTCAGGATCTTGCCGTTGGCGTTGCGCGGCAGGGTCTCGTGCCAGAACTTGACCTTCACCGGCACCTTGAACGCCGCCAGCCGGTCGGCCACGTGGGCGCGCAGCTCGGCCTCGGAGGCTTCCGCGCCCGGCTTCAGCGTCACCACGGCGCCCGGCTCCTCGCCCAGCGTCTTGTGCGGGATGCCGACGATGGCCGCGTCCATCACCGCCGGGTGGTCGTAGAGCACGTTCTCCACCTCCACGCAGTAGATGTTCTCGCCGCCGCGGATCAGCATGTCCTTGGCCCGGTCGACGATGAAGCAGAAGCCCTCCTCGTCCAGCCGCGCCAGGTCGCCCGTGCGCACCCAGCCGTCGACGAAGGTCTGGGCCGTGGCTTCCGGCTTGTTCCAGTAGCCCTTCACGATCATCGGTCCCTTGGCCCACAGCTCGCCGAGTTCGCCGATCGCCAGCTCGGTCACGCCGTCGCCCGGATCCATGATCTTCAGCTCGGCGACGGCGGCGGCCGGCCCGCAGCTGTCGGGGCGGTTGACGTAGTCCTCCGCGCCGTTGCTGGTCACCGTCGCGCAGGTCTCGGTCATGCCCCAGCCCTGGCCGGGCTGCGACTTGGGGAAGGCTTCGCGGATGCGGCGCACCAGCTCCGGCGCCGACGGCGCGCCGCCGTAGGACACCGATTCCAGCGAAGACAGGTCGTAGTTGGCCCGCGCGGGGTGCTCGATGAGCTGCCAGGCGATGGTCGGCACGCCCCCGGCGGACTGGATCTTCTCGCGCTCGATCAGCTCGAAGGCGCGGATCACGTCCCACTTGTACATCATCACCAGCTTGCCGCCGAAGAACAGCATCGGGTTCAGCACGGCGAAGCAGCCGGTGGCGTGGAAGAACGGCACCGACAGCAGGACCGAGCGCTGCGGCGCGTCCGGGTCGGGCGCCGGCGGCGCCTCGCCCCGGCGCAGGAAGTGGCGCACGCCGGCCGCGCCGGCGGTCATGATGTTGGAGTTGATGCCCCGGTGGGTGCCCAGCGCGCCCTTCGGCTTTCCGGTGGTGCCCGAGGTGTAGAAGATCGTCGCCTCGTCGTCCGGGGCGATTTCGCAGGCCGGCAGCGCCTGTTCGGGCAGCGAGGCCCAGTCGTTGGCGCCGCCGATCACGTCCTCCACCTTGGCCACCAGCGGGTGGGCGATCTCCTCGATCTCGCGGGAGACGTAGACCTTCTTCAGCGCCGGGCAGTTGTGGATGTGCTCCTTCAGGCGTTCGAAGCGCTCGGCGTCGACCAGCGCGGCCTTGGCGCCGGAATCGGTCAGGCCGTATTCCAGCTCCGGCCCGGTCCACCAGGCGTTCAGCGGCGTGACGATCGCCCCCAGCGAGGCGGCCGCGTAGAAGGACACCACCCATTCGGGCAGGTTGCGCATGACCACGGCCACGCGGTCGCCCTTGGTCACGCCCTGGGCGGCCAGTTCCGCCGCCAGCGCTGCGACGGCCTTGTAGAACGCCTCGTAGGTGACGCGCTCGTCCTCGTAGACCAGGAACGCCTTGTCCCCGTGGGCCCGGCAGCCCTCCACCAGCGTGCGCAGGGTCGGCGGCTGGTTCTTCCACGACCTGAGCTTCACCCCGTCGACGACCACCTCCTCCATCTCGAAGGGCGAGCCCGCCCCCGTCAGCAGCGCGTGGGCCTGGGCGATGGACATGGCGGGCCAACCGGCGGGCAAAGCAGCCTCGGTCATGGGCGTTCTCCTAATGCACTGGCGCGCCATGACGCCGGCGCGCGTTCTGTCCTAGGTGAACAAGCATAACCTAGCCCGCTAGGCAAACGTCCGTTCGAGGCTGGGTTCAGGAGCGCGCCGCGTAGAGGGCCTTCACGTCGCGCCGGAACGCCGCCTGGCTGTCCGGCCGGCTGTAGAACATGTGCCCGCCCGGATAGACCTTCAGGCTCGCCCGTCCCGGGTCGCCCATGGCCGGCATCTGGTCCAGGATCAGCCGCGAGGCGAAGAACGGGCACGACAGGTCGTCGTAGCCGTGGGCGATCATCACCCGCATCTTGCCGTCCGCCGCCAGCGCCTTGCGCAGGTCGCTCACCGACTCGATGGAGGTGTACCAGTCCTTCTCCCAGGCCTCGTTCACCGCGTTGCTCAGGGCGTTGTAGCGGGCGTCGATCTTCCAGCCGACCGTGCGGGTCATGAAGTCGACCATGGCGCTGGTCGTCGGCGCGATGATCTGGTCCAGGATCGGATCGCCCGTCCGCTGCGGCTGCGACCACGGGAAGGGATCCCAGGCGGTGACGTTGGAATCGTAGACGCTCGCGAGCTTGCCCTGGTCGCGATAGAGCTCGCGCAGGAAGGTCGCCGGATCGACGCGCCCGCCCATCTTCTTCACCAGCGCCGGGTCCAGGCCCGTGTAGCGGGTCACGTGATCGACGATCCGGGCCACGGCCGCCGGATCGGAGACGCCCTTCATCAGGTCGACGGCGAACTCGCCGCGGGCGTAGTCCTCGACCTCGGCCAGGGTCTGCGCGTTCAGCGGCTTGCCGTCGCGCTCCAGCTTGGCCGCGGCCATCGATGGCAGGTTGACGATCCACGGCATGGGCGAGAAGTCCTCGGCCACCTGCATGTGCGCGTCCAGGAACGGCGAGAGCATGATCACCCCGCTCGGCCCCACGCCCAGTTCGGTCTGCAGGAAGCGGGCGATGCTCGGGGCGCGGAAGCCACCGTAGCTCTCGCCCACCACGTACTTCGGCGAGGCCATGCGGCCGTTCTTCACCAGCCAGTCGAAGACGATGCGCGAGAGGTACTCGATGTCCGCCTTGACCTGGAAGAAGTCCTTCTTGGTCTCGTCCTCGTTCACCAGCGAGCGGGAATAGCCGGTGCCGACGGGGTCGATGAACACCAGGTCGGTGAAGTCCAGCCACGTGCCAGCGTTGTCGATCAGCCGCGCCGGCTCGGAGGGGGAATCGCCCTGGGCGCCGAACTGCACGCGCTTAGGCCCGATCGCCCCCAGGTTCAGATAGACCGAGGCCGCCCCTGGCCCGCCGTTGAAGGCGAAGGTGACCGGCCGGTTCGGATCGCGCGGCCCGTCCAGCACATAGGCGGTGTAGACCACCTCGCCGATCTTCTCGCCCTTGTCGTCGCGCACGGGCAGCGAGCCGACGGTGGCGGTGTAGTTCAGCGTCTTGCCGTCCAGCTTGATCGACTGCTTGACGCTGGCGTCGGCCGGCAGCGGCGGCAGGTCGAGGAACTTGTCGTCCTTGGGCTTGTCCGCCTTGGCCTCGGCCTTCGCCGGGGCGTCGGCCGCCAGCGCCGGCGCGGTCGCCGTCCAAAGGCCGAACGCGGCCGCCGCGGCCAGCGCCGCCGCCTTGATCAGTATGCGCATGGGGGTCCCTCCAACGGGCCCCACCATGGCGTAACCGGCCGTCACCTCAAGTTAAACCTGAGCAAGATGTGACGGGGCCTCGCCTAGAGGCCGGTCAGCCGTCCCAGGGCCGCTTCCAGCTTGGCCTTCGCCGCCTCGGCCTCGGCCAGCCGCTCGCGGTTCTCCTCCACCACCTCTTCCGGCGCGCGGGCGACGAAGTCGGGGTTGGAAAGCTTCTTGGCCGTGCGCTCGGCGTCGGTCGTGAGGGCCGCGATCTCCTTGGTCAGGCGCGCGCGCTCGGCGGCCAGGTCGATGAACTCGGCCACCGGCAGGGCCAGGGTCGCGCCCTCCACGACGTAGGGGATCGCCCCTTCCGGCGCGGCGGCCTCGACGCGCACCTCGCTGACGCGCAGGGTCTGGCCGATCACCGCGGCGTTGGCGAGCAGGGTCTGGCGCTGGGCCTCGTCGGCCTCGATGACCAGCAGCGGCGGCCGCGCGGCCGGCGGCACGTTGAGCTCGGCGCGCACCGAGCGGCCTTCGCTGACCGCGGCGATGATCAGGCCGATCTCCGCGTCGGCGGCCGGATCGACCAGGCTCTGCGGCAGCTCCGGCCAGGGCGCGACCATCAGGAAGCCGGCGTGGTCGCGCGGCGCGCCCTCCCCCGCCGTCTGCGCCCACAGCTCCTCGGTCAGGAACGGCATGACCGGGTGCAAGAGCTTCAGGATCACGTCCAGCACCCAGGCCGCGGTCGCCTGGGTCTCGGCCTTGGCGGCCGCGTCCTCGCCGTTCAGGATCGGCTTGGCCAGTTCCACGTACCAGTCGCAGAACACGTTCCAGATGAAGCGGTAGAGCGTCCCCGTGGCCTCGTCGTAGCCGCAGCCGTCCAGCGCCTCGGTCACCGCCTTGGCCGTGCGGGCGGTCTCGCCGACGATCCACTTGTTCAGCGTGGTCTTCACCGCGGCAGGATCGAAGCTCGCCGCCCGCGCGCAGCCGTTCATCTGGCAGAAGCGCGTGGCGTTCCACAGCTTGGTGCCGAAATTGCGATAGCCCTCAATGCGCTGGCGCGAGAGCTTGATGTCGCGCGCCTGGCCGGACATCGCCGCCAGGGTGAAGCGCAGGGCGTCGGCGCCGTAGTCGTCCACCAGCTCCAGGGGGTCCATCACGTTGCCCTTGGACTTGGACATCTTCTTGCCCTCGGCGTCGCGGACCAGGGCGTTGATGAAGACCCGCTTGAACGGAACCTCGCCGGTGAAGTGCAGGCCCATCATCATCATCCGGGCGACCCAGAAGAAGATGATGTCGAAGCCGGTGATCAGGGTGTTGGTCGGATAGAACCGCTCCAGGTCGGCGGTCTTCTCCGGCCAGCCCAGGGTCGAGAACGGCCACAGCCCGGACGAAAACCAGGTGTCCAGCACGTCCTCGTCCTGGCGCAGGACTTCATCGCGGCCGTAGCGTTCACGTGCTTGGTCGGCGGCTTGCTGAACCGTCTCGGCGACGAAGATCGCACCGTCCGGCCCGTACCAGGCCGGGATGCGGTGGCCCCACCAGAGCTGGCGCGAGACGCACCAGGGCTGGATGTTGCGCATCCACTCGAAGTAGGTCTTCTCCCAGTGGCGCGGCTCGAAGACGGTTTCGCCCTCCTCCACCGCCTTGATCGCCGGGCGCGCCAGCACCTCGGCGTTCACGTACCACTGGTCGGTCAGATAGGGCTCCACCGGCACGCCGGAGCGGTCGCCGTGCGGAACCACGTGCCGGGTCCGCTCGATCTCGCGCAGCAGGCCCAGCTCCTCCATCGTCTCGACCACCTTCTTGCGGGCGGCGAAACGGTCCAGGCCGCGGAACGCGGCCGGGGCCTCGTCGTTGATGCGCGCGAAGTCGTCCATCACGTTGATGGCCGGCAGGTTGTGGCGCTTGCCCACCATGAAGTCGTTGAAGTCGTGCGCGGGCGTGATCTTCACCGCCCCCGAGCCCTTCTCCGGGTCGGCGTAGTCGTCGGCGATGATCGGGATCGGCCGGCCGACGATCGGCAGGCGCACGCACTTGCCGACAAGGCCCTTGTAGCGCTCGTCGTCCGGATGCACCGCCACGGCCGTGTCGCCCAGCATCGTCTCTGGCCGCGTGGTGGCCACGACGATCTCGCCGGAGCCGTCCTCCAGCGGATAGGCGAAGTGGTAGTAGGCGCCGTCGACCTCCTTCTGCTCCACCTCCAGGTCGGAGATGGCGGTCTGGAAGAAGGGATCCCAGTTCACCAACCGCTTGTCGCGGTAGATCAGCCCCTCCTTGTAGAGGGTGACGAACACCTTGCGCACGGCGGCCGACAGGCCCTCGTCCAGGGTGAAGCGCTCGCGGCTCCAGTCGCACGAGGCGCCCAGCCGGCGGAGCTGGTTGACGATCATCCCCCCGCTCTCGGCCTTCCATTCCCAGACCTTGGCGACGAACGCCTCGCGGCCCATGTCCCGGCGCGAGATGTTGCCGGCGGCGGCGAGCTGGCGCTCCACCACCATCTGGGTGGCGATGCCGGCGTGGTCGGTGCCCGGAAGCCACAGGGCCGCCTTGCCGCGCATCCGCTCGAAGCGGATCAGCACGTCCTGCAGGGTGTTGTTCAGCGCATGGCCGATGTGCAGCGAGCCCGTCACGTTCGGCGGCGGGATCACGATGGTGAACGGCTCGGCGGCCGGAGCGGTCGTCGGCGCGAACGCGCCGGACCGTTCCCAGGCCTCGTAGAGACGCGGTTCGACGGATTTCGGATCGAAGGTTTTTTCAAGCATGGCGATTTGTCGGCGGTGAATACATTCCCGCTCGCTCCCGCGAAAGCGGGCAGCCAGGCTTTTTCGGGTCACCCCGGATTTCGGACGGACGCCTGGGGCCCCGCCGGGGCGGGGCTGAGCGGGGCTCTATGCAGGCTTAGCGTACTCGGCCGCGGGAAATGCGCTCGACCTCGGCGTCCACCGTGGCCTGCACGATGCGCGGCAGGTTGGCGTCCAGCCAGTCCTTCAGCATCGGGCGCAGCATCTCGCGCACCAGTTGCTCCAGGGTCAGGTCGGCGTTGCCCATCAGGATCGAGGCCGAGAGCTGGCCGAAGGCGCTGGCCGCCGCGCTCGCGGCGACCGGGCCTACCAGGCCCTCTTCCGGCGTCAGGGTGCTGGCTTCCGGCTCGGCGGCCGGAGCGGCGGTGGGCGAATAGACGTCCAGGTCGCCCACGGTCTCGACCTTTTCGGTCAGCTCCAAGACGTCCTCTTCCTCGGCGGGGGCTTCCAGCACCGGCTCGGGTGCGGGCGCCAGCTCCGGTTCCGGCTCTGGCGGCAGCTCCAGCGCCGGGGCCGCCTCGGCCTCGGGCTCCGCCTCCTCCATCGCCTCGGCGGGCGCGCCGCCTTCGGCGTCGTCGCCGTCGTCCTCCGAGATGATGCGCCGGATGGAGGCGAGAATCTCCTCCATCGTCGGTTCTTGAGCGGTCTGGTCGGACATGTCTAAGCCGTGGATAGCGTCGGAGAATCCCGTGCGCCTAGCCTAGGCGCGACGGGCCGATCCTGCAATTTCCACCCGAGTCCGCAAGCGCCTATTCGCCCAAAAGGCGAAGCTGCGCGCGCCTGCGGCGTTATTGCTCGGGCTTGGCGGCGTCGGCTGCCGGCAGGGTGACGGTCTCTTCGCGCGGCATTTCCTTGGTCTTCGGCGTGAAGGCCGAATCGGCCACCCCGATCGGCTCCTCCCAGGGCACCCAGCCCCAGGTGATGCGCAGCTTGTCGAAGTTCGTCTTCGGATCGTAGGTCGCCGTCGCCGGCGTCAGGTTCGCCGCCTCCAGCCGGCCCATCGCCAGCAGCACCGAGGCCGACGAGACATACTCGTCATGCACCGCGCTCACCTGCGAAAGCTGGGCGCTGCGCAGCTCCTGTTCGGCGTTCAGGACGTCGATCGTGGTGCGAAGGCCGACCTGCTGCTCCTGGCGCGTGCCCTCGGCGGCGATCTCGGCGGCCTTCACCTGCTCGGCGGTGGAGGAGATGTTGGCGCGCGCGGCCAGCAGCTGGTTCCAGGACTGGGTCACCGATTGCAGCACGCTGCGGCGGGCGGTCTCAATGCCGATCCGCGCGGCGTTGTCCCGCTCCACCTGCGCCCGCACCCGCGAGCTGGTCAGCCCGCCGGCGTACAGCGGCACGGTCAGCGTCGCCTGGCCGACGATCTCGCGGGTGGCGTCGCTGGTGCGGAACGGGCTGGCCGGGGTGAACCAGACGAGGTTGCCGCTCACCGACACGCTCGGCATGTGGTCGGCCTTGGCCTCGGCCACCCGCGCCTTGGTGGCGTCGGCGGCGTATTCGGCCGCGCGGATCTGCGCGTTGTTCTGTTCGGCGACGTCGAAGGCCTTGTCCACGTCGTCCGGCAGCAGCGGCGCCAGCGACGGCTCCGGCGCCAGGTCGCCCGGGTTCTGCCCCACGACCGCGGCGTAGCTCGCCCGGCTGACGGCGAGCTGGGCCTGGGCCGAGCGCAACAGCGCCTGGGACGCGGCCAGCCGCGCCTCGGACTGGGCCACGTCCGTGCGGGTGATCTCGCCCACATCGAAGCGGGCCTTGGATTCCTCGAGCTGGCGCTGCAGGACCTTGACGTTCTCCTCGCGGATCGCCAGCGCCTCCTGGTCGCGGCGCACGTCCACATAGGCCTGGATCACGCTGGCGATCACCTGGCCTTCCACCCGGCGCAGGTTCTCGCGTCCCTGCAGCACGTCGGCCTCGGCCGCCGACACCGCGGCGCCCACGCGCCCGCCGGTCCAAACCGGCTGGCTCAGCGTCAGGACCGCATAGTCTTGCTTTGTCGTGTCAAATGTCTGGCCGATGGCGGCCACGCCCGGGGAGCGATACTGCCGATAGTAGTAATACGTCTGAGCGTTCAGCGTCGGCCGCCAGCCCGCCTTGGCCTGCACCACGCTCTCGTCGAGCGCGCGCTGAGTCGCGCGTTGGGCCTGCAAGGTCGGGTTGCTGTCGTAGGCGAGCGCGATCGCGTCCGCCAGGGTCTCGGCGCTCGCCTGGGTGGCCGCGAGACCGCTCGCCAGGCCGGCGACGCATGCAGCGGCCAGCAAACCTTTGCGACGGCAGGTGAACATTCAATATCCCCAAAAGCAGCGAGAGCTCGGGCCCCTATATGACGGTCTCATTGCGCTTGGACCAGTGGGCTCGACCTTAAGCTTTTTTCACCTAGACGTTTCGAACGTGTTTCCGCCGGGCGTCAGAACGCAAACCCGTGTTCCGGCTTGAATTCTTCAAGGATCGGCGGGGTCGCGTCGAAGATTTGGCTACGGCCGAAACCGTCCTCGGCGCGACGATAGATCGCGGCCTTGCCCACCGGCCCGTCGCGCTCCACCACCGCCAGGCGTCCGGTTTTGGACAGCGCCGCCAGCCAGGCGGCCGGCGCCTTGGCCACCGCGCCCTCGCAGATGATCACGTCGTAGGCCGGCCCCGGCGGGGTCGACAGGTCCGATCCGTCCAGCCGCTCCACCGACAGGCCCATGTGCTCCAGCACCAGCGCCGCATAGGGCGCGGCGATCGCCAGGGCGCGCTCGCCGGCGGCGGGCTTGAGCGCCTGCAGCAGCTTGGAGACGTTGCGCGGCTTCATCAGGTAGCGGCCCGGCGCGTATTCGGCGTCCACGTCGGCGTAGGCCAGGTAAGCCTTGTCGGCCGGCAGCAGCGACTCGCGCGCGACCTCGCGCATGGCGTCGTGGATGCGCACGTCGGTCACATCCTGCGTGCGCACTTGGCTTTCCACCATGTTCAGGCGAGCGGCGGAGAGATCGGCGGCCATGAAGTCCTCGGGGTTTGCACGGTCAGGGGCTTATAGGTCCGCCCTTAACCCAAGCGCAATGCGGGCCTGCGAGAGAGATTGCCGCGGACGGCGCGTTCTGTTAGCGATCCGCCCTCCCGGCGGGGCGCGTGATCATCGCGTCGGCGCCGAACGGCCTGGTGGCGGAGTGGTTACGCAGCGGACTGCAAATCCGTGCACCCCGGTTCGATTCCGGGCCAGGCCTCCAACTTCCCTTAGTCTTTGAAGAATCGGCCGGCGGCTCGCCTGCCCGCCGCCGCAGCGGCCGCCCGCCGGCGAATCACCCCCTGGACACGGGCCCTCCCCACCGCGATCCTTCGCCATCAGGCGCGGGGACGCGGCGCAGACCGCGCCCGGCGCGAAGGGAGGACGACATGGCGGTCGTAGCGCTTTCCAAGCACGTGCCGGTCCAAGAGGCCCGCCGCACCGAATATTCCAGCTTCAGCGTGACCCCGATCTCGCCGCACATCGGCGCGGAGATTCGGGGCGTGGACCTGTCCCAGCCGGTCGGCGGCCAACTCCTGGCCGACATCCGCCAGGCCTGGGCCGACTGGATGGTGCTCGTCTTCCGCGACCAGCGCCTGGATCGCGAGGCGCACAAGGCGTTCGGCCGCCATTTCGGCCGCCTGCACGTCCATCCCATGCACCACAACCGGCCCGACCAGGATCCGGAAATCCTGGTGGTGAAGACCACCGCCAAGTCGGCCTACACCGCCGGCGAGGGCTGGCACGCCGACGTCACCTGCGACGCGGTCCCGCCGATGGGCTCGATGCTCTACATCACCGAGACGCCCGAGTGCGGCGGCGGCGACACCCTGTTCGCCAACATGTACATGGCCTGCGAAATGCTCTCGCCGGCCATGCGCGGCTTCATGGAGGGCCTGGACGCGGTGCACGACGGCGCCCTGCCCTATGTCGGCAACTACAAGTCCGTCCCGCCCGAGGGCGGCTATCCGCGCCACGTCCATCCGGTGATCACCCGCCATCCGGACACCGGCCGCCAGGTGCTCTACGTGAATTCCGGCTTCACCAGCCACGTCGAGGGGCTGCAGCGCTGGGAAAGCCGCGCCCTGCTGGACATGGCCTTCGGCCTCCTGCAGCGCGAGCCCAAGCTGCACTGCCGCGTGCGCTGGGAGCCCAACACCCTGACCTTCTGGGACAACCGCTGCACCCAGCACCAGGCGGTGTGGGACTACTATCCCTACTCGCGCTACGGCGAGCGGGTGTCGATCGTCGGCGAGGACGCGCCCGCGCGCTGACCGCTCAGCCGCCGGGGTGGTAGCTGCGCTCGATGTGGCCCTTCAAGTCCTCGGGGTAGAAGTAGACGGGCCGAAGGTTCCCGTCGGCGTAGCGCTGGGCCTCGTCGCCGAAGTGCGGCGATGACGGATCGCCGCTCTCCCCGCCGGCCGTCACCGCCCGGGCGCGCACCTTGTCGCCGAACTCCACCACCGCCACGAAGCTGTTGCCCGAGGTGCCGTAGTAGCGCTTCGTGCCCGGATAGCGCCGCGCGCCGAACGACGCCAGCGAGCCCCACTGGGCCGAGGCGAACGGCACCGCCAGGCTGGGCTTCTTGTCATCGAAGGTCTGCACGATGGACGCGTCATTGCGCTGGTAGCGGTTGATCTCGCCCCAGGGGACGCGCCAGTCGCCGAAGTCCGTCTTCAGCCGGTCCACCGCCGCGGCCAGGGCGGCGATCCGGTCCTCGGGCGTCAGCCTCTCGGCCATGTAGTGCCAGGGCGAGCTCTTCTCGGCCTTCGCCGCCGGCCCGGCCTTGGCCCACAGGTTCTCGCCCCAGAACACCGCCAGCGAGGTCGCGGTCGATTCCAGCCCCCAGCGGTCGTCCCAGCCCTTCAGCAGCGCCACCGGCTCGGCCAGCTCGGCCTTGCGCGGATCGCTCGCCGGCAGGGCGTCGTAGGCCGCGCTCAGGGTCGGGATCAGCCGGGCGAAGGTCGGCAGGTAGGAATCGAAGGCGGCGGCGACCAGGCCGTCCAGGGTGAAGTCCTTGCGGTCCTTCAGCAGCAGCGCGGCGTGCACGCCGCGCGGGTTCTCGCCGAAGGTGTCCATGTAGCGCGGGAAGTCGGCCTTCTTCGGGCTATAGGGCCCGGCCGCCGAATAGGGCCAGTCGTTGGTGTTCACCACATAGCCGTTGGGCGGGGAGATCACATGCGGGACCGTGTCCAGGTCGTGCAGCCCCTGCCAGTCGGTCGCCGGGTCCGAGCCGTCCACCGGATAGCGATAGTCGAAGCGGTCGTCGCGCCTGGGGATGAACTGCGGGTGCAGGTATGCGATCTCGCCCTTGGAGTCGGCGAAGAGCGTGTTGTTCGAGGAATTGGCCTTCAGCTCGGCCACCTTCATGTAGCTCGCAAGATCGCTGGCCTTGGTGCGCAGGTACGACTGCTCCAGCGCCTCGATCGGCTTGAACATCAGCGCCGTCGCGACCCACTTGCCGCCTTCCTCGCGCACGATCGGGCCGTGGTGCGTGCGGTAGACGGTGAAGGTCTTCTTCGCCATCGCGCCGTCGGCGGTCCTGTACGGCACGACGATGGTCTTCACCGCCACGGGCCTGAGGTCGTCGCCGTACTTGTAGAAGAGCTTGCCGTCCTTCTTGACGATGGTCTCGGCGAACTCGTCGATCACGTCGACGCCGCTGGAGGTGTGCATCCAGCCGGCGTGCGCGTTGAAGCCCTGGTAGATGAAGAACTGGCCCCAGGTCGACGCGCCATAGGCGTTCAGCCCCTCCCCGCTCGTCATCTGCAGCTCCGAGCGGAAGAAGAACGAGGTGTGCGGGTTGATCAGGAGCAGCGCGTGGCCGTCCTTGGTGTTGGCGGGCGCGATGGCGACGCCGTTGGAGCCGGTGGGCTCGACGAAGCGCGCGCCGGTCTGTTCCTCGTTCAGCGCCACCTCATGGCCCGAGTAGAAGGCTTCCAGCTTGGGCACGGAGATCTGCTCGATGTCGCCGCCGATGCTGCCCTCGGTGAAGCTCAGCGCCATCCACGGCTCGAAGCGCTTGATCACCTTCGGCTTCACGTCCGGATGGGTCGCCAGGTAGTAGTTCAGCCCGTCGGCCCAGGCGTTCATCAGCGCCTTCAGCCAGTCCGGGCTCGCCGCGTAGCGCGCCCTCAGGTCGTCGGGATCGACGAACAGCTTCATGCGCAGGTCCTTGAAGACCAGCCCCTCCCCGTCGGCCTCGGCCTCGCGGCCCAGGGCGAACAGGTAGTTGCGCTCCACGCGATTGAAGTCGTCCTCCGCCTGGGCGTAGATCGCCCCGAACACGGCGTCGGCGTCGGTCCTGCCGGTGACGTGGGCGATCCCCCAGTCGTCGCGCACGATGGTCACGGCCGCCGCCTCGCGCGCCCAGCGTTGCGCCTCGCCGCCGTCGGCGGCCCTTGCCGGCGCCACGGCCGCGATCGTCAGCATAAGGATGATGGCGGCGATCCGGCCCATGAAGCTGTCCTCGGCGAGCGGCCGGCGTCCCCATGCGCCGGCGCGGCCACGCTATCCAGGCTCGCCGCCGGCCGCAAACGAGTCGGTCCGGCCGCCGTTCGACGAGGCTTCGGCGCCTGCCCGAACGGCGAAAATCGCACGCCGCGACTATCTGAAAGATCACTGCAACGCGCACGCCTTGAAGGCGAGCAACCACAAGATGTCGTCTTTTACGGTACGGGGAAATTAATCTTGCAGCAGCTTGGCGTCGGGCCTATCGCCAGCAAATCGGAGTCCAGAAATCGAAGGTGCGATGATGACCGAAGACAATGACCGCCTGCGTGAACTCGTTGCCGATGTCGCAGCGGCCTACTTCTCGAACACGCACGTTTCGCCCACCGACATTCCACTCGTGATCCAGCAAATCGCCTCGAGCCTGACCGGCGTTTCCGTGGCCGAGACTGCCGCGCCCGTCGAGGTTCAAGAAGAACCCGCCGCGCCTAAGCTGACGCCCGCGCAAGTGCGCAAGTCGATCACGCCCGATGCACTGATCAGCTTCGAAGACGGCAAGGCCTACCGCACGCTCAAGCGGCATCTGTCGACCCGCGGCCTGACGCCGGAAGAGTATCGCGACAAGTGGGGCCTGCCGCGCGACTATCCGATGGTCGCGGCCACCTACAGCGAGGCCCGCTCGGCCATGGCCAAGTCGCTCGGCCTGGGCCGCAAGCCGGCCGACGACGCCGCGCCCCGCCGTCGCGGCCGCGCCAAGAGCGCCTGATCTGAAGAGGAGACGCCTGGCCTCCAGGCGTCCCGAACAGGGTTCGTGAAACGTCGCCGCCGGCCTGGCGGCGGCGTTATCCGACCTTGCAGCGCGAGCCGTTGTTGGCCAGGCCGCGCGCCACGCTGATCACCGCCGAGCGCACGGCCGGGTCGGAGATCTTGCTGAACGCGGTGAGCAGGTCCACCGCCCCGGGCGCCGACAGCAGTTGCAGGAATTCGGCGTCCCCGGCGTGCGCCTCGGTCTCGCCCAGCAGCGCCGCGGCCGAGCATTCCAGCTTGCGCGCGATCTTGACCAGCATCGAGGCGGACACCCGGTTGGCGCCGCGTTCGTACTTCTGAATCTGCTGGAAGCTGAGGTTGAGCGCGTCGGCCAGCGCCGATTGGCTGATCTTCAAGGCCTGCCGCCGCACGCGAATCCGCGACCCGACGGCCACGTCGATAGGGTCGCTGCGATCGGAGTCGGGCATGGTCAGGATCTCGCCGCTTGAGCCGCCGCGCCGGATGCGGCGCACGCGTAAACCCTAGCCAAGGCCAAGCCTAAACGGAAGCGCAATGGGGGTGTTGCGCGAATTAGGGCGCTGCGCGCCGCTGCGGCGCCGCCCCGCCCTCGATCACGACGAATTTACGACCACGCTCCAGCAGACCGTCCACCCCGACGAACCGCACGAAGGGTTCGGCCAGGGCCCGCACGATCAGCTCCAGCCCCTCCAGGCCCTCCCGCTCCTTCGGGCTGACCGACACCGCGTCGCTGACCAGGGTCACCGCCATGCCGCGGTCGAAGGCCGCCAGCGCCGTGGCCAGGCACGCCGAGTCCAGCGAGGCGCCCACGATCACCAGCTCGGCCTGCGGGTTGGCCCGCGCCAGGGCGCGGAACTCCGGGCTGGAGAAGGCCGAAACGCCCAGGCGGTGGAACAGCGGCTCGCTGGGCAGCAGCTCCAGGCCTTCGATGCAGCGGGCGCTGGTCGGGAAGGCCTTGGCGTCGTGCACGTGCACCACCAGCCAGCCGCGGTCGCGGGCGTGCTCCAGCACCCGCCGGCAATTGCGCACGAAGGCGTTGTCGACGGCCTCCCCGTCCGACGCCGCGGGCGGCGTCACCAGGTCCAGGCACACCAGCAGGCGCGGGCGCGCCCCCAGGGCGGTGATCGCCGGGCCGCTCAAGCCGCCAGCTCCCTGGCGTCGTTCAGCCCCGCGCGCGCCTCCAGCACGCCCGGCCGGTCCCAGTCGCCCTCGGGGCGCAGCAGCACGAACGGATCGGTGTCCAGGCCGATGGCGTCGGCCGGCGGCGCCAGGTCGAACTCGATCTCCACATAGTCGTAGTCGGAGAAGGAGAAGCGCGGCCGGTCGGTGCGCGGACGGCCCTTGAAGTAGCGCTTCCAGAACGCTTCGCCGCGCACCTGGGCGTGGCCCATCAGCTTGCGGTAGCCCTTGCGCGCGGCCAGTTCGAACGCCGCGCGCGACAGCATCAGGAGCCCCGGACCGCCCCGGTGCTCCTTGCGCACGGCCAGCCGCTCCATCTTGGCGAAGTCGCCGAACCAGCGCATGCGCACCACGCCCACCGGCTCGGCGCCGTAGCGCAGCAGCAGGTGCGTCGCGCCGGCCAGGTCGTTGCCGTCGAACTCCTCCTCGTAGGGGCAGTCCTGGTCGCCCATGTAGACGAGCGAGCGCACGGTCTGCACCTGCATGAGGTCGTTGAGCGTGCGCGCGACGCGCACCTCGTAGCGGGGGGCGTTGGGCCGCATGGGATCGCTCTGCACGGTCATGCCGCCTCCTTGCGCACGCGGTCCGGCGGCAGCCACACCAGGCCCGTGGTCGAGCCGGGACAGTCCTCGAAGTTCAGCCGCTCGCGCATCAGCCGCTCGCCCTTCGGCGTCGTCGGCCGGGCGAAATAGGGCAGTCCCATCACCGCGCCGGCCCACATGGCCCGCGCACCCTCGATCAGGCGCGCGGCGCTGGGCTTGGTGGTCGCCGCCACGCCCCAGCCGTAGAGCGCCGCCGGATCCTCACCGGCCGCGTTCACGTGCGAGGCCGCCGGGTCCACCGCCTCGAAGGTCTCGGCCCAAACCGCGTCCAGCCCGGCCCGATTGAGCAGCACGAAGGCCAGCACGCCGGTCAGCGTCCCCTCCTCCCGCGCCAGGAACAGGCCCGCCCCGCTCCGCTCGTGCACCCGCTGCAGGGCCTCGGCCGACACGATGGCCGGCCCGATCAGGTCGGCGGCGAAATCCCGCGCCTCGGCGATGTCCCGCGCGGTGGCGGGAATCAGGTCGTAGGCCGCCAGCTCGCGGCGGATTCTGCTGACGACCGGTCCAAAGGCCGGCGAAGTCTTGGCTGGTCTCATGGCAAGTCTCCCGCGGATGTCGCAGGAAGACGTGGCTAGACTTGCGAGACACGCTTGGGCGCCCGCGAACTTTGCAATAGGGTGAAGGCGAATTTGCTGGGGTCACACATGACGAAGATCGCTCGGCGCCGAGCGGATTGGTCTCATCTGCGCGTGTTCTTTGCGGTGGCGGAAACCGGCGGCTTCAACGCCGCGGCCCGCGAGCTGCGCCTCAATCCCTCCACCGTGACCCGAACGATCGACGAGCTGGAGCGCCAGCTCAACGTCAGCCTGTTCATCCGCGGCCCGCGCGGGGTGACGCTGACGCAGTCGGGCGTGACCGCCTACCAGCGCGTGCGCACCATGCAGCAGACCGCCGAGGCGCTCGAGCTGGAGGTCTCCAACGCCGAGAGCCTGCCCGAGGGCCGGGTGAAGCTCGCCGCGCCCGACGGCCTGGCCGGCTTCTTCATCAGCCCGCACATGCCCGCCTTCCTGCGGGCCAATCCGGGCATCGACCTGGTGGTCGACTGCGGCCTGTGGCCCGACCGGCCGCTGGAGGGCGAGGCGGACCTGACCCTCACCTTCTCGGAGCCGGCCTACGCCGACGCCGTGGGCATCACCATCGCCCACGTCCACTACGCGCTCTTCGCCTCGCGCGAGTACCTGGACCTCTACGGCGCGCCCAGCGACGGGGTCGAGGTGCTGAGCCACCCCTACGTCCACCACGTGGCCCAGACCCATCAGAAGGAGATCTGGGGCGAGAAGGCCATCGCCTTCCAGACGCTCACCAAGAAGCGGATCGAGACCAATTCCAGCGCCGTGGTGGTCCAGGCCGTCAAGAACGGCGTCGGCATCGGCGCCCTGCCCACCGCGATCATGGCGGTCGAGCCGTCGCTGGTGATGCTGGACGTCAATCCCCTGCCGGCGGCCAAGCTGTGGCTGGTGCATCACCGCGACGTGGGCCAGTCGGCGCGCATCCGCGCCGTGGTCGACTGGCTGAAGTCCATCTTCGACCCGGAGCGCGCGCCCTGGTACCGGCGCGAGTTCGTGCACCCGCGCGACTTCCCCCTCGCCGCCCCGGCCGCCCCGGCCGCCCCGGCCGCCGAGCGGCCGGAACGCAAGCCGAAGTCGGCGTAGAGCACTTTCCGCCGAGGCGGATGCCGGTTCGGCGTAGAAAACGCTCTAAATTCAAGGAGTCTGGAGCGAAATCCGTTTCAATCGAAACGGATTTCGCTCTAGCCCTTCATCTGCCCATCCAGGTACTTGCGGATGCCGGGCCCGTAGGGCGGGCGCAGCTGCTGCAAGGGGCCGATGTCCTTCTTGATCTGGCTGAACACGGACTTCCTGTGGCTGAACTCCAGGAAGCCGTCATGGCCGTGGTAGCTGCCCATGCCGGCGGGCCCGACGCCGCCGAACGGCAGCTCCTCCTGGGCCACGTGGAAGATCACGTCGTTCACCGTCACCCCGCCCGAGGTGGTCGACGACAAGACCTTCTCCTGCTCGGCCGCGTCCTCGCCGAAGTAGTAGAGCCCCAGCGGCCGGGCGTGGGCGTTGATGTAGCCGATCGCCTCGTCCACGCCCGAATAGGTCTTCACCGGCAGCACCGGCCCGAAGATCTCCTCCTGCATCACCTTCATGTCGTCGCTCGGATCGATGATCAGGGTCGGCGCGATCTTGCGGTGCTCCTGCTGGCTCAGGTCCTCGTTCTCGGGCTTGATCTCGATCACCCGCGCCCCCTTGGCGCGCGCCTCGTCCACATAGCTCTTGATGCGGTCGTAGTGCCGCTGGGCGATGATGGCGGTGTAGTCGGGGTTGTCCTTGATCGTCGGGAACATCCGGGTCACGGCCTTCTGCGCCTCGCCGATGAAGCCCTCCAAGCTCTCCTTCGGCGTCAGCACATAGTCCGGCGCCAGGCAGATCTGCCCCGCGTTCAGGGTCTTGCCGTTCATGATCCGCGCCGCGGCGGTCTCCATGTTGGCCGACTTGCCGATCACCACCGGGCTCTTGCCGCCCAGCTCCAGGGTCAGCGGCACCAGGTTGTCCGCCGCCGCGCGCATCACGTGGCGGGCGATCGAGGTGCCGCCGGTGAAGATCATGTGGTCGAAGGCCAGCCCGGCGAACGCCTGGCCCACTTCCGGCCCGCCGGTGATCACGCAGATCTCGGTCTCGTCGAAGGCGGCGGAGAACATCTTGGCCATCAGCTCGGAGGTGGCCGGCGTGTATTCCGAGGGCTTGATCATCGCCCGGTTGCCCGCCGCCAGGATGCCGGCCAGTGGGCCGAAGGTCAGGTTCACCGGGAAGTTCCAGGGGCTGATCACCCCCACCACGCCCTTGGGCTGGAAGCGCACCTCGGCCTTGGCGCCGAACAGGCCGAGAATCGCCGGCGTCGTCTTGCGCTTCTCCGGCCGCATCCATTTGCGCACGCCTTCGCGGGCGTGCTTCAGCGGGCCGATGGAGCCGGCGATGTCGGTGAAGGCCGTCGCCTCGCGCGAGCGCGAGCCGAAGTCGGTGTTCAGCGCGTCCTCGATGGCGCGCCGGTTGTCGATCAGCAGCGAGATGCAGCGGTTGATCCGGTCGATCCGCGTCTCGGCGCTCGGCGCGCCCTGCGCCAGGTGCGCCGCCTTCTGCCGGTTGAGGATCGCGGTCATCGAGGCGACGTCGTGCGCCTTGTTAGCAGCCATGGGTGTTCCTCCGCCGCCGGCGCCAGGCGCCGGCCCGTCGCAACAAGACAGCGTTACGCGGCGTTGCTCAAGCCTTGGTGACGCTGGCGTCAGGATTCCTCGGGCCGATAGTTCGGCTGGTCGATGGCGATCTGCGCGCTCGCCCCGGCCTCCAGCGCCGCCAGGAGGCCGGGCGTGGCCGCATCCATCTCGCCTGCGCGCAGCCGCCCGCAGAGCTCGGCGTTCAGCTCGGCGAAGCCGCCCTCGTGGCCCAGCAGCTCGGCCAGCCGCGCGACGGCGGCGGCCTCTGCGGCCGGTCCCTCCCTCAGCTCGCGGCTGACGATGCCCAGGGCGTTGACCGCCACCCGGGCCATGAAGGCGTCCCGTCCGGACAGGTTCGGCCGCACGCCGTCGATCCAGCGGGCGACCACGTCGACGAGTTCGACGGCGGTGGGGTGGGTGATCACAGGCCGCGCTCCAACAGTCTGACGATATCGATCTCGGTCTCGCTCACGCGGCGGCCGATCACGGCGCGCTCGACGCCGGCTTCCTTGTTGGTCGCGCCGCTCATGTACATGATCAGGCACATCACCCCCCACTTCAGCGAGCCGAGGGCCTGCCAGTAGAGCACGCGCTCCAGCGGGATCGGCCGCCCGCCCGCCTCCGCGTAGCCGGCCAGGAGGTCGGCGTAGTCGCCGAAGCCGCCCACCGGCCGGTCCGGCCGGCCGAACCGCCAGGAGTTCACGCACAGCCAGCCCAGGTCCTCGGCCGGATCGCCCAGGTGCGGCAGCTCCCAGTCCAGCACCGCCACCACCCCGGCCTGCGGGTCGATCATCAGGTTGCCGTTCCGGAAGTCGCCGTGCAGCAGCACCGGCGCCAGGGGCTCGGGCGCGCGCTGGCGCAGATGGCGGAAGGCCAGCTCCAGGATCGGCCGCTCCGCGCCGCTCGCCCGGTAGATCTCCTCGTACTTGTCGAGCTCGGCCACGGCGTCGGCGGTGCGCAGGCCCGCGCCGTCAGGCGGCGTCGTGGCGTGGATGCGCGCCAGCACCTGGCCGCACTGGCGCGCCAGCTTCGGCCGCACCGCCTCGAAGCGGGGATCGGAGACGATCTTGCGCCCCAGGGTCTCGCCCTCGACGCGCCCCATCACATAGGCCTCGCCCAGGCCGTCGGCCTCGCCGCAGACGTGGACGATCGGCGGCGCGGGCACCCCGCCGGCCGCCGCCGCCTGGATCAGCGCCGCCTCCACCCGCAGCGGAACCGCCCGCCCGTCGGCGTCCTGCGCCGGCGCGCCGCCCGGCCGCCGGCGCAGGATCAGCTCGCGCCGCCCGTCCGGCCCGTCATAGGCGAAGGCCCAGGTCTCCATGCTGGCGCCGGCCGACAGGCGGCTCGGCCCGTCCAGCCGCGCCCCCTCTCCGGCCAGGCGCGGCGCCAGTCTCGCCAATCCCTCTGCAACGACGTCGTTCATTACGCGACGTGAACCTCCCATGTCGTGCATTGGCTTACCCTGGGTAAGCTCGTGCCGTTCATATTACTTTCTTGTGGAAGGTCTTGCGCCGTCCTGTAAATGCCGAATTACATGAAATCATAAAATCAGATCGTGCCGAGGACGCGCCATGGATTTCAATTTGCCGCCGGAACTGGAGGCCTACTTGGCCGAGCTTGACGCCTTCATCGAGGCCGAGATCAAGCCGCTGCAGGCCCAGGACGACAACGAGCGCTTCTTCGACCACCGCCGCGAATGGGCCCGCACCGACTGGGACCGCGACGGCCTGCCCCGCCACGAGTGGGAGGCCCTGCTGGCCGAGGCCCGCCGCCGGGCCGACGAGGCCGGCCACTACCGCTACGCCTGGCCCAAGGAGATGGGCGGCAAGGGCGGCTCGAACCTCGACATGGCGGTGATCCGCGAACACCTGGCCGCCAAGGGCCTGGGCCTGTTCAACGACCTGCAGAACGAGCACTCGATCGTCGGCAACAACCCCTTCATCCTGATGTTCAAGGAGTTCGCCACCAACGCCCAGTACGAGCGCGACTCCGAGGCGCTGCTGTCGGGCAGGATGCGCACCATCTTCGGCCTGACCGAGCCCAACCACGGCTCCGACGCCACCTTCATGGAGACCCGCGCCGTCCGCCAGGACAGGGACGGCCAGCCCGGCTGGCTGATCAACGGCGAGAAGATGTGGTCCACCGGCATGCACGTGGCCACCCACTGCATGGTCTTCGCCCGCACCAGCGGCGAGGACGGCGACGCGCTCGGCATCACCTGCTTCATCGTCCCTGCCGACACCCCCGGCGTGAAGGTCGAAGAGTATCTGTGGACCTTCAACATGCCCACCGACCACCCGCGGGTGAGCTTCACGAACGTCTGGGTGCCGGAGGACAGCTACTGGGGCCAGATCGACCGGGGCCTGGGCATCGGCCAGAGCTTCGTGCACCAGAACCGCATCCGTCAGGCCGCCTCCTCCCTGGGCGCGGCGGTCTTCTGCATCGAGGAGAGCGTCAAGTACGCCCGCGCCCGCAAACCCTTCGGCAAGGCGCTGTCGGAGAACCAGGCGATCCAGTGGCCGCTGGTCGAGCTTTCCACCCAGGCCGAGATGCTGCGCCTTCTGATCCGCAAGACCGCCTGGCAGATGGACCGCATGGAGCACAAGCAGATCGAGAAGGAGATCTCCGACAAGGTCTCCATGTGCAACTACTGGGCTAACCGCCTGGTGTGCGAGGCCGCCGACCGGGCCATGCAGGTGCACGGCGGCATCGGCTACTCGCGCCACAAGCCCTTCGAGCACATCTACCGCCACCACCGCCGCTACCGCATCACCGAGGGCTCCGAGGAGATCCAGATGCGCAAGGTGGCCGCCTACCTGTTCGGCTACCTGGGCCCGCGCAAGAAGGCGTTCGCCGACGCCGAGGCCGGCGGCGGCGAATACACCCAGCCGATCCCGGCGCGGCACGGCTGAGGCCCGGCCGGGGGGCGGCCTTCGCGCCCCCCCGCCTGCGCCCCTAGACCTCGTAGGCGCTCGGCCGGTTCTCGGCGATCCAACGCTTCTCCGCCTCCGATTCGGGCGGCGGCGGCCGCAGTCCCTGGATCGACCACAGGTCGAACGGCGTCTCGTCGATGTGGAACTCCCAGTCCAGGCCCTTGTCGGCGATGTAGGGCCTGAGCGCCCCGTCGAAGGCCCTGATCGCCATCGCCCGGATTTCCGGCGTCGGCATGGTGCGGGCGATGTGGTCGATCCAGATGCGCACGAAGTTGTCCCGCGCCTCGCCTCCCACCCAGAAGTCCTGCGGCTCCACGGCGTGGAACACCACGCCCACATAGAACCTCGGCAGGCGCCGGTAGAGGGCGGTGATGTCGGCCGACAGCCCCTTCTTGTCCTCCAGGCTGAACGCCCCCGGCGGGTGATAGATTTTCCAAAGCGGCATGAGCCTCTCCCGTCAGCGCGGCCGGATCCGCCCGGCCGCTACACAATGATGACGATCATCATCGAAAAGCGCCGGTCAAGCCGCCCCAGCCGTTGCGCGCCGCGCGATCACGCGTTATTGATGATGATCATCAGCAAATGAGGTCGCCATGCGGATCAGCCGGGCCCAGGCGCAGGAGAACCGGGACAAGGTGGTGGCCGCGGCCTCCCGTCTGTTCCGCGAGCGCGGTTTCGACGGCGTGGCCGTGGGCGAGCTGATGAAGGCCGCCGGCTTCACCCACGGCGGCTTCTACAATCACTTCTCGTCGAAAGACGCCCTGGCCGCCGAGGCGCTGGACGCGGCCTTCCGCCAGATGGACGCCGAGCGCGCCAGGGCCGGCGACCTGGAAACCCTGATCGCCGGCTACCTTTCCGAGGCCGCCCGCCGCGCCCCCGGCCGCGCCTGCCCGGCCGCGGCCCTGGGCGGCGACACCGCGCGCCAGCCGCAGGCGGTCAAGCAGGTGTTCGCCGAGGGCCTTGAGCGGATACTCCAGTCCCTGGCCGAGAGGCTGCCGCGGGACGACGACGGGCGGGCCGCCGCCATCGACCTCTTCACCCGCATGGCCGGGGCGATGGCGCTGTCGCGCGCCCTGTCCGACGACAGCCCGCTGGCCGACGAGATCCTCGCCGTCGCCCGCGAGCGCTGCACCGACGCGGTCCGCCGCTAGCCGAGGTTTCGTAAAATCTTCGTCGGGCCGCGAGACGCGATTAACAGCTCGTTAACCATGTGGCGCGAGGCTCGCCTTGTCTTCTTCCGAAGACACCCCACCATCACCGACTTTGATAAGCCCGGCTTCGGCCGGGCTCTTTTTTTCCCGCCCCGCCGGGCTTGTCGGCCCCGGCGTCAAGCGCCCTACCCTTCTTCCAAGCAAGAGCAAGGGAGACGCGCGATGGCCAAGGCGAAAGCGGGCTTCAAGACGCGCCTGGAGCCGCAGGACGAGTTTCCGCACGATCCGGGCGAGGCGAAGAACTACAACGAAAGCATGTACTTCAACGTCTTCGACCCGAAGAAGAAGACGGGCGGCTGGTTCCGCATCGGCAACCGGCCCAACGAGGGCTACGCCGAGGTCAGCGTCTGCCTCTACCTGCCGGATGGGCGCATCGCCTTCATGTTCGGCCGCCCCAAGATCGAGCACAATCGCGAGATGAACGCCGGGGGCCTGAAGGTCGAGGTGGTCGAGCCCTTCAAGCGACTCAGGGCGAGCTTCTCGGGCAAGGCGCTGCTGCTGAAGGAGCCGGCGCAGATGGCCGATCCCAAGGCCGCCTACCGCGACAATCCCAGCGTGCCCTGCAGCTTCGCGTTCGACTACGAGGGCGTCTCGCCCATGTACGGCGGCGAGACGGTGAAGGCCGACGGCTCGTCCCTGGAGATCGACCCGGAGAAGTCCTTCGCCAAGGCCCATTACGAGCAGCACTGCGCGGCCAGCGGGGTCTTCACCGTCGGCGACGAGCGATTCGAGATCTCCGGCTTCGGCCTGCGCGACAAGTCCTGGGGCCCGCGCCACTGGCAGGCCATCGAATGGTACCGCTGGTGCCCGATGAACTTCGGCCGCGACTTCGGCATGATGCTGTCCACCATCGGCGACGGCAAAGGCGGCGTGCGCGAGGGCGGCATGGTGTTCCGCGACGGCGTCTACGACCTGATCACCGAGTGCCGGATCGACAGCGACTGGGACGAGGCCGGCTACCAGACCGCCCTGCGCGCCAAGATCGCGACCGAGGGCGGCAAGCGCTACGAGGTCACCGGCCGGGTGCTGTCGCTGATTCCCCTGCGCAACCGCCGCACCGCGCCGGACGGGACCGAGCTCAACACCCGCATCACCGAGGGCATGACCGAGTACCGCTGCGGCGATCAGGTCGGCTACGGCCTCAGCGAATATCTGGACCAGATCGTCGACGGCCGCCCCAACGGCAAGGAAGCCGGCTTCTAGGCCGCCCATCGGCGCCGACGCGACAAAAGGCCGTGCACGGCGGGTTGCGCGCCCGCCCGACGCGCAGTATACGCCCGGCCTCCGACGGTGATCCTCGGTAGCTCAGTTGGTAGAGCAGGCGGCTGTTAACCGCCGGGTCGCAGGTTCGAGTCCTGCCCGGGGAGCCATTCGGAAGACGCGCGGACGGCGTCCGCGCGCTTCACGCCCCCCACATCGCCGGTCTTGCCTTCAGCTCACGCGCAGCCCTTGCAGCGTCGCGCGCACGGCCTGCGGCAGCGGCGTGTGCGGCTCCTCGCCGAGGAAGCCGACCAGCCGTTCGTTGTCGAGCCGGATCGGCGTCTTCCACAGGTAGCGCATCTTGTAGAGCTCCCGCAGGGTCTCCTGGAACGGGCCGGCCAAGCCGATCAGCGGCCAGGGGATCGCCCTCACCTTCGTCGCCGGCCGGCCCACCGCATGGGCGATGGCCTGCGTCAGCGCCGTTCCGTCGGCGTCCCAATGCCCGGCGAAGTGGAACCTGGCGAACGGCTCCAGCTCATCCATCCGGTCCAGCAGGCGCGCGATCGCCTCGGCCGCGTCCGGCAGATAGGCCCAGGCGTGTCCGACGCCCGGATCGCCCGGATAGCTGATGGCGCCCAGCCGCTTGCCCGGCGCGACCATGCCCTGGCTCAGCCAACTGTTGCCGGCCTCCGCGCCGAAGAAGTCGCCGAAGCGCACGATCAGCGCCGGCGCGCCCTCGCGGGCGCCCGCCTCCAGCCGCCGCTCCAGCTCCATGCGGATGCGGCCCTTCTCCGACACAGGATCCTGCGGCGAGTCCTCCTTCAGGTCGGGAAAGGCGTCCGGCCCGTAGTTGTAGATCGTGCCGGGCAGCACCACCCGCGCGCCGGCCGCCTTGGCCGCGGCGATGGTGTTGTCGATCATCGGCAGCACCAGCCCGCCCCAGTTGTGATAGCTGGGCGGATTGACGCCGTGGACGATCACCTGCGCGCCCTCGGCCGCGCGCCGCACGTCGGCGGCGTTCATCGCATCGCCCTTCACCCAGGTCGCGCCGGCCAGCGGGTCGCCCGCCCGCAGGCGCCGCGCCTCGGGCTTGCGCGCCATGGCCGTCACCTTCCAGCCGCGCCGCAGCAGGGCCCTGGCCGTCTCGCCGCCGATCCCGCCGGTCGCGCCCAGCACCAGCGCCGTCTTCGCCTCTCTCATGTCCGATCTCCTTTCGATCCATTGCGAAAAGGGTGGACGGCGCGAGCCCTGAAAGGAATTGTCGAAGAGGGTTCAGCAGCTAGTACGAAATTTATGAGCGATCGGATCGACTGGGACGACCAGCGCGCCTTCCTCGCCGTGCTGGAGGAAGGCAGCCTGTCGGGCGCGGCCCGGCGCATGGGCGTGGCCCAGCCGACCATCCGCGCCCGCATCGCGTCGCTGGAGACCGCCCTCGGCACAGCGCTCTTCACCCGCTCGGTCAGGGGCCTGACGCCCACAGACCAGGCCCGCGCGCTCGGCGCCTCGGCCCGGGCGATGGCGCGCGCCTCCGAAGCCTTCGTGCGCGCCGCCTCGGCCGCGCCGGGCGAGGTCGCCGGCGTCGTGCGCATGAGCGTCTCCGAGTTCGTCGGCGTCGAGGTGCTGCCGCCCATGCTCGCCGCGCTGCGCGAGCGTCATCCCCGCCTGATCGTCGAGGTCGTGCTGAGCAACGAGTCGGCCAACCTGCTGGAGCAGGAGGTCGACGTGGCCGTGCGCATGCACCCGCCGGCCCAGGAGGCCCTGGTGGCGCGCAAGGCGCCGGCCATTCCCCTCGGCCTGTTCGCCAGCCGCGACTATCTGGCCCGGCGCGGCCGGCCCGCGACGCTGGAGGACCTGGCCGCCCACGACCTGATCGGCTCGGACCGCGCCCGGGCCGACCTGGCCTTCGCCGCCCGTTTCTTCCCGGGCGTCGGCCGCGAACGGTTCGTCGTGCGCACCGACAGCCACCCGGCCCAGCTCGCCGCCGCGCGGGCGGGCCTCGGGATCGCCGCCATTCAGCGGCCCGCCGGCCTCGCCGACCCGCGGCTCGAGCCGGTCCTGCCCGACCTCGCCGTCGGCGAGCTCGACACCTGGATCGTGACCCACGAGGACCTGCGCAACGTCCCGCGCGTGCGCGCCGCGTTCGACCACCTCGTCGCGGCCTTCCGCGAGCTCGGGAGGCGCGGTTGAACCGGCGCCGCTACGCCACGCTGGACGCCCTTCGCGGCGTCGCCGCCGTCTCGGTGGTGCTCTATCACTGCCATACGATCCTGCAGTGCGGGAACATCTTCCCCCGCGGCTACCTGGCCGTGGACTTCTTTTTCATGCTCAGCGGGTTCGTCCTCTCGCACGCCTATGAGCGGAAGCTGCTCGGCGAGACCGCCCTGCCCGCGTTCCTGGCGCGCCGGGCCGCGCGGCTGGTGCCGATTTCGGCGGCCGGCGTCCTCATCGGCGCGCTCTACCTGTTCGTCCACTCCAAGCTGAACCCGGGCGCAAGCGACCCGACGGGTCTCGTCGTCCTGGGCGTCGCCCTGAATCTCCTCCTGCTGCCGGTCTTCTGGCGCAGCCGGAACACCGAGTGGAAGCTGTTCGTGGGCGACAGCCCGCTCTGGTCGCTCTTCCTCGAATTCATCGCCAACGCGTTCTGGGCGAGCTGCCTCGTCCGGCTGCCCACGCGATGGCTGGCGGTCTTCTGCGCTGGAGCGTTCGTCGCCCTGGCCGCCTGCGTCATGCGCTACGGCTCAGCCGACATCGGATGGGAATGGCCGTCCTTCGTCGGCGGCCTGGCCAGGGTGCTGTTCGGCTTCACCGTGGGGTGCCTCGCCTACAGGCTCGAGCCCCGCTGGCGCCTGCCCAGGCTGGTCGCCCTGCTCTCGCCCGTCATGCTCGTCGCCGCGCTCGCCGTACGGCTGCCCATCGCCTGGTGGGACGTCTTCGTCATCGCCATGGTCATGCCGTTCGTCCTGCTCGCGGGAGCCTCCGCCACCGGCGAGCCGCCGCGCCTGGCGATCCTGCTGGGGGAGATCTCCTATCCGCTCTATGCGACGCACGGGCCGCTGCTGGAGATGGTCGGCGACATCGTCCGCGCACGACGCCCGTCGCTGCTGGGCCACAACATCCTGTTCGCGGCGATCGTGCCGGCCCTCTTCGTCGGCTGGCTGGCGTTCAAGCTGATCGACGAGACAGTCCGCCGCCGCCTCGCCCGCCCCGCGCGCGCCTAGTCCTGCTCGCGGTGATGCACCGCCCGCCAGAGCAGCCAGAGCCCGGCGAAGACCAGCGCCTGGGCCGTAGCCGACACCAGGCTGGTCAGGGCCAGGCCCATGGCGAACATCAGCTTCTGCGCCAGCGCCGCGCCGCTGTTGGACATCCACACCAGCAGGCACAGCGTCAGCGAGCCGACCAGCGTCAGGATCACGCCCAGCGACGCGCGGGCCACTGCCGGGCGGCCGGGTCCGTTCGACGAGGGTGCGGGATGATCCATGTGCCTTGCCTCCCCGGCCTGGGCCGTCCGGCCCGCGCCCGCCTAAAGTCGGCGCTTGAACAGCCCGATCGCAAGTCTTTTCGCCGCCGCCCCGGCCGGCCGCGTTGACGTAACGCAATCTGGCGCCCCGCCCAGCTCTGTGGCAGGTCGGTCGCGGCGGCCCGCGCCAGGGCGGCAGGGAGGCCCAGCATGCACGCCGACGCCTATCTCACCTTCGACCGGGAAGCCTGGGCCCGGCTTCGCGCCGCCACGCCGCTCACCCTGTCGGAAGAGGACCTGGCCAGCCTGCGCGGCGTCAACGACAAGGTCTCGCTGGAGGATGTGGTCGACATCCACCTGCCGCTGTCGCGCCTGTTGAACCTGCACGTCGCCGCCGCCCGCAGCCTCGTCGGCGTCAAGGACGCCTTCCTTGGCCGGCCCGCCGCCAGCGGTCCCTATGTCATCGCCATCGCCGGCAGCGTGGCGGTGGGCAAGAGCACCCTGGCGCGCATCCTGCGGGCGCTGATGGCGCGCTGGCCCGAGCATCCGCGCGTCGAGCTGGTCACCACCGACGGCTTCCTCTTCCCCAACGCCGACCTGGAGGCGCGCGGCCTGATGCAGCGCAAGGGCTTCCCGGAGAGCTACGACCTGCGCCGCATGGTCGATTTCCTGTCCGATGTGAAGGCCGGCGCCGGCCACGTCGAGGCGCCGGTCTATTCCCACGTCACCTACGACATCGTCCCCGACGAGCGGCAGGTCGTCGAGCATCCCGACGTCCTGATCTTCGAGGGGCTGAACGTTCTGCAGACCGGCGTCGGCGTGGATCGGCCGCCCTCGGCCATCGTCTCCGACTTCTTCGACTTCTCGCTCTACCTCGACGCCGACGAGGCCGACATCGAGCGCTGGTACGTCGAGCGCTTCGTGCTCCTGCAGCGCACGGTGTTCCGCCAGGGCGAATCCTACTTCCACCACATGCGCAACCTCGACCCGACCGAGGCGCCCGAGGCCGGCCGGCGCATCTGGCGCGACATCAACCGCCCCAACCTCTTGCAGAACATCCTACCCACCCGCGAGCGCGCCAACGTGGTGCTGCGCAAGCGCGCCGACCACTCCATCGGCGAGGTCTGGCTGCGCCAGGTCTGACCTGCGCCTAGCCGTCCTTGCGCGCCGCCCGCATGGCCGACAGCACCTCGCCCGCCTCCAGCGGGAACGGGAAGACGATGGTGCTGGTGCGGTCGGTGGCGATCGCCTGCAGCGCGCCGAGGTAGCGCAACTGCATCGCCTCGGGCTGCTTGGCCAGCACCACGGCGGCCTCGTGCAGCTTCTGGGCGGCCTGCTGCTCGCCCTCGGCTGTGATCACCTTGGCCCGCCGCTCGCGCTCGGCCTCGGCCTGGCGCGCGATCATCCGCACCATGCTCTCGTCGATGTCCACGTGCTTGATCTCGACGTTGGCCACCTTGATCCCCCAGGCGTCGGTCTGGGCGTCGAGGATTTCCTGGATGTCGGCGTTCAGCTTGTCCCGCTCGGCCAGCATCTCGTCCAGCTCGTGCTTGCCCAGCACCGAGCGCAGCGTCGTCTGGGCGAGCTGGCTGGTGGCCTGCAGGTAGTTCTCCACCTGGATCGTCGCCTTCTCCGGGTCGACCACGCGGAAATAGAGCACAGCGTTCACCTGCACCGAGACGTTGTCGTGCGAGATCACGTCCTGGCTGGGCACGTCCAGCACGATGGTGCGCAGGTCCACCTTCACCATCTGCTGGGCGAGCGGCACCAGCAGCATCAGCCCCGGCCCCTTCACGCCGGTGAAGCGGCCGAGGGTGAACACCACCCCCCGCTCGTACTCGCGCAGGATCTTGATCGCCGCGGCCAGGATCACCAGCGCGACGACGAGGATCGGCATGTAGAAGGCGAGGTCGGTCAGCATCGGCGTCTCCTGACGGCTAGTCCTGCGGGGCGACGGTGAGGGTCAGCCCGTTCAGGGCCCGGGCGCGCACCTTGTCCCCCGTCTTGAGGGGCCGCTCGGCCGTCGCGCGCCAGCGTTCGCCATGGGCGAACACGTGGCCTTCCAGACCGTTCCAGTCCTGCACCACGCCCGGACAGCCGATCATCTCCTCGGGCCCGGAGACCACCTTGCGCCGATGCGCGCCGATCGCCAGGCGCGCGACGAACAGGATGAAGCCCAGGCTGGCGGCGGCCAGGCCGGCGATCAGCGCCACCGAGACGCGGAACTCCGGCGCGCCGGTGTCGAACAGGATCAGGGCGCCCAGCACGAAGGCGGCGATCCCGCCCACGCCCAGGGCGCCGAACGAGGGCACGAAGGCCTCGGCGACCATCAGCGCCAGCCCCAGCACCACCAGCCCCAGGCCGGCGTAGTTCACCGGCAGCATGGCCAGGGCGTAGAGCCCCGCGATCAGGCAGATCGCCCCGATCACCCCCGGCGCCATCGCCCCCGGATGCAGGAACTCGAAGAGCAGGCCATAGACCCCGACCATCATCAGGATCAGCGCGACGTTCGGATTGGCGATCGCCGCCAGCAGGCCGTGGCGCCAGTCCGGCGCCCGGGTCTCGACGGAAAGCCCCCTGGTGTGCAGCACCCGCGGCGCGCCCTGCACGCTCACCGTGCGCCCGTCGGCCTGGGCCAGGAGGTCGCCGACGTCGCTGGCGACAAAGTCGACCACATGCGCCTTCAGCGCGGCCTCGGCGTCCAGGCTCGCGGCCTCGCGCACCGCCCGCTCGGCCCAGTCGGCGTTGCGCCCGCGCAGGCCCGCCAGCGCGCGGATATAGGCCGCCGCGTCGTTGGTGATCTTGGCCTCCATGGCGTCGGCCGGCGGCGCGCGCGGCTCGGCGCCCGCCTGCCCTTCCCCCGGCTGGGCCGGCTCGGCGGCGGGCTCGGGCTGCGCGCCCGGCGTCAGCCCAGGCAGGCCGCCGATCTGCACGGGCGTGGCCGCGCCAAGGTTGGTGCCCGGCGCCATGGCGGCGATGTGGCTGGCGTAGAGGATGTAGGTTCCGGCGCTCGCCGCCCGCGCCCCGCCGGGCGCCACATAGGCCGCCACCGGCACCGGCGAGGAGATGATCGCGCGGATGATCTGGCGCATGGAGACGTCCAGCCCGCCGGGCGTGTCCATCTCCAGCACCACCACGGCCGCCCCCTGGTCTGCGGCCTTCTCCAGTCCCTTGACGACATAGTCGGCGCTGGCGGGCCCGATCGCCCCGTCCAGCCGCAGCACCACCGCCTCGCGGCCGCGCGCCTGCGCGGCCGCCGCAGCAGCCGCGGCGAGGCCCAGCGCAATGAGCAGCAGGCGCCAGAACGGCGGCCGATTGCGCTCGGCGGCGCCTCGACGCGTGGTCCCGGTCGAGGTCATGGGCGAAGACTGGCGCCGTCAGTCCCCGCTCACAAGGCTTTCCGGGGCCGGCGGCCTACCAGACGCCGACGTTGGGCATCGAGGCCCAGGGTTCGGCCGGCGCCTTGGACTCGCCGGCCTGCAGCAGCTCGATGGAGATGCCGTCCGGCGAGCGCACGAACGCCATGTGCCCGTCGCGCGGCGGCCGGTTGATCGTCACCCCGCCGTCCATCAGCCGCTGGCAGGTCTCGTAGATGTCGTCCACCGCATAGGCCAGGTGGCCGAAGTTGCGGCCGCCGCCGTAGGCCTCCGGATCCCAGTTGAAGGTGAGCTCCACCAGGGGCGCCATGTCCTCGGCGGCGCGCCCGACGTCCTCGGGGGCGCACAGGAACACCAGGGTGAAGCGTCCGCCCGGATTGTCGAACCGGCGCACTTCGCGCAGCCCCAGCTTGTTGCAATAGAAGTCGAGCGAGGCGTCGAGATCGGCGACGCGGACCATGGTGTGCAGGTATTTCATCGGTGGCGGCCTCCTTGCGCGCGCACTTGGGCATGTCCGCGCGCCGGCGCAAGCCTCTTTCCGCCTGTGCGGCCCGATGGGCGCAACTTGCGCGCGATCGGCTTCCTGTCCGCGATTTCATTTGCCCTGGAGGGCCCGCGCCACCAGAACCGGTGTTCCAAAATTGTCGGGGGGATGGAGCGCGTCAGGCGGGCTGCGGCCGGCCCGCGTCAGGATCGGGGGATCATGCGGCTCAAGTCGTCAACCGTCGTCGCCATCGGCCTGATCGGCGCGGTCGCGCTGTTCTTCATCATCGGCGCGCTGTTCGGCGCGGCCCGGCCGAAGGAGGCGCGCGCCGCGGCCAAGTCCGCGCCCCAGGCGACCACCGTCCAGGCGAAGCTGACGCCCGAGGTGGCTCACGAGTACGACGTGGTGCTGCGCGGGCGCACCGAGTCCGCCCGCACCGTCGCCGTCGCTTCCGAGACCGCCGGCGTGGTCGCCGCGACCCCGGCGGTCGAGGGCGCCTTCGTGCGCAAGGGCGCGACCCTGTGCCGGCTGGAGGTCAACGCCCGCCAGGCCACCCTCGACCAGGCCAAGGCCGATCTGCGCTCGCGCGAGCTGACCCAGCAGGCCACCGTCGAGCTCGCCAAGAAGGGCTATCGCTCCCAGACCCAGGTGCTGCAGAGCCAGGCGAGCCTGGATTCGGCCTCCGCCGCCGTGCGCCAGGCCGAGATCGCCCTTGACCAGGTGAACATCCGCGCCCCGTTCGACGGGGTCTTCACCAACCGCAACGTCGAGGTCGGCTCCTACCTCAGCCCCGGCCAGACCTGCGGCACGGTGATCGAACTCGACCCGATCCTGATCGTCGGCGACGTGCCCGAGACCGAGGCCGGCCAGTTCGCCGTCGGCGCGCCGGCCGTCGCCACCCTGGTCTCCGGCGAGAAGCTCTCCGGCAAGGTGCGCTACGCCGCCCGCGACGCCGACGCCCAGACGCGCACCTACCACGTCGAGGTGATCGCTCAGAACCCGCGCCTGACCGCGCGTTCGGGCCTGTCGGCCGAGATCCGCATCCGCGCCGGCGTCGGCCCGGCGCATCTGGTGCCGGTCTCGGCCCTGGTGCTGGACGCCGCCGGCCGCCAGGGCGTGCGCTTCGTCAAGGCCGACCAGACGGTGGGCTTCGCCCCGGTGACGGTGCTGGAGGAGACGCCCGAGGGCATCTGGGTGCGCGGCCTGCACGGCCCCACGCGGGTCATCACGGTCGGCCAGTCCTACGTGGGCGAGGGCCAGAGGGTTCGGGTGGCCGCAGCGAACTGACGCGGCGGCGGCCTGGTTGAAGCGATTGCGGGCGCGCGGCGGGCGGATGAACCCCGCGCGGCCCCTGGGAGGCTGGCATGATCGGATCCTTGATCGACGGCGCGATCAAACGGCGCAAGGTCGTGCTCGGCGTCGCCCTGATCGCCAGCCTGTTCGGCGTGCTGGCCTACCTCGGCATGCCCCGGGAATCCCAGCCGAACATCGACATCCCCTACATCTCCGTGGTCGTCCCCTACCCCGGCGTCAGCCCCGAGGACGGCGAGCGGCTCTTGATCAAGCCCCTGGAGGTGGCCCTCCAGAGCATCGAGGGCATCAAGGAGATGAACGCCGTCGCCCACCAGGGTTCGGCGGTGGTGACCCTGGAGTTCGAGGCCGACTTCAACAAGGAAAAGGCCCTGGAGGACGTGCGGGCCAAGGTCGACCAGGCCCGCGGCAAGTTCCCGCCCGACGCCCTGCCGCCGATCATCCAGGAGGCCAACACCAGCGGCGACCCGGTCATCGGCGTCGTGCTGTCCGGCGCCGCGCCCGAGCGGGAGATGTACCGCGTCGCCCGCCGCCTGCAGGAGCGGCTGGAGGCCACCCCCGGCGTGCTGGAGGTCTATCTCAACGGCGCCCGCGATGAGCTGCTCGAGGTCACCGTCGATCCGGTGCGGATGGAATCCTACAACGTCACCACCGGCGAGCTCGCCCAGGTGATCAGCCGCAACAACCAGCTCGTGCCGGCCGGCGACCTGCGTTCCGGCCAGGGCCGCTTCGCGGTCAAGGTGCCCGGCGTCATCGAGGAGCCGAAGGACATCCTGGCCCTGCCGATCAAGAAGAGCGGCGACCGGGTGATCACCGTCGGCGACATCGGCGACGTGCGCCGCACCTTCAAGGAGCCCACCTACATCACTCGCTTCAACGGCCAGCGGGCGTTCTCGCTGGAGGTGGCCAAGCGCAGCGGCGCCAACATCCTGGAGACGGTCAAGGAGGTGCGCCAGGTCGTCGCCGAGGAGTCCAAGCGTTGGCCCGACACCATCAAGGTCGACTACACCTACGATGAGAGCGACTTCATCGGCCGCACCCTGGTGGTGCTGGAATCGGGGCTGATCAGCGCCACCATCCTGGTCATGGTGATCATCATCGCCAGCCTGGGCGTGCGCCAGGGGCTGATGGTCGGCGCGGCGATCCCGGCCTGCTTCATGCTGGCCTTCCTGATGCTCAACGCCATGGGTGTCACCCTCAACCAGATGGTCATGTTCGGCCTGGTGCTGGCGGTCGGCATCCTGGTGGACGGCGGCATCGTCGTGGTCGAGTACGCCGACCGCAAGATGGCCGAGGGCCTGACCAAGGAGGAGGCGTTCGCCGCGGCCGGCAAGCGCATGTTCTGGCCGGTGGTCAACGGCACCCTGACCACGCTCTGCGCCTTCCTGCCGTTCATGTTCTGGAACTCGGTGGCCGGCAAGTTCATGAGCTTCCTGCCGCTGACCCTGTTCTTCGTGCTGGGCGCGTCGATCTTCGTCGCGCTGATCTTCACCCCGGCCCTCGGCTCGGTGTTCGGCCGCGCCGCCGCCGTCGACGCCGAGCACCTGGCCGAGATCGAGAAGTCCGAGCACGGCGATCCGCGCCAGATGAGCGGTTTCATGGGCCGCTACGCCCGCGCGATCGACGTCATGGGACGCCACCCCACCCGCACCCTGGCCGCCGGCCTGGCGGTGGTGGTGACGATCGTCGTGCTGTTCGGCCACGGCCGGCCCACCGAGTTCTTCCTGCGCCAGGACCCCGAATGGGTGCGGGTCTACGTCAAGGCCCGCGGCAACCTCTCGCCCGAGGCCCAGGACGTGCTGGTGCGCCAGGTCGAGGGCCGGCTGCAGGGGATCAAGGGCGTCAAGTCGATGTACGTGCGCTCGGGCTCGGGCGACAGCGGCGGCGGGCCCAACGCCGCGCCCAACGACACCATCGGCCGCATCCAGATGCAGTTCGAGCCCTACGAGGAGCGACTGGTCCTGGGGCTGCGCGGCAAGGACATCGCCGACGAGATCCGCCACCGGGTCGGCCACATGCCGGGCATGGAGATCGAGGTGCGCGAGCCCCAGGGCGGCCCGCCCACCGGCAAGGACGTGCAGGTCCAGCTCCTCAGCCACGATCCGGTCGCACTGAACAAGGCCGCCGACATGGTCAAGGCCAAGCTCGCCGCCGATCCCCAGCTCATCGAGCTGGAGGACAACCGCACCTCGCCGGGCATCGAGTGGAACTTCACCGTCGACCGCGTGGCCGCCGGCCGCTACGGCGCCGACGTCCTGTCGGTGGGCCAGGCGATCCAGTTCGTCACCAACGGCGTGCTGGTCGGCCGCTTCCGCCCCGACGACGCCGACGACGAGGTCGACATCCGCATGCGCTTCCCGCCCGAGGCGCGCAACATCTCGGCCTTCGAGAGCCTGAAGGTGCCCACCGCCCTCGGCCCCGTGCCGGCCAGCTATTTCGTCCAGCGCGTGCCCGCCCAGCAGGTCTCGACCATCCAGCGCCGCAACTCCCAGCGCCTGGTGCTGATCCAGGCCAACACCGTCGAGGGCGTGGCCGCCAACCAGAAGATCGCCCAGCTCCGCCCCTGGCTGGAGAAGGCCGACATCGACCCCGCCGTGACCTGGAAATTCACCGGCGCCGACGAGGAGGGCCAGAAGGCCGCCGCCTTCTTCGTCACGGCCATGGCCGCCTCGCTGTTCCTGATGATGTTGATCCTGCTCTGGCAGTTCAACAGCTTCTACGGGGTGTTCGTCACCCTATCGGCGGTGATCCTCTCCACCGTCGGCGTGCTGCTCGGCGTCGAGGTGAACCTCGCTCACACCTTCGACTACGTCTCGATCATCATGCTCGGCACCGGCGTCGTCGCCCTGGCCGGGGTGGTGGTGGGCCACAACATCGTGCTGGTCGACACCTTCTACCAGCTCCGCCACCAGGGCTACGCCGCCGACGAGGCGGCCATGCGCGCGGCCGTCCAGCGGTTCCGCCCGGTGATGCTGACCACCCTGGTCACGGTGGTCGGCCTCCTGCCCTTGATGTTCCAGATCCACCCGAACTTCCGCAACGCGCACATCGAGTACAAGGCGCCGGGCTCCGAATGGTGGGTGCAGCTCTCCGGCGCGGTGGTCTGGGGCCTGTCCTTCGCCACCCTCCTCACCCTCCTGCTCACCCCGGTGCTCCTCGCCGCGCCCAAGGTCTACTCCGAGCGCTTCGGCAAGCTCTGGCGGCGGCTCTTCCCGCCCCGCCGGGCCAAGGGCGCGCCGGTCGTGGGCGGCGACTTCGGCAAGGCGGCGGAATAGGCGCGGCGGCGGGCGCTAAAGGCGCGTCAGCCGCCGGGCCGGACACCGCGCGTCCCAAGTGTCGGCCAAGGGTAGTGGGCCGATATTGATCATCCCGCTGAGAGCAGCCTAGTCTCGCATTGAGAATGCTTAACGGTCCCATGAAACGCATAGTCGTCATCCTATCCGTCGTGGCCGCCTCGGTGATTGTGGGTTGCACACAGCCTGCGGCATCTATGGAACGCAAAATCAACGGTAGATCCGCCAGCGAACTGTTCCCTGATCCCAAGGTGGCGGCCCTGGCAAAGGCTGCTTGTTCAGGGGACGAGAAGACCGTGGCCCGTCAGATCGCGGCCGGCGCCAACCCCAACGCGGTGGGCAACGAAAGAGCTGTTCCGCTGCTCTGGGCGATACGTTGCCGAAATTTGCGCGGCGTAGAGGCGCTGTTGGATGGCGGCGCCAATCCCAACCAATTGCTGGGTGGCGATTTTTCTGTGGTCTATGCCGCGGCGCAAGAACCTGTGGAGATACTGAAGGCGCTTTTGAATCACGGTGGCGATCCCAACGCTGGATCAAAAGAAAGCGAAAGGAGCGCCCTTATGTCGGCAATGTCCATGGGCATTCACGACGACAAGTGGGCGAATTATTATGCGATCCTGGAAGCGGGCGCGGACATCAATCGCGTTTACGGGACATACAATACCATCTCTATATTTGCGGCGGATATGGCACAGTACGACAAGCTCGCAGAACTGTTGGACCGCGGTTATAATTACGATTTATCGAATTTAGGGGCGCACGTTCAAGTCCGTGCCATTCGGCCTGACCTTGAACCCAAACGCGCCAAGGTGAAGGCCATGCTGGAAGCGCGTGGCGTGCAGTTCCCTGTGCCGTCTCAAGCGCGAGGCACGTCCTCTTGACAAACGTCCGCTAAGGGTCGTTCGCCGGCATCGCCGCCAATCCTATTTCCAGGCCCGAGCGCGCGATCGTCTCTGCAGCCGTCATCCTCCGGTCGGGCGAAGGCCGATCCGGGGGACCCAAGCCGAGCGGCCGCTTGGATCGCCCGGACCAGCCGGGCGAAGACGGTCCGAGGATCGGGACAGGAATAAGCTGTCACCGAAGTACCCGCAGGACGTCGCGGCGGCTGAACAGACCTCAGCTTTCCCGCGTCTGCCGCCGCCACAGCGCCGCGTATTCCCCGGCCTTCTCCAGGAGCTCGGCGTGGGTCCCCTGCTCCACCACCCGCCCGCGCCTGAGCACGATGATCTGGTCGGCGTCGACGATGGTCGAGAGCCGGTGGGCCACCACCAGGGTGGTGCGCCCGCCCCGCACCTTGCGCAGGGTCGCCTGGATCGCCTCCTCCGTGCGCCCGTCGAGCGCGCTGGTGGCTTCGTCGAGGATCAGCACGCGCGGGTCGGCCAAGAGCGCGCGGGCGATGCCCACCCGCTGGCGCTCGCCGCCCGACAGCTTCAGCCCCCGCTCGCCCACCCGCGTGGAGAGCCCGTCCGGCAGGCTGTCGATGAAGCCGCCCAGCTCGGCCGCGTCCGCCGCCGCGCGCACGGCGGCCGGCGGCGCGTCGGGCCGGGCGAAGGCGATGTTGGCGTAGAGGCTGTCGTTGAACAGGGCCACGTCCTGCGGCACCAGCGCCACCGCCCGCCGCAGCGAGGCCTGGGTCGCCTTGCGCAGGTCCACCCCGTCGATCGTCACCTGCCCCTCCTGCGGATCGATCAGCCGCAGCGCCAGGCGCACGGCCGTGGTCTTGCCCGCCCCCGAGGGGCCGACGATCGCCACCGTCGAGCCCGGCGCGGCCGTGAAGCTGACGTCGGCCAGGCCCGTCGAGCGCGCGTCGTGGCGGAAGCCCACGTGGTCGAACACCACCTCGGCCCCCTTGCCCGTCGCCGGCGGCAGGTCGCGCGCGGCCGGCGCGTCGACGATGCCCGGCGGCTCGGCGGTGAGCGTGACCATCTGCTCCATGTCGATGAAGGCCTGGCGGATCTCGCGGTAGTTGAAGCCCAGCATGTTCAGCGGCCCGTAGACGCCGATCAGCAAGAGCACCGCCGTCGTCACGTCGCCGATGCGCATGCGCCCGTCCATCACCTCCAGCCCGGCCATCACCGCCATCAGCGCCAGGCCGATGTTCAGCACCAGCGACTGCACCGAGTTCAGGAGCGACAGCGAGGTGTTCGACTTCACCGCCGCCCGCACGAAGCGGGCCATGGCGTCGGCGTAGGCCTTCACCGTGCGTGCCTCCGCGCCGAAGGTCTTCACCGCCTCGTAGTTCATCAGCGCGTCCACCGACAGGCCGGCGGCGTGGGAGTCGGTCTCGTTCAGTTCGCGCCGGTGCGAAAGCCGCCAATCGGTGATGCGGAAGGTGACGACCGTGTAGACCACGATGGTCAGGAAGGCGGCGAGCGCGAAGCGCCAGTCGAGCTTCAGGGTCATCACCGCCATGGCCATGACCAGCTCCACCGCCGTGGGGCCCAGGTTGAAGGCGACGCTGCGGATCAGGAAATCGGTGGAGCGCGCGCCCCGGTCGATCACGCGCGCCAGCGTGCCGGTCTGCTTACCCTGGTGGAAGTCCAGCGACAGCGCCAGGGTGTGGTCGAACGCCTCCACCGCCGCCCGCGCCAGGGTCGCCTGCGAGACCGCGTTGAACACCGCGTCCCGGGCGAACGGGGCGCAGGCCGCCACGAACCGCAGGCCGGCGAAGGCCAGGGCCAGGCCGATGAAGCCCGCGCCGATCCCGGCCGCGCTCTTCACCGCCGGCTCCAGGGTGTTGATGGCGTCGCCCAGCATCACCGGCGCGGCCACCCCGGCCAGCTTGCCCGCCACCACCAGGCCGATCGCCAGGCCCAGCCGCGCGCGCAGTTGCGGCGCGCCCGAGCGCATCACCAGCCGCCACAGGTCGGCCATCGAGGTCCAGAAGTCGAACTTCACCGAGGCCGGCGAGACCATGCCGGGCGTCGACATCGCCCGGCCGTGGGCGGCGTGGAAATGGGCCAAGTCCTGCTCCGCCTCAGTTGCGCACGAGGGTGGTCTGCAGCCCGCCGCCCGGCGTGATCCAGTCCACCCGCACGTCCTCGCCCTCCACCCGGCCGTGATAGGGCGCGCCAGCCACCGGCCCGGCGGGGGTGACGTTGTAGTTCGCCGAGGCGTCCCAGGACTCGCCGGAGATCTGCAGGCGGTGCTGGCCCGCGCTCAGCGGCTGGCTCAGCACGATGCTGAAGCGGCCGGCCGCGTCGCTGCGCCCCTCGCCCATCTGCCGGTCGTCGACGCTGACGGTGATCGGCGTGTCCGACGGCGCGAGCCCGGAGACCACCGCCCCGCCCTCGGCGTCGAAATCCAGCGCCGTGATCCGCGGCGCGCCGCCCCGGTCCAGCGTCACCGCCCCGGCCCCGGCCCGCAGCAGGGCCGCGCGGCCCTTGGGCGTGACCAGCACATAGCCCTGGGCCTGCACCTGGCGGCCGTCCACGGTCATCGACAGGCCGAAGAGCTGCGGCGCGGGCGTCTGCGACACCGACAGCCGCCACAGGCCCTTGGCGTCGGCGTCGGTGAACATCGCATCGCCGTCCGGGCTGGCCAGGCGCACGTGCGCCGCCGGCGCGGCCCGTCCGCTCAGGAAGACGCGGGCGCCGGACACCTGGCTGGCCGTCAGGCTGGGCGGGGCGAGGTATCCCGACGGGGCGGCGGGCGCGCGGCTGGCGGCCGGCGCGGGCGGCGGCGAGGACGGCCCCGTGGGCCCGCAGGCGCCCAGCCCGCCCAGGGCTCCCGCCAGGATGAGAATCGACGCCTTCTTCACCGCTTGCTTGAATCTCCTCGGCCCGGTCATAGAGCTATTTGGCCTTTTGCGCCGCCGTAGCAAGCGCGGCGCCCGTTCTGGAGTGCTTCGACCATGGGGCAAACGCCCGGCCTGCGGTCCATCTGCGTATTCTGCGGCTCTTCCGACGCGGCCGATCCGGCGTTCCTGGCCGACGCCGCGGCCCTGGGCTCGGCCCTGGCCGCCGAGGGGCTGCGCCTGGTCTACGGCGGCGGCGGCGTGGGGCTGATGGGCGCCTGCGCGCGCGCCGCCCACCGCGCCGGCGGCGACGTCCTGGGGGTGATCCCCGACTTCCTGACCAGCCGCGAGCGGGCGCTGGACGAGGTGCGCACCGTGATCGTCACCTCCATGCACCAGCGCAAGATGATGATGTTCGAGGAGGCCGACGGCTTCGCCGTCCTGCCCGGCGGCATCGGCACCCTGGAGGAGGTGGTGGAGCTGCTCTCCTGGCGGCGGCTGGAGCTGCACGCCAAGCCGATCGTCTTCCACAATCCCCGGGGCTTCTGGAAGCCGCTGTTCGACCTCTTCAACCACACCATCGACCAGAAACTGACGCCCCCCGCCTTCGCCGAGGCCTGGACCTCGGTGGACACGGTCGATCAGATCATCCCGGCCGTGCGCGCGGCCTGGCGCAACGGCGGCGTCGCGCCCGGGACCGCCCAAATCACCTGATCCGGCTCAGCCGCGCGTGACCTTGTCGCGGAAGCCGTTGACGATCGGGTAGCGCCGGTCGCGGCCGAAGGCCCGGCGGCCGATCTTCACGCCCGGAGGCGCCTGGCGGCGCTTGTATTCGGAGCCGTAGAGCAGCCGCTGCACCCGCTCCACCGTGTCCGGATCGTGGCCCTGGGCGACGATCTCGTCCAGCGTCGCCTCCTCCTCCACCAGCCCGTGCAGGATGGCGTCCAGCACCGCATAGGCCGGCAGGCTGTCCTGGTCGGTCTGGTCCGGCCGCAGCTCGGCCGACGGCGGCTTGGTGAGGATCCGCTCGGGGATCGGGTTGTCCGCCAGGCCATACGGATTGTTGGCGTTGCGCCACACGCACACGGCGTAGACGTCGGTCTTGTAGAGATCCTTCAAGACGTTGTAGCCGCCGCACATGTCGCCGTAGAGCGTGGCGTAGCCCACCGCCATCTCCGACTTGTTGCCGGTGGTCATCAGCATCAGGCCGAGCTTGTTGGACAGGGCCATCAGCGAGACCCCGCGGATCCGCGCCTGGATGTTCTCCTCGGTGATGTCCGGCGCCCGGCCCTCGTAGAGCGGCGTCAGCATCTCGGCGAACGCGTTCACCGCCGGCTCGATCTTGATCTCGTCCAGCCGCACGCCCAGCCGCTTTGCGCAGTCGGCCGCGTCCTCCAGGCTCTCGCGGCTGGTGTAGCGCGAGGGCATCATGAAGCAGCGCACCGCGTCCGGCCCCAGGGCGTCGGCCGCCACCACCGCCGAGATCGCCGAGTCCACGCCGCCGGAAAGTCCAAGCAGGACGCCGGGAAAGCCGGATTTCTTCACATAGTCGCGAAGGCCCAGCACCATGGCGCGGTACATCTCCTCGGCGCCCGCGCACCACGGCTCCATCGGCGCCTCGACGCAGGTCCAGCCGCGCTCGTCCCGCGTCCAGGTCGTCACCGCCAGACGCTCCTCGAACATCGCCAACTGCATGGCGACCGTCCCGTCCGCCTGCAGGATGAACGAGCCGCCGTCGAACACCAGCTCGTCCTGGCCGCCCACCTGGTTCACGTAGACCAGCGGCAGGCCGGTCTCCTCCACCCGCGCCTGGGCCACGTCCATCCGCTCGTAGTCGGCCGTCACCCGGAACGGCGAGCCGTTGGGCACCAGCAGGATCTCCGCGCCCTTGGCCTTCAGCTCCGCGCAGACCGGCTTTTCCCAGATGTCCTCGCAGATCGGCGCGCCGATCTTCACGCCCTTCAGCTCGAACACCTCCGGGCCCATGCCGCGCTCGAAGATGCGCTTTTCGTCGAACACGCCGTAGTTGGGCAGGTCGCACTTGAAGGCCACGCCCTTGACCACGCCCTCGGCCAGATAGGCCAGCGCGTTGCGCGGCCGCCCGCCGGGCGTCTCCGGCGGCCAGATCGCCCCCACCAGCGCCGCGCAGCCGTCCTTGGTGGCGCCGGCCAGGCGCTCCACCGCCGCGCGGCTGGCGTTCCACAGCGCCGGCTTCAGCGCCAGGTCCTCCGGCGGATAGCCGGTCAGGAACAGTTCGGAGAAGAGCGCGATGTCGGCTCCGGCCTCGCAGGCCTCGGCGATGAGCTCACGCGCCATCGCCTCGTTGCGCTCCACGGCGCCGACGATGGGATTGGCCTGGACGGCGGCGATTACAAGACGGTCGGTCATGGCCGGTTCTTAGCCCGGCCAAAGCGCCCAAGCCACAGCCTTGCGCCCCGCCGCGTCCCGTACGCGGCGGGGGCTGGGGCCGCGGGCCTAGAAGGTGGCGCTCAGGCGCACGTAGTAGAGCCCGCCGTCGGTGTCGTAGACGGCGTTGCGCGAATAGATCAGCCCGCGCGACGCCTGGAACGTGGCCTCGTCCGGATAGGTGTCGAAGATGTTCTCTCCGCCCACCGTCGCCTTGAGGTGCTCGTTCAGCTCCATGCTCAGCGACAGGTCGACGAACGCCCTGGCGCCGAAGGTCTGGATCAGGTTCGCCGACGACTGGTATTCCGCGTCGGTCCATTCGCCATAGTAGCGGATCCGCGCCATCCCCTCGAACCGGCCGTGCGCATAGGTGGCCGTGACGTTGCCCTTATGCGCCGGCAGCCCCTCCTCCAGGTTGGTCTTCGCCAGTTCCGACACCTCGGCGCTGTTGGCGCGCAGCACCTTGGTTTGGTTCCAGTTGTAGGCGCCGGTGAGCGTCAGCGCCCCGCCGGCCAGGTCCGTGCGCCAGGAGGCCACCAGGTCGATCCCGCGCGTGCGGGTGTCGAACGAGTTGGTGAAGTAGTTCAGCGAGGTCAGCGAATCCGCCCCCGGCACGCCCTGGGCCAGCAGGATGGCGCGGATGTCCGAGGTCACCGTGTAGCTCTTCGAGACGGCGAAGCGGTCGTCCACCTCGATCTGATAGGCGTCCAGGCTCAGCGTCAGCCCGGCGTCGTTGCGCCAGACCAGCCCCGCCGAATAGTTGCGCGAGGTCTCCGGCTTCAGCGCCTTGGCGCCGAAGTACTGCGCCACCGGGTCGAGCGGCGACAGCCGGCCGGCCGTGAAGAGCTGCAGGGTGGTCGTGTCCAGGCCCTGCGAGGTGCGCGTGCTGTAGAGCTGGCCCGGCGTCGGCGCGCGGAAGCCGGTGGAGACGGCCCCGCGGATCGCGAAGTGCGGCGAGAACTCGTAGCGCGCGGCGATCTTGCCGTCGGTGGTCGAACCGAACTCCGAGAAGTCCTCGTAGCGCACCGCCAGGTCGGTGGAGAAGGCCGTGGTCCAGGGCAGGTCCAGGTCCACATAGGCCGCCGTGCTCGTCTGGTCCCACGAGCCCGCCTGCGAGGGGCTGTAGCCGGGGAAGCCGTTGGAGCCGGACGGCAGGCCGGTCGCCGCCCCCGGCCCGACCGCCCAGGAGGCCTCGTCGCCGGCCTCGATCTCATAGGTCTCCTGGCGCCGCTCCAGGCCGAACGCCAGGTTGGCCGGCTTGGCCAGGACCGACAGCTCCAGCGGCCGCACCACGTCCAGGTTGAGGGTCTTCTCCTCCTGGATCAGCACCCCCGGCCGGAACGACGTGGGCGAGTTCGGCCCGAGCGAGGCGTTGATGGTGTTGCGGATGAAGTAGTCGATCTTGTCGCGGCCGGTCGAGGCGCTGAGATCCCAGTCGAACCCGGCGAGCGAGCCGCGCAGGCCGGCGTTCAGCGCATAGTCGGTCTCGTCCTGGCCGAACTGCGGCGAGAAGCCCGTCGGATAGATCGTGTGCAGGTCCCAGCCCGGGAACACCGTGGAGGTCTTGAACGAGGAGTCCGTCGCCGGGTTGCGCCAGTTGAAGTCGCTGACGCCGTTGGAGTCCGAATAGGTGGCGAAGCCGTAGAGCTCGACCGCGTCGGTCAGTTGGTAGGCCCCGTCGAGGGTCCCGCGCCACAGCTCGCGCTCCGGCTGGCCCCAGCGCTGCACCGGGTTGGGCACCTTCAGCGTCGGGTTGGCCGCCTGCAGGGCGATGGCGTCGGCCCGCTGGCGCGTGCGCGAGGTCGGATCGCTCGAGGTGTAGTCCAGGCTCACGGCCAGGTGGCCGGCGTCGCTCGCCCAGCCGTAGCGGCCCGCCGCCTCCAGCTTGGCGCCGTCGCCCTCGTAGTACTGGCCGCCCTGCACGAAGCCGGAGAAGCCGGGCTTGTCGTTCAGGATGATGTTGATCACCCCGGCGATGGCGTCGGAGCCGTACTGCGCGGAGGCGCCGTCGCGCAGCACCTCGATGCGCTCCATGGCGATCCCCGCCAGTTGCCCCAGGTCGACCCCCTGCGCGCCGCGCGAGCCCAGCAGCGCCGAGCGGTGGCGGCGCTTGCCGTTCACCAGCACCAGCGTCTGGTCCGGCGACAGGCCGCGCAGCGTGGCCGGGCGCACGAACACCTGGCCGTCGGCCATGGGCAGGCGCTGCACGTTGAAGGACGGGGTGGTCGCCGCCAGCTTGTCCATGATCTGGTCGGAGACGATGGACTCCAGCGCCTCGGCCGAGACCACGTCCACCGGGGCCGTCGAGTCGAAGGCCGTGCGGTCGACCCGGCGCGTGCCGGTGACGATGACCTCGTCGACCGCCGAGGCGCCGGCGGCCTGCCGGGCCTCGTCGGCATGGGCGCACGGCGCCAGCGCCGCGACGATGGCCGCCGCGGCCGTGGTGGATAGGAACTTCATGTGGCATCCCCGTTCGTTGTCGGGGGGCGTCGCTAGGCCGCGTCCGCGAAAAGGCGGCGACAACTCTGTGTCGCCTTCATGAAGTCTGACAAAACATTGGGCGCCGAACGCTGAAGCAGCGGGCGCCGGCGCCTCAGTCGTCGCGGTGGACGCGCTCGCGCCGTTCGTGCCGTTCCTGGGCCTCCAGGCTCAGGGTGGCGATCGGACGGGCTTCCAGGCGCGCCAGGCCGATCGGCTCGCCGGTCTCCTCGCACCATCCGTAGGAGCCGTCTTCGATTCGCCGCAGGGCGTCGTCGATCTTGGAAATGAGCTTCCGCTGACGGTCTCGCGTGCGCAGTTCAAGCGCTCGATCGGTTTCCGACGAGGCGCGATCGGCGAGGTCAGGATGATTCTCGGTTTCGCTTTGGAGATGGGACAGCGTCTCGCGAGATTCGCGAAGAATGTCCTCTTTCCAATTCAACAGCTTCTGCTTGAAGTACTCAAGCTGACGCTCGTTCATGAACTCCTCGTCCTCGGAAGGACGATAGGATTCTTCAGCCAGAACAGCGGCTGTGGTCATCGACACCTCAACGCCCCCTGGAAACCCCCAAGAACGATTTGGGTGGGCTTATAGCAAACTCGGCGCCGCTTTCAACGCGGGACGCGCGAGGCGTGCTATTAGATCGCACGCTTGGCTAGTTCAAGCTTGGCCAGCTCGACCGCCGCGCGCGTTTCGATCTCGTTGAGCACGTCCTCCAGGGCCGGCTCGTCGGTGGCCTCGCGCTGATCGCGCACCGCGCGGCTCAGGCGATCCAGGTCGGCGGCGCTCACGCCGTCGCCCAGCATGGCGACCTTCACGTCTTCCAGCACGTCCAGCAGCCGTCCCGCCCGGCGCACCGCGCGCCGCTTGCGTTCCAGCGGCCCGCCCACGTCCTGCAGGGCCACCAGCGCGTCCAGGCTCATCACCCCGGCCACGCCGGCCGTCGGCGCCGCCTGGGCCGTCGGCGCGGCCGCGCCCGGCTGCGTCAGCCGGAACCCCTGCCCGCCGCCGGTCGCGCGCGTGCGGCCGCCGCCCGACGGACCGCCGACGCCGCTCGTACCGCTGACCTTCATGCGCGCAACTTGCTCATACCGGATTACTTCAGGAGCCACTCTCTCACGGGCATGCTTAGGGTATGGTTAATGCCGGGCAATTTCTGCCGTCGGCAGCATCCGCAGACTCCCCGCGAATCACCTTCGCATTGTTTTCGCTAGACTTTTCGAGCCGGCAATCTTGGCACGCCGGTCGCATGGGACTTGCCGATCCAGTCGGTAGCCAGGTTGCCATGCGTCGCTCCTTCAGACTCTTCAGCGCCCTCGCCTTCGCCGCGAGCCTCGCGGCGGGCCCCGCGTTCGCCAACTCCCGGATCAAGGACATCGTCGAGTTCGAGGGCGTCCGCGACAACATGCTGGTGGGCTACGGCATCGTCGTCGGCCTCAACGGCACCGGCGACTCCCTGCGCAACTCGCCCTTCACCAAGCAGAGCCTGGAGGCGATGCTGGAGCGGCTGGGCGTGAACACGCGCGACGCGACGATGAACACCAAGAACGTGGCCGCCGTCATGGTCACGGCCAAGCTGCCCGCCTTCTCCGCCTCCGGCTCGCAGATCGACGCCACCGTCTCGGCCATGGGCGACGCCAAGAGCCTGCAGGGCGGCACCCTCCTGGTCACCCCGCTCCTGGGCGCCGACGGCGAGGCCTACGCCGTGGCCCAGGGCACGGTGCAGACCGGCTCGGTCTCGGCCAGCGGCGCCTCCGGCTCGAGCATCTCCAAGGGCGTGCCCACCGCCGGCCGCATCGCCGCCGGCGCCATCGTGGAACGCGAGATCGGCTTCCAGCTCGCCAATATGGCACAGATGCGCATGACCCTGCGCAATCCCGACTTCACCACGGCCCGCCGGATCGCCGACGCGGTCAACGCCCGCTTCCCCGGCGCGGCGGCGGCCGACAACCCCACCATCGTCACCGTCCGCCCGCCCGCCGGCGAGGACATGACCACCTTCCTGTCCCAGGTGGAGAACCTCTCCGTCCAGCCCGACAACCCGGCCCGCGTGGTGATCGACGAGGTCTCCGGCGTGATCGTCATGGGCGAGAACGTGCGCATCTCCACCGTGGCCATCGCCCAGGGCAACCTGACCATCACCGTCACCGAGAGCCCGGCGGTCAGCCAGCCCGCGCCCTTCAGCCAGGGCCAGACCACGGTGGTGCCGCAGTCCGGCGTCTCGGTGGACGAGGAGAAGGGCAAGAAGTTCCTCACCGTCCAGTCCGGCGCCTCCCTCGCCACCCTGGTGGCCGGGCTCAACGCCCTGGGCGTCACCCCGCGCGACATGATTTCCATCCTGCAGACCATCAAGGCCGCCGGCGCCCTGCAGGCCGACATCGAGGTGATGTGATGGGTTCGATGGCCGCCGTCTCCACCCCGACCCAGTTCCTGCAGACGCCGGGCGCGTCGCCGTCGGCCGGCAAGCCGATGACCGGCGACGAGGCCGCCAAGCGCGCCCAGATCAAGCAGACCGCCCAGAAATTCGAGGCCTCGTTCCTGTCGTCCATGCTTCAGCAGATGTTCCAGGACGTGAAGGTCTCCGAGCCGTTCGGCGGCGGCCAGGGCGAGCAGATGTTCCAGTCGTTCATGACCGACGCCATCGCCAAGCAGATGGCCAAGGCCGGCGGCATCGGCCTGGCCGATCAGGTCGGCCGCGAAATGTTGAAGCTCCAAGGGCTCGAGTAGGAGACTTAGCGCGATGGCGATCCACGCTTCCGACGCCGGCGACCGCGTCGAACAGATGATCATCCTGACCGAGCGGCTGACCGAGCTGATCGCCCTGGAGGCTCAGGCCTTCGAGGCGCGCCGCCCGCAGGACGCGGCCCAGCACCAGGCCGAGACCACCCGGCTGGCCAATCTCTACCGTCACGAATCCATGCGCGTGCGCGCCAATCCCAAGCTGGTGGCCGAAGCGCCGTCCGAGCTGCGCCTGCGCCTGATCCGCGCCACCGAGGCCTTCGACGCCGTCCTCGCCCGCCAGGGCCGCGCGCTGGAGGCGGCCAAGACCATCACCGAGGGCATCGTGCGCGCCATCGCCGAGGAGGTCGCCTCCCAGCGCTCCAGGGCCGGCGGCTACGGCCCCGGCGCGGCGGCCAAGCCCGCAACCGGCGCGGCCACCGCCATCACCCTCAACAAGCGCGCCTAGCGGCCGAGCCGGCCTGACCCCGCGTCACTTCACAAAACGCGGCGCGGATGCGTTTAAACACTTGTTTGAAAGCTGCATCGGCGCCTAGATCGCAGGCGCCGCCGGGCTGTTCCGGCGGTCGCGTTCTCAGGGCGGGGTGAAACTCCCCACCGGCGGTGATGGCGCTCTGCGGCCCTGGTCGCATCGCACAAGCCCGCGGGCGCCCGTCGGCCCACCGGCCGGCGGGGACGAGCAGACACCGGTGCGATTCCGGGGCCGACGGTCATAGTCCGGTTATGAGAACCGCCGTTGCGATCGGCCGCGCGCGCCTGCGCGCCCGGCTGCGCCGCTTCGGCGATCCCTGAGTCGTGGTTCCACCCCTAGAGCGCGATCCGCAAAAGTGGACACCGGTTTTGCGACCAGATCGCGCTCAAGCCTTTGAATTAGAGCCCTATTTCTCCGTTCAAATGATTCCATTTGAACGGATAGGGCTCTAGGGAGCCGACCATGACCCAAGCTGTCACCCAACCACTGGAATTTCCCACCGCCAACGGCGCCTACCGCGCCACCCGCATCGCCTTCGTCCAGGCGCTCTGGCACGCCGAGATCGTCGACCAGGCCCGCGCCGGCTTCGTCGCCGAGATGGTCAAGCTGGGCTTCCCGGAAGGCGCCATCGACGTCTTCCAGGTGCCGGGCGCCTTCGAAATCCCGCTGCACGCCCAGGCGCTGGCCAAGTCCGGCCGCTACACCGCGATCGTCGCCGCCGCCTTCGTGGTCGACGGCGGTATCTACCGCCACGACTTCGTCGCCGAGACCGTGGTCGGCGCCCTGATGCAGGTGCAGCTCTCCACCGAGACGCCGGTGTTCTCCGTGGTGCTCACCCCGCACCACTTCCATGAGCACGCGCCGCACGCGGCCTTCTTCCGCGAGCACTTCCTGGTGAAGGGCGCCGAGGCGGCCCAGGCCTGCGCCCGGACCCTGGAAAGCCTCGCCCGGCTCGCGGCCGCGTGAGGAGGGAGCGATGACCACCACCCTTCCCCCGCCCCCGGCCGGCTTTGAGCCGCACTTCCGCAGGAGCCCGGTCACCGAGCCCTGGGAGCCGATCTACAGCCGCAAGGCCGAGGGCGCGGTGATCCTGGGCCTATGGGCCGACCGGCCCCACGCCAACGGCCGCGGCTTCGTCCACGGCGGGCTGATCTCGGCGCTGGCCGACAACGCCATGGGCCTGTCGTGCGTCGAGCGCCTCGGCGATCTGCAAAGCTTGGTCACCGTCAACCTGTCGCTGGACTTCCTGGCCTCGGCCAGGATCGGCCAGTGGCTGGAGTTCGACACGGTGTTCGTCAAACCGGGCGGAACCCTGTGCTTCACCCAGGCCTTCGTCACCGCCGACGGCGAGCCCTGCGCCAAGGCCAACGCGGTCTTCCGCGTGGTCCGCAAGCCCCCGCCGTCCTAGCCCCCGCGCATAGCCCCCTCTCCCCTTGCGGGAGAGGGTGGCCCGGCGGAGCCGGGTCGGGTGAGGGGTCTCTCAAACCTCCCCGCTTGCGCCCGCCAGCGCCGCTCTTGAAGCGGATATGATCTTCAACCCCTCATCCGACCTTCCTCCGGAAGGCCACCTTCTCCCGCAAGGGGAGAAGGATGAGCGGCCTTCCCCGCCCTTCAGAACGCCAGCCGGCCGAACAGCTCGCCGAACGGCCGCATCACGTGGGCCTGGTACGCCGATCGCTCGCTAAGCCGCGCGTACCAGGCCTGCACGTGGGGCGCCTCGGGCCGCTCCAGCTCCAGCTCGAACAGCCGGTAGAGCATGGTCCCGGCCGGGATGTCGGCCATGGTGAAGGCCTCGCCAACCAGATAGGGCCGCCGCGCGAGTTCGCGGTCCAGGAGGCCCAGGTGCTCGCCCACGCGCGCCCAGGTCGCCTCGACGGCCGGCATGTTCCGCTTGGCCGCCGGCATCCGGTACCAGGCCCAGAAGACGAACATGAAGTCGCGCTGGAAGTCGGCCAGGGCCCAGTCCATCCACTGGTCGGCCTGCGCCCGCCCCACCGCTCCGGCCGGGCAGAGCCCGCCCTCGGCGTAGCGGGCGCAGAGGTAGCGCACGATCGCGTTGGATTCCCACACCACCACGCCGCCGTCGTCGATCACCGGCACGCGCCCGTGCGGGTTCATCGCCCGGAACGCCGGCTCGTCCAGCCCGCCCGCGTCGCCGCCGGCGTCGATGTGCTCGTAGTCCAGCCCGATCTCGTCGGCGGCCCACAGCACCTTCTGCACGTTGATGGAGTTGCGCCGTCCCCAGATCCGCATCGTCATCTCCCAAGGCGGGCGAGCGCCTCGCCTCTCCCTACCCCAGCCGCACCTGCCGCTCCACGCCGATCGCCGCCAGGAAGTCCGCATCGTGGCTCGTCACCAGGAGCGCGCCGTCGTAGCCGGCGAGCGCCGCCTCCACCGCGGCGATGGAATCCAGGTCGAGGTGGTTGGTGGGCTCGTCCAGCACCAAGAGCTTCGGCGGACTCGCCCCGGTCAGCACGCAGGCCAGCGCCGCGCGCAGCCGCTCGCCGCCGCTCAGGGCCGCCACCGGCTTGGCCGCCGCGGTGTTGCGGAACAGGAACTTCGCCAGCGCCGCATGCGCGGCGTTGTCGTCGGCCTCGGGATTGAGCCGCCGATAGGCTTCCAGGAGCGTCTCGTGTTCGGCCAGCAGCGCCGTCTTCTGGTCGAGGAAGGCGGCCTCCACGCCCCGCGTCACCCGCCCCCGCGTCGGCTCCAGCTCGCCCACCGCCAGCCGCAGGAGCGTGGTCTTGCCCGCTCCGTTCGGCCCGACGACCGCCACCCGCTCGGGCCCGACGATGCGCAGCGAGACCTTTTCCGGCGCCGGCCGGCCGCCCGGATAGGCGAATCCCACATCCTCCATCACCAGCACGGTCTTGCCCGCCGCCAGGCCGGACGGCGGCAGCTCGAAGGCCAGGGCGCGCAGCCGCTCGACCTTGGCCTGCGCCGCCTCCAGTTCCGCGCCCGCCTCGGCCCGCCGCCGTTCGGCCAGCCGTTCGCCCCGGCCGCCGGAGTTCTCCGCCCGCTCGGCCATGGCGCCCAGCAGGATCTTCGGCTCGCTCTTCTTGGCGGCGAAGCGCCGGCCGGCTGCGTCGCGCCGCGCCTTGCGCTCCCGCGCCGCCTGGACCTCGCGCTCCACCGCCCGCGCGCCCCGCTCGGCGCTCTCCAGGTCGCGCGCGGCGGCGGCCTCTTCCTCGGCCTTGCGCTCGGCGTAGAGGTCGAAGTTCCCGCCGTAGGTCTTGGCTCCCAAAGCGGAAAGCTCGACGATCCTGTCCATGCGGCGCAGCAGCGCCCGGTCGTGGCTCACCACCACCGCCCCGCCGCCCCAGCCGCCCAGCACCTCGGCGATCAGCTCGCGCGCGCCGGCGTCCAGGTTGTTGGTCGGCTCGTCCAGCACCAGCACGTCCGGCTCGGCGGCGAGCAGCCCGGCCAGGGCCGCCCGCGTCGCCTGCCCGCCGCTCAGCGAAGCGGCGGGGCGCTGAAGGTCCAGCCCCTCCAGCCCCACCTGCGCCAGCCCCGCCTCCAGGCGGGCCTCCAGCGTCCAGTCGGCCAGGTCGAAGTCATCGGCCTCCCCGCGCCCCTCGCCGATGCGCGCCAGCCGCGCCAGCGGCTCGGCCAGGCCCATCACGTCGGCCACGCTCGCGCCCTCCGGCGGCGCATGCGCCTGGCGCAGCACGCCCAGGCGGCCGCGCACGCTGACGCTCCCGGCGAGCGGCGAGAGCTCGCCCAGCATCAGGCGCAGGAGCGTCGTCTTGCCCGCGCCGTTGCGGCCGACGAGGCCGGTGCGCTCGGGCCCGAAGCTCAGGGTCAGATTGTCGAAGAGGGTGCGGCCGTCAGGCGTGCGATACGACAGGCCGTCGAGGGTGATGAAGGCGGACATGGAAAACCGGGGCGCGATGAACGAGGCGGGCGAAGCGGGCGTCCAGGTCGCGTTCCATGTTCAAGGCCTCCGGTTGAAGCGGCCGATATAGGCCGGCGGGGCCGATCGCGCAAATCGGACTCCGCGTCCCCCGCGCCCTTGCACCGGCCGGCCCATGAGCGAATTTGAGCGCAAGGAGCGGAGTTCGCCGCTTCGCCGCGCCCCCTACACCACCGGTCACGATCTGACTGATGGACAAGACCATGCAACCGACCTTCACCCCGAACCCCTTCGCGAGCGACGAAGCCCGCTGGGCCGCCGTGGTCGCCAAGGACCGCGCCGCCGACGGCGCCTTCCTCTATTCGGTGCGCACCACCGGCGTCTTCTGCCGCCCCTCCTGCGCCGCCCGCCCGGCCCTGCGCGAGAACGTCGCCTTCCACGCCTCGCCCGCCGAGGCCGAGGCCGCCGGCTTTCGCCCCTGCAAGCGCTGCAAGCCGACCGAAGCCTCCCTCGCCGAGCGCCGGGCCAAGGCCGCCGCCCTCGCCTGCCGCCTGATCGACGAGGCCGAGACCCCGCCCCCGCTCGAGGAGCTGGCCCGCGCCACGGGCCTCAGCCCGCATCACTTCCACCGGGTGTTCAAGGAGGCCGTGGGCGTCACCCCCCGCGCCTACGCCGCCCAGCGCCGGGCCGAAAAGGTTCGCCAGGGCCTGGCTTCCGGCGCCGGCGTCACCGAGGCGATCTACGAGGCCGGCTTCAACTCCGGGAGCCGCTTCTACGAGACCGCCGGCGAGGTGCTCGGCATGACCCCGGGCGCGTACCGCGCCGGCGGGACGGGCTCGACGATCCGCTTCGCGGTCGGTGAATGCTCCCTGGGCTCGATCCTGGTCGCCGCCAGCGACCGCGGGGTCTGCGCGATCCTCCTGGGCGATGATCCGGCCGCCTTGGTCCGCGACCTTGAGGACCGCTTCCCCAGGGCCGAACTGGTCGGCGCCGATCCGGCCTTCGAGGCGCTGGTCGCCCGGGTCGTCGGCCTCGTGGAGAACCCCGCCCAGGGGCTGGACCTGCCGCTCCATGTGCGCGGCACCGCCTTCCAGCACCGGGTCTGGCGGGCCCTGCGCGAGATCCCGCCGGGCCGGCGGGAAAGCTACGCCGACGTCGCCCGCCGCATCGGCGCGCCCAAGGCCGTCCGCGCGGTCGCCGGCGCCTGCGCGGCCAATGCGCTGGCCATCGCCATCCCCTGCCACCGCGTGGTGCGCACCGACGGCGAGCTTTCCGGCTACCGCTGGGGCGTCGAGCGCAAGGCGGCCTTGCTGAAGCGCGAGGCCGCCGCGTGACCCAACCTGTCGAATCCCGCCTGGCCGGCCTCGACTGGACCGCGCTCGCCGCCGAGCTCGACGCCCAGGGCTCGGCGGTGATCCCGGCGCTGCTGACGCCGGCCGAATGCGAGGCCCTCGCCGCCGCCTACGACGGCGAGGGCTTCCGCAAGCAGGTGATCATGCAGCGCCACGGCTACGGCCAGGGGGAATACCGCTACTTCGCCTATCCCCTGCCGCCCCTGGTCCAGGCCCTGCGCACCGGGCTCTATCCGCCGCTCGCCAAGGTCGCCAACGCCTGGAACGCCGCGCTCGGCCTGCCCGCCCGCTATCCGGCGGCCCACGCCGACTATCTGGCCCGCTGCCACGCGGCGGGCCAGGCCCGGCCGACCCCGCTCGTCCTGCGCTACGGCCCTGGCGACTACAACCGCCTGCACCAGGACCTCTACGGCCAGGAGGTCTTTCCCCTGCAGGTCGCGGTGCTGCTCTCGCAGCCCGGCCGCGACTTCACCGGCGGCGAGTTCGTGCTCACCGAGCAGCGGGCCCGCATGCAGTCCCGGCCCGAGGTCGCCCCGCTGTCCCAGGGCGACGCCCTGGTCTTCGCCGTCGCGGCCCGCCCCATCGCCGGCCCCCGCGGCCCCGCCCGCGCGATCATGCGCCACGGCGTCAGCCGCATCCGCTCGGGCCATCGCCACACCCTCGGCGTCATCTTCCACGACGCCGCCTGAGTCCTTCTGGAGACAGCCAAGCCCTAGCCAGCACGCCCACAACGCGGGCCGCGGCTGCTACGCCGCGCGCATCGACCGGCTCTGAGCCGCCGGTCCGCCGGGCCAGGCTTGCCTCCCCGGCGGCGAAGGGCTCACCTGCGCCCTTCGCCGTTTCGGGGGTAGTCCAAGTGAAGATCCGTACTGTGTCGCTCGCCGCGCTGATCCTGGCCGCGAGCCTGTCGGCCGCGCGCGCCGAAACCCCGGCCGAGGCCGCCCACGCCGCGGCCCTGGTGCTCGACACCCACTTCGACACCCCGGCCAACTTCCACATCCCCGGCTGGGACATCATGGACCGCCACGACGTGAACGTGGACGGCAGCCAGGTGGACTATCCGCGCATGGTCGAGGGCGGGGTCGACGGCGGCTTCTTCGCCATCTTCACCCCCCAGGGTCCGCGCACGCCGGAAGGCGACGCCGCCGCCCGCGACGCGGCCATCGTCCGCGCCGTCGAGATCCACGAGATGGTCGCCAAGCACGGCGACAAGTTCGAGCTCGCCACCAAGGCCGAGGACGCCCCGCGCATCGCCGCCGAGGGCAAGCGCTTCGTCTTCATGAGCATCGAGAACAGCTATCCGCTGGGCGACGACCTGACCTTGATGCAGACCTTCTACAAGCTCGGCGTGCGCATGATCGGGCCGATCCACTTCCTCAACAACGACCTGGGCGACAGCTCCACCGACCCCAAGGGCCCCGAGTGGCATGGCCTGTCGCCCCTCGGAAAACAGTTCGTCGCCGAGGCCAACCGCCTGGGCATGGTGATCGACGCCTCGCACTCCTCCAATGAGGCCACCGAGCAAATGATCGAGCTGTCCAAAACGCCGATCATCCTCTCCCACTCCGGCGTCGCCGCGGTGTTCGACCATCCGCGCAACGTCCCCGACGAGATCCTGAAGAAGCTCGCGGCCAAGGGCGGCGTCATCCAGATCAACGCCTTCAACAACTACATGATCGCCACGCCGAAGATCCCCGAGCGCGAGGCGGCCATGGCCGATCTGATGAAGTCCATCGGCTTCGACGGCCACGACATGACCCCCGACCAGCGCAAGGCCTTCATCGCCGGGCGCAAGGCCATCGACGCCAAATGGCCCGTGCCCAAGGCCGACATCGACGACTTCATGAAGCACATGTTCCACGCCATCCAGGTGGTCGGCGTCGACCACGTCGGCGTCAGCGGCGACTTCGACGGCGGCGGCGGCATCGAGGGCCTGATGGACGTCACCTACTATCCGGAAATCACCAAGCGCCTGATGGCCGCCGGCTACACCAAGGAGGACGTCGCCAAGATCTGGGGCGGCAACGCCCTGCGCGTCCTCAAGGCGGCGGACGAGGCCAAGGCCCAGTAGCCGCGCCGCGCCTCAGCGCCGCGCGCGCAGGCTCAGGAACAGGGTGCGCCCCTGTTCCGGGAAGCCGTCGACGAGTTGGTAGTTCTGGTCGAACAGGTTGCGGCCGCCGACGCCCACCTCCAGCCCGTCGGCCAGCTCGTAGTCGACGCGCAGGTTCGCCACGGCGTAGGCGCCGGTCCGATAGTAGCGCGTGCCGGCGGTGTTCACCGTCCAGCGGTCCGAGGCCAGGTCCACGCTCGGCAGCACCCGCAGCCGCGCCAGCGGACGCCAGTCGGCGTAGACGAAACCCTTGTGCGCGGGCACGTCGGTCGGCCGGAAGGCGGCGTTGTTGGGATCGGTCAGGTCCCGGTGCATGTAGGTGTAGTTGGCGCCCAGGCTCAGGGTCTCCGCGGCCCGCCAGACCACCGCCCCCTCCAGGCCCCAGTATTCGCCCTCGCCCACGTTGCGGCTCTGGCTGACGGCGTTGTCGGTGCAGACCCCGGCCGCCGTGCAGGTCGTGTAGATGAAGGGGACCGAGACGATCACGTCGTCCAGGCGCGAGTAGAACACCGCGCCCTCCAGGTGGACCCCGCCCAGCTCGCGCGCGCCGCCCACCTCGAAGTTGGTCGCCCGCTCCGGCTTCAGGTCCGGATTGGACACCGCCCCGCCGAAGCGCGAGCTGAACCGCTCGAACAGCGTCGGAAAGCGCGCCCGCGAGGAGATCGAGGCGTAGACCTCGCTCTTGTCGTCCAGCCGCCAGGAGAGCTTGGCCTGGCCGTTGGCGGCGTGGCTGTCGCGTAGCGGATAGAAGACATAGGCGCCGCTCGTGTAGTCCTCGGCCCGCTTCAGGTCGCGCCAGTCGTAGCTGGCCCCCGCCGTGAAGGTCAGCGCCGGCGACAGCTCCAGCACGTTCTCCACCGCCAGGCTGTAGCTGTCCTCCAGCGAGGTCTGGTGCGGCTCCACGGCGCCGGACGGGAAGCCCTGCTGCCATTCCACGTGCTCGTCGCGGCGATAGTAGGCGGCCAGGCTCACCTTGTCGGCGTCGGTGGCCTGGACGGCCAGGATCAGCGCGCCGCCGTGCGCCTCGTCGGCGTAGTAGCTGTTGAACGCGCGGCCCAGGGTCTGCGTGTTTTCATTGCGGTTGTCGAAGGCCCGCAGCAGGTTGTCGAAGGTGTTGCGGTAGATCTTGGTCTTCAGGGTCAGCCGCTCGCTCAGCGCCGTCGTCGACAGGAAATAGAGGCTGTCGATGTTCCAGTAGGGCCAGGTCCAGAACCGCTGGGTCGACACCGGATCGACCGTGGAGAGCGGCGCCAGCTTCTCCCCCTCCTGCTTGGTGTAGTTCAGGCTGTATTCGTCGGTGTCGTTGGGCGTCACCCCGACCTTCAGGTTGAGCCGCCAGTCCTCGGCGCGCGACAGGTCGCGCTCGCCGCCGTCCTCGCTGGCCGTCGGGGTGAAGTCGCCGGACAGGTCCGTGTGGTCCTGGAACCGCCGCGCATAGCTGGCCTGGGCGTACCAGCGGTCCTGGCGCGTGCCGATCAGGCCGAAGGCGGTGTAGCCGGCGTATTCGCCCTTGCGCCCCATGTCGAGCGAGGCCTGCGCCTCGGCCTCGAACGGCTTGGTCGGCTTGCGCGTCACCAGGTTGATCGCCCCGCCCATGCCGTCCGGCCCGTCGAGCACCGAGACATAGCCCTTGGCCACCTGCACCTCGGCGACGTCGGGCGTCAGGAACCGGCCGTAGTCCAGCCGGTTGTCGGCCGGCAGGAACACCCGCACCCCGTCGATCATCAGCGGCGCCTGGAAGCGGTTGAAGCCGCGCACCGACACCACGCGCTCGTTGCGCGAGCCGCCGGTGTTCGACGAAGCCACCCCCGGAATCAGGTTGACCGCGTCGTCCAGCGTCGGCCGCGAGAACGCGTAGATCGCCTCCGACGACAGGGTGTTGGCGTCGATCGCCACGCCCTGCACCCGCGGCGCGGTGACGATGATCTGCCCCAGCTCGAACGCCTGGCCGGCCTGGCCGTCGTCGGCCGCGCGCGCCGCCGTGGCGAGGATGAGCGTCGAGGCGGCTGCGAAGAGCGCGATGGTCTTTTGCATGAGGGCTCCCCCGGGGATGTCGTGGCCGCGTCAGCGGATCGAATCTCTATATCCATTCATATATAGCTAGGGCCGGGAGACGCCCATCTCGATATATGGTGAAATACAGCACATGATGCTTGAGCATTCCCGCACGCCCCGCCGCCCGGCCTGGATCGCCGCCCTGGTCCTGGCCGCCGCCGCCCCCGCCGCGGCCCAGCCCATGGCGCAGCCCGCCCCGGCCGACTGCGCGGCGACCGACGCCAACCTGCCCGCCGATCTCGCCGGCTGGACCAGCCCCGCGCCGCTCGCCGCCGCCGCCGCCGAAGCGGGGCTGGACGCCGCGCAGCTTCAGATCGGCCGGGCCTATGACATCAAGCTCAGCCGCACGCCCGAGGTCGCCTACCTGGTCCAGCCGGAAAAGCCCGGCGGCTCGGTGAGCTATGGCGGGCTGCTCGCCGTGACCGTCCCGCGGGCGGGAAGCTACCGCGTGGCGCTCGGCTCCGGCGCCTGGCTGGACGTGCTGGCGGACGGCGCGCCGGTGGCCTCCACGGCGCACGGCCACGGCCCCGCCTGCTCCAGCGTGCGCAAGATGGTGACCTTCCCGCTCGCCGCCGGCCGCCACGTGATCCAGATCTCCGCGAACGGCGCGCCGGCCGTGGCGGTGATGGTGGTGCAGGCGCCTTGAAGCTCGCGCGCGCGGCGCTGGCGGCCCTGGCGCTGGTCTGCGCGGCCGCCGCGCCCAGGACCATCGGCCCGCCGCCGCAGCCGGCGGACAATCCGTCGAACCCGGCCAAGGTCGAACTCGGCCGCCGGCTGTTCTACGACGCCGACCTGTCGATCGACGGCACGATGTCCTGCGCCACCTGCCACGAGCAGAAGAACGCCTTCGCCGACGGCAATCGCACCCATCCGGGCGCCACTGGCGAGCCCGGCCGGCGCAACGTCATGGCCCTGGCCAACGTCGGCTATCTGCCCTCGCTCACCTGGGGGGACCCGCGCGTCCAGCGCCTGGAGGACCAGGCCCGCATCCCCCTGTTCGGCGACCATCCGGTGGAGATGGCCATGGGCGGCCAGGACGCCGAACTGGCCCGCAGGCTCTCCGCGAACGCCTGCTACCGCCGGCTGTTCGCCGCCGCCTTCCCGGAGCGCGGCGGAAGGATCGCGACGCCGCAGGTGGTCGACGCCATCGCCGCCTTCGAGCGCACCCTGGTCTCGTTCGACGCGCCCGTCGACCGGGGCCGGCTGTCGCCGCAGGCCCGCCTCGGCCAGGCCCGCTTCCGCGCCGCCTGCGCAAGCTGCCACGCCGGCGCCCTCTTCACCGACGGCGCCTTCCACGGCATCGGCCAGACCGCTGGCGAGGACCAGGGCCTGGCCGAGATCACCCATCGGCCGTCCGACGCCTACGCCTTCCGCACGCCCAGCCTGCGCAACGTGGCTCTCACCGGCCCCTACCTGCACGACGGCTCCGCCGCCGATCTTCAGGCCGCCATCGCCGCGCACCGGATGCTGCGGCCGAGCCCGGCCGAAGCGGATCAGCTCATCGCCTTCCTGCGCGCCCTGACCGACGAGAGCTTCGTGCGCGATCCGCGCCTTTCCCTGCCCAAGCCGGACTGCCCGCTCTAGGCGCCCTTCTGCGAGGGGCGCGGCTCGTCCAGCAACAGGCGCTGCAGCCGGGCCAGGGCCTCTCCGCCGGCGGATTCCACCAGCCGGGCCTCCAGGTCGCGATAGGCGGCCAGCACCTGGCGCCCGGTCTCGGTGACATGGGCGCCGCGATCCTTGCCGCCGCCGGCCACCGTCTCGACGAGCGGACGCTTCCAGGTCCGGTTCATCTCGTCCACCAGCAGCCAGGCGCGGCGATAGCTCATGCCCAGCGCCCGGCCGGCGGCGGAGATCGAGCCCTCGCGGTCGATCGCCTCCAACAGGTCGGCCTTGCCCGGCCCCATGGCGAAATCGCTCCCGCAGCGAAGCTGGGCTTTGATCTTCAGCGGGCCGACGAGGGGCATGGCTCGTTCCAGGGCTTGGCGGGGCGTGGCGACTCCCGGCGCTGCGGGCCATCATCAACTTTATACACGAAAGTGCGATGGCCGCGGCTCCGCAGCTCCGCGGCCGGAGAATGGCATGAAGCGCCTCGTCGTCCTGATCCTCTTGCTCGCGGCCTGGACCGCGGCGCCGGCCAGCGCCGAGCCGCTCAAGCTTGAGCGCGTCGTCATGCTGACCCGGCATGGCGTGCGCCCGCCGACGAAGGCCGAGGTCACGCCCCCCGGCGTCGCCGCCGATCCGTGGCCGCAGTGGAATACGCCCTACGGACACCTGACGGCCCACGGCTACGCCGCGATCCGCCTGCTCGGCGCGGCCGACAGGATGCGCTGGTCCAAGGCGGGCCTGCTGCCGCGGCGGGGCTGTCCCGCGCCCGGCGAGGTCGTGGTCTGGTCCGACAGCGACGAGCGGACGATCCGCACCGGCGACGCCCTGCTGGAGGGCCTGGCCCCCGGTTGCGGGCTGGTCAACGGCCACAATCCCGAGGGCGAGGACGACCCGCTGTTCTCTCCGCCCGAGCGGGCCTCCATGGACCCCGCCGCCGCGCGGGCGGCGATTGTCGAGGCGGTCGGCCCCCTCGACGCCGTCGCCGCCGCCCACCGCCAGGAGCTCGATGCGCTGGGCCGCGTGCTCGGCTGTTGCGCCGCCCCGGCCTGCCCGTCCGCGGCGGCGTCCTGCTCGCTCGCCGATCTCCAAAGCGCCTTCGTCGACGGCGGGGGCAGGCCCAAGCTGAGCGGCCCCCTGGATTTCGGCCCCACCGCCGCGCAGACGCTGATGCTGGAATATGTCGAGGGCCTGCCGATGGCCGAGGTCGGCTGGGGCCGCGCCACCCGCCAGGACATTGAACAGCTGATGGGCCTGCACGCCATGAAGGGCGAGGTCCTGCAGCGTCCGCTCTACATCGCCGCGCGCGGCGCGGGCCCCCTTCTGAAGCGCATGCTGGAGGCGCTGAACGGCCCCGCCCGGCTCACCGTCTTGGTCGGGCACGACACCAACATATCGGAGATGAGCGGGCTCCTCGGCTTTGACTGGCATGTGCCGTCCTATCCCGCCAACACCCCGCCGCCCGGAGGCGCGTTCGGCTTGGCGCTCTATGAAGACGCCGCCGGCAAGCGGTTCGTGCGCGCCTTCTACCGATCGCAGACCATGGACCAGATGCGCGACCTGACGCCGCTCGACGCCCGCTCGCCGCCGTTCTTCCAGTGGCTGACGATCGACGGCTGCGGCGCGGCCGACCGGGCCGCCTCGTGCGCCCTGGAAACGCTCGAGCGCCTCGCCGAGACGCGGCTTGCGGCCGCGCGCTGAGGCGAGGCGCCTTCGCCGCAATGTGGGGCGGACGGAACACGGTGGATCAACGTCCGCGCGCGCCGCCTCGCCAACATGCGCAGGGGTAGCAAAACCGTCGTAGTCGCGTGCTAGCGCCGTCCCCGCCCACCCGGACGAGGTGTGGAGGGGGAATAATCATGAAATTGAGATCAACGCTCATGTTGAGCGCCGCTTGCGCGCTTGGATTTGCAACCGCGTCTCACGCGCAAAATGTAACAACCACGTCGGATAACGACACGGACACCGTGGATTCCGTCGTCGTCTTCGGCCATCGCGCGGCCGAGCGCGAGGCGCTCGAGCAGCAGCACAAGTCCGACAACCTGCGCAGCGTGGTCACCGCCAACGACGCCGGCAAGCTGCCGGACCAGAACGTCGGCGAAGCGGTGCAGCGCATGCCGGGCGTCTCGGTCGACGACGATCAGGGCGAAGGGCGCTACGTCATCCTTCGCGGCCTCGATCCGTCGCTGACGGCCGTGCGCATCAACGGCCAGGACGCCGCCGCGCCCGAAGCCGACACCCGCGAGGTCAAGGTCGACACCATCCCGTCCGGCCTCATCGGCTCGGTCGAGGTGATCAAGGCCCAGACCGCCGAATACGACGCCAACGCCATCGCCGGCGCGGTCGACATCAAGACCGCCACCGCCTTCGACCGCCGCGCGCCGTTCTTCACGGGCCGCTACAGCTTCGGCCACATCGACCTCACCGACAGCAGCTACTACGACACCGACTTTTCGGGCGGGGCGCGCTTCGGCGCGAACGACGACTTCGGCGTGGTCGTGGCGCTGAACGCCTCGCGCCGTCCGTTCGGCTCCGACAACCTGCAGGGCTCCAGCACCTGGACCGCCGTCGGCGACCAGGTCGTGCCCAAGGACTGGAAGCTGCGCAACTACGACGTGACCCGCAACCGCCAGGGCGCGGCGGTCAACTTCGACTGGCGTCCCAAGGACGGGGTGAAGCTCCACCTGCACACCCTGTTCTCGCACTTCACCGACATGGAGCAGCGCGAGCAGTTCACGATCTCGCTGAAGAGCCAGACGCCGACCGGCGACGGCACCGGGACCTACGCCGGCAACAAGGTTCCCAAGCGAGACGTCAAGTACCGCTACGAAGACGAGCACATCGCCACGATCAATCTCGGCGGCCAGTTCGACGTCGGCGGCGGCGTGCTCGACGCGGACTTCACCACCTCCAGCGCGGTCAAGGACGACGACCCGCGCTACAACTTCGCCTTCGCCACCGACAGCAAGTCCGACGCCAGCGGCACGTACGACCTGTCGGACGTCCTGTTCAAGGTCACGCCCTCCGCGGCGGCCTACGACGCGTCCAAGTACTTCGGCTCCGAGGCCGAGCTGGAAGCCGACCACTATCGCGAGACGCTCAATCAGGTCTCGGCGAACTACACCCTGCCGACGACCATGTTCGCGGGCGACACCACCTGGAAGGTCGGCCTCAAGTACACCCAGCGCCACAAGCGCAGCGACGTCTTCTACCGCCTCTATGAAGTCGCCTCCGGCTCCATGCCGCTGACCGACTTCACCGCCGTCCCCGCGCGCACCCTCTATGGCAATACGTTCGGCCCGACCGTCGATTTCCAGGAAGCGCTGGACTACGCCCGCAGCCACAACGTCTTGACCCTCGACGCCGAGGGCTCGGTGCCGGACGATCTCGGCGGCGACTACGACGTGAAGGAAAAGGTGGCCGCCGGCTACGTGCAGGCGACCATCCACGTGGACCGCTGGACCGTCATTCCGGGCCTGCGCGTCGAGCACACCAAGTCCGACTACGCCGGCAAGCAGTTCGACGAGACCGCCTCGTTCGACACGCCGTTCAACGTGTTCGGCTCCAAGTCCTACACCGACTACTTCCCCTCGATCGTCGGGCGCTACGACTTCAACGAGAACACGCTGGTGCGCCTGGCCGTCACCACCGCCATCGGCCGGCCGAACTACGAAGACCTGGCGCCGACGGTGAACTACAGCCGCAACGACGGCGAAATCAGCCTCGGCAACCCCGAGCTCAAGCCGCTCAAGTCGGTCAACTTCGACATCGGCGTCGAGCACTACTTCGGCCGTAGCGGCGTGATCTCGATCTCGCTGTTCCGCAAGAACATCGACAACCCGGTCTTCCAGACCGAGCGCGATCCGGCCTCCGAGACCATCAACGGCGTCACCTACACCGGCGTGAAGATCTTCCAGCCGGTCAACCTGTCGAGCGCCTACGCCGAGGGCGCCGAGTTCAACTTCGTCATGCAGCTCGACAACTACCTGCCCTCGCCCTTCGACGGCATGGGCGTGTCGTTCAACGCCACGGCCCAGAAGTCTCACACCGACGCCGACGGCCGCAGCGTGCCGCTGATCTACACCTCCGACCTCACGGGGACGGCGGAGCTGACCTACGAGAAGTACAACTGGACTGCGCGTCTGGCCTACTCGTACCGCTCCAAGTTCCTCGACACCCTCGGCGACAGCGACGCGACCGACACCTACACCGCCGGACGCGGCCGGCTCGACTTCAAGGTCGGCTACGCGATCAACAAGAACTGGCAGGTCTACGCCGAGGGCAAGAACCTCACCGACGCCGACTGGCGCCGCTGGATCGGCAATTCCCGCCAGCTCGTCGAGAACGAGCGCTACGGATCGACCTACGCCATCGGCGTAGCGGCGAAATTCTGAGCCGGCGACCGATCTGACTGCGCCTGCCCGCGCGGGCCTCTCCTGGCGAGGGGCCCGCGCATCTCGGCCATGCCGGCGTCGCCAAGATCGGGGTCGGCGAGGCCCTGTGCGTCCTCGATGCGACGGACGGGGCGATAGCGCAGCGAGCGCGGCGGGAAGCAGACGCAGCGAGGGTCCGCGAGGGGTGGGGAGAAGACGTCGCCCTAGGCCTCAAACGGGTCGAGTTAGCGTCCACATCATTCCCAGTCGCGTTGGTGGCTTCCCGAACCTATTATTCCCGGCGTCTCCGGGGCGAAGGCCAGCCCATAAGGTGAAGATGGCGAGGGCGGCGAATGCAAGTATAGCGAGAGGGCCGTAGAGCAAATTGGGCGGACGAAGGGTAGCGAGCATTACGAATGCGCTTAGTATTGCCACCACAACGAGACAAGCCCATAGACCGCGACGATTGAAGTCGTGCAGACGCGCTGCGTGCAAGAACATCCACGGCCAAACAAAACCGCCGTTCAAGAATGACGGATAGATTTTGGCCGTGCCTACGGTGACCAGCGCCAAGAGTAGGAAGGCGACCCCAAAAGCCCCCCTGTTGATGCGAAAGCTGACAAGGGGCGAGAGGCAGCGCCTGACGAACGACATGCGCGTAGCTTAGCTGCAGATCTCTCGCCCGCAAGCTGACCTTTTCAACGTCGGCAATGGGTCGGAAGCGGACCTCGCTGCTATCTAAGCGCAATTAGCCCGGCGTCGGTGGGTCTGAACCCACATGCACCGAAATAAAAGTCGCGCAGATGCGGCTCGAAATCGACATGCAACCACTCGCAACCGGCCGCTCTGGCGGCCTTGCACGCCGCGTCGATCAATTGGGACGCCAAACCCTTCCGGCGCATCGCGCGTGTGACCATGGTGTCGAGAATGAAGGCGTGGGCGCCGCCGTCCCACGCCACGTTCACGAACCCGACGAGGTCGCCATCGAGGCGCGCGCACACCCAACCCAGGCTGACCCCGCTAAGTTGCTCCCACCAATCGTGTTCCCCGACATCGTGCTCGAAGCATTCGGCGTGCAGGATATTCAGTTCCACGTTCTGGAACACCGCCCGCCATTCCAGCGAGGGCCTGGCGGAATTTGGGGCTTCTTCGTCCTGCATACGAAACACGTGACCCGGCGCTAGCGAAGCCGTCAACGTCGCCTATGGGTGGGTTTCGGCCTCCCCGCACCGCGTGGCGTGTCACCAGATCAGTGAAGCGTCAGCATCGGGAACCAGTCGAGTACGGCATCTTCATCAACGCCGCATCTGCCGTTCCACCATTGGACCGGATAGGGCCAGTCGTCCTTGTGCCAAGGCGTCTGCTCGCGTTCGCTTTCTGGAACAAATCGTTGTCTGAAGCTAGGTCTCTGCGGATCGACTAGGATGCCTGCGAAGCCCAGGATGCTTATCAGTGCCCGCCGCTCGGCGCTGTTTGAGCGCAATGACTTGGCCAAGGCCTTATCCAAATCTCCAAGACGGGCAGTCTCAGGCAGTCCCCGTGCCGCATCTAGGATATCGCGCAAGATGATGAAGTCAGCCGCCTCCGGCGAGGGCTGTATATCGTCACGGAATGTGCGCAGATCGAAAGACATGAAGATTGGGTCGAGATGCCGTACGCCGCCCCACTTCAGCCGCTCAAAATTGAGGACGTTCAGGTCGATATTCTGGCTACCGTAAAGTCCGCAACATGTGCAGCGTCTCTGGCCATCAAGGACGGACAAGGAGTGCTGGCCCAAGTGACGTGCTACGGCGTAGCTGCCTAAGGCGGACCGCCAATCCAGACGTCTTGATCCAAGGCTGGCGATAAAGGCCGCCACAATTTCGGTTTGCCGCACATTGGCCGCAGCCTCGACCGCCGCTTTGATCGCATCGTCGTGTGAAAGGCGCACGGCGTCGAACATGACACCTTTGGACCTGGCGTAGGCGAAGTCTTCGGGCGCGACGGACCGGTCGGGTCGCCAGCCGGCCGACGACCAATAGGTGTTCATCAATATGGCGACCGCGCGCTTATCTAAGGACATGCCCCAGCCTGCCGCGCGGCGGCCGGAGGTTCAATATCTCGAAGCGACCACCGACCTTGCTAGATTGTTGGCTAAGGTCTCTGAGGAAGAGTCGTCGCCTAGATTGCTCTCGCAAGCGGACGTTTCGAACGTCCGCAAAGGATAGTTCCCGGCCTTTCGTCGCCCCCCAGAACCAAACGTCCCGCCGCCCGCCCTACAGCCAGTGGTTCCGCCGGAAGTTCAGGTAGAGCCCGCCGCAGGCCGCCGCCATCAGGCCCAGGATCAGCGGATAGCCGAAGCTCCAGTGCAGCTCGGGCATGTGCTGGAAGTTCATGCCGTAGATCCCGGCCACGGCGGTCGGCACCGCCAGGATGGCGGCCCAGGCGGCGAGCTTGCGGGTGATGGCGCTCTGGCGCTGCTGTTCCAAGAGGTTCGAGACGTCGAACACCGAGGTGATCACGTCGCGCAGGGCGTCGGTCATGTTGCCCACCCGCCGCACGTGGTCGGACACGTCGCGGAAATAGGGCCGGACGCCCGGGTCCAGGCACGGCGATTCCAGGTGCTCCAAGAGGCTGCACATCTCGCCCATCGGCCCCACCACCCGCTTGAAGCGCATCAGGTCGCGCTTGAGGTGGAACAGCCGGTTGACCTCCTCGCGGCTCAGGAACTCGTCCAGCGCCCGCCGCTCCATGCCCAGCACCTCCTCCTCCAGGTCCTCGACGATCGGCAGGTAGCCGTCGACCACGAAGTCCAGGATGGCGTGCAGCACATAGTCGACGCCGTGCTTCATCAGGCCGGGCGAGGCCTCGAGCTGCTCGCGCAGCTTGGTGTGCGCCCGCGCCGAGCCGTGGCGCACGGTGATGATGTGGCTGGGGCCTACGAAGATGTCGGTCTCGCCGTACTCGATGCGCTCTTCGCCCAGGTGCGCGGTCTTGGTCACCACGAAGAGCTGGCCGCCATAGCTTTCCACCTTCGGCGTCTGGTGGGCCTTGAAGGCGTCCTCCACCGCCAGCGGGTGCAGGCCGAACCGCACCTGCAGCTTGGCGAGCTCTTCCTCGGTGGGCTGAACCAGCCCGATCCAGACGAACTCGCCCTCGCCCAGCTTCAGCTCCCGCGGGTCGTCCAGCGACACCTCCCGCGCGCGGGCGCCGTCCTTGTAGGCGATGGCGGCGGCGATGCTCATGCGGCGCGACTCCTCCTCATCAGAGTCCTCGCCCGCCCGTCGGGCCAGCGTCAAGCTCAGCCGGCGGGCGCCGTCCGCGCCCGGAACGTCAGTTGGGTGGCGGCAGCGCGTCGCAGGGCCTTTGTTCGCCTATTGTTCCCGTGCTATCGGTGAGTCTCGGAACTACATTAGGCGCAGTCCGCTGTGATGCGGCGGACGGGAGCTTCCGGAACAACATGGCCGACCAGCTTAATTTCATCCGCGTGCGCGGCGCGCGCGAGCACAATCTGAAGGACGTCAGCGTCGACATCCCCCGCGGCGAGCTGGTGGTGCTCACCGGCCTCTCCGGCTCGGGCAAGAGTTCGCTGGCCTTCGACACCATCTACGCCGAGGGCCAGCGCCGCTATGTGGAGAGCCTGTCGGCCTACGCCCGCCAGTTCCTGGAGCTGATGAGCAAGCCCGACGTGGACCTGATCGAGGGCCTGTCGCCGGCCATCTCCATCGAGCAGAAGACCACCAGCCGCAATCCGCGCTCCACGGTCGGCACGGTCACCGAGATCCACGACTACATGCGCCTGCTCTGGGCGCGCGTGGGCGTGCCCTATTCGCCGGCCACCGGCCTGCCGATCGAGAGCCAGACCGTCAGCCAGATGGTCGACAAGCTCGCCGCCCTCGACGAGGGAACCCGCATCTATCTGCTGGCGCCGGTGGTTCGCGGCCGCAAGGGCGAGTACCGCAAGGAAATCGCCGAGTGGCAGAAGGCCGGCTTCCAGCGGCTGAAGATCGACGGCGAGTTCTATCCGATCGAGGACGCGCCGGCCCTCGACAAGAAGTTCAAGCACGACATCGACGTCGTCGTGGACCGGCTGGTCGCCAAGCCCGGCCTCGAGAGCCGCTACGCCGACAGCCTGGAGACGGCCCTGCGCCTGGCCGACGGCATCGCCGTGGCCGAATGGGCCGACATCGCCGAGGGCGAGACCACGCCGCGCCGGCTGATCTTCTCGGAGAAGTTCGCCTGCCCGGTCTCCGGCTTCACCATCAGCGAGATCGAGCCGCGGCTGTTCTCGTTCAACAATCCCTACGGCGCCTGCCCGGTGTGCGACGGCCTGGGCGCCAAGCTGGCCTTCGACGCCGACATGGTGGTGCCGGACAAGGACAAGACCCTGCACAAGGGCGCGATCGCGCCCTGGGCCAAGGGCCCCTCGCCGCTCTACACCCAGACCCTGCAGTCGCTCGCCCGCCACTACGGCTTCTCCATGGACGAGCCCTGGTGGAAGCTGCCCGAGCCGGCCAGGAACGTGGTGCTCTACGGCTCCGGCTCGGAGAAGATCCACTTCGTCTACGACGACAACGCCCGCAAGTACGAGGTCAACAAGACCTTCGAGGGCGTGCTGCCCAACCTGGAGCGCCGCTGGCGCGAGACCGACAGCGCCTGGGTGCGCGAGGAGCTCGGCCGCTACCAGTCCGAGACCCCGTGCCTGGCCTGCGAGGGCTACCGCCTGAAGCCCGAGGCCCTGGCGGTGAAGATCGACGCGCGCCACATCGGCGAGGTCTCCCAGCTCTCCATCAAGAACGCCCGCGACTGGTTCGCCGATCTCGACGGCAAGCTCACGCCCAAGCAGATGGAGATCGCCCGGCGCATCCTGAAGGAGATCAACGACCGCCTGCGCTTCCTGGTGGACGTCGGTCTCGACTACCTGAACCTGTCGCGCGGCTCGGGCAGCCTGTCCGGCGGCGAGAGCCAGCGCATCCGCCTGGCCAGCCAGATCGGCTCGGGCCTCACCGGCGTGCTCTACGTGCTCGACGAGCCGTCCATCGGCCTGCACCAGCGCGACAACACCCGCCTGCTGAACAGCCTGCGCGGCCTGCGCGACCTCGGCAATTCGGTGCTGGTGGTCGAGCACGACGAGGAGGCCATCCTCACCGCCGACTACGTCATCGACATGGGCCCGGCCGCCGGCGTCCATGGCGGCGAGGTGGTGGCCGAGGGCAAGCCCGCCGACATCATGTCCGCGCCCAAGAGCCTGACCGGCCAGTACCTGTCGGGCCAGCGCGAGATCGAGGTGCCGCTGGACCGCCGGCCGATCTCCAAGAAGAAGGTGCTGCGCGTCGTCGGCGCCACCGGCAACAACCTGAAGACCGTCACCGCCGAGATCCCGGTGGGCACCTTCACCTGCATCACCGGCGTCTCCGGCGGCGGCAAGTCCACCTTCACCATCGAGACCCTCTACAAGGCCGCCGCCCGGCGCCTGCACAACGCCTCCGACGCCCCCGCCCCGCACGAGCGCATCGAGGGCCTGGAGCTGTTCGACAAGGTCATCGACATCGACCAGTCGCCGATCGGCCGCACCCCGCGCTCGAACCCGGCCACCTACACCGGCGCCTTCCAGCCGATCCGCGACTGGTTCGCCGGCCTGCCGGAGGCCAAGGCCCGCGGCTACGGGCCGGGCCGCTTCTCGTTCAACGTGAAGGGCGGCCGCTGCGAGGCCTGCCAGGGCGACGGCGTCATCAAGATCGAGATGCACTTCCTGCCCGACGTCTACGTCACCTGCGACGTCTGCAAGGGCAAGCGCTACAACCGCGAGACCCTGGAGATCCTGTTCAAGGGCAAGTCGATCGCCGACGTCCTGGACATGACCGTCGAGGAGGCCGCCGACTTCTTCAAGGCCGTGCCGCCGGTGCGCGAGAAGATGGAGACGCTCAAGCGCGTCGGCCTTTCCTACGTCAAGGTCGGCCAGCAGGCGACGACGCTCTCCGGCGGCGAGGCCCAGCGGGTGAAGCTGTCCAAGGAGCTGTCGCGCCGGGCCACCGGCAAGACCCTCTACATCCTCGACGAGCCCACCACGGGCCTGCACTTCGAGGACGTCAAGAAGCTCCTGGAGGTGCTCCACGAGCTGGTCGACCAGGGCAACACCGTCGTCGTCATCGAGCACAACCTCGATGTCATCAAGACCGCCGACTGGCTGGTGGACTTCGGTCCCGAGGGCGGCGACGGCGGCGGCGAGATCGTCGGCGTCGGCAGCCCCGAGCAGCTCGCCGCCAATTCCAAGAGCTGGACCGGCCGCTACCTGAAGGACCTGTTGGACCGCCACGCCGAGCGCCGCGCCGACCGGCGCAAGCTGCTCACCGCCTGAGGGCCGACCGAAGGAACTTCACATTCGTCTGCGCCTTTAGGTTCAGCCACCACGAAGGAGCACGGCGATGGGTCTGTTCGGTTCGATCATGAACAAGATTTTCCACCACAAGGCGGCGGCTCCGGCCGCGCCGACCGCTGCGGCCGCCCCCGCCGCGCCCGCGGCCGCGGCCGCCGCCGCCGCCCCGCCGCCCGAGCCAGTGGACGTCGAGGCCGTGCTGGTCGAGCTCGCCGCGCAGAAGGGCGGCGGCGGCAACTGGCGCACCTCCATCGTCGACCTCTTGAAGATGCTCGACCTGGATTCCAGCCTCGCCGCCCGCAAGGAGCTGGCCGAGGAGCTGGACGTCCACGCCGGCGCGCACGGCAGCGCCGAACAGAACATCGCCCTGCAGAAGGCCGTCTGGGAGGCCCTGGCCAAGAACGGCGGCAAGGTCCCGGCCTCGCTGCGCGACTAGCCGCGTCGACGGCGCCGCCGCTCCGGCGGGCGGCGGCGCTTTCAGCAAAGCTGGTTTGCCTTCAGGCGCGCGGCCGACCTAGCCTCTCCCCATAATTTGTTCATTGGGGAGACGATCATGATCCTTTACGGCGCGCCCATGCCGGCGCCGAACCCGCGCCGCGTGCGCATCTTCCTGGCCGAGAAGGGGATCGAGCTCCCCGAAACGCCCGTCGACATGCGCAAGCGCGAGCACAAGGCGGCCGAGTTCCGCGCCAAGAACTCCCTCGGCCAGATCCCCGTCCTTGAGCTCGACGACGGCACGGCCATCTCCGAGACCGTCGCCATCTGCCGCTATTTCGACGAGACCCAGCCGGACCCGCCGCTGTTCGGCCGCACGGCGCTGGAGAAGGCCCAGGTGGACATGTGGATCCGCCGCGTCGAGTTCATCCTGATGAGCCCGGTGGGCAATTTCTGGCGCCACGCCCACCCGTTCACGGCCCAGCTCCTCACCCAGTACAAGGACTTCGGCGAGTCCAACCGGCAGGCCTACGCCAACGCGCAGCAATGGCTGGACCGCGAGCTTGAGGACCGCCCGTTCGTCGCCGGAGAGGCCTTCACCATGGCCGACATCTGCGCCCTCTCCACCGTCGACTTCGCGACCTGGATCGGCCTGGAGCTGGATCCGGCCAACGAGAACCTCGCCGCCTGGCGCGAGCGGGTCAGCGCCCGCCCCAGCGCCGCGGCCTAGGCCGCTTCGTCCCTGGCCTTCATCAGCGCCCGGTAGGCCACGGCCCCGGGCGCGGTGATCACCGCGTAGTAGAGCGCCGTCAGCACGCCGGCGAAGGCCAGATAGGCGATGGTGCGTCCGGTGAAATAGCTGGCGAGCGAGGTCGCGTCGGGATTGAACGCCGCCCCCGCGTCGGCCAGCGTGCCGCCGCCGGCCACGACGATGGCGCTGGTCACCGCGCTGAAGATCACCATGCCCAACAGGCCGATCACCGCGATCGCCGCCACCGCCAGCACGTAGGCGCCCAGCAGCGGCCAGAACATGCCCCGCGTCAGCTTCCAGGACTCGAACACCGAGATCCGGCGCTCGGCGAAGGTGATCACCGGCGCCAGCGACAGGCGCACGGCCACCATCAGCATGATCCCCACCGCGAACAGGCCGATGCCGACGCCGATGAAGCGGCTGGCCGCCCCGCCGAGGACGCCGGCGAGCGCCGCCGCCGCGCCGGCCAGGAACACCACGACGAACGCGATCCCGGCCCAGACGAAGATGAAGACGACCTTCAGCGCCGCCAGCCTCAGCTCGTCCGCCCCCAACCGCAGGAAGGCCAGCCGCGCGTCGGACGGCGCCAGCACCGCCCGGTAGACCGCCGCCGTCATGATCGACATCATCACCAGCCCCAGGGGCAGGATGATCGCGTAGACCGGCGCCAGGTCCTTGAATTCGCTCATCATGGTCTCGTAGTCCGCCGCCCCGCTGGAGCTGGCGCTCTCGATGGCCATCAGGTGCTGGCCGCCCAGGCGGATCATGATCGCCGCCGTCGCCAGGCTCAGCACGAACTGGAAGATCGCCCAGGCCAAGAGCACGCGCGGCCGTTCGCGGGTGAGGCGGAACCCCTCCAAGGCGGCGTCTGTCGGCGAAAAGAGCTTCATGTCATCCCCCAGGCGAGCCCGATCACGACTCGGCCGCCCGTGAGCCGAACCTATGCGCTCCACAGGCCCCCGCAAGGCCCCGCTCGCGATCGGCGAGGATCGTTGCTAATCAGGCGCCTATGACCGACACATCCGTCATCCATATCGTCGGCGGCGGCCTGGCCGGCTCCGAGGCCGCCTGGCAGGCCGCCGAGGCCGGCGCGCACGTGATCCTGCACGAGATGCGCCCGGTGCGCGGCACCGACGCCCACCAGACCGACCGCCTCGCCGAGCTGGTCTGCTCCAACTCCTTCCGCGCCGACGACTGGACCGGCAACGCCGTGGGCCTGCTGCACGCCGAGATGCGCCGCTGCGGCTCGCTGATCATGTCCGCGGGCGACGCCCATCAGGTGCCCGCCGGCGGCGCCCTGGCGGTGGACCGCGAAGGGTTCGCCCAGGCCGTCACCGAGCGGCTGGAGGCCCATCCCAACGTCTTCATCGAGCGCGGCGAGGTGGCCGGCCTGCCGCCGGCCGAGTGGTGCAACGTGATCGTCGCCACCGGCCCCCTCACCTCCCCGGCCCTGTCCCAGGCGATCCTGGACATCACCGGCGAGGGCCAGCTCTCCTTCTTCGACGCCATCGCCCCGATCGTGACCCTGGAGTCCGTCGACATGGACGTGGCCTGGCGCCAGTCGCGCTACGACAAGCCCGGCCCCGGCGGCGACGCGGCCGCCTACATCAACTGCCCGATGGACAAGGCCCAGTACGAGGCCTTCATCGACGCCCTGCTGGCCGGACCCAAGTCCGAGTTCAAGGAGTGGGAGCATGTGCCCTACTTCGACGGCTGCCTGCCTATCGAGGTGATGGCCGAGCGCGGCCGCGAGACCCTGCGCCACGGCCCGATGAAGCCGGTCGGCCTGACCAACGCCCACAAGCCCGACGAAAAGGCCTGGGCCATCGTCCAGCTTCGCCAGGACAACGCCCTCGGCACCCTGTGGAACATGGTCGGCTTCCAGACCAAGCTGAAGCACGGCGCCCAGACTGAGATCTTCCGCATGATCCCGGGCTTGGAAAAGGCGGTGTTCGCCCGCCTCGGCGGCCTGCACCGCAACACCTTCATCAACAGCCCGCGCCTGCTCACCCCCACCCTGCAGCTCAAGGCCGACCCGCGCCTGCGCTTCGCCGGCCAGGTCACCGGGGTGGAGGGCTATGTGGAAAGCGCCGCCGTCGGCCTGCTCGCCGGCCGCTTCGCCGCCGCCCGGGCCCTCGGGCGCGAGCTCGCGCCCCCGCCGCCCACCACGGCGCTGGGCGCCCTGATCGGCCACGTCACCGGCGGCCATCTGGAAGGCGGCGCCGGTTCGTTCCAGCCGATGAACATCAACTACGGCCTTCTGCCGCCGCTGGAGGCGCCCCGCCACGACGCGGCCGGCAAGCGCCTGCCGCCCAAGGAGCGCGGCCGCGCCAAGAAGCGCCTGATGGGCGAACGCGCCCTCGCCGACCTCGACGCCTGGCTCGCCGCCGCCCCCGCCCTGGCCGCCGCCGAATAGCGCCGCCCAAGATGCTCCCCCTCTGGGGGAGCTGGCGCGGAGCGCCTGAGGGGACTACGACTAGCTGACGCGCCAACGCCCCGAAGGCTGGGGGTCAAAGTCCCCCTCAGTCGGCTTCGCCGACAGCTCCCCCAGAGGGGGAGCATCCAGGCGCCGCGGCCCGCCCAGGGCGCCAGTCGGCGATTGCATAGCGCTCCCCCTCAGATCCGCCCCGTCGCCACGGCCCAGACCAGCCGCAGGCGCACGGACCAGTCGGCCGGCCGGCCGCCCTTCGCCAGCCGGCCGGCCAGCGCCGCGTGGGCGATCGCCGGAAACGCGGCCACGGCCAGGCCCCGCGCGTCCCGCCGCGCCGGCTCGTGCACGTTGGCCAGGGCCTCGGCGAAGCCGGCCGCGTCCGCCGCGCCCGATCCGGCGCGCCGGCCCAGCATCCAGGCCGCGCCGGCCGCGCCCGCCGCGGCGGGATCCGCGTCCGGCGCCAGCAGCCCGGCGGCCAGCCGCGCGGCCGCCCCGCCGGTGCCCCGCGCCCAGACCAGCGCCTCGTGCGCGCTCATCGGCGCGGCGTCCAGTTCGCGGTAGCGGGCGTCGATCATCGTCTCCAGCGGCTCGCGCGGCAGGCCCCGCGCCCGCACGGCCGCCGCCAACGCCTGGGCGGTGGGATGCATCCGCACCGGCCGGTCCTCGAAGATCTCGTCCAGCGCCTCGCGCCACCAGGTCAGGCGGATCTCGCCCAGGAGGCTGTTGGAGGCCACCTTCGGCGCCCGCGCCAGTTCGTGGTCATAGGCGTAGAGGGCCACCACGTCGGCCCTGGCCGCCGCATCGGCGATGAAGCGGCTGGAGAGCCAGCGGTCGGGGTCCACCCGCCGCACCAGGGCGTCGAGGTCTTCGGTCTCGTCGGTCATCACGGCCAGCCCATGAAGTCCGCCGCGCCCGCCGTCAACCGCGCGCCCCGCTTCAACGCCGCCGCACCGCCGTGAACTGGCCGTAGACGCCGTCCTGGATGTGCTCCACCACGTCGAAGCCGCAGTCGGCCAGCATCCGCGCGATCGCCCAGGCGAAGGTCGAATGCTCCTCGCGCACGTGGCTGGCGGCCTCCTCGCGCGAATAGCCGGTGTTCGCCGCCAGCCATCCGATCCAGTCCTCCACCGCCTGCGCTAGCCTGTGCGGCGGCGCGGCGAACATCACGTCGCGGATGTAGAGCCGCCCGCCCGGCTTCAGCGCCCCATGCATCCGCGCCAGCGCCATGGCCTTCCAGAAATCCGGCAGGTGGTGCAGCGCGTTCTTGGTGGTGATCAGGTCCAGGTCCCGCGCCTCGAAGCTCAGGAACCCCGCGCGCTGGAAGGCGATGTTCTCCAGCCCCTGCGCTTCGGCGCGTGCGCGGGCGGCCGCCAGCATCGCCGCCGACACGTCGATGGCCTGGACCTGGCGGCACATCGCGGCCGCCTCGCAGGCCAGGAGCCCGGTGCCGCAGCCGATGTCGGCCATGGCCATCTCCGCGGTCAGGCCCAGCCGCTCCAGCAGCGCCCGATCGCGGGCGGGATCGCCGCCCTGGCGCGCGTCGTAGGTCGCCACCTGGGCCGCGTCCTCGAAGTCGAGGCCCAGGTGGCGGCGGTCGTCGTACCACCAGTCGGGATTTCGCATGTTCAGTCTCCATCCGTATGCGGATGGATTGCGCGCCGACCCATCCGCGGTTGCGGGGATCGGCGGCGCGCCGGTTCAGGTCCGGTCGAGCGTCAGCGTCCCCTTTCGGGGCCGGCTACGGTCTGGCGGGTGGGGCGCTGGAAAGCCATCGCCCTAGCCGAAGATCGTCTGGTTCATGGTCATGGTCGCCAGCATCGGCAGCGACAGGAGCGTGTTGGTCCGCGAGAACAGCATCGCCGTGCGGCCCGCCCGCGCCTTGGCCTCGGCGTCGCCCTCGACGATGCCCAGCGCGATCTTCTGCGCCGGCCAGATGAACACCCACACGTTCAGGAACATGATGGTGCCCAGCCACATGCCGAGCCCGATGAAGGTGTGCTGCGGAACCTGGAAGCCCTCGGTGGCGCCGAGCGTGATCGCCTGCAGGATGAAGCCCCGGCTCCAGGCCAGGATCAGGCCCATCACCCAGGTCAGCAGCGCCGCCCAGCGGAACCAGAACAGCGCCTCCGGCGCGATGTACTTGGTGATCGCCGGCTTCAGCTCCGCCGGGATCTCCGGCATTTTCGGGATCTGCACGAAGTTGAAGTAGTAGAGCAGGCCGATCCAGAGGATGCCGAAGACCACATGCATCCAGCGCAGCAGCGCCTGCCAGAAGATCGCGTCCAGCGCGCCGTTGTGCACCTCGTAGCCCGCGATCACGACGACCGAGAGGATCAGGCTGACGATAAGCGTGCTGCGGAGGTTGGAGAGAAGCCCGGACATGTTTCAGCCCTCATAATTCCTGCCCTCGGAGTCAGGTATAGGAGCTTCCCGTCAAGGTAAAGGCTCGGCTCGGCGCCCCTCGCGCGCCGTTGGCGGGCGAAAGGGCGGGCGCCGAACGCGGCGTCAGACGGCGATCAGCGCGCAGGCCAGCCGCCGGCCCTCGGCGGTCAGCACGTTGTAGAGCCGGGCCGCGGCGGGCGTGTCCATGAACTCCAGGCCGATGCCGGCGCGCTGCAACGCCTCGAGCACGGCCTTGGGCGGGCGGGCGTTAGCCGGGCCCACGCCCATCAGCACGAACTCCACCGTCCGCGCGCCGGCGTCCAGCACCGCGGCCAGGCTCTCCGGGGTCACCTCGTCCAGCGCGCGCACCGGCCAGTCGCGCGCCTCGTCGTCGACGATCAGCACCGAGCCCTCGCGCCAGGCGCCGGACAGGCGAAAGCCCCCCTGCCCGTATCCGTCGATGCTGGGCGCGGCGCGGGCCATGGCCGGGCCTAGGTCCGCGCGGCGATCGGCTTGATCGGCTCGGCCTCCTCGCCGCGCTTGACGCCCCAGAGCAGGATGATCGGGGCCGCTACGTAGATCGACGAGTAGGTGCCCAGCGCGATGCCGAACATCATGATGATCGAGAAGCCGAACAGGCTCGCCCCGCCGAAGACGGCCAGGCCGGCCAGGGCGATCACGGCGGTCAGGCCGGTGATCACGGTCCGCGACAGGGTCTCGTTGATCGACAGGTCGATCACGTCGCGCAGCGGCATCTTCTTGTACTTGCGCAGGTTCTCGCGCAGGCGGTCGAACACCACGACGGTGTCGTTCATCGAATAGCCGATGATCGTCAGGATCGCGGCGATGGTCGTCAGCGAGAATTCCAGCTTGGCGAGCGCGATCAGCCCGAAGGTCAGGATCACGTCGTGGAACAGGGCCGCCACCGCGCCCAGCCCGAACTGCAGCTCGAACCGGAACCAGATGTAGATCAGCATCAGGAAGATCGCGAGCAGCAGCGCCAGCACGCCGCCGCGCAGCAGCTCGCCCGACACCTTCGGGCCCACCACGTCGGTGCGCACGTAGGTCACCTTGCCCAGGGCTTCGGTGAGCTTGGCCTTCACCGCCTCCACCGTCTGGGCCGAGCTTTGCCCCTCCGGCGTCTGGAAGCGCACCATGGCCGAGCTCGGCGCGCCGAACGCCTGCACCTGCACATCGCCCATCTCCATGGCCGACAGGGTCGCGCGGGCCTTGGCCAGGTCCACGGCCGCGGGCGCGGTCGACAGCTCCAGCACCGTGCCCCCGCGGAAGTCGATGCCGCAGGTCAGCCCGCCGCACGGCGGCTTGAATGGGAACAGGGTCAGGGCCAGCGAGCCGATCACCGCGATGATCGACAGGGCCGCGGCCAGCCGCGCGAACGCCACGAAGCGGAAATGCGTCTGGACGGGGAGAATCTTGATCAGAGGCCACATGGCGCGTCTCCCCTAGACGATCGGCAGGGTCTTGGGCCGGGCGGCCCGATACCACCAGCCCAGCAGCACCTGGGTCACCAGGACGGCGGCGAACACCGAGGTGAACACGCCGATCGACAGGGTCCAGGCGAAGCCCTTCACCGGCCCGGCGCCCAGCCAGAACAGGATCATGGCGGCCAGGATGGTGGTGACGTTGGCGTCGATGATGGTGCTCATGGCCTTGGAGAAGCCCGCGTCCATCGAGGCGATCACGCTGCGCCCGGCGCGGATCTCGTCGCGCATGCGCTCATAGATCAGCACGTTGGCGTCCACGGCCACGGCGAGCGTCAGGATCAGGCCGGCGATGCCGGGCAAGGTCAGGGTCGCCTGGGTGAGCGACATGGTCGCCACGATCAGGAGGCAGTTCACCAGCAGCGCCACCACCGAGATCCCGCCGAACAGAAAGCCGTAGGACAGCAGCATGAACAGCAGGATCGAGACGAAGCCGACGCCGGTGGAAAGCTGGCCGGCCCGCACCGCGTCGGCGCCCAGTTCGGCGCCCACCGTGCGCTGCTCCTCCACCGTCAGCGGCGCCGGCAGCGCGCCGGCGCGCAGCAGCACCGCCAGGTCGTTGGCCGACTGCGCGGTGAAGTTGCCGGTGATCTGGCCCGAGCCGCCGGTGATCGCGCCCTGGATCACCGGGGCGGAGATCACCTTGCCGTCCAGCACGATGGCGAAGCGCTTGCCGATGTTCTGCGAGGTGGCGTCGCCGAACCGGCGCGCGCCCTGGCTGTTGAAGCGGAAGGTCACCACCGCCTGACCGGTCTGCTGGTCGAACCTTTGCTGGGCGTCGGTCAGCATCTCGCCGCTCACCAGCGCGCGGCGGCGAACCAGCACGCTCGGCGCGCCGGCCTCCTCGCTCGGCAGCAGCTCGGCGCCCGGCGGGATGCGCCCGGCCATGGCCTCCTGCAGCGAGACGCTGTCGTCCACCATCTGGAAGGTCAGCTTGGCGGTCTGGCCGATCACGCTCTTCAGCCGTTCCGGATCGCTCTCGCCCGGCGCCTGCACGACGATGCGGTTCACGCCCTGGCGGATGATGGTCGGCTCGCGCGTGCCCAGTTCGTCGATGCGCCGGCGGATGATCTCGATGGACTGCTCCACCGCCCGCGAGGCCTCGGCGTTGATCGCCTCCTGGACGAAGCCCAGGCGGATCGTCTGGCCGTCCACGGTGATGGTGATGTCGCGCCCGCCCGGTGCGCCGGGCAGCGGCTGGCCGAGCGAATTGCGCAGGGCGTTGGCCGCCGCGCTCACCTGGGCCGGGTCGGTGACGCGCACGCTCACCTCGCCGTCGGCCTGGTGCAGGTCGCTGACGGCGATGTCCTGGTCGCGCATCTGCGTGCGCACGTCCTCGACCAGGTTGGTCAGGCGCTGCACCCGCAGGGCGTCGGTGTTGACCTCGAGCAGCAGGTAGGAGCCGCCCTGCAGGTCCAGGCCGAGGTTCAGCGTCTGCTTCGGCACGAAGCTCGGCAGGCCGTCCAGGGTCGCCTTGGGCAGCAGGTTGGGAAGCGTGAAGACGACGCCGAAGATCACCGACAGCACGACGGCGATGACCTTCCAGCGCGAAAGATTGATCATGGCGGCGTCAGGACCCGGTTCAGACCTTGGCGTCGTTGGCCGCCGCCGGGGCGGTGCGGCCGCGCACCTCGGCGATCATGCCCTTGACCACCTTGATGGTGACGTTGGTGGCCACTTCGACGCCGACTTCCTTGTCCTCCACGCGCACGATCTTGCCGATCACGCCGGAGTTCAGCACCACCACGTCGCCGCGCTTCAAGGTCTCCAGCATCTGCCGGTGGTCCTTGGCGCGCTTCTGCTGCGGGCGGATCATCAGGAAATAGAACAGGACCACCAGCAGGATCAGCGGAGCGAACTGGATCAGCATCTCCTGCGGCCCGCCTGCGGCGGCGGCGCCGGCGGCGGTCTGGGCGAAGGCGGGGGTGGCGAGCATGGCCTCTCCGGGGAGCGTCGGCGCTGCGGGGCGCCCGATTTGAAGTGGCGGAACCTATGCGTTGGACCCGCCTTTTGCAATGCGAGCCGCCGCCCGCTAATCAGCGGCGCCATGGACCTCGAGACCAAAGCCGTTCTGACCCGCATCGCCGAGGCGCTCGAGCGCCTGGCGCCGGCCCCGCGCCAGGCCCCCGACTTCGCCGCCGCGCGCCTCTTCCGCCACGATCCGGCGACCGGCGAATTCGTATCCGCCCCCGACTATCCGCTCGCCCTGGACAGCCTCGTCGGCATCGAGCGCCAGAAGGCCCGCTTCGTGGAGAACCTGCGCCGCTTCGCCGAGGCCCTGCCCTACAACCACGCCCTGCTCTGGGGCGTGCGCGGCACCGGCAAGAGCTCGATCTCCAAGGCCGCCTTCATGGCCGTGGCCGGCGACTATCCGGCGCTCAAGCTGGTCGAGGTCGACCGCGACCAGGTCACCGCCCTGCCCGAGCTGTTCGACCTGTTGCGCACGCGTCCCGAGCGCTTCGTGGTGCTGTGCGACGACCTCTCCTTCGAGGAGGGCGCGGCCGCGGCCAAGGCGCTGAAATCGGCCCTGGAGGGCGGGGTCTCCGGCCCGCCGGCCAACGTCCTGTTCGTCGCCACCTCCAACCGCCGCCACCTGATGCCCCGCGGCCATGCCGAGGACCGCGGCCTGATCGCCACCGCCGAGGACGCCGAGGAGGAGGTCAGCGTTTCCGACCGCTTCGGCCTGTGGATCGGCTTCCCGGCCATGGACCAGCCGACCTACCTGGCCGCCGTCGCCGCCTACGCCGAGCGCTACGGCCTTGCCGCGCCGGACCTGGAGCGCCGCGCCCTGCAATGGGCCCAGCTCCGCGGCTCCCGCTCCGGGCGCGTGGCCTGGCAGTTCATCCGCGACCTCGCCGGCGAACTCGGCAAGCCCCTGCCGCTCTAGCGAAGGCGCGGCCTCAAGATGCTCCCCCGCTGGGGGAGCTGTCGCGAAGCGACTGAGGGGGACCGCGACTCGCCGCGGGCAAGCCCCCTCCACCCCTTCGGGGTCCCCCTCCCCCACTGCGCGGGGGAGGAGATTTTACGGCATCGCCGCCTCGCTCTCCTCCCCCTCTGGGGGAGGGGGACCGCGAAGCGGTGGAGGGGGCGGCGCCGGCCTTTCCCGCCCGTCCCCCGTTGCCAGCCCAGCCCCGCCGCCCCTAGATGCCGACAACAAGCGGCCCGAGCCGCGACAAGGGAGCCGCGTCATGACCAAGGTGGATATCCGACCCTCAGGCGCCGCCGCCGTGCCCGACAGCGCCGGCCTCAACCTCTACAAGGCCGACCCGGACATGGCGCGTCTGGCCGCCCTCTACCTGCCCGGCGGCCTCCACGCCCACCTTTCCCCCCACCTGGAGCGTCTGGGCGCCCTGGCCGGCGGCGAGCTCGACGAGCTGGCTTCCATCGCCGACAAGAACCCGCCCGAGCTCATCGCCCGCACCCGCCGGGGCGAAGACGCCCAGACCATCGCCTACCACCCCGCCTACCGCCGCCTGGAGGAGGTCGCCTTCTCCGAATATGGCCTGGCCGCCCTCTCCCACCGCGGCGGCGTCCTCGGCTGGAACGCGCCGATGCCGCCGGCGGCCAAGTACGCCCTCACCTACCTCTTCGTTCAGGCCGAGTTCGGCCTGTGCTGTCCGCTCTCCATGACCGACAGCCTCACCCGCACCCTGAAGAAGTTCGGCGACCCCGACCTCGTCGCCCGCTACCTGCCGGCCCTCACCAGCCAGGACCTCGACGTCCTCAACCAGGGCGCCATGTTCATGACCGAGCAGGGCGCGGGCTCGGACATCGCCGCCACCGTCGTCACCGCCGCCCCCAACGCCGACGGCACCTGGGCGCTCACCGGCGAGAAGTGGTTCTGCTCAAACGCCGACGCCGAGCTCGCCATGGTGCTGGCCCGCAGAGAGGGCGGCGAGCCGGGGCTGAAGGGCGTCTCGCTCTTCCTGTTGCCCCGCACCCTGCCGGACGGCTCGGCCAACAGCTACCGGATCGTGCGCCTGAAGGAAAAGCTCGGCACCCGCTCCATGGCCTCGGGCGAGATCTCGCTGCAGGGCGCCACGGCCTGGCTGGTCGGCGATGCGGGCGCCGGCTTCAAGCAGATGGCCGACATGGTCAACAACTCGCGCCTCTCCAACGGCGTGCGCGCCGCCGGCCTGATGCGCCGCGCCCTCACCGAGGCGCTCTACTTCGCCCACCGCCGCGAGGCCTTCGGCAAGCGCCTGATCGAGCTGCCGCTCATGCGCCGCCAGCTCCTGAAGATGGCCCTGCCCGCCGAACAGGCCCGCAGCATGATGTTCCAGACCGCCGAGGTGCTGCGCCGCTCAGACGCCGGCGAGGCGGGCGCCTACCCGCTCCTGCGCATCCTCACCCCGCTCATCAAGTTCCGCGCCTGCCGCGACGCCAGAAAGGTCACCGGCGACGCCATGGAGGTGCGCGGCGGCTGCGGCTACATCGAGGAGTGGAGCGACGCGCGCCTGGTCCGCGACGCGCACCTGGGCTCGATCTGGGAGGGCACCAGCAACATCGTCGCCCTCGACGTCATGCGCGCGGCCCAGCGCGAGGGCTCCCTGCCGATCCTCAAGGCCCACGTCGAGGGCCTCGTCCAGGCCGCCGGCGACCACGCGCCGAAAGACCTCCTGCCCCTGATGGACCGCGCCATCGCCCTGGCCGAAGCCGCCCTCGCCGACGTCGCCCTGACCCGCCAGGCCGCCTCGGCGCTCTACCACCTGACCAGCGCCGCCGCCCTAGCCTGGGAAGCGGCCGAGCTCAACCTCCCCCACCGCGCCGCCCTCGCCCGAGCCGTCCTCACCCACCGCGTCCAGCCCAAGGACCCCCTGGCCGGCGATCCGGCGGAGGACGCCGCCCTGGCGGCGGTGCTGGGCGATCCGGGGGCGGTTGGGTAGGGGCCGTCGCACGTCGTGCTCCTCCCCGTAGAGGCGTTGGGCAGCGCGGTGGCGACGATGGCCACCGCGGTCAGTGAACTCGCATGGCTACTCCCGCTTCACGGTTCGGTGACGAACGCCAACAAGCGACCTGGAAGTTTCGGATCACCCAGCTCACAGCCCCAGACCGTCAGGACGCTCCAACCTCGAGCCTGTAAACTCGCAACATGGCGCGCATCACGCTTTTGATTTCCTTCAATTTTCGGCAACCAATATTCGAGCCGCGAGCGCGGACGCCGCGTTCCTTCGGGACAGTCGTGGCCGTGCCAAAAGCAGCCGTGCACGAAAATTGCCCGTTTGCGACCAATGAAGGCAATGTCTGGGCGTCCCGGAAGATCCTTTCGGTGCAGGCGGTACCCAGTGAGCCCAGTTGCGCGAAGCATCCTCCGCACGGCAAGCTCTGGACGCGTATCCTTGGCGCGGATCGCCCGCATGTTAGCGCTGCGGCGTGCTGGAGAAATCTTGTCCACTTTTCTTTCTAAATGAGGGCTCAGCCCCGTCCTAGAGCATGGAAAGCCAGCGCTCGAGGCTGATGAGGCGGCCACTGTCTATGTGGCTCATCACCCGACCCCACGAACTTGAGCCATCACGCCCTACCTGGACGCCATAGGCCGCCCGGAGGCCTTCAGTGTTGATGTGCACGACGTAGTCGAACATCAGATTATTGCGGAACAGAACCTCGCACGCTCGCATGAGCCGGGCGGGATCAAATTCATTGGTCACGAAAACGTAGTTGAATTTCTGGTTCATTGCCTCAGCGTTGCAGTACTCTTCATACTCCGTTGGAAACTGCTTCTCTCGGTCCGCGCGGACACTCCATTTTGCCGTTACTAGTGTGCGCATGCTGGGCCGTATGATCGCAAGGTCGACCTTGTTTTCCTTCTGGCCGTGTTTAGCTCGATTGAAGCCAGGAATCTCAAAAAGTAGGCTGCGCGTGAGAATCTCATCGGCCGGCAAGTCACATGCGCGGCGTATAGTCTGAGCCAGTACGTCCTCGAACCCCTCGCCGACCAAGTTCTTTCGTTTGTTCTGGACAGCAAGATACTGGCGCACACGCCTCGTCAGAGCCAACCAGGTTTCGACAGGCGGCTCAGTACGAAAGTACGGCGCGAGCCCCTCGCGGACAATTTGCTCCATCTCCGGATCGTCACCCGGTTCTGGAAAGTCGCGACCGCGGTAGGGTGCGCGTTGGCGGGCGGCGACCTCGGCTTGTTGCGCTTCCTTATGCAGGACAGAATTGGCCAAGTCCGCGCACGCGCGCAGGAAGAGCCAATCGATTTCTCGCGCCAAGTCTGCGGGTTCGACTTCAAACGCTTGGCAAAGCCAGTCGTGAAAGGCGAGCGAGCGCCCGTACCACGCCTTGCCGGGCTGCGACTTGTCGCTCTCGTAGCAATGAGCGAGGCCGGTAGTTGGATCTGACCATAGCAGGAGCCGATAGACGTGCTGCCAAGCATTTGCTCGTGAAACGGCTTTGCCCCCAGGGGCCGCGAAGTATCGGTCGATAAGCCGGTTGCGGTTCTCGGCGCCAAAAGCGCGAGTCACCGCCTCTTGCTCCTGAAGGGACTCGGCCTCTTCCGGCATCGACTTCATCCCGCTGCAGCGCGAATCTCCGTCCGTTCACGATACGCATTAAGCTCGGCCATGACAGCCAGCGCTACGCTTTTGGCGAGCAACGGTGGGACAGCGTTGCCCGCCTGCCGGTACCGCGAATGCGCGGGACCACCGTCGTGGCGCCCTTCGAGCGGACCGCGCCGCGGATCTGTTCTAAACACAAATCTGTCGGGGAAGGATTGCAGCCGAGCGAATTCCCGGACGGAAAGCGCGCGAGCAACGCCGTAGTGATAGACAGAATCTGCCTTGGTGTTCAGCGTCCAAGCCCAAAGGGACGGATGCAGACGGCGGTAGGCATAGAAGTGTTTGCGCGAAAGGCGACCACTTCCGTTGTCTTGCCCCCAGCGCTTCCCCGTGATGAACCTCTGCAATAGCGCTTCTTCGAGATCGCGATGGTTGCCACCCTGCGGAATGGCTTTGAGGCGCAGTGCCGTGTCTTGATTCATCCGGGGTACCTGGACGTTTGAAAGTGTCGCGCCCGCACCTTCACGCATAAGCCGCTGATATGCGCTTTGCGGTGGGGACAGGTCGGCAAATGCCGTCTCGTCATCACGGCGGCCCGCCGTTAGAGCAGCAAGGTCAGAGAGGGCTTGGCCTGCCGTTACGGCCACAAGGCTTTGGTCGTCTGCGAGAGCTTCGCCGAGGCGAAGACTTAGCAAATGCTGCTGAACGACCAGCTGATAGCGCGGCCGCCTAGCACCGGTGAACCGTGCCAGTGCGACCGAATCGGTTGCACCAGACCCACTCAAAGTAGGGGCCTCCATCCCGGTTCCGGCTCGCACGCCGATGAACAACAGGCGTTTCCGAGTCTGTGGCACGCCAAAATCCGCCGCGTCCACCACTTGCGCTCTTACATCGTAGCGGCCCTCAAGCCGGAGGTCGGTCAGGATCTGCTCGCGGACGCCCATTTGATCCATGCCTGTGACGTTTTCCATCACGAACACGAGCGGTTCCGCCGTACCCAGCGTCTCAACAAACTCCCGGTAGAGGGCATTGCGCGGGTCATCGATCATACGAGAGTGGTTGCGCACTTGAGAGAAAGCCTGGCACGGCGGCCCGCCCACGAGCACCTCAGCGCTGCAGGCTGCGGCTAGAATCTGCTCCTTGATCTCAGGTCGGCGAATGTCACCCAGAATAGTTAGTGCTTCTGGGAAATTGGCACGGTAGGTCGCAAGCGCATCCGGGTCATTGTCGGAACCTGCGACGATGCTGAAGCCAGCTTGCCGAAAGCCCTCGGACAAACCACCCGCACCGGCAAAGAGGTCGACTACACGAGCCTGGAAACCACCTCTCGCTGCACTCATCGCTGATTCTCTTTCGGCCATCTGTTGCCATAATGTTCACTCCTTCGCCACTAGGCAATCTCAAATCCCTTGACTCCGCCCTCGACCCATGTTCTCTTTTTGTTCATGGTCGACCTTGAGGAGATGCAGGACAGGCAGGGTCGTCTCCTCGGCGAGCTGGCCGAGCTTGGCATGGACTTCGCCCGCGAGCTGAAGGGCCGGGTTGGCGAGGTCGAGAGCCTTGAGCAGGCCGAGGGCCTGGCGCTCGCCTTTCATCGCATCGCCCGCACCGTGCGCCTGACCCTGGCGCTGGAATCCAGGCTCGCCCGCGAGCAGGGCGAGGTGGCCCGCATCCGCCGCATCGAGGTCGAGCGCCGCAACGAACGGCGCGCCGAACAGGTGCGCACCGCCGTCTGGCGCGAGATCTGGGCCGAGACCGACGGGCGCGAAGACGAGGCCGAGGCCCTGCTGGAAAGCCTCGACGCCCTGATCGAGGACGAGGTCCTCTTCGAGCGCCTCGCCAGCGGCCCCGTCGAAGCCGCCATCGCCCGCATCCGCCAGGACCTTGGCCTGCCGGCGAACGACGCCACGGCCGCCGACGCGGCGTCCCCGTCCCCTGCCGTCCAAGGCTCGGGCTAGCGCCCAAGATGCTCCCCTCCTGGGGGAGCTGTCGCCCCCGGGACCGGCCGAAGGCCGGCCCGAGGATAAACTCCGCGACTGAGGGGGACTTTGATTCGTCGTCGCGAAACGCCCCCAACTGAGTCGCAGTCCCCCTCCACCGCTTCGCGGTCCCCCTCCCCCAAAGGGGGAGGAGAAGAAGGCTGCCCGGCCTGCGGGGCTAGGCGGTCAGGCCGGGGAACAGGGCGGCGAGGCTGGAGACCATCATCTCCATGGCGATGGCCGCCAGGATCATGCCCATCAGCCGCTTGGTGATCGCGCTCACCCGGGCCGACAGGCGCCGGCCGATCGCCGGGGCGGCGAACAGCGAGGCGCTCAGCAGCACGAGGAAGGCGGCGAGCCCGGCGATCAGGCCCAGGAGTTCGCCGTCGCTGCGGGCCGAATGGCCGAAGACGATCAGGGTGGCGATGGTGCCCGGCCCCACCAGGAGCGGCGTGGTCAGGGGGTAGATGGCGATGTCGCCGGCCGCCTCGTCCGCGCCCATCTCCTGCGCGCCCGGCTTGTGCTGGGCGCTGTCGCCGCCGTGCAGCATGTTGAGCGCGATCAGCAGCACCAGGAGGCCGCCGGCCAGGCGGAAGTCGTCGGTGGTCAGGCCGAACAGCTTCAGGATCAGCCCGCCGGCCGCGGCCGAGACGATGCAGCCCACCGTCACGCCGACCGAGGCGGTGGCCGCGATCCGGCGCTTGGCCGCGTCGCTCATCCCCTCGGTGAGCGAGAGGAACACCGGCACGTTGCCGACCGGGTTCATGATCGCGAACAGGGCCGCGAACACCTTGACGGCGAAGGGCAGGTCGATCGCCATGGCCCGGTCATCCTTGCGCTACGCGCGGGCCGCCGCCCCCGGCCCCGCACGGGCCGGAACGGCGCGCGCTACCTGGGCAGCACCAGCATCGGGTCGATCGGCTTGGCGCGGTCGGCGGGCGTGGGGGCGTAGCGCACCTCGAAGTGCAGTTGCGGCTCGGCCACGCCGCCGCTGGCGCCGCTCATGCCGATCTGCTGGCCCTGGGCCACCTGCTGCTGCATCTTCACGTCCACCCGGCTCAGGTGCGCATAGGCGGTGACCCAGCCGTCGGCGTGCTTGATCAGCACCAGGTTGCCGAAGCCGGGCACCTGGTCGCCGGCGTAGACCACCTCGCCCTCGGCGGCGGCGCGCACGGCTGTGTTCAGCGGCGCGCGCACGTTGATGCCGTCGTTGGCCTGGCCGGTGCCCTTGGGCCCGTAGGTCGACAGGATGTCGCCCCGCAGCGGCCAGATGAAGCGGCCGCGGCCGAGCTGGGAGATCTGCTGGTCCGCCGGCGAGGGCGTGGAGGGCACGATCACCGGCGTCGCGGGCTTGGCCGGCGCCGGCTTGGGCGCGGGCGGCGGCGTGGGCGTGGGCGTCGGGACCGGCGTCGGCGCGAGGGCCTCGGGCTTGGGCGCCTCGACCTTGCCGGGCGCGGGCTTGGCCGGGGCCGGCTCGGGCTTCGGCGGCGGGGCCGCTTCGGCGGGCTTGGCCGGGGCCGGCGTCTCGGCCTTGGGATAGTTGGGCGCCGGCGGCGGCTCGCTGCGCGTCTCGGTGCGGGCGGGCGGCGGCGGCGGCGCGGGCGGGGCCTCCACCGGCACGCGCACGGTGGTGGTCACCGGCCCGGAGTCCTTGAAGCCCTCGGGCAGCACCAGCCGCGCGCCGGGATGGATGGTGTCGCCCACCCCCATGCCGTTGGCCTCGGCGACCGCCCCGGCCGAGACGCCGAAGCGACGGGCGATGGCGTAGAGCGTGTCGCCCTCGCCCACCACATAGGCCTTGGCCTTGGAACGCGGTCCCTTCAGCGTCTGGCCCGGATGCAGCCGGTAAGGCGACTTCAGGCCGTTGGCCTTGGCGATGTCGTCCACCGGCTGGCCGATCTTGCGGCTGATGGCGTAGAGCGTGTCGCCCTTCTCCACCGTGTAGACCTTGGGCGGGCCCTCGGCGTCCACCACCTTGCCGGCCACGCTGGCGCGCGTGATCGTGCGCATGGCCGGCGGCGCGGCGGGGGCGGCGGGCTGACGGGCGGCGGGCGGCGGGGCGGTCTCGGCCTGGGCCAGGCGCGTGTCGCCGCGCGCGGCCGGCGGCGGCAGCGGGCTCGAGCTGATGTTCGGCGGCGGCGAGTAGTTGGGCTCGGGCACGCCGGCCTCGGACGGCGGCCTGTCCGGCTGGGCCCCGGGCGGCGGCTCGGCGGCCGGCTCGCGCGCGCTGGCGGGCGCGGCGGCGGCCTGGGCCGGCGGCGCGTCGGCGTTCGCCTCCAGCCGCACCGGATAGGCAGGCTTTCGCGCCTCGGGCAGCTGGCCGCCGAGGGGGTCGTAGGTGGTGCACGCCGCCAGGCTCGCGCCGGCGAAGAGAAGAACAAGGGCCGTGCGGCCGGTAAAAAGCGTCATCGCCGCTCCGTTTGCGGATCGGAATCAGTCGAGGCGTCGGAGGGGATCATGGGCCGCGCCCGACGCCCGCGCCAACCCACAAAGCTTTCATGTTCGAAACCGGCCTCAGGGCTCGCGCGCCACGCCGTCCAGCAAGGGCACGAAGCGCACGTCCGTCAGGGTCTCCACCGAAAAGCCGCCCTGCCCGTCGCCGGTGTAGCGGCGCAGGGTCTGGACGGGCCCTCGGCCGATCGGCGCCACCAAGATCCCGTTGGGCTTGAGTTGCGCCAGCAGGGTCTTGGGCTCTTCCGGCGCCGCGGCTGTGACCATAATGCGGTCGAAAGGCGCCTGTTCGGGCCAGCCCTCCCCGCCGTCGCCGAAGCGGGTGACCACGTTGGTCAGCCCCAGCCGCTTGAAGCGCTGCTCGGCCTCGCTGAGCAGGGTGCGGTAGCGCTCCACCGTGTAGACCAGCCGCGCCAGCTTGGAGAGGATGGTGGTCTGATAGCCGGAACCGGTGCCGATCTCCAGCACCCGCGCGCGCGGCTCCACCTTCAGCGCCTGGGTCATCAGGCCGACGATGAACGGCTGGCTGATGGTCTGGCCGCAGGCGATCGGCAGGGCCGAATCCTCCCAGGCCCGCTCCTTGAACAGGTCCGGCGTGAACAGGTCGCGCGGCGTGGACTCGATGGCGTTCAGCACGGCCGGATCGCTCACGCCCTGCGAGCGCAGGGCGAGGACCAGGCGGGCCAGCCGCTCCTCGGGAGTGTCCTCGTCGTCCTCGGCCATGGCGCCGGCCATCTCACGCCTTGGGCGGCACGCCGCCCAGCACTTGCTTCAACCCAAAGATCGTTTCGTGGTGAGTCAGGTCGATATGCAAGGGGGTGACTGAAATCCGCCCCTCATAGGCCGCGCGAAGGTCCGTTCCCTCGGCCGGCTTCGAGCGCTCCTGCCGAAAGCCCATCCAGTAGTAGTCGCGCCCGCGCAGGTCGGTCCGCTTCTCGGCATGGCGCACCTGCACGTCGCGGAAGCCCTGGCGGGTGACCTCGACCTCCTTGATCCGGTCCAGCGCCACGGCGGGGAAGTTGACGTTGATCACCACGTCGGCCGGCCAGCCCACCTCCACCAGGCGCTTGACGATGCCCGGGCCGAAGGCCTCGGCCGGCGCGAACAGGTCCTCGGCGGGCTCGTCCCAACCGGCCTGCGACAGGGCGATGGAGGGAACCCCCATGGCCATGCCCTCGATGGCGCCGGCCACCGTGCCGGACATGGTCACGTCCTCGGCCAGGTTCGCGCCGCGGTTCACGCCTGAGAGCACCAGGTCGGGGCGCGGCCCCTCGACCAGCTCGCCGATGGCCAGCATCACGCAGTCGGTGGGCGTGCCGGTGGCGGCGAAGCGGCGCGGGTCGATCCGGCGCACGCGCACCGGCTCGGCCAGGGTCAGGGCCCGCGAGGCGCCGGACTGCTCGTACTCGGGCGCGACGATCCAGACGTCGTCGGACAGGGCGCGGGCGATCTTCTCCAGGGCGACGAGGCCCTCGGCGTGGATCCCGTCGTCGTTGGTGAGGAGGATCCTCACGCCACGGCCTCGATGTGCGTCAGGCCCGGCAGGTAGGGATGCAGGGCCTGGGGAATGGCGATGCGGCCGTTCTCGTCCTGATAGTTCTCCATGATCGCCACCAGGGTGCGGCCCACGGCCAGGCCCGAGCCGTTCAGCGAGTGGACGAAGCGCGCGCCCTTCTCGCCGGCGGCCTTGGTGCGCGCGTCCATGCGCCGGGCCTGGAAGTCGCCGCAGTTGGAGCAGGAGCTGATCTCGCGGTAGGTCGCCTGCGAGGGCAGCCAGACCTCCAGGTCGTAGGTCTTGCGCGCGCCGAAGCCCATGTCGCCGGTGCACAGCAGCATGGTGCGGAAGGGCAGCTCCAGGCGCTTCAGCACCGCCTCGGCGCAGGAGACCATTCGCTCGTGCTCTTCCTCGGACTTGTCCGGGGCGGTGATCGAGACCAACTCGACCTTGTAGAACTGGTGCTGGCGGATCATGCCGCGGGTGTCGCGGCCCGAGGCGCCGGCCTCGGAGCGGAAGCAAGGCGTCAGCGCCGTCATCCGCAGCGGCAGCTCCTCCTCCGGTGTGATCTGGCCCATGACCATGCTGGTCAGCGGCACCTCGGCGGTGGGGATCAGCCAGCGGCCGTCGGTGGTCTGGAACAGGTCCTCGGCGAACTTGGGCAGCTTGTCGGTGCCGTAGGCGGCCGCGTCGTTGACCAGCAGCGGCGGCGAGACCTCGGTGTAGCCGTGCTCGGAGGTCTGCAGGTCGAGCATGAACTGGCCGATCGCGCGCTCCAGGCGGGCGAGCTGGCCCTTCAGCACCACGAAGCGCGCGCCGCTCATGCGGGCGGCCGCCTCGAAGTCGATCAGGCCCAGGCCCTCGCCGATGTCCACGTGGTCCTTCGGCGTGGCGATGGCGAAGGGCTCGCCCCAGCGGCGGACCTCGACGTTGTCATGCTCGTCGGCGCCGGCCGGCACGTCGGCGGCCGGCAGGTTCGGCAGGGTCGACAGGATGTCGCGCAGGGCGGCGCCGGTGGAGCGCTCCACCTCGGCCTGCTCGGCCAGGGTGGTCTTCAGCGCCTCGACCTCGGCCATCAGGCGCTGGGCCTCGGCCTCGTCCTTGCGGCCCTTGGCCTGGCCGATCAGCTTGGAGGCTTCGTTGCGGCGGCTCTGGGCGGCCTGCAGCGCGGTCTGGGCCGCGCGCAGCCTGGCGTCCAGCTCCAGGATCGCCGGGGTCTGGGGCGACAGGCCCTTGGACGCCCAGGCGCGGTCATAGGCGTCGGGATTGTCGCGGATGGCCTTGATGTCATGCATGGAAATGGAGCCGCCGGCAGGATTTCTGGCGGCCCTGTCTAGTGCGCGTCGGCCAGGGCGCCAACCGTCAAGAACGCGCCGGCCTAGGTCGGAACGATGTCCGTGCCGGCTTCGTCTTCCTCGCGCCCGCGCCGCCGCTCCATCAGCCAGACGAGCCAGATGGAGATCTCGTAGAGCAGGATGATCGGGATCGCCAACATGCACTGGCTGATCGGGTCCGGCGGCGTCACGACCGCGGCCACCACGAACACGCCGACGATGGCGTAGCGGCGTCCGGCGCGCAGCATCTTGGCGTTGACGATGCCGGCCATGCCCAGGAGCGTCAGCACCACGGGAAGCTGGAAGCACAGGCCGAAGGCCAGCAGCAGGGTGGTCACCAGGGTCAGGTAGTCGGAGACCTTGGGCAGCAGCTCCACCGAGATCGCGCCGACGCCGGTGATCTGCTGCGACAGCGAGAACCACAGGACGAACGGCAGGATCACGAAATAGACCAGGGCCGCGCCCAGCAGGAACAGGCTCGGCGAGGCGATCAGGAACGGCAGGAACGCCTTGCGCTCACGCTTGTAGAGCCCCGGCGCGACGAAGCCGTAGACCTGCCAGGCCAGGATCGGGAAGGTGACGATCACCGCCCCGAAGCCGGCGAGCTTGAGCTTGGTGAAGAAGAACTCGAGGGGCGCGGTGAAGACCAGCTTCAGCCCCTCCCCCGTCTGCGCCGGCGCGGTCTTCGAGCCGGCGAGCGTGAGCAGAAGGTCGATCGCGCCCTTCACGTCGAACATCGGCGCATGGGCGTTGTGCTTGCGCACTTCCAGGAGCCGGGCGGCCACTTCGAAGGGGTGCAGCAACACCAGGTAGATCTGGCTCGAGAAGGCGAAACAGACCGCGAAGCCGACGGCGATGGCGGCGACGGCGATGATCAGCCGCTGGCGCAGCTCGATCAGGTGGTCAAGCAGCGGGGCGCGCGAAGCCTCGATCTCGGCCTCGTCGGGATCGATGTCGGCCATGTCAGGCGTCCGCCTTCTTCGCGCGCGGCTTCCTGGCCGGGGCGGCCTTGGCCGTCGAAGCCTTCTTGGCCGGCGCCTTGGCGGGCGCGGCCTTCGCCGCGGCGGGCTTGGCCGCCGGCGCCTTGGCCTTAGCCGGAGCCGGCGCGGCCTTGGACGCCGCCGGCTTGGCGCGCGGCTTGCGGGCGGGCTTGGGCGCGGCCGCCGGCGCTTCGGGCTCGGGCGTGACGCCGATCTGCAGCGGCGGCGCCTCGGCGCGGGCGGCTTCGATCTGGTGGCTCATCGGCGGGTGGAACTGGGCGCCGGTGTCGGCCAGGCTCTGCTCGATTTCGCTGATGGCGCTCTGCACGGGCTCGGTCGCGCCGGTCACGGTCTCGGTCATCATCCGGCCGCTGCGCATGGCCTCGACCTCCTTGCGCAGCTCGTCCAGCTCGGACTGGCGGGCCATCTCGTCGAAGGAGGCGCGGAACTCGGCGGCCATGCCGCGCAGGCGCGCGACGAACTGCCCCACCTTGCGCATCAAGATGGGCAAATCCTTGGGCCCGACGATGATCAGGGCGACCACGGCGATGAGCAGCAGTTCGGAGGCGCCGATGTCCGGAAGCATGGCCGTGGCCTAGACGAAGCAGTGGGCGCCGATCAAGGCCGGCGCGACGTTGGGGGCGCGAGCGCGGCGTCAGCCGCGCGCTTCGTCCTTTTCACGGTCGGCCGTGATGGTCTTGGCCGGCGTATCTTCCGACTTCGGCTCTTCCTTCAGGCCGTCGCGGAACGCGCGGATGCCCTTGGCCGCGTCGCCCATGATGCCCGACAGCTTGCCGCGGCCGCCGAACACCAGGGCGGCGATGGCGAGCACGATGAGCCAGTGCCAGATCGAGAATGAGCCCATGAACTAAGAACTCCGTTGCGACCGCCGCCCAATCCGTCCGGGCGCGGTCCGTTGCTTGGCCTCAATATAGGCCCTGAAGGCGCGATGCACCAACGAAAGCCGCGACCGCGTCATCAGGGCGCGTCGTCGTCGCCCAGATAGTCGGTGTGGAACTCCGGCGCCTCGGATTCGTCGAACGGATCCTCGTCGGGCTCTCCCGCGGCCGGGTTGGGTACGGCGAAGCCGGGCGGCAGGTCCAGGCTGAGCAGCCCGGCGGCCTTCATCTCGGCCAGGCCCGGCAGATCGGCGAGGCTGGGCAGGCCGAAGTGCTCCAGGAAGGAATCGGTGGTGCCGTAGGTCACCGGCCGGCCCGGCGTGCGCCGGCGACCGCGCATGCGCACCAGCCCCAGCTCCAAGAGAACGTCGAGCGTGCCCTTGCTGGCCTGGACGCCGCGCACCGCCTCGATCTCGGCGCGAGTGACCGGCTGGTGATAGGCGATGATCGCCAGGGTCTCCTGGGCGGCCTTGGACAGGCGCCTGGGCTCCTCGCGCTCCTCGGTCATCAGGAACGCCAGGTCCTCGGCGGTCTGCAGCCGCCAGCGGTCGGCGACGCAGGCCAATTCGACCCCCCGGCCCTCGTAGCGCTTCTTCAGCGCCATCAGCGCCTCGCCCACCTGGGCGCCCTCCGGCAGGCGGGCGGCCAGCTCAGCCGCGCTCAAGGGGCCGGCGGCGGCGAACAGCAGCGCCTCGATGCGCCGCTCGGTTTCGGCCAGATCGCTCATCTTCAGAACCCGAGCTCGGCCTGCGGCCGCGCCCGCTCCATCTCGCGGCGGGCGCGCAGATAGACGTCGGCGAAGGCCTCGAGCTGGCGCGCCTCCAGAAGCCCTTCCTTCACCAGCTCCAGGCTGGCCGACAGGGTGGAGGCCAGATAGGAGGCCGAGCTCGGCCCCTCGTCCGGCGCCGAGGCGAAGCGCGGCCGATGCGGCGCGACCCCGCTGAGCGGCGTCCAGCGCTCCAGCTCGGGCAGGAGTTCGCGCAGGCGGTCGCGCGCCTCTTCCAGCGGATAGGCCTGGGCCGGGCGCGGCGTGTAGTGGCGGGCCTCTTCCTTGCGGCGCTGGGTGAGATAGGCCTCCATCAGGGCGTAAAGGTCGCCCTCCAGCCGCGTGGACGGGATCACACGGATCGCCTCCGGATCGCCGCGCACGAACACCTCGCGGCCGAGCTGCGGACGGCCGAGCAGCGTCTCGGCGGCCTGGCGCATGGCGTCGAGCTTGGCCAGGCGGAAGGCGAGCTGGGCGGCCATCTCCTCAGCCGGCGGCTCCTCGGCCTTGGGCCGCTCAGGCTTGGGCAGAAGCAGGCGCGACTTCAGGTAGGCCAGCCAAGCCGCCATCACCAGGTAGTCGGCCGCCAGCGAGAAGCGCAGGCGCCGCGCCTTCTGCACGAAGGTCAGATACTGCTCGGCGAGCCTGAGCACCGAGATCTGCAGAAGGTCGACCTTCTGGTTGCGGGCGAGCGCCAGCAGGACGTGCAGCGGGCCTTCGTAGCCGTCGACATCGACGATCAGGGCCTCGCCGTCCTCAGCCGCGGTGCGGGCGGCCTCGAAATCCAGATTGGGCTGGAAGCCGCCGCTCATGCCGCCCACTTGCCTTCGAAGGCCGCGTCGAAGCGCGCGCGAGCCTCGGCCGCGTCGAACGGCTCGGGAACGCGAGCCAGGCGGGCGAGCGCGGCCCTGGCCCGGCGGGCGGCCTGGCCGGCGAGCGCGCGGGTTCCGGCCATCACGGCCTTCATCTCGGACATGTCGCCGTTGCAGTGCAGGATGACGTCGCAGCCGGCGGCGTGCGAGGCGCGGGCGCGCTCGGCGAAATCGCCGCTCAGGGCCTTCATCGACAGGTCGTCGGTCATCAAGAGGCCGTCGAAGCCGATGGCGCGGCGGATCACCTGGCCCACCGCCTTGCGCGAGGTGGTGGCCGGCCGCTTGGCGTCCACGGCGGTGTAGACCACGTGCGCGCTCATCGCCATGGGCATGTCGGAGAGGACGCGGAAGGGCTCGAAGTCCCAGCCGTCGAGCTCCTCGTAGGAGGCCTCGACCAGCGGCAGCTCCAGGTGGCTGTCGGCGCGGGCCCGGCCATGGCCGGGGATGTGCTTGATCACCGGCAGGACGCCGCCGGCGATCAGCCCCTCGGCGGCGGCGCGGCCCAGGAGGGCCACCTCCTCCACCGTCCGGCCATAGGCGCGATCGCCGATGATGTCGTGGGCGCCGGGCACCGGCACGTCGAGCACGGGCACGCAGTCGACGTTGATGCCGAGTTCGGCCAGGTCGTGGGCCAGGAGCCGCGCGCCGAGGCGGGCGATCTCGCGGCGCAGCAGCGGATCGTTGGCGGCGAGGTCGCCGTAGGCCCGGCCCGGCGGATAAGGCCGCCAGTGCGGCGGGCCCAGCCGCTGCACGCGCCCGCCTTCCTGGTCGATCAGCACCGGGGCGTCGGCCCGGCCGACGCAGGCGCGAAGCTCGTCCACCAGGGCGCGCACCTGGTCGGGGCTCTCCACATTGCGCTTGAAGAGGATGAAGCCCCAGGGATCGGCGTCGGCGAAGAACGCCCGCTCCTCGCCGGTGAGGCGCGTCCCCGAGCAGCCGAGGATGCAGGCGCTGACGCTCATTTGACGAAGCAGTTCTTCCCGGCGGCCTTGAGGGCGTCGCAGAAGGCCTTGGCCTCGGCGCGCGAGGCGAAGCCGGTGACCGTGGTGCGATAGAGGGTCGAGCCGTTCACCTGCACGGGCACGATCGTCTTGCCCTTGCCGGCGATGGCGCCCGGCGCGATGCGGGCGGCCGCATCCCAGCCCTCGTCGGCCTGGGCCTTGGAGGAGAAGGCGCCGATCTGCACGCCGGCGACGCCGGCCGCGTTCGCGGCGGGCTTGGGCGCGGCGGGCTTGGCTTCGGCCGGCGGCGTCGCGGGCTTCGGCGCGGCCGGCTTGGGCGCGGCGGCTTCAGGCTTGGGCGCGGCCGGCGCCGGCGCGGCGGGCTTGGCGGGGACCGGCTTGGGCGCCTCGGCCTTCGGCGGAACGGGCGCGGGCTGGGCCGGCTTCAGCTCGACGGTCTTGGCCGGCGTCGGCGGCGCGACGGCGCGGGGCGCGGGCTGTTCCGGCGGCGGCGTGAAGGTGGGCGCGGCGGTCGAGCCCTTGGCGGCGGTTTCGCTCTGATAGATCTGCAGGCCGGCGGCGGGATCCTTCGGCTGCTCGGCGGCGGGCGCGGGCGCGGTCAGCGCCCCCACGGGCGCGCCGACGGCCTGGGGCGCCTCGCCCTCCTTCCGCACGCCGGAGCGATAGAAGAAGACGATGGCCGCGACGAGGATGAGCAGCACCACGCCCGACAGGATCAGGGTCATGGGGATCGGCCTGGATCCACGCACGGGCTGACGCGCATCGAACGCCAGGGGGGCGTCGGCGGTGGGGGGCGTATAGGCGCCGCGGTCGGTGTCGGACATCGCGCAAGCTCACCAGGAATCAGGGCGCAGGCTCGCTGACAGCGAATCACGCGCGTAGGGGGTTAGTCTATCGAAGCGCTACCGGCTTCGAACCGCCCTCGCCGCCTTAATTCCAGACGTCGAGATGGAAAAGCCGGCGGTGCTCCTCGATGGCGAAGCGGTCGGTCATGCCGGCGATGTAGTCGCACACCACACGAGCACGCCCGGCCTCGTCGCGTTTCTGCGAGCGGACGAACCACTCGGTCGGCAGGACGTCGGGTTCGGTCATGAACAACTGGAACATCTCGGCGAGAATGCGGCGCGCCTGGCTGCGCGTCCTATTGACGCGCCAGTGGCGGTACATGCGCTCCATCAGAAAGGCGCGCAGCTGTCCGAGGTCCTCGACCATGTCGCGGGAGAAGGCCACCAGGGGGCCGCCCAGGTTGCGCACGTCCTCGGGCGAGGCCAGACCCGCGGCCTCGGCCCGGCGGCGGGTCTCGGTCAGCACGTCGTCGACCATGGCGCCGATCATCCGGCGCACGGCCTCCAGGCGGATGATGCGCGGCTCGACGTCCGGATATTCGCGATAGACCCCGGCCAGGATCGGGCCGATCAGCGGCACGTCCAGCAGTTCCTTCAGGTGGAACAGGCCCGCCTGCACCCCGTCGTCCACATCGTGGTTGTTGTAGGCGATGTCGTCGGCGAGCGCGGCGACCTGGGCCTCGGCCGAGGCCCAGCCGTCCAGGCCCAGGCGGTATTCGGCGTCGAACTCGGCGATGGCGCTCCAGGAGGGCCGCTCCAGCTTCTCCAGCACCGGGCCGTTGTGCTTGATCACCCCCTCCAGGGTCTCCCAGGTGAGGTTGAGGCCGTCGAAGCGCGGATAGCGCTGCTCCAGCTTGGTGACGACACGGAAGGTCTGGACGTTGTGGTCGAAGCCGCCGAAGTCGGACATCTGCCGCTCCAGCTCGTCCTCGCCGGCGTGGCCGAAGGGCGGGTGGCCGAGATCGTGGGCGAGCGCGATGGTCTCGGCGAGGTCGGCGTCCAGCCCGAGCGCTGTGGCCACCGAGCGGGCGATCTGGGCGACCTCCAGCGAGTGGGTCAGGCGGGTGCGGAAATGGTCGCCTTCATGGGCGACGAAGACCTGGGTCTTCTCCTTCAGGCGGCGGAACGGCGTGCAGTGGATGATCCGGTCGCGGTCGCGGGCGAAGGGCGTGCGCGTGCGGCTCTCCGGCTCGGGGACCTTGCGTCCGCGCGAGCGGGCGGGATCTTCGGCGTAGGGCGCGCGGGGCGGCGGAACTGAAGCCATTCGGACCTTCCGGGACGGGGCCTCTTGGTCGAAGCCGCGGTTGCCCTCATATAGTCCACAGGTGAGAACTTCCTAAGCGCCCATGACGACCACGGACCTGACCCTGACCGCCGCCGCCGCCAAGCGGATTCACGCCATCGGCAAGGCCGAGGGCCGGCCGGTGATGCTGCGCGTGGCCGTGGAAGGGGGCGGCTGCTCCGGCTTCCAGTACCAGTTCGACTTGGTCGGCGAGGCCCAGCCGGACGACCTCAAGATCGAGCGCGACGGCGCCGCGGCCCTGGTGGACGAGATGAGCCTGGTCCTGCTGAAGGGCTCGGAGATCGACTTCGTCGACGAGCTGGCCGGCGCGGAGTTCCGCGTGAAGAACCCCAACGCCAAGTCGAGCTGCGGCTGCGGCGTGAGCTTCTCGATCTAGCCGCGGCCGGCGCCGAGACTGCTCCCCCGCTGGGGGAGCTGGCGGCGAAGCCGGCTGAGGGCGACTTTGACTCCCTTTGATTTTGCCCTGGCGACGGCGGCGGAAGGCTGGCTTTAAGTCCCCCTCAGTCCCTCCGGGACAGCTCCCCCAAAAGGGGGAGCATCCGCACCCCAAGTCGCTCGCGCCTAGCGGCCCCTGCCCTGCCGGATCATCAGCATCTGGCCGCGTTCCTCGACCTCCATGGCCGTGTCGACGCCGGGCGCCTCGAGGGCGGCGTCGAGGCTGCGCTTGGTGACGCGCAGGGCGTCGGGGGCGGCCTTCAGCAGCTTTTCGGCCAGCGCCATGCCGTGATCGTCCAGCGCCTCGTCGGGCACGACCTTGGAGACCAGTCCCGTGCGCCAGGCCTCGGCCGCGTCGATGGGATCGCCGGTGAAGAGCGCCTCGCGGGCGCGGGAGACGCCGATGGTGCGTTGCAGCCGCCAGCCGACGCCGAGTTCGGCGCCGGACAGGCCGATCTTGATGAAGGCCGAGTGGAACACCGCGCTTTCGCCGGCGACGATGATGTCGCTGGAAAGGGCCATGGCCAGGCCCCCGCCGGCCGCCGCGCCCTTCACCAGGCAGATGATCGGCTGGGGACAGGCGCGCATGGCCTTGCCGAGGTCGCGCAGCACCCAGTCGCCGTCGGGCCCGTCGCGCAGGGCGTCCGGCTGGCCCATGGCCTTCAGGTCGGCGCCAGCGCTAAACGCCCGCCCCGCCCCGCGTAGGACCACCACGCGCGCCGAGCGGTCGCGGCGCAGGCCCTCGAAGGCGGCGAGCAGCGCCTCGGCCAGCGGCTGGTTGATGGCGTTCAGCCGGTCGGGACGGTTGAGCGTGATGCGGCGCGTCTCGCCGAGCGTCTCGATCTGAAGGATGTCCTCGGCCACGGCGGCGTTCTCCCCTTGGATTTTCCAGAAGCTTGGGCGAGCCGGCGGGCGCCTTCAAGCCGGACGCCGCGTCAACCGGCGCCGGTTTCGATTGAAATTCGGATTTTTCCTAATTAGGTTTTCGCCTATGACCTCGGTGTTCAAGGCCCTGTCCCACCCGGCGCGACGCCAAATCGTGGCGATGCTGCGCGAGGGGCCGATGGCCTCGGGCGACATCGCCCAGGCCTTCGACATGGCCTGGCCCTCGATCACCGGCCACCTGACCGCGCTGAAGGAGGCGGGGCTGGTGGAGACCGAACGGGCCGGCGCCTCGATCCGCTACCGGCTGAACATCTCGGCGCTGGAAGAGGCCGTGGCCTTCCTGATGGAGATCATCGGAACCGGCGAAGCGGCCGAGTCGCTTTCCCAAGGCAAGGAGCTGAAATCGCCATGAAGCTTTCGCGAACGGACATCGGCGCGGCGGCGGTCTTCGCCGCCCAGTTCGCCGCCGCCGGCTATGTGGCGAAGTTCGGCTCGAGCGCGCCGATCCCGCTGCACTTCGACGTCCGCGGGCACGCCGACCGCTGGGGCGACCGCGCCGAGCAGGCCGGCTTCATGGCGGCGATGACGGCGGTGATGGCGCTGGTCTATCTGGCGGTGCGCCGCAGCTCGGCCAAGGGCGGACAGACCACCGACGACGCCTCGGTGCTGGTGCTGGCGCTCAGCAGCATCATCTCGGCGATGGGCGCGGCGCTTGGCACAGGCGCCCTCTCCGGCTCCTCGGCGCTGAACGCGCCGGCGTTCCATACCGGCCTGCTGGCGCTGTTGATGCTGGTCATCGGCGTCTTCCTGGGCAAGGTCTCGCCGAACCCATGGGTGGGCGTGCGCACCTTCTGGACCGCCAACAGCCGCCTGGCCTGGGACAAGGCCAACCGCCTGGCCGGACGCTTCTACTTCTGGGCCGGGCTCGGCGGCCTGATGATCGCGCCCTTCACCCCGCAGCCGGCGGGCATGGGCGTCGTGATCGGGGCGATGATCCTGGGCGCGATCCTGGCGGTGATCGAGAGCTGGCGCGTCTGGAAGACCGATCCGGACCGCGGCTGAGCGGTGGCGCGCCCGGCCGTTGGCGTCTAGCTTCGCGCCTCCCCGCAGGAGACGCCCATGAGACTCGCCACCTGGAACGTGAACTCCATCAACGCCCGCCTGGAGACCGTGCTCAAGTGGTTCGAGGCGGCCGCGCCGGACGTGGCCTGCCTGCAGGAGATCAAGTGCGTCGACGAGAAGTTCCCCGCCGAAGCCTTTGAACGGCTTGGCTATAACGTCGCCGTCCATGGGCAGAAGACCTACAACGGCGTGGCCATGCTGTCGAAGACGCCGCTGGAGGACGTGCGCCGGGGCCTGCCCGGCGACGAGAGCGACGACCAGGCCCGCTACATCGAGGCGGTGGTCTCCGGCCCGCGCCCGGTGCGGGTGGCGGGCATCTACCTGCCGAACGGCAACCCGGTGGGCACGGACAAGTTCGCCTACAAGCTGGCGTGGATGGCGCGGCTGAACGCCCACGTGCGCGAGCTGCTCAAGCTGGAGGAGCCCTTCGCGGTGATGGGCGACTACAACGTCATCCCCGAGGAGGCCGACGTGGAGAACCCGGCCGACTGGGCGGGCGACGCCCTGTTCCAGCCGGAGAGCCGCGCGGCCTTCCGGGCGCTGAAGTGGCTGGGCCTGACCGACGCCTACATGCAGGCCGACGGCGCGCCGGGCGGCTACACCTTCTGGGACTACCAGGCCGGCGCCTGGCCGAAGAACAACGGCATCCGCATCGACCACGTGCTGCTTTCGCCCCAGGCGGCCGACCACCTGGAAGGCTGCGTGATCCACCGTGACGTGCGCGGCTGGGACAAGCCCTCCGACCACGTGCCGGTGGTGATCGAGCTGGACCTCTAGGCGCGGCTTCTCCGGCGCCGCGAAGCCCTGTAGCGTCCGGCCATGAACGAGTTCGTGCGGCTTCTCCTGCTGGTGGCGCTGGCCGGGACGGTGGTCACCTTCCTCGGCGCGGCGGCGATCTGGTTCTGGGACGAGGAGCGACGCATGCGCCGCGCGCTGCGGCGCGTGCTGCAGGGCCCGCCGGAAGCGGCGCTCTACGCGCGCGGACGCGGTCGGGCGATGGGCTTCCGCTTCGCCACCGGCCAGGCGGCCGTGGCCTGGGACGCCGGCGCCTGGTGCCTGATCTACCGCATCGACGAACTGATGGGCGCGGAGCTGATCATCGACGGCCAGGTCGCCGCGCGGGCCTTTCGCGGCGAAGCGCGCCGGGCGCTGGACCACGTGGGCGGGGCGGTCGAGAGCGTCTGCCTGCGCCTGATCTTCGACGACCCGCGCCACCCGGACTTCGAGCTGGAGCTGTGGCTGGCAGGCGACGAGGCCGCCAAGGTCCCGCGCACCGCGGCCAAGGCGGCGCAGGAAGCCAACCGCTGGCTGGCGCGGGCCGAGGCGATCCTGCGCCGCCCCGCGGCCGGCGCCGGTTCTGGCGCGGGTTCCGGGGCCGGCCAGCCGGCGAAGGTGGAGACGCGCCGCCCCGAGCCCCCGTCGCCGCAGCCGCTCCCGCTCCCGGACGAGGACGACGAGGATGAGGACGCTCCGCCCTGGGACGACGACACCTCCGACGAGGACGACCAGGCTTTAACTTGACGCTGTAAATTTTTACGCGCAGGCTCCCCTTCCGGTCCAATCAAAGCGCTGGGGAGGCCTTGATGACCAACCTTCTGGCCGCGGCGGCCTTCTTCGTCCTCATCCACCTTCTGATCTCGGGCACGCGGCTGCGCGACGCGATCACCGGGCGCATCGGCGAGCAGGCCTACATGGGCGCCTTCTCGCTGGCGTCGGTCGCCGGCCTCGTCTGGCTGATCATGGCGTTCGGCCAGGCCCGCACCCAGGCCTGGAACATCTCCTACTGGCCGATCACGCCGATCACCCGGCACCTGCAGATCGGCCTGCAGCTCATCGCCATGCTGCTGATCGTGCCGGGGCTGACGACGCCCAATCCCACCAGCGTGCGCCAGGAAGGCGCGCTCGACCGGCCCGACGTGGTCAAGGGCATGGTGCGCATCACCCGCCATCCGTTCCTGTGGGGCGTGGCGATCTGGGCCCTGGGCCACCTGTTGGTGAACGGCGAGCGGGCGAGCATCGCCCTGTTCGGCTCGCTGCTGGTCCTGGCGCTGCTGGGAACCTCCAGCATCGACGGCAAGCGCAAGCGCGCCCTGGGCGAGAAGTGGGACGCCTTCGCCGCCCAGACCTCGAACGTCCCGTTCGCCGCGATCGCGGCCGGCCGGCAGAGCCTGAAGCTCGGCGAGATCGGCTGGTGGCGCATCGCGCTCGGCGTGATCGTCTGGGCCGCGCTGCTGGTCGGCCATCCCTACCTGTTCGGCGTGAGCGCCACGGGTCTATAGAATGGGCGCATGCCGCGCTTCGCCCCCTCGACGCACCTGGAGACCCACGAGGTCTTCAACCAGCCCAGCGAGTTCGCCGGGCGTAATCTCTATGAGACGGACATCGCCTTCCGCGAGGCGGCCCGCCGCGAGGGCGGCGACTGGCTGGACGCGCCGCTGTGGGCGCTGGGCGCGGCAGCGGGCTCGGAGCGGGTGCTGGAGCTGGGCGAGCAGGCCAACCGCTTCCCGCCGGAGCTGACCGTCTTCGACCGCTACGGCCGGCGCATCGACGAGGCCCGCTTCCATCCCGCCTATCACGAGCTGATGGCGCTGGCGATGGAGCACCGGATCCACGACATCGCCTGGACCACCAACCAGCCGGGCGGCCACGTGGGCCACCTGGCGACGCTGGCCCTGTTCACCCAGGCCGAGGCCGGGACCATGTGCCCGATCAACATGACCTATGCGGCCGTCCCCGCCCTGCGCACCCAGCCGGACGTGACCCAGCCCTGGCTCGATAAGCTGCTGGGCGGGCGCTACGACGCGCCGCTGAAGCCGATCGCCCAGAAGGCCGGGATCACCATCGGCATGGCGATGACCGAGAAGCAGGGCGGCAGCGACGTGCGCGCGAACTCCACGCGGGCCTATCGGCTGGAGGGCGGCGGATCGCGCGCCTATCGCCTGGTGGGCCACAAGTGGTTCTGCTCGGCGCCGATGAGCGACGGCTTCCTGACCCTGGCCTACGCCGACAAGGGCCTGTCGTGCTTCCTGGTCCCGCGCATCACCCCCGACGGGGAGCGCAACGGGATCCACGTGATGCGGCTGAAGGACAAGCTGGGCAACAAGTCCAACGCCTCCAGCGAGATCGAGTACCACGACGCCTACGCCGAACTGCTGGGCGAGGAAGGCCAGGGCGTGAAGGTGATCATCGACATGGTGCACCACACGCGGCTGGGCACCATCGCCGGCACGCTGGGGATCATGCGCATGGCGCTGGCCCAGGCGACGCACCAAGTGGCCGGCCGCCGCGCCTTCCAGAAGACGCTGATCGACCAGCCGGCCATGCGCGCCGTGATCGCCGACCTGGCGGTGGAGTACGAGGCGGCGGTGGCGATCGGCATGCGGGTGGCCCGCGCGTTCGACGCCGCCGACGAGCAGGGCCGCGCCTTCGCGCGCCTGTCGGTGGCGCTGGGCAAGTACTGGCTGACCAAGCGCAACCCGAATTTCGTCTACGAATGCATGGAGTGCCACGGGGGCGTCGGCTACGTGGAGGAGACGCCGATGCCGCGGCTGTTCCGCGAGAGCCCGCTGAACGCGATCTGGGAAGGCTCGGGCAATGTCATCGCCCTGGACATCCTGCGCACCCTGACCCGCGAGCCGGCCGCGCGCGAAGCCTACGCCGCCGAGATCGGCGAGGTCCGCGGCGCCGACCGGCGGCTGGACGCGGCCGCCGAGGCCCTGATGGCGGGCCTGAAGCGCGCGCCCGCCGAAGCCGAGGCGCGGTTCGCCGCCGAGCGCATGGCCCTGGTGCTGCAGGGCGCGCTGCTGGTGAAGAACGCCCCCTCGGCCGTGGCTGACGCCTTCTGCGCCACGCGGCTGGGCGACGAGGGCGGCCGCTCGTTCGGCGTGCTGCCGGCCGGCGCGGACATCGACGCCATCGTCGCACGCCAACACCCCGAAACCTGAGGATCCACCCCATGAATCTGTCGCGCCTGGCCTGCGCCGCCTTCGCGTTCGCCCTTTGCAGCGCGGGGGCCGCGACGGCCCAGACCGCCGCCATCCCGGGCTACGGCTCGGTCGCGCCCCTGCCCGACGCCCGCGAGCAGCCCGACGCCGGCCGCGACTACAAGGCGGTGTTCGACATCTCCGGCGCGCCCAAGGCGCCCGACAAGGTCACCCCGGGCCTGGACCGCGCCGCCCGGCTGGTGAACATCCTGACGGCGGGCGGCGTGCCGGCGGACAAGCGCCACATCGCCCTGGTGGTGCACGGCGGCGCGACCGACGCGGTGACGACCGACGAGGTCTACGCCAAGCGCCACGACGGCCTGAAGAACCCCAACACCGCCCTGATCGCGGCCTTGCAGGCGGCCGGCGTCAGCGTGCGCATCTGCGGCCAGTCCATGCACGGGCGCGGCTACACCCCCGCCGACCTCGCACCCGGCGTGCAGGTGGATCTGGCGGCGCTGATGACCGTGACGCACCTGCAGCTCGACGGCTACGCGCTGATCGTCAACTAGGCCCGCACGCGCAAGAGCTGCCGGCCCCCGCCGGGCATTTCCTGCCGCCCTGCACATGTCGCGCCCCGCCCCGGCGGGCGCTTCGGCGGCCCGCGGCCGGCAATCTCCAACGAAAACAACCCTCGCCCCCGCGCGGCATGGCGAGGCGCGGACTGGCGCACCTTCTGCAGGCGCCGCAGGCGGGGTTCAACTGGAAGCAGGGTCCAGGAGATGTACGTCAGCGCCACGCAAAATCCGTTCTACGCCTACCGTTCGACCGCCGCCTCGGCCGCGGCGGCGGACCCCACGGCCACCGACGCGACAAGCGCCGCCGGCTCGAGCGGCTCGAGCGGCGGCGTCGGGCAGCTCTACGACTTCAGCCACATGACGCCGGCGCAGATGAAAGAGGTGGCCGGCAAGCTCAACGAGTCCGGGCAGATCAACGCCCTGCAGTTCCTCGAGCTGAGCACGGCGGGCGTCGTCGCCAAGGTCGGCCCCGACGGCACGCCCGTGCCCCTGTCCGCCGACGAGCAGGCCGCCCTCGACAACACGCCGACGGACTACCTGCAGATGGCCAAGAACATGATCGGCAACATCGAAAGCACCGGCCGCACCACCGACCCGACGTCCGGCTACGAGAACTGGAAGTCGCTGCTGGCCCTGATGCAGCAGTTGCAGTCGACGCCTCAGAGCGTGGACATCAGGGCCTAGTCTCGGCCCCGCCGCCTGGCGCGCGCAGGCCGTCCATCAGGATGTCGATCAGGCGCAGCGCGCTGGCCCGCCAGTTCGGGCTGGTGTTGCCGTAGGTGATGCCGACCAGGGCGAGCAGGATGTCTTCGGGATCGGCGTCGGCGCGGATGTCGCCGCTCGCCGCCGCGCGCCCGACAAGCTGCGACAGGGCCTCGGTGAGCCTCATGCCGGAGGCCGCGTAGCTGGCCGAGATCTCGCCCAGCGCCGCGCCCAGGGCCGGGGCGACCACCTTCTTGGTGGCGATGTAGTCGACGAACAGCCGCATCCATTCGTGCAGGGCCGCGCCGGGCGTGGCCGAATCCAGCAGCCGGCGGGCCGTCTCGGCGAGCTGTACGAACTCGCGGCGGTAGACCGCCTCCAGCAGCGCGTCGCGGGTGGGGAAATGGCGGTAGAGCGTGCCGATGCCGACGCCGGCGGCGCGGGCGATCTCTTCCAGGCTGGCCTCGGCGCCGGACTTGTCGAAGACGGCCTTGGCGGCCTCCACCAGGCGCTCGCGGTTGCGCTGGGCGTCGGCGCGCGGCTTGCGGCCCGGCTTCGCCCCTTCTCTCGCCTCGACGCTCACGCACGAACACCCTTGATAAACGGAGGATGCCTCCGCATATATCAATCGGAGACGGCCTCCGCTTATATGCGCGCGGCGGACCTGGCGACGCAAGGCGTTCCGCGCGCGTTCCCTTGGGGGCCGATCACCGCACCCTGCAACACCCCGAACGACGGACAAGACCATGACTGGACCTTTCGGCGAAACCTCCACCACCGACGACGTGCTTGAAGGCGTCGACCTCAGCGGCAAGCGCGTGCTGGTCACCGGCGTCTCGGCCGGCCTGGGCGTGGAGACCGCCCGCGCCCTGGCCGCGCACGGCGCCCATGTGGTGGGCGCGGCGCGCAACCTGGAAAAGGCCCGCAAGGCCACTGAGCCCGTGCGCGCGGCCGCGGCGAACGGCGGCGGGATCGAACTGGTGGAGCTGGACCTGGCCTCGCTGGCCAGCGTGCGCGCCTGCGCCGACGCGCTGATCGCCGCCGGCGAGCCCTTCGACGTCGTCATCGCCAACGCCGGCGTGATGGCCTGCCCGAAGAGCTTCACCGCCGACGGCTTCGAGACGCAGTTCGGCACCAATCACCTGGGCCACTTCGTGCTGGTCAACCGCATCGCCTCGCTGATCAAGCCGGGCGGGCGGCTGGTGAACCTGGCCTCGGCGGGCCACCGGTTCTCCGACGTGGACCTGGACGATCCGAACTTCGAGCACACGCCCTACACCGAGTTCGGCGCCTATGGCCGCTCGAAGACCGCCAACGTCCTGTTCGCGGTGGAGTTCGACCGCCGGCACAAGGCCCGCGGCGTGCGCGCCACGGCCGTGCACCCGGGCGGCATCCAGACCGAGCTCGCCCGCTACATGACCGAGGACCTGGTGAACTCGCTCGTCAGCTCGATCAACGCCGCCAACGAGAAGAGCGGCGCGGCGCCGTTCCAGTGGAAGACCATCCCGCAGGGCGCGGCGACCAGCGTGTGGGCCGCCGTGGTCGCGCCGGCCGAGGAGGTCGGCGGCCTCTATTGCGAGGACTGCCACGTGGCCGAGATCCAGGACAACGACGAGTTGCGCAGCGGCGTGCGGCGCTACGCGCTGGACCCGGACAACGCCGAGGCGCTGTGGGCCAAGAGCGAGGAGATGGTCGGCGAGACGTTCTAGCCGAGCGCGAACGCCATCCCCGCCTGGGCGTGGGCCAAGGTGGTGTCGACCACCGGCAGGGCGAGGTCGTCCGGCGAAATCAGCAGGCCGATCTCCGTGCAGCCGAAGATGACGCCGTCCACGCCCTCGGCCCGGGCGATCATGTCCAGCACCACGGCCTTGGAGGCGGGGCTGATCACGCCCTGGCAGAGCTCGTCGTAGATGATCGCGTGGAGCGCCGCGCGATCATCCGCGCCGGGGACCACCGCCTCGATCCCGGCCTGGGCCAGCCGGTCGCGGTAGAAGTCCTTCTCCATGGTGAAGCGGGTGGCGAGCAGCAGCGGGCGGCGCGAGCCGGCGGCCCTGAGCGCCGCGGCGGTGGCGTCGCAGATGTGCAGCACCGGGACCTCGACCGCCGCCTCAACCGCCTCGGCGACGATGTGCATTGTGTTGGCGCAGATCAGGATCGCCTCGGCGCCGGCGGCTTCCAGCCGGCGCGCCTCGGCGGCCATCATTTGGCCGGCCTCGTCCCACTCTCCCCTGGCCTGCATCTCGGCCAGGGGCGCGAAATCGATGGAGATCATCGCCAGGCGCGCCGAATGCAGCCCGCCCAGGCGCTCGCGGGCCAGGCGGTTCAGGTGGGAATAGTAGAGCGCCGTGCTTTCGGCGCTCATGCCGCCGATCAGGCCGAGGGTGCGCATGGGATCTTCCTTCCTTAGCCGCCCTCCCTAGCGGCGCCGCCGACGCGCGCCAAGCTTGCGCTCGCGCGAGCGCGTCGCAATCTAAGCAGTGTTCAGCCAAATCAGGCCCAGGGGCAGGAGAGCATCATGGCCAGCATCGTCGTCACCGGCGCGTCCACCGGCATCGGCCGCGCCTGCGTGGAGGAGGCCGCCAGGGCCGGCTTCCACGTCTTCGCCAGCGTGCGCAAGCAGGCCGACGCAGACGGGCTTTCCCAGGCGTTCGGCGACAAGGTCACGCCGCTGATCTTCGACGTCACCGATCCGGCGGCCGTGCGCGCGGGCGCCGACAAGGTGCGCGAGGCGCTGAAGGGCGAGCCGCTGGCGGGCCTGGTCAACAACGCCGGGGTGGCGGTGGCCGGCCCCCTGCTGCACCTGCCGCTGGAGGAGTTCCGCCAGCAGATCGAGATCAATCTGATCGGCGTGGTCGCGGTGACCCAGGCGTTCGCGCCGCTGCTGACGGCGAAGGCCGGCCAGGGCGCGGCGGGCCGGATCGTCAACATCTCCTCGGTGGGCGGCAAGAACGCCAACCCCTTCATGGCGCCCTACTGCGCCTCGAAGTTCGCCGTGGAGGGCCTGTCGGAGAGCCTGCGGCGCGAGCTGATGGGCCTGGGGATCGACGTGATCGTCGTCGCCCCCGGCGCGGTGGCCACGCCGATCTGGTCCAAGGCCGAGGAAGTGGACGTAACGCCCTACAAGGACACGCCTTTCGCGCCGGCGCTGGATCGGCTGCGGGCCTATATGCTGGCCAACGGGCCCAAGGGCCTGAAGCCCCAGGCGATCGGCCAGGCGGTGATGAAGGCGCTGACCGCGCCCAAGCCCAGGACGCGCTACCCCGTCACGCCCGACCCGGTGCAGAACCTGATGACCACGATCCTGCCCAAGCGGATGGTGGACCGGGTGATCGGCAAGCAGCTCGGCCTGATCGACGGCTAGGACGCGGCCGCCCCGCGCATCGCCATGGCGCCGAGCGGACGGCTCCGGATCTGGCGCGTGGGCTAGAGCGCGGCCTCGACGGCGCCGACGACGGCGGGGTCCTGGGGCGTGGTGCGCGGGTCGAAGGCGCGGATGAGCTGGCCGTCGCGGCCCACCAGTATCTTGTGGAAGTTCCACACCGGCACCGCCGGCTCGCCCAGGCCCGCCTCGGCCCACTTGTAGAAGTCGTGGGCCCCCTCGCCCTTGACCTCGACCTTGCCGGTCATCGGGAAGTCGACGGAGAAGCGCGTCTCGCAGAAGTCCTTGATCTCGGCCTCGGTCCCCGGCTCCTGGCCCATGAACTGGTTGCAGGGCACGCCCAGCACGACCAGGCCCTTGTCCTTGTAGTCGGAGTAGAGCTGCTCGAGGCCCTCGTACTGCGGGGTCAGGCCGCACTTGGAGGCGGTGTTCACCACCAGCACCACCTTGTCCTTGAAGCTCGACATCGGCAGGGCCGCGCCGTCGATCGAGGTGAAGGAATAGTCGTAGGCGGAACCGGACATGTCGTGACCTCCCTTGAGCGCGGGAAGGTTAGGACGCTTTGGCTCGCAGCGAAACGGGCGCCCCCGCAGAAGATGCTCCCCTTCTGGGGGAGCTGTCCCGAAGGGACTGAGGGGGACAGTGGATCCGCACAGTCAAAGTCCCCCTCCGTCTCGGCGCGATGCGCCGATCCACCTCCCCCAAGAGGGGAGGACCTTAGCCAGACAGGCCCTGTTCGACGGCGAGGGCCAGGTCCAGGGCGCGGGCGGCGTCGCCGGCGTCGACGATCGGCCGGGGAAGCTCGCCGCGCACCGCGTCGAGGAAGGCCGAGACGCTGGTGGCCAGGGTGTCCTGCGCCTGGGGCGTGTCGGCGAAGCCGGGGTTCAGCGGATAGCCGGTGGTGTTGCGGAACTCGCGGGTGAGGAAGTCGATCTCCAGCTCGCCGGAGGGGTAGCTGATCCTCATCTTGCGGCTGCGCACCTCGGCCCGCCGCGAGACGCTAAATTCGGCGACGAAGCCGGTGTCGAAGGTGACCTCGGCGTTGGCGATGTCCCAGCTGCCGCTGCCGGCGTCCGCGCCCTCGCCCTCGGCGGTGACCGCCTCGGCGTGCGAGAGGGCCAGGGCCAGGTCCAGGTCGTGGATCATCAGGTCGAGCACCACCGACACGTCCAGGCTGCGGTCCGACGGCGTGCCGTGGCGCACCGCCTCGAGCCTGAGCGGGCGTTCGGGAATGTCGAACAGGCCCATGGCGTCGAACAGCACCCGCTCCTGGTGGCCGCAGGCGACGACCAGGCCGCGCCGGGCGGCCTCGGCCTGGACCGCCTCGGCGTCGGCGACGCTGATCGCGATCGGCTTTTCGATGTAGACCGGCTTGCCGGCCTTGAGCGCGGCCAGGGCCTGTTCGGCGTGGAACTGGGCCGGCGAAGCCACGGTGACCACGTCCACCGCCTCGAGGAATTCGTCGAGCTCGGTGAAGGCGCGCCCGCCCAGGGGCACGGCCAGGGTGGCGGCGCGGGTCGGATGGGGATCGAGCACCGCCGACAGCCGGACGCCCGGCAGATTGGCGTACTTGCGCGCATGGTGCCCGCCGAACACGCCCGCGCCGATCACCCCGCCCCGCAAAGTCTCGCTCATGAATCGCTCCGTTCCTGGATGCGCGCCTTACATCCCCGGGCGGCTCGACGCCACCGCCAAGCCGGCGTTAAACAAGCGTTCGAGCCGAATTGCGGCCAAAGGAGGAAACGCACCATGACCACCTCGCGCGAGATCCGGCTGAAGAGCCGCCCGGTCGGCGTGCCGACCGCCGACAACTTCGAGATGGCCACGGTGGAGCTGGCCGCGCCCGGGCCGGGAGAGGTCCAGGTCAGGAATCTCTGGATGACGGTCGACCCCTACATGCGCGGGCGCATGAACGACGTGAAGAGCTATGTGCCGCCGTTCGCCCTGGGCGAGGCGATGCAGGGCGGCGCCATCGGCGAGGTGACGGCCTCCAACGATCCGTCGCTGAAGCCGGGCGACCTGGTGCAGAGCATGTTCGGCTGGCGCGAGGGCTTCAACGCCCCGGCCTCGACGCTGCAGAAGCTCGACACGCACGGCCTGCCGCCCGAGGCGTTCCTGGGCGCGGCGGGGATGCCCGGCCTGACCGCCTATGTGGGCCTGCTGCGCATCGCCGCCCTGAAGGACGGCGACGTGGTGTTCGTGTCGGCGGGCTCCGGCGCGGTGGGCTCGGTGGTCTGCCAGATCGCCAAGCTGAAGGGCCACAAGGTGATCGCCTCGGCCGGCGGACCGGAGAAGACCAAGTTCCTGCGCGACGAGCTCGGGGTGGACGTGGCCATCGACTACAAGGCCGAGCCGATCGGCCAGGCCCTGGCCAAGGCCGCGCCGGAAGGCATCGACGTCTATTTCGAGAACGTCGGCGGCGAACACCTGGAGGCGGCGCTGAACTGCGCCAATCCGTTCGCCCGCTTCGCCTTGTGCGGCATGATCTCGATGTACAACGCCACCACGCCGCCGGAAGGCCCGCGCAACATCGTGCTGGCCGTGGGCAAGAGCCTGCGCCTGGAGGGCTTCATCGTCTCCAACCACGTGGACATGGCGCCGGCCTTCCAAAAGGACCTGGCCGCCTGGCACGCGGCGGGCGAGTTCAAGTGGAAGGAGACGGTGTTCGAGGGGATCGAGAAGGCGCCCGACGCCTTCATCGGCCTCTTCTCCGGCGCCAACTTCGGCAAGATGCTGGTCAAACTCGCCTGAGGCCGCGCGCGCGACATTGGCGGGCCGGGGATGAGCGGCTAAGAGTCCTCGATCCCCTCAGGTTCGGAGCTCGCCGTGTCGCGCCTTTTCAGCGCCTACGTGATTGTCGACTGGAGCGCGGCGGCCAAGCCGGCCACCGGCGCCGACTCCGTCTGGATCGGGGTGATGAAGCGCGACGTGCGCTTCCGCCTGACCTTCGAGGCCTACAACCCGCCCACGCGCGGCGAGGCCGAGAAGAAGCTCGCCGCCATCCTGGACGACCTGAAAAAGCGTTCGGAGCGGGCGCTGGTGGGCTTCGACTTCCCGCTGGGCTTCCCGCGCGGCTTCTCCCAGGCGCTGAACCTGCCGGGCGAGGCGCCCTGGCGCGCGGTGTGGGACCAGCTCGACAAGATGGTCAAGGACAAGGCCGACAACACCAACAACCGCTTCGGCGTCGGCTCGGAGCTGAACCGGCGGCTGACCGGCGGGCCCTTCCCCTTCTGGGGCTGTCCGCCGAAGGACGCGCTGACGACGCTGCAGCCCAAGCGGCCGCGGCCGCATGAGGCCGGCGACCTGCCGGAGTTCCGCCACGCCGACCTGGCGGCCAAGGGCGCGGCCTCGATCTGGAAGCTCTACTACAACGGCTCGGTGGGCGGTCAGGCGATCCTGGGCGTCCCGGCGGTGCGCCGGCTGAAGCTGGCGCGTGGCGAGGCGGTGAAGGTCTGGCCGTTCGAGACCGGCTTCAAGGCGCTCGGCGACGCCGACCTGGAGGGCGTGGACGTGGTGGTCGCCGAGGTCTACCCGTCGCTCTACAAGGCCCAGCCCGCCGCCGGCGAGGTGAAGGACCTGGCCCAGGTGCGCGCCACGGCCGAGCAGCTCGCCAAGCTGGACGAGGCCGGCAAGCTGGACGAGGCCTTCGCCGCGCCCAAGGGCCTGGACGCGGCGGCGCTGGCCGAGGCCGAACGCGAGGAAGGCTGGATCCTGGGGGCCTAGCCTTCCCGCAGGCCCAGGGTCCAGAACCGGGTGAGCAGCAGGCCCGCCGAGACCAGGCTGGCGGCGACCACGGCCCAGACCAGGCCCGCGATCCCCATGCCGCGCGGGATCGCCAGCCACCACGCCAGCGGCATCATCACCACCACGTAGCTGGCCAGGTGCGTGACGCTGGGCGCCCACACGTCGCCCCGGGCCCTGAGCGCCTGGGCGGTGACCACCTGCAGGGCGTCGGTCAGGAAGAACAGGCAGGCCACCACCAGCGCGCCGGACGCCGCGGCGATCACCGCCGGGTCGGTGGTGTAGGCCTGCGCGATCAGGCCGGCCGACGGCCAGATCGCCAGCGAGGCGACGACGCCGAAGGCGGTGGTGAGGCTGAAGCCCAGCGCCCCAGCGCGCAGCACGCCGGCGTGCTCCCGCGCCCCATAGGCCCGGCCGACCAGCACGGCGGTGGCGGTCGACAGGCCGAGCGGCACCATGAACACCAGGGCGGTGACGTTGAGCACCACGGTCCAGGCGGCCACGGCCAGGCCGCCGATCCAGCCGGCGATCACGTTCATCGAGGAGAAGGCGGCCACCTCGAAGAAGTTGGAGACGCCCGCGCCGTAACCCACCTGGCGCTGGGTGCGCTCGTTCACGCGGTCGCGCTCGGGCTTGCGGAAGACGCCGAGGGCGCCCGCTTCCTTCATGGTGGCGATGTAGGTCACCAGGCCCACGAGCAGGAACGCCCGCGCGCCGAAGGTGGACCAGGCCGCGCCCACCGCCCCGTGGGCCGGCAGGCCGAAGGTTCCGGGCACCAGCAGGATCAGCAGCACCAGGTTGACGAGGTTCGCCCCCCACATGATCAACATGGCCGGGGTCGGCTTGGACAGCGCCTCCAGCCAGAAGGTGGCCGCGCAGGCGACCACGTAGGTGGGCAGCGACAGGCTGAAGACCACGACCACCGGCGCGGCGCCGTCGGCCAGCCTGGGCTCCAGGCCCAGCAGGTGCAGGCCGGGCGGCCCCAGGATCGCCAGCACGGCCATGGAGACCAGGCCGATCCAGGCTCCGTAGACCATGCCCCGGCGCAGCACCGCGCCGGTCTGGTCGCGCCGCCCCTCGCCGATCGCCCGGGCGGTCATCACCTGGACGCCGGAAAGCAGGCCGATGGCCATGGTCAGCACCACCGCGGTGGGCGCCCAGGCCAGGGCGTGGAAGCTGAGCTGCTCGGCCGAGAAGCGGCCCACGACGATGGCGTCGGACAGGCCCATGGTCATGATGCCCAGACGCGCGAGCACCACCGGCCCGGAAAGCTTCAGAAGCTCTTCCAGTTCAATGCGGACGATGCTGGGGCGGCCTCCGCTGGGGGAAGACGCCTGGGCCGAGGCGGCCATGGGGATCACCGATGTCAAAGAGGCCGGGGAAGGTGGCGCCGCGGCGGCGCTTCGGCAAGACGGCGGCTCCAAACATTTTTGCACGCCCGTCAAACGCCGGCGCCGGGGTTCCCACGCTTGATAGTTTTACACCGTATAGTACCGTGGCGTCCCAGGCTTTCCCAAGGAGGTCGCCATGGGTGAAGGCGTCATCGCCAAGCGGGTCTGCGCCGAGCTGGAGGGCGACTTCGTCGTCTTCCTGATCGGCATGCGGGTGAACAAGCCCTGGAAGATCTGGCGCTGGTGGCCGGTGGCCACGGCCATGCCGCGCATGCTGATCGAGCTGGCCAAGCAACCGGAGCTGGGGCTGCTGCACGCCCGTTCCCACTTCGGTTTCCCGAACGTGATGGTGGTGCAGTACTGGAAGAGCTTCGACCACCTGGAAGCTTATGCGCGGTCGAAGGACAACACCCACCTGCCCGCCTGGCGCGCCTTCAACCAAGCGATCGGCTCGAACGGCGACGTGGGCATCTGGCACGAGACCTACGTGGTCTCCGACGGCCGCTACGAGAACGTCTACAACAACATGCCCGCCTACGGCCTGGGCGTGGCCGGCACGCTGGTCGACGCGATCGGCGCGCGCCAGGAGGCGCGCAAGCGGCTGGCGAAGGCGGCCTAGCCCGCCGCGCGGCGGGCGGCCTCGATCCGCTCGTCCTTGAGCTTCTCGGCCACCAGGAAGGCGAGCTCCAGCGCCTGCTCGCCGTTGAGCCGCGGGTCGCAGTGGGTGTGGTAGCGGTCGGCCAGGTCGCCCTCGGTGAGCGCGCGCGCGCCGCCCAGGCATTCGGTGACGTTCTTGCCGGTCATCTCCAGGTGGACGCCGCCGGGATGCACGCCCTCGGCCTTGGCCACCTCGATGAAGCTCTTCACCTCCGACAGGATGCGGTCGAAGGGCCGGGTCTTGTAGCCGTTGGCGGCGGTCAGCGTGTTGCCGTGCATCGGGTCTGTGGCCCAGACCACGCTGCGGCCCCCGGCCTTGGTGGCGCGCATCAGGCGCGGCAGGCGGTCGGCGATCTTGTCGTGGCCGAAGCGGCCGTAGAGCGTCAGCCGGCCCGGCTCGTTCTTGGGGTTGAGGGCGTCGACCAGGCGCAGCAGGTCGTCCGGCTCCATGGTCGGGCCGCACTTCAGGCCGATCGGGTTCTTCACGCCGCGGCAGTATTCGACGTGGGCGCCGTCGAGCTGGCGGGTGCGCTCGCCGATCCAGACCAGGTGGGCGGAGGTGTCGTACCACTCGCCGGAAGTGGAATCGACGCGGGTCATGGCCTCCTCGAAGCCCAGGAGCAGGGCCTCGTGGCTGGTGAAGAACTCCACCCGGTGCAGGTCCGGCTGGGTCTCGGGGGTGACGCCGATGGCGGCCATGAAGGTCAGCGCCTCGCTGATCTTCTCGGACAGTTCGCGGTAGCGGGCGCCCTGCGGGCTGTCGTTGACGAAGCCCAGGGTCCAGCGGTGGATGTTGTAGAGGTCGGCGTAGCCGCCGCCAGCGAAGGCGCGCAGCAGGTTCAGCGTGGCCGAGGACTGGGCGTAGGCCTGTAGCAGCCGGTTCGGATCGGGCGTGCGCGCCTGCGGCGTGAACTCCATGCCGTTGATGATGTCGCCGCGATAGGACGGCAGGGTCACGCCGTTGATGGTCTCGGTCGCCGAGGAGCGCGGCTTGGCGAACTGGCCGGCCATGCGGCCCACCTTCACCACCGGCTTGCCGCCGGCGAAGGTCAGCACCACCGCCATCTGCAGGATCAGGCGGAAGGTGTCGCGGATGTTGTCGGCGTGGAACTCTTTGAAGCTCTCGGCGCAGTCGCCGCCCTGCAGCAGGAAGGCCTTGCCCGCGGCCACGTCGCCCAGCAGCGACTTCAGCCGGCGGGCCTCCCCGGCGAACACCAGGGGCGGCATGGCCCGCAGCGTGTCCTCGACCATGGCCAGGGCCGACGGGTCCGGATAGTCCGTCGGGATGTGCTGGGCGGGTTTGGCGCGCCAGGAGGCCGGGGTCCAGTGTTCGCTCATCTTCGACAACTCCACGCCCGCGTGCCTGCGGCGGGCGAAAACGCGGCCTTCTAAACCGATATGGGGTCGGCCGTCGACGGCTGCTTGACCATGGCCTCGGCGGGCGCACGGGCCGGCTGCAGCTCGGCGGCGAAGGCGAAGGCCGCGCCCAGGCCGCCCAGCGCCACCCACCACTCCTGCCAGACGCCGAAGCTGACCGCGGCGAAGACTAGGTAGACCACGCCCGTGGCCGCGCCGGCCGCCACGCCCAGGTCGGGCTTCTTGCGGCACATGCGCAGGAAGATCGCCATCCAGAAGACCGCCGCGCAGACCGCGCCGACCACGCCGAGCTCCAGCCAGATCTGCAGCGCCCCGTCATGGGGGTGCAGGACGATGCCGGGGCCGAAGGAGCGGCTGGAATCGATGCCCCAGCCGCGCAGGGGATGATCGCCGATCCAGCGCACGGCGTGGCTCCAGTAGTCCATGCGCTCGGACCAGGAGAGCGGCGCCATGGCGTGGATCTTGTCGTAGAGCCCGACCGCCTTGGCCGCCAGGATCACCGAGGGCGCGCCGAGGAAGAACAGCCCCGCCCCCGCCGCCAGGACGCGCGGCCCTGCCGTGGGCCAGGTCATCACCGCCCAGCCGGCGGCCAGGGCCAGCACCACCGCCAGGACCGGGGCGTCGGCGTCGAACGCGACGCTGGCGGCGACCAGGCCGGCCACCATCACCAGGCCCAGGTATTTCGACCAGGATCGCCCGCTTCTCCACGCCGTCAGGGCGGCGGGCGCGCAGAAGATCGCCAGCACATAGGCGCCCTGGGCGACGTTGCGGCGCGCCAGGTCCGGGCGGATCGGGTCGTGCAGGGCGTCGCGCAGGGTCTGGTAGACGAAGGCGCCGGTGAGCCCCTCGATCAGCAGGATCGCGCCCAGGCCGGCCATGCCCCAGGCCAGGACCGTCAGCGCCCGCCCGCGCGAGGCCGCGCTGGCCTGGGCCGCCGCGCGCACCACGCCCCAGTAGAGCACGCTCTCGGCGACCAGCTTGAGGGCGATCCAGCTCTGCAGGTTCTTCGGCCGGTAGGGCGTCCAGAAGATCGAGACCGCGGCCCAGGAGAACAGCACGAGCGCCGGGACCATGGCCGGCAGGTGGCGCGGCTCGGCGCGCACCGCGCCCAGGCACAACAGGCCCGCCAAGGCCGCCAGGGGCGCGAACCCCAGGGGGGAGAGCCAGCCCAGCAACGGCGCCATCAGGGCGACGAACGTCAGGACCGCGCCGTACCAGCCTCCCCGACTGTCGTCGATCCGCGGATCGAAAGGCGCGGTCATGCGGCCGCGCCCAGCTCCTGCGGCGTGAACTTCTCGCGAAGGGTGACCAGCTCCTCGGCCAGGGTGGGATGCACCGCGCAGGTGGAATCCCACTGCGGCTTGGTCACGCCCATCTTGATGGCGACGGCGGCCATCTGGATGATCTCGGGGGTGTCCGGCCCGACCAGGTGGCAGCCGACGATCTTCTGGGTGGCGGCCTCGACCACCAGCTTGATCAGGCAGCGCTCGGCGCCGCCGAAGAAGGTGTATTTCATCGGCCGGAAGCGGGAGAGGTAGATGTCCACCTTGCCCAGCGCGCGCCGGGCCTCGGCCTCGGTCATGCCCACCGCGCCCACCGGCGGCTGGGAGAAGACGGCCGAGGCGACCATCTCGTGGTCGAACCGGGTCGGCTGGCCGTAGAATTCGGTCTGGGCGAAGGCCGCGCCTTCGCGGATCGCCACCGGCGTCAGGTTGATGCGGTCGGTGACGTCGCCCACGGCCCAGATGCTGGGCACGTTGGTGCGCGAATAGTCGTCCACCACGACCGCGCCGTTTTCGGCCAGCGCCACCCCGGCGTCCTCCAGGCCCAGGCCCTTGGTGTAGGGCTGGCGGCCGAGGGCGAACATGACGAGGTCGCTTTCGATGCTGGAGCCGTCGGCCATGTGGCTGACGTAGCCCTTGCCGGTCTTTTCCACGCTGGCGTGCTGGCAGCCGAGGATCACCTTGATCCCGCGCCGCTCCATCTCCTCGGCCACGTGGGCGCGCACGTGGTCGTCGAAGCCGCGCAGGACGTTGGGCCCGCGGTGCACCAGGGTGGTCTTCACGCCCAGGCCGTTGAAGATGCCGGCGAACTCCAGGGCGATGAAGCCGCCGCCGGCGATGACGATGCTCTTGGGCAGGGCCTCCAGATGGAAGGCCTCCTCGGAGGTGATGGCCAGCTCCGCGCCGGGGATGTCGGGCTTCCAGGGCCGCCCGCCGGTGGCCACCAGGATGCGCTCGGCGGTGACCTTGCGGCCGTGGTTGACCAGCTCGACGGTGTGCGGATCGACCACCCGGGCCCGGTCGTGCGCCAGCTCGGCGCCGGCGTTCTGCAGGTTGGTGACGTAGATGCCGGAGAGCCGGGCGATCTCCTTGTCCTTGGCGGCCAGGAAGGTCGGCCAGTCGAAGCTGGCCTGGCTGGGCGACCAGCCGTAGCCCTCGGCGGTCTTGGCGTGGTGGGCGAACTCGGAGGCGTAGACCATGAACTTCTTGGGCACGCAGCCGCGGATCACGCAGGTGCCGCCGACGCGGTGCTCCTCGGCCACGGCCACGCGGGCGCCGCTCATGGCCGCCAGGCGGGCCGCGCGCACGCCGCCGGAGCCGGCGCCGATGACGAAGAGGTCGTAGTCGTAGTTCGCCACGCGGAAGTCTCCTTCAGGGTTCCAGCGTCACCACGCCCTCGGCCGTGCCCACCAGGGCCTTGTCGGCGAGGTCGAGGAACAGTCCATGGTCCACCACGCCGGTGACGCTCTTCAGCGCCGCGGCGAGGGCCGAGGGCTCTTCAATGCGGCCGCACGGCGCATCATAGATGAGGTTGCCGTTGTCGGTTCGCACGGGGGCGCCGTCCTTCATGCGCAGACGGGGGGCGACGCCGATGTCGCATTCGGCCAGGGCGTCGCAGATTCGAAGGGCCGTGGTCTCGTGGCCGAAGGCGACCACCTCGATCGGCAGGGGGAACTTGCCGAGCACCGGCACGCGCTTGGCCGCGTCGGCGATCACCACGCAGCGGCGCGAGGCCTCCCACACCAGCTTTTCGCGCAGCAGCGCCGCGCCGCCGCCCTTGATCAGCGACAGGCCCGGGCCGATCTCGTCGGCGCCGTCGACGGTGAGGTCGAGCGCGCCCACCTTGCCGAGCTCGCCCAGGCGGATCCCCAGGCTCTCGGCGAGGTCGGCGGTGGCCTGGGAGGTGGGCACGCCGACGATGTCGAGCTTGCGCTCGGCCAGCGCCTTGACGAACCAGGCCGCCGTCGAGCCGGTGCCCAAGCCCACGACCATGCCCGAGGCCACGAGGCCCGCGGCCGCCTCGCCCGCGGCCTTCTTCTGCGCGTCAGCATCCATGAAATCGTCCGTCCCCCGCTTGTCCGCGGCGTGAGCCCCGGACGCGCGATCGAGATAGGCCATAGGCCGGCCGTGTGCGAACCTATTTCTTCGCCTTCTTGGCCGCTTTCATGGCGCGGAAGCGCGCCGCCCAGCCCGGCTTCTCAAGTTGCATCGAACGCTCCAGGGCGAGCGCGTCCACGTCCACGTCCTTGGTGATCACCGAGCCGGAGCCGGTGTAGGCGCCGGCCCCCACCTTGACCGGCGCGACCAGCGCGGTGTTGGAGCCGATGAAGGCGTTCTCGCCGATGTGGGTCTCGTATTTGTCGAAGCCATCGTAGTTGCAGAAGATCGTGCCGGCGCCGATGTTGGCCTTGGCGCCCACCGAGCCGTCGCCGAGGTAGGTCAGGTGGTTGGCCTTGGCGCCCGCGCCGACCTTGACCTTCTTGACCTCCACGAAGTTGCCGATGTGCGCCTCCTCGCCGATGTCGGCGCCGGGGCGCAGCCGCGCATAGGGCCCGACGAGCGCGCCGGAGCGCACCAGCGCGCCCTCCAGGTGGCTGAAGGCGCGGATCACCGCGCCCGCCTCGACGGAGACGCCGGGGGCGAAGACGACGAACTGCTCGACCATCACGTCGGCGGCGATCCGCGTATCCCAGGAAAAGTGCACCGTGTCCGGGGCGGCCATGCGCACGCCGGCGGCCAGGAACCGGGCGCGGGCGCGCTTCTGGAACTCGGCCTCGGCGGCGGCGAGCTGGGCGGGCGTGTCGGCGCCCATCACCGCCTCCTCCGGGGCGATGACGGCGCGCACCGCCGCGCCGTCGCCGACGGCCAGGCCGACGATGGAGGTCAGGAAATACTCGCCCTTGGCGTTGTCGTTGGTCACGCGCGCGAGCCAGCCGAACAGGTCCTCGCGCCCAGCGACCAGCATGCCGGAATAGCAGGCGCGCACCGCCCGCTCCTCGTCGGTGCAGGCCACCGGCTCGACGATGCGCAGCACCTGGCCGGCCTCGTCGCGGATCAGGCGGCCGTAGAGGAGCTGGTCGGCGGGCTCGAAGCCCAGCAGCGCCAGCTTCGCCCCCTCCCCGCGCATGGCGAACAGGGGCTCCAGGTCGGCCGCCTCCAGCAGCGGGCAATCGGCGTTGGTGACCAGCACCTCGCCGTCGAAACCGGCGAGCGCCTCCCTGGCCGCCAGCACGGCGTGGCCGGTGCCGAGCGGCGGGTCCTGCACGGCGATCGCCCCCTCGCCCAGCCGGGCGACGACGGCCTCGCGCACGGGGCCGGGCCCCGCGCCCACCACCACGACCACCGTCTCGCAGCCGGCGGCCTGCACCGTGTCGATGATGCGGTCGATCATCGAGCGGCCGCCCACCTTGTGCAGCACCTTGGGCGTGGCCGACTTCATCCGGGTGCCGTGGCCGGCGGCGAGGATCACGGCGGCGCGGGGCGTCTTGGCGGTCATGGGCGGCCTTTCGGGCAGGACTTCGAGCAGCGGTTCGAGTCGGGACAGGCGTTGCAATCATCCGGCGTTTAGCCGAAACGGCGAACGCTTTCGACGGAGCTTTCCAAGACCGTGACCGACCTTTCCGCCCTGAATGGGGCCGCCATCGCCTTCGACCTCGACGGGACCCTGGTGGACACCGCGCCGGACCTGATCGGCACGCTGAACGTGCTGCTTCAGGGCGAGGGCCTGCCGCCCCTGCCGCTCCTGGAGGCGCGCCCGTTCATCGGCCACGGGGCGCGGCGGCTGATCGAGCGCGGCTTCGACGCGGCGGGCGCGCACCTGGCGCCGGAACGGCTGGACGCGCTGTTCGACCGTTTCCTGGCCCACTACAACGCCAACATCGCCGTGGAGAGCCGGCCCTTCCCCGGCGTGGTCGAGACGCTGGACGCCCTGCGCGAGGCGGGCGCGAAACTGGCGGTGTGCACCAACAAGCGCACGGACCTCTCCAAGGCGCTGCTGGACGCGCTGGACATGACCCGCCGCTTCGAGGCGATCATCGGCGCCGACGCGGCCCCCGCCCCCAAGCCCGACCCGCGCCACCTGACCACCGCCATCGCCGCGGCCGGCGGCGCCCTGCCCCGCGCGGTGATGGTGGGCGACGCCGCCACCGACGCCGGCGCGGCCCGGGCCGCGGGCGCGGGGCTGGTGCTGGTGAGCTTCGGCTACACCGAAATCCCGGTGCAGGAGCTCGGGGCCGACGTGCTGATCAACCACTTCGACGAACTGCCCGGAGCCTGCGTGCGCCTGCTCGGCGCTTGACGCTTGCGGCGCGGGCGCCTCCGGGTTATAGGCGCACCCCTTCCGGCGGATGCGTAGCTCAGCGGGAGAGCACCTCGTTCACACCGAGGGGGTCACAGGTTCAATCCCTGTCGCATCCACCATTTCCCTTCCTGACAATTCAGCGGCTCTCGATCGGCGTATCCGGCGCCGTGGCGTGTGAGCCGTCGTCGGCCGGCCCGCCATGTTGCAAAGCCGCCGCGCCGTGGTAGGGCCTGGGCCGCCCCGCCCTCGCGCCAGTCGAGGGACAAGACACAGACGTTCTGAAGGAGACAAACGCCCATGCAACTGAAGGACCGGACGATCGTCATCACGGGGGCCGCGAGCGGCATCGGCCGGGCGATGGCCCAGCGGTTCGCCAGGGAAGGCGCCAAGCTGGTGGTCTGCGCCGACGTGAACGGCGACGGGGCCAAGGCGACGGCCGACGAGATCGGCGGCGTCTCCTTCCAGGTGGACGTGTCCAAGGAAGCCGACATCCAGAAGCTGATCGAGACCGTCGAGGCCGAGCACGGGCCGATCGACCTCTTCTGCTCCAACGCCGGCATCGGCATCGGCGGCGGCGCCGAGGCCCCGAACGAGGGCTGGCAGCGCATCTGGGACATCAATGTGATGGCCCACGTCTGGGCCGCGCGGCACCTGATCCCGCGCATGGTCGCGCGCGGCGGCGGCTATCTGCTCAACACCTCCTCGGCGGCGGGCCTGCTCTCGCAGATCGGCTCGGCGCCCTATGCGGTGACCAAGCACGCGGCGGTGGGTCTGGCCGAATGGCTGGCGCTGACCCACGGCGACGACGGGATCAAGGTCTCGGTGCTCTGCCCGCAGGCGGTGCGCACGGCGATGACCGCGGGCAACCCGGACGGGGTGGCCAGCATCGACGGGATGATGGAGGCCGACGAAGTGGCCGAGGCGGTGGTGCGCGGGCTGGAGGCCGAGGACTTCCTGATCCTCTCGCACCCCGAGGTGGTGCAGTACATGCGCAACAAGACCGACGACTACAACCGCTGGATCGGCGGCATGCGCAAGCTGAACCGGCGCTACAAGGGCTGAGGCTAGGCGCCGGTCTCCATCGGCAGGTCCGGATCGCGGCTCCATTCGGCCATGGAGCCGTCGTAGACCGCCACGGATGGGTGGCCGAGGCGCGTCAGGGCCAGGGCGTCCATGGTCGCGGAGATGCCGCCGCCGCAGTAGCAGATGGCGCGCGGACGCTCGAAAGCGCCCGCCGCTTCGAACAGCGGGCGCAGCTCCGCCTCGTCCCGCCAGGTGCCGTCGTCCTTCAGGAGCGCGGCGTAGGGCACGTTGCGGCTGCCCTTGATGTGGCCCTTGCGGCCGTAGTTCGTGGCCGCCTCGCCCGAATGGACGCCCGGCGACAGGGCGTTGATGGTGCAGACGCCGCCGTCCTCGATGGCCGCCAGCACCTCGCCCTTGTCGGCCCAGGCGCCGGGCCGGGCCTGGAGCGTCAGGGCGGCGGGCGCGTAGCGCCGCTCCCCGGACTCCACGGGCCGCCCCTCGGCGATCCACTTGGCGAGGCCGCCGTCGAGCACGGCGACGTCGTCGAACCCCGAGGCGCGCAGCATCCACCAGACCCGCGTGGCCCACATCGGCGTGGTCGACGAATAGACGACGACCCGCGTTCCGGGCGCGACGCCGCAGGCGCCGAAACCCTTCGACAGGACCTCGATCGGCGGCAGGGTGAAGGCCAGCGGCGAGGCGTGGTCCGACAGATCGGCGGCGAGATCCATGAAGGCCGCGCCGGGCGCATGGGCCTGGAGATAGTCGGCCTGCCCGCTCTCGACGCTGTAGGGCCCCTTCGTCGACGGGCGCAGATGGACCGTGGCGTCGAAGAGCCGAAGGTCGGGATCCTCCAGCCGGCCGGCCAGCCACGCCGTCGACACCAGTCCGCGTCCATCCCAGCCGGTCATGCCGCTCTCCCCGCTCGCCGGGGCCATCGCCGCCCCGTTCGCCGCCCATGGATGAGGATCGGCGCGCGGAAGGCAAGCCCGCGCGCGCCGAACGGCGCGTCGCAGCCGACGGCAGGCGCCTTCAAGGACAACCACACGATGAAGACGTCTATTCTTGCATCGTATGAGCGCCGCGCCGGTGTTCAGAGCTGCAACTCAGTCGCAGATCGCGCCGGATACGGTAGAGATGTCCGTACACGTCTTATCGCCCAAGACCGGAATCTGTCGGATCGACAAATTTCGTACGGAACACGCCGCATTCACCGAAGCAAAGCGAGGCTGACACTTCGCAACGTTATTTCGCCGCCCCAGTCCAAACGCATCCGAGAAGGGGACTGGGATGACGCCTTCGCATCACGACTTCCAACGCCGGCCCGCGGGCCATAGCGGCAAACTGAAGCTTCTGGCCTTCGCCGCGGCCCTGCCGATCTGCTGGGCCCTGGCGGGCGCGGCCTCGGCCGCCGACGCCGACGCGGCCGACGCCGATGCGGCCACCTCGGTGAGCGAGCTGGTCGTCACCGCCTCGCCCATCAAGGAAAGCATCGAGAAGTCGCTGGAGGTGCAGAAGGCGGCCGACAACCTGGTCAACGTGATCGCCGCCGACACCATCGGCCGCTTCCCCGACGCCACCGCCGCCGGCGCCCTGGCGCGCCTGCCGGGCGTGGGCGTGCAACGCGACCAGGGCCAGGAGCGCTACATCCAGATCCGCGGCGCGCCGACGCGCTGGACCACGGTGGCCCTGGACGGGATCAACGTGCTGGGGGCCGAAGACCGTATCTTCCGCTTCGACTCCGTGCCCGCCTCGCAGATCAGCCAGGTGATCCTGAACAAGACGCTGCTGGCCGACATGCCGGCCGAGGCCCTGGCCGGGCGGGTGAACATCACCACCTTCTCGCCGCTGAGCAATCCGGGCTTCCACGGCAGCTTCGACTTCGGCAAGGGCTTCGTGGACCTGGGCGACGGGCCGGTGAAGCAGTACTCGGGCCGCCTGTCCTGGTCGAACGGGACCTGGGGCGTCAGCCTGATCGGCTCGCACTACGAGTTCCGCCAGCAGACCAACAACTCCGAACCGCGCTTCGACGACGTGGGCATCACCCAGCTCCGCATCGCCAAGTACATCATCACGCGCCAGACCCAGTCCTATTCGGGCAAGGTGGAGTTCGCGCCGGACGACAACAACAAGTTCACGCTGAGCCACCTGAACACCGAATTCAACGACTTCGAAGAGCGCAACCAGTACCGCTTCCAGTACGACAAGGCCTGGTCCGGCACGCGCAACTTCGAGACCGCCGACCTGGTCGGCGTGCCGATGGACGCGACCTTCGAGGACGGGGTCTACTCCAACGGGGTGTCGTTCACCGACCTGCACGGCGAGCACGACTGGAACGGCTGGCACGCCGACTGGCACCTGGCCTACACGACCACCGAATTCAACACCAACACGCCGGAGACCGGCGAGGGCACCTCGACGGCGCTCAGCGCCCCGACCTTCGCCAACGCCTCGGTGCTGCCCTCGATCCACCTGGTGGTGAACGCCAAGTCCGGCGGCATCCCCTATGCGACGCTCTACGACACCATCGACGTGGGCGGCGTGCTGACCCGCGGCGCCCAGACCAACGCCCTGGACCAGTCGACCACGGCCTTCCCCTATCAATGGGCGACCGAGTTCTCGAGCAGCTTCGAGACCGAAGCCAAGACCGTGAAGGCCGATATCTCGCGCGAATGGACCAGCTTCGGCGCCGACTCCAAGTTCAGCGCCGGCTTCCAGTACGACGACCGCAGCCAGGACAACTATTCGATCGCGCTGGTGAAGCCTGACGGCACGGTGGTGTCGGGCAACTACAAGGGCTTCAACCTGGCGACCGTGGCCGCCGAACTCGGCCTGCCCTGGACGCCCGAGGCCTTCGTGACGCGCAACGCCTGGGTCAAGCCCTGGCCGCTCGGCTTCACGGTGGACTACATCCACAACCCGGCGATGTCCTACCAGATGCGCCAGATCATGAAGGCGGCCAAGGCGGCGAACGCGGCGGGCACCGGCAACTACGCCGTCTATGCGCCCGACCCGCGCTCGATCAACAACGTCTCCGAAAAGGTCGGCGCGGCCTATGTGGAGAACCGCTGGGCCTGGGGCCGCCAGACCCTGACCGCCGGCCTGCGCGTGGAGCACACCAAGATCGAGACGACCGGCTTCGCCACCGCCGGCTCGAACCTGACCCCGCTCACCCTGTCGAGCGAGGAGACCAAGGTCTTCCCGAGCCTGCACTACAACTTCGACTACTCCGACACCCTGAAGCTGCGCGCGGCGTTCATCTCCGGCCAGGCGCGGCCCAGCCTGGCGGACATGCGCGCCACGGTGTCGGTGAACGACACCAGCCAGACCATCTCGGGCGGCAATCCGAACATCACGCCGGAAACGGCCTACGGCGTGGACCTGTCGGCGGAATGGTACTTCGCCCCGTCGGCCCTCTTGGCGGTGAGCGCCTACCACCGCCAGGTGCAGGACGTGCTATTCGACTCCAGCCGGATCGTCGGCGACACCAGCTACAACTACGACGGCACGGACCGCAGCGGCTACACCTTCTCCACCGTGATGAACGGCGGCGACGGCCACCTGACCGGCGTCGAGTTCGTCTACTACCAGCCCTGGACCTTCCTGCCCGGCTGGCTGGACGGCTTCGGCTTCCAGGGCAGCGTCGCCTTCACCAAGGGCAAGTTCGAGACCCCGGACGGCGAGAAGCTGGAGTTCCCCGGCACGTCGGACCGGATCGTCGGCGCCACGCTGTTCTATGAAAAGTACGGCCTGTCGACCCGCCTGACCTTCCAGCACCGCACCAAGTGGCTGGACGAGGTGTTCCCGAGCGGCAGCTCGGCCAACTCCAACCTCTACTGGGCGCCGCAACAGCGTCTGGACCTGTCGGCCCGCTACCAGATCAACGAGACCTTCTCGGTGTTCATGGACGCCAACAACCTGACCAACGAGACCGGCATCCGCTACCAGGGCTATCCGAACCGGCCCTACGAAGTCGAACAGTTCGGCCGCAAGTACCTGTTCGGTATTCGCGCCACGTTCTGATCCCCTGCCGGCCGGACCGTCGCACCCCTCTAGCGGCCGCCGGCCGGATACTTCGGCGCTCCCGTCACTCAGCCCGACGGGAGCGCCGATTTCATTTTGGGATCTTGCCGGAACGCCGGCCGGGCCTAGAGGCCGTAGGCCGGCTCCAGGTCTACGACCACGGCGGCGTGGTCGCTGGGGAACCAGCCCTGCGCGTCGGGACGGTCCAGGGCCAGGAAACGGCGGCGCACGCGCCAGGCGCCGGTGGGGTCGATCAGCACCGCATGGTCGATGGTGGCGGCCGCGGCGAGCGACGCGCCGACACGGCCGCCTTGCAGGGTGGCGCGCCGCGGATAGGCCGCTTCCGGCCGGTCCGGCGGCACGGCCTGCTCCACGAGGACCGCCAGCTCCGGCGCCTCCAGCGGCGCGTTGAAGTCGCCCGCCGCCAGGACCGGGCCGCCCCGCGCCCAATCCAGGGCCTGGACGAGCTGGCGGGCCCTGAGCTCGGCGGCGGCCTCGCCGCGCAGATGGGTCAGGTGCAGGTTGAGCACGCGCAGCGGCCCGGCCTCGCCGGCCACGTCCAGGCGCTGGGCGATGCGTTCGCCGTCGGCCGGGTCGGAGACCAGCTCCAGCCCCGCCTCCTCGCCGGCGCGGCGGGCGAGGATGGCCAGGCCCGACGTGCTGGTCACCGCCACGCCGCCGTGCTCGCGCCGCTTGCGGCGGGCCGGACGCGCGTGCAGCGCCAGGCGCATGGCGCCCGCCAGCTCGGCGGCGGTGTCGGCGCCGCGGGCGGCGAAGCACTCCTGCAGGCAGACGACGTCGGGCGACAACGCGGCCAGGCCGCGCGCCATCAGGGCGAGGCGGCGGGCGTAGTCGCCCTCGTTCTTCCAGGTGTTGAGGGTGACGATCCGCACGGGCGCGTCAGCCGACCCGGCCGCCGCCGGCCCACACGCCCCTGAGCACCGGAAGCCCGCCCACGCGGCGAACGCGCAGGAGGTCGGCGCGCAGGCCCGGCTCCACCGCGCCGCGATCGCCAAGCCCGGCCGCCTGCGCCGCCGCCGAGGTGACCGTCGCCACGGCCCGGGCCAGCGGCCAGCCGAACGGCGGCTCGGTGAGCCGGAAGGCGCACTCGATCAGGCTGCGCGGCACGTAGTCGGAGGCGAAGGCGTCCAGAAGGTCGGCGTCGGCCAGGGCCGAGGCCGGCACGTTGCCCGAATAGGAGCCGCCGCGGATCAGGTTCGGCCCGCCCATGACGATGACCATGCCGCGCTCGCGCGCCCGGGAGGCGGCCTCCTCCGTCACCGGGAATTCGGCGACGGTGGCGCCGAGATCGGCGGCCTCGTCGATGTGGGCGGCGTCCTCGTCGTCGTGGCTGACCAGGGGCGCGCCCTTGGCCCTGGCGAGCTCGGCGACCATGCGCCGGTTGGCCGCGGCGTTGCGGGCCTGGCGCTCGCGGGCCTCGGCCAGCCGCTGCTCGGCCGCCTCCAGGCTCATGCCGCCCGCGCGCCAGTGGGCCATGTGCGCCTCGACGTTGCGGTACTGCCGCTGGCCGGGCGTGTGGTCCATCACCGAGAACATCGCCGCCATCGGGTGGTCGGCCAGGGGCTCCAGGCGCGCGCCGAGATCGTCGGCCGTGGTTTCGCAGCGCCAGTGGATGCGGTGGTCGGCCTTCAGCATGGCCCCCTCGCGCGCCTCGGCGAGGCCGCCGGTCAGCCGGACCAGATTGTCCACGCCGCGCGACGGCGCGCCGTTGAACGAGCCCACGCTGAGGGAATCGAACACGGTGGTGACGCCGACCGACACGCAGGCGGAGTCATGGGTGACCGCCGCGGACACCGGGTTCCAGTCGATGTTGGGACGCGGGAAGAAATGCCGCTCCAGATTGTCGGTGTGGATGTCGACGACGCCCGGCATCAGCACGTCGCCCTCCATGTCCTCGCCCACCGCGCCGGGGCCGCGATCGACCGCGGCGATCCGGCCGTCGCGGACGACGACGGAGCCCAGGAAATCCTCGTCGCGCGTGACAACGCGCGCGTTTCGAAACGCCAGTTCCACACTCACTCTCCCACCAGACCGTCATCACGCGCCGTGTCGGCGAACTCGATCACCACTTCCTGCGAACCTCGCCCTTCGCCGTACTCGAGCGGCCGGCCCAGGCCGTCGACGTTGAGGTAGCGGCGGATCAAGAGCGGCACGTGGCGCGGCACGCGCAGTTGCTCGGACTCCTGCGCCGTGGGCAGGCGGGCCGAGATCAGGGTGCGCCGGCGCGTGTAGTCGGGCACGCCGCTGTCGATCAGGGTGTGGGTGATCGAGCCGCGGGCGCGGTACATCTCGACGAAGGTCGGGAACCGCTCGAAGCTGAGATAGTGCAGGCTCAGGCCGACGGGCTCGCCGTCGATGAAGCGGATCCGCTCCAGGAAGATCACGGGCTTGCCCGGCTTCAGCCCGAGCTCGCCGGCGACCTTGGCGTCGGCCGGCCGCACGTCGAGCTTCAGCGTCTTGGTGCTGGGCTCCCGCCCCTGCCCCATCACCGCGTCGGTGAAGCGCGGGCGGCGGATGAGTCGCGCCGGACGCGACGGGCGGCGCACGAAACTGCCGCGCCCCTGGGTGGATTCCACGATCCCCTTGTCCTGCAGATAGGACAAGGCGCGCCGCACGGTGTGGCGGTTGACCATGAACTCCCGTGAAAGCTCGTATTCCGTCGGCAGTTTATCGCCCGGACACAGCTCCTTCGTCGCAATTCGACGTTCAAGGGACTGCGAAATCTCACGCCATAGCGGCAAATTCAGCGCCATTTTCAACTCCTTCCGAAGTCTCCAGGAGGTCGTCTAGACAAGTTTTACTATCGTTATATAACCTTCATACTTGCTTTATTGATGCCTGGAGCGACTTAAACTACCAATTATCTCCGACGAATACAACATCTCACCAAGTTGTCGGAGGTGAAGAAATGCCGGTAGAACCGGTTGTCGACGCCAAACAGATGGACCGCCGCCGCTGGCTGTCGATCCTGGCCAAAGCGCGCGCCGAGGAGGTGTCCGCCGCCTGGGACGCCCTCGAGGAACGCCCCGCCTACAGCGCCCTGCGCGCGCCCGAACTCGGCCTGATGCTGGTGCGCGGGCGGATGGGCGGCGCGGGCGACGCCTTCAATCTGGGCGAAATGACCCTCACCCGCGCGGCCGTGCGGCTGGAAAGCGGCGAGACGGGGCTGGCCTATGTGGCCGGCCGCGACCGCCGCCACGCCGAGATCGCCGCGGCGGTGGACGCGATGATGCAGTCGCCGTCGCTGCGCGGCCGGGTGGAGGGCGCGATCGTCGCCCGCCTCGCCCGCGCCCAGGACGAGCGCCGCGCCGCCGCCGCGCGCAAGGCCGCGGCCACGCGCGTCGACTTCTTCACCATGGTCCGCACGCGAGCGCCCGCCTGATGTCCGCCGCCCTTGATCTCACCCAGGTCCGCCCGGCGTTCGCCGATCCGGTGCGCCAGTCCCAGTCCGTGTTCCGCGAAGTGATGGAATCGGTCGCCCGCCCGGGCCGCGTCGCCGACCTGGGCCTGGCCGTGGACCCGCCGCAGGGCCTGTCGCCCGCCGCCGCGGCCGTGGCCCTGACCCTCTTCGACTTCGAGACGCCCGTCTGGCTCGACCCGGCCCTGGCCGGCGGCGAGGCCGAGGCGTGGCTGCGCTTCCACTGCGGCTGCCCGCTGACCGCCGATCCGGCGCAGGCGGCGTTCGCGCTGGTGACCGACGCGGCCAACGCGCCGCCGCTGGCGGCCTTCAACCAGGGCGACGCCAAGTATCCGGACCGCTCGACCACGCTGATCCTGCAAATCGCCGCGCTTGAAGGCGGCCAGCCGGTGACGCTGAGCGGCCCCGGCGTGAAGGGCGAGATCGCCATCGCGCCCGCCGGCCTGCCGGCCGGGTTCTGGGACCAGTTCGAGACCAACTCCGTGCAATTCCAGTTCGGCGTCGACGTCCTGCTCGTGGCGGGACAGGCGCTGATCGGCCTGCCGCGCTCGCAGCGCGCCAAGATCCAGGGAGGCTGACCATGGCCTATGTGTCCGTAAAGGGCGGCGAGAAGGCGATCACCAACGCCCACGAATGGCTCGCCGAGGAACGCCGGGGCGACCCGGCGGTGAACGAACTCGAGATCGGCCAGGTGCGCGAGCAGCTCTCGCTGGCCGTCGACCGGGTGATGGCCGAGGGGTCGTGCTACGACCGCGACCTCGCCGCGCTGGCGATCAAGCAGGCGCGCGGCGACCTGCCCGAGGCGGTGTTCCTGCTGCGGGCCTATCGCACCACCCTGCCCCGCTTCGGCGCGTCCGAGCCGCTGGAGACCACGCAGATGGCCGTGCGCCGCCGCGTGTCCGCCGCGTTCAAGGACATCCCGGGCGGCCAGGTGCTGGGCCCGACGTTCGACTACACCCACCGCCTGCTCGACTTCGCCCTGGCCGCCGAGGGCGGCGCGCCGCGCCCGATCGCGCCCCAGGCCGAAGAGCCCCAGACCTATCCGATGCCGACGATCGGCTCGGTGTTCGCCCATGAGGGCCTCCTGGAGACCGACGAGCGGACCGAGGATGCGCCCGAGCCGTTCGACCTGACCCGCGAGCCGATGAGCTTCCCGGCCGGACGCGACCAGCGCCTGCAGGCCCTGGCCCGCGGCGACGAGGGCTTCCTGCTCAGCCTGGCCTACTCCTCGCAGCGCGGCTGGGGCTCCACCCACCCGCTGTGCGGCGAGATTCGCCTGGGCGAGGTGGCCGTGGAGTTCGTTCCCGAGGAGCTCGGCTTCCCCATCGAGGTGGGCGAGATCACCGTGACCGAGTGCCAGATGCTGTCGGGCTTCTCCGGCTCGGCGGACAAGGCGCCGCAATACACCCGCGGCTACGGCCTGACCTTCGGCCACTGCGAGCGCAAGGCGATGAGCGTGGCCATCGTCGACCGGGCGCTGCGCCACCGCGAGGTGGGCGAACAGGCCGACGCGCCGGTGCAGGACGAGGAGTTCGTCCTCTACCACTCCGACAACGTGGAGGCCTCCGGCTTCGTGCAGCACCTGAAGCTGCCCCACTACGTCGACTTCCAGGCCGACCTGCAGCTGATCCGCCGCCTGCGCCGCGAGCACTTCGAGCGCCGGGCCGCGATGAAGGAAGCCGCCGAATGAGCACCAGTATCCAATCGCGGCCCAACGAGGCCGAGCGCTATTACAACTACGCTTATCTGGACGAACAGACGAAGCGGATGATCCGCCGCGCGATCCTGAAGGCCCTGGCCGTGCCCGGCTATCAGGTGCCCTTCGGCTCGCGCGAGATGCCGGTGCCCTACGGCTGGGGCACCGGGGGCATCCAACTGACCGCGGCGATCATCGGGCCGCGCGACGTCTACAAGTGCATCGACCAGGGCGCGGACGACACCACCAACGCCGTCTCGATCCGCCGCTTCTTCGCCAAGGTGGCCGACGTGGAGACCACCGAGAGCACGGCCGAGGCGACGATCATCCAGACCCGCCACCGGATTCCCGAGGCGACGCTGAAGGCCGGCCAGGTGATCGTTTTCCAGGTGCCGCAGCCGGAGCCCCTGCGCGGGCTGGAGCCGCGCGAGACCGAGACGCGGGCGATGCACGCCTACGAGGAATACGGCCTGCAGTACGTCTCGCTCTACGAGAGCGTGGCCCGCTACGGCCGCATCGCCTCGACCGCCGGCTATCCGGTGATGATCGAGGAGCGCTACCTGATGTCGCCCTCGCCGATCCCGAAGTTCGACAATCCAAAGATGGAGGACAACGAGGCGATCATGCTGTTCGGCGCGGGCCGCGAGAAGCGGATCTACGCCGTGCCGCCGCACACCCGCGTGCGCAGCCTCGACTTCGAGGACTATCCCTTCGAGGTGCAGACCTGGGAGGAGAGCTGCGCGCTCTGCGGCGCCGACGACGCCTACCTCGACGAGGTCATCCTCGATGACGAGGGGGCCAAGATGTACGTCTGCTCGGACAGCAATCATTGCGCCGAGCGCCGCGCCGCCGGCCACGCCGGCCCGATGGCCGGCCACCAGCTCGACCAGACCGAAGAGGAGCCGGCGTGATGAATGCGATCCCGCGTACGATTGAGGCCGCCCCGCTGCTGAAGGTCGAGGGCCTGACCAAGTGGTACGGCCACGTGCTGGGCTGCCGCGACGTGGACTTCGAGATGCGTCCCGGCGAGGTGCTGGGCGTGGTCGGCGAGAGCGGATCGGGCAAGACCACCTTGCTCAACTGCGTGTCCGGCAAGCTCGCGCCGTCCTCCGGCTCGATCCAGTTCGAGACCAGCCGCTTCGGCCTGACCGACATCTATGCGCTCTCCGAGCCCGACCGGCGGCGGATGCAGCGCGAGGACTGGGGCTTCGTCCACCAGAACCCGCGCGACGGCCTGCGCATGCGCGCCTCGGGCGGGGCCAACGTGGCCGAGCCCCTGATGAACCTCGGCCAGCGCCACTACGGCAAGATGCGCCAGGCCACCATCGACTGGCTGGAGCGCGTCGAGCTGGACACCCGGCGCATCGACGACAAGCCGCGCAATTTCTCCGGCGGCATGCAACAGCGCATCCAGGTGGCCCGCAACCTGATCCACGGGCCCAAGCTGGTGTTCATGGACGAGCCGACCGGCGGCCTGGACGTGTCGGTGCAGGCGCGCCTCTTGGACCTCCTGCGCGAGCTGGTGCGCGACCTGCGCCTGGCGGTGATCATCGTCACCCACGACATGGCCGTGGCCCGGCTGATGGCCGACCGGCTGATGGTGATGAAGTCGGGCCACGTGGTCGAAACCGGCCTGACCGACCAGGTGCTGGACGACCCGCAGCACCCCTACACCCAGCTCCTCGTCTCCTCCGTCCTGCAGATCTGAGGCCCACATGACCGAAGCTTCCAAGCCCCTGATCATCGTCGAGGATCTGGCCAAGACCTTCGTGCTGCACAACGCCGAGAACGCGACGATCCCGGTGTTCGAGCGGCTGCGCCTGGAGGTCGCGCCGGGCGAGTGCGTGGTGCTGGCCGGCGAGAGCGGGGTCGGCAAGTCGACCCTGATGCGCTCGATCTACGGCAACTACATGCCCACGGCCGGCTCGGTGAGGGTGCTGCACGACGGCCAGTACGTGGACATCACCAACGCCAGCCCGCACGAGGTGCTGGAGGTGCGCCGCCGCACCCTGGGCTACGTCAGCCAGTTCCTGCGGGTGATCCCGCGCATCCCCACCCTGCAACTGGTCATGGAGCCGTTGCTGGAGAACGGGGTGGACGCCGAGACCGCCCGCGCCAAGGCGGTGGGGCTGCTGTCGGCCCTGCGCCTGCCCGAGGCGCACTGGGACCTGCCGCCGGCCACCTTCTCCGGCGGCGAGCAGCAGCGGGTGAACATCGCCCGCAGCTTCATCCGCGAATATCCGGTGCTGTTGCTGGACGAACCGACCGCCTCGCTCGACGCGGAGAACCGCTCGATCGTGGTCGACCTGATCAAGCAGGCGCTGGACGCCGGCGCGGCGATGATCGGCATCTTCCACGACCAGGACGTTCGCGACGCGGTGGCCACCCGGCTGTTCCCGGTGGCCGAATTCAAGGCGGCGGCGTGACCATGGCCCGGCAGGAAACCCGCATCTTCTCGGAAAACATCGTCACGCCCGGCGGCCTCGTCCGCGGCGAGGTGGTGGTGCAGGACGGCCAGGTCGCCGCCGTGGAGCCGCGCGCCGAGGCGCCGGCCGCGGCCCTGGACTGGGGCGCCGACTGGCTGATCCCCGGCCTGATCGACATCCACACCGACAACTTGGAAAAGCACTACCAGCCGCGGCCGGGCGCCCTGTGGGACGCCTACGGCGCGGCCATGGCCCACGACGGCCAGTGCGCCACGGCCGGGATCACCACGGTGTTCGACAGCCTCAGCCTGCACGGCTCCAAGGACGGGCTGAACCGCAAGGACGCGCTGGGGCCGATGATCGCGGCCATGGACGCGGCCGACGCCGACCGCGCCCTGCGCGCCGAACACCTGCTGCACCTGCGCTGCGAGGTGACCAATCCCGAGCTGCTGTCGCTCTTGGAGCCGCACGCGGACAACCCGCGCCTGAAGCTCCTGTCGGTGATGGACCACACGCCGGGCCAGCGGCAGACCGCCAACACCGAGCGCTTCCACCAGCGGATGGTGGCCGCCGGCCGCTCGCAGGACGAGATCGACGAGATGCTGGCCCGCCGCCACGCCGGCCGCGATCCCTCGGTCGCCTACTCCAACCGCCGCAGCGTGGTGGGCTTCGCGCGCGAGTACGGCCTGCCGCTCGCCGCCCACGACGACGAGAGCCTGGAGCATGTGGAGGAAGCCCACGACGACGGCTGCGTCATCGCCGAGTTCCCGGTGACCCTGAAGGCCGCCGAGGCGGCGCGGGGCTACGGCATGGCCGTGGCCATGGGCGGACCGAACTTCGTGCGCGGGGGCTCGCATTCGGGCAATCTGTCGGCGCGCGAGGCCGCCGAGGCCGGCGCTCTGGACATCATCGCCTCGGACTACGTGCCGCTCTCCATGCTGCGTTCCGCCTTCATGCTGATCGACGACCTGGGCTGGACGCCGGAACGGGCGCTCGCCACCGTGAGCGTCAACGCCGCCCGCAGCGTGGGCCTGACCGACCGCGGCGAGATCGCGCCCGGCCAACTGGCCGACATGGTGCGGGTGCGGCGCGGGGCCGCCGGCTGGCCCGCCCCGGCCGAGGTGTGGCGGCGGGGCCTGCGCGTGGCATGACGGCCAGGTACGCGATCTACTACGTCCCGCCGCGGGGAAGCGCCCTGGCGGACAAGGCGGCGGCCTGGCTGGGGCGCGACGCCTTCGCCGGCCGCGCGCTGGCGCGCCCCGCCCTGCCGGGCCTGGAGGGCTTGGACCTGGACGCCCTGACCGCCGACCCGCGCGGCTACGGCTTCCACGCCACCTTGAAGGCGCCGTTCGAACTGGCTGACGGCGCTACGGAATCGGCGCTGCTGGCGTTCGGCGAGACGTTCGCCGCCGGCCGCGCGCCGTTCACCGCAGCGATCGCGCCGGCGAGCCTGGGCCGGTTCCTGGCCTTCCGCCTGGAGGCCGCCTGCGCGGAGATGGACGCCCTGCACGGCGCCTGCGTGCGCGAGTTCGACCGCTTCCGCGCCCCGCTCAGCGACTTCGACCTCGCCCGCCGGCGCAAGGCGCCGCTGAGCCCCGAGCAGGACGAGCGGCTGCTGGCCTGGGGCTATCCCTACGTCTTCGAGGACTTCCGCTTCCACATGACGCTGACCGGCGCGATCCGCGAGCCGGAGCTGGCCGAGCGCGTGCTGGCCGCCCTGCGCGAGCACTTCGCCGACGTTTCGGGCCCGCACGCCTTCGACGGGGTGGCGGTGTTCAAGCAGGACGAGCGGAACGCGCCGTTCCACGTGCTGGAGCGGTTCGACTTTTCGGCGCAGGGCGCCGAGGTGGCAGGGGAACGCCCCGCCGCGGTCGACTCCTAGTCCCCCTCAGTCGCTTCGCGACAGCTCCCCCAGAGGGGGAGCATCTGGCTGGCCGATCGCGTTCAGGAAGGCCGCGACGCCGGCTTCGGGCGTGGCGTTGTTGCGCACCTCGACCACGTCCGGGCCCTCGACCTTGAAGGCGCCGGCGCGGGCCACGCGCTCGGCGATATCTTCGGCGCTTTCGCGGCCGCGATGGATCAGCCGCTGACGGATCACCTCGGCGTCGGCGCCGATGGAGACCACCCGCACATTGGAAAAGCGCGCGCGGGCCTCGTCCAGCACTCCGCGCGAGACGTTGGCCACCACCGTGCGGCCGGCGGCCAGATCGTCCCCGATCGCGGCCGGGATTCCGTAACCCAGGCCGTGGGCGCGCCAGGACAGCGCATAGGCGCCGGCCGCCTGGCGACGGGCGAACTCATCTTCACTGACAGGGATGTGGTTCTCGCCGCCGGCCTCGGCCGGGCGGGTGATCTCGCGGCGCGGGAAGACCACCTCGGAGCCGGCGAGCGCGGTCTTCGCGCCGTCGATCAGGGTGTCCTTGCCGACCCCGGAGGGGCCGACGACCAGGACCAGCCGGCCGGGCTCAGGCGTGCTTTTCGACGAAGGCGTCGGCGTCGAGGCGGCGGAAGTCTTCAAGGGCGTCGGCAAGGCGTTCGTGCTCCCAGTCCCACCAGGCGATCGCCAGGATGCCGTCCTGCACGGCCTTGGGGAAGCGCTCGCGGATCGGATTGGCCGGCACGCCGCCGACGATGGTGAAGGGCGGCACGTCCTTGGAGACCACAGCGCCCGCGCCGACCACCGAGCCGGTGCCGATGGCGACGCCCGGCAGCACCGTGGCGCCGTGGCCGATCCACACGTCGTGGCCGAGGGTCACGCGGTGCGAACGGCGCCAGTCGAAGAACTCGGCGTCGTCCTCCGGGCCGAGATCGTAGGAGACCGCGCGGTAGCTGAAGTGGTGCTGGGCCGCCTTCCAGGTCGGGTGGTTGCCCGGGTTGATCCGCGCGTCGCGGGCGATCGAGCAGAACTTGCCGATGTCGGCGTAGACCGCGCTGGAATCGTTGACGATGTAGCTGTAGGCGCCCATCGAGACTTCGGACAGGCTGGTGCGCGCGCCCACCCGGGTCCAGGGGCCGAGGATGCAGTCGCGCACCTGGGCCTCGGGGCTGATCACCGGGTCGGGGCCGCGGCCGCGCTCGGCGGCGGCGGGATCGGCGACGAAGCGGTCGAAATAGGCGTAGCCCGGCGCCAGCGGCCGGTCGGCGAGCAACAGGGTCATCAGGCGGCTTCCACCACGGCGAAGGCGCCGCTGCGCCGGGTCTTGGCGCCGTTGCGGCCAGCGTAGATCCGCTCGATCACCTCGGCGGTCAGGTCGGACGGCACGCCGTCGAACACCACCTTGCCCTTGGCCATGGCGATGATCCGCGTGCAGTAGCTGCGGGCGATCTCCAGGCTGTGCAGGTTGACGATCACCGGAATGCCCCGCTCGCGGCACGCGCGCTCCAGGGCGTCCATCACCACCTCGGCGTTCACCGGGTCGAGGGAGGCCACCGGCTCGTCGGCCAGGAGGATGTCGGGCTCCTGCATCATCGCGCGGGCGATGGCCACGCGCTGCTGCTGGCCGCCGGAGAGGGTGCCGGCCCGCTGCAGGGCCGCCGGCGCCATGTCCAGGGCGTCGAGCTCGAGCACCGCGCGGGCGCGCTGTTCGGCGGGGAAGAACTTGATCATCGAGGCCGGCAGCGGCTGCTCGGCCAGCACGCCGACCAGGACGTTGGTGATCACGTCGAGCCGGGGCGAAAGGTTGAACTGCTGGAAGATCATCGCGCAGCGCCGCCGCCACAGGCGCAGCGCCTTGCCCTTCAGGCGGGTGACGTCCTGGCCGTCCCAGGTGACGCGGCCGGCGCTCGGCTCGGCCAGGCGGTTGATCATGCGCAGCAAGGTCGACTTGCCGGCGCCGGAGCGGCCGATGACGCCGACCAGCTCGCCGCGCCCCACCTTGAGGGAAACGTCGTCCACAGCGAGGGTTTCGCCGTAGCGCTTTGAAACACCGTGCAATTCCAGCATGCGCGCTCCACTCGCCGCAGGCCACCGTCAGACAGAAGCTAACGCCGGGCCGTGACCCGCCCGTGACGGGATTTCGGACGGCCGCGCGCACCAGGCGGCGATTTGTGCGCTTGCACCGGTCATAGCCGCGCCATCGAGGCTTCACCGCCCGCCGCTAGGCTCGAAGGTCCTTCCGGCATGGAGACGAGCGTTGAGTGAGTTGTTGGTGATCGGAGCTTTGGCGTGGGACCGGCCGATCCGGCTGTCGGGGCCGGTGGCGCCGGGGGCGCGGCTGGTGGGCCGCACGCTGGAGGGACGCCTCGGCGGCCGGCTCGGCGGCGGCGGGGCGAATGCGGCGGTGGCCCTGGCCAAGGCCGGCCGCCAGGTGGCGCTGGCCTCGGTGATCGGCCAGGACGCGGCGGCCGACGCGGCGCTGGAGGATGTGGAGTCCGCCGGGGTCGACACGCGCCTGGTCTCGCGCCGCGACGGCGACAGCAAGACCACGCTGATCCTGATCGACCCGGCCGGCGAGCGGCTGGTGATGGGGCTGGACTGGGAGCCCAAGCCCCCGCCCCCGCTGGACCCGCCGCAGGCCTGGCCGGCCATCCGCCCCGCCGGACTGTTCGTGCGGGCCGCCTATCCCGGCGCGGAGGCCTGGACGACGACGTGCACGGGGCCGGTGGTGGCCCACTGGCCTTCGCCGAACCTGAGGGGCCGCGTGGAGGTGGTGACCGCCTCGGCCGAGGACCTGCCTCCCGAACTGGCCGCCGACCCGCTGGGCGCGGCGCGCGCCCAACTCGGCGAGGGCGTGAGCTGGGCGGTGGTGACTCGCGGCGCCGAGGGGGCCAGCGCCTTCGGCGAGGCCGGCCGCATCGACGCGCCCGCGCCGAAGGCCCGCACGGTGGACGCCACCGGCGCGGGCGACATCTTCGCGGCGGGCCTGCTGGACGCGCTCAGCCGGGGCGCGGCGATGAAGGATGCGCTGGCGCACGCCTGCGGCTGGGGCGCGACGGCGGTGGCGCTGGACTGTTCGGCGCCGCTGGGCGCCGGGCCGGACGCGTTCCGCGGCTACGGCGGCTAGGCCAGGCGCTTGCGCAGCTCGCGCGAGATGAGGTCGAGGGTGGCGACGCCGGCCATGTAGAGCAGGATGATGAAGGCGGCCTGGTCGAAGGCGAAGATGCGGATGCGCTCCTCCAGCTCGAAGCCGATCCCGCCCGCGCCGACGATGCCGAGCACGGCGGCGCTGCGGAAGTTGCCTTCCAGGAAGAACAGGCACTGGCTGGCGATCACCGGCGTCACCTGGGGCGCCAGGCTGTAGCGCATCACCGCCAGCGGCGGCGCGCCGGCCGCGCGCACGCCCTCGGCCGGCTTGGGATCGCAGTTCTCGATCGCCTCGGCGAAGAGCTTGGCCAGGTGCGGAATGTCGGCCAGCGCCAGGGCCACCACCCCGGCGAAGGGGCCGAGGCCGAACGCCGAGACCAGGATCAGCGCCCAGACCAGCGCCGGTACGCCGCGGAACAGGTCCAGGAACCGGCGGAAGACGAAATGGGCGACCGGGTTGCGCACGATCGTCTTGGCGCCGACCACGCCGAGCGGCAGGGCCGTGACCGCCGCCAGCACCGTGCCGGCGAAGGCCATGGCGAAGGTCTCGCCCAGGGCCTTGACGATGCGCACCAGCATGCCGCCGCTGGTGGGCGGGACCATGGCGCCGAGGAACAGGGCGAGCTTGTCGGTCCCCTTCATCAGCGCGCCGGGTGCGAGATCGAGGTCGCGGCCCATCTGCACCACGGCCGCCGCCGCCAGGACCAGCAGGAGCAGGCGCCAGACCCGCTTGGGCAGGCTGGGACTCAGCGCCGCCGGCGCGAGCTGGGCCGCGCGCACGCGCGTCTCCGAACTCACGCCTCGCCTCCCAGGCCGATCAGCCGGTGGCGGATGGCCTCGGAGGCCATGTCCAGCACGAAGATCATGCCGACGATCAGGAGCAGGATCGCCAGATAGGTGTCGAATTCGGTGTAGGTGATGGCCCGTTGCAGCTCCAGGCCGATGCCGCCGGCGCCGACGATGCCCAGGGCCGCAGCCCCGGCCAGGTTCCCCTCCAGGCGGATCAGCGCATAGGAGGCGTAGTTGGGCAGCACCTGGGGCACGACGCCGAAGCGGATCTTCTTCCAGAAGCCGGCGCCGGCCGCCTCCAGCGCCTCCAGCGGGCGCGGATCGATCTCCTCGTTGATCTCGGAGAACAGCTTTCCGAGGCTGCCGAGGGTGGAGAACGCCAGGGTGATCACGCCCGGCAGCGGGCCCACGCCGAAGGCCGCCACCAGGATGATGGCGACGATCAGGTCCGGCAGGGTGCGGATCGCCTCCAGGCCACGGCGCACGACGAAGCGCAGCGGGGCGAACGGCATCAGGTTGCGCGCGCACAGCACCGAGGCGCCGGCGGCCGCGACCGCGCCGATCAGGGTGGCGAGGATGGCCATCTCCACCGTCTGCCAGCCGGACTTGAGCCACAGCGGCAGGTCGTAGAACCACCAGGACAGGGAGCCGTGGGTGGCGCGGTCGGCGAACAGCACCGGCAGGCGCAGGTCGGGGATCAGGCGATCCAGGAAGTCGCCCACCCGGCCCAGCGGGTCGCCGCCCAGGTCGGCGCCGAAGAACTGGCTTCGCTGGAAAGAGACGACCAGCAGGGCCGAGAAAACCGCCAGGCCGAGGGCGGCGTGGGTGCGTTGGCGGATGAGCTCGGAACGGCGCAGGCGCTCGAACTCGACGACGGCGTGAGGCGTCTCGGACATCGGTCCTAGCGCGCCTGGGTCGTGACGATCAGGGCGTCGGCCTCGGTGGGCTCGAACTCCTCGCCGTTCGGAATGAACGAGGAGGCCCAGGCGAAGGCCTGGGGCGCTTCCAGGTGCATGGCCACATGGATGCCGATGATGCGGTAGCGCAGGGCCAGCGGCATGTCCCTGGCGACGACCAGGGCCATCTTCGCGCGGGGACGTCCGCGCCAGATTTCCTTCAGGTCGGTGCAGCGGTCCTCGCCGGGCGTGTCGCCGCGGCACAGGCGCTGCCAGGACGCCGCGTTCAGCGCCAGGGCGTCGGCCTTGCCGGCGCGCAGGTCGGCCGCCGCCGCCTCGGCGTCCTTTGCCTTGTCCTCGCGGGAGAAGAACGCCGGATCGGCGCCCTGATCGGCCAGGGCCATGCGCGGCGTCGCATAGGCCGCCTGGATCACGCCGCCGAAGGCGACCGCGCCGCCCTTCAGGTCGGCCAGGGTCTTGCGGGGCGAGTCCGCCTTGACCGCCACCACCACCGGAATGCGGTTCAGGCTTCCCTTGGGACGGACCGTGAGGATGGCCCGATCGGTCTTGGCGACCGCGGCGAAGGCCGCCGGATCCAGCGGGGCCATGTCGACCTTGCCCCCGGCCAGAGCCTTGGCGGCCGCCGCGGCGTCGGGCTCGGGGCAGGCTTGAACCTCCTGGCCCAAGCGCTTGGTCAGCAAGTCGAAATAGGCCCGTTCACCAGCCGGCGCGGACGGGCCGACGGCGTGGCAGGCGCCGGCCGGCGCGCCCAGCACCGCCAGCCGCAGGGGCTCGGCGCGGGCGAGCGCCGGCGCGAGGGCGAGGGCCGCCGCGGCGAGGAACGCGGCCCTCACGGCCGGCCTCCCTGGCCGCCGGCGCGAGCCCGGCGCTGGTCGATGTCGGCTTTGCGCAAGGCGATGATCTCGGCGTAGTGGCGATAGTCGACGGCCGTCAGCGCCGCCCCGTCCGGCTGGCCGGTGTCGCGCCACAGCTCGGGGTCGTCGTACGGCAGGGCGGCCAGGGCGCCGCGGGCCACGTCGATGAACGCCTGCGGCCGGTCGGTGCGCACGGCGATGGCCGCGTTGGGGATCGGCCCCACCGCCCAGATGATGCGGAAGTCGTCCATGTTCACCAGGCCGCGGCGGGCCATGGTGTAGGGCGCGCCGGTGGTGAAGCCGTGCACGGGATCGCCGCCGCCCATCTCCACCACGGCGGCGTCGAACTGGCCGTTCTCCAGCGCCATGACCGACTGGGTGTGCCCGCCGGCGAACGAGGTCTTGCCGAAGAAGCTGTCCGGATCAATGCCCTGCTGGCGCATCTTGGCGCGCGGGTAGAGATAGCCGGAGGTCGAGTTGAAATCGACGTAGCCGAGGCTCTTGCCCTTCAGATCCTGGATCGAATGGTAGGGGCTGTCCGCCTTCACCAAGAGGGCGGAGTAGTAGCCCATGTCGCCCTCGGCCTGGCGGATCGTCAGGATCGGCTCCACCAGCTTGCCGACCTGGGCGTAGACGTTGGCGTAGCCGCCGCCGGCGATGGTGGCGATGTCCACCTGGCCCGAGGACAGGGCCTGGATGGTGCCGTTGTAGTCGGACGACTCGAAGGTCTTCACCGGCAGCCCCGTGGCCGCCTGCAGATAGTCGCGATAGGCGCTCCAGCGGCGGGCCATCCGCGGATCGTCCTCGGAGCCGCGCACGGCCATGCGGATCTGGCTCATGCCGGCGAAGCCGGGCGCGTCAGCCCCGGCCTTGTCGCCGCAGCCGGCGAGAACGAGACTGGCCGCGACAAGGCTCGCGCCGCACCAGCCGGATATACGTTGAAACACGCCCAGACCCTCCTGGCGCGCGCTGGAACTCCTGCGCGCCGGTCGGGGTCATGTGATGCCACCTGCGTATGTCGCGGGCGTGACGCGGGACGGCCCGGCGGGGACGACCGCCTGGCGGTTTGTCGGATCAGATGCGCCGCCGGCTGCGAGCGCGAACGAGGTGCAGGCTCAGTAGCTGAACCAGCCGCCGACGACGCAGTTCGCCTTGCCGCGCCGCACGGTCACGGTGACGCGCCCGCCCGGCGGCGGCTGAAAAATGGTCTTCACCGCGCCGACCTCGACGGTCACCGCGCCCGGATTGTTGAACTGGCAGACGCGATAGACGGCCCGCGTGAAGAGCCCCTTCTCCGGCAGGGCCGCGCAGTAGACCGCGCCGAACGCCCGCTCGAACCGGGCCTGGCCGTAGCGGAAAACCTTCGGCGGCTTGCGCCCCACCGCGGCCGGCGCGGCCCTGGCGACCACCGGACAGGCCGGCCCGTCGATCGTCCAGTCGGCGCGCAGCGCCGCCTCCTCGGACCAGACGGAGTAGACGACCAGGGCGGGAACGATGCTCAGGGCGCCGAGCACGGACAGGGCGTGCAAGGCACCGGCGATCCACGGCGGCGGCGGCCGGCGGCGCATGCGCCCCTGTGCCCAGGCCAACTCCATCGCCCGCCGTCGACCTCCCGTTCGACCCAGCCTGCCGGGCAAGGTCGCAGCAAGTCGCCGCAGCGGCAACCAAAACGTGCGCCGGGGCGGTCGCTCGCCCCTAGGCCGGCACGAGCCTCACCCGCGTCCCGCAGAGGACGAGCTCTCCGTCGGCGTCCAGCAGGCCGCGCGCCTTGGCGACGGCGCGCACGGCGGCGGGGTCGCGCACGGCCACGTCGAACGCGCCCAGCCCCTCGCCCCGCCCGTCGCGGACCGGCGCGAACCGCAGCTCGCCTCCCTCCAGCGGGATGCGCCAGCCCTGCCCCGCCTTCTCGCGCGGGACGCCCAGGACCTGGCTCCAGCGGGCGGACATGCGGTCGGGGTCCTCGCCCTGCAGTTCGGCGCCGACCACGCCGGTGGAGACGTCGGTGCGCGCATTGTCGCGCCACACGGGCCCGCCCCACTCCCAGCGCTCCTTGGGGTTCATCCAGTCCACCGACAGGATCGCCCCGCCGATGTCCTTGGGATGGACGTGGCTCATGGACACCCCGTCGAAGTCGGCCTGCTCGACCACGCGCGCGCCGGCCTGCGCGACCCGCGCGCGGGCCTCGGCGATGTCGTCGACCTGCAGGATCACCATGTAGCCGCCGTCGCCGCCGCGCTTTTCCAGCAGGCGCCCGGCGGTGGTGCCCGGCTGCTTGGGGCAGACCACCTCCAGGAAGGTGTCGCCCACCGGGAAGACGGCGTTCTTCAGGCCGAACTTGCCCACGCCCGGGTCGTCGTAGGCGTAGTCGAGGCCGAGCACGGTCTTGATGTCGTCGACGGCGGCGTCGAGGTTCTGGCCCACCAGGGCGATCTGGCGCAGGCGCATGGGGTCTCCTCCCGGCTCTTGGCGGCGTTGGGGCCGAACTACAGGGCCCGCCGAGGGACCGGTCAAGCCGCGGATTTGAGTCAAACAAGCGTTTGCATCGCGCCTGGGGAGGCCTATCTATATCGCCCCGACAGAAGCCGCCGTCGACGGCGCGAGGGGGAGGAAACCATGGCTGCAAGCTCCATCGACACCGGCACGTCCGACCTTCTGGCCAGTCTGGACGGCGGCGTCCTGACGCTCACCCTCAACCGCCCCGAGGCGCGCAACGCCATGAGCGGTGAGATGAACCAAGCCCTGGCCCAGCAGCTCGCCTGGGCCGAGCTGGAGCGGTCGGTGAAGGTCGTGGTGGTCACCGGCGCCGGCAAGGGCTTCTGCGCCGGCGGCGACGTGAAGGGCATGAACGCGCGCAACGCCGGCTCGGGCCAGCCGGCCACCCTGGACGAGGCGATCCACAGCCAGCGGGTGAACCAGCGCGCCACCGCCGGCAAGCTCTTCAAGATGCCCAAGCCGACCATCGCCGCCCTGCCCGGCGCCGCGGCCGGCGCGGGCCTGTCGCTGGCGCTGGCCTGCGACCTGCGGATCATGGCCAGGACCGCGATCATGACCACCGCCTTCGCCAAGGTGGGCTTCTCCGGCGACTACGGCGGCACCTATTTCCTGACCCAGCTCGTCGGCTCGGCCAAGGCGCGCGAGCTCTACTACCTGTCCGACCGGATCACCGCGGACGAGGCGCTGGCCCTGGGCCTGACCAACTGGGTGTGCGAGCCCGAGGAGCTGGCGGCCAAGGCCGCCGAAGTCGCCACGCGCCTGGCGAACGGGCCGACCGTGGCCTACCGCTACATGAAGGAGAACCTGAACCGCGCCATGGCCGGCGAGGTGGACGACTGCCTCGACCTGGAGGCGACGCACCACGTCCACTGCGGCCAGACCGAAGATCACCGTGAGGCCGCCAAGGCCTTCGTGGAGAAGCGCGAGCCGGTGTTCCAGGGCCGTTGAAGCCGCTTGGGGATCAACTCGAGAAATGTTTTGTCTGACGGTCCGGCAAGGTCTTACCATCAACGCAAACGCTGCTTCGCGGCACGACGAACCCCCCTCTCCAAGGATTCGCCTGCGCATCCGCGTCAGAACGGCGTCGTAGGAAGGAAGCGGTTGTGCAGCGCACAAGTACCGAGGGGCCCGATTACTTTCACAAGGTCGTCGATTGCCAGTGGGCCTGCCCCGCCCACACCCCCGTGCCGGAGTACATTCGGCTGATCGCCGAGGGGCGCTATTCCGACGCCTACATGATCAACTGGAAGTCCAACGTCTTCCCGGGAATCCTGGGACGCACGTGCGACCGCCCCTGCGAGCCGGCCTGCCGGCGCGGCCGGGTGGAGGACGAGCCGGTGGCGATCTGTCGGCTCAAGCGCGTGGCGGCCGACAACAAGGACGACATCACGGCGCGCCTGCCCGCGCCCGCGGCCCAGTCCAACGGCAAGCGCGTGGCGCTGGTGGGCGCCGGCCCCGCCTCGCTGACGGTGGCCCGCGACCTGGCGCCCCTGGGCTACGAGATCACCCTGTTCGACGGCGAGGCGAAGGGCGGCGGGATGATCCGCAGCCAGATCCCGCGCTTCCGCCTGCCCGAGGAGGTGATCGACGAGGAGGTCGGCTACATCACCGGCCTCGGCATGACCCTTCGCCTGGGCGAGCGGGTGGAGAGCCTGAAGGGCCTGTTGGACGAGGGCTATGACGCGGTCTTCGTCGGCTCGGGCGCGCCGCGCGGCCGCGACCTGGACGTTCCCGGCCGCCAGGAAGCCGCCGCCAACATCCACATCGGCATCGACTGGCTGGCCAACGTCTCGTTCGGCCACATCGACAGGATCGGCCGGCGGGTGATCGTGCTGGGCGGCGGCAACACGGCCATGGACTGCTGCCGCACCTCGCGCCGGCTGGGCGGCGAGGACGTGAAGGTGATCGTCCGCTCCGGCTTCGAGGAGATGAAGGCGTCCCCCTGGGAGAAGGAGGACGCGATCCACGAGGACATTCCGATCCTCAACTATCTCGTGCCCAAGGCCTTCACCCACGAGGGCGGCAGGCTGACCGGCGTTCTCTTCGAGAAGGTGCGTCCGGAATACGACGCCAAGGGCCGGCGCAGGCTGGTCCCCACCGGCGAGCCGGACGAGCACCACGAATGCGACGACGTGCTGGTGGCGGTGGGCCAGGAGAACGCCTTCCCCTGGATCGAGCGCGACATCGGCCTGGCGTTCGACGACTGGGACATGCCGGCGGTCGACCCGGTCACCTTCCAGTCGACGGTTCCCAACGTCTTCTTCGGCGGGGACGCGGCCTTCGGGCCGAAGAACATCATCTGGGCCGTCGCCCACGGCCACGAGGCGGCGATCTCCATCGACCGGCTCTGCCAGGGCGGCGAGGTGACCGACCGGCCGGCGCCGGGCGTGACCATGGTCAGCCAGAAGATGGGCATCCACGAGTGGAGCTACGACAACGACGTGGCCAACGACCACCGCTTCAAGGTGCCGTTGCGCGACAAGGCCGAGGCGCTGTCGGACGTGCGCCTGGAGGTCGAACTCGGGTTCGACCAGGCGCTGGCCTACAAGGAGGCCGAGCGCTGCCTGAACTGCGACGTGCAGACCGTGTTCGCCGCGCCGGCCTGCATCGAGTGCGACGCCTGCGTCGACATCTGCCCGATGGACTGCATCACCTTCACCGAGAACGGCGATGAGGACGACCTGCGCGGCCGGCTGAAGGCGCCGGCGGCCAACGCCGAGCAGGCGCTCTACGTCTCCGAAGGCTTGCCCACCGGGCGGGTGATGGTGAAGGACGAGGACGTCTGCCTGCACTGCGGCCTGTGCGCCGAGCGCTGCCCCACAGGGGCCTGGGACATGCAGAAGTTCCTCCTGGAAATGACCCACGCGGGGACGTCATGCCGCTAGAGTCCGTCAACGATTTCGTCGTCAAGTTCGCCAACGTCAACGGCTCGGGTTCGGCCAGCGCCAACGGCATGTTCGCCAAGGCCATCCTGCGCATGGGCGTGCCGGTGGCCGCGCGCAACATCTTCCCCTCGAACATCCAGGGCCTGCCCACCTGGTACGAGGTCCGCGTCACCGAGGCCGGGCACCTCGGCCGGCGCGGCGGGGTGGACCTGATGGTGGCCATGAACCCGCAGACCTGGGACCAGGACGTGGCCTCCATCGAGCCGGGCGGCTACCTATTCTACGACTCCACCAAGCCCCTGCCCGCCTCGAAGTTCCGCGACGACATCACCGTGGTCGGCGTGCCGCTGACGGCGATGTGCAACACCGCCTACCAGGTTCCGCGCGAACGGCAGCTCTTCAAGAACATCATCTACGTGGGCGCGCTCGCCGCCCTGCTCGGCATCGAGACCGAGGTGTTCGAGCAGCTCTTCGCCGAGCAGTTCGCCGGCAAGGAACGGCTGATCAAGGCCAATGCGGCGGCCCTGCACATGGGCCGCGACTACGTCGCCCAGAACCTGGCGCCGATCGGCCTGAAGGTGCGCCGCGCCGACCAGGTGGGCGAGCGGATCTACGTGGAGGGCAACGCCGCCGCCGCGCTCGGCGCGATCTATGGCGGGGCCACGGTCTGCGCCTGGTATCCGATCACGCCGTCCACCTCCCTGGCCGAGGCCTTCACCGGCTACTGCCAGGAGCTGCGCATCGACCCGGACACCGGCAAGGCGCGCTACGCCATCGTCCAGGCCGAGGACGAGATCGCCTCGATCGGCGTGGTGGTGGGCGCCGGATGGAACGGGGCCCGGGCCTTCACCACCACCTCCGGGCCGGGCGTGTCGCTGATGACCGAGTTCATCGGCCTCAGCTATTTCGCCGAGATCCCGGCGGTGATCTTCGACGTGCAGCGCGGCGGCCCGTCGACCGGCATGCCCACCCGCACGCAGCAGGCCGACCTGCTGGCCGCCGCCTACGCCGGGCACGGCGACACCAAGCACGTGCTGCTGCTGCCGGCCGATCCGGGCGAGTGCTTCGAGATGGGGGCCCTGGCCTTCGACCTGTCTGACCGGCTGCAGACCCTGATCTTCGTCATGCTGGACCTGGACATCGGCATGAACGAGTGGCTGGTCGAGCCGTTCGCCTGGGACGACGCGCGCAAGCTCGACCGCGGCAAGGTGATGACCTACGAGGACTTGGAGTCCGGGCGCGACTTCGGCCGCTATCTGGAGGTCGACGGCGACGGCATCCCCTACCGCACCTATCCGGGCACGCACCCCACCCGCGGCGGCTATTTCACCCGCGGCACCTCGCGCAATCCCTACGCCCGCTACAGCGAGGAAGGCCCCGTCTACGTGGGCAACATGGAGCGGCTGCTGCGCAAGTTCGACACGGCCAAGGGACTGGTTCCCGCCCCGGTGCTGCGCCGGGCCGCACGCTCGACCACTGACGGGCTGATCTACTTCGGCTCCTCCACGCCGGCGGTGCACGAGGCGCTGGAGACGCTGGAGGAGCGCGGCCTTGCGATGGACGCCCTGCGCGTGCGGGGCTTCCCGTTCAGCGACGAGGTGTTCGACTTCATCGCCGCCCACGATCGGGTGTTCGTGGTCGAGCAGAACCGCGACGGCCAGCTTCGCAGCCTGCTGATCAACGAGGGCGACGTGGACCCCAACCGCCTGACCGCCGTCCTTCACTATGACGGCACGCCGATCACCGCCCGCTTCATCGTCGATGCGGTGCAGCGCCGGATGAGCGATCGCCGGCCCATGCCGGAGGCCGCCGAATGACCTACATCGCCAAGCCCCGCCTGCATCACCCGCAGCTCAAGCCCAATTCGCTGGGCTACACCCGGCGCGACTACGAGGGCTCGGTCTCCACCCTCTGCGCCGGTTGCGGCCACGACTCGATCTCGGCGGCGATCATCCAGGCCTGCTACGAGCTGGACCTGCCGCCGCACCGGCTGGCCAAGCTTTCCGGCATCGGCTGCTCGTCGAAGACGCCGGACTATTTCCTGGGCAATTCGCACGGCTTCAACACCGTGCACGGGCGCATGCCCTCGGTGCTGACCGGCGCCAACCTCGCCAACCGCGACCTGATCTACCTGGGCGTCTCCGGCGACGGGGACTCCGCCTCCATCGGCCTGGGCCAGTTCGCCCATTCGATCCGCCGCGGCGTGAACATGCTCTACATCGTCGAGAACAACGGCGTGTACGGCCTGACCAAGGGCCAGTTCTCGGCCACCTCCGACAAGGGCTCGAAGTCGAAGAAGGGCGTGGTCAACCACGACGCCGGCATCGACATGGTCAATCTGGCCCTGCAGATGGGCGCGACCTTCGTGGCCCGCGCCTTTTCCGGCGACAAGGCCCAGCTCGTGCCGCTGATCAAGGCGGGGCTGAGCCACCGCGGGGCGGCCTTCATCGACTGCGTCAGCCCCTGCGTGCAGTTCAACAACCACCCCGGCTCGACCAAGTCCTACGACTATGTGCGCGAGCACAACGAGGCGGTGAACCGGCTGGACGTGGTCCTGCCGCGCGCGCCGATCACCGTGGACTACGCGCCGGGCCAGACCGTGCAGGTCGCCCAGCACGACGGCTCGATCCTGCACCTGCACAAGCTGGCCGAGCACTACGACCCGTCCGACCGGGTGGGCGCGATGGCCTATCTGCAGTCGCGCCAGGCCCTGGGCGAGATCGTCACGGGCCTCTTGTTCGTCGATCCGGAGGCGCGCGACCTGCACGAGAACCTCGGCACGGTGGACGTTCCGCTCAACAGCCTGAACGAGGCCGAGCTGTCCCCCGGCGCGGCGGCGCTGGACCGCATCAACGCCGCCCTGCGTTAGGCGACGCCTGGACCGGCCCCGCCGCCGCGCCTAGGAAAAGGCGCATGTTCGAGCGGTTCGTCCGTCTGCCCCGCACGGTCTGGGCGTTGGGGCTGGTGTCCCTGTTCATGGACGTCTCCTCGGAGATGATCCACGGCCTTCTGCCGGTCTTCCTGGTCTCGACGCTGGGCGCCTCGCCGGCCCTGCTCGGCCTGATCGAGGGCGTGGCCGAGGCGACCGCCTCGATCACCAAGGTGTTCTCCGGCTGGCTCAGCGACCGGCTGGGCAAGCGCAAGCTCCTGACCGTGGCCGGCTACGGCCTGGCGGCCCTGACCAAGCCGGTGTTCCCGCTGGCGGCGACGCCTTACGAGGTGCTCGCCGCGCGCTTCGCCGACCGCATCGGCAAGGGCGTGCGCGACGCGCCGCGCGACGCCCTGATCACCGACGTGGCGCCCAAGCAGATGCGCGGCGCGGCGTTCGGCCTGCGCCAGTCGCTGGACACGATCGGCGCCGTCGTCGGCCCGGGCCTGGCGATCGGCCTGATGGCGCTGATGGCCGACGACATGCGCGCGGTGTTCGGCTTCGCCGTGATCCCCGCCGCCGCGGCGGTGCTGCTCCTGATCTTCGGCGTGAAGGAGCCGGACGGCGCGGCCGGCGCCGCGGCCGCGCCGGCGCCGATCCGCTGGGCCGACGTGCGCGGCATCGGCACGGCGTTCTGGATCGCCGTGGCCGTGGGCGTGCTTTTCACCATGGCGCGGTTCTCCGAGGCGTTCCTGGTGCTGCGCGGATCGGACGCGGGCCTGCCGCTGACCCTGACGCCGCTGGTGCTGATCGCGATGAACGTGGTCTACGCCCTGGTCGCCGCGCCGGCCGGCGGCCTGTCCGACCGCATCGGCCGCCGGCGCCTGCTGGCCGCCGGGGTCGTGGCCCTGATCTTCGCCGACGCGCTCCTGGCCTGGTCGGGCGACCTGGCCGGCGTGATGGCGGGCGTGGCGCTGTGGGGCCTGCATATGGGGCTGACCCAGGGGCTCTTGTCGGCCCTGGTGGCCGACGCCGCCCCGGCCCGCCTGCGCGGCACGGCCTTCGGCCTGTTCAACCTGGCCACCGGCGTGACCCAGCTCATGGCCAGCCTGGCGGCCGGCGCGATCTGGGCCCGATGGGGCGCGCCGGCGACCTTCATGACCGGCGGCGGCTTCGCCCTGGCGAGCCTGATCGGCGTGACGGCGCTGCTGAAGGCGCGCGATCCCGCCCCGGCGGCGCCGAAAAAAGGGGGCTAGCCTGCCCCAGCGTCCGCCGGTTCAAACTCGTGTTCGAGATCGATTTGCGCGTAGACGCATTTTGGGAAGGATCTGCAGGAATGACTGAAGCTTGGATTATCGATGCGGCGCGCACGCCGCGCGGCGTTGGCAAGTTGGGCAAGGGCGCGCTGGCGGACTTCCACCCGCAGCGCCTGGCCGCCACCGTGCTGAAGGCCGTGGCCGAGCGGAACAATCTGAACACCGCCGAGGTGGACGACGTGATCTGGGGCACCTCGTCCCAGCGCGGCAAGCAGGGCAACGACCTGGGCCGCATGGCCGCCCTGGACGCCGGCTACGACGTGCGCGCCAGCGGCATGACGCTGGACCGCTTCTGCGGCTCGGGGATCACCGCGGTGAACCTGGCGGCCTCGCAGATCATGTCCGGCATGGAGGACCTGGTCATCGCCGGCGGCACGGAGATGATGTCCTACACCGCCTCCAGCGCGCCGCAGAACGCCGCCTTCTTCGAGGGCCCGGCGCTGATGGACGCCGGCAACGCGCATCTGCGCAAGATCCACCCGCAATCGCACCAGGGCATCTGCGCCGACGCCATCGCCACCCTGGAGAACATCCCGCGCGAGGCGCTGGACGAGCTGGCCTATGTGAGCCAGCAGCGGGCGGCCAAGGCCATCGACGAGGGCCGCTTCGACAAGTCGCTGGTGCCGGTGTTCCATGACGACGGCACGCTGGCGCTGGACCGCGAGGAGTTCCCGCGTCCGCAGACCACGCTCGAGGGGCTGGCGGCGCTGAAGCCGTCGTTCGAGGCCATCGCCAATGTGCCGATGGACGCGTCGGGCATGACCCTGGCCGGGCTGATCCAGCAGGTCTATCCGGACCTGAAGATCAAGCACGTGCACCACGCGGGCAATTCGTCGGGCGTGGTGGACGGCGCGGCGGCCGTGGTGCTGGCCTCGCCCGACTACGCCAAGAAGAACGGCATGACGCCGCGCGCCCGCGTGGTGGCCATGGCCAATGTCGGCGACAGCCCGACCCTGATGCTGAACGCCCCGGTCCCGGCGGCGCACAAGGCGCTGAAGAAGGCCGGCCTGACCGTCGACGACATCGACCTGTGGGAGATCAACGAGGCCTTCGCCGTGGTGACGGAGAAGTTCATCCGCGACCTCGGGCTCGATCGCGAGAAGGTCAATGTGAACGGCGGCGCCATGGCCCTCGGCCACCCGATCGGCGCCACCGGCTCCATCCTGATCGGCACGATCATCGACGAACTGGAACGCCGCGACCTCAAGCGCGGCCTGGTCACCATGTGCGCCGCCGGCGGCATGGCGCCGGCGATCATCGTCGAGCGGATGTAGGAAAATCCTGGCTGGAGCCGCGCGCCTCGATCGATTCGACGAGGCCGCGCGCGCTCCGGCGCGCCGCGCGCGGCGCCCGGCCGGTCAGTCCTCGTCCGGCCCGGCGGCCGGCGGCGCCTCGGGTTCGTCCGCAGGCGGAGATTCGAGCGGCGCGTTCATCTCCGGCTGGTGCTGACGGATGATGTCTTCCTGTTCCTGCACGCGTACGGCGCTGCGCACGTTCAGCCGCGTGAGCACCTCCACGCGGTCATAGCGCTCGCGCGCCTCGACCAGCGGCGAGCGCCAGTCGCCCTTGGCCAGATTGTCGGTCTCCCCGGCGAAGAGGATGACGACGCGGTCGGCGACGTCGGCCAGCACGTAGTTCGCTCCCGCCGGCGGCAGCGGCCGAGCCTCGTCGAGCTGCGTGTAGCGGTAGATGGTTCCGGACTTGCCGGCGAAGTCGATCTGGCGGGTCAACGCACTCTCCCAGCCCTGAAAGATGACGACGGGACGCCCCCGGAAGGTTCGCCCGCGCCCCTCGATACCCGTCCGACTGGGGCGAAAGATTGGCCGATTGCGCCGCCTGGACGATCACCAAGGCGAGAGGCGCCCCAAGCTGGGCGCCGGGCGCGAAGGTCGCGCTCGGCGGCATAAGGCGTTCGGTCGGCGGCCAGGCTCTGTTAGGGTCGGCCGCTTCGGGCCTGATTCAACGGCCCAGCTTGTAGCGTCGGAGGCTTGGCGGACCCTCGCCCATGGATCGTCCCGCTGACTTCAAGGTCGAAGACACGGCCGCTGGCCGTGTCGCCCTGCTTACGGGGGACTGGACCGCCGGATCCCTGGGACGGGCGGCCGATCAATTGGCCGAGTACCTGGACGGCGCGCCCGCCGGCGTGCTCGACCTGACCGGCGTGCACCGGCTCGACACCGCCGGCGCCTACGCCCTGGTGCGCGCCACCGGCGGCGCGCTCAAGGCGGCCGAGCTTCGCGCGCGCCCCGAGACCAAGCGGCTGATCGACCTGGTCGCCCGCGCCGCCCAGACCAAGAAGCCGCCCCCCGCCCCGCGTCGCGGCTTCGAGGACATGCTGGTGCGCATCGGCAGGGGGGTGATCAACCTCGGCGCCGACGCTGTGGGCACCCTGGCCTTCGGCGGCCACCTGCTGGCCGTCACCGGCCGCAACCTGATCAATCCCGCCCGCATCCGCTGGGCCGCCTGCATCTCGCTGGCCGAGCGCGCGGGGCTGGACGCCCTGCCGATCGTGGCCACGACCGCCTTCTTCATCGGCGCGGTGGTGGGCCTCCTGGGCGCGAACATGCTGCGCCAGTTCGGCGCCCAGGTGTTCGCCGTCGAGCTGATCGGCATCGCGGTGATGCGCGAGTTCAACATCATCATCACCGCCGTCCTGCTGGCCGGCCGCTCGGCCTCGAGCTTCGCCGCCGAGATCGGCTCGATGAAGATGAACCAGGAGATCGACGCCATGCGCGTCCTGGGGGTCGACCCGTTCGAGGCCCTGGTCTTCCCGCGCTTCTTCGCCCTGCTGCTGACCATTCCGCTGCTCACCTTCGTGGCCACCCTGGCCGGCCTGTTCGGCGGCCTTTTGGTCACCTGGTCGGTGCTGGACCTGGGGCCGGCCTTCTTCCTGCAGCGCATCATCGACAACGTGGGCGCCACCCATTTCTGGATCGGGCTTTCGAAGGCGCCCGTGATGGCCATGGCGATCGCTGGAATCGGCTGCCGCCAGGGCATGGAGGTGGGCGGCGACGTGGAATCCCTGGGCCGGCGGGTGACGGCGGCCGTGGTGCACGCCATCTTCGCCATCATCCTCATCGATGCGGTGTTCGCCCTGATCTACATGGAACTGGACATTTGAGCGGCGCGGCCGACAACGAGCCGGCCTTCGGCGGCGAAGGCCCCGCCGTGGAGGTGATCGGGCTGCGCTCGCAGTTCGGCGACCACGTGGTGCACGACAACCTCAACCTCACCGTTCGCCGCGGCGAGGTGCTGGGCGTCGTCGGCGGCTCCGGCTCGGGCAAGTCGGTGCTGCTGAACACCATCATCGGCCTGAAGAAGCCCGAGGCCGGCACCGTGCGGGTGCTGGGCTATGACGTGCAGACCAGCTCGCGCAAGCGCTGGTCGCGGGTGGAGCGGCGCTGGGGCGTGCTCTTCCAGAACGGGGCGCTGTTCTCCAACCTGACCGTCAAGGAGAACGTCTCCGCGCCGATGGTCGAGCACACGCGCCTGTCGCGCAACGAGGTCAGCGAACTCGCCGACCTGAAGATCGCCCTGGTGGGCCTGCGCGCCGACGCCGCCGACCTGAAGCCCGCGGAGCTGTCCGGGGGGATGCGCAAGCGCGTGGCCCTGGCCCGCGCCCTTGCGCTCGATCCGGAACTCCTCTTTCTGGACGAACCCACCGCCGGCCTCGACCCGATCGGCGCGGCCGCCTTCGACGAGCTGATCCGCGACCTGTCGGAGAGCCTGGAGCTGACCCTGTTCATGATCACCCACGACCTGGACACGCTCTACGCGATCACCGATCGTGTGGCGGTGATCGCCGACAAGCACGTGGTGGCCACCGCCCCCGTGGCCGAGCTGGAACGCTCCGACCACCCCTGGATCCGCGAGTACTTCCTGGGTCCCCGCGGCCGCGCCGCGGCGGCCGGGGCCAAGCTCGCCGCCGAGGAGGCCTGATGGAAAGGAACGCCAACTACGCCCTGGTGGGCCTGTCGACGCTGATCCTGTTCATCGGCGCGGTGGTGTTCGCCGTGTGGCTGATGCAACTGCGCTTCGCCCAGGACTACGACGTCTACGACATCGTCTTCCAGGGGCCGGTCCGGGGCCTGTCGCAGGGCGGCGAAGTGCACTTCAACGGCATCAAGGTCGGCGAGGTCACCAAGATCGACCTGGACCCGAGCGACCCCACCCGCGTGATCGCCCGTACGCGGGTGACCTCCAACGTGCCGATCCGCCAGGATTCCTACGCCACCCTGGAGCCCCTGGGCGTCACCGGCGTGAACCTGGTGCAGATCACCGCGGGCACGCCCTCCAAGCCGCTCCTGAAGGACGTCACCCCCAAGGGGCAGATTCCCAAGATCCAGAGCCAGCGCAGCACCCTGGCCGACCTGCTGGAGGGCGGGGGCACGGTGCTGACGCGAACCGTGGAGGCGCTCGACCGGCTCAACCGGGTGATGTCCGACAAGAACATCAAGACCTTCGGCGACGCCCTGGCCGACACCCAGGCGGTGACCGCCGAACTGGCGAAGCACAAGGACATGATCGGCGACGCACAGAAGGCGTTGCAGGACATCGACGCGGCCGCCCAGCAGATCGCCGAGCTCTCCCAGTCGACCAAGGGCCTGGTGGACAACGACGGCAAGAAGACCCTGGCCGACTTCGACAAGGCCGCCCAGGAGGTCGGCGCCGCCGCCAAGGACCTGCGCGGCATGGTCGCCGAGCTTCAGGGCCCGACGGCGGACTTCGCCAAGAACGGCCTGCCGCAGATCACCGACGCGGTGACCGCCCTGCAGTCGGCGGCCACCTCGCTGGAGCGTCTGTCCAACGAACTGGAATCCAACCCGCAGGGCCTGGTCAGCAAGGCGCCCGCGCAGGAAGTCAAGGTGAAGCCATGAGCCTGGCACGATCGATGGTCCGCGCCGCGGGCGTGGCGCTGGCGGCGGCGGCCCTGGCGGCCTGCGTCACCGTGTTTCCCAAGACCAAGCCTGTCCAGCTCTATCGCTTCACCGCCCCGCAGCCGGCGGCCGAGGCGCCGCAGGGCGAGGTGACGCCGGTGGGCGTGTTCAAGAACCGCACGAGCTTCTCGCGCGCGGTGGCCTCCGACCGGATCCTGACCATGAGCGGCTCCAAGGCCGCCTACATCGCCGACGCGCGCTGGGTGTCGCCGGCGAGCGTCCTGTTCGACGAGGCGCTCAACCAGGCGTTCGACGACAACGTCGGCCCCGCCCGGCTGGTGGTGCGCGGCGAGGCTTCGCGGGCGGCCTACTTCCTGCGGGTGGAGGTGAACGGCTTCGAGGCGGACTACGACCACGGCTCGCGCGGCGCGCCGACGGTGCTGGTGAAGCTGCGCGCGGTGCTGACACGCTCGTCCGACCGCGCGCTCATCGGCGACGTGACCTTCGACGTGCGGACGCGCGCCAAGAACAACCGGGTCGGTTCGATCGTCGAGGCCTTCGACGAGGCGTCGGGCGAGGCGATCGCCAAGCTGATCGCCTGGACCAACGAGAAGGCGGTTCCGACGAAGGACTAGCCGTCCAGGCCGTTCAGGCGCTTGGCGGCGGTCACCGTGTTCTGCAGGAGGCAGGCGACCGTCATCAGGCCGACGCCGCCCGGCACGGGCGTGATCCAGCCGGCCACCTGACGGGCGGCCTTGTAGTCCACGTCTCCGACCAGCTTGGTGCGCCCCTCGGCGGCCTTGACCGGATCGTCGAACGGCACGCGGTTGATGCCCACGTCGATCACCGCCGCGCCCGGCTTGATCCAATCGGCCTTGATCATCCGCTGGCGGCCGACGGCGGCCACCAGGATGTCGGCCTCGCGGCACACGGCCGGCAGGTCGACGGTGCGCGAATGGGCGATGGTGACGGTGCAGTCGGCCTGCAGCAGGAGCTGGGCGATCGGCCGGCCCACCAGCACCGAGCGGCCCACCACCACCGCGCGCTTGCCCGCTAGATCCCCCACGGTCTCGCGCAGCAGGATCATGCAGCCCATCGGCGTGCAGGGCACCAGCGCCGGCAGCCCCTGGGACAGGCGCCCGGCGTTGACCACGTGCAGGCCGTCGACGTCCTTGTCGGGATCGATCGCCGCCAGCAGCGGCTTCTCGTCCAGCCCCTTGGGCAGGGGAAGCTGCAGCAGGACGCCATGGATGGCGGGGTCGGCGTTGAGGCTCTGGATCAGCGCCAGGACCTCGTCCTGGGGGGTGTCGGCCGGCAGCCGGTGGGTGACCGAGTGCATCCCGGCCTCCAGCGACTTCTCGCCCTTGGAGCGCACATATACCTGGCTGGCCGGGTCCTCGCCCACCAGGATCACGGCCAGTCCGGGCTGCAGACCGTGCCTGACCTTCAGCTCGGCGACCTCGGCCGCCACCTCGGCGCGCAGCTTCTCGGCATAGACCTTGCCGTCGATGATCTGGGCTTCAGACATGGATGCGCCTCCCGAAAACGCGCGCCCGCACTAACGGTTTGGGCCGAGTCACGCAACGCGGCGCAGCCAGGCGGCCACCGCCCAGGCATGGGAGTCGTGGCGCAGGCGGGCGATCGCCTCGTTCGGGTCGAGCCAAAGAAGCTCATGGTCGGCCTCGACCTTCAGGTGCGGCGCCTCGGCCTGAATGCGAACGGCGAACAGCGTCGAGCGGTTGTTGAACGCCACGCCGTCGGTGTTGATGAAGAGCTGGTCGGCGCGGGCGAAGGCCCTGCCCGCCGACACCTTGAGCCCCGTCTCCTCACCGAATTCGCGCACCACGGCCACATCGGCGGTCTCGCCCGGGTCGATCCCGCCGCCCGGCAGGTCGATCCAGGGCGTGTCGAAGCCGATGGGCTGCACCCGGACCACGGCGATCAGCCCCTCGCGCAGGGCCAGGCCGAACGCGGCGGGGCGGTCGGCGTAGACGCGGCCGTCCTGCACGGCGCCGAACTGGGGAACCGCCTCCATCAGTCGACGCCGTAGAGCGCGTCGAACGGATCGACCTTGCCGGCCTCCACGTCGGCGACGCTCACCGCCGGCCAGCCGACCGTCGACTCCCCGCCCGCGCGCCAGGCCTCCACGATCAGGTCGCGCAGCTCGGTGGCCCCGGCGGCGAGCCGCGCGGTGACGAAGGCCACCCCGCGCGGATCGTCCGGCGAAAAGCCGCCGGCCTTCTCCAGGGCGTAGAGCGGCTCGACCTCATGGCCGGCGACGGCGAGATAGTCGGCCGTGCGCCGTTCGATCGGACAGCCGCAGTCGTGGAAGGCGCCGACGTCCGCGGCGACGGCCTCGGGCTTGATGTAGCCGCGCACGAACTGGCCCTCGAAGGGGCCGTGGATCTTGGCCTGGGTGTAGCCCTTGGGGTTCGGATAGGCGCCCCAGCCGTTGTAGTGGACGCTCACGTGCAGCGGCTGCGAGCCGTCGCCGACGTAGTGCGACAGATTGCCGATCGTGCGCAGGATCAGCTCCTCGCGGCGGCGGCGGTCCTCGGCGTACCAGGCGCGGCGCCCCGGATCGGTCGCGCGGGCCTCGGCGGCGTTCAGCACGCGCCAGTAGCCGAAGTCCTTGGCGAGCTGCTGCCAGGACGAGATGATCGAATAGGGAAGATAGCCGGCCTTCCAACTGTCGACGCCGGCGGCGCGCAGGGCGGTCTCGTAGTCGGCGCGGGTGGCCGGCAAGGCGGAGAGCAGAGGCCCGCCGAGGACGCGGCCGCTGTCGTCCAGGTCCAGGAAGTGGCCGGGATCGCGGTCCAGGTCGTGCACCTTGCCCGCGCCCTTGGAGCGGTCGAGCTCGCGCGACAGCTCGCCGATGTCCGAGGCCGCCGTGGGCGTGCGCAGGAAGGCGGGAACCTCGTTAGGCAGCGCCTCGGCGGCCGTCATGCCGATGATCCTGTGGCCGCTGGCGCCCCAGGCCAGGGCCGCGCCGGGCGCGAGCGACAGGGCGGCCAGCGCGACGGCGGCCAGACGAAACGGACGCAACATGGACACTCCTCAGGCGATGCCGAGGGCCGCCTCCACCCGAGCCACCCAGGCCTGGACCTTGGGATAGCGGGACAGGTCGAAGCCGCCCTCGTGCGCCACCCGCGTATAGGCCACCAAGGCGACATCGGCGAGACTGAGCCGGCCGCCCACGAGGAATTGCTCGGCTTCGAGCGCATCCTCCAGGCGCTGGAGCGCCCCGTTCCCCCGCTCGAACAGCTTCGGGTCGAGTTCGCCGAGCGGCTTGCCGAGATAGTGGTGGTGGAAGCGGGCGACGGCCACGTAGGGCTCGTGGCTGTACTGCTCCCAGAACATCCATTCCAGCATCCTGGCCCGCTCATAGGCGTCCGCAGGGATCAGGTCCGAGCCCTCGGCCAGGTGCAGGATGATCGCGTTGGACTGGGCGAGCGGGCGGCCGTCGTCCAGCAGGACCAGCGGAACCTGGCCGGCCGGGTTCATCGCCAGGAAGGCCGGCGTGCGGGTCTCGGCCTTGAGCACGCTGGTCTCGATCCACTCGTAGGCCCGGCCCAGCCGGTCGGCCGTCCACTTCACCTTCAGGCAATTGCCGGAGATCGAGTCGCCGTAGATCCTAAGCGTCATTAGCTCTGCCCCAAAAATGCCTTGCGGACGAATAGCTGCGCGGATTCAAGGCGCAAGCGAATGAGTCTAACAGCCCGCTCAGCTCGGCTGACTCCTTTTTCTTGTCAGCGGCGCTCAAGCCCCTCAAAACGTTCGGCGATCCAGATCAACGACTGAGGAGACGCCGTCGTGCGACGCCGCCTCGCCGCCCTGGCCGTCGTCCTTCCGCTGATCGTCGCGGGGGGTGCGGCGCACGCCGCCCCCGCCAACCCCGATCCGATCGGGGACCTGATCGTCTCGATTCTGTCGGGCTCGCCGATCGGCACGCCCGACTGGAGCCTGAAGGCGACCCTCTATCACGCCGGGGCCAAGGGCGTGGGCGCGCTGGACTCGCTGGGCTGCAAGGTGGTGGCCATGCGCACGGCCGCGGTCGATACGCACCTGATCCCGCGCCACACGGTCCTGTTCATCAAGGAGACGGTCGGCCTGCCGATGCCGGACGGCACCAAGCATGACGGCTACTGGTACGCCTCGGACACCGGCGGGGCGATCAAGGGCGAGCGGATCGACCTCTACACCGGCAAGGGCGCGTCCTCGATGGCCCCGATGCGCCAGCTCAACCTGGACACCCTCAGCGTCAGCAAGGTCGGCGAATTCAAGGGCTGCCCGCCGGCCAAGTAAGGCCGGCCCGGACCTTCGGGCTCAGGTCTCGACGAAGGCCCGCTCGAGCACATAGTCGCCGGGCGAGGAGATCGACCCCTCCACATAGCCCATGCCTTCGAGCTGCACCTTCAGGTCGGCCAGCACCGACGGCCCGCCGCACAGCATGACGCGATCCTCCGCCGGATTGAGCGGCGGCAGGCCCAGGTCGCGGGACATCTGACCGGACGCGATCAGGTCGGTGATCCGGCCCTGGGTCCTGAACGGCTCGCGGGTGACGGTCGGGTAGTAGCGCAGCTTGGGTGCGACAACCTCGCCGAGGATCTCGTCGTTCGGCAGCTCGGTCTCGAACAGCGTGCGGTAGTTCAGGTCGGCCACGTGGCGCACGGTGTGGGTCACCACCACCGTCTCGAAGCGGTCGTAGACCTCCGGGTCGCGGGCCAGCGACAGCCAGGGCGCCAGGCCCGTGCCGGTGCCCAGCATGTAGAGCCGCTTGCCGGGCTTGAGGCCGTCCAGCACCAGGGTGCCGGTGGGCTTCTTGCCGATCAGCACCTCGTCGCCGACCTTCAGGTGCTGCAGGCGCGAGGTGAGCGGGCCGTCCTGGACCTTGATGGAGTAGAACTCCAGCTCGTCGTGCCAGGCCGGGCTGGCGATCGAATAGGCGCGCACCAGCGGCTTTCCGTCCACCTCCAGGCCCACCATCACGAACTGGCCGCTGGAGAAGCGGAAGCCCGGATCGCGGGTGGTGCGGAACGAGAAGAGTTCGTCGGTCCAGTGCTGGACCCAGGTCACCCGTTCGACGAGGAAGGCGCCTCGGGCCTTGCTGGCGGCCGGCGCGGCCACGGTGGCGTCAGTCATGGTCAACTCGAGCTAGCTGAGCAGATCGGGGCGCAGAAGACCGCAATTTGCTCAAGAGTCTTTGAATTCGGACAAATTCGGCGAGGGGTGTCCTGCGGTCAGATGTCGCCGCCCACGTTGGCGACGGCGCCCGGCGCGCGGGCCAGATGTATGCCGCATTCGGTCTTGTCGGAACCCTTCCAGCGGCCGGCGCGCACGTCTTCGCCGTCCTCGACGGGCTGGGTGCACGGCCAGCAGCCGATGGAGGGGAAGCCCTGTGCGACCAGCGGATGGGCGGGCAGGTCATGCTCGGCGGCGTAGGCGTCCAGCTCCACCTTGCCCCAGTTGGCCAGCGGATTGAACTTCACCTTGCCGTCGGCCGGCTCGACCACCGGCAGCGAGACCCGGTCGCCGCCATGGAAGCGCTTGCGCCCGGTGATCCAGCCGTCGAACTCGGCCAGCGCGCGGTCCAGCGGCAGGACCTTGCGCACGTGGCAGCAGGCGTCGGTGTCGGACTGCCAGAGCTTGGCCTCGGGATCGGCCACCGCCAGGTCCTGGTAGGCGGGGCGCAGGTCGCGCACGCCGGTGAGGCCCAGCCTGGCGGCGAGCTGCTTGCGGTAGTCCAGGGTCTGGCCGAACAACATGCCGGTGTCGAGGAACAGCACCGGGATGTCCGGCTTCAACTGGGCGACGAGGTGCAGCAGCACCGCCGATTCCGCGCCGAACGAGGACACCAGGGCGAGCCGGTCGCCGAAGGTCTCGATCGCCGCCTCCAGCACCGTGGCCGGATGGGCGTGACGCAGCTCGGCGTCCAGGCGGGCGGCCAGGGAGGGCCGCTCCAGTTGATCGTAAGCCATACTCAGGTCCCTTCCCGCTCCACGAACGCCGGGGCGCGGCCGTCGGCGGAGCGCTGGTAGACGTGGCGGTGACGGGCCGCGGCGCGGGCCCAGTCCTGCGGCGAGGCGCCGTCCGCCGGCTCGAAGGCGTCGAAGCCGACGCGCACCATGAAGCCGGCCTGCTCGCGCAGGACGTCGCCCACGGCGCGGACCTCGCCGGAAAAGCCGAGCCGCTCGCGCAGCAGGCGCGCATAGCTGTAGGCGCGGCCGTCGCCGAACTTGGGAAAGGCCAGCGCCACCACCGCCAGGCGCGGCAGGTCGTAGGCCAGGGCCTCGACGTCCTCGTCCGGTTCGATGCGCACGCCGATCGCGCGGCCCTCGGACAGAAGCGCCTCGCCTTCCGACTCGAAGCGCGCCAGCGAGACGATCACGTCGCCGGGCGGCATGTCGTCCTCGTCGGCGACCTGGGTGAAGGGGTCCTCCACCAGGCTCATCTCGCCGGCCTTGAGCTTAATGAGCGGCGGCATAGACGGCCTCCTTGAACGGGGCGACGCCGGTGCGCCGGAAGGTGTCGAGGAAGCGCTCGCCCTCGGCGCGCTCGCGCAGATAGACCTCGACCAGGGTGTCGACCGCCTCGGCCACCTGGTCGGCCGGCAGGGCCGGACCCAGGATCTGGCCGACAGCGGCGTCCTCGGCCCCGGAGCCGCCGAGCGTGAGCTGGTAGAACTCCTCGCCCTTCTTATCGACGCCCAGGACGCCGATGTGGCCCACGTGGTGGTGGCCGCAGGCGTTGATGCAGCCGCTGATCTTCACCTTCAGCTCGCCGATGGTCTCGGCGCGGTCGGGATCGGCGAAGCGCTCGGCGATGTCCTGGGCGATCGGGATCGCCCGGGCGTTGGCCAGCGCGCAGTAGTCCAGCCCCGGGCAGGCGATGATGTCGCTGATCAGGTTGATGTTCGCCGTGCCGAGCCCGGCCTGGGCCAGGGCCGCGTAGACCGCCGGCAGGTCGTCCTGCCTGACGTGCGGCAGGACCAGGTTCTGCTCGTGGGTGACGCGCACGTCGTCCTGGCCGTAGCGCTCGGCGAGGTCGGCCACCACGTCCATCTGGTCGGCGGTGGCGTCGCCGGGCGTCTCGCCGATCGCCTTCAGCGAGACCTCGACGATGGCGTAGCCGGGCGTCTTGTGCGCCTTGACGTTGTTGCGCGCGAAGCGGGCGAAGGCCGGGTCGGAGGCCTTGGCCTCCTCGAAGGCCGCCGAGACGGGCGGCAGGGTCTCGAAGCGCTTGGGCGCGAAGGCGGCGCGGATGCGGGCGAGCTCGGTGTCCGGCAGGTCGCCGGCCGGACCGATCTTCTCCCACTCGGCCTCCACCTGGCGGCCGAACTCCTCGGCGCCAAGGGCGGCCACCAGGATCTTGATGCGCGCCTTGTACTTGTTGTCGCGCCGGCCATAGCGGTTGTAGGTGCGCAGCACCGCCTCCAGGTAGGAGAACAGCCGCCCGGCGGGCAGGAATTCGCGGATCGTCGGCCCGACGTAGGGCGTGCGGCCCATGCCGCCGCCGACGATCACCTCGAAGCCGAGCTGGCCGTCGCGGCCCCGGCGCAGCATCAGGCCGATGTCGTGCACCTTGGCGGCGGTGCGGTCCTTGGCCGAGCCGGTGATCGCGACCTTGAACTTGCGCGGCAGGAACGAGAATTCCGGATGCAGGCTCGACCACTGGCGGATCGCCTCGGCCCAGACGCGCGGATCGTCCAGCTCCTCGGCGGTGGCCCCCGAATAAGGGTCGGCCGTGGTGTTGCGGATGCAGTTGCCGCTGGTCTGGATGGCGTGCATGTCCACGCTGGCCAGGGCGTCCAGGATGTCCGGCGCATCGCGCAGCTTGATCCAGTGGAACTGGATGTTGGTGCGCGTGGTGAAGTGGCCGTAGCCCTTGTCGTAGGTGCGCGCGATCCAGGCCAGCTTGCGAAGCTGGGCCGCGTTCATCGAGCCGTACGGGATCGCCACGCGCAGCATGTAGGCGTGGAGCTGCAGGTAGAGCCCGTTCATCAGCCGCAGCGGCTTGAACTGGTCCTCGGTGATCTCGCCGGCCAGGCGGCGGGCGACCTGTTCGCGGAACTCGGCGGAGCGGTCCGCGACGAATTCACGGTCGAGGGTGTCGTAGAGGTACATCGGCCCCTCCCCTAACGCTTGATCAGCTTGACCCGGCCGGCCGAGCGGGCCGCGCCGGAGGCGTGTTGCAGGGCCTCGATGGCCTGGCCGCCCTCGGCCTGCTTGCCGTGACGCAGATGGTTGGTGGGCCCCAGCGCGCGCAGCCGCTCGCGATAGGACACCGGCGCCCACATGCCCTCGGATTCGGCGAGGTCGATCAGATACGGGTCGATCACCACCGTCGGCTGGGCCTTGGCGTGGCCCTCGGCGGCGAGCGCGGCCTCGCCCTCGCCCTCGGCGAACAGCTCGGCCTCGGCGAAGCGCTCGACCCAGCGGTCCTTGGCCCAGAAGACGACCTCGCCGTCGATCAGGCGGTTGGCGGTCAGCGCCCTCATCCCACAACTCCCCGGCCCAACTGACGGGCCTCCTGCACAAGTCCCTCGACGCCCTGGCCCGGCCGGGCGAGGGCCATGGCCTCGCCGACGATCAGCAGGGCCGGGCCGGAAAGGCCCGCCGCCGCCTCGGCCAGGCCGGCCAGGGTGGTGACGATCCGCCGCTCGTCGGGGCGGCTGGCGTTCTCGACGATCAGGGCCGGGGTCGAGGCCGCGCGGCCCGCGCCCGTCAGCCGCCCGGCGATCTCGCCGGCGGTGGACAGGCCCATGTAGACGACGACGGTGTGGTTGGGCCGCGCCAGGGCCGGCCAGTCCAAGTCCGGAGCCTCGCCCTTGGCCGCGTGGCCGGTGACGAAGGTGACCGCCTGGGCCGCCCCGCGGTGGGTGAGCGGCGCGCCCGCATTGGCGCCGGCCGCCAGGGCCGTGGTGATCCCCGGCACAATGCGGCAGTCCACGGCCGCTTCGCGGCAGGCTTCCAGCTCCTCGCCGCCACGGCCGAAGATGAAGGGATCGCCGCCCTTCAGCCGCACCACCTCCAGCCCCTCCAGGGCGAAGGCGACCAGCATGCGATTGATCTCGTCCTGGGCGTAGGAATGGCGCGACTTGCGCTTGGCCACGCAGATGCGCCGCGCCGCGGCCGGCGCGAGATCGAGAATCTCGTCGGACACGAGGCCGTCGTGGACCACCACGTCGGCGCCCTGCAGCGCCTTCAGCGCCTTGATCGTCAACAGGTCTGGGTCGCCGGGACCGGCGCCCACGAGCCACACGCGGCCCGGCTCGACCGGGCGCTCGCCGCCCAGGACGACGAGGCGTCCCTGCCGCTTCGACTTGGCTGCGCGTTGCGCCATGGCTTTAGCTTCTCTAAACGCTTACCCAGGGACATGTGGCGGGACGGGCTGACGCCCGCCCCGCACAGCGCCCGCCGACGAAAAGGGCCGATACATCGGCGAGCGGTTGCAAACTGGGTCCGGCGACGCCACTTCGCAACCCAAGGAGTTCTGCCCGGGTTGTCAGGAAAACTCATGGAACGAAACGTCGAGCGCCGCCGCTTGCCGCCGCTCAACGCCCTGCGGGCCTTCGAGGCCGCCGCTCGGCATCTCAACTTCAGCCGCGCTGCCGACGAGCTTTCGGTGACGCCCGGCGCGGTCAGCCAGCAGATCCAGAACCTGGAGGACTACGTCGGCGCACCGCTGTTCAAGCGCACGCCGAGGGGCCTGCTCCTGACCGACGCGGCGCAGACCGCCCTTCCCGCGCTGCGCGAGGCGTTCGACCGGCTGGCCGAGGCCGCCTCGATGCTGACGGCGGCGGTGGACGGACGGCGGCTGACGCTCACGGCGGCGCCCTCGTTCGCAGCCAAGTGGCTGGTGCCGCGGCTCGGCCGGTTCGAGGAAGCCCATCCGCAGGTGGACGTGTGGCTCTCGGCCGGCATCGACCTGGTGGACCTGACCGCCGGCGAGGTGGACGTGGCCATCCGCTACGGCGGCGGCCGCTATCCGGGGCTGGAGGTGACGCGGCTGATCAGCGAGGCGGTGATCCCGGTGGTCAGCCCGACCCTCTTGCAGACGACGCCGCTGGGCGAGCCCAAGGACCTGGCCAACCACACCCTGCTGCACGACGGCTCGCCCGAGCTCGACGATTCCTGCCCCGACTGGCCGATGTGGCTGGCCGCGCGGGGGCTGAAGGGGATCGACGGGGCGCGCGGGCCCCGCTTCAACCAGTCGAGCCTGGTGATCGAGGCCGCCGTGAACGGCCGCGGCGTGGCGCTGGCCAAGCGCACCCTGGCCCAGGCCGACCTGGACGCCGGCCGCCTGGTCGCGCCCTTGCAGATCGAAACCGCCGTGGATTTCGCCTATTACCTGGTCCACCCCAAGGCCAAGGGCCGGCTGCCCCAGGTGAAGGCCTTCATCACCTGGATCAAGGCCGAGGCCGAGGCGCACGAGGCGGCGCTGCGGGCGATAGACAATGGCGCAGGAATCTGAGTTCCACCCCCTATGACCATCCCTGTTGACGACCGCCTGCCTCCCCGCGACTGCACCACCATGGCCGAAGTGCGCCAGGGCGTGGACGCGCTGGACCGGGCGCTGGTGGCCCTGTTGGCCGAGCGCCAGGGCTACATGGACGCCGCCGCGCGCATCAAGGCCGACCGCGCCGCCGTGCGCGACACCGCCCGCATCGAGGACGTGGTGGCCAAGGTGAAGGCCGCCGCGCGGGCCGCCGGGCTGTCGGAGGCCATCGCCGAGCCGGTCTGGCGCCTGCTGATCGACCGCTCGATCGCCTACGAATTCGCCGCCTGGGATCAGTCGCGCGGCGACTTGAGCGACTGAAGCGCCTGCTCGTGGGCGTAGGCGGCCACGTCGGCGAGCGCCGCGTTCAGCGCGTCGCGCACGGCGTCGAGGTGCGCGGCTCCTAGCGATTCGGCCTGGGCGCAGGCTTCGCCGAGCGCGAAGGCGCCGACGCCGCGGGCCGATCCCTTGATGGTGTGCACCGCGTCGCGCCAGCCGTCGAAGCCCGGATCCAGCATGGCGGACCAGATCGCGGCCTGCTCGCGGAACAGCGCCAGCACCTCCTCGATCACCTGGATATCGCCGGCGGCGAACTCTTCCAGGTAGTCGAAATCCACCGCGCCCGTCAGATCGCGTCTGGCCATCGGAGCCTCTCGAAACGGCGGGAAGACCCCGCGCCCGCCAAGCTCCGTCCTAGCGCATTTCGCGCGCCCGCGTCGCCTGGCCTTGATGGATCAGCCCGTCAGCGCGGCGGGAGGCCCGCCGCGAGCGCCGGCCCACCCTCGCCGCACGCGGAACGCGGCCGCCTCGACGCGCGCGGGCCCGGCGCTCCGCGCCAGGCGTCGCTCGCCCTCGCCGGGCGCCGTTCGCCGGCGAACGCGGATGCGCGCGCGCTGCCCGCCGGACAGGTTCCGCGAACGCGCCCAGTTCGCCGCGTGAGCGGCCCGCTGGCGAGGACGCGGATCGACGTCGCCGCCCCGGCCGTCGTCGCCCTGAGCGAAGGTGAAGCTGGTGGCCGCGACCAGGAAGACCAGGCCCAGCGCCAGGAATGCGACCACGCCGCCCATGGCGGCCCGAGCCTCGGCGTCGTCGCCGTCGGCCCTGTACTGAGGCGCCAGCCAGAGGCAGACGCCCGCGATCGCGAGGAAAAGCCCCCCGAAGATGTAGAGCGTCATGCGCCGGAACCCGGCGCATGACGTTTCAGACGCGCGGCGGCGCTGCGGCCGCCCCCGATCAATAGCCGCTGACCTGTCATAATCACCCAGACGCCCATTCGAGCTTGATTACTATAGGTGGTGCACCCTAGCCGGTTAGCGGCAGGCGCGTCGACGGCTTACGCGCGTGCGGCGTGCGCCCCTGTTAAGATCGCCTGTGGCGCAAGCCGCCGCGTCGGCGTCACGGCTGGCGGAGGCCGCGCTTGCAAAGCTCGCAAAGGGAGGGTAGGAGAACGCCTCCCAAACGGGACCCCGAAAAAGGCCGCTGCAAAACAGCCGCTCGGGCCCCTCGGGAACGGTCCGCAACGCCTTAGGGCGCAAGGGCTGCGGGTGTATAGCTCAGTTGGTAGAGCAGCTGACTCTTAATCAGCGGGTCGTAGGTTCGAATCCTACTACACCCACCATCTCCTCCAAGGATTTGGCCCCGGCCGGGGCGGTTTTCGGCGCTGAGCGCGAGCGCCGGCGCTTGACCATCCCCAAAGCCGCCTGGGCGATATAGATCAGGCTGACGCCAAGCAATCGAACGCGCGGCCGCCTGACGCGCCGCCGCCCCGGGGAGATGAACCATGGATTTCGCGCTCAGCGACGAGCAGGAGGCGATCCGCGCCGCGGTGCAGAAGGTCTGCGCCCAGTTCGACAAGGCCTACTGGCTGGAGGTCGACCGCAACGGCTACTTCCCCGAGGCCTTCTACCGCGCCATGGCCGCCGACGGCTGGCTGGGCGTGTGCATGCCCGAGGCGCTGGGCGGCGCGGGCCTGGGCATCAGCGAGGCGGCGATCATGATGCGCGCGGTCTCCGAGAGCGGCGGCGGCATGACCGCGGCCTCGGCCATCCACATGAACGTCTTCGGCCTGAACCCGGTGGTGGTGTTCGGCACGGACGAGCAGAAGCGCCGCATGCTTCCGCCGATCCTGAAGGGCGAGGAGAAGGCCTGCTTCGGCGTCACCGAGCCCAACACCGGGCTCAACACCACCCACCTGCGCACCCTGGCCGTGCGCGACGGCGACCACTACGTCGTCAACGGCCACAAGGTGTGGATCTCCACCGCCCAGGTGGCCCGCAAGATCCTGCTGCTCGCCCGCACCACGCCGCTGGAGGAGGTGCGCAAGCCGACCGAGGGCCTCAGCCTGTTCTACACCGACCTGGACCGCACCAAGGTGGCCGTGCACGAGATCGAGAAGATGGGCCGTGCGGCCGTCGATTCCAACGAGCTGTTCATCACCGACCTGCACGTGCCGGTGGAGGACCGCATCGGCGAGGAGGGCCGCGGCTTCGAGTACATCCTGCATGGCATGAACCCGGAGCGGATCCTGATCGCCGCCGAGGCGACCGGGCTCGGCCGCCTGGCGCTGGAGGCGGCCAGCGCCTACGCCAAGGAGCGCGTGGTGTTCGGCCGGCCGATCGGCCAGAACCAGGCGATCCAGCATCCCCTGGCCCGCAACTGGATGGAGCTGGAGGCGGCCTGGCTGATGACGATGAACGCGGCCTGGCGCTACGACCAGGGCCTGGACTGCGGCGCGGCCGCCAACTCGGCCAAGTTCCTGGCGGCCGAGGCCGGCTACAACGCCTGCCAGCAGGCGGTGATGACCCACGGCGGCTTCGGCTACGCCCGTGAGTTCCACGTCGAGCGATACCTGCGCGAGATCATGATCCCGCGCATCGCCCCGGTCAGCCCGCAGCTCATCCTGTGCTTCATCGCCGAGAGGGTGCTGGGCCTGCCCAAATCGTACTGATCAGGCGCCTGCCCCGGGGCGCGTCAGCACCGTCATGATCATCTGCCGGCGCACCTCGAAGCCCAGCGAGCGGTAGAGGCCGATGGCGCCGGCGTTGTGGGCGTAGGAGTGCAGGAACGGCGTCTCGCCGCGCTGAAGGATGCGCGCGGCCACGACCCGCATCAGCGCGCCCGCATAGCCCCGTCCGCGGTGCTCCGGCAGGGTGCAGACCCCGCTCACCTCGGTGAAGCCCGCCGGCTTCATCCGCTCCCCGGCCATGGCGATGAGCCGGCCGTCCTGCTTGACGCCCACGAAGTCGCCGAGCTCGTGGGTGCGGGCGCGGAACGGGCCCGGCTTGGTCAAGGTCGCCAGGGCCAGCATCTCGGCCGCCTCGGCCTCGCCGAGCGGAACGATCTCGAAGGCCGGCGGATCGGCCGGCGTCACCGCTTCGGCGACCATCTGCACCAGGGTGCGCCGCTCGGCGGCGAGGCCGGGGATGTCGGGCCAGGGCTCGGCCTCGACCATGGCCGCCTCGTCGCCTTCGAGGACCAGGGCCGCGAGCGCCGCGAGGCTCTCCGGCGAGGGATCGGCCGCGGCGACGAAGATCCCGTAGTCGGGCTCCAGGCGCAGCGCCCGCCCGTCGCTGCGGGCCAGCGCGGCCTGGCGCGCGGTGAAGGCGTTCCAGACGGGCCGGTCCAGCGGATGAAGAACGCTCAAGCTCGCAGCTCCCGATCATCAGTGCGCCCCAAGCGCTAGCGGATCGCCGTGGCGGCGCGCAACCGGCTTCAGCGCCCGGCCGGCGCGGCGGCGGCCACTGACGTAGCGGCGCCTCGTCATCGTCCGCGCTTCGTGGGAAACCACCGCGCGAACGCTGCGATTGGGACGCCGATGACCGACCACGACCGAGACGACCTGGAGCCGATCCTTCAGACCGTGCGCAAGCTGTGCGCCGGCTTTCCGGGCGAATACTGGCGCGAGCGCGACCGGGAGCGGACCTATCCGACCGCCTTCGTCCAGGCGCTCACCGAGGCGGGTCTCCTGGGCGTCCTGATCCCCGAGGAATACGGCGGCAGCGGCCTCGGCCTGACCGCCGCCTCGGCGATCCTGGAGGAGATCCACGCCAGCGGCTGCAACGCCGCGGCCGTCCACGCCCAGATGTACACCATGGGCACGGTGCTGCGGCACGGCAGCGAGGCGCAGAAGTCCCAATGGCTGCCGAAGATCGCCTCGGGCGAGATCCGGCTGCAGGCCTTCGGCGTGACCGAACCCACCGCCGGCACCGACACCACGTCGATCACCACCCAGGCCGTGCGCCAGGGCGACAAGTACGTGATCAACGGCCAGAAGGTGTGGATCAGCCGGGCGGAACACTCCGACCTGATGGTGCTGCTCGCCCGCACCACGCCGAAGGACCAGGTGGCCAGGAAGGCCGACGGCATCTCGGTGTTCCTGCTCGACATGCGCGAGGCGGTCGGCAAGGGCCTGACGATCAAGCCGATCCGCACCATGTTCAACCACGCCACCACCGAGCTCTTCTTCGACAACCTGGAAATCCCGGCGTCGTGCCTGATCGGCGAGGAGGGCAAGGGCTTCAAGTACATCCTGGACGGCATGAACGCCGAGCGCATCCTGATCGCCTCGGAATGCATCGGCGACGGCCGCTGGTTCGTGGCCAAGGCCGCCGACTACGCCAAGCAGCGCGTGGTGTTCGGCCGGCCGATCGGCCAGAACCAGGGCGTGCAGTTCCCGATCGCGCGCGCCTACGCCGAGGTGCGCGCGGCCAAGCTGATGACCCGCGAGGCGGCGGCCCGCTACGAAGCCGGCAAGCCGGCCGGCGAGGAGGCCAACATGGCGAAGATGCTGGCCTCCGAGGCCTCCTGGCACGCGGCCGACATGTGCATCCAGACCCACGGCGGCTTCGGCTTCGCCGAGGAGTACGACGTGGAGCGCAAGTTCCGCGAGACGCGGCTCTACCAGGTCGCGCCGATCTCCACGAACCTGATCCTGGCCTATGTGGCCGAGCACGTGCTGGGCTTGCCGCGCTCCTACTGAGGCTCAGCCGCCGCCGATCTTGGGGATCAGATAGACCTCGCTGTCCGGGCCGATCGGCGAAAGCCAGGCGTCCTGGTGGATTTCGCCGTCGATGGCGAAGGCCATGCGCCGGTCCAAGACGTCGCCGAGGCCGGGAAAGCGCGCGTCCAGCGCCGCGACCAGGCGGCGCACGGTGTCGGCTTCGACCACGAACTCGGTCTGGCCGCCGGTCATGTCGGCGCAGTCGGCCGGAAGCACGACCCGCGCCATCGCCCTACCCGGCCTTGCCGTCCATCGCCGCGCGCAGCTTGGGCGGCGACATCGGCAGCTCGGCCATGCGCACGCCGATGGCGCGGCGCACGGCGTTGGCCGCCGCCGGCAGCGGCGGCACGATCGGCACCTCGCCCACGCCCTTGGCCCCGAAGGGATGGCGCGGGTTGGGCACCTCCACCAGGATGGTGTCGATCATCGGCAGGTCCGAGGCCACCGGCACGCGGTAGTCCAGGAAGCCGGCGTTCTCCATCCTGCCCTCGCGGTCGAAGATGTACTCCTCGTTCAGCGCCCAGCCGACGCCCTGGGCGACGCCGCCCTGGAGTTGGCCCTCCACATAGGACGGGTGGATCGCCCGGCCCACGTCCTGGGCGGCGGTGTAGCGCACCACGGTGACGTGGCCGGTCTCCGGATCGACCTCCAGGTCGCAGACGTGCACGCCGAAGCCGGGGCCCGCGCCCTGGGCGTTCAGCGCCACCTCGGCCGAGATCGGCCCGCCGGTCTTGGCCGACTGCGCGGCCAGCGCCGCCAGGGTCAGCGGCTTGGCCTCGCCCTTGGCCGGATCCAGGCATACGGCCCGGCCCTCGGTCCACTCCACCATCTCCGGCGTGGTGTCCCAGATCACCGCGGCGCGGCGCTTCAGGTCGTCGATCACCTTCTCGGCGGCCTGCACCACGGCCATGCCGGTGGCGAAGGTGGTGCGGCTGCCGCCGGTGACCATGGAAAAGCCGATGGAGGCGGTGTCGGCCACCCGCGGGCGCACGTGCTCGACGGCCACGCCCAGGGTCTCGGCGGCCATCATCGCCATGGAGGCGCGCGATCCGCCGATGTCGGGATTGCCGGTGACCACCGCGACGCTGCCGTCTTCGCTGACGTGGACCGCCGCGGTGCTCTCGCCGCCCACGTTGAACCAGAAGCCGGCGGCGACGCCCCTGCCCTGGTTGGGGCCGAGCGGGGCCTTGTAGTGCTCGCTGTCGCGGATCGCCTCCAGCGTCTCGACGAAGCCGATGTTGCGGTAGGTCGGCCCGTAGGACGCCTTGGCCCCGTCGCGCACCGCGTTCTTCAGGCGAAGCTCGATGGGATCGGCGCCCAGCTTCAGCGCCAGGTCGTCCAGGGCGCTCTCCACGGCGAAGGCGGCGATCGGCGCGCCCGGCGCGCGGTAGGCGGCGACCTTCGGCGTATTGGTCACCACGTCCCAGCCGGTGATGGTGAAGTTGTCGATGTCATAGCAGGCCAGCGCGGTCATGCAGCCGGCCCCCACCGGCGAGCCCGGGAAGGCGCCGGCCTGGTACTTCAGCTCCACCTCGGCGGCGGTGATGGTCCCGTCGGCCTTGGCGCCCAGCTTGACGTGCATCACCGAGGCCGAGGTCGGTCCGGTGGCGCGGAACACCTCGTCGCGGGTCATCACCATCTTCACCGGATGGCCGGACTGGCGCGAGAGCGCCAGCGCCAGGGGCTCCAGGTAGACGGTGGTCTTGCCGCCGAAGCCGCCGCCGATCTCGGCGGGGGTGACGCGGATGTTGGAGATCTCCAGGCCCAGCACCTTGGCGCAGTAGGTGCGCACCATGAACGCGCCCTGGCTGGAGGCCCAGACCTCGCACTGGCCGTCCTCGGCCCAGGAGGCGACGCAGGCGTGCGGCTCGATGTAGCCCTGGTGCACGGCCTTGGTGACATAGCGGCCTTCCACCACCACGTCGGCTTCGGCGAAGGCCGCGTCCGGATCGCCCCGGCCCAGGCGGTGGCGCATCGCCACGTTCGACGGCGCGGCGGGCTTGGGATCCACGCCCTGGGTGAACAGATGCTGGTGCAGCACCGGCGCGCCGGGCGCCATGGCGTCCTCCACGTCGAGCACGTGGGGCAGCTCCTCGTAGACCACCTCGATCAGCTCCAGCGCCTGGTCGGCCACCGCGTTGGAGATCGCCGCCACCGCGGCCACGGCGTGGCCGTCGTAGAGCGCCTTGTCGCGGGCGATCACGTTCATCGCCAGGTCGCGAAGGTTGGAGGCCGACTCGCCGCCCTCGTGCATCTCGCTGGCGAGGTTGGGGAAGTCGTCGCCGGTGACCACCGCCTTCACCCCCGGCAGGGCGCGGGCCTTGCGCGCGTCGATGGAGACGATGCGGGCGTGGGCGTGCGGGCTGCGCAGCACCTTGCCCACCAGCTGGCCGGCCACGTTCAGGTCGGCGCCGAACGCCGCCCGGCCGGTGACCTTGTCGGCCCCGTCGGGCCGGATCGGCCGGCCGCCGACGACCTTCAGCTCAGTCTTCTGCTCGGCTCTGTCCAGGACGTCGGTCATCACACCCTCGCTTGGCGCAGTTCGGCGGCCGCATCCATCACGGCGCGGACCACCTTGTCGTATCCGGTGCACCGGCACAGGTTGCCGGCCAGCCAATAACGGACCTCGGTCTCGGTGGGATCCGGATTGGCGTCGAGCAACGCCTTGGACGCCACCAGGAGGCCCGGCGTGCAGAAGCCGCACTGCAGGGCCGCGTGCTCCAGGAACTTCTGCTGCAGCGGATGCAGCCGCCCGCCCTGGGCCATGCCCTCGATGGTGGTCACCCGCCGGCCCTCGACCTCCGGCGCCAGCACCAGGCACGAGCAGACCAGCCGCTCGTCCACCGTGACGCTGCACGCGCCGCAGTCGCCGGAGCCGCAGCCCTCCTTGGAGCCGGTCAGGTGGAGCTCGTCGCGCAGGATGTCCAGCAGGGTCTGGCCGGGCTCGGCCAGGAACTCCACCGGGTCGCCGTTCACGCTCGTCGAAACATGGATCTTGGTCACGCTTGTCCACCCGCCCTTTGGTAGGCGATCTGCGCGGCGCGCCTGGCCAGCACGCCGGCGATCTTCGTCCGGTATTCGGTTGTTCCGCGCTTGTCGCTGATCGGCTTGCAGGCCGCCTGGGCCGCCGCGTCCAGCCTGGCCAGCGCCGCCTCGTCCAGCTTGGAGCCGACCAGCGCCGCCCCCGCCTCGGGAACCAGCAGCGCCGTCGGCGCCACCGCGCCGAGGGCGACGTCGGCCTCGGTGATCACGCCGGCCGCGTCCAGCGTCAGGCTCACGCCCGCGCCCACCACGGCGATGTCCATCTCCGTGCGCGGGATCAGCCGCAGATAGGCGTCGGACGCGCGGGCCGGCCGCGGCGGCAGCTTGAATTCGACGATGAACTCGCCGGGCTTCAGCGAGGTCTTGCCGGGAGCGACGGGGATGGTCTCCACCGGCGCCTCGCGCCGCCCGTCGGGGCCGGCGATCACGCAGACCGCCCGCGCGGCGATCATCGCCGGCACGCTGTCGGCGGCAGGCGAGGCGTTGCAGAGATTGCCCGCCAGGCTCGCCCGGCCCTGCACCTGGGTGGAGCCGATCAGGTTGGCCGCCTCGATCACGCCGGGCCAGGCCTTGGCCAGGGCCGCGTGCTCGCCGAGGGCCGCGCCGCTGGTGGCCGCCCCGATCACGAAGCCGCCGCCCTCCTGGCGCACGCCGATCGTCTCGGCGATCCGTTTCAGGTCCACGATGACCGAGGGCTTGGCCCGGCCCGACCGGAACTGGACCAGGAGGTCCGTCCCGCCGCCCATGGCCCGCGCGCCCGCGGTTTCCAGCGCCTTGACCGCGTCCTCGACGGTCGACGGCGCGACATACTCCGTCTGAGACAAGCGACCTCCCATGCTTTCAGCACATATGGGGCGCGCGCCAGCGTATGGAACCGCGCCCCGCGGCGAAATCTCCGGCGCGCCCGCAAGCGCGCCGGCGCCGTCATGGGAAGGTTGCGCCCGGGCCTTGCGCGCGGTCAAGCCGCGGCGGGGCCCGTCGGAGCGCTAGTCGTCGAGCATCGTCTCCAGGCGGCCGCGGATGATCGCCTTGGCCTCGGACATGATGCGGTCGATCAGCTCCTGCACGGTGGGGATGTCGTGGATCAGGCCCGCGACCATGCCGCAGGACCAGCCGCCGGCGTCCATCTTCCCCTCCTTCATGATCGCCGGATAGACCCCAGCCACCTCGGGCGCGATGTCGGCGAAGGTGATCTTGTCGCCCAGCGTCCGCTCCTTCTCGAGCAGCCGCTCGACCCCGGCGTTGACCAGCACGCGCTCGGTGTTGCGCAGCGGGCGCATGATCAGGCGCGTGTCCAGTTCGGTGGCCGCGACGATCGCCTGCTTCACGTTCTCATGCACCGGCGCTTCCTTGGTGGCGATGAAGCGGGTGCCCATGTTGACGCCGTCCGCGCCCATGGACAGGGCCGCCACCAGTTGGCTGCCGGTGGCGCAGCCGCCGGAGGCCACGAACGGGATCTTCAGTTCCTCGGCGGCCCTGGGCAGCAGCACCCAGTTGCCGACGTCGTCCTCGCCCGGGTGGCCGCCGCACTCGAAGCCGTCGACGCTGACCGCGTCGCAGCCGATCGCCTCGGCCTTCAGCGAGTGGCGCACCGAGGTGCACTTGTGGATCACCTTGATGCCGGCCTCCTTCAGCGCCGGCATCCACTTCTGCGGGTTGTTGCCGGCGGTCTCCACCGCCTTGACCCCGCTCTTGATGATCGCCTCGACGAAGCCCGGATAGTCCGGCGGCGTCACCGCCGGCAGAAAGGTCAGGTTCACGCCGAACGGCTTGTCGGTCATCTCCCGGCAGCGGGCGATCTCCTTGGTCAGGTTCTCCGGCGTGCCCTGGGTCAGGCCGGTGATGATCCCCAGCCCCCCCGCGTTCGACACCGCCGCCGCCATCTCGGCGTAGCCTACCATGTGCATGCCGCCCTGGATGATCGGGTGCTTGATGCCGAAGAGTTCGGTGATGCGGGTTTTCATGGGCTGGGCTCTATCGATTTGAGTTGGATGAAAGCACGACGAAAGAACTGTCGGCCGCATCCATAGCCCGGCCTCGGACGGTCTTGGAAGCCGCGAACGAGGCGCCTTGCGCGCGCCAATCGGCGCCTGGCCTTTGAAACCAACGGCCGGACCGGGCTAAACACCTGGGCATGACCAGCGCTGCGACGACGCCCTCCTCCATCCTCCTGGCCACCGACCTCAGCTGCCGCTGCGACCGGGCGACCGACCGCGCCGCCCAGCTCGCCGAGCTGTGGGGCGCGCAGCTTCACGTCGTCGCGGCCGTGGAGCGCGACTTCCGCGAACCGTCCTGGAGCGGGCCGCTCGCGGCGGACCTCGGCGCGGCGCGGGCCGAACTGGAGCCGGTGTTCGCCGGCCGCAACATCAACTGGCACGTGTCGGTCGACGCCGGCGCGCCGCACGAGGTGGCGCTGGAGACCGCCGCCAAGCTGGGCAGCCAGCTCATCATCACCGGCGCGGCGCGCAACGAGCTGCTGGGCCGCTCCAACCCCGGCCGCACGGTCGAGATGCTGGCCCACGCCGCCCCCGCGCCGGTGCTGGTGGTCAAGCGCCGGGTCGCCGGCCCCTATCGCCGCATCCTCGCGCCCACGGACTTCTCGCTGGTCTCCGAGCAGGCCACCCAGCACGTGGTCGAGCTGTTCCCGGACGCCGCGCTCACCCTGCTGCACGCCTATCGCGTGCCGTTCGCCGGCTTCATCAGCGAGACGGCGCACCACGACGAGATGCGCCAGGAGGCCGCCCGCGCCCGCGACGGCTTCCTCGAGCGGGTCGCGGCGCGCCTGGGCCGGCCCGTGAACCCGGAGGTGCTGCTGGAGTACGGCGCGCCCGAGCACCTGACGGCCGAATACGTCGAGGCGCAGAACCCGGACCTGGTCGCCGTGGCCTCGCGCCGGCGCGGCGGCGGGCCGCATCACGGCGGCACGGCGACGGCGCTTCTGATGGCCAGCCGGTGCGACGTGCTGCTCTGCCCCGAGCCCGAGCACCCGGGCCGCTAGCGCGCTTCAGCCCGCCGCCGAACCGACGCCGGCGAAGGCCATCCAGGCCGTGGCGATGTAGATGCCGATCAGGCCGATGCTGGCCCAGCTCACCGCGCCGAACGGCCGCCCGGCGGGCCGATAGATCAGGCCGACGATGATCACCGCGTTCATGGCCACCGCCGACAACGCCGTGGCGGCGTGCGTCGGCGAGGCGTCGGCCATGATGGGACCGGGCGCATAGACGAGGTCGTCCAAGGCCAGCACCATCATGTTGAAGAGATTGCTGCCGAGGAGGCTGGCGACGCCCATGTCCAGCGCCCCGCTGCGCACGGCGGCGAGCGTGACCACCAGTTCCGGCAGCGACGTGGCCATGGCCAGGAACATGGTGCCCACGAAGGTGCGGCTCCAGCCCATCGCGTCGGCCAGGCGCAGGGCGGCGTCCGGCAGCATCATCCCCGCCGAGAACACGCAAGCGCCGGCGATCGCGTAGCCCAGGATCGCGCGGCGCACCGTGGCCTGCGGGTAGCGCTCGACCGCCACCTCGGCCGGCTCCATGAGCTGGCGGCGCTCGTAGCTGAAGATGGTGCGCACGGCCAGCAGGTAGACCAGCACGATGACGATGGTGGCCGCGCCCACCGGCGCGTGGGTCAGGGCGGCGAGCCTGGGCCCGGCCAGGATGTTCAGCCCCACCACCGCCAGCAGGATCGAGCCGTATCCGGCCGACAGCACATGGCCCTGGGAGGCGCGGGCGTACATCCGGTCGGGCCGATAGAAGAAGTCCACCGCCACGAACAGCAGCAGGTTGAAGACGCACGACCCCAGGGCGTCGCCGATCGCCAGGTCCGGCGCGCGCAGGACCGCGCTCGCGGTCACGCCGGTGACCAGCTCCGGCAGCGAGGTGACCGTGGCCAGCATGACGAGACCGACCCAGCTACCGCTCAGGCCGGTCCGCTCGGCGATGATGTCGCCGAAGCGCGACAGCCAGAAGCCGGCGACCGCGATGATCGCGGCCAGCAACGCGAACTCCAGCACGATCCAGATCACTCTCGCCCCCGCCCTGCGTGACTCATCGCGCCGCCGCCCGCTCGCGCAGGCGCCGGTAGATCCGCACCCAGCCGCCCGCCGCCAGCGCCACGGCCACGCTCAGGCCCAGCAGCGGCGTGCTGGGCGTGGAGATCTCGAACACGTCCTCGAAGGCGGGCACGAACAGCGCCAGCGAGACGATCGACGCGGCGGCCGCGGCGATCCCCCAGAAGATGACGTGGCGGCGGTCGAAGATGCTCACGCTGAGGCTGGCCGCGTCGGCGAAGGCCAGGACCAGGATCGACATGACCAGGGCGGCGAAGGCGACGGCGCGCGCCTCCAGCAGGGGCGCTACGCCCAGCGCCCACACGTAGAGCCCCAGGATCGCGGCGAAGATCGCCAGCCCCTGGATGGCGGCCATCGCCACCTGCGGGCGGCCGAACAGGGATTCGCGCGCGCTGCGCGGCCGGCGCTTCATCGCGTCGGATTCGCTGGGCTCAGTCTCGAACACCAGCGAGCAGACCGGGTCGATCACCAGCTCCAGCAGCACCACGTGCATCGGCGCGAGCATCGGCGGCAGGCCCATCAGGATCGGCGTCAGCGCCAAGCCCGCGATCGGCACGTGGATGGCGGTGATGTAGGTCAGCGCCCGCCGCAGGTTGGAGAAGATCCGCCGTCCCAACCGCACCCCGCCGACGATCGAGGCGAAGCTGTCGTCCAGCAGCACCAGGTCGGCGGCCTCGCGGGCGACGTCGGTGCCGCGCTGGCCCATGGCGATGCCGATGTGGGCCGCCTGCAGGGCGGGCGCGTCGTTCACCCCGTCGCCGGTCATCACCACCACCTCGCCGGCGGCCTTGAACGCCTCGACCAGCTTGAGCTTCTGCTCGGGACGGATGCGGGCGAAGATGCGCGTGCGCTCCACCGCCTCGCTCAGGGCCTGGGGCGACATGGCGGCGACCTCGTCGCCGGTGAGCACGCCCGCATCGCCGTCGATGCCGGCCTGGCGGGCGATCTCGCGAGCCGTGGCCGGATAGTCGCCGGTGATCATGGCCACGGAGATGCCGGCGCCGCGCGCCTCGTCCAGCGCGGCCGGCACGTCCTGACGCACGGGATCCTGGAAGCCGACGAACCCGCGGAAGGCGAACACGGCCGCCTCCGGCTCGTCGGGGAACACGCCCTGGCGGAAGCAATCGGCCACGGCCAGCACGCGCAGGCCCTCGGCCGCCATGGCCTCCAGCACCTCGCGCAGCCGGGCGACCTCGTCCTGCGGCAGGCGGCACAGGCTGAAGATCGTCTCGGGCGCGCCCTTGGCCGCGGCGATCTCGCCGCCGCCGCTCCGCCAGGCCTGCACCACCGCCAGCCGCTCGGGCCGCAGCGGCCAGGTGCGCGTGGGCGCCTCGCCGTCGGAGGGGCCCGCGACGCCGGCCTCGGCGCTGAGCTCGAACACCGCCCGATCCATCGGATCGACCGAACGCACGGCCGAGGCCAGGACCGCGGCCCGGACCAGCGCGCCGGCGGCCGCCCCGTCCTCGCGCAGCGCGCGTTCCGCGCCATCGGCCCACAACCGGGCCACGCGCATGCGGTTCTCGGTGAGGGTGCCGGTCTTGTCGACGCAGAGCACCGTGGCGCCGCCGAGCGCCTCGATCGCCGCCGAACGGCGCACCAGCACCTTGTGGCGCGCCAGCCGCCAGCCGCCGAGCGCCAGGAACACCGCCAGCACCATGGGGAATTCTTCGGGGATCAGCGAGATCGCCAGGGTCACCCCGGCCAGGACGCCGGCCACCCAGTCGTGGCGCATCACCCCGTAGATCACCACCAGCAGCACCGAAATCGCGACGGCCGCCACGCCCATGAAGCCGACCAGCCGCGCGGACGCCTTCTGCAGGGGCGTCGGCTCCTCGGAAATCGCGGCCAGCGAGGCGCCGATCCGCCCCAGCGCCGTGCGCGGGCCGGTGGCGACCACCTCGGCGGCGCCCTGGCCGCGCACCACCAGGGCGCCGGCGAACAGCGTCGACGCCTCCGGGTCCGCCGCCTGCGCCGAGGGCGCCGGGGTCTTGTCCACCGGCGCGGATTCGCCGGTGAGCACGGACTCGTCCATGCTGAGCACGTCGCCGTGCACGAGCACCGCGTCGGCCGGCGCGCGATCGCCCTCGCCGATCAGGATCAGGTCGCCCGGCGCCAGGTCACGGGCGGGAATGCGCTGTTCGGCGCCGTCGCGCACCACGCGGGCGTAGGGTTCGGCCAGGCTGCGCAGGGCCGCCAGCGCCTTTTCGCTGCGCGCCTCCTGAAACACCACCAGACCAATGGAGACGCAGGCGCCGGCGGTGAGGAACAGCCCCTCCCCCAGGTCGCCCAGCATCAGGTAGAGCGCCGAGGCCGCCAGCAGCAGCGCGAACATAGGCTCGCGCAGGGCGCCCGCCATGATGGCCGCCAGGCTGCGCGTGCGCGGCTTGTGCAGTTCGTTGGGGCCGGCCTCGGCCAGGCGCGCGGCGGCCTCGGCCTGGCTCAAACCCCGGTACGGACTGGACGGCTGATCGGTGGTCGCCATGGCGGCCTTGGATTCCCTTGGGCTGTCGGCGGCTTCGCTTCATCGCTAGCGGCGGCGGCGCGTCATGCCCATGACGCGCATCAAGGCGCGCCGGGACCGCCAGCCAGATCGCATATCCCGCGTCAGTTGAGATTCATCAAGGAAGCGCGTCCCCGGCGAGCGTTAACTGTCATCAGTTGTTTCATTCGCATTGATGGAGCACCTCGATGACAGCCCAACCTCCGGTCAATCAATTCCTTCCCACCCTGCAGCGTTCGGCCGCCAATGTCTTCGGCCCGATCCACCGCGAATTCGACCGGCTGTTCGATCAGCTGGGCGCTGGCTGGAGCACGCTGGCGGAGCTGGAGCCGGTTCCCCGCATGGACGTGCGCGACACCGACGAGGGGCTTGAGGTCACCGTCGAGCTGCCGGGCCTGAAGGAATCCGACGTCACCGTGAGCGTCGAGGACAACCTGCTCACCGTGGCCGGCGAGAAGAAGACGCAGAAGGAGACCAAGGAGGGCGGCTACCGGCTGGCCGAACGCACCTTCGGCGCGTTCTCCCGCACGATCACCCTGCCCGGCGGCGTCGACGCCGCGAAGATCAAGGCCGTGATGGCGGACGGGGTGCTCACCCTGACCGCGCCGCGCAGCGCGGCGGCCAAGGCCAAGACCATCAAGATCGAACCCGCCAAGTAGCCCCCCCAACGACTGGCGAGTTTGTGGGAGCGTCGCCGCGAAAGCGGGGACGCTCCTTCTCTTTTGGGCGCCTGGACCGGCCCCTAGACCACGCCCTCGGCGGCGCGATAGGGCGCGTCGGCCAGCTCCGCGACCATTTCGATCAGCGCCTCGGCGTGGATCGGCTTGGTGAGAAAGGCGTCGGCCCCGGCCCGTTCGGCGGCGGCGCGGTGTTCGGGCATGGCGTTGGCGGTCAGCACGCAGATGGGCGCCCTGCGCGCGCCGATCTCGGCCTCCCGGGCGCGGATCAGTTCGATGGCGCTCAGCCCGTCCATCACCGGCATCTGCATGTCCATCAGGATCAGGTCGAACGCCCGCTTGGAGGCGGCGGCGACCGCCTCCCGCCCGTTCTCCACGCAGGTCAGGTCGATCGGCAAGGGCTCGAGGATCAGCTCCACGGCGCGCCGGTTGATCACATGGTCCTCGGCCAGCAGCACCTGCAGCCGGTTCGGCGAGACCTCGGTCTGGACGAAGGCGCACGTCCCGCCCGTGTGGCTGACGCTGTCGAGCATCGGCAGCGGCAACTCCACGGTGAACACCGAACCCACGCCCGGCTGGGACGAGGCGGCGATCGTGCCGCCCATCAGCTCCACCAGCGACTTGCAGATCGCCAGGCCCAGGCCGGTTCCGCCGAACCGGCGCGTGATCGACCCGTCCGCCTGCTCGAAGCGCTCGAACAGGCAGCCCGCCGTCTCCGGGGCGAAGCCGATGCCCGTGTCCTCCACGGCGAAGCGGATGCGCCGCACGCCCGCGCTTTCGCCGCGGTCGGTCACGCGCATGCGCACCTGGCCGCGCGCCGTGAACTTCACCGCGTTGCTGAGCAGGTTCGAGAGCACCTGGCGGATGCGCAGGTCGTCGCCGAGGAAGTAGCAGTGGGTCGCCGGCTCGGCCACGAGCGACAGGCCCACCCCCTTCTCCGCCGCGCTCGCCTGGAACAGGGCCACCGTGTCGCGCACCACCGCGCACAGGTCGAACGGCTCGGCGCGGATGGCCATGCGGCCGGCGTCGACCTTGGCCAGGTCGAGGATGTCGCTGAGCAGCCCCTCCAGCGCCCGGCCCGACGCCTCGATCAGATTGACCATCTCGGCCTGCTTGGCGTTGAGCCCGGTGCGGGCGAGCGCGCCAGCCACGCCGAGCACCCCGTTCAGCGGCGTGCGGATCTCGTGGCTCATGTTGGCCAGGAACGACGATTTGGCCAGGCTCGCCCGCTCGGCCTCCTCGCGGGCCTCGATCAGGCGCCGTTCGGCGGCCTTGCTGTCGGACAGGTCGCGGATGATGGCGGTGAAGACAAAGCCGTCGCCGGTCTCCAGCCTGGCCAGCGAAGCCTCGGCCGGGAATTCGTCGCCGGACTTGCGCAGCCCCATGATCTCGGCGCGCTCATGCATGCGCAGGCTGGGACGCACGCCCTCGGCGAAGCCTTCCACGTGGCGGCTGTGGTTGAAGCGCAGGCGCTCCGGCATCAGGGCCTCGACCCGCAGCCCGACCACCTCCTCGGCGAGATAACCGAACGTCGCCTCGGCGCCGGCGCTGAACAGCAGGATGCGCCCGGTGGGATCGGTCACCACGATCGCCTCGGGCGAAATGCGCAGCATGCTCTCCAGCATTTCCTGGCTGCGCCGGGAGGCCGCCTCGGCGCTGCGCAGCTGGGTGACGTCCTGCACCGCGCCCACCATCCGCAGGACCGCGCCGTCGGGCGAGCGCACCACCTCGCCCTCCTCGTGCACCACGCGGACCGATCCGTCGGGGCGCACGATGCGGTGATCCAGTTCGAAGGCCTGTTCGCCGTCGAGGGCGCGCCGCACGGCGGCTTCGACCCTCGCGCGGTCGGCGGGATGCACCCGCTCAATGAAGGCCGGGTAGGACGGCTGGAAGCTCGCCGCGTCCAGGCCGAAGATCTGGAAGATCTGGTCCGACCAGATGATTTCGTCGGTCCCGACGTTCCAGTCCCAACTGCCCGTGTTGGACAGCCGCTGGGCCCGTTTCAGGTGCTCGATCGTCTCGGCGAGTTCGGCGTTCGTCCGCCCGTCCGCCTCGACCACGTCGCGTCTATCGATGTCCCGCGCCATCGCCGCCCTCAGTTCGACGCGGCCCGCCGCTCGCCCTGGGCGTGGCGGTCGGACAGGCCCTGGCGAAGCGGCGGCGAGGCCGCGCGGCCGGCGCGGAAGCCGCCGACCCGCGTCATCAGGCTATGGATCTCCTCCTTCAGCGAGGCGCTGGCGGCGGTCGACTGCTCGACCATGGCCGCGTTCTGCTGGGTCACCTGGTCCATCTGGTTGACGGCGGTGTTGACCTGCTGAAGCCCGGTCGCCTGCTCCTGGGCCGAGGCCGAGATGTCGGCGATCACCCCGTCGATCTCGCCGACCTTGGCGACGATCGACTGCAGCGCGCCGCCGGTCTTGCCGACCAGCTCCACGCCGGCCTCCACCTGGTCGGTCGAGGCCGAGATCAGGGCCTTGATCTCCTTGGCGGCCTCGGCCGAGCGCTGGGCGAGCGCCCGCACTTCGGAGGCGACCACCGCGAAGCCGCGGCCGGCCTCGCCCGCGCGGGCCGCCTCGACCCCGGCGTTCAGCGCCAGGAGGTTGGTCTGGAAGGCGATCTCGTCGATCACGCTGATGATCTGGCCGATCTGGCGCGAGGAGGCGGCGATCTCGCCCATCGCCCGTTCGGCCTCGGCCACCACCGCGCCGGACTGTTCGGCGACGCTCTTGGCCTCGGCCACCACGGCGCCGGCGTGCCGGGCGCCCTCGGCGGTGGTCTTCACCGTGGCGGTGATCTCGTCGAGGGCGGCGGCGGTCTCCTCCAGGCCGGCGGCCTGCTGCTCGGTGCGCCGCGACAGGTCGGCGGACGCCTGGGTCAGCTCCGAGCAACTGGCGCTGACGATCTCGACGGTCGAGGACACCGCCCCGATCGCGTCTTCCAGCCGCGCCAGGGCCCCGTTGAAGTCGTCGCGCAGGGCGGCGTACTCGCTCGGCATGTCGTCGATCATGCGATAGGTCAGGTCGCCGGCCGCGAGGGCGGCCATCCCGCGGCCCATCGAGGCCACCACGGCGCTGCGTTCGGCGTGCAGCACCTCGGCTTCGGCCTGCTTGCGCGCGGCCTCCGCCGTCTCGAGATAGACCGAGATCGCGTAGTCCACGTCGAGCAGCGTGGCCTTGGCCAGGGCGCCCAGCTCGGCCGCCGCCTCCTTGGCCGAACCGCCCTTTCCGCCGAAGCCGGACTTCGGCCAGCGGGCCTTCACCACCGCCGCGATGAGGGACTCGATCACCAGGGCGTAGCCGCCGATGTACCACCGCGGCTCCAGGCCGATGCGAGCGTGGGTCTGGCCCACCGCGGTCACGGCGCGAACGTAGGTTTCGTCGAACTGGCCGCTGGAGATCGCCTCCCAGTGGCCGAGCTGGCGGCGCTTGGCGTTGGCGATGTGCTCGGCGTCGGAGAAGAAGCGCCGCGTCTCCGGCCGGCTGCGCACTTGCCCGTAGAACGTGTCCAGCGCGTCGGGCAGCCCCTCCATCAGGATGGATTTTATTCGTCGGAGGTCGTTGCGCGCCTCCGCGTCGATACGCATGAAGCTCAAGCGATCGCCAAGCGCATCACCATCCGACATGACCTAACCCCCCGGTTGGTACAGCGTAGGAATAGTTCAGGTTAACATGAGTATAACCCTGATATTTCGACGATCGCTCAGTCAGAGTTGGCGTCAACTTGAAACTTCTCTGGTATAATGAGAGATATATGCCTCAATTTTTCCCGCGACCGCAAAAAGTGACTCGCGCGTCACGCGATATTCGTTGATTTCATTGTCTTTTTTCCAGATACAACCAAAGATATATATTGCTAAGTGGTTGATTTTCCGCGTACCCCTAACGACGCATTATCCCTTGTATTTTTGTGGTCATTAGGGACGGCGGCGCCTACATGCCTCGTGTTTGCCTGCGATGAGCGGCGATCAATCTGGAAGTGCGACCGATGGCGATTCGCCGCCGGCGCAGGTTGTTTCCATCCTCGTCCTTGAGGAGAAGCCGATCTGTCGCGTGGCGCTGGCGGAGCTGGCGCGTCAGTCGACGCAGCTCGGCAAGGCCAGCTTCGCAGGCTCCATCTCCGAGGCGATGATCGCGCTCGCGGCCGCCCCGCCGACCCTGGCCCTGGTGGACCTGTTCACCGTCAACTACGACTTCAGCGGCATCCAGCGCCTCCTCGAACGCGCCGGCCCCGTCCACACGCTCGCGATCGACGACCGCCTCAATCCGACGTTCGCGCGGCTGGCCAAGGACGCCGGCGCGCTGGGCTATGTCTCGAAGAACCTCGCCCCGGAGACGCTGAGCTCGGCGATCCGCACCGTGGCCGCGGGCGAGGCCTATTTCCCGCCCGAGGTCGCGCCGCTGGTGCGGTCGCATCGCTCGCCGCGCCTGTCGCCGCGCCAGCTCGACGTGTTGAAGAAGCTCGCCTCGGGCAAGTCGAACAAGGAGATCGCCGAGGCGCTCGGCATCTCGCCGGGCACCGTCAAGCTGCACATCCACGCGATCCTGAAGCTGACCGGCGCGCGCAACCGCACCGAGGCGGCCCTGGTCGCCGGCCGCTTCATCGCCCCCACCCTGAGCTGAAGCCCCGCGGGCCGGGGCGGCGGGCCTATTCGACCACCACCTCGCGCTGGACGACGCCGGAGTTGCCGCTGCCGGCGTCATGGGCGGTGAGCGTCAGCAGGTAGCGGCCCGGCGTCAGGTCGTGGAAGGCCGCGTCGAAGGTCGAGGGCGAGCCGGCGTAGTCGAGCTTGGCGGCCGGCAGGGACGTCCCGTCCCGGCTAAGCGTGGCCTCCACATCGTAGCGCGCCGCATCCCAGTGGCCGCCGGGCGTGATCGGGCAGCCGCACATCAGGGTGACCTTGGCCGTCAGCGTCGCGGCCGAGCCGGCCGAGGTCCATTGCGGCTCGATCACCAGGCCCGGCATCTCCAGGATCCAGCCGTCGCCCTCGACGGCCCGGCCGGGCAGCAGCCACATCTGCGAGGTGACGGTGATCTTCGCGTCGGGCTTGCCCAGCGGGCCGCTCGCGCGCGCCTGCACCAGGGTCGGCTTGTCGATGTCCAGGGTCGCGGCGAAGCCGGCGGCGTCGGGCGTGGAGATCGGCTCGCGACGCACGCGGGGCTTGACGATCAGCCGCTCGGTGTCGCCCGTCCCGCCGCTCGTGACCCCCTCGGCCAGGACCTTGCCGGTCTTGGCGTCGGACAGGGTGATCGCCACCCCGCCCATGCTGTCGCCGATGAACTTGGCGTCCTTGGCGATGGCGCGCACCACCACCGGCGTCGGCTCGGCGGCGGCCGCGCCGGCCAGGCAAAGGCCGGCCGCGGCGGCGGCGATCAGGCTGCGGATGAACATGGGGCGGTCTCCTCCGGTCGCGTTTGCCGCGACCATCGGCGAAATCCGCCGGCCGATCCAGCCGCAGCCGGCGCTAAATGCGGGAAGACGCAGGGAAAGGCGGCTGCGGGCAGCGGCCTACCACTGGCGGACGCGGCCGATGTCGACGTGGACGAAGTTGGAGCTGGGATAGTAGCCGACGCCGCCGCGCTTCATGTCCAGGGCGCCCTTGCGCAGGTCGGCCAACTGCACGCCGGGCATGCGGATGTCCATCGCCTGGCCCTGCATGTGCAGGCTGTGGGTGGCCACCCCGTCGGAGCGGGCGTGCAGGGCCGCGTTGGTCTTGGGCGAACGGTATCCGGAGATCACCTGCACCGATCCGGCGGCCTCGAACTTGTGGCTGAGCGCGCTCACCAGGTCGAGCAGACCCGGCGCGATCGGATGGACGTCGCCGGTGCGGAAGTCGCGCAGCAGGTGGTTCATCGCCTGCAGCGCGTCCGGCAGATACTGGCCGGCCTCCCAGAAGGTGGCGTTCAGCTTCTCGCCGGTGTGCAGGTTGAGCAGCGACAGGCTGCGCGCCGGCGCCGTGGCGAACGCCGGTCCGGCGATCGCGGCGAGGCTCGCGGCGCCAAGGGCGCCCTTCAGCAGGTCGCGACGATGGGTCAGCATTCAATCTTTCCCCGACTTGAGCCCCCGCAGGCCCTTGCAGTTTGGCTATCCCTCGCCGCCGCCGCAACCCGTCGCGGCCTGCGACAATGCCGCGCGCTTGGCCTGGGCCTCGGCCAGGGCCGCGGCCAGCTTGTCGTCCCAGCCGTAGACGTCGGGGCGGAAGCTGACCTCGCCCGCGTCGTCGGCCACGGCGGTCCAGTAGACCACATAGAGCGGCACCGCCGTGGTCAGCATGGTGCGCGAGGTGACGCCCGCGGCGATGGCCTGTTCGACGGTGTCGGCGCCCTGCCCCTGGCGGCCCAGCAGCAGCGCGGCCAGTTCGCGCGGCTTCTGCAGGCGCATGCAGCCGTGGCTCAGCGCCCGGTCGGTCCGGTCGAACGCCGACTTGGCGGGGGTGTCGTGCAGATAGACGCCGAACGGGCTCGGCAGGTCGAACTTCACCACGCCCAGCGAGTTCTTCGGCCCGGGCCTCTGCACCAGGCGGCCGTCGATGTAGGTGAAGTTGTTCTTCGCCAGGTAGCCGGGATTGCGCGCCGCCTTGGGCAGGATCTCCTTCTGGACGATGGAGGTCGGCACGTTCCAGGGCGGATTGAACAGCACCGATTCCACCCGAGAGATGAACATCGGCGTGTGGTGTTTCGGATCGCCCACCACCGCGCGCATGGCCAGGGCCGGCTTGTCCTGAACGAAGTAGGTGGCCTCGGCGCCGCCGATGTCCACCTCGATGCGCTCGGCCGGCAGGGTGCGCGGCAGCCAGCGCCAGCGCTCCAGGTTCATCTCGATCTGGGAGAGCCGCGCCTGGGCCGTCACGTTGAGCGCGGCCCGCGTCTTGGGCCCCAGCACGGCGTCGGCCTCCAGGCCATGGCGCTCCTGGAAGCGGCCCAGCGCCTCGGCCAGGGCGTCGTCGAACAGCTCCGGGTCCTGCGCCGTGGCCGGGGCGTAGCCTTCGCGGGCCAGGCGCAGGCGCAGGGCGGCGACGGCGGGGTCGTGGTCGCCCGCCCGTAGGGCCGGACCGTCCGCCAGCGGCTCCCAGCCGCCGGAGGCGACCAGCGCGGCGTAGCGCCGGCAGCCGGCCTGCAGCGCGCGATATCGCGGGAAGGTCGGCTCCAGCCCCTGGATCCAGGCCTGCAGCCGGCCCTGCGCGCGGGCCTGGGCGAACTCGGCCTCCACGTCGCGCTTCGGCGGCTCGATGGCCCAGAAGGAATCGACCTGCGAGGGGCGGATCCGCTGGCCGAGGTCCGTGCGCGCCTGCTCGATCAGCGCCGCCTGCAGGGCATCGTCGTCCAACTGGCCGAGCCGCGCGGCCCCGCCGCGGGCGCAGTCGTCCAGCGCCGGCAGGATCGCGGCGCGCTCCTGCGGCGTGAAGGCCGTCGCCTGGGCCTGGGCCTGGGCGGCATGGCCCACGGCGCAGAGCGCCAGGGCGGCGGCGAGCGCCCAGCCGCCGAGCGCGGACGTTGCGGCACGCTCTTTCATCAAGCGATCAATCACACGCATCTTCTTGAGGAAATATGACTTTCGGGCCCGTTCGTTCCCGTCAGTGCGCCATCAGGACAGGAGTCGGCGGCTCGTGCAGCATGTGCTCGGTCGCCCCGCCAAGGACGAACTCGCGCAGGCGCGAATGGCCATAGGCGCCCATGACCAGCAGGTCCGCGCCCTCGGCCTTCAGATAGCCGGCCAGGGTCTCGCCGATCGCCAGGCCGTCGGCGTCGATCTCCCGCGCCAGGGCGGCCACCCCATGCTGGGTCAGGTGGCGCACCGCCTCCTCCCCCAGGCCGGCGACGGCGGCGGGCTTGTCGTTGACGACGGTCAGCACGTGGACCTGCCGGGCCTTCTTCAGGATCGGCAGGGCGTCGGCCATGGCCCGCGCGGCCGAACGGCTGCCGTCCCAGGCCAGGACGGCCAGGCCCAGCCCGGTCTCTCCCGCCGGCGGCGCGGCCTGCGGGCCCATCGCCAGCACCGGCCGGCCGGAGCCGAACACCACGCTCTGCGCCACCTCCTGCTGGCCGTCGAACCGCTCGGCCAGGGGCACGATGCACAGGTCGCGCGTGCGCGCCCGCTCGGCCACGCGGTCGGCCACGTCGTAGATCAGCGCCGAGTCCAGCCGCGCCTCCTGGAAGACGCCGGCCGCCTTGGCTGCGGCGGTGAAGTGCGCCAGCGCCGCCTCGGCGTTGGCCCGGCTGCGCGCGGCCTCGTCCTGGGCCAGGGCGCTGAGGCCGATCAGGTAGTCGGCCACCCGGTTGCTCTTCACCGGGAACTGCACCTGCACGGCCAGGGCCGTCAGTTGCGCGCCCAGCGCCGCCGCCAGCCCCACCGCAGAATCGATCATCGCGTCCGGCGTCGCCTCAGGGTAGCTGTCGAGGTGCAGCAGGACATCTTTCAAGGCCATCAGTCGGGCTCCCAGGCAGGTGTCGGCGCAGCATCGCCTACCCGCGAGCCCTCGCCTTGATCGTGATCAGGAAAGCTCCGCCATCGAGTCGGGAGCTAGCGGAAGGCCGCGCCCGGCTTGACGCCCAGCTTCTTGAACACGATCGCAGCGGGACAGAAGCCCGTAAAGGCCGCCTGGATCATGTTCAGCCCGGCGAACACCGCCAGGAGAAGCCACCAGGGGCTGACGTAGTGGGCCAGCGCCACGCTGGCCAGGATGACCAGGCCGGCGAAGATGAACACGGCTCTATCGAGGGTCATGATGTTTGCTCCATGCAGGGCTCAGGCCGCGGCCTGAGCCAGCGCCTGTTGCGTCCAGGCGACGATCTGGCTGGCGCTCATCGCGCCGGCCTGGCGGGCGATCACGCGCCCGTCGCGGAAGAGGATGAGGGCGGGAATGCCCGACACGCCCAGCTCCGAGGCCGCCTGCGGCTCCTCGTCGCTGTTGAGCTTCAGGAGGCGCACCTCGGGCTCCAGCTTGGCGGCCGCGGCGGCGAACTGCGGCGCCATGGCCCGGCACGGACCGCACCAGGGCGCCCACACGTCCAGCAGCAGGGCCGCGCCGCTGGTCGAGCGGCGATGCGCCGCCAGTTGCGCGGAGGTGACCTCCACCGGCTTTCCCTCGAAGAGCCTGGCGCCGCAGCGGCCGCACTTAGCGGCGTGCGCGTCGCGGTCCTCGGGCGTGCGGTTCACGGCCCCGCAGTCGGGGCAGACGAACTGTCTCATGGCCGCCCCCTACGCCTTCAGCTTGTGCGCGCCCATCAGATCGAGCGCCAGCTTCTCGTAGAACGGTTCGCTTTGGCCGCGCTTCACCTTGCCGATGAAGTACTTTTCAAAGCCCACCTTGGCCAGGTGCACCCACTTGCCGTCGGACGACCAGTTGACGTTGCGCGGCGGAATCTGCGGCTGGGCGATGAAGGCCACGCCGCCGTCGCCGAAGTCGGCCAGGCAGATCGCGTTCCAGGTGGCTTCCTTGGTCGCGGGCTTGCCGTTGATCAGGTCCGCCACGTTGTGGGCGATGGCGGTGACCATGCTCTCGATCATGAAGCCGGTCTTGGGCACGCCCACCGGCACCGGGGTCTTGCCCGTCGGCGCGATGGCCACGCACACGCCCAGGCCGAAGACGTTCGGGAAGGCCGGGTTGCGCTGGTTCTTGTCGACGATGACGAAGCCGCGCGGATTGACCAGCCCCTCGATCCCGCGCACCGCCTCCACGCCGCGGAAGGGCGGCAGCATCATGGAATAGGCGAAGGGCAGTTCGTGGTTGGCCTTGGTCGAGCCGTCCTCGGCGACCTCCTCCACGTGCATCACGCCGGACGCCACCTTGGACACCTTGGCGTTGGTGATCCACTTGATGTGCCGGTCGCGCATCTCGCTTTCGAGCAGGCCCTTGGTGTCGCCCACCCCGTCCAGGCCCAGGTGGCCGACGTAGGGCTCCGAGGTGACGAAGGTCATCGGCACCTTGTCGCGGATCTTGCGCCGGCGAAGCTCGGTGTCGAGGATCATGGCGAACTCGTAGGCCGGGCCGAAGCACGAGGCGCCCTGCACCGCGCCGACCACGATCGGGCCGGGGTTCTGCACGAAGGCGTCGAAGGCCGCGCCCGCGCGCTCGGCGTGGTCCACGTGGCAGACCGACTGGGTGAAGCCGCCGTGCGGCCCCAGGCCCTCGATCTCGTCGAACGCCAGGTCCGGGCCGGTGGCGATCACCAGATAGTCGTAGGCCAGGCTCTGGCCGTCGTTGAGCTCCAGGCGGTTCTCCGCCGGATGCACCTTCTTGGCGCCCACGGCCGTGAAGCCGATCCCCTTCTTCTTCATGATGGGGGGCAGTTTCACCTCGATCGCGTCGCGGGTGCGCCAATGCACCGCAACCCACGGGTTCGACGGCACGAAATGGAACGTGTCGCCGAGGCTGACCACGGTGACATCAGCCTTGGAGCCGACCGCTTCCTTGATCTCGAAGGCCGCGATGGTCCCGCCCAGACCAGCTCCCAGTACGGCGATTGTGGGTTTTGTCATGTCCTCTACCCTAAGTGTTTCCGCCCATGCCGCCTTGCGCTCGATCAAGGTGGGAATGACGACCCCGCCCTACGCACAACAGCCTTGAACGCTCTTCGTATATCAATATATGCGCATATTATGATATTACGAGACCCGGCCGCTCTCAAGGCCGATGAGGAGGATGAGATGTTTGGACGCTCCAAGACCGAGGATCTGACGGCGGCGCAGGTCAAAGCCATGCTGGACAGCCATGAGATTCTCTTGATCGACGTGCGCGAGCCGGCCGAGTTCGCCGCCGAACGCATTCACGGCGCGCTCAACTTCCCGCTCAGCACCTTCGACCCGGCCGCCCTGCCCCCGTGCGGCGACCGCCGAATCGTCATGCAGTGCGGTTCGGGCAAGCGCTCGCTGATGGCCGCCGAACGCTGCCGGGCGGCGGGCCTGAAGGTCGACGCGCACCTGGCCGGCGGAATCGGCGCCTGGCGCGCCGCCGGTCTTCCGACCATCACCCTGGACCTCGCCAGCGGCGCGGTTCGCGATCCCCGTTAGACCGAGACCGAATTCCGCCATGAGACGCTTCCTGCGCATCGGCGCCGCCGTGGGCCTGGCCGCGGCGCTTTCCGCCTGCGGCGACGGCCACGAGCCCGCCAAGAGCCAGCCGGTCGCCACCACGGGCGAGCGCCTGACGGTGACGGCCGCGCCGATCGCCGATCTCAAGCCGGTGGCCGCCCAGGTGACCACCCGCAAGATGAGCGATGCGCGCGCGCGCATCGGCGGCACCCTCGTGCGCCTGAACGTGCGCGAGGGCGACAAGGTGCGCGAGGGCCAGGTGATCGCCGTCGTGGCGGACCAGCGGGTGTCCTACGAGACCAACGCCTACGCGGCCCAGGCCGCCGCGGCCGAGGCCGAGGCCGCCCGCGCCAAGGCCGACCTGAAGCGCTACCAGGTCCTCTATGAGAAGGGCTTCTACGCCAAGGCGGGCCTAGACCAGATGGAGGCGGCCGCCCGCGCGGCCGAAGGCTCCGCCGCCGCCGCCCGCGCCCAGCGCTCCGCCAGCGCCGAGACCGGCGCCCAGGGCGCGATCCTGGCGCCGACCGACGGCAAGGTGCTGCACGCCGACGTGCCGGAAGGCTCGGTGGTGGTCGCCGGCCAGTCGGTGGCCACGGTCACCGCCGGCGAGCCGCTGCTGCGCATCGAGCTGCCGGAAGCCCACGCCCGCGCCCTCAAGCTGGGCGACGAGGTGGCGATCGACCCCGGCGCCCTGCCGAACGGCGCCACGAGCGGCAAGATCATCCAGCTTTATCCGGCCGTGACCTCAGGCCGCGTGACCGCCGACATCGCCGTCCCCGGCCTGGCCGCCGAGCTGGTCGGCCAGCGCGTGCCGGTGCGTGTCAAGGTCGGCGAGCGCAAGGCGATCGTCGTGCCCAGGCGCTTCGTCTCCACCCGCTTCGGCGTCGACTACGTGCGCGTGCTGGACAAGTCCGGCCACGCCAGCGAGGTCGCCGTGCAGCTCGCGCCCGCCCCCGGCGCCGACCAGGTCGAGGTGCTGTCCGGCCTCAACGACGGCGACATCATCCTGGCGGAGGCGACCCGCAAATGAAACTCGGCCTCTCCGGCCGTCTGGCGCAGGCGACGATCGCCTCGCCGCTGACGCCGCTGTTCCTGATAGCCGCGATCCTGGTCGGCCTGCTCGCCGTGGTCTCCATCCCGCGCGAGGAGGAGCCGCAGATCAGCGTGCCGATGGTCGACATCTCCGTCAGCACGCCGGGCTTCAGCGCCCAGGACGGCGCCGAGCTGGTGGCCAAGCCGCTGGAGACCATCGTCAAGTCGATCGACGCGGTCGACCACGTCTACACCTACGTCTACGACGACCAGGTCATGGTGGTGGCCCGCTTCAAGGTGGGCGAGAACCCCGACAGCGCGGCCGTGCGCGTGCACGAGAAGATCCGCGCCAACATCGACAAGCTGCCCGTCGGCATTCCCGAGCCGCAGGTCGTCACCCGCGGCATCAACGACGTGCCCGCCCTGGTGCTGACCCTGTCGCCCAAGCCCGGACAGGCGTCCCACTGGACGGACCAGGCGCTCTACGACATCGCCGTCAAGCTGCGCACCGAGGTGGCCAAGGTCGACGACGTCGGCCTGACCTTCATCGTCGGCGGCCGGCCCGACGAGATCCGCGTCGAGCCCGACCCGGCGCGCCTGACCCTGCGCGGCGTGCCGCTGAGCTCGGTGATCAACGCGGTGGCCGGCGCCAACCGCGCCTTCCCCGCCGGCTCGATCCGCGAGGGCGGCCAGGCCCTGGACGTCTCCGCCGGCCATCCGCTGCAGTCGGCCGCCCAGGTGGGCCTTCTGACCGCCACCTCCATCAGCGGCGAGCCGGTCTACCTGCGCGACGTGGCGACCGTCATCCAGGCGCCGCGCCAGGATCAGGCGCAGGTGTGGCGCTACGCCCGCGCCGACGGCGCCTGGTCCAGGACGCCCGCCGTGAGCCTGGCCATCGCCAAGCGCCAGGGCGCCAACGCCGTGGTGGTCTCCGAAGGCGTGCTCAAGCGCGTCGAGACCCTGAAGGGCTCGCTGATCCCCGACAGCCTGAACGTGTCGGTCACCCGCGACTACGGCGAGACGGCCAACGAAAAGGCCAACGAGCTGCTCTTCCACCTGGCCCTGGCGACCATTTCCATCGTCATCCTGATCGGCTTCGCCATCGGCTGGCGCGAGGCGGGCGTGACGGCCGTGGTGATCCCCACGACGATCCTGCTCACCCTCTTCGCCTCCAAGCTGATGGGCTACACCATCAACCGGGTCAGCCTGTTCGCCCTGATCTTCTCGATCGGCATCCTGGTCGACGACGCCATCGTCATGATCGAGAACATCGCCCGGCACTGGGAGATGAGGGACGGGCGAAGCCGCATGCAGGCGGCGATCGAGGCCGTGGCCGAGGTGGGCAACCCCACGGTCGTGGCCACCCTCACGGTGGTCGCGGCCCTGCTGCCGATGCTGTTCGTCTCCGGCCTGATGGGCCCCTACATGGCGCCGATCCCGGTGAACGCCTCGGCGGCCATGCTGTTCTCGTTCTTCGTGGCCGTGGTGATCGCGCCATGGCTGATGGTGCGCTTCGCCCGCACCGTCCTGGCCGAAGAGCACACTCACGAGCTGAAGGAAGGCGTGCTCGGCCGGATCTACCGCCGCGTCGCCGGCCGGGTCATCGCCACCCGGAAGAGCGCCTGGACCTTCCTGCTGGCCGTGGGCGTGGCCACCCTCGTCGCCTGCACCATGTTCGCCACCAAGACGGTGACGGTGAAGCTCCTGCCGTTCGACAACAAGTCCGAGCTGCAGGTGGTCGCCGACCTGCCCGAGGGCACGAGCCTGGAGACCACCGAGCGCACGCTCGCCGCGGCCGCCGAGATCGCCAAGACCCTGCCCGAGGTGGTGTCGCTGGAGTCCTACGCGGGCACGGCCTCGCCGTTCAACTTCAACGGGCTGGTGCGCCACTACTACCTGCGCAACCACCCCGAACAGGGCGACCTGGCGATCATGCTGACGCCGAAGGGCGAGCGGAAGCGTCCCAGCCACGCCGTGGCGCTGGACCTGCGCAAGAAGCTCGCCGTCCTGCCCCTGCCCCCCGGCTCTTCGCTGAAGGTGGTCGAGGCGCCGCCGGGCCCGCCGGTGCTGGCGACCCTGCTCGCCGAGGTCTACGGCCCCGACGCGGCCACCCGCCGCGCCGTGGCGACCCAGGTGAAGGCGCTCTTCAAGAAGGTGCCCTACATCGTCGACGTGGACGATAGCTGGGGCGTGCCGCGCCCGCGCCTGCGCCTGACGCCCAACCGCGAGCAGCTGGAGTATTTCGGCCTGTCGGAAAGCGACATGTACGACTCCATCGGCGCCGTGCTGGGCGGCTCCACCATCGGCTACTCCCAGCGGGGCGACGAGCGCACGCCGCTGGAGATCGCCGTGCGCCTGCCTCAGTCGGACCGCACCTGGTCCGAACGGCTGGCCTCCACGCCGGTGGCGGTGACCAGCGTCGGCGGCTCGCCGCGGCTGGTGGAGCTGGGCGAGGTGGTCAAGGCCGCCCGCGAGCCGGGCTCCTATCCGATCTACCGCCGCGACGGGCGCGACGCCGAGATGGTCACCGCCGAGCTCGCGGGCCAGTACGAGGCGCCGATCTACGGCATGCTCGCCGTCGACAAGGCCATCAAGGACATGGACTGGGCGGCCAAGGGCCTGCCCAAGCCGGCCATCCGCCTGCATGGCCAGCCCGAGGACGAGGCCAAGCCCACGGTGCTGTGGGACGGCGAATGGGAGATCACCTGGGTGACCTTCCGCGACATGGGCGCGGCCTTCGGCGTGGCGATCCTGGGCATCTACGTGCTGGTGGTCGCCCAGTTCAAAAGCTTCCGCCTGCCGCTGGTGATCCTGACTCCGATCCCGCTGACCCTGGTGGGCATCGTCCTGGGCCACATCCTGTTCCGCGCGCCGTTCACGGCCACCTCGATGATCGGCTTCATCGCGCTCGCCGGCATCATCGTGCGAAACTCGATCCTGCTGGTGGACTTCATACGCCACAGCCAGGGCGAAGGCCGGCCGCTGCGCGACGTGCTGCTGGAGGCCGGGGCGATCCGCTTCAAGCCGATCCTGCTCACCGCCGTGGCGGCCATGATCGGGGCGGCGGTGATCCTGTTCGACCCGATCTTCCAGGGCCTGGCGATCTCGCTGCTGTTCGGTCTGGCGTCATCCACGCTGCTGACCGTGCTCGTGATCCCGGCGATCTACGTGGTCCTGCGCGACGACGGCCGCCCCGCCAGCTCCTGACGTTGCCGGTGCATTAGAAGTTCCTACATTAGAGAAATGAGTATGACGTCCACCGCCGTCCTTCCCACCGCTGACGAACTGGCCGAATTGCAGGCCAGCGCGCATGCGGCGGCGCGGCTGATGAAGCTGATGGCCAACGAGCAGCGGCTGATCCTCTTGTGCCGGCTCGGCGAGGGCGAGTGCTCCGTGGGCGACCTGGCCGCCCACGTGGGCCTGGCCCAGTCGGCCGCCTCCCAGCACCTGGCCAAGCTGCGCGCCGAGGGCGTAGTGACCACCCGGCGCGAAGGCCAGACCATCTATTACCGCCTGGCCGATCCGGCGGCCGTGCGCGTCATAGACACGCTCTGCAGCATCTATCGCGGCATGGCCAGCTAGAGCCGCCCACGCTGACGCGCACGAGAAAAGTGCCCTGAATTCAAAGAGTCCCGAGCGAATTCCGGTCCGGACGGATCGGAATTCGCCCTAGGCCGCGTCCTGCATCGCCGGGGGCAGCACCCCGTCCAGCGTCAACAGGGTGACGATGCCTTCGTCGGTGGTGATCACGCCGCGCACGAAGTCGTCCAGGCCGTCGGCGCCCACGTCGGGCGGCTCCTGCAGCATGTTCTCCGACACCGTCAGGATGTCGCAGACCTCGTCCACCAGCAGGCCGACCTCGCGCCCGCCGATCTGGGCGACCACGACCACGGCGGAGTTGTCCCGCACGCAGGCCGACAGGCCCAGCCGCATGCCCAGGTCGACCACCGGCAGCACCGCGCCGCGCAGGTTGATCATGCCCAGCACATAGGACGGCGCGTGCGGCAGCGGCGTGGAGGTCGTCCAGCCGCGGATCTCCCGCACCACCATGATGTCGATGGCGAACTGCTGACCGCCGATGGCGACGGTCACCAGCTCCGAGCCGATCGCGGGAAGCGCGTGCTCCGGGGCGGCCATCCTAGAACTCCTCCCAGCCTTCGGTTTCAGAGGCGAGCTCGAGCTTGCGGGCGGTCGCCGCGCCGGAACGGGCGACCGGCGCGGCCGCCGCCGGCCTCGGCGCCGGCCGGGCCGCCCTGGCCGCGGGCGCGCGCGGCGCGGCCGCACGCTCGGCCAGGCGGAATTCGCTCATCAGCCGGCCCAGCTCTTGGCCCTCCTGGGCCAGGGCGTGGCTGGCGGCGGTCGATTCCTCGACCATCGCCGCGTTCTGCTGGGTCATCTGGTCCATCTGGTTGACGGCGGTGTTGACCTGCTGGAGCCCGGTCGCCTGCTCCTGGGCGCTGGCGGCGATCTCGGTCACCAGTTCGGTGATCTGCGCCACCTGGCCGACGATGCGCTGCAGGGCCTCGCCGGTCTTGCCGACCAGGTCCACCCCCGATCCGACCTGCTCGCTGGAGGCGTTGATCAGGGTCTTGATCTCCTTGGCCGCTTCGGCCGAGCGCTGGGCGAGCGCCCGCACTTCGGAGGCGACCACCGCGAAGCCGCGGCCGGCCTCGCCCGCGCGGGCCGCCTCGACCCCGGCGTTCAGCGCCAGGAGGTTGGTCTGGAAGGCGATCTCGTCGATCACGCCGATGATCTGGCTGATCTGCCTGGCCGACTGCTCGATCTCGCCCATGGCGGCGACGGCGCTCTGCACGATCGCGCCGGAGGCGTCGGCGTCGGTGCGCGCCGAGGTGACGGCGTTCTGGGCCTGGCGGGCGCCCTCGGCGGTGCGCTTGACGGTCGCCGTGATCTGCTCGAGCGCGGCGGCGGTCTCTTCCAGGCTGGCGGCCTGCTGTTCGGTGCGATGCGACAGGTTGTCGGCGGCCTGGCTGATCTCGCCGGTGCCCGAACGGATGCCGTCGGCCGAATTGATGATGGTGGACATCACCTCGTGCAGCCGCTCCATGGCGCTGTTGAAGTCGGTCTGCAGCTTCCGGTACTCGTCGGGCATCGTCCCGTTGATGCGGGTCGTCAGGTCGCCCGCCGACAGACCGGAGAGGCCGGCGGCCACGGCTTCGACCGCGTGCTCCTGGCGCTCGCGCACGGCCTCGCGCTCGGCGTCGTTGCGGGCGCGCTCCAGCTCGATGTCGGTCACGTCGGTGGCGAACTTGACCACCTTGAACGGCTTGCCGGTGCGGTCGAGCAGCGGGTTGTAGGAGGCCTGGATCCACACCTCCTTGCCGCCCTTGCCGATGCGCAGGAACTTCTCGGCGACGAATTCGCCGTTGTTCAGCTTGCGCCAGAAGTCCTTGTATTCGGCGCTGGCGGCGTAGTCCGGCTTGACGAACATGCTGTGGTGGCGGCCGATCACCTCCTGCGCCGTATAGCCGAGCGCATGCAGGAAGTTGTCGTTGGCCGACAGGATCGTGCCGTCCAGCTTGAACTCGATGACGGCCTGCGAGCGATTGATCGCCGCGACCATGGCCTCGAGCTCCATCTGCTTGTCGCCCGCGCCGTCGTCGCCACGCCGCTTGTTGAAGAAACTAACCACGCAACGTCCCCTTCAAGGTTTGGGAGCTCAAGATTGAACGCGGGCGCCGCCGACGCCCGCCCCCCCGATGGGCCGAGACCTCGGCGTTCACCTGACATAGAATTGAAACTTGGCTGTTCGCCCCGTCAGCGCGCTTCACCACGCCCGACGCCAGGATTGCGAATCCTGGTCAACAAACCCCTAATTCAGAGATCGCCGTTACCCAAATTGAGCAAGTCTACTTGTCGCACCCTTGAGAAGTAGCGTGGACTTCGAAGCTCGCGGGGCGAGTATTCTTGGTTAAATTACATATCTTTGAAGGTGTTATTTCCTGACCGCGCAACCGCGGATGCGCGCCTCAGCCGCCGCGGCGCAGCGCCGCCTTCACGCGCTCGGCCGCCGCCCGGGCCCGCGCGTCCTCGCCGCCGAGCAGCGCGGCGTCGTCGGCCGACGCATGGGCGAACAGGTCCTTGGCCTCGTCCGAGGCGGACATGAGGGCCAGCGCCGCCTCCGCCTCGTCCGGCGGCCATTTTGCGAGGTCAGCCCCGAGTTCCTCGAGGCGAGCCTTCAACACCGCGATATCCATGCCAGATGCTCTTCTGCTTCCGGATCTTCTGCCTGATCGCTTCGCGGCCCCTCTTGAGCAGCGAGCGCACTGATTGCTCTGAGACCTGCAGCCGCTCGGCGATTTCGCCGACGCCGAGATCGTCGAAGTAGAACAACTCCACCGCCGCCTTCTGGTTGGCCGGCAGGCGCTCGACCAGCGCCCTGAGCCGTTCGGCGGCGTCCTGCCTCTCCAGCGCGGCCTCCTGGCCGGGCGCCGGCCGGGCGGCCTCCCGATCGGCGATCGCCACGATCACCTCCTCGGCGACCGGCTCGGCCTTGCGGCGGCGGCGATGGTCGATCGCCTTGTTGACCGCCACCCGGTGGAGCCAGGTGGTGAACCGCGCCGCCCCCGGCTCCCAGGTCTCCCGCGCCCGCCAGATGGCGACGAAGGTCTCCTGGGCCACATCCTCGGCCTCGTGCGCGTCGCCCACGACGTTGGACGCCAGACGCAGGACCATTCGCATGTGCCGGTCGATCAGCCGGCCGAAAGCGGCCTCGTCGCCGGATTGCGCCAGTCGAAACAGGACTTCGTCGGCGGAGTCGTCAGCAGCCATACCCATGTCATCAACACCAAGCGCGAATATCCCCGAGGACTTCGCAAGATGCAGACCAGGTTGTTTTTGACTCTTCCGCGTAAAACTCCGACTTTTCAGGTCTCCTTACTCTGTAACCGGATTTTTTCTTTTCCTGAGCTCAACGCACATCGGATGCAACGTATCTATCACCGACTGCACCGATTCTGATACGTTCGTCGTAGTCAGGATACGATTGATAGCTCGATGCAGCCGCCGATAGAAACGGCGCAGGGTCTGGCCGCCCTCTCCGGCCGCCGCGAAGTCGAGAACCGACTCCAGCGTCAACAGGATCAGCCGCGCCGCTTCGGTGTGGCGGCACATTTGATCCAGCGCCCCTTGCTCATAGGCGATTTTTGCCGCCGTCAGCCGGCGGTGCAGTTCGTCGTGCACGGCCACGAGCACGTCGATCGGATTGGTGTTGAGCTGGGCCGAGGCGCGGTAGGCCGACGCCGCCCGGGCGTAGGGCATGGGGCTAGCTTGCATTGCTGGTGCTCGCGTTGAGGATGGCTTCGATCTGCTGCTGCAGAAGCTTGGCCGCGGAGACCTCGGTCTCCATGTTGGCGTACTTCTGGATCAGCTTGGTCCGGTAGTCCTCGGCGTCCGAGCGGATCTGGTCGGACTGCGACTGGAGCTGGGTGTCCAGGTCGGTGAGGTTGTTGATCTGGGTCTGGATCAGGCCGCTCGAAGTGTCCGAGTAGCTGCTCATCAGGGTCGTGATCTCGTTGGCGAAGCCCTGGGAGATCTTCACGTCGATCGAGGTGTCCGCCGTGGCCGTGAGCGCGAACGACAGGCCCTCGTAGATCGAACCCTCGGCGCCGACGATCCGCGAGCCGGAGATGGTGAAGAGGCCCGAGACCCCGTTCACGGTCACGCCGGTGATGGTCCCGTCGGAGCTGGCGGTCACGTCCAGGGTGAAGTCGTAGGAGCGCGTGGTGTCGTTCTTCAACAGCTTGAGCTTGCTGTTGGAGGTCTCGAACGAGGTCTCGAAGAAGCTTTCCAGGTCCGAGAAGTTGCTGAGCAGGGCGCTGTCCAGCTTGTTCTCGTCCGACAGCTCCAGCTCGTTGCTGGAGTTGAAGGTGATGCCGAGGTCCGTCAGGTCGTTGTAGTCGTCGCTGCTGGCGGAATCGGCCGAGCCGGTCAGGATCGACGACAGGGTCTGGGTCAGCGAACGCAACAGGGTGTCGGCGAACAGCACCGCGTCGTCCGGCACCGTGCCGTCGTCGTTCACCGTCTGCTGGGTGTTCACGAAGTCGCGCAGGGTGTTGTAGGCGGTGATGAAGTCGGTGATCGCCGTCTTCACGGTCGAGTAGTTCGGCTCGATGTCCAGGGTGACGGACTCGCCCGTGTCGGTGGTCGACAGCAGCGAGATGCTCAGCCCGTCGATCACGTCGTCGAGCTGGTTGCTGTCGGAGCTCACCTCCACCCCGTCGATCGAGACGATCGCCGGCTGGGCCGCCTGCAGCACGTTGGCGAACGAGCCGTCCGAGGCGGTGACGCCGATGCCGTTCATCACGTCGTCGCCCGAGACCACCGAGGTCTCGATGTCGGTGTTGGTGTCGGCCGCCGACAGCACGAGCTGGTAGCTGCCGGAGGAGACCTGGATCAGGGTGGCGTTGACGCCGGTGTCGCTGGAGACCGCCTGGATCGCGTCGGCGATGTCGGCCAGCGTCATGTCGGCGGTGACGGTGATCTCGGCCGAGTCGCCGCCCGTCCCCAGGCTGAAGGTCCCGTCCAGGCCCAGCGCCGTGGTCTTGTCCTGCGCCGTGGCGGCCACCTTCATGGCCTTGGCCAGTTGCGAGACCTCGATCGTGTAGGACGCGGCCACCGCCGTGGAATCGGCGCTCACGGCGATCGTCGAGGTCGCGTCCGAGCCGTCCGAGGCGGTGAGATAGGCTTCCTTCTCGTCGAAGGCGTTGGTGGCGCCCAGCGAGCTGTAGGCCGGCGCGGCCAGGTCGGACAGGGCGCTGCTGATGTCCGACAGCATGCTCTGCAGCGACTCGTAGGCGGAGATCTTGGCCTCGTTGGCCGTGATCTTGGAATCGATGGTGTCGGCGCGCTGGGTCTTCTGCGCCACCGCCGCCTCGACCAGGGCGTCGGTGTCCAGCCCGGAAGCCGTGGAGGAGATGTAGGTCGTCGAACCGGAAGTCACGACGGTGGAGGTCGAACTCGTGGTCGTCGTCATCGTCTTCTACCCGCAAAGGGCGGCGGGGAAGGTCGCCCCTCCCCGCCCAGTTGAGGATCCGCAGCGCCCTGATCGCTACGGCCCGAAGGTGGCTCGCTACTGGAGAAGCTTCAGCAGCGACTGGTTCATCGAGTTGGCCTGGCCAAGCGCCGCGATGGCCGCGCTCGTCAGCGTCTGGGCGTTGACGAAGTTGGTCTGCTCGGCTGCGAGGTCGACGTCCGAAATCGCCGACTTCGCCGCTTCCAGGTTCTCGAGAGAGGTGTCGATGACATCGCCGCGATAGGTGAACCGCGACTGCAGCGCGCCCACGTTGGCCCGGGCTTCCGAGATCGTGGAGATCGCCGTGTCCAGGTCGGCCATGGCCGTGGCCGCCGCCGAGGCGGAGGTCACGCTCGTGCCGCTGATGCCCAGCGTCGTCGCGTCGGCGCCGTCCAGGTGGATCGACAGCGTGTCGGTGCTGTCGGTGCCCACCAGGAAGGCGACGCCGGCCGACGCGGAGTAGGAGTCGGAGCCGTCCAACAGCTTCACGCCGTTGAAATTGGCCGAACCCGAGATGTCGTCGACTTCCTCCAGAAGCTGCTGATACTCGGCGTCGATGTAGGACAGGTCGTCAGTGCTGGCCGTGCCGGACTGGGCCTGGGCGGTCAGCGACTTCATACGCTGCAGGATCTCGCTGATGTTCGACAGGGCGCCGTCAGCGGTGTTCAAGACGGCGGTGCCGTTCTGAACGTTGGTCGAAGCCTGGGTCAGGACCGCGATGTCAGACGACATGGTCGTCGCGATGGCCAGGCCAGACGCGTCGTCCTTGGCGCTCGTGATCCGCGAGCCGCTGGAGAGTTTGGCCAGCGAGTCGCTCTGCGCGGTGGAGTTGATCTCCAGGTAACGCAGGGCGGAGTTCGCGGCGAGGTTGGTCGAGATAACAGGCATTTCTGTCTCCGGTTTCTCAAGGGGTCGCCCGGCGCGGACCAATCCGGCCGGGGAAGCGGGCCGCCCTTTCTGCGCGGCCGGGCCTCGACGAGTTCAAACGGAGCGTCGCCGCCGGATGGGGCGGACTTTTTTCGGGGGCCGGAGAAGAAAGTCCGCCCCAAGCCCTGAGGAGCCCTCGTTGAAGAGGTGATCGGCGCCCAAGCGCGCCGCCCGAGATCACCGCGAGGGTCCCATGACCGACACTTCTGCCGTCTCGAGCACGACCGCCAGCACGGTCTCCACGTCGTCGGCCGTCACGCAGAGCTTCGACAGCACCGAGTTCCTCGGGCTGCTGATGACGCAGCTTCAGAACCAGAACCCGCTGGATCCCACCGACCCCAGCGAGTTCACCAGCCAGATCGTCTCCTACGCCAGCCTCGAGCAGCAGCTGAACACCAACAGCTACCTGTCCTCGATGACCGACACGATGTCGTCGATGTCGGACAACCTGGCGTCCGTGCTCACCCAGGTCTCGCTCCTGGCCTCGGGCGACGACTCCTCCAGCACCACCACCGCCTGAGGGGAGCCGAGACGATGAGCCTGTCCTCCGCCCTCTCCTCCGCCGTCTCCGGCCTCACCGCCCAGGGCGTCGCGCTGTCGGCGATCTCCGAGAACATCGCCAACTCCTCGACCACCGCCTACAAGACCAAGGAGACCAACTTCCAGACGCTGCTGGCCGGCTACTCCGGCTCCAGCTCCTCCTCGAGCGGCGTCGTGGCCAAGGCCATGCAGGCCATGGCCGCCAACGGCACGGTCACCTCCACGGGCGTCAGCACCAACCTGGCCATCACCGGCTCGGGCTTCTTCGTGGTCGCCGGCGACACGTCCGACCAGGCGGCCGCCTTCACCTACACCCGCGACGGCAGCTTCGCCCCCGACGCCAACGGCTACCTGGTCAACGACCAGGGCTACTACCTGATGGGCTATCCCACCGACGCGGACGGCAACATCACCGCGGCCAACACCTCCACGCTCACCAGCCTGGAGCCGATCAACGTCGATTCCATCAGCGGCGCGGCCAAGGCCACCTCCACCGTCACCATGTCCGCCAACCTGCCGGCCGACGCCGAGGTGGGCGACACCTTCGCCTCCAGCATGGAGGTGATCGACTCCCTGGGCGTCAGCCACACGGTCAACCAGACCTGGACCAAGACCGCGGCCAACACCTGGACGCTGTCGCTGGACGATCCCTTCGCCACCGCCAGCGGCGACGCCAGCGTCACCAGCGGGACGATCAGCCCCTCCACCGTGGACGTGACCTTCGACACCGACGGCGTGCTGGCCTCCACCAACCCCTCGCCGGTGTCGCTCACCATCAGCGGCTTCACCACCGGGGCGGCCGACAACACCTTCACCCTCGACCTCGGCGAAGTGGGCGGCACCGACGGCCTGACCCAGAAGGCCTCCACCACGACGCCGGCGACGATCGAGAACACCCAGGTGGAGCAGGACGGCGCGCGCTACGGCTCGCTCTCGGGCCTCAGCATCGATGCCGACGGCCTGGTCACCGCCAGCTTCGACAACGGCCTGAGCGTGGCGGTCGCGCGCATCCCCATCGCCACCTTCTCCAACCCCTCCGGCCTGACCCAGGTCTCGGGCACCATCTACGACGAGAACCAGGCCGCCGGCCGCGTGACCCTGTCGCTGGCCGGCTCGTCCGGCGCGGGCACGCTCACGGCCAGCGCCCTGGAGGGCTCGACCACCGACACGGCGACCGAGTTCAACAAGATGATCATCGCCCAGCAGGCCTATTCGGCCGCCTCCCAGGTGGTCAGCACGGTCGGCAACATGTTCGACACCCTGGTCCAGGCCGTGCGGTGATCTCATGGAGAAGATCGAGATCCTCGCCGAACGGGCCTCGCGCCGCCGACGGCGGTCGGACGTCCCGCTCATCGCCACGCCGCAAGAGGCGCGCGCCATCGCCCGCGAGATCGCCGACCGCCTGGCCGCCGTCTCCGGCGACCAGCGGCTCCTGCTCCTGTCGGCGCTGAACGACCTGCATCGCGGGCTCACCGAGCGCATCGAGCAGCTGGACGAGGACATGCGCGCGGAGCGCGCGGCGATCCTGTCGCTGAACCAGGGCCTGCAGGCGCACGCCCGCTACGCGCCCACGCGCCGGCGGGACTGACCGGCCATGTCGCTCAACTCGATCATCTCCTCGGCCTCGGCGGCGCTGATCAAGACGCAGTACGCGATCTCGATCACCGACACGAACATCGCCAATGCGAGCGACACCTCCATCAGCCGCAAGACCTATTCGGCGACGGCCAACACCACCGTGCTGGCCCTGACCGAGGGGACCGTCGGCCGCGTCACCAACAGCTATCTGTCCAAGACGATGATCGCCAAGGCGGCCGAGGCCGGCCGCACCAGCGTGATCGACGAGTACATGCAGTCGTACGACGCCGCGCTCGGCACGACCGACGGCGGCGACGACCTCTCCAGCCTCCTGGACGCCTACGCCACGGCGCTTTCGGGGCTGGCCAGCTCGCCCACCAGCAGCGCCGAGAAGTCCTCGGCCGTCTCGGCCCTGAGCGCGGTGGTCTCCAGCCTGAGCGACACCTCCGACGAGATCCAGTCGCTGCGCACCGAGGCCAACAAGTCGATCGCCGACACCGTCGACCAGATCAACAGCCAGCTCTCCACCATCGCCAGCCTGAACGACCAGATCGCCCAGGGCGGCGCCACGGGCCAGGACCTGACCGACCTGGAGGACCAGCGCGACACGGCGCTGGAGACCCTGTCGAACCTGATGGGGGTGTCCTACTACACCAACTCCGACAACCGGGTGATGGTCTACGCCCCCAGCGGCGACCTCCTGGTCGGGACCACGGCGGCCAGCCTGTCCTACACCGCCTCCAGCACCCTGGACGCCTCGACGAGCTATCCGGGCGCCATCTCCGGCATCTATCTCAACGGCAAGGACGTCACGACCTCGCTGACCGGCGGCCAACTCGGCGGGCTGATCTCGCTGCGCGACGACATCCTGCCCGACGAACAGGCCAAGCTCGACGCCCTGGCGGCCAGCCTGATCGACCAGGTGAACACCGTCGCCAACCAGGGAACCGCCTATCCGCCGCCCGACACCCTGAGCAGCAGCACGACGGTGGCGGCGTCCGACGCCTTCAGCGCCACCGGCTCGGTGCGCGTGGCCGTGCTGGATTCCTCCGGGACCGTGGTCTCCACCCAGGACATCGACCTATCCGCCTATTCCACCATGGGCGACCTGGTGAGCGCGCTGGACGCGGTCGACGGCCTGTCCGCCTCGATCTCGGCCGACGGCAAGCTGGTGCTGAGCGCCGACGATTCCGCCAACGGCGTCTCGCTCGGCGCCCTCGATTCCAGCGTGGGCGCGGACAGCGACGACTTCTCCAGCTACTTCGGCTTCAACGACCTGCTGAGCGGCTCCAGCGCCGCAGACATCGCGCTCTCATCGACGATCAGCGCCGACTCCAGCCGCCTGCCGACCGGCGTGCTGAGCGCGGACTCCGCCCTGGCCGCCGGCGACATCGGCCTGGCCTCGGGCGACACCACCACGGTCACGGCCCTGCAGTCGCTCCTGTCGGCGACGCAGGACTTCCCCGCCGCCGGCGACTTCGCCGCCCAGAGCTCCACCATCGCCGGCTACGCCGCCCGCTTCGTCTCGTCGGCGGCCACCAAGATCTCCCAGGCCTCCTCCGACGCGGACACGGCCCAGAGCGTCTACGACTACGCCAAGACGCGGCTGGAGAACCAGACGGCGGTCAACCTCGACGAGGAGACCGCCCTGCTCACCCAGTACCAGGCCCAGTACGAGGCCAACGCCCAGATGATCTCCGTCGCGCGCGATCTCTTCGACACGCTCATGTCCATGGTGAACTGAGACCATGTCCGTCAGCCGCATCGCCACCTTCGCCCACACCCAGCAGATGATCACGGCCAGCCTGAAGGTGCAGGCCGACATGGCCAAGGTGCAGGACCAGGAAGCCTCGGGGGTGAAATCCAGCTCGCTCGGCGGCCTGGGCGCGGACGCCGCCCGGCTGCTGCGCCTGAACTCCCAGTCTGCGCGCCTGACCGCCGACAACGCCGCGGCCACCGACGCCCAGAGCTTCGCCCAGGGCGCCTATTCGGCGGTGGGCGACATCTCCGACCTGGCGACCACCATCCTCAGCCAGCTTTCGGCCCTGAACAGCGGCTCCAGCGACGATTCCGAGCTGGTCTCGACCTACGCCAGCCAGTGGCTGGAGGATCTGCAGTCGATGATGAACGCCGACCTCGGCGGGATTTCGCTGTTCTCCGGCGAGGCGCTCGACGGGGACGCCGTCGACTTCTCCGACGCCGGCTACGACCCCACGGCCGATCCCACGGCCTCGGACACCGGCTACTACCAGGGCACGGCCAAGGCGCGCACCTACACCGCCTCGGACGGCTCGACAGTGGAGATATCGGTCACGGCCGACGATCCGGCGTTCGAGAAGCTCGCGCGCGCCCTCACCCTGCTCAAGGCGTCGCCCAGCGACGCCGACGTGGCGCAACAAGCCTATGACCTGGTGCAGGAATCCATCTCCGGCCTCGGCACGCTGCAGGAGGGCCTGTCGGCGCGGGTGAGCGCCCTGCAGGACCGCATCGACCACAACACCGCCAAGATCGACATCCTCGACGGCCTGTCCAGCGACCTGAACGGCGTCGACCTGGCCGAGGCGGCGGTCAAGGTCACCCAGCAGCAGACCCAGCTCGAGACGCTCTATTCGACGATCAGCCGGCTCTCGTCGCTGAGCCTTCTGAAGTACCTCTAGGGTCGCGCTTACGCTTGACATGACCAGGGTCAAGGACGCCCGCTTCGGGCGCCCTATCGTGCGCTCGGAGGCCCGTCATGAAACACGCCGTCATCGTCGCCCACCCCAGCGAGCACAGCTTGGCGCTGGCCGTCGCCCACCGCTACATCGAGGCGGTCGGAAAGCTCGGCCACACCAGCGTGCTGCGCGATCTCTACAGGATGGACTTCGACCCTCGGCTGAAGGCCGGCGAGCTGCCTGTGGGCGACCACTTCGGCCCGGCGCCGGACATCGTCGCCGAACGCGAGGCGATCGCCGACGCCGACGTCTTCGCCTTCGTCTACCCCTTCTGGTTCAACGCCCCGCCGGCGATGATCAAGGGCTACGTGGACCGCGTCTTCAGCATCGGCTTCGGCTTCGAGGCGGTCTACGGCGGCACCAGCGGCCTGCTGGAAGGCCGCAAGATGATCAGCTTCACCACCTCCGGCGCGCCGGAGCGCTGGGTGCATTCGACCGGCGCCTACGAGGCGCTGATGACCCTGTTCGACCGGCATGTGGCCGCCGTGTGCGGCATGACCGTGGTCGACCACGTGCACGAGGGCGGCGTGATCCCCAACATGACCGACGAAGCCTTCTCGGCGATCATGGGCCGGATCGACGCGGCGGTGGCCGAACGCTTCGGTCCGAACGCCTCCGTATGAGTACGTAGCGGGGGTCTACTTAAGGCGCCGACCCGAATTTCTCCATCGGCGCGAGGGGCCTAGGCATTAGGGGACAGCACTGGAGGCTCACCCGATGTCCTTGGCCTATCCCCTGCACTCCTCTTCCGCCCAACACGCCGTCGACACCTGCGCCGACGCCATCGAACGCCTGGGCGTGAAGATGGCCTTCGCCAAGGACGAGGAGATCTACGCTCAAGACGAGGAAGCCGATCTCATCTACCGCGTCGTCTCCGGCGTGGTGCGCACCTCGCGCCTGATGAGCGACGGCCGCCGCCAGGTGGGCGACTTCTACTACCCGGGCGACATCTTCGGCCTGGAGCCCGGCGACGAGCATCGCTACAGCGCCGAGGCCCTCACCGACTGCGTGGTCCAGGTGCTGAAGCAATCGGCCCTGCGCACCCAGGCCGACGAGGAAGCCCTGGCCCGCGTGGTCTGGGAAGCCACCACCCGCGAACTGGAACGCGCCCACGAGCACGTGATGCTGCTGGGCCGCAAGAGCGCCTTCGAGAAGGTCGCCAGCTTCCTGTCCGACATCACCCGCCGCGGCAAGGGCCGCTCCGGCGACCTGCCGATGAGCCGCCAGGACATCGCCGACTACCTGGGCCTGACCATCGAGACGGTGTCGCGCACCATCTCCAAGCTGCAGAACCAGGCGATCATCGAGTTCGAGGGCTGCCGCCACTTCAAGATCTGCAACGACGCCGCGCTGGCCCGCCTGGCCGAGTAGTCCAAGGCCTGCGTAAAGGGAGCGCGTGATGACCTACAAGACGATCCTCACCCACGTCCAGCCGGACGCGGAAGCGGTGCTGCGCCTGCAAAGCGCCGTGGACGTAGCGGGCGACTTCGGCGCCCACCTGATCGGCCTGGGCGCCGAGGCGCTGCCGCCGCTCGGCTTCGCCGACCCCTACGGCTTCGCCCAGGGCGACATGATCGTGGCCATGCGCTCGGCGATCGAGGTCAACGCCGCCGCCGCCGAGGCCGCCTTCCGCGCCAAGGCCGGACGCCTGTCCAACGAGTGGCGCATTTCCCAGGACATCCCCACCCAGGCCATGGCCCGCGCCGCCCGCGCGGCCGACCTGATCGTGGCCGGCGGCGCGCCGCGCGGAACCATCGACATCTACCGCATCGTCGACACCGGCGAGCTGGCCGTCAACGCCGGCCGCCCGGTGCTGGTGGCGCCGCCCACCGGCGGGCGGCTGCAGGCCAAGGGCGTCGTGCTGGCCTGGAAGGACACGCGCGAGGCGCGCCGGGCGCTCTCCGACTCCATGCCCTTCCTCAAGCGCGCCGAGCGGGTCACCGTGCTGGGCGCCACGCTGGAGACCGACACCACCGCCGTCGAGTTCCAGGTGAACGACGTCGCCGCCGCCCTGGCGCGCCACGGCGTGCCGGCCAAGGCCAAGGTGGTCACGCCCAAGCACGAGGAAGACATCTGCGGCGAAATCTTCAACGAGGCCGTGTCGATCGACGCCGATCTGGTGGTCGCCGGCGCCTATGGCCACAGCCGCCTGCAGGAATGGGTCCTGGGCGGCGTGACCCGAGACCTCCTGAACATGGCCGACCGGTTCGTGCTTCTCAGCCATTGAGGCGCGGTTCCTCCCCGCACCTTGCTGCTTGGCCCCGCCGTCCCCCTCGGCGGGGCTCTTTTTTGCGCCGCGCTCAGTCGCCGAGGTCGGGCGTCAGCACGGCCGCGCCGGCGAAGGCGCCGGCCCGCAGGTCGTTCAGCGCGGTGTTGGCGTCGCCCAGGGCGTAGAGCTTCACCTGCGGCCGCACGCCGGCCTTGGCCGCCAGCGGCAGGTATTCCAGGGCGTCGCGCCGGGTGAGGTTGGCCACCGAGACCACCCGCCGCTCCTCCCACAGGATGCTGTAGGGAAAGCTCGGGATGTCGCTCATGTGGATGCCGCCGCACACCACCGTGCCGCCCTTGCGCACCGCGCGCAGGGCCGCGGGCACGAGCGCGCCCACCGGGGCGAAGATGATCGCCGCGTCCAGCTCCTGCGGCGGCGCCTCGTCCGAGCCGCCGGCCCAGATGCAGCCGAGCTCGCGGGCCAGGCCCTGGGCGGCCGCGTCGCCCGAGCGGGTGAAGGCGTAGATCTCCTGGCCCTGGTGGATGGCGAGCTGCGCCAGAAGGTGCGCCGCCGCGCCGAAGCCGTAGAGCCCCAGCCGCTTCACCGGCCGCGCCTGCTCGGCCATGCGCCAGGCGCGATAGCCGATCAGGCCCGCGCACATCAGCGGGGCGGCCTCCGCGTCGCTCAGCCCCTCGGGCGCGGGGAAGACGTAGTCGGCGCGGGCCACCACCACGTCCGCATAGCCGCCGTCGCGGGTCCAGCCGGTGAAGCCGGGCGCGTCGCACAGGTTCTCCTCGCCGTCGCGGCAATAGCGGCAGGTTCCGCAGGTCGCGCCCAGCCACGGCACGCCGACGCGCGCGCCCAGCTCCACGCCGGACACGCCCGGCCCGATCGCGTCGACCACGCCGATGATCTCGTGGCCCGGCACGATGGGCGAGCGCTGCGGCTCCAGCTCGCCGTCGACGATGTGCAGGTCGGTGCGGCAGACGCCGCAGGCCCTCACCCGCAGGCGCACCTCGCCCGGCCCGGGCTCGGGATCGGGCCGGGTCTCGGCCCGCAGGGGCTCGCCCGGACGGCTCAGGCTCATGGCGAACATCACAGGCTCCTTGGCGTCAAACTATCATGCACCGCGCGATGATAGCCTCGGCGGCGGCCCCATCGTTTTGAGGTTGATCATGGCCGCGACGCGCCCTTTGGATTTCTTCCGCGCCCAAGGAGCCCGAAGATGACCACACGGAACTTCCATGCTCTGTTCGAGCCTGCGGCGATCGCGCTGGTGGGCGCCAGCAACACGCCGGGCTCGGTGGGAGAGGTGCTGGCGCGCAACCTCCTGGAGAACGGCTTCGCCGGGCCGGTGCTGCCGGTCAATCCCCACGCCGAGGCCGTCCGCTCGGCGCTGGCCTACAAGTCGGTGGCCGACCTGCCCGTCACCCCGGACCTGGCGGTGATCGCCACACCCGCGCCGACCGTGCCGGACATCGTCGCCGAGCTGGGCGCGCGCGGCTGCCGCGCGGCGGTGGTGATCAGCGCCGGCTTTTCCGATCAGGGCCTGCACCAGCGCCTGCTGGACGCGGCGCGGCCGCACCTGCTGCGCGTCGTCGGGCCCAACTGCCTGGGCTTCATTTCGCCGGCGCGCGGGATCAACGCCAGCTTCGCCCAGCTCACGCCCAAGGCCGGCGACATCGCCCTGGTGGCCCAGTCCGGCGCGATCGCCGCCGCGGCGCTGGACTGGGCTCAGGGGCGCGGCATCGGCTTCTCCCACGTGGTCACGCTCGGCGACATGGCCGACGTGGATTTCGGCGACGTGCTCGACTACTTGGCGCTCGACCGCGCGACCAAGGCCATCGTGCTCTACGTCGAGAGCATCACCGACGCGCGCAAGTTCATGACCGCCGGCCGTATCGCCTCGCGCGCCAAGCCGGTGGTGGTGATCAAGTCCGGACGCAGCGCCGCCGGCGCCAAGGCGGCCTTCTCCCACACCGGCGCGCTGGCCGGCTCCGACGCCGTCTACGACGCGGCCATCCGGCGGGCCGGCATGCTGCGCGTCGGCGAGCTGCGCGAGCTGTTCGATGCGGTCGACACCCTGGGCGCCGGCGCCTGGGTGCGCGGCGAGCGCCTGGCCATCCTCACCAACGGCGGCGGGGCGGGCGTGATGGCGGTGGACGCGCTCTCCGCCCACGGCGGGCGCCTGGCCGACCTGGCGCCGGAGACCATCGAGGCCCTCGACGGCGTGCTGCCCGCCGCCTGGTCGCACGGCAATCCGGTGGACATCATCGGCGACGCCCCGCCCGAGCGCTACGCCGCCGCGCTGGAGACCGTGCTCGCCGACAAGAACGCCGAGGCGCTGCTGATCCTCAACTGCCCCACCGCCGTGGCCGACAGCACGGCGGCGGCCGAGGCGGTGGTCAAGGTGCTGGAGAGCCGGCCCAAGGGCCGCGTGCGCCGGCCGATCCTGACCTGCTGGCTGGGCGAGACCAACGCCGCGCCGGCCCGCCGGCTCCTGAGCGAGCACGGCTTTCCCACCCACGAGACCCCGGACGAGGCCGTGCGCGCCTTCATGCACATGGTCGACCACCACCGGAACCAGGAACTCCTGCTGCAGACGCCGCCGGCCAGCCCCCAGGCGGCCGAGCGCGAGCGGGCGCGCCAGGTGGTCGACGCGGCCCTGGCCGAGCAGCGCGACACCCTGACCCCGCTGGAGGCCGAGGCGGTGCTGGAGGCCTACGGCGTGCCGGTGGTGCGCAACGCGGTGGCGGACACGCCCGCCGAGGCCGCCAGGCTCGCGCGCAGCATGAGCGGGCCCTTCGCGCTGAAGATCCGCTCGGCCGACATCAGCCACAAGTCCGACGTGGGCGGCGTGGTGCTGGGCCTGGCCGACGCCGAGGCGGTGGAGATCGCCGCCCACGCCATGCTGGCCCGCGTCACCCAGGCCGCGCCCGAGGCGCGCCTCGGCGGCTTCCTGATCCAGCCGATGGCCGAGCGGCCGCACGCCCGCGAGCTGATCGCCGGCCTGGCGGTGGACCCCACCTTCGGCCCCATCGTGCTGTTCGGCTCCGGCGGCATCGCCGTGGAGGTGATGCAGGACCGGGCCGTGGGCCTGCCGCCGCTCAACCGCGTGCTGGCCCACGAGATGATCGGCCGCACCCGCGTCTCGCGCCTGCTCAAGGCGTTCCGCGACCGCGACGCCGTCGACGAGGACCTGGTGGCCGAGGTGCTTGAGCGCCTGTCCATGCTGGCCATCGACATTCCCGAGATCGCCGAGCTGGACATCAATCCGCTGCTGGCCGACGAGCACGGCGTCCTGGCGCTCGACGCGCGCATCCGCCTGGCCCAGCCCAAGGCGCGCTTCGCCATCCGCCCCTATCCGTCGGACCTGGAGGCCACGCTCACCCTGGACTCCGGCGAGAAGGTCACCGTGCGGCCGATCCGGCCGGACGACGCGCCCGGGCTGGAGCATCTGGTGGCCAGCTCCTCGGCCGAGGACGTGCGCCTGCGCTTCCACGGGGGCCTGCGCACCCTGCCCCACGCCCTGGCCGCCCGCCTCAGCCAGATCGACTACGACCGCGAGATGGCGATCGTCGCCGTCGACGAGCAGGACGCGATCGTCGGCGTCTCCCGCGTCATCGCCGATCCCGAGGGCGAGGCCGGCGAATTCGCCTTGTTCGTCCGCACGGATCATCAGAAGCAGGGGCTGGGGCGCACCCTGCTTCGATCCATTGTCGAATACGCGCGCCGCCGTAATCTGAGCTGCGTCTGGGGAGACGTGATGAGCGACAACGACCGCATGCTGACCTTGACCGACGCGGTGGGCTTCAAGCGCCACACCTCGGAGGACCCGCGCCTGGTGCGGGTGGTCGTGCGCTTCGAGCCTGAGCCGGCCGTCCAGTGACGGCGACGCCCCTGGCGGCGCGCGAGCCGCGCCCTCCCCGCTCGGCGTTCTTCGGCTACCTGCTGGCCCTGGTCGCGACCGGCGCGGCGGCGATCGCGCGCCTGGCCGTCGCGCCGTGGATGCACGACGCGGCCCTGTTCGTGCTGTTCATCCCGGCCGTGTTCGTCTCGGCGATCTGGGGCGGACTCGGGCCGGGCCTCGTGGCCGTGGTGCTGGGCGGCGTCGCCAGCCTGACGTTCGGCGGCGGCGACGCGCTGGCCCAGCCGGCGGAGCTGGTGAGCCTGGCCGTCTACGTGACGCTCGGCCTGGTGATGTCGGTGCTCGGCGAGCGCTCGAAGCGGTCGAACGAGCGCGCGGCGAACCTGCTGGACCACCTGCGCGCCCGCGAGGCGCACCTGCAGCTCATCCTCGACACCGTGCCGGACGCCATGATCGTCATCGACGCGCGCGGCGTGATGCAATCGTTCAGCGCCGCGGCCGAGCGCATGTTCGGCTGGAAGACCGAGGAGGTGATCGGGCGCAACGTCAGCATCCTGATGCCCCAGCCCTATCGCGGCGCGCACGACAGCTACATCGGTCGCTACATGACCACCGGCGAGCGGCGCATCATCGGCATCGGCCGGGTGGTGGTCGGCGAGCGGCGCGACGGCTCGACCTTCCCCATGGAGCTGGCGGTGGGCGAGCTGAAGTCGGCCGAGGGACGCTACTTCACCGGCTTCGTGCGCGACCTGTCCGAGCGCCAGGAGACCGAGCGGCGGATGCAGGATCTGCAGTCCGAGCTGGTCCACGTCTCGCGGCTCACGGCCATGGGCGAAATGGCCTCGGCCCTGGCGCACGAGCTCAACCAGCCCCTGTCGGCCATCGCCAACTACATGAAGGGCAGCGTGCGCCTGCTGGACCAGCCGTCGCCCGACCTGGAGAAGGTGAAGTCGGCCCTGGCCAACTCCGGCGAACAGGCCCTGCGCGCGGGCCAGATCATCCGCCGGCTGCGCGATTTCGTGGCCAAGGGCGAGAGCGAGCGGCGCATCGAGAGCATGCCGCAGCTCATCGAGGAGGCCGCCGCGCTCGCCATGGTCGGCGCCAAGGAGCACGGCGTGCGCCTGCGCATGTCCATCGACCCGCGGGTGGACCGGGTGCTGGCCGACAAGGTCCAGATTCAGCAGGTGCTGCTGAACCTGATGCGCAACGGGGTCGACGCCATGGAGGAGTCGCCGCGCCGCGATCTGCTCGTCACCGCCCGCCCGGTGGGCGAGGACATGGTCGAAACCGCCGTGGCCGACACCGGTCCGGGCGTCAGCGAGAAAATCCGCGATCAGCTCTTCCAGCCCTTCATCACGACCAAGCAACAAGGTATGGGCGTAGGCTTGTCGATTTCGCGCACGATCATCGAGGCCCATGGGGGGCGGATTTGGGTCGAGCCGAATGACGGCGGCGGCGCGGTGTTCCGCTTCACCCTGCCCGCCGTGCCTGCGGGAGACCTGGCGGCTGGTGACTGAGACCGTAGTGCATGTGATCGACGACGACGACGCCATGCGCGAGTCGCTCGCCTTTCTGCTCGACACCGCGGGCCTGCCGGCCCGCACCTACGATTCGGCCGCCGAGTTCCTGGAGCAGGCCCAGAGCCTCACCGAGGGATGCATCGTCACCGACGTGCGCATGCCGGAGATGAGCGGGCTGGAGCTGGTGCAGCGCCTGAAGGAGCGCGGCGTGACCTTGCCGGTCATCGTCATCACCGGCCACGGCGACGTGCCCCTGGCGGTGCAGGCGATGAAGGCCGGCGTCATCGACTTCCTCGAAAAGCCGTTCAGCGACGACGCCCTGCTGGGCGCCATCCAGTCGGCGCTCAAGGCGCCCGCGCCGACCGCAGGCGGCGGGACCGAGACCCGCGACACCGAAGAGACCCGCCGATTCGAAGCCCTCGTCGCCGCGCTCTCGCCGCGCGAGGAGGAGGTGTTCATGGGCGTGGTGGCGGGCAAGGCCAACAAGGTGATCGCGCTGGAGCTGGGCATCAGCCCGCGCACGGTCGAGGTCTATCGCGCCAACGTCATGACCAAGACCGGCGCGGCCAATCTGTCGGAACTGGTCCGCATGGCGCTGCTGGCCGGGGTGCGCGTCGACTAACCCATTGGATCAGCGCCGGTTGTCGCAAGGGCCGGGTTGCGCTGGATCAATGAGCCCCGCGAGGGGCGCCCTAGCATCAGGGTCATGTTGCAGGCCCTGCCCCCACGCCCGACCGTAGTGCTCGTCGACGACGACACGGCGCTGCGCACGGCGCTGAAGTTCTCGCTGGAGATCGAAGGCTACCAGGTCGAGGCCTGCGAGAGCGGCGAAGAGCTGCTGGCCGCCAAGCTGCCCACCTCCCGCGCCTGCCTGGTGCTCGACTACAACCTTGGAGGCATGGACGGCCTCGCCGCCCTGACCGAGCTGCGCCGGCGCGGGGTAAACCTGCCCGCCCTGCTGATCACCAGCCATCCGCGGCTGACCGTGCGCCTGGGCGCCGAACACGCGCACGCCAAGATCGTCGAAAAGCCCCTGCTGGGCGACGCCTTGCTGGGCGAGATCCACACCGCCCTGGCCTCGGCTTCCTGAATCCGGCTTCGCCCGTGTCCGGCTTCGCCCGCCGCGCTCAGGACGCCGACGCGCCCAGCGCCTCCACCTTGCGCAGCCAGCCCTCGCGGCGCGACGGCGCCACCGCTTCGACGCCGCCCAGGACGGTGCTGCGGATCGGGCCGACGCCGCTGATCCACAGCAGGCCCCGGGTCAGGCTCTTCAGCCCATAGCCGCCGAACACCAGGCGGAACACCGCCGCCGGCATGCCCATGGTGACGATCATCCGCGCCGAACGGCCCTTGAGCAGGCCCTGGACGTGGCTGTCCGAGCCGGACAGCGCCACGCCGTAGCGGAACACCTGCTCCAGGAAGCCCTTCAGCAGGGCCGGCGGCCCGCCGATCCACAGGGGGAAGATGAAGACCAGGTGGTTGGCCCACTTCAGCGAGGCCTGCGCCTCGGCGACCACCGGCGGCGGCGCGCCCTGCGTGAAGTCGGCCTGCGAGCGGATCAGCGGAAAATCGAGCTGGCCCACGTCGATGCGGCGCACCTCGTGGCCGGCCCGGTGCGCGCCGCGCACATAGGCGTCGGCCAGCGCCGAGCAGAGCCGTTCGGAGCGCGCATCGGGGTGGCCGTTGATCACCAGGATCCGGTCGACCATCACAGCGCCTTGGAGTGACGCTGGGCCTCCGGCGCGTAATAGGCGTCGAACGCCGCGCAGATGGTGCGGACCAGGAGCCGCCCCGTCTCGGTGACGAAGAGCTTCGGCCCTTCGATGGTGAGCAGACCGTCGCGGGTCATCGGCGCCAGGCCGGCGACCTCGGCCTCGAGCGTGCGCCAGTCGCGGCCGTGGCGCGCGCTCACCTGGGCCAGATCGACCTGCAGGTCGCACATCAGCCGCTCGATGATCTCGCCGCGCCAGCGGTCGTCCTCGCTCAGCGCCACGCCGCGCACGACCGGCGCGCGGCCTTCGTTCACCGCCTTGCGCCAGCCCAGCTCCTGGGCGTTGTTCTGGGTGAACCCCTGCGGCAGCGAGCTGATCGCCGAGGCGCCGAAGCCCAGCAGCGTGCCCGCCGTATCGGTGGTGTAGCCCTGGAAGTTGCGGTGCAGCCGGCCCTCGGCCTGGGCGATCGCCAGCTCGTCGCCCGGCAGGGCGAAGTGATCCAGGCCGATGCGCACATAGCCTTCCATGGCCAGGAGCTCGGCGGCGGCTTCGCTCTGCTCCAGCCGTTCGGCCGGGCCCGGCAGCGCCTTCTCATCGATGAGCTGCTGGTGCGCCTTCATCCAGGGCACGTGGGCGTAGCCGAACAGGGCGATCCGCTCGGGCCGAAGGGCGATGACCTGGTGCACCGTCGACAGGGTGTTGGCCACCGTCTGCTCGGGCAGGCCGTACATCAGGTCCAGGTTCACCGAGCGCACGCCGGCCGCGCGCAGCCAGCCGACGCAGCGGGCGATGTCCTCGAAGCGCTCGGGCCGGTTCACCGCGGCCTGCACGTTGGGCGACAAGTTCTGCACGCCCAGGCTCGCGCGGTTCAGGCCGTGATAGGCGGCCGCCTTCACCCAGTCCTCGGTCAGCACCGCCGGGTCGAGTTCGGCGGCGATCTCGGCGCCGGCCTCCAGGCGGAAGACGTGGCGCACCGCCTCGAACAGCACGCGCATGTCCTCGCGGCTCAGCATGTTGGGCGTGCCGCCGCCCAGGTGCAGGGCGCTGGCCCGAAGGCGGCCCGGCAGCACCGGCTCGGCCAACGCCAGCTCCTGCACCAGATGGGTCACATAATCGCTCACCGCCTCGGGGCGGTTCACCGCGCGGGTGTTGCAGCCGCAGTACCAGCACAGCCGCGCGCAGAGCGGCACGTGGACGTAGAGCGAAACCGCCTCGTCGGCCGGCAGCTCCGACAGCCACCGCCCGTAGGTTTCGGCGTCCACCTCCGGGGTGAACTGCACGGCGGTGGGATAGCTCGTGTAGCGCGGAACGCGGCCGTCGTACTTGTCGACCAGCGCCATCAGCGCGCTCGTGTGGGCTTTCAAGGGCACGACGACGGACAAGGCGCTCCTCCGGATTGAGGCCGCCACAATCGCTTCGGCGCGCTTCGAACGCGCTGATCTAGATCAACCCGCGTTCACCCTGCCGCGAGGCTCAGCCGGCGACGTGCACGCGCACCCCGGCGGCCTCGGCCGCCGCGCGGATATCGGCGGGCGGCTCCTCGTCGACGATGAGGTCGTCCACCTGCGCGAAGCTCGCCGTGTGCACCGCGCCCACGCGGCCGAACTTGCTGTGGTCGGCCACCACCGCCACCCGTCGCGCATCCGCCAGCAGCGAGCGCTTGAACTGGGCCTCGTCCACGTGGAAGTCCAGGAAGCCCCGCTCGGCGTCGATCGCGCCGATGGACAGGTAGGCGATGTCCGGCACGAAGCGCCCGGCGAAGGCGACGGCGTCGGCGCCGAAGGCGGCGCGGTGGTCGACGTTGACCTCCCCGCCGGCGAAGAACAGCCGGTTGTTGTCGCGCCCCAGCACTTCGCGCGCGACCTCCAGCGAATTCGTCACGATGGTCAGGTTCCGCGGCCGCACCAGCGCCTTGGCGGTCCAGAAGGTCGTGCTGCCGGAATCCATCATCACGGTCATGCCGTCCTCGACCAGGCGCACGGCCTGGGCCGCCACCCGCCGCTTGGCCTCGGCGTTCTCGTTCATGCGGATTTGGTAGGGCGCCTCGAACAGGTTGTCGGGCAGCCGCACTCCGCCGTGCACCTTGTAGGCCCGCCCGCTCGCCTCCAGGCGCCGCACGTCGCGGCGGATGGTTTCCTCGGACACGCCGAACTTGAGCGCCAGTTCGCCGATGGCGCAGGCGCCCCTGGACTGCAGCAGGTCGAGAATCTCGGCCAGCCGATCGAGCTGAGTCATGCCGCCACCGGCGCCTCCCGTTCGAGCGCGCTCTAGCTCACCCGTGTGCGGTCGGCAACACGGGCCTGTGGGAATCCCACATAAACCCACATAATTCACGCTGATCCAGTCATGCTGTCACATGTCTGTCGTGCGCCGTCGCTAGCGGTCCCCCCGCGCCTGAGAGAGCGGGCCGCTGAAGGAGACGGGGATGAACAAGTGGATGATGGGGGCGGCCGTGGTCGCCCTGAGTCTGGCCGGCGCGCAGGCGCGCGCTGCGGACGGCGCGGGGGCCGACGCGACCGCCGGAACGGTCGACGAGCTGGTGGTGACCGGCGCGCAGGAAGTCTATGCGAGCTCGGTGGTCCAGCAGCCGATGATGGAGCGGCAATCGGCCCTCTCCAGCGCCAACGACGTGCTGAACGAACTGCCCGGCGTGCTGGTCACCGAGGCCGACACCTTCGGCTCGTCCGACTGGGGCACGTCGATCACCATGCGCGGCTTCGTCTCCAACCGTGACGAACAGCAGATCGGCACCACCATCGACGGCCTGCCCAACGGCGGCTCCGGCTACGGCGGCGGCTCCAAGGCCAACCGCTACATCGACGTGCTCGACCTGAAGACCGTCGAGGTCTCGCAGGGCACCGCCGACATCGCCTCGCGCTCGAACGAGGCCCTGGGCGGCACGCTCAACTACGTCACCTCTGATCCGGAGCACGAGCAGCGCGTGCGCGTGACGGTCGCGGGCGGCGACTACGACGCGCGCAAGTACTACGTGCGCCTCGACACCGGCGAGATCGCCCCGGACACCTACGCCTGGATCAGCGCCTCCTCGGCGCGCAACAGCGACTGGATCGACGGCTCGGGCAAGACCACCCGCGACCACGCCGCGGCCAAGATCGTCAGCCGCTTCGCCGGCGTCGACCTCACCGGCTACCTGTCCTACGACAACGCCGACGAGTCCGAATACAGCAGCATCTCGCCCGAGCAGTTCGCGGAAAACCCCGGCTGGGACCGCCTGACCGGAACCTGGACGGGCGTTCCCTACATCGACCAGGCCTACCGCTCCGGCTCGCGGGCCCTGCGCGACAACACCTTCGCCTACCTGCGCGGCAAGTTCGACGTGGCTGAGGTCAAGGTCACGCTCACCGGCTACGGCCACATGATGAACGGCCGCGGCGACTGGCTGCCGCCCTACCTGGTCGACGTCACCGACAATGGCTCGGCGCCCAACACCGAGTTCCTCAGCGGCACGACGATCCTCGGCGGCTCGGCCCTGGGCAAGATCTACTTCGTCACCCCGACCGGGGCCACGGCGACGATGATCCCCGGCTGCGCCGGCACGGCGGGCATCCCGGCCGAGTACGACCCGACCTGCTACGCCTCCGACTCCCTGGCGGTGCAGTCCTACCGCCACACCCACTACCGCAACCGCCGTTACGGGGTGACCGCCGACGCCGAGTGGCGCCACGTCTTCGGCCAGGTCGACAACACCCTGCGCGGCGGCCTGTGGCTGGAGCACGGCAAGTCCAACTCCACCCGCGACTGGCACAAGCTGATCGACACGCGCATCGGCTACGCCTTCGCCGACAACCCCTACTGGATCCAGTACAGCACCGACTACGAGACCGACGAGACCATGTACTACGTCGAGGACGTGGCGGTGGTCGGCCCCCTCACCGCGCGGATCGGGGTCAAGCAGTTCTTCATCGACCAGAGCCGCCAGGAGCTGATGAACGACAAGTTCCACATCAGCCTGAACTCGCAGTCTGACCCGCTGATCTCCACGGGCGTGGCCTACCAGACCCCGATGGACGGCGTGGTGCTGTTCGCCGGCTTCTCGCAGAACTACGCGGCGGTGCCGCGCGGCGTCCTGGGCGCCTCCGACGCCCTGTCGGTCAAGACCGTGAAGAACGAGACGGCCGACAACATCGAGCTCGGCGCGCGCATCGCCCGCGGCCCGCTGAGCGCCAACCTGACCCTCTACAAGATCAAGTTCGACAACCGGATCGTCTACGTGCCCTCGGGCTTCGTGACCGGCATCGACTATCTGTCGGAGGTTGACGGCGTCTACCAGAACCTGGGCGGGATCGAGAGCAAGGGCCTCGAGGCGGCCGCCTCCTACGCCTTCGCCAACGGCCTGAGCCTGTCGGGCGCCTACACCTACAACGACGCGAGCTATCTCGGCAGCGGCGACGCCGCCCGCGACGCCGAGCTGGGGATCGTCCAAGGCGCCCAGGTGGCCGGCTCGCCCAAGCACATGTTCGTGGGCTCGCTCGACTGGCGCGGCGACGTCTGGAAGGCCGGCATGTCGAGCAAGTACATCGGCGAGCGCTTCCTCGACAAAGCCGGCTCGGTGAAGGCCGACAGCGTGGTGCTTACCAACGCCTACGTCGGCGTGGCCGGCGAGGCCGTCAATCCGCTCCTGAAGGGCTTCGACCTGACCCTGACGGTGAACAATCTGACGGACGAGAGCTACCTGGCTGGCGCGGACGGCTCGACCGCCTTCATCGGCGCGCCGCGCACCGTGACCATCGCCCTGACGGCGGACTTCTGATCCGAGCCCCTTGGGATCGGTCCGCCCACGCGGGGGCGCCTCGGCGGAAACGCCGCGGCGCCCCTAGCTTTTTGGAGAGCCCGGATCGGCGCCTAGAGCGGCCGGTCCTCGGGATCGTCGATGAGGATGCGCGCGGCGTCGCCCGCCGGGTCGTCGTACTGGCCGCTCTTCAGCGTCCACCAGAAGGCGCCCAGGCCCACCACGGCGATGAACAGCGAGATCGGCGCCAGGAACAGGACGATGCTCATTTCGACCTCCCCGCGAAGTGCATGCGAAGCGCGTTGAGCGTCACCGTGATCGACGAACCCGACATCGCCAGCGCCGCCACGAAGGGATTGACCAGCCCCAGCACCGCCGCGGGCGCGGCCACGGCGTTGTAGACCGCAGCGAAGCCGAAGTTCTCCAGGGCCCGGCGGCGGGCCGCGCGGGCCACGTCGATGGCGTCGACCACGGCCATCAGCTCCTCGCCGGAGAAGATCAGGTCGGCGGCGTTCTGGCTGGCGTCCAGCGCCGTGCCCGGCGCCATGGCCGCATGGGCCTTGGCCAGCGCGGCCGTGTCGTTCAGCCCGTCGCCGACCATCAGCACCTTGCCGCCGGCGGCCGTCGCGGCCTCCACGGCCTCAGCCTTCTCGGCCGGCGTCAGGCCCGCGCGCCAGTCGTCGATCCCCGCTTGGCGGGCGGCCCGCTCGACCGGCCCGGCGCTGTCGCCGGACAGGACGCGCACGGAAAGCCCGCGCCGGCGCAGCGCCTCCACCGCCTCGGCCGCGTCGGCGCGCAGGTGGTCGGTGAAGCGCAGGCGGATCTTGGTGTCGTTCTCGAAGCCGAACCACAGCTCGGTCTCGCTGGCCTCGCCCGCCGGCGCGCCGACGAACACGGCCCGGCCCAGGCGCGCGCGCCGTCCGTCGATCAGGCCCTCGACCCCCTGCCCGGCGAACTCGATCACGCCCTCGGCCGAAGGTCCGGGCCCGGCCTCGGCGGCGAGCGCGCGGGCCAGCGGGTGAGCCGAGGCGCGGGCCAGCGGCGCGGCCATGGCCACCACGCTGGCCGGCGCGTCGATCAGGCGCGGGCGGCCCTCGGTGAGCACGCCGGTCTTGTCCAGCACCACCTGGTCCACCTCGGCCAGGCGCTCCAGCGCCGCGCCGGACTTCACCAGCACGCCCTTGCGGAACAGCCGGCCCGAGGCGGTGATCTGCACCGCCGGCACCGCCAGCCCCAGGGCGCAGGGACAGGTGATGATCAGCACGGTCACCGCCCGCAGCAGCGCCTCGCGCGGGCCCAGGCCCAGGGCCCAGCCGCCGGCGAAGGTCAGGGCGGCCACCGTATGCACCACCGGCACGTAGAGCGCCGCGGCCTTGTCGGCCAGTTGCACGTAGCGCGACTTCGACTGGGCGCCGGCCTCCACCAGCCGGGCGATCTCGGCCAGGGCCGAGTCCTCCGAGCGGGCGGTGGCGCGGATGCGCAAGGTCCCGCTCAGGTTCACCGCCCCGGCCCGGCAGGCCGAGCCCGCGGTCACGTCCACCGGCGCGGTCTCGCCGGTCAGCAGGGCGTTGTCGAAGGCCGAGCTTCCGCTCTCCACCACCCCGTCCACCGGCACCCGCTCGCCCGGCCGCACCACCAGGACGTCGCCGGTCATCACCTCGCGCAGGGGCGTCACCCGCTCGTGTCCGTCGGCGCCGACCACGGCGGCCGTGGGCGCCTGCATGGCCAGCAGGTCGGAGGCCGCGCTGCGGGCCGTGGCGCGCAGCCGGTGGTCCAGCCAGCGGCCGATCAGCAGCAGGAACAGGAGCGAGATCGCCGCGTCGAAATAGGCGTCGCGGCCGCCCAGGATCGTCTCGGTGAAGCTGATCAGCAGGGTCAGGATCACCGCGATCGAGATCGGCACGTCCATGTTGGCCCGGCCGCGGCGCACCGAGCGCCAGGCGGACTCGAAGAACGGCATGCCGGCGAAGATCGCGCAGGGCGCGGCGATGATCGCCGACAGCCACTGCATCACCTCGCGCGTGGCCGGCCCCAGCTCCTGGCCGAACAGTCCGGCCCAGACGGGCACGGAGAACATCATCACGTTGCCGGCCCCGAAGGCGGCGACGGCGAGCGCCAGCGACAGCCGCCGGCCCTCCTTGTCCTGCGCCGCCTGGGCCTGGCCGGGATCGAAGGGCGCGGCCGGATAGCCGGCGTGCTCCAGGGTCTGGATCACGGCGACCGGATCGCCCGCCTGCCCCTCGAAGGCGACCACCAGCTTGCCGGTGGTCAGGTTCATCCGCGCCTGCGACACGCCGGGCAGCGCGCCCACCTCCCGCTCGATCTTGGCCAGGCAGCCCGCGCAGCGCGCGCCCTTGACCAGCAGTTCGAGCGTGCGGCCGCCGTCGTCGCGGGGCCGCATGAAGGCGGACAGGTCCGCCCCGGCGAGACCGTAGGTCAGGGCCACATCAGCCTCCGCTGGCCTTCGAACCTGTGGCCGGCGGCGTCGGTGGCGTCGAAGCTCAGGTCCCAGGCGCCGGCGGTCACGCCCGGATGGGCCCGGTAGACGCCCGGCGACACCTCCTTGAACGCCGGCGTCAGCCGGCCGGTCTCGGTGGCGGGCCGCTCGAGCTTGCAGTTCAGCCGCAGGCCCTCGACCGGCTGGCCCAGCCGGTCGACGACGCGGATCATCACCGCGCCCTCCTCCACGCTGGCCGCGGCGCGCCAGCCCAGCCGCTCCTGCGAGGCCATCTGCGCCAGGGTCTTGTTGTAGACGATGCCGTCCTCGTAGGGCGTCACCGAGACCTGGCCGGGGAAGGTGCCGATGGCGGCGGTGATCATCACCGCGTTCACCGCCGACACGACGCCGAAGAAGGCCACCAGAATGACCAGCACGTGCCAGCCGCGCAGGCGAAAGCCCGAAGGGGTGTCCGTCATGCTCATTGTTCGTTCGCAGCTCCCGAAAGGAACACCGTCTTGGTCTGCACGACCTGGCCGTCCGTATGGACCTCGAAGGCGCCCGGCATGTTCGGCCCGGTCAGGCTGTCCTCAGGCGCGGTGACGAACACGCGGATCGCCCGCACCTGGTTGGGCTCCAGCGTGATCTTGAAGTCGGCCGTGGTCGCCTGCTCGCCCGGCGTGCGCAGCTTGGCGCCGTCGATCCCGGTGAAGCTGATCACCGCCTCATGCGGCTCGAAGGTGCGGTTGGAGACCTTCAGGGTGTAGCCGTCACGGATCGAGCCGTCGTGCAGGCGCACGAAGGTGGGGTTGCGGTCGCGCAGCACGTGCAGCTCGAACTGCGGCCGGTTCAGGAAGCCCCACAGCATCACCGCCGAGACCACGGTCAGGGCGACGGCGTAGTAGATCGTGCGGCCCCGCAGCAGGCGATAGACCGCCGGCTGCTTGGCCTCGCGCGCCAGCACCGCCGCGTCGGTGTCGTAGGCGATCAGCCCCTTGGGCCGGTCGATCTTCACCATCATCTCGTTGCAGGCGTCGATGCACAGGCCGCAGTTGATGCACTCGAGCTGCGCGCCGTCGCGGATGTCGATGCCCATGGGGCAGACCACCACGCACTGGTTGCAGTCGATGCAGTCGCCCCGGCCTTCCCAGGAGGCGCCCTTCTTGTGCGGGCCGCGCGGCTCGCCGCGATCGCGGCGGTAGGTGACCTGCAGGCTGTCCTTGTCCAGCATGGCCCCCTGGATGCGGGGCCAGGGGCACATGTAGGTGCAGACCTGCTCGCGCATGGTGCCGGCCAGGAGATAGGTGGTGGCCGTCAGCACCGCGCAGGAGAGGTAGGCGGTCATCGGCGCCTGGCCCACCCAGAACTGGCGGATCAGGGTCGGCGCGTCATGGAAGTAGAAGATCCAGGCCCCGCCGGTGCCGAAGGCGATGCCCAGCCACACGGCGTGCTTGCCGACCTTGCGCCAGAGCTTGTTGAACGACCAGGGAGCCGCGTCCAGGCGCATGCGCGCGTTGCGGTCGCCCTCGAACAGCCGCTCCACATAGATGTAGAGGTCCGTCCAGACCGTCTGCGGGCAGGCGTAGCCGCACCACAGGCGGCCGAACAGCGCCGTCGTCAGGAAGAGCGCCAGGGCCGCCATCACCAGCAGGCCGGTGATGAAGTAGACCTCCTGCGGCCATAGCTGGATGAAGAAGAAGTAGAAGCGGCGGCCCGTGAAATCCACGAGCACGGCCTGGTCCGGCAGCCCGCCTGGGCGATGCCACCGGATCCAGGGCGTGACGTAGTAGATCGTCAGGGTCAGGACCAGCAGCGCCCACTTGATGTTGCGCCACTGGCCATGGACCAGCTTCGGATAGATCTGCTGGCGCGCCTGGTAGAGCTGGCCGTGGGTCTCGCCCTTGGCCCGCGTCTTGGCGGCCACAGAGACCGGCCCATGCTCCTCGCCTTGGGCGTCCTTGGGCTTGGTCCGGTCGATGACGACAGTCATTTTGACTACCTACTGACCCCCGGCGTTGGCGTGAATATACACCGCCAGGGCCTTGATGGTTTCAGGGTCGAAACGGTGACCCCAGGCCGGCATCACGCCGCCCCGGCCGTTCCAGATCTGGCCGCGGATGCTGTCGCGGTCGGACCCGTAGAGCCAGTCGGCGTCGGTCAGGTCGGGCGCGCCGACCTTCTGATCGCCCTTGCCCTGGGGCCCGTGGCAGACCGAGCACTGCTCCTGGAAGATCGGAGCGGCGCGGGCCACGGCCTTGGCGTCGGCCTTGCGGCCGGACAGGGACACCACGTACTCGGTCAGATCGTCGATCTGCGGCGAGGTCAGCATCTGGTCCTTGCCGAAGGCCGGCATCTGCGAGAACCGCGTGTTCGGGTCGTCCGAGCGGACGCCCACCTGCAGGGTGTGCTGGATGTCCTCCAGCGTGCCGCCCCACAGCCACACGTCGTCGCGCAGGTTGGCGTAGCCCTTGCCGCCGGTGCCGCCGGCGCCGTGGCAGGTGGCGCAGTTGTCGCCGAAGATCGACTGGCCCACCTGCAGCGCATAGGCCTGCAGGTCGGGGTTCTGCTCGATCTGCTCCAGCGTGGCGTTCTTCAGCTTGGCCGCGCCCGCGCCGCGAACGGTCTGCAGGTTGGCCAGCTCCTTGACCACGTTGGCCCGGTCGGACTCGCCGCGCATGCCGTGGGTGTAGCCATGGATCCCCGGCCAGGCCGGCATCAGCACCCAGTAGACGATCGCCGCGACGATGCAGGCGTAGAAGACCCACAGCCACCAGCGCGGCAGCGGATTGTCCAGTTCGCGGATGCCGTCCCACTCGTGACCGGTGGTCTCGACGCCCGAGATGTCGTCGATCTTACGGTCGGACATTTTCATCCTCATGGTCTTCGAGCGGAAGCTGGGCGAGGCGCTTGAAAGCTTCCTTGTTGGAGGGCCAGAGCGCGTAGGCGCAGCCAACCGCGAAAATGATGGCGAAGTAGATCATCCCGCCCTGTTGGACGAAGCGGGAGACCATCTCGTAGGTGAGGCCGCTCATCTCAGGTTCTCCGGGTTCTCGGCTTGGTACGTCTTGAAGTCGACCAGGGTGCCGAGCATCTGCAGGTAGGCGATCAGCGCGTCCATTTCGGTGACCCGGTCCGGATCGCCGTCGAAGTCGCGTTGCTGCACCTTGTCGCCGTAGCGCTTCTTCAGGGCGGTGCCGCCCGCGGAGAACGGATCGGCCTGGGCCTGAAGGTCGGCTTCGGCGTTGTCGATCATCTCCTGGGTGTAGGGCACGCCCAGCCTGGTCATGGTCTCGACCTTGGCCTTGATGTCGCGGGCGTCGAGATCCTTCTTGGCCAGGAAGGCGTAGGGCGGCATCACCGATTCCGGCACCACCGAGCGGGGGTCGATCAGGTGGTCCCGGTGCCAGGCGTCCGAATACTTGCCGCCCACCCTGGCCAGGTCAGGCCCCGTTCGCTTGGAGCCCCACTGGAAGGGGTGGTCGTACATGCTCTCGGCGGCCAGGCTGTAGTGGCCGTAGCGCTCCACCTCGTCGCGCAGCGGGCGGATCATCTGCGAGTGGCAGAGATAGCAGCCCTCGCGGATGTAGATGTCCCGGCCCTCCAGCTCGAGCGGGGTGTACGGGCGCATGCCGTCCACCTTCTCGATGGTGCTCTCCAGGTAGAAGAGCGGGGTGATCTCCACCAGGCCGCCGATCGAGACGACGATCAGGATGCCCAGCACCAGGAGCAGCGAGTGACGTTCGAGTTTGGCGTGATGTTTCCACATGACGGCAACCCTCCCTATTCAGCCGCGACGAGCGCGGGGGCGGGGCCGTCGTTCGCCTTGGCCGGAACGGTTCCCGGCATGCGGACGGTGCGCCACAGGTTGTAGGACATGATCACCGCGCCGGTCAGGTACATGAGACCGCCCAGCATGCGGATGACGTTTTCAGGATGCTTGGCCGCGACTGTCTCGACGAAGCTGTTGGCCAGGAAGCCTTGCGGCGTGTACTCGCGCCACATCAGGCCTTCCATGATGCCCGACACCCACATCGCGCAGATGTAGAGCAGGATGCCCGTCGTCGCGATCCAGAAGTGCCATTCGACCAGCTTGGTCGAGTACAGGCGGTCCTTCTTCCAGAGCCACGGCACCATGCAGTACATCGCGCCGAAGCTGATGAAGCCGACCCAGCCCAGCGCGCCGGAGTGCACGTGGCCGATGGTCCAGTCGGTGTAGTGGCTGAGCGAGTTGACCGCGCGGATCGACATCAGCGGGCCCTCGAAGGTGGACATGCCGTAGAAGGCGATGGAGACCACCATCATCCGGATCACCGGGTCGGTGCGCAGCTTGTCCCACGCCCCCGACAGGGTCATCAGGCCGTTGATCATGCCGCCCCAGGAGGGCATCCACAGCATGATCGAGAAGGTCATGCCCAGGGTCTGCGCCCACTGCGGCAGGGCCGTGTAGTGCAGGTGGTGCGGGCCGGCCCAGATGTAGATGAAGATCAGCGCCCAGAAGTGAACGATGGACAGGCGGTAGCTGTAGACCGGCCGCTCCGCGCGCTTGGGCACGAAGTAGTACATCATCGCCAGGAAGCCGGCGGTCAGGAAGAAGCCCACCGCGTTGTGGCCGTACCACCACTGGGTCAGGGCGTCCTGCACGCCGGAGAACAGCGAATAGCTGCGGTGGTTCAGCAGCCCGACCGGCAGGGCCAGGTTGTTGACGATGTGCAGCATCGCGATCGTCACGATGAAGGCCAGGTAGAACCAGTTGGCCACGTAGATGTGGGGTTCCTTGCGCTTCCAGATCGTGCCCAGGAACACCAGGAGGTAGGCCACCCAGACCACCGTCAGCCACAGGTCGGTGTACCATTCGGGCTCGGCGTATTCGCGCGACTGGGTGACGCCGATCAGGTAGCCGGTCGCCGCCAGGACGATGAAGAGCTGGTAGCCCCAGAAGACGAACCAGGGCCAGACGCCGCCGGCCAGCCGGGCCCGGCAGGTGCGCTGGACCACGTAGAAGGACGTGGCGATCAGCGCGTTGCCGCCGAAGGCGAAGATCACCCCCGAGGTGTGCAGGGGGCGCAGCCGGCCGAAGTTCAGCCAGCCGGCCTCGGGGAAGTAGAAGATCCTCGGCCATGAGAGCTGGCTGGCGATCACCACGCCCACCAGGAGGCCGACGACGCCCCAGAACATGGTGGCGATGACGCCCGCCCGGACCACGCCGTCGGAGTAGCGGTCCTGCGGCGAGCGCAGACCGCCGCCCGACAGGGCCACCGTCATGACCGCGAGGGCCGCGACGAAAGCCCCCAGGAAGACATATCCGTGGAAGCGGAAGAGCGGATCTTGGGTGAAGGCCGTCGCCAGGAGCGCGCCGAATGCGCAAACCCCTGTCAGGACGTAGAGGATGACGGCGTCTAGCGGCGCGTCATCCAATTTGGCGGCTAGTTGTTTCATTTCGCCCCCGGGCGGAATCGTTTGGAATTTGGGGTTCTTCGCGTGCGGCGGCGCCGGTGGCCTTGATTTGAGTCAAGGTCGACAAGCGCTTGATGTCGCAGCATTCTGGATAACAGGATTCTTCGGAGATGAGCGCCGTGGCCCAGATCGACATGAGCAAACTGCGGATGGCCGGGGCCGGCGTGGCGATCGTCGGCTCGGCCGTCAGCGCCGAACTCGCGTGGCTGCACGCCAAGACCTTGTCGGCGTTCGGCGTCATCTGCGGCGGGCTCGCGCCGCACTGCGGCTGGTGCGTGGCCACCGTCGGCTTCGCCGCCGTCGCCGTCGCCGCCCTCACCGTCGAATGGCGCGAACGCCGCCAGGCCGCCGTCCCGGTCAAGGTCAAGGCCGAGCGCGCGCCGGAGCGCTAGGGCCGGCCGCCGGCCTTTCGATCTGTCCGATCTGCTGTAAAGCTTGTCCCGTTCAAACGGAGGGACCGGCGTGAGCGTCTGCGTACTGGGCGGCATCAATCTCGACTACGTGGTCAAGGTCGCGGCCCTGCCCGCGCGCGGCGAGACCGTGTCCGGGCGCGAGCTGGCCACCACGCCGGGCGGCAAGGCCGCCAACCAGGCGGTCGCCGCCGCCCGCTTCGGCGCCCCCACGCGGCTGATCGGCGCGGTGGGCCAGGACGCCGCCGGCGCCCAGATGCTCGCCTTCCTGGCCCGGGCCGGCGTCGACCTGACGGCCGTGGCCCGGATCGAGGGCCAGCCCACCGGCCAGGCGTTCATCACCCTGGACAATCGCGGCGGCAACACCATCGTCGTCGCCTCCGGCGCCAACGCCGCCTGCCTGGACGAGCACGTCCTCGCCCAGGACCTGTCGGACGCCCGCGTGGTGCTCGCCCAGTTCGAGGCGACCCTGCCGGCGATCGAGGCCCTGTTCCGCTCGCCGCAGACCGCCGACGCGGTGAAGATCCTCAACGCCGCCCCCGCGCTCCTGGAGGGCGCGCCGCTGCTGCCGCTGGCCGACGTCCTGATCGTCAACGAAACCGAGCTCGCCCGCTTCGCCGGCCTCGACGACGCCCCCTCCACCCAGGCGGCGGTCACCGCGGCGGCCCGCAACCTGATCGCCCGGCCCGACCAGACGGTGGTGGCCACCCTGGGCGCGGAGGGCGCGGTCGCCGTCACCGCCGGCGAGACCCTGCACGTGCCCGGCCGGCGCGTCGACGCGGTGGACACGGTGGGCGCCGGCGACTGCTTCTGCGGGGTGTTCGCCGCGGCCCTGGCCGAGGGCTACGGCCTGGAGGACGCGATGGTGCGCGCCAACGCGGCGGCCTCGATCTCGGTGCTCAGGCCGGGCGCGGCGCAGTCCAGCCCCAAGCGGGCCGAGATCGACCGGCTGGTCGGCGCCTGAGCCGGCTCAGGCCGCGACGGCCGTCGCCGCCTCGCCCGCCGCGGCCGCCCTGCGGTACTCCCGGGGCGGCAGGCCGTACTGGTCGCGGAAGGCGCGGCTGAAGTGGGCCGAGCCGTTGAAGCCCCAGCGGAAGCAGATCTGCGAGATGGAAAGCTGCGCGCACGCCGGGCTCGCCAGGTCGGCGCGGCAGCGCTCCAGCCGGCGCGTGCGGATGTAGCCGGAGAAGCTCTGGCCGGCGGACTCGAACAGCTTCTGCAGATAGCGCGGCGAAACCCCGTCCTCGTCGGCCACCCGGCGCAGGGTCAGGTCCGGCTCGGCCAGCAGGGTCTCGATGGTCTGGCAGACGCGATGCAGCTGCACCGCCCGCGCGCCCGCCGCGCCGCCCTGCGCCGCCGGCCCGCCCTCCAGCGCCAGGCTCGCCACCAGGAACTCGGTGAGCGCCAGCTCCACCGGACGAAGCTGGTCGGAGGTCAGGTCCTCGAGCGCCTCGGCCGTGGCCCGGAGCAGCCCGGAGAAGACGTGGTTCACCCCCGAGCCCGCCGCCAGCCGCCCGACCCTCAGCGCGAAGGGCGCGAGCAGCCGGTGGTCCAGCGCCACCCTCGGCGCGGTGATGAACAGGAGCCGGAACTTCGTCTCCAGCCGCAGCGAGGCGGCCATGCCGGTGGGCCCGTAGATGATGTCGCCCGGGGCCGCCTTCACCTCGCGCGCCCCGTCCCAGAGCACCGCCTGGCCGTCCAGCAACTGGGCCAGCCACACCGCGGCCGGCTGGTCGGGGTTGCGCCCGCTGATCTCCTGCGGGGTCGAGGCCACCACCGCGAACTCCATGCCCATCGGCGAGGTCAGGCACGAGACCTGGGCGCGGAAGGGCTCGGCCTCGGGCAGCACGCCGACCGGCAGGCGCAGACGAGTCATGGCGTCGCGCCAGGCTTCGCGGCGCTCTTCGCGAGGATAGGTGTCCGTCGTGAACTGCCAGGCTTTCAACCCGTTGAACCTATTTCTTGACGCCCGTCTGAGGTCCGAAGATGTCGCGGGGCATGCGCACGTGGATTCCCTGGCGGCCGTCCACCACCTGGGTCACGCCGAAGTCCGCGGCCACGCTCATCAGGGAATAGGCGTCGTTGGCCGACAGTCCCCGGTGCTCGGTGAGCAGGCTCAGCATGTCCATCGAGGCCTGGCGCATGGCCACGTCGAGGTCCTCGTCGAAGCCGTGGACGATCCAGTTCTTCGGCGTCTCCAGCAGCGGCGAGCGGAAGCTGAAATCCTTCCTCACGATCACCTGGAACAGGACGTTCAGCGAGGCCTCGATGGCCGTGCCGGAAAGCTCGCCGTCGCCCTGGCTGACGTGCGGGTCGCCGATGGAGAACAGCGCCCCCTCCACCTGCACGGGGTAGTACATCACCGCCCCTGCGCCGATCCGCCAGTTGTCGATGTTGCCGCCGTGCAGCCCCGGCGGGATGGTCGAGACCCGGCCGGTGACGTCCGGCGCCACGCCGGCCGTGCCCAGGTGCGGACGCACCGGCACGCGCACCCCCGCCAGCGCCGGCTGGCGGTCGCACTCGGGGCAGCGGGTGACCGTGCCCGGCGTCAGGTACTTGCCAGGAAAGTCGTAGGCGTAGAGCGCGCTGGCGGTGTTGGTGTTCGGGTCGAGCTCGTAGATCGTCACCCGCTCCTTCTCGCCGAACTCCTTGTAGAGGTAGCCCCAGTTGGCGGCCAGGTTCGAGCCGTAGCGGAAGCGCGGGACCATCGACAGGTAGCGCACCTCCAGGATGTCCCCCGGCTGGGCGTCCTCGATGAAGATCGGCCCGGTCATGATGTGCACGCCCGGATAGCGGTCGGTCGCCGGCACCTCGTTGAAGATCCGCGCGATCTTCTCGTCGAACATCAGTTCCGGATCGTCGCCCGCGTGGTGGGTGACGGCTTCGGCGCGGATCAGGTCGCCGCTCTTCACCTTCAGCACCGGCGCCACCGACGGGTCGAAGTAGCCCCAGTGCACCGTCTCGGGCACGGCCGACAGGTGGTGCAGCGCGCCGGGAACCGTGTCCGGGCGAACGCCCTCCGCCTCGCAGATGAAAGCCATGGGCTGCTCCTTCAGGCCGCGTCGGCGGCGGGGATGGATGTTGCGGGGGTCACCGGGCGGGCGCTCACTCGGCCGCGGCCGGCAGGCTCTGGCCCTTCATCCGCCCCCAGGCCTCCTGGTAGCGGGGCGTGAGCCAGCGGTTGAAGGCGATCTGCGCGCCCTCCTGCCAGGAATAGCGGCCGCGGATCGCGTAGCGCGAGCGCAGGCCCACCTGCACCAGCCCGTCCACGTGCAGGTCCTGGGCGATGATGGCGTTGGCCGCGGCCATGTTCATGCCGAGCTTGTGCTCGAAGGCCGGGTCCTGCATGGCGCCCGGCGCGAACAGCAGGCCGGTGTCCATCTCGTGGGTCTCCGGGCCGTCGGCGCGCAGGATCAGGTAGATCACCATGTCGCTCGTCACCACCAGCGACAGGGTCGGCGGGATGTTGGCGAAGGTCATCCGGCCCCGCTCCACCTCGCCCAGCCCCGGGAACACCGGCAGGAGCGCCTTCTGGGTGACGTTGAAGCTGGCGTCCGGGTGCAGGGTGCCGTTGAAGCGCAGGTAGCCGGCCGAGCCCTCCGGCGGCTCGGGGAACACCGACTGGGCGCTGGGCACGAAGTCGTGCAGCGGGCCCTGGTGCAGACGGCTGGCGTGGTAGCCGTCGTTGTTGTTCTCGAACATCACCTTCCAGTTCCAGGGGAACTTTCCGGGCGCGTCGGGAACCGGGCCCTCGGCGTTGGCCAGGTCGTAGGGCGCGAGGGCCTCCTCGATGTCGGCCAGGCGCGGGGCGAGCGGGGCCGCCTCCAGGTCGAAGTTGATGAAGATGAAGCCCAGCCACACCTCCACCTTGAAGCGCGGCAGGTGGATGGAGGCCTTGTCGAAGTCGCAGGTGCGCTCCATCGCCGGGGCGTTCACCAGCGCCCCGTCCAGGCCGTAGGTCCAGTGGTGGTAGGGGCACAGGAAGCCGCGGGTGTTGCCGCGCCCCTCGGCCACCAGCATGGCCCGGTGCTGGCAGACCGACGACATCGCCACCAGCTCGTTCTTGCGCGTGCGGGCCACGATGATCGGCTCGCCGACGATGTGGCTGGTGAAGTAGTCGCCCGGCTCCATCACCCAGGCTTCGCGGCCGACGCACAGCCATTCGTGGTTGAACACCGCCTCCTTCTCGAACTCGTAGAAGTCGCGGTCCACGTAGCAGGCCGGCGGCAGGGTCTCGGCGGTGTCGAAGGCCCGCGTGGACGACGACAGGCCCTCGAAGAAGGCGTCGGACAACAGGGGCTCGGCGAAGGCGCGGGCGGTCATGGCGATCCTCTGCGCGGCTGGCGAAAACGTGGGAAAACGCTACGCCCGCCCCCCTCCCCGGTCTTGCACCAGGGCGCACGACAAGTTGGTCGTCGGCCGATGAAACGGGGCTTGCGCCGCCTTTGCGGGCGCCGTTGATCGCCGGGTGCGCAGATCGTCCCGCCGGGCGTGGGCGGGCCTGCGCGCGAGGCAAAGGAACGGGCGTTCCCGGGCAAGACGAACGACCCTGTCCGGGGCTAGCTTGGGCCGCGATCTAGACGAGGAGAGCCCTCATGAGTGAAGCCGCCGTCGCCCTGCGCACGCGCCCCCTCGGCCCCGGTTTCGGCGCCGAGATCGAGGACGTCGACATCCACACCGCCGACGAGGCGACCCTCGATGCGGTGGTCGACACCTTCCACAGGCACGGGGCGATCCTGCTGCGCGGCCAGACGCTCGATCCGGCCGAGCTCACCGCCTTCATCGGCCGCTTCGGCGAGCCGGAGGACCACACCCAGAAGCAGTTCACCCTGCCCGGCTATCCGAAGGTGTTCGTGCTCTCCAACCGCGTCGTCGACGGCAAGCCGATCGGCGCCCACAACGACGGCGTCGGCTGGCACACCGACTACAGCTACAAGGCCGAGCCGGTGATGTGCACCATGCTCTACGCCGTGGAAGTGCCGCCGGAGGGCTCCGACACCCTCCTGGCCGACCAGTGCGCGGCCTGGGACGCCCTGCCCGCCGAACGCCAGGAGCAGCTCAAGGACCTGAAGCTGCACCACAGCTACCAGTACTTCATGGAGACGCGGGAATACGGCCGCCAGACCCTCTCCGAGGAGCTGAAGGCCCAGAACCCCGACGTGATCCACCCCCTGATCCGCACCCACCCGGCCGACGGGCGCAAGGCGCTGTGGGTCTCCACCGGCACGGTCAAGGAGATCGTCGGCATGCCCAATCCCGAGGGCCTGCAGCTCATCGACGAGCTGGTGGAGTGGGTGACGCAGGACCGCTTCGTCTATCGCCACAAGTGGCGCGAGGGCGACGTGCTCGTCTGGGACAACCGCTGCACCCTGCACACCGGCACCCTCTACGACGACACCAAGTACTACCGGCTGATGCACCGGCTGTGGGCCAAGGGCGACAAGCCGTTCTGATGGGCGAGACGCGCGTGACCAAGTCCTGGTTCATCACCGGCGTCAGCTCCGGCCTCGGCCGCGCCCTGGCCGAGGCCGCCCTCGCCCGCGGCGACAAGGTGGCCGGCACCGTGCGCAAGGCCGCCGACGCCGAGGCCCTGGCGGCCCTGGGCCCGGGCGCCCTGCCGCTGGTCGTCGACGTCACCGACGAGGCCGGCGTGCACGAGGCCGTCGGCCGGGCGGAGGCGGCCTTCGGCGCGATCGACGTGCTGGTCAACAACGCCGGCTACGGCCTGATCGCCGCCGTCGAGGAGGCGAGCCTCCCGGAGACCCGGGCCCAGTTCGAGGTCAACGTCTTCGGCGCCCTGGCCGCGATCCAGGCCGTGCTGCCGGCCATGCGCGCCAGGGGATCGGGCCACATCGTCAACGTCACCTCGGTCAGCGGCCTGGCCGCCTGGTCGGGCACCGGCGTCTACTGCGCCTCAAAGTTCGCCCTGGAGGCCATCGGCGAGACCCTGGCCCAAGAGGTCGGGCCGATGGGGATCAAGGTCACCAACGTCGCCCCCGGCGGCATGCGCACCGACTACGCCGGCCGCTCGCTCACCCGCGCCCAGCGGCTGATCGACGCCTATGAGGCCACCGCCCACGAGGCCCCGCGCCTCCTGGCCGGGCACGCCGGCCACGAGAGCGGCGATCCGGCCAAGGCCGCCGCCGCGATCCTGAAGATCGCCGACCTGGACGCCCCGCCGCTGCACCTGCTGCTCGGCGCCGACGCCATCCACTACGCCACGCGCAAGATCGGCGCCCTGACCGCCGAGATCGGCGACTGGGTCGCGCTCTCCACCGGCATCGCCTTCGACGACTGAACGGCCCCGTTGACCGCGATCAAGGCGGCGCCCGCCCGTGCGCCTAGCCTCTTGGAACCCCATGCCAGGAGGCCGCCATGGACGCCGCGCTTCGCCAGGAAATCCGCACCATCCTCAAGGACGGCAAGGACATGACCGTCGCCACCGTGCGCGAGGACGGCTGGCCCCAGGCCACCACCGTCAGCTACGCCAGCGACGGCGAGGCCATCTACTTCGGCTGCGACGCCCATTCGCAGAAGGCGCGGAACCTCGCCCGCGACGACCGCGTCTCGCTCACCGTGAACCTGCCCTACGACAAGTGGGACGAGATCCAGGGCGTCTCCATCGGCGGCCGCGCCCGCCGGCTCACCACGCCCGAGGATCTCGACCGCGCCGGCGCCGTGTTCCTTGAGAAGTTCGCCCCCGAGATCGGCCAGTACCTGACCGGCGACGCCTCGCAGATGGCGCTCTTCCAGGTCGAGCCGGCGGTGATCAGCGTGCTCGACTACCGCAAGGGCTTCGGCTGGCACGAACTCGTCGACATGGCCAAGGAACCTGCCTGACCAGCCTCAGAACGGCTTGTCGCCAGCGATGGTCACGCGGTAGCCCGAGCGCACGGCCGGGAAGTAGTCCCAGATCGCCTGGTGCCAGGTGCAGCGGTTGTCCCAGAAGGCCACCGAGTTCGGCCGCCAGCGGAAGCGCACCTGGAAGTTCGGGTTGCCGCAATGGCGGTAGAGGTAGCCCAGGATCGCGTCGCTCTCGTCGCGGGAGACCCCGACGATGTGGGTCGTGTAGCTCGGATTGACGAAGACCGACTTCTTGCCCGTCACCGGGTGGGTGCGCACCACCGGGTGGGTCGAGCAGGGATATGTCTTGTCCACGTCGGGGAACAGCGCCTTGTAGATGTGGTTGGCGTCGTGGACGGCGCTCATGCCGTCCAGATAGGCCTTCATCTTCGGCGAGAGCGCCTCGTAGGCCGCCGTCATGCTGGCGAACACCGTGTCGCCGCCGTACTCGGGCACGGTGTGCATGTAGAGGATCGAGCCGAGCGGCGGCGCGGCGTCGGCGGTCAGGTCGGAGTGCCAGCTCTCGCCGGCCACGAACTTGGAGTTCTCGTCGGCATGGATCGCCACCACCTCCGGATGGTCGGGCAGGCCCGGCACGCCGGAGTGGATGGCCAGTTCGCCAAACAGCCGGCCGAGCGCCTTGTGGCTCTCGTGGTCCATGAGCTGGTCGCGGAAGAACAGCACCTGGTGCTCGGCCAGGGCGTCGCGCAGCTCCGCGGCCTGGCGGTTGCTCAGGGGCGCGGACAGGTCGATCCCGCCCACTTCCGCGCCGATCCGGTAGGTCGCCGGCCGCACGTCCAGCACTTCATATCCCATGCCTGGGGTCCTCAGTCGTTCGCGGACGCCTTGACGAAGCGTCCATTGCTGTAGATCAGCGGCGCGCCGGCGCGGGTCTCCACGCCCAGGCCGCGGCCGATCAGTATGTCATGGTCGCCGGCGGTGTGCGCCGCGTGCAGGGCGCATTCGACCACCGCCACCGAGCCGCCGATCACCGGCGCGCCCATGCGGCCCTCGCCGATCTCCACGTCGCGGAAGCGGTCGGTCGCCCCGGCCCCGGCGAACAGGCGCGCCAGGTCCGCCTGGTGCTCGGCCAGAACGTTGATGCAGAAGAACCCCGCCCGCCGCACGGCCGCCAGGGTGCGGCTCTTGTGGTCCAGGCAGACCAGGAGCAGCGGCGGGAACAGCGAGACCGAGGTGAAGGCGCTCGCCGTCGTGCCCACCGGCCGGTCGCCGTCCAGGGTGGTGACGATCGTCACCCCCGAGGGAAAGCTGCCCATGGCCGAGCGCCAGAGCGCCGGGTCCATCGGCTCGGCCTGCGCCTCGCCCGCCACCGCCGGCCCGAAGCTCATTGGTCCGACCCGAAGGGGTTGTCGCCGTACACCGGCCGGCCGCGCTCGACCGCCTGGGCGTCGGTCGCCTCGCCGCACACGGCCAGGGCCGTCAGGGCGAAGATCAGGGCGCTGTCGGTCAGGTCCTTCGGCGTCGGCCGCCAGCGGCGAAAGCCCGTGGTGATCGCCGGAATCCGCTGCATGTTGAAGACGTTGTGATCGCGCCACATGCTCGAATAGACCGCCGCGGCCTTCTGCACCGGATGGCCCAGGGTCAGGCGCGTGGCCGCGTCGACCGCGCCCACCAGCGGGGCGACCTCGCCGGCGTCGGCCTCGAACCCGTGGCGCACGACCACCGGCTCGATGTCCACCTCGCCCAGGCCCGCCTCGCGCACCATGCGCTCCAGCGAATGCTGCAGGTCGGCGATCCGTTCGGTGGGGTTGAGCCCCACTTCCAGATAGACCGACGCCAGCTCCGTGCCGGCGCCGAACGAGAACGGCAGGCCGCCGCGGATCGAGGCCACCTGCGACTTGGGGATCGCCGTGCCGCCCGGGCTCTCGTAGATGCTCGTCGCGTCGTGCGTCTTGCTCCAGGCGTGCAGGGCGTCGGTCAGCTTGCCCACGCGGTAGAGCGGATTGGGATGGTCGCCGGGGTTGTCCGGATGGGTCAGCAGCGGGGTGAACACCCCCTCCCCCCACAGCCGGATGCGGAACACAGCATAGCCGCAGCCCACCCAGGTCAGGCCGTAGTCGCAGCCTTCCGCGGCGATGGCGAAGTCGGGCGCCACGCCGCCGTGGTGGAACAGGTAATGGGCGCCGATGTCCTTGCCCATGTAGGCCACGCCCCGGTGCTCCTCGATCGGCTCGGGACCGATCTCGCCCGGGCAGGCCGTGAGGTAGAGCTTGCCGGACAGGTCGTAGCCGGCCTTCTTCAGCGCCTTGGCCGCGATCAGGAAGCAGGTCATCGGCCCGCGGTCGTTGGCGATCGGATAGCCGTAGAGCTTGCCGTCCTCGAGCCAGCAGCTCTGCCACTCCGGGTTCTTCAGGGTCTCGGCGCGATACTTCTGGGCGTCCAGGTCCGGATCCCAGGTGGGGCTCTCGGTGTCCAGGTGGGCGGTGAACAGGAGGTTCTTGCCCTCGCCCTTGCCGCCGTAGGTGCCGATGATGTTGTTGCGCTCGGGCGTCGCGCCCACCTTGCGGGGGTTGAAGCCCTCCTTCTCCATCCAGTCGTAGACGAAGTTGCCGGCCGCCAGCTCGCCGCCGGCGGGGCTCGGGATGTTGCCCAGCGTCAGGGCCAGCTCCACCGCCTCGGCCTCGTCGATGGCCGCGGCGATGCGCTTGGCCGCCGTCTCGTCCACGGCGAAGGGCGCGGCCGCGCCGGCCAGGGAAAATCCGTCGGCCATCAGGCGGCTCCTTGCCAGGCGGCGGCCACCTGGTCGGCGGTGACCAGGATCGCGCAGTTGAGCTCCAGGCTCTTCAGCGAGCTGGTGTGCAGGTCGTCCTCATAGGCGGCGCAGGCGTCGGTCGGCACGAACACGTGGTAGTCCAGGTGGAAGGCGTCGCGCACGGTGCAGTCCACGCAGCATTCGGTGGTCAGGCCGCAGACGATCAGGGTGTCCACGCCCATGGCCTTGAGCTGGGCGTCCAGATCGGTGCCGACGAAGCCGGAGTAGCGGGTCTTGCCCACCACCAGCTCGCCGGGTTGCGGCGTCGGCCCGTAGAAGTCCGAGCCCGTCTCGTCGGCCCGGCAGAGCGCCGAGCCGGAGTCCGGGTCGCCGCCGCGCCGGACCATGCGCTCGCGCCAGGCCGGCGAATCCGTCTCGGCGCGGGTCTGCAAGCCCACGAACACCACCTTGGCGCCGGCCTCGCGCGCGGCGTCCACCAGCGTCTCGGCCGCCGCCAGGGCCGGCGGCACGCTGGACAGGTCCACGCCGGCCGCCCCCAGCACGCCCTCCGGGGCGGCGAAGTCGACCTGCATGTCCACCACCACCACCGCCGTGCGGGCCGGCTCGATCCAGCCGGCCAGCCCCTCGGGCGCCTTGGTTTCTACGACCGCCGCGTTCATGCGAAGTGGGCCCGCAGTCCCGGCAGGATTTCCGAGCCCAGCATCGTCAGGCCCTCGGCGTAGTCGGGGAAGATCAGCATCAGCCCGTCCAGCTCGGCGAACTCGACGAACTCCTCGATCTGCGCGGCGCAGGTGGCCGGCGAGCCGACCGCCGTCTGGGTCATGATCGCGCCCTGGCTGTCGGCGATGGTCGACAGGCGCTCGGCCGGCACGCCCCAGCTCTTCAGCATCGACAGGATCGCGCCCATGTCTTTGCCCTCGGCGTAGTGCTGGACCATCTTCTCGGCCGCCGCGTCGGTCTCGCCGTGGATGACCGTGCACATGGCGTAGGTCTTGATCGGCTTCTCCAGCTTCTCGGCCAGGGCCTTGGCGCGGCGGCTGTTGTCGCGGCGCTCCTCGGGCGTGCGCCCGCCGATGAAGCAGGCGTCGGCCTCGCGCACCGAGAACTGGAAGCCCCGGTCGGACTGGCCCGCGCAGATCAGGGTCGGCCGCGGCTTCGACACCGGCTTGGGGTTCGACTGGCAGTCGTCCATGTGGAAGAAGCGGCCGTCGTGGGTGACGCTCTCCTCGCTCCACAGCCGCTTGATGATCGCGGTCCATTCCTCGGTCAGCACGTAGCGGTCGTCGTGGTTCAGGCTCTCGTCCCACGCGCCCATCTGCGAGAACTCCTCGCGGTAGGCGCCGGCCACGATGTTCAGCCCCGCCCGGCCGCCGGAGATGTGGTCCAGCGTCGTGATGATCTTCGCCGTCACCGCCGGGTTCTGCAGCAGCGGGTGGACCGTGGCCCAGATCTTCACGTTCTTGGTGGCTTCGGCGATGCCGGCCATCATCGTCGCCGACTCCAGCGACGAGCCCCAGTGGTTGGTCTCCCCGCCGAACCCGCGCCACTTGCCCATGGACATCACGAAGTCCAGGCCGATCTCGTCGGCGATGATCGCCGCCTGGCGGTTCTGGAACCACAGGTCGTCCAGGGGCGGCGAGGTCTTCGAGATGATCCAGCCGCCGTTGGCGACCGGGAGGAAGACGCCAAAGTCCTTTTTCTTCAAAGCCTTGTGATACATCTTACTTCCCTCAGGCAGGGTCATTGACCATTTGGACTTGGATCTCGCCCGCCGCCGTCTCGGCCGCGGGAAGCGGCTTGGGCGGGCGCATGAAGAGCGAGGCGACGAAGACCATCGCGGCCACGACGCCGAAGAGCTGGAAGGTGGGCGAGAAGCTGCCCAGGCTGTCGCGCAGCACGCCGCCGATGGTGGGGCCCAGCGCCGAGAGCGCCCCCGCCAGGCAGACGGTGGAGAAGATCTCCAGGTTGTGCGCCCGGCCGAAGTAGTTGATCAGCAGCACCGTCACCGCCAGCGCCGTCAGGCCGAAGCCGACGCCGGTGCCCAGCGCGTAGAGCATCATCAGCGGATAGGTGTCGGCCACGCTCAGGGCGACCGAGCCCATGCCCAGGGCGCCGATCGCGACCACCAGCAGCAGCTTGGGGTCCACGTGGTCGCCGATCAGGCCGCCAATGAACCGCGCGCCGGTGGCCATCAGCGCCTCCAGGCTCAGCATGGCGCCGGCCACCGCCGGCGTGACGCCGCGCTCGGTAAGGTGGGCGACCGACAGGCTGGAGACCGTCACCCCGCTCAGCAGGTGCACGAAATAGGCGGCCACCAGGATGTAGAACTGCGGCGTGCGGGCGGCCTGCTTGGTGGTCCAGTCGACGGCCGTGCGGTAGACGCGCGCCGGCGTCGAGGAGGCCGCCTGGGCCTCGGTCTCGGCCTTCAGCTCCGCGTCGATCCGCTGGGAGGAGCGCTCCAGCCAGTCGCGGCCGGGGATCAGGGCGGCGCAGACCACGCCGATGACCAGCGAGGCGACCACCTGGACCATCCAGAAGGTGCGCCAGTCGCCGCCGGCCTGGCCCATCACCCCCAGAGCGATCAGCGGGCCGGCCACGCCGCCCAGTCCGCCCAGGGTGAAATAGACGCCGAAGGCCATGGCGCGGCGCTTGAAGGCCGCGGCCAGCACGTGCGTGCCGGGGATCAGGGCCATCAACTGATAGCCCACCCCGCACAGCGCCGTGCCGGTGAAATAGAGCCAGATGCTCTGGCCGGAGTAGTAGAGCGCCAGGAAGCCCGCCGCCATCACCACCGTGCCGACCAGGAGCGTCGAGCGCACGCCGAAGCGGCGGATCAGGATGGGCGGGAACCAGGCCGAGCCGCCGCAGCAGGCGCCGAGCAGGGTGAAGCCCAGGCCCGCCTGGGCCCAGTTCCACTTCAGCTCGCCCACCATCGAAGGCAGCACCACGCCCAGGGACGAGAAGGTCGCCGCCATGATCATGAACAGCAGCACGCTGAACACGATCAGCAGCAGCCACGGCCGCCATTCGATCCTGGACATCTCATGCACTCCCGGGCCCAGGGGGCCCTACGGGCGAGGGCGGCGCCGGCCGCGATGACCGGCGCGGCCCTCGCGTTAGAACGAACGCTTCAGGGTCAGGCGCCACTCGCGGCCCTTGCCGGGCAGAGCGCCCAGGTTGGCGTAGGAGTCGGCGTCCGGCGTGAAGTAGAGTTGGTCGAACAGGTTATCGATATTGACCGACGCCTGGAACGGGCCCTTCTCGTAGAAGAACGACAGGTTGGCGACCGTGTAGGAGGGGAAGGTGATCCCGCCCTGGATCGTCTGCTGCGTCTTGCTCACATAGGTGGCCCCGGCGGTCGCGCCCACCCGGCCCCAGTCGTACTCGTCGCTGGTGTAGGTGCCGTAGAGGCTGAGCACCGAGTGCGGGATCAGGGTGTAGGCGTAATCGCCCGCCCGGCCCGGCAGGGTGTTGAAGGCCCAGACCACGTAGGTGCCGCCGAAGGAGTCGGTCGCATCCACGCCCGTCACATAGTACGGGATGTAGGCGAAGCTGGTGTCGGGGCCCTTCACTTCAGTGTGCTGGGTGTTGCCGGCGAAGGTGAAGCTCAGGTTCTCGCTGGCCAGGTAGCGCACTTCCAGTTCGGCGCCCTTGGCCCGCGTGCCCTGCACCGTCGGGTTCGGCCCGCCGGTGAGCTGGGTGCGGTTCTGCCGGTAGAGCGACAGCGAGCCGACCAGCGTGCCCTTCAGGAGCTGGAACTTCACTCCGCCCTCGGCCAGGTCGGAGTCCGACAGCCACGAGCCCTTGGAGATCAGCGACGGGGCGATGTCGCCCGCCTGGCTCATCTCCAGCGCCGCGCCCTTGGCGTAGGTGATGTAGGGCATCAGGCCGAACGGGAACTGATAGCTCAGCGAGGCGGTGTAGGTGCCCTTGCCCTTGCCGGCCTTCTGCTCGCCGGTCGGCTGGTAGGACACCAGGCCGTCGTCGTGCGACTTGACGTCATAGTCGTCGTAGCGGGCGCCCAGCATCAGGTTCAGCCGCTCGCCGAAATAGATGTCCGAGGTGAAGAACACCCCGGCGTCGCGCCAGCGGGAGTGGTTGTCGTTCTCCCACTGCAGGCCGTAGCTCTCCGGCGAGAACGGATCGTCGATGATGTCGTTGGCCGTCGCGCCGTAGGAGATGTCGCGGCGGTCGAGCGCGATCAGGCCGGAGTTGTAGCTTTCCCGGCGGCGGCCGTCGAAGGCGCGGTAGGAGGCGCCGACGAACGACTTGCTCTTCACGATCCCGAAGTTGGCGTCGAAGTTGTAGGTGACGCGCGCCTCGCCGACTTCCGAGGTGAACCACGCCGGATAGCCGTAGGAGACGAAGCGCTTGTTGTTCAGCGAGTCGTAGAAGAGCTGCAGCTTCAGCGCCGAGCCGTTGTCGAACTCCTTGGCCAGGTCCCAGTACGCGGTCTTGGTCCAGGTGTGCGAGAAGTCGGCCTTGCTGATGTAGACCGTGCGCGGGTCGAGCTTGGTGGTGCCCACGCCCGTGTCCAGGGTGTGGTTGGCGTCGGTCGACGGATAGCCGTAGTAGGCTTGGTACAGCGCCGAGGCGTAGGGGTAGTAGCCGATCTCGTTGGGGGTCAGCTTGCCGTCGCCGTTGGCGTCCACCAGCGTCGTGTCGCGGCCGGTGATGTAGGTCTGGTTGTCGATCAGGTCCTGGGTCAGGCGGTTCCAGCCGGGCGTCTGCACGTCGCCGTCGGAATGGAAGAACATCGCGTCCAGCGCGGTGCTCCAGCCGTTGCCCAGATCGAAGTCGACCGAGCCTTCGATGATCTGGCGCTTGGGATGGATGCCCCGGTAGAAGCTGCCGGAGTCCTCGCCCTCGGCGTAGAGGTGGGCCCCGCCCTCGATCGAGCCGAAGTTCAGCGGCGCGCCGATCTGGCCGGCGACCTGCTTCTTGTCATAGGAGCCGACGGTGGCCTCGACCTCGCCTTCCACCTCGGAGATGTACTTGTCTTCGCTGCGTCCCGACTTGGGGACGAAGTTGAGCATGCCGCCCACCTTGCCCGCGCCGTAGATCGGCGTCGGCGGGCCGCGCACGATCTCGATCTGGGCCGCGTCGCCGATCGGCGTGGAATAGGTGCCGCGGTTCTCGATCCGCTTGAAGCCGCGGAAGTAGTTTTCCGCCAGCGTGCCGCGGATGTTCAGCGCGCCGGGCACGCCGTAGAAGCTGGCCGTGTAGGTGCCCGGCGAGATCGACGTCAGGTCGTCGATCGACTCGATGCCGTAGCGCTCCAGGGTCACGTCGCTGGCGAAGCTGGCCGAGCGCGGCGTCTCGATCAGCGCCTTGTCCAGGCCGAAGACGCTGTCGTTGGGCGTCTTCTCCAGAAGGCCCGCCTTGTCGCGCGCCACCACCACGACCTCGTCCACTTGCGAGGCCATCGCGCTGCCGCCGGCCGTTGCGGCGGCTTCAGCGCCGGTGGCGGCGGTTTGCGCTTGCGCGAGCCCGCCGCTCGCCAGCAGGGCGGACAAGGACGCGCCTGCCGCCAAGAAAAGTCGTTTCGACATCTCGCCCTCTTCTCGAGGCGAACGGACCATCCGCCGGATGGCGGTATCCCCTGTCCCGCAGGCCTCGGGAACTAAAATCCGGCGCCGCCTTGATCCAGGTCAAAAATGTCTTCTGAAATTTCAGATGAAATGTGCAGGGCGCCGCGAAGGCGGCCAGATTCATCAAAGCGGCGCCTAACGCCGCGTCAGACAGCGGGAGCGGACTCGCTCGAAACCTCGGCTGGAGCGCCCGTCAGCGTGCGCGTGACCGTGTCGGGCAGCACGCCCAGCACGCGCGTCATGGCCGCCCGCGCGCCCTCCGCATCGCGCGCGGCGATGCGTTCGGCCACCTCGCGATGCTGGCGGATGTCGGCCACCCGCTCGTCCTCGGTGGTCGCGCCCATGGTGTAGACCCAGAAGCGGGCGGCCTTGTGCTGCAAGGGAATGAGGATGCGCGCGAGCGCGCCGTTCTGGCTGGCCTGGGCGATCGCGTAGTGGAATCGCTGGTCCATCGCCACCAGGGCGCGACGGTCGCGTTCGCGGGCCGCCCGCTCGCCGTCGTCGAAGGCGGCCAGGATCACGGCGCGCTCCTCGTCGGCGGCGTTGACCGCCGCCAGCGCCGCGCAGTGCGGCTCGATCAGGGCCCGGGCCTCATAGCCCTGGCGCAGGTCCACCAGGTCGAGCGGCGAGACCGTGGTGCCGGAGCGGGCGCGGCGCAGCACCATGCCCTCCAGCGCCAGCCGGCCCAGCGCGTCGCGCACGCCGGCCAGGCCCGCGTCGTAGCGGCGGGCCAGGGCCTGTTCCTCCACCCGCGCGCCCGGCGTCAGCACGCCGAGGATGATGTCGAGCAGGATCTGCTCGTAGACGCGGGCCTTGCGCAGGTCGGGAGACCAGTCGTCGCTCGCCGCGACGACGCTGTTGCGGATCGCGCCGGGGCCTTCCCCGTCGTCCGGCTTGCGTGACCTGCGTGACACCCGGCGCTCCCGTTCCGACCTTCCGTGTACTCAATAAACCTACGCTGAAATTTCAGACCTCGCCAAGACGGCCTTAGACGATCTGACAGGCTTCCTCGAAGCTGAGCCGGGGATTGCGCGGGAAGACGCCCTCGGGCTTGCCGTGGCCGATGTTGATCAGGAAGTTGGTCTTCAGGCTCGTGCCGGCGAAGAAGGCCTCGTCGACGCCGGCGGCGTCGAAGCCGGACATCGGCCCGCAGTCCAGGCCCAGCGCCCGCGCGGCCACGATGAAATAGCCGCCCTGCAGGCTCGAATTGCGGAACGCCGTCTCCTGGGCGATCGCGGGCGCGGCGAACCAGTCCTTCACGCCCGGCGCGTGCGGGAAGAGCATCGGCAGCTTCTCGGCGAAGGCCAGGTCGTAGGCCACGATCACGCAGGCCGGCGCCTGCATGGTCTTCTCGCGGTTGTTGCTCGACAGGTGCGGGGCCAGCTTCGCCTTGCCCTCGGGCGAGGTCACGAACACGAACCGCGCCGGCGAGGCGTTGGCCGAGGTCGGGCCCCACTTGGCCAGTTCGTAGATCGCCTTGAAGACATCCGGGTCCAGCGGCGCCGAATCCCACACGTTCTGCGTCCGCGCCTCGCGGAAAATCTGGTCGAGACTGGCGGACGGGAGCTCGGAAGCGGTAACCTGGGACACGACGGCGCCTTCCTGTTGATGGTCGCCCCGCCTTACGCCTTCTCCACGGCGTTGCGCCAGCCCCGCCCGCCGGCCCTGCTCAAATGTCCCGTAACATTTCTGGCGGGCGCCTATTTCCTGGACGACGGGCGGTTCTGAGCAAGCCGCCGTGCGCGCACGGGCAAGACCGCGGCGGCGCGGCGTCTAGGTTGGACCGATTTCGTGTCAGCACAGGAGCCCCGCGTGGCCACGCCCAACACCCTGATCTTCGTCGACCTGGCGTCGGACGACCCGGCCGCCGCCGGCCGCTTCTACGCCGAGGTGTTCGGCTGGCAGGACGATCCCAGGCCGCTGGGCGTCTACCACCGCATGGTGCCCGGCGGCCAGTTCAAGAACCCCGACGGCACGGACAGCGAGATCGGCAACCTGCACATCGGCATCTTCAAGGCCGACAACGCCCGCCCCCACCCGAACCCGGCCGGGGTGGAGCCGCGCACGCTCAGCCAGGACGGGCGCAAGTCCAGGGTCTGGATCCTGATCGGCGACGGCGACAGCGCCGAGCGCATCCTGGCCGACGCCGAGCAGCGCGGCGCGATCATCCTGTGGCGCGACCACTACTGGTCCGAGTTCAACGGCTACAACCACGCCTTCCGCGACCCCTGGGGCAACGAGATCGTGCTCTGGGGCAAGGCCGGGCCGAACCCGCAGATTCCGGCGGACTACACCCGCGAATAGCCCGCGCCGGCCTGCCGGCGGCGCCCGCGATTTCATCGTTGAGGCGCCGCCGCGTCAGCCGTCTAAGGTGCCGGCCAACGAGCTGGACGCCTGGGAGGAGCGCGCGTGGACGACTTGACGCCGGTGATCATCGGAGTGGGCGAAGCTTCCGAGCGGATCGACGCCCCCGACTACGCCGCCCTCTCGCCGGTGGAGCTCGCCGCCCACGCCGCCAAGGCGGCCTGCGAGGACACAGGCGCCGACGTCGCCCCGGCGATCGACGTGATCGCCGCCATCCGCCAGTTCGAGGTTTCCGGCGCGCACGCCGTCGCCCCCTTCGGCAAGTCCGACAACTTCCCCCGCTCGGTGGCCCGCCGCATCGGCGCCGACCCGGCCCGGGCGATCCTGGAGGTGGTGGGCGGCCAGGGCCCGCAGCACCTGATCAACGAGTTCGCCCAGGCCATCGGCAAGGGCGAGATGACGATGGCCCTGATCTGCGGCTCCGAAGCCATCTCCACGGTCCGCGACCTGACTTCCAGGGGCGAGACCCGCGACTGGAGCGAGACCGTCGGCGGCCAGCTCGAGGATCGCGGCTACGCCCTGGACGGACTGGTCACGGCCGAACTCGCCAACCACGGCGCGCGCACGCCGATCCAGCTCTACGCCCTCTACGAGAACGCCCGCCGGGCCAAGCGCGGGCTGGGCCGCGCCGCCTACGCCCTGGAGATGGGCGAGCTCTTCGCGCCCTTCACCAAGGTCGCCTCGGCCAATCCCCACGCCATGTCCCGCGAGGTGTTCGACGCCGAGGGCCTGGCGACGATCACGCCGAAGAACCGGCTGGTGGCCGATCCCTTCCCCCGCCGCATGATCGCCCGCGACCAGGCCAACCAGGGCGCGGCCGTGCTGATCACCTCCGCCGGCAAGGCCCGCGAGCTGGGCGTGCCGCAGGACCGGCTCGTCTATCTGCACGGCGGCGCGGACGTGGCCGAGCGCACGCCGATCGAGCGCCAGGACCTGTCGGCCTATCCCGCCGCGGGCGTCGCCGCCCGCCGCGCGCTCGAGCTGGCCGGGATCGGCGTGGCCGACGTGGCGCTCTTCGACCTCTATAGCTGCTTCCCGGTGGCCGTGTTCGACGTGCGCGAGGAGCTCGGGATCGCCCCGGACGATCCGCGCCCGCTCACCGTCACCGGCGGCCTGCCGTTCTTCGGCGGCGCCGGCAACAACTACTCCATGCACGCCATCGCCAGCATGGTGCGGGCGCTGCGCGAGCGGCCCGGCGCCTACGGCTTCGTCGGCGCCAACGGCGGCTTCCTGTCGAAGTATTCCACCGGCGTCTATTCCACCGCGCCGGCCGCGTGGAAGGGCTTCTCCAGCAAGGACCTGCAGGACCAGATCAACGCCTGGCCGGCGCCCGGGCCCGCGCCGGACGAGGCCATGAGCGGGACGGTGGAGACCTACACCATCGACTACGGCCGCGGCGATCCGGCGGGCGTGCTGGTCTGCCGCACCGCCGCCGGCGAGCGGTTCGTGGCCATGACCGATCCGGCCGACCTGACCCTGGTCAAGCAGATGATCGATCAGGAGCCGCTCGGCGCGGCGGTGACCTGCCGCCTGGACGAGCGTGGCCGCCGGGTGCTGGCCTCGTTCGAACCGGCCAAGGGCTAGGTCAGAGCCCGCGGCGCGCGAAGCCGAACAGCACCACCAGCGCCGCCTCGATCGCCATCGGCGCGGCCTGGGCCGGCGAATAGCCGAGCTGCCAGACGTTGAAGAGCCGTCCGGCCAGGGCCACGGCGACCATCAGCAGCGGCGCGGTCATCAGCTTCGCCTCGCCGCGGATCGCCGCCGCCAGCGACAGCGCCCCGGCCGCGGCGAAAAAGCCGGCCATGTCCGCCCGCACCGTGGCCATGCCGAGCGCGCCGACCGCTTCCAGCCCCAGGCGCTTGGCCGGCTCGGCCGGATGCAGCCAGAACTGGACGGCCAGGAACAGCGCCAGCACGCCGGCCACGCACACCAGCCCTCGAACCACCATGCGCATCTTCAAGCCCTCCCGACTGCACGTTGATTATGGCGCGGCATATGCCATAATCTGATCCATAACGACAATGCGCCAAAGACAATGCGGAGGACGCCACGTGACCCTTTCCTACGAGCTCTACTGGTCCTTCCGCTCGCCCTACTCCTACATGATCGTGCCGCGTCTGATCGCGCTGGAGGAGGCTTATGACGTCAAGGGCGTGATCCGTCCCGTCTATCCGCTGGCCGTGCGCACGCCGGAGTTCTTCGAGACCCGCGATCCGCTCTGGTTCAGCTACTTCATGACCGACATCCACCGCGAGGCCGCGTTCCTCGGCCTGCCGTTCCGCTGGCCCCGGCCCGATCCGGTGTTCATGGACATGGCCACCCGCACCTATCCCAAGGAGCAGCCCTACATCCATCGCCTCACCCGCCTGGGCGTGGCCGCCGCCGAGCGCGGCCGCGGCCTGCAGTACCTGGCGGAGGCGAGCCGGGTGATCTGGAGCGGCGAGGTCGACAACTGGCCCGAGGGCGACCACCTGGACAAGGCCGCCGTCCGCGCCGGCCTGGACCCGGCCGAGCTCAACGCGGCCGCCGACGCCGAGGCCGATCGCCTGCACGCGGTGATCGAGGAGAGCCAGGTCGCCCAGCGCGCCGCCGGCCACTACGGCGTGCCGATGATCTCCTTCAACGGCGAGCCCTTCTTCGGCCAGGACCGTTTCGACCAGTTCAAATGGCGCCTGGAGCAACAGGGCCTGAAGGCCCGCGCGGCCGCCTGAAGCGGTCCGGGACACGCGTTCCGCCGGCGCCCGCGGACGTCGAAACAAACTATCGACACATATAGTGTCATATCATATGCTCCTCCCCGAATAAGACCAACGACCGCCACCGTGCGGATGGGGAGAACGCTATGAAGGTCTTGACCTGGATCGGCGGGGTTGTGCTCGTCCTGGCCGTGCTCGTGGGCGCGGCGGCGATGAACCGGGATTTCGTGCTCTCCGCGATCGCGCGGCTGAAGAAGCCGCACGTGGAGCCCAACATGCCGGTGGTCTGGAACCAGGGCCCGCCGGCGCCGCCCACCGGCGACCGGCCGCCGAACATCGTCTTCATCCTCGCCGACGACATGGGCTACAACGACATCACCGGCGACGGCGGCGGCGTGGCCGGCGGCGCGGTTCCCACCCCCAACATCGATTCCATCGCCCACGACGGGATCAGCTTCACCCACGGCTACACCGGCAACGCCACCTGCGCGCCTTCGCGCGCGGCGATCATGACCGGCCGCTACGCCACCCGCTTCGGCTTCGAGTTCACGCCGGCCCCGGTCGCCTTCGAGCGCATGGTCGGCACCGAGTCCGAGCCGGGCGCCATCGTCAAACCGAAGTTCTTCAAGGACCGGGTCAAGGACGTGCCGCCGCTGGACACCCTGGCCATGCCGGCCAGCGAGATCACCATCGCCGAGCTGTTGAAGACGCGCGGCTACCACACCCTGCACTTCGGCAAGTGGCACCTGGGCGGCGCGCCGGGCACGCGGCCCGAGCAGCAGGGCTTCGACGAGAGCCTGGGCTTCATCGCCGGCGCCTCGATGTACCTGCCCGAGAACGATCCGAACGTGGAGAACTCCAAGCAACCGTGGGATCCGATCGACCGCTTCCTGTGGCCCAACCTGCCCTACGAGGTGCAGTTCAACGGCTCCAAGATGTTCGAGCCCAAGGGCTACATGACCGACTACCTCGCCGACGAGGCGGTCGAGGCGATCAGGGCCAACCGGAACCGGCCGTTCTTCATGTTCTTCGCGCCCAACGCGGTGCACACCCCGCTGCAGGCCACCAAGGCCGACTATGACGCCCTGCCGCAGATCAAGGACCACCGCCTGCGGGTCTATGCGGCCATGGTGCGCAACCTGGACCGCAACGTCGGCAAGCTTCTGCAGGCGCTGAAGGACGAGGGCCTGGACCAGAACACCCTGGTGATCTTCACCAGCGACAACGGCGGCGCCGGCTACATCGGCCTGCCCGACATCAACAAGCCCTTCCGCGGCTGGAAGTCGACCTTCTTCGAAGGCGGCGTGCGCGCGCCCTTCTTCATGCGCTGGCCCGGGCAGATCCCGGCCGGATCGCACTTCGACTATCCGGTCGGCCACGTGGACATCTTCGCCACCGCCGCGGCCGCGGCCGGAGCGGGCCTGCCTACCGACCGCAAGATCGACGGCGTCGACCTGATCCCCTACGCCGACGGCAAGGCGACCGGCCGGCCGCACCAGACGCTGTTCTGGCGCTCGGGCCAGTACAAGGTGGTGCTCGACGGCGACTGGAAGCTGCAGTCCAGCGAGTCGCAGAACAAGGTCTGGCTGTTCGACCTGGCCTCCGACCCCACCGAGCAGCATGACCTGTCCAAGGCCCAGCCGGATCGGGTGAAGACCATGCTCGCCATGCTCGCCGCCCAGGACAAGGAGGACGCCAAGCCGCTGTGGCCCTCGCTGCTGCAGGGTCCGGTGTTCATCGACCACCCCGAGGGCGTGCCGCAGAAGGCCGGCGAGGAATACATCATGTGGGACAACTAGGCGGGAGCCGCGCCGTGGCCTTCCTGCCCCCGTCCACCAACCGCCAGTACGCCGGCGCGCGTGTCTCGGCCGCGTTCCTCGGCCTGCTGGCCGTGCTCACCATCGTCCCGGCGCTGATCCACAGCTTCGCCCCGAACGGCGGGGCGGTGGGGATCGCCGGGCTCGACCTCGGGGAGCAGCGCGATCTCGTCGTCGGCGTCTTCGCCTGGGAGGGCGCGACCCAGCTGGCGCTCGGCCTGGCCATGCTGGCCGTCGCCCTGCGCTACCGGCCGCTGACGCCGCTGTTCCTGGCGCTGGTCATCGTCGAGCGCGGGCTGATGGCGCTGCAGGGCTGGGTGCTGCGCCCGCCCGTCGGCGGCCATCATCCGCCCGAGCACTACGCCAGCCTGATCGTCGTGCCGCTGACCCTGGTCTTCCTGGCGCTCTCCCTGCGCCGCCGCAAGGACGCCTAGCCTAGACCAGCGCCTCGCAGCCCGTGCCCGCCAGGGCCCTGTCCACGCTCGCCTTGGCCCCGGCGTCCAGCGCGGCGTAGTCGCGCCGCAGCCAGGCCAGGCACTTGCCCTGGTAGGTGAAGGGCTGCTGCGTCCAGGGCTGGCCGTCCACCACCGCCTCCACCGCCTCGGCCCCCGCCATCAGCGCCTTGGCGTTGGCGAGCAGCAGCGGCGGATAGACCCGGCCGATCTCCTTCAGGACGGCGATCAGGCTCGCCGGCAGGGCCTTGGCGTCCAGCCAGTCGCCGTCCGCCGGCTCCAGGCCCGACAGGTCCTCCATCATCATCGTCCAGGCCATCACCCGGGGCGCGCGCTCCAGTGTCACGGCCATGGGCGTCGGATCGAACAGGGCGAGCTGCGTGAGCTGGCCGAACACGCCGAAGTCCGACGCGCCGGGTCGCCCGCCCATCAGGAAGCGGTGATGGCGCAGGTGCTCCTCGAAGGCGTCCAGGAAGCGTTCGTAGCTCCGCTCGATCACCGGCCCGGTCGTGGCGTTGGAGCCGACGTAGCGCAGGCGCGGAATCTGCCGGCCGGCGAACATCTCGCCGGCCCTGGCGAGCTCCTCGTCCGTCATCGCCGCCTGCCGCCAATTGGGAAGCACGCGCGCCGAGCGGTCGATGTCCGCCTCATAGGCCCAGCGATAGTGGAACATCGCCTTGGTCAGCCACTCGTCGCCATAGTCCTCGATCAAGGCGTCGATGAAGGCGAGCGCCGGGTCGGGCGGAACGACGTTGCGGCCGGCGAACGCCGTCTCGAACCGGCGGATCAGCGGCGTGGAATCGGTCACCGCCTCGAACGCCCCGTCCGCCCCGCGCAGGTAGAAGGTGGGCAGCAGTTGCACCTGCGGCCTCGGCAGGTCCGTGCGCCCGTGGGCGCCGATGTCGAAGCTGTAGGGAATGCGCCGGTAGCGCAGCACCGCCAGCATCTTGCGGGTGTAGGGCGAGCCCGGCGCCCCGGTCAGGGTCAGGCGCTCGTCGTTCAGCACGGCCTGATCGGCGGCCATGGCGTCCTCCCGGTCTCGGGCCGGATCCCTCGCCCGGCCTTCTTTCGGCGTCGAGCTTGATATTATTGCGCGCATAATGTCAATTTCTCCGCGCCCCGCGAAAACAACGACGGGCGCGTGAAAACCGGGAGGATGCGATGCGCGGATTGCGCTGGATTTCGGCGGCGGCGGCCGCCCTGGCCCTGACGGCGGGCGTCGCGCCCATGGCGGCGCGGGCGGCCGAGCCCGACGCCCTCGACGTCACCTTCTGCGGCACCTCCGGCCCCCTGCCCGTGAAGGACCGCGCCAAGCCGTGCGTGGCGATCCAGGCGGGCGGCGGCCTCTATCTCGTCGACATCGGTCCGGAGTCCGCCGAGAACCTGCAGCTCTGGCGCATGCCGCTGGCGACGGCGAAGGCGGTGTTCATCACCCACCTGCACTCCGACCACATCGGCGACCTTGGCGAATTCAACATGCAGAGCTGGGTCGCCGGCCGCCCCGCGCCCCTGCCCGTGGTCGGCCCGGAGGGCGTCGACAAGCTGGTGGAGGGCATGAACGAGGCCTACGCGCCCGACCACGTCTTCCGCAACGCCCACCACGAGCACGACGGGATCGCCCTGCCCATCGCCGCGGGCCTGATGGAGGCGAAGGTCGTCGACCTGCCCGCCCCCGGCGCCGACGGCGTCAGCCGCGCCGAGGTCTGGTCCAAGGACGGCCTGGTGGTCACCGCCATCGCCGTGGACCACAGCCCGGCCAAGCCGGCCTTCGCCTACCGCTTCGACTACAAGGGCCGCTCGGTGGTGATCAGCGGCGACACGCGCAAGTTCCCGCCGCTGGCCGAGGCGGCCAAGGGCGCCGACGTGCTGATCCACGAGGCGCAGAACGACGGCATGACCAGGATGATGTCCATGGGCCTGAAGATGCAGGGCAATCCGCGCATGGCCTCGATCATCGGCGACACCGTCACCTATCACACCACCCCCGTGGAGGCCGAGGAGATCGCCAAGGCCGCTGGCGTCAAGCAGCTCGTCCTCACCCACCTGACCCAGGCGGGCCTGCCCATGTTCAAGCCCGAGACCTTCACCAAGGGCATGGACGCGGTCGGCGGTCCCGAGCACCGCCTGGCGGACGACGGCATGACCATCGTCCTGCCGGTCGGCGGCGACGCCGTCGTCTTCGGCCAGAAGTAGCCGCCCAAACGAAATCGGCCCGCCGTGAGGCGGGCCGATCCGTTGGTCCGATCGTTCAGAGCCTTAGAAGCTCTTCTTGATGTTGATGTACCAGTAGCGGCTGTAGGGCTGGTACAGGGCCGCCAGGTAGCCGTCCGAGGAGATCGGCGGCTTCTCGTCGGTGAGGTTCCGCACGCCCAGGCGCACCCGGGTGTTGGCCGCCAGGCCCTCGGTGAACTCGTACTGGCCGTAGAGGTTGGCCGTGATCTGCGAGTCCACCACCCAGTTGTTGCCGTTGGAGTCGGTCAGGCCGGTGTCCTCGACGTCGCCGATGTACTGGGTGAACAGGCCGACCTGCCACTGGTCGTAGCTCCAGGTGCCCGAGGCCGACCACTTCCATTCCGGACGGCCGTCCTGGCGCAGCAGGCTGCCGCCGCCGGTGATCGAGGTGCCGGCGTTGATCTCGCCCGCCTCCTGGGCCGCCAGCAGAGCGGCGATCGCCGGCGAGGGCTGGCGATAGAACTTCAGCAGGCGCGCGGCGTTGAAGCTGAGGCTGAAGTCGCCGAACTTCGTGCCGTTCAGACGCCACATGGCGCCGATGTCGAAGCCGCGGGCCTCCTGCGGCAGCAGGTTCTGGTACTGGTCGTTGACGTAGAGCACCGCGCCCACCGGATCCAGGCCCGTGCCCGCCGCCGCGGCGATGTCGTCGGCGGTCGGCGCGGCGCGGATCACGTTCGGGTTGCTCGAGCCCTGCACGCGCATCAGGTAGTCCAGGATCAGGGCGTTGCCCTCGCCGAACAGGCCGACGATCCCGTCCTGCTTCACCCGCCAGTAGTCGAAGGTGAAGGTGAAGCGGCCGTAGTCCGACGGAATGAAGGTCGGCTCCAGCACCAGGCCGCCGGTCCAGGTTTCGGATTCTTCCGGCTTCAGGTCGGCGTTGCCGGCCCGGTGCGCGGTGGTCGCGAAGGATTCAGAGCAGTTGGCGAAGCTGGTGATCCGGCCCGCGCGCAGGTCCTGCTCGCAGCGGATGTAGTCCGTGCGGGTGTTCGAGCGCGTCACCAGGGTGGCGTTCACCTGCTCCAGGTTCGGCGCCTTGAAGCCCTGGGCCCAGGAGCCGCGGATCCGCACGCCGTCGATGATGTCCCAGGCGAAGGCCGCCTTGGGCTTGGTCACCGAGCCGACGTCGCTGAAGTCCTCGAAGCGGCCGGCGAGCTGCAGCTCGACGCTCTGCGCGAACGGGATGTTCATGTCCGGCGAGATCACCGGCACGGCGAACTCCAGATAGGCCGAGCTCACCGTGCGCGCGCCCTTGGTGTCGGGCGACGGGCTCGTGCCGATCAGGTCGCCGGTGTAGGCGGTTCCGGTGACGCTGTCGGTGAAGTTGATCGTGCCGTCGACGTGCGGGTCGCGGTCGTCCTTCTGCGTCTCGCGGCGGAACTCCACGCCCGCGGCGAAGCCCACGTCCCCGCCGGGGATCGCGAACAGGTCCGGACGCGACACCTTGAAGTCAGCCATGGTCAGGCTGCTGGTGCTGTGACGGGTCACGCGGATCTTGATGGCGTCAATCGCCGCCTGGCTGGACGAGGTGGTGTCGGCCAGGCTCGGATCGGTCAGGTTCGCGCCGTTGAAGGGGTTGTAGGCGTCAGGCGTCGACAGCGCGAGCTGGGCCTGCAGGGCCGTGGCGCTGATGCCGTCGGACACGTCGGTCACCTCGGCCTTGGAGTAGAGCAGCGCGCCTTCCCACTTGAAGCCGAACTTCTCGCCGCGCAGGCCGGCCAGGAAGCGCCACTGGTTGTTCTCCACGTCCACGTGGTTGGGGCCCACGTCGGAGAAGTTGTAGGTGCGCAGGATCACCGGCACGCCGGCGTCGGAGATGTTCAGCCCGGCGATGCGGTTGGGGTTGACCGACCCGTCGGCGAAGGTCGTCGGGCCGAAGGGGTTGTAGTAGTTGGACGCCGGGATCGTGATCGGCATGGACGACAGCGTGCCGCTGGAGCTCTGCACGCTGTGCGTGGTGGCCGTGTAGTAGCCCAGCTCGCCGAAGGCGGTGACCTCGTCGGTCAGCTCGTAGTTCCCGGTCAGGAACAGGTTCACCCGCTCCAGCTTGGGGATCACGTTGGTGTCGTAGGCCTTCGGCGCGTCGAAGCGCAGGTTGCGGTCGACGCTGGTCGTCGAGATCGAGCCGTCGTCGATGCAGTAGCCGTTGCCGTAGTCGTACAGGCACCCGGCGTTGGTGGACGGCTGGTTGTGGAAGTAGCCGGCGCTGGAGGTCACGGCCGTGCCGTTCACCCGCACCGCGCCGCTGGACAGCGCCTGGAAGTAGCCCCACGGCGTGGTCGCGCTGCGGCCGTCCAGCGAGGTGGAGCCGTCGAAGCGCGTGCCGTTGAACAGCGAGCGCAGGTCGGCGCTGGCGGTGTAGTCCTGGTCGGAGGCCTTCAGGCCCGTGCCCTTGGTGTAGGCGCCGAACAGGCTGATGTTCCCGCGGCCGTCCTTGAAGTTGTGGCCGGCCGTGACGTTGAACTTGCTCTCGGTCAGGCTGGTGTTCTCGGCGCCGCCGTACTGGGCTTCCAGCGTCAGGCCGTCGAAGTCGTCCTGCAGCACGGTGTTGACCACGCCGGCCACCGCGTCGGAGCCGTACAGGGCCGCGCCGCCGTCGCGCAGCACCTCCAGCCGCTTGATCCCGCTCACCGGGATGGCGTTGGTGTTGTAGGTCAAGACCGGCACCAGGTTCTCGTCGGCGCGGCTGGTCGGGTGGGCCACCACGCGGCGGCCGTTCAGCAGGACCAGGGTGTTGCCGACGCCCAAGTTGCGCAGGTTCACCGAGCCCACGTCGCCGCGGGCGCTGTTCGACGAGTTGGGCAGGTAGGCCGTGTTGAAGCTCACGTCGCCCATCTGCGGGATCGAGCGGAACAGGTCGTCGCCCGACGTCGCGGCGATGGAGTCGAGCTGATCTTCGCCGACCACCGTCACCGGAACCGCCTCGGTGACCTTCGAGCCTTCAATCTGCGAGCCGACGACGACCACTTCTTCGACGGCGTTCGCATCGCCGCCCTGCGCCAACGCCTGGCCGCCCCAAGAGGCCGCGATGCAAAGCGCGGACGTGGTCAATAGAACCTTGCGCAATGATTGATCGAACATCTCTGTGTTACCCCCGGTTACATGCCGATGTGTCGGGCCAGCCCCCCGACGCAGAAATCCAAATCTCAAAGCTTCTAAGCGCATCGGAATCGCCAAAGGTCACGCAATCACTGCACGATCTTCACAAAAATAACGCTGGTTGTGTCTTTATGACCTCACGTAAGCGGAAGCCGGCGCGCCGCTCACGCGGCGCGCCGGCCAAGGCCGTCCGTTTACGGAAGAACTAGCGCGCGGACGCCGCCGGCCCGTACTGCAAGGCGTTGAACAGGAACTTGAACGAAGCGTGCGGCTGGGCCCGCTGCGTCACTTCCGGTCCCATCAGGAAGAGCCGCCCGGCGCCTTCCTTCAGGTCGACCACCGCCGCCGTTCCCGACAGCCGCTCCTGGCCCATCGCCCAACCGCTGCGCAGCACGTCGCCCTGCGGATACCAGGCCGCCGCCTTGACCCCGTCCGACAGGGTGAAGGCCGGGCTGCGCTCGAAGTAGACGTCCATCGTCTTGGGCGCGCCGAAGGCCACCGGCTGGGTGTTGTCCACCGCCACCTCCAGCAGCGAGCCGGGAATGTAGAACTCCTTGCTCGGCAGCGGCTCGCCCTTGGCGTCGGCCAGGGCGTTGGCGACGGGGGCGTCCACGATCTGGGCCAGCGCGGTCGACGGCCCGACCGCCACCACCGAGCCGCCAGCCTTCATGAAGGCTGCGATCTGCGGATAGGTCTTCTCGGGCGTGATCCGGCCCAGCCAGGGACGGAACTCGGCGGGAATGTCCTCGGCCGCCGGCTGCGGCCGGCCGCGCCCGCCCGGCTCGTCGAGCACGCCGTTGGCGAAGACCAGCACGTCGAAGTCCTTCGCCAGGTCGCCCGCGTCCAGGCGCTGCGGATAGACCTGCTGGTAGTCGAACTCGAACTGCTCCATCAGCCAGCGCGTCCAGCCGGCGCTCATCACGCCGCCGTACTTGTCGACGACGCCCACGCGCACGGGCTTCAGCTTGATCTGGTCGCCGGCCGGGGCCTTGCCCAGCGCATAGGCGTCGATGCCCAGCTCGGCGGTCGCCTTGGCGACGATGGCGCGGCTCTCGGCGCTGGCCGGAACCCACAGCGCGCCCGGCGCGAACGCGCGGCCCGCGGCCTTCACCCCCGGCTTGATCCAGTAGACCGGCTGGCCGGCCTTCAGCAGGCGGTTGGACAGGATGAAGCTGTTGTTGATCTCGTGGCTCACCAGGAAGCCGCCGCGGCCGGCGCCGATCACCTTGCCGGGCGGCGGGCTCATCACGTCGGCGACCGGCTCGAACGGGCCGTCGAAGCCGTCGAGGACGCGGTCGAACTTAACGCCCATCTGCAGGGCGAGCGTGTAGCCGGTGGCGTCGTAGGGCGGGATCGGCGGGCCGCCCGGATAGGCCACGTTGTCCGGGTGGTCCTGCGGCTCGAACATGTCCAGCACGTGCGGGCGATAGGCCTGGTCGGTCTTCACCACGAAGGAGCCGGCCGGATAGGTCTTGCCCGCCACGGTGAACGGCTTGGTCGCCCGCTCCACCTCCACGCCGGTCTTGATCAGGGCGTTCAGGAAGGCGATCGCCGTCGGCAGGTCGGCCTGGTCGGCGGGGATGACGTAGCCGCGCGGGTCGCGCAGCGCCGGATCATGCAGCACGGTGTCGTAGAGGCTGGGCTCCACGCCCCGGAAGCGGCCCTCGCCCACCAGCGGCTTGCCCTTGGCCGCGGCCTCCAGCGCCTCGATGCGCTTGGGCGTGACGGTCCAGGAATCTTGGCTTCCGCGCTCGATGGAGTTCTCCCCCATCCGCCAGATGTTGAACAACAGGCGCTCGCGGTTGCGCGAGGCGTAGTCCAGGACCGCGCGGTTGATCGACAGCGAATAGGCGATCGACTGCTTGAAGTGCCATTCCTGCGGCGCGATCGGCTCGGGCAGGTCGTTGCGCGCCAACTGGTTCTTGGGCACCAGCGGCAGCATCATCGGCGTCGGGTGGCCGATGATCTCGGTCAAGAGGCCGACGGCGTTGTGGAAGTAGGCGATGGAGCGCTCCATGCCGTTGTTCCAGGTCGAATAGGTCGCCCCGCTGCGCATGGTCGAGCCGGGCTTGCCCTCGGCCACCAGGCGGCCGTGCATGGCCGCCCCCACCTCCGACAGCGAGGTCATCACCAGCGGGTCGTAGTTGTAGTTGAAGGGGTCGCGGAACGGCGGCATGAACACCACCGTCCCGGCCGGCCCGGTCTGGTGGTGGTTGTAGATGATCTGCGGGAACCACTCGCGGAAGAAGACCCGGTTGAGGTTGGTCGTCTCCTTCATCGCCGACATGTAGTAGTCGCGATTGTCGTCGTGGCCGATGTACTTGGTGTAGAGCCGGGGCAGGAAATCGTACTCCCGCTTCTTCGGGTCCTCGTTGCGCATGTACCAGTCGCTGACCAGTTGCATGCCGTCCGGATTGACCTCGGAGAACAGGATGACCACGTCGTCCAGGATCCGCATCGTCTCCGGGTCGTCGCGGGTCAGGATGTCGTAGAGCGCGGCGATCAGCGCCTGGGGCGGCACGGTCTCGGTGGCGTGCAGCCCGCCGTCGATCCACACCACCGCCTTGCCTTCGGAGGCCAGGGCACGGGCTTCGTCCTCGCTGACGCCCTTGGCCTGGGCGAGCTTGCGGGCGATCTCCTGGTAGCGGCCCAGGTTCTTCAGGTTGGCCGGCGAGGAGACGATGGCCATGTACTCGCGCCGGCCCTCCTCGGTCGGGCCGATGTCGACCAGCTTCATCCGGTCGGATTCGCCGGCCAGGGTCTTCAGGTAGGATTCGGCCTGGCTGTAGTCGGCCAGGAAGTAGTCCTCGCCGATGTCGTGGCCGAAGGCCTCCTTCGGCGAGGTGATGCCCTTGACCTCGGCCTGGGCCGCGCCCGCCGACAGGCCCGCGCACAGAGCCAGGGCCAGCCACAGGCCCCTGAAAGACTTAGCCAACTCCAATCCTCCCCAAACCGTCCGCCTGCGCCCGGATCTAGTAGAAGCTCACGTTGTCGACCTCGAGCCACAGGGTCGAGCCGGGGGCGCGGGCGCCGCCGAACTCCACCTGCAGCAGGTCCTTGCCGCTCCAGGGCCCCTTGGCGCCGCCGCGCCCGGCCTCCGGCGCCAGCGCCGTGAACGGCACCTCCACGGTGCTCCACTGCGGACCGGCCGTCAGCGTCTTGGTCCAGCTCCCGTTCAGGGTGTTGACGTCGAAGGCGTAGTCGCCGCCGTCGCCGCGGATCTCGAAACGCACGCCCTTGTAGGTGCTGGCGTCCACCGGCTCCACCGAGCCGCGGCTCAGGGGGATGATCACCCCGGCGTGCAGGCCCTTCTTCTCGGCCATGCGCGCGTCCAGGCTCAGCGCGTGTCCGTCCCCGTCCGCGCGGGCGATCGTCTGGCTCACCTGCACGGTGCGGTCGATGCCGCCGTCCATGTCGTCCAGGCGCAGGGTGTCGCGGTTCGACCGGTCGGATTCGAAGTCGTCGATCATCGGCGCTTCGACCTTGATCGCCGGCATCGAGCGCTCGCTGTTGGCCGCCGGCAGGCTGACGCCCGGCCCGTAGACCAGCTTGCCGTCGATGAACACGTCCTCGGTGTTGCGCACGTCGGAGATGTTCACCCAGGGCTGGCCCTTGATCAGCACGATGTCGGCGCGCTTGCCCGGCTCGATCGTGCCGCGGTCGGCGAGCTGGCCGACGGCCTTGGCGCTGTTGGCCGTGCCGACCATCAGCGCGTCGGTCGGCGTCAGGCCGGCCTTCACCAGCAGCTCCATTTCATGCAGCGTCGAGACCCCGTGGGGCGTGCCGGTCATGCCCGCGTCGGTGCCCAGCGCCACCAGCACGCCGGCGTCGTGCAGCACCTTCACGTTATGCAAGGCGTTGTCGAACTTCTTGAGGCTCTGGGCCGTGCGCGGATCGTTCGGATCCAGCGGCTTGCCGCCCTTGCCCGGTTCGTAGACCGCCAGGGTCGGGGCGTAGGCGGTGTGGTTGGCCACCATCAGGTCGACCGTCTCCTGGTCGATCTCCTCGTCCTGCAGGCTGTGGGCGATCACGTCCACCTTCGCCTCGGCCGCTTCCTTGCCGCGCTTCACCGTCACGGTGTGCGTCAGCACCTTCAGCCCGTTCTTGTGCGCCTCGTCCACCAGGGCCGCGAGCGTGTCCTCGCCCATGCTGGTGTTGTCGGCCGACAGGCCGTAGCGCCAGCCGTCGGTGAACGCCTTGATCAGGTCGGGCTTGTACTTCAGCAGTCCGTCCACCTCGGTGCGCGCCGACTGCGGCGTGTTCACCCAGCGGGTGGTGTTCTCGTCGGCCCAGTCGGCGCCGTGGCCGCCGGGGGTGGACATGCGCGCGGTGAAGTTCACGTGCGGCGAGGCCAGGCTCGCGATCCAGCGCCGGCGCGGGGCGAAGGATTCCGGCTGCTCGTGGAAGTCGTCCACCGTGGTCACGCCGGCCTTCACGTAGGCCGTGGCGATTTCCGGCGTCAGGCCCGGATCGCCGGCCGGTGTCCAGTGGGTGTGCACGTCGTAGAAGCCGGGCAGCAGCGCCAGGCCCTTGGCCTTGATCACCTTGGCGCCCTTGGGCGCCTTCACCTTGGGTCCGACGGCGACGATCCGGCCGTCCTCGATCACCACGTTGGCCACGTGGGGCGCCGCGCCGGTGGCGTCGAACACCGTGGCCCCCATGATCGCCGTGGCCGGCCCCTCGGCCCAGGCCGCCGTCGCGAACAGCGCCGCCGCCAGAACCAGACCCGCGCCCGTCGCGCCCTTGCCGTTCTTCATCACCGTCATACGCCGCTCATCCCGCTGACGCGGCCCGTGCGGCCGCGAGTCCCTGCGGCGGGGAACGAGACACGATCTTGCCCCGGAGGAAAGTCCCAAGTGCGGAATTCGCAACACGGGCCGGTCATTCATGACGACATTGCGCAAGATGTCGCGAAATCGGGCGCGAAACGAAATCTATAGCCGCGTTCGGCGAACGCGGCCCGCTTCTCGAACACCGTTCGGTTTGGTCTCGGGCCGGCTTGCGCACGCGCGGCCGGGGCGACGATTTCTTCCGCGCCGATGCTTGAACCCGTCGCCCGCGCCGCTGATGGTGCAGGTCAGGGAGGCCAAGAATGAACATCGACCTGATCAGCCCGGCGAGCTTCGCCGCGGGCCAGCCGCACGACCAGTTCCGCTGGCTGCGGGAGAACGCCCCGGTCTATCGCCACGCCGAGCCGGACGGGCCCGGCTTCTGGGCCGTCACCCGCTACGACGACGTCTTCGCCGTCGATCGCGACTTCCAGGCCTTCTCGTCCGAGCCCACCGTCATGATGACCGATCCGGCGGCGGAACAGGCGAACGCCTTCGGCGAGCACAAGATGATGCTGATGATGGATCCGCCGGGGCACACGGCCTACCGCAAGCTGATCCGCGCCGAGTTCACCCGCCCCGCCTCGGCCCTGCGCGCCGAGCGCATCGCCGCCCTCGCCCGCCAGATCGTCGACGCCGTGGCCGCCCGCGGCGAATGCGACTTCGTCGCCGAGGTCGCCGGCGAGATGCCGTCCTACGTCATCGCCGAGCTGATGGGCCTGCCGCTCGACGACGGGCGCGAGCTCTACAAGCTGACCGAGACCATCCACACCGCCCCCGAGGCCCTGCCCGAGGGCGCCGGGGCGGCGGCGGTGATGAAGATGTTCGAATACGGCGCGCGGATCATGGCCGAGAAGCGCGCCCGGCCCGCCGACGACCTCGCCAGCCGCCTGCTCGCCGCCGAGGTCGACGGCAAGCGCCTGGACGACATGGACTTCCTCTTGTTCTTCCTGCTGCTGGTCGACGCCGGCGGCGACACCACCCGCAACCTCTTGTCGTCGGGGATGCTGGCCCTGCTCGACCATCCCGATCAGCTCGCCTGGTTGAAGGCCGACCTGGACGCGCGCCTGCCGGCCGCCCGCGAGGAGCTGCTGCGCTGGGCGAGCCCGGTGATCTACATGCGCCGCACCGCCACCCGCGATCTCGAGCTCCACGGCGCCCGGATCGCCGAGGGCGACAAGGTGATCATGTACTTCGGCTCGGCCAACCGCGACCCGGCCCGCTTCGACCGGCCCGACCGGCTGGACCTGTCGCGCGCTGACAACGAGCACATCGCCTTCGGCGTCGGCCCGCACGGCTGCCTTGGCCAGCACATCGCCCGCATCGAGATCGACGCCATGCTGCGCGAGGTGCTGACCCGCATGGACGGCTTCGCCCTGGCCGGCGAGCCTCAGTGGCTGGCGTCCAACTTCATTTCGGGGCCCAGGTCGATGCCCGTGCGGTTCAGGGCCGCGGCCTAGGAAGCGATCCGCGAAAGTGGGTGACGGCCTTGCGGCCGGGGCGCACCATACCTTTGAATTATCGTACTATTCTTCCGCCCAAATGGTTCCATTTGAACGGACAGGGCTCTAGGCGCAGCCGCACCAGCCGCGCCAGGTGAAGGCGGCGTAGAAGAGCGCTACGTCCTTGAAGCCGGCCTCGCGCAGGATGGCTTCGTCATATTCCGGGGCCATCATGTTCACGCTGTCCGACACCGCATCGCGCGCCGCCCGCGCCCGCTCCGGCTCGACGCCGGAGGCGATCGCATAGGCCGCATAGCGGTCCAGCCAGAGATCGCGCTCCGCCGACCCCTGCGGAAAGCTGCCGTGCGCGGCGACGAACGGGGCGCCTGGCGTGAGCCGGCCGTGGATCTCTGCCGCCGTTCGACGCCGATCCTCGTGGCCGAGAAAGTGCAGCGTGAGCAGGCAGGTCGCCGCGTCGAAATCGCCCGACGCCACGTCCTCGACATAGCCCTGCACCAGCTCCACCCTGGCGTTCAGTTCGCCAAGCGTGCGTTCGGCCTCGCGAAGCATCTCGGCGGCCGGATCGACGCCGACGAAGGTCCAGCCGGGATAGGCCTGCGCCAGGAATTTCAGTTCCAGCCCGCCGCCCGCGCCCACGACAAGCACCCTGGCGGCGTCGGGCGCCCGCTCGTGCAGCAGCACCCCGCACATGCGGTGCAAGGCCTCCAGGCCCGGCACCATGCGCCGCGGACCCTCGGCGTAGTTCGCCACAGCCTTCGGGTCGGAAAAGGCCGCGAGAAAGACCTTCGAACCATCCTCAGCGCGCATGGGCCAGATGCTCCTCGCCCGAGCGCGCGCCGCCGCTGGCGGCCCTGGCATGGACGTCGGCGCTGAGCGCGGCCAGGGTCACGGACCGCAGGCCGGCCAGAATCAGATCCTCGGCGTCGTGAAAAACCGCCCCCAACCGCGCGTTCACCGCCCGCTCCACAAGGCAGTCCGGCGTCTCGGTCCGATTGCCGATCGCAAGAAGCTCCGGACTGCCCAGGGCTTCATAGACCTCGCCGAGGGTGATCTCGCCAAGCGGCCGGGCGATGCTCCAGCCTCCGCCATGGCCCTTCTCGGACCGCACGACGCCGCGCTTGCGCAGGCCGGCCAGGATCCGCCTGATCACCACCGGGTTGGTCGCCATGGCCTTGGCGAGGGCTTCGGACGTGCTGGGCGTATCGTGCTCGGCCATGTGCAGCAGCACATGGAGCACGCCGGACAGTTGGCTGTTGCGCCTCATGCAACTTCATATGTTGCGTAAGACGCGAGACGTCAAGCCTCGCGCTCGCCGGCGTGACCCGGCCGCGCGGCCCTAAGCCGCCTCCACCTCGAACTTCAGGCCGGCGTTCTCGGTCAGGCGCTTGATCAGCCTGTTCCCCATGGCCGCGCCAGGGGTCCAGATTCCGCCGGGAACCTCGGCGGTGTCCTTCACCAGGCAGATGGCCGCCTCGGCGATCATCTTCGAGGTCGAGCCGTAGCCCGGGTCCTTGTCGCCGCTGACCGCGACGCGCACCTGGCGGCCGTCCTTGGCCGTCCCCACGAACAGCACGTCGTAGAAGCCGGCTTCACGCTCTTCCTTGCTGGGCCCCTCGCCCGGCTTGGGCGCGTTCTCGCCGCCCAGGGCCTGCGAGCCCATCTGGGCGACGGCCTTGGCCATCGCCTCGCCCTGCTCGCCCGGCCCGGTGATCATCATCTCGTCGTAGACGAAGTCGGTCCCATAGGCGTGGCCGAGCAGCGCGTTGGAGCGGTGCACGTTGCGGGTGTTGATCGGCGCCATGACGAACGGCGCGGTCCACATGCCCAGGTCCGGGTCGAGTTCCGGCGCCATGCCCGGCGGCTGGGCCGGCCCCTCGAAGCCGGGCGTCAGGGCGAAGGGGTTCATCAGCAGCGCCACCACGCCCGGATCCTTGGCCGCGGCGGCCATGGTCGCCTTCAGGCTGGCCGCCGTGCCGCCGGAGAAGCCGCCCTGCATCTTGCGCACCCGGCCCTTGGCCCTGGGCACGGTCGTTCCCAGCGTCTTCTTGGCGGTCTCCTCCAGGAAGAACACGCCCAGCTCGAAGGGGATGGAATCGAAGCCGCAGGAGAAGACGATCCGCGCCCCGCTCGCCTTGGCCTTGGCGTCGTAGGCGTCGATCATCTTGCGCATCCAGGCCGGCTCGCCGCACAGGTCCAGATAGTCGGTCCCCGCCTCGGCGCAGGCCGCGACCAGGGCCTCGCCATAGAGCTGGTAGGGGCCGACCGTGGTGATCACCGCCTTGGTGCGTGCGGCCATGGCCTTCAGCGACGCCGGGTCGTCGGCGTCGGCCTCGACCAGCGGGGTCTCCTTCGGCGCGCCGATCTCGTCGCGCACGGCCGCCAGCTTGTCGAGGCTGCGCCCGGCCATGGCCCACTTCAGGTCTTTCCCGACGCCATAGGCCTTGGCCAGATACTCGGCCACCAGCCGGCCGGTGAAGCCGCTCGCGCCATAGACGATGATGTCGAACTCGGCTTGCCTGTCCATGGCGTCTCTCCCTGTTCGCCGCCGCGCCGGCGGTCGCGGCGATAGATATACCGCGTAAATTTATTTCGCCAAGCGCGGGCGCTGGCGCTGCGCGCGCCTCATCCCATATGCAGGGACATGATCCCGTTCTCGGTCCTCGACCTGTCGCCGATCCTCCAGGGGAGCGACGCGGCCCAATCCTTCCGCAACACGCTCGACCTCGCCCAGCACGCCGAGGCGTGGGGCTACAAGCGCTATTGGCTGGCCGAGCATCACAACATGCCGGGCGTGGCCAGCGCCGCCACCGCCGTGGTGATCGGCCACGTGGCCGCCGGCACCCGCACCATCCGCGTCGGCGCCGGCGGGATCATGCTGCCCAACCACGCGCCGCTGGTGATCGCCGAACAGTTCGGCACCCTGGCCTCGCTGTTTCCGGGCCGGATCGACCTGGGCCTCGGCCGCGCGCCGGGCACCGACCAGCTCACCGCCCACGCCCTTCGCCGGACGCTGGCCTCCGAGGTCGACCGCTTCCCGCAGGACGTCGTGGAGCTGATGGCCTATTTCGAGCCGGAGCAGCCCGGCCAGCGCATCCGCGCGGTGCCCGGCGCCGGGCTGGACGTGCCCGTCTGGATCCTGGGCTCCAGCCTCTTCGGCGCCCAGCTCGCCGCCGCGCTCGGCCTGCCCTACGCCTTCGCCTCGCATTTCGCCCCCCAGCAGATGGAGGCGGCGATCCGCATCTACCGCGACCGCTTCACCCCCTCGCCCACGCTGGACAAGCCCTATGTGATGCTGGGCTTCAACGTCTTCGCCGCCGACACCGACGAACAGGCGCGCTATCTGCGCACCTCGGTGATCCAGGCCTTCGTCAACCTGCGCCGGGGCCAGCCCTCGCCGCTGCAGCCGCCGGACGCGGCCTTCGAGGCGACCCTCCTGCCGCAGGAGCGCGCCCAGGTCGCCGAGCTGCAGGCCTGCTCGGCCGTCGGCGCGCCGGCGACGGTGAAGGCCCAGATCGCCGAGTTCATCGCCCGCACGGGCGCCGACGAGCTGATGCTCACCTCGCAGATCTACGATCACGCCGCGCGCCTGCGCTCCTTCGAGATCGCCGCCCAGGTGCGCGAGGAGCTGGCGCGGGAGGCCGCGCCGGCGACGGTCGCCTCCTGAGGCCGCTTACTTCCTGACGCCGGTCACTTCCTGATGAAGGTCTCCTGGTAGGCCTTCGAGATCCCCTCGGGCGACTTGGCCACGCCCCGGCGCACCAGCGTCTTGCCATCGGCGCTGAAGGTCCAGAACTCGCCGATGATCACGTCGCCGCCCTTCAGCTTCAGGATCTGGAACTCGTCGGGGCCGAGCCGGGTCACCGAGATCTGGTCGAAGCGCGGCTGGCCGGTGAACGGATTGGGCTTGCCGTCCAGGCTCGTCTCGTAGTCGGTCAGGAACGGCTTGTCCGGACGCGTGGTGTTGACCGAGTGGTATTGCAGCCGGTTGTCGCCGAACTTCAGATTGAGCGTCAGCTTGAAGTCCTTGGGAAGCTGGCCGTTGCTCCAATAGGTGCCTTCGGCCGTGGATTCCCAGGCGCCGTCGTGCGGGCTGGCGGCCAGGGCGGCGCCTGCGCCGAGGGCCAGGGCGGCGACGGCCGCGGCGACGGCGGGGAATTGGCGTCTCAACATCGGGCTCTCCATCAGAACCGCCGCCCTAGCGCGTTCGGGCCGGCGCATGGGCGGATCGGCGCCTCCGCCCGGCCGCGAACCGCAAGCTGTCGGATCGTCAGGCGCCGCGGCCGCGCCGCCTGCCCGATCCGCAGGCGCGCCTCAGGCGTGGATGTCCACGTCCTTGGTCTCCTTCAGGAACAGGAAGCCGACCACGGCGGTGACCGCGGCCACCACCACCGGATACCAGAGCCCGAAGTAGATGTTCCCGCTGGCGGCCACCATGGCGAAGGCGGTGGTGGGCAGGAAGCCGCCGAACCAGCCGTTGCCGACGTGGTAGGGCAGGCTCATCGAGGTGTAGCGGATGTTGGTGGGGAAGAGCTCCACCAGCATCGCCGCGATCGGCCCGTAGACCATGGTCACAAGGATCACCAGGAGGGTCAGGACGCCGATCGCCAGGGGGTAGTTCACCTTGGCGGGGTCGGCCTTGGCCGGATAGCCGGCCTTGGCCAGCACCTGGCCCATCCGCGTCTCCCAGGCCGCCTGCGCCGCCTTGAACGACACCGGGTCCAGCCGCTCGCCCTCCAGCGCCTGCACCGTCGCCCCGCCGACGCGGATCTCGGCGCTGACGCCGCCGGGCGCGGCCTTGTTCGAATAGGGCACGCCGGCCTTGGCCAGGTAGCTCTTGGCCAGGTCGCAGGACGACAGGAACTGGCGCTTGCCGATCGGGTCGAACTGGAAGTGGCAGTCGCTGGGGCTGGCGTACACCACGGCCGGCGCCGTCGCGCTGGCCGCCGCCAGCTCGGGGTTCACCGCCGCGGTCAGGGTCTTGAACAGCGGAAAATAGGTCAGGGCCGCGATCAGGCAGCCGGCCAGGATGATCGGCTTTCGCCCGATCCTGTCCGACAGCCAGCCGAACAGCACGAAGAACGGCGTGCCGATCAAAAGGCTCGCGGCGATCAGCACGTTGGCCAGCGCCCCGTCCACCTTCAGCGTCTTCTCCAGGAAGAACAGCGCGTAGAACTGGCCGGTGTACCAGACCACCGCCTGGCCGGCGGTCAGGCCCACGAGCGCCAGGATCACCAGCTTCAGATTGCCCCAGCGGGCGAAGGAATCGGCCAGCGGCCGCTTCGAGCCGCGCCCCTCGGCCACCATCTGCTTGAAGGCCGGGCTCTCGTTCAGCTTCAGCCGGATCCACATCGAGGCGGCGAGCAGCAGCGCCGAGACCAGGAACGGGATGCGCCAGCCCCAGGCCTTGAAGGCGTCCTCGCCCAGGCCCGTGCGCGCGGCCAGGATGACGATCAGGCTCAGGAACAGCCCGCCCGTCGCCGTGGTCTGGATCCAGCTCGTGTAGAAGCCGCGCCGGCCGGCTGGGGCGTGCTCGGCCACATAGGTCGCCGCCCCGCCGTATTCCCCGCCCAGCGCCAGGCCCTGCACCAGGCGCATGACGATCAGCAGCACCGGCGCGGCCACGCCGATCGCCGCGTAGGACGGCAGAAGCCCGACCACGAAGGTCGACAGCCCCATCAGGAGCATGGTGACCAGGAAGGTGTTCTTGCGCCCCCAAAGGTCGCCCAGCCGGCCGAACACCAGCGCGCCGAACGGCCGCACGGCGAAGCCCGCGGCGAAGGCCAGGAGGGCGAAGATGTATCCGGTGGTCTCGTTGACGCCCGAGAAGAAGTGCTGGGAGATCAGGCCCGCCAGGGAGCCGTAGAGGTAGAAGTCGTACCACTCGAAGACCGTGCCCACCGAGGAGGCCGCGATCACCAGGCCGTCGCGTCTGTCGACCAGATGCTCGGCCTGATCCGGTTCCGCCGCCAATTCGGCCATGCGCGCCTCCCCTTTCACCGTTTGCGGCACACTGCCGCCAAGGCGGCCGGGGATGGAACAGGAATCTGGCGAGGCCAGGGCGGTCAGGCCGGCTTTTGGCCGTCCGCGCCCTTGCGCCCATAGGCTCGCATGAACATCTCCACCGCGTCATCGACCTCGCGGCGCACCACCTCGTCCGACGGTTGGTCCATCATGCCGAGAGTGCGTTTCAAGTGCAGGCTGCCCTTCACCAGAGCGGAGAACTGCTTGGCCGCGGTCATCGGATCGGGAATGTCGAGCTGTCCGCGCGCCTGCGCCTGGGCGAAGAACTCGGCCATGCGCTGCTCGCCCAGTTGCGGCCCGGCCTCCATGAACGAGGTCACCAGCTCCGGCGCGCGAGGCCCTTCCTCGACCAGCAGCCGAAGCGTGCGCACCGAGGAGTCGTCCAGCAGGAGCTCCAGCAGCTTCAGGCCGATGTTGGTCAAGGTGCGGCGCACGTCGTCGTCGCCGTACTGGGCGGCCAGCACGTCCTGCACCTGGTTGCACTGTTCGACGACGATCGCTCGGAACAGCTCTTCCTTGCTCTTGAAGTAGGCGTAGAGCGTGGCCTTCGAGCCGCCGAGCCGCTGGGCGATCATCGACATCGAAGCGGCCGCGTAGCCCTCCTCGAAGAACACGGCTCTGGCAGCCTGAATGATCCGCTCCCGCCGTTGGTCACGGATGGCCTGGGAAATCGTCTGGGAAGGTGCTTGCATCACAATTTGAACCGTACAGTACGGTTTTGTCTTGACGCAAGGCTCTCCATACGTCAAGGGCAATCAAACCGTACGGTACGGTTCAACTTTTTGTCGTCGAGTCTTGTCGATGGTCGCTAACCTCCCCTATCTCCTCCCCAGTTGGCGTCGCGCCGCAGCTCTCTCTGCGGTCGCGGCGCTCCTTTCCGGCTGCGCCGCCGTCCCCAAGCTCGAGCCGTCGGCGACCCTGCCCGCGCCTGAGAGCCTGGCGGCGGCCAAGAGCTTCGCCGCGCCCCAGGCCGACTGGCCCGCCGACGACTGGTGGCGCGCCTACGGCGATCCCCAGCTCGACAAGCTGGTCGACGAAGCCCTGGCCGATTCCCCGGACCTGGCTTCCGCCGAGGCGCGGGTGCGCAAGGCCGACGCCCTGGCCGGCCAGGCCCGCGCGGCCCTGGCGCCGACGCTGGAGCTCAACGGCCAGCTCCAGTCGGTCAAGCAGAGCTACAACAACGGCTTCCCCGCCGCCTTCGTGCCCAAGGGCTACAAGGACTCGACCCGCGGCACGATCGACCTCGGCTACGAGTTCGACTTCTTCGGCAAGAACAGCGCCGCGCTGAAGGCCTCGCTCGGCGAAGCCGACGCCGCCCGCGCCGATCGGGCCGCCGCGCGGTTGACGTTGTCCACCTCGGTGGCCGCCGCCTACGCCGATCTCGCCCAGCTCTTCGCCGACCGCGACGCCGCCGTCGACGCCCAGCGCATCCGCGAGGACAGCGCCAAGCTGATGTCCGAGCGCGCCGTCAGCGGCCTGGAGAACCAGGGCGCCGTGGCCCGGGCCGAGTCCGGCGCGGCCAGCGCCCGGGCCGAGGTCGCCGCGGTCGACGAGTCCATCGCCATCACCCGCAACCGCATCGCCGCCCTGGTGGGCGCCGGTCCCGACCGGGGCCTGGCGGTCGAGCGCCCCTCGATCCAGTCGCTGAGGGCCTTCGGCCTGCCGGCGGACGCCCGCGCCAGCCTGCTCGGCCGGCGGCCGGACGTCACCGCCGCGCGCCTGCGCGCCGAGGCCGCGGCCCAGCGGATCAAGGTGGCCAAGGCCGACTTCTACCCGGACATCCGCCTGTCGGCCTACCTGGGCCGCCAGTCCCTGGGCATGGACCTGTTCACCAAGGGCGGCTCGGTGGTCGGCGGCGTCGGCCCGGCGCTGAACCTGCCGATCTTCGAGGGCGGCCGCCTGCGCGCCGCCTATCGCGGCGCAGGCGCCGACTACGACGCGGCGGTGGCCGCCTATCAGGGGACCATCGTCCAGGCCCTGCAGGACGTCGCCGACGTGGCGGCGAGCTCGCGGGCCCTGGAGACCCGCCTGTCCGAGAGCCGCTCGGCCCTGGACGGCAGCCAGCAGGCCTATGACGTGGCGCTCGCCCGCTACAAGGCCGGCCTGGCCACCTACCTCGACGTCCTCACCGCCGAGGACGCCCTCATCTCCAGTCGGCGCGCGGTCGCAGACCTGCAAACCCGCGCGTTCTCCCTCGACGTGGCGCTCACCCGCGCCCTGGGCGGCGGCTTCGCCGCAGCCTGACTCAATGTTTGTTTCCAAGGACATCTCTCATGTTCGACACTGAAGACGCTCCGGCCGCCCAAGAAGCCCAGCACCCGGCCCCGGCCGCCGCGCAGGCCGCCGCGCCGCCCGCCGCCAAGCCGCGCCGCGGCTCCTCCCGCAAGCGCCTGTTCCTGATGCTCGGCGGCGCCATCGTCGTCGGCGCCGTCGGCTACGGCGCCTGGTGGTTCCTGGCCGGTTCGCGCCACGTGACCACCGACAACGCCTATGTCGAAGCCAGCACGGCCCAGATCACCCCGCTGGTCGCCGCGCCCATCCTGCAGGTGCCGGTGATCGACACCCAGCGGGTCAAGGCCGGCGACGTCCTGGTGGTGCTCGACGATTCCGACGCCAAGCTCGCCCTGGCCCAGGCCGAAGCCCAGCTCGCCCAGGCCGAAAGCCGCGTGAAGGGCTACTACGCCAACGACGACGCCCTGCGCGCCCAGACCGCGGCCCGCGCCGCCCAGGTCGCCAGCGCCCGGAGCGACCTGGCCAAGGCCCAGGCCGAGTACGACCGCCGCAAGGGCCTGGCCCAGAGCGGCGCCGTCTCCGGCGAGGAACTGACCACCGCCGAGACCGGCCTGCGGGCCGCCCAGGCCGCGCTCATCGCCGCCGAGGCCCAGGTCAAGGCCGCCGAGGGCTCGCGCGACGTCAACGCCGCGCTGATCGCCGGCCAGAACGGCGTCGCCGCCAACCCCGAGGTCGCCCAGGCCCGCGCCCGCGTGGACCAGGCCAAGCTCGACCTGGAACGCACGGTGATCCGCGCGCCCATCGACGGGGTGATCGCCAACAACAACGCCCAGGTCGGCCAGCGCGTGCAGGTCGGCTCGCCGCTGATGGCCGTCGTGCCCCTGGAGCTGGCCTACGTGAACGCCAACTTCAAGGAAGTGCAGCTTCGCAAGGTCCGCGCCGGCCAGCCGGTCGAGCTGGAAAGCGACGTCTACGGCAAGTCGGTGAAGTACCACGGCAAGGTGGTCGGCCTGGCCGGCGGCACCGGCGCGGCCTTCTCGCTGATCCCGGCGCAGAACGCCACCGGCAACTGGATCAAGGTGGTCCAGCGCGTGCCCGTGCGCATCGCCCTGGACCCGGCCGAGCTGAAGGCCCACCCGCTGCGCGTGGGCATGAGCATGGTCGCCACGGTCGATATCGGCTGAGCCTGAAGGACGCCTCCCCATGTCCTCTGCAACCCTGAGCGGGCCAGCCAGCCCGCCGCGCTACCTGTCCGGCGGCGCGTTGTGGGGCGCGGCCGTGTTGCTGGCCGCGTCCAACTTCCTGGCGATCCTCGACATGACGATCGCCAACGTCTCGGTGCCGAACATCTCCGGCGGCCTGGGCGCCTCGTCCAGCCAGGGCACCTGGGTCATCACCTCCTATGCGGTGGCCGAGGCGATCACCGTGCCGCTGACCGGCTGGCTGGCCGGCCGGTTCGGCACGGTGCGCACCTTCGTGGCGGCGATCATCGGCTTCGCCGTCTTCTCGGCCCTGTGCGGCCTGGCGCCCAGCCTCGGCGTGCTGGTGCTGTTCCGGGTGCTGCAGGGCATCTGCGGCGGCCCGCTCATGCCGCTGTCGCAGACCCTGATGATGACCATCTTCCCGCCGGACAAGCGGCCGGCGGCCATGGGCCTTTGGGGCGTCACCACCCTGGTCGCGCCCGTCGCCGGGCCGTTCATGGGCGGGGCGCTCTGCGACAACTTCGGCTGGCCGTCTATCTTCTACGTCAACGTGCCGATCGCCATCCTGTGCGCCCCGCTCGTCTGGCGCGTGCTGAAGGACTACGAGACGCCCCTGCGCAAGGCCAAGGTCGACACCGTGGGCCTGGGCCTGCTGGTTCTGTGGGTCGGCGCGCTGCAGCTCATGCTGGACCTGGGCAAGGAACGCGACTGGTTCGAGAACAGCACGATCGTCGCCCTGGGCCTGGTCGCCCTGGTCGGCTTCGCCGCCTTCATGATCTGGGAGCTCACCGACAGCGAGCCGATCGTCGACCTGAAGGTGTTCAAACACTCCGGCTTCGCCACGGCCACGGTGGTGCTGTCGTTAGTCTACGGCTCGTTCTTCGCCACCAACGTGCTCACGCCGCTGTGGCTGCAGACCAACATGGGCTACACGGCCACCTGGGCCGGCTGCGTGACGGGCCTGTTCGGCGTGCTGGCGATCGTCAGCGCCCCGATCTCCTCCCAGCTCGCCTCGCGCGGCGATCCCCGACGGCTGATCTTCCTGGGCGTCGGCTGGCTGGCGGTGATCACCTTCATGCGCGGCTTCGCCACCAACGAGATGACCTATTGGCAGATCTCCCGCTGGCTGCTGCTGGCCGGCGCGGGCATGCCGATGTTCTTCATGCCGATCAACCTGGTGGCCTTGGGCAGCGTCGCCCCGCAGGAGACCGCCGCGGCGGCCGGCCTGTTCAACTTCATCCGCACGGTGTCCGGGGCCTTCGCCACCTCGCTGGTGACCACCCTGTGGGAGAACGGCTCCACGCGCTCGCACGCCGATCTCGCCGGCATGATGCGCGGAACCCAGGACACGCTCGACACGCTCACCGGGGCGGGCTTCAGCTCGCACCAGGCCGTGGCCGACGTGAGTCAGATGGTGCAGAGCCAGGCGGTGACCATCTCCACCAACAACATCTTCCTGGGCTGCGCGGCGATCTTCGGCATCGCGGCGATCGGCATCTGGCTGACGCCCAGACCGCGCATGGACGTCGACACCTCGGCGGCGCACTAAGGCCGGCGGCCGGGCCTCGCGCCCGGCCGATCGTCCGCGCGTGAACAAGACGTTAAGACTGCCAAGTCAATGTGGTTGCAGGACAAAACGTCCGGTGGCCGCACCGTTGCGGCCGCTCGTGAAACGGGCCTTGGCGAGATGTCGCTCAACAGCGTCAACACCAACGTCGGCGCGAGGGTGGCGCTGCAGGCGCTGAACGCCACCAACGCCGAGCTGGCCAAGGTCCAGAACCGCATCAGCACCGGCCTGAAGGTCGCCTCGGCCAAGGACAACCCGGCCGTCTGGGCCATCGCCCAGAACGCGCGGGCCCAGTCCAAGAGCCTGGATTCGGTGAAGGCGTCGCTGCAGCGCGGCCAGTCGATCGTCGAGGTGGCCATGTCCGCCGGCCAGTCGATCTCCGACCTGCTGGTCCAGATGCGCGAGAAGGCCGTGGCCGCCAGCGAGCAGGGCCTGTCCGCCGCCTCGCGCAAGGCGCTCTACGACGACTACGCCGGCCTGATGAAGGAGATCGGCACGATCGCGGCCAACGCCCAGTTCGACGGCGTCAACCTGATCGGCCCCGGAAGCCAGGGCGCCGTCCACGCCATCGCCAACGCCGACGCCTCCTCCACCATCGACGTGACGCACATCGACCTGTCGCTCACCGGCTCGGTGCTGGCCGGCGCGATCCCGGTGGTGACCGGCAGCGTCACCCAGGTCGACCTGACCGCGCTCAACGCCACCATCGAGCGGGTGTCCTCGGTGCTCTCCTCGTTCGGCGTCGGCGGCAAGGCGCTCGACACCCACCTGGAATTCGTCGGCAAGCTGCAGGATGCGATCGACGCCGGGGTGGGCAATCTGGTGGACGCCGACGTGGCCAAGGAAGCCGCGCGGCTTCAGGCCCTGCAGGTCAAGCAGCAGCTGGCGATCCAGGCGCTGACCATCGCCAACAACACCCCCTCCATCCTGCTCGGTCTGTTCCGCTAGCGCGCGTAGACCGGCTTGCGCTTCTCCAGGAACGCCCGCACCCCCTCGGCAAAGTCGCCGTCCTGGGCGCAGAGGATCTGGTTGCGGTCCTCCATGGCGATCGCCGCCTCCAGCCCCTGGGCGTCGATGGCGTGGTTCAGGCACTCCTTGGTCAGCCGAAGGCCGAGCGGCGTGGCGTGCAGCATGTCCTCGGCGAAGGCTTCGGCCTCGCCCTTCACCTGCTCGGGCTCCACCACCCGGCTCACCAGCCCCAGCTCGTAGGCCCGCTCGGCGCTGATGAAGCGTCCGGTCAGCATGTATTCGGCGGCCACCGAGCTGCCGACCATCCTGGGCAGGAAATAGCTCACCCCGATGTCGCAGGCCGACAGGCCGATGCGGATGAAGGCCGCGTTCATCCGCGTGCGCGGCGTGGCGATCCGCACGTCCGAGGCCAGCGCCAGGGCGAAGCCGCCGCCGGAGGCCGCCCCGTCCACGCAGGCGATGATCGGCTGGGGACAGCGGCGCATGGCGATGACGATCTCGCTGATCTCCCGCTGGCCGGTCAGCCCGCCGCCCACCGAACGGTCGGCGTTGGCGCCGCGGTGCTCCTTCAGGTCCAGGCCCGCGCAGAACGCCGCGCCCGCGCCGCAGAGCACCACCACCCGCACGTCGCGCCGCCAGTAGAGCCCGACGAAGAAGTCGCGCAGCTCGTCCACCAGCTTGCGGTTCAGGGCGTTCAGCCGCTCGGGCCGGTTCATCGTGGCCCAGATGACCTCGCCCTCGTGCTTCAGCTCAAGGTGTTCGTACATGATGGTCCTCTCGCGAATGGGGGCGGCTCAGAGCGATTTCAGCCAGGGGATCAGGAGCTTCGTCACCTCGTCCGGCCGCTCCTGCTGGGTCCAGTGGCCGCAGCCTTCCAGCACCTCGGCCACCTGCAGGTTCGGCACGAACCGGCGCATGACCTCGATGGGGTCCGGCCCGCCCAGCATGTTGAACGCCAGGTCACGCGTGCCCGAGACGAAGAAGGCCGGCTGCTCGATCTTCCTGTCCTTGAAGGCCGACAGGAACGCGAAGTCCCGCTCGTGGTTGCGATAGCGGTTGATCGGCCCGCGCAGGCCCGAGCTCTTGAACTCGCCGACGTAGTAGTCGAGGTCCGCTGGCGTCAGCCACGCCGGGAACGGGTCGGGATCGACCAGGCCCTTCAGCAGCGGATCGGACGCGGTCTTGTTGCTGGGCCAGCTTCCGGCCGGCGCGTCGCCACTGATCGCGTAGTAGAACTTGCGCAGGAAGCTGCGGATGTCGGCCTCGCCTTCCGCCTCGGCCACCCCCTCCTTCTGGAAATAGGCCTGGTAGAAGAAACGGTTCTTCTTGGTGAAGAGCTCGTCGAAGATCGCCGAGAACGGCCGCGAGCCCACGCCCATATAAGGCACCGACAGCGCCGCCACCGCGCGGAACCGTTCCGGCCGGGTCAGCGCCGAGTTCCAGACGATCGGCGCGCCCCAGTCGTGGCCCAGGATGATCGCCGGCTCGCCGGGCGACAGCGCGTCGGCCACGCCGGCCACGTCGGCGATCATGTGCTCCATGGCGTAGGCTTCGACCGGCCGGGGCTTGTCCGAGCCGCCATAGCCACGCACGTCGATGGCGCAGGCGGTGAAGCCGGCGTCGGCCACCGGCCCCATCTGGTGGCGCCAGGAGAACCAAGACTCCGGAAAGCCGTGCACCATGATCACCAGCGGCCCGTCCCCCTCCACGGCCGCCCGCAGGCGCACCTCGCCCGTGTCGATGATCCGGAATTCGCGCATGCCTGGCCTCCCTTTGCCGGGATGGTCGGCCAGCGCCCCGGCGCGCGCAAGTTACCGGGGCGTGAGCGGCCTCAACCAGCCTTCCACGGGCCAGACCCCGAAGATGCTCCCCCTCTGGGGGAGCTGTCGCGAAGCGACTGAGGGGGACTGCGATTCAACGCCTAGGCTCGGCTGGCGAGCGCGAGGGGAGCCAAAGTCCCCCTCAGTCAGCCTGCGGCTGACAGCTCCCCCAGAGGGAGAGCATCTTCGGCTGGCGCTAGCCTACGCCCCCTTCAGGCCCAGCTTGATCACCGCAGCGTTGAAGGCCTGCATGTCGTCCATCGAGCCCACGGTGATCCGCGAGCGGTTCGGCCAGATCGGCCAGGAGCGGCCGATGGCCACGCCCTCGCCGGCGAAGGCCTTCTGCACGTCCTTGGCGGGCCTGCCCCAGTCGACCATGAACATGTTCGCGTTGCTGGCGATGTAGGGCAGCTTCTGCGCGTCCAGCACCTTGAAGGCCTCGGCGCGGGCCGCCTGCATCTCCGCCCGGCGCGCCTTGATCAGCTCGGCCTGGGTCAGGCTCGTGGTCGCCGCCACCAGCGAGGGGTTCGGCAGGGCGTAGCTCGCCATCATCCCGTCGTAGCGCATCAGCTTGGCGCCGAACGCCGGCTTGGTGATCGTCAGCCCCATGCGCATGCCGGCCATGCCGAACAGCTTGGAGAAGGTGCGCAGCACCACCACGTCCTTGTCCTGGGCCGCCAGATAGGCCGCGTTCGGCGCGTCGGAGAAGTGGATGTAGGCCTCGTCGATCAGCACCACCGAGCCCTCGGGCTTGTTGGCCACCAGCCACTCGATGTCGGCCAGCGGCGTGATGGTGCCGGTCGGGTTGTTCGGCGAGCAGACGTAATAGACCCCGGCGTTCGGGTCGGCCGCCAGCATCGCCTTGACGTCGTGGGCGTAGCTCGCCGTCAGCGGAACCTTGGTCGTCTTCACCTTCAGCCAGGAGGCCACGCTGCCGGCCAGCTCGAAGGTCGGGTCGGCGATCACCAGGCCCCGCGTCGGCGAGCAGAAGGTCACGATCACCCGCGCCAGGGGATCGCTCGAGCCTGGCCAGGGCATCACGTGGCTGGTCGGCACCTTCTCCACCTCGGCGACCGCCTTCAGGAAGGCGTCGCGCTGCGGGCCGGTGTAGCGGTTGCCGACGATCACCTCGTCGGCGGCGGTCTTCACCGCCGGGGCGAACGGGCCCACCCAGCACTCGTTGGCGTCGATGCGCACCTTGGAGGCCTCGGCCTGGGCCCGCGCGGCGGCCGGCCGCACCGTGGCCGCCAGGCCCGAGCTCACGGCCAGCAGGCCCGCGATCCGCGCCAGGCTGCGCCGCGACCAACCGCGATCCAGGAGGTCGGCCTCGGCGTCCTGCGACAGGCGCGCGTCGGTGGGGGCTATGTCTTCCAGGCTCATGGCGTTTCTCCCGCAGCTTCGCCCGGAAGGCTATGCCCGCGGGCGCGCCGATGTAAGCGCCGAGCTGGCTCCGCCCCCGCCGGCGCCCGTCGTCTGCGGCCGATGCGCCCCCTGCGCGGGCGCCCGCGCCCAAGCCGCGGTCAGGAGGTGACGCCGCCCACGCCCTCGCCCGCCTCAGCCAGGTGGGAGCGGATGATCGCGCCCTTGCCCAGGCTGCGGCTCACCGGGCAGCGCTCGGCGATGTCGAGCAGGCGCGCCCGCTCCTCGTCCGACAGGTCGCCGTGAAGGCGGATCTCGCGGGTGAACACGTCCTGCGGCGCGCCCTCGCTCAGCCGCTCGGCGTGGGCGGTCACCACCTCCACGTGATCCAGCGGCCAGCCCTTGCGGGTGGCGTACATGCGGATGGTCATGGAGGTGCAGGCGCCCAGCCCCGCCAGCACGAACTCGAACGGGTCGAGCCCCTGCCCCAACCCGCCCAGCTCGACCGGCTCGTCGGCCTGCACCACGTTGGCGCCCACGTGCACGGTCTGGCCGAACGGGCCCTTGCGGTTCTCGGAGACGGTGGCGATGCGTTGATGGCTCATCTGGTCGGGTCCTTCCCGGAAACCTGTCCCTTGGGCAAACCTAGCTGCGGCGCACCAGCGCCAGGAACTCCTCGCGCGTGCGCGGATCGTCGCGGATCACGCCCAACAGGCGGCTGGTGGTCAGGGTCGAACCGGGCGTGTTGACCCCGCGCAGCGTCATGCAGCTATGCTCGGCCTCGATCACCACGCCCACGCCCAGCGGATCGAGGATGTCCTGGATCGCCTGGGCGATCTCGGCGGTCAGCTTCTCCTGGATCTGCAGGCGCCGGGCGAAACCATGCACCACCCGCGCCAGCTTGGAGATGCCCACCACCCGGTCCCTGGGCAGATAGGCCACGTGCGCCTTGCCGACCACCGGCAGCATGTGGTGCTCGCAGAAGCTCACCACCCGGATGTCGGACAGCACCACCAGCTCGTCGTAGCCGGCCACCTCCTCGAAGGTGCGGCTCAGATAGTCGCGCGGGTCCTCGCCGTAGCCCTTGAACAGCTCGCGATACGAGCGCGCCACGCGGCCGGGCGTGTCCATCAGCCCCTCGCGCGCCGGGTCGTCGCCAGCCCACTCGATCAGCACGCGCACGGCCGCCTCGGCTTCGGCTTGGGTGGGTTTGGCCATTCTTACGCTCCTACGGCTACGCCGCTTTCTATACGCTTCGACCGCGTCTGCGGACCCCTTAAGCGCCTTGATCTTGGCCGACAGTTTCGCAAGACGGCCGCAAGACGCGGTCCAATTTCCGTCCGGCGCCGCGCCTAGAAGCTCCAGGGCGGGGGCGCTTGGGACACGACCATGACCATGCCCGTCAAGCTTCGCACGCCGCTGCTGGCCCTCGCCGCCGTGGCCGGCGCAACCGCCCTTTGCACGCCCGCCTCGGCCCAGGACGCCGCGCTCCTGGCGCGCCCCTACGCGGTGACCGCCGACCAGGCCCAGCGCATCATCGCCGAGCGCGTGCTGCAGGCCAGCCTAACCGCGAGCCTGCAGGAGCTGCACGCCGACCTCCAGCTCAACGACCGCCAGGAGCGACGCTGGCGCGACTTCGTGGCGACCGCCTTCACCGCCCCCTCCGACTCGGCGTTCCTGTCGCTGGCGGCCGACGCCGGGCCGCTCGCGCGGGCGGACGCCAAGATGCGGTTCTACCGCCAGACCTACGAGAACCAGCGCCGCGCCGTCGCCGCCATGAAGGCGCTCTACGGCTCGCTGTCGGACGACCAGCGCGCGCGCCTGAACGACGGCCTCGACAGCCTGTCCACCACGGTGGTCGTGCCCGCCGGCTGAAACGGCCCGCACATCTCCGCGGCGACATGCCGATGTTACAAACCGGCCATCAGCGAGCCGCGTTCGCGGCGGATGATGGCCCCCGATGAAACCGGACCTGCGATGCGCCTGATCCTTACGTCCCGCACCCTGGCGCTGTCGGCGCTGGCCCTGGCGCTGGCCGCGCCCGCCGCCCGGGCGTCCGATCCCGCCGACGCCATACAGACCGCCGGCGCCACGAACGACGACACCATGGCCCAGATCCAGCAGTGGATCGCCGCCTCCAAGCCGGTCGACCTGTCCGGCGAGGCCGGGGCCGACGGCGTGGTCTCCGCCGAGAGCCCGCGCAAGGTCCACGGCGAGGCGGGCGTCTCCGTCGGCACGGGCGGCTATTCCAGCGTCTACGCCGCCGGCCTCTTCCCGGTGGGCAAGACCGGAACCCTGGGCCTGGCGGTCAGCGAGACGCGCATGGGCTCGGCCGGGCGCTACCGCGGTCCCGGCTTCGGTTCTGGCACCTACAAGTCCATGGCGCTCAGCCTGGCGCTGGGCGATGCGTCCACCGACGCTTCCGCCTGCGGGCCCTACGGCTATTCGGCCTATCGCGACGGCTACGATCCGACGGCGTTCGGCCCCGGCCGCGGCTGGGGCGACCCGGCCGCCGGCGCGCTGGCGCGCACCGCCTGCCGCGAAGCCTTGAAGGACGCCGTCGACCCGCGGGGGGATGATCTGCGGGACTGAAGCCGGCGGTCCGGCGAACCCATTGAGGGCGCGTCCACTCTCCAGCCCAGGACGCTTTCCTCGATCATCCGCGACGATCCTTCCCCCGTCGCGATGTGTTGAAGGGGCGACGCGTGAACGTCGCCCCTCCTTTTTTCAGCCCGAACTGGTGAGGCTTAGTACTTGACGCGCAGCGTCAGCCCATAGGTCCGCGGCGGGGCCGGGAAGGCCGCGATGCTGCCCGACTGATAGGTCGCGTCGTAGGCCACTTGGTAGTAGCGCTCGTCGGTCAGGTTCTGACCCCAGAGCTCCAGCGCCCAGCGCTCGTCCTGCGGCCCGATCGCGATCCGGCCGTTGTAGATGGTCAGGGCGTCCTGCACCTTCAGCGGATTGAGGTCCGATCCGGCGTTGTAGCTGGAGGTGTACTTGGCCGACAGGCTGACCCGGCCCATCAGCGAGTCGGTCAGGTCATGCTCGTAGGAGGCCGCCACCGAGCCGGACCACAGCGGCGCGAAGGACAGGCGCGTGCCCGGCAGGCGCGAACTGGTTCCCAGCACGCTGACGCTGTCCTTGCTGTACTGGGTTTCGGCGTAGGTCACGCCGCCCTGCACCGACAGGCCCTTGATCGGCAGGAAGACGAAGTCGGCGTCCACCCCGCGCGACACCACCTCGGGGATCGAGGTCACGGTGAAGGCCAGGCCGTTGTAGGCGTTGAGCTGGAAGTCGGTGAACGACTGGTAGAACACCGTGCCGTTCAGCAGCAGGCGGCGGTCGAACAGGGTCGACTTCACGCCCACTTCGTAGGAGTCGGCGTACTCCGGCGCGAAGCTGGTGTCGGTGATCGGCTGCAGCGAGGTGGCGCTGGTGGCCGAGTACGAATAGGCCAGCCGGTCCAGGTTGAAGCCGCCGGCCTTGTAGCCGCGCGCGTAGGACAGATAGGTCATCACCTGCGGATTGAAGCGGTAGGCCGCCTTGATCGTGCCGGTGAACGCCTGCTCGCTGTCGCTCTGGTGGGTGTTCAGGTTGGTGAACGCCGGGTTCTGGTAGGTCTGGCAGGCCGCCGAGATCACCGCCCCGGGCGCGGCGGGGTTGGCCGCGATCGCCGCGCAGGCCGCGCCGCCGTCGGTGTTGTCGTAGTGCGCGTCCAGGCCCTTGGTGTTCCAGGTGTAGCGCAGACCCACCGTCAGCTCGAGCTTGGACGTGATCTTGTACGACTCGTTGGTGAACAGCGCGAAGCTCTGCTCCTGTTGGTCATACTGGTCGTGCTGGCCGTAGCCCGTGCGGTAGAGCGTTCCAGAGGGCGCGCCGGCCAGATAGGCCAGGTAGGCGGAGCTGGCGCCGCTGGTGATCAGCCTGGACAGATAGGTCTCGAAATCCGAGCCGTAGACCGTGCCCACGCGCGAGGTCAGGTCCTGGTGGCTGAAGAAGGCGCCGACCAGCCAGTTGAGCTTGTCGGTGTCGCCGGCCAAGCGCACTTCCTGGCTGAAGTCCTTGAACTGGGCGCCCTGCCAGCCGATGTCCGACCAGATGATGTCGGCGTTGGAGACGTCGGAATCGGCGCCGCTCTTGGTGACGTACTTCCGAAGCGCGGTGATCGAGGTCAGCTTGGCCGGCCCCAGATCCCAGTTCACCTCGGCCGAGACGCCGCCGTCGGTGATCCGCTTGCGCGTGTCGCGGTTGTAGTAGGCGGTGTAGTCGTCGAACTTCGGCGGATTGGCCAGCGCGCCCGGGAACACCGTCGAGAGCAGGTTCGTCGCCGCCCCGTTCACCACCTGCAGCGCCGCGCAGCAGCGCTCGTCCTTCTGCGTGTAGTCGGCGCTGAACGACACATCCAGGTCGGTCGTCGGCGTCCACAGCAGTTGCCCGCGCGTGGTGTAGTAGTTCTGGTCGTAGTCGGTGTCGAAGGTGCGCGGGCCCTTGCCGGTCACCACGTCGACGTAGCCGTCGCGCTTGCGCCGAGCCACGAAGAAGCGGCCGGCGAGTTGGTCTTCGATGATCGGCCCGGTCACCGAGGCCGACAGGCCGTAGCCGTTCAGGTTGGAGACCGTCGCCTCGCCGCGCGCGCCGAAGGTGAAGTCGGGCTTCTTGGTGACGATGTTGATCACGCCGGCGGTGGCGTTCTTGCCGAACAGGGTGCCTTGCGGCCCCTTCAGCACCTCGATGCGCTCCATTTCGCCGAGGTCGCCGAAGCCCACGCCGTTGCGCGGCCGGTAGACGCCGTCGATCACCACGCCCACCGACGATTCCAGGCCCAGGTTGTCGCCCACCGTGCCCACGCCGCGGATCCGCGCGGTGGTCGAGGTGGTGCTGGCCGTGGAGGTCACGGTGAGGCCGGGCGTCAGAACCGTCAGGTCCTTGATGTCGTGCACGCCGGCGTCCTGCAGCGCCTTGGCGCCGACCGCGGTCACCACGATCGGCACGTCCTGCAGGCTCTGTTCGCGTTTCTGCGCAGTGACGACGATTTCGTCGACCGTGCGCGCCTCCTGGCCCTCCGCGGTTTGCGCTTGAGCAGCCGTGGCAAAAATCACGGCGCCGATTGCGACACCGCTGATCAAAATGGTCCTGGGCACTGAACTCCCCTCATTGTGCTTGGTCGTCGGCATGGCGCGACAACATGGGGAGAGCACCGCCAATATGCGGCGAAATCAGGGCTGAATATTTCGTAATACGATTTTTGTACTTCTGGTCAGCAATATAAATGCAGAATAGAAACAAATCATCGTTATGGCAAAAAGTTTTGTCAGGTATGCACGAAAAAAGCAACGCCCGCGTCACAGCCCGAAGACTGCGGCGCGGGCGCCTGGGAAAAATGCTTGATGCCGCGCCGCTCGGGGCGCGGCCGGGGTCAGGCCGCGGCCTTGGACCCGGGCTGGCCGAGCGCGGCCATCACCGCCTCGACCTCGCTCTTCTCCTGCTCGATGGCGGCGAGCCGGGTGGAGAGCTTTTCCATGGCGCGGGCGATGGGATCGACCGAGCCGTCGCCGCTGTCCTGCAGGGCGAGGATCTCCTCGATGTCGTCCAGGGCCAGGCCCGCGCGGCGGAACTGGGCGATCACCTGCAGGCGCGAGCGCGCCCGCCGGTCGTAGCGGCGCCGGTTCAGCCGGTCGCGGCGGGCCTCGACCAGGCCCCGCTCCTCGTAGAAGCGGATGGCGCGGGCCGACAGGCCGAAGAGCTGGCCGAGCTCGGTGATGGTGGCCAATCCAGAGGTCGTTTCATTCAGAGCTAGCATCACACGAACTCCATGAGGACGTCGTCTGCGGCGACGGAGTCGCCGGGTTTGGGGCCGACGGACTTGATGACCCCGTCGCGTTCGGCGCGAATGATGTTCTGCATCTTCATGGCCTCGATCACGGCCACGGGCTCGCCGGCCTTGACCTCCTGGCCCGGCGCGGCGTCGAGCGAGACCACCAGCCCCGGCATCGGCGAGAGCACCAGCTTGGCGGAGGCTCCGGCGGTCTTGGGCGGCAGCTTGGCGTGCAGTTCGGCCGAGCGCGCCGAAAGCACCAGCACCTTCAGCGTCGCCGCCCGGTGGCGGATCGTGAAGCCCTCGGCCGCCGGCCTGACCTGGCAGGTGAAGGCCGCCCCGTCCAGCTTGGCCGAGAACGTCGGCAGGCCCGGCCGCCAGACGATGTCCGTCAGCACGCAGGCGCGCCCCTCCTCCACCATCGTCACCTGGAAGGCGTCGCCGCCGTTCGACAGGCGCACGTGGCGATGCTCCTGCCCCAGGATCACGGTCCACTCGTCGCGCACCTGCTCGGGGCAGGCCCGCTCGGTTTGGATGCGGTGCATGGCGCAGGCCGTCGCCGCGAACAGGTCGCGCTGGGCGTCCGACGGCGGCAGGCCGTGGAAGCCCTCGGGGAATTCGTCCTTGATGTAGTTGGTCGACAGCTTGCCCGACTGGAAGCGCGGCTGGTCCATCACCGCGGCCAGGAACGGGATGTTCTGGCCCAGCCCCTCGATGTGGAACTCCTCCAGCGCCCGGCCCATGGCCTGCACCGCCTCGGCGCGGCTGCGTCCCCAGGTGGACAGCTTGGAGATCATCGGGTCGTAGAACATCGAGATCTCGTCGCCCTCGCGCACGCCCGCGTCGTTGCGCACGACCGCGCCCAGGCCGTCATCGCCCTCCGGCGGGGGGCTGTAGCGCACCAGCCGGCCGATCGAGGGCAGGAAGCCGCGGTAGGGGTCCTCGGCGTAGATCCGGCTTTCCATGGCCCAGCCGTCGATCTTCAGGTCGTCCTGGCTGAACTCCAGCGGCAGGCCGGCCGCCGAGCGGATCATCTGCTCCACCAGGTCGATCCCGGTGATCAGCTCGGTCACCGGATGCTCCACCTGCAGGCGGGTGTTCATCTCCAGGAAGAAGAAGCTCTTGTCCTGGCCGGCGACGAACTCGACGGTGCCGGCGGAATCGTAGCCCACGGCCTTGGCCAGGGCGACGGCCTGGTCGCCCATGGCCTTGCGGGTGGCCGCGTCCAGCAGCGGGCTCGGCGCCTCCTCGATGACCTTCTGGTTGCGGCGCTGGATCGAGCATTCCCGCTCGAACAGGTGCACGACGTTACCGTGCTTGTCCCCCAGCACCTGGATCTCGATGTGGCGCGGGCTCTCGATGAACTTCTCGATGAAGATCCGGTCGTCGCCGAAGCTGGCCTTGGCCTCGGCCCGCACCGCCGGGAAGCCTTCCTCGACGTCCCTGCGGTTCCAGGCCACCCGGATGCCCTTGCCGCCGCCGCCGGCGGAGGCCTTGATCATCACCGGATAGCCGACTGCCTCGGCGACCTTCACCGCCTCGGCGGTGTCGCCGATCTCGCCCACGTGGCCGGGCACGGTGGAGACGCCCGCCTTGGCGGCGAACTTCTTGGACTCGATCTTGTCGCCCATCGCCTCGATGGCGACGGCGTTGGGCCCGACGAACACCAGGCCCTCGTCGGCCAGCCGCCGGGCGAAGCCGGCGTTCTCCGACAGGAAGCCGAAGCCGGGGTGCACCGCCGTGGCGCCGGTCTGGCGGCAGGCGTCGACGATCTTGTCGGCGATCAGGTAGCTCTCGGACGCCGGCGCGGGGCCGATGAACACCGTCTCGTCGGCCATCTCCACGGCCATGGAGTCGGCGTCGGCCTCCGAATAGACCACCACCGTGGCGATCCCCAGCCGGCGGCAGGTCTTGATGATCCGCACCGCGATCTCGCCGCGGTTGGCGATCAGAAGCTTATCGAACAGGGGTTTGCTCACGCCAGGTGACCGTCGCTATCCAGGTTGCGAATTGGGAAGCTGTGAAGTTCGGAAATCGCGTCGCAAAGCCGCAAGCCGCTTCCTCCCCGGAATTCGATTTGCCGGTGAATAAAGAGCTTGCCTCCCGCTTCGTCACATGAAACCGAGTTGAGTTGTGAAGCCTTCGCTTCACATGACGCTCCGTATGTGAAATTGCGAAATGCAACAGAAGCTCTTCATCGGCCCGAAGATCCGCCGCCTGCGTGAGGAGCGCGGCTGGAAGCTGGAGCCCTGCGCCCAGCGCCTGGGCCTGTCCACCAGCTACCTGTCGCAGATCGAGGCCAACCAGCGGCCGGTCACCGCCCGGGTGCTGATCGCGATGATGAAGGTGTTCGACGTGGACGCCGCCTCGCTGGACGCCGACGACGAGCAGCGGCTGATGGCCGACCTGCGCGAGGCCAGCGCCGACCCGCTGGACGAAGGCCCCCACCCGTCCCTGGCCGAGCTCAAGCAGGTGGCCACCCTCGCCCCCAACTTCGCGCGGCACTACCTCAACCTGCACCGGGCGCACCGGCGCATCGACGAGCGGCTGAAGACCACCGAGGAGGCCATCTCGCTGGACGAGACGGTCGCGGCCAGCGCGCTCCTGCCCTACGAGGAGGTGCGCGACTACTTCCACTATCGCAACAACTACGTCGACAGCCTGGACGTGGCCGCCGAGGCGCTCGCCGCCCGCTGCGGCCTGGGCCCGGACGCGCCGGTCGAGCAGGCGCTGGAGGCCTACCTGCGCGACACCCAGGGCGTCGCCATCCGGCGCGTCTCCGGCGGCGACCTGATGCGCCGCTACGATCCGGCCAGCCGCACCCTCACCCTCAACACCGTCCAGCCGGCCGAGACCCGCGCCTTCCAGACCGCCTGCCAGATCGTCGCGGCCGACCTCGGCGGCCTGATCGAGAAGGAGCTGGCCGAGGCCGGCCTGCGCAGCGCCTCGGCCGCCGAGATCTGCCGCATCAGCCTGACCAACTACGCCGCCGGCGCGCTGCTCCTGCCCTACGAGACCTTCCGCGCCGCCGCCGCCGACCTGCGCCACGACCTCGACCAGCTCGCCCTGCGCTTCCAGACCAGCTTCGAGCAGGTCTGCCATCGCCTCAGCACCTTGCAGCGGCCCGGCGCCCGCGGCGTGCCGTTCTACTTCGTGCGCGTGGACATGGCCGGCAACATCACCAAGCGCCACAGCGCCACCCGCTTCCAGTTCGCCCGCTTCGGCGGGACCTGCCCCCTGTGGAACATCCACGAGGCGTTCGGCCACGACGGGCGCACCCTGGTGCAGGTGGCCGAGATGCCCGACGGCGCGCGCTACCTGTGCCTGGCCCGCAGCGTGCTCAAGCGCTCCGGCGCCTATGACCAGCCGGACCGGCGCTACGCCCTGGGCCTCGGCTGCGAGATCCAGTACGCCGACGCCCTGGTCTATTCCCAGGGGGTGGACCTGGCCGGCCCAGCCGCCCGCATCGGCGTGAGCTGCCGCATCTGCGAGCGCGACGACTGCACCCAGCGCGCCTTCCCGCCGGTGGACCGCGGCTTCAGCGTGCCGCGCTTCGAGCGCTCCATCGTGCCCTTCTCGCTCACGCCGCCGGAAAGCTGAGGGGGAAGACAGCGGCCTTCGCGCACGCTATCTGGGCGCCCGAAACGGGGCCCCGGGAGCCCTGACGTGCGAGGAACCCCATGATCGAGAAGCCGAGCCTGCGCCCTGAAACCCTGGCCATCCACGCCGGGGCCGAGCCTGACCCCGTCACCAAGGCGCGCATCACCCCGATCTACCAGACCGCCTCCTACGTCTTCGACGACAGCGACCACGCCGCGGCCCTGTTCAACCTGGAGGCCGGCGGCAACATCTACACCCGCCTCGGCAACCCCACGACCGGGGTGCTGGAAGCCCGCGTGACGGCGCTGGAAGGCGGCGCGGCCGCCCTGGCCGTCGCCAGCGGCCACGCCGCCCAGTTCATCGCCTTCCACACGCTGATGGAGCCGGGCCGCAACATCGTCGCCTCGCGCAAGCTCTACGGCGGCTCGATCAACCAGCTCAGCCAGAGCTTCAAGAAGATGGGCTGGGGCGTCACCTTCGTCGACGGCGACGATGCTCACGCCTACGCCGACGCCATCGACGCCGACACCCGCGCGGTGTTCATCGAATCCATCGCCAATCCGGGCGGCGTGGTCAGCGACATCGCCGCCATCGCCAAGGTCGCCCACGCCGCGGGCGTGCCGCTGATCGTCGACAACACCCTGGCCACCCCCTACCTGGTGCGCCCGCTGGAGCACGGCGCCGACATCGTCGTCCACTCCATGACCAAGTTCCTGGGCGGCCACGGCAACTCGCTCGGCGGGATCATCGTCGACGGCGGAACCTTCGACTGGACCGCCGGCGGCAAGTACCCGTACCTGTCCGAGCCCAACCCCAGCTACCACGGCAAGGTGTTCACCGAGGCGTTCGGCCCGGTCGCCTTCATCCTCGCCTGCCGCGCGCTCGGCCTGCGCGACCTGGGCCCGGCGCTCTCGCCGTTCAACGCCTTCCTGATCCTCACCGGGATCGAAACCCTGCCGCTGCGCATGGAGCGTCACTGCCGCAACGCGCTCGACGTGGCCCGTTGGCTGAGCGCCCATCCCAAGGTGGCCTGGGTCTCCTACGCCGGCCTGCCCGGCGACCGCTATCACGCCCTGGCCCAGCGCTACGCGCCCCTCGGCGCCGGCGGGGTCTTCACCTTCGGCCTGAAGGGCGGCTATGCGGCGGGCGTCAAGCTGGTGGGCGCGGTCAAGCTCTTCTCCCACCTGGCCAACGTCGGCGACACGCGCAGCCTGATCATCCACCCCTCCTCCACCACCCACCGCCAGCTCGAGGAGGCCGCCCAGACGGCCGCCGGCGCCGGGCCCGACGTGGTGCGCCTGTCCGTGGGCCTGGAGCACGTGGACGACATCATCGCCGACCTCGACCAGGCGCTCGCCCAGGTCTGAACCTAGAGCGCAGGCGCGCGCGGGGTTTCCGCCGCCCGGAAATTGTGCACTATGCGTGCCAATTGATGGGTTTCTGGCGGCTCCTGCCCGTGCGCACCTTGCTTCTCGTCCTCGGCGGCGCGCTCGCCCTGGCCGGCTGCGGCCCGGCCGGCAAGCCGCGCGCCGTCGAGACGGCGAACGCCGCGCCGCCCTGCCCGGCCCAGCCCAGGGGCGAGGTCGCCCTGCCGGGCGGAAGCTTCCTGCTCGGCGCGGCCGGCGTCCGGCCCGAGGAGGGCCCGCCCCACCGCGTCACGGTGGGCCCCTTCTCCATCGACCGCACCGAGGTCACCAACGGCGAGTTCGCCGCCTTCGTGAAGGCCACCGGCTACGTCACCCTGGCCGAGCGCCAGCCCGACCCGAAGGATTATCCCGGCGTCGATCCCAAGCTCCTGCATCCCTCGGCGATCGTCTTCGTCGGCGCCGACGTCGACCCCGACCACAACGACCCCAGCCGCTGGTGGCGCATCGTCGACGGGGCGAACTGGCGCCATCCCTTGGGCCCGAAGACCTCTATCGCCGGCAAGGACCGCGAGCCCGTCGTCCAGATCGCCTACCAGGACGCCCTGGCCTACGCCCGCTGGCGCGGCCGCGACCTGCCCACCGAGGCGGAGTGGGAGTACGCCGCCCGCGGCGGGCTGAAGGACGCCAAATATTCCTGGGGGAACCGGGCCGCCGATCCCGCCCATCCGCAGGCCAACTACTGGCAGGGCGTCTTCCCGGCCGTGGACACCGGCGCCGACGGCTACAAGATCCGCCCCGCCCCGGTCGGCTGCTTCCCGCCCAACGGCTACGGCCTCTACGACATGGCCGGCAACGTCTGGGAGTGGACCAGCGACTGGTACAGGCCCGGCCACGATGACGAGACGGCGGATGATCCGCTGGGCCCGGACGTCTCCCAGGCGTTCGATCCGGCCGAACCGCGCTCGGCCCTGCCCAAGCACGTGATCAAGGGCGGCTCGTTCCTCTGCGCCGACGACTTCTGCTTCCGCTATCGCCCGGCCGCGCGCCAGCCCGGCCCGCCGGACACCGGCGCCTCGCATCTGGGCTTTCGCACCATCAAGCGCGGCGCTCCGCCCGCCGCGACGGTCGGCTAGGCCGCCGAGCGCCCGGGAACGCCGGCCTCCAGCTCGGCGAGGAACACCGCTTCCAGCGCCTCGGCGTAGCGGTCCAGCAGCCGCTCGATCCGCGCCTTCACCCCGCGCCTGCGCGCCGCCAGGGCCAGGGTTCCGCCCAGCTCGCCGATCGGCTCGATCCGGGTCGGCCGCGCCTGGCCCTGCGGCGTCATGCAGAACTCCACCGAGGCGAAGTCGAGGCCATGGCCCCGCGCGGCCTGGGCGAGCGCCGGCGTCGCCTCCGGCGCGGCGTCGAAATAGGCCTGGTCGGCGGCCCGCGCCTCGCGGCGCAGCCGCCGCTTGCCGATGCGGCCGGCGAAGATGCTGGCGGAGGGCGTGAAGACCCCGCTGGCCGACAGCAGCAGCTCGCCGTTCATCACCTCGCCGTTCAGCACGAAGGCGCGCTTGCGATGGTGCAGCCGGGCGAACAGCGAGCCGGGCGGATGGCCCTCGCGCGAGTCGGGCCCGCCCCCGCCGAGCCGCCGCGTCGTGCGCGCGCCGCCGGGCCGGTTGAGCACGGGAATCCAGTGGGTGTCGGCCTTGAGGGCGATGCGCCGCGCGCCGGCCCAGGCGGCCGGATCGCGCGCCTCCAGCGCCGGCGGCAGCACGAAGAGCACCAGGCGCACGTCGGCCAGGTCCGCCTCGGCGGCGGCGTCCAGCACGACGGTCCGCTCGGCCAGCCAGGGCCGCGCGCGGCGCAGGCGCTTCAGCAGCGGCGCCAGCACGCCCGGCCGCGGCTCGGCGGTGACGATCGCCAGCCTGGCCCGTCCGGCGGCGGGCCGCGTGGCGCTGTCGCGCGGGAAACTGTGCTGGGCCATGATGCGGGACGTCCCGTGAAGGTCTCGTCCCGACAGGCAAGATTCATGCCCGCGGCCGGGCCGGCGGCCTCAGAGTCCGGCGGCCCTGGCCTCTTCGCCCCGGCTCGGGCTGCGGTCGTCGGCGTCGCCGTCCAGCAGGGCCAGCACGGCGTCCACATAGCCCTCGGCGTTGCGCCGCGCCGCCCCCGCGCCGTAGGTTCCGCAGGCCTCCAGCGCCGCCAGGTCGCCGCCCGCGGCGAACAGCGCGCGGAACGCCTCCTTCTCGACGATCGCCGTCGGCAGGATGGCGATCCCCTTCCCCTTCAGCAGCTCGACCACCTGGCGCAGCGACTTCGGCCGGATCGCCGCCGGCAGGCGGGTGAACAGGCACGCATGGATGATCGGCCGGCGCAGCTTGCGGCTCGCCTCGTGCACCATCTCGGCGGCCTTCAGCGCCTGCAGCGCCTCCAGCGTGGACGAGGCCAGCGGGGTGATCACCATGTCCGGCTTGGCGACGGCGAACGCCAGCCCGGCCCGCGCCGAGCCCTCGGTGTCCAGGATCACCCAGTCGGCCTTGCTCCGCGCCTCGCGCAGGGCGTCCGGCAGGTCCATCTCCATGGGCGCGGGGTGGACGGTCACGGTCTCCGGCCGGGCGGGCAGCGAGGCCCAGTGCACCAGCGGCCGGTTCGGGTCGGCGTCCACCATGGCCACCCGATGGCCCCGCTCGGCGAGGCCGAGCGCGAGCAGCAGCGCGGCGGTGGTCTTCCCCGCGCCTCCCTTCGGATTGACGAATGCGACGGTCGGCAAGCACACCCCCTTGGCGCGCAGGCGCCGGGCGGAGCCGGCGCGTCCAATCAAGGTTTCCGCGCTTTTAACTTCTCCTAAGGCGCGAATTTTCTTCGCTTGTCCAGCGCCTCGCCGCGCGGCGCGGGCGCCGACGGGCAAGGACGTGAACCAGGACCACGGCTATCGTGAGGCGATGTCTGGGCGCGATTCCTCCCCCGCGATCATGTGGTTCCGCCAGGACCTGCGGCTGGCCGACAATCCCGCGCTGCTCGCGTCCGCCGCCGGCGGACGCCCGGTCGTCTGTCTCTACGTGCTCGACGAGGCCGGCGAAGGCGATTGGCCGGCCGGCGGCGCGTCGCGCTGGTGGCTGCACATGAGCCTGGCCGCCCTGGCTGAAAGCCTGGAGCGCCTGGGCCAGCGGCTCGTCCTGCGCCGCGGCCCGGCCCTGGCGGCGCTGCGGGAGGTCGTCAGCGAGACCGGGGCCGGCGCCGTCGTCTGGAACCGCCGTTACGAACCGGCCGCCGCGACCCGCGACGCGCGGGTCAAGGCCGAGCTGAAGGCCGCCGGCGTCGCGGCCGAAAGCTTCAACGCCGCCCTCCTCTTCGAGCCCTGGACCATCCGGACCGGCGGCGGCGGGCCCTACAAGGTGTTCACCCCCTTCTGGCGCGCCTGCCTGGGCGCGCCTGCGCCGCCCGCCCCGCTCGCCCCGCCCGCGTCGATCGCCGCGCCCCCGGCCTGGCCGGCTGGCGAGGCCCTGGACGACTGGCGCCTGCTTCCCCGCGCCCCCGACTGGGCCGGCGGCCTGCGCCGGGCCTGGACGCCGGGCGAGGCGGGCGCCCAGGCCAGGCTGCAGCGCTTCCTCTCCGAGGGGCTGGAGGGCTACGCCGCCGCCCGCGACCGGCCGGACCTGCCCGCAACCTCGCGCCTGTCGCCGCACCTGCATTTCGGCGAGATCGGCCCCCGGCAGGTTTTCGCCGCGGTCCAGGCCCTGGGCGCAGGCTCGCCCGGCGCGGAGAAGTTCCTGCAGGAGCTCGGCTGGCGCGAGTTCTGCCACCACCTCCTCTTCCATTTCCCCGCCCTGCCCGCCGCCAACTTCCGCGCCGAGTTCGACGCCTTCCCCTGGGCCGACGATCCGGCCGGCCTCGACGCCTGGCGGCGCGGGCGCACCGGCTATCCGATCGTCGACGCCGGGATGGCCGAGCTCTGGACCACCGGCTGGATGCACAACCGCGTGCGGATGATCGCCGCCTCCTTCCTCATCAAGCACCTGCTGATCGACTGGCGTCAGGGCGAGGCCTGGTTCTGGGACACCCTGGTGGACGCCGACCTGGCGAACAACGCCGCCTCCTGGCAGTGGGTCGCCGGCGGCGGCGCGGACGCCGCGCCCTACTTCCGCATCTTCAATCCCGTCGCCCAGGGCGAGAAGTTCGATCCCAACGGGACCTATGTGCGCAGGTGGGTCCCGGAGCTCGCCCGCCTGCCCGCCGCCTGGCTCCACAAGCCGTGGGACGCGCCCGCCGCCGTCCTGGCCGGCGCCGGCGTCCGGCTGGGGACGGACTATCCGCGCCCGATCGTCGACCACGCCAAGGCCCGCAAGCGCGCGCTGGACGCCTTCGCCGCCATGAAGGACCGGCCCGGCGCGGCTTGACCGCACGGTGCGGCGAGCGCCAACTTCCCTGGTCGGGGGGCCGCAAGGTGGGAGGAGGCCCTATGAAACTGCCGCAGGATCAGCTTGAGCGCCTGGCGCTGCACAGCGCCTTCGGGCTGCATCAGATCGCCAAGTGGATGTCCGAGCGCACGGACGTCGATCCGGAGATCCGCGAGCGCCTGAGGATCCACATCGCCGCCATCGACGGGGTGCTGTCGCACAACGGCCACGACTGGATCACCGAGGAGATCGAGAAGACCGAGGCCGCCCTGCGCGCCGCCGCCGAATAGTCCGCCGCGACGGCCGCCCCCGACCCGGGCGGCTAGCGCGCCGCGCCGCCCGAGGCCTTGGCCGCTTCGGCCTCGTTGCGCGCCCGCCGGTCCGCCTCGCTCTGGGCGCTGGTGGTGGCCTCGGCCTTGACGTTCTTCATCTGCGCCTCTTCCAGCAGCCGCTGGTCGGCGTTGCGCGTGTGCAGCCCGTAGAGGAAGGCGCCGAAGCCGCCGGCCGCGGCCAGCACCAGCACGCCCGCGGCGATCGCGCCCATGGAGGTCCACGACTTGGCCTCAGGCCCCGTGGGCGCGGGCTTCAGATAGGCCGCCGCCAGGAAGATCGCGCCGGCCAGGAAGGTGGCGCAGCCGGCCTCGTGGATCATGCTTCGCTGCGCCACCAGGTCCGGGTCGGCCACGATGCTGGGCGCGATGCCCAGCAGGCGGTTGCCCTCGACGAAGTGCGAAACGTCCAGCGTGCCCGAGTAGACGACCTGCGCCAGGCCGAGCAGGGCCAGGATCCAGCCTGCGATGATCATCCGGCGAGTTTCCCGCGATCCAATTCTGACGGCGCAGTCTTAGCCGCCCTCGCCGCGTCATTCGACCCTCGCGCCGAGGATTTCCACATCGACGTCGCTTGGCGGGCTTACGCGCCGCCCGGCGGGTGCTACGAGTCCGACAAATGGCGCGCGGGCGGCCAATACCGCGCGAAACAGCAAAAGGATCGGGGAATGTCGGGACCCAAGGACGCCACTGAAGCCACCCGCGCGGCCCAGGCCGCCGTGCTCGCCAGCCTGCCGGCCGAGACCGGCCAGGACGCCGAGGACGTGGCCCGCGGCTTCATCGGCACCATCCCCGACGCCACCGTCCTCAACGCCGAGGGCCGGCCGGTCTGGAGCATGCAGCCCTTCGGCTTCCTCGCCGAGGCGTGCCCGGACACGGTCAATCCCAGCCTCTGGCGCCAGGCCCGGCTCAACGCCGCCCATGGCCTCTACGAGGTCACGCCCGGCGTCTACCAGGTGCGCAACTTCGACCTGTCGAACATCACCTTCATCGAGGGCGACACCGGTTATCTGGTGATCGACCCCTTGATCTCGGCCGAGCCGGCCGCCGCCGCCCTGGCGCTGATGCGCAAGCATCGCGGCGACAAGCCGGTCACCGGGGTGATCTACACCCACAGCCACGTCGACCACTACGGCGGGATCAAGGGCGTCCTCTCCGACGAGGACATCGCCAAGGGCCTGCAGATCATCGCCCCCGAGGGCTTCCTGGAGGAGGCGGTCAGCGAGAACGTGGTCGCCGGCAACGCCATGGCCCGGCGCGCCACCTACATGTACGGCTCGCTCCTGCCGCGCGGACCCAAGGGCCACGTGGACGCCGGCCTCGGCAAGGCCGTCTCCCTCGGCCAGGTCAGCCTGGTCCCGCCCACCCGCTCGATCGGCCGGACCGGCGAGCGCATGACCATCGACGGCGTCGAGATCATCTTCCAGGTCACCCCCGGCACCGAGGCGCCGGCGGAGATGAATTTCTTCTTCCCGCAGTTCAAGGCCCTGTGCATGGCCGAGAACTGCTCGTGCCACCTGCACAACATCTACACCCCGCGCGGGGCCCAGGTGCGCGACGCCCGCGCCTGGAGCCACTACATCGGCGAGTCCATCGACCTGTTCGCCGCCGACACCGAGGTGCTGTTCGCCAGCCACCACTGGCCGCGCTGGGGCCAGGGCCGCGCCGTCGACTTCCTGAGGAAGCAGCGCGACCTCTACAAGTACATCCACGACCAGACCCTGCGCCTGGCCAACCACGGGCTGACGCCGCTGGAAATCGCCGAGGAGATGGCCCTGCCGCCCACTCTGGCGGCCGAGTGGTACACCCGCGGCTACTACGGAACCCTCAGCCACAACGCCAAGGCCGTCTACCAGCGCTACCTCGGCTGGTTCGACGGCAATCCGGCCAATCTGCACAGGCTGCCCCCCGAAGAGGCCGGCCGCCGCTACGTCGACCTGGCCGGCGGTCCCGACGCCCTGATGGCCAAGGCCCGCGAGGCGTTCGACCGCGGCGAATACCGCTGGGTGGCCGAGATCGTGAACCATCTGGTCTTCGCCGACCCGGCCAACGCGGACGCCCGCGCCCTGCAGGCCGACGCCCTGGAGCAGATGGGCTACCAGGCCGAGTCCGGTCCCTGGCGGGCCTTCTACCTGACCGGCGCCCAGGAGCTGCGCAATCCGATGCCGGCCTCGCCGACGCCGCGCCAGGGCGCCGCCGGCCAGCTTCGAGGCCTGCCGGCCGAGCGCCTGCTGGAATCCCTGTCGGTGCGCCTGAACGGGCCCAAGGCCGGCGCCGAGGCGATCGGCTTCAACCTGGCCTTCTCCGACACGGGCGAGCGCTTCGCCGTCAGCGTGGAGAACGCGGTGCTGCACCACGCGCAGGCCAAGACCCTGCCCGGCGCGCCGACCGTGACCCTGAGCCGCAACGAACTCGTGCGCCTGGTGATCGGCGAGACGAGCCTTGAGGCTTCGCTGGCGGCCGGCGAGACGACCGCCGAGGGATCGGCCGAACCCCTTGAAAAGCTGCTGTCCTGGCTCGACCGCTTCGACTTCTGGTTCCAGATCGTCATGCCCTGACGCTGGGCGCCGGGGCCGTCCGGAACTCAAAATGGGTAGTTTTGCGCCTCACTATCGGGCGCATGCCATTGTGTATTCGCAGAGTCTTACTGCACGTAGATGCAACCAGACGCTGTTACGCAAGAGTTCAGATGCAATTTGTTCTCAAACGCAGGCGGTGTCGACTATGTTGCGACGCCCGCCTGGGCGTCCGCATCGAATAAGAGAAGGACGCCGATTGGGGATGAACGCTACGCCCAAGAAAGCTGAACCGATGGACCTGGCGTTGGGGACGACGATCCGCCTGCGCCGCCGCTCCCTGGGCATGTCGCAGAGCGAGTTGGCCGAACTCAGCGGCGTCACGTTCCAGCAGATCCAGAAATACGAGAACGGTTCGAACCGCATCTCCTTCTCCCGGCTCGTGAAGATTTCCGACGCGCTCAAATGCCGGGTGACCGACCTTGTCGGCCCGCTCGACAATCTCGACGTCTATACTGACGACGGCATGGAGATGCTCAATCGGGCCGCCCGGCCCGACGCGCAGAACCTCCTGAGCTATTTCGCCGACCTGGACCAGGCGTCGCGCCAGCAACTCGTCCGCTTCCTGGAATGCGTGGTGGCGGCCGAGGCGGACCGCCAGCGCGCCTGACGCCGGCGGCCCGCCCGGAGCCCTAGGCCGCCGCCTCCGCGGCCAGCCGGCCCGTCAGCTCCGACATGTGGTCGAAACCGGCCTCGAAGGCGCCTAGCCCCTGGGTGATCGAGCGCAGTTCGGCGATCAGGTCGTGGCGCTCGCTCTGCGGCAGGTAGACCTCGATCCGCTCCCAGCCGGGCCAGCCCTCCCGCGGCTCGAAGCCCAGGATTTGCCCGCGCCGAGCGGCGATCGCGGAGTTGACGTTGGACAGCGCCGAAGAGGGCGCGAAGATCGCCAGGCGGTCCACCGGCTCCAGCAGGATCGAGCCGCACGCGCGCAGCCCCTCCTCCATCGCCAGACGCCCGGCGGCGCGGAACGCCATCTCCGAGGAGTCGACGCTGTGGTGGGCGCCGTCAACCAGCACGACCTCCACATCGGTCACCGGAAAGCCCAGCGGGCCCTTGGCCAGCCCGTCGCGCACCCCTTGCTCCACGGCCGGAATCCACTGCTTGGGCACGGCCCCGCCGGTGATCTTCTGCGAGAACGAGATCCCTTCCCCGCGCGGCAGCGGGCGGATCTCCACCGTCACGTCGCCGAACTGCCCATGCCCGCCGGTCTGCTTCTTGTGGCGGCTGTGCTGCACGACAGGCTTCTGGATCGTCTCCCGATAGGGCGTGCGCGGCCTGTCGGTGGCGATGTCCACCCCGAACCGCCGCTTCAGCCGCTCCAGGGCCAGGCGCACATGGCCTTCTCCCTGCCCGGCCAGCAGCACCTGGCGGCCCTCGGCGTCGTGGATCAGCGACAGGCCCCGATCCTCTTCCACCAGCTTGGCCAACGCCCCCGACAGGCGCACGTCGTCCTTGCGGCTGAGGGCGGCCACGGCCATGGCGTAGAGCGGCGTCCGGTCCGGCGGCGTCACCGCCGAGGACCGCGCGATCCCGTCCAGCGACAGCGCCGTTCCGGGCGCGGCCTCCTCGACCTTGCCCACGGCCACCAGGTCGCCCACCCGGCCTTCGGAGACCTTCTTCAGGCCGCCGCCCTGGATGGCGAAGAGCCCGCCCGCGCGGCGCTTCTCGCCGTCGCCGAGGGTCAGCTCGGCGCCGTCGGCCAGGGCCTGGCCGAACACCCGCGTGTAGGCCAGCTTGCCCGCCTGTCCGGCGTGGGAGACCTTCAGCACCCAGCCGGCCGGGCCGTCCAGGCCAAGCCGCCCGGCCGCCGCCCGCGGGTCCGCCGTCTCGTGCCGCAGCGCCTTCAGCAGCCGGCGCACGCCGAAGCCGTTCTGCGCCGAGCCGAAGAACACCGGCACGATCTGCCCCGCGTTCAGCTCGCGCGCCAGGTCGGCGAACACCAGGTCCCGCGCCGGAGCGACGTCGCTCAGGAGCTGCTCCATCAACTCGTCGTCGAAGTCGGCCATCTGCTCGAGCATGTGGAAGCGGGCGTCCGCCTCCACCGCCTGCAGGTCGTCGGTCAGCGGCGTCTGCTGCGAGGGCTGGCCCGGCCGGTAGACGAAGGCGCGCTCCAGCGCCAGGTCGACGAAGCCGGTCACGCGGTCGCCCTGCGAGATCGGGATCTGCCGGGCCACCAGCGGCTCGCCGCTCATCGGCGCCAGCGCGTTCATCAGCTCCTGCAGCGACCCGCGCGCCTGGTCGATCTTGTTGACGAACACCGCATGCGGCGTGCCGGCCCGGTCCAGCGCCTGCAGCGTCGGCTGCAGCAGGATCGCCTTGGCCGGATCGGGGTCGGCCACCACGATGGCCAGGTCCACGGCCGGCAGCACCGCGTCCGCCTCGGCGGAGAACTCCACCGCCCCGGGGCAGTCGATCACCGCGTAGCGGTCGCCCAGGAAGTCGAACCCGGCGATGTTCAGCTCCACCGAATGGCCGCGCGCTCGGGCCTCCGGACTCGTATCGCCTATCTTTTCCGCTGCTCCGCCGCCGGCTCGCTGATCGACCGCGCCGGTGACGAGCAGCATGGCCTCAAGCAGCGCGGTCTTGCCGACGCCCGTCGGTCCGACGAGCGCTAGGGCCCGGACATGGCCCGCCTTGTTGTTTGGCATAGGACAACCTCCCATCGCTTCCGGAAGCTGGGATGGCGCCCATCGCCGTTCCGCGTGCGCGCCGTCTCAGCGCAACAAACACGTCAGTCGGCCGTCAGCCTGTGCAGCCGCACGGCCGCCCGCAAAAACTCTAGGACACGGCGCGCCGCCGCGCCATGGCCGCGATGAGAAATCTGCGCAGGGCCACGCGCGCGGGGCGGGGCTCGTCAGCCCTCGTCGTTGGGGATGTTCAGCAGCGTGCCGCACGCCTTGCAGTGCACCGCGTCCGGGTCGTGCCGCAGAAGTCCGCAGGTCGGGCACGGGAAGCGCACCTTCGGCGGGCGCATCAGCGTCTGGGCCAGGCGCACGAACAGGGTGATCCCGCAGATCATGATGACGATGGAGATCACCTTGCCCCAGGTCCCAGGCAGGGTGACGTCGCCGAACCCCGTGGTCGTCAGGGTCGCCACGGTGAAGTAGAGCGCGTCCACATAGCCGGCGATCCCGGGATGTCGCCCGGCGAAGCTGGTGTAGACGAAGCCGGTCGCCACGAAGACGAAAGTCACCAGGGTCGCGGCCGCCCGCGCCACGTCCTCCCACCGCGTCTCGTCGTAGCGCCGGCCGACCGTGCGCCAGAAGAAGTCGCTGTGGAACAGCGTCCACAGCCGCAAGACCCGCAGGAAGGCCAGGTTGAACAGCCACTGCGGCGCCAGCAGCGTCGCCAGCACGAACAGGTCCACCCAGACGATCGGCCGCCGGAGCCAGCTCCTGAAGTCCGGCCAGGCCAGGGCCCGCGCGGCGAGGTCGGCGGCCAGCACCAGCGCCACCACGTAGTCGATCACCAGGAAGGCCGCGCTCTTGCGCAGGAACGGGGCGGCGACGAAGAAGCCGATCAGCACGAAGTCGACGGCGATCACGCCGATCCTGAACCGCACGGCCCGGCGGCTGTTGCCCAGGTAGAGCTCGTGCAGCCGGGCGCGCAGGCGCGGCAGCCGTCGGCGGGCGCCGCGCGGCGCGGTCATGACGCCGGCGCCGCCGCGCGGCCGTCTCCCCTGGCCAGGGACAGCACCACCACCCCCACGAGCGTGGACAGCGCCGAGCCCACCAGCACGCCGAGCTTCACCTCCGACTGCAGGGTCTCCGAGCTGGGGAACGCCAGGAGGCCGATGAACAGGCTCATGGTGAAGCCGATCCCGCAGAGCAGCGCCACGCCGTAGAGCTGCAGCATCGAGGCGTCGTCCGGCCGGTCGGCCAGCTTCAGCTTGATGGTCAGCCAGCTCGCCGCGAACACGCCCACCTGCTTGCCGGCGAACAGCCCGGCCGCCACGCCCAGGGTCACCGGCGCCAGCAGCGCCTCCAGGCCCAGCCCCTCCAGGCTGACGCCGGCGTTGGCGAAGCCGAAGATCGGCACGATGGCGAAGGCCACGGTCCCGGCCAGGGCGTGCTCCAGCTTGTGCAGCGGCGAGCTCGGATCGTCCGGCCGCGCGGGCGAGCGCTTCAGCGGAATGGTCATCGCCAGGATCACCCCGGCCACCGTGGCGTGCACGCCCGACTGCAGCACGCACACCCAAAGCCCGAGGCCCAGCAGGAGATAGGGCCAAAGCAGCCTGACGCCCCGCCAGTTCAGCACGGCCAGCACCGCGACGATCGCCGCCCCGCCGCCCAGCCACAGCAGCGACAGGTCGTCGGTGTAGAAGATCGCGATGATCAGCACCGCGCCCAGGTCGTCCAGGATCGCCAGGGCGGTCACGAAGATCTTCAGCGAGATCGGCACCTTCGGCCCCAGCAGCGCCAGCACGCCCAGGGTGAAGGCGATGTCGGTGGCCGCGGGCGTGGCCCAGCCGCGCATCGCCTCGGCGTCGCCCTGGGTCACGGTCAGGTAGATCAGCGCCGGCGCGGCCATGCCGCCCATCGCCGCCAGGCCCGGCAGGATGCGCCGCGGCCAGGTGGCGAGCTGGCCGTCCAGCATCTCGCGTTTGATCTCCACCCCGACCAGCAGGAAGAAGATCGACATCAGCCCGTCGTTGATCCAGTGCAGCAGGCTGAACGGGCCGATCTCGATGTGCAGGGCGTGGAAATAGTCCTCGGCCCACGCCGAGTTGGCGGCCACGAGCCCCAGCGCCGCGGCGACCATCAGCACCACGCCTCCGGCCGCCTCGCTCTGCAGGAACTCGCGTGCTGCGGAGAGCGGGCGTACACGGGCGGGATTGGTCATCGAGGCGTGGTGTCCCTTTCCGGAGGCCGCCGAGGCGGCGTTCGTCCGTACTTAGGCGAGAGCGCCGCCCCCGCCAACGCCGATCAGGCCGACAGCCGTTCGGCGTGCCAGGCGACGTGGTCGTCGATGAAGCTCGTCATGAAGAAATAGGAGTGGTCGTAGCCGGCCTGCATCCGCAGGGTCAGCTTCTGTCCGGCCTTGGCGCAGGCGGCCTCGAGCAGTTCCGGCTTGAGCTGGCCTTCCAGGAAGCTGTCGGCGGTCCCCTGGTCCACCAGGATGTCGTCGAAGCGCCCCTTGGCCGCCCCGGCCTCGATCAGCAGCGCCGCGTCGTGTTCGGCCCAGGCCGTCCGGTCCTCGCCCAGATAGGCTAGGAACGCCTTCTCGCCCCACGGGCACTGCGTCGGCGATGAGATCGGCGCGAAGGCCGAGACCGACCGGAAGAGCTGCGGGTGGCGCAGCGCCAGGGTCAGCGCCCCGTGCCCGCCCATCGAATGGCCGAACACCGAACGCCGCGCCGGATCGACCGGAAAGCTCTCCTCGAGCACCGCCAGGAAGTCGGCGGTGACGTAGCTTTCCATGCGGAAGTGCGCCGCCCAGGGCGCCTCAGTCGCGTCCACGTAGAAGCCCGCCCCCTGGCCGAGGTCGTAGGCCGGATCGTCCGCCACGCCCTCGCCCCGCGGGCTGGTGTCCGGCGCGGCGATCGCCACGCCATGGCGCGCCGCCGCGGCATAGGCCCCGGCCTTGGTGGTGAAGTTCTCCTCCGTGCAGGTCAGGCCCGACAGCCAGATCAGCACGGGAAAGGGCCCCTCCCCCGCCGGCTGGAAGAAGGAGAACCGCATCGGCGTGCCCGTCGCGCCGCTCGCGTGGCGCGCATAGCTCAGCGTGCCGCCGTGCACGCGGTGCTGCTGCAGGATTTCGGCGGCCATCAGTAGACGACGACCGAGCGGATGCTCTCGCCCGCGTGCATCAGCTCGAAGGCCTCGTTGATGCGCTCCAGCGGCAGCTTGTGGGTGATCATCGGGTCGATGGCGATCTTGCCGTCCATGTACCAGTCGACGATCTTCGGCACGTCGGTGCGCCCGCGCGCCCCGCCGAAGGCCGTGCCCTTCCACACCCGCCCGGTGACGAGCTGGAACGGCCGGGTGGAGATCTCCTTGCCGGCCTCGGCCACGCCGATGATCACGCTCTCGCCCCAGCCCCGGTGGCAGGCTTCCAGCGCCTGGCGCATCACCGTGGTGTTGCCCGTCGCGTCGAAGGTGTAGTCGGCCCCGCCGCCGGTCAGCTCCACCAGGTGGGCGACGACGTCGCCGGACACCTCCTTGGGGTTCACGAAGTGGGTCATGCCGAACTTGCGGCCCCATTCCTCGCGGTCCGGATTGATGTCGACGCCGACGATCATGTTGGCGCCCACCAGCTTGGCGCCCTGGATCACGTTCAGGCCGATGCCGCCCAGGCCGAACACGATCACGTTGGCGCCCGGCTCCACCTTGGCGGTGTTCACCACCGCGCCCACCCCCGTGGTCACGCCGCAGCCGATGTAGCAGGAGCTGTCGAACGGCGCGTCCTCGCGGATCTTGGCCACGGCGATCTCGGGCAGCACCGTGTAGTTCGAGAAGGTCGAGCAGCCCATGTAGTGGAAGATGGTCTGGCCCTTGTAGGAGAACCGGCTGGTCCCGTCGGGCATCAGGCCCTTGCCCTGGGTGGCGCGGATCGCCGTGCACAGGTTGGTCTTGCGCGACAGGCAGCTTTTGCACTGGCGGCACTCGGGCGTGTAGAGCGGGATCACGTGGTCGCCGGGCTTGACGCTGGTCACCCCAGGGCCGACCTCCACCACCACGCCCGCGCCCTCGTGGCCCAGGATCGAGGGGAAGATCCCCTCGGAATCGAAGCCTTCCAGGGTGTAGGCGTCGGTGTGGCAGATCCCCGTCGCCTTGATCTCCACCAGCACCTCGAACGCCTTGGGGCCCTCCAGGTCCACCTCGACGATTTCGAGCGGCTTCTTGGCTTCAAAGGCTACGGCGGCGCGGGTCTTCATGGATCACCTGTGGCTGGCGGACGAGTCGGCGCACCATGTCAGGTCCGCATGACGAAACAAGGCCGTGGACGCCGGATCCTCACGCGCTCGGCCGGCTGGCCGGCGGCGGCACCGTCATCTCGCAGACCAGCCCCTCGGCGCGCCAGTCGAAGCGCACCTCGCCGCCGATCGAGCCGCCGAGCGCGCGCTCGACCACCTGCAACCCCAACCCCTCGCGCGTCGGCGGCGACACCGGCGGGCCGTTGTGTTCCGACCAGCGGATCACCAGCCGTTCGCTCGCGCCGCCGCTCCACCGCACGGCCACCGCGCCGCCTTCCACCGACAGGGCGCCGTGCTTGGCCGCGTTGGTCGCCAGCTCATGCAGGGCGATCGCCAGGGATTGCGCCGCGTGCGGATGCAGCTCCACCGAACCGCCGTCGATCGTGGCGCGCGAGGCGTCGCCCAGGCGATAGGGGCCCAGTTCCTCCTCCGCCAGCCGCCGCAGGTCCGCCCCCTCCCACCGCGCGTCGGCCAGGAGCTGGTGGGCGTGCGCCAGGGCCGCGACCCGGCCCGACAGCACGGCCTTCATGGTCTCCACGTCGGGCGCCTGGGTCAGGGCGATCGTCGCCTGGATGACGGTCAGCAGGTTGTTGGCCCGGTGATTCACCTCGCGGGCCAGCAGCGCCACGCGCTCCTCGGCCTCCTTGCGCTCGGTGACGTCGAACAGCACGCCGATGCTCGCGCGCGCCCGGCCCTTCGGCGTCGGCGTCACGTCCGCGCGCATCACCAGCCAGCGCACGGCCTCGCCGGGTCCCAGGGCGCGGAACTCGGCCTCGAAATGGCGCTCCCCGCGATCCACCGCGTCCTGCGCCGCCGCCCTCACCTTGTCCAGCTCCCCGGGCAGGTAGCGCGCGCGCACCTCTTCCAGCGTCGGCTTGGCCTCGTCGGCGAAGCCCAGGATCCGGTTCAGTTCCGGCGTGGTGCGAAGCGTCCGCGTGGCGGGGTCGATGCTCCACACGCCGATCTGCGCGACGTCGACCGCCAGCCGCAGCCTGGCCTCGGACTCGCGCAGGTTCTCCTCCACGGCCTTGCGCTCGGTGATGTCCTGCACCGTGCCGGCGAAGCGCACCGCCCGTTCTCCGCCGCCGGGGCCGCGCGCGAACACCGCCTCGCCGCTGCCGGCGATCCACCGGGTCGCGCCGTCGGGGCGCACGATCCGGTACTCGTAGATCTGGCGCTCGCGGATCGCCGGATCGATCGCCCGCGCCGACTGGGCCAGCACGCGTTCGTGGTCCTGCGGATGCTGGGCGGCCCGCAGCACGTCGATCGACACTGGCGCGTCCGGCGCCAGGCCGAAGATCGCGCGCACCTTCTGCGACACCGTCACCTCGCCGGTCAGCAGGTCCCAGTCCCAGATGCCGATCTCGCCGGTCGCGGCGGCCAGCTCCAGCCGCTGCTCGCTGGCGCGCAGGGCGTCCTCGGCCAGTTGCGCCTCGGTGACGTCGTCCTGCACCGCGAACCAGTGGCGCACGCCGTCCAGGTAGAGCGGCGAGATCTGGACGCTCGAGACGAACTCGGTTCCGTCCTTGCGCCGCTGGCGCCATTGCCCGCGCCAGCCCCCCTGCTCGTTCATGGCCTCGGTGAAGCCGACCCAGCCCCTCGGCCGCCCGGAGCTCTCCGACGGCATGCCGCTCAGCCGGCGTATGGGCTCGCCGATCAGCTCGCCCGGCTCGTAACGGAACATTCGATCCAGGGCCGGATTCGTGTACAGGATCACGCCGTCGTCGGCCGCCAGCACGACGCCCTTGTTCATCGACTCCAGGAGCCGTCGGAAGACGTCCTCTGTGAGAGCGGGCGGGCGGGCGTCGGTCATCGCGATCTGGCTGCCGCTAGGTGCGCAAGCCACCCTACGCGCATGGCCGCCGGGCGTCCAAGGCCATGCTTTGCGGGGCCATTTGGCGACGGTTCCCTGGAACCGGACAGTTGAGGAGACCGACGTGGGCGATTGGGTGCTGGGTATCATCGGCGGATCGGGCCTCTACGACATCGACGGGCTCCAGGAGCGCCGCACGGTGGAGATCGAAACCCCCTGGGGCGAGCCGTCCGATTCCCTGACGCTCGGGACCATCGGCGGGGTGAAGCTGGCGTTCCTGCCCCGCCACGGCCGCGGTCACCGCACCCCGCCCAGCCGCATCAACGCCCGCGCCAACATCGACGCCTTGAAGCGCGCCGGCTGCACCGACATCCTGTCGCTCTCGGCGGTGGGCTCCCTTCGCGAGGAGTTGGCGCCGGGGACCTTCGTCGTCGTCGACCAGTACATCGATCGCACCTTCGACCGGGAGAAGAGCTTCTTCGGAACCGGCTGCGTCGCCCACGTCTCCATGGCCCATCCCGTCTGCGAACGGCTGGCCGCCATGGCCGCCGAGGCCGCGCGGGCGGCCGGCGCGCCGGTGGTCGAGGGCGGAACCTATCTGGCCATGGAAGGCCCGCAGTTCTCCACCAAGGCCGAGAGCGAGGTCTATCGGCTATGGGGCTGCGACGTGATCGGCATGACCAACATGCCCGAGGCCAAGCTCGCCCGCGAGGCCGAGCTGCCCTACGCCAGCGTGGCCATGGTCACCGACTACGACTGCTGGCGCGACGACATCGCCCACGTCGAGGTCGCCGACATCGTCGCCTGCCTGAACGACAACGCCGCCAAGGCCAAGGACCTCGTCCGCCGCCTGGCCGCCGCCATGACCGGCCCGCGCGCGCCCTCGCCCATCGACACCTGCCTGGACGCGGCCATCGTCACCGCCCCCGAGCACCGCGACCCGGAGCTGGTGCGCAAGCTCGCCGCCGTCGCCGGGAGAGTCCTCTGATGAAGCGCCGCCATCTCCTCGCCGCCGGTCTCGCGCTGGCCGCCGCCCCGGCCTTCGCCCAGACGAGTGACGAAAAGCCGGCCGCCCCGCCGCCGGTGCGCGTCAAGCTCTCCACCGCCGAGGGCGACATCGTCATCGCGCTGGCCACCGCCCAGGCTCCGATCACCACCGCCAACTTCCTGCGCTACGTCGATACGAAGCGCTACGACGGCGCCAGCTTCTACCGGGTCTCCCGCGCGCCGGGCGCGCCGCAGTACGGCCTGATCCAGGGCGGGCTGAACGGCGATCCGAAGAAGGTGATGAAGCCCATCGCCCATGAGCCCACCAGCAAGACCGGCCTTTCCCACAAGGACGGAACCATCTCCATGGGCCGCTTCGCGCCGGGCACGGCCACCTCCGACTTCTTCATCATGGTCGGCGACGCGCCCGAGTTCGACGCCGATCCCAAGGCCCCCGGCGACAACCAGGGCTTCGCCGCCTTCGGCCAGGTGGTCGAGGGCATGGACGTGGTGAAGAAGATCCTCGCCCTGCCCCAGTCGCCCACCGGCGGGACCGGCGCGATGAAGGGCGAGATGCTGAAGGCCCCCGTGAAGATCCTCGCGGCCCGGCGGGTGGACTAGCCGCCGCGCCAGGCGCGCCTAGACCTTCGGAAGATCGTACCGGGTGCTCATCGGCAGCAGGCCCAATTGCTGCATCATGCCGATGTCGTCGCGGCTGGCCCGGTGTTCGACGATCAGGTCGTCCTTCAGCGTGTACCAGTGGATCGACTGGACCTTGAAGCTCTTGCCCGTGGGCGGAACGCCGACCAGCAGCCCCCCATTCACCGGAATCTTTCCGACGCCCTTGTGGGTGCCCGTGTTCAAGTGGCGCACCACCACCTCGTCGCCGGCGGCCATCAGGTCGAATTCGTCCGTCCTCCAGTCGGGGAAGGTCGTGAAGATATCGGTGAGCACCCGCAGCACGCCGGCCCGGCCCACCGCCACGCCATGATTGAGCGTGTCCGGCGCAAACGTCTGCACCGCTTCGGCGATCTTGCCCTCGTTGAGGAGGGCGTGGTGCCGGCGGATCGTCGCGGCGTTGCGGGCGGCCAGGGCGGTCGCCTCGACGTGGCTCGTCGGGATATCGGGAACGGGCGGCGGGAAATGCGGCTGTTGGGCTTCGGCGGCCGCCGGCAGCGCGGCGGCCAGGGTAAGCAGCAGGCGGCGGTCCAGGCGCATATTCGCCTCCCTTGGGGATTGGATGTCCTGCGTCGGCTGCACGGCCCCGCGAGACAAGTCGAAAGGGTCCGGGCCGGCTGCCAATTCGGCCATTTGCCGTCCGCCTCGGCGCCGGCGGGCGGGTCTCGCACGACGCCGCGCCCTCAGGCCACCGCCGGCTCCAGCAGCTTCACCGTGCCCGCCGTCGCGTCGATCTCGGCCATGACGCCTTCGGGCAGGCTGAACTGGTCGTCCACGTGGCCGAACTCCAGGCCCTGGAACGCCGGCACGCCCAGCGGCGTCAGGTGCTGGTCCAGCACCTGCGACAGGGTGAAGCCGCCCGCCGAGGAGCCGTCCTTGGCGGTGCAGTCGGTGCACTGGCCGAACACCACGCCGGAGAGCTGGCCCAGGATTCCGGCGAGCCCGAGCTGGGTCAGCATCCGGTCGATGCGGTACTCGGCCTCGTCCACGTCCTCGATGAACAGGATCGCGCCCTTGAAGTCCGGCAGATAGGGCGTGCCGACCAGCGCGGTCAGCACCGTCAGGTTGCCGCCCAGCAGGCGGCCGCGCGCCACCCCGCGCCTGAAGGCGGTCGTGCGCCCCTCCTTCTGCACCAGCCGGTCCTCGTCGCCCGGCGGATTGCGCCAGGTGGGCGTCGCCCCCTCGAAGGCCACCGCCCGGAAGCTCTCCCACGACATCTTGGTCCAGGCGCTCGCGCCGATCGGCCCGTGGATCGTCGCAAAGCCGGCCCTGGCGGCGAAGGCCATGTGCAGGGCGGTGATGTCGCTGTAGCCGACCAGGAGCTTCGGGTGGGCCGAGATCACGTCCCAGTCCAGGTGGGGCAGCACCCGCGCGCAGCCCCAGCCGCCGCGCACGGCGAACACCGCCTTCACCTCCGGATCGGCGTACATGGCGTTGATGTCGGCGGCCCGGTCCTCGTCGGTTCCCGCCAGATAGCCGTAGCGGTCCAGCACGTGGGCGCCGCGCTTGGGCTTCAGCCCCATGGCCGCGATCGCCTCCTCGACCAGCTCCAGCTTGAACGGATCGTCCGAGTAGGTGGCCGGCGCCACCAGCCCCACCGTGTCGCCCTCGCGCAGCCGCGGGGCCTTGCGCACCGGCGCGGCCGTCCGGGTCGCGCCCAGCGCCGCGCCGCCGATCGCCGCCGGCAGCGCCGCCCCCGCGGCCGCCAGTCCCAGCGCCTGCATGGCGCGCCGCCTGTCCATCATCGTCCCCTCCAGCCGCGTTCGCCTGTCATACCCCGCCCCTGACCGGGACGGGACTCGCGGGCGCCTAGACCGCCTGCCCCGCGCACCAGCCGCTGGCCCAGGCCCACTGGAAATTGTAGCCGCCGAGCCAGCCGGTCACGTCCACCACCTCGCCGACGAAGTAGAGGCCGGGCGCGGCCTTGGCCTCCATGGTCCGCGAATCCAGCCCCGCCGTGTCCACCCCGCCCAGGGTCACCTCGGCGGTGCGGTAGCCCTCCGAGCCCACCGGCTTGACGCGCCAGGCGTTCACCGCCTCGCCGATCGCCCGCAGCGTCCTGTCCGGCGTGTCGGCCAGGTTGCCGGCCGCGCCGGCCTCCTCGGCGATGAGCTGCGCCAGCCGCCGGGGCAGATGCTCGGCCAGCGCCGCGGCCACGCCCTGGCGGCCGTGCGCCCGCTTGGCCGCCTTCAGCGCCTCGAACACGTCCACTCCCGGCGCCATGTCGACGACGATCGCCTCGCCCTCGCGCCAGTAGGACGAGATCTGCAGGATCGCCGGCCCGCTGATCCCCCGGTGGGTGAACAGCATGGCCTCGGAAAACCGCGTCTTGCCGCAGCTCACCGTCACGTCCACCGCCACCCCCGCCAGCGGCTTCAGCCGTTCCAAGAGGCCGGTTTCGAAGGTCAGCGGAACCAGCGCCGGCCGCGTCTCGGTCACCGTCAGGCCGAACTGCTCGGCGACCTGATAGCCGAAGCCGCTCGCTCCCATCTTCGGGATCGACTTGCCGCCGGTGGCGATCACCAGCGAAGCGCAGGCCGTCGCCCGCCCGCCGATGGAAAGCTCGAAGCCCTCCGCCGTCTTCTCGATCCCGGCGGCCTCCACGCCCAGCCGCAGCTCCGCCCCCCGCGCGCGCAGCAGGCCCAGCAGCATGTCGACGATCTGCGTCGCGCTGTCGTCGCAGAAGAGCTGGCCCAGCGTCTTCTCATGCCAGGCGATCCCGTGCGCCTCGACGAGGCCGATGAAGTCCTTGGGCCCATAGCGGCTGAGCGCGGAGATGCAGAAGCGCGGGTTCTGCGACAGGAACGTCGCCGGCCCGGAGCGCAGGCCGGCGTTGACGTTGGTGAAGTTACAGCGCCCGCCGCCGGAGATGCGGATCTTCTCCCCGGCCTTCTTGGCGTGGTCGACCACCAGCACCCTGCGGCCGCGCCCGGCCGCCTCGGCGGCGCACATCATGCCCGCCGCGCCCGCGCCGATCACCACCACGTCGTACCGATCCACCCCGCCTCTCCCGCGCACCTGGCCGCTTGCGCCCTAGGCGGCCTGCGCCAGCCAGCGCCGGTCGCGGCTGGACGGGCGCCGCTCCAGCCGCGCCTCGAGCCGCGCCCGCGCCTTGCCGAGTTCGCCCGCCCGCAGCCAGGCGGCGATCAGGGTGTCTTCCATGATCTCGCGCTGGGCGCCGCTGCCGCCGATGCGCGCGACCTCGGCCGCGACCGGCTCCAGGATCGCCGCGCAGCCGGCGTAGTCTTCCTCGGCGAAGGCCAGCGCCGCGCGGCAGATCGCCGGGACCACCGCCCCCGCGCCCAGGCCGCCGGCCTCGACCAGTCCGCTCAGCGCCGCGATGCGCCGCTCCAGCGCGGTTCGTTCGCCGCTCGCCGCCTCGATCAGCGCCATGTGCGCGTCGACGAAGGCGTGGCCGGGCCTGGGGAAGGACGCCTTGGCGAAGGTCGCCACCGGCGCCCAGAGCTCGGCCGGCGCCTCGTGGCCGTAGAGCCGCAGGCGCCACAGCAGCGACGCGGAGTCGGTGACCACGTTGATCGGCAGTCCAGCCGAGACCGAGGGCCTCACCTGCGCGGCGTAAATCGAGAGCGCCTCGTCCGCGTCGCCGCGCTCCAGGGCGACCAGCGCCGCGTGCCAGGCCAGGTGCCCGTGCAGCACGCCGCTGCGGTCGTAGCCCGGCAGCCAGCCGGAGATCAGCGTCCCGGCGCCGGCGAAGTCGCCGCCCTCGACCATGGCGTGAGCCAGCCCATGGACCGTGTTGGCGTTGGCCGGGCGCAGCTCGAAGGCCCGCTCCAGTTGCGCGCGCCCGGCGGCCGCCTCGCCGTTCTCGGCCCTGGACCAGCCCTGGGTGAACAGGAACCACCAGTCGTCGGCGCCGTAATGGCCGGCGTGCCGCGCGCACAGGTCCACCCGCGCCTGGTCGTGGTCCGCCATTCCGGAAAAGGCGAAGAGGCCGAACGCGCCCATCGGCAGCGACAGGATCTGCGCGTCCAGCGGCCAGCGGTCGGCGTGCGCCAGGGCGTGCTCCAGCGCCTTGGCCGACTGGCCGCTCAGCGCCAGCGACAGGGTCTCCACATGGCTGCGTTCGCGCTCGTCCCCGGTCTTCGCGACAAGCTCGGCCGCCTTGGCGATGCTCGCCCTCGCCTCGGCCGGCGCGTTGCGGCTGGCGTGCGCGCGGGCCCGCGCGGCGTGGGCCAGGGCGAAGTCCGGGTCGGCCGCGATCGCCGCGTCCAGCGCCGATCCCGCGTCCGGCCAAGCGCTGAACAGCAGGTCGACGCCCTCCGCGTAGCGCGCCGCCGCCGCGTCGGAGCTGGTCGAAAGCGGCAATCCGCGGCGGTCGTATCGAGCCATCTGGCGGCGTCCTCCCCAGGGCAAGCCCTACAGCAAGCCCTCGCCGGGCGACAGCGCCCGAGCGCCCGAGCGCCCGCATTCGTCATGACGGCCCGCGCCCGGCCGCGCCAGGCCCGCGACCGTCCTATCTGAAGTTGTTCGAATCCGCCGCCCATGCTCAGAAAGGCGCGTGAGTTCAGCCGTCTCGTCGCCCCCCCGCCAGCCGATCTCACGCCGTGACGTCGCGGGCTTTTCTGCGTTCGCCGTCCTGGCGCTATGGCTGATCCACCGCCACGCGCCGTGGTTCGACGAAGCGCACGCCCTGTTGATCGCCCGCGCGCCCTGGCGCGACCTCCTGCACAACCTCAAGTATGAAGGCCACCCGGCCCTCTGGTATCTTTGGCTGGGTTCGATCGACCGGCTGCTCGGCGGCTCGCCGCACAGCCTGCCGCTTGCCCAGGCGCCGATCAGCCTCGGCCTTCTGGCGCTGATCTGGTTCCGCTCGCCGTTTCCGCTGGCGGCCAAGCTGCTGCTGTCGGCGGGCTACTACTTCGGCTTCGAATACGCGGTCATCTCACGCAGCTACGGCCTCGGCGCCCTGCTGCTCCTCGCTTCGGTCCCCCTGCGCCGGTCGCTGTGGGGCTGGGTCTGCCTGGCGCTCGCAGCCAACACCGCCGCCCACGTGGCGCTGGCCGCGGGCGTCCTTGGCGGCGTCTACCTCCTGGAACGTCCACAGTGGCGCGGGCCGGCGATCCTGGCGCTGGGCCTCGCCCTCGCCGTCCTCACGGTCTTTCCCCAGGCCGCCGATCTCTATCCCACCAGCGGCGCGCCGAGAGGCGCCATCCCGATCCGGGTTCTGGTCGGTCTAAGCCAGCTCTCCGGCGTCCTGCTCCCCGGCCTGCCGTCCGATCCCTATCGCTGGCAGCACCTGGCCCCTGGCTTCTACGGGGTCGGCGTCGGCCTGATGGTCCCGGTCCTCTTCGTCCTGGCGGTGCGCGACCGCAGGCTGCGCCTGGGCTTTTTCGCCCTGTTCCTGGCCCTGCTTGTGATGGCCATGGCGGTCTATCAGCTCTCCAACCGCCATGCCGGCGTGCTCTACCTCTTCTTCGTCTGCGCGCTCTGGATCGGGCTCGAGCGCGGCCGGCGGCTGAACCCCGCCGCCTGGATCTGGCTCTCCCTGGTCGCCGCCTGCGGCGTCATCCAGCTCGTCGCGGCCCAGACCCTGCCCTTCACCTACAGCAGGGCGCTGGGCGCCTGGCTGCGCGCGCACCGCCTCGACCAGGCGACCTGGGCCGCCTTCCCCGGCAGGGCCGGCACGCTGCTCACGCTCGAGACGGGCAAGCCGACCATCAATCTGGAGAAGGATTGCCTGAACACCTTCGTGCGCTGGGACTATCCGCACGAACGGGTGGGCGCGCCCCTGGAGCACGTGGCCCGCGACGGGGCGCAGTACGTGATCTCCGAGACCCGGCTTTCCGGCGGCGAGCTCTTGACCCACTTCCCGCACGGCTTCGGTTGGGGCCCGCCGGTGTGGCTCTATCGCTTCGAGAGCGCGCCGCGCCCGGTCGCGACCTGTCGCTAGCGCGCCGCGCTGGCGCCAGCCCGCCGACCTGCTAAACCCGGCCCATGGCCTGGACCCGCCGCTACGACGAGCCCGAACCCCAGCGCGTCAACAAGTGGCTGGCGCAGTCCGGCGTCTGTTCGCGCCGCGAGGCCGAGGCCCTGATCGCCGAGGGCCTCGTCTCTATCGACGGCGAGACCGTCTCCGATCCGGGCCGCAAGATCGAACGGGGCCAGACGCTCACCCTCGAGGGCCGCGCCGAGGACAAGGTCGCCGGCGGCTTCACCGTCATGCTGCACAAGCCGGTCAGCATCGTCTCGGGCCAGCCCGAGCCCGGCCAGACGCCCGCCGTGCGCCTGCTCACCCGCTCCGCCCTCGTCGGCGAAAGCCCGGTGATCCCGGACGCCTCCACGCGCCTGGCCCCCGTCGGCCGGCTCGACATGGACAGCCGGGGCCTGCTGCTGCTCTCCGACTACGGCGTCGTCGCCAAGGCCGTGATCGGCCCGCAGTCGGACCTGGAGAAGGAATACCTCGTGCGCGTCGCCGGCGAGGTCGACGAAGGCCGGCTTTCGCGCCTGCGCCACGGCCTCAGCCTGGACGGGCGCCGCCTGAAGCCCGCCAAGGTCACGCGCACCGGCGACGGGCGGCTGCGCTTCGTCTTGAAGGAGGGCCGCAACCGCCAGATCCGTCGCATGTGCGATCTCGTCGGCCTGAAGGTGGTCGACCTGCTGCGCATCCGCGTCGGCCCCCTCAAGCTCGGCGACCTGCCCCAAGGCAAGTGGCGCGCCCTCACCCCCGCCGAACGCGACGCCCTGATCCGCCCGCCCCCGCCGCGCCCCTGAAGGCGCTCGCCGCCCGAGCCCCAAGAAGATGCTCCCCCTCTGGGGGAGCTTTCGGCGTAGCCGACTGAGGGGGACCTACGACTCCACGCCCCCCGCGGCCGCCAATGCCGGAACCTTCAAAGTCCCCCTCCGTCTCGGCGCTCACGCGCCGATCCACCTCCCCCAAGAGGGGAGGATCTTCTCCCCGCTCGCCGCCCGAGCCTCAAAGATGCTCCCCCTCTGGGGGAGCTGTCCCAAAGGGACTGAGGGGGACTTTGACTCAACACCCCTCTTCAGCCCCGCCGCGCCGGCTGGCGGGACGAATCGGCCCACCCTTCCGGCCTCGTTCCAGGAGGCCGCCGGTGCGCATCATTCTGTTCAAGGGCCAGTCGCAATACGGCTCGCTTCGCCTGCACGCCGACCAGCTCGCCGCCGCCCTGACCGAGCTCGGCCACGACGCGGTGATCGTCGACCTCACCGCGCCTGACGCCGACGCCGCCCTGAAGGCCAGCTTCAATCCCCGCCCGGACGCCTTTTTCGCTTTCGGCGGCGTCGGCGCGGAGATCAAGGCCAACGGCGCCTCGCTCTACGACGTCCTCGGCTGCGTCTACGCCACCATGCACGTGGACAATCCCGTCCATCACATCGGCCGGCTCGCCACGCCGATCGGCAAGCACGTCGCCTTCTTCCTCGACCGCAGTCATGTCGAGTTCGTGCGCGCCTGGCCGGGCGGGGCCGGCCTGGCCGCCGCCGTCCACCTGCCCCCCGGCGCCAACGAACTGCCGGAGCCGGCCGACACCACCGACGCCGCCTTCGCCGGCCGCGACATCGGCCTGCTCTTCACCGGCACCTATCGCGGCGCGCCGGCGACGCCCTGGCGCGGCCAGCCGGACGGCCCGGTCAAGTCGATCATGGAGGAGACCGCCCGGCGCATGGCCGCCGATGCGCGCCTGCCGATCCTGAAGGCCCTGCGCGCGGCCCTCAAGAGCGTGCTGAAGGCCGAGCTGACGCCCGATCTCCTCGGCAAGTTCGCCCCGGTCCTGCACCAGCCGCAGCTCTACGCCGAGGCCTTCCACAGGAACGCCGTCATCGAGACCCTGGGCGCCGGCGCCGTTCCCCTGAGCGTCTACGGAATCGGCTGGGCCCCGCTCGTCGAGCGCTTCCCGAGCTTCACCTGGGGCGGCGAAGGCAGCTTCGAGCAGACGCTGGGCCTGCTGCGCCGCGCCCGCCTGGTGCTCAACATCAACAACGGCTTCGTCGACGGCGGCCACGAGCGGGTGCTCACCGCCATGTGCGGCGGCGCGGCGGTGATCAGCGACGCCAACCCCTGGTACGCCGAGGCCTTCACCCCCGAAGAGCTCGCCACCTATTCCTGGACCGACCTTTCCGCCCTGCCCGGCCGGATCGAGGCCCTCCTGGCCGACGAGGCGGCCCTCGCCGACCGGGCCCGCGCCGGGGCGGCCAAGGCGCTTTCCGAGCACACCTGGCGCGCCCGCGCCGCGACCATCGTCGAGACCATCAGGTCCGTCCAATAAGCCCTTCGTATTCGGCCGGCGTGCCGCAGAAGATCACCTCCTCGCGGCCGATCAGGCTGTAGCCGATCCGCGCGCCCCGGCCGATCAGGTGGTTGTAGATCGGCGCCACATAGAGCTCCTTCGCCTGCGGCGCGGCCCGTTCCCGCTCCAGCGCCCAGGCGAAGTCCGAGGCGCGGGCGAAGTGGTAGAGGCCGGTGCAGCACAGGTCCGAGATCGGCTTCTTCTCCGCCGTCTCCAGCGCCAGGGGCGCCTCGCCGGGCGCCGGGCGCACATAGCTCCAGTTCGCCCCCGCGCCGCGGAACACCTCCAGCCAGCCGTCCAGGCCGTCGAACCAGGCGCCGGGGAATTCAAAGCCCGGCCTGAAGGTGTCGATGTTGAAGATGGTCAGCGCCGGATCGCCGCAAACGCCCGCCGCCTTCAGCCCGGCCTCCACCGTCTCGGCCTGCCCCGCGGTCGGCGCGGCCAGCCGCACCACCTCGAAATCGCCCACGCCCATCCGCGCGCACTCGGCCCGCACGAACGCCTCGGCCGACGCGTCGTTGGCGGTGATGAACAGGAACGGATGGGTCGAGAACTGCGCCGCGAAGCCGCCCACAGCGTGGGCGAACACGCTCTCGCCGTCCAGTTCCAGCATGAACTTGGCCCGATCGTAGCCGGCGTCGAAGAAGCGCTGCGAGCGCCCGGCCATCGGGATGACGATCATTGACGTTCCATCTGAAGAAACAACTTCAAGGCGTTCGCGACGAACGCTTTTTGCCGCTCGGGCTTGTCCGCGTGCAGCGGGATCATGGAGAGGAAAAGGCTCACCGTCACCGCCCGCACGGCCGGCGACAGCCCGCCGACGCCGCGCACCGACAGGTCCCCCAGCGCCGCCTCCAGCCACGGCTGGCAGGCGATCGGCTCGAAGGCCAGCGAGAAGTCCTCGCCATGCCGCTCGGCCCGGCAGCGTCCGGCGATGATCTGGTCGTAGCGGCCGACGACGGAGTGGGCGAGCTTGGCCAGGTCGTAGCGCAGGTCGCCGTAGATGGTCGGCCGCTCGCCCACCAGCCCGCGCGGATCGATGGCTTTGATCCGCCGCACGCGGCTGTCGTAGAGGATGTTGGAAAAGCAGAGGTCGCCGTGGAACACGCTCTCCGGCGCCCCGCTCTGGAGGTCGTAGGCGGCGACCAGCCGCTCGGCGATCGAGACCAGCGAGGGGCAGGCCCGGCCCTCGAAGCTCAAGGGCGCGTCGATGGGAAAGCCGGTCTCCCGGGCGAACCGCTCCAGCCGCGCCAGGGTCTTGTCCGCCGCCAGGGCCTTCAGCGCCGCATCGCCCGAGCCGCTTCCGGTGATCCCCGCGCAGGTTCTGAGGAAGTCTTCGCAGCTCGCCAGGATGCGCAGCCACGGCTGGCGGCCGAGCGCGCCGTAGACGAACAGCTCGGACAGCACCGGCAGGTACTCGTATTCGGTCTCGTAGAAGCTCTTGCCGTCCTCCGCGCCGAAGCCCAGCAGCCGGCCGCAATAGACCTGCACGGCCGGCGGCGCCTCCTGCAGCCAGTGCGCCTCGGCCCAGATCTTGGCCTCGTCCTGGCTCGACTTGCGCGCCGTCAGCCCGTCGATCCGCACGGTGTTGAAGGCCCTGGCGGTGGTCACCGCCAACCGCGACTGGAAGAAGGTCTGCAGGTGGCCGAAGTCCAGCCAGCGCCCGCCGCGGGCCAGCTTCACCGAATGGCCGGCCAGGTAGTGGTTCACCCCGGCCACGAAGTCGCCGCGCATCCGCGTCATCGACCGCAACAGGTCCACCGCCGAGCCGAACGCGAAATAGCCCGCCGCCACCGGCTGGTGCTCCCGCCCCTCCTCGCCTGCGCGCGTGTCCACCAGGGCGGTGATGCGCCCCTCGCCGTCGGTGTCGATCTCGGCCCAGGCGTATTCGTTGGAGCGCCGCCCGCCGACGATCACGTCGGCCTCGGAAAGCGGCGGCTCGGCGATCAGGGTGTCCCCGTGCAGGATGTGCACGGGCGTATCCCCCGCGCCGATCGAGTTCAGCGCATAGACCACCGCCTCGCCCAGCCGCAGGCCCTCCGGGATCGGCGCGATCTCCACGTTCAGCTCGACCAGCCGCTCGCGGTCGAAGGCCGACAGCTCGAAGGTCTCCGGCAGCACCAGGTGCTGGCGCGTCCCGCCGAGGGCCGCGAGTTGCAGCTCGTAGAGCCGCTGGGTTCCCACCGGCAGCAGGGACGGCGGCAGCGGGCCGAACTCGGCCGCCAGTTCCTGGCCCACCACCGCCCCGGACATGATCAGGCGCACCGGCTCCATCGGCCTAGCGCTCCGCGTCCCGGGCCTCGGCGCCGATCAGGGCGGTGATCTCCTCGAAGCTCAGGGAGACGAACTCGCTCGGCCGCACCGCCCGGTCGTCCACGTAGAAGCCCTCGGTTCCGCACCAGGGCTTGCCGACATGGAGTTCGTCGTAGGGCACCTCGTGGCGCGCCAGCCAGTCGATGATCACCGGCAGGGTGTTGGCGTTGATCAGGCCGATTCGCCCGCCGTAGGTGCGCATGTTGCGCGCAGACGCGATGATAATTTCAAAGCCCAGGGCCTTGTATTCTCTGATCTTCTCGATCACGTCCTGATTCGGCTCGCGCTCGGGGTAGCCCCGCGCCGGGTCGTCCAGCGCGATGGTTCCGTCCAGGTCGAACACGAGCCGCTTCATCGAATCCCAGGCTCCGGCAGGCGCCAGACTTTAGGACGATTCGAGCCGTCCCCCGCCGCGGCCGCCGCGGCGGGGAGCCGCCGGTCAGAACTTGGTGGTCATCACCAGGCGGATGTCGCGGCCGGGCATCACCACGACGTCCTTGTTCAGCGCCGTGGCGTTGTGGATCGTCTCGTCGGCCAGGTTGTGGCCCACCAGCAGGAACTCCAGGGCGGGCTTTTCCTTGAACGGACGCCAACCGACCTGGGCGTCCACCGAGGTGTAGCCGTCGGTGGTCGGATCGGCGACGCCGACGTGGTCCTGCTTGGCCACCTGCAGCACCAGGAAGCTGGCGTCGACGCTGTCGTTCTCCCAGTGCAGTCCGCCGCCGAAGCGCCCCGGCTGGATGCGCGGCACGTCGCCGCCGCCGCCCGTGAACCTGGCGCGCACATAGTCGCCCAGCACCTGGGCGGCCAGCTTGCCGCCGCCCACCTGGCCGATCGGGGCGAAGCCCTTCAGCTCCACGCCCCAGAACTCGGCGTCGCGCTGGCCGTAGTTCAGCTCCTTCAGGTCCCCGTCGCCATCGACGGCGCAGACGCCGGCCTCGTCGCACATGCGGCCGGTGAGCGCGCCGTAGATGTAGTTCTGGAAGCGCGCGCCCCACAGCGAGCCCTCGAGCCGGCCCTCGCCGCCGAACAGGTAGCGCACGGTCGCCTCCAGCGAGTTCGCCCGCTCGATCTTCAGGCTGGGATCGCCGGTCTCGTAGGTCTGCGGTCCGTCGTGCGGCCCGCGGGCGAAGAGTTCGGTCTGGGCGGGGGCGCGGGCGGCCGACGAGGCCGTCAGGCCCAGCCGCACGCCGCCGGTCAGGTCGTAGGTGAAGCCGAGCGAGACGCTGACCGGCGTGAAGCTGCGCGAGGCGGCCAGGCCGGTGGCCGGCGTGCCGTCGATCCTGGTGCGCTCCACCCGCAGCCCCGCCTGGGTCTGCAGCGGGCCGACCGGCGCCTCGGCGAACACGAAGGCCGCCGCGCTCTTGGTGTGCGTCGGCAGAAGGTAGTCCGCCCCCTCGCCCAGGGCGCTGAACTTGCGGTCCTGCAGTTGCACGCCCAGCGCCGAGGCCGAGAGCGGGCCGATCGCGTCGAACAGCGCCTCGGCCCGCCCTTCCCACTCCTTGTTGTTGAAGGTCGACAGCACCGCGTTGCCTTCGGGATCGATCTCGCTGTGGGTGTAGTCGGCGTAGCTGGCGTCCACGTTCAGGGTCTTGAACGCGCCCTGGCCGATGGCGAACGAGCCGCCCAGCGCGCCCTTGTTCTGGCGCATGCGGATGAAGGTGTCGTCCGAGGGGATGCCGTACTTGGCCTCGTAGTGCGTGCCGTCCGCGCCGATCCGGCTGTCGCCGAAGAAGTAGGAGCCGCCCGCCGAATAGCCGTTCCCGCGGAAGAAGGAGTTCGGCTGCGTCCCGTCGGGGATGTCGTAGTTGCTGGCGCGGCGGGCGAAGCCGTCCAGGTGCACGGCGAACGGGCCCTGGCCGGCGTCCAGGCTGAGCGTGCCCTCGCCGGTGCTCGCGGCCGAGCTGTAGGCGGCCGTGGCCTCGCCCTCGATGCCGGTGATCTGCTTCAGGGGGATGCGGTTGTTGATCACGTTGACCACCCCGCCGATCGCCTGGCTGCCGTAGCGCAGCGTCGCCGCGCCGCGCACCACCTCGATCCGCTGGGCCGCCAGGGGATCGATCGGCACGCCGTGGTCGGGGCCGACGTCCGACACGTCCGAACTGGACAGGCCGTTCTCCGTCAGCTTCACGCGCTGGGCGTCCATCCCGCGGATCACCGGGCGGCTGGCCCCGGCGGCGAAGCCGGTGCCGGCCACGCCGGGGGCGTCGCGCAGGGCGTCGGCCAGGCTCGCCCCGCCGTTGCTCAGGACGTCGTCGCGGCTGACCTGCTCGACGATGGTCGCGAACCGGTCCGGATCGCCGCCCAGGGGCGAGGCGGTGACCACCACCTCGGACACGGCATGGCCGAGATCGGCCTGCGCCCAGGCCGACCCGGCGATGAGCGCGCTCGCGCTCGTGGCGGCCAAAAGGATCAATCCGCGTCGCATGACAACACCCCTCGAACTGTGAAGACGCGGACTCGTATGTTATATCATAACATCTCACAAGCCCTCTTCTTCGGGGCGGCCCGAACGGGGAGCCGGACGCGTGAAAGACAGGCGCGATGATGCCGAGATCGCCGTCGAACGCCTGCAGCGTCGGCTCTGGGAGGTGCTCGTGGCCCAGTTCCGCGCACGCGAGGCGCAGGGCCTGAAACAGGCGCATCTGGCCGCGCGGCTCGGCGTCTCGCGCCCGCAGGTCAACGTCTGGCTGTCGAATCCCAGGCGCCTGACCCTCCGGGCCGCCGCCCGCCTGATGTGGGCCATGGACCTGGAAATCGCCCTGGTTCCCAAGTCGCCGCCCAAGGCGTCGGCGCCCGCGCGGCGCAGGCGCGCGCAGGCGCCTGACTAGGCCGCCGCCCCCTCCCCCGCCGCGCGCGTTCGCCTATGATCCCGCCGCGCCGATCTTAAAGGAGAAGACCATGGCCGATCTGAACGTGCTCGCCTTCGCCGGAAGCCTGCGGGCCGGCTCCTACAACCGCGCCCTCGTCCGCGCCGCCCAGGCGCTCGCCCCCGCCGGCATGACGATCACGATCTTCGACCTGGCCGAGGTCCCGCTCTACAACGGCGACGTCGAGGCCGCCGGCGACCCGCCCGGCGTGGCGCGCTTCAAGGACGCCATCCGCGCCGCCGACGGCGTGCTGATCGCCACGCCCGAGTACAACCACGGCGTTCCGGGCGTCACCAAGAACGCCATCGACTGGGCCTCGCGCCCGCCGCGCCAGGCCGTGCTCGACGGCAAGCCGGTGGCGATCATGGGCGCCTCGCCCGGGATCACCGGCACGGCCCGCGGCCAGAGCCAGCTTCGCCAGGCCTTCGAGTTCACCAATTCCTACGCCATGCCCCAGCCCGAGCTCCTGGTCTTCCGCGCCCACGAGAAGTTCGACGCCGAGGGCCGCCTCACCGACGAGGCCACCGCCAAGTTCCTCACCGCTTTCCTGGAGGCCTTCGCCGTCTGGATTCCGCGCTTCCGATGAGTTCTCCAGAATTATCCTCGAAGTTCGAGCCGACGACAACTTCACGACGAGATCACACCGAAACATACCTTCGCACATATACTTGACTAAATCGCAATATTCGCTATCTTGAACTCGCCCTTGGTTAAACTGGCTTCGGACAGGGTGTTACAAAGCCGGCGATCCCGGCGCTTTTGGAGGGTCTAACGAGTACGGCTGGAGCGATCTGGCCTTTCATACCGGCGGCTATCGGAACAGTCCTCGCCTTTGCTTATTTGAACAGAAAGGGGATCCTGAAGATGATGCAGACCGTCACCAATCCATCCACCCGCACCGGGGCAATCTTGCTTGGCGTATCGTCTGGTGTCTTGGCCAACCATGCGCCGGCTCTGTAACACCCTGGATCGCTAAGGACCGATCTTCGAGCAAGAGCTCGGTGCGGGCGGATGCCGAAAGGCGCCTGGGGGCATCCGGGCGCCTTTTTTGCTGGCGGTCCGGGCGCTCGACGCCAACCGGAAACTGGCGTTCGACGCCACGCCTCCCGCCAGGCTAGAACGTCGCGGGCGACCGGCATCGACGCCGGCGCCAAGGGAGGACCGATGGCCGAGGATCAGCAGCCCGCGCGCGTGGCGGCGCTCGTCTGGGGCGTGAAGCACAGCTTCCGGAACTATGTCGAGGCCGCTGGCGGCGCGACCGAGACGGCCGCCGGCGCCGAGCGCGCCGAGGACGGAGCCTTCGTCTTCGCCGCCGCGCCCGACAGCGATCTTCACCTGGACGCGGCCGGCGCCCCGCGGGGAACCGGCCGGTTCCTCGGCGAGGTGCGCTTCCAGGCGCACGGCGGCATGCTCGCGGTCTTCCTCGCCGATCCGGTGCTGGAGATCGGCCCGTCCGGCGCGGTGCTGACCATCGCCGACACCAGCGCGCGCAACCGCCGCGTGGAGGTCGCCCGGCTCGACCTCGCCGCGGCCGCCCCGGGCGAGACCGGCGGCCTCGCCCTGCCGGCGACGATCCTGATGGACGGCATGTTCTGGCTCGGCGACCACTATCCGCCCGGCACCCCGCTCGACCCGGTGCGCCTGGCGCCAGGCCCGTCCTAGACGGCGCGCGCCACCCAGAGCTGCTCCTTGCCGTAGGCCGGCGGCGCGCCGCGGAAGTCCGAGTACTGCGCCTCCACCGCAAAGCCGCACAGCTCCAGGAGCCAGGCCATCTCCTGGCGCGTGTTCCAGCGCAGGGCCCAGGAGGTCTCCTGCGCCTCGATCACCCGTCCATCGTCGCCCAGCGCCTCCAGCCGCAGGCGCTCGCCCACCAGTTGGCGCAAGGGATCGGTCCAGCGGCCGATCGAGCGGCGGCGAAAGCGCCGGCCCGTCGCCGGGTCGGCCGCCTCGCGCGCCGGCGCCGGCGCGGGCTCGCCGACCACCGCCTCCAGCAGCGGGTCGAACAGGTCGACCGCCAGAAGGCCGCCCGGCCGCAGGCTGCGCCGCACGCGCTCCAGACAAACCCGCTGGTCCGCCGGCTCGACGAGGTGCTGGAAGGCCCGCGCCGGGATCAGCGCCAGGGCGAAGCGGCCGTCCGCCTCGAAGTCCTGCATCGGCGCCTGCACCAGTTCGGCGTCCAGCCCCTCCGCCTCCAGCCGGGCCCGCGCGATCGCCAGCATCGCCGCCGACAGGTCCACGCCCGTCATCTTCAGCCCGGCGCGGGCCAGGGCCAGGAGCACCCGCCCGCTCCCGGCGCCCAGCTCCAGCACCGGCCCGCCGGTCCGCTCGGCCAGCGACAGGTAGAACGCCACGTCGCCCTCCAGCGCGCCGCCGGCGGCGAACAGGTCGTAGGTCGCGACGCTCAGGCCGCCGTCGTAGAAGGCGTTGGGATGGTCTTGCATGGGTCCTCTCCGTCAAGCCGCCGGAGAGGCCTCCTCGCCCCGTCCGTCGCGGCGGGGCCTTTGGGGGATGCTCGAGCGCTAGACGCGCGCGCGGCGACCCCCGCCCCACGGGGCGGCGGCGGTCGAGCTCGTCATCTGGCGGCGTTCGAACATGGCCGTGCAGGTAGCCTCGCCGCCGCGTCCGGTAAAGCCCGAAACCGACGCGGCCCGCTGTCGAATCCGCTCCTCATCGCGCGTGTCGCGTCTCGCGGGCGAGCCCGCGCGTGGCGTTCAGGCTGACAAGCTCAGCCCGCGCGCGGAATCGCCGTACCAAAGCCGCCTTGGGAGGACGCTATGCAGCACCGGATGGGCGAAGGCCCCCTGCACGACGCAAAGGGCCGGCTGGCCGAGCCCGGCTGGGCGACGGCCGAGGTCAAGCGCTACAGCCGCGCCGGCGTGAAGGCGCCCAAGTGGCGGCTGAAGGAGTGGGACTACTACTGCGTCACCACCGAGGACTTCGCCCTGGCGCTGACCGTGGCCGACAACGGCTACATGGGCTTTCTCGGCACGGCCTGGATGGATTTCGCCGCGCGCACGGCCGTCAACGACGCGGCGACGACCGGCTTTCCCATGGGCCGGATGGGGCTGCCGGCCAGCGCCGACGCGGGCGACGTGAAGGCGGCCTTCGGCGGGATCGCCCTGGAGTTCCGGCACGAGGCGGGCGGGCGGCGGCTGATCGTCGACGATCCCGGGTTCGGCCGCGGCCGGGGCCTGAAGGGCGAGATCTTCCTGTCCGACGCGCCGCGCGACCGCATGGTCATCGCCACGCCGTTCCCGAACGCGCCGCGCGCCTTCTACTACAATCAGAAAATCAACTGCCTGCGGGCCGAGGGCGAGGTCGTGCTGGGCGGCGAGACGCGGCGCTTCTCGCCGGACAGCGCCTTCGCCGTGCTCGACTGGGGCCGGGGCGTGTGGACCTACGACAACACCTGGTACTGGGGCTCGGCCTCGGGCCTGCATGACGGCCGGCGGTTCGGCTTCAACATCGGCCACGGCTTCGGCGACACCTCGGCGGCGAGCGAGAACATGGTCTTCGTCGACGGGATCGCCCACAAGCTCGGCGAAGTGACCTTCCACCTGCCGCAGGGGGCGCACGACAGCGGCCCATGGCGGTTCACCAGCGATGACGGCCGCTTCGAGATGACCTTCACGCCGATCGTCGACCGCGCCTCGGCCACCGACCTTCGGATCATCCGCTCGATCCAGCACCAGGTGTTCGGCCGCTTCAGCGGCGAGGTGGTGCTCGACGACGGCCAGCGCCTCTCCATCCGCGACCTCGTGGGCTTCGCCGAGGAAGTGGAGAACCGCTGGTAGGCCGCGCGCACGGCGGAAATTCTTGACTCCAGGCTCGACCTATGTTCTCCTTTTGTTCATGGCCGACCTTGAGGAGATGCAGGACAGGCAAGGTCGTCTCCTCGGCGAGCTGGCCGAGCTTGGCATGGACTTCGCCCGCGAGCTGAAGGGCCAGGTCGGTGTAGCGCGCCACTTGGTTTCGGAGCGCGGGACACATGGTTCCGGAGCGCTTCCGAAATTCGCATCGCCTCGATAGCGCACGCCTAGCGGATTTTCCGTCACCCCCCTTCAAATTCCCCTCCGCCCCGGCGCCGCCGACGGCTGGGCGTCCAGGCGGACGGGTCGGCCGCCCGTTGCGCGAGCGGATCGGGCTGCACCCGCACGCCAGCCCCGACGTGGCCGCAGGCCGTGCAAGCGGCTTGGCGTGACAGGGCTGCGAGACTGAGCGCCCGTGGCCGGTGGACCAGATCGGGCGCTCGCCAGGCCGTCCACCGGCCGCAACCGCGGCACAGCAAGTGGACCTGTTCGAACGCGTCCAGGCAGTCGCCGATCGTGGTGGTGGAGAGATCGAGGTCGGGCATGGGCGGCTCCATCGTGAGCGCCAACCCAGGCGGACTCCTACGTGGCCCCAGGCCGGCGCGCAAGGCGGCCGTCACGCGCGCGGCAGGTGTCTCAAGATTTCGGTCAGGAAGATGATCAGGGCGATGATGAGGTCGAGCCGGCGGGCAGGTTTCATGGACGGTCCTTCGAGGAGGTTTCCGCTCATTGTCAGCCCGCCAAGACCCACCTCACGGTTACGCCGACACTGGGCCGCAGATGATCACCTCGCCCGCCTTCTTCGCCCCCTGGCCAGCGAGCCCGTAGTGGGTCTCCACACCCCTGATCTCGAACCCGGCGAAGATCTCGCGCACCGTTGGATGGTCGTTCAACGACAGGATGAAGCGCCCTTGAAGGCCCTTCAATTTCGCCGCCATGGGCTCGAAATCCGCTGCCGAGAACATCCCCTCGCCGTAGTCGCCCTCGGAGCCGAAGTACGGCGGATCGAGGTAGAACAGGGTCTCATCCGTGTCGTAGCGGTCCAGGAAGGCCGCCCATGGCAGGCGCTCGATGACGACGCCGGCGAGCCGCTCGTGAAGGTCTTCCAGCATCGGCCCGACCTTGGTCACGTCGAACCGGCCGGGCCGGCCGGGGGAGACGCCGAAATGGCGTTGATCGACCCTGCCGCCAAACGCGGTCCGCTGCAGGTAGAGGAAGCGCGCCGCCCGCTCCAGGTCAGTCAGCGTGGCCGGATCGACGGCCGTGAGGCGCTCGAACTCGGCCCGCGTGGTGATCTGGAAGCGCAGCATGTCCAGGAACGCCACATAGTGCCGCTGCAGGATGCGGTAGAAGGTGGCCACCTCCCAGCTCCAGTCGTTGATCACCTCGGCGGCTGGTCTCCAGCGCCGGCGCAAGAATACTCCGCCCATGCCCACGAATGGCTCGGCGTAGGTGCGGTGAGGAATCTCTTCGATCAGCTGGACAAGGCGGCGAGCGAGGTAGCGCTTGCCGCCGATATAGGGCGACGCGGGCTTAGTGGGGGCCACGGGCGTGAACAGGGGACTCGACTCCATACAGGTTGTGGTCTCGATTGGCCCCGCCGGTCTGGCCGGTGGCGGGGCGGAAGGGGGCGTGCACCCCCCGGACGTGCGGGTTTACGGCCCGCGGCTCGGGGCGTTGGCGCGCCCCGGCCCCCGTCGATGAGACGGAGGCGGAGTTGGTAAAGCAGAGCGACATATTCGCTAACCGGGATGGTCGCGGGCGCCGCATCACTGAGCCGGAATACGAAAGCGACAAGAAGGTCGCACGCGCCGAACTCGCACGCCTCAACGACCAACTCTCGCGGCTGTATGCGAACCTGTCCGAGCTGAGGGCGGAACGCAGCCGGGCCGCAGGAAAGGCCGCCGCCCTCGACGAAGTCCAGCGCCTCGTCGTGTGGGATGCCGCCGCCGCTGCAGAAGAGGCCGAAGCTACAGCCGAGGTCGCCAAGGCGCTGAAGGAAAACGGTGCGCAAGTTGTCGATCTGGCACGCATCACAACCGAGGAGCAGACTTACTGGTTCCGCCGCTTCCACACCTCGCTGGCGATTGGCAACGGCGGTGCGTTCCTGGCGCTGGCCACCCACCTGCTCGACCCGGCGCTGACCGATCAGCTCGCCACGGATGCGGCCTGGACCCTGGCTGCGGTGGCACTCGGCGTCTGCCTGGCCGGCGCCATCCCATTCGCGCTGCACTTCTCCCGGAAACGCACCGCCTGGACCCTCGCTGCCGGTTCCGCCGGGCTGTTCGTGATCGGCCTCGCCGTCATGACATGGGGCGCATTTGGCCTGGCTGCCACGCGGAGTCAGCCGCCGCTCACGCATCCCGCCAGCTCCGCGCCCCAAACAGCCGCACCCCCGCCCACAGCAGCGCCCGCTTCCACGCCGGCACTCCCAGCACCGCCATCGCCTCCCGGAAAATCCGATCCGCCTCCCGCCTCGGGCGCTCGCGGGTGACGTAGAGCCGGTCGTGGATCACGGCCGCCTTACCGGCGTCGCCCAGCGGCGGCTCCAGGCTCCACAGGAACCACGGCAGGCTCGCGAAGTCAGTCTCGAAGCCGATGGGGACCTCGACCAGGTCGCCGGAGCCCAATGCCCCGACCTCATAGCGGAAGGCCGCCAGCAGGCGCGCCAGGGGCCGGCCGCGCACCTTCTGTTGGGTGATCTCCACCTCCAGGGGGCTCGTGAAGCTGCTCACCTGGCCACCTCGATCTCCAGGCTCAGCGCCGGGTCGCAGTGGCCGGTGATGTAGGCCACGTGGGCGGCGCGAAGGTAGGCGGCCGAGCGCTCGGGCCGGCCCCTGCGCAGCTCGTAGAGCGCCAATCCCGTGCAGGCGTACTGCGCCCGCGCCGACTCCGCGCGCTGGGCGTAGAACCCGCTCAGGACCAGCAGGAAGGCCGCGACGAGGAGCATGGCGCCGGCGAGCGGGTTCATCCGATGATCGCGCCCCAGGCCCTGGGCGTCGCGGCGGCGGCCAGCTGCGGCGCGGCCGCCTTGTAGGGGTGGCCGCCGGGAAGCGAGCCCTGCAGGCCCCACTTCCACGCCAGATAGCCTTCGAACGTCTCGATGTCGGCGTCGGCGATATAGCCGTCGATCAGGTGCAGCTCGGCGAAGTCGATGTCGGCCGTCCGCGACCAGTCCGACGAGCGGTTGCCGAGGGTGAACTCGTCGTTCCGCGCCTCGTAGATGCGGCCATATCCGGTGCCCTGGCCCTGCGACTTGATCCGGCCGCAGAACACCACCGTGAACGAGCTGGTGGGGTCATCGTTGCCGTCGTCGTAGTAGACGGCCTTGGCCGAGCCATTGAGCCTGAACATCCCGGTCGTCGACATGTCGATGCCGGTGCTGGGCACGCGCATGGTCGCGAACAGCTTGATCGGGAAGTCCGAGGACGTGGCCGCGATGTCCACGTAGACGCCGTTGTAGTTGAGGAGCGGCCTGTCGCCGGAATAGCCGTCGTAGTCGCAGGCGAAGGCGTCCAGCAGCGCCGCGGCGCCGTAGTGGCCCGAGGCGACCATCCCGCCGCCGCTCGGCAGGGCGATGGTCGGCATGTCCTGGAAGTTGGCGTTGGCGGCGGTGAGCGTGCCCCGCTTGGCGGCGGTGGCTTGCGCCAGGTGATAGCCGTTGCCCGACTTGTCCGCCCAGGCCGAGACCTTGCCGCTGACCTCGGTGATCGTCGCGCCGTCGGCGGCGTCATACCAGTGCTTGAGCGCTGAGCCGTAGCCGGCCGGTGTCCAGAGCGCCATCTCAGGTCTTCCGGACCTTCAAGCCCAACGTCACGAACTCCAGCGTGCTGGCGGAATCGACGTTGAAGGCCAGGACGTCGCCGGCCGCGATCGCGGTGGTCCACCCGGTCAGTGTGGTTGATTGAGCCTTCACGTCGTCGGAGATCGTGGGCTTGGCCGCGGCGGTGATGCTGGCGGCCGCCGTGAGCGGGGCGTTGGCGAAGGTGTCCTTCCAAACGTCGATGACGATCGAGCCGGCCTGCTCGCCGAGCAGGGTCCAGCCCAGGATCACGCAGGGAAAGTCGATCGGCAGGACGCCCTTGAAGCCCGGCGTGATCGCGGCGCCGCCACCGTCGAAGACGAAGGGGATCGTCACATAGGGGGTGTTCTTCAGGCTGACCGCCTGCACCACGCCAGCGCCGTCCCGCCAGAACAGCACGCCGTCGGCCTCGTTGATGGCCACCTCGCCGACATCCAGCGCCGCAGGCACGTTGCCCGGTGTCGCCGAGCGCTTCAGCTTGATGAGGTTGCCCATGCGCCGAGGTCCCTAGAAGGTCCCGCCGTCGAGGGTCACGCCGTCGATCGTGCCGCCGGTGATAGCCACCGCCGCCGCGTTCTGCGTGGCCATGGTGCCGAGGCCCATGTTGGTCCGCGCGCTGGCGATGTTGGGCAGGTCTGAGAGATTGCTGGTCTTGGTCAGCTTTCCCGCCAGAGAAGCGGTCACCGTGCCGGCGAAGTCCGCGTCATCACCGATCGCCGCCGCCAGCTCCTGCAGGGTGTCCAGGGCCTCGGGCGCCGCGCCCATCACAGCGGCCACAACGGCGTGCACGAACGCGGTGGAAGCCGCCTGGGTGTTGCTGGTGGCCGTCGCGGCCGTCGGCACCGTCGGCGTCCCGGTCATCACCGGCGAATTGGTCGGAGCGTAGCTCCCCAGCTCGCCCTGCACGTAGGCCGTGGTGGCGATCTTGGTGGAGTTGTCGGCCGCCGCCGGCGTCGGGGCGGTGGGGTTGCCCGTGAACGCCGGGCTCGCCTTTGGGGCCACCACGGCGAAGTCGACGGCGAACTCCGCCCCGGCCAGCACCAGACCCGTGCCGGCGGTGTAGGTCGCACCTTCGGCGATCGTGGTCCAAGCCACGTCGAAGTCATCGCCGCTCGATTTGACCAGGGCCTGCCCGACTCCACCGCCGACAGGCAGCAGCTTGGAGATGTTGAAGTTGTCGTTGGCGAACGTCTTGATCGAGGTCGCGTTGCCGGACCCGTCGTCGCCGAAGCCGACGTAGAAATAGCCGTCGACCATGTTGTAGGCGATCTCGCCGGTCTTCAGGGCGGCCGGCGCGCCGGCCGCCCCCGTGACCCGGCGCTTCACGCGCAGATCGGTGCTCATCAGAAATTGCCTCCGTCCAGGATGTCAGGTGCAGTCGCCGGACCAGGTGGGCCGGCCGGCCCAATGGGGCCTTCCAGGTTCTCGACGACCTCGATGGGCTCCTCGCCCGCTTCGACGCCCAGGTCGTCCAGGATGTAGACGTCGATCGTCATTGGCCGAGGCCCTTCACGCCGGTCGCGATGCCGCGGACCTGGCGGTAGCGGCCCTGCTCGTCGACCGCCTGAACCTCCAGGTCGTAGTCGCCGGCCGACAGACCATCGAGATCCGCCTGCGACAGCCGCAGGCCGACGACGTTGTCGGTGATCTGGATGCGGCCGTTGGCGACCGTCAGCTCCAGCGGCTCCGCCGGCGCGCTGGACGCGCCGCCCCGCTTGCGCAGCCAGGCTGAGCCCGAGGCGAGCGCCAGCGCCACGCGCGGGCTCTTGCCGGTCCAGAAGCGCACGTCCTTGGCCCATGGCTGGTCCAGCGGGATCTCGATCTTGCCGGCGATGCGCCCGATGCTCATTCCGGCCATCCGCTGAGGGGGTCGAAGGCGAGCACGCCCGCCCGGTCGTTGGCGGCCGCCAGCTCGCGCACCTGCGACTTCAGCGCGCCGCCGGCGAAGAGGATGGCCCCGTTGCGCGCCACCATGGCGGCGCAGACGGTCAGCACCTGGGCGGCCGTCGTCTGGATGTTCCAGTTGTCCTCGGCCCGCATCGCCATCACGGTCTCGGGCGCGCCGCCGGCGACGGCCGCCAGCGCCTGGCCGTTCAGAACGGTCCAGTTAGCCTGGTCGATCGCGCGCATCTGCAGCGATCGCGCGCCAGCCTCGATCTCGTTGCCGAAGTCGTCGATCGCCGTGGTGGCCGCGAAGTCGTGGACCAGGTCGAGCTGCTGGCGGCGGTCGCGCTCTGCGTCGATCTCGGCGATCTTGCCGTCCAACAGCTCGGCGATGGGGATGTCCTCGGTCAGCAGCTGCTCGATCGGCGCGCCGCCGATGACCACAAGCACCTTGCCCTTCTCGCGCTTGCCGACCACCGGCTCGCCCGCCGGCGTGATCACCTTCAGCCCGATCGCCGCCCTCTGCTGGGCTGAACTCAGAGCAAGCCAGTTGCGCGGATAGTTCCTTCCATCAGGGGCGGTGAAGGCGCCCCTGACCTCGAAGGCTGTGTTGGCGACGGTGTCGACGAAGGCGTAGCGGGGCATGGAGACCTCAGATCAGGAGTTCGTGGACGACGCCGTATGTCGTGCCGCTGCTGGACCCGCCCATGTGGATCGTCGCGTCGTCGACGTAGTCGGACGGGTCGAGCAGGTCGTAGAGAGCGAAGGGCGTGTTGTTGGAGTCCGGCGAACTGACAGTCTGGCGCTGCGTCCAAGGCGCGGGGAAGATCGGCTCCGCGGTGCCTCCGCTCGACCAGCCCAAGCCGACCAGGCCAACGCAGAAGAAGCTCTTTTCGAACCCAGCCAGCGTCGGGCCGGTGCCAGCGATCGAACCACTCGTCCGCTGAAGGGTCGAACGTGGCTCGCGATAGACGCCGAACACCCAGGGCGTGGCGGCGCACTGAACGACGTTCAACAGGTCGTCGATTTCGAGCCGCTTGACCGCCGCCTTCCCATTTCCCACCGGCGTTGAATAGAGCCATCCTCCGGCGCCCCCGGTGATCGTGGCCGTGCTTCGCACGCCGGCCACCACCAGGTCGCCAGGCTCGGCCGTCTCCGGGAAGGTGAGGATCGCGGAGTCGCCATTGCGACGCTTTCCACCGCCGAGATAGACCGGCGTCACGTCTTGCGGCGAGACCGCCCCCATGATCATCGCCATCGCCGACGGCAGCATCACTCGGCCCTCGAAAAATAGACGTCGAAGGTGTTCGCGGCCGGCGTATCGTCGGTGCAGAGCATGGCGACGGCGTCGCGGGCGTTGGGGCTGGTCGAGAGCAGCGGCGTGCCGGTGCGGCGGTGATTGTAGGCGCCGTCCCAGGCCACGGTGCGGTTGCCCGTCTCGTCCTGCCAAAGCTCGCCGTAGTACCAGCGGCCCTTCTGCCCGCCGGTGAACCGGTTGATCGTGCGGATGCCGGCGAGGATCACGTAGAAGTTGGGCTTCAGCGACAGGTCGTTGTCGATCACCGCAGCGTCGTCGACCTGCTGCAGGTCGAGCGAAGCCCCGAGTTGGCCAGGCGTGAGCGCCTTGGTCATGGACGCCAGGGCACGGGCCTCGGCGAGCGTGGCCGCCGGCACGTCGAAGGTGCGGTCTTCGGTGAAGTCGCCGCCGCCCGTCAGGAGGCCCGTCGTGGCGATCTCCCGCGCGCTGTTCACCGCGCCGGCGCCGGTGGCGGAAAGGCTGATGTGCCAGTTGTTGAAGGCGCCCTCGACGATCCCCTTGGCGGTCATGGCGATGGTCAGGTCGCCGGAGACGCCGTCGTAGGCCGTGACGATGCCTTCCATCCAGGTCGTGGCCGCCGCGCCGTCCACGGCGGCGCGCATGGCCATGCCCTGGGTGATCGACTTGCCGGCCTGAACCTCGAACGTCACCGACCCGGCGTCGGTGATCGTGCGGTTGCTGGTGCTGGTGCAGATCGTGCCCGGCGCATTGAGCGCCGTCAGCGCCGAGGCGGCGGCCGAGGCGGCGCTGGTCTTGGTGAAAGCCGAGAGGTTGATGATGTTGGCGAGGATTTTGAAGAAGCGGGTCAGATACCCGCCGTTGCCCAGGCCCGTGATCGGGTCGTTGCCCGAGCTGTAGGTCTCGCCGTCGCCGCCGAGCTCCTCCGGAAAGGTCACGCTGTCGACCATTCAGATCAGCTCCTTGATTTCGTGGGCGGCCTTGTGGACCGAGACGTAGGGGTTGGTGATGCGGTCGAGCTTGCCGAGCCGGCCGAGGAAAGAGCGCCGCTGGAAGTGGATCGTGTCGTCGGGGTTCCAGACGAAGACCACCTCCTTGGTGATCCCGGACGCGAGCTGCATCTCGAACACCTCGGCGAGCGCCTCGTCCTCCTCCAGCCAGTCGGTGTTGAACGCCGTCGACCGACGCTTCGTGCGCTCGTCGAAGTACTCAGCGCCGGAGAGCGCCTGGTCGATCTGGGAGACGTCCTCGACGCCGAGACCCGCGCCGAAGCTGAAGTTCGTGGTCCATTGGATCGCTGGGCCGAAGAACGGGCGGGCCAGCTCCACATAGCCGTCGAGGTTGGTCTGGTCGTCGAACTCCACCAGCCAGTACTGGTCGAAGCTGTCCTGCGACAGGATAATGATCTTCTCGCGCTTCAAGCTGGCCACCTGCTTGGCGGTGTAGCGGCGGTCCCACCAGTTCGGCGCGCCCCACGGGATCGTCCCGAACGGGTAGACGGTCGGCCACACGTCCAGCCAGCCGGTGTCGACGCCGATGGACGCGAAGTTCGACACGGGGCTGGAGCGCACGCGGACCTTGGCGTCGAGCGACAGGTTGTGGCCGACCAGGTCGATTACCCGGATCGTCGGGAACGGCCCGGCGTCGAAGACGAACTTGGTCGACGAGAGCGCAAGGTCGCGGCTGCGGGCGACGACGCCCAGCTGGCGGTCCTGCAGGTTGGCGAGCGGCAGCTCCTCCATCCAGAAGCCGTCCTGGACGACGCCGTCGTCCACCAGGTTGCCGTAGGCGAGAAGACCGTTCGCCATGGTCAGCCCCACACCGTCAGGATCACGCGGCGGCGGCCCAGCTCGGCGCGGATGCCGATCACGCGAAAGTCCTTGCCGGCCGACAGGCCGAAGCGATCCAGCTTCAGCCGCACCTCCTTCATCAGCTGCACGCCGTAGCGGCTGCGGACCTTCGGCTCGACGGTCACGTCATAGATCTCGCGGCGGCCCCTTTGCAGGGCCAGCAGACGGTCGGCCTCGGCCTGGGCGGCCGCCTCGTCGGCGAGGAGCGTGTCGATCGTCGCCTCGTCGGCGAGCAGGAACTGGTCCTTGACGGTCTCGTCCTCGGCGACGGCGCTGCGGTACTCCTGGGCGAGGTAGGCGCGGCGGTCGGCCGAGACCTCGCCGGCCACGTCGGTGTCCTGCACGGTCCAGATGCGCCCGTAGCGGACGGTCACCTTCCAGAGCGGCTGGCCGTTGTCGCGCGCGAGCCGGCGCTCCAGGCCCCGGATCGCGTCTCGGCCGAGGGTCACCACCGGCTCGCCGGCGGGCTCCTGCAACTGGCCCATGCGCAGCACGCCGTCGTCGTCGAAGGCGTAGTAGGCGCCGGCGCTGGCGGCGACCTGGTCCATCGCCTCCTGGAAGGTGGTCTCGCCCTCGATACGCAGGCCGACCACGCCCGGCGCGGCCAGGTCCAGCGCCTCGACATCGGCGGCCGAGACTTCCTCCGAAGACAGACCCGAGGCCAGCGCCAGGTGCTTCAGCACCTGGGCGGTGGTCCGCTCGGCCGCCGTCTCGCCCTCCACCGGGTCGGCCGTGATCTGCCCGGCCGCGGCGCCGCCCAGGCGGAAATAGCCCTCCGCCAGGCAGGTGTAGAAGTAGCCCGGCGTCAGCCCCGTGGCGGCGTTGAGGGCCGCGCCCGTGGCATAGTCCGCGCCCTTGGTCAGGGCGTCGCCCTTGTCATAGACCGCAGCGATGTCCGCCACCGGCCCGTCGTTGACCTGGAAGGTGAGCTTCGACGTGTTCACGCAGGGCGGCGCGATGTTCGGCGGCGCGCCGAACACCCGGCCTTTCAACTGGTCCTTCAGGTCGCTCGAAACGCCTTCGAGCCCGTCTGGAAGTACGTTCGAACCGGCGTAACGGTTGGTCAGGACGGCCTTGTCGAAGAGGTACTGCTTGTCCCGCAGACGGATCACCAGCTGGCTCAGGTCGCCCGTCACGCCCTCGGCCGTGCCCCGGAACAGGATCGGGAAGTCGGCCGGATAGGCGCCGCCGGCGTCGCCCTCGCGGATGGTCACCGGCCGGCCGCCGAAGCTGTAGTTCAGCCAGCGGTCGAAACGGCCGTCCACGTTGGTGACCGTGATCTCCCCGGCCTGCAGGCGGGTGCCGCCGCTCGTTCTCCCGTCGCCGTAGGCCGACAGCCCGATCTTGCCGGGGTCCGTCAGCGCCGCCTGGAAGGCGACATTGGCCGGCGTGTCGGTCGGCCGGGTGATGAAGTGGGCGGTCGACAGGTAGAGCGTCTCCACCGTGCCGGCGGCGTCGACGGCGGCCTGGGCTTCGATCAGGATCATGCCGCCGCTCCCAGCCTTGCGGCCGACGCGATCTCTTCGCTGAGATCGCGCAGCGCCGACAGGTTGGCGTTGGCCGCCAGGCCGCCCTGGCTGACCAGCGCCTGCAGGTGGACGATCACCATCTCCAGCAGCGCGTCGGTGCGCTGGCTGCTCGCGCCCGCGGTCACGACGACGCCCAGGCCGCGCGGACCCATGTAGAGCGGCATGATCGCCTCGGGGCCGGCCTCGGCCATCATGCCGATGTCGAAGGTCGTCGGCGTCGTGACGACCTGGTTGGTGAAGACCCCGCCCGAGGCGTAGTAGCGCGTGCCGTCCGCCACCTCGTACTGACCTTTCAGCAGCCAATGCTGGGTGACCGCCTCCTGGAGATCCTTGAACTCCTGAAGCGCCGTCCCGCCATAGTAGGCGGCGGCCAGGTCGGGGTTGTCGGCCGAGTACTTCTGCCAGTCGAACCACGAAGGCAGCTGCTGGCTCGTGTCGAGCACGCCGCCGGCGGCCTGGGCGTTGATCAGGTTCGCGATCGCATCCGGCAGCGCCAGGATGTTGTCGTTGATCTCGATGAGGGTCTTCAGGCTCTCCTTCTCGATCTCCAGCTGTTCGAGCAGGGCGTCCGCCTGGCTCTGGGCGATCTGCTCGGCCGCGGCCGTCGCGTTGCGCACGTCCTCCAGGTCGCGGAAGTAGCCGGCCGTGGAGGCGTAATAGGCCCGGCTCGCGTCCAGGAACTGCTGGCTGGTGGTCGGCAGGTTGGCCAGCGCCGTCTCGTCGCCGCCCAGCGCCGCCGCCTTGACCCGCTCGTACTCGGCCTTGGTCGCCTTGTACTGCTCTTCCGGCGACAGGCCGGCGGCCGTGCCGAGGTAGAGCCCCTTGCGATAGGAGGCGATGTCGTCGGCGTAGCGCTGCAGCTGGGCGGCGTGTTGGCTGAGGGCGGCGCTCTCGTTCTGCCACGCCGTCTGCAGGGCCTGCTGGGCGTCGGTCACGCCGGTGGTGAGCTGCTTCAGCGCGTCGTCGACCTGCAACTGCTTCAGCTCGTCGAGCTTGGTCAGCACGTCGCCGGACACAAGGCCCGCGTCGATCAGCTCCTGCGCCTGCGCCTTGAGGGCCTGGTAGCTGGACTCGATAGCGTCGAGCGCCTGCTTGCGCTCGAACGCGGCCGGGTCGGTGAGCTGCAGGATCGCGTCGTTGATGGTCTCGACGATCGAGCGGCCGTTGGCGATCTTGGTGGCGGCGTCCTCCAGGCTGGAGGATTGCAGCACCACCTGCTTCTCGGCCTCGGACAGGTCCGACGCCCCCGCCTGGATGGCGCGGATGATCGTCTCGCGAACGATGTCCGCGCCGAGCGCAGAGAGGTCGCTGTAGCCTTCCAGCTGGGCGCCCGTGGAGAAGCCGCCGCCGTCACCGCCGAAGTAGCCCTGGCTCAGCGCGCCGGTGTTCTTGCCCTGCACGTAGCCGACCGAAGTCGGCAGGTTGGAGACCTTCGACAGATCGAGCTTGAAGAGGTCGGCCGCCGCGTTGAGGCTGTCGACGATCGAGCCGGCCGCCTGGCTGATCTGGTTCAGCGGGCCGTTATCCAGCTGCTGCCCGCCCGTCACCGCGAACTGGCCGTTGACGATGCCGATGTCGGAACGGGCGTAGGGCCGCTGGTCGTCCTTGAACAGGCCGGCGAGCGCAATCCCCGCCAACGCGCCGATCGGGCCGAGCACTCCGCCCAGCGCGAACGCCGCGCCGCTTGAGCCGAACGCCCCGAGTGCACCCATCGACGCCGCGTCGATCAGTGCTGACCCCGCGACGCCTCCAAGCGCACCGCCGGCGAGGCTTGCGCCGGTGTCGATCAGGGGATTGCCCGAGCCTTGAACGCCCAACGCGGAGGCGAGGAGCGCACCCGTGCCAGCTGTTCCAAGGAGACCGCCGACGGTGGAGCCGATGCCGGGAATGTTCTTAGCTAATAGGCTGCCGATCAGCCCCGAGGAACTCGTACCGCCGCCAGCGTTGAGCAACCCGGCGAGCCCGCTCGATAGACCGCCAGCGCCGGAGATGCTGCCGACGACCGCGTTGATGATGATGTTGATCGGCTCGGCCAGCAGCGCGTCGTAGACGGCCTGGCGCAGCTTCTGCTCGGCGTAGTCCGCCACGTCGTCGAAGCTCAGGTGGCCCGTCTCGACGAACGCCTTGCGGAGATCTTCGCGCAGGCCGCCGATCGCCCGAGCGTTCTCGTAAGCGCCCTGTTCGACCTTCGCGCGCGCCTCCACCTCTGCTTCGACGATGTCGCGCCCGGCGGAAAGCAGCTCATTGCGAATGCGGAGCTTGCGCTCTTCGAGGTCCCGCTCCTGGTTGGTCAGCTGCAGGAGCCGCAGCTCCTCGGCCTGCTGGCGGTAGAAGTCGGCGTTGTCGTTGATCGCCTGAATCTGCGCGAGTTCGGTCGCCTTGTCCTGCAGCGCCTTGACCTGGTCGGCGGTGAGCGTGAGGCCAACCCGCTCGATCTGCTGGCGGATGTCCTCGGCCTGGTTGAAGCCGATCAGCGCGGTCTCGCCCTGGGCGATCGCCTGGGCGCGGCGCTGTTCATAGGCGATGGACCGATCCAGCTCCCGCGACGCCGATGCGACCCGCTCCGCCTTCTCGGCGACGATCGCCTGCCGCTCGGCGGCCTCGGCAGCGTCGATGGCGGCGGCCGTCTGCTCGCGTACCTTGCCGGTGAGCTCGTCAAGGCTCTGCACGCCCTGACGCTCGAGCACCTGCAGACCCGCTTCCTTGATCCGTAGGGCCTCAAGCGCCGCCTCGCCCTCAGCGGCCGCCTTTGTGCGGGCGGCGAACGCCTTTGCCTGCAGCGCAGCCTGGACCTGAATGTCATTCGCCGCGGCCAGGCGGCGCTCCGCTTCCCTGGCTTCGTCGGTCTTCTTGGCCCGCTGCCCGGCCGCTGCGGCGACGGCTTGGTGCTCCTCGACCTTGGCTTTCGCCGGCGGCGCCAGGACGAGCTGGATCGCCGCAGCGTCATTCGCGGCGGCTTGGCTCCTGAGCGCATCGACCTTCGCCAGGTCGTCCTTGTTGAGCTGCGCGAATGAGGCCGCCTTCTGTTGGTCGGTGCCGAAGAGCTGAATCCAGCCCGGCGTCGCCAACGCGGCGCGCCGATCCATGCGCTTCCCGATTTGGTCGATTTCAGACTGCAGCTTCGCCGAGTTCTCGCGCAGCGACTCCACTGCGGCCTGGCGCCGAGCGTCGGCGAGGCGGAAGGTTTCGTTGGCCAGTCCGCGCGTCGAGGTCGCGAGGTCGTCGGTCGGCGCGATGCTGTCAGAGACGTGCCGCGACCAATCACCGGCCTTGAGCCCGGCCTCCTCCATCAGACCGGCCGCATCGGCCATGACGCGGTTGTGCTCCTCCTGCGCCGCCGCAGAAGCACGCGCCTGCTCTTCCTGCTTCGCGAACGAGGCTTCGAGTTCGGCCACCGCTGCGACGCCGACACCAGCGACGATGGCGACCGGCCCGCCCAGCGCGCCCATGGCGGCCGACAGCACCCCAACGCCCTCGGCCGCGGCCACGGCCTTCGTGCCGATCTCGGCCAACGCCACGCCGGCGCGGAGTCCGATCAAGGCGCCGCCGGCGGCGACGACCAGATCGAGGTTGTCGGCGAGGAAGGCGAGCGCTCGGCCTCCCTGTCCGGCCAACTCACCCAGCTCATGGGCGAGGGCTCGCACCTCCTCAACAAGCTCCGCTTCCGTCAGGGAGCGATCGAGGTCCGTGAAGCCGTCGACCACGCCCGCGAGGAAGGCTTCGCCGCCGGCGGCCGAAAGGTCGTAGAGAGCCGTTTGAAGTTCGCCGATCGCGACCCGCGCGCGCCCGATGTCCGTGGTCAGATACTTCTCAACGGCCGGCCCGAACTCGGAGCGCAGCTCCGCCGCGAACTTCGGCAGAAAGTCGCTGGCCAGCATCTGGCCGGAGGCGATCATGTTGTTCAGCTCGGCCGTGCCGACACCCATCGCCCGCGCGGCGATGTTCATGGCGCCTGGAATCGCCTCCGCCAGTTGGCCTCGAATCTCCTCCATGGAGACGACGCCCTTTGAGGCGACTTGCGAGATCGCCTCAAGACCGCGGCTGATTTGCTCGTTGGAGCGGCCCATGGCGAGGCCGGTCTCCATGACGCCTCGCCAGATTTCGCGCGTCTTCTCGCCGGCCAGGGCGGTGCCGTTGGTGGCGCCGGCCAAGGACAGGAACGAACGTTGCGCCACGCGAAGGTCCAAACCGAGGCGGCCCGCCTCGTCTCGCAACCAACCAAGCTCGGCGCGGGCGCCCAACGCGCCGCCGGCGACGGCGCCCAGGCCGATCTCCACGCCCTTCGCCGCCACGGCTGCGTCGGTCATGTTGCGGAGCAGTTCCCGGAACCCGAGATAGCCCAACGCCACCTGCAGCGCGCGCATGGCGCGCTCCGCCGCCTTGCTGTTGTGCTCCAGCTTCTCGACGCCGGCGTTCGCGTCGTCCAGGCCACGCTTCGCGGCGCTCCCCTTGCGCCCCAAACCCTCAACCGCACCGCCCGCGTCGTTCGCGGCCTTCACCGCGCCTCGCGCGTCGCCTTCAAGGCGGAGCTTGGCGACCAGATCGTTCATCGCTCAAGCCGCCGGGCTTCGGCCCAGGCCTCCAGGCAGGCGGCTTCCAGGAACCGAAGCCGCCCAAAGTCGTCTGCGGTCAGTGCAAGGCCAGCGAGGCGAGCCGCCGGCTCGATCGAACCGTAGTCAAGTCCGACCCGCACCAGCTGCGCCTTGCTGTAGGTGCCGAGCGCAACGGTTCGCCATTGACTTGCGAGGACCATCAGCATCCGCACCGCTGGAACGTTCGAGGGATGAACGACGACTACTGGGTCGATCGCCTGCTGAGCCAGGCGCGCGCGGGTCTCGGCGATCGCCGTCTCGGGCGCGCCCATGGCGCGCATGTCCTCAAGGACCCGATCGACGTCGGCGGTGGTCCAGGAGACCTCGTCCACGCGGCCGAGGGCCCAGGCCCGCGCGGCCTCGGTCAGTTTTTTGGGACGACCCCGTGCTGGAACTCCTGCCACGCACGATAGATCGCGAGACGGACATACCCCCTCGCAGCCATGGCCGCCCGCATCGCGTCCGTCAGTTCGCCCTCGCCCTTGCCGAGCCCCACCATGAACGGGAAATCCTTGGGGGCGTCCGTCGCCTCGGCCTGCGGCGTTGGCGACGCCTCCGCTTCGTCCGAGGTGGCCAACTCTATTCGGAACCGGGCCATGAACACCTGTTCCTCGACGCCGCCCCCGTCCAGCGGAACGGCCACCTTCACGGGCCAGTCCGCCTCGAACGGCTGTTCGAGGGTCGCAAAGCTGAATTTGACGGTCATGGATCATCGGTCCTTCTGCGATCCGATCGGTGAAGACGAGCGGCGCGCGGGGCTTGGCCCCGCGCGCCGTTGGGATGGGCGGCGCGCGAGGCGTCAGGTCAGGACGATGGAGAGGTCGTCGTCGGTGTCGTACGCGCTGGGCACCAGTTCCGTGCCGAACTCGACGACGTCGTCGCCATTGTCGCGGCTATAGGTGGGCTCCACGACCTGCGTGCGTCCGTTGACCGTGGCGATCTTGCCGGGGGTGGACTCGTGGGTGACCGCGAAGACCTTCTTCGCCCCAGATTTCCAGGCGGTCTCCAGGTTGAGGACCGACGCAGGCGGCGTGGTCATCCGGCAGCGGCCGGTGAAGGCGCGCTTGCCGACCAGGTCGACGTTCTCCTGCTCGGGCACGTCGATGAACCGGACGTTGTCGGACTGGTCGAAGTTGAACTGCCGAATGCCGAGCCCGGTGACGCCGTCGAAGGTGAAGGCGGTGGTTCCCTGAGCCACGGGCCGCGCGTCATTCCAGTCGGTCCAGGTGGCGTCCGCCTGCACGAGAGCGGCGCCGTCGGCGACGTCTTGGTGCAGCCCGCGGCCATTGAAGATGAGCATCGGGCGAGCGCCAGCGTTCAGGTCCAGCCCCACACGGCCGCGCCAACCCAGCACCTTGTGCAGCCGGCGGTCATCGCGCCAGATGAGCGACATCGAGTCCCCGCCCTTGGGGTTGGGCACGAGCGCGTAGGTGACCGACGTATCCTCGACGATCGTCTCCGCCCAGCCGCAAGCCTTGAGCAGCTTGCCCCAGTTCGGCGCCACGCCGACCACGCCGGAGGCCGCGAGCGGCACCTTGAAGCCGATCTCGACGTGCTCGCCGTAGACATGGCTGGCCACCGGGCCGACGCCGGGCTTGGCCGGATCGGGCGCTACGCGCTGGCCCGTCAGCTTGAAGGAAACCTCTTCGGCCAGGATCGTATCGATCGCCGCCGCGACGGCGTCTGTCCCGTAGATGGTCTCTTTCTTCGCGAGCAGGAGCTGGCGGTCCATGGGCTCAGCCCTCCTTCGTTTCGGCCGGCGAGGTCGTCGCTGGCGCGGATTGACGTTCGGCGTCGATGACGGCCTGCACGTGGGCGGGGACCGGGAAGCCGGTCTTCTTCGTCGCCGCGGCGATCGCGCGCGCGGAGTCCGCGGTGAGCTTGAAGCGGCCGCGACCTTCGGCGATCGCGGCGGGCTTGGTCGGCTGTTCGGTGGGTTCGTCGGTGCGGCGCACGTGACGGGCCTTTCTCATTGCTGGTGCTCGTAGGTTTCCTGGAGGGCGAGGCGGAACTCGAGGAGCCAGAGCCAGCGGCCGCCGTCCCGGCTGAGCGAGTACTGAAGGAGCCGCCCGCCCGCGTACTCCACCGGCATGGACGCCCAGTCCGGCCCCCAGCCGCGCAGCGCGGCCTTGATCTGGCGGCGCGCGGGCATGAACAGAGAAAAGCCGGCCGGATAGGACAGGCCCATGGTCACGCCGAAGCGCCACACCTCGGCCTGGGTGACGCGCATGGCGGCTTCGCGGATCGGCACGGCCTGGTCGGCGAGAGGCGAGACCAGAGCGGTCACGCTGGCCGCCGAGAGCGCCAGCATCTCGAAGGCGGCCGCCGGGTTCATGCCGGTCTCGGCCTGGCCGACCAGGTCGCAGCGATCATCGATCCGCCGCGCGACCGTCTCGAAGAAGTCGTCCATCAGACGCCTCCCTGGAAGGTCGCGCCGGCGGCGCGAGCCAGGTGCTCGAAGGCGATATCCAGGATGGCCTGGTCGTCGGCGGACGAGAGGCCGACGTACGGCCGCGCCGGGATCTCGACGCTCTGGACGTTGACGAACTCTCCGGTGGCCAGATGAAAAGCCAGGCCGCCCGGCCCCTTGGCCGTGATGACGCCGCCGGTCTGATGCATGCCGGCGTAGGCGGCCGCGATGCCGCCGGCGCCGACCTCCACGGCGTCCGAGCCGTCCAGGACGTAGTGAACGCTGTCGCGCAGGTAGCCGCGGTCCACGAGCGTCGGCTGCCCCGTGACCATGGAGTGCAGCGAGCGCTGCCACGGCGTGCCGTCGGGCGCGATGTTCGTCTCGAAGCGGTCGAGCGTGGAGCTTTCCAGCTCCGCGCCGATGTCCTCCATCAGCGGGCGCAGGTCGCTCGTCGCGGCCAGCAGCGCGTCGATCGCCGGGCCGGCCGAGATGTCCTCGTAGGAGATGACGATCGCGACGCCGGTCATTAGCAGTCGCCCAGGAAGCCGCCGAGGCGGTCGGTGGTGAAGACCCGCGCCGGACCATCGTGCTGGACGCCGCCGGCCGTCTCGGCGGCGGGCACGTCCTCGCCGACGACGCCGCCGGCGAGCACCGCCACGCCGCGCGAAACATCCTTGGCCCAGGACCGCACGCGGTCGGCGGCGGCCTTCACATGGTCGCGGCCGTTGCGGTCCAGCGCCTCGCGCGCCAGGGCGATCGCCCCATCGCGCGCGGTCAGCGGCGCGGGGTCGAGCGGGGTTGCGTAGCGACTGGCGAAGTAGGTGTCGAGCGTCGCCGACGCCGTGTCCAGGGCGTCCTGGATGCGGACGTCGTCATAGCCCGTCTCGGGCTGGACCACCGGCGCGAGCGCCTTGGCCTCCGCCTCGCTGACGGCTGCGACGAACTGGTCGACGGTCGCGTAAGCCATGGATCAGGCCTTGGTCCCCTTCGTGCGCGACTTCCGGGGCGCGGGCGACTTGGCCCGCGCCCCCGTGCCGTCGCTCTTCGGGGCAGTATCGTTCGACGCGGGGGACGCCCCCGCGCCGTCCGCCGAGACGGTGTCTCCCGCCTCGGGCGCCCCCAGCTGAGCAGCGACGGCCGCATCCGACCCGGTCGCCTCCGCCTTGGGGGCCCCGGAATTCTGGGTGGACGCCGCCGCCGGGCCGTCAACGGCGGCGGCGTCCGAGGCCGCCTCTATGGCAGGAGCGACCTGTTCAATGGCGTCCCGGCGTTCGCGCGCGGCGCGCATCTGCAGGGCTTCCAGGCGCACGCCGAGACCATCGGGCACAGCGAACACGCCGGCCTGTTCGATGGCGTCGAGGAAGGTCTGCGGGTAGCCGGTCGGGCCGGCTTCGATCACATCGAGGGCCACCTCGAAGGCGGCGGCCAGACCTCCGACCGCCGCCTCGATGGCGGCCACGGCGTTGGCGATCTCGGCAGGCGTCCCGCCATCGCCATGAACCACCTCCGCCGTCCGGTTGCGCAGGCGCGCCTCAACCGCGGCGGCGAGTTCAGGGTGTTCGGCGAGGTCGATGACCTCGCCGACCTCGAAGCGCTTGCCGCTATGGCGAAGCGCGATGGCGACGACCCGCACGCGCATGGATCAGGCCACCGCGTCCTGGAAGAAGTAGCCGCAGCTGGTCGCGACGATCAGCTCTTTCAGCTCCTCCTCGACCTGGACCCGCTGCGAGCCGCCGATGCCGATCTTGGGCTCGGGGATGACTCGGGTCGCCCGGCGCTGGCCCTTGGGCACGGTCATGCCGAAGGTCAGGCCGCGCTCGTTGTTGGCGAGCGGGTTGATGTAGAGCAGCGAGGCGTGCTTGCCCCAGGTGCGCGACAGGACGGCGGCCTGGCCCTTCTTGGCGGTGTTCACACGAGCCTTGCCGACGATGACCCGGTTGATCTCCAGGCGGTCGGCCAGGTCTTCCTTGCGCGCCTTGCCGATCGTCGAGGCCGAGCCATAGAGCGCCGAGATGATCTTCGGGTGGGTGGCCAGCTTGTTCCACACCGGCTGGCCGAAGACCGCCATGTTCGGCCGCATCAGCGGCACGTCGAGGGCGTCCCAGAGGTCCTGGAACGGATCGGAGTTGTCGAAGTCCGACCACTGATCGGTGCCGGCCAGCTGCACCTTGTTGCCGGCGGCGTAGGTGCCCGCGGCGAAGACCAGGTTGGACACGCGGACTTCCCGCGCGAGCACCATCAGGTCGGTGACCGTCTCGGTCGCATGGGCCAGCGGATCGTAGCCCTCCGGCGCATTGGTCACGTCGTCGTTCGGGACCAGGTCCGAGAGGGCGTAGGGCGCCGTCTTGGCGGTCTCTTCGGTCGCGGTCACCTCGATGGTGTTGGCTTCCGAGCGGCGGCCGATCGCCGTGTCCGGCACGGTCAGCGCCTCTTCGACCGGGTACTCGTAGTAGGTGAACTCCTTCTTCGCCACGGGCGTGGCGAGGGGCAGCACCTGGTCGGCGATCATCTCCTCGTTTTTGTAAGCGAGGGCGATCCCCGTGTAGGTCGGGTGGATCGGAAAAGGCGCGTCGGCCATGGGCGTCAGGGTCCTAGTGTGGTTGTCGGGTCAGGGTTACGCGGGCGTGGTCTTCGACCCCGGCGCGGCCAGGTACTCGGCCACGTCGCCGGCGACGTACGAGCCCATCGCGACACCCGCGGTGCGGCACGTCGCACCGGCGGCCGGCGCGGCGGCGACCGCCTTGCCGTTGGCGTCCGAGGTGAGTTCGTCGCCCCGCGTGATGTTGCCGCCGGCCTCGACCTCCAGCTCGGCGCCGAGGACGTAGACCTCGACGCGGTCGCCCTGGGCGGCGGCGCCCAGGCTGTCGGAGACACCGATGATCGCATCAGTGGCCGCCGTGGCCTGGATGACGGTTCGGTCGGCGCTGAACTTGACGTACCGGCGCGGAGCGATCGCGGCGCCGGCGGTCAGCGGGATGGCGGGGAGCGTGCGCATGAGCGTTTAGGGTCCTCTTGGGAGCTGAAGTCAGCGGCCGAGGCGGGCGGCCGCCTGGGAATAGGAAAGGTGCTCGCCGCGGCCGGCCGCCTCTGCGCGGATCTCCTCGATCCGGCTGGCGATCTGCGGCGCGGCGTCCGCGCTCGTGGCGTCGAAGCCGTCGCCGGCCGAGACCTCGGCGAAGGCGATGGACGTTCCCAGGCCGTCGAGCAGCCCGCGCAGCTCGGCGCGCGGATCGGCGTCCGCCTCGGCGAAGGCGACGGTTTGGTCGCCCCCAAGCCGCGCGAAGATGGCGGCGACACGGTCGCGCTGAGCCGGCGGCAAGCGGCCGGCGGCGACCAGGCCGTCGAGGTAGGCGGCGTCTTCAGCGCGGGCGTCGGTGCGGGCCGTCTCGGCGAAGGCGGCCTCTCGCTGGGCGACGGTGGCCTCACGGGCCTGCAGGGCGGCCTCGCGTTCGGCGAGGCGGTCGTCTGCGGCGGCGCCCTCGACCGTGTCCGCGCCGGCGGCGCCCTGGACGGTGCCGGCGTCATCCGAGGCGGCGATGCTCTCGGCGCCGGCTTCGGCGAAGGCCGGGCGGTCCTCCTCGCGCTCGATGTTGTCGATCGCGTAGGAGGGGATAACCCGGTCGGCCTCTTCCAGGCTGAACTTCTCGATGAAGAAGTCGCGGATGCCCCGCAGCACGTCCTTCACCCAGAAGCCGTCCGCCGAGCCGAAGGCCACGAACTCGCCCGCTCCGGCGGCGAACGCCGGCTGCAGGCCCTTCACCGCCGGCGGCGTGGCGCCCAGGTAGCCGACGTGGCGCAGATACCAGCTGCCGGGCTTGGGGTTGGCCGCGTCCTGCGGAGCGTAGAAGGCGGCGGAGACGTAGCGGTATCGGCCGGCGTCGACGCCCTCGGCGAACGCCTGGTCCACGCGCTCGGTCTCGGCGACCAGGTGGCCGTCCTGGACCGAGAGGCCCTTCACCCAGCCCCAGGCGGGATCGTCGGTCTTCGGGTGGCCGAGCACGATCGGCGCGGCCTGCAGCGACGGGTCGTAGCCGGCGGCGATCGCGGCGACGTCGGCCTCGGAGAACTCGTAGAACCGGCCGTCGATGGCGCGGTGCTTGCCGGCTTTGAAGGCCTGGATGGTGTCGAGCATGAACGTGACGACTCTTCGGACGGGTCCGCGGTCGCCTCTGGACGACCGCCGTGTTGAGCGTCACTGTGGATTGCGTCAGGCGGGCCGTAGCCCCTGACAGTTGTCAGGCGCTGGGGAGGGATCGATGGCGAAGTTCGTGAAGTGCAACGGCGCATCCGGCCCCATCTATGTGAACCCGGAGCTAGTCATTGCGGTCGAAGACCGAGGCAACGGGTGTGCTGTGATCATTGGTGCCCAGGCGGAGGCACCTCAGCGCATCTACCTCAAGGACCCCGTGGAATTCGTCGTGGCCGCGCTTAGCTCGTAGTTTCAAACGCGCTTCGAACGCCTTCAAAGGGGGCAGGACGGCCGAGAGGGGGTCGCCTCGCGCCACAGAGGCGGAGCGCCGCTCCTGGGGCTCCTGAGCGCCCTGGCGGCCCAGTTGAAATCGAAACCCCCGGAGCGCATATTGAGGATGCGCTGTCGCCCCCGGCGACGGGCTCCAGAGCAGCGCCAACGAGGCCCGGCGGTCGCCCCGCGCGGGCCTCTTTCATTTTCGCCTGTAGACAAGCGTGCCGATCCGGAAGCCCTGGCTGGTCGCCGCCTCCTGGGTGCGGGGCTTTCCGCGCTTGCCCGGCCCGAAGGCCGTCGTCCCCATCCAGACGCCGCGCTGGGCGCCCTCATGAAAGGCGAGCACGAAAAGCTGGCGGCCGACGTCCTGCGTCGCGTCGAAGGCCGCGATGAAGGTGCGGACCATGACCGAGGTCCCATCATCCCGTTGCTGCAGCGACATCCAGATCTCGTCCGGGTCGCGCAGCGTCGCGCCGAAGATCTCCGCCAGCTCGGCGCGGGAGCCCAGGCCGGGCTTCGAGCCGATCGGCTCGCCGGCCTGGTCGTGCTGCTCGAACATGCGCCGACCGACCACCAGCGGAACCTGGGCGCGGTCGATGAAGACCTCGCCCTCGCCCTTGCCGATCACCTTCGACATGGCTTCGAAGACGGCCACCGGATCGGCCGCGAGGTCCGGCCGCACCTTCACGTCCGCCGGCAGCGGTCGAGCCACGCGAAGCGGCGGGAGCGCGCGCGGCTGGCGATCGCCCTGGACATAGCCGCGCTGGGGTTCGGGCATGAGGGGCGGCGCCAGGCCGGAGAGGCGCGCCTGGCCGACGTTGTAGTCGAAGCCCTTGTCGATCCCCTTCGGGACCATCGTCGTTTCGCCAGTGCGCTTGTTGGTCCAGGGAACCTGGTCGTAGACGCCGCGGCGCTTCAGCTCGTCTTCGCTGGTGACCTGCGCCTGGCGCGCCGAGGTGGTGTAGCACTTACAGCCCCAGCCGTTCGGCGTGTAGTGCGTGCGCCAGAAGGCATGCGTCCAGGGCAGCGTGATCCCGTCCCACGCCTGGTGCTGCTCGCGCGGGTGCTCCTGCGGGGTGTGGTGATAGACGCCGAACGGCCGCGTCTTCGCCGAGCGCATGAAGCGCTCCCAGCGACCGGCCGAGTGCGCCATGCGCATGTTCGTGTCGAAGATCACCCGCAGCCGGCGCGGCGTGCCCAACGTGACCAGGCGTTCCTCGCCCGTCGCCGGGTCGACCATCCGCTTCTTCCCCCACCAGCCCCTGGCCTGGAGCATCGGCGTCAGCTCCTGGATGAAGCGCTCGCTGGTCCAGCCGTCGCGCAGCGCCGCGGTCAGGCCCCCATGGATGTCGGCCAGGAGGTCGGCCTGCATCGCCTTGGCGACGACGAAGCTGTTCAGGTGCTCCTCGCGCCAGACGTCGCGCCAGTCGAACGAGAAGCGCCCGCCGACCGACTTGCGCTCCAGGTAGTCGACGGCCTCGGCCGGCGTGCGGGGTTCGAAGACCAGCTCGGGCATGCTCAGCCCTCGGCCGCCTGGTCGCCGGCCTCCCGATCGGAAGGCGCGAGCCCGCCCTCGCCGGCGAGACGCGCCTGGAAGACGGCGCGGGCGATCGCCTCCACGCCCGGCGCGGGCTCGGCGAACAGGGCGGCCAGACGCTCGGCGGCGACCTCAAGGGAGGGCGCGCTGCGGACCAGCTCCGTCACGCGATCGACGACCGGCGCGACGAGCGGCTCCCAGTCCAGGCCCTCGACGAACGCCTCGATCGGATCGCCGGCGGCCGCCTCCGCGAAGGCAGGGTCCAACGGCGGTCCCCCGTTGTGGCCGAGCTGTTCCGGCGCGGCTGGCGACGCCGCCTTCTTGCGCCATCCCGGAAAGCGGGCCGCGAGGGTGACCTCGTCCGGCTCGTAGCCGGCGCTGTCCATGGTCCTCAGCTCCTCCGCGCCTTCCTTGCGCAGCTTCGACGCCCGCTCCGCGTCCTCGGGGCTGGGCCGGCGCAGGATGGGGATCGCCGCGCCGGGGAAGTTCCACTCGGTCAGCCACCGCGCTGGGCCCTGCTGGAAGCTCTCGCACAGCTCTTCGACGTCGGCGTCGGTCAGCTCCTCGCGCACGTCGAAGTGCACCTGGCCCTGGGCGAGCGACGCGCCGTCGTCGGTGGTCATTGTCTGGCCGAGGACGATCTTCGAGATCTCGCCGGCCATCAACCTCTGGAAGGTCGCCTGGTCGACGGTGCCGCGGGTGGCCTCCAGCAGCTCCAGCAGCGTGCCGGCCGGCTTGATCACCGCGCCGTCGATCCGGATCGCCATGGCCGCAGCGAGCAGCTTGCGCTGGTCCTCCAGCGACGTGCCCGGCTCGTAGGTTCCAACGGCGGTGGGAGAGCCGAACTTCTCAAGGGCGCGCAGCCAGAAGGCCAGGCCGTTCTTCTTGAAGTAGACCGGCCAGTAGAGGTGGTGCGCCAGGCCGAGGCCGTACGGATCGTCGTCGTTGTCCGCACCGGACGACATGACCCAGAACTTGCGCGCGGGCAGCTGCTCGCCGTCGAACGCCGCGGCGCGGGTGAGCAGGCGCAGTTCGCCCTTGGGCGTGAACCGGAAGCGCCAGGGCGTGCGGACCTTCACGGTGTCCAGCCAGACCTTGCCGTCGCGGATCGCCCACATGCACTCGCCGACGCTGAAGCCGTAGAAGAAGCCCCAGCTCATGCCCTTGGTCGCACGGTCGTAGGCGATGGCTTCCAGGTTCGCCTGCAGCTGCTTGGCGGCCGCCACGCTCTTGGCGTCCTTCGCTCCCGGCTCGACGACGAGCGGGCGGGAGATGATCGCCAGCCGGCGCTGCTGGAAGGTGGAGTGCACCTGGCCGTCGCGGCGGATCTCGCGATAGGCCTCCCAGCGGGAGCCGAGGCTCCGAAGCACGCTGTCGCTGGGATCGAGGAGCGGCCCGAAGTACGGCCGGGTGATGTCCCGCCCGTCGGCCGAGGTCGCGATCTCGTTCAGGTCGGGCTTCGTGGGCGTGTCGTCGGCCATGTCAGTACCCGTTCAAGGAAAGCTCGGAGGCGGCGACGCCGAAGCCGCGGTCTTCGATCTGCAGGGTGCTCGGCGGCAGCGCCGAGCCGGTGGAGCGGAAGTCGATCTCGCCCGCGACGCCCTGGCGGATCGCGAACACCGCCATCACCAGCGCGACGGCGGCGTCCGCGTGGCGCTTGGCCCCGGCCTTCGCCAGGGCGGCGTCCTCGCCCTTGGCCGTGTTCCGTTCCTTGGGGATCGTCGGCACCCCACCTTCGACTTTCACCGCGCGAAGGTCGGCCGCGATGTCGCTGTCCCTGGGGATCGAGATACGGTCGTCCTGGAAGCGCTGCTTGACCGGCGGGCCGTGCTCACGCCACCAGCTGGCGTTCGTGTTGGCGACGGCGGATACGCGCGAGCCGAAGGCCTGCACCAGACGCTCGGCGAGATAGAGGCCGTTCCCCTGGGCGTCGATCGCCGCACGCCAGCGGCGCAGCCGGCTCAGCAGGAATTTCCAGACGAACTCCTGCTCGGTGAACGGCACGTTGCGCATCTCGACGACGAAAGGCGTGCGAAGGCTGCGGTCCTGCGCCTCGATGAGCGGCCAGATCTCCGACAGGTCGGTGATGCGCGCGAAGTCGCCGCCGACGCCCAGGACGTCATGGGCGGTGAGCTTCAGGATCTCCGGCAGGAGGAACGCCTCGCACCACTCGCGGATGGCGGCCTGGCGCAGGTGGTCCGGCTGGAAGGTGAAGGCGTCTTCGAACGCCAATCGAAGCACCTTCACGGCCGGGTCTTCCGCCCGCTCGATCTCGTCGAACGTCAGCCAGGAGCCGGTGCCCTTGGAGGGGATGCAGTCCAGTTCCTCGGAGGCGTGGGCGCCGTAGAGCTTGTAGATCTTCGCGACCCAGGCGTCGCGGGCCTTCGGCGTCAGCTCCAAACCACGAATCTTCGCGATGCGCTCGTACATGCCGTCCGCGATCGCGTCCTGGAAGGTGATGGTCAGGACCCGGCCTTCCTGCTCGCCGGCCCGGATGCGCTGGATGATCTTGTTGAACTCGCTGTCGACGCCGTTGTGCGACGACATGATCACCACAGAGCCGCCGAGCATGACGAGCGCCATGGCCGCCTTGACCAGCTCGTCGAGGCTGTTGACGAAAGCGCCCTCGTCGATCCGCACCCGGCCCTGCTTGCCGCGCAGCGAGCGCGGGGCGCTCGACAGGGCCTGGATGGAGAAGCCTGAGGCGAAGTCGATCCGGAAGGCCTTGATCTGCCGGGTCTCGTCCTTGCCCGAGATCTCGTCGTCGAACATGAACTCGCCGACGTGGGCGTCGATGCCCATGAACGCCTTCGCGAAGCCGGCGCACGCTTCGATGTACTCCCGCGCCATGTCCTGGCTGTAGGAGATGTAGAGCGTGTCGTCGCCGCCCTGGCCCCGCGCCGTCGCCGAGGTGATCACGTCGTCGCCGGCGAAGGCCCAGGTGATGCCGACGCGCCGGCTTTTCTCGACCACCAGCAGCTCGACCTGGTGCGACAGGGCGATCGCTCGCTTCTGGTACTCGTGGAACACACCCTGCGCGCCGAGCAGCGAGACCGCGTCCAGGACGGCCTGGGTGACCTTGGGCGTCTCGACGATTTCGGCCGCGCGGGTGGCGCGGCCGTCGTCCTCGTCCACGGCGATCGGCGCGGGTTCCACGTCAGCCCCCGGTCGGTGTGACATTGGCGGAGACCTGGTCCGTCCTGACGCCGAGGATCTGCGCGCGGACGGTCTGCGCTGTGTCGGCCGACCACCCCAGGCGCTTGCCGAGCGTGTCGACCGCCTTGGCGGCCTCCCGCACGGCCTCGGCGCGGGCCTCGGCCTTCAGGCGCAGCTGGCGCTCCGCATCCATGCGTTGGGCCGAGACCAGGCGCTGCAGCGAGAGCGACAGCTCCTTGGCTTCGCCCGCGGTCAGGGTGATCGGGTTGCCGTCCTCGTCGACCCGGTCCTCGGTGAGGATCTCCAGGAGCGCGCCCTGCAGGATGCGCATGTTCGCCCGGCCGACCCGTTCGTCGGCGTCCTCGCCGAACTTGTCGACGATGAAGCGCGCCATGGTCTCGGCGCGCCGCATGCTCTCGCCGATCTCCGCGAGGCTCTTCACGTGCCGCCCCAGCGCCGATCGCGAGACCTCGACGTCCAGCCGCTGCAGGTGGTCGAGGATTTCGTCGATGGTGCGGCCGTTGCGCCGCAGCGCGGCGATCGCGTCGCGCACCTCCTGCGGCAGCCGGTCGATGCTGGAAGGCTTGCCCGCCATCGATCAGCGCCCGAGCGAGGGGCTGGCGACGCCCTTCACGCTGATGCGGCCCTCGGCCACGGCGACGCCGCGCTTGGTGATCGCGGCGATGGTCACGGTCCCGCCCGCGCCGTCGTACCGATCCAACACCACGCATTCGCGCTCTTCGTCGGCCAGCAGCGCCAGGTCGTCCAGCACCGCCTGGCGATCGACGCCGGCGCGATGGCCGAGCATCAGGAGCCCCTTCTCCAGAGCGCTCTCGCCGGCCTCGCCGCGGGCTTCCACGAGGAGGCGGAGGATGACCAGGCGCCGATCGGCGGCGAGGTGTTCCGCAAAGCTGTTCATCAGGACTGCCCCACGCCCTTGGCAAGGAAGAAGCCCTCGATACGGTCGATGCCGGCGTTGGCGGCGCGCACGTCGTTGCCCACCGTCTTCAGCTCGCCCTCCAGGCGCGCGATGTCCGCCTTGGTCGGCAGGTCAGAGATATCGTCCTCCAGCGTCCCGACCCGGCCTTCGACCTTATCGACGCGGCCCTCGACCTCGCCCATGCGCTTGATCAGCGCCTTGGCCTCGTCGGTCTCCCGCCACTTTCCGTTGCGCCAGGCGACGAACAGGGCGCACGCCGCGGCGACGATGGCCGGGGTCATCCCGATGAACTGAGCGGTCGTCACGAACAGGCCCCCGAATGCAGGCGTTGGCGGCGCTCAAGCGCCTCTTGGCAGGTCAGGCAGCGACGGGCCGCAGGAGCCGCCGCGCGGCGCTCCTCGTCGATGTCGTCGCCGCAGTCGACGCAGGCGTTTGGCGCTGCCGGCCCCAGCACCTGGCGGGCCCGCGCCTGCGCCGCGCTGAGCGCGTGGCCCCGGCGGAACTCCTCATGGCGCTGGGCGAGGTCCAAGTCGTCGCTCATCGCGCCTCGGCGGCCTTGGCGCAGGCGGTCTTGGCGTCGCGCAGCCGGGCCTCCAGGAGGTCTTCGCGGCCGTCCTTGTCGTCCAGGTAGTCGTCGGCCTCGGCATTGGCGCGCAGGTCCGCGCCGGGCGCGGGATCGGCGCGCGGCGGCAGGTCGAGCAGCACCTCGGCGGGACAGACCAGCTCGCGCTTGGTGCGGACCGTCAGGGCCGCGTCAGGGTGCGACAGGCGGGTCGGCTTCGAATCGCTGGCGCAGGCGCTCAGCATCGTAAGCGCGCAGGCCGTCGCTATCGAGAGGCGCACTCTCGCGTACTGCTTGGGCATGGAGGTCCCTTTTGGCTAGGGCGCGGCCCCGCGCCTCGGCGCGGGCGACGGCGCTGTTGCGGTCGCGCTCGACCACGGCGATCTGGCCGCGCAGGTCGAGGATGGTGGAGGCGTTGGCCAGGCTCTGGCCGAACAGGCGCTGCACCTGAGGCAGGCAGGCGGCCATGACGCCGACGCCGTTGGTGGCGGTGACTTCCTTGCCGTCGGCCTTGGTGACGTTGGCCTTCAGCTCGGCCTCGCACTGCAGGGCCTGGTCGGCCAGGCGGTCGGCCTCGGCGATCGGCTTGGCGCAGACCTGGGCGGCGGGCTTGGCCCCCTTGCGCCCCTCGACCGAGGCGACGCACGCCTCCTGCTTGGCCACCTCGGACGCCAGGTGGTCGGCGCGCTTGAGCTGGGAGGTGAAGCCCAGGCCGGCCGCGATCGTCACGGCGGCGCTGGCCAGGGCCAGGAAGATGCGGACGTTCACGTAGTCACTCCGTGTTCAAGGTCGCGGCTGCGGAAGACGGCGAGCGAGGCGATGGTGGCTGCGAACACAGCCATGCCCTGCCAGTCGATCGCCTCGATCTGGACGCCGAACACGCGGCTCAGGGGCAGGAAGACGCCGTTGACGCCCAAGGCGGCCACGCACACCCAGGCGGCCGTCGATCGCCAGCCGCCGCGCCAGAAGCGCCGGAACGTGGTCCAGCGCTCGTCGTCGAACAGATCGAGGTCCTTCACGGCCAGACCTTCCGGGCCAGGCCGACCATGGCGATGCGATCGTCGAGACCGGCCAGCGCCGGGTTGATGTGGGCGGTGACGGCGCGAGTGTCGTCCCGATCCGCGGTCCCGTTGATGCCGTGCCAACGCCAGAAGTGCGCGGCGGCGACGGCGGCGTTGTGGGGGTCTTCCAGCAGCTCCGGATGCGCCTTGAGCGGAAGGCGCGAAACCTGCTCCATCTGGGCGTAGTTGTCGTGCAGCGTGATCTGCAGATAGCCCCGGCCACGATAGCGCCAGCCGTCACCGGACTGTTCGTCGCCGTTGCCGCCCCGATCGGCGTAGACCCTGTTGGCGATGGCCTGCGGCCCCTGCGCGATCAACATGCGCGCGTCCTGTTGGCCGCGCACCGCTCTGAAGAGCCGGTCCAGGGCGGCTGGATCGCGGTAGTTGAGGTTCTCGGTCAGCCGGCGGAACTGTCCCGTCTCATGGGCGCACTGCGCGACGAAGTGGCGGACGCGCGCCGCCATGTTGAGCGAGGCGATCGGCCGGGCGGCCTCCAGCGCCTGGGCGTGGACCTCGGCCTGGTCGGCGGTCAGCCGCGGGCACACGAGGCGCAGGCGCTCGGCGGTGATGGCGATCGGGTCGGTCAAGGCTGCGGCGGTCCCACGAGAAATCCCGGCCTTGCGCCGGGCGAAATGTCGTGAGCAGCATGGCTGAGCCGGCCATCCGCATAGCCCCTGACAGCTGTCAGTCGTCGTCGAAGAACGTGGGCTGCTTTGGGTGCTTCAGATCGGCCTTCACCCGCCAGACCGTCCGCTCGTGGACGTCGCAGGCCAGCGCCGCGTCACGGGCCGAAAGGCCCTTCTCGACGAGCTGCGCCACCGCTGCGCGTCGGCCACGCTGGCCGCGCACATTCGCCATGGGGACAGTCACGCGGCCGTGGCCGAGCGCTTGGACGATCAGCTGCGCCGCCTCCGCACCCAGGGCCTCGCACAAGGCTGACCCTTCGGCGGCGGAGAGCTTGATGTCCGTCCCTCCGAACCGCTGCGCGAACTTCAGCGCCACCTTGACGCCGGCGACGGCTTCGATCTCGCCCAGGATGCCCGGCAGGCTCACGGGCGCTCCTCCCGCTGCACCCGCTCCAGCTCCACCTCTGCGCGGAGCGCGGCGGCGGTGGCCGCCTCCAGCCGCGCCTGGCGGTTGCGGACCTCTCCATGCGGGGCGACCCGGCGCTTGCGCTCTGCGAGCGCGCGCAGCGCTTCGGCCGCGGCCACCGCCTGGGCGGCGTCGGCTTCCTCGCGCCAGGTGAAGAGGTCCGCCGGGCTCATGGCGCGCCGGCCTCGTGGATGGCGATCGCCAGCTCGCGCGCCATGGCGTCGAGTTCCGCCTCGCCCAGGCCATGGCTGTTCAGGAACGGCAGGCCGAGCTTCTCCAGCTGGGCGTTGACTAGGCGCAGCTTGAGGGTGCGCACATGCCGCTGCGGCTTGATCCCGGCCAGGTCTTGCGACCAGCCGGCCTTCTCGGCCATCGCCTTGAGCGCCTCGATCAGGCGGTAGCCCTGGCCCTGGTCCGCCCACTGCAGGCGCTCCACGCCGAGCTGGCGCTTGGCGAAGGCTTCGAGGGACCGTTCGGACGGATCGCGCACGACGCCGAGCTGGTGGAGCGAAATCCACATGGCCCGCGCCTTCCGGGCGACGGCGTGATCGGCGGCCCTTTGAAAGCCCTTCGAAGGGCGCGACGCGGTGGGCCCGCCGCCCTGGATGACCTTCGGCTTCCAGCCCTGCCGCTTGAACTCTCCAAGCACCTGGTCGAGCTGGTCGTCCGAGCAGTCGCCGGCCGATCGGTGGCCGGTGACGCGCTCCAGCACGTCCCGGCGCGTCTCCTCGTCCAGCCCCAGCTCCTTGGCGGCCAGATGCACCTTGGCGAGCATGGCGCGGCGGGCGGGGTTCACGACAGCGCCTCATCAGCGATCATCGCCTCGGCGCGGAGATGATCGAGAGCGGCGAAGTACGGCGCGCCGTTGGTGAAGGGATCGACGCTGATCAAGGCGCGGAACCGCGCTTGCAGCTCCGAGACAAGCGCCGACCTGCGGCGTTGATGACAGTCGCGAACCTTCGGCGGGCATCCGTCCCACCACCACGTACATGATCCAGGCCCCGCCCTGGGATCGCGGCTGCACACGGAGAGACGACGGCTCATATCATCGGCCTCCCGGTCTTGGGATCGCGCGGCAGGTGCTCCAGGCCGGTCGGCCGCGCGTGCGCCAGGCGCACCCCATTGCGGTCGAAGTTCGCGAGGTACGCCCTGCGGGCCTTGCACCACGCCCGATAGGGCCAGTGTGAGCGCGGGCCGAACGGATAGGCCGCGTCGATCGCCGCCTTGCGCGCCTTCAGCGTCATCTGATCCGGCAGGGTCGCGGCCACTGCCTCGATCGTCCTGCGCGCGGTGTCCGACCAGGCTGTCATCAGGCGTCCTCGGCCGGGTCGCAGCTGCTGCAGAGGTCGTCCTCGACCCACCAGCAACCGTCGTCGCAGGCCGCGAGCTGCCAACAGCCGCAGACGCGGCACACGTGCCTGCCCGCCGCCATGTTGGCGACGACCTTCGCGCCGAGGCTCCAGGCCGCGGCCAGCATCGCTGGGAGGTCGCCTTCATATTCGCCATCGAGGCGCGCTTGGAGCCGGGCCTCGTCACCTTCCTGGAAGGCGACTAGCGCAGCTTCGAGCGCAGGTTCGGGTGTGCGGTGGCCCATCAGTTCGGCCTCCGTCGGGCCAACTGGACGTCGACGGCCGCCTCGATCGCCGTCGCGATCTCGCCAACGAACTCGCTGGCTTCGATCGGCGGCAGGGTGGCGCGCGCCACCTCGGCCCCCTCGGCGTCGAACAGGGCGATGTGGACGTTACCGCAGTCGCAGTGTGCGACGGCGATGGACTTGGCGGTGATCACGTTGCACCTCCGTTCGCGATGGGTTCGACGTCCGTGCGCCCAGCGGTTCCGGCGGCCGCCCCACCACCCTGGGTGGGCTTCTCGCTCCGGACGAAGAAGCGGAAGGACAGGGTCTCCTCGGCGATCTCGACGCTGCCGTCGCGCATGCGCCTGCAGCGCGTCTTCATCGCCACCTCGCCGCCGTTCGGCTGGCGGAAGGTGCCCTTGAACGTGATGGTCTGGCCGCCGGCCGAGATCATCACCTTCACCTGGGTGGGCGGCGTCCAGTCGTCGTTGGCGAGGCGGAAGATTTCGCGGTGCGCGGGCCTCCAGGGCGTCACGCCGGACTGCCGGGCGGTGCGGCTCACGACGGGTCCTCCTGGCTCTCCAGGCCCCACTCGACCAGCATCCGCACGGCCTCGCTGATCTTGATCCGGTGGCGGCTCGCCACTGCGCGGATCTCGTCGATGGTGTCGGGGTCGAAGCGCACGCCGACGGTGCGCTTGGCGAGGCTCTCGGTGGCGATCACATGCTCGCTCATGACCGCCCCCCGCCGCCCTTGGCATGCCGGTGCGCGAGCACGTGGAACGCCTTGTTGCCCTCCCGCCAGGGCTTGGGCTCGCGAGGCGGAACCGCGCCGTGGACGGCCTCCAGGGGCGACAGGCCGGCGGCCGGGCCAGACGGAAGCACGGTGACCTTCCCGGCCTTCACGGCCGCGTCGATCGCCGTGCGTTCGGCGGGGGTGAGAGCGTCGCGCGCCATCAGAACCCCTCGGCGATCTTGGCGCGCGCTTCGCGCACCGCGGCCAGCCGGAACTCGGCGGCCTCGATGGCGGCGTCCAGCGCGCTCACGAGGTCGTTGGTCGGCACGTCCATCGAGGCCGCGAGCACGAGGCGCGCCCGCAGGCGCTCCATGCGGCGCGCCTCGCCGTCCGTGTCGTTGACGACCCGCTCGGCGATCCGGCGGACGCCATGAAGGACGGTGGTGTGATCGCGCCCGCCCATGTGCCGGCCGATCTGGGGCAGGCTCAGGTCGGCGCGCAGCGTCCGCGCCAGGTAGAAGGCGCGGTGCCGCGCGAGCGCGGTCGGTTCGTCGCGCTTGTCGGCGACCAGGTCGCGCACGGGCAGACCGGCGTCCTCCGCGGCGATCCGCAGGATCAGGGCGCAACGGATGATCATTGGCCCGTCCTCGCCGTCTGCGCCTGCGCCATGGCCTCGACGGACGCCTCGACGACCGCCCACTCGGCCTCGGTCGTCGCCGCTTCGCGGCCATGGCGCAGGAAGCGGGCGCCGACGTTCGCCACCGTCTCCAGCTCGAACTCGGAGAGCACCCCGCAGTGGCGGCTGATCAGCACCGAAGCGCGGGAGAGCGTGACCACCTGGGCGTCGTTCAAGGCCATCACTTCCCCCCGCCGCAGAGGGCCGCGAAGCCGCCGAACATCAGCGCCCAGGCCGCCACGTTCGCCGCCAGGACGAGCATCAGCCGCCAGTTGACCTCCGCCCGCAGACGCGGGGCGGACGTGCTGGCGGCCGGCTTGGGCATGCGGATCACGACGCCCATCACGCGGCCGCCAGGTCGATGGTGACGGCGGTCCAGGGCGCGCCATGCGACGCGCGCTGGTAGAAGTTGAAGTACTCCTTGGTGCCGATCGGCCGGATGCTGTCGCGGATCGCGCGCATGGCGCGCTGCCACCGTTCGTCGGTGCTGTTGTGGCGCAGCAGGGCGAACATGCGCGCCGGGCTCACGTCGCCCTGCTTGTCCACCTGGAAGGCCGTCGTCACGAAGCCGCGCAGCTCGGCCACGGCGTCGGCCGACCAGTCCCGCAGGCACTCGTCGACCAGCGCCTTGGCCGCTTGCAGCTCGGGGCCGAACGTCACCCGATCGGCGGTGCGGACCTTGATCTGCTTCAGGCCGTCATGGCTGATCAGCATGACGTTGCCCTTCGGCCCGCCGCGCACCACGCCGTATTCCTGGGCGAGCAGCGCCAGGTGGGCGTAGATGTCGTCGGCGGTGTGCTTCTTGAAGCGCGCGACCTGGTCGGAGAGTTCGCGGGCGTAGAAGAAGATCTTCCGCACCGTCTCGTCCATCAGCAGGTCTTGGGCGCTGATGATCTCCTGGGGGACCAGTTCGCCCTTCATGCCGACGAGATAGGTCTTGCCGTTGACGTCCTCGCGGCCCTCGGCAAGGGCGGCTTCGACGGTCACCGGCTGGGTGGCGACTTCGGTCATGACAGGTCTCCAGAGGCGGCGCCGACGGGCGCGCGGTTGTGGCGGGTGACGATGAGCGGGCGGCGGCCGTGCACGACGCGCAGGAAGGCCAGCCAGCGGCGCAGCGGCCCCTTCACGGCCGGTCTCCACGGATCACGGTGAACGGCGTGCGCGACCTCGGCAGCACGGGCGCCGGCCCCATCATCTGTTCGAAGCCGGCCTCCACCTGCTTCATCAGCCGGTCGAGTTCGGGCTGGGTGAGGACGCCGGCGCGCATCTGGGCGCGGATTTGGCGGGCGGCGCTGGCCCCCAGGCGGGCCTTGTCGAGGGAAGTGGACATGTGCTTGGGCTCCACGGTCAGGCGCGCTGCGCCGTGCCGCCGAGCAGACGGTAGGCGGCGGCGAGGTGATGGGGGTTGAGGTCTTCGCGGGCGCCGCGGCTGACCATCAGCGCGCCCCGGACGACCTTGATGACGACGCGCAGGCTGTCCCGCCCGGCGATCTGCTTGCAGTAGTCGACCACCTCGGGCGAGGTGACGCCCATGGTCTCCAGCACCGGCGCCACATCGGCGAGATCGCTGCGGTCGAGCCTCACCCGCCAGCCGGCCCGGCCGAACAGCTGGGCGTAGGCCGGGTCGCGGGCGGCGCCCTCGATGCGCGAGAGGACCGAGGCGTTGCCCATCAGCACCAGGCCGCACTTGGTGGCGTCGTGGATGGCGCGCAGCTCCTCCAACGCCTCGAAGTCGCACCACTGGGCTTCGTCGACCACCAGGAGCCAGCCGGCGGACAGGTTCTGGCGGATGGAGTTCGTGCACTCGATACGCACGCGATAGGTAGGCGCGCGCCCACTGATGGCGGTGATGATCGTCGCGAGGATCGCGCTCACCGACCGCACCGCCGGCGAGGCGGTGGCGGTGACCACGCGCGGCGTCTTGGCCGCGTACTGGCGCGCCGCGGCGCTCTTGCCGACGCCGGGCGCGCCGACGATCAGCGCCATGTCGCCGAGCACCTGGGCGTGCTGCAGGGCGGTCATCACCCTCGTCGCCGTGGGCGTCATGACGAAGGTCGGCTCGGGCGGCGCGGTCTCCAGCACCTCGGCTTCGCGGTGGCGCGCGTCCAACCAGCGAGCGAGCTGGCTGGCTATCTTCATGTTGTCGCCGGCGTAGCTGCCCGAGAGGAACTGGCTGAGCGTCGCCGACGCCACGCCGCTGCCGCGAGAGACCTGCGCCTGGATGATCGACGCCTCGGCCATGTGGCTGCGCAGGAGCTGCCTAAGCTCCTCCAGCTCACCGTCGGACCAGGTTCTTTTCCCGTGGTCGATGTTCATGTAGAACTCCTTTGTAGACTGCACTTTTCGGGCTCGCCGGTTGCCGCCGGCGGGCCTTTGCTTTGCTCACTCGGCGGCCGCGATCTTCCGGAGCGCGCGGGCGTGGAAGTCGAAGACTTCGGCCTCCGACAGGCCCTCGGGTTCGGGTTGCGGACGCAGGGCGAGGTTTCCGAAGACGCCGGGAACGACGTTCGAGCCGTCTTCGAAATCGGGGTCGGCCAGCTGCGGCGTCACACGCGCGAGCTGGGCTGCGGTCATGTCCTGTTCGGCCAGCGCCAGCTCCTTGGCGGCGCGCACCTGGCGCTTCACGAGGCGCTTGAAGTCGCGGCCTTCCTCGGCGTTGGCGAAGCCGATCGGCTCCAGGCACTCGGCCAGGCCGAGATAGACGCCGCTGAGGTCGTAGACGTGCAGGCCGGCGTGAAGGTCGTCGGCGTCGAACCGGGCGGCGACGCGCTGGCCTTCGTGCTGGATCAAGAACTCGGCCCAATAGCGGTTGCCCGCCAGCTGCAGGCCGTGGCCGTTTCCGCGGACCGTCATCCCCTCGACGCAGAGCAGCGCCTGGCGCATCTGTTCATCGGTGGGCTTGGCGACCAGGGCGGTCTTCAGGCTCTCGGCGAAGACCTGGTCGAAGCTGAGCCGGCCGCCCGCGGCCTTGGTGCGGCGCCCGAGGCGGGCGTTGTGGCGGCGGATGCCGTTGGCGACGACCTGCTCGAAGACCTCCAGCGGCACGCCGTAGCCCTCGCGGTAGGAGGCGGGCTTGTTCAGCGGGTTGTTGCCGACGTAAGCGCCCTCGAACTCGGCCGACGTGCCGATCTCGCCCTCCAGGTCACGGAAGGAGCGTTCGATGGGCTTGGACTGGCCCGAGTAGGGCGTGGTGAAGTGCACCTCGACGCCGAACTGGACCAGGAGGCCGATCTGGTCGTCCTCGCGCACCTGGAAGCGGAAGCGGTGCCGCGTCTGGCCGGTGAGCCACTTCGACGCGAACGCCTTGCCGTTGTCGAAGAAGCAGTGGCGCGGGATGCCGTAGGTGCGGAACACGTCCGCGAAGGCCATGCGCACCGCGTCGGCATTCTCAGAGCGGGCGATCCGCCAGCCCAGGACGCGGCGGCTGTAGACGTCCTGGATCATGGTCATCATCGGGCGCGCGGGCTTGCCGTCGCCGAAGTCCACCATCACGTCCCACTTGTGGCCGTCGACGTTGACCGCCTCCATGGCGTGGAAGCCGGTCTCGTCGCGCTCGATCCATGGGAAGAGGCGCGCGTGGGCCTCTTCGCCCTCCTTCAGCAACACGATCGTCGAGCGGCAGACCTCGCGCTCCAGCCGGCGCTGCAGCGTCTTGCAGGCGGGGATCTCGACGCCCAGCTCGCGGGCATGGTCCGAGGCGAGCCGGTAGGCGGCGGCGAACGAGCGGCGCGGCCGCAGGTAGTCGTTCTTGAACACTCGCCAGACCGCCGGCTCGCATTCGCTGGTGGTCGTCCGGCCGACGTAGTCGGGCGTCAGGTACACCACCCGGTCATCGCGCCGGACGCCGCGGACGCGGGCGATCCAGGCGTAGACGGTGCTCTCCGAGAACGGCGCGGGCCGCGCCCGCAGGGCGGCCTCCACGCCGGCCCGCTCGACGACCAGCGTGATCGCCTTGGAGACCTTCATCCCGGAACGGACCAGCTGCTCGACCTGGTCGAGGACGGCCAGCCGGCGCTTGCCCTCGGCCTTCAGCGTGTCGGGCGTGCGCTCCCAGCGGGCCCAGGCCGCCGCCCGGTCGGGCCGCTGGGTCTCGGCCGCCGCTGGGCGGCCGGCGCGGAGCAGCAGCGCCGCGCGCGCCTTCTCCGGTAGGACGCTGTAGTGATACTCCGACCCGCCGCCGCGCCCCTTGCGCGGGCGGCACAGCGCGCCTCGGTGTGCGCAGCAGGCGTTGTTCCATCCCGCCCCATTTGCGAGCTGGTTCACACCCCGCTTCGTCGTCGGCATGCCCGGCAATGCGAGATCGGCGAGCTCCTGCGCCGACCACCACTCCTTCGCGATGAGGTTCCCCTGGCCTGCCGTCATCAGCGTTTCCTCGGGACCTTGATTTCGAGAGGCGCGCGCTTGCGCAGGGCCTTGGCCTGGTCGGCGTAGTGCTGGGCGAGCTTCTCGGCCTGGGTGGCCTGGGCCAGCAGCGCCTGCTCGCCCTCCAGCACGATCATGCCCTCGTCACGCAGGAGGCTGCCCCACAGCCAGGTGCAGCCGGTCGCCCGCACGAAGGCGACCCACCGCACGATGCTGATCGTGTGGCTGGTGCGGCTCTCGGCCGTGTAGGCGTAGAGCTGGCCGCGGGTGACGAGGTCTTCGTCCTCGCCGCCAAGCAGTTCCGTCATCTCGGCGGCGACGACTTCAGCGGTCTTGCCGCACTCGCGCAGGGCGCGGCCCATGTCGCGGGCGATCTGCCGCTTCAGGTCCAGCGAGCGCAGCATGTCGCGCGGCGCTTCCACCGGGAACATGTGGGCGACGTCGAACAGGTCGCCGGTCTGGTCGTCGCGGCGGTCCTTAGCCATGGGCCAGTCCCCGCCTATTCATCGCCGAGCCCCTGCAGCAGGTCGTCGTCGGTCGCTTCAGGCGTCGGATCGACGCGCTCGCGATAGGCCGCGAACTCCGGCGCATCGGACGGGATCAGCGCCCAGCCGCCCGGCAGTTGCCGGGTCGCGAGGCTCTCGATGACCGCCGCCCGCTCGCTGGCCGAAGCCGCCTTCCAAAGCTTGTCGAAGGCCGCTTGAAGCTCGCTCACCGGCGTCGCCGCCGGCTTCGCGGGCGCGGAGCCCGACGCATAGGCCAGGGCGTCGGCGACCGACTTGGTCTTGCCGCTCAGGAGGACGTCGGCTGTCTTCGCCTGCAGCTTCGCGTCGGCGACGCCCGCGAGCTGGCGCAGCGCGCCCTCGCTCTTCGCGACCCAGGTGCCACGAAGGCGCTGACGAAGGGGCGCGGGCACGCCCGAGACCGTGCGCCAGGCGCGTTCGACGGTGCTCTTGGAGAGGCCCAGCTCTGCGGCGGTGCCTTCGGCGAAGCCCATGGTGGCTGGGGCGCCGCCGAGAAACTCCGTCATTTTGACGGAATTACTCGGCCGTCCGCGCTTCGGCCGCGCGCCGCCCTCGTCGCCGGCGACGAGGTGCGGGAACCGTCGCGCCCAGACAGAGAAGCGCGCCTCCAACATCTCCGCCCGTTCCAGCGGCGTGAGATCGCGCCGGACGAGGTTCTCGTCGATCTCGACCTGCAGAGCCTCGTCGTCAGTCAGGATGCGCACGGTGGCCGGAATGGTGGGGCGGCCAAGCTGGCGCATCGCCGCTAGGCGGTGGGCGCCCGCCACAAGCTCATAGCGGGTCGTGTCCTCTTCGCCGGATTGGGGCCGGACCAGGATCGTGCTCGTGAAGCCGCTCTCCTGGATCGCCACCGCCATGTTCGCGACCGCCGCCGCTTCCACCGGCCGAAGCCGTGGCGGCACGTCGATCAGATCAAGGGGAAGCGCCGCCCACGCGGCGGCCTCGTTCACTGATCGATTCGGGGTCGTCGCAGCGTTCGCGCGTCCCATTTCGCCGCTCTGAGCGGCACCAGCGTCCTTCGCTCTACCCTGGGCGCCCATGTCTAACGGGCTCCAGCGAATTGACGTTGGGGCTCAGCACGACCAGCCGTATCTTCATCACGAACGTGACGGAGCGAGAGGCGTCGGCCGTCCGGCGCATACCGATCCGGCCAAAGCTCATGAAGGGAGACGTTCAGAAAGCTGGAGATGATCCGCTCGCCCACAGCGCACGGACGGATGAGGGCTGCACGACAGACGCTGTCGTGCTGGTCGTTGTCGGTCGCGAGCTTGCTCAGGGTCGTGCCCTTCATGCGCACGGCCGCCTTGATCTCCTCGGGGTGCCAGCGCTTGCGCCGACTGCCGTTCTTCTGGGCCGCCATAATCACGTTCGAGTCAGTTTGATCACGTTCGTGAACAACTGATACACGAACGTGCGGATCGTTCAAGCCGGCTTCGCCGAGCGTGATCGCATGGACACATTCGCTAGCGATTTTGACTACGAGGGTTTCTCCCGGCGAGCGCGGGAGGCGATGTTCCCCGAGAAGATCACAGCCTTCGCGCACCGGATCGGCCTGCCCCAGGCGACCGTCTCGAAGTACCTGTCAGCCGGCGGTACAGCGGGGCCGCGGCTCGACATTGTGGCGCGGATGGCCGACGGCCTGAACGTGACCCTCGACTGGCTCGTCTACGGCCGGGGCGAAGGGCCAGGGAGCCACGACTTGGTGAAAATCCCGAGGTATGACGCACACTTGGCGGCAGGAGCCGGGGCTTGGAATGACGGTAGGCGCAAGGTCGAGGACGTGCCGTTCACGACGAGCTTCGTGAGGGATCAACTGGGGCGGCAGTCGGCTTCGAACCTCGCGGTGCTGATTGCTCGGGGCGATTCCATGGAGCCGACGATCGCCGACCGCGCTTGGGTGATTATCGACGAGGCCGAGACTGAGCCGTTCGACGCGGTGTTCGCGTTCGTGCTCGGCGGTGAGGCTCGTGTGAAGCGCTTCCGGCGATCTACGGACGGCCTGCTGCTGATCTCCGACAACGAGGCGTATCCCCCGGAGGTTGTTCGCGGTGATGACCTCGCTAAACTTCAGGTAATTGGTCACGTCCTTTCAGTCGTTCAGCGGGTGTGAAGACTCCCCGCTGTCGCCTAGTCGGAGCGCAACCTTGAAGGCGATTTCTGCTGCTGCCGCGCTGCTTTTCATGCCCGCGACTGCTCTGGCGGCACAAGATGCAGCCCCAATGTCGAACATCACGAACAGCATGGCCGCAGGCGCTGAAGACTTGGACGTGCCCGGCGTTACGATGCTGATGCCAGGCGCTGCAGGAGACTGGCAAGGCGCGGTCGACCGCTACCTTGAGGGCTATCTCAAGGACCCAATGTCAGCGGTGAAGACAGTAACCCGAGGGCCTCGCCGGGCTGTCGTCCACCCGGACGTCTGGCGTTCTTGGGCAGGGGCGGCGATCTGCTATTCGATCAACGCTAAGAACTCCTACGGCGCCTACACGGGAACTCGGCCCTTTCTTTTCGTCGTCGACAACGGCGAGGTCGTCGGCATGCTGACGGACAAGGGCGATGAGATTTGGAATGGCGGCATCATCCGCCGCGAATGCAGCTTGGCTGCAGATAGCCCGTCAGCGAACTAGAGGACCTCGTCCCCGCGCCGCTGAACAGCCAGGGTGTTAGCTGAGCGCTCTGCTTCCTGGTCCCGAACTGCTTCCCACTTCGCACAAGGCTCTCGCGGCAACGGCGCAAGCTGAAAATTCCCGCAACATGCTGTATCTGTTGTGAGTTTTCTGAACCGGGAACGGCGCATCTAACTGGGGCCGCCTATTCCCAGTTCACCTCCCAGATCAGCGCACGAAGCACGGCCACCGCGCGCCGATCGACCGCGTCCGCAGCGGCCCATTTGACCGTGTTCGAGACCGTTCAAACCCTTTCCCGACAATGGTTCGCGTGACGCGGGCGCGTCTGCCCTTCGAAGCCACTTCGAACGCGAAGGCGGTGTCTAACCCGCCCTCCGGTTTCGACTGTCTAGAACGCCGCAACGCGCGCGCCCTGGCGGTTCCGGCGGGACAACGCCCGCCGCGTCCCGATCGCCCCCTCAGACGCCACAACCCGTTGCGCGCCTTGGGTTTCGTCCCATGACGTCCCACCTTGTCCCGCCTCATCCCGCGACTCCGAGACCATCTGTCCCCTCACAGTCGGCAAGGTGGAGAGCGTTGGTGAGGCCGAGGGCCTGGCGCTCGCCTTCCATCGCATCGCCCGCACCGTGCGCCTGACCCTGGCGCTGGAGTCCAGGCTCGCCCGCGAGCAGGGCGAGGTGGCCCGCATTCGCCGCATCGAGGTCGAACGCCGCAACGAACAGCGCGCCGAACAGGTGCGCACCGCCGTCTGGCGCGAGATCTGGGCCGAGACCGACGGGCGCGAAGACGAGGCCGAGGCGCTGCTGGAATCCCTCGACGCCCTGATCGAGGACGAGGTCCTCTTCGAGCGCCTCGCCACCGGTCCCGTCGAGGCCGCCATCGCCCGCGTCCGCCAGGACCTTGGCCTGCCGGCGAACGATTTGGGCCAAGCCGAGGGTCTCGATCCTTCTCCCCTTGCGGGAGAAGGTGGCCTTCCGGAGGAAGGTCGGATGAGGGGTCTCTCAAAACCCTCCGCCGACGCCCAACCGTTCAGCCTGAAGAGCGGATAGACCAGCACGACCCCTCACCCGACCCGGCTCCGCCGGGCCACCCTCTCCCGCAAGGGGAGAGGGAAAACGAGCGCACCCCCGATCGCCGCCCGTCTGGTGGTGACGGTGGACGCCGCGCCAGCCCGCTCACAGGCCAGCCGCCCCATGGATCCCCGGGACAAGCCCGGGGAAGACGATGAGGGATGGGCGAAGCGCTCCCAGGGAAGCGGACGCACGCCCTCCAGATGCTCCCCTCCTGGGGGAGCTGTCCCGAAGGGACTGAGGGGGACTTTGACTCTTGGGCTCGGAACACGCCCAGATGAGTCGCAGTCCACCTCCCCCAGAAGGGGAGGAGAATGAACCCGCCCGGCCGGCGCGCGCCCCCAAGGACAGAGCCCGTCGCGCCCGGCGGCCGCTGTCGCACGGCTGTCAGACCACGGTTCTAAAAGCGGTTTCCGGGCCTCGGGGGCGGAACGTTCGCCGTGAGCGCCGCGCCGGAGGACGATTGATGAGTGTGGACGCCCCTGGCGCGCCGGCCGGCGCAACCGGCTCCCTGATGGTGTCCACGCCCCACGCCGGGCCGGCCTGGGCCGCCGCCGCGCCGGCCGCGGCGCGGGTGGCGAGCGAACCCAGCCTGGAGAACATCGACCGCAGCGCCCGCGCCGCGCTCGCCCGCGTCACCCAGGGCGTCTCGCCGAACGCCATGACCGCGTCGTTCTTCGACTGGGCCTCGCACCTGGCGCGCGCGCCGGGCCGCCAGACCGAGCTCTACGCCACCGCCTGGACCAGCCTCTTCCGCCTGCAGCGGTTCGCCTGGCGCTCGCTGATGCGCGAGCCCGGCCACGAGCCCTTCCCGCCGCGGCCGGGCGACCACCGCTTCGACGCGCCCGAATGGCGCATGGCGCCCTTCAACCTCTACGCCCAGGGCTTCCTGGCGCTCGAGGACTTCTGGGAGCGCTCGGCCCGGCGGCTGCGCGGCATGTCGCCCAAGCACGCCGACCGCATGGTGTTCATGAGCCGCCAGGTGCTGGACGGCTTCTCCCCCTCCAACAACCTGCTGCTCAATCCGCTGCTCTTGAAGGCGACCCTCGCCCAGGGCGGCATGAACCTGGTGCGCGGGGCGATCAACTACGCCGACGACGCCAGCCGCGCCCTGGCCAAGGAGCCGGACGACGAGGCCCAGACCCTCAAGGTCGGCCGTGACCTGGCCGTCACGCCCGGCCGCGTGGTCTTCCGCAACGAGCTGATGGAGCTGATCCAGTATTCGCCCACGACCGATCAGGTCGAGGCTGAGCCGGTGCTGATCACGCCGGCCTGGATCATGAAGTACTACATCCTCGACCTCCGGCCGGAGAACTCGCTGGTCCGCTGGCTGGTCGGCCAGGGCCACACGGTCTTCATGATCTCCTGGCGCAACCCGACCGCCGCGGACCGCGACGTCAGCTTCGACGACTATCGCACCAAGGGCGTGATGGCTGCGCTCGACGCGGTCGGCCGGATCGTTCCGGACCGGCGGGTGCACCTGGCCGGCTATTGCCTGGGCGGGACCACCGCGGCGATCGCGGCCGCCACCATGGCCCGCGACGACGACGCGCGCCTGGCCTCGCTGACCCTTCTGGCCGGGCAGGTCGACTTCAGCGAGGCGGGCGAGCTGATGCTGTTCGTCGACGAGAGCCAGATCGCCTTCCTCGAGGACCTGATGTGGGACCAGGGCGTGCTGGAGCCGCGCCAGATGGCCGGCGCCTTCAGCGCCCTGCGCAGCAACGAGCTGGTCTGGTCGAAGATGGTGCGCCAGTACCTGCAGGGCGAGCGCGACGAGGTGATCGACCTGATGGTCTGGAACGCCGACCAGACCCGCCTGCCCTACCTCATGCACTCGCAGTACCTGCGCGGCCTGTTCCTGGAGAACCGGCTGACGGCGGGCCGCTATTCGGTCGACGGACAGGTGGTGGCGCTGAACGACATCACCGCGCCGCTGTTCGTGGTGGCCACCGAGACCGACCACGTCGCGCCCTGGCGCTCGGTCTACAAGGTGCAGCTCTTCACCGACAACGAGACGACCTTCGTGCTCACCAACGGCGGGCACAACGCCGGCATCGTCTCCGAGCCCGGCCACCGCGGCCGCCGCTACCGCATCGGCCGGCGCGCCGAGAACAGCCGCTACATCCCGCCCGACACCTGGCTCGGCCTGGCGGAGATGCGCGAGGGCTCCTGGTGGCTCGCCTGGTCGGACTTCCTGAAGACGGCGAGCTCGGGGCGCGTCGCCCCGCCGCCGATGGGCGCGGCGGACGCCGGCTGCCCGCCGCTGGAGCCGGCGCCGGGAACCTACGTCCTGCAGCCCTGAGCGGGGGCCGCCCTATCGGGGCAGCTTGCTCGCCCCCATCAGGTAGGCGTCCACCGCCTGGGCGCACTGGCGGCCCTCGCGGATCGCCCAGACCACCAGCGACTGGCCGCGCCGCATGTCGCCGCAGGCGAACACCTTGGGCGTGGAGGTGCGGTAGTCGTTGGTGTCGGCCTTGACGTTGCCGCGGCCGTCGAGCTCGCAGCCGGCCTGGCTCACCAGCCCTTCATGGCGCGGGCCGACGAAGCCCATGGCCAGGAACACCAGGTCGGCCTTGATCTGGAACTCGCTGCCGGCGACCTCGGTCATCTTGCCGTCCACCCACTCCAGGCGGACGCACTCGATGGCCTCGAGCTTGCCGTTCGAGCCCAGCGCCCGCTTGGTGGCCACGGCGAAGTCGCGCTCGCAGCCCTCCTCGTGGCTGGAGGAGGTGCGCAGCTTCAGCGGCCAGTCCGGCCACGTCATCTGCTTGTTCTCCTTCACCGGGGGCTGCGGCATGATCTCGAGCTGCGTCACCGAGGCCGCGCCCTGACGGTTGGACGTGCCGATGCAGTCCGAGCCGGTGTCGCCGCCGCCGATCACCACCACGTGCTTGCCCTTGGCCGAGATCGTGCCGCCAGGCGCAGCCACGTCCTCGGGGTCGCCCGCCACGCGCTTGTTCTGCTGGCGCAGGAAGTCCATGGCGAAGTGCACGCCGTCCAGCTCGCGGCCCGGCACGGGCAGGTCGCGCGGGTTCTCGGCCCCGGCGGCCATCACCATCACGTCGTAGTCGTCCAGCAGCCGCTCCACCGAGACGGTCACGCCGATCTCGAAGTTGGTGCGGAAGATCACCCCCTCGGACTCCATCTGCTTGATGCGACGGTCGATGAGGTGCTTCTCCATCTTGAAGTCGGGGATGCCGTAGCGCAGCAGCCCGCCGATGCGGTCGCTCTTCTCGAACACGGTCGGCGCATGACCGGCGCGGGCGAGCTGCTGGGCGCAGGCCAGGCCCGCCGGGCCCGAGCCGACCACCGCCACCCGCTTGCCGGTGCCGCGGGGCGACATCTGCGGGGCGATCCAGCCTTCGGACCAGCCCTTGTCGACGATCGCGCACTCGATCGTCTTGATGGTCACCGGCGTGTCCTGGATGTTCAGGGTGCAGGAGGCCTCGCACGGGGCGGGGCAGACCCGGCCGGTGAACTCCGGGAAGTTGTTGGTGGACTGCAGGTTGTCCAGGGCCTCGCGCCACTGGTCGCGATAGACCAGGTCGTTGAAGTCCGGGATCTGGTTGTTCACCGGACAGCCCTGGTGGCAGTACGGAATCCCGCAATTCATGCAGCGCGACGCCTGCTGGTTCAGCTCGGGAGCCGGCAGCGGGACGACGAACTCGTTCCAGGTCTTCAGGCGTTCCTTGGCCGGCTCGTAGCCGCGGTCATGGCGCTCGACTTCGAGGAAGCCGGTGGGCTTGCCCATCTCGGTTTCTCCTAAACTTGAATGCTTATTCGGCGGCGACGGCGGACGCGGCGGCCCGTTCGGCCGCCAGATCCTTCAGCGCCCGGCGGTAATCCCTGGGCATGACCTTCACGAAGCGGCCGACCGCCTCGTCCCAGTTGTCCAGGATCTCCCGGGCGCGCTCGCTGCCCGTGTAGAGCAGGTGGCGCTCGATCAGGATCTTCAGCCGCTCGGCGTCGTAGGCGAGCATGTCGCCCATGCCGCTGTTCTCGGCCGAGACCGAGCGCTGGCTGGGCCGGCCCTCGGCGTCCTCATCGTCGTTGGAGGTGGCCGGCGCGACGGGCTCCAGGTCCACCATCGCCGGGTTCACCAGATCCTTGAAGCGGCCCTCGGGGTCGTAGACGTAGGCCGCCCCGCCGCTCATGCCCGCGGCGAAGTTGCGGCCGGTCTCGCCCAGCACCACCACGACGCCGCCGGTCATGTACTCGCAGCCGTGGTCGCCCACGCCCTCGACCACCGCCACGGCGCCGGAGTTGCGCACGGCGAAACGTTCGCCGGCCACGCCCTCGAAGTAGGCCTCGCCGGCGATGGCGCCGTAGAGCACGGTGTTGCCGACGATGATGTTCTCGGTCGGCTTGCGGCTCGATCCGGTCGGCTGGCGCACGACGACGCGGCCGCCGGACAGGCCCTTGCCGACGTAGTCGTTGGCGTCGCCGGTCAGCTCCAGCGAGACGCCGCGCGCGGCGAAGGCGCCGAAGCTCTGGCCGGCGGTGCCGGTCAGGCGCACGGCGATGGTGTCCTCCGGCAGGCCCGCGTGGCCGTAGCGCTTGGCGACCTCGCCGGAGAGCATCGCGCCGACCGTGCGGTTGATGTTGCGGATCGTGGTCTCGATCCGCACCGGCTCACGCCGCTCCAGGGCCGGCTCGGCCTCGGCGATCAGCTTGTGGTCCAGGGCCTTGTCGAGGCCATGGTCCTGGCGGTCGAGGTTCCAGAGGCCCTTGGCGGCTTCCATCGGGGCCGAATGCAGGATGCGCGACAGGTCGACGCCGCAGGCCTTCCAGTGGTCCAGCGCCTCGCGCATGTCGAGCCGGTCGACCCGGCCGACCATCTCGTTGAAGGTGCGGAAGCCCAGCTCGGCCATGATCGCCCGCACTTCCTCGGCCACGAAGAAGAAGTAGTTGATCACGTGCTCGGGCTGGCCGGTGAAGCGCGCGCGCAGCACCGGATCCTGCGTGGCCACCCCCACCGGGCAGGTGTTCAGGTGGCACTTGCGCATCATGATGCAGCCGGCCGCGATCAGCGGCGCGGTGGCGAAGCCGAACTCGTCGGCCCCGAGCAGGGCGCCGACCACCACGTCGCGGCCGGTGCGCAGACCGCCGTCCACCTGCACGGCGATGCGGGTGCGCAGGCCGTTGAGCAGCAGGGTCTGCTGGGTCTCGGCCAGGCCGATCTCCCAGGGCGAGCCGGCGTGGGTGAGCGAGGTCAGCGGCGAGGCGCCGGTGCCGCCCTCGAAGCCGGAGATGGTCACGTGGTCGGCGCGCGCCTTGGAGACGCCCGCGGCGACGGTGCCCACGCCCACCTCGGAGACCAGCTTCACGGAGATGCGGGCGGCCGGATTGACGTTCTTCAGGTCGTGGATGAGCTGGGCCAGATCCTCGATCGAATAGATGTCGTGGTGCGGCGGCGGGCTGATCAGACCCACGCCCGGGGTGGAGTGGCGCACCCGGGCGATGTTCTTGTCGACCTTGTGGCCCGGAAGCTGGCCGCCCTCGCCGGGCTTGGCGCCCTGGGCCATCTTGATCTGGATGTCGTCGGCGTTGACCAGGTACTCGGTCGTCACGCCGAAGCGGCCGGACGCCACCTGCTTGATCCGCGAGCGCATGGAATCGCCGTTGGGCAGGGGCTTGAAGCGATCAGGCTCCTCGCCGCCCTCGCCGGTGTTCGACCGGCCGCCGATGCGGTTCATGGCCAGCGCCAGGGTGGTGTGGGCCTCGCGGCTGATCGAGCCGAAGCTCATCGCACCGGTGGAGAAGCGCTTGACGATGTCGCTGGCCGGCTCGACCTCCTCCAGCGGGATCGGCCCCGCCTCCGGCTTGAACTTCATCAGGCCGCGGATGGTGAGCAGGCGCTCGGACTGTTCGTTGATGCTCGCGGCGAACTGCCGGTACTCGTCCGGCAGATTGCCGCGCACGGCGTGCTGCAGCTTGGAGACCGATTCCGGCGTCCAGGCGTGGGCCTCGCCGCGCAGACGGAAGGCGTAGGTGCCGCCCACGTCCAGCATGGTTTTGTAGATCGGGTTGTCGCCGAACGCGTCGCGGTGGCGGCGCACCGCCTCCTCGGCGATCTCGAACAGGCCGACGCCCTCGATGGTCGTGGCGGTGCCGGTGAAGAACTTCTCCACCAGCGCCGAAGACAGGCCCACGGCGTCGAAGATCTGCGCGCCGCAATAGGACTGGTAGGTGGAGATGCCCATCTTGGACATCACCTTCAGCATGCCCTTGCCGACGGCCTTGATGTAGTTCTTGCGCACCTCGTAGGCGGACAGCTCGAGGCCGCTGCGCACGCGGATCTGCTCCAGCGTCTCGAAGGCGAGATAGGGGTTCACCGCCTCGGCGCCGTAGCCGGCCAGGACGCAGAAGTGGTGCACCTCGCGCGCCTCGCCGGTCTCGATGACGAGGCCGGTCTGCATGCGCAGGCCCTGGCGGATCAGGTGGTGGTGCACCGCCGCGGTGGCCAGGGCCGCCGGGATCGGGATGCGGTCGGCCGAAACCGCCCGGTCCGACAGGATCAGGATGTTCTTGTCGGCCAGCACGTTGTCGGTGGCCTCGCGGCACAGGCGCTCGAGCGCCCGCTCCAGCCCCACCGCGCCTTCCTCGGCCGGCCAGGTGGCGTCCAGCGTCTCGGTGCGGAACGAGCCGTCGAGCAGTTCGCTGATCGAGCGGATCTTGGCCACGTCCGCGTTGGCGAGGATCGGCTGGGCCACTTCCAGGCGCTTGTGCGTGCCGGCCTCGCGGCCCAGCAGGTTCGGGCGCGGGCCGATCATCGACACCAGGCTCATCACCAGCTCCTCGCGGATCGGGTCGATCGGCGGGTTGGTGACCTGGGCGAAGTTCTGCTTGAAGTACTCGTAGAGCAGCTTGGGCCGCTTGGAGAGCACGGCGATCGGCGTGTCCGCGCCCATCGAGCCGATCGGGTCCTCGCCGGCCTTGGCCATGGGCTCGAGGAAGAACTGGATGTCTTCCTGGGTGTAGCCGAAGGCCTGCTGGCGATCGAGCAGCGGGGCGGGATCGTTGACCAGCTCGGGCTCCGGCTCGTCGACGTCGGGCAGCTCTTCCAGCTTGAACTGGGTCTCGGCCAGCCACTCCTCGTAGGGCTCTTCCTCGGCGAGGCGACGCTTGATCTCCTCGTCCTCGATGATGCGGCCCTCTTCCGTGTCGATGAGCAGCATCCTGCCGGGCTGCAGGCGCCACTTGCGCACGATCTTCTCGTCCGGAACCGGCAGCACGCCGACCTCGGAGGCCATGATCACCATGTCGTCGTCGGTGATGACGAAGCGCGCCGGACGCAGGCCGTTGCGGTCGAGGGTCGCGCCGATCTGGCGCCCGTCGGTGAAGGCCACGGCCGCGGGGCCGTCCCACGGCTCCATCAGGGCGGCGTGATACTCGTAGAAGGCCTTGCGCTTGGGATCCATCAGCGGATTGCCGGCCCAGGCCTCGGGGATCAGCATCATCACCGCGTGCGCCAGCGGAATGCCGCCGGCGAGCAGGAGCTCCAGGGCGTTGTCCAGGCAGGCGGTGTCGGACTGGCCGTGCGGGATCAGCGGCCACATCTTGTCCAGGTCCGGCCCCAGGAGGTCGGATTCCAGGGTGCGGCGGCGCGCGTTCATCCAATTGACGTTGCCGCGGACGGTGTTGATCTCGCCGTTGTGGGCGATGAACCGATAGGGGTGCGCCAGCTTCCAGGACGGGAAGGTGTTGGTGGAGAACCGCTGGTGGACCAGCGCCAGGGCCGACACCGTCAGCGGGTTGGACAGGTCCTCGTAGAAGCCGCCCACCTGGCCGGCCAGGAGCAGGCCCTTGTAGACCACCGTGCGCGTCGAGAACGACGGCATGTAGAAGTCGGTCAGGCCCGGCAGGTTGTTCTTTTCGGCGAGCTGGGCCAGCGGGTTCTGGGTCTGCTTGCGCACGGCCAGGAGCTTGCGCTCGTGCGCGTCCTGGTTCTTCACGTTCGGCCCGCGGCCGACGATCGCCTGGCGGATCACCGGCATCTCGTCGAGCACGGCCTTGCCCAGGCCGTCGGTGTTCACCGGCACGTCGCGCCAGCCGATCAGCGGCTGCTTCTCGACGCGCAGGAAGTGCTCGAACTTCTCGACGGCGAGGCTGCGGGCGGCCGCGTCGCTCGGCAGGAAGCACATGGCCACGGCGTATTCGCCGGGCGGGGGGAGCTCCACCTGTTCCTTGGACGCCCAGTCGCGCAGGAGCGCATCCGGAATCTGCAGCAGAATCCCGGCGCCGTCGCCCACCAGCGGATCGGCGCCGACGGCGCCGCGGTGGTCGATGTTCAGCAGAATCTGCAGCCCGGCGGTGACCACGTCGTGCGATTTGCGGCCTTTGATATTGGCTACGAAGCCAACGCCGCATGCGTCGTGTTCATTACGCGGGTCGTACAGACCTTGCCGTTCAGGCGCCCCCATTCGGACCTTCCCACTGCTATAGGCGCGCGTTTAGACGGCCGGCGTGACCGGTCGTCCAATGCGCTGCTGGAACGGGCATTTACCCGGCAAGATCATGCCTTGTCGATGGGGCCCAGCCCATCACATTGAAATGATCTTCTAATCTGCAGCGTCCAGCAGCGTCCGATCGGCGTTTCGCGCGCGATTGCAGCCGGTCAGCACCATGGCGGTCGCCAACTCGCTCTTCAGGGTGCCGAGCATCCGCGAAACCATGGGCCGGCCTCCCGCGCCCAAGGCGAAGGCCCAGGCGCGGCCGACCAGGCAGGCCTTGGCCCCCAGCGCCAGGGCCTTGAGCACGTCGAGACCGGAGCGCACGCCGCCGTCCATCAACACGTCCAGGTCCGCGCCGACGGCGTCGACGATGCGCGGCAGGGCCGCGACGCTGGAGCGCACGCCGTCGAGCTGCCGGCCGCCGTGGTTGGAGACCACGATCCCCTGGGCGCCGGCCTTGACCGCGTCGCGGGCGTCCTCGGCGTCGAGCACGCCCTTGATGATGATCGGCCCGTCCCAGATCTGGCGCACCCAGTCGATATCGGCCCAGGTGACCGAGCGGTCGAAGTTGCGGGCGATCCAGCCGAGGAAGTCGGTGACGCTGCGCCCCTGCGGAATGGCGCCGGCCACCGAACCCAGGGTGTGGGGCCGGCCGTTCACGAAGACGTCCCAGGTCCAGTCGGGGTGGGTGATCCCCTGCCAGGCGGTGTTGATCTGGCCGCTCAGGCCCCTGCCGGCGAAGCCGGAGCGGGCGTCGCGGTAGCGGGCGCCCGGCAGCGGCAGGTCGACGGTGAACACCAGCACCGGGCAACCCACGTCGCGGGCGCGGGCCAGCAGCTCCTTCATGTAGCCCCGGTCCTTGAGCATGTAGAGCTGGAACCAGGGCGGGGTTCCCGAGCCGGCGGCCACCTCCTCGGGCGTGCAGACGCCGACGGTGGACAGGCAGAAGGGCACGCCGGCCTCGGCGGCGGCGGCCGACGCCTGCACCTCGCCCCTGCGGGCGTACATGCCGGCCATGCCCACCGGCGCCAGCCCCACCGGCATGGCGAGCTTCTGGCCCACCACCTCGACGCTCATGTCCACCTCGGTCATGTCGCGCATGACCCGCTGGCGCAGGGCGAGCGCCTGCATGTCGGCGACGTTGCGGGCCAGCGTCACCTCGGCGTAGGCGCCACCGTCGATGTATTCGAAGAACATGTGGGGCAGGCGCCGCCGCGCCAGCTCGCGATAATCCGAAACCGACGCCGGGGTCATCCGCCCTGCCCTCTTCTTGTTGCTTTCGCCCGTTCGCGCCTCAGGCCTGCGCCGCCACGACGGGCGCCGCGGCCGCCTGGGGCGGCGGGCCCATCATGATCCACACCTGATGGGCTCGGGCGAGAAGTTCGCCCGAGGCGCTGAACAAGGCAACGCCCGCGAACTCCTTGCGCCCGTCGCGCTCCAGCGGCCATGCGGTGACGATGCAGGGCTCCCCGGCCGCGGGACGGCGCAGGACCTCGCCGGTCATGGTGCCCAGGAGCGCGCCATGGCGGCCCTCCTTGATCACCCAGGCGAAGTAGCCCGGACAGTCGAGCGCGGCCCAGATCACCTCGACCGGCGTCAGCCCGTCCTCGTCGGCGAAGGCGGCGTGCGGCGTCCAGGGGCCGGCGCTGACGCCGGGCTCGGCGCCTTCAAGCTGGCCGACGAACACGCGCAGGCCGTCGCCCTCCTCGCGCTCGGGCCCGCAGGAGAAACAGATGGGGTGGAACCGCTGGCCATGGCCCGGATGGCGCGCCGCGGCCGCCTGGGCCGCCTCCAGGCCGGGGGCGGCGGGAGGCTCGGGAAGCTGGCCGGCGTCGGCGGCCTCGCCCTTGCCGATCAGCGCGCCCTCGGCGTCGAGCATCAGCGTCTCGCCGTTCTCGGTCTTCAGGCTCAGGGGCGTATCGAGCGGCACGCGGGCGCGGATCACGGCCTTGACCGGCCCCTCCAGGTCGCGGGCCAGAACACCCGCCACATAACCGCCGTTGCCGGAATTGGGCGGCCCGCAGAACCGGGCGCCGACGACGAAATCCGTCATGATCGCTCCAAGCATCAATGAAATGGATCAATGCAATGACCGAGCTTTTCCATGGAACCTGAACTATGGCAAAGCGGAAATCGGCGCGGCGGCGTTGGACCCGTCACGACGGCGCGTTAGTTTGCAACCGGCCGACCGGCGACGGATTCGGCGAGGTTCTAAGGAGAATGCGGTGAGCAAAGGGATCGAACGGCCTTGGGCATTGATGCGCCACCACGCGGGCTGGGCCGACGTTTTCCACGTGGAGACGGAGACCGGCGACTCGGTCACGGGCTTCTACCCCGACCGCGAAACCGTGGGCCCGCCGGTGACCTACAGCGTGCGCGCGGTGCTGGCCCGCTTCCCCACCATGGAGGCGGCCCGCTCCGCCCGTGAAGGCGCGGTGCTGGAATGGCGCAAGCACGACGCGGCGGTGCGCGACGCCGAGGCCGCCCTGCGCGACGCCGAGAAGGCGCGCGAGGACGCCTGGCTGAGCTGCTTGCGCGACGCGGCGGGCTGAGCCGCCGCTAGATCCTCAGGCCCTTGGCCACGAACCAGGCGACCGCGACGGCCAGGACGATCCCGACCAGGACCAGCCAGGCCGGCGCGAAGCGCACCTGCGGCGCGGCGGACGTGAACGCCCGCCAGCCGGTGACCATGGGCCGCACGAGGTTCTCGCGCTTGTAGACGAGGTAATAGGCGATCGCCGCCAGGTGCAGCCCGATCAGGACGACGAGGATGTTGAAGCTCGTTTCGTGCAGCTCGGCGAACACGCGGCCGGTGTCGAAATCGACGAAGGTCGACAGCGGCCCGGACTCCAGGCCGTCGACGTCCACCGCGAAGAGGCCGAAGACCACCTGGGCGATCAGGGCCGCGATCAGGGCGATGACGCTGAGCGCGCCCAGCGGATTGTGGCCCGCGCTCTCGGACGGCTCGCGCCGCCCGAGCGTGCGCGCATAGGCGAGCACCGCGCCCGGCCCCTTCACGAAGCTGGCGAAGCGCGCCGTGGACGAGCCGGCGAAGCCCCAGAAGAGGCGGAAGACCAGCAGGCCCAGGACCGTGTAGCCGGACCAGCGGTGCCAATCCATGTGGCCGGTCTCGGCCGACCACCAGGAGAACGCCACCAAGCCGACGAGCGACCAGTGGGTCACCCGCGTGGGCAGGTCCCAGAGCCGGCCGCGGACGGCGGGCGCGACGGCGTCGGTCATTTCTCCGGCGCGCGGTACTTGTCGTGGCAGGACTTGCAGGTTCCGCCGGTGGCCTTCACCTGGGCGCGCAGGGCCGCCAGATCGCCGCTGGAGGCGACCTTGTCGAGCTTGGCCGCCTCGGTCTGGAGGTTGCGCTCGGCGGCGGCGAAGCCGGCGGCGTCGGACCAGACCTCAGGCAGGGCGCGGGTCTTGGCGCCGGACTCCACGCCGCTTCCCTTCGGGAACCAGGTCGGAACCTTGGCGGCGAGTTGATCCATCTGGGCCGCGGCGGCGCCGATCTTGGCCATGTCCGGCGAGCCGCCCTTCAGCTCGTCGTTGATGGTCTTGAACGCGCCTCCCAGGTGCTTGAAGTTCTCCTGCCGCGCGGAAACCGCGTTCTGGGCCGCCGTGGCCGCCAGAGCCGCGCTCGCGCTCGCCGCGACAAGCACGCCCGCGACCACCCATCCGAAACGCCGTCCGCCTGTAAGCTTGGTCATCCACTCACCTTTCCTGCGTCTTGGCTCAGGCGCGCGAGATTGCCCGGCGGTTCGATACAGCGTCAATCCGCCCGGTGAAGGTTGAGACCAAAGGTGCGTGATCGGCGCGCTCAGTGGCTGACGCCCGCGCCCTTCGCCGCCGAAGAGAACGTGCGCAGGATGATGAAGAGGTCGAAAGCCATGGAGCGGCGCTGCAGATAGGCCGCGTCCAGGCGCACCTTCTCCGGAATCGGCAGCTCGTCGCGGCCGTTGATCTGGGCCCAGCCGGTGACGCCCGGGCGCAGGCGGTGGACGCCGGCCTCGGTGCGCAGGGCCACCAGGTCGTCCTGGTTGAAGAGGGCGGGCCTGGGGCCCACCAGGCTCATGTCGCCCACGAGCACGCTCCAGAGCTGGGGCAACTCGTCCAGGCTGGTGCGGCGCAGGATGCGGCCGAGCGGGGAGATCCAGCGATCGGGATCCTCCAGCAGGTGGGTGGCCACGTCCGGCGTGTCGATCCGCATGGTGCGGAACTTGGGCATGCGGAAGATGACGTTGTCGCGGCCCACCCGCCGCGACCAGTGCAGGGCCGGTCCCGGAGAATCCGCCCGCACCATCAGGCCGATCGCCAGCAGCAGCGGCCACAGGCAGGCCAGCGCCGCCGTGGCGATCAGGATGTCGAACGCACGCTTCACGCCCAGGACCGCGCCGCCTCCCGCCCCGTCTTCGAGGCCAGATGCTTACGCGCTCGGCGCGCGCGCCGCCACTAGCTCTCCGAGGCGGGCTTGGCGGCGGCCTTCGGCTTGGCGGCGGCGGGCTTCTTCTTGGCCGGCGGCTTGGACGCGGCGGCGGCCTTGGTCGTCGCCGGCTTGGCGGCGGCGGACTTGGCGGGCGCGGCCTTCACCGGCTCGGGCGCAGGGGCCTCGGCGACGGGCGCGGGAGCGGCCTCGACCGGCGCGGGCGGCTCGACCACGGCGGCTTCGGGCGCGGCGGGCTCGGGCGCGGCTTCCACCACCGGCTCGGCGACCTCGGGAGCGGCCTCGACCACGGGCTCGGCGACCACTTCGACGACCTCGGCGAGCGCCTCGACCACGATCGCCGCGGGCTCGGGCGCCTCGGGCTCAGCAGGAGCGAGCTCCTCCACCACCGGCTCGGGGGCGGGCTCCGGCGCGAAGGCCTCGGCTTCGAGGGCTTCGGTCTCGATCTCGGCGTCCACCGCGGGCGCGACGTCCAGCAGCGGCAGGCGCCGGGGCATGGCCATCAGCGCCTCCAGGTTCACGGGCTTGGCCAGGCGCGCCATCCACCAGTAGGCCACGCCGGCCGAGGCGGCGCCGGCGAACATCATCCAAAGCGGTGAAACCGCGCCAACAGGAAGCCGCATCGCGGTTTCCAACTTCGCGAGCGCGTCGGCCCGCTCCTTCCACATGCCAGAAAACTCGACCATAGGCGGCTCCTGCATCTGCGCTGAATTGTGCGGTGCAGCACAGCATAGCCGATGATCTCGCAACCGCAAAAGGCGAACTGCGGCGGCGGCGTGATCAAACCGGCGTCAGAGCCGCCAGACCTTGCCCTGGCCGCCCTCGCCCTGGGCCTTGGCGGGCCAGGCGCAGATGTCGGCGAGGTCGGCCTCCAGACCGGCGGGCGCATTCACGAACACCATCGCGCAGCCGTTCATCTTCATGGGATCGGAGAGCGGGCGCATGCGCGTCTCGGCCACCAGCACCGGGCCGGGCTCGGCGTCCTCCAGGTCGCGCAGGAAGGCGTCGAAAGTCTCCAGGTCCTTCAACGGCAGCCAGATGGCGACGACCGCCGCGGCGTTGCGCGCGCGCACGGCCCGGACCGTCTCGACGATGCGGCGGTAGTCGTCGGGCTTCTCGAACGGCGGGTCGATCAGCACCAGCGCCGCGCCCCGGGCGGGGCAGCGGACCGGCGCCTCGGCGAAGCCGTCGGCGCGCAGCGTCTCGACGCCCCGCCGATCCCCCAGCGCCGCGCGCAGGGCGCCGTGCTCCTCGGGATTGAGCTCGCAGCCCAGATAGCTGTCGCCAGGTCTCAGAGCGCGGGCGATCAGCCAGGGCGAACCTGGATAGCGGCGGACCGGGCCGGCGCCGTTCAGCTCGCGCACGGCGGCCTTCAGCGGACCGTAGGCGGCGGGCGCTGCGGCCTCGTCCATCAGCCGCAGGATTCCCTCCCGCGCCTCGCCGGAACGGCGCGCGTCGGCGCCGGCCAGGTCGTAGAGTCCGCGGCCGGCGTGGGTGTCGATCACGCTGAGCGGGCCCTTGGCGCCGGTCAGGCGCTCCAGCACGGCCAGGACGGCGGCGTGCTTGACGATGTCGGCGAAATTGCCGGCGTGGAAGGCGTGGCGATAGTTCAAACCGTGTCTCTTCGGCGTGCCTCTTCGAGCGCCGCTCCCTAGCATGAATTGCCGTGACGGCATCTGGCGCAGCGCCGCAGCGCGCGGCTATGGTGATCGCTGATAAGGCGCGGCCCGCGCTCCAGGGAGGTATTCGTGTTCGGACCCAAGCTGCGCTTCGGCGCCTTCATCGCGCCCTTCCACCCGGTCGACGAGAACCCGACCCTGGCCCTGCACCGGGACATGGAGCTGGTCGAGTGGATGGACAAGCTCGGCTACGACGAAGCCTGGATCGGCGAGCACCACTCGGCCGGCTATGAGCTGATCGCCTCGCCGGAGGTGTTCATCGCCGCAGCGGCCGAGCGCACCAAGCACATCCGCCTGGGCACGGGGGTGTCGTCCCTGCCCTACCACCATCCGATGATGCTGGCCGACCGCATCAACCAGCTCGACCACATGACCCGCGGGCGGGTGATGTTCGGCGTCGGCCCCGGCTCGCTGGTGTCCGACGCGTTCCTGATGGGCATTCCGGTGGCCAAGCAGCGCGACCGGATGGACGAGGCGCTGGACGTGCTGGTCCCGCTGCTGCGTGGCGAGACGGTGACCTACAAGGGCGAGTGGTTCGAGCTGATCAACGCGCGCCTACAGATGACGCCCTATTCGCGGCCCGGCGTGGAGATCGCGGTCGCCAGCCAGGTCTCACCCACCGGCGCGCGGGCGGCGGGCAAGCACGGGGCGGGCCTGCTCTCCATCGGCGCGACCTCGACGGCGGCGTTCAACGCCCTGGCCTCCAACTGGGCGATCGCCGAGGAGCGGGCCGCCGAGTTCGGCCAGACCATGGACCGCTCGGCCTGGCGTCTGGTGGGGCCGATGCACATCGCCGAGACCCGCGAGAAGGCCATGGAGGACGTGCGCTTCGGCCTGGAGAAGTGGATCTACTACTTCAAGGAGATCGCCAACCTGCCGCTGGTGCCCGAGGGCGTGAGCGACCCGGTCGCGGCCATGGTGGACAGCGGCATGGCGATCATCGGCACGCCGGACGACGCGGCCGCGCGCATCCAGCAACTGGCCGACCAGTCCGGCGGCTTCGGCTGCTTCCTGCTGATGGCGCACAACTGGGCGCCCTGGGAGGCGACCAAGCGCTCCTACGAGCTGATCGCGCGCTATGTGGCGCCGCGCTTCCAGGAGCTGAACGTCAACCGCGAGGCCTCGATGGCCTGGGTGGGCGAGAACAAGACCACCTTCACCGCCGCCATGCAGGCGGCGGTGGGCGCGCGCATCGCCCAGCACATGATGGAGAAGGGCGCGCAGAACATCCGCCCCGAGCTGGTCGAGGCGATCACCGCCGCGGTGCAGGCCGACAGCGCCAAGACGCCGGCGGAATAGCCGCCGGCCGCTTTCAGCGCCTCAGGGAGAAGCCGACCCTGACGGCGCGCGGGGCGGCGTAGCTTTCCACGCCGGTGGCGGTCTCGGCCACTTCCAGGTCCGTGTCGGCGAGGTTGTCGACGGCCAGATAGACCTCGGCGTCCTGGCGCACCTTCCAGGCGGCGCGGGCGTCGACGACCACCCCGGGCGAGAGCCTGCGGCTGTTGAGGTCGTCCTCGTAGCGCATGCTTTCGTAGCGCGCGTCGGCGGACAGGGTGAGCCGCTCCAGCGGCGACCAGTCGAGGCCGGCGGTGGCGGTGACCTCCGGCGTCTGGGCCGGGCGCTTGCCGGTGAGCTGGGGCGCGGAAGCGCCGCCGTCGACCCGCGCATGGGTCGCCGAGGCCGCGGCGCGCAAGGAGAGCTGGGGCGAGACGTCCCAGGCTAGGTTCGCCTCCAGCCCCCAGGCCTCGATGGACCCGGCGTTCTGGCGCTGGCGCAGCACGCCGCCGGCCGGGATGAAACCCGCGACCGGGAAGGTTCCCGGCCCCACGCCGATGGTGACGTTGGTGATCGGGTCCTGCAGTTGGTTGTAGAAGGCGGTGAGCGACCAGGGCGCCTGGCCCTCGCCTTGCAGGCCGATCTCGGCGCCGTAGAGCGTCTCCGGCTTCAGCGCCGCATTGGCCTCGGTCACGTCATTGCCGACGCGGAACGGCCGGTGCAGCTCGTTGAGCGTGGGCGGGCGAAAGCCGGCGTAGGCCGCGCCGCGCAGCCACAGGCCCTCGACAAGGCGGTAGCGCGCCCCGAGGCGGCCGGTGGGGGTGACGCCGGAGTTGTCGGCCGAGCCCTGGTCGAGCAGCAGCGCGCCGGTGGAAAGGTCGGTCTCGCGCCGGACCGCGCCGGTGTTGGACCAGGCGTCCACCCGCGCCCCGCCGGTGAGGATCAGCCGCTCCCTGGCCAGGGTCGCCTCGGCGTAGACGCCGCCCACGGCGGTGCGGCCGCCGGCCTCGCGGCCGCGGGTGAAGCCGGAGCCCAGGTTGCGGAAACGCTCGTGGGTGCGGCCTTCGGCGAAGCGGGCGTCGGCGCCCAGCTCCCAGGTGAAATCGGCCAGGCGGGAGCGCCAGGCCGCGTTCAGGCCCCAGCCGACCGCCGGCGTCGAATACTGGTCGTTGGCCGGCGTGGTGGAGGAGCGGTCGGCGGCGACGGCGGCGGAGGTGTTGTGCAGGTCGCTGGAGCGCAGCCAGGCCTGGGCGCGCCAGCCGCCGGCGTCGGGCGTCGGCGCCCGGGCGACCGAGACGGCGGCCGAGGCGCCGCGATCGAGCGAATTGGCGCCCTCGAGGCCGGCGCCGCGGCGCTCCTGATAGACGCCGAGGCGCACGGCGGCGACGGCGTCGCCGAACTCGTGCTGGAAGCGGCCGGAGGCGGAGACGTCATGCAGGTCGGCGCGCGTATCGGCCGCGCCGCGCGCCGCGCCGCGCACCGGCGTGTAGCCCTCGGTGGTGGAGCCGGCGGCGGTGAGGAACAGGCCCTTCGTCCCGCCGGCCATGGCCAGGCGGTAGGACTCCCAGGACCCGGCGGAAGCCTCCAGCGCCTGGAGCCCGTCCACGGCCGGACGCTCCTCCAGGGCGACGACGCCGGTCAGCGCCCCGGCGCCGTAGGGCCCGGAGCCCGCGCCGCGCACGATGCTGACGCCGGCGAGACCCTCGGGCGGCAGCGACGACCAGATCACCCAGCCGCCGAAGGGATCGTTCTGCGGCGCGCCGTCGAGGGTGACCAGCGCGCGGCCGGCGCCGGAGGGCGCGATCGAGCGCAGCGAAACGCCCTGGATCGTGGGATTGGCCGCGTCGCTGCCGGTGCGGCGGAACAGGGAGACGCCGGGCGACCGCTTCAGCGCGTCATCCAGACGAGGCGCGAGGGCCAGCGCCTGCTGGCCGAGCCGCTCCACGGCGAAGGCCGCGTCGCCCGGAGCGGGCGGCAGTCGCGGCGGGCTGACGATGACGACTTCGACGTCGGTCGGCGGAGGAATCGCGGGCATCGGTTTCAGTAGTCGGAAAGCGCCGTTGCGTCAGTCCAGCGTGGACGAAACTTTCAAGGACTGTTCACCAGTCGCGACCAGACTGAACAGAAGCGTCCGATGGACACTGCGTCGCCGCTGCGGCTAGGCGGACAAGTCCTGTCCGTGGCAGATTGACCGCGTTGTACGGGCGTGGCGCTCGCCGCCCCACCTTTGAGGATCTTGGATGGCCGCTCCGGACCAGAGCACGATCGTAAACTCGCTGCTCTACGCCAACCAGTACTGGAGCGGATCGACCGTAACCTGGAGCGCCGCCACGGCGACCAGCGTGTGGTCGGGCTACGGCCCCAGCGACGAGCCCTACCAGGCCGAATACGCCACCCTGAGCGCGTTCCAGGTGACGCGCTTCGCCGAGGCGGTGGCGGCCTGGGACAAGCTGGTGGCGATCGACCTGGTGCAGGTGAGCGACACCGAGCCCGGCCAGATCCGCGTGGCGTTCACCAACACCGACTCCCTGGCCGGCGAGAACGTGTGGGGCTACGCCTACGCCCCGCCCTACCAGGGCTCGGGGACCGGCACGGGATACCAGGGCGACGTCTGGATCGACTACAACCACGGCTCCTCGACCTTCGCCGAGGGCAGCTACGACTACATGGTGCTGATCCACGAGCTCGGCCACGCGCTGGGCCTGAAGCACCCCTTCGAAGACGGCGCGACCCTGCCGACCGACTACGACAACATCAACAACACGGTGATGTCGTACACCGACGGGGACAGCTACGTTCACTGGACCTTCGAGACGACCCAGACCGGCATCCAGTCGGTTCCGACGGAGGTCTACCCGTCGACGCCGATGGTCTACGACATCGCCGCGATCCAGGCGCGCTACGGCGCCGATCCGAACACCGAGGCCGGCGACACCACCTACACCTGGTCGCAGTCGAACGCGTGGGTACAGGCGATCTACGATGCGGGCGGCAACGACACGTTCGACCTTTCGAACTTCACCCGCGGCTCGATCGTGGACCTGACGCCGGGGGCCTATTCGAGCATCGGCTACTGGTCGGAGGCCGACCAGGTGGCCTACTGGAGCAGCAAGTACGGCTGGGCCTCCGACTTCATCGCCACCCAGTTGGCGCAGAGCCCCTACACTTGGTCGAACAACGTCGGCATCGCCTATTCGACGGTGATCGAGAACGCGATCGGCGGCTCGGGGAACGATACCATCACCGGCAACGACGTGGCCAACACCCTGCGCGGCGGGGCGGGCGACGACAGCCTGTCCGGGGGCCTCGGCCAGGACTACCTGCGCGGCGAAGACGGCAACGACGTGATCCAGGGCGGCGCCGACTTCGACAACATCAACGGCAACGCCGGCAACGACACCGCGCACGGCGGCGCGGGCGACGACTGGGTGGTCGGCGGCAAGGACCAGGACCTGCTCTACGGCGACGACGGCAACGACGTGGTCAACGGCAACATGGGGCTGGACACCGTGTACGGCGGCGCCGGCGACGACTGGGTGCGCGGCGGCCAGAACAACGACAGCCTTTCCGGCGGCGACGGCAACGACTGGCTCTCGGGCGACAAGGGCGACGACACCATCTCCGGCGGGGCCGGCGCGGACACCTTCCACACCTCCGGCGACGCGGGGATCGACCGCGTGATCGACTTCAGCCGCGCGGAAGGCGACAGCGTGCTGGTGGACGCCGGCACGACCTATACCGTCAGCCAGGTGGGCGCGGACGTCGTCATCGACATGACCGGCGGCGGACAGATGATCCTGGTGGGGGTGACCCTGTCGAGCCTGACGGGCGACTGGATCACCGGCGCCTAGCGGACAGACAGCGGCGCCCAATTGCGCCGCACCGCAACATCGCAATGCTGCATCGCAAAATCTTCGCTTGATGCGGCCCGCGAACGGCGGCATTTCACGCCTCAGGCAAAGTGATCGACGTTCAGTTGAGATCACGGCCGGAGGAACGCGCCGGGAGGTGGTTGATCTCAACCCCCTTTCCGGGAATGCAAAAAATGGTTCGTTTTGTTGCTCTGGCGGCCGTCGCCGCTGCTATCGCCGTCCCCGCGAGCGCCCACGAAGTCCGCGTGTCGCTGACGTCGAAGACCCCCGAACAGATCCAGTCCGACATCACCGCCGCCGCGCGCAGCGTGTGCCTGCGGGCGACCTCGAGCGAGAGCTTCCGGCTGGAAGCCTACGGCCGCTGCAAGAAGGACACGGTCAAGGCCGCGATGGCCAAGGTGTACGGCGCCGGCGAAATGGCCGCGACCGACTCGGCCAAGCTGGCCCAGCGCTGATCGCGCGTTCATCGAACGTGGGAGGGCCGGCGGAAACGCCGGCCCTTTCCATTTGTCCCGCCGGGCCGCGGGCCCGCGCGACAAAGTTTCTGGACGGTCAAGCTCTGTTGATGACGGCGGGCCCGGGTCTGGACCATATTGCGCCCGATGCCGCCCCTGCCCCTCCTCGCCGACAATCCGCGCCTGCGCCGCCTGGCGCATGAATTCCTGCGGTTCGCCTCGGTCGGCGTCGTGGCGACGGTGGTGCACTATTCGATCCTGATCTCGCTGGTGGAGCTGGCGCACGCGCCGCTGGTGGCGGCGACCAGCGCCGGCTTCGCCGTGGCCGCGGCCGTCAGCTACACGCTCAACCGCCGCTACACCTTCAGCCACCAGCCGCACTTCGGCGCGGGCCTGTTCAAGTTCATCGCGGTCGGCCTGGTGGGCCTCGGCTTGAACGCCCTGATCGTCGGCGGCCTCGCCCGCGCCGGCCTGCCCTACCTGCTGGCCCAGGTGATCGCCACGGGCACGGTGCTGATGTGGAACTTCACGGCCGCGCGATACGTCGTCTTCCGCGCCAAGTCCTGAGCATCGGTGGGCGGGGCGGCCCGGCCCCGGGCGAGACGGATTTTGATCAGGCCGACGCGCAGCGCGCTCGAATTCGAACCAGTTCGCCCAAAACGCGCCCAAGATCATCAAGAACAACAGCCGGCGCGAGCCCGCTGATCAAAGGTTGCCACCAGTGCGCCGAGCGCCGAGCCTTGCACGCCGGATCACCACGGCGCCCGGCGAGGCGCCGCCAGTCTGAGGAGGATGCCCCCATGATCAACCTGTCCAAACGCCCGCTGATCGCCCTGATTATCGCGGCCGGTCTCGCCGCGCCGATGGGCGCGAGCGTGGCGCAGGCGAAGGGGCCGCCGACCGACCTCAACGCAAGCTTCGACGCCAAGCTGAGCGCCGACGACCAGCGCGACTGGATGAAGCTGATGGCCGCCGAGCCCAACCATGTGGGATCGCCGCACGACAAGTTCCTGGCCGAGTTCCAGGTGGAGCAGTTCCGCAAGTGGGGCTGGGACGCCCGCATCGAGACCTTCGAGGTGCTCTTCCCCACGCCGATCAGCGAGACGGTGGAGATGCTGGGGCCGAAGCCGTTCACGGCGACCCTGCAGGAGAAGCCGATCCCCGGCGACACCAGCGCCACGGCCAAGGATCCGGCCTTGCCCGCCTATCTGGCCTATCAGGGCGACGGCGACGTCACCGCCCCGCTGGTCTACGTCAACTACGGCACGCCCGAGGACTACAAGGACCTCGAGCGGATGGGCGTGAGCGTGAAGGGCAAGATCGTCATCGCCCGCTACGGCAAGGTCTGGCGCGGGCTGAAGCCGCGCCTGGCGCAGGATCACGGCGCGATCGGCTGCATCATCTATTCCGACCCGGCCGACGACGGCTATGCGCAGGAAGCGGTCTATCCGGACGGGCCGATGCGCCCGCCGCAGGGCATCCAGCGCGGCTCGGCCATGGACATGATGATCTATCCGGGCGATCCGCTGACGCCGGGCGTGGGCGCGACCAAGGACGCCAAGCGGCTGACGCGGGAGACGGCCGCCAGCGTGCTGAAGATCCCCGCCCTGCCGATCTCCTACGGCGACGCCCAGGTGCTGATGGCGGCGATGGACGGCCAGGTCGTGCCGGAAAGCTGGCGCGGCGCGCTGCCGATCACCTACCGCGTGGGATCGGGCGGCCCGCCCGTGCACCTGGCCGTCAAGTCCGACTGGAGCCTCAAGCCCGTCTACGACGTGATCGCCACCCTCAAGGGCTCGACCTGGCCCGACCAGTGGGTGGTGCGCGGCAACCACCACGACGGCTGGGTGTTCGGGGCGGGCGATCCGCTTTCGGGGCAAGTGGCGCTGATGGACGAGGCCAAGGCGCTCGGCGCGCTGGTGAAGGCCGGCTGGAAGCCCAAGCGCACCATCGTCTACACGAGCTGGGACGGCGAGGAGCCGATGCTGCTGGGCTCCACCGAATGGGCCGAGACGCACGCCGACGAGCTGAAAGAGAAGGCGATCATCTACATCAACACCGACGGCAACGGGCGCGGCTATCTGCACGCCTCGGGCCATCCGGACCTGGCGAAGTTCATCACCACGACCGCCGCGACGGTCACCGATCCGGAGACCAACGCGCCGGTCACCGAGCGGGCGCGGGCCAGGCTGATGGTGGAAGCCGCCGCCCCCGGCGCGCCGCCTTCGGTGAAGGCCATGGCCAAGGCGGCCGCCGATCCGTCCTCGGCGCTGCCGCTCGGCCCGCTGGGCTCGGGGTCGGACTATTCCTCGTTCGCCGACCATCTGGGCGTGGCCACGCTGAACCTGGGCTTCGGCGGCGAGACGCCCGGCGGCGGCGTCTACCACTCGCGCTACGACACCTTCGAGCACCAGTCCAAGTTCATGGATCCGGGCTTCGTCTACGGAAAGGTGCTGTCGCAGACCGTGGGCCACGCGGTGATCGCCGCGGCCGACTCGACCCTGCCCCTGCAGGACCCGGCGGACATGGCCTCGACGATGGCGCGCTATGTCGGCGAGGTGGAGAAGCTGGCCGACACCAAGCGCGAGGCCGCGCAGGCGCAGGCCAAGCTGCTCGCCGACCACGCGTTCGAGCTGGCGTCGGACCCGACGCTGTCGCACGCCGATCCGACGCCGCTGAAGCCGGTTCCGGCCTTCGACTTCGCGCCGCTCGACACGGCGGTGGCGGGCCTGACCAAGAGCGCCGAGGCCTATAATGCGGCGCTCGCCGCCAAGGGCGCCGGGCTTTCGGCGGCCAAGGCCGCCAAGCTGCAGGCGATCATGGGCTCGATCAGCCAGACCCTCCTGAACGACAAGGGCCTGCCGGGCCGGCCCTGGTACAAGAACATGATCGACGCGCCCGGGCGCTACTCCGGCTACGGCGCCAAGACCCTGCCGGGCGTGCGCGAGGCGATCGAGCAGGAGCGCTGGGACGACGTGACCACCTATATCGGCGTCACCGCGGACGCCCTGAAGGCCTATGCGGCGCGGCTGGACGAGGCCACGGCGCTGCTGAACCAGGCGTAGGAGAGACCGACCGCCGCCCCGTCCCGGCCCGGGAAGGGGCGGCGGCGCGTTCTCGTCCGCTGGCGGGCTAGCGCGGGCAGCCCTGCCCCAGCTCGACGCAGCGGCCGTCGACCGCCGGCGGCGAGACGCCGATCATGGCCGCGAGGGTCGGGGCGATGTCGACGGTCTCGATCGGCGCGGAGCCGGCTTCGGCCTCGACGCCGGGCCACCAGAACTGGATCGGCACGCGGCGGTCGTGATCCCAGGGCGAGCCGTGGCCGGCGACGTTGTCGGCCGGCGACAGCGGAACGCCCAGGCTCGCCCGCTCCTGGTAGGCCACCATGATGTCGCCGCTCCGTTCGGGGTCGTAGCTCTCGTTGAAGCGCTCGGCCATGGTCAGGTCGGTCACCGGCTTGCCGACGGGCGGGGCCGCCTTGGCGATCTCTTCGGCGGAATAGGCCTCGGCCACCTCGGGTCTGGCCTTCAGCCAGGCCAGCGCCTCGTCGATCATGGCCTGGCGCTTGGGCTCGTCGGCCGGGCCGAGGTTGAGGATGATCTGGCGCGCGTCGTTGTTGGCCAGCGGGTCGTAGGCCAGGTCGAACCGCTCGCGAAGATGCGCGCTGAGGCCGCCGACCACCCGGTAGACGTCGACGCGCTCGGCCGGCGTTTCCAGCCGCTCCGCCGCATCCACCGCGCCATGGTCGGCCGTCAGCACCACGACATAGGGTGCGCCGATCGCGTCGAGCTGGTCGAAGAAACGCCCGAGGGCGGCGTCCAGCACCGCCAGGTGGACGCACATCTCCGGGCCGCCGTTGCCATAGCGGTGGCCGATGTGGTCGGTGGCCGACAGGCTGACGGCCAGCAGATCCACGCCTGGACCGCGGCCCAGCTTCCGCCTTTCGACAATGTCCTCGGCGAAGGCCAGGGTGAGCGGGTCGAACAGCGGCGAGACGCGCAGCTGGTCGGCGAACACGCCTTCGACCGCGTTGAGGTCGGTCAGTTCCGCGCCCTCGGACATCGGCGGCGGCAGGGCGCCGGCGGAGGCGTAGCGCCCGAAGGTGTGCGGCGTCTCCAGGGCCTTGCAGCGATCCGGGTATTCGGCCGGCCAGAGCTTGGGCGGCGTCGCGCGCCAGGCCGCGAACGTCTTGTCATTGAACGCCTTGGCCGGCGCCAGCACCTCGTCGGTGGCCGGCCCGGCGTATTGGGAGGTCGAAAAGCCGACGCCGTTGGCCCACCAGTAGACCGCGTCGGCGTGGTGGCCGCCCATCATGATGGCCGCGCGATCCTTGCCGGACACCGCGAACGAGCGCGAGCCCGGCTTCTGCGCGTTCAGCCAGTCGCCCAGGGTGTCCACCCGAAGCAGCGCCGAGCCGCTGGCGGTGAGATCGGCCACGCCGCGGACGGACACGCAGTAGACGTTCGAGCCGGTCGCGCGGTCGTACCAGTTGTTGGCGACGATGCCGGTGCGGGCCGGATGGTCGCCGGTCAGGATGGTGGAATGGCCGGGGCAGGTCTCGGTCGCCCCATGGCTCTGGTAGCCGGCGAAGGACCAGCCGTCGGAGAGCCGCTTCAGCCCGCCGGTGAAGGTCGGCCGATAGCGTTCGAACAGCTCGAGGGAAAACTGGTCCATGACGAGGGCCACGACGAGCTTCGGCTGCGGCGGCGGCGCGGCCTGCGCGCCGGCCGCGGAAGCCAGGAAAACGCCGAGCCAGATCAGGCTCGCCCAAACATATCTCGCCAAGGAATCCCCCATTCGAAAGCCGAACGGGTCAGATACCGGCCGATTGTTGCGTCGCCTTGACGGCCGCGGGCTTTCGCCGGCCCCAAACGCAAAAAAGCCGCCCTGCATTCGCAGGACGGCCTTCGATATTTGGGTGCGGGGACAGGATTTGAACCTGTGACCTTCAGGTTATGAGCCTGACGAGCTACCGGGCTGCTCCACCCCGCGGCGAAGCCGGTGTCGGTGATCGTGATTGAAGGGTCTGAACGTGCATCCGTTTGGTAGACCTGGCGGCGACCTACTCTCCCGCGCCTTAAGACGAAGTACCATCGGCCCAGAGGAGCTTAACGACCGAGTTCGGAATGGGATCGGGTGGGGACTCCTCGGCATAGCCACCAGGTCAACGAAACGGATGCAGTGAAGACATCAATGTCTGGGAAGCTCAAACCAGAGCGCCCATGAGTTCAACTAAGAACGATCAAGCCGATCGAGCGATTAGTACCAGTAAGCTACATGCGTCGCCGCACTTCCACACCTGGCCTATCAACGTAGTGGTCTACTACGGCTCTCGGCGAAGCCTTGTTTTGAGGTTAGTTTCCCGCTTAGATGCTTTCAGCGGTTATCTATTCCACACTTAGCTACCCTGCTGCACAGCTGGCGCCATGACAGGTCCACCAGAGGTGTGTCCATCCCGGTCCTCTCGTACTAGGGACAGATCCTCTCAAGCTTCGTACACCCACGGCAGATAGGGACCAAACTGTCTCACGACGTTCTGAACCCAGCTCACGTAC